>NZ_FNUS01000011.1 GCF_900108025.1 Halpernia humi
ACATACTAAAAATTTAATAATTTTAAGTGGTAAAAAATACTTTTTAAAAAAGTCTTTTTGTAACGAAACAAATAAATATTTTATAAATAAAGGAATGTTATTGATTGGTTTGCGAATTTTACTTTTTATCTTTCTTATTATTCCGTATTTTGGTTTTGCACAGAAAAAAGGATGGGATTCTGCCATTAAAAATGATATTTATATAGAAAAAGGCGCTTCAGTTTATTTCTTCCGATCAAAATTGTAATAAAATTGTAAGTACTAAAAGTGAAGGTAAATGGCATAAGATTGAAAAATAGTTGGTGAAATCCTCGTAAAACGTTACTGATAAGTTATTTGAATAAGGTTTTATGAAAAGTGTTTTATAAAACTTTTTCTTTGTACTAAAAATAGTAAAAAAAAAGCGTTGCTGGAGTTGTGGAAGTCTGGAAGTAATTCGGTGGGGAAAATAACAAGGAAAACAGAGATTTAAGTGTATAAATTGTGGAATTTTTTTTCACACAAAACAGACCAGAACAAAAGATAAGAAATCGATTTATTTGGTTCAAAAAATGGGCTCTGGAAAGACAAACTTACAAGACACTTTGTAGAGACAGTGGATATTCAAAAGATACGCTACAACGTACTTTTTACAAGATTTTAGAAAGTTCACCAGTTCTCAAAATCATCAAAAGAGATCATGTGAATCTCAGAATGGATGGTACTTATTTCGCAAAATTTTGTTTGGTCGCTTATCAAGATAATTTTGATGGATATACGCAATTGATCCGGTTTACAGATGGAGAACATTTTGAAGAAGTGAAAGAAGATTTAACCAATCTTTTATTGTTGGGTGTAAAATTAGAAAGCATTACCAGTAATGGTGATAAAAGCGTTTTGAAAGCCATTAAGAAAACAGATGAAAATATCATTATTCAAAGATGCTTGGTTCATATTCAAAGAATGTGCTTAATCTGGCTTACCAAATTTTCAAAACATTTAGCAGGACAAGAACTTAGAAAACACGTTCTGATTTTACTCAAAATAAAAACGCATAATGATAGAATTTGGTGGATAAAAAATCTGAATCTTTGGCATGAAAAACATAAAGATTACATCAATGAAAAGACTATCAACCTTGAAACACAAAGATATTGGTACACTCACAAATTCCTCAGAAGGTCTTATTTTACTATAAAAAGAGCGTTGCCAAACATGTTTCATTACATCGATAATCCAAGTATTCCAAAAACGACAAATGGAATTGAAGGATATTTTAGTCATTTAAAAAATCATTTAGATCTTCATCGAGGTTTGACTTTAAAAAATAGAATCAATTTTATCAAATGGTACGTGTATTTTTCTAACGAAAAATGAAGTTTTTTTAGCCATAAAGTTCATCCGATAATTTATAGAAAAAGGGTGAGAAAAATCTCACCCTAAAACTATCGTTTTGAACATTAATCCTATTGCTGAAAAGTTGGTCTTCACCAGAGCTATTTTCCTCTTCAGATTAACAAGTGAATATTACAAAATATTTTTATAAAATCCACCAACTATTTTTCAGTACATTACCTAAATTTTTATTTAGAACAAATTCTCATGTAAAGCAAAAATGGAATTTCATAAATTCCTAAATTACTTTTTTTAAGAATTAATA
>NZ_FNUS01000001.1 GCF_900108025.1 Halpernia humi
AGCAATCAATAAATTGATTTTTATTAAGTTTTTTAAGCGAAAATGGCTTAATTCCTTAATGGTAAAAATAAATTATAAATTTAAACAGGCTCTTACCTTTAAAATTAAAGGAAGACTTAAGATTATTAAGTTTAAAATAATACTAAACTTGCAGAAATATTCAGTTTTAACATAAAAATTTTTGAATTCGTGGCAAAAATTAGCGCCGATTTCCGCCCAATTCTATCAAGTCTAAACTGATGCCGATTAAATTTACATTTGAAGAATTATGATAACGAACATGCGAATAATCAAACCTAAAAGAAGAAATTTTAACGCCAAAACCAACGGATAAACCAGAAAAACTTCTTTGGTCTAAAACTGCCAATTCATTGCCTCGTTTCACATTATAACCAAGTCTAATATTAAAAGCCTGCTCTGGGAAGAGTTCTGCGCCGAAAGAGAAATGATCGGCTATTTTTCTTGTTAAGCCCACAGGTTGGCCATTGATATTAAAATCATTGGAAATATTGAGTTGCTGCAAATCGTGCGCAGTGATTGTTAAAGCAATCGGGAAATCATCTAAAATTTTGGTATAACCCAAATCTACCCGAAAAGGTAATTTTTCTCGAAGACCATTAAAGGGTTTAAATTGATAGCCAAAATTTCTAAAAAGTAACGAAACGGTTTCATTAGATTTATCGTTATGATAAGTCACGCCGCCACTTCCAGAAATAGCCATTGAAGTATAAGTATCAATTTTTGAAGTGATGAAATTTAGATTCATCCCAATTGTCCAACTATCTTCAAATTGCATGGCATAACCTGCGCCGATTGTGGCATCTATGGCTTTAAAATCGCCAGAAATTTGAGAACTTTCGTCAGTTCTTGGCGTGGAGCCATAATCCATATATCTCGCATTTAAAGAAACTAAATTTCCACGGCCTAGATCTTTAACGTAAGCAATTGTTCCAAATTTTGAACCTGCTAAATAATTGGCGAAATTCATAGAAATTCTTTGGTCTTGGTCTAAATTCATCAAGGCTGGATTAATACCTGAAAAACTTACATCAAAATCCCGAATCGAAATCGCATCACTGCCCAAAGCGGCTTGCCTGGCAGAAACGGGGATATTCATAAAGGCATAAACATTCTCGCCTGATTGGGCGAAAGAAGCAAGACTTAGTAGTAAAAAAAGTAAAGAAAAATTTTTCTTCAAAAGCGATAAAATTTTTACAAAAATAATTGAATTTTATTTAAAGTAAATCTCTTACTAAAAATATATTTCTATAACGATATTATTCTCGATTCATTATATTTGCATCAAATTAAAATATCTAGCAGGTCTTCTAAAAATAGAAATGAAACATCCAATGGAAAAGTTAAGATTCTCAACGAGAGCAATAATTTAGGATGTAACATCTGACCAAAAAAAAAATAGAAATATCCAGATGAAACATCCTTTAGAAAATTACTATTCTCAACGAGAGCAATAATTTAGGATGTAACATCTGACCATTAAAAAAATAGAAATATCCAGATGAAACATCCTTTAAAAAATTACTATTCTCAACGAGAGCAATAATTTAGGATGTAACATCTGACCAAAAAAAAATAGAAATATCCAGATGAAACATCCTTAAAAAATTACTATTCTCAACGAGAGCAATAATTTAGGATGTAACATCTGACCAAAAAAAAATAAAAATATCCAGATGAAATACAAAAGAATTTTACTAAAATTAAGCGGTGAAGCACTAATGGGAAACCGTCAATATGGAATAGATAATGACCGCTTGGTAGAATACGCAGTGGAAATAAAAAAAGCCACAGACGCAGGATGCCAAGTCGCAATCGTTATCGGCGGTGGTAATATTTTTCGGGGATTAGCAGGCGCTGCAAAAGGAATGGATCGTGTGCAAGGCGATTATATGGGAATGCTCGCAACCGTCATTAATGGGATGGCTTTGCAAGGTGCTTTGGAAGATGCCGGAATTTACACACGATTACAATCGGCAATAGAAATGGACAAAGTGGCAGAACCATTTATCAAAAGAAAAGCAACGCGCCATTTAGAAAAAGGAAGAGTGGTGATTTTTGGCGCAGGAACAGGCAATCCGTATTTTACAACCGATACTGCTGCAACTTTACGCGCTATTGAAATTGGTGCAGATGTAATTTTAAAAGGAACGCGTGTGGATGGTATTTATGACAGCGACCCCGAAAAAAATGCAGATGCAGTAAAATTTAATTCACTTTCTTTTGATGAGGTTTACAAAAAAAACCTGAAAGTGATGGATATGACGGCGTTTACATTAAGCCATGAAAATAATTTACCCATCATCGTTTTTGATATGAATAAAGAAGGTAATCTTTTGAAAGTCATTAACGGAGAACCTGTGGGAACGCTTGTTACGATTTAATTTAAAATTATTTTTTTAATTTTAACAATTAAACCAAAAATGTGTCAATTATCAAATTTTAAATATACAATGGAAGAATTAGAACTCATCGTGGCTTCTGTAACCCAAGAAATGGATGCCGCAATAAAACACCAAGACCACGCATTTCAAAAAATTAGAGCGGGGAGAGCCTCCACTGCAATGGTTCAGGATGTGATGGTAGAATATTATGGCGCACTTACGCCACTAAACCAAGTGGCAAATGTAATGGTTCCAGATGCAATGACGATTTCCATCCAACCTTGGGATAAAGGCGCAATTGGCGCTATCGAGAAAGCCATCATCAATTCTAATTTAGGTTTTGCACCAAATAGTAATGGCGAAAGCGTAATATTAAACGTTCCGCCTTTAACTGAGGAGCGCCGAAAAGAATTAGCCAAACAAGCCAAAGCAGAATGCGAACAAACCAAAGTGACCATCAGAAATGCGCGCCAAGAAGGCAATAAAGAATTAAAAAGATTAGAAGGCGTTTCAGAAGATCTCATAAAAAGCGTTGAAGCCGACATCCAAGAACTTACGGACAAATATTCTAAAAAAGCAGAAGAAAATCTGAAACTCAAAGAAGAAGATATTCTTAAAGTTTAAATAAATTATTAAAAAATTCAGTTTTTAGGCTGAATTTTTTTTTGATTATTGCTTTTACCAATTTTAGATTTTAATTGAAAGATTTTTTACAAAAAAAATATAAATTAATAAAGTTTATTTCTAATCAATCCCGTAAATTTGAAAAAATTAAAAAAAATGATTAAGAAAATAGTTCTCGCTACTTTCCTTTTTGGAATAAGCCTAAGTGCCTTTGCACAAAAAATGAAAGAATCTACTGTTTTAATGGGCGGAAACCCTATTCATATTGTTGGAACACTACCGAAAATGGATACTAAAGCACCAGATTTTTCATTAACAGATAACAAAATGCAGCAACAATCGCTTGCCGATTTTAAAGGAAAATATGTTTTATTAAATATTTTTCCAAGTGTAGATACAGGCGTTTGCTCGGCTTCCGTTCGCCATTTTAACGAAGATGCGGCCAAACTTCCAAATACTGTAGTTTTATGCATTTCTAAAGATTTACCCTTTGCGCTCAAGAGATTTTGTGGCGCAGAAGGCATTAAAAATGTAACCATGTTGTCTGATTTTCGTTCAGATTTTGGCGAGAAATATGGTGTAAAAATCGCCGATAGCGCAATGAAAGGATTGTTGAGCAGAGCAGTAGTAATTATCAATCCAGAAGGGAAAATTATTTACGAAGAGCAAGTGTCTGATATTGCCCACGAACCCAATTATGAAGCAGCAATTGCGGCGATTAATGGGAAGTAATTTTGTTGAAAAATATTTTTTAAAAAAGATTCAGTTTTGTGCTGAATCTTTTTTAGTTATATAAATTAAAAAAGATTACTTTTTCTGAAAATTTTCAATCATATCATCAACTTCTTTTTCGGTAAAATTTCCTGAAATCTGAATTCTTCCGTTAGGAATTACTGATTGAACAATTGGCGCAGAAACCAACATCTTATTTAGAACAATCGCAATCGGTTTTCTTAAATTATTTTCGGTTAAAATTTTAAATTTTGAAGCACCTTCTTGCGTCAAAATAAAATCGATAGCAAACCTTCCCAAGTCATCACTTATTTTTTTTACTGCTAATATGTCAGATTTTTTAATTGCAGGATTTGCAGATAATTTAAAATCCTTAAGTTTCAAATTCGAACTTTCATCTTTATTTACAACAAAATAGAACCCGTCCTCTTTATTTATCGCAACTGGGTCTTCTTTATTTTTATCGGCCTCTTCTTGGTTTTTTTGATTTACGTTTTCCATTATTTTTCCAAGTTCATCAAATATATCTTTAAAGTTATTTTGATAATTTCTCTCTAAATTTTCATAATTATTAACCATTTTTTTTCCTGCGGAAGTATTGTAAAATTTATAAATATCATCAATTTCGGCATCATTAAAAGTTTCAGAAAATCCTTTCGAAAGACGTTTTAGAATTTCTTCGTCGGTTAAATTCTTCTCAATTTCTATAATTTTTAAACTATCTGCTTTGCTTGTCATATTTTTTAGCGGATCGATGCGCATTTCAATGAGAAGCGATTTAAAGCCTTCGAGGGTTTTACTGGTTTTTAAAATATATTCAATTTTCTGCTCTTTGTTTTGCGAAAACAAAATTGCAGCACATAAAATAAAAACTAACTGAAAAATCTTTCGCATAAAATTAATTTAGAAGTCATTCGAATTTCATCAAATATATTTAAAAAATTATCCTTTTAAATATTTATTTTTTCAAAAACAATTATCTTTAGCGAATGAATATGACTAAAACATTAGAAAACCTAGAAATTCCTTCTTTAAACCAAATTCAGAAATCTACGCTGCAAACCGCAGAAAAAGAATCTGAAATTATTTCGATTTGGTTTGAGGCTTTGCAAGAAGTTTGTCTAAATATGCTCGCTCTTGCTCGTACGTCATATTCATAATTTCGATACTAATTTTATCTCGAATTTCGCGCATTGTTTTAATTGCGTCAAACCCAACTTTTGACCGAGCAATTTTTTTATCTGTATTATTAATCATCTTTTCCATATTTTTTAATTTCTCTTGGCGTTCTAATTTCAATCATTTTGTGTCCGTTTTGGTAGTTGATTCCGTTGTAACCCCTAATTCTATCAAGATTTACAATATGTTTAAAATTCCAACTTACTAAAACGTCAGCATTGCAAAGTGTTGCGATAGCAATGTGTTGACAGTCGGCTCTGCTTGTTTTTCCTACAACTTTCGCCTCAATATATTTATCAGCGAGTTCAATGGCTTCTGGTGAAATTTTAATTTTTTCAATTTGCATTTCGGGAATTTTTGTTAAAAGTTCTTTTACAAATTCGGGTGCTCTCAAAAGTTCAGCCTCAAGAATTTCAGAAACAATTATTATAAATTCTCCATTTTCTACACTATCAAAAAACGGAATAGTATCCGCGGAAAATTCGTCGTCAAAATATGCTCCTACAACCGATGTATCTATATAAATTCTTTGTTTCATTCTGGTATTCAAAACTATCCAAATTTACAAAAATATGTTGAATGAATTGTAGTTAGCATTTTATACAATAGTTGAACTCAAAATTTGTGATTTTCAATTTAAAAAATTCTCCTTTTAAATATTTATTTTTTCAAAAACAATTATCTTTAGCGAATGAATATGACTAAAACATTAGAAAACCTAGAAATTCCTTCTTTAAACCAAATTCAGAAGTCCACGCTGCAAACCGCAGAAAAAGAATCTGAAATTATTTTACTCGCGCCAACAGGTTCGGGGAAAACTTTGGGTTTTTTATTCCCAGTTTTAAATCAATTAAATGCCTCTGTGGAAGGCGTTCAAGCGTTAATTATTGTCCCGGCGAGAGAATTGGCGCTACAAATAGAACATGTTTTTAAAAAAATGGGTACAGATTTTAAAGTTTCAATTTGCTATGGCGGTCACGATAAAAAAATTGAAATCAATAATTTCACCGAAGCGCCCGCTCTTTTAATCGGAACACCGGGAAGAATTGCCTATCATTTAAAAAATAATAATTTTAATCCTTTGTCGATAAAAACTTTAGTTTTAGATGAGTTCGATAAAGCTTTAGAATTGGGTTTTCACGAAGATGTTTCATTTATCATTAATGAAATTGAAAATGTACAACAGAAAATTCTTACTTCTGCTACCAATATTTTAGAAATGCCCGATTTTGCAGGGTTGAAGAAACCAACAATTTTAAATTTTTTAAAAACAAAAGAAATAAAACCAGATTTGAAATTGCGAAAAGTAATGACGATTTCGGAAGAAAAACTGGAAACTTTGTTCAAATTAGTTTGTAAAATTGGCAACAAACGCACTTTAATTTTTTGCAACCACCGCGATGCAGTTGATCGTATTTCTGCACTATTAAGAGAAAAAGGAATTGCCCGAGAAACCTTTCATGGCGGTTTAGAGCAAGACGAAAGAGAGCGCGCCTTATTGAAATTTCGCAACGATTCTTCTCGGGTTTTGATTACGACAGATTTAGCAGCGAGAGGTTTAGATATTCCGGAAGTAGAATCTATCGTGCATTACCAACTTCCGCCGCAGGAAGATGCTTTTATCCACAGAAACGGAAGAACGGCGCGGATGAATGCAAAAGGTTTTGTGTATTTAATTATGACTGAAGACGAGCATTTCCCATTCATTAAAAGCAACACAGAAATCGAAAATTTAGACGGAAATTATAAAATTCCGGAGAGAACGCCATTTCAAACCATTTACATCAGTGCTGGCAAAAAAGACAAAGTGAATAAAGTAGATATTGTAGGATTTTTACTTAAAAAAGGCGGTTTAGAAAAAGACGATGTTGGTTTGATAGAAGTAAAAGACACTACTTCTTACGCGGCAATCAACCGAAAGAAAATGGTTGCTTTGCTAAAGAAATTAGAAGGCGAGCGTTTAAAAAATAAAAAACTGAAGATTGAAATTGCGTATTAAAATTTTAAAATAAATTACGAAAGATGCAATAGTGAAATTATTTCGGAAAAATATAGGTTGGATTATTGGCTTAATTTTAATTTCATTTAATACTTTCTATCTTCAACCTGAAGTTGAAAAAAGTTATTTAAATTTTGATATCGAGAACTTTACGAAAATGTATTATCTTAAAATTATAATTATAGCAACTTTAATTCTTGTAATGTCAATAATTGTTTATAGTTTAATTAAGAAAAAATCCTTTGAAATCATTTCAGGTTATTTTTTAGGCTTGATTTTATTCTGTTTTATTTTTTTCTTCGTAATGCAATCTTTTTTAACTTCAGTAATTTTGTTTCTAAATAAATTAGAATCGCAGAATCCGCACAAGGAAGTTTACAAAATACTTTATATAAAAGATAATTACAATTTTACTGCCTATAATATCAAAAGAGATAACGATTTTATCCGTGATGAAAATTATTTAAATCAAAAACAAAAAGAAAATCTTAAAAACCTAAAAGTTGGAGATACTTTAGTTTTTCAAATGCATGAAGGTTTTTTTGGCGTAGATTACATCGATAAGAATTAAATTAAATTTTTACCTAAATTATTATTTTTAATGTTATCAAATTATTCAATAAATTTGTTCTCTCGACATCCACAAATATGAATCTCAATTTACCAGATAAACTTTACTATTCCATCGGCGAGGTTGCAAAAGCCTTTGATGTAAATGCCTCATTGATAAGATATTGGGAGAACGAATTTCCGATTATTAAGCCAAAAAAAAATAAAAAAGGGAACCGCTATTTTACGCCGGCTGATATTGATAACTTAAAAATAATTTACCATTTGGTAAAAGAAAAAGGCTACACTTTAGATGGCGCAAGAGTAGCACTCACTACCAATGCGAAAATTTCTGAAACCGTTTCTATGATTGATCGTTTAGAGTTTGTGAAAGCAGAATTGCTGAAATTAAAAGACAGTTTGGGTTAATTTTTATTTTCATCCGTATTATTCACAAAATTTATTTTTTTCTGTAAATCGTCTAAATCACTTTTTATATCATCAATTTTGCTTTGAATTTTAGACATCTTTTGGTTGCTTTTAGATAATTTTTCGTTTACTTTTTCTGCGTTGCGCAAAACCTTTTTGGCATCAGCAGCGCTGCTTGCAATAGTTCCAGGTTTATTATCTGTGGAAAAATCAGAAACATTTCGTTCTGCTTTTTTATTGTATTTTTCGGCTTCAGCCTTTAAATTTTCGTTATTAATTCTTTCTTTTTCTAAATCAATTTTCAATTCGTTTAACTTTTGATTTTGTTTTAAAACTTCTTGTCTTGCTTCTAATTTTTGTAATTCTGGTGATTTTGAACCGCAAGAAATTAAAGATAAGGAGATTGAAAATGCTAAAGGTAAAATGAAATTTTTCATAAAAATGTTATATTAAAATTAATTCGCGATCAAAGTAAAATTCGTGCCAAGTTTTAGATTTATTGGTCTTTTTAAAACCTAAAAACTAAACTCTTCATAAAATTGCTCTGTTTCCGCAATTACTTCATCCATTTCCGCTAAAGTGAAAACTTCTAAAAATTTTACTCTAAATTCTTTAAAATGGGGAATTCCTCGGAAATAATTGCCATAATGTTGGCGCATTTCTATTAAGCCTAATTTTTCGCCTTTCCATTCTGCGCTCCATTTTGCGTGTTGACGAACGGCTTCTAAACGCTCTGCAATTGTAGGTTTTGCTAAATTTTCTCCAGTTTTAAAGAAATGTTTTACTTCATTAAAAATCCAGGGATAACCAATGGCGCCGCGACCAATCATTATGCCGTCACAATCGTATTTTTGTTTATATTCAAGCGCTTTTTCCGGTGAGTTGACATCGCCGTTTCCAAAAATAGGGATTTCAATATTTGGATTATTTTTTACTTTAGAAATATAACTCCAGTCGGCTTCACCTTTATACATTTGCGCACGAGTTCTGGCGTGAATTGTAAGTGCTTTTATTCCTGTTTCTTGCAATCTTTCTGCAACTTCCATAATATTAATGGAATTGTTGTCCCAACCAAGACGGGTTTTCACAGTTACGGGCAAATGTGTAGAATTTACGACGGCTTTCGTAAGGCGAATCATTAAATCTATATCTTTCAAAACGCCTGCACCTGCGCCTTTGCAAACTACTTTTTTTACTGGGCATCCGAAATTAATGTCCACCAAATCTGGTTCTACAGTTTCTACAATTTTGGCGGAAAGTGCCATTGCTTCTTCATCGCCGCCAAAAATTTGAATTCCAACTGGGCGTTCATAATCGAAAATATCTAGTTTTTGTCGGCTTTTCATGGCATCGCGAATGAGGCCTTCAGAAGAAATAAATTCAGAATACATCAAATCTGCGCCGTGCATTTTGCACAAACGGCGAAACGGCGGATCTGAAACATCTTCCATTGGTGCGAGAAGCAAAGGAAAGTCGGGGAGTTCTATATTTCCGATTTTTATCATGGTGCAAAAATAAGGTTAATGTAACAAATTACCAATCTAACAGTTTAGCAATTTCAAAACCCTTAGTACGTTTTCGTCATATCTTCCGGAATTACCAAGTTGAAAGTCGTTGGTTTGTAGTCTTTTTGTGGTGTTTTTAAAGATTTGTCATCACTTTCAAAAATAGAAATTACCGCAATTTTTAAGTTGGGATTTTTTTGTTTTAAATACCAGTAAATCCCGCCAAATTCTTTGCTGTGATAATCGCCATTAAAATGCAGAAAAGTGTAACCAGGTTTTAAATTATTAGTGATAGATTCCGCCATTGTCGCATCCTTCGTCGCTTGTGCGGCTACAAAATTCATCGCTTTATCGCCCGCATGTTCTCCCATCATCGTTTTCATTTCTTCGTAACCGGGCGTTTCTAAAGTTACAGAAATAGGAAGTTTTGCAAATAAATTTTTGTCATTTTCTGGTAAATAATTTAAAGAATTTAAACCTTCTTTTGCTACCATCGAAGCGAATTTTCGTGGAATATTAGTGGCAATAAATTCTAGATTTTTATCTTTTGCAAAATCTACAAGCGGCCGGTAATCAGTTTCATAATTATTCCAAAGTCGCACAGAATCTTTCAGGTTTTTTGCTAAAATTTTTCCGTTGAGATATTGGTTTAGTTGCGCTTGATTATCGCGCTCAAACATTTCTGCACCTAAAATAATTTTTCCTTCTTTTTGCGTGTAGAGTTCTTCCGCAATTTTTAGTTCAAGCCAATGTATGATGGAATTGTTGTGATATTCACCAAACAAAACCACATCATATTTTGATAGATTTTTTACTAATTTTTCGGTGTTTACTTTCTTGCCATTTTGATTGTAAAACTGAAATGCTTTCAAATCTTGCGCTTTCAAACTCGCAAAACTGAAGATGATTAATAGAATAAAATATTTTTTCATTTGTAGCTAATTATTTATTTTTTTTTAAACCTCACAACTCAACAATTTCACGCCTTAGAAACTCGCCTTCACTTGCACACTTCCAATATGAATGGTTCTTTCGCCGGAATTTCGACCTTCATAGTTTAAATCTAAATTGATGAAAGAATTAATCGGCTGTTGCAAAAATAAGGACCAAACTTGGTTTTTGCCCGGTTTTAAACCATCAAGCATTTGGTTGCCCACTATGCTGAAACTATTGCCTGTAAAGTTATTATTTATAAGCGAAAAATTAGCGCGCAAAGACGATTTTCGCCATTGCCATTGCAAAGTTCCGGTGAAATCTAAAGTTTTCAGATTTTCTGCGCCATCAAGTCGTCTTTTTTCTCGGAATGATGCGTAAAGCTCGGTTTGCAAAGCATCGGTGAATTTGTACGTCGCTTTCGGTTTGGTTTCAAAATTTTGAAGTTTATAATCGCGAGACGTAAAAATTTCTGAAGAATTTTGAATATTTGCGGTATTATTTTCCCAATCGATGCGGAAATCTTTATTAAATAAATAGCCGATATTTAGAAAATGTGAACTTTGGTTGCGCTCTTCTGTGCTAAAATTGGCATTAATTAAATTATCATTTTTTATAAATCTGTAGCTTCCATTCCAGCCCGATTTATCGGTTGGATTAAATTGCATTGAACCTAGAAAATTTTGATTTTTTAAAATTTGCTCTGCATTTTTTTCGAATGGATTTAAAACTAAAACTTGGTCTTTTTTATAAAAAGAATTTTCAGAAAGCAAAGAAACATTAAAATTCCAACGTTTAAGAAATTGATTTTCAGACCCTAAAACTGCTGAGGGATTAACGAATAAAGCTAATTGCAATTTATTTTTGTTTGATGGCAAATAGGTCACCGTGTTCGTATAAACTCTTATATATTGGGCTAAATCTGAATATTCTGCCACTTCAAATTCATCAATTTGTTGAATTCCATCGCCGTTATAATCCGTCCATTTATAAACACCTTGTCCGTCGGTCACTTTTAAATATTGAAATTCTCGCTGCGCTTCTTGCCCATTTCCAAGTTCGTAGAATGCTTGTAAACGCATACCATTATTAAATAATTTCTGATTATAAAGTAAATTTCCAACTACAAAATCTTGGTTTTGAGTATTTTGATTTAATGCATTATTGTAGAAAAATTTCCGATAATGAACCAAGGTGCTTAAACTTGTATTTTGTGTTTTAATAATTTCACTTTCAAGCATTAAGCCTAAAATCTGATTGGTGTTTTGCAAGCGATTATCGCGCACAGAATCATTATTTCTGAAATATACTTTGGCCAAAAATTTTGTTCGAGTAGAATCGCCAATTTTTTTCTGTAAAAAAACTTCTTTCCAACTATAACTCTTTATATCTAACAACGATGTTGCATTATAATTTTTAAGATTATGCTCAAAACTTCCGCCAATTCCCCAACTTCCTTTCGGCGCTAAATATTCTGAAATAATTTTGCCGCGAGAAAAGTTGGTGTTTTGTTCAATCGCCGTGGTGTTCAAGTATGAAACCGAACCGCTTGTTAAAATTTTTCCTGTTTTTAGACCAAAATCTACATCGTTTTTAACGCCCTTGTACGCGTTTTTTTCATCTAAATAATTGAGTTTATAATTAAAAAAAGATTTTTCTCCAAACTGGTTTAAAAAACTAAAAATTAAACGATTTTGTGTCTTTTGGTTAAACTCTTGGGCTAAATTGAAATCCCTCGAAAATTCTACATCATTTATTCTATCTAAAATATGAAATTGAGAATTTATATGCTGAAATTCTAAACTCGGCGTGCCACTCCAGTTGTTTTTTCTAAAGGTTTTATATCCAAAAATTCGTGTAGCGTAGCCCATATTTTCGGAGTTGTTTTTTGAAGAAAATAAGTTTACATCATAATTGCTTAAAGAGAAATCGGCACCAATTTTTCCTTCTTTAATTTTATATTCTGCATTGCCAGAAAAAACTTGAGATTTTACGGGTGCAGGTAATTTTCTCACAGCGCGATAACTTCCCAAATTTGGACCTACATATTCAAAAACGCGCCCATTATTAATAGTTTGCTTAATACTATAATCTCCCAAATTTTCGCCAAAATAAGTGAAAGAAACTTGGTAAAGCGTCTGTGTTTTATCGGTTGAAAATTGGTAATAATTTCCACTGGAACCGGTGATTAATTGATAGAGAATTTTGTTTACATCATAATCTGTAACGACGCCAGAAGGTGCAAACATTAAATCTGGATTGCTGCCTGCGTTTACTAAAATTTGTTCATCTTCTTTGCTTAAATTTAAAGAAAGTGGTGCATTTTTATTATCGTTTTCTAAAAACCAATTGAAGCCTAATTTTAATTTTTCACGTTCGTGCTGTACACTTCCGGTGACTAGAAATCTGGTATAATTTCGGTTGGTATAATTGTATGAAATTGTGATAAAATTTTGTTTAAAAATCGGTCGGTAACTTGTAAAAGTAAGTTCGCCAGTGTTATAATTAATCACATAATCTTGGTTTTCGCCGCGTTTCATTAAAATTCCGTCAATAAAAACTTGTTCGGAACCCGAAAGAATAGTAATGAATTGTTCGCCATTTTTCCCTGTTAATCGGTACGGACCTTGGTTGCCTTCAATCCCTTGAAAGCGAATTCTATAAAATTCACTTCTAGCGATTCCTGCTGATAAATCGAAAAAAGTTTTATTTTCTTTCCCCAGTTTTGTTTGGAATTGCAAGCCTAAACTTTTCCTTTGATAGCGCCCGAAGTAGGTTTTAGCATCAATTAAATCTACATGCCCGGCTCGCAAAATTGAATTTTTTTTAATATTTAATTGAATATAGATTTTATCAAACTCCTCTAAAGTCTGTGTATAGCCATCGGCTTGGATGGGTAAATTATGATCTGAAATACTCGCTAAAACTGAAACATCTTTAGATAATTGTCCGGAAATTTGAAGATTCAAAGAAGATTGCACAGATTGTCCTTGGTTGTTTCCAAAGGTAATACCGCGAATAATGGATCCGTTAGAACTGATGTTTCCAAAAGTAGATTTGTTGGGATTTTTCACCAAAACTGCTTCATCAACAATGATTTTATTTCTTGTGCGAACAAAATCTAAAGTGTCTTTTGTGAAATAATCTTTCTCAATTTTTTGTGAAATAAGGCTGTCTTTTGATATAGAATCATTTTTAATATTGGGGTTTTTCCATGTGAATATTTGGGAAAATCCTAAAGAAAACCCAAATGAACAAAATAGAATAAATAGAATTTTTTTTGCCAAATATTAAATTAAAAGTGCTGTGAAAGTAGTAAAATTTCAGTTATTATTATTTAACTTAAAATTCACATTAAAATTATTTTGCTTTCTCTAATTTTTGTTAATTTTGTTATCAAATATTAACTTTTTAATTATGAAAAAACTTTATTCTTTAGTCGCAATTGCAATGTTTTCAGCAACAGCAATTGCACAAACAACAGTTGCATTTGACTTTTCTGCGCAAGGCTATACAAATGCGCAAGCCGTTTCTGCTGGTACAATTGATTCTAATGTGTCTTTTACTACAGCTCAAAATGGAAGTGGTACTGCACCAACCTACTATAATTCCGGTTCTGCGCTTAGGTTTTATGCGAATAGTGCCGATGGAAATGGTAATAGCATTACTTTAGTCCCAACAAGTGGTAAAGAAATTACAGATTTAGTTATTAATTCTGTTTCTGCTACTTACACACCATCTCTTACATACAGCGTAGATGGTGGAGCGCCTGTAACTATTGCTGCTACTGGCAGTTCTTATACAATATCTGGTATAAATGCTAGTTCTTCTTTAGAAGTTAAAAATGCTGTAAGTGGCGCAACTACGCAATTACGTATACAAACTCTAAGCGTAACTTACACTAATAGCACTTTAGCAGTAGGTGATGTAAATTCTACAAAAGTAAGTTTGGTAAAAAATACTTCCGTAAAAAACAGTTTATATTTTGCAGCAAAAGCAAATGTGCAAATCGTAAATACAAACGGGCAAGTTGTAAAATCTGCACAAGTTGATAACGGAACTTTATTGGATGTTTCTGGTCTTGCAAAAGGATTTTATATCGTAACTGGTGTTGTAGATGGCAGAAAAATTTCACAAAAAATTATTAAAAACTAAAATTAATTAAATGTTAATTTTGAACTGTTTCATTTTTATGAAGCAGTTTTTTTGTAGCTTTACAATCTCAATATTTAATTAAAATTATTTAAAATGAAAAAAATCTTTACAATTTTAGCCGTATCGGTGATTGCAATCGCAAGTGCACAAACCAATGCTTTTAAAGGATCAGACTTTGAAAACTTTACAGATTTTACTAATAGTATAAATTCTTATGGTTTAAAAGCTTATGCTACGCAAGGTGTGGGGCTAGGAGTTGGCGGCTCTGCTTCTCTAAATATTAACGCAACGCCAACTGGAAATGATTATGTTTTCACTGCTTTGGCAACAGCACCACTTCCTACAAATAAGAAAGAAATTACCTTAATGGTAAAAGGTGTGTCTGGTGGCAAATCTTTGTCTTTCAATGTTTATATGACAGATGGTTCTTATTATGTGTTTAACTTAGGAGATTTATCTACATCTCCAGTAACATTGGCAGTATCGGCATCTAACGATTATATCGGTACAATCAATACTGGTGGTGCTTATGTGAAAGTTACTTTGCCTTTAACTGGTTTAGCAAATATTAATGAAGATCCTACGAAAAATTTCTTTGCCGTGAAAGCAGGAAAAAATGCATTATTCAATATAGACATTGATGATATTAAAATCGTAGATGGAAATTTAGCAGTTGCAGATCTTACAAAAGCAAAGAAATCCCTAGTGAAAAATACAAATGTTTCTAATACAATTTCATTTGCAGGTAAATCTGATATTCAAATTTTAAATATGAACGGGCAAGTTGTAAAAAGTGCCTCTGTAAATGAAAATTCTCCTTTAAATATTTCTTCTTTAACCAAAGGTGTTTACATTGTTACAGGAAAAGTAGATGGTGAAACAGTTTCACAAAAAATCATTAAAAACTAAAATAAAAGTTTTGATAAAAAAACTGTTTCTTTTATGAAACAGTTTTTTTTTGGCTAAAATTTAGTAATATTGATAAAAAATTTAAGATGAAAAAGTTATTTTTAATTACCACAATCTGCACGCTCTCTTTTGCATCTGCACAAACAAATGCTTTCAAGGGTTCTGACTTTGAAAACTTTGCAGACTTCACCAAAAGTCTAAACAATTATGGCCTGAAATCTTACGCCACACAAGATGCCGGAAATGGCGTGGGAGATTCTGCTGCCCTGAAAATTTCTACCACAACAGATAGAAATGATTATGTTTTCACCGCGAACGGAACGGAAACACTTCCTGCAACTATCAAAGACATTACGTTTATGGTAAAAGGAACAGCAGACAAATCTTTATCTATCAATCTTTACAAAACAGACGGCTCTTCTTATAAATTTAATATTGGTGATTTAAAAGCAGATGCTACAATTGAAGTTGCAGATAATAACAATTATGCTGGCGTGATAAATACTAATGGAAAATATGTAAAAGTAACTTTAAATTGTGCAAGTTTAAAAGACATTAGCAGAGATAGTTCGAGTAATTTTTTTGCTATAAAAATCGGTAAAGAAGCTCCATATAATTTAGATATTGATGATATAAAAGTAAACTAATACCAGCCACGTCTGAAATAGTTCGAAATTGCATTGATACTCAAAACCAAAGTAAAACGTATTCTACTGCCATAATCTTTGAAGCCAGGTTCAAAACCTAAAGAAGATTGAATTGGAAAATAAACCTCTAGAAAATCTGGAATAATTTTCACTTTTACACCACTATCCCAAATAAAATCTGGGTTTTGAAATTTGTTTTTATAAACGCCTGCGTCAGCATAAACATTAAATAATTTCCAAACATGAGCGTCTATATTGGCGCTCGTAATCCATTGGTTTACAGACCGTCCTACATAAGATTTAAAACCGCCATCAGCCAAAATAAATTGTTGAGAAAGTAGGCCTTCTGTCGCACTTTGGCCGATTAATCCGTAAGAAAAAGTATAGTTCGAAACTTTTGAAATGCCATAATCAAAAAAATTATTTTTCGTAGAATTTTTCAAAAAATAGCCAGCAAAAAGCCTGAAACTAATTTTTTTATTTTGGGCATATTCCCAACGGTAAAACGCTTCGGCAGAAATTTTTTGAAAATCTTTCATCGCCTGAATATTTCCACTAATAAATTTTTCGTGTATCAACTTACTATCGCCATAGTTATAGCCTAAACTATAAAGTTCATAATTGGTATAATCATTATTGTTCAATCTTTTAGGATCTAAATCACGGTCAAAAAATGAATATGAAAAACCTAAATTTCTGCTGATAGTACTTCTTGGGTTTTTTGTAAAATTAATGTTAGCAAACGCAGAAATCTTGCGATAAGCCAAATCAAAATTATAATGAAAATAAGCACCCGAAACGCCTAAAGTAAGATTTTGATAAAAACTTTCTGGAGGCATGAAATTATAAGAAACCCCGCCAGAACCCGCAATTTCATTCGTTCCTGTGCTGTAATAAGGCGTAATTGAATACACAAATTGCTGATCAAACAAAGATTTGTTTTTAAAATTTAAACCTAGTAAAACTTTATCGTAAGCGTTAAAAGTCAATTTTGGATTTACAAAAATTTCATTGTATTCTGGGTTAGGAATGTCCTGAAAAATTTTAAACCTAATCTTCTTCATATTGGCGAACAAGCCCTTGGTGTAAATATAATTGTCTCGATAATTTTTTTCCGGGAAAATATAATCATCGTTCAAAACTATTTTATTGGCACTTTTTTGCGGAATATTATACTTTATATCTGTTTTTTTTGCAGGAGTATCATAAAAGTAGGTTTGTTTTTGGCCATTTTTAGTTTCCGTTTGCAAGAGAAACGGCAAGGCTAAATCAGTGTTTTTTTTAATTCTTACCAGAAAATTATCCTCTACTTTTTTTACGCTTTTTATTTTAAAATTATTTCTATTTTTATGGGCGATAAATTTTTGTACAAACGAAGAACTGTATTGCGATTTCACAGCCATTTGGTCTAAAAAATCTTTAGTGTCAATTTTTTGACCCAAATTTTTATTAAAATATTGCTTAAGAAAATCATCAAATTGATCAATTTCCATTTTTTCGGCTACAAAATTTAAAATGCTTCCCATCTCAAAATTACTGATCGCCAAATCATTAAAATTACTCAAACCTGTGTAAGGCGTTGTAATTTTTTGATCTAAATTTTTGCCAGCAATATAATTGTAAGCCAAGCCATAACGCTCTGAAAGTGATAAATCTGATGCGTAGAATAATTTCAGAGGTTTTAAACCAAATATGGTCACTTGATCTGGAAGTTGGCCCAAAAGTTTAGTGTCTTTATAATATTTTTTTAAATATTCAATTTCCAGATAAGTCTTTAAACCATTTTTAAACCAATGGTCTTTTATTTTATCCGTAATAAAACTTTGGTTTAATATATTTTTTGAAATAATACTGAAATAATCTAAATCTACCTTTTTTGCATCCGAAAACAATTGGTAATTAAACTTCCAAAATTTAATATCATCATCACCAAAAAATTTTTCTTTTTTTCTGAATTTTTCATCAATAAAGATTTTTGTGGGCAAAAAACCTATTTTATCTTTAATTAACTTTAATTGCAGCGGAAGGTAGAACTCCATATTTGCCTTTTCAAGCGCAGAAATAGGATAGGCGAAATATAATTTCACCGGTGAATTTTCAATATTAAAATTAAATTCGTTTGAGGTAGGAAATCTGCTGATTAGAATTTCTGGATCTACCGATAATTTCCCGATAAAATGGTTTTGATCTAATTTTTGCAAATTGCTTTCCGCCGAATAAAATGGTGGATATTCTAGTTTTATATCCCAAAAAGTATCAGCGTTTTCCGTCTCTTCTATATCTTGATAATTTCTAGAAAATTGGTCGCTATCTTCAAAAGTATCGGGAACAATGAAGAAATATTTTAGTATAATTTCATTTGCAGAGGCACCATATCCCGTGAAATAATTTAGCGGGAGTTTCAATTGGTAATTTAGAACTATTTTTATAGATTTTCCTGCCTCTAAAGGTTTTTTTAAATTGATGTAAATATTTTCTTCCTCTAAATTATTGATGTTTTGAAACTCATTTTCGAGCGAAATAGTCAAATTTTCAAGTCGTCCTAATTGGTCTTTTTTGGCAAAATATAGGTCACTTTTTCTATCTTCTAATTTTCTGTGAGCCAAAGGTGTTTTCTTATTTTTGTAGGCGGCAATCCAGTTTAATAGTTTAATTTTTGAAATACTTTCATTCAAATTATTATGATAAAAAATAGTCTGATTAACTTTTAAAGTTCGTAAATCTGCGCCCAAAGTAGCTTTCACCTCTATAGAATCTTTCTGTGAAAAGAGAGAAGTGAAACCAAAAAATAAAAAAGCCAGAAAGAGAGTGTTTCGCATTTGCATTTATAGAATTTCAAATATAAATCTATTATAGTAAAAAAAAAGAAGTTTCGTGAAATTTTTCTACCTTTAATATTAAATACGTGTTTACCTTGAAAAGCAGATTTTTAAAATTTTATTTTATTTTTTTAATCGTTTCCCATTTGAATGCCCAAGTTCAGGAAACAACGCGTTTGTTGAAAATTGATACCACAAAACAAACCATTAGAACCAGATTTCAGCCACCGAAAGGCTTCTCTTGGGTTGCAGAATCGCCGCAATCATTTGGCGATTTTTTAATTAATTTCCCCCTATATCCGCAAAATTTTCCAGTTCGGGATTTTCGCAAAATACCTATTGAAAAACAGTTCAACCATGTTGCTGTTTTAAAAATTGATGTGGGCGACAGAAATCTGCAACAGTGCGCCGATGCGTGGATTCGGCTCTACGCGGAATATCTTTTTGTTAATAAAAAATTTGATCAAATTGGTTTCCATTTCACGAGCGGCCAATTTCTGTCTTGGAAGGATTATGAAAAAGGCATCCGAACCATTGAAATAAAAGACCGCGTGAAATTTGTGAAAAGTGAAAAATTTGATAGCTCTTACAGCAATTTTAGAAATTATTTAAACTTGGTTTTCAATTATGCAGGAACCATTTCTTTAGATAAAGAAAGTAACTTAATTACTAAAAACGAAGATATAAAAACTGGTGATTTCCTGATAAAACCTGGAAGTCCGGGGCATTCTGTGATCATTGTGGGCGTTGCAAAAAATAATTTGGGTAAAAAATTATACCTTTTAGCAGAAAGTTATATGCCTGCGCAAGACATTCATATTTTAATCAATCCTACAAATAAAAAGATTTCGCCGTGGTATGAATTGGATGTGAATTCGCCAAAAACCATTACAGCAAAATATATTTTTATACCGACTTCTATTAAAAGGTTTCGGAGTAAATTGTGAGTGCTAAATTATTTTAAGTTATATCAGATTCATGTAGGCATTCCAACCTGCAATTTTGTATTCTAGAGTTGCTTTTTCCACATCGTTTGCTTTGTAAATGCCGCGCCCAACAATGATAAAATCGGTTTGTAAATTTTTAAAAACATGTTCCGGCGTGTTATATTGTTGCCCCTTATTATCGTCTTTTGTTTCTAAATTAACGCCCGGAGTGAAAAGCAAAAGGTCATCAGGAATTTTATTTTGAGAAACGCCACCAATTACATTTGGATGGTTTTGTGCAATTTTTAAAGCCTCTTCACGATAATCTGAACTGGTTAAAGTGCCTTTAGAAGACATTCCTATAATTGCAATAACGCCTACATTCAGAAAGCAATCTAAGGAAGTTTCGCCACCAATCACTTGTGAAGTTACCAAATCTGCCCAAGAAGAAATTTTATAAATTCCATTAGAAAATTGCAATTCTTGCGTATTTCCGATGTCTGCAAATTTCCGGTCTTCCATTAAAAGAAAGTTATATTTTGTCGCTAAATCTTTTAAAGGCAAGACGGTTTCGTCAAAATCAAAATCCGTCAAAATATCGATGTGCGTTTTCAGTGCGACAATATTTGGTCCTACTTTTTCAGCGAAATCTAAAAGTTCTTTAGTCGTTAAAACATCAGCGGAAGCAATTAAATTTGATTTTTTTTCAATGGCAATTTCAAGGATTTTTTTAGAAAAATGATGGTTGGCATTTTCTAATTTTTGCTCATAAGTCAAACGTTTTTCTTCTGCAAATTTCACCTGATTTCCCTTTAGAAAATCATTAATTCTGGAAATTTCTTCTTCAGAAATTAAATTATTTTTTCTTAGAATTTCGCAAACTTCAGTAATGTTAAAAAGGGAATGAACTTTAAAACCTTTTGCTTCTAAAAGTTCTTTTCCGCCTTGCTCTCTATCTAAAACCACGACAATGTCAGAAACAGAAATTCCTTCATTTTCAATCTCGGGAATTGTTTCTAATAAAGATTTTCCGCTGGTAATTACATCTTCCACCAAAAGACAATTTTGCCCTTTACTGAAAATTCCTTCAATTAATTTTTTTGTACCGTAAGTTTTGGCTTCTTTTCTTTTGATAATTAATGGCAAATCACTTTCCAAAGACATCGCAGTTGCCATCGGAAGTGCTGCGTAAGGAACGCCGCAGATTAAATCAAAATTTTCTTTTGAAACTAATTCTAGCAAAAAAGAGGAAAGTTTTTTTAGAATTTTCGGGTCTGAAGCGAGTGGTCTTAAATCTACATAAAATGGACTTTCTATGCCGCTTTTCAAGGTAAATTTCCCAAATTTAATTATTCCTAACTGATAACATTCTAATAAAAAACTTTCATTATTGCTCATTCTTTTTGTTTAATGCAAAGTTAAGATTTTTTAGATTTAGGAAAAGAATGCTTTGTTAAATCAATTAAAATATTATAAATTTGTAACCATTGTGTAAGGTTAAACAATTTGGTTATGAATGAATATATGACACTTTCAGAAACATCTGAATATATTGGTAAAAGTAAAGAAACTTTGCGAAGATGGGATAATGAAGGAAAATTAATTGCAGTCAGAGAACCAGTAAGTAACTATAGAGTTTATAGAAAATCTGATGTGGATACACTATTTGCGGATTTTTTGGAAAATAATATTGAAGAAAATTTTTCAAATTATGTAGCACCAGATAATGATTACACCGTCCTAGAACTTTTTGCAGGCGCAGGTGGTTTAGCAATTGGGCTAGAGAAGGCTGGATTAAAATGTGTGGTTTTAAATGAAATTGATAAATGGGCTTGCAATACTTTAAGAAAAAATAGACCAAATTGGAATGTTTTAGAAGGAGATATTAAAAATTTTACTTTTAAAAAATATCAAAATAAAATTGATATTGTAACCGGAGGTTTTCCTTGTCAAGCATTTAGTTATGCAGGAAAAAAATTAGGATTGGCTGACGCAAGAGGAACTTTGTTTTATGAATTTGCAAGAGTTGTAAAAGAAGTAAATCCGCCAATTTGTATCGGTGAAAATGTTCGTGGTTTATTAAGTCACGAAAAAGGGAAAACGCTTCAAGGAATGATTTCTATTTTAGATGAAATAGGTTATAATGTTGTTCCTGTACAAGTTCTGAAAGCAATTAATTTTAATGTTCCTCAGAAAAGAGAGCGTTTAATTTTAGTTGGAATTAGAAAAGATATTGAGTTAGAATATGAATATCCGAAACCGTATAAAAAAATTTATAATTTAAGAGACGCTTTAAAAAAGGGCGAATTATACGATTGTGATGTTCCAAAATCTGAAGGTTCAAAATACCCAAAAAGCAAAATAGATGTTTTAGATTTAGTGCCGCCAAAAGGTTATTGGAGAGATTTACCTATAAATATTCAAAAAGAATTTATGGGTGGAAGTTTTCATCTTGGTGGCGGAAAAACTGGAATTGCAAGGAGAATTGGTTGGGACGAACCTTGTCTTACTTTAACTTGCAGTCCTGCACAAAAACAAACAGAAAGATGTCATCCAGAAGAAACTCGACCGTTTACGGTTAGAGAATATGCTAGAATTCAGACTTTTCCAGACGATTGGAAATTTGAAGGTTCAGTTGCACAACAATATAAACAAATTGGTAACGCAGTTCCAGTTAATTTAGGTAAGGAAGTCGGCTTTTCAATTATAAAATTCTTGAATGCTTATTATGGCTCTTTAAAATTAAAAAGTTGAGAATTTTCTATTTCTTTGGCTAATTTTTCAACACCTTTATTAATTAAATTTTGGGTATCAATATTCTCGATTAATATTTGAAGATTCTCTACCAATCCATCATAAAAATTTGGAAAACCGGTAATTCTATGCCAAAATTCTTTTCCAATAATTACTGGATGACTTTTGTCGATTACTTTATAATGCATACTCAATTCATCTAGTTCGCCGTAAAGAACACCAACAATAAAATCGGTATTATTTATATTTTTAAATGCTTTATTTGTTCTTGCCAGATTTATTGTATTTGTAAATTTTTTTATCAAAGGTTTTACATCTTCAGAATTAATGGTGTTTGGTCCAGATTTTAATTGACACCATTTTCTACGATTGTCAATTTTATCTAAAAATTCTATATCCATTCCATTTATTAACGAACCTTCGGCAATTTTTAAATCAACAAACATATTTTGAATTCTTGTTCCAAACGAAGTATTTATTGAAGTTCCTAAAACTCTTGGATAATATAAGGCTTTTGCAACTCCAATTGGTGTATAAGCATTTTCTAAAATTTTGGATAAATATTTTACAACAATAGGATTTATATTGTAGTTTTTAAGTTTACAATTTCTGTTTAATGATGCTGAAATATGATTTTCAAAAATATAAGTCTTGAAATATTCAACAATTTCTTTAGTGGTTTCTTCTTGAGTTTTAACTTTCATTCTTTATATTATTTTGTAAATATAGTAAAAAACAGTACTAATAATTTTCTAATAATGAATTTCTAAAATCTTCTAATTTAATTTCTCTCTAAAAATCTTACCTTTGAGACGTTTTTAAAATAAATTACAATGAAACGCTTTTATCCATTATTTTTTTTACTGATTTCAGTTTTTGCTTTTTCTCAAGTTGATGAAAAGAAATTAGATGATTTAATCCAAAATACTTTAAAAACCTTCGACGTTCCGGGAATGTCAGTTGGGATTATAAAAGATGGAAAACTCATTTATGCCAAAGGTTTTGGCGTGGCTTCTTTAACCACAAAAAAACCAATGGATGAAAATACTTTGGTCGGAATTGCGTCCAATTCTAAAGGTTTCACAGTAACTGCTTTGGCGATGCTTGCCGACGAAGGAAAACTAAATTGGGACGATAAAGTGTCGAAATATATCCCAGAATTTAAAATGTATGACGCTTATCCAAGCCAAGAAGTAACGATTAAAGATTTGGTGACGCATCGCGCTGGTTTAGGTTTAGGAGCAGGAGATTTAATGTTTTTCCCAGAAGGCGGTCCATTTACCGTTGAAGACATCATTAATAAAGTAAAATATTTAAAACCAACTTATTCTTTCCGCGATGGAATGGAGTATAACAACATCATGTTTATTGTTGCAGGAGAAGTGATTCACAGAGTTTCTGGGATGGAATGGGCAGATTTTATTGAACAAAAAATTATGAAACCTGTCGGAATGACATCAAGTTTTGGAAGTTATAACCGCGCAAAAAATGTAACAAATAAAATCGATGCACACGCGCCAATTAACGGAAAAGCCGTTCAAGTGCCTCACGATTGGAACGAAACCGCAAACGCAGCAGGCGGAATTATGAGCAACATAAAAGATATGACGACTTGGGCAGATTTCTTAATGAATGGTTTTACAACTAAAGATGGGAAAAAATTAGTTTCAGATAAACAAATTCAGCAAATCTGGGAAATTCAGCGACCGATTTCTGTGGCTTTAAAAAACCCTTACGACACGCATTTTTATGGTTACGGAATGGGTTGGTTTTTAAGCGATGTAAAAGGTCATTTTCAAGTGCAACACACAGGCGGATTAATTGGAACGGTAACGCAATTTACTTTAATTCCAGATATGAAATTAGGAATTGTAGTTTTGACAAACCAACAAAGTGGCGCGGCATTTAACACGATTACAAACACCATAAAAGATTCTTATTTAGGTTTGAAAGACAGAAATTGGCTGAAAACTTATAGCGATAGAATGCAAAATTATAATGCTAAAATAGAGAAGGGAAAACAAGAAGTTTTTGCAAAATCTGCTGCTTTTGCTAAAACCGATTTAGAGCCAAAAGATTCTCAATTCGTCGGAACTTATAAAGACAAATGGTTTGGTGATGTTGAAATTAAAAAAGAGGGAAATATTTACCGTTTTCTTCCAAAAAATTCGCCGCATTTAGTGGGAACGCTTTTACCTTATTCTGAAAATACATTTATTGTAAAATTAGATAATCAAAGTTACGATGCCGATGAATTTATCATTTTTAATTTTGATGAAAACGGAAATGCTACTTCTGCTAAAATAAAACCACTTTCAGACGTTACAGATTTTAGTTTTGATTTTCAAGATTTGGATTTGCAGAAAGTGAAATAAAGTTTAAACCACAAAAGGCACAAAAGATTTATGCTTTTTAAGGTTAAATTAAGCCTTTTTAAAGTTTGAAAAAGTTAAAATATTGACTCATGAAATCGAAATTAATTATTTATTTTTTAGCATTTCTGGACATTTTAACTTGTTTTAAAATGTCTATTTTGCTCGAAATGTTTATTTTCGATTTTTTACATATTTTATTTTTAATTCTTTTATTTTCATTTGTTTTATCTGCAATATTTTTAATTTGGAAAACTAAAAAAGGCTTAATTCTAAATTTTATTCAATTCCCATTTAGAATTTATTTTGCAATTTATTCTTTTTGGTTTATTTCAATTTTTTTTAAAGAATCTAAAGATTTTGTAAAACCATTTTTTATAATTGCAACTATTTTAGAATGTTTTAGAATTATTTTTGAAATTTATCTTTACAGAAAATTTAAAAATATATATTAATAAACTTTGTTTAAAATCAATATTGACCTTTGCGCTCATTGCGTGAAATCTTTAAATAAAATTAAATCGAAAAAACCTTTGCGCTCATTGCGTGAAATCTTTACATAAAATTAAATCGAATTCGGTTTATAAAATGCTACTATTTTTTTGCTAGCATTTTCAAATTCAGACCATTGTTCGCAATCGATATTATAAATCGCAACGCCGCAAGTGGGGAAGTGAATAATTTCATCTGTTAAAGAATTTGCAAAATTTGAAATACCGTTATTGTGCGAAAACAGGGCAACAGAATCATTTTCATCATCTAAAGAAAAAATAACAGAAAGAACATTTTTTTCCGAAGGATGGTATAATTTTTCTGCAGTTTCAAAAGATTTTTCATAGTGTTTAGAAAAAATTTCGCAGGTTTCTACTGTTCTAGTTGCCGGACTTGCCAGAAAATAATCAATTTTAATTTCTTTATCCAGAAAATATTTCGCCATTTTTTCTGCCTCATTAATTCCAGATTGCGCCAAAGGTCTATCTAAATCTTCAGTATTTTCTGGCCAATCACTTTTAGCGTGGCGAATTAATATTAGGGTTTTCATCTATTGGATTATTTATTTTGTTTTTGAATATTTTTGATAATTTAGTTTAATTTGAAATTATATACAAATGTGGCAAAAAAAAATATAAAAAAGTGTATGAAATTTATCATACAGGTCTATTTATTAGCAATCTAAATTTAAATAATTATTTGAATTTTATATTCAAAGTAAAACATTAAAATTCATGGTTTTGCTAAAATTTAGTAAATTTGCAATCTGATGGGAAAAACGCTTGCAATTGATTATGGAAAGGTAAGATGTGGTCTTGCGGAAACCGATGATTTAAAAATAATTGCGAGTGGTTTGCCAACAATTCCGACGATTGAACTTTTAAATTTTTTAAAAAATTATATTAAAAATAATAAAGTTGATGAATTGGTGATTGGGCAACCTTTAGATTTAAAAGGCAATTTGAACGAAGTGGAAACTGATATTTTAAAATTTATAGAAAAATTTAAAGTAGAATTTCCAGAAATAAAAGTTTTTCGTTTAGATGAAAGATTTACCTCAAAAATGGCAAGTTTTTTCATTAGCCAAAGTGGGAAAACCAAAAAGAAAAGGGAAGAAAAAGGTTTAATAGACAAAGTAAGTGCAACCATAATTTTGCAAAACTTTTTAGAACAGAAATAAACATGATATTACCAATTCGGGCATTTGGAGACCCGGTTTTAAGAAAAAAGGGAAAAGATATTTCGCAAGATTATCCAGGCTTGAAAGACTTGGTTTCAAATATGTTTGAAACTATGGATGAAGCGAATGGCATTGGCTTAGCTGCGCCACAAGTCGGTTTAGATTTACGACTTTTTGTGGTCGATTTATCGCCTTTGGCTGAAGATGAAGATTATGCGGATATTGCCACAGAATTGAAAAATTTTAAAAAGGTTTTCATCAATGCGACTATTCTGGAAGAAACAGGCGAAGTTTGGAAATTTAATGAAGGTTGCCTTTCCATACCAGAAGTTCGCGAAGATGTAGCAAGGCACGAAACCATTACGATTGAGTATTACGATGAAAATTTCAATAAACACACCGATACTTTTTCGGATATGCGCGCTCGCGTTATTCAGCATGAATATGACCATATTGAAGGCATACTTTTTACCGATCATTTGAGTTCTTTAAAGAAAAAAATGGTAAAAGGCAAACTAACGAAGATTTCTCACGGTGAAGTGAATGTAAATTATAAAATGAGGTTTCCGAAGTAGGAAATTTTAATTATTTTAAAAAAATATAGACCAAAATTTAATCAAAAAAATATTATGCAATTAGAAAAAATAATCTCAATTTCTGGCAAACCAGGACTTTTTAAATTGGTATCCCAATTAAAAAATGGATTTATAATAGAAGATATTACAACCAAGAAAAAAGCGAGTATTTCCAATTCTTCCCAAGTAAGTCTTTTAGATAATATTGCAATGTTTACTTTCGATAAAGAAGTGCCTTTATTTGAAGTTTTAGAAAATGTGGCCAAAAAAGAGAATTATAAAGCAACCATTTCTCATAAATCTACCGATGCAGAACTTCGCACTTTTATGGCAGAAGTTTTACCAGATTATGACAAAGACCGCGTTTATGTTTCTGATATTAAAAAACTAGCACAATGGTATAATTTACTAGAAAAAGCAGGATACATCACGCCAGAAAGTTTTGTGAAAGAAGAAAGCAACGAAGAAACCGAAGTTGAAAAACCATCAATAGAAAAAAAAGAAGCCAAGAAAACTGCACCAAAGAAAGAAAAAACGGTGACACCAAAAGTAAAATCTACTTCTTCCGCAAAATCTACAGCGAAAAGTACGCATAGAAAAATGGGGTAATTTTTAGGATGAAAAATTGCTCTGTATTTTGAATAAAAATTGTTTTTTATGAATATATTATGAAATCGCCATGATTTGCAAGCGCAAACACCTATTAACATTGAGCGATTGCATATGACCTAAAAAAAAACAATAAATATCTACAGATGAAAAAAATAATTTTTTATTTATCATTTTTATTTCTTGGCTGTTTTGTAATTTCTTGCGACAGAACCGAACCAGCCATCGGAAAATGGGAAGATAATATTAAACTTTCTGATAAAACAGCAACTTTAAGTTCTGGTTCAAATTCTATTATAATTTCAACTCAATCAACAAATTGGTGGTTAGACAGCATTTCTTTAAATGGAAAAATAATAGATTTGCAGAACATTGATCGATTTTCTAAAAACTTCTTGTTTTCGCACTCCGATTTTACAGTTGAACGTAAAGAAGATGGAAAAAAAATCATTATTTCTATGAATCAAAATACTGCAAATGTTGAGAGAATTTTGGTTGTAAGAGTGGAACAAGGAGATTATTTTGATTCTGTAAAAGTAACGCAAGCAAAACAATAAATTTTTTTTAAATATTTTTAATTCGGCAAAGTTTATAATCTTTGCCGTTTTTTTATTAAAACTAAAACCTAAAAGTAATGACTTCCAGAAAAGAACAACTCGAGTATTTTAATCAACTTTTAGATATTATGGAAGATTTGCGCGCAAAATGTCCGTGGGATAAAGTGCAAACTTTAGAAACTTTGCGGCCATTAACTTTGGAGGAAACTTATGAATTATCTGATGCCATTATTGCAAATGATTTACAGGAAATAAAAAAGGAAATTGGCGATGTTTTACTGCATTTGGTTTTTTATTCAAAAATTGGAAGTGAAGAAAATGCGTTTGATATCGGTGAAGTGGTAAAATCTTTAAATGAAAAATTAATTTTTCGTCATCCACATATTTATGGTGATGTTGAGGTGAAAAATGAAGAAGAAGTAAAGCAAAACTGGGAAAAATTAAAATTAAAAGAAGGCAATAAATCGGTTTTGGGCGGCGTTCCAAAAAGTTTACCTTCTTTGATAAAAGCCTTTAGAATGCAAGATAAAGTAAAAGGAATTGGCTTTGAATTTCATAATCCGGAAGATGCTTGGAAAAAAGTGGAAGAGGAGTTAGAAGAATTTCACGCAGAAACTGAATTAGAAAAAAAAGAACAAGAATTAGGCGACGTCTTTTTTTCATTAATAAATTACGCCCGAATGAACGGCTTAAATCCTGATTCTGCATTAGAAAAAACCAATAATAAATTTCTGAAACGATTTCAATTAATGGAGAATTTGGCTTTAGAAAAAAACTTAAAACTTCAAAATTTAAGTTTAGACGAAATGGATGAATTATGGGAAGAAGCTAAGAAAGGAGAATAAAATTTTTTCATAAATTTCAAAGATTTACAAAGATTTTTTTTCATTTCTATGTTTTTTAGTTTTTAGAAATAAACTTTAAAGCGCACTTTTTTGTCTTTGTGGTTATTTAATAACACACCTCAAGGCCTGTTCTCACTAACTCGTTTTTTTATAGCGCAACATTGCCCAAGAAATTCCCACAATTCCCAAACCTGTGATGTAGGCAAAATGGGGCAATAAATCCATAAAACCGCTGTTTTTTAGCATAATTAATCGAATTCCTTCTACACCGTAAGTGACGGGATTTGCTTTTGCAATATACCGCGCCCACTCAGCCATACTTTCTATCGGCGTGAAAAGCCCGCTCATCAAAATGAAAATCATCATAAAGAAAAAAACCATAAACATCGCTTGCTGCTGCGTTTCGCTATAAACTGAGGCCAAAAGTCCCAATCCTAAAATCGCAATTAAATAAACAGAAAGAAAGGCATACAAAAGTAGAAAACTACCTTGCATTTGTATTTTGTAAACAAAAATTGTAACCAAAAGACCGATGCTAAAAGCGACCATAGACAAAATCCAAAACGGAATGAGTTTCCCCATAATAAAATCACGCTTTTTAATCGGTGATACATTTATTTGTTCAATGGTGCCGATTTCTTTTTCCTGAACGATGTTTAAAGCCGTTAAATATGTGCTAATCAAGGTTACCAAAAAAACCAATATACCGGGAACAAGGGAAAGTCTGTAGTTATAATTTTCATTAAACCAAAAATTGGGCACGATTTCTACGCCAGAATTTTTCTTCGCCGTTTCTATTTCAGGATTCATTTTCACCTGAATTTGCTGATTGTAATTTTGTAAAATTTGGGCGAGATAACTTGCAGAAAGTCCGGCTTTTGTTCCATTGATGGCATTGATGGCGAGTAAAACTTTTTCTTTGTTTTCCCGAACTAAATCTTTCTCGAAATTATTGGGAATTTCAATGATTAAATCTACTTTGTCTTTTTCTATTTGCTCGTAAGATTTTGGATAACTTTCTCCATAACCCACGATTTTGAAATATCCTGAAGCGGTGATTGTTCGGATGAGTTCTCGGGATTCTGTGGATTTATCGTGATCTACGATGGCAATTTTTATGTCTTTTATTTCATAATTTGCCGCCAAAGGAAGAATTACCAATTGCATTACAGGCATCACGAAAATGATGGCTAAAATGGATTTGTTCCTGAATATTTGCAGGAATTCTTTTTTTATTAATATGAATAATGTTCTAAACATTTTGTTTTTTAAGTAGATATTATGTAAGAAGGATTATATAAGAAGTATTATGTAAGAAGTATTATGTATAAAGTTTAAATTATTAAGTATAAAATATGAATTATTTTAAAATTATTAACTAAATATTGATTACCACCAACAGTCAACTTTCAACCGTCAACCGTCAACTGTCAACTGTCAACCGTCAACCGTCAACCATCAACCGTTAACTATTTTCATTCTAAACGTATTTTAAATTTTTTCACGGCGATGATGAATAAAACCGTCATCATTCCCAAAAGGACGAGAAGGTGTTTCCAGACGACTTCTAGACCGGTTCCTTTGATCATTATATTTTTTACAATTTCGTAGTACCATTTTGCAGGAATGATGTTGCCGACGACTTGCAGCGGAATTGGCATATTTTCTACGGGGAACATAAAACCGCTTAACATCAAGGTTGGAAGCATCGTTCCGATAAGGGAAATGAGCATCGCGGTTTGTTGAGAATCGGTTACAATGGAAATTACAATTCCAATCAAAAGATTGGTGATAATAAAAATAATACTGATGCCGAAGAGCAAAAATAAACTTCCTTGGATGGGTAAATCGAGCACGCTTACGCTCAAAATGAGGATGGAAATGAGAATTAAAATCGACAAAATAAAGTAAGGAATTGCTTTCGCCAAAATAATAATGTACGGTTTCATAGGCGAAACGAGAAGAATTTCCATGGTTCCGGTTTCTTTTTCGCGAACGATTGCAATGGCTGTCATCAAAACACAAATGATAAGTAAAATAAAGGCCATCACGCCGGGAACGAAATTTGGCGCGCCTTTTAATTGCGGATTATAAAGCATTCGGATTTCTGGCTGAACGCCAGAATTTGCATGCAGGGTTTGTTGTCCGTAAAAATCTAGAATAATATTCGATATAAAATTATAGATTTGATTGGCGAGATTAATGTCGGTTCCATCGCAGATGAGTTGCAATTGCGTTTTTTTTCCGCTGTTCATATCTTGCGAAAATTGGGCAGGAATTACCAAAATCATTTTTATTTTTCCACCTTTGAAAGCGTCTTCTGCTTCGTTTATGGATTTTAAATTTTTGTCGATATCAAAATATTGATTGGCGTCAATTTTTGAAATTAATTCCATCGAAGTTTGGGTTTTATCTTGGTCTAAAATCGCCAATTTTGTATCTTTTACTTCGGTGCTCAAAGCAAAGCCAAAAAGCAGAATTTGCACAATCGGCATTCCGAAAAGTACCATCAAAGTCCTTTTATCGCGCAAAACGTGTAAAAATTCTTTTTTTACAAAAGTTAGAAGTTGCTTCATTTTTTTAGTGGATAAGTGACAATTGATAATTGACAGTTATTTTCTTCCGAGATTTTCTTTGGTTGTTTTTACAATTTTTATGAGCATTTTTAAAATTTCTGTGCAATCTGATGTAATAGATTGATATTCTTTTTCAGTAAGATATTCGCCTTTGTGGAGAAGCAGTAACCAATAATCGGTTTCGTTTGCTTCTTTTAAAGCGATGTTCATTTTATTGAGAAAATCTGCTTTAGATTGTGCATGTTCCGCTTCTCTAATTAAAGCTCCAATCGCTGTTCCGCTTCGTAATAATTGTTTTGAAAGAATAAATTCTTTCCTTTCAGTCGTCAATATTTTATAAATTTTTATCAACCTTATCGAAAACACAATCGATTTTTCTGCAACAGTATTATTTTCCATAATTTTAAATTTTATCCTGTTTGTTTTCGCTATCAACTTTCCACTCTCAACTGTCAACTATTCCAATCTCTTCGCGCCTCTCGCCAACTCATAAAAAACATCGTCCATATTTTTTGCATCAAATTGTTTTTTCAAATTTGCTGGTGAATCCAAAGCTGCAATTTTTCCATCGACCATGATGGAAATTCGGTCGCAATATTCGGCTTCGTCCATGTAATGCGTTGTTACAAAAATCGTAATTCCACGATCTGACGCTTCGTAAATCATATCCCAAAATTGTCGGCGCGTTACAGGATCAACACCGCCGGTTGGTTCATCTAAAAAAACAATTTGTGGTTCGTGAAAAATGGCGACAGAAAAGGCGAGTTTTTGTTTCCAACCCAAAGGCAGTTCCGAAACCAATTTATTTTTCTCTTTTTCTAATCCTAATTTTTGGATAAGTTCTTCACCTTTTGTTTTAAGAGTTTTTCGGGGAATTCCGTAGATTCCACCGAAGAAATCTAGGTTTTCTTTTACACTTAGATTGCCGTATAAAGAAAACTTTTGAGACATATATCCGATATTTTTTTTAATTTTTTCCGTTTCGGTGTAAACATCAAATCCGCCGACAGTTGCAGTTCCTGAAGATGGAATAGAAAGTCCACTAAACATTCGCATCGCCGTGGTTTTTCCGGCTCCATTTGCACCAAGGAAACCGAAAATTTCTCCTTTTTTCACTTCAAAACTGATGTGATCTACCGCAGTGAAATCTCCAAAAACTTTGGTAATATTTTCTGCTTTGATGGCGATATTTTGATTTTCGATTTTCATTTTAATTTGATAATAAACGGATAAAACTATCTTCGATGCTCGCTTTTATAGGATTGACTTCGATATTTTCGAAACCTTTATTTTTTAAATATTCTTTGATTTTTTCAGGATTGATTTCGTTATTTTTTTCAATTGTTAAATGCACAAATTCGCCATAAGCATACACATTTTTCTTTTCTGGGAAATGTTCTAATGCTTGCAAAACGGTTGAAGTTCTTCCTGCTTTCACTTCAAAAAGTAAATCTGGATAAGATTGACTTATATTTTCTGGCGTATCAATAGAAAGAATTTTTCCGTTTTGCATTAATGCAATTCGGTCGCACAAAGCGGCTTCGTCCATATAAGGCGTTGCGACAACCATTGTAATGCCTTGTTTTTGCAATCTTTTCAGCATTTCCCAAAATTCTTTTCGCGAAACAGGATCTACGCCTGTTGTAGGTTCATCCAGAAAAAGTACTTTTGGTTTGTGAATTAATGCGCAACATAACGCGAGTTTTTGTTTCATTCCGCCCGATAATTTCCCTGCTCTTCGATCTTTAAAAGGTTCTATTTGAATGTAAATATCTTTGATTAAATCGTAATTTTCTGCAATTGTCGTATTAAAAACGCTGGCAAAAAATTCTAAATTTTCTTCGATTGTTAGATCTTGATACAAAGAAAATCTTCCAGGCATATAACCTAAAATCTTACGAATTTCTTTGTAATCTTTCACCATATCCAAATTTTCTATGGAAGCAGAACCAGAATCTGGCAACAAAACCGTGGTCAACATTCTAAATATGGATGTTTTTCCGGCTCCATCTGGACCAATTAATCCAAAAATTTCACCGTGGTTCACTTCAAAACTCACGTTATCTACCGCAAGAACTTTATCGCTTTTCTTGCCGTAGGTTTTTGTTAAGTTATTGATGATGATTGATCTCATTTTTTTAGGGGATAATTGAAAGTTGAAAGTTGATGGTTGAACGTTTTTTTTTAAGATTTTTACTAAAATTTCACATCGCCGTACATTCCGATTTTCAAGTAGCCATCGTTTTTTACGTGAACTTTCACGGCATAAACCAAATTGGCTCTTTCATTTTTAGTTTGAATGGTTTTCGGCGTAAACTCGGCTTTGGAACTGATCCAGTAAATATTTCCGTCGAGTTCTTTGGTTTTTCCTGCTCCGTTATCAATTAAAACTTTTACTTTTTGACCGGTTTTTATGGTCGGTAATTGATCTCCCGTAACAAATATTTTTAAAGTCATCTCGTCCAAATTTGCCATTTTGAAAATCGGTTTTCCAATGAGTGCAAATTCTCCTTGATACAAATATTTGCTTAAAACCATTCCCGAAATTGGACTTTCAATGGTGTTGTTTGTTAGTTGTTCATCAATCTGTTCTACTTTTTTCTGGTTTGTTTTTTTTTCACTTAAAATGGCTCTGTTTTGAATCGAAACGTTTTCGGTGGTGGTAGAAATCTGTTGTTTTAAAATGTTTAGCTGACTTTTCGCTGCGGAAATTTGCTTTTGAATCACTTTTATTTGTCCGTTTGCATCGTCGAGTTGTTTTTTTGTAGCGGCATCTTTTGCAACTAAATTTGCGGTTCTGTTTCGTTCTCGAATTGCATTTTGCAGTTGCTCTTCTAAAATAGAAATATTTGCAGATTGTGCAGAAATCTGGCTTTTTAAAACCTGAATTTGTGGAAGCGCAGAATTCGTTTTTTGTTCGATTGCATCTAAACTTGCAATGGCTTGTTCTTTTTGCAATTCCACATTTTTAGGATCTATTTCTCCTACTTTTTCATGGGCAGAAAGTTGTTGTCCTTCTTCCAAATTTAATTTTAAAATGGTTCCGTTTGCTTTTGCGGTCACCAATATTTCATCGGCTTCGAAAGTCCCAGAAGCATCGTAATTTTCATCTGAATTATTGCAGGAAAATAAGGCGAAAATGCTTATCAGAAAGATATATTTTTTCATGGGAATTTTTTTATTTTTTAAATTATCAATTATCAATTATCAATTATCAATTATCAACTATCAACCATCAACTATTGATTAAGTTCCGTTTTCAGGTTATATTGTGTTAAAAGATATTGTATTTCGTGGGTTATTTTTTGGTTTTTTGCACGGTCTAATTCATTCACTTCTCGGAGATAATCATTGGTTGTGATTACGCCATTTTCGAGTTGTGCGAAGGAGGCATTTTTAATACTTTCTCGCAATGCTACAAGTTCATCATCTTTGCTAATGAGTTGCTGAATTTTATCGAGTTCATCATTGTTTTGAATGGTTTGAAACTGTTGATTAAAGAGAAAATTTTCTTTTTGTACGTCTATTTCTTCTTGTTGAGTTTTGAGTAAAGCCAAATCATTTTTCTTGGTATAAAAGCCCGAAATCGGAATATTTAAACGTAAACCGCCGATATAAAAAATATTGAATTCATTTTTCAACATATTGAAGCCAGGTTTTCCGTAACCACCTTGAAAAAATGCACCTAATTTTGGTAAATTTTTCGAATTGATAGTTGCTTTTTGCAGATCTAATGATTGTTTTTGTAAATCAAAAAGCTGAAGTTCTGCTCTTTTATTTTCATCTTTAATGAGGATTTTTTCTGGTTTTTGAAGAATTGTATTTTCATCTAAATCTTTTTTAATAAAGAGAGAAAGCATTTGCAGAAAACTTTTTTTCATGGATTTTAGTTCCACTTGTTTCTGTTCTATATTTACGATTTGCGCTTTCAAAACATCTACATTGCTTTTAAAGATTACGCCGTTTTGCAATTGCGCTTCTGCTTTTTTCAAACCGTTTAAAAGGTCTGTTTTGGTGAGTTCAGTTTGTAAAAGTTGCTCATCGGTTTGTAGAATTCCGAAATAAATTTGGTTGATTCTTAATTTTAATTGATCGGTTTCAACTTCGGTTTTTTGCAATTCTATTTCAGAATTGATGTTTGCTATTTTCTTTTTGTTGGCAATCATTCCGCCGTCGTAAATATTTTGCTGAATATCAGCATAAACCTTGTATTGGTCTTTGCTTACAGGATCTAAATTTACATTCGGGATTTTTATAGGCAATTGCGTCACATCGTTTTGATAAGTCGCTTGCCCCACAATTTGTATTTGTGGCAACCAACCTTTTGCGGCATTTTGCAAATTATATTCTTTGGTTTTAGCAATTAAATCCTGTCTTTTTATGAGTGGATAATTTTGTTTTGCTAAATTGTAACATTCTTCCAAAGTTAAAGTTTGTGCATTAATCGTGGCAAAAAGGAAGAGAAGTAGGTATTTTAAATGTTTCATGAGCGAGATATTAGACGGAGAGACATCAGGTTTTTGATTTCAAATGATTAATTATTCAATATCAACTTCATCCAAATGGGAACGAAGGTCTTTCTTTCTGCTACAAATTTTTGAAATTCACTGTCATTCATTAAATCAAAATTCTGCAATATTGGTTTTGCTAAAAATGGGAATGCTGTCATACTAAAAAAATTAATTAAAATGTGAAGTGGATTAATCTCGGGTTTTCTTTCTTGAATTTGCTTTAGCATAAAAGCCGTTTTCAGAACTTTATTAAAGGGAATAATGGATTTTAAGTCGGAGTTTTTTTTCTGAATTTCACTTAAAACAAAAAGAGGTAAGTTTGGGTTTTTAGATAAAATTTCGAAATATTTTTCGCTTGCCAGATCTATTTTTTCTTCTAAAGTCGTTTTTTCATTTGTAATTATTGGGATTATTTGCCCGAAAAGGAGCAATACTTTTACTTTCATCACTTGCTCGAACAATTTTTCTTTGGTGCGGAAATAGTAGTTGAGTAGCGCCAAGTTGATTCCCGCTTCTTCTGCAATATCTCGGGTTCTGGTTCCTGAGAATCCTTTTTCGGTGAAAACTTTAGATGCGGCTAATAAAATTTTATCTTCCGTAGAAAGTTCGTTTGTTGTCATTTAATGTAAATTCTACTGCAAAGATAGAATTATATTTTTGATTTAAACAAAATAATTAATCAAATGATTAAAAAAGTGAAAAATTTATTTTGGTTTAGAAGTTTTTAGAGTTAATTACTTTTAACCTGAGTTTGATTATTATTCAATTTTCAAAGTATTGATTATTAATAACGTAAAAACATCAATTGCGTCGGGCTTTAGCCCGATGAAAGATGTAACACTTCATTTGGCTTTAGCCAAAACGTATATTAGGTTTTGGCTAAAGCCAATTCTTATTTAAAACCTTACAAAACGGGCTAAAGCCCGTTCCTATTGATGTTTTTCAAAAAATTATTATTCGAACTCAGGTTTTTAAGAATTATCTCTTTTTAAGAAAAAGAAAATAGGAAATTGCGGCAGAAATCAACGTAAAAATTCCGCCTAAAAAAATGGTTTTGTTGGTTTCGCCAGCAAAATAGTTTTTGGTGAGGTAAGCCAAGAGAAATGCGGCCACAACTTGCGGAATGACTGTTGAAAAATTAAAAATAGCGTAGTATTTTTCGGCATCTTCTTGGTCTTCAGAAATTTTTTCTACCATCAAATACGGAACTGTAGAAATGCTGCTCCAAGCAACGCCAATTAATGCAAACGAAAGCAACAATCCGTACGCAGAATTGATGAAATAAATGGAAATTAAACCAAAACTTCCGAGCAACAGAAATAAACTATGAACCAAATAAGCATTAAATTTTTTGATCCATTTTTGAATTAAAAAAGCCAAAGTTGTCCCTAAAATACTGTAAAGCGCAAAATAAATCCCAACCCAAAAAGTGGCGTTTTCAAAATTTGATTCGCTGTTTCCTAATTTAAAAATATATTTTGAAACAACGGGAACGGAATAAATCCACATAGAAAAAAGACCGAGCCACGTGAAAAACTGAACGATGAAAAGCGGCAATAATTTTTTGAATTTTTGGGAAGTGCTTGTCATTTTTGATGCGTTTGAAATCTTTCGGTATTAGGTGACGGATTGCATCGGAGTTTATTTAATTTTTTCAAAATTTGGCAATTTTGTAAAATTGCAGTTTTCAAAATCAAAGATTGTTTTATATAAAATTGAATTTTCAAATAACTCAACTGGATCAAAAATAATACTAATTTTAGAACTTGTTTTATTTTTCAACCAAAAAAAATCTAAACTATCTTTTTTGCAATCTACTTTACAATTTGATAAAAGTTCGTAGATATTTTTGTTAGAAATCGCAGTATTTATTTTTTCAATTTCTAATGTATTGCAAGAACCTAAGTAAAATATTTCTGTATAATTATTCAGTTCATTTTTAGGTAAGTTATTGTACAAAAAGTTATACCAACCGCTCATTTTATTTTTTATTTAATGGCATGAGCTAGTAAAATACCCGATATTGCGGTTTTGCGCCGCTGCCGCACGAATCCTTTCGTGTGGTTATTACTTTAGAAATTTGTAGTTTCTGCTCATAAAATGCAATTCTTTGTTAAAGATAAAATTAATTTGCAAATTAAATAGTTTTTTTATTTTTATGACCACACGATTCAATCGTGCGGCAGTGGGGGAATTATTTAGTCTTTTTTAAAATAATATCATTATTTTCTGTTGCTAATTCCATCTTGCTATTATTTAGATCTATAATGTGCAATATAGTTGAGTCGGATGATAAGTTGTCTTTTGTATATTCTACAATCCGTAGCCAACTTGGTGGATAGTTTGGTAACAATTCATTACAGTTTTTTGATTCATTTATAATTTTTATTTTAAACACATCTTTTGTTTCATCCTTACCATACAAATAAGTTATAGAATCAGTAGATATTTTAATTTTGAGATTGACATCGTCTATTTTTTCCCAATTTCCAATTATCATATTTTTCGTCTCTTGCTTACACTTTATGCTATCTTCATGGAAATATTTTTTGGGTTTTTCAAATTCAGGCGCAACTTTAGTCGACTGGTTATTACAATATAATATGATTGATAATAAAAAGAATATAAATAATTTCATTGCTATCTGATTTGATTAAGAACTTTTAAATACAAATTGTCCCTTCTTGAAAGAGAATTGGTATTTCGCCGCTGACGCACGAATCCTTTCGTGTGGTTATTACTTTAGAAATTTGTAGTTTCTGCTCATAAAATGCAATTCTTTGTTAAAGATAAAATTAATTTACAAATTAAAAAGTTTTTTTATTTTTATGACCACACGATGCAATCGTGCGGCAGCGGGAGAAATCGGATTTAGATCTAAATTTAATGCAAATAAAAAAAGCATAACTTTTATTGTCATGCTTTTTTTATTTGTTTAATGAAAAGTTTTACAACCCAAACTGATAAGCAAATAAATCTGGATATACACCCAAAGTAATGATTGCTGCGATGATGAAAACCGCTACAATATTGTAAGTTAAACTTACTTTTTCTGTGGTGTTGAAACTGCTTTCTTCATAGAAAAACATAGCGATAATCAATCTTAAATAATATGCAATTGAAATGGCTGAACCAATCACGGCGATTACAACTAATATCGGAAGCGCGTCCATCGCTTGTGCAAATAAACTAAATTTCCCCACGAAACCTGCAGTAAGTGGAATTCCTGCCATTGAAAGTAATGAAATAGAAGCAGTTACGGCTAAAATGGGTTCTGTTTTCGCCAATCCGTTAAAGGCTTTAAATGAACATTCTCTTTTAATTTTTTCCACATAAATTAAACACATCATCACGCCAACTGACGCTAAAGAATAAGCGAAAAGATAAAATGCTAAATTGTAAGTAGAAAGATTATTAATTCCAAAAAATATTAATGCAATATAACCCGCGTGAGAAACGGAAGAGTAAGCGAGCATTCGTTTTGCATTACTTTGCGCCAATCCCATAAAGTTTGCCAATAATAATGTGATGATCACTAGAACGCCTAAAATATTAATCCATTCGGAGAAAACACCGTAGAATGCGATGGTCATTAAACGGAAAAGTGCAACAAAACCAGAAATTTTCACAACTGTCATCATAAAAGTTGTGATGAGTGAGGGCGAACCTTGGTAAACATCTGGACTCCACATGTGGAATGGTGCAAGTGAAACTTTAAAAGCCAACGCGGTCAACATTAAAACGCAACCCATTACAAACATTAAGTTTGTTGAATTTGCAACGCCAAATGCTTGAATGGTATAAAGATCAAAACTTGCTGCGCTGCCATAAATTAGCGCTACACCAAATAACAGAAAGCCCGTTGCAAATGCGCCCATTAAAAAATATTTCATGGAGGCTTCTGTGGCGCGTAAATCTGTTTTTCTTGCGCCTGCCATCACATAAAGAGGAATGGATAAAATTTCGATACCTAAAAATAATGTTACCAAATTTTGATAAGAAAATAAAATGATACCGCCGATTAAGGAAAAAAGCATTAAAGTATAAAGTTCTGATTGATGGCTTCGGTGATTGCTAAACGCGAAACCGCCCAAGAAAAACAATAATAGAGTAACTACAATTGAAATTTTTGTGAAAAGTGCAGCAGTTTGGCTGAAATCAAACATGGATTTGTATTGGGCGAAAAACTGATGTTCTGGTAAAAAACTGACGTAAAATGCTACCAATAAACCAGCAATCCCAATATATCTTGCCCACTTTCCTTGCTCGAAAACGCCTGAAAAAAGTGCTACCACTGCGGTAAGGAAAATTATAATTATAACGCTCATATTCTATTTTTGAAAATTTTTATTTAATGATTTTCTGTAATTTCTAGTTTATATTTTTAACGCAAAGGCGTTTCATTTAGTAAATTTTAAGAATTTTCTTAATATAAATTTCAGAAAAACATATTTTTTTTCAGACTTAATATTAATAGTTTGATCTGAATTTTTTTAATTTTTATTTATTACTAAACCAAGGAACTGTAAATCAATTTCAACGAGTTATTTACGACTTCTAATAAACTTTGTGGAAATATCCCCATTACAATTACAAAAACTGCTAAACTTGCCAAAACCGAAAATTCTATCCCAGAAATATCTTTTACTGAAGACAAAACGCTTTCATCGCCTTTCCCAAACATGGCTTTTCCATAAAATCGCAATAAATATCCAGCGGCCAAAATCATTGTTAAACCAGAAATAACGCCTAAAATTATACTGTAATCGTAAATTGATTTAATTAAAATAAATTCTCCGATGAAACCATTCGTAAGCGGAACACCTAATGAACCAAATAAAATAATCATAAAAAGTACCGCAAATTTCGGTGCTACACTTGCCAAACCGCCCATTTTGCGGATATCCCTAGTTTTGAATTTTTTAAATAAAATATCAGCGCAATAAAATAATCCCACAACATTTATCCCATGCGCAAATGCTTGAATAATTGCACCTTGTCCGCCTTCTATACTGAAACTTCCATTTAAAGTTAATAATGCAGAAGCGAAAATACCTGCCGCTATTAAACCAATATGTGAAAGGGAAGAGTAGGCAATAATTCTTTTAGAATCGTTCTGAATTAAAGCAACTAATCCGCCAAAAACGACAGTGAAAACGCACAACATTAAAACAATCCCGCCAGAAGTGCCGGCAATTGCGTGTGGTGTGATTGGTAATAAATATCTTAATAATCCGAAAACAGCCATTTTTGCCATAATACCAGATAGAAGCATTGAGCCTTGTGTTGGTGCAAAAGTGTAAGTATCTGCTTGCCAATTGTGGAATGGGAAAATTGGAAATTTAACGGCGAAAGCAACGAAGATAAACCAAAATACAAAGACTTCTTCAGTTGAATTGAGATTGGCGTGGTATAAATCCATCAATGCAAACGATGCGGAATGATTGTAAACGAAGATTAAACCAGCCAACATGAATAATGATCCCACGAAAGTGAAGACAAAAAACTTGGTTGTGAATTTTAATTTTTGATCGTCTTGCCCCCAAAGTCCGCAAATGAACCAAATTGGGATTAAAGTAATTTCCCAAAAACCATAGAAAACCAAACCGTCTAATGAAGTAAAAACGCCGATTAGGCCAAACTGCATTAATAAAATTAAGCCATAAAATTTATTGCTGTAGCAACGTTTTTCATTAAAGGAAGATAATATGATTAATGGAACTAAAATGTTAGTTAAAATGAGCATTACCATACTCAAACCATCGATGCCAAAATGAAGGCTACTTCTTAAAAAATGAGAAAAAGGAATGTTTATTTCATATTGCAAAGGGCCATCTACGGTTGGTCCGAAATTGAAATAAGCTAAGGCATAAAAGCCCAAAAACATTTGTGCTAGGGAAAAACCAAGTGCAACATCGTTGCTAAACTTGTTGTTCTTCCATAAAAAAGTAAAAATTGATCCTATTAAAGGTAATAGCAATAATGCTAATAAAACTCCAGACATTTATTGTAATATAAAGTTAACAATTAAAATTATTCCTATCGCTAAAGACATAATTAGCACATAGTTTTCCACATTTCCATTTTGAAAACGTTTCATTGATTTTCCTGTATCTTCTGCACCAATACCAACGAAATCCGTAAAAGGTGTTAAAATTTCTTTGTCGAACATTTTTCCCGCGCGGCCCAAACCTTCAATTGGTTTTACGACTGTTGCATGATAAATTTCATCAATAAATAATTTTTTGGTGGAAAGTCTTTCCCAGCCTGTGTACTCGTTTTCCGGAAGGGCTGCTTTGCCGTTTTTAACGTACATTTTGTAAAGTACAAATAAAATAACAAGTACAACCAAAACGGTAACCGCCATTAGAGAAAGTTCTTTCCATAAAGGTATTTCTGCTTGCTGAACATCAAATAAATAAATGTGATGCAACCAATGGTCGAGTTTTAATGAATATTCGTGACCCACAAAATGTGGTAGATTTATAAAACCACCGAAAAGTGCCAAAACTGCTAAAACAATAAGTGGAATCGTCATTGTAGCAGGGCTTTCGTGTATGTGTTTTTTTTGTTCTTCAGTTCCTCTAAATTCTCCGAAAAAGGTTAAGAATAATAAACGGAACATATAAACGCCCGTTAAAGCGGCACTGAATAAAGTTAAAAACCAAATTACTGGACTTTTTACCCAAGTGGCTGCTAAAATTTCATCTTTAGAAATCATTCCAGAAAAGAAAGGAATCCCAGAAATAGCCAAAGTTCCTATTAAAAATGTAATATAAGTTAATGGAATTTTCTTTCTTAAACCACCCATTTTGCGCATATCTTGTTCGTCACTCATGGCGTGAATTACCGAACCTGCTCCTAAGAATAATAGTGCTTTAAAGAAAGCATGCGTCATTAAATGAAACATTGCTGTTGTATAAGCGCCCGCTCCGAGAGCAATAAACATGAAACCAAGTTGGGAAACTGTGGAATAGGCTAAAACTTTTTTAATATCATTTTGCCTCAAACCTATGAATGCTGCAACTAAAGATGTGGCGAGACCAATAAATAAAATAATATCTAAAGTGGATGGCGCAAGTGAGAAAAGAAAGTTGCTTCTTACAACTAGATAAACGCCTGCTGTAACCATTGTTGCCGCGTGAATCAAGGCGGAAACTGGAGTTGGACCAGCCATCGCATCTGGTAACCAAGTAAATAGTGGGATTTGTGCCGATTTTCCGATTGCGCCGATAAATAAACTTAATGTGATGAAAACGATTACTGGAGAATTTAATTCAAATTTTCCTGCGTTTTGAGAAACTGTCATGTAATCTATCGCATTCATTTGTTGTGCAATTACAAAAATACCGACTACCAAAGCCAAATCACCAATTCTGTTCATAATGAATGCTTTGCGAGCAGCTTTTCCAAAATCTTCATTTTTATACCAAAATCCGATTAATAGATAAGAACAAACACCAACGCCTTCCCAACCGATAAATAATATTAAATAATTACTTCCCATTACCAAAAGTAGCATGGAAAAAATAAATAAATTTAAATAAGCAAAAAATCTTGAAAAGCCTTTGTCGTGGCTCATATAACCGATGGAGTAGAGGTGAATTAAAGAACCAATTCCCGTGATAATCATAATCATCATCAAAGAAAGTTGGTCTATTTGGAAGGCGAAGTTAATCTGCATTCCATTCACTTGAAACCATTCAAATGCTTTAATTACAACTGGCGAGGAATTTTCATCAAAGCCAAGAAATATTTTAACGGCGATACAAAAAGATGCGAAAACCACTAAAGTTGCTAAAGTACCAACGACTAATTTTGGTAGTTTTTTACCGATAAAACCATTAAATAAGAAACCTGCGAGAGGTAAAAGTATGATTGCGTAAACTAAATTTTCCATTCTTTTTTAACCTCTTAATTTATTAAAAATACTAATGTCCACTGATTTTGAATTTCTGTACATCATTGCGATAATTGCTAAACCAACAGCAACTTCTGCGGCGGCAACTACCATTATGAAAAATACTAAAATCTGGCCGTTTCCGTCGCCTTTGTAACTTGAAAATGCCGCCAATAAAAGGTTTACAGAATTTAACATCAATTCTACACAACCTAAAATCACGATTGCATTTCTACGAACTAAAACGCCTAAAACGCCTAAACAAAACAAAAACGTACTGAGAATAATAAAATATTCTAAAGGTACACTTTGTATAAAAGTATTGGTTTCTCCCATAATTATATATCTTTTTTACCAATTAAAACCGCTCCCACAATTCCTGCTAAAATAAGTATTGAAGCCAGTTCGAAGGGTAAAACATATTCATTAAACAATAATCTTCCTAAATCTTTTGTTAAACCTGCAGATTGATTTATGCTGCTAGATGCAACCGAGTTCATCGCCATTCCTTTGTAAGCACCAAGCATCCCGATAAATAAAATGCAGGCCGAAAAAACCGCGATATATTTGCCATAACTTGGCTTTTTGCTTTCATCGGCTTGGTTTAAATTCAACATCATCAAAATATATAGGAATAAAACCATAATCGCTCCGGCGTAAACTATGATTTGTACAATGCCTAAAAACTGTGCATTAAGCAAAATATAAAGTCCTGCGATAGAGAAAAAAGTAACAATTAATGATAAAATACTGTAAAGCGGATTTTTCGCAAAAACGAAATAAATTGCACTAATACATGCAACAAAAGCCACTATAAAAAAAAGAATTTGCTCCATTTTCTTAAACTAATTTTTTTTGTTCTTCAGATTGTCTTCCAGAAACATCAATTCTGTTTTCTAGTGTTTCAACTAATTTATCTTTACCATAAACAAAAGATCCACGGTTGGTTTCTACATCAACTAATCTATCTGTTAAATAAATCGCTGATTTCGGGCAAGCTTCTTCACACATGCCACAGAAAATACAACGCAACATATCTATTTCATAGATTTCCGCATATTTTTCTTCTCTGTACAGATTTTGGTCTTCTTTTTTTCTTTCTGCAGCCGTCATGGTGATGGCTTCTGCAGGGCAAGCAACTGCGCATAAACCGCAAGCGGTGCAACGTTCTCTGCCTTCATCATCTATTTTTAAAACATGCATACCACGCCAAACTTTTGCGCGTGGTTTCACTTCTTCAGGATATTTGATGGTTTGTGAGCCATTTACAACTGTATTTACAGCATGCTTCATGGTGATGCCCATTCCCTTCAAAATAGCAGGAAGATATAATTTTTCACCAACGGTCATCTTTTTATTGGAGACGACTTTTGATCTGTTTGTTAATTTCATTTTATTTAATCTAACAATTTAATAGTGTAAAAATTTACCAATATTAAAATTAATTTTTTATTCAATTTTTATAAAACCTCTTGACTGGATAAATGTTTTCCCAAAATTCCATTCAATGTTTTTGGACTGATTTTCATTTGCAATTAAAGTATCATCAATTCTTGCATATTCTTTCTTTTCAGAATCTAACAGTTTGACAGTTATTTTCTTATTTATTGGCTTTTTAAAAATTAAATAAATTTTAACTTTATTACCATTTACATCATCATTCTCATAATCTAATTTTCCGACTTCTATATTTTCTTTTTTAAGTTGGTCTGAAAGTATTAATTCATTTTTAAAGGTTTCATCAACTCCTTTTTTTAATCCATCGGCAAATTCTGCCCCACTTTTACTTACTATCTCTCCGCTTTTATTTATAGTACTTTTTGCTGTTTCTTTAATTTTATTACAAGAAAAAAGTGCTAAAAATATTGAAAAATAGAAGTATTTAATTTTCATCTTTTAGATTTATTTAAAAAAATGTTCAAATACTAAAATTATTCCGCCAGTTAAAACTAAATTTATTAATGCAATAGGGATAAATTTTTTCCAGCCAAGGTGCATTAATTGGTCGTATCTAAAACGTGGCAAAGTCCATCTTACCCACATAAATATCAAAATTCCGATGAAGGTTTTAGTTAAAAATGCTAAAATTGATAATATCCCAACTGTGTTTTCGCTCCAATGTTCTGTAGCCCAATGTATGCCTGGGAAATTGTATCCGCCCAAAAATAAAACCACCATCAATGCATTAGAAATAAACATATTCACATATTCGCCGAACATGTAAAGCCCCAGTTTCATTGAAGAATATTCTGTGTGATAGCCATTTACTAATTCAGATTCACATTCCGCTAAATCAAATGGGTGTCTGTTGCATTCTGCTAATGCTGCAATAAAAAATATGATGAAAGCGACGGGTTGGTAAAAAACATTCCAATTCATACCAGAAACCCAAGGAATAACACCCCAAAGTTTTCCAGAAGATTGGTTTTCTGTGATGACTTTTAAATCTAAACTTCCCGTCATCATTATAATAGCGAGTAAGCATAATCCCATCGCAAGTTCATAAGAAATCATTTGGGAAGAAGCGCGAATCGCACCAATTAGGGAATATTTATTATTTGAAGCCCAGCCGCCAATCATGATGCCATAAACACCGATGGAAACCATACCAATTAAATATAAAACACCAACATCGATATTTGCTACTTGTAGCGCATAACTTTGTCCGCCAAAACTTAAAGATTTTCCCCAAGGAATTACAGCGCCTGTGATTAATGAAATAAACATCACTAAAGATGGCCCGATTATAAAAAGAAATTTTTCAGCATTTGCAGGTGTAAAATCTTCTTTAAAGAAAAATTTCCCACCATCTGCAATTGGCTGCAGTAAACCAAATGGGCCTGCGCGACTTGGTCCCATTCTGTCTTGCATAACGGCGGCCACTTTTCTTTCTGCCCATGTGGAGTAGGCGGCTACAGTGAGCGCCAATAAAAAAAGGCAAAAAACCAATATTAATTTAAAAGTTAGTATTCCCATAACTTAGATTTCATCTTTTTTACTAATTTCTTTCGCATCCGGATTATCAAGCAATCGAAGTGTATCGATTGGTTTTTGATAATGATTTAAGGAAATCACCGAATGTCTGTCAATATGTCTTGGTCCTTCAATCACCCAATCTTTTGCATTTTTTCTCTCAAATCTACAAGTATTGCAAATATAATCTTCTTTTGCAACTTCATCATATTGGTCTTTTCTGGCTGTTACTCGTATCACTTCGTCGCCTTTTAGCCAAACTACGGCTTTGCCAGAACATTTATCACAATTGCAATGTGCATCCATTGGTTTTGTAAACCAAACGCGACTCATAAATCGTGAAGTTCTATCCGTTAATGCGCCAACAGGGCAAACGTCAATTACATTTCCGATAAAATCATTATCTAAAGCTTTGTTTAAATAAGTAGAAATTTCTGCATGATCGCCGCGGAAAAGAATTCCATGTTCTCTTTCTTCTGTTAATTGATTGGCTGCCAAAACGCATCTTGCACATAAAATGCAACGGTTCATATTTAATTTGATATAAGGACCAATGTCTTCTGGCTCGAAAGTTCTACGCTCAAATTCTGTTCTTGTTTGTTCTTCACCATTTTCATAAGCCAAATCCTGCAAATGACATTCTCCTGCTTGGTCGCAGATTGGGCAATCTAAAGGATGATTAATTAACAAAAATTCGGTAACGGCGTGTCTTGCTTCTTGTGTTTTCGGTGAAGTCAAATTTTTAACTTCCATTCCGTCCATCACTGTGGTTCTGCAGCTTGCAACTAATTTTGGCATTGGTCGGGTATCTGCATCAGAACCTTTGCTTACTTCTACCAAACAAGTTCTGCATCTTCCGCCGCTGGTTTCCAAAGATGAATAATAACACATTGCTGGTGGAACAGAGCGACCACCGATTTGGCGTGCCGCATTTAAAATAGTAGTTCCTGGCGCAACTTCTGTAGTTTGCCCATCAATAGTTACTTTAAATTTTTTAATTTCTTCGCTCATATTTTTTGTTTTGCCAATTGGCAATATGATTTATAATTTTTTCTTAGTCTGAAATGTATATCCAATTCCACCAAGCAATTGTCCGAAAACAAAATGTTGTTTGGCGAAATCTGGTTTATTATTTAATGTAGTTTTAATATCCCACATATTGATATATCCTGCTTTTGCTTCTAATCTCAACATCCAATGTTTATGATAAATAAAATTGAGACTGCTTCTTAAATCTGCGCCCATTCCCGCAACGTGAAAACGATCACTTCTTTCATTGCCAAATAGTTTTACATTACTTTTTGGAAACATCACGCCTAATCCGCCGCCATAAGACCAAACTAAATCTATTTTTTCTTTATTTATTAAACTTTTATATTTTTCTAAGCCTAAATTTTCATAATTTAAACCGTCTGTGTGTTCAAAAGTAAGAAAATTGGCATCAGATAAATCGACTTGTCCATTTTGCACATAAGCCGCATATTTGGGATCAGAAATATTTCCTTTAAAATCAACGGTTTGGTTTTGATCCATTACATATTTCATGTGGTCTATTCCCAAAACTAAAGCAAGATTGTCTTTTAAAAAATAACCTACTCTAAAATTATATTGCGTCACAGTGAACCATCTTGGGTCAAAATAAACGATTCCAAATGAGGTTTGTCTGTCATGCGCTACTACATTATTTAATTGAAAATCATAGCCATTTCCTTTAAAATGAATATCAGATTTTGTAAAAGCAGCTCTATTCCAACCATAAAAAACGAACATGCTTCCTTTTCTAAAAGGACTTGGATTTGTATTAACATCTAGATTATTGGATGTTCCGGAAACAACTTCAGAATTAGAATCTGATTGCTGCGCGGACGAAAAATTAAATCCAAATAACAAAAAGATTGCAGAAATTAATATCTTATTTTTCACTTTTATTTAATATTTTGAAGTTCAGGCGTTGGGATTGGATTTGCATAATTTGCCAAACCGTAATTTCTTGTTTGAGATTCAGGATTATCAATATACCATTCAAACTCATCTCTAAAATGTCTAATTGCCGCAGCAACTGGCCATGCAGCAGCATCTCCAAGCGGACAAATGGTGTTTCCCTCAATTTTTCTCTGGATATCCCAAAGCAAATCAATGTCTTTCATTTCGCCGTTTCCTGAGTGAATTTTTTTCAAAATTCTATACATCCAGCCTGTTCCTTCTCTACAAGGTGTACATTGGCCACAACTTTCGTGGTTGTAAAATCTTGCTAAAGTCATGGTGTGTTCTACAACTGATTGGTCTTCATCTAAAACAATAAATCCACCAGAACCCATCATCGTTCCTGTTGCGAAACCGCCATCAGCAAGCGATTCATAATTCATTATTCTATCTTCTCCGTTAATGGTTTTTAATAATAAATTTGCAGGAACAATTGGAACTGAACTTCCTCCTGGAATACAGGCTTTTAGTTTTTTACCATTCGGGATTCCACCACAATATTCATCAGAGTAGATGAAATCGTGAACAGAAATGGTCATGTCGATTTCATAAACACCTGGTTTATTGATGTTTCCACACGCTGAAATTAATTTTGTTCCCGTGGAACGGCCAACTCCAATTTTAGCATATTCTGCTCCAGTAATATTAATAATTGGAACAACTGCTGCGATTGTTTCTACATTATTCACGACAGTTGGTCTTTCCCAAGCGCCTTTCACTGCTGGGAATGGTGGTTTTAATCTTGGGTTTCCGCGTTTGCCTTCAAGAGATTCTAATAAAGCAGTTTCTTCTCCGCAGATGTAAGCACCTGCGCCACGATGAACATAAATTTCTAGATCGAAGCCAGAATTTAAAATATTTTTACCTAAAAATCCTGCTTTTTTAGCCTCTTCTATGGCTTTTTCTAAAATGTCTGGAATCCAAGAATATTCTCCGCGGATATAGATATATGATGCATTTGCACCTAATGCAAAGGAAGAAATTATCATTCCTTCTATTAAAAGATGCGGTAAAAACTCCATTAAATAACGGTCTTTGAAAGTTCCGGGTTCGGATTCATCCGCATTTACTACCAAATGTCTTGGTACGCCTTCTGGTTTTGCAAGAAAACTCCATTTTAAACCTGTCGGAAATCCTGCGCCACCACGACCTCTAAGACCAGAGGTTTTTACTTCTTCGGTAATTTCTTCGGGCGTCATTTTAAAAGCTTTTTCAACTGCTTCATAACCGCCGTGTTTTCGGTAGGTTTCAAAGTAGCGAATGCCTTCTATATGTGCGTCTTTAAGTAAAAGTTTTTTACTCATTTTTTATTTTATTAATCTAAAGCTAATTGTCCTTCTCTACAAAGCTGGAGAATTTCATCAACTTTTTCTATTGTTAAATGTTCATGATAAAATTTGCCTAATTGCATCATAGGTGCATAACCACAAGCACCTAAACATTCGGCTGGTTTTAATGTAAATAAACCATCTTCGGTCGTTTCTCCGTCTTTGATGTTTAATGTAGTTCTGATGTGATCCAAGATTTTCTCACTTCCATTTAACATACAAGGTCCTGTTCTGCAAACTTCTAAAACAAATTTACCGACCGGTTTCATATTAAACATGCTGTAAAATGTAGCCACTTCATAAACTTCAATTGGCAAAAGGTTTAAAACTTCCGCCACATAATCCATCACTGGTACGCTTAACCATCCTCCAAATTCTTTCTGCGCTAAATGCAAAACAGGAATTAAAGCAGATTTGCTTTTTCCTTCTGGATATCTTTTTATAATAGTCTGAACTTTTTCTAAAGTTTCAGGTTTAAAAGTTATTTCACTCACTTATTTATAATTTTAAATTTTAAATTTTAGATTTTAAATTTCCAAAACTTAATTTATAATATTTAATTTATTTCTTGTTTTTTAATTCTTTTATACAAAACAATATACATTGAAGTAAAAATAAATAATGCTGAAAACCCTGCGATTGTTTTCCAATTATTTCCAGAGTTTAAACTTCTGTAAACAGAAAAAATTGAAAATGAAATCATCAATATTATTCCTTTAAGAGAACTTAATTTTTTATTTTTCATCATCTAAAATTTAAAATTCATCATTTATAATTTCTTACGCGTCTAATTCTCCGGCAATTACATTCATTGAACTTAATGTTACTACCGCATCAGAAATCATCGCACCTTGTATCATTTCTGGATAAGCCTGATAATAAATAAAACAAGGTCTTCTGAAATGCAATCTATAAGGACTTCTTCCGCCATCGCTTACTAAGTAAAAACCTAATTCACCATTTCCACCTTCTACACAATTATACACTTCACCTTTTGGGATTTCGGTTTCGCCCATCACTATTTTAAAGTGATAGATTAACGCTTCCATTTTGGTGTAAACATCTGCTTTTTCAGGTAAATAAAAATCTGGAACTTCTGCGTGGAAATCTCCTTCTGGTAAATTTTCGTAGGCGTTTTTAATTAATTTAAAACTTTCCCACACTTCTTGTTGGCGAACCATAAAGCGATCATAAGTATCTCCTGCGGTTCCGATTGGGATTATAAAATCAAAATCACCATAAGAAGAATAGGGTTGTGCAACTCTCACATCATAATCAACTCCTGTGGCACGGAGATTTGGTCCAGTAAAACCATAGTTCAAGGCGCGCTCAGCAGAAATTGCACCTGCACCAATTGTGCGATCCATAAAAATTCTGTTTCTTTCTAAAAGTGTACAAAATTCTTGAAATCTTTTTGGAAAATTCTTTATAAAATCTTTAATTAACTCGTGAAATTTTGGTGTGAAATCTCTTTCAAAACCACCAACTCTGCCCATATTTGTGGTCATTCTTGCGCCACAAATTTGTTCATACATTTCGTAAATTCTTTCTCTATCTTGAAAAACGTAAGTAAATCCAGTTAAAGCACCTGTATCAACACCAATAACACCGTTACAAACCAAGTGATCTGCAATTCTTGCCAATTCCATCATGATGATTCTCATGTAATCTACACGTTTTGGCACTTCGCAACCGATTAATTTTTCAACCGTCATGTGCCATCCAATATTATTTATCGGGGAAGAACAGTAGTTCATTCTATCAGTAAGTGTAGTAATTTGTGCAAAATTTCTACGTTCAGAAATTTTCTCAAAAGCACGATGAATGTAACCCACGGTTTGCTCTGAATGCAAAATTCTTTCGCCATCCATTGTGAGGATATTTTGAAAAATTCCGTGCGTTGCAGGGTGCGTCGGACCTAAATTGAGCGTGTATAACTGTCCGTCAATCTGCTCTTTAGATTCGTATTGGCTGAGTATATTAGATAATTCGTTGTCTTTCATATTTTTTTGATAATTGATTATTGATAAATGGTAATTGATTTTAAACATCAATTATCTTTTATCTTTTATCATTTATATTTATCTTCCGAACATTTTATCGTCTTTATCGGTTCTAGTTCCATCTTCCAATTTATATTCTTTTAACATTGGATGATAGCCCATCTCTGGATCGTTTAAAATGATTCTAAGATCTGGATGATCTTTAAATTTAATGCCATAAAAATCATACGCTTCACGTTCCATCCAATTGGCAGCGGCATAAAGTGGCGTTAGAGTATCAACTTCATTTTTTTCACGGGACATAAAAACTTTAAGTCTGATTCTGAAATTAGTCTGCATATTATGCAAATGGTAAATAACGCCGAGTTCTTTTTCTGGAAATTCGGGGTAATGAATACCACAAATATCTGTCAAAAAATTGATAGCTAATGATGAATCTTTTAGATAGTGAACAATTTTTTTTAAGTCTTGTTTTTTTACTTCAAGCGTTAAAAACCCATAAGGTACGGAGTGTAATAATACTGATTCTGGAAATTCTCGCGTGATGGCCTCCAACACAAATTCATTTGTCATATCCATTAATTTATATCGTAAGATTCTAATAAATGTTTATATTCTTCAGAATCTCTTCTTCGGGAACTTTCACTTTCTGCTAATGCTTGAACTTGCATAAATCCTTCAAGAATTTGCTCTGGTCTTGGCGGGCAACCTGGCACGTAAACATCTACTGGAATAACTTTATCAATACCTTGAAGCACAGAATAAGTATCGAAAATACCACCTGAACTTGCACAAGCGCCCACGGCAATTACCCATTTTGGTTCTGCCATTTGGGTATAAACTTCTTTTAAAATTGGTCCTAATTTTTTAGAAATTGTACCACATACTAAAAGAACGTCTGATTGTCTTGGTGAAAACGACATTCTTTCTCCACCAAAACGCGCTAAATCATAAGTAGGCATCATCATCGCCATAAATTCTATTCCACAGCAAGAAGTGGCGAAAGGCAGTGGCCAAAGTGAATTGGCCCGAGCCATACCAACTAGGCTGCTTAAATTTGTTGCAAAGAAGCCTTCGCCGGAAAATCCGGGTGGCGCTGCTGCATCTGTTTTTATAATCGGTTTATCTGACATTTTTCTTTTTTTTAAATTATTTATCCCAATCTAAAGCACCTCTCTTTAATACATAAAAAAATCCTAAAAAGAAAACACCTACAAAAGCAAGAACGGCTACAAAACCATCGAGGCCGAATTCTCTAAAGTTGACTGCGTAAGGATAAAAAAACACAATCTCAATATCGAAAAGCACAAAAAGAATAGCAGTAAGAAAATATTTTACAGAAAATGGGGTTCTTGCATTACCTTCATTCTCTATTCCGCACTCAAAATTTTTATTTTTTTCTGTGCCTTGCAGTTTTGGTCCCAAAAAATGCGCGCCTAGTAATGAAATTAGAACGAAGCCAATTGCAACGGCTGCTTGAAATAAAATGGGGATATAACTTTCGGGTGTACTCATCTTGAAGTAGTATGTTAATTTGCAAATTTAACGAATAATGTAGAGAAGATGAAATAATACAGAGATAATTTTCGAGATTAAATTTATTTTAAAAATAATTTAGAATGGTTAAAAATAATAACTTTTATTTCATTTTTTTTAAAAGGGTAGAAGCGATGTAAGCGATGTATCCGAAAATTAAACTTCCGAAAAGTATATTAATAGCTGTATTTATTTTTTCATCTGCTATTTTAAAAAAGAAATTGTATAAAACATAGATTACTATTAAAATGCCATAGATGATAAGTTGTTTTTTCATTTAAATTTCTTTAGAATAAGTTCTTCTTCGTTTATGATTCACGGGATTATAGTCTTGCCATAACACCTGAACGCTTTTATTTTCTTCCAATTCTGGGTTAGTTTCCGCGTAAACAATTCCCATTTTAGTAAATCTTTCATAAATTTCTTTAAAAATAATGGCAGTTACGCCACGTCTTTGGTATTCTGGCTGTATGCCGATTAGGTAAAAATTAGCACTATCGTTTTTTCTTGTGGCTTGCCAAAAATAATACCAGCCAAAAGGCCACATTTTGCCATTTGCTTTTTGCAATGCTTTGCTATAAGAAGGCATTGTCACGGCAAAAGCGACCAATTCATGATTTTCATCTTCCACGCAAATAATATAATTTTTATCTATAAAAGGGAAATATTTTTCTTTATAAGTTTGAATTTGTTCTTTTGTAATCGGTGTGTAAGTAGAGAGTGAATTGTAGGTTTGGTCTAAAAGTTTAAACATCGGGTCGATGTATGGTTTTATGTCCTCTTTGCTTTTAAATTGAATAACGTTTAATTTGTATTTTTCTTTAATCAAGCGGCTAAATTTCTCTACTTTATCTGGTAAATTTTCCGGGAAACGCATTTCGAATTCTACCCATTCTTTTTCTTTTTTTAAACCTAATTTCTCTAAATGCTCTGCGTAATATGGAAAATTATACAAACCTATCATCGTTGCTAATTTATCAAAACCCATCGTTAACATGCCAGATTTATCAAGATTAGTAAAACCCATCGGTCCTTCAATTTTGTTGATGTTTTTTTCTTTGGCAAATTCTATTGCTTTATCAATCAATGCTTTTGAAACAGTTATATCATCAATAAAATCGAGCCAACCAAAGCGAATTTTAGAAATCCCCAATTCTTCTGCTTCTTTTTTATTAAAAATAACGGCAATTCTTCCCACCACTTTGTTCCCCATAATTGCAAGAAATTGCTTTGCTTCACAATACAAAAATGCACCGTTATCTGAAGGATCCCAAACTTTCATTTCATCATTAATTAATGGTGGAACATAGCAAGAATTATTCTTGTATAAATCCATTGGGAATTTCACAAATTTTAATAAATCTTGTGACGTATTAACTTCTTTTAAAGTAAGTGCAGACATTTGTTTTTATTTAAAAAAAACAAAGATAATGGTAAAAATTTTATATTAAAACTTTGGCATAATTTTTCCTTTGCTTGCAGTAAAATTTTTAAATCGAAAGAACACAAAATGGGAGGGTATTATTTAATTTTTGGCGTCATTTTCGTAGTTAGTTTGATCGTTCAAAATAAATTAAAAGCAAAGTTTGCTTTTTATTCTCAACTTCATTTGCAAAATGGAATGTCGGGCAAAGAAATTGCTGAAAAAATGCTGTATGATAACGGTATCAGAAATGTGCAAGTTATTTCGGTTCCAGGCCAACTAACCGATCATTACAACCCGGTGGATAAAACCGTTAACCTTTCAGAAGAGGTTTATATGCAAAGAAATGCCGCCGCTGCAGCAGTTGCCGCGCATGAATGCGGACACGCGGTGCAACATCAAGTTGGCTATGCTGCTCTAAAATTACGCTCAAGTTTAGTTCCTTTGGTGAATGTAAGTTCCAAATTATTAAATATAATTTTAATTGCAGGTTTTTTAGTAATGGCATCAAGCGGAAACAAAACACTTTTGGCAGTTGCTGTTGTCCTTTTTGGTATCACCACACTTTTTACATTTATAACTTTACCCGTTGAATATGATGCAAGTAACCGCGCTTTGGCATGGTTAGAAAAGTCTGGAACTGTTACAAAACAAGAACAAGAAGGCGCAAAAGATGCCTTAAAATGGGCCGCAAGAACTTACGTTGTTGCAGCGCTTGGCTCACTTGCACAATTTTTATATTTCGCATCAATGCTAAATGGTGGTCGCAGAAATTGATTTTAAATTGCTCAAAAAAGCAACTCATTTTTGCATTTAGTTTTGCGAAATAATGCGAAAACCGACTTCGTGTATTTCTTCTAATTTTGCCAAAAAAGTTTCAGAATCAGCAGATTTTATTTCGGCTTTTATCTTGCAATTTTGTTCAGATACGAAATCTAAAATTTTTCCGTCGTATTTATTTATTAATGAAAATATGACGTTTTGAAGTGAAAATTTGAAATTAATTTCAATTAAAATCATCAAATCTTTGGTAATAATTTCGGCTAAATCTAAGGTTTCTTGCGCACAATTTTTATAGGCTTTCACTAGGCCAGAAACGCCAAGTTTTGTGCCGCCGTAATAGCGAACAACTATCACACAAGTATTGGTTAAATCTTTTGCTAAAATTTGGTTTAAAATTGGTAAACCAGCACTGCCATTGGGTTCGCCGTCATCATTTGCTCTATAATTTTCTCCATCAATTCCGATTCTGAACGCATAACAATGGTGCGTTGCTTTAGGATGGTTTTTTTTAATGTCTTCTAAAAAATCTTTAAAATCTTTCTCGTTTGAAACCGAATTAGCAAAACCTATAAACTTACTTCCTTTTTCCTTTAAAAGGATATCGCCAATTGGTTTTTTAATGGTTTTAAAAGAAAATTGATTCAATTGAATTTATTTAAAATCAGAATTATTGAAATAAAAAACGTCGTTATCTCGTAATTTCTCAGTTTTAGAAGGTGTTTTAGAGAGTTTGGGCGCAAGAGTTCCGTTGCTTAATTTTAAATTTTCATTTTTAATGATGATGCATTCATCCCAAATATTTGCATCGATAAATTGTTGCAAAGTAAAACTTCCACCTTCTATAATGACCGATTGTATCTGCAAATCAAACAATTTTTTCATTAAATTTTCTAGAAAATTCTCTCTTTCAATTTTTATGTAATTAATATTTTTTTTCGTTTCTTCTTTAATTAAATTAGAAACAAAAGTTTCTGCTTCATTATTAAAAATTTTAAAATCAGTTGGTACTTTTAAATCAAAATCTATCAAAATACGGATAGGATTTCTACCTTTTATTTCCCGCGTCGTCAAACTTGGATTATCTGTTAAAGCCGTATTTGTCCCGACCAAAATGGCGTGTTCTTCGGAACGTAATTGATGCACAAATTGTTTACTTAAAGGATTACCAATTTGCGTCGGCTGAAAATTTTTATCTAAAAATCCGTCGTTTGATTGCGCCCATTTTAGAATAATAAATGGTCTTTTTTTTCTATGAAAGGTGAAAAATCTTTTGTTTAATTCTTCACATTCTTGTTCTAAAATTCCGGAAACGACTTCAATTTTGGCGTCTTCTAAAATTTTTTTGCCTTTTCCGTTGACTTTGTCGTGAGAGTCCATTGCGCCAATTACGACTTTTTTAAAATCAATTTCTCTTAATTTTAGCGCGCAAGGTGGCGTTTTACCGAAATGCGCGCAAGGTTCTAATGATACATAAATGGTAGAATCGGGGAGAAGTTCTTTGTTTTTTACAGAATTTATCGCATTTATTTCAGCGTGATTTTCGCCGGCTTTTTGGTGAAAACCTTCACCTATAATTTTACCATTGTGGACTATTACTGCACCAACCAAAGGATTTGGATATGTTTTTCCAAGTGCTTTTTTTGCTAATTCGATGCAGCGCTGGATATAGAATTCATCGGTCATATTTAGTTTTTTTACCATAAAATTTTTATGGATTTTAAAAGGTTGAATAATTGCTTTTTAAAGTCTTAAAAAGGAGAATGTTTTTCAGCACCACTCACAAAAATATTCTTAAAAAATAAAACCCTGAAGTTAGAATTTTGAATATTTAAGAAAAAATATCAAAATTATGTGCGATTAATTTTTTGTTTCATCTGTTGTTGCCAAAGAAATTACAGGTATTTGAAAATCTATAAGTAAACCCATTAATTTGTTGCGCTCTTTACTTAAAGACTTTGCGGCGTATTTCACATCGCCATAACTTCTTTTGATGTACGAGAAAATAATAAAGGATTTTTTGGCGCCATTGGTCATTTTTTTAAATCTATAAATTCCGTATTCTGCGTAAGGATTTCCGTTTTTAGGGGTTTCTGTTAAAATTCCATCTACAATAAATTGCGTTCCATCTGGGCTTTCTGTAACTTGAACGTTAGAATATTTATCACTTTTTTCTCTGTTTTGAAAACTTTCTACTTTTTGCCGCACGGCATCGTCTAAATCTATTTCTTTGTCAAAATAGGAAATATTTATAAGCTGTGTAAAGGTTTTAATTGTTTCATCTCGCGGTAAATATTGCTGTAAATAAAGAGTTGCAGATTTCTGTTTGCTCCAATCTAATAAAAATTCGGTACCATCAATTTCTAAAGGACCAGGAATATTGAGATAATCTTTGGCATTTTGAGCATTAAAACCAAAACCTATAAAGCCTATAATTAGCAGTAAATATTTTTTCATAAAAATTCATTTATTGTTTTCAAAAGTTACTTGCAATCGCCAAATTTTTGAGGTTTTGTTTGTAAACTTGCCCATTGCATTTTATAGTAAACTGAAATTATTCTCCGCTAATGATTTGGTGCAAAGTCACGCGCAAACTTTCTAATTGCGCTTTTTTCTCGTCAATTTTGGCGTAAGTGTCCTTTAAAAGTGGATTACTTCTAGAAGAATCTGCAAAGAAACCCAAGTTGTTTTCCATTTTAACCACTTCAGATTCCATATCAGAAATTTGGTTTTTAATTTTTCTGGCTTTATCTGAAAGTTGCGATTCTGAAAGGCCTTCTTCTTTTAAATCAAACTCATTAATTTTGTTTAATTTCAATTTTTCGCGCAAGGTTTTATTAAATTCTGTGTTTATACCTAGATTTTCACGGGGTACTTTTCCAACTTTGTTCCAGTTATTTTTTAATTCTTCAATTTTCTCAATGCTTCCTTCTTCGTTTGAAATGGTTTTTAATTGTGATAAAATTTCATTTTTTTGTTTTAAATTTTCTTTCCAATTATCAGAAGCCACATCATTTTTCTTACGAAAGTTTTCGAAGAATGTGTTGCAGGCCGCCCGAAAATCCGTCCATACTTTATCTGCTTGGCTTCGTGGAACGTGCCCAATTTTTTTCCATTCATTTTGCAAATTTTTAAATAATGGAACTGCTGTTTCCCAATCTTCGTTGTTCATATTATCGGTCGCAGTTTGGATGAGGCTCAATTTTTTATCTAAATTATCTTGTTGGGAATGTTTTAGACTTTTATAGAATTCGTTCTTTTTGTTATTAAATTGTTTTAAAACTTCTTTAAATTCTGCCCAATTTTGGTTGGATAGTTTTTTCGGAACACTTCCTAATTTTAAAAATTCGCTTCGCAGATCTTCTATCTTTTTGATGGATTGCTGCCAATAATTGTGATTTACCTCTTTTTCTGGCGTTACAATTATTTTCATTTTTGCGATAATCTCGTTTTTCTTCACAAGATTTTCTGCTTGTTCTCCTTCGATTTGTGAAAATAGTTCGGCTTTTCTATCGTGTATTTTATTAGAAATTTCTTTAAATTCTAGCCAAGTTGGTTCTCGAAATTCTTCTGCAACAGGAACGGCTTCTTCTTTCCAAAGTTTGTGTAGAAATTGCAATTCATTTAAGGCTTTTTGTACAGATTTTTCTTCTAAAAGTTCTTTGGCACGGGCGATTATATGTTGTCTCTTTTCCAAATTATGCTCATATTCTTGGCTAAGAAATTCCTTATTCATATCGAGCATTTCGTAGAATTGCGTGAGATGAAAATAGTAATTATTGTTTAATAATTTGAATTCGTTTTTCGCAACTTGCCCCGCGTTTCCCCATTCTTGCTTTATTTCTCGAATTTCTTTAAAAAGATTGGTGCCTGCTTCAGAATTGGTATATAGATTTTTCAGGCGATCAATTATCGCTTGGCGTGTTTTTAGATTTTCATCCTGCGCCATTTCCATTTTTTTATGATAATCATTTTGTTTTTCTCGGTACGTTTGCAGCAATTCGTTGAATTTTGCCGTAAGTGGATGTTTGTAAAATTCTTGCTCTTCTTCCGCAAGTTTACTTTTAGCAAAATCACTTTCTTTGCTAATAACAGTTTGAAGTTGTTCTTTTATTTCGTTGAATTCTTTGTATTGAGAACCGCCATCTTTGGCAAGCGCAATTTGTTCAAGTTTATTTAAAAGTTCTGATGCAGAATTGTTTTTTTCTTGTTTAGAATGCTTTTCTTCTTCGATTATTTCTTCTAATACAGCGTCAGTTTTAATGTTTTCGTCTTTTGGGAAATCTTTTTCCGCAGAGATTTCTTCTATATTTAAAGACTCAACGGTAGTTTGTTGGATCGGATTATCAACCTTGCTAGATGGATTTTCATCAAGATGATTATCATTGTCCGAATTTTTTGAATTTTCTTCCTTTTTTGAAGGTATTTCAGTTTTTTCTTCGGAATTTTCAACTTCTATTTCAGTGGAAGTAGTTTCTTTTAAAGGTTCAAAATCCTTTTCGTTGTGGTCAGAAATTTCATTTTCTGTAGTCATAGCAAATCTTTTTGGTTAAAATAACGCCTTTTAAAAATAATAAAAAATAAATTTATTAAAATAATTTCATTTAAGAGGAAGTTTTTAAGATGATTTCCAAATTTCCCAAGCTTTTTCTGCTTGTTGCTCTAGCATAAAATAGCCGTTGATGGTTTTTGCATGATAAGAGGCAGCATTTTTTATAAATTGGGTGTAAGTTGGATTGTAAATTAAATCTATAATTAAATGTCGATTGCTCAAACCCTTAAATGGGAAATTTAGGCAATCTTGCTCGTTTGGAAAAGTGCCAACTGGCGTGGTTTGGATGATCAATTGGTGATTTTGAACGTCAGTTTCTGTGAGATTTTCAAAGTTGAAATCGGTATTTCTTGCTACAACTTTAAAGGGAATATTCAATTTATTTAAAACAAATTTCACGGCTTTTGCTGCGCCGCCGTTTCCTAGAATAAGTGCACTTTTGTGAAAATCTTTTAGATGAAGTTGAAGTGTTTTTTCGAAACCAAAAGCATCTGTATTATAGCCGATTTTCTTTCCATTTTTTAATTTAATGCAATTTATAGCACCGATTTTTTGGGCTTCTTCACTTAATTCATCGAGAAAGGGAATTATTTGTTCTTTATAAGGAATGGTTACGTTTAAGCCTTTAATTTCAGGGTTGGAAAATAGATTTTCAACCTGATTAATTTCGGGCAAGTCGAAAATTTCGTATTGATTATCGGATAAATGTAGTTTATTAAATTTATCTGTAAAATATTTTTTAGAAAAGGAATAAGAAATATTTTTTCCTATTAATCCAAAAATTTGCTTTCGATTCATACATCAAAAATAAAAAAAAGACCGTTATAAAACGGTCTTTTAGTCATTAATTTGTAATAATAATTAATCTACAATAAATTTAGCAGAAAGATCACCTGCTTTTAGAAGGTAAACGCCTTTGTTTAAATTATGTAATTTTATAACTGTAGAATTCTTAAAAGGTTTTTCAATACTTTGAACCATTTTACCTGTAAAATCAAAAATTTGTGCTTGTGAAATTTCAGATAAGTTTTTTCCGCTTACATTTAATTCTCTGTTTTTAACTGGATTAGGATAGATAATTAGAGAATTTTTCTTGGTATTCGTTTCTTTGGTTGCTGCAGTTGTGTAGCAAGTCCATTTCATATCATCGATAGAAACTCTGTTTTTTGTAATTTCTTTGTTTACAAGCATTATTTCTACATCTCCGGTAACATTCAAATCTGTAACTGTAGTTGTAGTTGGTGTTGCGCTGTAAGGAATTGATTTCCCAGTATCAACACCATTAATGTAGATTTCTAAAACATTATTAGAAACATCAGCCGCAGCAGAATATTGCAATTGCGTTGTAACGGTTAAACTTCCTATACCGTTCGGCGCTGATAGTGCAGTTAAAGAACCGTGTCTAATGGTAATTGCTCGGCCGTTAATGGTTAAATCTGTTCTAGAATCTTCAGAAGTCCAAGAAATACCGTTACTCGTCCAGTTATAGGTGGAATAATTTGACGAAGCAGGTGGAATGGTTTCAAAATTTTCATTGCCGCAGTCTGTCCCAATTGCTAAAGTGGTTCCCATAACGACGTTGCTTTTTGGCGAAGCATTTCCAGCCGCGTCTTTTGCAACTACGTAAATGTTATAGGTAGTGTTTGGGTCTAAATTGGCGATATTAGAATCTGTAGAATCGGACGATCCAAATAACGCATCGTTTACATAAATTTCGTAAGATGTTACTTCTACATTGTCAGTTGCTGCTGTCCATTGTATGGCGATATTATTACTACCGATTGAAGTGATAGTTAAATTTGTAGCAGCAGTTGGTGGTGTAATATCTACTAAGGTTGTTCCCGTAGCGGTGTTGCTTTGCCCCGAAACATTTCCTGCAGCATCTACAGCGACTACATTAAAGTTAAAAGTTGTTCCTTGCGCTAAACCAGAAACCGTTGCAGTAGTGCTAGAAGAGTTGGTTTTAAAGACACCATCTACAAAAATTTTGTAGTAAGCCACGCCAACATTATCAGTAGAAGCCGTCCAAGTTAAATTTGCTGTAGCGCTTGTAGTAGATGTAACAGCTAGATTTGTAGGGGTAGAAGGAACTTCATTATCCACAACTTGTGTGCCCCAGATCTGTTGTACCCATTCTGGATGGTCAATAAATGGGTTTCTGTTACCTTGAAAGACATAGGCGGCATTATTTCTTTCAATTTCACTTGGTGAAACTGGATCTTGTGCAGCCCAAGCTAGTAAAACATCTCTTTCCCAAACTGTTAAACCAGGATAAGTTGTATTTCCTAACATATCGCCACTTGAAAAAGTGGAAAGTTTAGATTCGTATCTTGTTACAAAATAAAAAATCATTCTAGCGATATCACCTTTAAACTCATTTATGGGTTCACATGCTGAACCAGAATAACCTTTGGAGGAACTAGGGCCTACTTTTGTGCCATTTTTTGAGGTAAATGAAGGGCTTGAAACTAATGCATAAGGATAATTACTTCTCATACCATTCACCTTTCCATCAGTGGGACGGATGAAATTTATATCTGACACCATCGGAGAGTTGGAGCCAAATAAACTTTGTGGCACCACGTGTTCTCTATTGTAGCAATCACCTTCTTTGCTATAATTTCCACATTTTTTTGTGCCATGTGTATAATTATATGGATCAGGGCCAGTTGGATTTTCGGAATACATATCTAAAACAGAACCATCATTTTCATAAAAATGATCAGAATCAGTAGTAGGATAACCATTATATAAACCATTATAACCGTTGTCTCTGGATCCGTTTGTGATGATTTGGCTTAATTTTGTTTTTAATGCAGCACCAGTTAATCCTGCCGTTCCATCATAATATCCTGCTGGAGCTTGGGCATTGGCAAAACTTAAAAGTAAAGTAATTGTAAATAGAGTAAAAAGTTTTTTCATAAAAAAGAATTATTTTTTTCGGGCGATAAAGGTAAAAATTAATTTCCGATCAAAATCAATTATTTAAAAATTAACACTATTGTAATACTAAAAACGTCTGTATATTTTAGTTATTGATGATATTTCGTTTATTGATTTTAGAAAAAATGAGGGAAACTAATATTCCGAAAAAACCTGCGGTTAAACTAACAATAAGATAATTTTGCCATATAATTTTCACGGGAAAAGGTAGCGTTGCGCCTGCTTTGAAGAAACCAGTTTCAATTTGTAAAAAAGAAACCAAAGTTCCAAGAATTAAACCAGCAATAATTCCGAATAACACGATTAGTAAACCTGTGTAGAAATAAACCATTCTCAAACTTCTCACTGGGAAACCTAAGGAAATTAAAGATTTTGCCTGCTCTTTTTTGTCTAATTGCAAAATAATAATTGCACCTGCCAAATTAAATGTAGTAATAAAAATAACGAGCGCAAAAATTAAATATATGAAGAATTTCTCCGTATTTATCATTTTCCAAAAAGCAGCATTTTCTTCTTTTTGAGTTTTTATCACCACTTTATTTCCTAATGAATTTTGCAAATCATTTTTAATTTGATCGGCTTGTGATGCGTCTTGTAATTTTATTACAATACTATAGGCCGAATTTTTGGGTAAGGACAAAAGCTCTTGCGCTAATTCTAGAGGTGAAATAATATAATTGTTGAGTTGGTCATTTCCGGGGAAAATCCCTGTTACATAAATATCTTTTTTATTAAAAATATCCGCTTCTTTGCTAATCATGCCAACACCAGATTTTGGCATCATCAAAGTTGCGGATGCGTTTTTAGAATTTACTGGGATTTCTAATCGGTCGTCTAACTGGCTTTCCATCAGCACTTCGTTCACATATTTAAAACTAGGATATGTGCCATAAAAAATACTTTTATTGATAGGATTAACAGAAGTGTAGGCCGAATCTACGCCGCGCAAATAGGCAATTTCTCCTACATCGTTATAATCAATATAGACTTTTTCATCTATCACTTTAGAAAAGTGAGCGATATTTTTATTGGCAGCAAGTTTTTTGGTAATAGTTGCTAAATCAGGTAAAGTTTTTCCAGTTTTACTTGTTATAGTAAGGTCTGCATGAAGGTTTGAAATTAAATCTTGGTTTAAAACTTCGAGGCCAGAAAATACAGAAACGATAATAAACATTGAGGCCACAGCAACCATCATTGCACAGGCAGAAAGCCAAGTTATAAACGTTACTGCTGTACTTCCTTTTTTGGAAAGCAAATATCTGGATGCTATGTAGAACGCTGTGTTTTTCAATTTTTTTTAAAGAATCGGATTGTCGCCTTCACCTTTTAATTCACGTTCTATAGCTTCTACATCATCCAAAGAAGTATCTAGAAAAAATGTAAGTTGCGGAATAATGCGCACTTGCTTGGCCATTTTTTGGCCGATATAATTGCGGTATGTTGCTTTTTGCTCTTCAATTTCGTTCATTACCGCTTTTCTATTTTCTGGAGGGAAAATACTTAAATATATTTTTGCTACACCCAAATCTGCAGAAATTTTCACATCAGAAACACTCACTAAAATCGTTTGCTTACTTTCTGCGGCTTGTTTTCTAAATAATTCTGCTAAATCCTCTTGTAAGATTTGCGCTATTTTTCGTTGTCTGTTACTTTCCATAATGCTGCAAATTTACTAAATTTGTGGGGATGTTTTTAAGGTAAAAGCAAAAAGTAGAAAGGAAAAAGTAAATCTTAAAAAGAAATTGTTTTTAGACATTTGAAAGCAATAGCACATTAAAATAAACAAAAATAAATAAAAACCACACAATTGTGAAACTAGAACATATAGGAATCGCAGTAAAATCTTTAGAAACATCAGACCAATTATTTTCTAGATTACTCGGAAAAGACTTTTATAAGCAAGAAAGTGTGGAAAGAGAAGGCGTAAAAACCAGTTTCTACAAAGTAGGAGAGAGTAAAATAGAACTTTTAGAAGCCCAAAATAATGAAAGTGCCATTGCGAAATATTTAGATAAAAATAGGGAAGGCGTGCATCATTTGGCTTTTGGTGTAGAAAATATTTTAGAAGAAATTAAGCGTTTAGAAAATGCTGGCTTCCAGTTTATTTCTAAAGAGCCTAAAGTAGGGGCAGATAATAAACTCGTCGTTTTTCTACATCCAAAAACTACCAACGGCGTCTTGGTAGAAATTTGCCAAGAAAAAAACTAAAAAATTTTTATTATTTCACAAAAAATATTAGATTTGCACACCAATAAAAACAGAAGCATAACTACTTCGCGTTTTAGGTCCTATAGCTCAGTTGGTTAGAGCACCTGACTCATAATCAGGTGGTCCCTGGTTCGAGCCCAGGTGGGACCACAGCCTAAAAACCTTCGCTTTTTGCGAAGGTTTTTTGTTTTAAAATCAATTTTATTGTTTAGATTATGCTTTGCTGTATTTTTTTAATAAAAAGCCAGTGAAAGAAAATTATTGATTTAAAGCAAAATCGCTTTATTTCGAAACTAATTATTTATAAACCAGAAATAATGTGTTTTTTTTTAGAGATTTAAAATTGCTGAAAAATCAAATCTTTATTTGTAATGGTATGAAAATGTTATTCAATATTATATTTCGTTAAAAAAACCAGCAAATTTTCCTTTTAATTCGCAAAATTTCATTTCAAAAAAAAGTAGTACTTTTGCAACTTGAAAAAACAGTTATGGAATTAAATTATTTAAATCATTTAAGCCCATCATTGAAAGATGGTGTAAAAAATTATTTGATAGATATAGACGGCACAATTACAGATGATGTACCAAATGAAGAGCCAGAAAGAATGGTGGATTGTGAGCCCTATTTAGATGCGCTTCATACTATAAACAAGTGGTACGACGAAGGTCATCAAATTTGTTTTTTTACCTCTCGAACTGAAGATTTAAAGCAAATTACAATAGATTGGTTAGACAAAAATGGCTTTAAATACCACAGTGTTTTATGTGGAAAACCAAGAGGTGGAAATTACCACTGGATTGATAATCATTTGGTAAAAGCGACCCGATACAAAGGGAAATTTACCGATTTGGTAGAAAAAAATGTAAGCATCGAAGTATTTAAAGATTAATAATCTTACTATAATATTTAATAAAGAAATACAGAAAATTAATGAAAATATTAGCAAATGATGGCATCAATCAATCTGGTATTGACGCTTTAGAAAAAGAAGGATTTGATGTAATTACGACAAAAGTTCCGCAAGAATTTTTAGCAGATTTCATTAATAAGGAAGGTATAAAAACGCTGCTCGTTAGAAGTGCCACTAAAGTTCGAAAGGAATTAATTGATATTTGTCCAGGTTTAGAAATCATCGGTCGTGGCGGCGTTGGTATGGATAATATAGATGTAGATTATGCCCGCTCAAAAGGGCTTCACGTCATCAATACGCCTTCGTCTTCATCAGAATCTGTAGCAGAATTGGTTTTTGCGCATTTATTTACGGGTGCTCGTTTTTTACAGCAATCAAACCGAGAAATGCCATTAAAAGGAAACACAGAATTTGCAAAACTTAAAAAATCTTTCGAAGCCGGCACAGAACTTCGCGGCAAAACTATTGGTATTATTGGTATGGGCAGAATTGGCCAAGAAGTAGCGAAAATTGCGCTGGGCCTTGGTATGAAAGTGATTGCCGCAGATAACCAAGTAGGAAGAGCAAGTATAAAGTTGAAATTTTATAATGGGCAATTCATTAATGTTGATATCGAAACTGAGCCATTGCAAGGCATTTTTAAACATGCAGATTTTATCACTTTGCACGTTCCAGCACAAAAAAATGGTTTTATGATTGGTGCACAAGAATTTGCTTTAATGAAAGATGGTGCAGCAATTATAAACTGTTCTAGAGGTGGCGTGATAGACGAAGATGCACTTTTAGATGCTTTAGATTCTGAGAAAATTTCCTTTGCAGGTTTAGATGTTTTTATAAATGAACCAACGCCAAATGAGAAAATTTTAAATCATCCAAGAATTTCGCTTACACCACACACAGGTGCTTCAACTTTAGAAGCGCAAGATAGAATTGGTATTTCTTTAGCCAAGCAAATTGCCAGTATTCTGCAAAATCAGAACCATTAAGTAAACAAATATTCAAAAAAAAACTCGTCTCAAATATGTTTGAGACGAGTTTTTTTTTTTCAATTCAAAAGCAGAAATTATTTTTTTAATAAATCTCTTATCTCCATTAATAATTCTTCCTCTTTGGTTGGGCCTGCTGGAGCCGCTTCTACTTCCGGTTTTTTAGTTTTATTAACCGCTTTTATCACCAAAAATAAAACAATGGCTACTAAAAGAAAACTAATTACTGCGGAAAGAAAATTACCATACATCACACCGTGCCAAGAAAGCAACTCTATTTTGTCTGCACCTGCCGCTTTCAAAGCCGGATTTAGCAATAGCGGTGTAATAACATCTGCCACTAAAGAACTAATTATCTTCCCAAAAGCAGCACCAATAATCACGGCAACAGCCAAATCTACAACGTTCCCTTTAAACGCAAATTCTTTAAATTCTTTTACTAATCCCATAATGTTTTTTTTGTTTTAATGTTATTTGTAACAAATGTATTAATTTATATTAATAATTGAAAAAAATATCAAATTTATCCTATAGAACGCTCCAAAAGAACCATCATCAATAAACTTAAAACCACCAAAGATTCATCATTTTCTGGTATATTGCTAATTTTACTAAGTTGAAACCTACGCCCAAATAAAGAAGGCATCTTTTTTAAGCGAAAAAGAATCTTATCATTATTATCTTTTACCAAATAAGACGGATTTAGAAAATAACCTGTAAACATGCCAATTATAGGGATTTCACCAACCATTCCATCGAACATTTTTATCCATGGGTTTTCTTCTGTAATTTTATAAACTTCATTTTTGTTTGTATCAAAAACATTATAAGTCGCGCGCCAAAAAGATTTCATCCCTTTTCGAGATACACTTCCCAAATTGGTTCCTGAATTTTCTTTAATTGAATAAGATGCATTAAAATCTATCCATTGGTTCGCATTAATATTATATAAAATTTCCGATTTTTTCTCATCCCGGTACACTTGTACATCATCTTTTAATTTAAAAATTTTCGAGCGCACATAAGCCAGATGTTGTCCTTTGCTATCAGTCATGTTAAAATCACTGGCAAGCGTGGTGATTTTAAATTTTAAATCTAAAGGATAGTTTAAGTTTTTCATAGTTTTTTTTTTTTGATTTTAAAACGTTTATACAATCGCCAAAATTCATGCGTGAATATCTCTGAACTATTTTATTATAATCAGAATCGGTGATTTTTCAATTGTTTGCAAACTTGCCAAATGCGATTTTATAATTTATGTTTTGTTTTGAATTAAAAATTGAAAGTACAAAAAATGTGTGAAATCGTAGAGATTTATTTTTTGCCTAAATTTGTCTTAAACCCTTTTATTTTTATGAAACTATTAAACGCCAACCAAATAAAATCTGCTGACAAATTCACACTTGAAGAACAAAAAATATCGTCACTTCAATTAATGGAGCGCGCAGCAGAAACGGCGGTTGAGTATTTAATTTCTAAAATTAGAAACACGCAGAAATTTTGCATTTTTTGTGGAAAAGGAAACAATGGTGGCGACGGTTTTGCGATTGCGAGATTGCTTTATCAAAAATCGTATGATGTTGAGGTTTTTACAGATTTATCAAACATAAATTTTTCTGATGAAGCCAAAACTAACTTTCAGAAAGTGAAAAGCATTTCTGGCATTGATTTAAATGATTTTTCTGAGGTTGAAAATATGAGGTTTAAGGCAAATTCAATTATTTTGGATTGTATTTTTGGAATTGGATTAAATCGGAAAATTGAAGGCAAAATTGAACGTTTGATTCAGGTTTTAAATACCATTAATTTAAAAAAAATTTCTATTGATATTCCATCTGGCTTACTTTCGGATGGCTTCACTCCGAACGACTTTACCGTATTAAAAGCCGATGAAACTTTGAGTTTTCAGTTTTGGAAAAAGGCTTTTTTTTATCCTGAAACTGGCAGATTTTGTGGAAAAATTCAAATTTTAAATATTGGTATTTCAGAAAATTTTATTGCAAGTTCGGAAAGTACGGAATATATTATTGATGAGCATTTAATTAAAAATATTTATCAACCAAGAGAAGATTTTGTAAACAAAGGAACTTTCGGCAAAACGGTAATGATTGCCGGAAGTTATGGCAAAATTGGCGCTGCAGTTTTAGCAACAAAAGCGGCTTTAAAATCTGGAAGTGGTCTCACTTTTTGCGCCGCACCAAAATGTGGCTACAATGTTTTGCAAAATTCTGCGCCCGAAGCAATGTTTATAGAATCGGGTGAAAATTTTATAGAATTTTTAGATTTGCCGGAAGATGGTGTTTTGGGAATTGGCCCAGGTTTGGGAACTGAAGCAGACACAGAAAAAGTGGTTTTAAATTTAATTAAAAATCAAAAAATGCCAATGGTGATCGATGCTGATGCTTTAAATATTTTATCTAAAAATAAAGATTTTTTAAAATATATTCCAACAAACTCCATTATTACGCCACATCCAAAAGAGTTTGAACGATTATTTGGTGCAAGTAAAAATGCTTTTGAACGAACAGAATTGGCCAAGCGAAAAGCAAAGGAACTAAATATTTTTATAGTTTTAAAAGGCCATCACACGCAAATTATTTCGCCAGAAAAAGAAGTTTTTTATAACATCACCGGCAACAGTGGCATGGCAAAAGGTGGTAGCGGCGATGCTTTGACGGGAATTATCACTTCATTTTTAAGTCAGAATTATTCCCCAAAAAACGCCGCAATTTTTGGTGTTTGGCTACATGGAAAAGCCGGTGATTTTGCCGCCGAAAAATATTCTAAAGAATCTATTTTGCCTTCTGATTTAATAGAAAATATAGCTGAAGTTTTTAAGGATTTACAGCCTTAATTTTTAGAAAAAATCATTCAGGTTTTGCAGATTCTTCAGGTGTAATTTTGTTGAATTTTGAATAATACATAATTACAAAACCCGCTATCATAAAGGGAATTGAAAGAACTTGCCCGGTATTTAAACCATCGAAATGTATAAATTCATTACCTTGTGGTTCTTTTAAAAATTCTACAAAAAACCGTATCGCCCAAAGTAGGATGAAAAATAAACCAAAAAGCCAACCTTGTTGGTATTTTTTGTCGGTTTTGCGGTATAAAATCCATAATAAAAGTGCGAGTAAAAGATAGCCAGCCGCTTCAAATAATTGAGTTGGATATCTTGGGACAACCGGTCCGTATTCCGAACTTTGTTGCGGAAAAAGAACCGCGAAAGCAGATCCAGCCGGCGTTGGTTTCCCGATAATTTCAGAGTTAAAAAAATTTCCAATTCTTACGAACGCGCCGCCAAGAGCAACTACAATTCCGATTCTATCATAAACCCAAAACGGATTTTTTTTAATTATTTTGTAGGAATACCAAAGTGTGGTGAAAATAAGCGCAATGGTTGCACCGTGACTTGCCAAGCCAGAAAAACCAGTAAATTCAAAAGTTGGTTTTGTGCGGATTGGTAAAAATACAGACCAAAAATCTTGTTTAAACAATTCTGGCTGGTAAAAAATAACATGGCCCATTCTCGCGCCAAATATCGTCCCAATAAGTGTCCAAGTAAATAATGGTTCTACATATTTTTCGTTTACGTTATCTATTTTATAAATTTTTGTCATTAAAATATAACCCAAACCAAAGGCGATAATGAACATTAAACTATAAAAATGTAGCGTAACAGGACCAAGGTGAATGCCAGTGGATGGATCCCATGTGAAAACTAAAAATTTGATCATTTGAAATTTATTTTTTTAAATTATATTTCGGAGGAACAGGATCATAACCACTTCCGCCCCAAGGATGACATTTTAAAATCCTTTTTACACCCAAATAAAAACCATAAAATAAACCATGAACACGCAGAGATTCAACCATATAATGACTGCAAGTAGGCTCATATCGGCAATTTTTTGGTAACCATGGTGAAATCGCCAACTGATAGAATTTTATTAAAACTACCAGAGGAAAAGTTAAGATTTTATTAAAGGTCACTTTCAAAACAGTGCAAAAATAGTTTAAATTATATTAAATTTGATTTTTTACAATTACTTTTAACTTAATTTTATAATCTTCATAGACTTCCGCGAATGAATTCTAGCACGCCACTTGCCGAACAATTGCGCCCAAAAAATTTAGATCAGGTTTTAGGGCAAGAGCATCTTACCGGAAAAACCGGAACGATTAGGAAAATGTTGGAAAACGACGCCCTAAACTCTCTCATTTTTTGGGGACCGCCGGGAACTGGCAAAACGACTTTAGCAGAAATCATTTCAGAGCATTCTGGGCGAAAATTTTATAAGTTATCTGCCGTTTCTTCTGGTGTAAAAGATGTGCGCGATGTGATTGAAGATGCCAAAAAACAGAATCTTTTTTCGGGTAAATCGCCTATTTTATTTATTGATGAAATTCACCGTTTTAATAAATCTCAACAAGATTCTCTTCTTCACGCTGTAGAAAAAGGTTGGATTGTTTTAATTGGTGCGACGACGGAAAACCCCAGTTTTGAAGTGGTTTCAGCGCTGTTATCCAGAAGTCAGGTTTATGTTTTAAAATCTCTTTCTTATGAAAAATTAGAAGAGTTGGCAGAAATTTCTTTAAATAAATTTAATGAAATTCATCAGAAAAAATTTATTTTAAAAGACAAAGAAGCCTTTATACAATATTCTGGCGGCGATGCAAGAAAATTAATTAATTCGGTTGAATTGGTTTTAAGTCAATTTTTAAATTCAAAAAAGATAGAAATAAAGAATGAAGATGTGCTTTCGGTTTTGCAAGAAACGATGGCGATTTATGATAAAAATGGCGAGCAACATTATGATATTATTTCCGCTTTTATCAAATCAATTCGTGGCAGTGATCCCAATGCGGCCGTTTATTGGCTAGCGAGAATGCTTGTGGGCGGCGAGGATGTGAAATTTATTGCACGGCGCTTGTTGATTTTAGCAGCAGAAGATGTGGGTTTGGCCAATCCAAATGCTTTGCAAATTGCCAATAATTGTTTCCAAGCGGTAAATGTGATTGGAAACCCAGAATCTAGAATTATTTTGAGTGAATGCGCTGTTTATCTTGCTGTTTCGCCGAAAAGTAATTCCACATACAAAGCGATTGATGAAGCGATTTCTTTGGTTAAAAAATCGGGAAATTTGCCCGTGCCACTTCATTTGCGAAATGCGCCAACAAAACTGATGAAGAATTTAGATTATGGCAAAGATTACCAATATGCGCATTCCTACGAAGGAAATTTCGTTCAAGCCGAGTTTTTGCCCGAAGACATTTCAGGAACAAAATTTTATAATCCCGGAAATAATTCTACTGAGAAAAAAATTAAAGAAGATTTAGAAAAAAAATGGAAAGGGAAGTACTTGTAGGAACGCGCCTCTAGGCACGCATAAACGATTAATAAATAGTTTTAATCTTTAATTTTCATCCCAGAAGATATTCCTCATAATGCCCAAGAAGTCGAACTTCTGCGCCAATTGATTTTAATTCTTCCAAGGCATTTTCAGATATTGTTGGGTGCCATTCGCTTGCCACATTAATGTAGAAAAAATAATTTCCTAAACCGGTTTTTAGTGTTCGGCTTTCAATTTTAGATAAATTCATTTTTCGCCACGCAAATACAGATAAAACCTGATGTAATCCTCCGGCGTGATCTTCTGGCAAAGTAACCATCAGCGAAGTTTTTTCTCCCAAAATTTTATGTTTTAATTTTAAAGAATTTTTCACCAAAGAAATTACAATAAAACGGGTGTGATTATGCTCAAAATCGTGAATGTTTTTCTTTAAAATTTTTAAATCATACAATTTAGCAGCGTAAGAATTTGCAATAGCAGCGATTTTTTTTTCTGGATGTTCTGCCACATGTTTCGCAGCCGCAGCGGTGGAAGAGAAATCTTTGCGCGCGCTATTTTTATAATTTTTTTCTAAAGTATGAAAGCATTGCGCCAACGCTTGCGGATGAGAAATAATCATATCAAAGTCAGAATTATTTTTATTCAGCAAAAGATGGTGGGCAATTGGCATGACGACTTCGGCTTCAATCGAAATATTTTTAAAATCATACAAATAATCTAAAGTCATAGAAACTGTGCCTTCTATAGAATTTTCTAAAGGAACGACTGCTTTTGCTACGTCACCATTTTTTACGGCTGTGAAACAATCCAAAATGCTGGATTTCGGAATTAATTTTTCATCATTAAAAATTTGTGACGTGGCAAGTTGGGTAAAACTGGCTTCTGGGCCGAGATATGCAATTTTCATAAAACAAAAATAAAAAAAGCCGCTTAATAAACGGCTTTTAATTAATTTTTATTTAAAACTTTATTTCATTTTGCCAATGTCGGCTTTCACTTTATTGATGGCTTTTAATTGTTCCATAATTTTGCTAACTTCATCCGGATGCGCCACCATAATTGGCACGCTTACTTTCGTTGTATCCCACATAAATATAAGATTTAATGATGTGTCCGTTAAATCATCTAAATCAATTTTAAACCATTCTTGCTTATTTGCCATTTTTATTACTGGCACTTTCGTTTCTACCACATTTTTTTTAGCATCAAAATTATACGCGCCCCATTGCTCAGAATCGCTGTTTAAAATAACCGTCCAATCCGTCGCTGTTGGTAGCACAAAAAGGCCGTAAGTACCTGCTTTTACTAATTTTCCACCAAACATAAAATCTTGCCCAAAAGTAATTTTTGTACAAGAATTTGCGCCCGCACGCCAAACCTCGTTAAACGGAACTAATTTCCCGAAAATTTCGCGACCTTTCATTGCAGGTCTGCCATAATCTACTTTAATGTTTGAAATTGAAATTTGTTGTTCTACAGATTGCCGCGGACTTGCCACTGGAAGAGAATAATTTTGCGCTGTTAAAGATAAACCCGTTGCAAAAAGTAGCGAAAATAGTAATTTTTTCATATTTTAAATTTGGTTAAAGATAAGTATTTTTAGGTAAAAAGTAAAACGTAAAAAGTAGAAAGTAAAATTTCGACTTTAATTGGTTTTTTCTCTTTAATTATTTAATTGAGCGTTCGATAAAAAACCCATCGCAAAAGCGCATCCATAACCAAAATGCCAAGTGCAATTAATAGAAAAATTCTAAAATATTCCGTATAATTATAAAGTTTAGAGGTTTTGATATCCGATTTTTCTAATTGATTTATTTCATTATAAACCTGCGCCAAATTATCTGTAGAAGTGGCTCTGAAATATTTTCCACCGGTCATATTTGCAATATCACGCAATGCAGATTCATCTATTTGTACGGGTTCCTCGGTGAAAATGAGTTCTCCAAAAATATCTCTTTGCGTCGGGAAAAGCGCATAGCCATTAGTACCAATACCAATTGTGTACACTTTTATATTGTTGTTTTTTGCGATTTCGGCGGCAACTTGCGGCGGCATTGCATTTTGCACATTACTCACGCCATCCGTCATTAAAATAATAATTTTACTTTTTGCTTTGCTTTTTAATAAATGATTGACGGCCACAGAAAGTCCGGTTCCAATCGCCGTTCCTTGGGTGAGGTCTGCGCCATTCAAATCATTTATTTCTTGTTTCACCACGTTATGATCGGTTGTAAGCGGCACTTTCGTAAATGCGTCTGCTGCATATTCCACCAAACCAATTCTATCATTTGGTCGTTTATCTACAAAATCTATGGCGATTTTTTTTAACGCAGAAAGGCGATCGGGTTGCAAATCTTTAGCCAACATACTATAAGAAACGTCCACAGAAAGCATAATATCAATGCCTTTGCTCTCATCTCTGTCTTGGGAAATGGTGAAAGTTCTGGGCCTTGCGATGGCGATTATTAAACAAGATAAAATTAAATATTTTGAAATTTTTAGGAAAAACAAAACAGGCTTTATGCTTTGGTTGCCTTTCATATTTTTAATGGAAGGCACATTTACACCGATTTGCTTTTTCTTACTTAAATCCCGAATTAATAGTGGAATAAATAATAAAAACAATAGCAGCAGCCATGGACTGTAAAATTCGAAATTAAGGTTAAACATCGCTTCTCAAATTTTCAAATTCTATATCTTTCGTCGAGCGTTTTACAACCTCTTTTATATTTTTAAAATCGCTTTCCATTGCCTGTTGATCTGGGAAAGTTTTCGCAAATTTCACCAAATCGCCGCGTAAAAACACATCTTCAATCACCGTTTCATTTTCAGGTGAAATGGTATTGTTTTTTTTCATAAAATCAATAAGATCATCGGTCAATAAAACATCTGCGGGAATTCTATATTGTGTCGTTATAAAATCTCTGCTGATGTCTAATAATTCTACATAAAAAGCCCGATAATTGCCGTTTTCAATGTACTTTTTCTTTTTTAATAATTCTAAATCTTTCAGAGTTTTATTGCTGATAACTTTCGGCGTGTTTTTATCGCGTTTGCTGTAACGAATAAAATAATAAATAATAATAATTAATGCGATTAATGCAATTGCTCCAAGAACATAAAATTTATACAACAGCCAATAGTCTTTAAATCCCAAATCAACAGTTTTATTATTCATAATGTCGCTAATTTGATCGTCTTTCTTCGCCGTATTCACCACTTCCACTTCATAAGGAATGGTTTTAAAAACTTTATCGCCAATTTTAAATTCAAGTTCGGGTATCTTAAAAGTGCCCTCGTCAAAAATCGCAAATTCTACCGTTCGGGAGTAAGAATCTGCTTGTTTGTTAATATCATCTTTTATCACATCAAAATGAAATGGCAACAATTCATTTTTAGGCGAAGATTTCACATCTTTTCCTTGCAAATTATCAATCGTTATTTTCAGAACTGCAGGTTCACCTAAAGCTAAAGTAGATTTATTTAAAGTAGATGAAAGGATTTGAGAAAACCCCAAAACCCCGATTAATAGAACGAATAAAAAGACTATTTTTTTCAATGGATTTACTTTCTTTGGAAATATTGGTATAAAATTTTAGAATAATCTTCAGAAGTATTGATGCTTAAAAAAGCAGCCGAAGCATTCTCGAAATTCTCTTTAATATGTCGTATTTTTTGTTTTTGTTTCTCTGCAAAATCATAGCGCCAGCGCGCGCTCGATGTATTTACCCAAATTTTTTCGCCCGTTTCTACATCGCTAAAATGTGCAAAACCAACATCTGGAATTTGCTCATCTTTTTCGTCGTAAATGCGCAACGCCAAGAGTTGATTTTTCTTTGCAGCCACTTTTAAAATCTTTTCGTTGTATGCGTCTTCAAAATCTGAAAACAAAAAAACAAGCGTTTTTTTCTTAAAAACATTCATCAGATAATCCAGCGCAACATCTATTTTACTTTCTGATGCAATATATTCTTCGCTAAAAATAGAACTTAAAATCGCCAAAATATGTTTTCTGCCTTTCTTTGGCGGAATTACTTTATACACTTTATCGGCAAATAAAATTAAACCCACTTTATCATTATTTCCGGCGGCCGAAAATCCCAAACTCGCTGCAATTTCTGTTACAAATTCTTTCTTCAAGGCATTTTTGGTTCCATAATTCATAGAAGCCGAAATATCCACCAAAATCATCATCGTCAGTTCCCGTTCTTCTTCCATCACTTTCACGAAAGGTTCTCGGAAACGCGCAGTTTTATTCCAATCCATTCTGCGGATTTCGTCGCCATCTTGGTAAGGTCGCACTTCAGAAAACGTCATTCCTTGGCCTTTAAAAGCGCTGTGATATTGCCCCATAAGCGTTGCTTCCGTTCGCCGCCGCGTCCGGATTTCAATTTGCTTTACTTTTTTTATAATATCTTTTACGTCCATTTTTTATTACTAAAATTTTTTAGGAGCAAGTCGTTTATTTATTTGTTTGAAGATTAGTCCTGCTTTCCGTTGCAATCTTTTTTTTCAAAAAAGGATTTCCACTTCAATCAGGGCTAAAAATCAGGTTTATTTTATCTGTTCACATGTCATTGTGAGAAATTTTAAACTTTACCAAACCTCATAGGTTTTTAAAAACCTATGAGGTTTAAAAAAATACAAAACCTCAATAACTTAGAAACCCAATCACTCAAACTACGGTGCCTGAACTTTTCCCAAAATTTTCTCAACAATATCGTCTGCTGAAACATTCTCTGCTTCCGCTTCAAAACTCAATCCAATTCTATGTCTTAAAACATCTTTCGCAATTTCCTTCACATCTTCAGGAATTACAAATGCACGACCTTTAATAAACGCAAACGCGCGAGAAGCAACTGCTAAATTTATGGATGCCCGTGGCGAAGCACCAAAACTGATATAATTTTTTAGATCCGACATTCCATATTTTTCTGGATATCTTGTGGCAAAAACCATATCTAAAATATATTTTTCTATTTTTTCGTCCAAATAGATTTGGTTAATAATTAATTTCGCGTCATTTATTTGTTCCAAAGATATCACGGGTTTTATTTGCGGAATATCTTGTGTAGAAATCATGCGCATAATCTTTCTTTCGGCTTCAAAATCTGGATAATCAATCGTGCATTTTAGCATAAAACGATCACTTTGCGCTTCCGGCAAAAGGTATGTTCCTTCCTGATCGATCGGGTTTTGCGTGGCTAAAACTAAAAAAGGTTTCGGCAAATACATGGTTTCATCGCCAATCGTGACTTGTTTTTCTTGCATCACTTCCAATAAAGCCGATTGCACTTTTGCTGGCGCTCTGTTGATTTCATCTGCCAAAACGAAATTCGCAAAAACAGGCCCTTTTTTTATAGAAAAATCATTGTCTTTTACACTGTAAATCTGCGTCCCGATTACATCTGCAGGAAGCAAATCTGGCGTAAATTGTATTCTAGAAAATTTTCCATGTACGGCTTCAGCTAAAGTTTTAATTGCCAAAGTTTTTGCCAAACCAGGAACGCCTTCCAAAAGAACGTGTCCATTGCCCAAAAGTCCGATGAGCAAACGATCTATCATATATTCCTGCCCGATAATGGCGCGGTTGATTTCTTGTTTTAAAAGTGAAAAATAAATATTTTGCTCTTTCACTTTTTCCATTAAAAGTTTAATATCTTCTGCTTGCTGTAATTCTGCCATAATTGCATTATAAAATAATGGGTAAATTTCCTACAAAATTGGGCATTATCAAACTATTTAATGCTAATTTTGAGTTAAACTTTGTTAAAAAAAATCTACTAAAATGGATTCAATTTTAGACGATTCGGTCTATTTTTATTAAAATATGTTAATCTCTTTTTGATAGCAAGCATAATTTTATGCAATTCCATATAATTGAAGTATTTTTGAAGATTAAAATAATATCAATTGAATTATCATTTTTCAGCACATCGGCAAACCAGAAATAATTTATTGCAAATATTACGCGAAACGTCTCACAAAGATTTGCTCACAATTCCGGATGGTTTTAATAATAATATTTATTGGAATATTGCGCATTGCGTTGCAACACAGCAACTCTTGCATTATTATTTAAGCGGAAATCCCTTTAGAATAGATAAGTATTGGGTAGAAAATTATAAAAAGGGAACGCTTCCAAATATGGATGTTCCAGAGTCGGAAATTGAAGATTTGGGATTTTTACTCACAGAAACTTCCAAAATTTTGATGAAAGATTACGATGATAATTTTTTTCCAGATTACACCCCTTATTCCACGAGTTATGGTATTGATTTAAAAAGTATTCAAGACGCCATTATTTTTAATAATTTGCACGAAACATTGCATTACGGCTATATTTTGGCCCAAAAAAGAGCGCTTTTAGCGGAACGAATTTAATTTAAAACTTTCTCAAAGAGAAATTATATGAAAGAAAAAGACGATTTTATATTTGGTTTGCGACCTGTGATGGAAGCTTTAGAAGCAGGGAAAACCATTGACAAAATATTTTTGCAAAATGCTTTGCAAGGGCAAATTTATGCAGAATTAAAAGCCACTTTGGCAAAACATAAAATCCGCGCGAATTATGTTCCTGTGGAAAAATTAAACCGATTTACACGTAAAAACCATCAAGGCGTGGTCGCTTTTATTTCCGATGTTCCGTTTTATAATATTGAGAATGTTTTGCCGCAAATTTTTGAAGAAGGAAGAACGCCTTTTTTGTTAATGCTCGATAGATTGACAGATGTTAGAAATTTTGGCGCGATTTGTAGAACAGCAGAATGCGTGGGAATCGATGCGATAATTATTCCCGAAAAAGGCGGCGCACCTATAAATTCTGACGCCATAAAAACTTCAGCTGGCGCGCTTTATAATATTAAAATTTGTAAAGAAAAAAATTTGGCACATACGGTAGATTTTCTTCAACAATCGGGTGTTCAGGTTTTTGCAGCAACTGAAAAAGCACAAAAATTAATTTACGAGGTTGATTTTTCAGGCCCTTCATTAATTGTAATGGGCAACGAAGAAACAGGAATTTCAAAAGAAGTTTTGCACCATTCTGATGAGAAAATTAAATTACCACTGCAAGGTAAAACCCAATCTTTGAATGTTTCTGTGGCTTGTGGCGCAATTTTGTACGAAGCCGTTCGCCAAAAATTAACCATTGCTTAACTTTAATTAAAAAAAAATTAAATAGATTTATCGGAACCCTTTTTAGCAAAATTCTAAATGATATTAAACTTAAGAGATTTGCGATAAAAAAATACAAGAAAATTAGACAAAACTTTATGAAAAATATTTTAGCCATTGCGCTTATTTCTTTAACAATCGTTTCTTGCAAAAAAGAAACAAAAAAAGTTACAAAAGTAGATCCAGCCACAGGAAAAACCATAACGGTAGAAGTTCCGGTGGTTGATTCTGCAAAAACGACACAAGTAAAAACAGAAAATTTCGCCATAAAAGATTCCGCAGGAATTTATAAACACACATTTCTTTTAGAAAAAGGCAAAACCTATCCCTTCGTTACCTACCAAAAAGATTTGCAAGAAGTTACCGATCCAACTGGTAAAAAAGCGAGTGGAACAAGCGAAGCAACAGACGAAATGTCTTTTACAGTTAATGATTTTAAAAATAATATTTACGATATTTCAATTAATTTAATCAGCAAAAGAAATTCGCAATCTAGCAATGGAAAAACGACGGTGGTTGATACGAAACAAGCCGCACCAAAAGACGAACAATTGAAAACAATGTGGACTATTAATAAGGCTTTGGTGGGAAACAAGCTCGATATGAAAATGAATAAAAACGGCAAAGTCATTTCTATCACTGGTTTTGATGCTGTTTATAAAAAAGTGAATGCTGCCGCGGCGTCAATCATTAAAGATGAAAAAACGCGACAAGGTTTTCTAGAAAATTTTAAACAAAATTTTGATGAGAAAATGTTGAAAGATCAATTCAGCAAAAATCTGTCGTTTTTCCCTGCAAAAGGTGTGAAAATTGGCGAAAATTGGTCGGTTTCAGAAAATGCTTCACCGGATGGAAAAGTAAAATTGACCACCAATTACACTTTAAAAAATGTAAAAAATGGTGTTGTTGAAATTTCTGTAAAAGGTGGGATTCCTACAAAATCGGATAAAAAATCTCAAAATGGCGTTACGCATTCGATGAGCACAGAATTGTCGCAAAATGGAACTATAAAATTTGACCAAAATTCTGGGTGGATTAAAAGCCAAAACATAGGCGTAAATACGACGCAAAAAGAAAGCATTTCTGACGGTAAAAAATCGCAGTCGATGACCAGTAAATCTACGTCGTCTGTAATTATAAATCCTTCAAATAAATAATTGTAATTTTTTTATACTTGATATGTTTAAAGATATTTTAAGTTTAATACTTGCCATCATCATCATTTCTTACGTTTGGAAAATAATTAAAAATTTATTTTTCACATCTTTAATGAAAAATTTTCAGCAGAAAAATCCTCAAAATGATACAACTGTGAAAAATCCACAAGGTTCAAATATCAATCAAAAAGTGCATTGGGACGCTGAAACTGTGGATTTTGAAGAAGTGAAAGAACCCAAAGATCAATCTTAATAAATTCTGCAAAATAATGCTGAAAAACAAAAATTATATTTTCATTGCTGCCAGTTTACTTGTATTTGTAATCTTGGCCATTGTTTACGCAAATCCAGTTCTAAACGGCAAGCAACTTTTTCAACATGATATTGTGCAATACCGTGGCGGCGCAAAAGAATTATTAGATTTCAGAGCCAACAACGGAAAAGAAACCTATTGGAGCGATTCTATGTTTGGCGGAATGCCGACTTACCAAATGGGCGCCCAGTTTCGTGGCGATTTAATCCGCAGCGTGGATGATTTTTTTATGCTTTTGCCGAAACCAGCCAATTATTTATTTCTTCTATTTTCTGGCTTTTTTCTTTTGGGATTAGTGGTGGTTAGAAATTGGAAATATGCACTTTTGGGTGCTACTTTTTTCGGATTATCTACTTATTTTTATATCGCTTTGGCTGCCGGACATAACGGTAAAATACACACAGTGGCTTATTTTGCACCACTTTTAGCAGGTGTTTTACTCGTTTATGTAAGAAAAAAATATGTGCTTGGTTTTATTGTGACTACTTTTTTCATGGCTTTGCAAATTTTTGCAAACCATCCGCAGATGACTTACTATTTCTTTATAGCGCTAGGATTTTTATTTTTATCGGAATTTTTACGGGCGATTTTAAAGAAAATTTCTTGGAAACATTTTGGGATTTCCACAGGAATTTTGGCCGTTGCTTTCACTTTGGGAATCGGGATGAATTCGCAAAGGATTATGGCAAATTCAGAATACATCAAAGAAACCGTGCGTGGAAAACAGATTTTGAATAGCGAAAACCAAGCAAACGGAAAATCTGGGATGGACAAAGAAAGTATGCTGATGTGGAGTTACGGCAAACTTGAAACTTTAAATTTATTTATTCCGCGTTTGATGGGCGGCGGAAGTCAGGAAGAAGGTTCGGAAAAAATGATGGGCGATATTCAGGAGTTGGTTCGGAATAATGCAACGTCACAAGAGGAAGTTAATAATATTGTAAAAGCGCTGCAAAGTCCTACTTATTGGGGCGACCAACCGGGAACTTCAGGGCCGGCTTATCAAGGCGCAGTTGTCATTTTTCTTGCAATTTTAGGCTTTTTCTTCGCATGGAAGAAATACAAATATTGGATTTTTGCCGCATCCGTTCTCACCATATTTTTAGCCTGGGGAAGCAATTTTATGTTTGTCTCAAACTTTTTTATCGATTTTGTACCGTTTTACAATAAATTTCGCGCACCGAGTTCTATTTTAGTCGTTGTAGAATTATTGTTTCCATTGATAGCAATCATCGGGCTTTATCGCTTTTTTAATTCTGATGAAAAGATAGAAACTTCTGAAGAAAATATTTTGACAGCAGAATACAAGCAGAAAATTTTGATATACGTAAGTTCTGCAGTTTTGGGCATTACTCTAATATTATTACTTTTTGGGAAAAGCCTTCTCGGTTTTCATACAGATATTGAAAAAACCTATTTGCCGCCTTATTTGATGGACTATTTGGTAGATGCGCGTTATAAAGTTTTCCAAATTGATGCCTTGAAAGCCATTCTTTATGTAGCGCTTACCGCAGCAGTTCTTTATTTAAGTTTAAAGAAAAAATTATCGCAAAATTTGGCTTTAATTATGATTGGATTAATCAGTTTATTTGATCTTTGGACGGTTAATAAACGCTATTTAAACAATGATAATTTTGTGGATAAAACTTTTGCTTTGCAACCTTTCCAAACCGAAACCTCAGATTTGTTGATTGATAAAGTGGGCGATAATCAAAATTTAAAATCTTTATTAAACAATGTTAACGTCAACAAAACTTTGGAAACCATTGCAGATAAAGACAAAACGCATTACCGAATTTTTAATAATATTTTAGGCACTTTTAGTGAGACCAACACGTCTTATTTTAAATCTTCCATCGGCGGCTATCACGCGGTAAAATTACGGCGATATGATGATTTAATTAATGCCTATTTTTCTACTTTAGACTCTATAAAAACGCCAAAAATTTTAAATTTATTAGATGCAAAATATTTGGTTTTGGGCACGCCAGAAAAGCCACAAGCCGTTCCAAATCCTGAAAGCAACGGAAATGCATGGTTTGTTTCCAACCTAAAATTTGTAAAAACACCAAACGAAGAACTCAATTCTCTTGGCGAAATAGATTCTAAAAAAACAGCAGTAATTTCAGACTCGGATAAAAATTATTTTGATGGAAAAAATTTAGCAAAAGATTCTACAGCAATTATTAATTTAACAAAATACCAACCGAATTCTTTGGAATATAAAACTCAATCTAAAACGCCGCAACTCGCTGTTTTTTCCGAAATTTATTATCCTGAAGGTTGGAAAATGTTTATTGATGACGTAGAAGTTCCTTACATAAAAGCCGATTATTTGTTGCGCGCCGTTTATGTTCCCGCAGGAAATCACACAGTGCAAATGGTTTTTGAACCTAAAGTAATCGCAACTGGAAAAATTATTTCATTGATTTCTCTTTTAATATTTTTAATTTTAAGCGGTTTGGGAATTTATTTTGTTTACCGTAAAAGAGAGCCACGAAGTGGCGAAATAAAATAGCATAGGGTGAAACCCTATGAGCGAAATAAAATGAATGATATATTCAATTTGTTTTTTGAATTATCCTTGTCAAGGTTTTAAACCTTGACAAGGCATAAAAGAAATGAATTTGTTAATGTTAAATTGAGTATTTTTTAAATTATGAATAGTGAAGTGAAAATATTAGCAAGTTATGATGTATTAGATGTTGAAGAGGTAATTACAGATATTGAGAAAAGTTTTAATATAAATTTTGAAGAAAACGAACTTGGGCATATAAAAACCTTTGGCGAATTTCAAGACTATGTAATTCAAAAAATGGAAGGCGATGAAAATTTTGATTGCACTTCACAGCAAATATTTTATAAATTAAGAAAAATAATTTCAGAAAATTTTAATTTTAAATCTGAAAATATAAACCCTAAAACTTCACTTAATGAAATATTCCCATTAAATAATAGAAGACAAAATGTTTCAAAAATGCAGAAGTTATTGAATTTTAGTGGAAATATTTTAATATTGGACAATATTTCGCAAATAGTTCTTATTTCTGTTTTTACTATTTCAATTGTCGTATTTTTCTTTAATTTTTTTAATGGCGCAATTATTTTTGTAATTGGCTTACTACTTTCAGAATTTTTAAAAGCCAATACTTTTAAAGTTAAAAATATAAAAGAATTATCATATTTAATTTTGAAAGAGAATTATGCAAATTCTCGTAGTGTTGCAAAAACATTTAATCCAAATGAAATTAGAAATGCAATTCAAGATATTTTTTCTGATAAACTTCAAATTGAAAAATCTAAACTTATTTACAACGCTCAATTATAATTTTGACCAATCAAAAAATATTAATCATTTAGGTCAGGAAACTTTTATTAATAAATATTTTGACGAATTAGAGTTATAATTTTTGCTTTTGCTAACTTTTGAGAAATAATAAAAGAAAAACTTTGCCACTTTTGCGGTAGAAATTAATGAATCAATCAAAAAAAATATTAATAATTTCCTATTATTGGCCGCCTGCAGGTGGACCCGGAGTTCAGCGGTGGTTGAAATTCACAAAATATTTACCAGAATTTGGTTGGAAACCAACGCTTTTTATTCCCGAAAATCCAAGTTATCCGATTATTGATAAAAGTCTTGAAAACGAAGTTTCACCAGATTTAGAAATTATTAAAACCAAAATTTGGGAACCTTATCAACTGGCAGAAAAATTTGGAAAAGACAATAAAAAGTTCAAAGCAGGGCAGTTTGATGTGAAAGAAAACCAAACTTGGAAATCAAAATTATCAATTTTCGTTCGTGGGAATTTTTTCATTCCAGATGCGCGTGTTTTTTGGGTAAAGCCTTCCATTAATTATTTAAAAAAATATTTAGCGGAAAATCATTTCGATGCAATCGTCACAACTGGACCGCCGCATTCTATGCATTTGATTGGTTTAGGTTTAAAAAAAGAATTTCCGAATTTGAAATGGATTGCAGATTTCCGCGATCCGTGGACGGAAATTTCCTATTATAAACATTTAAAACTGACAAATTCTGCGGATAAAAAGCACAAAAATTTAGAACAGAAAGTCTTTCAAAATGCAGATATAACTTTGGCTACAAGTTTCGCAGATGCTGAAAATTTTAGAAGAAAAGGAGCAAATGCAATTTGCATTACGAATGGTTTTGATAAGATGGAGGTTGAGGTTGAGGTTGAAACTGAAAAATTCACTTTAAGTTATATTGGCGTTTTAGAACAATTGCGAAATCCTGAAAATTTATGGCAAGTTTTAAAAGATTTAATTGCTGAAAATCGAGAGTTTTCAAATGATTTTGAGTTAAAGTTTGTGGGAAAAATTGATGATTTGATTTTAAATAAATTGGAAAATTCTACTTTAAAAAATTCTATCAAAAATGTAGGTTATTTATCTCACGAAGAATCTAATTTGGAAATGCAACAATCAGATTTGTTGTTGATTACCAATTTCCCTGAAGAAAAATCAAAAGGCATTATTCCCGGGAAATTGTTTGAGTATTTACAAACCGGAAATACGATCTTAAGTTTCGGGCCCAAAAACGCCGATGTTGAAAAAATATTGAATGAAACCAATTCTGGGAAACATTTTTCTTTTGAGGATTCTGAAAATTTAAAGCAATTTATTTTAGAAAAATACGAAGAGTGGAAGCGTGGCGAAACTTCATTAATTGAAAGAAATATTTCTCAATATTCACGCAGAATTTTAACTAAAAAATTGGTTGAAGTTTTAGAAAAGTAAATTTTTCACGCAATGACCGCAAAGTTTTTCGCAATGAGCGCAAATCAATATTCGCAATATTTAAAAATCTGCGAGAAACAAAAAAGTTTTTAAAATCTTGATTCTTGTCTCTAAAATCTTGGTTCTTAATTAAACCAGTTCCAATTCATCACCCGAAATATACGTTTTAAAAGCGCTGAAATTTAACAAAAATTTGGTTCAAATTGGAACTTTAACTATTTTAAATATCCAAAAAAACGCAAGTCTTCTTCTGATTTAATTATTTTTGTCGCGCTATCTTTAATTAAATAAATTTTATCCGAAATTGTCATTACATTTTTGTAGTTATGGTCTGTCAGAATTATACCTTTATCTTTTCTGCTTTTCAAGATTTCGTCTTTTACAATATCTATAAATTTTGGTGAAAGTGAAGCAAAAGGTTCATCTAAAATTGCAAATTTGCAATCGGAATAAATTACCATTAAAATTTCTATCAACCGTAATTCTCCGCCAGAAAGTTGCGAAAATTTTGCTTTTAGATGCGGTTTTATCAATCTATTTTCCAATAAAACTTGAGCATTTTCATTATCGCAAAAAACGTTGATGAGATTTTCGATGGAAATATGCCGAGGTAAAAAACTTTGTTGTGGCAAAAGATGAATTAAATTTTTATTGTCAGAAATTGCTTTTATAATTTTTGTTCCAACTTTTACAAATTTGTTTTCTGCTTTTAAAGAACCAAAAATAATTTCTAAAAGTGTGGTTTTGCCACAACCATTTCTCCCAAGAATTCCTACGACTTCACCTTTTTCACAAGAAAGATAAATATCAGACAAAATTTTATGGTTTCCGAAATGTTTTTCAATACTATCAACTTGTAATTTCATGAAAAATAAAATAAAAGAGTTGGTGGCGTGCAAGTTAGAACCCAAAGATTAACTCTACTAAAGCCAAAATTATTATAAAAATGATATTCATTTTTATATAGAATTTCGTAAATGATAAAATGAAAAAGAGGAACTAAAAGAAAAAATGAACGGGAAAAATTTTGAAGATTAAAACCAGTTAAACCTGCAATTATAATGGAGAATATAATTGATGGAATTAAAATAGGGTAGTAAAAATACCAAAATACAAGCACTTTTTTCATTATTTATTTCATTTAAAACCAAACTAGTTTATCACCCGAAATCTGCGTTTTAAAAGTTTTGAAAATCTTGATTCTTGCCTCTAAAATCTTAGTTCTTAATTAAACCCGTTCCAATTCATCACCAGAAATTTGCGTTTTAAAACTGCCATAATTTATCGTCACTTTATTTTTTGAAATCTGTTCAATAGTTCCCACACTTGCTGAACCTTTTATGCGAACGCGTTGTCCGATTTTCATCCAAACGGCGCGTTCTGTAGATTTTTTTTCTTCAATTTTGGTGTTGGTTTCCTCGATCTTTTCTTGAACATCCACTTTTTTTAATTCCTGCGTGATTTTTCTTTTTACGACTTTCAACTTTTTTGTTTCGTTTTTATCACCACCTAATCTGCGAAATTTCTCTTGTTCTAAAATTTTAACAAAATCTTTCACCACATCTTTTCGGGATTTCCCTTTGGCGTATGCTTCTATAAAGGTTTCTACCTTGTTTCCAAATTGCAATTTTCGGTGTTCGTCTTCATATAATTTCTGGAAATTAAAGAGTTTTTGTTCTAATTGCTCGTTTAATTTTTGCAGATTTTCTTTCTTATTTTGGGCAGAATCTTTTTGCTCGGTAAGATTGGTTTTTAATTTTTCTACTTCAAATTTTTCCTGCTGAAGTTTCACGATGGTTTTATCTAAATTCACGATATCGTGTTCCACTTTCGAGCGCGCAGAATCTAAAATAAATTTCGGAATTTTATTTTTTTGCGCCACTTCAAATGTAAACGAACTTCCGGCTTGTCCGATTTCCAGTTTATACAAAGGCAACAAAGTATTTTCGTCAAAAAGCATAGCGGCATTTTGCGCGTTCGGCAATTGTTCTACAACTAATTTTATGTTGGTGTAATGCGTTGTGATAATTGCGAAACTTTTTTTGTCATAGAAAAATTCTAAAAATGCTTCAGCCAATGCGCCACCGAGTTCCGGATCAGAACCAGTTCCAAATTCATCGATTAAAAGCAGCGTATTTTCATCCGTTTTTTTAATCATTTCGCCCATTTTTTTTAGGCGAGAAGAATAAGTGGACAAATGGTTTTCAATAGATTGATTGTCACCAATATCGGTCATAATTTTATCAAAGAAAAACATCTCACTTTTCGGATGAACGGGAACTAAAATTCCAGATTGAATCATTAATTGAAGTAAACCAACCGTCTTTAAAGTGATGGATTTTCCGCCCGCATTTGGACCAGAAATGCAGATAATTCTTTTGTGTTCGGTAAAAGTTAAAGTCTGCGGAAAAATTTCTTTTTTCTCTTCCTGATTGCTTAGCCAAAGCAAAGGATGAAACGCGTTCACCAAACGCATCGTTTGAAATTTGTTGATTTTTGGTAAAACACCATTTATTTTTTCGGCAAATTTTGCTTTTGCGCGAACGATATCTAAATCAAAAATATAGTTTTGATAAGTGGTAAGTTGCGGGAAAAATTCAGAAATTTCTGCGGTTAATTTCCGTAAAATTTTATCAATTTCTTTTTTTTCTTCGTCTTCACTTTCTCTTAATTTAAAGTAATGTTTAACGACAGATTCGGGTTGCAAAAATGTGATTGAACCTGTTTTTGAAACGCCCAAAACCCTGCCGGCAATTCGTTTTTTGTAGGCAGATTTTACGGCCAAAACGCGTTGGTCATCAATGACGGTTTCTTTAATATCATCCAAAAAATCAGTGCCTGCAAAGGAAGATAATGCTTTGCTAAAATTCTGCTGAATGGCTTTTTTAGCGTGATTAATTTCAATTCTTAAAGATTTTAAAAGCGGTGAAGCATCACTTTTAACTTCTTCAAAACGGTTAAAAACTTTGTCAATTTTATCAATTATCGTTTTTTGAAAATCTAATTCAGCAACTTCCTCCGTTAATATTGGAAAATTATCAATTAATTTTGGGAAGAAATTTTGAAGTTTTCCAATTTGCGAGGTAATATTTTTTATTCGAATGAAGGCTTTATTTTCCAGACGGAAATTCTCAATGTGCATGAGTTTTAATTCCGCTTCAATGTCGTCATAATTAGTGAAAGGAATAATATTTTCGCTTTCAAAAGAACTTAAATATTCCGATACTTTTTGCAAAGAAATCTGCGCTTCATCAAAATCTAAAGGTTTAATTTCTAAAATATTTTGCGCAGTTTTGGCCGTGAAAGCAAAAGGCGCAATCTCGGCTAAAAGTTGATCAAATTCTAATTCCTGTAAATGGTCTTTGGTAATATGCACGTGCAAAGATAATTAATTTGAGAATTTTAAAATTGCTTAATTTGAGAATTAAAATTGATTAAATTTGAAAATGAATTTTGAAACCAAAAGATTAATTCTTAGAAGCATTACCGAAAATGATGCGCAAGATATTTTTGAGATTAGAAGCAACGAAATTGTAAATCAATTTATCAAGCGAAAAAAGACAGAATCAATAAAAGATGCTTTAGATTTTATTCAATTAATTAATAAAAATGAAGAAAATAAAAAAGGCTTTTATTTTGGAATTTGTGAAAAAGAAAGTGATAAAATAATCGGAACGGTTTGTTTGTGGAAGTTTTCAGAAGATTTTAAAAAAGCAGAATTGGGTTATGAATTGTTGCCACAATTTCACCATTTAGGAATTATGTCTGAAGCAGTTGGATTTATTATTAATCATGGTTTCAAGGTTTTAAACTTAGAAAGAATTGAGGCTTTCACCAGTAGAAACAATCAAAATTCCATAAAATTATTGTCGAAATTTAATTTTAATAGAAACGAAAAAAGATCCGATGAAAACAATGCTGAAAATCTTATTTTTGAATTGTCCTTATAATAAAGCAACAAGTGTTTGTCATTCTGAAAGAATCTCAGCGCTGAAATTTCTATGGATTAATAAAATTATTTTGAGTTTCGCTAAAATCTAAAATCTAAAATCTAAAATCTAAAATCTAAAAGCTATTTATGACCTGGAAAGAAATTCTCGCCCCAATAAAAGAATCAGATTATTTTAAAAACCTTTGGGAAACCGTAAAATTAGAATACAAAAAAAGTCCGTGTTTTCCGCCACCAAAACAAATTTTCCGAGCGTTGGAATTAACGCCATTTGATGAAATTAAAGTCGTCATTCTTGGTCAAGATCCTTATCATAATGATTTTCAAGCGAATGGTTTGTGTTTTTCTGTGTCTGAAAAAGTGGCAACTCCGCCATCTTTAAGAAATATTTTCACAGAATTGGAAAATGATTTGGGCATAAAAAGAACAAAAAAAGAATTGGATGATTGGGCGCAGCAAGGCGTTTTACTTTTAAATGCTACTTTGACGGTTCGTGCGCATGAAGCCAATTCTCACCAAAAACTCGATTGGGAAAAATTTACAGATTTTATTATTAAAGAAATTTCAGATAAAAAAGAGAATGTGGTTTTTGTTTTGTGGGGAAGTTTTGCTCAGAAAAAGTCTGTTTTAATCGATGAAAGCAAACATTTGATTTTAAAATCGGTTCATCCTTCGCCGCTTTCTTCTTACCGTGGTTTTTTTGGAAGCGCGCCTTTTTCTAAAATTAATGATTATTTAAAATCAAAAAAGAAAGAAATTATTCATTGGTAGCGGGCTTTTGTTTTTCGATTTTTAAAGCAATTTGATAGTGTCCTTTTAAATCTTCTTTTTTATCTTTTTGATTTGGATAAGGTAAAACTTGTTCTAAAGTAATGGTGTAACCAAAAATATCTTGTGTTTTTACTAGATTTTTCCCGTCTAAATTTACAGTGCTTAATTCTATTAACATCGGTCTTGAAGTGGTGGTCATGATTTCTACAGATGCAGTTGCCGCGCCAGACCAAATGCAATTTACGCCAGTTGGACATCTGGAATCTGAAATAATTCCTTTAAAAGTAACATTCATTTGATACTCTTTTAAGAAAATGTTTTCGCCTTCATTTAGATAAATTAAATTTTGAGAATTATCAATTTTTGTTGAAGTTGCAACTTCATTTTTTGCTGAATTGTTTTCAGAATCTATTATTTTTTGAGTTTGACAATTCATCAAAGTACAAAAACCAAGCGTTGAGAAAATTAATTTATTTAACATGATTTTTAAGATTTAAAAAGATTAAAAATAACAACCAATAACATTGCCAAACCAACTAAAAAATTAAAACCAGTTCCATAAAGAAAACCGATAAATGCACCTTTCATACTGTTAAATGCTTTCTTTTTATCTTTAAAATCATGCAATAATTCGCCAAGAAAAACGCCCGCAAACATTCCGATTAAAAACCCAAATGGAATTGGGATAAAAATCATTCCGAGAATTGTTCCGACAAATGAACCAATACTTCCATAACGCGTACCGCCATATTTTTTATTGGTTTTTGCCGGGATGATGTAATTTAAAACCGTAGAAATTATTGTTAGAATTGAAAAAATCCAGATCCACAAAATACTTAAATCAGAATTGGTCCCGAATTTATATATCAACAAACCACATAAACTTAAAAGCAAACCAGGCAAAACTGGGAGGAAAGTTCCTAAAATACCTATAACAAGTAGAATTATGCTTAAAAGCCGAATTAAATTTTCTTCCATTTTTAATATGTTTCGAGTATAAAATTAGTTAAATATAAAGCATAGCCAAAAGTTATTTGGTATTTTTGCAGTTATGGGCGAAGACTTAATAACAACTAAAGATTTACTGCAAAATATTAGTGACCAAATTCACTATTTTGTAAAAGGAAATTTTCCAGATGATTTGGTTTTGTGGGTGCAAATTCTTGCGAAGTTTTTGCTTTTAGCGGCATTAATTTACTTGGTTAGTACTTTTTTTAAAATTATTTTCAAAATCGTTTTCAAATTTTTTGTGAATGAAGATCGGTTTCCTATTTTGATCTCGATTTACAAATCCCGCACTACAACTTCGATTGCGAGATTAATCGCTCTTTTTATCGGTAGTTACGCTTTATATTCAATATTTTATAGACATCCAAAAAGTTTCGATTTTTTAGAAATTATCATTAAAATTCTATTTGTTTTAGTGCTCGGAAATATGATTTTCAGAATGCTTAAAGCGGTTGAATTCTACTATTTACATAAAAAAGATTTTTACATTATAATGGCGCTTCGTGCCATTAACCAAACAGTAAAAATATTCGGAATTTTCATTTTTTCAATTATTGCGATTAGTATTTTATTCAGAATCAGTGGAACCGCAATTTTAGGAAGTTTAGGGGCAATTACGGCTGTTTTGGTCTTGGTTTTCAGAGATACAATTTTGGGCTTTGTAACGGGCATCCATGTCGCGACTTCTAAAAATTTAAAAGTAAATGACTGGATCGGGATTCCAAAATATAATCTTGAAGGAACCATTTTAGACATTAATCTTTTAACCACGAAAATTTTAAACTTTGATAAAACTGTTTCCACAATTCCAACTTATGATTTACTTTCTACGGAAATAAAAAACCTTCAAGTAATGTCCGAAACCAATACACGAAGAATTAAAAAATCGATTTTCTTTAACATCAATTCTTTTAGATTTATTGACAAGGAATTGTTTGATAAATTAAAACAGATCAATCTGATTTCTGATTATTTGGATGAAAAATCGGAAGAAATTAGAGATAGCAAAAAAGAAATGAGCCATTATGAAACCATTATAAATGGCGCGCAACTCACTAATATCGGGGTTTTTCGATATTATGCCATTCAGTATTTAAAACAGAATAAACATGTAGATCAGGCGGGAACTTTGATGGTTAGGCAGTTGGATATTACGCCGCAAGGTTTGCCTTTAGAGATTTATTGTTTCACAAATGATTCTAAATGGGAACATTTTGAGCAAATTCAAGCCGATATTTTTGATCATCTTTTGGTGGCTGCAAAAGAATTTGATTTAGAAGTGGTTCAATATACAAAAAATTAGAAATGACAAAACTTAGCGTTAATATTAATAAAATTGCCACATTGCGAAATGCACGCGGTGGCGAATTTCCAAGTGTGACCGAAGCCGCAATTAAGTTGCAAGAATTTGGTGCACAAGGAATTACGATTCATCCAAGACCAGATGAAAGACACATTACCAGAAAAGATGTTTATGATTTAAAACCTTTAATAACTACAGAATTTAATATTGAAGGCAATCCGCACCGCGATTTTATCGATATGGTTTTGAAAGTAAAACCCGAACAAGTCACTTTGGTTCCAGACGCGGATGATGCGATTACATCAAACGCCGGTTGGGATTGCAAAAAAAATCAGGATTTTTTAACGGAAATTATTTCTGAATTTAAAAATGCCGGAATTAGAACATCTGTTTTTCTTGATCCAAATCCAGAAATGGTAGAATTTGCCGCAAAAACAGGAACAGATAGAATTGAACTTTACACCGAAGCCTACGCAAAAGACTATCCCAAAGATAAAAACTCAGCTATACAATCTTACGTTGAAACGGCGCAAAGATGTGTGGATTTTAATTTGGGCGTGAACGCAGGACACGATTTAAGTTTAGAAAATTTAAAGTTTTTTGCAGATGAAATCCCGAATTTATTGGAAGTTTCCATTGGTCATGCACTAATTTCGGAAGCACTTTATATGGGATTAGAAAACACGGTTCAGTCTTATTTGAAGCGATTGGCAAAATGGTAAAAATTGTGTAAATTTGGGTTATGGGCAAAAAAATTACAGTGCAAGATTTTTCTCAACATCTCTTTTGGGATGTAGATTTAAAGACTTTTGATTTGGAAGTTCATAAAATATTTATGGTCGGTCGTGTTTTAGAATATGGATTAATTCAGGATTGGAAAAACTTAAAAAAACTTTATGGTTTACAGCAAATTAAAGAAATTTCTTTAAATCTTAGAAGTTTAGACGCGGTTACACTCTCGTTTGTTTCCACTATTTTCAATATTAATAAAACAGAGTTCAGATGTTACAAACACAGACAGTTAGTCCAGAATTACTGGAACTCTTAAGAAAAATTTCTAATTCTGATTTTTTTTCTGATTTCTTTTTGGTTGGCGGAACTGCATTAGCACTTCAAATAGGCCATCGTAACTCTATAGATTTGGATTTTTTTGCAAAAAAAGATATTGACGAAAATTTATTTCTTGAAAAATTGTCGGAATTTGGAAAGGTAATTAAATTTAGTTCTTCCAAAAACATTTTAATTTGTTCAGTAAATGGTGTGAAAGTAGATTTTGTTAATCATATTTACAAGTTTTTAGATGAACCATTAATTTTAGATGGAATAAAAATGGCTTCAAAAAGAGATATCTCTGCAATGAAATTGAACGCAATTGAAGGTCGCGGTTCAAAAAAAGATTTTATTGATTTGTATTTTTTATTAAATTATATGTCTTTACCGGAAATGATTGAAGCTTACAAATTAAAGTACCCAAATCATTCAGAATTTATGATGTTAAAATCTCTTACTTATTTTGAAGATGCAGATCATTTTCCACAACCGGAAATGTTTGCAGATTTCAATTGGGAGAATGCAAAACAGAAAATCATTCAAGAATTTTTAAAATTATAAACTATTGGAAAATAATATACTACACTCAAAAATCTACGGAAAAGAAAAAGTCGGAATTCCACTTTTGGTTTTTCACGGTTTGTTCGGAATGCTCGATAATTGGGGAAGTTTTGGGAAGGATTTTGGCGAAATAATGCCGGTTCATTTGATCGATTTAAGAAATCACGGCAAAAGTTTTCATTCAGGTGAAATGTCGCATAATGATTTAGCGGAAGATATTTTAAATTATATGTCTGCCAATCAAATTGAAAAAGCACATTTACTCGGTCATTCTTTAGGCGGAAAAGCCGTGATGCAATTCGCCATGAAATATCCAGAAAAAATTGAAAAATTAATCGTCGTTGATATCGCCCCGAAATCTTATCCGCCACATCATCAGGGAATTCTGAAGGCTTTACAATCAGTGAATTTAGATGAGGTAAAAAGTAGAGGCGAAGTTGAAGATGTTTTAAGCCAATATATTCCGGAAAAATCGGTGGTTTATTTTTTAGCCAAAAGTCTTTATTGGAATGATGAAAAAAAATTAGCGTGGCGTTTTAATCTTCAAACATTAAATGATAAATATGCTGAGTTTGTCTCAAATGCGATTAAATTTGGCGTCTTTGAAGGTCAAACTTTATTTATTGCGGGTGCAAATTCCAATTATATTTTGCCACAGGATTCTTTATTAATAAAACAGCAATTTCCAAATTCAAAAGTAATTACAATAAAAAACGCCGGCCATTGGGTGCAGGCAGAAAATCCAAAAGATTTTTTTAATGCAGTTTTAGAATTTTTAACTTGAGTTTTCATTTTTAATATGTTTGAGTTTTCCTTTTTAAACGCTATTTTTGTAAAAATTCGGAGTTGAATCAATCATCAATTATCAATCATCAATCATCAGTTATTCTCGTAACTGGAGCCACAGGAATTCTCGGAAGAGTCATCGTTTTAGAACTTCTAAAGCGCGGAAAAACCGTTCGTGCAGCGAAAAGAACTTCAAGTAATATTGAAGAAGTCAAACATTCTTTTCAGTTTTACACAGAAAATCCAAAAGAGTATTTCGAAAAAATAAATTGGATCGATGTAGATTTTAGAGATTTAGATTCTATAAAATTAGCGCTAGAAGGCGTTTCGGAAGTCTATCATTGTGCGGCGAAAGTCAGTTTTCATCCCGATGATAATCAAGAAATGCTAAAATGCAATATAAAATTTACAGAAAATTTGCTGTACGCCTGTGAAAATTCGAGCGTAAAAAAGTTTCTTTTCGTGAGTTCAATTGCTGTTTTAGACAACGTAAATGAGCAGGGAATTTTAGATGAAGATTCTAATTTTAATCCTAAAGAAAACCATTCAGATTACGCGCTTTCAAAGCATTTCGCGGAGATGGAAGTTTGGCGCGCTTCCGCAGAAGGTTTAAACACAATCATCGTAAATCCAGGTGTAATCGTCGGTTCTGGAAACTGGAAAAACAGCAGCGGAAAATTAATTGGTGAACTTCTCAATAATAAATTCACGTTTTCTGGTGGAAGCGCTTATGTTGATGTGCGCGATGCTGCGCAGATTTCTATAGATTTAATGGAAAAAAATGCATTTGGCGAACGTTTTATTTTGATTTCTGAATCTAAAAGTTATTCAGAAACCGCCAATTTTTTAAGGGAAAAGGTGGGGAAATCTAAAGTAAAAATTTTACCAATTTGGATTTTGAAAATAGGCGTAGTTTTAAATTTTTTCTTGGGCTGGCTCATAAAACCTTTAAAAATGCTAAACTCTGTAAACGTAAAATCCGTGAGTTACAAATCTGAAATTTCGAATGCAAAAATTTTGAATACATTAAATTTTAAATTTATTCCTGTTTTTGAAAGCTTGAATTTTCATCTTAAAAACTACCTTAAAGACCATACTTCAAAATAAAAATTTTAAATGAATTTAGTAGAATTTCTCAATATAAACACAGAAAAATATTTAAAAAATCCTTCGATTGGATTTAAAAAACGCGAAAATTGGGAAACGATTTCTTGGTTGCAACTTCGTACTTTGGTTTTTAAAACAGCAAATGCACTAAAGAAATCTGAAATTTCAGAAGGTGATAAAGTAGCCATTTATGCCGATAATTCAGCAGAATGGATCATTTTTGATTTGGCAATTTTAAGTTTGGGCGCGGTTTCAGTGCCCATTTATTCTACCAATAATAAAGAGCAAACGCAATATATTTTAGAAAATTCGGAAGCCAAAATCGTGATGGTTGGAAACCAACAACAATATGACGATTGCTTGGAAATTTTACAGAATAGTGAATTTTTAAAGCAAATTGTAGTTTCTAAAAAAGCCGTTTGGATCAAACAAGACAGTTCAATTTTTTTGGAAGATTACATTGCAAAAATTTCTTCCAATTTTGAAATTGTTGCTCGTGAAGAGCAAGATTTGGCCACCATCATTTACACTTCGGGCACAACAGGCGTTCCAAAAGGTGTGATGCTTTCCCATGGTAATTTTTTAAAAACCTTCAAAGCCCATCAAGATTTTTTTAAATTTAAAAATATTGAGTTTGAAAAATCTTTGGCGTTTTTACCTTTAAGCCACATTTTCGAGCGCAGTTGGACTTTATTTTGTTTACACGTTGGCGCAAAAGTTTATTTTTTAGAAGATACCAAAAAAATTGCACATGCCTTGCTAGAAGTGAAACCAACTTTTATGTGCGCAGTTCCAAGATTTTATCAAAAAATTTATTCAGGGATCAACCAAACTGTCAACGAAGGTTCGGCGTTTAAAAAGAAAATTTTTAATTGGGCATTGAAAGTCGGAGGTGAATTTTCGGAATTAAAAAGACAAAATCTAAAAATTCCTTTAGGTTTAAAGTTAAAGAATTTTACTGCCAATCAATTGGTTTTTAATAAAATAAAGAATAAATTAGGCGGTCAACTTTGGTTTATGCCTTGTGGCGGTGCCTCATTGTCAGAAGATATTACGCGTTTTTTTGACGCTTTAGGAATTCACATTACCGTTGGTTATGGTTTGACGGAAACCACGGCAACTTTGACGGCTTTTCCTTTTAAAAATTACAAACACGGCACTGCGGGAAAAGCCATTGGCGACACCGAAATTAAAATTGGCGAAAATGATGAAATTTTAATAAAAGGAAGCAGTGTGATGCAAGGTTATTATAAATTACCAAAAGAAACTTCCGAGGTTTTTACCGAAGATTTTTGGTTTAAAACGGGCGATGCAGGCGAACTCGATTCTGCCGGAAATCTCACAATTACAGATAGAATTAAAGATTTAATGAAAACTTCTAACGGGAAATATATTGCGCCGCAACCTTTAGAAAATGAACTTTCAAATGACGCATTCATCGATCAAATTATGTTGATTGCGGAAGGGAGATCTTTTGTAACAGCGCTTATTGTGCCAGATTTTGAAAATTTAGAAAAAGAATTAGAAAAATTAAATATTAAATTTACAGACTGGAAAACGGTTTTAAAAACAAATGAAATTCAGAAATTTTATAAAGAAAGAATTGATGAAATTCATAAAAATCTGACGGGTTTTGAAAAGATAAAGAAATTTATTCTAATGCCTGAATCCTTTGAAATTAGTTCGGGAGAAATTACACCAACTTTAAAAATAAAAAGAAAAGTGGTTTTGAATAAATATGCTGATTTAATAGAAGAAATGTATTAACAGAAATGAGATATTAGATATTAGAAATGAGAAATTAGACGTTAATGTAAAAAAGTTATTCTTAAAATTTTTAAAAAAATAAAAAACAGTCATACTCAATTCTAACATCTAAAATCTAAAATCTAAAATCTAAAATCTAAAATCTAACATCTAACATCTAACGTCTAACATCTAAAATCTAAAATGACAAACAAAGATTTTTTTGGATCAGAAAACTTTCAACTTTCAACGCAGAAAGTAGAAAATTCCTGTCCTTCAAATATTGCACTGATTAAATATTGGGGAAAATATGAAAACCAAATCCCGGCCAATCCAAGCATCAGTTATACCTTAAATGCATGTCGAACTTTAACGGAAATGCAGTTTTTCCCCGATCAAGAATTTTCAGTTTCAACTTTTTTAGCCGGAAAAGAAGAGAAAAATTTCGCCTCAAAAATTGAAAAATATTTTAAATCCATAGAAATTTATTTACCTTGGATTTTAAAAGGAAGTTACAAAATTTCGACCGTTAATACATTTCCGCATAGTTCGGGAATCGCCAGTTCAGCATCTGGTTTTGGTGCGCTTGCAAAATGTTTGATGGATTTGGATTTGCTTTTTAGCTCCGACAACCGACAACTGACAACTAACAACCAAAAAGCCAGTTTTTTAGCGCGATTGGGAAGTGGAAGCGCGTGCAGAAGTTTGTACAATGGTTTGGTTGTTTGGGGCGAAACGCCAGTTGTGGAAGGAAGTTCAGACTTATATGCCGTAAAATATCCCGATAAAGAAATCCATCCGATTTTTAAAAATTTTAAAGATTGGGTTTTATTGATTCATGAAGGTGAAAAGAGCGTTTCTTCTACTGTTGGTCATGGTTTAATGAAGAATCACCCTTATTCAGAACAGCGTTTTCAGGAAGCAAAAGATCAATTTGTGCCGATGAAAGATATTTTGAAAAATGGTTATTTGGAAAAATTTATCACTTTGGTAGAACATGAAGCACTCACTTTACACGCCATGATGATGATGAGTGAACCCGCATTTATACTCATGAAAACGGGAACTTTAGAGGTGATCAATAAAATTTGGGCATTCCGGAAAGAAACCAATTTATCTTTATTTTTCACTTTAGATGCCGGTGCAAATGTTCATTTACTTTTCCCAAATGACAATGACTGCGCAAAAATAGAAAATTTTATTATGACAGAATTGTTGCCTTTTACCAAAAAAGGTGGCGTAATGCAGGATGAAATGAGGTTTTAAGACTATTTGAATTAATGATTTAAATAGATTTTGTCATTCCGTAGGAATCTAAGCAGCCCAAAATAAAGTGTAAAAAATTATTTCAATTCAAAAAGATGATTTAAAAAATCTAAATTTGGATTTTGTTTTCTAATTAATTCCAATTTCTTGTCTCTCGAAAAACTCTTTATTTCTTTTTCTCTTAAAATAGCGTTTTGGATCCATCCAAACTTTTCATAGTGTATAAGGAAGTGAGCGTTGTATCTACTCGTAAAACTTTTCTCATTTATATTTTTTGAATGCTGTTGCAATCTAATATGTAAATTATTTGTTACGCCTGTGTAAAGAACTGTTTTTCTCTGATTGGTTAAAATGTAAACGTAAAAAGTATAAATTCCTTCAGTAGTTTCATTCATAATTTTTGACTGTGTTAAATTCATTGCTTAGATTCCTACGGAATGACAAAAATTCTGTAAATATTATTGCGCGTTATTCTTTTTTCATTTTCCCACGGAATGACAAAAGGTAGTTTTAAATTTATTTTTATTTAAAATTACATTAATTTTGTACAACTTTTTAAAAATGCAAAAACTCTTCTACGTCATCATCGGTGCAACGCCGAAAGGCAGAACAACAGAGCAACACGATGTTTTCTTTGGAATTGCTGAACATATAAAAGATTTAATCCCCGAAATGAAAACATTTTGGCCGGAAACTAAAGGAAAATTTCATTTAGACGCTTACCAGGAAGTGAGATTTGTTGACGGTTTTGAACTTAAAATTGTTCCGAGAACTTCTACTAATGAAAATATTTCTAAACATTTATTTTTCATTAATCTTGGTGGCTACAAACCTGGCGTTTTTCAAGAATTTCATGAGATGCATTTAATGGCCGGGAAGAAAATGTCAGAAATTATCAAACGTGTCAAGAAAACCGAATTTTATAAAACCTTTGGTTTTACGGGCGCTGAAAGTCACATCGACGATAAATACGCCGTTGACATTGATGATATTTACAAAGTTGATGATTTACTTTCGTTGAAAACAAAAGAAAAATACCAAATTATTTTAGTAAAATCTTCCGCAGAAAATCAGGAAAATATAACGAATATTGGCTATTTCAGTTTAAAAAGTTTAAAATAATTTTGTCTCAAATCTCAAATCTCAAATAATATGAAAATCGGAATTCTTGGCGGCGGGCAATTGGGCAGAATGTTTATACAAAATGCGTTGAATTATGATGAAGAAATTTACACTTTAGATCCATCAAAAGAGTCTTCTTGTGCAACTATTTCGTATTTCACACAAGGTGATTTTAATGATTATGAAACGGTTTTAAATTTTGGAATAGATAAAGAAGTTGTTTCCATTGAAATTGAACACGTGAATGTTGACGCGCTTTTTCAATTGGAAAAAGAAGGCGTGAAAGTAATTCCATCTGCGGAAATTATTAAAATTATTCAGCAAAAAATTATGCAGAAGGAATTTTATTCAAATAATGATATTCCAAGTCCAGATTTTCAAATTATTCAAAATAAATCTGAGTTAAATTTTCCGTTTCCTTTTGTTCAAAAATTAAATACGGGCGGTTATGACGGCAAAGGCGTGCAAGTCATTAAAGATGAAAATGATTTAGAAAATCTTTGGAACGAGCCGTCGGTAATAGAAAGTTTGGTCGATATTGACAAAGAATTATCGGTAATTTTAGCCATCAATGAAAATGGGGAATGCAAAACTTTTCCAGTGACGGAAATGGTTGCCGATCCAAAATTAAATTTACTTGATTTTAATATTTGTCCAGCAGTAATTTCCCAAAATATTGAAGATCAAATTTCAGAAATTGTTGAGAAATTTAAAAATGCTTCAAAATCTGCAGGTTTATTCGCAATAGAATTATTTTTAGATAAAAATGGTAAAATTTGGGTTAATGAAACCGCGCCAAGATTGCACAATTCTGGGCATCAAACGCAGGAAGGAAATGCTAATTCTCAGTTCGAACAAATGTACCGCGTTTTAAAAAATCTTCCTTTGGCAGACACCGATTCATTTGGTTATAGCGGCATGCTAAATTTGGTGGGCGAAGAAAATTGTTTCGGAAAAGTTAAATATGAAGGTTTGGAAGCAGTTTTAAATTTACCAAAAACTTACGTTCATCTTTATGGAAAAAAGGATACAAAACCCGGTCGCAAAATGGGACATATTAATGTTTTGGCAGATTCAAGAGAGGAACTTTTGGATAAATTAATCCATATAAAATCTTTGGTGAAAGTGGTTTCTTTCTAAAAAGAAAATTCCTGATTTTTCTGATTGGGCAGAATTAGAGTTCTTATTTTTAAGTAAAATTAAAAAAAATATTTAATGTAAAACTTTGTCAAAGTTACTATTGCGACGCTTTAAAACTTTGACAAAGTGTAGTTTATACTCCCTAAAAACTTTGTCAAAGTTACTATTGTGACGCTTTAAAACTTTGACAAAGTGAGAGATAGCAAGAAATTTAAGTAAAAAATGAAATTATAATTAATGTAAAACTTTGTCAAAGTTACTATTGCGACGCTTTAAAACTTTGACAAAGTGAAAGAATGTATCGATAAAAAACGAAATCAAACCATTTCAAACCATTTCAAATCTTTAGATTTCCCTTAATTATCCTTAAATTTGTGTTACTTTAAAAAAATAAATGGATTACTTAAAAGGCTTGAACGAGCCGCAACTTGAGGCTGTAACGACTTTAGAAGGCCCTTTAATGGTTCTTGCAGGCGCAGGTTCTGGGAAAACACGCGTGCTTACAATGCGAATTGCACATCTGATTACAAATTTAGTAGATCCGTTTCATATTTTGGCTTTAACCTTCACCAACAAAGCCGCAAAAGAAATGAAAGAGCGGGTTGCAAAAGTTGTAGGGCAAAGTGAAGCACGTAATCTTTGGATGGGCACATTTCACTCTGTTTTTGCTAGAATTCTTCGCAGTGAAGCCCATTACATAGGTTTTCCTTCAAATTTCACCATTTACGATTCACAAGATTCTTTGAATGTGATGAAGAAGGTCATTAAAGAATTAAATATTGATGCTGACCAATATAAAGCGAAAAAAGTACTTTCAAGAATTTCGCAGTATAAAAATAATTTAATTACCGTAAAGGCTTATTTCAATAATCCCGAATTGTTAGAAAATGATGAGCGCGCGAATCAGAAACACATCGGTGCGATTTACCAGAAATATGTGGAAACTTGTTTTAAAAATGGAGCGATGGATTTTGATGATTTATTGCTTAGAACCAATGAACTTCTCACAAGATTTCCGGAAGTTTTGGCAAAATACCAAGATCGATTTCGCTATATTTTAGTAGATGAGTATCAGGATACAAACCATTCTCAATATTTAATAGTGAAAGCTCTCGCTTCAAAATTTGAAAATATTTGCGTTGTGGGCGATGATGCGCAGTCGATTTACTCTTTTCGTGGTGCGAATATTTACAATATTTTAAATTTTAAAAAAGATTATCCAGATGCCGTAACGGTTGCTCTGGAACAAAATTACCGCTCAACGCAAAATATTGTGAACGCGGCCAATGTGGTAATTGGTAAAAATCTTCAACAATTTAAAAAAAATGTCTTCAGTGAAAATGAAGTTGGAGAGAAAATAAAGGTTTATCGAAGTTTGTCTGACGCAGATGAAGCCGCTTTTGTTGCAAGCAATATTTGGCAACTTCATAATTCTGAACAAATGAATTTTGATGATTTTGCAATTTTGTACAGAACCAATTCACAGACGCGTGCTTTTGAAGATGCTTTAAGAAAGAAAAATATTCCTTACAGAGTTTATGGCGGTTTAAGTTTTTATCAACGGAAAGAAGTAAAAGATTTAGTCGCTTATTTGCGTTTATTGGTCAATCCAAATGATTCTGAAGCATTGTTTAGAATCATTAATTTACCAACACGTGGAATTGGTGATTCTACCCAAAATAAATTAATTGTTTTTGCTGATGCACACAATATTCCGGTTTCTGAAGTTTTAAATAATCTCGGGCAATTTGCGCCGAATTTGCAATTGAACAACGGAATCATCACTAAACTTGCTGATTTTTGGGCAATGATAAAAGCCTTTCAAGTAATGTTGAAAGAAGAAAATGCCTATACCGTTGCAATGGAAGTGGCGAAACGAAGTGGTTTAATAAAAAATTTAAAAGAAGATCAAACGCCTGAAGGAATTTCCCGAGTTGAAAATATTCAGGAGTTGATGAATTCTATGCAAGGCTTTATCGATGAGCAAATACAAGTGGAAGATGGCGACCCAAGTTTGTCTAACTTTCTTGAAAATATCGCACTTTCTGCTGATACGCAAAAGGACAAAAAAGATGATGACTCGCCGAAAGTTTCATTAATGACGATTCACTTATCGAAAGGTTTGGAGTTTCCTGTCGTGCATTTGGTTGGTTTGGAAGAAAATCTTTTTCCCAGTTTTATGAGTAGTTCCACACGCGAAGAATTGGAAGAGGAAAGAAGACTTTTTTATGTGGCTTTAACCAGAGCAGAAAAGCGCGCCTATTTTAGTTATGCAATCTCTCGTTTCCAATGGGGGAAAATTACGGATGCTGAACCTTCGAGGTTTTTAAGTGAAGTAGATTCTGAATATTTAGAATTGATAAACCCTGCGATAGAAAGCAGGTTCGTCAATCATTCTGGTTTAAAATCTAATATTTTTGATGAAGCACCTTCAGAAACCCGATTTTTTAAAAAGAAAGAACCAAAAAAATCTTTAAACAGAGATGAACCACAGATTATTCCTAAAAATTTAAAACCAGTTTCTACCGCGAAAATCATTAATCCAAGTGGCAGTTCTTCGCAAGACATTGAAGTGGGAGATAGGGTTCGTCACGATCGTTTTGGTGTGGGCGAAGTTCAGTTTTTAGACGGAACCGATCCGCAAAATATTAAAGCAAAAGTGATTTTTCAACATGAAGGTGAGAAAAATTTAATTTTAAAATTTGCTAAACTTACTAAGATTTAGTTTGCGAGCCAAGAATCAAGATTTATGAAATTTTCATTGATGTTTTTTGTTCTGTTTAGTTGTGCTAAGAAAAGTTCTTCAGAAAAATTCAGTAAAATTGTAATTAATGAAGATATTCAAAAAAATGATACCATAAAACTTTTATCAAAATATCCGGAGCTTCAAAATGTCTTTAGGAAAAATGAAAATGATAAGAAGCGAAGTGCTTACATTCTGCAAACATTAATATTTAATTCAAAAAATTCAAGTCTTTACAATAAAAAAGAATATTTTGATAATTATATTTCGGAAGTCAAGAAAGTTGGCGATACTTTAGAAATAGCACTAAATAATAATAATGGATACTTTGGCAATGGTATTTTAATAAAATGTTTCAATGGAAATTATTTTATAAAAAATTTCGATCCAAATGTTTTACATAATAAACAAAAACTTGTTGATTATGAATTATTAAAAGAAAAATTAATTTTAAATCGTTCAGATTTAAAAAAAGGAGATAGTATTTTCGGTTTTATAAATTATACTTGCAAAGTCAGGAATTATTATTCGAAAAATATGACAGGCTATTTTAAATCTAAAATTGATTAAAAAACTTTGTCTTAATTATTAAACCTTCAAGGTTTTTAAAACCTTGAAGGTTTGAATTAAAGGTTTGAAATTATTAGAAAAAAAACATTGAAGGTTTTTTAAAAGATTTCAAACGAAATAAAACATTTGGAACATTAGTTTTTCACCGGAATATTCGCTAAAATTTCCTGTAAAAATTTCCAAAATTTTTGGGTTGAAGAAATACTTGCGCGTTCGTCTGGGGAATGTGCGCCGCGAATAGTTGGCCCAAAAGAAACCATTTCCATTTCTGGATAATTAGCGCCGATAATTCCACATTCTAAACCAGCGTGACAAGCGACAACTGAAGGCGTTTCTCCAAATTGTTTCTTATAAATTTCTGTCATAATCGTGATAATTTCTGCGCCTGGTTTTGGTTTCCAACCTGGATAAGAACCAGCAAAATCAACATTCATTCCTGCCAATTCAAAAACAGATTTTAATTGGTTTGCAACCGCTGTTTTTGAGGATTCAACAGATGAACGAGAAAGGTTTAAAATTTTCAATTCGCCGTCTTTTAACTCCACGCGTGCCACATTATTAGAAGTTTCTACCAAATCTTTTACGTCTGGCGACATTCTATAAACGCCATTATGAGCGGCATTTAGAGCATAAATTATTTTTTTAGAATCTTCTTCTGAGATGGCTTTTTGTGCAGAACTTGTATTTTCAATATTGATTTGCAAATCTTTTTCAATCGTTGCAAATTCTTCTAAAATTTCAGATTTTAATTGAAGTGCTTTTTCAATAAATTCTACGGAATTTCTCACAGAAAAAACCGCATTTGCCTCTCGCGGAATTGCGTTTCTCAAACCACCGCCATCAATGGAAATTAACTGAATATTTTCATTTTCCAGTCCTAAAAATAATAATCTTCCAAGTATAATATTGGCGTTTCCAAAACCTTTAATGATATCCATTCCGGAATGACCGCCTTGCAAACCTTTAACGGAAATTTTCAAAATTTGTCCGCGAGATTCTTCTAAATTATAAGTTTGCGAAGCTGTAACATCAACTCCGCCTGCGCAACCGATATCAATTTCATCATCTTCTTCAGTGTCTAGATTTAATAAAATTTCACCGTTTAATTCACCTGGTTTCAAACCGATTGCGCCTGTCATACCAGTTTCTTCATCAATGGTGAAAAGTGCTTCTAAAGCAGGATGTGGCAAATCTTTACTTTCTAAAACCGACATAATTGCAGCAACGCCCAAGCCATTATCTGCGCCCAAAGTGGTGCCTTTTGCTTTAAGCCAATCTCCTTGAACTTCCATCTCAATGCCTTGTGTTTCGAAATCGAAATTTACGTCGTTGTTTTTTTGACAAACCATATCCAAATGACCTTGCATCACGATTGGCTTCCGATTTTCCATCCCAACGGTGGCTGGCTTTTTAATAATCACATTTCCTGTTTCATCTACTCGTGTTTCTAAACCTAAATCTTCGCCAAATTTTTTCATAAAAGCAATTACGCGTTCTTCTTTTTTCGAAGGTCGCGGCACGCTGTTTAAAGCAGCAAAATTTTTCCAAATAATTTGAGGTTCGAGTTGCGTAATATTCATATTGTTCTTGTTTTCCGTAAAGGTACGAACTTAGCAAGTTTTTTTTAGTTAAAGAAATTCTAAATTATTTTTAAACATATCAGATTTTTCGAATTTCGATTTCTAAAATATTTCATTAAATCGTAACTTTTACCATTAAAAAAACAAAGGAATAATTGAAAATCTGTGGTTTTCTTGGCTTTTAAACTATTTTTAAAATGTAAGATTTATTTATTGTGTTCTTTGGTATTCTTTTTGTGATTATTTTAAAAACTATTAGATGAAAATTAATTTAAACAAGAAAAAATTAAATATCTGTGCATTTTTAATTTTTTCACTTTTTTTGGTTCAGTGTAAAAAGGAGCGAAATTCGGTTTCTGCGCAAATTCCTTCAGTTAAAAGCGATATAAAAGAAATTCAAAAGCCGAAAAATATTAACAAAGAAGACTCTATAAGTAAGTCTAAAATAGCATATTCCGCTTTTATTTTCCCGAAGAAAAAGAAAGATTCTGCAATGGCTGTTTTTAAAAAAAAATATTCTGAACCGGAACGCTATACCATTTTAGCATTAAATCGATTAGATGAAAAAAACAGTTGGCGTGCAGATACTTTGATGATTCCAAGTAAATTTGAAGACAATTTTTTAAAATATAGCCCATTTCCTGCCCAAATTTCTTTGCTCAAAGATGTAAAGAAATTTGTATTTTTTTCTTATCCAATTCAGGCTTTTGCTGTTTATGAAAATGGAGAATTAAAAAAATGGGGACCGACAAGTATGGGAAAAAAAGCAGCCAAAACCGAAACAGGGTTGCATTTTACCAATTGGAAAAGTAAGGAAGCGACGAGCACGGTAGATGCTAGTTGGAAATTACCATTTAATGTGAATATCGCAAACCGCTTGGGAATCGGATGGCACGAGTACGATTTACCCGGTTTTCCTGCGTCTCATTCTTGTTTAAGATTATTGAGAAAAGATGCGGAATGGTTGTATAGTTTTGCAGACCAATGGATTTTATCTGCTGACGGAAATACGCTGAAAGCAAACGGAATTCCTGTAATTGTGTTTGGCGAATATGACTGGGGCGGACAAAAACCTTGGCGTAAATTGGCGCAAAATTCAATGGCTAATTATTTATCTGAAAGTGAAATGAACAAAATTATTCAACCATATATTGATAGAATTTTAGCAGAGCAAAAAAAACGTGAAGAGGTGATTATGGCGCAGAATTAATTTTTTTTGATTCTAAATGTAAAGTAGATTCTATTGCAAAATTGCGCAGTTCTTCCATTTGTTCTTTTCCTTTTTTTCTTCCAATTCTGCCGGCAATATAAGTAAGAAAGATTAATCCCAAAAATACCATAGATGTTGGAAAAGCCCACCCAAAACCATCGTGTTTGATCTGTTTTGCTACGAAAAATAAAGTGATACAAACCATCCAACAAATTCCGAACGTAAAATAAAGAAACATAAAGAACGTCCAAACTGCGGAACTTGGGCCAAAAACGCCGCGGATACAAGTTTTATTTTCTTCTGCATCAAACTCTGTTCGCAAAGCCAAAAAGGGTTTCCAATAGTTGTCTGCCTTTGTTTTTACTGTAATTAAAGCCGTTTCATTATTGATATTCCCAGCGAAACGGTGTTCGTTTTTTTTAAGAAAACCTTTAAGAAGCAAAGTATATTCTTCTTTTTCAATGCTTGTAAAAAGTTTAAATCTCGGGCGAGAGCGGATTTGGTCGAAAGTAGATTGTTCCATATTAGTCTTGATAGGGAATTGGGTCTTCTAGAGTAAAATTTAACTTTAAAATTTCAAATTTTCTTTGAATTTTAAAACTGATATTTCGGCCTTCAGAAGATTTTAATAAATTTAAAATATCTTGCAAACTAAAAGTTGATGCTTTTCTATTATTAATTTCTAGAATAGTGTCGTCTTTTTTAATGCCTGCACGAAAAGCAGGAGAATTTTCCCTTACAGCAGCGATAGAGAAAATTGGCTTTAATGTAAATTTATATTTGATAGCATTTTCGGCATTGTAAACTTGGATGCCGCCATCGTTTTTTGTGTTATTTTCTGTTTTCACTTGCACCACATCTTTTTCCCACTGCATACCATCTTGCTTAATGTCTAATCCACTCATATTAAAGAGAAAAGGCTCATTGAAATTTCTATTTTTTTTGAGGTATATTTTAGAATTTGGATAATCAAAAATAACGGTAAAACGCCGCAAAACATCGTTTCCAATTGAACCCTTTCTGTCTTTGGCGATAGATAAATGCTGGATGGAATACTCGTCTGGCATTGCGGTAAGTGGTTTTTCTAAAGTAAAATCGCCGATGGATAATTCTTTAATTCTGCTTCTTTTGCCATAAATATCACCATTGAAACCGCGCCCCAAATAATCTTGAATATTTGGTCTGTTATACACAAAATCTTTGATCAATTTCGGGAAAAGCCAAATGGCATCGCTATTTCCTAAATCAAGAAGAAGTTTTGATGGTTTTGCTTCTTTAGACATTTTCACAGAAGCCATCATGTAGGGCTTTTTACCTTCTATTGAGATATCAAATGCTTCAAATCTTCTTTTTTTTCTGTTAAAATAATTGTCATCGTTATAAATCGTGATTTTCTTTGAGATGTAATCAATTTTCACCTGATGATTCTTAAAAAAATTAAAGCCAATAATACCATTCACAGGAATACCCACGTGCGAAGAAAAATTGAACTCTTCGTTTAAAATTAAAAAAATAGTGTGCGCATGATCTTCAAAATCTTTTCCAATTTTCACCTCATTTTTTACAGATTTCAAACCATAAAGATCTACGGTTTCTCCCAAACCTGCAAATTTTACCTTTTCTGTATTTTTAAAAAGCACTTCTTTGTCGTCTAAACTAAACAAAATAGTTTCTGCAACACCCGAATCTAGAAGAAATGTGAGATTTACGCCATTTACATTAACAGGAATAAAAATTAAATTGTTAATCAATTGGAAATGTACAACAGTTTTTTTTTCAGCGCGCGTTGCGAAGCCTAAATCTTGTGCTGAAGTAAGATTTAGAAGTGCTAAAAAAAATAAGATAAACCAACATTTCATTTATTGAAATTACAACTTTTTTTTATAATCTAATGTCATAAAATATATAAAATTCCTCCTTTTTTAAGTAACATTCGATCGTCTTATTCTACTAATTAGAAAAAATTTATAATGCTGAAAGCAGAACATGTTACTAAAACTTATAATGCCGGCAAAAAACTAGCGCTGGAAGATTTTTCAATAGATGTTCCTGAAGCGTCAATCTACGGGCTTCTCGGTCCAAATGGCGCCGGAAAAACGACTTTTATTAGGATTATTAATCAAATTACACAAGCCGATTCTGGGAAGGTTTTTATTGATGGAGAACTTCTAAACGCCTCTCATATTCGCCAAATAGGGTATATGCCAGAAGAGCGCGGTTTGTATAAAAATATGACGGTTGGCGATCAACTTTTGTATTTTGGGGAACTAAAAGGAATGTCTAAAAGCGACGCCTTGAATGAAGCCAAATATTGGTTTAACCAGTTGCAAATAGACCAATGGTGGAAGAAAAAATTAAGTGAACTTTCTAAAGGAATGGCGCAAAAAATACAATTTGTAGTGACCGTCTTGCACCGGCCAAAATTGTTGATTTTAGATGAGCCTTTTTCTGGTTTCGATCCTGTGAATGCCAATTTAATTAAAGATCAAATTTTAAAATTAAAAGAAAGCGGCACCACAATTATTCTCTCCACGCACCGAATGGAAAGTGTGCAGGAAATGTGCGATAAAGTGGCTTTGATAAATAATGCACGAAAAATAATTGACGGAAAAGTTTTTGACGTGCGGGAGAAATTTAAGAAAAATATTTTTTCAATCACGATATCTGATGTTCAAAATGAGGCATTTGAACAGTTTAAAAATAAGTATGGAGTTGATAATATCTTAAAAGATAACCAACTGATTTCCTTTGAAATGAAAAGTGATATTTCCCAAAAAATCATTTTGGAAGATTTGCTTTCTAGCGGAAATATCCGAACTTATGATGAGAAAATCCCAAGTATGAATGAAGTTTTTATTAATGCAGTAAGCGCACCAACAACTTAAAATGAAAAATATAATCCTCATTACCAAACGCGAATTTCTAACGCAAGTCAAAAAGAAATCTTTCGTAATTTTAACCCTTTTAGCGCCGGTTTTGTTTATTGCTTTTGGTGCAATTATCGCGTTTATGTTTAAAGCAAACCAAACGAAAAGCACTTTTGATGTGGTGGATAAAAGTGGTGTTTTTGCTGAGCATTTAAAATCTACAGAAAGTATAAAATATGTTTACGTACCGGAAAGCGCCGAGAAATCAATAGTTTCGGCATTAAAGGATATGAAAGGAACGGATGGTATTTTGATTTTGCCCACTTTAAAAAATAATGATTTTGATACTTTTGAAAAGGAAACAAAACTTCTATTAAATACTAAAATTGGTTTTGATACCAAACAGCAAATTGCTTCTGATATTTCTGGCTTGGTGAAAAAAGTAAAAATAAAGAATTTAGGCCTTACTGAAACGCAACTCGATGCTTTAGATAAGAAATTTGAGTTGAACACCAAAAATGTTTTAAACGACAATAAAAGTGATTCCGATTTAAGTTTTGGGGTGAAATCTGGTTTAAGCATGATTCTAATGTACGCTGTTTTTATGTTTATTATTATTTATGGCGTTCGTGTGATGCGAAGTGTTTTAGAGGAAAAAAACAATCGTGTTGTAGAAATTATCATCTCATCAGTAAAACCATTTGAGTTGATGATGGGCAAAATTTTAGGCGTTACTTTTGTTGCACTCACGCAATTTTTGGTGTGGATAACTATGGCTGTGATTGGCGCATTGTTTTTAAATACAGGATTTTCTGCGATGAAAAATCAAGTTCCAGGCGGGCAAAATTCAGCAGAAATGATGAATAAATTTGATATCCAGCGTATTGCAACACAAATTTCTCATACTTTGCTAGATTTGAACTACGGTTTAATTATCATTGTTTTCATAGTATTCTTTTTACTTGGATATATTTTTTACAGTTCTATGTACGCTGCAATCGGCTCGGCGGTGGATAACGAAACTGAAACGCAGCAGTTTACACTTTTTGCGATTATCCCTTTAATGCTTGGAATGTATGGTAGTTTTACAATTATGAATAATCCCGATGGGCCGCTGGGATTTTGGCTTTCGATGATTCCCTTTACCTCGCCAGTTGCGATGATTGCGAGAATTCCGTTTGGCGTGCCGATTTGGCAAATTATTTTGTCGGTTTTAATTTTACTTGCTACTACTTTGTTAATGATTTTTATTGCTGCGAAAGTTTATCGGATTGGAATTTTAATGTATGGCAATAAAGCAACGGCAAAAGAACTTTGGAAGTGGATTAGAAGTTAGTTTTAAAGTTGTCTAATTTGGAAGTTAATATTTTGACCGCGATAGTTTTATCAAAATAAATTAATATTTTTAGAAAAGAATATCCATTAAAATTTTAGAAAAAAATTAACCATTAATTTAGTTGATTTTTTTTAATTATTTACAAATTTGAGGTCGATTATTAAATAATTTTGAAACATAAATTGGAAAGTGCTAAAGATTGACACAATTAGCTTGCAATTCATTGATAATCATAAAATTAATTTAAAGATCGAAATCAGGCTCTAAAAGTTATTTTTCCACAAAAATTTCTTTTCTGAAACTCCCGTCTTTATTGGGTAATTCTATAACCAAATTTTCGTTTTCCAAATATCCTAAAGTAGTAGTTCCATCTCTTAAAATGATATGATAAACATCTTTTTTAGATGATTCGCGAAAAGTAGCAAAAGGAGTTGAAGTATCAGGAGAAATTAAAATAAATTGGCCACTTCCGATTGGTTTTTTTTGATATTTCGTATTATTATTAAAATAGTTTTGATTTTTGGCGGGAGATATAATATCAGAATACGGTTTTTTTGTCTTATCTTCAATAATTGCTGATTCTTTTTTATTTGTTTTTTCGTTAGACTTTTTATCTAAATTGGCAATTTTTGATGATGAATTTTCATTTGCTAAATCTACTTTAACTTCGGATATTTCTTTAATTGGTGAAGATTTTTGGAGATTTACCATACTTTTCTGAAGCGCTTGCTGATAGCCAATTTCATAATCTTTCTCACTAGATTTACCTTCTTGGGAGAGGAATGCCTTACCATTACAATCTGTGGCTTCAAAAGTTAATTTATTCGTAAATATATTTCCGGATTTTAAAATATTAATTTTTGCCACTTTACAAGGATTTTGTTTCAGTTCTTCTGGCCAGTTGCCTTGCACTTCTTGTAAAACTTGGTATCCTTTTTCTTTTAATTTAGAAACCAATGTAGAGTTTAAATGGTATTGATTGTTTTCAAATTCTTTAAAATCTTTGGGCACATAGACGTATTTGTAGTCAGAAAGTTGCTGTGCCGTGCAGTTTGCAGAACTTATAATTAAAAGAATGTAAAGAAGATTTTTCATTTTTAGATTTTTTTAAAGTCATATGTTATCGCCTTAATCTTCATTTGCGTTGGTTTGCAAACTTTTTAATGGCGATTTCATAATTAAATAATTCTATAAAGATATTGAATTCAAATTTTAAAGTAATCTAGACGGATGATTTTTAGAGAATTAATTTAAAGATAACAAAAAAACCTAAATCTTACGATTTAGGTTTTAATATTAATATTTTGAAATTATCTTTTCGTTCTGCCTTTTCCTTGTGATTTTGCATCTTGTGCTACACGGAAACCGATCCACCCAAAAGCGCGGGTTTCATCTTTAAATCTTCTTTGTCCTGGATCTAACCAGTAAGCCGTATCTAGCCAAGATCCACCTTTCACAACACGAACTTCGTCTGAGATTCTTGTAGTTCTAGAAACAGGATCTTTTTGCAGTATAACACGTCCTTTAGCGTCCACAATAAATTTCTTTCTGTTGGCATTATACATATTGTAATCTGCATTTGTGCTATCTTGCTCGCGTCCGTAACCAGCGTCTAAAGAAGATTGAAAATCACCATCTCTAAAGTTTCTGTCATCGGAGGTTACTTCTCTCGCATATTGACCCGGAAGTCCTTTGTAAACCAATCTTCCATCAGCAAGTGTATCGTATTTTACGGTATTGTCTTCTACTTTTTTATAAGTTCCATCTGCATTTTTTTCTGTAGATCTAGTTACATTTCCTCGGTAATAATTGAAATCACTAGCTTCTTCATCAATAATCGGTCGATAAACATCCGCCGTCCATTCTGCAACGTTTCCAAACATACCATAAATACCTAAATCATTAGATGGAAATTGTTTTACGTCAGATGTCGTCGGTGCACCATCGTTTTTCCAGCCTGGAACACCAGAATAATCTCCTGCGCCCATTTTGAAATTTTCTAGATACATTCCTTTATTACGTCCTTTGGTACCTTTCAGTTTGTCAACTTCTGGTTCTTTTCCTTTAGTTAAATTATAGACTCTATTTTTTTGCTGTCCAAGTGCAGCAAATTCCCATTCCACTTCGGTTGGCAATCTAAATTTTTCTACTAAACCAGCAGAGGCGTTTCTGTTCGCTGCGGCAATTCTTGTGTTGGTGGTTTTTATACCAGTAGATTTTTGCAATTTATTTTTATCTAATAATCCATCCAAATCGGCATCGTTTGCCTTGTATTTGTCTAAATTAAAAGCATTTCCACCTTGGTTGTTGGATTCATTTGTATAATAATCTTTAGGAAGAACACCTTTATCCATTAATGCTTTTTCGTTAGCGCGATCCGTCAGCCAATCACAATACCGTGAAGCTTGTAGCCAAGTTACGCCTACTACCGGATAATAATCATATTCTGGAGATCTAAAATAGGTTTCAGCGAAATCATTTCGCGAAAGTTTATTATTCCAAACCAAAGTATCTGGCAAAGCACCAGTATAAATGTCTTTATAATTGGGATCTGATGGTGGAAAAACAAATTTCAACCAAGTTACATATTCTCTGTATTCGTAATTTGTAATTTCAGTTTCACCCATAAAAAAGGAACTGACCTGCATTCTGTGCGGCGTATTATTCCAATCGTGCATTACGTCATCTTTTACCAATCCCATGGTAAAAGTTCCGCCTTCCACATAGACCATTCCTGGCCAGCCTTTTTGTTTTTGCTGTTTTCCGGTAAAAAACCAACCTTTTTGGTCGTTTGGTTTCCATCCTGTTTTACTGGTAAAACGCTTTGTTCCGCCTCCTTTTTTGGAATTGCCTCCGCCACAACTCGTGAGCATAAAGGCTGCGCTTAATGTTATTAGGAAAAACGACTTGAGTTTTTTCATACTGTCATAAATATTTTCAGGATACAAAGAAAAAATAAATAATCCGATTAATCAAATAATGATTTAGGTTTTTTGAAAAACGTCGCTAAATAAATTTTATTGTATGATAAGATTATTTTAAATTTTTCGTTTAATTTGCAGTTCATTTACAATCTATGAAACGCAATTTACTTTTAATTATTTTTCTATCACTTTATTCCTTGGCATTTTCGCAGAATATTGCAATAAAATGGGATGGTGCTAAAACTATGGATTTTGGTGCAGAAAGCAAAAATTTGCCTTTTTTTTCAAATGCGGGGTATAATTTTGAGCAAGGAAATGTTTATATTCGAGTAGAAACAAAAACTTCAGACAATTTAACTGCGGATAATTTAAAATGGGAACCAATTGCAGAGAAAGATCTTTTTGATATTACTAAATATGATTTATTACCATATAATGATATAAGTTCTGGTTCATACGTAAAGGAGGGAGAAAGTTACTCTTCAGTTCGCATTGCTACTTTTAAAATAGAAAATAACCAAATCTTTAGGCTTTCGAGTTTTAATTTGGTTAAAGAAAAAGTTTCGCAAAGAAGTAATTCTTCGAAAAACCTTGGCACCACAGATAATCCTTTAAAAACAGGAACTTTTTATAAAATAAAAGTTGATAAATCGGGTATTTTTAAAATTACAACTCAATTTTTGCGCGCTAATGGCATTAACCCTTCTGATATAAATCCAAAGAATTTTAGAATTTATGGAAATGGCGGTACAATGTTGCCAGAATATAACCAAGATAACTACTACAAATCTTTGCAAGAAGATGCAATAGAAGTTAAAGGTGAAGATGATGGTGTGTGGAATGATGAGGACTATGCACTTTTTTATGCGCAAGGTCCTAACGGTTTCAATTTATATAAAGGTGCGCTTGGCTCTGCAACAAATAGATTGACGGAAACGCGAACTGATCGCAGCCTTAATGTAAAAAACATCTATGAAGATTTTTCTTATTATTTCATCAATTTTGACACAGGACCAGGAAAAAGAGTTCAAAACCAAGATGCTAATTTACCTTCACAATTACTAACGAATTATGATGATTACCAAGTCTTAAATGAAGATAAAACCAACTTATTGAATATAGGCCGTGTATTCTTAGGCGATTTTTTTAATACCAATAAAACCGTTTCGTTTACAACACGTTTGCCATTAAAGGCAACAGATAGGGTGACTTATAAGGCGCAACTGGCACCTTACCAATTTCAAGGGAATTCTATTAAAATTGATATCAATGGATTGGCTGAAACTAATTATAGTTTTAGTTCAACTACACAAGATTATGTCTTAACCGATTATCTTGGTACTGTAAGCAATATTACAGGAAACCAAATAAACTTTAATTTTAACCCCACTTTTGGAACAAATCCAAATGGTATCGTTTACCTTAATTACGCTGAAGTAAGTTATAAGCAAGATTTAATTTTTAATGGTACACAAATGAATTTTCGGAGTTATGATATTTCCGAGAATAGCAATACACTTTACGGTTTTAGCCTTTCTGATACTTCTTCTTTGGAGGAGGTTTGGGATGTTTCTGATGTTACAAATGCAAGCAGAAAAGTAAATAAATCCACAGCTGGTAATTTTGATTTTGGCTATTTAGCAAATACAAACTTTAATAATGAATTTGTCGCTTTTAATAATTCGGCTGCTTATGACCCAATTTTTGTGGGTAAAATAGATAATCAAGATTTGTCTTCACTTTCAAACATCGATTACCTTGTAATCACCGTGCCAGAAATGATGGGGCAAGCGCAACGCTTGGCTGATTATCATAAAATTAATGATAATTTTAATGTTGCAGTAGTTGATATTAATAAAATTTATAATGAATTCTCTAGCGGTAGTCAAGATATTACAGCCATCAGAAATTTCGTAACAAGATTGAATACTACAAATGGCAATTTGAAATATTTAATGATTTTGGGTGATACATCTTTTGATTACAAAGGAATTGAATACCCAAATTCACAAGTCGTACCAAGTTATGAAAGTGAGTATAGCCAAAGTTTTGTATCATCTTTTGTAACTGATGATTATTATGTGATGACTTCTCCCCAAACTTATACTAATGTGCAAAGTCTTTTGCCCGATCTACCAGTAGGAAGATTGCCAGCAGCTAATGTGGCCGAAGCAAAATTATTGGTAGATAAAACACTGGCTTATTATAATGCTTTGCCTGGCCAATCTACACCATTTGGCGAATGGCGTATGAAATTAGATTTCGCTGCAGATGATGATAATGATGGCGGAACACCTTTCCATACCGTGATGAACAATGCTATTGTAGCAAATTTTGAAACCGCAGCCACGGATAAACCAGAATATAATATTCGTAAATTATACCTAGACTCTTTTCCTGCAGTAAATACAGCAGGTGGGCAAAGATATCCACAAGTAAATCAAGCCATTAGTAGTGATATTAGCAATAGTTTATTTTTGTTTTATTTCGGGCATGGCGGCATAAACGGTTGGGCACAAGAGCGCGTACTCACAAGCGCAGAAGTAGATAATTTTAATAATTATAATAATGTTTATAGCAGGTTTCCATTGGTTTCTACCATCACCTGCGAATTTACACTTTGGGATGATCCGGCTACATTTTCCACAGGAGAGCAAACAATAAAATCTAAAACTGGCGGTGCAACTACGATGATTACTTCTAGCAGAGCCATCGGTGTAGGTTATGGTGTAGAACTTACGCGCTTATTTATCGACCAAATATTTAAACTTGATAATGATGATTTTAGAAGTTTAGGAGACGCCTTCTTGCAAACTAAATTATTAAAAGGTCCAAATTCTAACCATTTTAAAGTTAATTTTTTAGGAGATCCTGCCATGAAACTAAGCAGACCACAAAAATTAATTACAATTGATAATATAGAATCGCCAGTTCCAGGGCAATTGCGGGCACTAGATTTCGTTACTATTACTGGAGAAGTGAAGAAAAAAGACGGCACCTTGGATACTAATTTTACAGGGAGAGTGTCAATTAATATTTTTGATAAAAGAATAGATAAAAAAACGCTAAATAATGACGGTAATCTCACACCAATTTTAAATTACACAGAAGAAGGAAGCCCAATAGTAAAGACATCTGGCGTAGTAACTAATGGTAAATTTGCCGTTAAATTTTACGTTCCAAAGGATATTAATTATACCATCGGAACGGGCAGAATCTTGGCTTATGCAGATAATAAGCAACGTGATGTATTTGTAAATCAGCCTTACCAAATCGGAGATATTAATCCAGATGGCCTTAATGATAATACGCCGCCTGTCGTTCATCTTTTTATGAACAATACCAATTTTGCAGATGGTGGAATTACCGATCAAAACCCCACACTTCTGGCTTGTGTGAGTGATAATACGGGCATTAATTCTACAGGTTCAGGTATCGGGCACGACATTACTGTAATTCTTGATGGGCAAGTTATCAACACAACTGTTTTAAATGATTTTTATTTTTCAGGAGAGGGAAATGGCTGCGTGAATCCTACTTTAGAAGATTATCAAAAAGGAAATGTGTCTTATCCGTTCAGAAATTTAGCAGTAGGTCCACATCAATTGGTATTTAAAATTTGGGATATCAACAATAATTCTACCACCGCAACGTTAAACTTTATAGTAAAGGATGAAAGCAATCAGCAATTAATTGTTAAAAAATTACTAAATTGGCCAAATCCTTTTACAGATAAAACTTATATTCAATTTGAGCATAACTGCGCAGATATTTTAGATGTAAATGCACAAATTTTCACCATCACCGGAAAACTAGTGAGAACAATTTCCACACAAGTTACGGCAGAACCTTTTTTCCAAGGATTTAGAACGCCAAGAACTGCAATAGAATGGGATGGAAAAGATGATTTTGGCGATACTGTTGCAAAAGGCGTCTATATTTTTAAAATATTTGCTCGCAGCCAAAACCAAGATAAATGCAAAGGAAGCGCTACTGCAGTTGAAAAAATGGTGCTGTTAAAATAAAACAAAACGAAAAAAAATATTTATGATGTTAAATAAAAAACTATTATTAACTCTTGGTCTTGGCTTAAGCGTCACCGCTTTTGCCCAAAATTTAGAAGACATTAGGCCAGTTCTTACGGGTGCTCCATTTTTAAGAATTTCTCCAGATGCACGTGCCGGAGGGATGGGCGACCAAGGTGTGGCCACTTCTTCAGACGCATTTTCGCAATTTTGGAATGCGGCTAAATATCCGTTTAGCAAAACAACTTCCGCAGTTGGGATTAATTATACACCGTATCTTGGTAAATTAACCAACGATGTATTTTTACTTTACGGCGCTTATCACCAGTTTTTGGGAGATGAAGAGCGTTCCACCATTTCTGCCAGTTTATATTATTTTAATTTAGGCTCTGTAGATTTAACGAAATTAGTAGGTAGCGAAGTCGTTTCAGAAGGTACCGCAAAACCAAACGAATTTTCAATAGATGTTGCGTATGGTTTAAAATTAACCGATAATTATTCCATGGCGGTTACAGGTCGTTTTATTAGATCAGATTTATCTGGCGGCTTTAATTCTGATAATACTTTAAAACCCGCAAACTCTTTTGCTGTAGATGTTTCTGGTTATTTTTTAAGCAATAGAGGACAAAGTTTTGGCGATTATGAAGGACAAGCGAGAGCAGGTTTCGCCATTCAAAATTTAGGGCCGCGTTTAGATTATACCGGTAATGATGAATCTAAATCTTATCTGCCTACCACTGCAAGAATTGGTGCAGGTTATGATCTTTATATTGATGATTTAAACAAAGTAGGCATTAGTGTAGAAGCCTCAAAACTTTTGGTTCCTGGCCCAGAAATTACTGGTACAGACTTAAACGGAAGCCCAATCTATAACGTGCCAAATGTAGGCGTAATCGAAGGAATTAGTAAATCTTTCAATAATCCAAAAAGTACCATGATAAGTGGAGCGTTAGAATATTCTTACGACAATGCTTTTTCTTTAAGAACAGGCTATTTCCACGAGAGTGCAGAGCAAGGCGGCAGACAATATGCCACAGTTGGTCTAGGCTTAAAATACCAATCTTTCGGTTTAGATCTGTCTTATTTAATTAATACTTCAAAAATAAACTCAGCATTAGACAATACTTTACGATTCGGCCTTACTTGGACGATTGGTGAAGAATCCTCAAACGCACAAGATTATTAAAAATTATTTTTTTTAAACTAAATTTTAAAGGAGTCTCCATGGTGAGGCTCTTTTTGTTTAAAGAAGTTTAATTTTGCTAAAAGTTTTCAAACTAATGTCTTATACTTCAGATTTAAAACGTTTCATTACCAGCCAGTATATTTATGCTGCCGTGCGCGTTACTTTGGCCGTTGTAGTTCCTAGTATTATTTTGGCTTATTTTGGCTTGCTAAAAGAGTTTTTTTTATTTCCACTTGCTACTACTTTTATTGGGCTTACCGATCAACCTGGCCCTGTAATTAGACGTAGAAATGCAATGTTACTCGCCGTTTTTTGCTTTATTATTACGGCTACAATTGCAAGTTTAGCCAAAGAAATACCTCTTCTAATTTTTTTAGAACTTTTAGTTTTTGGCTTTTTTTATAGTATGATTGGCGTTTATGGGCAGCGCTTATCGTCAGTTGGATCTATAACATTAATCGTGCTCGCTATTTTTATAGACGGCCATCTTACTGGTAATAATACTTTAAAAAGTTTGATTACTTTTCTGGCTGGAAGCCTATGGTTTGTCTTAGTTTTTTTAATTTTAACACGGCTTCAACCTTACAAATTAGCCAGTCAGCAAATAGGTGAAAACTATATTTTATTGGGCGAGTATCTTAAAATTAGAGCGCAACTATATCTTCCAAACCCCAATTATGAATCTATTTCCCATGAAATTATTTCGCATCAAATTAAAATAAAAAACCTGCAAGAAGACACACGCGAAACCGTTTTCCGAACACGCGAAATAGTGCGAGAATCTACAACCACAAGCCGTTTGCTGATGTTGATGTTTCTCAATTCTATAGATTTACACGAAAAATTAATGACTTCCGAAAGCGACTACAAAGCGCTGCATCAAGATGCAAGGAACCAAGATGTTCTTTCTGCAATGAATGTTTTTCTCTTAAATTTGGCCACAGAAATCACGAATATTGGGATAGATTTGCAATCTGGCACCAAAGCAAAGCCTTTAGCCAATTTAGATAGTGAACTCGAAAAACTTTATACCGTTTACTACAACTACAGAAACACTAAAATGGGTAGCGAAAATTTGGAGAACTTTATGATTTTGCGCCAGATTCTGATGCGAATCACCGACCTTAATTCGGAAATAAAAAAAATCTACACCATTTTTTCACAAGATGTAAAATTAGCAAAAAGTCTCTCTTCTGGTTTAGATGTACGAAAATTTTTGAGTACAGAAGAAAAATTAAACTTTAAAGTTTTTCGAAATAATTTAAGCCTAGATTCAAAACAATTTCGCCACGCCATTCGCGTCACTTCCGCCTTAATAATAGGTTATGGCATCACAAGGTTTTCATTTTTTCCTGTTGGCCATGCTTATTGGGTTTTAATTACAATTGTAGCCATTATTCGCCCCAATTATAGCATCACAAAACATCGAAATTATGTTCGATTATTCGGCACTATTTCGGGCGCCATCATCGCTTATTTGTTATTATGGCAAATTTCTAACAATACAATTCTGCTGTTTTTCTTGTTGGCGAGTATGATTTTAGCATTCACTTTTTTAAAAAGCAAATATTTTTGGTCGGTTTTGTTTATTACGCTTTACGTTTTTTTAGCCTTTAATTTTTTGAAACCAGGCAACATCAATGTTATATTTAGAGATAGAATTTTTGACACTTTTGTGGGCGGTTTTGTGGTTTTTTTAGTTTCCTATTTCATTTTGCCAGTTTGGGAGCATACCCAAAATATAGATTTAATGAAGGTTGCAACGCAAGATAATATCAATTATTTTAAAGTTGTGATGCAAAATTTTGAGGTTGAAAAGTCTGAACAAAACGTTCAAGATTATAAAATGAAAAGAAAGGCCGCTTTGGTTTCTCTGGCCAATTTATCAGATAATTTCCAACGGATGCTTTCCGATCCCAAAAATCAACAAAAAAAATTAGAAAAAGTGCACCAATTTGTAACCACTGCGCATCTTTTTACCGCTTATTGTGCATCTCTTTCCCAATATTTTAATGGCAAAAATTTCAAAAAATATCCTGAAATAGATGCCAAAAATTGGACTGCAATTATAACTGCAGAACTTCAAAAATCTTTAGCTATTTTAAATAATGTGAAGCAAGATTTTCCCACAGAAGATTTAAAAATTCCTGAAAATGAATTAGAATTTTTATTAAATAAAAGAAAAGCCGAATTGGATGAAAATGAACCGACCGACCGCCGAGATCCTACAAAAATTTCACATTTAGCAGAATTGAAAAACATGACTGAACTTTTAGAATTAATGTCTGACGTAGCCCGCGAACAAAGAAAAGCACTGAAAGATTTTCAAAATTTTGTTGAAGTTTAACCATTGAAAATAAGAGTTTTCTACAAAGAATAAATAGATTTGCAAGCATTTCAAAGAAGTCAAAAAAAATTTATCTGCTCTAAATAAAGACCAATATTTAAAATCTCTAATGTGACTTACGTGTTAAAAAAAACTTCGAGGTTATAACCTCAATCCACAATCGTAAAACAAAAATCCTCAAAAAACTTCACCCGCGCTGAAAAATGGTCGCAATTGTTGTCATCATAAACAGAGCAATTTATTTTGTTTAAATTTTTCAAATCAAACGGCTCCACTTTATAATTTCGTTTTAAAGACCAATAATTAGAATGGTGAATTTTGTATAAACTTTCCTTCACAGACCAAATTACCGTTAAATATTCCATTTTATCTTGTTCAGAAAAAAAAGTGGCTTCATCTGGATAGATAAATTTATGCTCGATTCTTAAAATTTTTGGGTTGAATTTTTCCATATCAATTCCTATTTTTTCTTTAGAAACTGCAACAGCGGCGAAGGGAAACGAATGCGTAATAGAAATACAATAATCTTTCGGCACGAGGAAAGGCTCTCTCTCTTTGTATAAAATTTTATGAGAAGGTAAAATACTTTTCAAGGCTTTTCTTACCAAAAGTGCTTCTGTTATTTTAGTAGGATGGTAATTTTTTATTTTTTCTAGATTTTCTGTTTCAATTAAATTTTCAAAATCTAACTCTTCGTCTTCATCAAACTTCCAGAGCAAAATAGTGGCTTTTTCATCGGAAAAATCTTTATAAAGTGGCATAGTATAAAATAGTTTCGAGCAAAAATAAGCATTCTTACAAAAGAGAAAGAATTATATGTGTTTTTTTTAAAATGCTGAAATATAGTGATTTGCGAGTTTTAAGATTAATTATTATATTTGGTTTTAACTATAAAAACAGCGATTATGAACAGGAAAAAATTTTTGAAACGAGCGTCTTCTGGCGTTTTTGCAGCGGCTTTGCTCCCTATTTTATCATTCAAGAAAAGTAAAGGTGTAACTCTTGATAAATTTATTAGCGAACATTCTTACAGAGTTAAAAATATTAAAATCTATCTCACTTTTACAATTACAAAGTATTTTTTCGAAAATTATGAAAACGCGCGGAAATATATAGTTTTATCTGCTAAAGATAACAATGAGATAAGCGGAGAGTACGATTTTGTCTCTAAAATCACAAAAAAAAGAGATGGTAAAGATGTCTTTATTATTGATTGTAAATTTTCTTCTTACAAAAAAACTTTTAAAAATGAAGATATAATTTATGGATTTTTTGGTAATAGAATCACGCTAGAAATTCAAGACAAAAAATATGCAATTATTACAGATTCAAATGGGAAAAAGAATTATTTCAAATTTTTATCAACTATAGTTGATAATACTGATGATGGATATTATGACGATTGTTTTTTAACTTCTGCATGTGTTGCTCACAAGGGTTTTGCAGACGATTGCAAGGAATTAACAACTTTAAGAAATTTGCGCGAAAATATTATGAAGCCCGATATTAATTACAAAAATTTAATTTCAGAATATGAAGAAATCGCCCCGAAAATGCTTTTAAATATTAATCGCGCGTCGAACAAAGGGGAAATTCTAGATAGCATTTATGAAAATTTAGTTTTGCCCTCAGTGTCAATGGTAGAAGCGGGTGATAATATCAAAGCCATCGAACATTACAGAGATTTTGTGGAAGAAATGAAAACGCTTTATTTATAATTATAAGCAAATTAAAGGGTTCCACTTTATCTTATTAGGATAGATGAATATTAAGATTATTTTTTAAATTTGAAATAACCAAAAATTACATCTATGAACAGAAAAAAATTTTTAAAACAAGCCTCTTCTGGTGTTTTGGCAGCGGCTTTGCTCCCGATGTTATCATTCAAGAAAAGTAAAGGCACCTCACTTGATAAGTTTAGTACGGATGATTTTTACAAGGTTGGTGAATTTACCCAAGCAAAATTTATTTTTGAAGTGGATTCGGAATTATTTAATCCTAATATTTCATCCCGAGATTGGGTTTTCGTATCATTAACACTTACCAATCCGCCAGATTCTACCTATGAATTCATTTCGAAAACTTCAAAAAACAAAGGTGGAAAAAAAATGCTTGTGATTGATTGTAAATTTTCAACAGACCAAGCAAGTCACGATCCTGATGATATAATTATCAATCGGTTTGGGAGAAATTTCACATTAGAAATTTTAGAAAAAAAATATGCTACTATTAAAACAATATATGGAAAAAAATATCGATTCAGTTACACAGAAACCGTAGAAGATAATCCTATGGGTTGTTTTTTAACTTCTGCATGTGTTTCGCACAAAGGTCTTCCAGATGATTGTGATGAATTGACGAAACTAAGAAATCTAAGAGAAACCGTGATGAATCCAAATCCGGAATATTCAAAATTAATTAATGAATACAAAATCATTGCACCAAAAATGCTTTTAAACATCAATAAATCTTCAAATAAAGATGAAATTTTTAATGTTATTTATGATCAATTAGTTACGCCGTCAATTGCACTTATCGATTCGGGCAAAAACAAAGAAGCCATCGAACATTACAGAGATTTTGTGGAAGAAATGAAAACGCTTTACTTGTAATTTTTCAAATCAAAACTTTTATGATTTGCATAAGATAAGTTTAATTTTTAAATGTTAAAAAGTATTACTAATTAAAAATAAATAGTAAGATTTTGTAATAATGTACGACTAATTTTGGCTGTGAAATTATTAGTTCGTAAATTTGCACTTAATTATAAATAAAATATTTTAATGAATACACAAACCACTTATTTGCCTTATAAAGTTAAGGACATTAGTTTAGCAGATTGGGGACGAAAAGAAATTACTTTAGCAGAAGCAGAAATGCCAGGTTTAATGGCAATTCGAAAAGAATATGGTCCATCTCAACCTTTGAAAGGGGCGAGAATAGCAGGTTGTCTTCACATGACGATTCAAACCGCAGTTTTAATTGAAACCTTGGTTGCTTTGGGAGCAGAAGTTACTTGGAGTTCTTGTAATATTTTTTCTACGCAAGACCATGCTGCTGCTGCAATTGCCGCTGCTGGAATCCCAGTTTACGCTTGGAAAGGTCTTTCAGAAGAGGAATTTAATTGGTGTATAGAGCAAACTGTATTTTTTGGTGAAGACAGAAAACCATTAAATATGATTCTTGATGATGGTGGTGATTTAACCAATTTGGTTTTTGATCATTATCCAGAGTTAACAGCAGGAATAAAAGGACTTTCTGAAGAAACCACAACTGGAGTTCACAGATTGTACGAAAGAATGGCAAACGGAACTTTGGTTATGCCTGCGATTAATGTAAATGATTCCGTTACTAAATCTAAATTTGATAACAAATATGGTTGTAGAGAATCTGCAGTAGATGCAATCAGAAGAGCAACAGATTTAATGTTGGCTGGGAAAAGAGTAGTAGTTTGCGGATATGGCGACGTTGGTAAAGGAACTGCCGCTTCTTTCAAAGGTGCAGGTTCAATTGTGACGGTTACAGAAATCGACCCAATTTGCGCGCTGCAAGCAGCAATGGACGGTTTTGAAGTAAAAAAATTAGACAGCGTTGTTGGTAATGCTGATATTGTAATTACTACTACAGGAAATTACAACATCGTGCAAGGCAAACATTTCGAAAAAATGAAAGATAAAACGGTTGTTTGTAACATCGGGCATTTTGATAATGAATTGGATATGGCATGGTTAAACGGAAATTTCGGTGACACAAAAACTGAAATCAAACCACAAGTTGATCTTTATAATGTGAACGGAAACGATATTATTATTCTTGCAGAAGGCAGATTGGTGAATTTAGGTTGCGCAACAGGTCACCCAAGTTTTGTGATGAGTAACTCATTCGCTAACCAAACTTTAGCACAAATAGAACTTTGGACTAATTCTGAAGCCTACGGAAATGAAGTGTATATGTTACCAAAACATTTAGATGAAAAAGTGGCTCAACTTCACCTTGAGAAATTAGGTATCGAGTTAGAAACTTTAACAGAAGAACAAGCAAAATATATTGGTGTTGAAGTTTCGGGACCATTCAAACCAGATTATTACAGATATTAATTTTGTTAGAAATTCAGCTTATGGCTCATTAAAATTCGCGTGAGCGTGATTTTAATAGTTCAAGTAAAGCCGTCTCCTTTAAGAGACGGTTTTTTTTTACTAATTCTTAATTTTTTCTTTAAAATTTTATTATTACCTTATAATCTGAATTCGATTACTAAATTTTTTTAAAATTAATAAAAAGCGTCTCAAATTAGAATTAATAAAATTTTGAAGATTTGATTCTTTTTAAAATAAAAAATAGACGGACTTTAAATAAATTAATATTAAAACATGAGCATCAATGAAAGACATTGCGCATTTCTACGCGGTGTAAACGTTAACGGAAATCGAATGAAAATGCAAGAAGTCTGCAATGTTTTTAAAAGTTGTGGTGCTTCAGATGTAACTTCAGTTCTGGCGACGGGAAATATTATTTTTAAATCTCAAGAAGAAACCGAAATTTTGAAGATAAAACTTGAAAGTGCTTTATCGAAATATTTTAATTATAAAGCCCATATTTTTATTAAAACTATATCAGAAATCGAAAATATTTACGCCAATAATCCGTTTATAAAAGAGGAAAATCACCATATTTATTGTTTTATAACGTTGCCATTTTTAGAAGTAGAATTATTAGAAAAATTTAAAAAATCTAAAAAATTACGGTTTGAAAAAGCAGAAATTGTGAAGCAGAATTTTTATTGGAAAGTGCCGAAAGGCGAAACTTTAAATTCAGATTTTGGTAAAATATTGGGAAACCAATCTTTGAAAACTTCCTTAACTTCTAGAAATATTAACACGATTGAGAAAATTATAGCAAAAATAAACTGAAATTTTTGCGAACTTTCACTAAAGTTATGTCGTTAGTTATGCGCTGTTTTTTGCATTTTCTTTCATCAGTTTTATAAAGACGCTAGGTTTCATTTCAAATTTCCGCTGAAAATTTTTACTAAAACTCTCCGTGCTATTGAAACCCGAAAGTACGGCTAATTGGTTTACGTCTTTATTCAAATATTTTCTTTTAGTTTTGAGTTGTGTTAAGAGATAATCCATCCGCAAATCATTGATGTAATGGTTGAAATTTTTGTTTTTATAAACATTGATGATTTTAGAAAGGTAGGTAGAATTCGTTCCGATAGACTCGCTCAAAGACTTTTGTGAAAGTTGTGGATCTAAATATAATTTTTCTTTCTCTAAATTTTCTAATTGCATCACGATATGCTCTACAATCTGCGGATTGATGCCGGGGACATTATCATAATAAATTTCTTCTGCATCAGCAGGTGGCAAAGGAGAATAAAACTTTAAATTTTCACTTTTATTAGTTTGATGTAGCTCGGGATGTATAATGTTTTCAAATTTCTCGCGGTACTGTTTTTTTAATTTTAAATAGCGGTAAACAAAAAATAACCCGCCAAAAAGCGCGATTAAGAAAAAAGCAGCATAAAAAATCCGTTGTTTTTGCAAAGAATTTTCAAGTTGGCTTTTCTCTTGTTGAAGTTTCTTTGTATCGTATTCTTTATTAATTGTGGTATAAAGGTATTTGTAATTTTTTTCGTAATTACGATCTAATTCCATCAATTTATTTACATAAACCAATTGTAAATCTTTGGAGCCGGCCGCTTTATAATATTTTATAAGATACTCATAAGTAGGTCGAAAATGGGGATCTAACTTGCCATTTTTAGTGTATTGCGCGTCTATTAATTTAAAATAGCGAACTGCTTTTTCTTTATTACCCAATTGCCAATTAGACATTCCTAAATAGAATGTTTCTGTGTAATGAAAACGCTTATCATTATAAAGAGCAAGGGCTTTGTTTAATTTTTCAATTGCAATTTTATAGTTTTTTGCATAGAAAGAATTTATTCCGTCAGACGCTACAAAATAGGGTAGATACTGCGGAAGATTATTTTTTTTAATATAATCAAACGCTTCGGCAAGCAAAGGTTTATTTTCTTTTTGATGGTAAATTTTTGAATTCGTATCAATATAACTCATCAAAGAATACATATAAAACATCTCATAATCTTTTCCTAAACTATTATTATTGATGTTATTCTTAAAAAATATTATGCAAGGTTTTAGTTCTTCTATCGCTTCATCGTACAAACCCAAATATATTTTGTTTTGTGCTATAAAGTATCTTGTTTTGTAGGTCGTATAATTATCTCCTATTTTATTTGAATATTTAATGGCTTGCAACATATCATCTAAAGATTTTTGATACCTTTTTTCATCCATCCAAGTTTTCCCTCTGTTTATGTAAGCACTACTGAGAAGGTCATCTTTGCCACTTTTTTTTGCTACTTCTAAAGCACTATCTGCAAAAGCGATATTTCTGGGATATTTGGAGTAAGTGGTAGAATACCGATACGCATATATTTGTGCTTCATAGTTGCGATCTTTCTTTGATTTTTTAATATAAAAATCTATCATCTTCCACATTTTTATGGAATCTGAATGTAATTGATCTATTTTTTCTTCGATTTTCTTATAAGAAAGACTTTCCGGCCTGCGGTTTTGCGCCGCAACATTACTAAAAAGGCAGAAAAATAATAATGAAAAATATAAAAATATAAATTTTTTCATAAAATGTTGCTAATCAATCCTTTGAGATTTAAGCCAAATAGAAATGTTAATTATTTTTTGCAATATTAGTGCTTTTTTTTGAAAAATTTACGTGATTTTTTTTGATTTTCGTGTAATTTTTTAAGATTTCCGTGTTACAAACGGGTAGGCAAGTTGTAGAGGATTATTAAAGTTTATACATTTGACTTGTCATTAAAACAAAATTTACACACACAATTAAAAATCTTTATTATGAAAAACTTTTTTTACTTCAGCATCGCACTAGTTACTTTATCTTTAACTGTTAGTATTTCTCAATCTGAAAATACTGCGCACAACAATTTAAAATCCAATACTTCAACAGCATTTAATCATACACCAAATTATGTATCATTTAATTCATCTGCAGTTGATGGAGATCCAACAAAACCACCAAGAGACTAAATTTACAAATTAAAAGTGTTATTTTACAATTAATCACTTTTAAATCCAAATATTTATTTTCATCAATTGTGTTGATCTCTTCCGTTCTTATAACGGTTCGGAAGAGGTTTTTTACCAAAAAAAATCTTTATTATGAAAAACTTTTTTTACTTCAGCATCGCACTAGTTACTTTATCTTTAACTGTTAGTATTTCTCAATCTGATAATACTGCACACAACAATTTAAAATCCAATACTTCAACAGCATTTAATCATACACCAAATTATGTATCATTTAATTCATCTGCAGTTGATGGAGATCCAACAAAACCACCAAGAGACTAAATTTAGAAATTAAAAGTGTTATTTTAAAATTAATCACTTTTAAGTCAAAATATTTTTTTTCATCAATTGTGTTGATCTCTTCCGTTCTTTTAACGGTTCGGAAGAGGTTTTTTAAAAGATGGGAAAGTTTAGGTTTATCCTAAAATCAAGTTATTTTTTTTCATCAATTGTGTTGATCTCTTCCGTTCTTTTAACGGTTCGGAAGAGGTTTTTTTAAAGGATGGAAATATTTAGGTTTATCCTAAATCAAGTTATTTTTTTTCATCAATTGTGTTGATCTCTTCCGTTCTTTTAACGGTTCGGAAGAGGTTTTTTAAAAGATGGAAAAGTTTAGGTTCATCCTAAATCAAGTTATTTTTTTTCATCAATTGTGTTGACCTCTTCCGTTCTTTTAACGGTTCGGAAGAGGTTTTTTAAAAGATGGAAAAGTTTAGGTTCATCCTAAATCAAGTTATTTTTTTTCATCAATTGTGTTGACCTCTTCCGTTCTTTTAACGGTTCGGAAGAGGTTTTTTAAAAGATGAAAAAGTTTAGGTTCATCCTAAATCAAGTTATTTTTTTTCATCAATTGTGTTGACCTCTTCCGTTCTTTTAACGGTTCGGAAGAGGTTTTTTAAAAGATGGAAAAGTTTAGGTTCATCCTAAATCAAGTTATTTTTTTTTCATCAATTGTGTTTGATCTCTTGTGCATTTCGCACAAGAGATTTTTTTATTATTTAGGAATCGTGTTTGGAAATAATTTTAGAAATAACATACTTACTGCCAAAAAAATACATATTAATGCACCGAAAAAAAGAAAATCGGCAATTGTTTCATATATAATCTTAAATCTACTATTCTTGGTTCTAATCGACATAAAAGAAAAAATACAACTCAACGTAAAACATAATGCAGCAACGCCTGCAAATTCATCTAAATAAGTTGTATTATCAGTTTTTGTAATTTTTAGGGAAGTAATAATCAATAAGCAGAATCCCAATAGATTAGAAGATGCATTAAGAATATGTGGTGATTTTTCTCTCATCGTTAAAAAATATTTACAAATTAAATACTATCTATGCGCAGATAAAAATTTGCAAATATAAATTTCTGTTAAATGTTAAATTTTAATATTGTTTGGCAATTAATTATCTTTGTAAAAATCGCCCATCAAAATGCAAAATACCTATATTGAAACACAGCAAATTTCTTTTGAAGATTTTAAAAATAATATTCTAGAAGATTATAAACTGGGAAGAATTTCCCGAGAAATGTCATTATTAGGCAGAAGAGAAGTCTTAACTGGAAAAGCAAAATTTGGCATTTTTGGCGATGGCAAAGAATTGCCGCAACTTGCAATGGCGAAAGTGTTTAAAAATGGAGACTTTCGATCTGGGTATTACAGAGATCAAACATTTGCATTAGCAATTAATTCGGTTTCTGTAGAAAGTTTCTTTGCGCAACTTTACGCAGATACTAATTTTGAGAGAGAACCTGCTTCCGCTGGACGGCAGATGAATGGCCATTATGCAACAAGAAGTTTGAACGAAGATGGAAGTTGGAAAAATTTAACAGAAATGAAAAATATTTCCGCTGATATATCTCCTACAGCAGGGCAAATGCCACGATTATTAGGCCTGGCTCTTGCTTCTAAAATTTATAATAATATAAAATTTGAAGGTTCGGATAAATTTTCTAAAAATGGGCAAGAAGTCGCCTTCGGGACAATTGGCGATGCTTCTACTGCGGAAGGACATTTTTTTGAAACCTTAAATGCCGCCTGTGCTTTGCAAGTGCCGATGGTAATTTCTATTTGGGACGATGGTTATGGCATTTCTGTTCCCACAGAATACCAAAGGGCAAAAGCGGATATTTCTGAAATGCTTGCTGGTTTCCAAAGAAAAGAAGGGGAAAAACAAGGGTGCGAAATTATTCAGGTAAAAGCGTGGGATTATCCCGCACTTCTAGATGCTTATGCAAAGGCAGAACATTTTGCTCGCACAGAATCTGTTCCGGTTTTGGTTCATGTGATTGAAGTAACGCAGCCGCAAGGTCATTCAACTTCTGGTTCGCACGAGCGTTACAAAAATGAAACGCGCTTGAAATGGGAAACAGATTACGACTGTTTATTAAAATTTAAAGAATGGATTCTTAATTATTCCATAGAAATTGAAAACGAAGATGTGCTTTTAGTAACGAGTGAAGAATTAGATTTAATTGACAAAGAATGTAAAAAAATAGTAAAAGATGGCCAAAAAAAGGCTTGGGAAAATTATCAGAAAACGCTTTCAGATATTGAAAATAAAATCATTCCTTTAATAAAAAATTTGAGTCTGGAAAATTCTGAAATCGCGATATTACTCCAGAATTATGATAAAAAAATTGGTAAAGCCAAAAAAGATATTTTCCATTTGGTTCGTCAGGTTTTGTTGGTAACTAGAAATTCTAATAGTGAAATTCGAAATAATTTATTAGCAAAATATTCTGAAATTAGGGAAATAGAGCAAGATAATTACTCCTCACATTTATATTCACAATCAAAATGGAAAGCCGCCAACGTGAAAGAAATTTCACCTATATATTCAGATTCTTCTGAAACTGTAGATGGCAGAGTAGTGGTAAGAAATAATTTTGATAAAATTTTTGAAAAATACCCAGAAACAATAGTTTTTGGTGAAGATGCCGGAAATATTGGCGATGTAAACCAAGGATTAGAAGGTTTACAAGAAAAATATGGCGAGATAAGAATTGCCGATACCGGAATTCGTGAAGCCACAATTCTTGGACAAGGAATTGGTTTGGCAATGCGCGGTTTACGGCCAATTGCAGAAATACAATATTTAGATTATGTTTTGTACTGTTTGCAAGGCATGAGCGATGATTTAGCAACCGTTCAATATAGAACAAGAGGCGGACAAAAAGCACCGGTTATTATCAGAACGCGCGGTCACAGATTAGAAGGAATTTGGCATTCTGGTTCGCCAATGGCCGGAATTTTAAATCTTTGCAAAGGAATTTTAGTTTTAACGCCAAGAAATTTAACAAAAGCAGCCGGTTTTTACAACACGATGTTGCAAAGTGATGAACCTTGTATCATAATAGAACCTTTAAACGGTTACAGATTAAAAGAAAAACAACCAGACAATATTGGTGAATTTACTTTGCCTGTCGGGAAAGTAGAAATTACAAAAGAAGGAAAAGACGTTACTTTAGTCACTTACGGTTCCACTTGGCGATTGGTGATGGAAGCCGCAGAACAATTAGAAAAATTAGGAATTTCTGCCGAAGTAATTGATGCTCAGTCTCTAATTCCTTTTGATTTAAGCCAAGACATTAAAAAAAGTCTACAAAAAACAAATCGTTTGGTAATTATTGATGAAGATGTTGAAGGTGGCGCTTCGGCGTTTATTTTGCAACAAATTTTAGAAGTTCAAAAAGCCTTTAAATATTTAGATTCTGAACCTGTTACTTTAACGGCAAAAAATCACCGTCCGGCTTATGGAACCGATGGCGACTATTTCAGTAAACCTTCTGTTGATGACATGATAGAAACCGTTTACAATGTTTTTAATGAAGTAAATCCTGAAAAATTTCCAAAAATTTATTAAAAGTTTTATTTGGGCAGCTTAATCCGCCTTCCACTCCCAATCCCGCCGCGGCGGGGATTTCCGTTCAAGTCGGGCTGCGAAAGCGTGTATGTAATTCCGTTGTCATTAAAACAGGAAAAATTTAATATTTTCCAAACCTTAATAAACTTAATTCCTTCATAATTCTTAATGGTGAAATTTCAACGTTTCAATTTCGCCATTAATTTTTTTATTACCTTTAAAAGACTTAATTCATTTTAAGTCTTTTTTTATTTTTCCAACCTTTTTTAAACCTTTTGCATCTATATTATTAAAGAGCAAATTCTTATGGATGAACAATTATTATTAGAATGCAAACGTAAAAGCCGAAATGCGCAACGGCAGGTTTACGAAGAAATGGCGCATCAACTGAATTCGGTTTGCAAGCGCTATTTGAAGAATTCCGAAGATATAGAAGAAGTTTTGGCCGATACTTTTTATATTATTTTCACGAAAATGGACCAGGTAAAAGATCTGAAAACCTTTGAAGCCTGGGCAAGAAAAATCACTGTTAATGAATGTTTGCAGAAATTACGCAAAAAAGAACAATTCCATTATTCTTTAGATGAAGGAAATGCCGTAAAAATTTCTTCTGAAGAAAACCTGATTTTTTCTTTAGAAAAAGACATTCTAAAATTGCTGAATTTTCTACCAGAAGGTTGCAAAACAATTTTTAATCTTTTCGCTATTGAAGGTTATCCGCACAAAGAAATTGCATCAATGCTTTCTATAAGTGAAGGAACTTCAAAATCTCAACTCAATTTTGCCCGTAAGAAATTACAAGAAATGCTTCATCAACAAAATTTTTAAAAAAGGAAAAAAATGGAAAATAATTTCGAAAATATAGATAAAAAATTCAGTGAAGCAAGCGACGCTTCAGATGAAAAATTAAACACGCCAGAATTTGAAAATATCTGGAATAAAATAGAAGAAAAATTAGATCAAAAAGAAACTAAAAGAAGAATTTTGCCGATTTGGCTGCCTTATGGAATTGCGGCGAGTTTATTAATTGGTTCAGGAATTTTTTACTTTAATTCTAAAAATTCTGTGGAAACAGAAAAATTACAAATCGCCGTCAACAAAGATTTTCCAGTTGAAAAACCAATTGAAAATCCAGAAAATCGGAAAATTGACGAAACTATAAAATCAAATATTGCAAAAGAAAAAGCAGTGGAAAAAACCAATGTTATTGCTATGCAAGTTCCAACGGCGACGAAAAATCCTGAAATAATTCAACCTTCTGTTCCTCAAGAAAATGAAAATCTTGCTTACGAAGCAAAAAATAAAGAAATAGAAATAGCCGAAAAGTCTAAAATTGCCTATTCTGAAAGTAGAATAAAAGCAGAGAAAAATGCAAGTCGGAATAATATTGACGGAGTGATTGTTACTGCAATGGGAATAAAAAGAGAACAAAAATCTTTGGGTTACGCAACAACAAATCCGTCTTCGCAACTACAAAATGCGCCAAATTACAACGTCAAAAGTGCACTTCAAGGGAAAGTGGCAGGTTTAGAAATTAATCCTTCGGTTGGAAATCCTGGTTCTAATCCTAATTTAATTATTAGGGGCGTCAAGTCATTAAATGATTCCAGTAAACCTCTAATTGTTGTTGATGGTAATCTAATGTCTGAAAACGATCTAAATAATATAAATCCGAATAAAATAAAATACATTTCGGTTTTAAAAGATGCTTCGGCAACTGCTTTATACGGAAGTCGAGGTTTGAACGGCGTCATTTTAATTAAAACAAAAAATCTAACAAAAGAAGAAAAGCAAAAAATTAAAGAATTAAAAATTAATAAAAACATTCCTGTCCAAAACAACGAAGAATACGACGCGTTTATAGAAAATCCTTTCGAATCCGCGAAAAACGAACCGCTATCTACGTTTTCAATTGATGTTGATAATGCCGCTTATTCCAACATTAGAAGAATGATTAATAACGGACAAAAAGTAGATAAAAATGCCGTAAGAATTGAGGAAATGCTAAATTATTTTAAATATTATTATCCGCAACCGACCGATAATAAGCCATTTAGCGTCAATACAGAATACAGCGATGCCGCTTGGAATCCGCAACATAAATTATTGAAAATTGGTTTGCAAGGAAAAAATATTCCTTTAGAAAAATTGCCAAATTCTAATATTGTTTTTTTAATTGATGTTTCTGGTTCTATGAGTTCTGCCAATAAATTACCACTTTTAAAATCTTCTTTTAAAGTGTTATTAGATAAAATGAAACCTGAAGATAAAGTAGGAATCGTCGTTTACGCAGGAAATGCCGGAATGGTTTTAGAGCCAACTTCGGTAAAAAATAAAGAAAAAATTATTGCCGCTCTAGATAATTTGCAAGCGGGTGGAAGCACTGCAGGTGGCGCTGGAATAGAATTAGCCTACAAATTAGCCCAGGAAAATTTCATTAAAAATGGAAATAATCGTGTAATTATTGCAACAGATGGCGATTTTAATGTGGGAACTTCTTCCACCAAAGATCTAGGAACTTTAATTGAGGAAAAAAGAAAATCCGGCGTTTTCTTAACCTGTCTTGGTTTTGGAATGGGAAATTATAAAGACAATACTTTGGAAACACTTGCTGACAAAGGAAACGGAAGTTACGCCTACATTGATAATATGCAAGAAGCCAATAAATTTTTAGGAAAAGAATTTGCCGGAAGTATGTATGCGATTGCAAAAGATGTGAAAATCCAAATTGAATTTAACCCAAAGTACGTGAAATCTTACCGATTGATAGGCTACGAAAATAGAAAATTAAATAACGAAGATTTTATTGATGATAAAAAAGATGCGGGAGAATTGGGAAGCGGACACACCGTAACTGCTTTATATGAAATAATTCCAGTTGGTGTAAATTCTGAATTTGATGTAAAAGAAATTCCTTTAAAATATACAAACACAAAAGAAAATTCTCAAAATTTCGGTGATGAATTGGCAACCATAAAATTGCGCTACAAAAAACCAGATGAAGATAAAAGTGTTGAAATGCAACAAATTGTAAAGAATTCTGCAACAAATTTTGCAAAAACTTCAGAAGACTTCAAATTTGCAAGTGCAGTAAGTTGGTTTGGTTTGGTGCTTCGAGATTCAAAATACATTAAAGATAAAAACTTAGATGAAATTATAAATCTCGCAAAACAAGGCTTAAACAAAGATGAAGACGGCTATCGTGCGGAATTTGTCAGATTGGTTGAAAGTTATAACACAATAAAATAGCGCATTTAAAAGCAGACTTTTTTAGGTCTGCTTTTTTATTAAAATTTACAATTAAATTAAAATACTATTTTACATATTTTTCTAAAATATATTTTGTGACTTCTTTCAAAGATTTTCCGTTTTCGGGATTTTTTCCGTAATGTGTGAAAAATTCTACCTTATTACTTGTTTTGTCATACCAAACTTTTCCTAATGCATTTTTAGCGGTTAAAGTATCTGTTTGTGTGATTTTGATTAATTTTAATTTGTCTTGATCTAACTGTTCGATGTGAAATCCTGCTTTATTTTCATCGCAAAAAACAGGAATATATTTTTCGCCGTTCCAATACATACATTCTTTTTCTTTTTTTGTAATAAGTATTTTTTCTTTAGAAGTTTTATTATTAGAACTAGGCATATAGACGATAGTTTGCGGAATTGAAATCGTTGATTTATTTGCTTCATTTGTAGCATTTTTAATTTTGCTGCTATCTATAATTTTTTTCTGTTCAATGGCTTCATTGTCTTGAAAAAAATCGTATTTCTTTGCAAAAAAGCCCAAAATAAAAAGAATCCCAACAAGGCCAAAACTGTTTTTATGACGTGAAACAAATTCTGGAAATGTAAAAATCGGACTGTTTGTAATATTAATAATGATATCGGAAAAATTTTTAGATGTAGAACTTTCTTGCTTTCCGTCAATTGTTACTTTTACACTAGAAGATTGATTTGGAATCGGATTTTTTTCACAAAAATTTTTAAAATTTTCAAAGCCAAGAAATTCGCTTAAATCGTTTAAAATAAGTGGTTTTATATTATAATCTTCATCTTTTTCAATTAAAAATTTATAATAGGTTTCAAAACTTTTATAACTCAATTGGATATTAAAATCTTCCCGCAAAGTTAGTTCTAAATCCTTTAAAATGCCACTGAACGAAGTTTCAGCAGTGTTATTTTTGGCTTTTTCATAGACTTCAGAAATTAATTTTCTTTTTAGTTGTAGTAATTGTGACATCGGCTTGGGAATTTACCTTAAAAGTAGAAATTTTTTAGAAACTATTTTTAAAGTTTTACATATTTCTGGTTGTTTCAAATTTCCAAAAACTTTCCAAATTATTTCTAACACTCACTCTGGTTCTTGCTCTACATTTGTTCCAGAAATCAGTGATAAACAAACTATTACAAAAACAAAGTAAAAAAACTGATTTCAAAAATAACCCGATAAAGCGGAGGCAAAATCTCTGGTTTGGGAAGCAGATTTCTCGCTTCCGTTTTTGAAGGTTATTTCTTCCCAAAATTTTAAGAAGCGCTTCTTATTTCTTTTAACCGTAGCCCTACCTAAAGACCTGTGTTTTTGGGCAACTACAGAAATATTTAAACTTAAAATTTTACAAAAATGTTACAAATTATTTTAATATTATTAGGATTAGCAACACCTAATTCTGATGCAAATACACAAAACACAAACTCAGATCAAACGGTGATTACGCAAACAAATGATTCTCAAAACAGTGATGCACCAACTGACACCGGCGGAGAAACGGAGCAGCTACCTAAAAAATAGGAAAAAGAGGCTTATTTAAGCCTCTTTTTTTATCTTTGATAAAAAAAAGTGAATTACAATATTCGTTTTCTTCCTATAATTTGCATTATTTTATTTTCATGTGAAGAAAAAAATGTAACTTCTATTGTTTCATCTAATTTGAATTATGAAAAAGCATGGGACTTATTATCCTTTAAAAAAAATAATGATTCTGCTTTTTATTATTTCAATTTAGCAAAACTAGAATTTGATAAAATTAATGATAAAGTTGGAGCTGGAAAATCTTTAATGAATGCTGCAATTATTCAATCAAATGAAGGCGATTATTTTGGTAGTGATGAATCTTCTACTCAAGCATTAAAATATTTCAATGAAACAAAAGATAAAGATTATATTGTTTCGGTATATAATGCAATTGCGATTTCTAGAAATAATCTTGAAGATTATAAAACCGCATTAATTTGGTATGAAAAAGCCTTAAAAGTTTCAAAAGATTCTTTAGAAAAAATTAAAATTCAGAATAATATTGCTGTAGCCTATTCAAAATTAAAGGATTACAAAAAATCTATTGAAATTTTTGAAAGTCTTTTAAATTTGAAACTTACAAATCAAGATAAAAAAATTAAATCTAAAATAATAGACAATCTTGCTTTCACGAAATTTCTTCAAAATAAAAACTATAACGCCGAACCAGAACTTAACAAAGCATTAAAAATCCGTGAAAAAGAAAATGACTTATGGGGACAAAATGCAAGCCACGCCCATTTGGCGGATTATTTTAAAGAAAAAAATCCAGAAAAATCGCTTTTTCACGCGCATAAAATGTATGAGATTGCAGGCCAACTGAAAAGCCCGGATGATGAAATTGAAGCCTTGCAAAAATTGGTAAATTTAGAAAGTACAGCAAATTCTAAAAAATATTTCAGGATTTATCTAAAACTAAATGACAGTATGCAAACCGCCAGAAATAAAGCCAAGAATCAGTTTGCTTTGGTGCGTTATGAATCAGAAAAAAATCGTGCAGATTTATTGAAATCTCAGGCAGAAAACACAAAAAAAAATTATCAATTACTCGTAAGAAATGTTGCTTTAGGATTGGCTTTTCTAGCGATAATCATCAGTTTTATCTGGTTTGAAAAAAGACGAAAAAGGGTAAAACAAGAAAAAGAACTTCTTCTTCAAGAAAAAGAATTAGAAGTAAAAAATACTGAACTTAGATATTCTAAAAAAGTGCATGATGTAGTTTCTAACGGCGTTTATCAAGTAATGTCTGAAATAGAAAACACCAGAGAATTCAACAAGGAAAAAATCTTAAATAAATTAGAAAAACTCTACGAAAAATCTAGAGATATTTCCTACGAAAATGCAAGTGAAAACTTTAAACCTAAATATAAATCTAAAATTTCAAATTTAGTGGAAAGTTTTACTTCAAATGTTTTAAAATCTGTCATAATAGGAAATGAAGAAGAAATGTGGAAGCAAATTTCATCAAAAGTGAAATCGGAACTATTAGTGATTTTGCAAGAACTTTTGGTAAATATGAAAAAACACAGCCAAGCAAAAAAAATAAGATTAGAGTTTGAAAAAAATGAAAATCAGTTAGTTATAATTTATTCTGATGATGGAATTGGTTTCGGAGAAAGCATTCAGAAAAAAAATGGTTTAAAAAATATGGAAAACCGTATTGTTTCTTGCGATGGAAGTCTTACTTTTGACGAAACAATAGAAAAGGGAACAAAAATTATGATTTCTTTTCCTCAAAAATTTATATAAAATGTTTAAAAAAATATTAGTCGTAGAAGATTTTGAAAGTGCAAGTATTTCTGTGCAAAAAGCCTTAAAAGACCTAAAAATCAGCGAAGAAGACGCAGATTTTGTTTATTATTGTGATGCTGCTTTTGAACTTTTTAAAAAAAGCATGGCAGAAAATGATCCTTATGATTTGCTCATCACTGATCTTTCTTTCGTGCCAGATTACAAAATTCAAAACTTGAAATCGGGAAAACAATTAATTTCAGAAATTAGAAGTATTTCTCCAGATTTAAAAATTCTTGTCTTTTCGGGCGAGAAAAGAGCACAAAAAATTAGATTTCTATTTGACGATTTAAAAATTAATGGATTTGTGAGCAAAGGCCGAATGGATGTGAAAGATTTGAAAAAAGCAATCAACACAATTTATAAAGATCAAAAATATTTATCTCAAGAAAACCTTGTCCATATTAGGAAAAATCATGCTATAGAATTGACAACAGTTCAATATAATTTGCTAAAATTGCTTTCTGAAGGTGTTTTTCAAAAAGACGTTCCCCAATATCTAAAGCAAAAAAACATAAAACCCAATAGTTTGAGTTCAATAGAAAAAATAATTAGCCAGTTAAAAGTAACTTTTCAAGCAAAAAATAACGAGCAGCTCATTGCAATTTGCAAAGATTTGGGCGTGCTTTAAATCTCTTTTCAACTTTTTATCATCAACCCTTTCAGTGTTTCAAATACTGAAAGGGTTTTTGTTGTACGAAAAAAAAATATTTTGGCTTTACGGTTTATCGTAAGGTAGTAAAATTTTTGGGTTTTATATTTGGGGAATATTAACCAATTAAAAATTTATTTATGGCAGTAGAACATACACCAACAGGAATTGTTCATAAAGGACAAAAAGGCGGAACTACAGGATGTGGAACCGACACAAATGAGCACAAAGATCATTGGGAAGATACTTCTAAAAGTATTACTTGTGATAAAAAGGGTTGCAAAAATTAAGAATTATGGGAGTTATAAATAGGTCAGATCTTTATTACAAAGATTATTCATGGACAATTCTAAAAAATGATGATCCAAAAATTTCAGGTGAACCAGATCGTTCTTTATTGAGTAGAAAGGAAGGATATGAGATTCTATATTTTGTAAATAAACTTTCAGAAATATCGAATTTTAAAAATAAAAGTTCAGCAATAAAAATAGAAAAAATGATTAGAGAGGAAGTCCCTCACAATATTCATAGTCAAGAAAACATTAAAACTTGGATTAATGATAATTGGAACAAAAGCAAATTTTAAATAAATAACCATGGGAAAATTTGTAATCACAAAAAGAGTAAATGATGAATATCAGTTTAATCTAAAAGCAGGAAACGGGGAAATTATTTTGACCAGTCAAGGATATAAATCAAAATCAGGATGTACAAACGGAATTAGTTCAGTGAGGGTTAATTCACAAATTGATTCTCAATTTGAAAGAAAAATTGCAGTAAATAATTCTTATTACTTTTTATTAAAGGCAGGAAACGGAGAACCAATTGGGAAAAGCCAAATGTACTCTACAAAACAAAGCATGGAAAAAGGAATAGATTCCGTAAAAGAAAATGCGCCAAATGCTGAAACTATAGACGAAACCATTTAACTAAAAAACATGGAACTCAAAATAAAACTGGAACAACTTCACCAAAGAGTAAACGGACTGAAAGACCAAATACAAACGGAAGAAGCCACAAAAAACGCTTTCGTTTTGCCTTTTATTCAGATTTTGGGATATGATATTTTTAATCCTACAGAAGTAATTCCGGAATACATTGCAGATATTGGAACGAAAAAAGGCGAGAAAGTAGATTATCTAATTAAAAAAGATAATGAGCCGATTTTAATTATCGAATGTAAATCTTGGAAAGAAAATGCAACGGCTCACAATTCTCAACTTCATAGGTATTATCATGTTTCCAAGGCAAGGTTTGGAGTTCTTACTAATGGTATTGTCTATAATTTTTTCACCGATTTGGAGAAGCCCAATATTATGGATGATAAACCATTTCTTACCATAAATCTGGAAGATTTAAAAGACAGCGGCATAAAAATTCTGGAAAATTTCACCAAATCTGAATTTAATTTAGAAAGTATTTTAGATTCTGCGGAAGCCATGAAATATATAAAAGCCATTCGCAATGAATTTGAAAAAGAAATAGAAAATCCTTCGGATGAAATGGTAAAATTACTGGTAAATAAATTTTTCGACAAACCTTTAACCGCAAACCGAATGATTGCTTTTAAAGAATATGCAAAAAGAGCATTAAGTGTTTCTATTAATGAATCTATAAATTCTCGACTCAAATCTGCTTTAAGCATTAATGAAAATATAGCATCTGAAAAACAAGAGCTATCCATTGATGAAAAAACAGAACACAAAAACGTCACCACAGAAGAAGAAACCGAAGCATATTATGTTATAAAAGCAATTTTGAGGGAGAAAATTTCATTAGAAAGAATTGCAGATAGAGATACGCAATCTTATTTCGGGGTTCTTTTGGACAACAATAACCGAAAGCCAATTTGCAGATTTCACTTTAACACGTCCAATAAATACTTGGAAATATTTCACAACGGAAAAGATGCCGGAGAAAAATTCCTGCTCAACAGACTGGAAGAAATCTACAATTATAGAGAAGAACTACATAAAACTTTAGAAAATTATAAACCAGAATAATGGCAGTTTTTGCAATACCAAATCCAAAAAAATCACTTCAAGTTGATTTTCCAATTGAAAAAGTTAGAGAGAGTGTCAAAAATATTTCACTTCTTTATCCAAAATACAAATTGTTTTCTTCAAATGAAATCTTCAATCAATATACTTATGAATCATATGAGTTTTTAAGTTTAGGTGTTTACATAGATATTCATTTGAATTCCATCAATGAGAATAAAACTGAAATTTCTACAGAAATAAGAAGAAAAATGGGTTCTTTTAACGAATCTCACGAAGTTACAAACGCGAATAATCACTTAGTGAAAACTTATGATTGTATTGCAAAACTCATTTCTTTAACCTCTGAAGAAATTGATAATTTGAAAAATAGAAATAAAACTCAAGTTGTCATTAATTCTACAAAAAAAAATAAAATTACGGCGACTCTATTAGCATTATTCTTTGGTGGGTTTGGCTTTCATAAATTTTATTTAGGACTAACAAAATTGGGAGTTATTTATCTTTTATTTTGCTGGACATTCATCCCTGCAATTATTGCTTTTTTTGAATTTTTAATTTTGGCTTTTATGTCTGAAAGTAAATTTAATATGAAATATAATAATATGTAAGTATGAAAAACGTAATCTACTACCTCACACTCACATTAGGAATTATTTTCCTTAATTCCTGCGTAAAAGCAGAAACAACCTCGAACGATCATAACGGAAGATGCACGGGTTCAGCATATTGTTCGGCGTGTTCCAATTGTTCCAGATGCGCACATTGTTCTGCAGGTGGAACTTGTGGCGTTTGTGCAGGAAGTTCCAGAGGAAGGAGTTTTTACTCTGCACCAAAAAAAAGTAAAAAAACAAAACAAAAAAAATCTACCAATTCTTACGGCTTTTATTCGTCGGGGAATGTTGCAAAATCTAAGAAAAGCAACCCTGTCAAAACCTACTACACAAATGGTGAAAAAATGGCGGTGGTTGCAACAATTTCAGAAATTGCAAACATTAGAAATGCCCCTTCAATAAAAGCCAGAATTGTAGAGAAAGTGCACAAAAATGAGCGCCTGATTGTCATTCAAAACTTGGGAACTTGGTTGAAAATTAAAGTAGAAAAAACCGGAACAGTTGGTTTTGTGTTTCATAAAAACGTGAGATGAAATGAAAAACCTCTCCCTTATTTGTGCATTATCTTGCTTTATTGCGGTATTCAATCTACCGATCGAGTATTACACTTTTCTGCGGATTTTGGTTTCATTGGGAGCAGGAATTATGTTGTTGAAAAACTACGAAGAAAAAAACCTGTTTTTCTATCTTTTTTTATTCGTGCTTATTTTGTTCAATCCTATTATTCCCGTGTATTTATATGTAAAATCCTTCTGGATTCCCACAGATATTGCGGTCGGAATTTTATTTCTAGTGGTTTTTAATGAGAACAAAAATCCTGAAAGAGAAGATAAATTAAATACAAAAAATAAAAATTTAGAAAATATAAAACCCCACGATAAAATAATACCACCAAAACAATAAACTATGGAAAACACAATTTCAATTGAATTGAAAAGTCATTTTCTACGACTTTACCAAATTGCCTGTGCAGATGAAAATTTCGATGTCTTAGAAATGAAATTATTATACAAATTCGCCGAAGAGCGGGGCATAGATACAGCACAATTAAATGAAATTTTAACAAACCCGGTCCATCAAATGGGAATTCCAGATTCCGCAGAAAAGCGCATTGAATATCTTTATGATTTTGCGGTAATGATCTGGATTGATAAAGAAATAACTGAAGACGAATACAATACCTTGAAAAAATACTGCAAGAAATTTGAATTTTTAGACGAGAATATTACAGAAATCTGCGATTTCCTAATTGATTGTGCAAAAAAGGAATTACCAAAAGAAGAAGTCTTAAAACTAATAAACAATTAAAATGATGGGAAAACTCAACCAACTTTTTGCCGTTAAAAAAACACCTGAATTAAAAGTTTCTGAAGAAACAAATTCAGAAGAAAATGAAGTTCAATTGCGGGTAACTTATTATAAATCAGGATTTAATTCTTGTGTTAATTCTATGGGCAGTCCTATGAATTTCCTCGCGTCTCTTCAAAATGTATATCAAAGTTTTGAAGAGCAATGCAGGAAACAAAAGGAAGAGCAGGAAAATTTAAAAAAACCTTACGAAGAAGAGAAAATCCGCAGCCAAAATGAATTAAAAAATACTGAAACTGCAATTTTACTTGCACAAGAAAAACAAGAAAATATTGACGGAAAGATCAACGATGCAAAAAAAGAAATTGCTGATGTTAAAAATAATCCCGGAAATTATGGCATTGATATTTCCCGCCGCCCAAAAGCGCAGTTTTTTATAGGTTTAATTTTGTTACTTCCTATTACAATTTACTTATTCGTTTTTTACATTTCCGCATCTTACTCTGCGATGTTCAAAGTGTTTGATAATGACAGTCTTAGTGCCGCAATATTTGATGCCCAATCATTAAATAATGCAATGAAAGCAAGTTGGTTGGAAGGCGTTTTAGTCATCACAATTCCATTTGTATTTTTAGGATTGGGCTATATCATTCATATGATTACCAAAGGAAAAGGTTTTAAAAATTCTGCAAGATTGGTGGCGCTGTTTTTAGTTACTTTTTTGTTTGATGCCTTACTGGCTTATCAAATTGAGAAGAAAATTTATGATTTTAATAAAACAATTGATTCCGCGCCGTATAATTTAAAAATTGCATTGGGCGAAGCAGAATTTTGGATGATTATTTTTGCCGGATTTGTAGTTTATCTTATCTGGGGATTGGTTTTCGATTTGACGATGAAGGAATATGAAAACATCGATAAAATTAAAGGATTCATCAATGCAAAGCAGGATGAACTAAAACGTTTGATAGAAGATAAAACCAAAATCTCTGAAAAAATAGATGAACTCATACAAAAATCGTCAGAGATCAAAGGGAAAATTATAGAATTACAAAGTAAAATTGATGGATTTATTTTACCTATAAAAAAATATCTTCATTATCATACACAATATAAAGAAGGCTGGTTTCAAGCCATCTCAAGAGAAATCGCTTTGCCACATGACCAAAAACAAGAACTGCTTGAGAAATGTGAACAAGTCGCCAATAATCATTTGCAAAGACTTGGACTTCTAGATGGTGACTTTCAACAACTTGTTTATTCTAAAATCTCTTAAAAATGAAAAATATAGTAAAAAATATTTTGTTTTTGTCATTGATTTTTTCTCTGCTAAATTGCGGTAAAGATGAACCGCCAAAAACTAATGGTAAAACAGATTCCGAAATACAAAAGACTGAAATAGATTCTGAACAAATTTCTAAAAACTTAAACATCAGTATTTTAATTGACTTATCCGATAGAATAAGTCCGGAAAAATATCCAAATCCATCAATGGAATATTATCAAAGAGATTTAGGCTACATTGAAACAATTAGTAAAAGTTTTGAAACAGCGTTAAGCAAAAAACCAATTCGACAAACGAATGACCAAATGCAGGTGTTTTTCGAACCTGAACCCGAAGATACGGAAATTAATTCTTTAGCAAAAAGCCTAAAAGTTTCCTTTACTAAAGACAATACAACTAAGAAAACACTTGAAGAAATTGAACCCATTTTCAAGAAAAATTCTGAAAAAATCTATAATATTGCTGTGCAAAATAAACAGTTTGTAGGTTCTGATATTTGGAAATTTTTCAAAAATAAGGTAAAAGATTATTGTATTAAAGATAATCATAGAAATATTTTGGTAATTCTCACAGATGGCTATATTTATCACAAAGATTCTAAATTTATGGAAGGCAACAAAAGTTCGTATCTTACACCTGCACTTATTAAAAGTTTTGGTTTGGGAAGTGATTTTGAAAAAACTTTTGAAGAAAAGAAATTAGGACTAATTCCCGCAAACTCAAATTTGGAAAATCTGGAAGTGATTGTTTTAGGTATAAACCCGTCAAAAAACAACCCATTTGAAGGTGATATCATTAAATTATATTGGAAAGATTGGTTAAAAAGTATGGGTGTAAAAAAGTTTTATTTAAAAGAAGCAGACTTACCAAGCAATTTAGATCCGGTGATTCAAAAGATAATATCTGGCTGATAAATATTAAAGAAATAGCAAGATCTAAAAAATCTTGTTTTTCTTTAAAATAAACTTTCAAAAATTATTGAAAGTTTAGAAAATTTAATTATCTTTGTACAAGAAATTAAAAATTTACATAGATGAAACTTACAGAAGCCAAAGAAAAATACATCCAAACTTGGGGCACTTTTGCTACCAATTGGGGAATTAATCGAACCATGGCGCAAGTTCATGCTTTGCTTTTGTCAAGCCCAAATCCCTTGTCAACCGATGAAGTGGTGGAACATCTACAAATTTCCCGCGGAAACGCGAATATGAATTTGCGTGCGTTGATGGATTGGGGAATCGTGAAAAAAGAAATCATAAAAGGGGAGCGTAAGGAATTTTTTTCTGCGGACAAAGATGTTTGGTTTCTCTTCAAGCAAATCACAAAAGAACGCAGAAAAAGAGAAATAGAACCCATTATAAAATTTTTGGAAGATTTAAAGGAAATAGAAGAAAATGATTCTGACGAAGCCAAAGAGTTTATAAAACTAATGGAAGATTTTTCTAATGTGACCAATAAAATAAATAACATCATGGATTTAGCCATAAAAAGCGACGACCATTGGTTGGTGGGAAAAATCACCAATTTGCTGAAATAGTAAGAAAGGAAGAAATTCCTTTTTTATTTCAATTATACTTTCAAAAATTACTGAAACTTCAATATTTAAAATAATAAAAATGTTTCAAATTTCATCTTTAATCATTTATCTCACAATCAGTTTTTATATTACTGTTTTCGTCGGTTACAAATGCTACAAAATTGGAAGTATATTTCTTATAAATTTTGTTGAAAATGAACAGATTTGCCATTCTATTAATCAATTGCTTTTAGTTGGCTATTATTTGCTAAATCTCGGTTATATCGCTATTTCCGTTAATTCTTGGCCTCAAATTGAAAATTGGTCTCATTTATTTTACACCGTTTCAATTAAACTTTCAAACATCTTATTTATTCTCTGTTTTCTTCATTTTGTCAATATTTTAACCATTTATATTTCACGAAAAAAGCAAAAAATTAACCTTTAAAAATTATTATTATGAATGCAACTTACAATCTTTCAGCGTATTTTATTTATTTGCCAACTGTTATAATTTTAACGATTGTGATTTCTAATCTTTTATTCAAAAATGGAAAAATCTTTATGTTAGATATTTTTCATCAAAAACAAGACATCGCATTTGCTACAAATTCACTTTTTAAAATTGGTTTTTATCTCCTAAACATTGGTTTTGCATTAAAAATTGTAGAGTTTTATCCAATTGAAACGAGTGAAGATTTAATTGTCAGTTTAAGCGAAAAACTCGGTGGCTTCTCAATATATTTGGGAATTATGATGCTTTTAAATTTACTACTATTTATGAAAGGCAGAAAGCACGCTTTAAAACCAAATCTTAAAATTGAAACAAATGAAAACTCTAATATTTAATATAGTTATGTTCTTTATTTTCAAAAATAAAAAGCGAGACAAATCGCAATTTTTAAATCTTTAGTTATGAAACTTAAAATTCTGAAAGTGGAAATAGTCATTCAAATATTGATTCTAATTGCTTGTAGCATTTGGTACGCAATAAATTTTAATCATAATCCATTTTTTATATTACTTTATATTTTATTAATTCTTGCTTTTTCTAATTTTATAGGTTTTCTCGTTAGAGTATTTACTGTTAAAAGTAATTGGATGAAATACTATTTTTTTATTATCATTTTTTACTTGGCAAGTTTATATATTTTAGGAGCAATCTTCGATGTTGAAAATTATTTTTTCAAATTTTATCTTATTGTTTTTAGTTTGCTTATTAGTTTATATTATACTTTTTCTGGTTTCTACATTATTAAAGAATTAAAGTTAAGTTCCAATTCTAAAAAATGATAAAATTTCACTAAATTTGCCTAAAATTTTTACAAAACATGAATTACGATATTATTGTTATTGGAAGCGGTCCTGGAGGTTATGTTGCAGCAATTAGAGCGGCACAATTGGGTTTTAAAACTGCAATTATTGAACGCGAAAATTTAGGTGGAATTTGCCTTAATTGGGGCTGTATTCCTACAAAAGCACTATTAAAATCGGGGCAAGTTTTTCACTATATCAACCACGCCGAAGAATTTGGTTTAAATAAAGTGGAAGCCAGTTTTGAGTTTCCAAACATCATCAAAAGAAGTAGAGGCGTTGCCAATAAAATGAGCAAAGGCATCGAGTTTTTAATGAAAAAAAATAAAATCGACGTTATTTTTGGAACTGCAAAAATCGCAAAAGGCAAAAAAGTAAACGTAACAGATAAAGACGGAAAATCCACCGAATATTCTGCAAATAATATCATTTTAGCAACTGGCGCAAGATCCAGAGAATTACCGAATATTCCACAAGATGGCGTAAAAGTAATTGGCTATAGACAAGCAATGACACTTCCAGAGCAACCCAAATCTATGATTGTTGTGGGTTCTGGCGCAATTGGTGTCGAGTTTGCAGATTTTTATAATTCAATCGGAACTAAAGTGACTATTGTAGAATTTATGCCAAATGTAGTGCCTGTAGAAGATGAAGAGGTTTCAAAACAATTAGAAAAATCTTTAAAAAAATCTGGCATCGACATAATGCTAAACTCTTCCGTAGAATCAATCGATACTTCTGGAAATGGCGTTAAAGCTAATGTAAAAACTGAAAAAGGCAATATCACTTTAGAAGCAGATATTTTACTTTCTGCCGTCGGAATTGCTTCCAATCTTGAAGGCCAAGGTTTTGAAGAAGTTGGTATTAAAACTGAAAGAGGTAAAGTTTTGGTTAATGAATGGTATGAAACCTCAGTTCCTGGCTATTACGCGATCGGCGATTTGCTTCCAACGCAGGCTTTGGCGCACGTTGCAAGTGCAGAGGGAATTACTTGTGTAGAAAAAATTAAAGGTTTGCACGTTGAAGCGATTGATTATGGAAATATCCCAGGTTGTACGTACTGTCATCCAGAAGTGGCAAGTGTTGGTATGACTGAAAAACAAGCCAAAGAGAAAGGTTACGAATTAAAAGTAGGAAAATTTCCTTTTTCTGCTAATGGAAAAGCCACTGCAAACGGTGATACAGAAGGTTTTATAAAAGTAATTTTTGATGCCAAATATGGCGAATTTTTAGGTTGCCACATGATTGGAACTGGTGTTACAGAAATGATTGCAGAAGCGGTTGTTGCCAGAAAATTAGAAACAACTGGCCATGCATTATTAAAAGCCATTCATCCGCACCCAACTTTATCCGAGGCAATGACAGAAGCAGTTGCCGCCGCTTACGGTGAAGTTATACACATTTAAAATATTAAATAAACAAGTGGTTTTTCAACTGCTTTTTATAAAATTTTAATCTGCGTCAGTTATTAAATCTGCGAGTAAATTTTTCCCGCAAATTTAGTAAAGAGCGCAGATTTTTTTTCTTTATTGAAAGTAATCAGCACAATCTGTTTACAAAATTTAGGCAAAAATTATTAAGCCAAACTCTACAATTGCAAATCCCTTTTTATAAATTTACATCTTGAAAAACGTCATTAACAATTTTGAAAAAAATGAAGTTTTAGGCGATTGCATTTGCCATTAAAAAAATAAAAAACTAAAAATGAAATCGCCATTATTGAAAAACTCAAACACATACGAAGATTAAGCGATTGCATTTGACATTAAAATAAATAAAAAACTAAAAATGAAAGAAGAAATACAATTCGAAGATCATTTCATCAACCGAAGTAACTGGATTCGTGCGGCTGTATTGGGTGCAAATGATGGGATTTTATCTGTTGCAAGTATTGCAGTTGGCGTTGCAGCAGCAGGTTCATCTAGGGAAATTTTAGTTTTGGCCTCATTGGCTGGTTTGGTTGCTGGCGTTTTTGCAATGGCAGCGGGAGAATTCGTTTCAGTAAGTTCTCAAGCAGATATTGAAAACGCGGATTTAAAAAGAGAAGCCAAAGAGTTAGAAGAAATGCCAGAATTGGAAATGCGAGAATTGGCAAAAATTTACCAAAAAAGAGGGTTAACAGAAGATCTTTCTCTTCAAGTTGCACAACAATTACACGATCACGATGCTTTGGGTGCACACGCGCGAGATGAATTGGGCATTAATGAAATTATGAAAGCGCAGCCTTTTCAAGCAGCCTTTGCCAGTGGTGCCGCTTTTACCGCTGGTGGAATTTTACCACTTTTAGTAAGTATTTTTATTCCTTTAAATCACATGATGTATTACCAGTATGGTTTTGCTCTGTTATTTTTAGCAGTTTTGGGGTATTTGTCCGCTCGTGGCGGTGGTTCACATATATTAAATGCGGTATTAAGAATAGTTATTTGGGGTACTTTAGCCATGCTTGCTTCTGCATTTGCAGGTTATATTTTTGGAGTAAACGTTGGTTAATTAGATGGAAAATTTAGGCTTGGTTTTATCTGGAGGCGGCACAAAAGGTGTTGCGCATGCGGGAGTTCTAAAATTTTTTGAAGAGCAAAATATTAAGCCAGACATTATAGCGTGCTGCAGCGCTGGTGCAATTGTAGGAAGTATGTACGCGGCGGGTAAAAGTTCTGAAGAAATTTTAAATTTTTTTGAATCTGTTTATTTTTTTAATTGGCGACATTTTGCAATTAATAAACCTGGTTTGGTGTCTTCTTCCATTTTCAGAACCTATTTAGAGCCTATTTTTGAAAATCGAACTTTAGGAGATTTAGAAAAAGACGTCAGAATTGTGGCTACAGAACTGGTATCCGGAAATCAAAAAATTTTCGGAAAAGAGTATAAAATTGTCGATGCAGTGATTGCATCTTGCTCAATCCCAGGCATTACAACGCCGTATATTGTTGGCAATGAAATGTTTAGCGATGGTGGTGTTTTAAATAATTTTCCTGCCGATATTATTAAGGATGATTGCGATAAAATGATTGGTGTTTACGTTTCCATGCCAGAAGAAGTCACTATGGAAAATCTTTCCACCATAAAATCTGTAACGACAAGAGCCTACGAATTACTTTCGCACAGAACCGAGATTTACAAATTTGCATATTGTGATTGGTTTATATCTTCAAAAAAATTGGCGACTTACGGCACTTTTGAACGCAAATCAAATCGATTAGAAGAGATTTACGAAATAGGCTACAACGCAGCAAAAGACAGCTATAATGAAAGCAAATTTTCTAAGTAAGGCCAATAAATAAGAATGCCAATAATTACAGCAAATAGAGTTGCCAAAAGAACCGCGCTTGCAGAAATATCTTTGATAATACCAATTTTCGAATGAAAATTTGGTTCTGCAAAATCACATAATTTTTCTATGGCTGTGTTTAAAATTTCAGCAACCAAAACCAATCCGCAAGCTAAAATTATAAAACTAGCTTCAATGTAGTTAATTCTAAAAAATCCGATTAATCCGATGTTTACTAAAAAGGCAATTAATTCTATCTGAAAATTTCGCTCATTTTTTAGCATTAAAAATAAACCTTTGAAGGCAAAAGCGAGACTTTTATAAAATGGTGGTTTTTTCATTACCAGTTTTTATCAATCATGTAAATCAATTGTGTCATCGCGGAAGCACCAGAAAGTAATTCTCTACGGTTTACTTTTTCAAAAGTATCTTCATTCGTGTGATGAATATCAAAATAACGCGCAGAATCGGGTGCTAATTCACCAGTTGGTGTTCCCAAATCGCCTAAAGGTTCTACATCAGTTCCTGCATATTTTTTCGAGAAATCGTAAATGCCGTAAGGGAAAAATAAAGCCGACCAAGATTTCACTTCGTTTCTTTTTTCGTCATTCATTACCAAGCCAAAACCGCGCGGCGCAAAACCGCCAGAATCACTTTCTAAACCGAAAATATGTTTTTCGTTTTTTTCTTTTGCTACTTCTGCATATTTTGCGGCACCTCTCGCACCGTTTTCTTCATTGGCAAAACAAATAACGCGAATCGTGTGATTATTTGGAATATTTAATTTTTTAAAAGTTCTCAGCACTTCAATACTTTGCACAACGCCCGCTCCGTCGTCACTTGCGCCTTCACCCACATCCCAAGAATCCAAATGCCCGCCAACTGCGATTACAGATTGGTCTTTTTTGCCCGTCAATTCGCCGATTACAGAATGCGTAAGTTTTTCACCTTTCATGCCACAATTTGAATTTAATTTAGCAAAAACTTTTTGGGTTTTTAAAGTATTTTCTAGTTCATCGGCGCTTTTCACACCGATACAAACTGCCGGAATTTTTGCATATTTTGTGTCATAAGTTTGCGTTCCCGTGTGTGGAACATCATCAAAAGCGGAAGAAAGGGAACGAATAATCATTGCTTTTCCACCTTTTGCAGCAACGTGAGAAGCGGCAGAAAATCTATATTTTCCTGCATCGCCGTACGCTTGTCCGGTAGAAATAAATGTTTGGTTAAAAGGATAATTAAAAAAAACAATTTTTCCTTTTACATCTGCTTCATTCATTTTATCTAAATCTTCGAGGCTTTTTACATAAATAATTTCACCTTCTAAATCTTTTCCGCCCGTTCCTTCTGTATTCCCAATCGAAAGCATATTGAGAGATTTCCAAGAATTTTTCCCTGATTTTATTTGCAAAGATTCTTTGCCTCTTTCCCAAACTGGAACCATCACATCTTGGTACCAAACTTTGTCTGCGCCGGCTTCTTTTAATTTTTCATAGGCCCATTTTGTGGCTTTTTCGTAGGCTTCAGAACCGCTTAATCTGTGGCCGATGTCTTTGGTTAATTGGTGCAAATTGTTGTATGCTTGTCCGTTCGTTAAAATTTCGTCTGAGATTTTTTTAAATTCTAAAGAATCTGCTTTGGTTTGGGCAAAAAATAATCCGCCCAAAAAGAGCGGAAGAAGTATGGTGAATTTTTTCATAATTAATTTAATGTGTTTCAAAATTAATTATTATTTTTTGAAAATGGGGAATTTTAACTGACGTTATTTTTCTTTGTTGTTATTTTTAAAAAAATTAATTTCTACTTTATTTAAATGACGGATTAATCTTTTTTATATAAAATTTAAAAATATTATCATTTGTATTTAAAATTTTGTTCCACAATTTGGACAAATGTGTTCTTTGTTTTGCTCTTTTTCTTGTTGCATTTTTTTTATAAATGCAGAACTTATAATTCCGGTTGGTAATGCTACAAAACCAATTCCGATTAATGCAATTATTGAACTTAAGAATTTTCCTAAACCTGTAATTGGATAAATATCTCCATAACCAACCGTTGTTAATGTTGCAACCGACCACCAAAGTGATTGCCCAATATTTTCAAATTTATCTGGTTGTGCTTCGTTTTCTACAAAGAACATTAAGGTAGAGGATAAAATCATTAATATAAATGCAACAAAAAGTGTTATTGATAATTCCGATTTTGTTTCTTTTAATACACTTGTAATCGTTTGAAGTGATTTTGATAATCTTCCAAGTTTGAAAATTCTTAACAATCTAAAAAGCCGAAGAATTCTTAAAATTCTTAAATCGAAAGGAAAAATTAAAGGTAAATAAAATGGTAAAATCGCAAATAAATCAATTAATCCAAACGATGAAGTGCTAAATTTTAGTCGTTTTGAAAAAGATGTTCCATTTTCATAATCTAAATCTGCTGTCCAAAACCTTAAGATATATTCAATTGTAAAAACTGATACTGAAAATATTTCAAAGTAATCAAAGAATAATTCATATTTGATATAAATTTCTTTATATGATGCGAGAATTAAAGAAATTACATTTAAAATTATTAAAGTGTAAATGAGTTTTTGGAATGATGAATTTATGTTTATAAACTGGTAAATTTTCTTTTTTAACATATTGATAATTTTAATGATTGAAAATTATTTTTAAAAACAAATTTTAGATTCATTTTTCCTAAATCACAAATATAATTAAGTTTTTTTCAACAAAATGTTATTCCTTTGAGTATTAATATAAAAAAAGTACTCTCAATATTGAAAGTACCTTTCTTAAAAATGTTAATTGATTGTTTTTTTAAATTTTAGAAGCTCATAATCACTAGATTATTTCATATCATACATCACCAAAGCCGTTACTAATTTCGGTTCTACATAAGTGCATTTTGGAGGCATAATCTTTTTTTCGTCTGATGTTTTTATCATATCAGAAAAACTAACTGGATAAATACCAAAACCTACTTTAAACTCACCAGAATCTACTTTTTCTTTAATTTTAAGAATGCCATCAATGCTAGAATTTCCTTTTAAGTAAGTGATTTCATCGGAAATTTTTGGATCAGAAATACCAAAAATATCATTAAATATATATTTGCGCATTAACATGTGATCTAAATCGCTAGTTTCAACAGATTTTCTAATGTCGTGCTTTACGTGTAAACTATAGAATTTTCCCTCTAAGTACATACTAAAATGGAACTTTTGAGAAGGATAGTAAGGCTTTTCACCTTTTTCGTGTATTAAAAAACTGGTCTCTAATTTCTTTAATAATTCTTCAGCGGAAAGGCCGTTTAGATTTTTTAACAATCGGTTATAATCGTGAATTTTTATAGATTGGCTAGAAACTATATAGCTGAAAACATAATTGTAATGTTCTGTGCCATTGTGTTTTTTGTTTTTTTCTTTTTGTTTTTTGGCGTTTAAAGCAGCAGAACCAATTCTATGATGGCCATCTGCAATGTAGAAAGAATCTATTTGTTCAATAACATCTTTTAGTTCTTTCATTTTCAATCTGTTGTCTATTTTCCAGATTTTGTGTCTTGTGCCGAAGTCGTCTACATAATTTAAAATTGGAATATTTTTTTCCTCATAATTCATCAATAATTCTACTTTAGAATTTGATGGATAAGTAAGTAAAACGGGCTCTGCTTGGATGTTTACTTTCTCTAAATAATGCGCTAATTTTTCTTTTCTTGCTGTGATAGTAGATTCGTGCTTTTTGATTTTTCCTTCCCAAAATTCTTCTACACTTACTAAACCAAGCAGGCCTCGAAAAACGCTTTTATCTGCATATGTTTGTGAATAGAGATAATAAGCAGAAGAATCTTGCACCAACTTATGATCAGCTAAAAGTTCTTCGTAATTGCTGCGTATTTTCCGAAGATTTCGGTCGATATCTTTAGATTTACTTACTACGTAAGGTTTAATCATTTGAATATAGGAATAATCTATTGCAGATTTTTCATTAATTTCTTCCTGCGAAAAATTATCCAACGGATGCGTAGGGAAAATATCAACAAATTCTTTTGTTGGTCTTACGCCACGGAAAGGTTTAAAATTTGGCATTTATAAATCTTTTTTTAAAGCAATTAATTTTTTGGCAAGTTCAATTCCTATCTTGGTTTGCGCATCTACCGTGCTACCTGCAATGTGTGGCGATAATGAGAGTGCAGGATTCATCAATAAAGCGAGTTCTGGTTTCGGTTCACTTTCAAAAACATCTAGTGCAACGCCTGCAATTTTTTTATTTTCTATGAATTTGAGCATCGCTACTTCATCTAAAACGCCTCCTCTCGCAGTATTTACAATAAATACGCCAGTTTTCATTTGTTCAAATTCTGGTGTTGAAAGAATATATTCTGTGGTTTTCGGTGTATTTATACTTATAAAATCAGAATCTTTTAAAAATTCTTCCATGTTATTGGTGGAGGTAATTTCAAAATTCACTGTTTGACCATCAAAAAAATCTAATTGTAAATTTTCAGTTTTTGGCTTTCTGGTGCAAACTTTCACTTTCATACCTAGAGCAATGCCCATTTTTATCACTTCTTGCCCAATAGAGCCAAAACCAATAACACCTAAAGTTTTACCAGAAAGTTCAAAGGCGTTTTTAAAATCTTTCTTTAAATCTTTAAATCTCGTGTCGCCTTCTAGTGGCATCAGCCGATTAGATTCATGTAGAAATCTTGCCATTGTGAAAAAGTGGCCGAAAACCAATTCTGCCACAGATTTTGATGAAGCAGTGGGCGTGTTGATTACTTTTAAGCCTTTTTCTCTGGCGTAATCTACGGCAATATTGTCCATCCCAATTCCGCCGCGACCAATAATTTTTAATGAAGAACAGGCATCTACTAATTCTTTAGAAACTTTTGTGGCGCTTCTTACCAAAAGAACATCTACCTTATTTTCATTTATGAAATTTTCTAAATGTTCTGGTGAAACGCGTTGGTTTAAAAATTCAATTCCGTTTTCCTCTAACAGTCTTATTCCGGCTTCAGAAATGCCATCATTGGCTAAAACTTTCATTTAAATTATTTTAAATTTTTCATTACATCTACCAATAGTTGAACGCTTTCTAAAGGCAAAGCATTGTACATGCTTGCTCTGTAACCGCCTAAACTTCGGTGTCCGTTTAATCCATTAATTCCCGCCGCTTTACAGGCTGCATCAAATTCCTCTTTTTTAGATTCATCAATTAATTTAAAAGAGGCGTTCATAACAGAACGGTCTTCTTTTTTACAAAATGTTTCGAATAATGGATTTCTATCGATTTCATCGTAAAGTAAAGTTGCTTTTTGATTATTTATTTTTTCTACAGCTTCAATTCCGCCATTTTTTTCTAAATTTTGCAAGGTTAAAAGTGAAGTGTAAACTGCAAAAACGGGCGGCGTGTTAAACATAGATTCTTTTTTGATATGCAAATCATAATCCAAATAAGATGGAATATCTCGCCCAGTTTTCCCCAGAATATCTTTTTTTACAACCACCAAAGTAGTCCCTGCAGGCCCCATATTTTTTTGTGCTCCAGCATAGATAATATCAAAATAATTAAAATCTATCACACGGCTAAAAATATCAGAACTCATATCGCAAACTTTCAACGTATCAACATCTGGAAAGTGGTGAACTTGCGTTCCAAAAATGGTATTATTTGAAGTAAAATGAAAATAATCGTACTCCGGACCAACTTTAAAATCTTTTGGGATAAAAGAATAATTTTCTTCTTTTGAAGAACCTACAACATCTACTTTTCCCAGTTTTTTTGCTTCTTTTATTGCAGCAGCAGCCCAAGAACCAGTATCGAGATAAGCGGCTTTTCCACTTTCTAATTTCATCAGATTAAATGGCGCCATCAAAAACTGCAAACTTGCGCCGCCTTGCAAATAAAGCACTTCGTAATCGTCGCCTATTTTCATTAATCTTTTTACGATTGCTCTCGCCTCATCCATTACCGCAACAAAATCTTTACTTCTGTGCGAAATTTCTAAAATAGAAAGACCTGAATCATTAAATTCTAGAATTGCATCTGAAGCTTTTTGAAAAACTTCTTGTGGTAAAATACTTGGTCCTGCGCTGAAATTATGTTTTTTATTCATTTTATTTTTATTAAAGCAAGATTGAAATAAAATTTCAATCTTTTATAGTTTTCTAAGTTCGCAAAGTTGTGGTTGATCGCTTTATATTTTCTATGATTATTTAACAATAATCATTTATTCAGCATGTAAAAATGCCTTTTTTGCCAAAAGACTTTCAGCCGATTCTACATGATCTTCATCTGGAATACAGCAATCTACAGGGCAAACTGCAGCACATTGCGGCTCTTCATGAAAGCCCATACATTCTGTGCATTTATCTGCAACTATGAAATAAATATCGTCGCTCACTGGCTCTTGAGGTGCATCTGCATCTGCTGTAAGGCCAGATTTCAAAGTAACACGACCCTTCAAAGCCGTTCCATCAGACGCTTTCCAATCTACTGCGCCTTCATATATTGCATTATTTGGGCATTCTGGTTCGCAGGCGCCACAATTAATACATTCATCAGTTATTCTGATTGCCATTTCTAATTGTTTTAAATTTGCACAAAATTAGCAATTTTTTAGCACAACAAAAAGTATATGGCAACAAGATATATCATATTTGGACTTTCTAAATTAGGAACGTTCTTAACCGAATTTCTTTCTAAAAATCCTGAAAATTTCAATGATTTTGACAATGAATTAACCAATATCATCAGAATTTCAGAAAATGAAAATCCTTGGTTTACAGAATATTACCAAAGATTGGCTTTAAATGATTGGGCAAATTTATTAACTGAAGAAAACTTAGTAAACTGGCTTTCTAATTATCAATTTTCAGAAACTTGTAAAAAAGTGGGGCTAATTTTGGCAGGAAATATTCCTTTGGTTGGTTTTCATGATGTTATTTGCGTCATTTTAAGTGGCAACGTGCCTTTAATTAAATTATCTTCAAAAGATAAAAGAATGATTCCGTTTTTATTAAAATTATGGAATGATTTTTCCGAAATTGAAATTGAATATGAGTTTGTAGAAAAGCTAGAAAACTTTGATGCCGTGATTGCAACTGGAAGCAACAATACGGCGAGATATTTAGAATATTATTTTAAAGATTATGACAGAATTATTCGTAAAAATAGAACCTCAGTTGCTGTTTTAAAAGGAGATGAGACTGATGAAGAACTTCAACTTTTAGCGCAAGACATTTTCACTTATTTTGGTTTAGGTTGCAGAAATGTAACGCGACTTTTTATACCAAAAGATTTTAATTTAGAAAAGTTATTTAAAAATTTCTTGGAATATAGAAATATCATTAATCATCATAAATACGCAAATAATTATGATTATAATAAAGCGATTTATTTGCTAAATCAAGATTTATTTTGGGATAATAATTTTGTGATGTTAAAAGAAGATGATGCACTTTTTTCGCCGCTTTCTGTGGTTAATTTTTCTCGCTACGAAAATATTGATGAAGTGGAAGTTTTTATAAAAAATAAGGAATCAGAAATTCAATGTGTAGTTGGGAAAAGTGATTTTAATTTTAAAACTATTCCCTTTGGTGAAGCGCAACATCCAGATTTGAATACTTTTGCTGACAATGTAAATACTTTAAAATTTTTGAGTTTAATTTAAAAATTTTCTTAAATTCGTTCTTTTAAAAATAAAAAATAATGAATCAATCCGTTCAATTATCACACGCGCAAGAAGCCGAAAGAGCAGAATTTTACAAAAAAACTTATATGCATGTTGCACTCGCAATTTTAGCATTTATGATTGTAGAAGGGCTTTTATTAAAATACGTTCCAGATGAACTCATTATGAAAATGCTCAGTGGTAGATTCGTTTGGCTCGGAATTTTGGGTTTATTTTGGCTTGGTTCCTACGTTTCAGAAAAGTGGACTTTATCTCAAGATAAAAATGTGCAATATGCCGGTTTGGGTTTCTATGTTATTTTAGAATCCATCATATTTTTGCCTTTAATTTTCATAGCAACACGTTATGCAGGAATTGAAATTATTCAACAAGCAGGTTTAATTACTGTTGCACTTTTTGCAGGATTAACAGCGGTAGTTTTTATGACCAACACCGATTTTTCTTTTTTGCGAACTGCAATTACAGTGGGTGGTTTTGTGGCTTTAGGATTAATAGTTGCAGGCGCAATTTTCGGTTTTAACCTTGGACTTTGGTTTTCCGTTGGAATGGTAATTTTAGCGAGTGGTGCCATTTTATACCAAACAAGTAAATTAAAAGACACTTATGCAACCGACCAATATGTGGGTGCAGCTTTGCTTTTATTTTCTTCAATAATGTTGTTATTTTGGTATGTTTTAAGAATTTTGATGTCGAGAAGGAGTTAATAGAATTTATCATTTAAATAAAATCGAATTTTTTGAGCCGCATTAGGAGAATTGGTTATAAATTTCAAATCTATCTTATGACGATATTTTTGATATTTTGTCTTTTCTATTTTTTCCTACCTAATTTTAACGCGGATTTAAAAGATTTAAATCAAGAGAATAAAATTTTATCTTCAACTAAAATATTAACTGAAGAAAATCATAGTTTATCACTACCTCAAAAATATATTACCACACTTCATTTGATAATGATTGATGGTACTGATTTAAAAATTAATGATGAATATGAAAAATTTTGGGCGGAACTTCAAGATAAAAATTTAATTGGAAAAAATGTCAAATATTATACTGGAATCCACCAAACGATAGATAGTAATCCTACGCAACTTGAAGTAAATAATAAGATTATTTGGACTGAGAAAGACTCTTTAAAATGGGTTTATATTTTCTTTCTACTGACTTTATGTGGAACAGTTTATTCAGGAATAGATTTGTTCAAATATCTAAAGACTAAATACAAACAAACTTATCAATAAAGAATATAATCCAAATTCTACATCCTACTTTTCCTTTCGTTCAAATATGTTTTAAAAACCATCACATCTTCGCCAAATTCTTTTTCAATGTGATGTTGAAGATTTAGAAGTTCGCTATCCACAAATTCTTCTCGCAAATTTTCATCTTCAAAAATGAGAAGCAAATTGGTATTTTTTCCCTCGTGCAGCATTTCACTTTCAACATCAGATAGAATATAATTTTCCACTTGAATTAGGTTTTCAATTAAATTTTCTAAAGAATTTTCTTGGAATTTTTCCCAATCCGAAAGCAGATGTTCTGGTGTGTGAAAAGTGATGCTTAAAATACTCATTTTTATGATTTTTTTATGATTTTTGCTAAATTTATGTCTGCAAAAATCGTTAATTTTTCGTAAATTAGCGCGTTATTAAAATTAGAAATTTAGAAGAATCAAATTTAATTCATAAACGCTTGATTCTCATTTTATTAAAAAATATTTATGCACACAGAAGGAGAAAGGTTAATCCCGATCAACATTGTTGATGAAATGAAGTCGTCTTACATAGATTATTCTATGTCAGTTATTGTTTCCCGCGCACTTCCAGACGTAAGAGATGGCTTGAAACCCGTTCACAGAAGAGTTTTATACGGAATGTATGGTTTGAATGTTTTTTCTAATAGAAAACATTTAAAATCGGCCAGAATTGTAGGAGATGTTCTAGGTAAATACCATCCACACGGCGATACTTCGGTTTATGACGCGATGGTAAGAATGGCGCAACCGTGGAGTTTGCGTTATCCACAAGTGGACGGACAAGGGAATTTTGGTTCAATGGATGGTGATCCACCTGCAGCAATGCGTTACACCGAAGCGAGATTACAAAAAATTTCTGATGAAATATTATCAGATTTAGATAAAGATACCGTAGATTTTCAATTTAATTTTGATGATAGTTTAACGGAACCAAAGGTTTTACCAAGTAGAATTCCCAATCTTTTAGTGAATGGAACTTCCGGAATTGCGGTTGGTATGGCCACCAATATGGCACCACATAATTTAACGGAAAGTATTAATGCAATCGTTGCTTACATCGAAAATAATGAAATTACGATCGATGAATTAATGCAACACATCATCGCGCCAGATTTTCCAACAGGTGGAATTATTTACGGCTATGACGGTGTTCGCGATGCTTTTCATACAGGAAGAGGAAGAATAGTCTTACGTGCGAAAGTGGGTTTTGAAGAAATTGGCAACAGAAATGCAATTATCGTAACCGAAGTTCCTTACCAGGTGAACAAAGCGGATATGATTGCCCGAACCGCAGATTTAGTAAAAGAAGAAAAAATCCCAGGAATTTATGAAATTCGTGACGAATCCGACAGAAGCGGTTTGCGCGTGGTTTATGAACTTAAAAATGATGCGATTCCAAACGTAGTTTTAAATTTACTCTATAAATATACAGCGCTACAAACTTCATTTAGCTGTAATAATATTGCATTGGTTGCAGGACGTCCTGTTCAATTAAATGTAAAAGATATTATTCACCATTTTGTAGATCACCGTCATGAAATTGTAGTTAGAAGAACAGAGTACGAAATTAAAAAAGCCAAAGAAAGAGCACATATTCTCGAAGGTTTTATGAAAGTCATCGGTACGCAAGATGATTTAGATAAAGCCATAAAAATTATCAGAAACAGTTCTAATCCTGCCGATGCAAAACAAGGATTAATAACTGAATTTGAACTTTCCGACATCCAAGCACAAGCGATTTTAGATATGCGCTTGGCACGTTTGACGGGCATGGAATTGGATAAAATCCGTGCAGAATACGAGGAAATTATGCGATTAATTAATGATTTGCAAGATATTTTGGATAATGAACCAAGACGATACGAAATCATTAAAGAAGAACTTTTAGAAATAAAAGAAAAATATGGCGACGAACGCCGAACTGAAATAGATTACAGCGGTGGCGAAATGTCTATCGAAGATATTATTCCAAATGAGAAAGTTGTTTTAACTATTTCTCACGCAGGTTATGTAAAAAGAACTTTGCTTTCAGAGTATAAAGTGCAGAGTAGAGGTGGCGTTGGAAACCGCGCTGCAACCACTAGAGATGAAGATTTCTTAGAATATATCGTAACAGCAACCAACCATCAATATTTAATGTTCTTCACAGAGAAAGGAAAGTGCTATTGGTTGCGCGTTTTCGAAATACCTGAAGGTTCAAAAACATCAAAAGGAAGAGCTGTTCAAAATTTAATTAATATTGAGCCAGACGATAAAATAAAAGCCTATATCCGAACCAATGATTTGAAGGACAAAGAATACGTTCAACAAATGAATATCGTGATGATTACCAAAAACGGAACGGTGAAAAAAACGTCGTTGGAAGCCTATTCTCGACCAAGAGTAAATGGAATTAATGCCATCGAAATCCGTGAAGACGATATGCTTTTGGGCGCAAGATTAACAGACGGAAACTCTGAAATAATGATTGCCACGAAAAATGGAAAATGCATCCGTTTCCCTGAATCTAAAGCTAGAGCAGTTGGAAGAGGTTCAATTGGTGTGCGCGGAATTTCGCTTTCTGAAGGAGATGAGGTAATTGGTATGATTGTGGTAAATGATGTAGAAAATGATACTGTTTTGGTGGTTTCTGAAAAAGGTTACGGCAAACGAACCGCAGTTTTAGATTATCGCGAAACCAATCGTGGTGGAAAAGGTGTAATTACCCTAAATATTACCGAAAAAACTGGCAATTTAATTGCAATTCAAAGTGTTACAGATGATGATGGTTTGATGATTATCAATAAATCTGGCGTTGCAATCCGTATGAATATGGATAATATGCGCGTGATGGGTAGAAATACACAAGGTGTGAAAATGATAAATCTTCGTAAAGATGACGAAATTGCCGCCATTGCAAAAGTTGAGATGGATAAAGAAGTAGAAATTGATGAAGATCAGCCTGATGCTGTTTTGGGAGAAAACAATCTTCCAGAAACCTCAATTGCACAGCAAACAGATGATAATGTTTTAAATACTGAAGATCCAGAAGTTTTGAAAAATAATGAGGACGCAGAAAAGGAAAATGAATCGGATGATGAAAATTTAGATTAATTAAAATTAAATAAAAATTATAAAATTAAATAAAATGCGAAAAATAATTTTAAGTTTAGCTTTGGTCTCGATTACTTTTGCGACGGCACAGAAAAAAGAAATCGGAAGTGCCTACAAAGCCATAGAAAGTGGTGATAATGCAACTGCAGTTGCGCAACTTTCTGCAGCGGAAAGTATGATGGGCGATAAAACTTATCTTTTAGATCCTGAAGTTTTAGAACAATATTATTATACCAAAGGCTTAACCCTTCTTAATGCTGGTAAAACACAAGAAGGTGCCGCTTTTTTAGCCAAAATTAATGACCTTGGTAAAATGAAAATCTACACAGGTAAAAATGCCGATAGAGATCGTGTTTATTATGTAGGGGAAGAGGCTTATAAAAAATCTGGTTTAACTAATTTAAAACCAGAAACTTATGTCCCTACAACTTCTGCAAAATTAGGACAAAAAATTAATCCAATTCTGCAAAAAACCAATCAAGAAGCTGTGGATGCGTACAATTCCAAAAAATATGCTGAAGCGGGCGATAAGTTTAAAGAAACCTATTATTTGCTAAAGGCAGCCGGTACAGATGATAAATCAATTCTAATGAACGCCGCAATTTCCTATTCTACAGCCGGTAAATTAGACGAATCTGTTGATATTTATAATGATTTGATCGATAGTGGCTATACAGGTGTTGAAACCACTTACACGGCAAAAAATAAAAAAACAGGTGAAGTAGATAAATTAGATAAAACCACTTGGGATCTTTACAAAAAAATGGGCGCTTCAGGAGATTATACAGATTTTAAAACTGAAACTTCAAAAAGTGTAGAAAAAGATTTATATACCATTAATAGTAAAAATCTTTACAATGCAAAACGCTACGATGAAGCTATAAAAGTAGCAGACAAAGGTTTGGCTAAGTTTCCGGGCGATTCAGATTTGATGAATGTGAAAGGTCTATCTTTTTACGGAAGTGGAAAATCAGCCGAATTTATCGATATTCTTAAGAAACAAGTCGCAGCAAATCCTAATGATGCAGACAGTTGGTTTAATCTTGGTGTGATGGAAAGCAAAAACCCTGCAACAGTAAAAGAAGCAGAAGATGCTTTCAATAAAGCTTTACAAATAAAGCCAAATTATGTTGCAGCACTTCAAAATCTTACCCAAATGAAAATTGGTGATGATGATGATAAAGTGAGAGCAGACTATGAAGCGGCTAGAAAAGCAGGCAAAACTGAAGAAGCCAACAAAATTTTAGAGAATAGAAGAAATAGACTTCTCACCGCCTTGCCTTATGCTGAAAAGTGGTATGCAATTGCACCAGACGATTTAAGTGTCGTAAGTTTGTTAAAAAATCTTTATATGATGAATAAAAACGATGCAAAAGCAGCAGAAATGAAAGCCAAAGAAGCCGCTTTAAAAGCAAAACAAGGAAAATAAAATAGATTTATAGTATTAAAAACAGAGTTTCGGCTCTGTTTTTTTATGCTTTTACGAGAAGTTTATCGCAGATTATTTTGCTAAAAATTTCAGTTCTATTAAGAAATTCCACCGTCATAGAAGCGTCTATTTTCTCTATTTTAATAATTTGCATTTCTGTTTCTAAAGTCAAATTACGCTCATTAAGAAAACTCAAAAAATCTTCTGTATCTAAAGTAACTGCTTTTAAAATTATTTTTTCGCCCACTTTAGAATCGCTCAATTTTTTTAAATCTTGTGTAATAATATTGCCATCTTTATCAGGAATCGGTTCGCCGTGCGGATCTATTTTCGGAAAATTCAGCATTTCATCCATTTTTTCAAAAAATTCGTCGGAATGGATGTGTTCCAATTGTTCTGCAATATCATGCACGTTTTCCCAGCCAATATTCATTTTTTTTACCAAAAACATTTCTGTTAATCTGTGTTTTCTAACAATTAATGCGGCTTCTTTTTTACCAAATTCCGTCACTTCTAAAGGTTTATAACTTTCGTAGCGCACCCAATCTTTTTCCACAAACTTTTTCATCATACTATTTACACTCGGCATTTTTATATTTAAAAATTTGCTAAGATCTGTTACAGTTACAGTATTATCGGGCTTTATGAGATGAAATATTGCTTTTAAATAATTTTCTTCGGTTAAAGTTTTCATACTAAATGTTAGAATTAATATTTTACAAATCTAACATTTTTAGAATTATAAACGACGAGTTATTTATTTTCTAAAAAGTCAATATTTAAAATATAAATCTTTAATTTGAAATTTATTTCTTTAAATTAGTGCAATGAAATATTCCTTTAAAAACGACTATTCAGAAGGTTGTCATCCAAAAATTTTGGAAGCACTTTTAAATACAAATTTAGTTCAGCAAAACGGTTATGGTTTAGATGATTATTGCCAAAGCGCGACAGAAAAAATTTTAAAATTAACAAACTCGCCAAATTCCGCAGTTCATTTCGTTTCTGGCGGAACGCAAGCCAATTTAATTTTAATTTCAGCCTTTCTTCGTCCTCACGAAAGTGCAATTTCTGCCGCAACTGGTCATATTTTAACTAATGAAACTGGCGCAATAGAAGCAACAGGTCATAAAGTTCATAGTGTAGAAACTTCCGACGGAAAACTAAAACCGAAACATATTCAAGGTGTTATAGATTTACACCAAAATAAACCGCATCAACTCAAACAAAAACTGGTTTACATTTCAAATTCTACGGAAATTGGTACCAATTATTTTAAAGAAGAATTAATAAATTTATCTAAATTTTGCAAAGAGAATAATCTTTATTTAATGATGGACGGCGCAAGAATGGGCCACGCTTTAATGGCGGAAAATAATGATTTAACCTTAGCAGATATTGCAAAATATACGGATGCATTTTATTTGGGCGGCACAAAAAATGGCGCTTTATTGGGAGAAGCAATTGTGATAAATAATCCAGCATTGCAAGAAGAATTTGGCTTTCATATTAAGCAAAAAGGCGGAATGCTCGCAAAAGGAAGATTATTGGGAATTCAGTTTGATGTTTTAATGACGGATAATTTGTATTTTGATTTGGCAAAACACGCCAACTCTGAAGCCATGAAAATCAAAAAAACCTTTGTTGATAAAGGTTTTAAATTTCTTTCAGACACATTTAGCAACCAAATTTTTCCTATTTTAAATCAAAATAAAATTAATCAATTGTCAGAAAATTTTGATTTCTACACTTGGAGAAAAATCGATTCAGAAAATTCCGCAATTCGATTAATTACTTCTTGGGCGACACCAGAATCTGTTACAAATGAATTTTGTGACGCTATAAAAAATTTAAAAAATTAAAATGAATAAAGCGCTATTATTTTTATTTTTTGCAGGTACTTTATCCGCACAAACAATCATTAACAGAGACCCAGAAATTTCTAATTATGTTTCGCAAGTCAATTCAGATTCTCTAAAATCTAACGTTGAAAAATTAGTGAGTTTCGGCACGCGACATACAATGAGTTCAACTTCAGATAAAAAAAGAGGAATTGGTGCTGCAAGAAACTGGGTTTTAAGTCAATTTAAAAATGATGCAAAAAACGCTGGTGGAAGAATGTCTGTAGAATTACAAACGGAAGATTTGCAACCTGATGGAAAGAGAATTACGCAAGCAACAAATTTGGGCGATGCAATTGCGATTTTAAAAGGAACAAATCCTGCTGATAATCGTGTTTTCATTATCTCTGGTCACTTGGATTCTAGAGTGACAGATATTTTAAATTTTAAAGACGATGCGCCCGGCGCAAATGACGATGCAAGTGGAGTAGCCGCAGTTTTAGAATGTGCAAGAATTTTATCTAAATCTAATTTTCCCGCGACAGTGGTTTTTGTTGCAGTTTCTGGTGAAGAACAAGGTTTGTTTTGCTCAAAAATGCTTGCAGACCGCGCTGTGAAAGAAAAATGGAATGTCGTGGCAATGCTCAATAATGATATGATTGGGAATAATGAAGCAATCGACACACACAATATTTCAAATATGCAATTGCGTGTTTTTAGTGAAGGTTTGCCTTATTTTGATTTAGATAAAAAAGCGAAATATATTCGTGCTTTTGGTTTAGAAAATGATGGCGAAGCAAGACAATTAGCCAGATATTCTAAAGAAATTGGTGAAAGATATGTTGATAATTTAGAAGTAAAATTAATTTATAGAAACGATAGATTTTTACGCGGAGGCGATCATACACCTTTTGTAGAAGCAGGTTTTCCAGCGGTTCGTTTTACAGATATGGGCGAAAATTTTGACCACCAACACCAAGATTTGCGCACAGAAAATAAAACGGAATATGGCGATTTGGTAAAATTTATGGATTTTGTTTATTTGAGAAAAAATACATCGGTTAATTTGGCTGTGTTATCAAATTTAGCAAAAGCACCTTCAAAACCAGAAAATGTAAAAATGGAAGTAAAAGATTTAACCAATTTTACTTCTTTAAAATGGGAAAAACCTTTAACAGGAAACGTTTTTGGCTATTATATTTTAATAAGAGAAACGGATCAATCGATGTGGCAAAAAAAGATTTTCACTAAAGATTTATCGATTAAAATTCCTTATTCTAAAGATAATTATTTCTTCGCCGTGCAAAGTGTTTCGCCAGAAGGAAATGAAAGTTTGCCGGTTGTTCCAGGATTGGCGCGGTAAAAAGCGACTGTCGATTATTGAAAATTTTTTTTATTGTTTTAAAATTAATTAATAATCGAACTTAGGTTACAAGTTGAAAAATATTTTTTTTCGATTGAATTTATTTATAGGTATTATTTGCTGTTTTTAATCATTCTAAATTCAAATAAATATTCCGTAAATTTGTATTGCAAAATATTTACAAGTTTATGTTATCTAAAGACAAAGTTCAGGCATTTTTAAAAGAGATTGAAGTTGAAGATTTGGTTCATAATTTTCAAATTATGGGCGATCAAGTTTATATTGATATGACGGCGCATTCGCCTGCAATGCACGAAAAAAAGAAATTAGAAGTCGCAATGAAACAGGCTTTCGCTAGTGAGTTTGGCGAAAATATCGAAGTCAAATTAAAAATTGCCTCTCCTGAACCTTCAGAAGTTCAGAAAAACCAAATTAAAGGAAAAGAAATTCCGGGTATTCAAAATATAATTGCCGTCGCTTCCGGAAAGGGTGGCGTCGGAAAATCTACTGTTACTGCAAATTTGGCGGTTACTTTAGCGCAAATGGGTTTTAAAGTGGGTGTTTTAGATGCCGACATTTATGGCCCTTCAATCCCAACAATGCTTAATACAGAAGGTTCAAGACCACTTTCTGTTACCATTGATGGCAAAGAATTAATGAAACCTGTAGAAAATTATGGCGTAAAAATGCTTTCCATCGGTTATTTTTCAGGTGCAAACCAAGCCGTAGTTTGGCGTGGACCAATGGCGAGTAAAGCTTTGAACCAAATGATTCGCGATGCAGCATGGGGCGAATTAGATTTTCTTCTAATAGATTTACCACCAGGAACGGGCGATATTCATCTTTCCATTATTCAAGAAGTTCCTGTAACTGGCGCAGTAATCGTGAGTACGCCGCAGCATGTCGCTTTAGCAGATGTGAAAAAAGGAATTGGAATGTTTACTATGGAAAGCATCAATATTCCGGTTTTAGGTTTGATAGAAAATATGGCGTATTTTACACCAGAAGAACTTCCAGAAAATAAATATTATATTTTTGGCCGTCAAGGCGCACAATATTTAGCGGAAGACTTGGGTATTCCGGTACTTGGCGAAATTCCGTTGGTGCAAAGTTTAAGAGAATCTGGTGATATTGGCCGACCTGCTGCTTTGCAAGAAAATTCTATTTTATCTAATATTTTTCAAAAAACAGCCCAAAATATGGTGGAAAGTTTAGTTGAAAGAAACACCAATTTACCGCCGACAGAAGCGGTTAAAATTACTACAATGGCTGGTTGTTCCCCAAAAAAATAAAAAATGCCTCAAGATAAAATTTATACAGATTTAGTAACCAAAGTTTTGAATGCCCTCGAAAGCATTCGGCCATTTTTAAATAAAGATGGCGGTGATATTGAGTTGGTAGATGTGAAAAATAATGTAGTGACAGTCAAACTTTTAGGAAATTGTGTGCAATGTTCTATGAGTCTTTCTACGATGAAGTTTGGGGTAGAACAAAAAATAAAAGAGTTCGCGCCCGAAATTACGGAAGTCATTAGCGTTTCTTAAAATCCAAGTCCTTTTATTAATTTAAAAGGATTTTTTTTGGTATTTTTTAAATGAATTTCTGAAGTAAAAAAGATTAAATTTACGCTAAAAGTTCAAGCAATTCAGTGGAATTTATGCGCCAAATGTAGAAAATTAAATTTGTGGTTCTACAAAATCTTCGCTTTTTCAAAAATAAACCTCGAAACAATTTCTGCCCAAAGTTGGTAAGAAATTTTTGAAGGATGAATGCCATCGCTGAAAAGTTCTTCGAGTTCTAAATCGAGATTTAATTTGTCTTTCCAACTGCTAAATGTGATTATTTCAGGATCAAAATAAACATGGTTTTCTCTGGAAGCCACTTCTATCATTCGTTCTTGTAAACTTTTAACCCAAGTGATCATTAATTTTTTTAATTTCGGTGTCAAAGCAGGGAAATCTTCCACAGCAGGAAAATTAATAAAAACCAAGGGCGTTTTTGGAAATTTTTCTTTTAAATTTTTAATTAAATTTTTTAGGTTTTCCTGAAAAGTTTCGGGATGTGTCAATTCAAAAGCATCATTTCCACCGATGCCGATAAAAATGAAATCTGCTTTTTGCTTTGGAATTTTGGGAACGATTTCTGTTGCAATTTTTTTAACATTAAAACCACTTTTTGCAAAAACTTTCCACTTGATGCTTTTCTGCAATTTTTCCGCTAATATTTTTGAAAGTGCGCCGCTAAAACCTTCGGAATTTGTTCTCACGCCAACGCCAGAAATAGTGCTTTCACCAATAAATAAAACATTCAAAAAATCTTTATTTCCTATAAAAATTTCACCTTCTAAATCGGGTGCGTTTTTCATTTCTGGCAAAATTTTGCGAATATTTTTGCTTTCCAAATATAAACCAGGAAGTGATGGGATTATTGGGAAATAGTATTTTATTTTTTGAAAATTGAACATTTTAATTTAGAAGTAATGGCAGTATAGAATGTTTGATAGAAATTATAAAATAGAATTTTTGCTCGAAACTTCTGCATAAATATTTTTAATCAAACCATCTGCCACAGAAATTTTAGGCACATAAATTTTGTTAATTTTTGCCCAATGCATCACATTATTAAAAATTTTCAAAGCGGGGACAATCACATCGGCGCGGTCTTCTCGGAAATTAAATTTTCTCATTCTGGCTTGTACGCTTAAGTCAGAAAGTTCGGTATAATATTTTTTTAAATAAGAAGTGGCCATCGGTTTTCCCTCTTTAGTTTTGCTCATAGAGAAGATTTTATTGATGTTTCCGCCAGAGCCAATTGCGCTGATGTTTTTTTCACTTTTGATATTTTCACAAATTTCATCTTTCATTTCCTTCCACATTTCTTTGCTTACCAAACCGTTCAAAAGGCGAATAGTTCCGATATTAAAAGATTTTTCAAACACCATTTTTCCATCTTCAAAAAAGGTGATTTCCGTGGAACCGCCGCCAACATCGATATAAAGATAGGACGATTTTTCATCTAAATTTTCTGCAATATGATTTTCAAAAACCAAAGCCGCTTCTTCGTCACCAGAAATTATTTCTATATCAATGCCGCTTTGTTTTTTTACTTTTACCAAAATTTCTTTGCCGTTTTTCGCATCTCGCATCGCACTTGTAGCGCACGCACGATAATGTTCTACACCATACATTTTCATTAAATCGCTGAAAATTTTCATGGTTTTTAAAGTCATTTCTTCTCGTGCTTCCCCAATTTCCCCTGTCGAAAAAACATCCATTCCTAAGCGTAATGGGATGCGCAAGAGATTCATTTTTATGAATTCTGCGGGTTTCTTTTCGTCTTCAATCACATTGTTGATGAGCAATCTTGCGGCATTACTTCCAATATCTATTGCGGCAATTTTCATAATTTCTTATTTATTTTTTATTTGTCTTATAGCGTTTCGAAACTTAGAAATAAGTTTTTATTAAAGTTTGAAAAGAGCTATTTTATATATTTTTATTTTTTAAATAATGGTAAGTTTCAATTTGTGAACGGAAATTAGGTAAATCATTTTGCACATATTTGTTTTTTAATTTATTGTCTAAAATTCGCGCTTTTACATTGTCTTTCAATTGAATTTCCAAAATATCTTTCAGTTCTTTTTTAAGATTTTTTTGCTTAATTTTTACAGCTGCTTCAATTCTGTAATCCAAATTTCGGGTCATAAAATCTGCTGAAGAAATGTAAATATCTTCTGCGCCTTTGTTGTAAAAATAAATGACGCGAGCATGCTCCAAATACTCGTCAACAATAGAGATGCTGTTCATTTTTTCTTTGAAATTTTCTTGGTTGATGGCGCAATAAATCCCACGAACAATCATTTTTATAACTACACCCGCTGCTGCCGCATCATAGAGTTTTGTAATTAAATCGCGGTCGCTCAAAGAATTAACTTTAACGATGATTTCTGCTTTTCGGCCACTTTTGGCTTCATTAATTTCAAAATCTATTTTTTCTAAAAATTTCTTGCGCATAAAAGTCGGGCAAACCAATAATTCTTGGCAACTTTTCAAAGCAATTTCTGGGTTTAGTTTTGGTTTCTTCAATAGATTAAATACTTTATTGATATCGGCCATTATTTTTCTATCTGAAGTCATTAATAGATGGTCGCTGTAAATTTTTGCCGTTTTTTCGTTAAAATTTCCAGTTGACACGAAGCCAAATTGAATGGTTTTGTTTTGTACTCTTTTTTTAATAACGCATAATTTGGCGTGTACTTTTTTATCAGGAATTCCCAGTAGAACTTTTACACCTTCTAGTTCTAGTCTTTCTTTCCACATCAAATTGGCTTCTTCATCAAAGCGCGCGCGCAACTCAATCATCACGGTTACTTCTTTGCCATTGCGAACGGCATTAATTAATGCATTGATGATTTTTGAATTGCTGGCCAATCTGTAAGCCGTAATTGCGATAGATTTCACTTCCGGATCCATTGCTGCTTCTCGCAATAAATCGATCACCGGCACAAAACTGTGGTAGGGAAACGTGAGCAAAACATCTTCTTTCAAAAGCACATCCATCACACGATTTTTCTTAAATTTTGAGTGTAAAAAAGAAGTTCTTTCAATTGGTTTTTTTTCATTTTTAAAAACATCAGGAAAATCCATAAAATGCTTGAAATTGTGAATTTTATCGCCTGGAATAATACTGTCTTTTTTTGTCAGATTTAATTTTTTTATTAAAAATTCTAAAAAATCTTTGTCTATTTCACGGTCGAATACCAAGCGTGTTGGTTTGCCTTTTCTTCGGCTTTTGATGCCTTGTTCAATTTTTGCAGCAAGGGTAGTTTTGATGTCATTATCCAAATCAAATTCTGCATCTTTGGTAATTTTGAAGGCGTGCGCAGAAAAATCGTCGTAGCCAAAATAAGAAAATATATGCGGTAGATTATATATGATGACATCTTCCACAAGCATTACATTTTTTTCTTCACCTTCTGATGGCAAAATCACAAAGCGACCAAGCGCACGAGAAGGAACTTCAATTATGGCAAAATTTTTATGATTTTCAGTGGATTTTTTTTTCATGGTAACGCCCAAATACAAACTTTTATCTCGCAGATAGGGCATTTGTGTGTTTTCGTGAAGCAAAATTGGGATCACATTAGATTCTACATCTTCATCAAAATAACGCAAGATAAATTGTTCTTGAAGGGGGCTTAAATTTTTTGCGACTTTTATGAAAATTTTTTGTGCCGCCATTTCTTCTTGTATTTTTTCCCAAGTTTTACTGAAGTTTTGCTGCTGATCTAAAACAATTGTATTGATTTTAGATAAAATTTTTGAAGGTTCTTGGAAAAAGGATTCGGATATTATTTTTTGTTTAAAATCCATTGCCCGCTTTAATCCTGCTACTCGAACACGGAAAAACTCATCTAAATTATTAGAAAAAATACCTAAAAAGCGAATGCGAAGTTGTAATGGGACAGATTCATCCATCGCTTCTTGCAGAACGCGCTCGTTAAATGCAAGCCAAGTAACATCACGTGGATTAAAATGCTGAGACATAAATATTTTAATTTTATCTCAAAAATAGTGAATTTTAAAGGAATTATGGCTTTATGCCATGTTACAAATGCGTAATAATAGTATAAAATTTTAGAAAATTATTTTGCGCCGTCTATTTGCCTTAAATATTCTAGAATAGCGCGCACTTGTGTGGGATTTAGATTTTGGTTGGGCATTTTTATACCATAAGTTTCAACTTGTTGTTTTAATTCTGGGTCTAAATTTAGCATCTCGTTTGGATTGCTAATAAAATTCATAATCCAAGCGGCAGAATGTCTGGTTGTAATTCCTTTTAAACCTGGGCCTACTAATTTTTTATCACTTACATTGTGGCAAGAAATGCAGTTCATTTGGAATATTTTTTGTCCATTTTCAGCCATTTGTGCATCAAATTTAGAAACATCAATATTATCATATTGTCCCAAACCTTTGTTGATGTCATAATTTTTGTGCTCTACATTTTTGGTAGAATTGCTTACTGTTTCTGTATGCTTCGTTTCGCTTTTTTTATCACCACTGCAAGATAAAGTACTAATTAGCAGAAGCAGAGGGTATAGATTTTTATTTAAATGCATGAAATAAACTTATTTTAATTTTCAATATTTTTCCTTTTTCAAAGATAATTTTTTTCTTGAAGAGATTCATACTTTAGGCAGGTAAAAAATCCTCTAAATACCCATTTTTAAATTCAACAATTTTTAATTAAAATTCCTTTGTTTTTGGGATTTAATTTCATATTTATCAAAGAAACATGATTTAAAATAATGTCAAAATGTCATAAAAAAACGCTGTGGTACAAATATTGAGAAATCTGTTTTGTAAAAATAAAATATAACAAATAAAATATAAAATAATGAGTAAAATAATCGGAATTGATTTAGGTACTACGAATTCTTGCGTTGCAGTAATGGAAGGTAAAGATCCTGTAGTAATCCCTAACGCAGAAGGAAAACGAACAACACCATCTATTGTAGGTTTTGTAGAAGATGGAGAAAGAAAAGTGGGCGATCCGGCAAAAAGACAAGCTGTAACAAACCCTACCAATACAGTTTTTTCTATTAAAAGATTTATGGGTACGCATTTTTCAGATGATGCGACAGAAGTTTCAAGAGTGCCTTATGATGTGATGAAAGGGACAAATGATACGGTAAAAGTAAAAATAGGTGATAGAGAATATACACCGCAAGAAATCTCTGCAATGATTTTGCAAAAGATGAAAAAAACAGCGGAAGATTATTTAGGAACAGAAGTAACTAGAGCGGTAATTACGGTTCCTGCTTATTTCAATGACGCCCAAAGACAAGCTACAAAAGAAGCCGGTGAAATTGCAGGTTTAAAAGTAGAAAGAATTATCAATGAGCCGACTGCAGCAGCTTTGGCTTATGGTTTAGATAAATCTCATAAAGATCAAAAAATTGCTGTTTACGATTTGGGTGGAGGTACGTTTGATATTTCTATCCTAGATTTAGGTGATGGCGTTTTTGAAGTGTTATCTACAAATGGAGATACGCATTTAGGTGGTGATGATTTTGATGATGTAATTATCAACTGGATGGCAGACGAATTTAATAAAGAAGAAGGTGTAGATTTGAAAAAAGATCCAATCGCACTTCAAAGATTAAAAGAAGCGGCAGAAAAAGCGAAAATTGAATTGTCTTCTTCACCACAAACTGAAATTAATTTGCCATATATAACGGCAACTGCTTCTGGCCCAAAACACATGGTAAAAACTTTGACACGCGCGAAATTTGAGCAATTGTCTGCAGATTTAGTAAAACGTTCAATGGATCCTGTTGCAAAAGCATTAAAAGATGCAGGTTTATCTACTTCAGATATAGACGAAGTAATTTTAGTAGGTGGTTCTACAAGAATCCCAGTAATTCAAGAAGAAGTTGAGAAATTCTTCGGAAAAAAACCATCAAAAGGTGTAAACCCAGATGAAGTTGTAGCAATTGGTGCAGCTATCCAAGGTGGAGTTTTAACAGGAGATGTGAAAGACGTTCTTTTATTAGATGTAACGCCACTTTCATTAGGAATCGAAACCATGGGTTCAGTTTTTACTAAATTAATTGAAGCCAACACAACTATTCCAACTAAAAAATCTGAAATTTTCTCTACTGCAAGTGATAATCAACCAGCGGTTTCAATTAGAGTGGGGCAAGGTGAAAGACCAATGTTTAATGACAATAAAGAAATCGGAAGATTTGATTTATCAGATATTCCACCAGCACCAAGAGGCGTTCCACAAATTGAAGTTACATTTGATATTGATGCGAATGGTATCTTGAATGTTTCTGCCAAAGACAAAGGAACAGGTAAAGAACAAGCAATCAAAATCCAAGCTTCTTCAGGTTTATCCGAAGCAGAAATCGAAAGAATGAAAAAAGAAGCGCAAGAAAATTCTGCTGCTGATGCTAAGAAAAAAGAAGAAGTAGAAGTTTTAAACAAAGCCGATGGATTGATTTTCCAAACAGAAAAACAACTCAAAGAATTTGGCGAAAAACTTTCTGCAGACAAAAAAGCAGCCATAGAAAGCGCACACGCAGAACTAAAAACTGCTTACGAAGCCAAAGATGTGGAAACCATCAAAACCAAAACCGAAGCGTTAGACGCAGCGTGGATGGCGGCTTCAGAAGAAATGTATGCACAATCTGCACAGCAAGGTGCACCAGAAAATGGTGGCCAAGAATCTGCAAACGCAGGCACCGAAGATGTGCAAGATGCTGATTTTGAAGAAGTGAAATAAGACTTCAATTAAATATATTTAGAAATTCCCCGAGTGAAAACTTGGGGAATTTTTTGTTTAAAATATTTTCACTACGCCACGTTTCGGCGTAGTCATTTTTCATCTTTGTATCCTAAAACAGAAGAATATGGAAACAAAAGTGAATTTTAATGTGATGGAAGCAATTGAAAGTATTTATCAATAATTTAAAAAAAATCATTAAAAGTTTCTCAAAAAAGTCAGAAGATTCTATTTTAGAAATTGCAGAAGACTTGATTGAAGATATTTTGAAACCTCATTATGTAGCGCAACAGGAAGATGAGTGGTGGAAAAAAAAGAGGAAATTTAGGAGGTGAATTATCAAAAAAAATGATTAGTATTCTATATAATGTTTGTTATTTCAAACAAAAACAATATATTTGTATGAAATAACAGACGTTATGAATAAAAAAGAACAATTTATCCTTCCTAAATTTACTCAATTATTGGAAGAAATGGGAGAGAATATCAAACTTGCTAGAAAGCGGCGAAAATTAACAGCAGTTCAAGTAGCAGAAAGGGCAGGAATTGCTCGTTCAACCTTGTATTTAATAGAAAAAGGCGATTCCAGCGTTTCTTTTGGTGCGTATTTTAATGTTTTGCGAGTTTTGAGATTACAAGATGATGTTTTGAAATTGGCAGCAGATGATGAATTTGGCAGAAAACTTCAAGATTTGGAATTACTTAAATAGTAAGAAACATGAAAAAAGGAAAATTTAACATTTACGTATTTGCAGATTGGAAAGGAATATCTGTTCATAAACATATAGGTATTTTTTCAGCACATTATGGCAAAGGAAAAAAAGCATTGAGTTTTGAGTATGATAAAAATTGGTTGAAGACGGAAAATCAGTGGCTTATCGATCCAGATATTCAGTTTTTTTCCGGTGCACAATTTCCTGATAATAAAGAAAATTTTGGACTTTTTTTAGACAGTATGCCCGATACTTGGGGAAGAACTTTAATGAAAAGAAAAGCGGCACAGCAAGCAGGAGAAAATAATGAAAAACCACAAATTCTTTATGAAATTGATTACCTTCTTGGCGTATTTGACAAAACCAGAATGGGTGCTCTAAGGTTTAAAACTTCTCTTGATGGATCATTTCTAGATGATGATCAAAATAACTCAACTCCACCTTGGTCGTCCATTCGAGAACTTCAAGCAGCAGCAAAAAATCTTGAAGATGATGAAAATGCAGACGTCAAAAAATGGTTAGCAATTCTTTTGGCTCCCGGATCTTCTTTAGGTGGAGCAAGACCAAAAGCAAATATTGAGGATGAAAATGGAGATTTGTGGATTGCTAAATTTCCTTCTAAAAATGATACAATTGATAAAGCAGCATGGGAATTTTTAGCATACCAATTGGCATTGGATAGTGGAATTGAAATGTCTGAATGCAAAATTGAAAAAATTGCTGGTAAACATTATACTTTTTTCACGAAAAGATTCGATAGAGAAAGCAATCAGAGAATTCACTTTGCATCGGCAATGACTATGACTGGTAATAATGAAGAAGCACTGCGATTTTCAACAGCCAGTTATCTTGATATTGTAGAATTTATTTTAAATTTTGGCGCAAATATAAATGACAATCTTCATCAGTTGTGGCGAAGAATAGTTTTCAATATTTGTATTTCAAATACGGATGATCATTTAAGAAATCATGGTTTTATTCTAACACATAAAGGTTGGATTTTATCTCCTGCTTATGACTTAAATCCTTCTGTTGAAAAAAACGGATTGGCTTTAAATATAGATATGGACGATAATTCCTTGAATATAGAATTAGCAAAAAGTGTCGGTATTTATTTTAGATTAAATGAAACCGAAATGAATTCCATAATTTCTGAAGTAAAAAAAGCAGTCAGCAACTGGAAAAATATTGCCTCAGAAATCGGAATTTCACGAGGTGAACAGGAACTGATGAAAAGTGCTTTTCTATATTGAATCTGTAACGAATTCGATAATATTTTCCACAATTGAGTTTTTATTTTCACTACGCCACGTTTCGGCGTAGTCATTTTTCATCTTTGTATTCTAAAACAAAAGAGCATAGAAACAAAAGTGAATTTTAATGTGATGGAAGCAATTGAAACTATTTATCAATAATTTTAAAAAAATCATTAAAAGTTTCTCAAAAAAACCAGAAGATTCTATCTTAAAACTTACAGAATAATTAATTGATGATGTTTTGAAACCTCATTATGTAGCGCAACATGAGTACGAATGGTGGAAAATGAAGAGGAAATTTAGGACATAAATTTTCAAAATGAATGATTAACATTTTTTAGGAAAAATAAAATAGCAATTATTCTAATTTGCGGTAAATAACATTTCTATTCGTCGCAAATTTGCGGTAATTAATTCGTATATTTACCGCATTAAAAATAATGATAATGGCAAAGTACATCTATCAAAATAAAAATTGGACAAACTTTACTTGGCAAGATAAAGCCATCAATACCGTTTTTGGCGATGTGCGTCATCTGCAAGGAAAAATTGCTGGACAAATGATTTCTCTTGGTTTTTCTGCAAAAGAAGAAGCCAATCTTACTACACTAACTTTAGATGTGGTAAAATCTTCTGAAATAGAAGGCGAACAATTGAATTATGATCAAGTGCGATCTTCCATAGCAAGACGTTTAGGTTTAGATGTAGCAGGTCTAGTTCCAACCGATAGAAATGTTGAAGGAGTTGTAGAAATGATGTTAGATGCCACTCAAAATTATTTACAGCCTATAACCGATGACCGTTTATTTGGATGGCATTCAGCGTTATTTCCTACTGGACACAGCGGGATGTATAAAATTGAAGTAGGAAAATACCGAACTGGAGAAATGCAAATTGTTTCCGGAGCAATGGGTAAAGAAAAAATACAGTACAAAGCCATTGAACCAAAAATGGTACAGCAAGAAATGAATGAATTTATTAATTGGCTGAATAGTGAATCAAAGATAGATTTGGTGCTAAAATCTGCCATTGCTCATTTTTGGTTTATCATTATACATCCATTTGATGATGGAAACGGAAGAATTGCGAGAGCGATTTCAGATTTATTATTGGCGCGTGCAGATGGAAGTTCGGAACGATTTTATAGCATGTCAAGCCAAATTTTGGTGGAACGAAAACGCTATTACGAAATATTACAAAAAGTACAACACAGCAACGGCGATATTACTGAATGGCTTGAATGGTTTTTGCATTGTTTAAAAAACGCTCTGCAAGAAACTGAAATCAGTCTAAAAAAAGTAGTTTACAAAACTGAATTCTGGAAATTGCACGAACATACCTCTTTGAACGAAAGACAACGTTTGGTTTTGAATAAGGTATTAGATGGATTTGATGGAAAACTAAAATCATCAAAATGGGCAAAAATAGCGAAATGTTCTACCGATACAGCATTGCGAGACATTAAAGACTTATTGGAAAAGGGAATTTTAAAACAAGAAGAACAAGGCGGCCGCAGTACAAATTATGAATTAATGAAAATGGAATGAACTTAAAAACCTCTGAAATAAAAAACTATTAACAACTAATTAAATCGCAGGAGATCACATTCCTGCTTTTTCGTTTGCAGAAGACTTTGATAAATAAAATTTAAAAGAAGAAATCATCGATTTTTTTCTGTAACAAATGTCCAGTTTTTTGCATAATAAACTGGACATTTTTTTCTATTTTGTATAAAAAAAACGACGAAAATTACTTATTTTAGAGTAATTAATACAAATCGTCTCTAAAAAATTAAAGGTTTCACTACTATTATTTTTACTTTAATGTCATAATGAATTAAGCAAATTGCTTTTCTATATTGAATCTGTAACGAATTCGATAATATTTTCCACAATTAAGTTTTTATTTTCACTACGCCACGTTTCGGCGTAGTCATTTTTCATCTTTGTATTCTAAAACAAAAGGATATGGAAACAAAAGTGAATTTTAATGTGATGGAAGCAATTGAAACTATTTATCAATTTTCCAAAGATAGTCAACTGCGACAACCACTTTTTGAAGTGGTAGAAAATGAAATCAAACTGCTTTCGAATTATTTGCAACTCAATGACATTGAAACGGTTTTATTCGCAAACACCTTCGTTTTATGGTTTGAAAATAGCAGTTTTAATGCTGTTTTTGATCATTTTGGACTTTCCAATTTTCAGGTTTTGAAATATAGAGAATCTATCGAAATGTTGTACAATCGAAATCTTTTGATGAATAAAAACGCACACAAACAGCAAATTTCATCTTACGAACTTTCCCAAAATATCATCAATTCTATTTCTAGAAACCAACTCATTAAATATTCTAAAATTGAAGAATCTTCGTGCAAAAAAAACTTGGTAGATTTTCTAGAAGAATTTGATAAAATGAGCGACCAATTTGATAGAGAATTAATCAGTCACTATGATTTCACAGAATATATTGCAACCCTTTGCTTCGACAATTTAGAAATGCCCATTTTCCGGGAAATCAAAAATTATCAACTCGATCCGTTCGAAACTTATTTCTTTTTAGATACCATTTGGGATTGTATCACTTGCGGCGATAATGATTTTAACACTTTTGTTCAATCTACAGTCAATGATTATTTTCCAAAAAAAAGTCAAGCGATGAGATTTCATAAATTAATAATTAACAAAGAAACCAAACTTTCAAAACTCAATTTAATTGAAATTTCAAAAGAAAATTTTCAAAATAGAAATAAGGCGAAACTTTCCAAAAAAGTAACCGATTTTCTGCGAGATAATGAAGATTTAATGATTGATGAAACTTCAAATAACCATTCAAAACTTATTAAAGCAAAAGATATTTCGGCGAAAAAACTATTCTACAATTTTGAAGAAAACAACCAATTGCAGCAAATTTTAAATATTTTGGATGATGGTAAATTTAAAGAAATGCAACAAAGATTGAAAGAAAAATCATTGCCAATTGGACTTACAACAATTCTTCACGGCGTTCCCGGAACTGGGAAAACGGAAAGTGTTTATCAGTTGGCAAAAGAATCTGGCAGAAATATTTTTAAAGTAGATATTTCCGAAACCAAAAGCATGTGGTTTGGCGAAAGTCAGAAACTAGTAAAGAAAATTTTCACGGAATATCAAGAAATGAAAAAGACAGAAGAACTTTGCCCAATTCTTTTATTTAATGAAGCCGATGCCATTATTGGCAAACGCAAATCTGCAGGAATTTCCAATGTTGCGGACACCGAAAATTCAATTCAAAATGTTATTTTAGAAGAGATGGAAAAATTTGACGGAATCCTTTTCGCTACCACAAATTTGGTTGAAAATATGGATGCTGCTTTTGAACGCCGATTTTTATTTAAAGTAAAATTTGAGCAACCTTCCTTTGAAAATTCAGCAAAAATATGGCAAGAAAAACTTCCCCTTCTTTCGGAAAAAGAAAGCCAAATTCTTGCCGAGAAATTCAAATTTTCTGGTGGAGAAATGGAAAATATTGCCCGAAAATGGGCGATGCAGGAAATTCTGGAAAACAAAAAACTAAAATTTTCTGATATTGAAAATCTTTGCAAAAATGAAAAATGGAGTGAGAAATGTGAAAATAGGAAAATTGGGTTTTGAAAAACGTTCTTCACTTTGTCAAAATTTTGCACAGCATGAAAATAACTTTGACAAAGTTTTTTTTACCGCCTCATTTTGTCCGAATCCAAATCTAATTTTGTGCTACTAACTTTTTAAAAACAAAAATTATGTCACAAATTATTACACGCGGAAAAGAATTAATCCGCATTTCGCCAAAAGACAACAAAAAATTAGAAAAATCAACAAACGGAGGTGTAAGTTGGATCACTAGATTTAATGGTTCATCTTCAGTTGGTGAATTTCAAGATCTTACAGATATTGGAAAAGAAATTTTGGGAACGACTTCCAAAGGTCTTTTTAAGTCAACTAATGACGGTATTTCTTGGATAAGAAAATCTTAAATTTTCCATCTCAACTTTGCCAAAGTTCAAAATCTTTGGCAAAGGTTTTTTTAACCGCCATATTTTGTCGTTCTACTTTTCTATCTTTGAAATAAATTAAAACAAAATGGCAAAAAACGAACAAATGCTTCGCTTAAAATTCATAGAAGAATTGCTAAGAAGAAGAAAAGAAAAAGGAGCGTCTTACAAAGAAATTGAAGATTTTTTACAAGAAAAATTTAACGAAAAAGGTCTGACTCTCAAATTTACAGAACGCACTTTTTTGCGTGATAAAGTTGCAATTTCAGATGTTTTTGGGATCAGCATTTCTTACTCCCGACAAAGAAATATTTATTTCATTGAAGATGAAGAACTAGAACTTTTTCAAGAAAGTGTTTTTGATCAATTACTTCTCGTAGAAGCCTATAGACAAACAAAGGGCAATACCGATGTGATGTTTTTTGAACATAGAAGAGCCAGAGGTTTAGAACACCTTCATGGGATTATTCATGCCATTACCAATAAAAAAGTCATCAAATTTAATTACCAAAAATTTTGGGAAAACGAAAAATTCGAGAAGTTAGTAGAGCCTTATGCTTTGAAAGAATTTAAAAACCGATGGTACCTTTTAGCAGCCGATTTTAAACCTAAAAATGGAGAATTTTTTCTAAAAACTTTTGGTTTAGATCGAATTTCAGACCTGGAAATCACTAGTTCTACATTCAAAAGAAAAACGATAAATATAGAAGAAACTTACAAGTATTTTTTTGGAATCATCAACGCAACTGGCGACGAGCCACAAGAAATTTTACTTAAATTCGATAGCGAACAAGCCAATTATGTGAAAGCATTAAAGTTGCATAATTCCCAAACAATTGTTTCGGAAAACGCAGAAGAAACCGTTTTCAGAGTATTTTTAGTGCCAACTTACGATTTTCAGAGAGAAATTCTGTCTTACGGAAATCGCGTGAAAATCATCTCGCCCGAAAGTTTCAAAAACCAAATGAAAGCAGAAGTAGAAGATATGTTGAAAAATTTTGTTTAAGTATAAAATAATGAAAAACCTTTCCAAATCTAAATTTGTTTCCGGAATTCAATGTGAAAAAAAACTGTGGTTTGATTTCTACAGAAAAGATTTAAAACCAGAAACTGACGCCCAAACACAAGCGGTTTTTGATCTCGGGCATCGCATCGGAATATTGGCGCAAGAAATGTTCCCCAACGGAAAAGATGCGACACCAGAAGATTATTCCAACTTAAAACCTTCTATAGAAAATACAAAAAAATGGATTTCCGAAAAAGTAGAAACCATTTATGAAGCCACTTTTAGCGTGAAAAATGCTTTTTGCATGCTCGATATATTGCACAGAAATGATGATGAAGTTTGGGCAATTGAAGTGAAAAGCAGTACTTCTGTGAAAGAGTATCATTTAACAGATGCTTCGCTACAATATTTTGTGATGAAAAATGCGGGTTTTGTACCAGATCGATTTTTCATGATGTTCGTCAATAATCAATACATAAAACATGGTGAAATTACCTCTGAAATCTTCATATTAGAAGACATTACGGAAGAAGTTATCGCAAATCAAGATTGGGTTGCAGAAAATTTGGATCGATTATTGAAAATGTTGGAAATTGAACAAGAACCAGTGGTGGAAATTGGCGCACATTGTTCCAATCCTTTTGGTTGCGATTACGCCCATCATTGCTGGAAACATGTTCCACAATATTCTGTTTTTAATTTATATCGAGGTGGAAAAAAAGGTTGGAATCTTTACGAGCAAAATATTTTAAAAATTGACGAAATTCCAGATGATTTTACTTTGACGCATTTTCAAAATCTTCAACGAAACGGGTTGAAAAATGATGAAACTTATATGAATAAATTAGCCATTAAAAATCTGATTTCTAATTGGGAATTTCCGCTTTATTTCTTTGATTTTGAAACTATTTTTCCTGCAATTCCAGTTTTTGATGGAACACGACCTTACCAGCAAGTTCCGTTTCAATATTCGCTGCATATTTTGGATAAAGACGGAAATCTTTCGCATAAAGAGTTTCTCGCTAATCCCGAAGATTTCAGTAATGGTGAAAATCCTTTAAAACAAATGGTGGGACAATTGAAAAAAGATTTTGGCAGCAAAGGAAATATTGTGACATACAACCAAAGTTTTGAAAAAGGAAGATTAAACGAATTAGCACAATTTTTCCCTGAAGACGCGCATTTTCTACATCAATTAGTAGATCGAATTGTAGATTTACTTCCTGTTTTTCAAGGTGGATATTGCTATTTTCCTGCCATGAAAAATTCGGCTTCTATCAAATCTGTTTTACCTGCAATTGCACCGGATTTTACTTATGCAAATTTAGAAATTCAAGACGGCGGATCTGCAAGTTCTTTGTTTGAGAAATCCATAGAAAATGGAAATTTTATAGATGATAATCTTCGCGAAAACCTTTTGAAATATTGCGAAAGAGATACGCTTGCAATGGTGATTATCTACCAATTTTTAGTTGATTTATTTTAATTTTAAAATAAATAAAACGACATTTTAAACGCCATGTTTTGTCTGAATCCCTTGGTAATTTTACAGTATTAAAAAATCAATACTATTAAAAATTTTAATTATGAAATCGCCATGATCTGCTAATGCAAACACCTATGAAGATTCAGCGAGTGCAGATGACCTAAAAAAAACAATAAACATCTATATATGAAAGGCGAAAGAGACACCGTATTCCAAATGACAAATGAAAATAATCTCATCCAAATTATTTGTTTAAAAAAAGAAGAACAACAAGGATTCGACTATTTTGTGGAAGAACTCAATCATCAGAATTTAGATTTTGTAAAACCAAAAATTCACGAAAGTTTTTATAGCGCTTTTGATGAATTAAACGAGAGATTTCCGTGGCATACTTATCATTTGGAATATTCGGATGAAGATTTCAGAGATTACGTCGCAGATTGCTTGGTAGAAAAAGTAAATGACAGCAAGCGCATGTTTTTTGCGCCAAGAAAACGCCACTTCGAAGACATTTTAAAAATTCACTTAAAAACGAAAGACGTTAAAGTAAAAACTGGCGTATTTAGTATTGAAGTCTGCAACCTCAATAAGGAAACGCAATATTTTTACCAAGAATTTGTAGATTCTTACGCCCAAGAAATCGGTCAGAAATTTAAACTCGAGAGCACCACAGAAACTTGGGAAACTTACAGTTCAGATTCGTTTGATTTTATAGGTAATATAGAGGTCTTAGGAAATTCTGTTTTAAAAGACAGCGATGGCGATATTTGTTACGTTTTGGCAGCGGATAAATATAAGTTTACAGCAACGCCGCTCACTTATACCGCCCAGAAATGGGAGTGGAATTTTGTAAAAAGAAATTAAATGTAACAATCTAAAAATCAGTTTTTTAAAAAAGAAAACAAAAAATTTCACCATTATACGGTTTGCCTTTTTTTTACTTTAAATTCTTTGCTTAAATTACACTCTTTTTAAAAATTAAAACTTACAATGAATCAAAATTGCTTTTATAAGATCATTTTTTTCTTTTATTAGCGATTGAAATTTGTTGTTTTTCTTTCATTTATTTAATTAAAATCTGCTTTTATTTATTTATTTTAGTGCACCAAACAAAAAACTAAATGGCTTTCAACGAAGATTCTCGCGTAAAAATTCCTGCAATACTGCATTTGATGCGTTTGGGATATCAATATATTTCGAAAGGAGAGCAAAAGAGAATTGAAGAAAGCAACATATTTCCTGATATTTTTAAAGAAAGTCTGCAGAGAATAAATCCTGAAGTTAGCGATGCAGAACTGGATTTGTTATTGGATGAAATCAATTTGAAGTTGGATTTTGAAGATTTGGGAGAAGATTTCTACAAAAATTTGGTTTCTGGTTCGGGAATTAAATTAATAGATTTTGAAAATTTTAATAACAATTCTTTTCACGTTACTACAGAACTGACTTGTAAAAATGAAGACGAGGAGTTTCGTCCAGATATTACGATTTTAATTAATGGATTGCCTTTAGCGTTTATCGAAGTGAAAAAACCCAACAATAAAGAAGGTGTTTTGGATGAACGCAAAAGAATGAATGCGAGATTTAAAAATAAAAAATTCCGGAAGTTCGCCAATATTACGCAGTTGATGATCTTTTCCAATAATATGGAATATGAAGATGGCGTGATAGAGCCAATTCAAGGTGCGTATTATACCACTTCGGCTTATGCAGATTTAAGGTTTAATTATTTTCGTGAAGATGCAGATTTCCCAGTAATCACCAAATTTATTCCTGATTCTGAAGCACTGGAAAATTTTGTTTTGAAAGATAATAATTTGAGTGCGATAAAACATTCACCAGAATTTATCACCAATAAACATTACGATTCTCCAACCAATAGAATTCTCACTTCACTTTTAAGCAAACAAAGATTTGCATTCGTTTTAAAATATGCTTTGGCTTATGTGGAAGAAGAATCTGGTTTAGAAAAACACATAATGCGTTATCCGCAGATGTTTGCAACCATGGCCATTGCGAAAACGCTGGACGATGGCATCAAAAAGGGAATTATTTGGCATACACAAGGTTCCGGTAAAACGGCTTTAGCATATTACAACGTAAAATTTCTGACAGATTATTTTCAAAAGAAAAATATAATTCCAAAATTCTTTTTCATTGTTGATAGAATAGATTTATTGATACAATCTTCCACTGAATTTTCGAATCGTGGTTTGAAGGTCAATAAAGTCAATTCTCGTGCAGAATTTTTAAAAGAAATAAAGAAAGTAAGCGCGCTTCAAAATGATTCTGGTGAAATGGAAATCACCGTTGTCAATATTCAAAAATTTACGGAAGATTCTACCGTTACGGAAGAAATTGATTACGACATCAACACTCAAAATATTTATTTTTTAGACGAAGCGCACCGAAGTTACAACCCGAAAGGAAGTTATCTCGCCAATCTTTTAAATTCAGATAAAAATGCGGTAAAAATCGCTTTAACAGGAACGCCACTTTTAAAAGAAGTTACCCGGCTTTATGATTCTAAAGATTTGTTTGGCAATTACATTCACAAATATTATTACAACCGATCTATTGCTGATGGTTATACTTTACGCCTGATTCGGGAAGGAATTGATACCAAATTCAGAATGAAGATGAAGGAAATTTTGGATCAAATCGAAATTTTAAAAGGAGAAATTGGCAAAGAAAAAGTTTATGCGCACGATAAATATGTAGAACCTTTGCTGGAATACATTGTTGATGATTTAATAGAATTTAGAAAACAAGAAGACGACAGTTCTTTAGGTGGAATGGTCGTTTGTGATTCTTCTGCTCAAGCGCAAAATCTGTTTCGATATTTTGAGGAAACTTACGGCGAACAGGAGGTTTATGCAGCAAATTTAGTTGCAGAACCTTATAATCCTTACAAAACACCAAATCCAAAACTGAAAGCCGCGCTCATTCTTCACGATGAAAATGATAAGGAAATTCGCAAAGATTTAATAAAAGCCTACAAACACAGCAAAGTAGATTTACTTTTTGTTTACAATATGTTGCTCACAGGTTTTGATTCCAAAAGATTGAAAAAACTGTATTTGGCAAGAGTCATAAAAGATCACAATCTTTTGCAGACTTTAACGCGTGTCAACAGACCTTATAAGAGTTTTAGATACGGTTACGTTGTAGATTTTGCAGATATTTCTAAAGCATTTGATAAAACCAATGAATTGTATTTGGATGAACTAAATGCAGAATTGGGCGATGAAATGAAAAACTACAGCAATCTCTTTAAATCCAGAGAAGAGATTGAAAATGACCTGAAAGAACTGAAAGAAATTCTCTTTCAATTTGATACCAATAACAAAGAAAGATTTTCGCAACAAATCAGTGAATTAAGAGATAAACCGGATTTGCTAAAAATCATCAAAGCCTTGCGAAATGCGAAAGAATTGAAAAACATCATTCGTCTTGGTGAAGAAGATCTACAGGATCTTTTGCAGAAAATAGATTTTAATAAACTCAATATTTTTCTTGCCGAAGCGCAAAGACAATTAGATAAACTCAATCTTATAGATTCCATCAACAATGAGCAGAAAACGCAAAATCTGTTGAATGTGGCTTTAGAAGATATTTGGTTTTCTTTTGTGAAAGTTTCAGAGAACGAATTGATTTTAGCAGACGAGCAAAAAGGTCAGATGCGGAAAACCAGAGAAGCCTTGCAAAGAAATATCGACCAAACGGATCCGCAATTTATCACGCTTCGGGAAGAACTGGAAAACATTTTTAAGAAAAAAAATCTGGAAGAAATCACGCAGGAAGGAATGCGTGAAAATATTCAACTGCTGAAAACCATTTACGAAAGGGTTTTAAAACTGAACCAAGCCAATGAAAATTTGCAACACAAATATTTGGAAGATGAAAAATATGTTCGCATTCACAAAAGATTGATGGAAAAAGGAAATCTTAACTTGAAACAAACCCAACTTTACGATGCACTTCTGAAAGTAAAAGAACAAACCGACGAACAAATTCTACATAACAGCAATATCATAGATAACGACGCTTATTTTAAAAAATATTTGATGACTTTGGTGATCAATGAATTTAAAAACAACAGCGATGTGAAAGTAGATTTTGAAACCACAAAACAAATAAACCAACTCATTGTTGCAGAATACCAACAACAATACAACGGATACAGAATATGAGCGACCTGCAATTTATAACGCAAACCAAACATTTAATTGATGAATTAAAAAGCGTTTGCGCCAATTACGGACTGGGAAATGACGGCAACGAATTTAAAATTATTACTCAGGTTTTCCTCTACAAATTCATTAATGACAAATACATTGATGAAGCCAAAAAAGAAAATAAATCTTTAAAAAATGCCGAAAAGTTTCAAGAGGCGCTGGAAGAATTATCGGAAGAAGAACTTAATTTTTTGAATTATGGAATGAACCCAGATATTCCGAAACTGCAACCCAATCACACGATTTCTTATCTTTTTAACCGCCAAAACGAAGCGGATTTTGGAAAGTTGTTTGATGATACTCTGCGTGCAATCAGCATTGATAATTCTGATATATTTTCTGTAAAATCTGCGACTGGTGCGAAAGATAAACTCTTTGATGAATTGTCTAATTATATTTCTGATGCTTCACAACGAGATGCTTTTTGCCGTGCTTTAATCAATAAAGTAGCGACTTTCAGTTTTGGCAAAATGTTCAGCGAAAAATATGATTTCTTTGCCACAATTTTTGAATATTTAATTAAAGATTACAACTCGGATAGTGGAGGGAAATACGCCGAATATTACACGCCACACGCAGTTGCGAGAATTATGGCGCAAATTCTGGTGCAAGAACCGCAGCAAGGCGTGAAAGTCTATGATCCAAGTGCAGGTTCTGGAACATTGCTGATGAGTTTGGCGCATAAAATTGGCGAGAAAAATTGCAGCATTTATTCGGAAGATATTTCCCAGAAATCTTCTACGATGTTGAGGTTGAATTTAATTCTCAACCATTTATCCCAAAGTATTCCCAATATTATCCGAAGCAATACCATTGCAAATCCGTCTTATTTAGAAACTAAATTTGATTACATCGTTTCTAATCCGCCGTTTAAATTAGATTTTTCAGATTTTCGGGAAGATTTAGAAAAAGACAAATTCAAAGAGCGGTTTTTTGCCGGAATTCCAAATGTCCCGAAAGCCAAAAAAGAATCCATGGCCATTTATTTAATGTTCATTCAGCATATTATGTACAGTTTGAACGATACGGGAAAAGCGGCAATTGTAGTTCCCACAGGTTTCATCACCGCGCAATCTGGAATTGAAAAAAAGATAAGGGAAAAGTTGATCAATAATGGTTGGTTGAAAGGTGTGGTAAGTATGCCGAGTAATATTTTTGCGAGTACCGGAACCAATGTTTCTGTGTTGATTTTAGACAAATTAGCAGACAACGAACATATTGTATTAATGGATGCTTCTAAACTTGGCGAAACCGTGAAAGAAGGCAAAAACCAGCGAACCGTTCTCACAGCCGAAGAAGAAAATAAAATAATTGAAACTTTTAACAAGAAAGAAGCAGTAGAAGATTTATCTGTGGTAGTTTCTAAAGATGAAATTGCTGCCAAGAATTATTCTTTTTCAGCCGGACAATATTTTGAAGTAAAGATTGAATACATCGACATTACCGCAGAAGAATTTGCAGAAAAAATGATGGGGTTTGAAAATAATCTGACAGATATGTTTGCCGAAGGTGCAGAGTTGGAAAAGAAGATTCAGGAGAATTTGAAAAAATTGAGGTATGAATAAATTTTTAGAAAAATCTGCTAATGAAAATTTAGTTAATGAGCTTTCCACTTTAATTGAACATAGTAAAAAACAAGTACAAACTGTTGCTAATAGTGCGCTTACCTTGTTGTTTTGGCAAGTTGGCAAGCGGATTAATGAAGAAATCCTGAATAATGAGCGTGCTGAATATGCAAAAGCAATTGTTTCTACCGTCGCTACTCAATTAGAAAGTAAATATGGACGAAGTTTTACCGAAAGAAATGTAAGACGAATGATGCAATTCTCAAATGATTTTTCTGATTTATCAATTGTGTCGCCACTGGCTACACAATTGAGTTGGTCTCATTTTATAGAATTATTTCCCCTGAAATCAAAAGAATCTAAACTTTTTTATGCTCAAAAATCAATTGAGGAACAATGGGGGAAACGTGAACTACGCAATCAAATAAGCAGAAAAGCTTTTGAACGAAAAGAAATAGCGGATACGCATTTGTCAAAATTTCCATCAGATTTGCAAAACACCTTCAAAGATCCTTATTTATTAGATTTTTTAAACTTGAAAAATACTTATTTAGAAAATGATTTAGAACGTGCAATTTTACAAGAGCTAGAAAATTTTATATTAGAATTGGGCAAAGGTTTTGCCTTTATGGAGCGTCAAAAACGAATGATTATTGATGGCGAAGATTTTTATTTGGACCTTTTATTTTTTAACCGAAAATTAAAGAGGCTGGTTGCAATAGAATTAAAACTGGGGAAATTTGAAGCCTCGCACAAAGGTCAAATGGAATTGTACCTAAAATGGCTAAACAAATATGAAAAACAAGAAGGCGAAAACGAACCCATTGGTTTGATTTTATGTGCCGAAAGCAACAAGGAGCAAGTGGAATTATTAGAAATGCACAAAGACGGAATTATGGTAGCCGAATATTGGACAACTTTACCACCAAAAGCTGAACTAGAAGCGAAAATACACCAACTATTAATTGAGGCTAAAGAACGAATTGAGCGAAATAGAATTTATTAAATAATGAAAAATCTAGCATTTTTATCGAGAAATTATACGCAAAATACGCTTTCATTGGTGGTTGAGCTTGCCGAAACCACCATTCAAAAACAATTAAAAGGGTTGAAGTATGGATAATGTAATTTTAAATGATGTAATAAATGTTATTAGCGGTGGAACGCCAAAAACTAATAATTCTGAATATTGGGAAAATGGTACAATTGGCTGGTTATCAATTAATGACTTCAATAATGACTTAAGAAAAGTATATATTTCTGAAAAAAAAATTACAGAAAAAGGATTAAAAAATAGCAGTACCAAATTATTAAAAGTAGATGATTTGATAATTTCAGCAAGAGGAACTGTCGGTGTCCTTGCGCAAATTGGTTTTCCAATGGCTTTTAACCAGTCATGTTTTGGTTTAAGAGGTAAAGAAGATATAGTGGATAATACCTATTTATATTATTGTCTTAAAAACTATGTTTCCAATATTCAGAAACGAGGTCAAGGATCTGTATTTAATACTATCAATTTAGATAGTTTTAAATTAATGGAAATTAATATAGAAAATTTTATTAATCAGAAAAAAATCGCCGCTGTTCTTTCCGCATTAGATGATAAAATTGAGTTGAACAATCAACTCAATGCAGAATTAGAACAGATGGCAAAAACCATTTATGATTATTGGTTTGTGCAGTTTGATTTTCCAGATGAAAACGGTAATCCTTACAAATCTTCTGGCGGAAAAATGATTTATGATGAGGTTTTGAAAAGGGAAATTCCGGTTGGTTGGGAAGTGAAAATATTGAGTGAAGTCGCAAATATTACAATGGGACAATCGCCTTCTGGAGAATCATACAATGAACAAAATAAAGGAATGATATTTTTTCAAGGTTCTACGGATTTTGGGTGGCGTTTTCCTGAAAATAGGATTTACACAACTTCCCCAACAAGATTTGCAAAAGAAAATGACATTTTATTAAGCGTTCGTGCACCAATTGGAACTATGAATATTGCAATGTATGATTGTTGTATTGGTCGTGGACTTTCTGCTTTAAATAGTAAAGAAAATTTTAATTCATTTTTAATTTATCAAATGAATTATTTTAAGAAGAAATTCGATTATTTAAATTCAGTCGGAACTACTTTTGGCTCATTGACAAAAGATGATTTATACAATTTAGAATTTTGTTATCCAAGCGAAAATATCCTCAGAAAATTTGAAAAGACAGTTTCAACCTTCGATAGTAAAATAAAAATCAACTCGAAACAAAACCAAGAACTCGCACAATTGCGGGATTGGTTGTTGCCGATGTTGATGAATGGGCAGGTTAGGGTTGGTTCTGGCGAATATGAAAGGGAAGAAGGTGGTTTGGTAATGGTGGCGGAAGGGAAAGGGAAATATTAAAAAGACTAATTATGATTGAATCAAAAAAAGAAGATAATAGATTATGGGAACCCTTTGTAATTGTTATACTTGTTATTGCAGGTATTTTACTTTTATTTAGTTTATTTAGTCCATACATTTTTACGCGGATAACAAAAGATGTTAATTACCAATTTGATGCAAATAGTGGTGTAATTGGAGATACCTTTGGCATTATGAATCCGTTTATTGGATTGATTGGCATTTTACTAACTTTTCTCGCTTTCTATATGCAGATAAAAGCAAATGAAGAACAAATAAAACAATTTAATTTAACTAGGGACGACGATAAAAAAATGTTACTACAAACGCAGAAAATTGAAGCGTTTGACAATCTAGATCTTCTATCTGTGAATTTAGATTCTATAATTAAAGATTTAAATCATAAAGGCGAAAGGATTAAAGAATATGAAAATTCTTTAAGAAATGAACCTCTCAATTCTCATCTATTATTGCACACTTCTTCCAAAAATTATGGTACTATTTTAGATATTAATAGAGGTGCAATATACAAGGCTTATCGTTTTTTCAAAGTCTCTAATACCGAAGACTATATTAAATTATATAACATTTTAGATTTTCTACCAGAATTTTTTGACGATTTTTATCCTAAAATTTCTGCTTACATAAGTGATTCATTTAATACAAAAATGTCAATCAGAAATAAAATTATTGAGTTTTTAAACCAGAATGCTGAATTTCTAATCCATTTAAAATCAGAGTTAGGTGAAAATTATTTGCTTAATGAAAATGCATTTGCAGCAAACGATGCAATTAGAATAAATTATGAAATTATTAAAGAAAATTATGACGAAGATGGTAATCCTTTATCAGAAACAGATTGGATGGAAATAGATTCAAAACTATTAAAAACATTCATTGAAAGAACTTCTTCAATAAATAATCAAGGTAATTTGGATACTAGATTATTGCCAATAATAACAATGTCAAGTGATATTAGAAAAGATATTAAATTGATAACTCAAAGAGCAAAAGAATTTTCTGAACAAATTACTTTACAATGTAATGATTTATTTAATGATGAAATTGGTGAATTGAGCGTTGAAACTACGTTAATAAAAATTAATGAGAAAATTAAAAATTCTCTGGAAGTGGCGCAAATTGAGATTGATTTATTTTATATAACTAATTAAAAAAATTATGAATTATTTATTATTTGGCGGTCAACCAGACACTGGAAAAACTTCTACAATAACTAGATTGACAATTACTTTAATTTCTATTCCATTTGCATTTAGCATAGTTGATGGTGTTTTTTCGCCAATTAGTGGAAATGATTTTTTAATTTTAATTGAAAGGATAAATTTGGGTCAAAGCCAGTTTATCATTATTAATTCAGCCACTGATGATAAAGTATGTATTGACAATTTAGTAGAATTTATTAAAAAGCATAACGACAAAAATATTGATTTGGTCATTAGTAGTGTTCGAGATATTGGTTGGGAAAGAACTTATTTCTTTAGTTCATTAAAATTCAATGAGACTGATGCAAACGTTTTTGAAATTCCTTTGGCAAGAGTAACAAGAAGAAGTACATCGGGGCTATTTGCACCGGCAATAAATTGGTACGAAACAACTTTGGATAGACATATAAATTTTATCATAACAAATCCACCTTTTAATTTATAATATGTCAAGAAATTCTAAAAAAATTAGTTTGATTCAATTCATTGATTTCGAATTAATGTTGTTAAGAGATTATGTAAATTATGTAGAGGAATATTTTACTTCAAAAGCAAAAGAATTAGATGTCAAATTTAAAGAACTTCAGACGATCGCAGGAGATGATCCTAGTCGAGATCAGATGGAAAATTATGATCAAAGTTATTATGAAGTGATGTTGGATAACTTAATTGATGATAATTTCTACATTGAAGAATTTACTCAAAGATTTAGGTATTCTTTAATCATTCAAACCTATTCGTTTGCGGAGAAATATCTTTCAAAAATTGTAGATTATTTCACTAAAAAAAACAATACACAACCAGTAAATTCGAAATATTTAGAAAATCTTGAAAAATTGATAAGTCCCAATAGCATCAAAAAATGTGAACACTATAATTTTATCGTGTATTTCACAGATTTGCGAAATTGCATAGTTCATAGTGAAGGTGTGTTTTACTCAGATATGAAAAATACCAAAAGGCTTGGAGGATTAAATACATTGAAACAACTTAAATTAATTAACTTTAAAGAAACTAAAGGACTTAAAAGAATGAGGTATAAAATAATTATTGATGAAAAATTATTTATTGACAAGTCTATTGATAAAATTGAGAATTTTTTAAGAGAGATTGATGAACTTCTTCAAACACAATATTAAAAGCAATTATCGAATCTAAAAACGTAAAATATTAATACGAAATTAAAAATTGTTAAAACAATTTAAAGATGAATATTTTGTAAATTTGTTAAAGTAGTGTTATATATAACAAAACACTTGTATTTAATTAACCTATAGATTAACTTTGCACTTTGAAAAGAAAATGTAAAAAAATTATTTCAACTAAAGACGGCACTAGAGCAATCTATATAGATGATGAAAATTCTGCGGAAATTCTTGAATATATTAATCGAGACGATCGACACAAAAAGAAGTTTAAGTTTATCACAGATTTAATTTTGGGAAAATTTAAAAATACAGATTTATATGATAAAGAGGATATCGATGATTCTTGTAAAGATGTGACAGTAATGAAATTTTTTAAAGGGCAAGAAAATGATAGGATTTATTGCAAAGAAGTTAAAAGTGATAAAGGTGTATTTGTAGTTGTGGCGGGAATATTACACACTAGAAAAAAATCACAAAAGAACAGTAGTAAAGAAAAGAGTTTAATAACAAAATTAGGAAAATACGATTATGAAGTTTAACGAGAAATATAATATTGATAATGAATTCGAAGATTTATTCAACTTTAAAAGTGAAGAAGAAGAACTAGAACACGATGCAAAAATGATTATGTTCCGTTTCTTTAATGAACTGGCAAAATTAGAAGTTGATACACCAATTCGCAATAAAGATATTGCAGAAATTTTTGGTACTTCAAAGAGTTATGTTACCCAGTTAATGAGAGGAGATAAGTTAATCAATTTGTTGAAGATTGCAAAATTGCAAAATTCGTATGATGTTACTTTTGAAATAAAGGCAAAAAGGAATTCTGAAAATTATCGTTCAGAAATTGAGCATAATTTTCCACTTTCTGATAAGAAAAAATTACATAACGATTCTAATGGTTTCTGGGCATATCACAACACAAATCAAAAATATGGTAATTGTGAACCTTTCAAATATGATTCAAGTAAGAACACAACATTAAAGGTTGCATAATGAAACCATTACTTTCTCCACTAATATTATTGGATTTCTCTATTTTAAATTGTAATTTTCAATTTATCCCTCCAACTGAAAATCAAGAAATTAATCAAGATTTTTTTTCTGATTATGATATTGATTTAGATTTTGCTTTTTTTACGGAGGACGACACAAAAGTATTTGTAAAATTAAGTATTAACCAAGTTGAAGATCCGAAACCTGGTTATTCTATTTTTGCAGAAGGTGTAGCATTTTTTAAACTAAATGAAGGTGAAAAACTATCCGAGGATGATAAAAACTCTTTATTGCAATTTTCTGCATTTTCAATTACTTTAAATAGTTTAAGAGGTTTTATAACGGCTTTAACATCTGTTGCTCCCTTGGGAAAATATATCGTGCCTTCAATAGATGTTAATGATGTATTTCGACAAAAATCAGAAAAATCGAATAAAAAAGTTACAAAAATCAAATCTAAACCATAATTCGTTTTTCAATTGTTGAAATTTATTTTATCAAAAATTAAGGTTTAATTTATTTTTTAAATAGATTAGCATATTAGTTTAAGTCAAATTACAAAAAATGTCAAAGCAAGAAAGCAATACAAACGGATATATTGTAATTGTAGCAATTGTAATAATTGTTATTTACGTATTATATAAATTATTTTAACAAAATAAGGTTATAGTTGGTACAAATATTAAGCAAAATATTTTCAAAAATAGACTGACGAAAACATTTTGCGAATATGAAGTTTTTGGTGTTAATAGCAACGAAAATAAATTCTTAAAAAAAGTGTTTCAGTTTTGCATAAGTTACTTTCAAAACAACCAAATTTTTACAGTTGAAACAAAAGCTGGAATCAATAATATTATCAATTATTGCAGACCTGCTTTTGAATTAATAAAGGATGATTTAAAGCAAACTCAACTTCATCATTTAAAATATAATCCATTTTTTAAAGAATACAAAGAAGCCATAAAAATCGGCAATTATATTTTGAAGCAATTTGCTTATAATATTTCCGCAACTTCTGCAAACAAAATAGAAACACCACCTTTTTGGATTGATATGCCGCGATTATTTGAACTTTTTTTTTATCAAAAATTATTAAAAGCCAATAACTTTGATAGGAAAAAAATACAATATCAGTTCAGTACTTTCGGTAATTCACTGGATTTTCTAATAAATGATGGAGAGAATTCTATGGTGATTGACACCAAATATAAACTGCACTATAAACAAAGTCACATTCATTCCGACATTCGGCAAGTTGCAGGTTATGCGAGATTAAGAAAAGTAAGAAATGATTTGGGGTTAAATGTAGAAAGCGATGAAATTATTAAATGTTTAATTATTTATCCCGAAATTGCACTAGAAAAAGACTTTAATTATTCTTTAGAATTCTTGAGTAAAATTTGCGGAAATCCTGAAAACGAAATTAAAGCCTACCACAAAGTTTATAAATTAGGAATTAAATTACCGCTTATTTAAAATTGTTTTAAAAGAAAACCACAACATTTTAGTAAGGAATAGATTTGCACCATAATTGTTCCAACCTTTTGTACAGAATTCTATATTCTTCTGATTATAACTTTTTAATTCCTAAAAATATTGCCGAACTTTACAAATTCACAGTGCAATTACAACCGATGAAAACCGAAAACCAAATAGAAATCTACCAAGCCAATGATGGCTCAACTCAAATTAATGTACAACTAGAGCAGGATACAGTTTGGCTTACTCAAGCGCAAATGGCGGAACTATTCGAGACCACACCTCAGAATATAACTATGCACTTAAAAAGTATATTTAAAGAAGTGGAGCTTTTGGAAAGTGCAACTTGTAAGGATTTCTTACAAGTTCGACAAGAAGGTACTAGAACAGTGAAACGTAAGCAATTACACTATAATTTAGACGCAATTATTTCAGTAGGTTACCGTGTAAAATCAGCAAGAGCAACCCAATTCCGTATTTGGGCAAACAAAATCCTAAAAGAATATCTAGTAAATGGTTATGCTGTAAACGAAAAAAGATTAGCACAAAAAGAGCAGGAAGTTCAACTCCTGAAAAATGGAATTCAGATTTTAAGCAGAGCGATTGAAGAAAAAGCCAATGAAAATGAATGGCTATCTGTTTTTTCTAAAGGCTTGAAATTATTAGATGACTACGACCATGAAGAATTGGATTCCAAAGGTTTAACCAAAAAGCAGGCAATTTATCCGACCAGAGAAGATTATCAGGAACTCATTAATGAAATGGTGGTCGATTTTGATTCGCAAGTGTTTGGAAAAGAAAAAGATCAAAATTTTCAAAGTTCAATTGCGCAAATAGAAAAAGGTTTTGGAGAAAACGATTTTTATCCAACTTTGGAAGAAAAAGCCACCATGCTTTTGTATCTCGTGGTGAAAAATCATTCTTTCGTAGATGGCAATAAAAGAATTGCTGCAGCATGTTTTCTGAAGTTTTTACAATCAAATCAAATGCTTTTTAACGAGCAAAATAAGCTGATAATAGGTAATGACACTTTAGCAAGTTTAACTTTGCTGATTGCATCGAGTAAACCCGAAGAAATGCAGACTGTGAAAAGATTGGTGGTAAGTGTATTGAATAGAAATAAATAGACAACTATATTGCTCCATCTAAGATTAGCACATAGTAACATATTCTGTCGCATATATATCCTAAATTTGCGACAGAATTAATAGAAAATAGCGAAGTAAAGTTTTGATAATAAAATAGTTGAAAAATTTAAAAAAGCGAGCAGGGGTTCGCTATTTTACATTGAATATTTTATTAAAACTTGCTTAATTAATTTGAAGTGTTTTAAATCAAATGATAAGTATAAGTATGATTTAATCATAAAAAAAATGATAATTTTAATCTTAAATTCTTTTTTATCAACTGAAAACCTAGAAAAATATAAAGTAATGGTTATCAGTCGATTAGATATTTTTAGTTAAAAAATCATGTATAATCAATACCTTATTTGTACCATAAAATTATAAATAATTGATTATCAGTACCCGTTATTTTTGAAGAAGTCAAATAAATTTTCAAAAATATATTTAGAAATTCCCCGAGTGAAAACTTGGGGAATTTTTTTAGATAAACATTCATTGAGTTTCGAAATTAATTAAAAAAAACTAAATTTACATGATATAAAATTTATTAAAACATGAAATTCACAAAAATCCTTATTCTCGCTCTATTATTTGTTACTTTCCAAACGGCTTTCTCACAAGAAAAAGCAGAAATCGTTATTGCAAATGCTCAGAAAAAAGCCAAAGCAGAACACAAAAATGTGATGGTATTTTTCCATGCGTCTTGGTGCGGTTGGTGTAAGTTGATGGACAAAAAAATGAACTTGCCTTCTACCAAAAATCTGTTTGATGAGAATTATGTATTGGCATCTTTAGACGTTTTAGAAAATGGAGAAAAAGTGAAATTAGAAAACCCAAATGGAAGAGAATGGATGGCAAAATATGGCGGCAAAGACGCTGGTTTACCTTATTTCGTATTTATAAATAACAAAGGCGAAGTTTTAGAAAATTCTTTTAACGACAACAAAGAAAATCTCGGTTGCCCTTCTACGACAGAGGAAGTTGCAAGTTTTACGGCTAAATTGGCAAAAACTTCAAAGTTGAATAAAGAACAGTTAGAAACCATCAAATCTGTTTTCTTGCAAAAATAGTTGGGCTCAAAATACTTTGCTTTCCAAAAATTCCTCTTTCGAAAGTTTGAGGATTTTTTAGTTTAAAAAGTAGGGAAATAAAACTTTAAAATCATTATTTTCGCAAAATGATTTACCATGATGAAACGCAGTTGCAAAGAATCTGCATCAATTTTGTAGGAAACCAAACGCAGCAAGAAAGCCTCGTTACTTCTGAAACGGAAACTTTTTTAGATGATGAGATGAAAAATCTGCTGAAAGACTATTTTCTAAAATCCTTTAAACCAGAAATTTTATTTGAATTTTTTCACCAAAATAGTTTAGATCAAAATGAAGTTTTCACTTTGGTTTCTGAAATATTTGAGCAACCAGAATTGCTAGAAAATCAGTCGAAAAAATTAGCGAAATTGCTGTTTGATGTCTCCATAAATCCGCGCACAAAAGGCGGTGAATTTTATGTTTGCTATTTCACAGATTGCGTTTTAAAAGGAGAAAGATATGATGCGGTTGGCTTATTCAAATCTGAAAATAAAGATACTTTTATGCAAGTTTCGCCGTCAGATGCAAGTTTCAAATTAGAAACAGCAAAAGGTATAAATTTGAATAAAGTAGATAAAGGTTGTATCATTTTTAATTCGAAAAAAGAAGAAGGCTACATTATTTCTGTGATAGACGGAACGAGTAGAGCAGAAACCAGTTATTGGATGGACGATTTTCTTCAACTTAAACAAAAGCAAGACGATTATTTTGATACGCAAGAAACATTGACGGTTTATAAAGATTTCATCACCAAGCAATTGCCACAAGAATTTGAAATTAGCAAAGCCGACCAAGCAGAATTTCTAAACAATTCTATCAATTTTTTTAAAGAAAAAAAACAGTTTGATTTTGAAGAATTTAGCAAAGAAGTGTTGAAAGATAATGAAGTGATAGAAAGTTTTAGTAATTATAAAACCGATTATGAGCAAGAAATGCAAGTGTCTATTTCAGAAGATTTTGCCATCAATAATGCCGCGGTAAAAAAGCAAAATAGCAGTTATAAAAGTGTGATAAAATTAGATAAAAATTTTCATATTTATGTGCACGGCGATAGAAAACTCATCCAACAAGGGCAAGACGAAAACGGAAAATTTTATATGCTTTATTTCGAAGAAGAGAAATAATTAAGAATAAATACTTTAAACTAATAAATTCTTAGAAATGCCGGAAGGGCCAACTATAAAGTTTTTCGCTCAAAAATTACAGAAATTTGTGGGCAAAAAAGTCACCGAAGCGTCTGGCTATGGTGAAATGGACAAATCGAAAATAGAAGTTCTTAAATTAGAAAACATCGAGACTTTTGGTAAAAATCTAATTTTTGTGTTTAAAGATTTCTTTGTAACGGCACATTTTGGTCTTTTTGGAAGTATGCTCATTAATGAAAGAAAACAAGTAAACGCCAGTTTTGCGCTACATTTTGCAGACGAAGAAATAAATTTTTATGTAACCCGAACCAAATTGTATGAGGGAAAACCACGAGATATTTTCAATTTTAAAACCGATATTTTAAAACCAGAATTCGATCAGGAGTTGGTTTTAAAAACTTTGCAAAATACATTTTCAAACAAAGAAATTGGCGATGTTTTGATGGATCAAAGTATTTTTACCGGTGTCGGAAATATCATTAGAGTTGAGGTTTTGTATCGTTCAAAAATTCATCCTGAAAGTATAGTTGAAAAAATTCCTGTTAAAAAACTAAAAGAATTAATAGAAATTTGCGCCCTTTATGGCGAAGAATTTTTAAACCAAATGGCGACAAATACTGTAAAAAGTGATGCTTTAATTTATGGCAAAAAAATATGCCCAATTCATAAAACCGACTTGGAAATATACATTTTGGGAAAAGTGAAACGCAAAACGTATTGCTGCGAAATCTGCCAAAAATTATATAAATAAAAAATCCTGTCGCAAAACAGGATTTTTTTTGGTTTAATATTTAAAAACATTTTCTTCAAAAAGACCGTCAACCGACCAATATCGTTCGCCAGTGTCATAATTAAAAGTCAATATTTTGGAGCCTTTCGGTATTTCGCTTAGTTTTTTATTAATTGCAGCTAGTGAAGATCCTGTAGAAATTCCAGCCAAAATGCCTTCTTCGCTCGCTAATCTTCTCGTAAATTGAAATGCTTCATCTTTTTCAACTGAAATGGTGCCATCTAAAATATTTGTATGTAAATTTTTTGGAACAAAACCCGCCCCAATTCCTTGCAAAGGATGTGGCCCAGGATTACCACCAGAAATTACTGGCGAGTCTTTTGGTTCTACCGCAAAACTTTTAATATTTGGAAATTTTTCTTTCAAAACTTCGGTTACACCTGTTATATGGCCGCCAGTTCCTACACCTGTAATGTAATAATCAAAGCCTTCTGGGAAATCGTTTAGAATTTCTTGGGCTGTTGTTTTTGCGTGAATTTCGGGGTTTGCACTATTTTCAAACTGTTGCGGGATCCAAGAATTATCGATTTCTTTAGCCATTTCTAGTGCTTTTGCAATTGCGCCAGAAGTTCCTTTTTCTTTTGGAGTTAGTTCAAAAGCGGCGCCATAAGAACTCATTAGTTTTCGTCTTTCTACACTCATACTTTCTGGCATTACGAGGACTAATTTGTAGCCTTTCACGGCGCAAACCATTGCTAAACCAACGCCTGTATTTCCAGAAGTGGGCTCAATAATGAGTGTTTCTTTATTAATTTTTCCTTCTTTTTCGGCTTTTTCAATCATTGCCAAAGCAATTCTATCTTTAATGCTACCGCCAGGGTTTTGCTTTTCTAATTTCATCCAAACTTCGTGCTCGGGAAAGATTTTACTGAGTTTCACCATGGGCGTATTGCCAATGGCTTCTAATATATTATTCAGTTTCATGTGCTAAAATTTTTGTAGTTCTGCGCAGGTTTTCTACGTTTTTTATTTTTGAGACAAACTGTTTTTCAAAAATCGCGCCGTAAAATACTTTTTTTAAATACTGAAAATAATGGGTTCATTTTCAGGGAATTTATTTTTTACAGTCACTTGGCCTTTGTGGTAAACGATGGAATTTGCGGCGACACTATCGGTAATCCAAACATTTCCACCAATGATAGAATTTTCGCCTATGGTGGTTTCTCCACCAAGAATTGTGGCGTTTGCATAAATTACCACATTATCTTCGATTGTTGGATGTCGTTTAATATTTTGCAAATTTTTAGCAACATAAAGCGCTCCCAAAGTTACACCTTGATAAATTTTGACATTATTACCGATTTCAGCGGTTTCGCCAATAACAATTCCGGTGCCGTGATCTATGAAAAAATTTGCGGCAATTTTTGCTCCAGGATGAATATCAATGCCAGTTTTGCTGTGTGCAAATTCCGTCCAAATTCTTGGGATAAGAGGAATTTTATTTTTATAAAGTTCATGCGCAAATCTGTAAACAGCGATGGCAAAAAATCCTGGATAAGAAAACATAACCTCTTCTTCGCTTTGTGCGGCGGGATCATTTTTTGCGATTATTTTTGCATCATTTTCTAATGTTTCATAAATTTTTGGAAAGCTTTCAAAAAATTGTTCGGTTTTGAGGCTTTCGCTCTCTTCAGTTACAGAAAATAATATGGTTTGAAACTCATTTTTAAAATCATCTAAACGTGCTTTTATATTTTCATAATTAGAACATCTTTGGTATTCTAGAAAAAATATAAACCGGAATAATCGATCTATAAAACTTTCAATTTTTTGTTTGTCTATATCAAATTTCCTGTTAGAATAGCCTTTGTGCAAACGATCAGCAAAACTCATAGTGCTTTTTATTTAATACAAATTTAGTGAAGATTACGGAGGTTTTATCTTGATGTAAGTTAATAAATTGGTAAAAAAATTATAAATTTAAAAAAGCAGCCTTTTTTTTGAATATTTAATAAAACTTTAAGAATTACAAAATTGCTCAAAACTATTACATTTCGTAAATTTGAACATTGTTAAACAAAGTATTTTATTACATAAAATAATTAAAATCAGAAGTTAAAACAACAAAGAAACTTAGTTTTGAAAATATCCTTTTCATAGAATCAATAAATTATTAAAAATATAAATATGAAAGTTACCGTAGTTGGCGCAGGAGCAGTGGGCGCAAGTTGTGCAGAATATATTGCAATGAAAAACTTTTCTTCAGAAGTTGTTCTTGTGGATATCAAAGAAGGTTTTGCGGAAGGCAAAGCGATGGATTTGATGCAGACCGCATCTTTGAATGGCTTTGATACCAAAATTACTGGTACAACGGGCGATTATTCTAAAACGGCAGGTTCTAAAGTAGCAGTAATCACTTCTGGAATTCCGAGAAAACCAGGAATGACGCGCGAAGAACTAATCGGAATAAATGCAGGAATTGTAAAAGATGTGACTGAAAATTTGGTGAAACACTCGCCTGATGTTATCATTATAGTGGTTTCTAACCCGATGGATACGATGGCTTATTTGGTTCACAAAACTTCTGGTTTGCCAAAAGAACGCATAATCGGAATGGGAGGTGCGCTTGATTCTGCTCGTTTTAAATACAGATTAGCCGAAGCATTAGATTGCCCAATTTCTGACGTAGATGGAATGGTAATCGCGGCTCACAGTGATACGGGAATGTTGCCTTTGCTAAGTAAAGCAACGAGAAATGGTGTTTCTGTTTCTGAATTTTTAGATGAAGAAAAACAAAATACTTTAGCCGAAGCTACGAAAGTTGGTGGGGCTACTTTAACAAAATTATTAGGCACTTCTGCTTGGTATGCTCCTGGCGCAGCGGTTTCAATGTTGGTGCAATCCATCGTTTGCGACCAGAAAAAAATGGTGCCGTGTTCTGTAATGTTGGATGGCGAATATGGTGAAAGCGATATTTGTCTTGGCGTTCCATGTATCATCGGGAAAAATGGCGTTGAAAAAATTGTAAATATATCATTAACTGACGCAGAAAAGGAAAAATTTGCAACGGCTGCAAAAGCAGTGAGAGATGTGAATGGTGATCTAAAATTCTAGTTAGAATTCTTTTTTGACACAATAAAAAAAACGCATCTTTTTGAGATGCGTTTTTTTGTTTAAATCAATATTTTAAGTTTAGTATTAAATTTTTTTTACAATTTAAAGAATTTTTAAAATTATTTTAAGGCTGCTGCTTTTAAATAATTTGCCAGTTTTGTGATGGCTTTTGCATCCGCATAAATTTGATCTTGTGCTTCTTGCCATTTTCTTTGCTCTATTGCCTCGCGAATGCCGGGTAATGTTTTTACACCATAACCAGTGTAAAATCCTGGCGCATAAATGCTGTGTTTATACCAAGGACGACGCGGTAAACCTGTTTCTGTAAGCAATTGCTGTTCTGCTTGGTAAAGCAATTGGTTAAAAGCAATACTGTTGCCACCGTTTTTATTTATTTTGTCTTGAAAAATAACTTTTAAATGATCTGCGCTATTTTTTAAATCTTCCAAAGCATTTTGTAAAGGCGAAAAATCCAAATATGGCACTTCCGATTTTGCAGTTGGGCTTATTAAATTCTTTTTAGGATCTTCACCTACAGCAAAATAATTTAATTTTATCATTTTGTTTTTAATGTTTGTGCTTTCTCTTTCATTTTTTATTAGGCTTTGTAATTCTTCATTATAACCATTAATTGTACTGTATAAATGCGTGAAATCAAATGGTAAAATATCGGCTTGCGACATTCTTAAAACGGCTCTTCCTGCAGTTTTTGATAGTGCAACACCATAATGAAAACCGGGATCTTTAAAAGTGGAAAAATCATAAAAAGAATCATAAATAGAGTGGTACTCGCCACCACTTCCTTCACCGCCAAAGCCTAAATTTAGAGATGGAATTCCGGCGTGTTGTATAAACGAAGAATAATCAGATCCCGAACCCATTGCATCTAATTTAAAATTATTTTCATTGATAATTTTTTCTCGTCCGTCTGTGCTGTTTTCAGAAAGAGCATCTTTTGCTTTTCTTCTTTCAAAAATGCTGACATTGGTTTGCGGATCTATTACATTTTTTACGATTCCATCCATTAATGGTTCCAAAGCGTGTGAGCCTTCAGCATAAATAAATCCTCGTTCGTTGCCATCTGTATTAATATAAATGACTGCTTTTTCTTGCAATTCTTTCTGATGCGTTTCTACCCATTCCGTGGAACCTAGCAAACCTGGTTCTTCGCCATCCCACGAACAATAAACCAAAGTTCTGTCTGGTTTCCAACCTGTTTTCATTAGTTCTGTGATAGATTTTGCTTCTTCCAACATTGCTGCTTGACCGCTAATTGGGTCGGATGCGCCGTTTACCCAAGCATCTTGGTGATTTCCTCTTATGACCCATTCGTCTGGATATTTTGCACCTTTTATTTTTGCAATAACATCATAGCAAGGAACAATATCCCAGTTGAAAGCCAATTTTAAATGCACTTTTGTTTTTCCTGGTCCGATGTGATATGCAAATGGAAGTCCGCCTTGCCAATTGGCAGGAACATTTGGTCCGTCAAGTGCTTCTAGCAATGGTTTTGCATCGTGGTAACTTATTGGTAAAACTGGAATTTTTAAAATATTTAAGGCTTCCGATTTCTCTATTCTTTTTGCATCTTTAGTTGCGCCAATTCCTGGCGTTAACGGATCTCCCGGATTTATAACCATATCCATTATAGAACCTCTTTGCACGCCATATTCATTTTTAAAAGGGCCTTTTGGATAAACATCACCTGCAAAATATCCATCATCCATCGGGTCGCTGTAAATGATACAGCCAATTGCGCCGTGTTCTTGTGCCACTTTTGGTTTTGTGCCGCGCCAACTATGGCCATATTTTGCAATCACGATTTTTCCTTTGACAGAAATCCCCATTTGGTCTAAAATTTTGTAATCATCTGGTAAACCGTAATTTACGAAAACCAAATCGGCGGTTACATCTCCGTCTGCGCTATAAGCATTGTAAGTTGGTAATTGGCCAGATTGACCGCTTGTGGGATCTTCTTTCAGCGCGGGTTCTTTTAGAATTGCTTTGTAAGAAGTGGGCGAAACCATTTCTAAAACCCTGGTTTTTGGTGTTGGGAATAGCACATAAAAAGTTTCAATTTGGGCGTCCCAACCCCATTTTTTATAAAGTGAAAGAATGTATTCGGCGTTTTCTTTACTTCCGGGCGAACCGATGTGATGCGGTTTTGCGGAAAGTAATTTTACAGTAGCACCAACATTTTCGGCGCTTAAATTTTTATCAAAGGATGATTCTAAAGATAATTGGGTCGCAGCATCTTTTTCATTAAAACCAAATATATTCTTGGTTTGCGAATATGAAAAATTAAAGACAGAAAGCAGTAGGATTGGAAATAGTTTTTTTAGCATTTTTTAGTTTTTTTGCAGTTAAAAAAATAATTTAGAAATGTTTCTTTTTAATTATTAATAAATGTATAAAGAATTTATCAAAAAGTGATTAAGCAATAAGTATTTTAAACGAATATTTATTTCTAATGGCTTTATTATCAAAGTAATTCGCGCGCATTTTTAATAATTTCATCAGAATAATTATACATTTCTAAAATTTTGATGGCATTTGTTTTTTGGCTAATACCTTTATTTAAAATATAGGGAAATGAGATTTTATTTAAAGTAATATCTTCATCAAAATAATACAATTCAAAATTATTTGCCTCTAAAAATTGTGCAATTTCTAAATCGTGTGTGGTGATAACGACGAGGTTTTTTTCGTCTTTATTTAATGCAGAAAGCACGGCTTTGCTGATGGCGATTCTCTCTTTTGTGTTTGTTCCGCTGAAAATTTCATCAATTAAAATTAGAGCAAAAGTGTCTCTTTTTTCTAGAAAAGTTTTTATTCGCATTACTTCTTCTAAATAATAACTTTTATTTTCTTCAATATTATCTTGAATAGAAATAGACGTTAATATTTGCATTTTTGGGCACTCAAAAGAGTCGGCAAAACACAAGTTAAAATTTTGTGCAAAAAGAGAATTAATCGTCATACAACGCATAAATGTTGTTTTCCCCGACATATTAGAACCCGTTAAAACCAAACTTTTATCAGAAATCATCAAGTTATTTTTCACACAATTATCTATAAAAGGGTGGTAAATATTTTCGGTTTTTATTTCTTTTTTATTGATGAAAATGGGCTCGCAAGTTTTGTAATTTAATTTTATTTCAGAAATGGTTATTGCCGTGTCTATTTTGCCAATAAATTTTACCAATTTTAAAAGATCTTCTTTTGAATCTTTCAGGATTTTTACTTTTTTTCTGAAACCAAAGATTTCAGTATTAAATGAAATGCGGTAAAATTCTATAGCCGACCAAATTACAAGTAAATACTCATTTTTTACCAAGGCTTGTTCGACTTCGCTGAAACCGATAATTTTGCTTAGTTTATTAATATTAATAAAATTAAATTCTTCTGTAAATTGCGAAAATTTAGAAATATTATTAGCGGTTTTAATGCTTGCACTTAATCGCGAAATCACCAATTTATAATATTGTACGTAAGCTTTGTTGTTGTAGTGGTAATAAAAATTAATGAAAAATAAGGGTATTAAAAACACCAAAACTTTTGGAACAAAAAAACTAGAAATCACAATCATAGTCAAAGCAAGTGTTGCTAATCTTGCATAATTGTAATAGCGTTCATTCACAGAAATGTCTTCCGAAATAAGGTCTATTAAATGGTAATCTTTATCTTGGTTTAGTTTTGATAATTGCTTGGCAACCTGGTTTTTTTCAATGTCATTTTTTGCAAAATAATCTACATATTTAGTAAAATACTGATCGCTTTTATTTTCTAATAGTCTAAATTTTGAATAGAAATATTGCTGGCCAATTTTAGAAAAAGTTTGGTCTAGTTTAAAGAAAAGTAAATCCAGATTTAAGTCGTAAGCCGTTTTTTCGGAAAGAATTTGCAGATGATTTTCATCTTTTATGTAATTAAAATATTTTTCTACCGGACTTGTATCGTTTATCATTTTGGCGAAAATTATACTATTGAGAATTTAATTAAAAAAAAATAAAATTTATCCTTTTTTTACTCAAAATCTTTGTCGCTTATAAATTGGTTTACAATAAGTTCTTTCAAAATCGCAACTTGCTTAGAATCTCCTGAAATATAAGTTTGTTTGGTCTCATTGAGTAAATTTCCAAATTTTTTATAATCTTCATTTACAACTGTTTCAAAGGTGTTTTTGTTGGCATTCGCAACGGTTTCTTTTTTCGTTAAGAGATTGGTGCTTTTATCGTAGTACAAATAGGATATTTTACCATTGACGTAAGTGGCTTTTATTTTATTGTTTTTATCATCGGCACTTGTTTCTATATATTCTAGTTTATATAATTCTGGATCAATATATTCTAAATCGTTCATAATATATTTTCGGTATTTTTTGTCTTTATATTCATCTTGATCGGCCAATTTTTTTTCGCCTCTCACCATTTCGTAGCCTTTTTTACCGTCATAAAAAGATTTGTAAACTGTTCTTCCTTGGTATTCTATTTCGAAACTGCCTTTGTTGGGCGCCATCTCTTTTGTAATCCAAAATACATCTCTACCGTCCATCGTTGTTGCCATTTTGGTATAAAGCGTTTTTACATTCATTAGCGCTTCTTTGCCTCCTTTTGCGGCAATAGATTTTTCAATAATAGCGATTGCTTTCGGGTCGGTTTTTTGAGAAAAAATTTGCACAGAAGTTAATAAGAAAAGGCTGAAAAGTGTCATTTTTAATTTCATTTTGTGGGATATTTTAATTTTTAGTTAAACAAATATAAACAACTATTAATAATGCTTTTCTCAAATTTTGAATATTTTCTCTTAAATTTGAAGTTGAATTTTAATTAAATAAAAAAAATGTTTAAAAAATCCCTTATGGTGGCGCTTGCCATCTTTTCAACAGGTCTATTTGCCCAAAAAAATAATACATCCAATGTGCAAAGGCCGAAATTGGTCGTTGGTTTAGTTGTCGATCAGATGCGTTGGGATTATTTGTATCGTTATTATGATAAATTTCAAAATGATGGTTTTAAACGTTTATTAAACCAAGGTTTTGCTGTTAACAATGTGCATATTCCTTATATTCCAACTTATACAGCGGTTGGACATAGTTCTATTTATACAGGTTCAGTACCTGCAATAGACGGAATTCCGGGAAATGATTGGTATGAAAAATCGCTAGGGAAAAGCGTGTATTGCACCGAAGATGAAAGCGTGCAGCCAGTTGGTACGGCTAACGTAAAAGTGGGAAGCCAATCGCCAAAAAATTTATGGTCTACCACAATGACGGATCAATTGAGGCTTGCTACAAATTTTCAATCAAAAGTTGTGGGTGTTTCTTTGAAGGATCGCGCTTCTATTTTGCCTGCGGGTCACAATCCTACAGGTGCATACTGGTTTGATGATTCTTCTGGGAATTTTGTAACGAGTTCTTATTATATGAAACAGTTGCCGAAATGGGTCAATGATTTTAATGCAAAAAAAGTACCCGATGAATTGGTGAAAAATGGTTGGAATACTTTGCTCCCGATTTCAGAATATACAGAAAGTTCTCCCGATAATTCGCCTTGGGAAGGACTCCTTGGAAGTGCTAAAACGCCAACATTTCCGTACAATAATTTTGCAGCAGATTATCAAAAAGAAAAAGACAACATCAGAACGACGCCTTTTGGTAATACTTTAACTTTAAAAATGGCAGAAGCAGCCATTAATGGAGAAAGTTTAGGCGCAGATTCTGTTACGGATTTTCTAGCCATCAATTTGGCCTCAACTGATTATGCGGGGCATAAATTCGGGCCTAATTCTGTAGAAGTAGAAGATGTTTATTTGCGTTTAGACCGCGATTTGGGAGATTTTTTTAAATATTTAGATAAAACGGTGGGCGCTGGAAATTATACTGTTTTTCTTACAGCCGATCATGGTGGTGCGCATTCTGAAGGATTTATGGAAGCACATAAAATGCCAACAGGTTTCTATGGGGAAGGTGCAAAGAAAATGTATAATCAACTTTTGAAAGATAAATTTGGTGTAGATAAATTGGTGCTTTCTTATACAAATAGCCAAATTTATTTAGACAATAAATTAATGGCAGAAAATAAATTGAATGAAGATGAAGTTAAAGATTTTCTAATAAATCAATTAAACCAAGATAAGAGCATTCTGTTTGCCGTTGATATGAAAAAAGTAGCGCAATCTTCTATTCCAGAGCCTATTAAAACAAGAATTATGAATGGTTATAATTGGCAAAGAAGTGGTGATATTCAAATTATTTATCACGATTCTTGGTTGCCAAGTTATTCAAAACTTGGAACAACTCACGGCGCTTGGAATTCTTACGATTCTCATATTCCCTTAATTTTTATGGGATGGGGAATCACAAAAGGGGAAACGAATAAAGATTATAAAATGACGGATATTGCGCCAACGATTTCTGCACTTTTAAAAATTCAATTCCCAAGTGGAAATATAGGAAATCCGATTACTGAAGTTTTGGGAAAATAGTTTTTAACACAAATATTTTTGTAATATCTGTGAATTCTGTGCGCCAATAACACACACTGATTTCACAAATTTCTACAGATTTATTTAAAAAAAACAGAAGAAAAATTAAAAAAAAGACCGATTTTGTAATCGGTCTTTTTATTTTTTCAGGGAAAATTATTTCTTCATATTGGGCGGATAGTTGGCCATAATTTCACCTACGATTTCTGGGATTTGTTTTTGTTTTGCTCTAGGTGAATCTACAGAAATACCACTTCCAATGCCTTGCCATACTAATTTTTGCGAATTGGCATCTATTAAATCAATAACTAAAGCGCCTCTGTTATAATTGCTGGTAAAAGTTCTGTTAATACCAAAACCAAAACCACCATATCCGAAACCACCAAACATTCCAAAAGGACTCGTAGATTGGATGTCGCGTATTTGTTTGTGATTGGCTTTCAAATTCACAATTAAGTCTGGATTATTTGAAACTTTCAAACCTTTCATTTGAAGTTGTTTAGAAACCTCGTTCAGCACGCGATCTTTGTCGATATCATTAAGGTTCAAATCATCAATTCTTAATTTGTAAGTTTTGTAGTTGCTAAAATTAGCCGTTGCCGCATAATCTGATTTTACTTGAAATGGGCTGCATGAAGAAAGTCCTAAAGTGGCCGCCAATAAAATGACTAAATATTTTTTTTTCATGATGAAGTTACTTTTAAATTGAAAATTTATTTTAAAATTTTATCTGTTAAATTTATTTTTTTGAAAGAATCTGTTTTCTTATCATACCCAAAAGGGCAATGCTTACACCCGCTTTTGCAACAATAACCACGTTTTAAATGGTAATTTTCCGTAAAAACCCGATAGCCTTGCTCGTTGTAATAATAGTCTTCATTCTCTTTGATTTCTTTTTGCGTCATAAGTTAAATCCTAAAAATGATTTTTATATTTGTGATATGATAATAGTGTGCCATTTTTTACTCAAAAATACAAAAATAAACGGCATTGCGCTTTTTCCTTTTATATTACTTAAAAATGCGGCCGATAAAAATAATAAGTTTTTGATTAACCACGAAAAAATCCACTTGCGACAACAGATTGAATTATTAATTATTTTTTTTTACGCTTGGTATTTGCTCGAATATTATTTTTGGCTCATCAAGTTCAGAGATCCATTTCTCGCGTATCGCCGCATCAGTTTTGAGCGAGAAGCGTACGCAAATGAACAAGATATTAATTATTTGAAATCAAAGAAATTGTGGAGTTTTTTTAAATATTTAAAATAAAAAAAGAGACTTAAAAAAGTCTCTTAAATTTTAATTAAATAAATCTCTCACTTTATCAAAAAAAGTTTTTTCTTTTCCTGATGGTTCTGCCATCATTTCTCCATTTTCAATTTGAAGTTCAAAAAATTCTTTTTGTGATGGTGTTAAATTTTGTGGCGTCCAAACATTGATATGGATGAACATATCGCCTTTGCCATAAGATTCTAAACTCGGTAAACCTTTTCCTGCCAAACGCAAAATTTTGCCAGATTGTGTACCGCTATCTATTTTAATTTTTACTTTTCCACCAACGGTATTCACTTCTTTTGATGTTCCTAGAGCAGCTTCTGCAAAAGAAATGTATAATTCTTGGTGCAGATTATCGCCTTCGCGTTTTATATTTTTATCTGCTTCTTCTTCTACAACGACTAATAAATCGCCGGCAACACCACCAAATGGCGCATCATTTCCTTTGCCGCGAACACTCAACTGAACGCCTTCTCTGGCACCTGCTGGAATATTGATCGTTACTTCTTCGTCTTCTTTTATTAAACCTTGCGCATTTGCACCAGGCGGAATTTTATCTGCAACTTTACCAATTCCTTGGCAAGTGCTACATGTTTGTTGCGTTTGCATTTGCCCAAACATAGTGTTCATCACTTTTATTTGTGCGCCTTGTCCGTGGCAAGTAGGGCAGGTTTTAGAAGTTGCACCTTTCGCAAACTTCATTTTTTTTACCTTAATGGTTTTTTGAGTTCCGTTTAGAATTTCTTCTAAATTTAATTTTATTCTTACTCGAAGGTTAGAGCCACGCGCTTGCTGTGGTCTTCCGCCGCCACCTCCGCCGCCAAAATGACCGCCGAAAATATCTCCAAATTGGCTAAAAATATCTTCCATATTCATACCACCGCCAAAACCGCCGCCTCCGAAGCCGCCATTTCCGCTCATTCCAGCGTGACCGTATTGGTCGTAGCGTGCTTTTTTGTTGGGATCACTTAATACTTCATAAGCCTCGGCTGCTTCTTTAAATTTCTCTTCAGAAGTGGCATCTCCAGGGTTTTTATCCGGATGGTACTTTATAGCCATCTTTCGATAGGCTTTTTTTATTTCTTCTCCGGAAGCCGATTTTGTAATTTCTAAAACTTCGTAATAATCTCTTTTGGTCATAATTTTTAATAATAAATTATTGATTAATAATAATTGATAACTTTCTGTTCATAAAATTTCATCAATTATCACTTATCTTTTATCATTGATATTTAGCTTCCGGTTACTACTTTTGCGAATCGAATTACTTTGTCGTGCAATAAATAACCAGTTTCTACTACATCAACTATTTTTCCTTTTAAATCTTCTGAAGGTGCAGGAATACTTGTGATGGCTTCATGCAAGTCTACATTGAAAACGTCGCCTGCATTTACTTCTATTGGTTTTAAACCTTTTTCGGTTAATTTACTTTTGAATTTTTGGTAAATTAATTCTACACCTTTCAAATCTGCTTCGTTTCCATTTTTAGAAATTTCTTTTAAGGCGCGTTCAAAATCATCCAAAACACCGAGCATAGAAATCATCATTTCTTGATGCGCGTATTGAAAGAATTCATTGCGTTCTTTTACGGTTCTTTTTTTGTAATTTTCAAATTCTGCAAAAAGACGAATGTATCTGTCTTTTTCTTCTGCCAATAGTTCTTCTGTAGATTTTTCTTGTGTCAGATTTTCAGTTTCTTGCGCTTTGTTTTCTTCTGCAGCATCTTGCATGTTTTCTTCTGCAACAGAAAAATCTTCGTTTGTATCTTTATTGTCTTCCATTTTCATAATTTTATAAAACCTCTTTCGCAAAATTTTTGCCAAAGAACAGAGTAGGACATTTAGGCAGATTTATGGTTTGAGTTATCATATAATTTTCACTTACAAATATGATTTTATATTCATTGATTCGCTTTTAAATAGTACTTTTTTAGTAGTGTAAAATCAATAAAGCAAAATAATTTACCTTTTCACTTTTTATTGATTTACATTTAAACTTAGATTCAAATTAAAGTTTCATTAAATTAATTTGGAAAAAAAGTGGTGTACAATAGATAGAGGTTTAAAACGAGTATAATTCCCGTAATAATCCAAACGAAAAATTTTAAAATAGGTTTGTTAGCAAATTCACCCATTTTTGCTTTAGAATTGGTAAACATTACTAATGGAATGACAGCAAAACTCAATTGCATAGAAAGTATGACTTGGCTTAAAACCAATAATTGTGTAGTTCCTTTTTCCCCATAAAGAATGGCGACAATTAATGCCGGAACGATTGCGATTAATCTGGTAATCATCCTTCTAACCCAAGGTTTTAATTTAATATTTAAAAACCCTTCCATCACGATTTGTCCAGCTAAAGTTCCGGTTAATGTTGAGTTTTGACCAGATGCTAAAAGTGCGATTGCAAAGAAAATACTGGCCACGCTGGTTCCTAAAAGTGGATCTAATAGTTTGTGTGCATCAAAAATATCTGCCACATCTTGGTAACCTGTGTTGTGAAACGTTGCAGCGGCGACAATTAAAATTGCGGCATTTACAAAAAAGGCTAAAAACAAAGAGACACTGCTGTCTATTGTGGCGTATTTAATGGCCATTTTTTTTCCTTCCTTATCTCGTTTGTAGTTTCTCGTTTGTACGATTGAACTGTGAAGATAGAGATTATGCGGCATTACAGTTGCGCCTAGAATTCCAATTGCAATGTAGAGCATTTCAGGATTATAGACGATTTGCGTAGTTGGTAACAGGCCTTTTAGCAATGGAAATAGATCCGGTTTACTCGCAATAATTTCGTATCCGAAGCAGGCAAAAATGACGAAAATTAAACCCGCAACGAAGGCCTCTATCCAGCGGAAACCGCGAGATTGGAGGAGTAAAATTATAAAGACGTCGATACCTGTAATGGCGATTCCCCAAGTGAGTGGAATACCGAATAGTAAATTTAAGGCAATTGCGGAGCCTATAACTTCTGCTAAATCGCAGGCTGCAATTGCAATTTCACAAAGAACCCACAATATAAAATTGGTTGTCGGTTTGTAGTGATCTCTACAAGCTTGCGCTAAATCGCGTTCTGCAACAACACCTAATTTAAGTGCCAAATGTTGCAATACAATTGCGAAAATATTTGAAATTAATATTACAGAAAGTAGGGTATAGCCAAATTTTGCGCCACCAGCAATGTCTGTGGCCCAATTTCCTGGATCCATGTAACCGACCGCAACCATCAAACCAGGACCTGTAAATGCTAATAATTTTTTCCAAAATCCTGCATTTTTTGGAATATTTATGGATGAGAATACTTCTGATAAGGAATTTTGATGTTTTTCTTTTCTCCAAGCTCTACTCATATCATTATTGTTAGTATAGTCTAACAAAAGTAGTTTAAATATTCTTACTATTAAAATAAATTAAAAAAAACAATGTATTTACCTGAGTTCGTTTATTATTCAATTTTCAAAATATTAATTATCAATAACTTAAAAATATCAATTGCGTCGGGCTTTAGCCCGATGAAAGATGTAATGCGACATTTGGCTAAAGCCAATTTTTATTTAAAACCTTATAAAACGGGCTAAAGCCCGTTCCTATTGACGTTTTTCAAAAATATTATTATTCTAACTCAAGTTATTTAGAATTTTTGAGTTTATATTTAAACAAAAAAAATCCCAGAATTTTCTGGGATTTAAAAATTATGAGGCTGAAAATTATTTTGTAAATCTTACTGCCATTTTTCTATCTACTGCTCTGTCTGCAACAGATGCAGTTGCAGGAAGTTTTGCCTGCTCACTTCCATAGCCTTTTGCTACTATTACCTGTGAACCAACGCCTGCTTTCGTTAAAAGCGATTTTATTTCGTCGGCTCTTGCTTGGGAAAGTGCTAGGTTTTTGGCTTCGTCTCCAGATTTATCGGTATAGCCGCCCACATTTATTTTTGCGTCTGGGTATGCTTTTAAAATAGCAACTAAATTATCGATTTGTCTTTGTGAACCTTCTTCTAATTCGGTTGCGCTTCCTATTTTGAAGTTGACATGATCGAAATTAAACCAAGTCGTTTTCAATGCATCATCATTGGCTGCATTTTTATAATTTCCGCTTTTTAAGAAGGCAATCATTGATTCTTCCATTCCGTTGGCGTAACCTTTTAATTTTACCCCGTTCAAATCTATATCTGTTTCAATTTTTGCTGAAGTGTTCATATCAGTAGAATCTTTCATCATGGAAGTATTTGCACTGTCCGATTTCATCATGGTAGAATCTGTATCAGATTTTGTTGGGTTCATTTTGTTATGTTGGTATTGGTTCCAAATCCACCAACCTGCTGCTAATAATAAAATTAAAGGTAAAAGCCATTTCCAGATTGAACCAGCATCATCATTATTTTCGGGTGCTACATTTACATGCGCATCGCCACTTTTTGTAACATCTACTTTTGGCCCATCATGAGTAGTGACTGTTATATTTTCAGGCTCGGGAACTACTACTTTTTCTGAACTTCCCAAGTGGCCAAGTCCTAAAGAAGCCAAAGATAAACCTGCCGGTAATAATGAAGATAAACCATCTTTTTGATGTGAAAGTAAACTTGATAAACCTGATGTGCCCAAATTATTCTCAGTGGCATATTTTCCTATAGAACCGACGGCGGCAGCAGTTACCATATTTAATAAAGAACTAGAAGATGCATTGCTTACACCAGAAAAACTTGAAATTGAATTTGTAATTGCATCAATTTTATCGCCAAAAAGCGACGTTAGTAAATTTGTAATCATTGATGTGTGCGAATCTCCCATTAGGTTTCCCAATATGTTGCTAGATGATGCACTCATAATAGTATCTAAAACCCCAGATTTGTCTGCATTATTTGCTAAACCACCCACAATTGTTGGTAAAAGCGCCGTAATTGCTTTGCTTACAGAAGATTCACTTTCTCCCAAATGAGTTGATGCTTGTGAAATTACTGCTGGACCAATTTGTCCCTTAATAAGATCAATAATGTCTAATGCCATAATAGTTTTTTTAAATTAATTAGTAAATATAATTAAATCTATTTATAATTTTATGAATAATGCAAGTTTTATAATAAGATTAACATAAATTATTTAATTGATTAATTAATAAGCCTTTGCAAATAACACACGCTGTTTTGATGGCTTTTTTGAAATCATTGAAATACCTTCTTCTAACGTATTATTTAAAGGAATACATCTAATAGTTGCTTTCGTCTCCTCTTGGATTTGGGCTTCTTCTTCTTTTGTACCGTCCCAATGTGCATAAATAAAACCGCCTTTTTCTTCTAAAACTTTTTTAAATTCTTCATAAGAATCCACCGAAGTTGTATTTTCAGTTCTGTGCTTTTCTGCTTTTAAATAAATATCTTTTTGAATAGTTGCAAGTAAATTTTCAATATAAGTATCTAAGCCTTCAAGCGCTTTTGTTTCTTTTGTTAAATTATCCCTTCTGGCTAATTCTACAGATTTATTTTCTAAATCTTTCGGGCCAATTGCGATTCTTATCGGAACGCCTTTTAATTCGTATTCGGCAAATTTCCAACCGGGTTTATTTTCTGTTCGGTTATCATACTTTACAGAAATTCCTTTTAATTTTAATTTATTTTGAATGTATTCTGCTACTTTATTTATTTCTGCCAATTGCTCATCACTTCTAAAAATTGGTACAATCACAACCTGAATAGGGGCTAAAGTTGGTGGTAAAACCAAGCCAAAATCGTCTGAATGCGTCATAATTAACGCGCCCATTAATCGGGTAGAAGTTCCCCAAGATGTGGCCCAAGCGTATTCTATTTTTCCTTCTTTATTGGTAAATTTTACATCAAAAGCTTTCGCGAAATTTTGTCCTAAAAAGTGGGAAGTTCCTGCTTGTAATGCTTTCCCGTCTTGCATTAAAGCCTCAATGCAATAGGTTTCATCGGCGCCGGCAAATCTTTCAGATTCGGTTTTTATTCCTCTAATGACTGGCATTGCCATAAATTGCTCTGCGAAATCTGCATATACGTGAAGCATTTTTTCTGTTTCTTCTATGGCTTCAGTTTTTGTAGCGTGTGCGGTGTGGCCTTCTTGCCAAAGAAATTCGGCAGTTCTCAAAAATAATCGCGTGCGCATTTCCCAGCGTACTACATTTGCCCATTGGTTAATTAGAATAGGTAAATCTCGGTAAGACTGTATCCAGCCGCGGTAAGTATTCCAGATTATGGCTTCAGAAGTTGGCCTCACAATGAGTTCTTCTTCTAATTTTGCTTCCGGATCAACAATTAATTTTTTGGGATTATTTGGGTCGGTTTTTAATCGATAATGCGTTACAACTGCACATTCTTTTGCAAAACCTTCTGCGTTTTTTTCTTCTGCTTCAAAATAACTTTTCGGTATAAAAAGTGGGAAATAAGCATTTTGATGCCCTGTTTCTTTGAATTTTCTGTCCATTTCATCGCGCATTTTTTCCCAGATAGCGTAGCCATAGGGTTTTATAACCATACATCCTCGTACGCCAGAATTTTCTGCTAAATCTGCTTTTACCACAAGTTCATTGTACCATTTGCTGTAATCTTCACTTCTTGTTGTAAGTTTTGCCATATTTTTAAAAATTTGTTTTAACCTTTTTTAACTTTTAATATCTAATAATAAATGCTTATTTTTAACCAAAATTCTAACTTTTTAATTGGTACAATTTTGGTAGAAAGTGCAAATATAATTTTTAATTAAAATCTATACATCATCATGAGAAAAAATATATATAAAAATTGGGGTTTTAAACTCGCATTAAAAAGTCTTTTGGTTTTGCCATTAAGTTTAATGCTGACTTCTTGCGTTATGCAAACTGGTGCTTACACGGAAACAGACGGCGTTTATTATGACCCTAGTACAGACACACTTCCCGAAGGTTACGTTACAAATGATGGCAACCAAGTAGGAGATTATTACGATTACCAAGATCAATCTGTGATAGAAAAAAGTAATCAAAATCAAAATATGAAGGAAAATCGTTATGATTCTTGGAATAATGGTAGTTCAGATTCTGATTGGGGAAATTTTGCCGGCACCGAGGTTAATTATGATATTTATCCTGATTATGGATTTGGAAATTATTTTAATATAGGTTTTGGCGGATTTTATAATCCTTATGGTTTCGGCTATGGCTTTGGCTTCAACCCTTATTGGTCTTTTGGTTTTAATCCGTATTTTTCATATTATGGTTTTAGCCCTTTTGGTGGCTTTTATAATCCATATTTTGGTGGTTTTTACGGTAATTATTATGGTGGATTTTATAATAATTATTACGGCAACTTTTATCGTAATAATTATAATCGATTCCCATACAAAAGAAGTGGCGCCAATGGTGGTGGCTTAAATAACAGACAAATTAACCGACAAACTCTTAACAACCGACTTTATAACAATACAAATTATAATAGAAATAATGGTTTTAGAGAAGGAGCCAATAGTAGAAACAACATGCAAAACCCCGTAAGAACTAGAAATGACGGGTTTAGAAATGGCAGTCAAAATTCTCAACCTAGATATAGAAATAATGATAATTCTGGCACGAGAAATCAACAATATCAACCTCGAAGAGTGCAACCAAACCAAGCACCAAGAAATAGAAGCCAAGAATATCAACCACAAAGAACTCAGCCAACATACCAACCAAGACAAAATTCAAATGATGGCGGTGGTTTTAGAAGCGGATCTTCTGGTGGTTTTAGAAGTGGATCATCATCTTCAGGAAGATCAAGTGGTGGTTTTAGAAGATAATTAATAATAAATAATTTTAGAAATATAAAAAAATGATAAAAAATTCATTAGCAATTTTAACAATTGCAGGTAGTTTTTCTCTGATGAGTGCCCAAGATATTTCAACAATAAGAAATACGGTAGATGTATATTCAAATAATAATCCCACTGGTTCTGCAAAATATCAAGCAATGGCTGGTTCTATGGGTGCTTTGGGCGGAGATATTTCTACTTTGAATAATAATCCGGCAGGTTTAGGCGTGTTTATTGCAAGCGATTTACAACTTTCTTTAAATATAAATAGCAGTAAAAATACCACTCAATTTAATGGTACTTCTAAAGATTTTAAAATTAATAAAACGAATCTTTCCCAAACTGGTGGTGTAATGACCTTTCAATTGCCCGAAAATTCTGCATGGAAATTTGTAAATGTAGGTGCAAATTATTCCGAACAATCGCTTGAAGATTATTCTGAAACTGGCGGAAATAATAATATAAGTTTTGCGATTCCTGCCGCAACCACTTCTTTAAATTTTGATGGTCACGCTTACAACCGATACGGTACACTCTCAAATAGTAGCATTGGTTTAGGTGCGAATTATAACAATAATCTATATTTTGGGGCTGCGCTACATTTCAAAACCGCAGATATTGAACAGTACGATACCGCCGCTTTTATAGATACCGCTTTAAATTCTACCGAAATTTTTAATAAACAATATACCCCATTTTCAGAGAGGTCTAATGGTTTTGCTGCAAGTTTGGGTGTAATTGGTAAAGTAAATAAGCAGTTTAGATTAGGCGCAAGTTTAGAATCTCCAACATGGTGGCAAGTTACACGTATTTATGATTCTTACGACAACCCGACAGACGGTACTTATACTGAAGACCGTAAAATCGCATCACCTTTAAAAGCAACTTTAAGTGCGGCTTTTGTTGCCAATAAAGATTTTGCCATCAATGTAGATTATACTTTGGGAATTACAAAGCCAAAATATACAGTTTATGGTGCAGCAGAAACTGAACTTAATAATTATTTTGAAAATAATTATAAAAATTTATCAGAAGTAAAAGTTGGTGCTGAATATAGAATTATGGGTTTAAGATTGCGCGCAGGTTACGGCTTTACGAGTAGCCCGTTTGATTCGCAAAGCGTTTCTGCTTACAGAAGCGATGGTACTGCGGCAAACGCCAGTTTCAACAATTTTATTTTAGGTAAAAGAACCACTGTTGCCGGCGGAATTGGATACGATTTTGGCTCAATTTATTTAGACGCAGCGTACCAAAATGTGCAATCGACTTACAATAATCCATTTTTACAAGGTGATAATTCTGTAAATTCTAATTATTTCTCAAATAATTTTGTTTTACCAAGTAGTAATTATGCGGTTAGCAAAGTAGAAAATAATCAAAATAATATTTCCTTAACATTAGGATATAGATTTTAAGATTAAAGTAAAATTTAATTTAAAAAAAGACTTTCAATTTTGAAAGTCTTTTTTTGTCAAATTTTAATAGTGTTTAAAGAATTTAATGCGTTAATTTAAACCTTTCAAAAGTCGCTTTTTCCAACATTTCTCGATCGTCAGGATGCGAAATTTCTATTAAAGCCTTCGCGCGTTGCAATAGATTTTTGCCATAAAGATAGGCTACACCAAACTCTGTTACCACATAATGCACATGTCCTCGTGTTGTTACAACACCTGCGCCTGGTTTTAGAAAAGGCACAATTCTCGGCACACCTTTTTTTGTTCTTGAAGAAATGGCAATAATAGGTTTTCCACCTGGGCTTAATGCAGCACCACGCATAAAATCCATTTGCCCACCAATACCACTAAACTGAAAAGTACCAATAGAATCTGCACAAACTTGTCCGGTTAAATCGATTTCTATAGCAGAATTGATGGCAACCATTTTCTTATTTTTCATAATATTGATGGGATAGTTCACGTGCTCTACGTCCATAAATTCAAACGAAGGATTATCATCAATATAATCGTATAATTTTTTTGTTCCAAATGCAAAACTGGTGATTGTTCGGTTGAGATGTGTGCCTTTAAATTTATTATTAATAATGTCTTTTGCAACTAAATCTACAATTCCATCGCTGATCATTTCTGTATGAACGCCCAAATCTTTATGATTGTGAAGACAGCTTAAAACCGCATCAGGAATAGTTCCGATGCCCATTTGCAAAGTGCTTTTGTCATCTATTAATTCTGCAATATTTTTACCGATTATAAGTTCACAATCGGTTACTTTTGCACCATAATCTACGGTGAGTAGTTCTTCTTCGTGCCACACCATTTTGTAAATTCTAGATACGTGAATCATTCCTTCGCCGTGTGTTCTTGGCATTTTTGGGTTCACTTGCGCGATGATTAATTTTGCTGTGTCAATTGCGCCACGCGCCACATCTACAGAAGTTCCAAGCGTGCAATAGCCATGTCTATCAGGCGGCGAAACGGTAATCATGGCCACATCTATCGGCAAAATTCCACTTTTAAATAGAGTTGGTATTTCACTTAAAAAGACGGGTACAAAATCGCCACGCTCCGAGTTTACAGCATCACGAACCGGTGTTGAAACAAATAATGAATTTATAAAAAATGAATCTTTATATTGTGGTTTTGCAACTTCCACATTGCCTTGTTGCGTTATAGAAACGAATTCTACGTTTCTCAACCGAGAAGATTGTTTGGCTAATTCATTTATTAAAAAATTGGGTGTGCACGCGCTTCCGTGGGAAAAAACTCTGTCGCCGCTTTTAATAACTGATACTGCCTCTTCGACACTTACATAATTTTGCATCTTGATTAGTTTTGTTTCGTAAAGTTACAATTTTAATGAAAATTATTAAAAATTCTGAAGCGTGATATAAATCAATTCGAGCGTGAAGTCTTCATTTAATAGTTTAAAGTTTTGAATTATTTCTGTTTTAGGCTAAAGAATTTTGTTTTAGAAATACTGTCTTTATTTAAAATAATATAATTAAGAATAATGCATTAATTTTAAATAACACATTTATAATCATTTACGAAAAATATATCCGTATGTTAACCAAATGTTAACTAAAGATGAACGTAGTATTAAAAGTTTTTACTATCTTTGATTATCAATTACTTAGTATAATAATTAAATAAAATTCAAATGAAAAATTCTAATACACCTTTAAACTTTTTATCTTTTCCGAAATCTTGTGTTTTTATTGCTTTTTTCGCTTTGTTTAGTTTTAATACAATCTGCGCCCAATCTAATTCAATAGAAGAAGTAAGAATTAATAATGATGGATTTAATGAATTGCGCAGTTTGGTGATTAATAATTTTGATTTTACTACTCCAAATTTAGCGGTAGGCACAAATAATGCAAAAATTGAATTCGATGTTGCCGAAAATGGTAAAATTTCTAATATTAAAGTAAAAGGCGATTGCAAATATGTAGATTTAGAATTAGAAAATGTAATGAAAAACCTAGTTTACAAAATTGATAAAGACAACGTTACTACAAGAAATATGTTAGCGAATCATTACGTAATGCCAGTTACGGTATATATTGCTGAAAATTAAACTAAAAAAAGTATCCAAAAAAACCCCGAAATTATTTTATTTCGGGGTTTTATTTTATTAGTGATTAGCATCAAACCTAGAATAAATTGGTCAAAAAATTTATTATTGGCCTAACCAAGACGTTTTGTACGATGGATCTTCTACTTTTATTGCTTCTTCGGTGATTTTAAATGGTCTGAAAGGATCAACCATTACGGCAAATTCTTCCGTAAATTTTTTGCCAATACTGCGTTCCATTGCACCCGGATGCGGGCCGTGAACAATTCCGCCGGGATGCAAAGTAAAATCCATTAAATCAACGTGATTTCTGCTCATAAAATCGCCTTCAGTGTAAAATAAAACTTCGTCTGAATCAATATTTGAATGGTTATACGGCGCCGGAATACTTTCTGGATGATAATCATACATTCGCGCCACAAAAGAGCAAACCACAAAATTGTACGCTTCAAAAGTCTGATGAACAGGGGGCGGTTGATGAATTCTTCCCGTAATTGGCTCGAAATTTTTGATATTAAATTTATACGGATAAAAATAACCGTCCCAACCAACTACATCAAAAGGATGCGTTGCATAAATAAAATCTGTAATCTGATTTTCTTTTTTTACTTTAATTAAAAAATCACCTTTTTCATTGATTGGCTCTTGCAAAACTGGCGTTTCCAAATCTCTTTCACAAAATGGCGAATGTTCTAAAAGTTGCCCAAACTCATTTCTATACCGTTTCGGCGTGGTAATTGGCGAATGACTTTCTAAGAAAAATAAGACGTTTTCTTTGGTGTCAAAATGAATTTTATAAATCGTTCCGCGCGGAATAATTAAATAATCGCCTTTAGAAAAAGTAAGATTTCCTAAAAAAGTTTTTAAAATTCCCGTTCCTTCATGCACGAAAACAAGTTCGTCACATTCTGCATTTTTATAGAAATAATCGGTAGAATTTTGCGGTTTTGCTAAACCCATTTTTAGGTCATTATTTACCAAAAGCACTTTTCGACTGTCAAGAAAATCTGCTTCAGGCGAAACATTCATGCCTTTAAACATTCTTGGCGTTACGTTTTTTTCTACTGCAATTTTTGGTGAGACGTCTTTTGGTTCGCCGATGGATTTTATCTGCGTCGGTCTTTCTAAATGATATAGCAAAGACGAAATCCCGTGAAAACCTTCCGTTCCAAAGAGTTGTTCGTAGTAGAAATTACCTTCGTCGGATTTGAAAATGGTATGTCTTTTTGGTGGAATTTTGCCTTGATGAACGTAACTCATAACTTCGCTTTTTGATTTAGGTAAAGTTACGAAAAAAAAGAATTTTGATGGTTTAAAATATTTTAGCGATAATTTAAGAAATGCGTTATTTCTTCTTTTTAAGATGAATTTCTACCACACCATTTTTACCTTTTTCACCATATTTATCCGTGGCATTTTTATCTTTAAGTACTACTATTGATTCAACATCTTCAGGTTTGAGATTGTTTAATGCATCTTCTTCAACTTCTTTTCCTTCCAAAATTATTAAAGGTTTTATTTTCTTGGAATTTGTTTCGTAATAAGAATAACAATCTGAAATAATATCAATTCCTTCCACAAGTTGCTCATTGTAATATTTTTCATCAATAGGATATTGTGGTTGTTTTTCTTTATTAATTTTTACATAAAAATAAAGTTGTTTTTTATAATTTATTCCCCAATAATCGGAACATCCTCTTGAAGTCCACATTTTTAAACTGTCATATTTTTTTCGAATATCTTGCGCTGTTAATGTTTTTAAATCAACATAATTTCCGTCTGGCAAATAACCTTTGAAATCTTTTGTTAAATGTATTTTTCCAATTGTATTTAAGTCAGATTGATATTTTTGAAAAATTACGCCTGGATATAATTTGCTTTCATATCCAATTCTATTTTCAAATCTTCCATCTTGCACAAATCCATCAGAACATAAATTCATTTCTTCAACTTTTAGCTGTTTTAAATCTGGATCTTTTTGTTTTAGTTGATCAATTGTTAATTCACATAATTTGAATTCTGAAAGTTTAATAGTATCAGATTTTTGTGAAAATGCTTTAAAAGAGTAAATAAAAAGAAAAAATGTAAAGATGAATTTCATGTAGTAAAATATTTTAATTTTAAAAAGTTTTTTAAATACTTTCAGAAAACTTTTAATTCCGTATTTTTAAAACCTTGTCAAGGTTTTAAACCTTGACAAGGATAATTTAATTATTTTGATTTACTATATTCAGAATAAACGCCATTCCACATTGTTGCGATTTCTTTGGAAAGTTTTGAAAAAGATTCTTTTTCAGATTCAATTCTTAAATTATCAACCTCCTGATTTTCTTTCCAAATATTTGATTTTTTTGATTTTTCAGCCGTTGCTTCTGCAAGTCCGTAAAGATATTCTGTTTGAACGTCAAAAAGTGCAGCAGAAGAAGTGGTTCTAACTTTTAATTCTTTGTTTTTTAAATAACCGAGTGCAAAAACATTTTGAGGGCCATAATTTTTTGCATCAATTGAAAATTCAGTATCAAAAGTATAAATCAATAACATCTGGGCTTTCATTTTTGCTGCGGCAAGTCTTAAATCTTTGATAGTTTGATAATTATATGGTAACAAAAGTCTATTAAAAGGTGAAATTTGTTTTATTCCTTTTAATTTTGCCAAATTGCCAATCACTTCTTCTTCATTTGGCTCTCTCGTTAAAATCATTGTAAATCTTCCATTTGGATTTCCTTGCCTTTTACTATATAAGTAATTCGAGTAATTTGGCGCTTGAATTCTTGCTACTGCTATATTTACGGGGAATTCTGCACTTGGCTTGTTTTCTAATATTTTTGAAATATCTTCATCTGCTAGTGCAGAAATTTTAACGTCACTTCCAGGTGTAACGTATTTTGTAGCGCAAGAATTTAAAATAGTTACCAACGCAATAAAAATTAAAATTTTAGTTTTCATTATGTTTATTTAATTTAATTCCGAAAATCTCCCATATCCAATTTCAAAGAAAAGAAATTAGAATAGAAATTACTACCGCTAATTCCAGAGTTTGTGATGGCATAATCTAAAGTAAGACCGCGGTATTTGATGCCAATTCCGCCACTTGGTTGGAAGGAAACTTTGCGTTTTAAACTCTCAATATCGGTAATATTTTGAAACTGATTCACACCAAGTCGCACAAAAATCATATCCTGAAATTTTAATTCTGCTCCTGCATAAGGCGTGATACTCGCAAAATCTGTAGAAATTAATGCGGCAGTTTTTGCAAAATCTACATTTATACCTACTTCGGGCAGTAAGGATAAATCTCGGTTGAGGTCGAAGTTTTTGCTTGCACCGATGTTTAATTTCGGCATTGTAATTTCTAATTTATCTGTTGGCGCAGGATTAAATTCTTGCCCATTCACTATTGTTGAAAGTTCTTTTTGATTGACGGTCCAGAAATTAACAGTTGTAGTTGCATCGCGCAACATTCCGCCGAAATTTACGCCATTTTCTGCGTGGTAAATCGCACCCAAATCGAAGCCAAAACCATATCCAGACGCAAATTTACCAATATTTCGGTAAACAATCTTTGCATTTACGCCCAAATCTAAACGCTGATTTCCACCAGGATGAAAAGCGAAAGAAACCAATGCAGCGTAATCTGACGCCGAAAAACTGGTGATTTTATCATAATCTATATTACCTTCACTATCAATAAGTTGTGTTGTGTTTAAAATATTATCAACACCCAAACGAACAATTGAAACCGCGAAAACGGCATTTTTACTGTCTAAAGGTTTTGCAAAAGCGATATAATCGTATTTGGCGATACTTTCAAAATATTCTGCGTGCATTGCCGCTACTTGGTAATCTCTATCAATTCCCATCAAACCTGCGGGATTCCACATAGGCGAATACACATCATTTTGATTGGAAATTACCGCACCGCCCATTCCTAAACCTCTTGCGCCTGCACCGATATTTAGAAATTCATTAGAATATTTACGGATAATTTGCGCCTGCAAAATGCATCCATAAAAAATGAGTATAAAAAGTAAATTTTTCTTCATCAAAAATATTAAACCGTAATTTCTAATTTTTTCTTTTTGGCTTTAATAATACCATTTGCTATAATTGCTAAAATCATTATTAACGAAGCAATATAAAAAATAGGACTCATGTGCTCCGATTCTCCAAAGATAAAATAAGCAAAAATAATCCCATAAACTGGTTCTAAATTTACCGTTAAAATTAAGGTAAATGGCGAAATATACTTCATTAAATTTACAGATTCAAACATCGGAAATGCTGTAAATAAACTCGCTAATATTGTTAATAACGCTAAATCTCTATAACTTATTTCATTGAAAGAGAAAATACTTCCGGTGGCTAAAAATACTAAAGAAATTAGAAACCAACCGCCAAAAATTTCATAAAAAATAATGTTCCCGGATCTTGTTTTACCAAACATTTTGCCATTTAAAACTGAAAATAAAGTTCCGAAAAAAGCGCATAAAATGCCTGCAATTATTCCAATTTTATAATGCAATTCTGCCTGAAAAATTACAGAAATACAGATCACGATAATCACACCAATGATCACTTCTGTTAAGTCTATTTTCCGCTTAAAAATAATTGGTTCTAAAATAGACGCAAATAAGGTGGAAAGCGCAAGGCAAGAAAGCGCGATAGATACATTAGAAACTTTTATAGAGTAAAAGAAGCAAAGCCAGTGAAACGCCATCAAACCGCCAATTCCTATAAGTTGAAAGAAAATTTTCCGAGAAACGTGAATGCTTCTTTTTTTGATAATTCGGATATAAATAAATAAGAAAATTGCCGCAAAAAGCATTCTATAAAAAACCAAAGCCATCGCTTCGGCATGGATTAGTTTGCCTAAAATAGCCGTAAAACCCCACAAAAATACGATGAGATGCAGCCTAAAAAGCGAAGATTGGTAAAGTTGATTTTTCACCTTGCAAAACTATCTAAAATTTCTTTAGAATGAAAGATTTTTTAAACACAAGCAATCCCGATTTCAAAACGGGATAACAAATACTGTTACAAGTTTTGATTTTAAACAATATTAGTACACAATATTTTTCTGAAAATTAAAGATATTTTATTTTGTCTTCTAAAGTATGACAATATTTAACTAAATCTCATAACTTGAGTTCGATTATTATTCAATTTTCAAAGTATTAATTATCAATAACTTTAAAATATCAATTGCGTCGGGCTTTAGCCCGATGAAAGATGTAATCCGTCATTTGGCTTTAGCCAAAACCTAATATATGTTTTGGCTAAAGCCAATTCTTATTTAAAACTTTATAAAACGGGCTAAAGCCCGTTCCTATTTATGTTTTTCGAAAAATTAATATTCGAACTCAGGTTTATATGACTTATCTAGTGAATTAAACGCAAAAAAAAACATTTCAACTCGCATTGAAATGTTTAAATTTTTACTTCTAATTCCTACTAAGAAACGATTTCCGCATCGATTACTTTATTGCTCATTTTTTCAGTTTCCCAGGCTAAAAATCGTTCTGTTTCCTTAATCAAAAGTGGAATTGCGAGGGCAAGCATCGCCAAATCGTCCATTTGTCCTAAAACCGGAATAAAATCTGGAATAAAATCTAAAGGCGAAATGATATATAAAAGTATCGCGCCTGGTATTAAAAGATTTTTTATTTCTGGTTTATAAAATCCGTTTTTTATTGATTTCAACATTCGCCACATTGTAGGTAATTTTTTCACAAAACCTTTATGTTTGAACGCTTCGATTGCTAAGTTTATTTTTGAGGCCATATTTTATTAAATTTTCTTCATCTTTTGCAAAATCTATTCCAAATATTTTTGGCAATTATTTTGTGACATTATCTATGAAATCAAGCACGTTTTTAGAGTTCCAATCTTTAGAACCATCTTCTTTTTGCAATATTCTTCCGCCTTTTGCTAAAATATAAGTAGTGGGAAAAACGCTTGGCAACAATTTTTCGGTTAGCGGACTTTGCGCCACATATACTGGTACATTATAATTATTTTCTTTTAAAAATTTTCTAATATCTTCCTCTTTATCTTGCATCGCAATGAGAACGAATTTCATTTTCCCATTTTTTGCATCGTATAATTTCTGAATTGTTGGCCATTCTGCACGACATGGCGGGCACCAAGTTCCCCAAAAATTTAGAAAAACAGTTTCATTTTTAAAATCTTTTAAATTGGCATCAGGAACATTTATTCCTTTTAAAGCAATATTATAATCGCTATCTGAAAAAGTAATTTCACTTTCCACTTTGCTAATTGAGGGACTCATTAAAATCTGCCCACGTACAAAATCTCCAAATTTTGGAATGGCAAAAACCGCTATCATAAATGCGGTTAATATTAAATAAAAAATATTTTTCTTTAAAAAATTCATCTGAAATTATTTATTGTTTTCAAAATGTATATGCAATCGCCTAAATTATATTTGTTTTTTTAATTTTTTCAGTGCGATTTCATGTTAAAGCAAATTCACAATCTCCTCAATAATATCTTTCCCTCGGTTTTTTGCGTAGTAAACTTGCAAATCATTATGAAAGTCATCAATTGAATAAATTTCTGGATTTTGTTTAAATTTCTTCAATAACTCTGTGCCGTGTTTTGGTCTCGGTCCCCAAACGTTCTTAACGGTAAAATCTTCATTAAGCAAAAGTACAATCGGGATGGCTTGTCCACCATTTGTTAAATATTGATCAATTAATGAAGTATCAGAATCTCTCAAAAAAATTTTAACTTCATTTCCGGCAGTTTCGAAAAACTTTGCAACTGCGGGAACGGTTGCACTGGCATCGCCACACCACGGTTCTGAAATCATTAAAATTTTGCCATTGAAATTTCTATTCTTTAGTTCAGAAAGTAGGGTTTCATCCACTTTAAATGTTTTTAAAGTACGATTCATCCGTTGAAGCCCCAATTCATAATATTCTTGATGTTCATCATTTTTATTGGGATTTTGGTGAATTCTTTCCGCTGTAATACTCAAATATTCCTCAAAATTTACGGCGTTTTGCCAGTAATCTTTAATTGTTTTTTCGGACTTTAAAGTTTCGTTTTCTTGGATTGTTGATTTCATTTTTTAAATTTTGTACAAATTTCGGAAACGTTATGCTGAAACTTGGTGATGATAATTACATTGAATTTTCACATTGTATAAAACTTTTAAAAATAATTGGGAATTTGGAGTTATTTTTTCATTTTCTCTAATTCTTAATTAGTTTCTCAATTATAACTGTCTCAATTTATTTATCAAAAATAAATCTGCCAAAATATACGCCGCCAAATTTTCTACAATTGGCACTGCTCTTGGCAAAACGCAAGGATCGTGCCTTCCTTTTCCTTCCACAATTACTTTGTTTCCCTCTTTGTCTATGCTGTCTTGTGGTCGCAAAAGTGTTGCGATTGGTTTAAAAGCAACTCGGAAATAAATATCCATTCCGTTTGAGATTCCGCCTTGTATGCCACCTGAAAGATTGGTTTTTGTGCTACCATCTTCGTTAAAAATATCGTTGTGTTCTGCTCCCGTCATTTTTGCGCCACAAAATCCGCTTCCGTATTCAAATCCTTTTGCAGCATTGATGTTCATCATGCCTTTGGCTAATTCTGCTTGCAATTTGCCAAAAACCGGTTCGCCAATTCCGATTGGTACATTTTGCAAAACGCAAGTAATTGTGCCGCCAATTGTGTTGCCTTCTTTTTTAATTTCTTTAATTCTGGAAATCATTTTTTCAGCTGTTTCCATGTCCGGACATCGAACGTCATTAGATTCTATTTTAGAAAAATCTAAATCCTGATATGGTTTTTCGCAAAAAATATCGCCAACTGAAGAAACGTAAGCGTTTATTTTAATACCTTTTGGCAACAATTGCTTGGCAAGACTTCCTGCAATGACCCAATTTAAAGTTTCGCGAGCAGAAGATTTGCCGCCACCGCGATAATCTCTGATTCCGAATTTTTTATCGTAAGTAAAATCGGCGTGCGATGGTCTGTAATATTGCGAAATATGATCGTAATCTTTAGATTTTTGATTTTCATTCGGAACTATAAAACCAATTGGCGTTCCAGTCGATTTACCATCAAAAATACCAGATAAAAATTTTACAGTGTCGCTTTCTTTTCGTTGTGTGACAATCGAAGATTGCCCAGGTTTTCTGCGGTCCAATTGTTTCTGAATTTCTTCAAAATTAATTTCTAATCCTGCTGGAAAATTATTGATTATACCGCCATAAGCCTCGCCGTGACTTTCACCAAAGGTTGAAAGTGTGAGAAAATTTCCTAATGTGAACATTGTACAAATTTAAGATAATTTTAATGAAGGAAAATAATTTTTTGGTAATCACAAAGGCGCTATTTTTTTAATTATCGGAATATTTTATTTGTTTTAAAATTTCAGCGAGTTTTTGATGCTCCTCAACGTTTAATTTTTTCCAAACAAAACCATCTTTTAAATCATCTGAAATCATTTGTGGAAAAATACCAGCGTCATAATCTTCTTTTAAATATTCTGGTGAAATGGCAGGAATCGGCGTATCAAAACTAAAAGGATAATTTTTCACAACATTAAATTTTAAATTCCCAATTTGATAGGTTTTAAATTTATGGAGTTCAAAGCGAGCCGGTTTTAGCCACTGATTTTTAGTAATGCCCGACATAAAATGCCCTAATTTAAAACTAGGAATATAGTTCTGAAGGAGATTTGGAAAACTTAAACCTATAAAGGCAAAACTTGTTAAAATGGAAGTGACCATAAAAATTAAATTTTTACTAAAAGTTTCAAAAAACAAAATAAAAAAGATCACGAAAAATACATCAATAAAAAATCGGTATTGTGCTGAAAATAAGAGAATTAAAATAATTTTAATTAAAATAGAAATATATAGAAAAAAAAATATTCTTGATTTTTTATTAAATGCGAATACTGTAAAAATAAAAATTGAAATGATAAAAACCCAGTGAATCACCGATTTTATGCCCTTTAAAAACAACCAATTTTTAATGTATTCAATACTTGAAAAACTTTTGATTTGTGCTACCGAATATTGCATATCATAGGTTTTCTGAATGGCAATTTCAGATGATATTTTTAATAATTCTATATTCGGTTTCCAACTTAAATTAAAATCTAAAAGTGCAACAGGAAAGACTGGAAAACCAAATGCATAAAGGTTTTTAACAATAAAAAGTAGAAAAATAATTGAACCAAAAATGATGAATTTTAATTTAGATTTTAAAATAAAAATAGAGTAGAGCAGCGTGAAAATGGGCATCCAAATCATCGTTGGTTTTATAGCAAAAACAAATATTGAAAGGGCAAATAGTAGTTTTGTATTTTTATTGCCACTTAAAATTTCATTTAAAATAATTAAAGAAAAAACGATTGCCGGCAAATCTGGACTAGGAGATTGTGTGAAAAGCAGCAAAATCGGGAAAAATACTAAATGAAGCCAGGATTTTTTTTCTAAAATATAGATTAAATAAAACACCATTAAAACGGCATTTAAACGCAAATAAACATCCGAAAAATTTGAAAATCCGGCTTGTAGAAAATGCCAAAAAGACATTTGGCCGAGAAGCAAATCTAAATTAGAAATTCCTTTTACCAAACCGATTTCTGAAAGCCATTTTATCGTGGGAACATAATAGCCAAAATGGTCTAAAATAAAGGGATAAAAACTTCCGAATAGTAATATTATGACTGTAAATATTGAAAAAACTCTGTAATTAAATTTTAAAAAATGCAAAAATTCTTGGTATAATTTAAAATAGAAAAATAGACTAAAACCAATGAAAATCGTTGAAAGTTCTAGGTATAAATTTAAGGGAAAAATGAAAGTAAAGCCAACAAAAAAAGTTGATATAGAAAGAATTCCTGAAAATATTTTCCCAGAAAAGCCCTCAAAAAATTTGCCTAGAAATAGTTCTGATAAACGACCAAAACCCGCAAAAACAGGAAAAAGAATCAAAAGAGAAAATAAAATATAAAGCATTTTTTATTTTAAAACTTTAACAAAGTAACAAAAATCTTGCTTTGAAATATTTCAAATTAATTAAAAAAAAACAAGCTATTGAAAATCAATAACTTGTTTTGGAGGTTTCGAGCGGATTCGAACCGCTGTAGATGGTGTTGCAGACCACTGCCTAGCCACTCGGCCACGAAACCGTTTTTTAAAGGAGTGCAAATATAAGATAATATTGTTTTGAAAAAAAATTTTAAAATTTAAAAACTAAAAAATTTAATTTCTTTTCCCCAAATTATCTAAATCTGCTTGCTGTGCTTGCGCTTCTTCGTAGGCTTTTTTCTTCACGACTCTTGTGTCAGTAAAAGAATCATGCCATCCGTTATTGCCAAGAAAACTAAACGCATCAAAAGGAATTCCACGGCTAATATTTCTTAAAAAATAATCTTTAATTGTTAAATTTCTTCCGTCTGTTCTAACAACCATAGTACCTGTAATGAATTTTCCTAAACTTCTGCCTTTTGTAAAATATTCTAATAAAAACATTGAAAGCAGATAAGCAACGAAAGTAATAAAACGGTCTAAATATTCATTCACATTTGACAGTATGGAACCTATTTCTCTTAAATCTCTACCAGATAAAAATGAATATAAAAATGCAGAAATGCCTAAAATAATAATCAAAATTATATAACAAAATGCATAATCTATAATTAAATTTAAAAATCGCAGACCTTTTTCTGCCTTATTGTCGTGAACAATTTTTAAAAGTTTAGCCATAATTTTTTTTGCTAAAATATAAAAAAATTACATGCCTTGAACTTTTAATTGCAATGTGGCTTCTGTTAAAATGACGGCAGTAATTCCGTTTTGTGTGAGAAGTATTTGTGTTGGTTTTAGTTTATAAACTTGCCCACTAATTTTTAAACCTTTGTAATATTCTTTGTTAAAAGCATCTTCAATACTACTTTTAGAACTCAATTCTAAATGGGAAGTTGGAATACCGTATTCATCTTCAATCATTTTTGTGATTTTTTTCTGAAATAATAATGTCAAAGTTTTCTGAAAAATATTGCTGGTTTTGAGTTTAAATTTGGTGTCGCTTAAAACTATTTTATGCTTTACTTCATCATAAACTGGAATGCCAGAAATGTATGAAGTTCCATTAATAGTGCCCGAAGTTTCCGCTTCAATCATTAAGCGATCATCGTCGCCGTAAACTCTAATTCCGGTGATTGTAATTGATGATTTCCCTTCTCTAAAATCATATTTTTTATCTAAAAAAGTTTGTTCTGCAATTTTTGTGGCCGCTTCATACGGAATATTTGCTGTGGTATTTAAAGTGAAAGAATTTTGAAGTTGCGGCACAAAATTAAAATTAGCAATTGCGCCTACGTATGGCGAATTTTCAGGTTTTAAACCCGTAAAAGTTTCAGAATAAACATCTAAACCAATGTTGGTGTCAATTTCATTTCCGTAAAATTTTAAAGGTGTGAGATTTACATTTAATGGCGTTATTTTTAGCCAAGTTTGATAATCTTGAGACACTTCAAAAGGTTCCGAAAACAAGTTCCACGCGGTGATGGCGAGTTGCTGAAAGTTGAGTTGCGTCGCCATTTGAGAATCAATAATTGCACAAAATTTTGTTTGTTGTTCTTTCAAACTATTTTCTACCAAAGGCGTGATTGGGATTTTTATTCTACCATAATCTAAAACAGGTTTTGTTATCCATTGAAATCCATTTGCCGATGTCTTTGTAGAAATTGTCCAGTTATTATTAACCGTCAATTGCGTGTTAAAATACATCACAGTTTCAAAAGTGGTATTTTGATACGTGTAAACGCCCAAGGTTCCAATGCCTTTTTCTGCCCAAACTTTAAGCGGAACTGCAATCAATAAATTATCATGTGTTCCACCGACAATTCTGATGGGTTTTGTTTTCCAAACTTTTACTTTAAACTGGTCATTATCATTGTCTTCGTAAGAATTATCTTCATAAATTAAATCTTTTACAGAAGAATTTACCAGCGCACTTATTTCCCTTAATGGAATTTTTACCGGTAATGTAATGCTAGATTGTATTTTTGGAAAAGTATAAATTGGCGAAATTACCGGTGTTTCTTGCGCACAAATAGAGAAAAATACAAATAAAAAAAGGAATTTCAAGAATTTCAAAATAATCTATTTTTAAAATTAATAATAGTTTTTATTTTCAATAATACTTTCATAATTTACCTGTCCGAGTTTTCCTGCATCAACATATTTTTTTAAAACCAAAGTGTCTTTTAATCTATTGTCGCTGGTTTGTTCAAAATTATAATTAATGCTGTTTCCATTTAATAAATTTATAATTAATTCATTTTTAGTACCTTGCGATACAAAACCTTGAAAATCTCCTTTAATATCATTCCCTTTAATTCTAATTTTAGAAATACTTTCTAATGGATAGATTTTGTCTAAAACTTCTATCTCATTGTCTTTGAATATAAGATCACCAATAAATTTGCCTTTTTTTTGTTGAAAAAAAATATAATGTATCACTTTAACCAACACAAAAAATAGATAAAAACCACCAATCCATTGCGTAACAAAATCTTTTTGGTATTGATGAAATCGATGAAAAACCGAAGCAAGAGAAAATAATAAGATAAAAACGTTAAGAATAATAATTACAAATTTTAGTATTTTACCAATTGTAAATTTATTTTCGGGGGATTTTTCTAAAACTCTAAACATAAATAAGTTCAAATTAACTAAAATTACTTTCCATTTCCACACTTACACCGTCCATTTCACCTCTCATTGGCGGACTGGTTTTGGTTAATTTCACTTTTATAAACGCAATCTGTGGAAAATTATTTTTTATATTTTTAATAATCCTGCCACAAACATGTTCTAAAAGTTTTGAAGAAATTGCCATTTCTGCATGCAAAATATCATTTATTTCTGCGTAATTAATCGTGTCTTTTAAATCATCAGATTCTGCGGGTTTTTGTAAATCTGCATGAATTTCTACATTTAAAATATAGTAAGTCCCCAGAATTTTTTCTTCCGGCAATACGCCATGATAAGCGTAGATTTTTAGGTTTTCGAAGATTATTTTTGAAGTCATCTTTTTTGAAATTCAAAATTTTCTGAAATAAAATAATTATTTCCAATAAAAATTATTTTTAAATTTTTATTAATTTCTGAGTTTTTATAGTTGTTTGCAGTTTCTAAATAGTATGGGTTTTTATTTCCATTTTTCAGTAATTGAAAATATTCTTCCAAAATGGATATCGGACCCCTCGCAAAAAGAGCATTATTCGAGTTTAATAACTTAGTCAAATTTCTATTACAAATAAATTTGTCCATTGCAATAAAATCATCAAATGTGTATTTATGCAAATTATAAAACTCTACAAATAATTGGTTTACATTTTTATTTTCTCCATTAAAATAAAGTTCTTTCCACTTTTCTTTAAAATTAGACAATAAAATATGTTCAGAATAAACATAAATAAAAGATTCAAAGTCGCGAGAATCTTCTATTCTATATTCTCTACAATTATTTATTAATAAATTCCATGAATGATTTTCATTAAATCCAATTTCTGAATAATCTCCTTCAATATTAACAGTAAAATTAAAATGTATGTTGTCTTGATTATTAATTTCTATAGAATCAATTAATAACTTTCCAAAATCTTCATATTCGACACTTTCAAAAATATTTTTAAGTTCTAATGGAAGAAATTCGTCTGTAATTTCACTCACTATTTTAAAATTTTATTTAATACTTTTACTCATTTCCAACATCGCTTCAATTGGTTTCAAGGCTTTCAAACGTAATTCTTCATCCATCGTAATTTCCGGTAATTCATATTTCATGCAGAGGTAGAGTTTTTCTAAAGTGTTTCTTTTCATATAAAAACACTCGCTGCAATTACAACTTTCGTCAAAAACCAAAGCGGGAATTAATTCTTTTTGCGGCGCACGTTTTCTCATTTCGTGCAAAATTCCTTCTTCTGTTGCCACAATAAATTTCTGTGAGTCGTCTTTTTCCACATAATTTAAAAGGGCAGAAGTGGAACCGATAAAATGCGCCAAATCTAAAACCGCAGTTTCAGATTCTGGATGCGCAATTAGTTTTGCATCGGGATTTTCTGCCAATTGTTTTGCGATTCTTTCCATGGAAAATGCTTCGTGAACGATGCAACTTCCGTCCCACAAAATCATATTGCGGCCGGTTTTTTTCATTAAATATTTGCCTAAATTTTTATCCGGTGCAAAAATAATTGGTCGGTCTTTTGGCAAAGATTCTATGATGGTTTCCGCGTTTGAACTCGTTACAATTATGTCAGATTCTGCCTTTGTTTCTGCGTTACAATTGATGTAAGTTGCGATTAATGCGTTTGGATGTTTCGCGCGCATTTCGCGCAAACCTTCGCCGCTACAACCGTCTGCGAGTGAACAACCCGCTTGCAAATCGGGTAAAACAACTTTTTTTGTTGGATTTAAAATTTTTGCCGCTTCTGCCATAAAATGAACGCCACAAAAAACGATCATATCGGCGTCGGTTTTTTTTGCTTCTCGCGCCAATTGTAAGGAATCACCAAGAAAATCTGCAATATCTTGAATGTCTGCAGTTTGGTAATAGTGCGCCAAAATAATGGCATTTTTTTCCTTTTTTAAATCTAAAATCGCTTGTACCAATGCTTCACCTTGCGGAATTGCAAGATCTTTAAATTTTAAAAATCCATGAACGGGAAGCGTTGCTTTTGCTTTTTCTAAAGTCTTTTCCATTATCTGATTTTTAATTAAATCCTTCAATAATTTTTGAAAAATCTTCTATTTTTAAAGCGGCGCCACCAATTAAGCCACCGTCAACATCAGGCATTGAGAAAATTTCTTTGGCATTTTCTGGTTTTACAGAGCCGCCGTATAAAATTGAAATTTCATCGGCCACTTCTTTTCCGTATTGGTTTGCGATTAAATCTCTTATAAAAGCGTGAACTTCTTGCGCTTGTTCTGCCGTTGCCGTTTCTCCCGTTCCAATTGCCCAAACTGGTTCGTACGCAATTACTACTTTTTTAATTTCTTCTGCAGAAAGTGTAAATAAAGCCGTTTTTGTTTGGTTGCCAACAACTTCTAAGTAGTCACCGTTTTTTCTTTGGTCTAGATTTTCGCCGTTGCAATAAATGGGCGTCAAGTTTTTATCTAGTAAATTTTTTATTTTTCGATTCGCATGAGAATCGGTTTCACCGTGGTATAATCTGCGTTCTGAATGGGAAACCAAACTTCCGTTTATATTAATTGAACTCAACATATCAACAGAAAGTTCGCCGGTATAAGCGCCAGATTGGTATTCTGAAACGTCTTGCGCAAAAATACCAATTTCGCCATTTTCAAAAATGTCTTTCGCTTTTGTAAGATACAAACTTGGTGGCGCAATGTAAACTTCGCAGTTAGTTTGGTTATTTTTTTTGTATTCTAAAAGTTGATACATCAGACTTTGTGCGTCTGCATAATTCAAATTCATTTTCCAGTTTCCTGCTACAATATTTTTTCTCATAGTTTTAATTTAATTTCCAGATTTTTTTCATTAACATATAAAATTGGTGCTCTCTTTCGGTTACTTCATCATCAATTTTAATTAAATTTTTGACAAATTTCGCAAACGCTTTTCGTTCTTGTTCGGTAGAATCTTCATAAAAACAGCGCGCATGAAATTCGAAATGGTCTTTCCATTCTTCGGGTTGAAGCGTTGCAATGACGTCTAATTCATTGTCTAAATTCATTTTAAAGGGAAATTCTTCCGCCAAATATTCTTGAATTAAAAGTCCTTCTTCAGGAGAAAATTCGAAATCGACAGACGATAAAATCATCAATAAATGATAGCCTGCGATGGATTTATTAGATTTTTGCATAGTATAATTTTAATTTTTTAAATAATCTTCCGCTGAAGATTTCGCGGTAATTTTTCCGTTTTGTAAAGTTAAGATAAATGGATTACTTCTGGCAATTGTTTTAATGGCAGTTCCATCCATCAATCCGTTTTTGATGTTTTTAAAAGTATTTGGTGAAGTAGAAACGCCCAAAATAAATGCATTTTTATTGCTTTTCATTTTTGCTATTGCTGCTTCTAAATATTTGGTTTTCATTTCAGCAGGTTTGTAAGAAAAAATGAGAATGGCTTTTGGTGCATTTAAAATTTCATCTGTTACATTATTTCCAATTTCGTCTTCTATTTTAAATTTTGAAATTTCTGAAACGTAACCTTGTTTTACGATTTCAGATTTTGTTTTATCCGATTCAATTTCCAAATCTGGGTTTTGCCAATAATTTTTTGAAATATAATCGTCTTGATTGACTTTTAATTCTTCACCTGTTTTTTTATTTTTTAAAGTGTAAAAAGTTTTAAATTCTGAAGGATCTGCGGCAATTTTTGCTTGTTCTACTTTTAAATCTGTACCAATTTTATAATCGCGGAAATCGATTAATGGTTCATGTTTTATGCCATAGAAAATAAAAAAAGCAAAAAGTAAAAAAAGAAGACTGAAAATTGACCATTTTAAAGTTTCAAAAGATGACTTCTCATCATTTTTTCTAAACAAAAAATAGAGAACAAATAACGCAATTAGTAAAACAATATCTTTCCCGAAACTTTGCCAAGGTGTAAATTTTATCGCATCGCCAAAGCAACCACAATCTGTAACGACTTTAAAATAAGCAGAATAGAAAGTTAAAAAAGCGAAGAAAATGCAAAGCAAAATCAACAAATTAAGTGTCCATTTTAATTTAATTTTTAAGACCAACATCAAACCTAAAATTAGTTCTAAAAGCACCATAAAAATGGAAAGTGGCAAAGCCAATTTTTCTAAAAAAGGCATATTAAAAACATCTGCGGCGAAATATTCTTCCATTTTAAAGGAAAAACCAACAACATCAACCGCTTTTACAAAACCTGATGCAATAAAGACTAAACCGACAAAAATTCGTAAAATATTTTTCATTTTATTATAGATGGAAGTTGAAAGATGGAAGTTTAGAAAATTGCCCATATTTTAGTCTTTTAATTGATTTCTAAAACCGATTATTTGATTCATTAAGTGAAAGGATTCATTATACAATTCATTAAATTTTTCGTCTGAAATATAATTTCTATTTTTTGCTTTATACATACAAGTTACAACTTCAGCAAGAGAACGAATAGAATAACCTAAAAATTTTTTAAACTCCAATTTTGATTGTAAAATAGAGCCTTCTGAAATATTTAGTGCAATAGAATCTACCGCTCTTCTGATTTGAGAAACCAAATTAAACATTTCATCTTTTGGAAAATTTTTAGAAATTTCAAATATTTTTTCTCCAAAATCCATTGATTTTTGCCAAATAATCAGTTTTTCAAATTTAAAACTCATTCAATATTATATGAAAATTAATTTATTTTTTTTTAAATCTTCCAACTTCCAACTTCCAACTTCCAACTTCCATCTTCCAACTTCCATCTTCCATCTTCAATCTTCAATCTTCCATCTTCCATCTTCCATCTTCCATCAATTTTATTAAACAAAAAACGGCATAATTTAAAATATCAAAATAATTAGCATCTAAACCTTCAGAAACAAGCGTTTTACCGTTATTGTCTTCAATTTGTTTTGTTCTTAAAACTTTTTGATAAATTAAATCTGTAATTGAAGAAATCCGCATTTCTCGCCATGCTTCGCCGTAATCGTGGTTTTTTTTCTGCATGAGTTCTGTGGCTTCTTTCGCGTAGAAATCATATAATTTTAAAATTTCTGTAGGATTTTCATCCAAAACTTCGCTAAAACCTTTTTCCAATTGAATTAAACCAATTATCGAATAATTCACAATAGCAATAAATTCGCTTTCTTCACTTTCTTCAATCATTTGCACTTCGCTCATCTGCAAAGTTCTGATTCTGTTTACTTTAATGTAAATTTGATCGGTGATTGAACTTGGTCGCAAAACGCGCCACGCTGCGCCGTAATCGGAAAGTTTTTTTTCAAACAATGCTTTGCATTGCAGCAATATCTCCGAAAATTGAAATTTTGTATTGTGCATATTAAATCTTAACGCCTCAAATATAGTGAAAATTGGGATTTGATTATGAATTGAAACGGTCTTAATTGATTTCAAAAAGTATTAATTTTAAGTTAAAATACTTACTATGGAATTAATTTTGCATCGGTTTTTTTCGTAAGATTTTCTTCAATCCTTCTTAAATCTTATAATTTAATTTTTACTCAAAAAATTAAAAACTCCTTTAAAGAAGAAACTTAAGAAAATTTTACACTATGAAAACTAATAATCTAATTCAAAAAGGAATTGATACTGTCAGAATTTTAGCCGCAGATGCCGTTCAAAAAGCAAATTCCGGACATCCTGGAACCCCGATGGGTTTAGCGCCAATTGGCCACGTTTTGTGGGCGGAAGTAATGAATTATAATCCACAAAATCCGGAATGGGCGAACCGGGATCGTTTTATTTTATCTTGCGGCCACGCTTGCATGTTGCAATACAGTTTTTTGCACCTTACAGGCTACAATGTCTCGATGGGTGATTTAAAATATTTTCGACAACTGCACGGTATTGCAGCAGGTCATCCCGAATATGGATTAATGCCAGGAATTGAAGTTACAACAGGACCCCTTGGTCAAGGTTTTGCCAATGGAGTAGGCGTTGCAATTGCAGAAAAATATATGGCGGCACGTTATAATCAGCCAGATTTTGAAATTTTTAATTCTTACGTCTATGCTATTTGCAGTGATGGCGATTTAATGGAAGGCGTTTCCGCAGAAGCCGCGTCATTTGCAGGTCATTTAAAATTGGGAAATCTGATTTATTTATATGATGACAACCACATTACAATTGAAGGAAATACCGATATAAGCTTTAATGAAGATGTGGGCAAACGTTTCGAATCTTATGGATGGCAAGTTCAAACCGTGTCTGATGGTACTGATTTAGAAGCCATTTCGGAAGCCATTAAAAATGCAAAAAATGAAACAAATCGTCCTTCCTTAATTAAAGTAAGAACACAAATTGGCTACGGAAGCCCAAACAAACAAAATACTTCTGCTGCACATGGCTCGCCTTTGGGCGAAGAAGAAGTTCGATTGGTAAAAGAAAATTTTGGATTTGATCCGGATAAAAGTTTCGTAGTTCCAGATGAAGTTTTAGATTTTTATAGAAATGTAGGGAAAATTGGCGCAAAAAAAGAAGCCGAGTGGAACGAACTTTACAAAAAATACAAAGAAAGACATCCCAAACTTGCCGAAGAATATGAAACGATTCGCGATGGAAAAATGCCGAAAGATTGGGAGAAAAAGTTACCCGTTTTTCAAGCAGGTGAAAAAATGGCGACGCGCAAAGCTTCGGGCAAAACCTTAAATACTATTGCAGAATTTTTGCCTCAATTAATTGGCGGTTCAGCAGATTTGGCACCTTCCACAGATACTAATCTTAATGATTATGAATCTTTTTCACCAAAAAATTGGGACGGCAGAAATTTTCATTTCGGAATTCGCGAACACGCAATGGGCGCAGTTTTGAATGGAATGGCTTTAAGCAAATTTTTAATTCCTTATGGTGCTACTTTTTTAATTTTTTCAGATTATATGCGGCCACCATTGCGATTGGCAGCGATTATGAAAATTCGTCCAATTATGGTTTTCACGCACGATAGTATTGCTTTGGGCGAAGATGGAACAACACATCAGCCTGTGGAACAATTAATTGGGCTGCGTTCTGTGCCGAATATGACGGTCATTCGTCCTGCCGATGCGAATGAAACAACTCAAGCCTGGAAAGTTGCAATTGAAAAAAAAGATGGTCCCGTTTGCATTATTTTAACCCGACAAGGAATTCCAGTTTTAGATCAAAATAAATATACAAAAGCCAAAGAATTAGAAAAAGGTGCATACATTTTATCAGACTGTGAGGGAACTCCAGAAATTATTTTAATAGCAACAGGCTCTGAAGTTCAATTGATTTTAGCAGCCCAAGAAAAATTACAATTAGAAGGAATCAAAGCGCGAGTCGTTAGTTTTCCATCTTGGGAATTATTCGAAAAACAAAGTTCAGATTACAAAGAAAAAATATTTCCAAAAAACATAAGAAAAAGATTATCCGTTGAAGCGGGCTCCACAATTGGTTGGTTGAAATATGTAAGCGATGAAGGTTTTAGCATTGGAATAAGCCAATTCGGAGAATCTGCACCAGGCGATGAAGTGATGAAAGAATATGGCTTTACGGTAGAAAATGTCATTGAAAAAGCCAAAGCATTACATCAAAAAAAATAATTTTTATGCAGATAAAATCAAAGAAAAAAATAGGGATCTGCTCAGATCATGGTGGATTTGAATTAAAGGAAAAAATCGTTTCTTTTTTAATTAGAAACAATTATGATATCATTGATTTTGGTGCATTTTCTTTAGATAACACAGACGATTTCCCAGATTTCGTTATTCCTTTAGCAAAAGCCGTTTCTAATGCGGAAGTTTTTCGTGGAATTGCAATTTGTGGCAGCGGAGTAGGTGCTTGTATTGCAGCAAATAAAATTCCTGGCGTTCGCGCCGCTCTTATTAATGATTATTTTTCTGCGCATCAAGGTGTGGAAGATGATGATATGAATTTGATTTGCCTCGGTGGAAGAATTACCGGTTTTGCAAGTGCGGAAGAATATATTTTGGCATTTTTAAAAGCAGAATTCATCGGCGCAGAAAGGCATTTGCGACGTTTGAAAAAAATTCAGGATATCGAAAAATAGTAACGCCTTCATCATTTATCATATAATATTATCATTAATTAAAATTAAAAAAAATGAACCCATTAAATAAAATACGAGAACACGGCCAAAGCATTTGGCTAGACCTTCTAGACAGAGAAATAATGAATTCTGGCAAATTGAAAAAACTTATCGAGGAAGACGATTTACGTGGTCTAACTTCAAACCCTTCTATTTTTGAAAAAGCCATCACAGGAAGTTCGGATTACGATAAAGACATCGCCGAAAATTCAAAAAACGAGAACGATAATGCTGAAATTTTCTTCAATTTAGCCATTGCAGATATTCAACGAGCGGCTGATATTTTTAAGCCCGTTTTCGATAAAACCAATGGTGGCGATGGTTTTGTGAGTTTAGAAGTGTCGCCACTTTTAGCGCGCGATACGGAAGGAACAATTCAGCAAGCGCGCAATTTATGGAAAAGAGTGAATCGCGAAAATGTGATGATAAAAATCCCAGGAACCAAGGAAGGTTTGCCCGCCATTCGAAAATGTTTGAGCGAAGGAATAAATATAAATGTCACTTTACTTTTTGGTTTGCCACGTTATCGTGAAATTACCGAAGCCTTTATGAGTGGTTTGGAAGACCGTTTAGAAGCAGGAAAATCAATTGAAAATGTGGCTTCAGTAGCCAGTTTTTTCTTAAGCCGAATTGATGTCTTGGTCGATCCGATTTTAAAAGAAAAAAATGCAAATCAATTGGTGGGAAAAGTCGCCATTTCCTCTGCTAAAAAGGCCTATCAAATTTATTTGGAAATGATTGCAAGTGATCGTTTTAAAAAATTAATAGAAAATGGCGCGCAAAAGCAAAGAGTGCTTTGGGCAAGTACGAGCGCGAAAAATCCCGATTTTAGTGACGTGATTTATGTAGAAAATTTAATCGGTAAAGATACTGTGAATACGCTTCCGATGGAAACAATAGATGCTTTTCGCGATCACGGGAAAGTTGCTGATACTTTAACGCAAGGAATTTCTGAAGCCAATAAAGTGATGGAAGATCTAAAAAAGTTGGGAATAAATATAGATGAAATCACGCAAAAATTAGAAGACGAAGGAATTGGAAAATTTAATGATGCTTATGAAAAATTATTGAAAAGCATTGAAAATCAAATTAAAAAATAATGACAGATTTAGACGTTTCAAAAATAAAAGTTGTTTTTATGGATGTTGGTGGCATTTTGCTTTCCAATGGATGGGATCATGTGAGGCGACAAAAAGCCGCAAAATATTTTGATTTTGATTATGAAGAAATGAATAATTTGCACAACTTCATATACAATGTTTTTGAAATCGGAAGCATTTCTTTGGATGAATATTTAGAAACAGTGGTCTTTTATTGCCCAAGAAATTTCACTAAATTTGATTTCAAAGAATTTATGTTCGCACAATCTGAAGAGCAAGCAGAAATGTTAACTTGGCTAAAATCGTTTAAAAAGCAAATTAATTTGCCAGTTTTTGCCATCAATAATGAAAGTAAAGAACTAAATAATTACCGAATAAAAACCTTTGGTTTACATGAAATTTTTGATGGATTTTTCTCTTCCTGCAACTTGGGAATGAGAAAACCTGATCCCAGAATATTTCAAAAAGCCTTGGAAATTGCACAAGTAAAACCAGAAGAAAGCATTTATTTTGATGATCGCCCAATGCTCGTAAATGCAGCAAAAAAATTAGGAATGAATGCGATTTTACACGAAAAATTTCAAACCACGAAAAATATTTTAGAAAAACTAACATTAAAAGAATAAAATGGAAAATATACAATACGATTTCGGAATGATTGGCCTCGGAACAATGGGTTCCAACCTTTTACAAAATATCTCCGATCACGGCTATCGTTCCGCGGGTTACGATTTAGACAAAGCAAAAGTGGAAAATTTGAACCAATTAAACCAAGAAAATATCCACGGATTTTCAGATTTAAAAGAGTTTACAAGTAGCCTAAAATCGCCAAAAACTGTAATGCTCCTAGTTCCTGCAGGGAAAATTGTAGATTCTGTAATTAATGAATTACTTGAAGTTTTAGACAAAGGCGATATTATTATAGACGGTGGAAATTCACATTTTACAGACACGGAACGTCGCTTCGTAGATTTAGAAAAAAAAGGATATCATTTTATTGGAATGGGCGTTTCTGGCGGCGAAGAAGGCGCAAGAAGAGGGCCGAGTATGATGCCCGGAGGAGATAAACAAGCCTACGAAGTTGTTGCGCCAATTCTTAAAAAAATTGCCGCGCACGTAGATGGAGAACCGACTGTTGCTTACATGGGAGAACGTTCTGCTGGCCATTTTGTGAAAATGGTTCACAACGGTATTGAGTATGCAATTATGCAATTAATATCAGAAACTTATGAAATTTTGAAAAGAGGATTGCAACTTTCTGACGCCGAAATCTACGACGTTTTTAAGAAATGGAATGACGGTAGATTGCAATCTTATTTAATGGAAATTACGCGCGATATTTTTGCTTTTAAAAAACCGGGCGAAAATCATCTTTTGCTAAATGACATTAAAGACGAAGCAAAAGCCAAAGGAACAGGGAAATGGACGTCGCAAGCAGCAATGGATTTGGCGCTACCAATCCCAATTATTGATGTTGCCGTTTCCATGCGCGACCTTTCAAAATACAAAGATTTACGAACCAAAGCCGCAGAAATTTATCCTAATTCTCTAGATGAAAATAATTCAAGAAAACTTGAAATAAACACCGATCAATTAGAAAATGCCTTTTATTTTGCGATGGTTTCAGCGTATGCGCAAGGAATGCATTTGCTTTTTGCGGCAAATTTAGAGTATAAATATGGATTAAGTTTAGATACAATCGCAAAAATCTGGCGAGGCGGATGCATTATTCGTTCAGCATTTTTAGAAGATATTTTTGCGGCTTATGAGAAAAATCCAGAATTAAAGCATTTATTTTTAGATAAAAATATTCAAGAAAATATTTCAAAAAGTGTATCTAGCATTAGAAAAGTAATTTCAGAAGCAGCCTTAAAAGGAATTGCAATTCCGGCATTTTACGCTTCCATGGGCTATTTCGATAATTTTAGAAATGAAACTATGCCTGCAAATCTCATTCAGGCGCAACGTGATTTTTTCGGTTCGCATACTTATGAATTGATAGGGAAAGAGGGTGTTTTTCATACAGAATGGGAAGATTAAAACTAGAAATAGTTCAAAATTTCTTAAATATTTAATTTTAAATCAATTCAAATGCTAAAAATAAATGACAAAAATTCTAAGCCAACCATTTTTATTATTTTCGGTGGAACTGGCGATTTATGCAAAAGAAAAATTTTACCAGCGCTGTATAATTTATACATAGACAATCAGTTACCGAAAGATTTTGCGATTATTGGCACGGGAAGAACTGAGTTTACAGATAAGCAATATCAAAATATTTTGCACGATGCTGCCAATGCATTTTCTCGCCGCGGAAAAGTAAAAGACATAGTTTGGAAACAATTTGTTTCTAACATTTCTTATCAAATTGCAAATATTAAAGATGCCGCAGAATATGAAGAATTTCAGATAAAAATTGCAAAATTGCAAAATGCTTGGGGAAAAGAAGCCAACATTATTTATTACTGCGCAGTTGCACCACAATTTTTTTGCACCATTGCAGAAAATATCAATAAAAGCAGCTTAGGAAATAGTAAGAAAAATGCGCGGATTGTGATTGAAAAGCCTTTTGGTCGTGATTTAAAATCTGCAATGGACTTGAATGAAAAATTGCTTACTATTTTTGATGAGAATCAAATTTATAGAATTGATCATTATCTCGGCAAGGAAGTTGTGCAAAATGTAATGGCATTTCGTTTTGCAAATGCGATAATGGAACCGCTTTGGAATAGAAATCATATTGAACATGTTCAGATTTCTGTAACCGAAGATTTAGGTGTAGGAACGCGCGGCGATTATTTTGATAACGCAGGGATTTTAAGGGATATGATTCAAAATCATTTAACACAGTTGCTTTGCATTATTGCTATGGAACCGCCTACAAATCTAAATGCAGATGAGGTTCGCGATCGGCGAGTGGATGTTTTAAAAGCAATGCGAAAAATTAATCCTGAAAAAATTAATGAAATTGCTGTTCGTGGGCAATATGCCGCAGGAAAAATAGATAATGAAAATGTTCTTGCTTATCGAGAAGAAAAAAATGTAAATCCCAAATCAAACACCGAAACTTTTGCTGCTATGAAACTTTTTGTGGATAATTGGCGATGGCAAGGCGTTCCATTTTATTTAAGAACAGGCAAAAGACTGGCGAAATCTTCATCTATAATTACTATTCAGTTCAAAGAAGTGCCGCACAATATATTTGTGAGCGAAGAATCTGGCGTTCCAAAACAAAATCGTTTGGTAATTAGCATTCAGCCAGATATGGCCATTCGCTTTCAGTTAGAAAGCAAAGTTCCAGGTTTGGAAATGACTTTAAACACTGTAGATGTGGTTTTTGATTATATGGGAAGTAAAAAATCTGATTCGCCAGAAGCCTATGAAACTTTACTTTTAGATGCAATTATAGGAGACCAAACACTTTTTATGCGCGCCGATCAAGTGGAGGCCGCTTGGGAAATGATTATGCCGGTTTTAGATGATTGGGAGAAAGATAAAACAGCCGATTTTCCGAATTATGAGGCCGGTTCTTGGGGACCAGAATGCGCAAAAAAATTAATAGAAAATGATGGTTTTCATTGGTTTAATTTACCAGATAAAACTAAAGAAAATTAAAGATGAAAATAGAAATTTTTAATGAAATTGAGGCTTTAATTAATGCGCTTGCAAAACTAATTGTCATAATTTCAAAAGAAGCAATCGCAAAAAACGGACAATTTAATTTTGTGCTTTCGGGTGGAAGTTCGCCAAGAAAATTGTACGAATTATTGGCTTCGGATAAATTTAAAGATAAAATAGAATGGCAAAAAACCTATTTTTTCTTTGGCGATGAGCGTTTTGTACCCGCCGAAAATTCGCAAAGAAATTCTTTGATGGCAAACGAAAGTTTATTTGAGCCTTTAAAAATTCCAAACTCAAATATTTTTGCCCTCGATACTACAAAATCACCTGAAGAATCCGCGGAAATTTATGCAAAAAACATTGAAAATCATTTTAATGGAAATGAAATAAAATTTGATTTTGTGCTCTTGGGTTTAGGCGATAATTCCCACACAGCCTCACTTTTTCCATTTACTTCTGTCTTAAATGCAAGGGAATCTACGGTAAAATCGGTTTATGTGGAAGAAGTAAACGCTTACAGAATTACGATGACTGCGCCGCTTATAAACCAAGCCGAAAATATTGCGTTTTTGGTTTTTGGTGATAATAAATCAGAAGCGGTGCATCATATTTTAGCGGAAAAAAATAACGAAGTAGAAAAATATCCCGCGAAATTAATTGCTCCAAAAGATGGAAAATTGTTTTGGTTTTTAGATGAAAATGCAGCAGCATTATTGAAACCTAAATCCTAAATTAGCAATATGATTTCAGAAATGCAAAATACCTTTCATTCCATCAATTACAACGGAAAATTGATAAATTTAGATGAACCAAAATTAATGGGAATTTTAAATCTTACACCAGATTCTTTTTCTGATGGCGGCCAATTTTTTAATGAAAAATCTGCTTTGTTGCAAGTTGAAAAAATGATTTCCGAAGGCGCAAATTTTATTGATATTGGAGCGCAATCTACAAGGCCAAATGCAGAATTTTTAACTGCTGAAATTGAAATTGAAAGGCTCGGAAACATCATTTCATTAATTAAAAAAGAATTTCCGAACACTTTAATTTCGCTCGATACTTTTTACGCAGAAGTTGTAGAATTTGGTTTTAATGAAGGGATTGATTTGGTTAATGATATTTCTGCCGGACAATTTGATGCCCAACTTTTAGAAACGGTTGGGAAATTAAAATTGCCTTATGTTTTAATGCACAATCATGCAGAATATTCTAAAATGCATCAAAAAATCGAGCATCAAGATTTGGTTTTGACTTTAAATTATTTCTTTTCAGAGAAAATTTTAGAACTTCAATCTCACGGCATTTTCGATTATATATTGGATCCCGGTTTTGGTTTTGGAAAAACAATCGAGCAGCAATTTCAATTAATTGAAGAATTAAACTATTTGAATTTTGGTAAAAATCCTTTATTAATTGGTATTTCTAGGAAATCTTTTATTTATAAATCTTTAAATAAATCGCCTTTAGAAATTAATGAAGAAACGCAAAAATTGCATTTAAAATGCTTGCAAAATGGTGCGAAAATTTTGCGTGTTCATGATGTGGGAGAAGCGAGAAAAACGATTCAGGATTTTTTTAATTGATTAAAATCTCTCGCAGATTTAGCAAATGACGTAGATTTTTAATGCTCAAGAATCTGCAAAATCTGCTCAATCAGAGAGATTAAATATTTTTACAAAATCATACAAATCCAGCGATTTTTTCCGCATATTCTTTGGTAAATTCTTTTTGGATTTCTTTTAATGCTTCCAAAGTTTTAGGTAAAATAAAATGAAAAAGCACATTATTTTCTTCATCTAAGAAGAGCAATTCTTTTTCTTCTCCATCAATCATTTGTGCGAAAATTTCCCACATAGATTGCCCTTTTAGTTTAATTAATTCAAAAAACGGCTTGGCTTTTATTTCGATTTTTTTCATTAAGTAAGATTTCTGCGAAATTAATTTAAAATAGATTTTAAAGCAAATGAAACTTCTTCGGCTTTATTGAAAACCATCAAATGACTTCCATTTTCAATTTTAAAATGAGGTGTCGAAACTTTAATTGGCAAAAGATGATCGTTGTTTCCGTGGATTCTGTGTAAGTTTTCAGGAATAAATGTGTTGTTCCAGTTCACAATTTCGTTAATTGCCCAAACTGTAAAATCTAAATCAGCAGCTTTTAGAACCTCTTTTAGCAAAAGTTTATCTTCAATTGTTTTTGCACCAAAAAGCCAATAAAAGAAAGGATTTGGTTTTTTGAAAAATTGGCGCGGCACTAATTTATTTAATTTTAAAAATCCGGCAATTCTATATAAAATGGGCAATTCTTCTTTAGTTTTAATGGAAGAAATAAGAACTAATTTTTCAGTTTTTATCTGCTTTGAAATTTCTATAGCCATCATTCCACCGAGTGATAAACCAATAATTATAGGCTTTTCTTCTGTAATTTGAGATTTTAAACGAGATGCGTAATTGGAAATGCTTTCATTTTTTTTAGGCGAAATCCATTGCAAATAAACAGGTTCAAAATTATAAAAATTAAGCCGCTGAAACATTCTTTCATCTGCACCAAGCCCGCTGATTAAGTAGATTTTTTTTTGCAAAGTTTATATTAATTTTTTTTGAAGTATTAAACATTAATTTGTTAAAATATATTTTTTCTAAAAGCCCAGCGCTTTTAATTTTAACTGAATAGCAAAATTTTCATTAAAAACAGAAGTTTGATAATAGCCAATCCGGTAAAAAAGCCCCAAATTAAACTGTGTGGCGAAGAAATTATTCCATTCTAAACCAACTTCTTGGTAGAGATGATCTAATGGTTTAAAATTGAATTGATGGTATTCCGGATTGTTCATATTGCCAATCGTGCCTCTGTAAACAACATCAAAACTAGAAATATTTTTGCCAAAACTTTTAAAATACCAAGGAATTCTATGTGTAAAATAGTAGCCTAGAAATTTATTGCTATAATATTTGCCACCTTCCATCGTAGCAAAACCGAGATAAGAGGTTAAATTAAAATGAGAAAAAAGACCGGTAATTTCTTTTGGGCCAAGGCCGTTCATTTGAAATTGATGCCAAATTGGTGCGTCGCTAGAAGACATGCCACCGAATAATCGCACGCCAGTCACGCCTAAATTTGATTTAAAAGTATCAATAAAAAGTGCATCAAAGCGGCTATATTGCAGATCGCCACCAAAAGTTTTGAAACTTTGCTCATAATTTAGATAGAGTTCTGGGTAATTTTGCTCATAAGTATATTTTCCAGAAGGCGTCATTATATTTTTAGAGTTGGTTGAAAATTTTAGCGTAATCATAGTGCTGAAATTATCGAATTTATTACCTAAATTTCTAAAACTATAAGGAAATTTTGCTTCTTCTTTGTCTTTTTTTGCAGAGACATTTAAGGTGATTCCGTTGCTAATATCGTTTTCATAAGCAACTTTGAAGCCTTCGAAATGGTAGTAATTGTCGTTATGAAGGTTCACACCAGCATTCATGAGTTTCATTTTAAAATTCCATTGGTTTTCGTTAAATTTTCCTGCATTTTGCACATCATTGTGATATTCTGCGCGGAAAAAGGAATTTTTTTTAAGTGTGGTTTTGATATCAACGCCGAGACCGTACTTCCAAGTTTGGTCTTTAAAACCAAATGCTGCGTAGCCATCGGGCGAAATATAAGGGTTAAATTTTTCATTTAATTTCACGCCTAAACCTAGTCGTAAACCTTCATATTGGTTGTAGCCAATCACTTTTGCCGCGTCTATATCAATTTTTCCAAGGCGCAATTTGCCTTTCAACAAATTTGTGAAAACTCCTACTTTTTGGTCGATATTATATTTTTTACCAACGCTATCAATTTTTACATAAGTTTCTTTTTCTCTTTTTGTGAGGGGTTCCGTTCGGTATTTTGAAAGAGAAGTTCCATCTGCTTTTTCAACCGCCATGGTGTAACCGGTAAATTCTTTTGCTTTTACTTCTATGGGCGTTTTAAAATCGAAATAATCTGAATTCACATAGATGTAATTTCCAAATTTTTTCTCTTTTTTATCACTTTCATTTTTCTCGCTATTTTCTTTAAACGCAATATTTCCGGCTTTTAATTTTAGACTTTCTTTTTTTAAAAACCATTTGTTATCAAAGGGAATCCAAGTAGATGTTATGCTGCCATCGCTTTTTATTTTGCTGTTGCTCTCTATTTTTTTTAGTGCATAAGAAGCTTTGTCCACGTAGAGATAGCCGTTGTATTTTCGCTTCATTTTGGCTTCTTTAAAATTGATTTGCCGAAAGCGGATTACGTAGTTTTCACGTCCGTCAATTTCTATAGAATCTGTAAGAAAAAAACGGTATAAATCTCTGTTTTCTTTTCTAATTTCTTTGGGAATTTTTAGTCTATTCGATCGCAAAGTCATCAATTCGTAAATGGGATCGTTTAGTCCTGAAACCCGATTATCCAAAACATTGATTTTTTCGCCATATTTTTGGGAGTAAAGATGTTCTTGCACGCGCTCCCACAGGAAAAATTTACTATCTTTTATTAAATTTACAAACTGACTATTATCCAAAGAATCTTTCTTTTTCTTTTTTGATAAATTATTTTCAGGCAAATTTTTTAAAGAGTCGGATCTTTTAGTGACGAAATTTCTATATGTGGAAAGGCTGTCTTTGTCTATATCTAAAGAGATTTTGTCGTAAGAACGGTAACTGTAAGAATCTAAACTTTCCGGCGAATTTTGCTTGTATCTTGCATTCACTTCATCTAAAATTTTCAAAGCCCGCGGGTCACTTTTATCTGTTAAAACCACAGCTTCGATATCCTTTACATTGGCATCTACTTTCGTTAAAAGCAAGTCCATTTTTTTATCTACAAGCACTTCATTGTCATAAAATCCAACGGCTGAAACATTTACTTTTTTACATTTTGAATTAAAATTAATAATTCCATTTGTATTTGTAAACCCTAAAATTTTATTATTACAAGAGACTTTTGCATTTGATATAGGCGCTCTATCGCTTGCGCTTAAAACTTCTAATTGAGATTGTGAGAAACCGAGGCTAAATAAAAATAGGAAAAGAACTATAGAGAAATTTTTCATAAAATATTTTAAACAAATTTATACTAATAATTGATATTTCGTTAGTATTTCAACAAAAGAAAAAAGGGTAACAATTATTGCACCCTTCTTTATTTTTATTTTATTTCAATTTTTAAATATTTAATGCTTTTTGATAAGCATTTTCTAAACCTGCCAGATTTTTCCCGCCAGCTGTCGCAAAACCCGGATTTCCGCCGCCGCCACCTTGTATTTCTTTGGCTAAGTCTTTAATGATATTTCCCGCTTGAAATTTTCCCTCTAAATCTGCAGAAACGCCAACGGTAATCATCGGCTTTTCGTTTGCATCAGATAAAATTATGGTGATAGAATTTGGAATTTCTTTCTTCAATTGAAACACTAAATCTTTTACAGAACCTGCATCCAGCGAAGTTTTTTTCACTAAAAGCATTTTTCCGTCTTTTTCAACAAAACTATTTTTCCAGTCAGAAACTTCGTTATTTGCTTTTTCTTTATTTAGAGAATCAATTTCTGATTTCAAATGTGAGTTTTCTTCCAGTAATTTTTCAACCGATTTTTTTAAATCCTTCGATTTTAAAAGTTCCGATAATTCTTTAATTTCCTGTTCTAAATTTTTGAAATATTCCGCACTTTTATCACCAGAAATCGCTTCAATTCTTCTGATTCCCGCCGCTGCAGAAGTTTCCTGCTGAATTTTAAAATGACCGATTTCGCCGGTAAAATCTACGTGCGTTCCGCCACAAAGTTCTTTAGACGAACCGAACTGAATCATTCTCACATTATCGCCATATTTTTCGCCGAAAAGCGCCATCGCGCCTTTTTCCATCGCTTCAGAAATAGGAATATTTCTAAATTCTTGCAAAGCGATATTTTCTTTAATTTTTTGGTTGACTTTATTTTCTACCAAAGCCAGATCTTCTTCGCTGATTTTCCCAAAATGTGAGAAGTCAAAACGTAAATAATTTGGACCTACAAATGAACCTTTTTGTTCCACGTGTGTTCCTAAAACATCGCGCAAGGCTTCATGCAAAAGATGTGTCGCAGAATGATTGGCTTCAGAATTTTGTCTGTCCTCATTATTTATTTTGGCTAAAAATTTTCCATTTGGATTTTTTGGTAAATTTTTAATTAAAGAAATATTAAGATTGCTTTCTTTTTTTGTTTCGAGAATTTCAATGTTTTCATCGTCATTTGATAGAAAACCTTTATCGCCAATTTGTCCGCCACCTTCTGCGTAAAAAGGCGTTTTTTGTAAAACTATTTGATAAAATTCACCGTCTTTATTTTCAATTTTTCTAAATCTATTGATGGAAGTTTCCGTTTCATTTTCATCATAACCAACAAATTCTTGTGGCGTTTCATTTAAAATTTCCCAGTCGTAAACTTTTTGTGCGGAAGATTTTTTAGAACGTGTTTTTTGTTTTAGCATTTCTTCGTCAAATGCTTTTTCATCGATGCTTAAACCTTTTTCTTCGGCGATAATTCTGGACAAATCTGCGGGAAAACCGAAAGTATCATACAATTCAAAAACCTGATTTCCTGGTAGAATTTTTTCGTTTTTATTTAAAGTTTCCGTGATAATAAAATCCAAACGAACTAAACCTGTTTCAATGGTTTTTAAGAAAGAATTTTCTTCTTCTTTAATCACTTCTGTGATTAATTTTTCCTGTTTAATTAATTCAGGAAAAAAGTCGCCCATTTCATTTTTTAAAACGGCAACCAATTCAAAAAGAAAGGCTTCTTTCATATTTAAAAAACGGTAAGAATAGGAAATCGCACGTCTTAAAATTCGACGAATTACGTAACCTGCACCTGTATTTGAAGGCAATTGTCCATCTGCAATGGCAAAAGAAACCGCACGAATATGATCTACCAAAACGCGGATCGCGATGTCTTTTTCATTTTCTAAAATTCCTGTGTATTTTACTCCCGAAATTGCTTCCACTTTTGCAATTAAAGGCGTGAAAACATCGGTGTCATAATTGGAAGATTTTCCCTGTAAAGCCATACAAAGACGCTCAAAACCCATTCCTGTATCAACATGTTTGTTGGGTAATTTTTCTAAACTTCCGTCGGCTTTTCGGTTAAATTCCATGAAAACCAAGTTCCAGACTTCTACCACTTGCGGATGATCGTTATTAACCAGATCCAAGCCTGAAATTTTTGCTTTTTCTTCGGCTGTTCTTAAATCAATGTGTATTTCCGAACAAGGTCCGCAAGGTCCGGATTCTCCCATTTCCCAGAAATTATCTTTTTTATTTCCGTTGATAATTCGGTCTTCGGAAATGTGTTTTTTCCAGTAATCAAAGGCTTCGTTGTCTCTTTCTAAATTTTCTTTTTTATCGCCTTTAAAAATCGTTACATAAAGATTTTCTTTTGGAATTTTATAAACTTCGGTTAATAATTCCCAAGCAAAATCAATGGCTTCTTTTTTAAAATAGTCGCCGAAAGACCAGTTTCCAAGCATTTCGAACATCGTGTGGTGATACGTGTCGCGACCAACATCATCCAAATCATTGTGTTTCCCGGAAACACGCAAACATTTTTGAGTATCTGCAATTCTGGGCGAACTTGGCGTTTTGTAGCCTAAAAAATAATCTTTAAACTGCGTCATTCCAGAATTGGAAAACATCAAAGTAGGATCATCTTTTAAAACAATCGGCGCGGAAGGCACAATTTGGTGCTGTTTGCTTTTAAAATAATCTAAAAATTGCTGGCGAATTTCTTGTGAAGTCATTTGGTTGTCTGTTGTTGGTTGACAGTTGTTAGTTTTTGGCTATCATTTTTCGTTTGCAAATTTAAGAAAATTTTGAGTGTAAAAAGTCGGGAATTTTAGCAATTTGAGGGAATAATCCTTGTCAAGGTTTTAAACCTTGACAAGGTTAAATTTGTCTTTTTATCAAACTTAAAATGGAAATATTTAGTAAAATTAAATAGCCGAAAATGATATAGAAATATTGTTTTAATAAGTAAGATAAATTTAACTAATTTTTGTCATTCCGTAGGAATCTAGGCGTTTAGATTCCTACGGAATGACAAACACTATTTTGACCACATTCCCGAAAATTAAAGTTAATGAAATGTTTTTTATTTTTATTAAATCTCTGTGAAAATTGCGAAACTTTGCAGCCCGACTTGAGTGGAAATCCTTTTTGCTAGCGCAAAATTTTTTTTATAAAACCTATTTCGAAGCAAAAAGATTGATTCTATTTATATTGTTTTATTTGAATCATCGAAACTCGTTCCTCGTTTTGGGAACGGAAGGCGGAAATGCTGCCCGAAAAAAAATCCGCAAAATAACTTTACGGATTTATGAAATATAAATTTAAAATAAATTACCAATCTCTCTTTTTTAAAATAAAATAAGAACCTCCAATAAAAATTACACACCAAACCAAACAAGCCACCAAACTTTCTGTTGGGTATTGAAAATGATATTGCAAACCAATTTGTTGCGCCAATTTTGTTCTGGTAAAAGGCGCTTCTATTAATTTTGACATACTATTTAAGGGCAAGAAATCTGAAATAAAGGTGTGATTTGTCACCTCCAGCATTGCTTCTTTTCCTTTTAAACCACGCATCACGAAAAAACTTTCTGCGCCTTTTGCAATACCTTCTAAAAACCAAACTACAAAAAATGAGAGGAAAACAAAGATGGATTTTCTAAGTAAAATTGAGAGAAACATTAAGAATGAAAAGAAGGTAAAAAGTTTTAGAAAATAATTCCCGATAAAAAATACTTCTTTAAAAACGGCGGCTGCATCTTGGTTTTCAGAATAAGTTTTGCCTAAATAAAGCGTAATTAAAAAAACCAAAAACGTTGAAATAAGTGAAAAAAGAATAATGGTAGAAAGTTTCGAAATGATGAATTCTTTTCTGCTAAAACCATCGATTAGGTTTTGTTTAAACATTCTGTTTGAAAATTCCTGACAAATGGAAAATATAATGATGCAACCCAAAAATATTTTAAGTAAACCTACAATCCAAGTTGTGAAATTCCAGATTTCTGGGAAATTGTAAATGCCTTGTTCTTTTAAATTAATTTCTTTTCCAAATAAATTAAAATCTACCAAACCAATGAAAAGCAATACGCCTAAAATTAAAAAATATAATACTGTAAATACTTTGAAAGGGGCGTAATTATAATTTTTCAGCCATTCTATCTTTAATAATCTGTTCATATTATTTTTTTACAAGTTCTAAAAATTGGGTTTCAAGGCTTTCTTTTTTCTTAATCAAATGCGAAAGGTAAATGTCTTTTTTGACTAATAATTGGTTCAATTCTTTCGCGGAAATCTCTTCTGAAATCTGCGCAATTATTAAATGATCTTTTACTTTTATGGAAGAAAATAAATTTAATTCTGATAAATTTTTAATTAAATTTTCTGGGTTTTCTGCGTTTAGTTCGAAGAAACCTTTGCTGTTTGTCATGGCTTCTACGCTTCCAGAATATAATGCAGCACCATCTTTTAAGACAATTACGTGACTACAAATTTTTTCAATTTCGTCTAAAAGATGACTGGCGATAATGATGGTTGTGCCGGTTTTTGCAATTTCTGCAATAATTTCTCGAATTTGGATAATTCCTTCAGGATCGAGACCATTCGTGGGTTCATCAAGAATTAAAACTTGTGGCGAATTTAGCATTGCTGAAGCGATTGCAAGGCGTTGTTTCATTCCTAAAGAATAAGTTTTGAACGCATCTTTTTTTCTTTCTAATAAACCAACAACCTCTAAAACTTCATCAATTCTGGAAGTGGGAACATTTTTAATTTCAGCAACAATTTCTAAATTTTTTTCTGCACTTAAATAAGGATAAAAATTTGGTTGCTCGATAATTGCGCCTATTTTTTTCAGCGTTTGCGTAGAAGTTCCTTTTTCGCCAAACCAAAACCAATCGCCGCTCGTTGCATTTATTGTGGAAAGCAACATACCAAAAGTGGTAGATTTTCCGCTGCCATTTGGACCGAGAAGTCCATAAACATTGCCTTTTTCTACGTCAAAAGAAATGTTATTTACGACAACACGTTTGAATTTTTTAGTGAGATTTTTTACCGAAAGTATTTTCTCCATAAATATTGCTTTATTATTTAGTTGAAATTTATTCTATTTTGTTACAAAGTCATGATGTGCAGAAATTATTCATTTTTTAATTAAAAATTCTTAAATTTAGAACAATAAATTCAATAAAATTATTAAAATGAATAGTTTTTGGGAACTTGAAACTTTTTATCGAAAAAGAGACTTCATTATTATTGGCGCAGGTTTCAGCGGACTTTGGACAGCGATTTCTTTAAAAGAAAAATTTCCAGAAAAGTCGATTTTAGTTATTGAAAGAAATTCTGTCCCAATCGGCGCTTCCACAAGAAATGCAGGTTTTGCTTGCTTCGGTAGTTTAACTGAAATTCTTTCAGATGCCGATAAAATGGGTTGGCAAAAAACTTTGGATTTGGTAAAAATGCGCTTTGAAGGATTACAAAAAATTCAAAAATATTTTAAACCAGAAGATATTGATTTTGAAAGGGTTGGAGGCTACGAAATTTTGAATAACGCTGAACCTTTAGAAAGATTAGTTGAAGTAAATGAGAAATTAAAATCCATCACTGGTTTAGAAAAAACCTTCTTTTTATGCCAAGAAAAAACGGTAGAATTTGGTTTAAAAAATACAACGTTTTTAGTTGAAAATCCTTGTGAAGGTTCTTTGCATCCCGGAAAATTAGTGCATAAACTTTTGCATAAATGTCAAAATTTAGGAATAGAATTTCTTTTTGGAACATCAGTTTTAGAAATTTTTGAAAATGAAAAAGAAGTAAAAATCAATACTAAAAATTTTCAAATAAAAGCAGAAAAATTAGTAATTGCTACCAATGCTTTTGCAAAAGATTTAATTAAAAATTTAGATTTAACGCCAGTTCGCGGTCAAATTTTACTTACTAAACCTATTAAAGATTTGAAACTTAAAGGCACTTATCATTATGATGAAGGGTATATTTATTTTCGAAATGTGGGAAATATAGTTCTTTTGGGTGGCGCAAGAAATTTAGATTTTAAAACGGAAGAAACTACAGAATTTGAAATCACAGAATTTTTACAAAATTATTTAGAAAAATTTTTAGCAGAAGTGATTTTGCACAAGCAAAGTTTTGAAATTTCAAGCCGATGGACTGGAATTATGGCGGTTGGAAAAGAAAAATCACCGATTGTAAAACAAATATCAAATCGGCAATTTTGCGCTGTAAGACTTTCGGGAATGGGCGTTGCATTGGCACCAAAACTGGGCGAACAAATTGCGGAAATGATTTAAACAGAAATTATCGGCTTTTTTACTCTTTAAAAATTTTTAATTTTAGCTTTACAAGGCATAAAATTTTTATGACTTTTGTGGTTTTATTATGCCTTTAAAAAAGTATTTTTGCAATTGCTATGATAAACAACGACCAAATAAAAGACCTGCAAACCCGCATTGAAGACCTTTATAAATTCCTTCAAATAGAAAAAAAGAAAATCGAAATTGCCAATGATGACGAAAAAACTGTGGCGCCAGATTTTTGGGACAATCCGAAGGAAGCGGAAGTTTTTTTAAGAATTCTACGATCCAAAAAAAAATGGGTAGAAGATTATGAAAGCATTTTCACTGATTTTGAAGACCTTCAAGTTTTAGTAGAATTTGCCAAAGAAGACGCCGATTCTGAAAAAGAATTAGATAAAAATTACCCTAAATTATTAGAAAAAATTGAAAATTTAGAGTTTAAAAATATGCTTTCCAACGAAGGCGATGAATTGTCTGCTGTTTTGCAAATTACAGCCGGAGCGGGCGGAACAGAATCTTGCGATTGGGCGCAAATGCTCATGCGGATGTACACGATGTGGGCCGAAAAACAAGGGTATAAATTGCGCGAACTCAATTTTCAGGAAGGCGATGTCGCAGGCGTAAAAACCGTAACCATCGAGATTGACGGCGAATTTGCCTTCGGATATTTGAAAGGTGAAAACGGCGTGCACAGATTGGTGAGAATTTCGCCGTTCGATAGCAACGCAAAACGCCACACAAGTTTTGTATCTGTTTACGTTTATCCGCTCGTGGACGATTCCATAGAAATCAACATCAATTCCGCAGATATTTCCTTTGAAACCATGCGAAGTTCCGGCGCCGGTGGGCAAAATGTGAACAAAGTAGAAACCGCCGTTCGACTTCGCCACGCGCCGACGGGAATTATTATTGAAAACTCTGAAAGCCGCTCCCAACTTCAAAATAAAGAAAAGGCGATGCAATTGCTAAAATCGCGTTTGTACGAAATGGAACTTGCAGAAAAACTAAAAGCACGCAACGAAATTGAAGCCAATAAAATGAAAATAGAGTGGGGCAGCCAAATTAGAAATTATGTGATGCAGCCCTACAAATTGGTAAAAGACGTTCGGTCTGGCTACGAAACATCCGACGTAGATGGCGTTATGAACGGCGAAATAACCCCTTTTTTAAAAGCCTATCTTATGGCAGACGGAACCGCAGTTTCGGATGAAGAAGATGTTTTTTAGGAGCAAGAAAGTAATTTTTATTTTCGAAAATTGGTCCCGCTTTCCACTATATCCCGCCAAGGCGGGGATGCCGTTCCAATCGGGGCTAAAAAGACGGGTAGTTCTTCTTTTCAAAGTCTCATTTTTCTCACACTTCTTTTTTCGCTATTAAGAACTCGATTTAGGCGAATTCATTTTTTTTAATTTGTCAAACATTAGTTTTTGAAATAATACCATTGTTAAAAAATTCATAATAATTTTTCAATCGTTTTTAAAAAAGCTATTTTTGTTGCATAACAAACTTTAATGATACACTTTGATAGCTGGAAGGATTTAATGAATCCTGAAATTTATATACAATACGGCGGTTTTTGGCTCGTTTTATTTATTATTTTCGCTGAAACAGGTTTGTTTGTTGGCTTTTTTCTTCCTGGCGATAGTCTGCTTTTTGTCTCTGGAATTTTCGCAAAAGATATAATTGCAGAAACATTTGGTAGTACAAATTCAGATTTTTTAGACACTACTATTTTGGCAACTTGCGTTTCTTTGGCCGCTATTATTGGTAATGAAGTCGGCTATTATTTTGGTTACAAAACTGGGCCGATTTTGTATGAAAAGAAAGACACTTTTCTGTTTAAGAAAAAATACCTTTTCAAAGCCCACGATTTTTTTGAAGAACACGGCAGATTGGCTGTTATTATGGCGAGATTTCTACCAATCGTAAGAACTTTTACACCCATAGTTGCAGGCATTGTGAAAATGGATAAAAAGAAATTTTTCTTTGATAATGTAATTGGTGCGTTTTTGTGGTCTTTTATGCTCATTTTTGCAGGTCATTATTTGAATGAACTTTTTCGCCAACAATTTGGTATTGAACTAAAAACGCATTTAGAAATTATCATTCTAATTATTGTGCTCATTACTACTTTACCGATTATCATTAAGTTTTTTATCACCAAAAAGGAGATTTAAATAGTCTTTAAATTCAAATAAAAAAACTTTGTTAAAGTTTTATAGCGCTATAAAACTTTAACAAAGTTAAAAATGAGAGAATTTCAAACGATTATAAACGAAATCTTATCGCACCGAAACCTTTCCGCTACTACTTTCTTTAATACTTTGTACTTGTAAATTTCCCGATTTTGTAACGTAAATGTCTCCGCTAGAACTTGTAGAAGCGTTTAATTTATCAGAAACTTTAATGTAAATATCGCCCGAACTAGAAGTGGCCAAATCTGCCGTTTTAGTAGAAAAATCTTTGCCATAAAAATTGCCTGAAGATGAAACTTCTATAGTAGAATTGGTTGCAGAGCCCGTTACTGTAGCATCTCCCGAAGATGAAACATCGCCATTAAAATTAACGGCCCATATTTTCCCAGAAAAGTTGCCGCTACTAGAAACTTGAAGTGTGAAATCATTGGCTTCTAAATCACCTTTTATATTTCCCGAACTCGATGCCGCAACTTCTACTTTGTCTTGTGTAAATTTGTCTTTTACAATAATATTTCCGCTAGAACTGGCAATTAATTTACTGAAATCCTTTGCATAAATAGTCGCTTTTACGGAAGAAGCATTTCGAATATTAAGATTTGGCTTAAAATGAATATTGATTTGATTGCCATTTTTTTCAACCAAAACTTCATTAAGTAAATCAGAAGGCGCAGAAACAACAACTTTTTCTACATCAGATTTCAAAACTTCAGCGTGAATACCGCTCGAAACTTTTATACCATCAAAATCCAAATTAAAGGTTTTATTTTGAATTTCTCCCGTCCCAGATATCGTTTTAGACTTAGAAAATAAGTCGCTTATGTCGGCATCTTTGTCATTTATTTTAATACTACACGAGCAAGTGAGCAGTAACGAAGTGGAAAGTAAAATTAAAGTAGTTTTCATAATAATTTTTTTTAGTGAATAAATTTAAGGAAAAATAGTATATTTAGACCTCTTAAATTATAACAACTTAACAATGAAAAATATTACATCAGTAGTTTTACTTTCATCTTTAGGACTTGGCATTTCCTGTTCTACAATGAAACCGACTGCTTCTACACCTATGAAAGATTCCACAATAATAGCGGATGCAACAATGATGAGCAACCCATTCTACAAAAAAAGTACGCTGCAATACCAAGCGCCAGAATTTGATAAAATAAAAGATTCAGATTTTAAACCTGCTTTTGATTATGGTTTGAAAGTGAACGAAGCAGAAATAGATGCCATTGCCAACAACAAAGCTGCACCCACTTTCGAAAATACAGTGATAGCCTTAGAGAATAGCGGAAAAGTTTTAGGTCGTGCTACTATTGTTTTTTATAATCTCACAAGTTCCAATACCAACCCAACATTGCAAAAAATAGAAGCCGAATATGCGCCTATTTTCGCAGCACATAGCGATAAAATTTATTTGAATTCTGCCATTTTTAACAGACTGAAAGCCATTAAAACTGATGGTTTAAGCCCAGAAGATAAACGTTTATTAGAAGTGTATAAAGAGCGTTTTGAACTCGCTGGCGCCAATCTTACAGATGCCCAAAAAGTAGAAATGAAAAAAATAAATGCCGAATTGGCTACACTTTCTACCATATTTTCTAGTAAATTATTAAAAGCCCGAGAAAAAGGAGCAGTTCTCATTTCTGATGTTAAAGAATTAGACGGGCTTTCTGCCGATCAATTGGCTGCAGCAAAAAAAGACGCAACTGATGCCGGACACGATGGGCTATACCAATTAACCCTGCTAAATACCACTCAGCAACCTTTGCTTCAAGATTTAAAAGTAAGAGCCACACGCGAAAAATTATTTAACGCCTCCGTAACCAGAGCGCAAAAAGGTGATGAAAATGATACGCGCGCCACTCTAGAAAGAATTGCTTTATTACGAATGAAAAAAGCACATTTGATGGGCAAAAAATCTTACGCAGAACTGAATCTTTTAGATCAAATGGCTAAAAAACCAGAAAATGCTTTAAATCTTTTATCTCAATTAGCAACGCCCGCTGTGGCACAAGCAAAAGTAGAAGCAGCAGATATTCAAGCACTTATTGATTCTCAAAATGGTGGTTTTAAACTACAACCTTGGGATTGGAATTTTTATGCAGAACAAGTACGAAAAGCAAAATATGATTTAGATGAAAGTGAAATAAAACCCTATTTTGAAGTTAATACCGTTTTAGAAAAAGGTGTTTTCTTTGCAGCAAAACAGTTTTATGGCATTACTTTTAAAGAAAGACCAGATTTACCAGTTTACCAACCATACGTAAAAGCCTACGAAGTTTTCGACAAAGACGGCAAATCTATCGCTATTTACTATTTAGATTTCTTCACCAGAAGCAACAAAAGTGGTGGCGCATGGATGCTCAATTTTGTAAACCAATCTTATATGGAAGGTACAAAACCTGTGATTGTGAACGTTTTTAATTTCCAAAAACCTGCGCCTGGGAAACCATCTCTAATTTCTTTTGATGATGTTACCACGATGTTCCACGAGTTTGGCCACAGTTTGCACGGTATGTTTGCCAGTCAAAAATATGCCACACTTTCTGGAACTGCTGTTCCGCGCGATTTTGTAGAATTCCCTTCGCAAATCAATGAGTTTTTTGCTTTAGAACCCTCAGTTTTAAAAAATTATGCCTTGCAATATCAAACCAAAGAGCCGATTCCGCAGGCTTTAGTAGATAAAATTAAAAAAGCCTCGAAATTCAACGAAGGCTATTCTACTACAGAATTGGTTTCCGCGGCTACTTTGGATATGGCGTGGCATTCCGTAACCGATGAATCGCAGTTTAAACCTGCATTAGAATTTGAAAAAGAGGTTCTAAATAAATACGGTTTCACATTAGCAGCCGTGCCGCCAAGGTACCACACGCCTTACTTTGCACACATTTGGGGCGGAGGTTACGCTGCAGGCTATTACGCTTATATGTGGAGTGATTTGCTGAAATCCGACGCTTGGGATTACATCACCAAACATGGCGGAATGACGCGCGAAAATGGCGATAGATTTAGAAAATATATCCTTTCTGTTGGTAATTCTAAAGATTTGAATGATGCTTACAAAGAATTCGCCGGAAGAAATCCGAGCATTGCGCCTTTGCTTAAAGACAAAGGATTTACGAAATAAAAAAATTGAAAATAATTTTAAAACCATCCATTTTTATGGGTGGTTTTTTTCATTAATTATGGCGGACAATTCTGGCTGTTCGCTACAATCTTTTTCTGCTTTCCAGAAAAAATAGCTGCAAAAAAGGAGTTCCACTGCGTTCCCACTCTTTTTTGCAGTATTTTTTATCTGGCCTTCAGAAAAAGGATTTCCGCTTCCACCCAGGCCGCAACTTCCGCTTGAAAATTTAATTTCAGAATCTGAAAGAGGAAGATTTTTAAATGAAAAATAAAAAAAAATCTCTAAAAATCTGTGAAATTCGTGAGCAAATAAGCAGAATTATTATTTGTGCAATAGTAAATTAAATTTATTTTAAAACATTATTCAGTACTTTTGGAAATGAGCAAATTCCAATTTCACCTTTATCTTTTAGCAAAAATTCCCATTTCTTTTTTGGCAGGCGTAAGATTAAAAACTTTATCAGACGCAGAATGTGCAACGCATGTGAAATTAGGATGGTTCAATCAAAATCCTTTCAAATCAATGTTTTGGGCAGTGCAAGGCATGGCGGCAGAATTTTCTACAGGAATTATGTGCGCAGATAAAATTAGAAAATCTGGACTAAAAATCTCAATGTTAGTCACCGAGCAATCCGCAGAATTTACTAAAAAAGCAAAAGGAAAAATTATATTTACCTGCAAGCAAGGGCAAGAAATAGATGCCGCGATAAAATCTGCCATTGAAACTAGCGAAGGTGTTGAAATTAAATTATACTCAGAAGGCAAAAACCAATCTGGCGAAACCGTTTCAAAATTTCAATTTAAATGGAGTTTTAAAGTCAAAAATTGAAACAAATTTCATTTTTTTCTTTTCTCGAATTTTTAAGCAAAAAGACAAATTTATTTATGCAGCAATAAAGAAACCCATTCTTCGCGCTGTATCTTTTTGTCTAAAATTAAATTTTGCTCTTTGCAAACTTCCAAAATATCATCTACATCAAAAAAGCACAAACCAGAAAGCAATAATTGACCATTTTCATTCAAATTTTCAACATAAACAGGAATGTCAGAAATCAAAATATTGCGGTTAATATTGGCTAAAATTATATCAAATTTTTTCTTACCTAAATTTTCGGCCGTTCCTAATTCTACGGTAAATTCTACATTATTTCTCGCCGCATTTTCACTAGAATTTTCTACCGACCATTCGTCAATATCAATCGCTAAAGTGTCGCCAGCGCCTTTCATTTTTGCGAAAATTGCTAAAACTGATGTTCCACAACCCATATCCAAAACCGATTTTCCGACAAAATCCATTTCAAGCATTTGCTGAATCATCAAGTAAGTTGTAGCGTGATGTCCCGTTCCAAAAGACATTTTTGGCTGGATGATAATTTCGGTCGGCAAATTTTGCGGCTCATGAAATTCCGCTCTGATGGAAACTTTATCTTCAATATTTATGGGTGAAAAGTTTTTTTCCCATTCTTCGTTCCAGTTGATATTGGGCATTTCTTGCGAAGTGTAAGAGATTTCTATGTCGGGATTATTTAATAAATCTAAATTTTTTAATTCTTTTTCGTTAAATAAATCTTTCTGAACGTAAGCCAAAATGCCATCATGTTCTTCAGTAAAACTATCGAAACCAATTTCAATGAGTTCTGCCATCAAAATATCGCTCCAAGGTTGAAGAGGTTTAATTTTAAAAGAAAATTCGAGATAGTTTTGCATTGTAAATATTTTTGCAAAAATAAGGTTTTTGAGTGTAGGTTTAGAAATATTAAAAATTTTACCATTAAGGACTATTAAAGCATTATTAGAATCAAGTTTTATGTCTTGAAAATTAGACGAAAATGAATTGTTAGGAAAATAGAATTTGAACAAAATTTTAGAAATACAATTATCAAAAATTGCAATTGATTTCCGTATTTTCGCAAAACTGAATTTTATTTAAAATTCTACCAAAATAAATTTTTCTACTCAATGATTTCTACTCAATTCTCCGAAATTTCTACAACAGATAAAAACGGCTTTACATATAAAACTTTCGAAAACGACCCCAATAAAGTTAGAGTTTTCACGCTGAAAAATGGCTTACAAGTTTTTTTAGCCCAAAATTTTGATGCCCCAAAAATCCAAACTTACATTGCTGTAAAAACAGGAAGCAATAACGACCCAAAAGACAACACAGGTTTGTCGCATTATTTAGAACACATGCTTTTTAAAGGCACTTCAAAATTGGGTACGTTAAATTGGACTGAAGAAAAAAAATATTTAGAAGAAATTTCAGAGTTATATGAAGCGCATAAAGCTGAAAAAGATCCGCTAAAAAAGAAGGGAATCTATAAAAAAATTGATGAAGTTTCGCAAAAAGCCAGCGAATTTGCAATTGCAAATGAATATGACAAAGCCATTTCTTCACTTGGCGCAACGGGAACAAATGCCCACACTTGGCTAGATGAAACGGTTTATAAAAATAATATCCCAAATAACGAACTCGAAAAATGGCTACAAATTGAAAAAGAACGTTTTTCTGAACTTACGTTAAGGCTTTTTCATACAGAATTAGAATCTGTTTACGAAGAATTTAATCGCGCCCAAGATAACGACGGCAGAATTACTAATTATGCTTTAATGGAATTGCTTTTTCCCACGCATCCAAACGGTCAACAAACCACTTTGGGGAAAGCAGAACATTTGAAAAACCCTTCTATGAAAAGGATTCATCAATATTTCGATGATTTTTATGTACCGAATAATTATGCAATGGTTTTGGTTGGTGATCTTCAATTCGAGAAAACAATCCAATTGGTTGATCAATATTTTGGAACTTTAAAAGGAAAAGATTTACCGCAAAAAGAAATTATTACCGAAAAACCTTTAACCAAAATCTCTAAAAAAATTGTAAAAACACCAACTGTTGCGCGTGTGCAAATTGCTTGGCGAACAGAAAGTTACGGTTCTCGAGAATCTCAACTTGCTGATATTTGCGCCAATATTTTGAGTAACAGCGGAGAAGCAGGATTGTTAGATCTAAACATCAACCAAGCGCAAAAGGCGATGTATTCGCAGGCTTATTCCACAGCTTTTAAAAATTACGGCTATTTTTCTGCAATAATCGTCCCAAAAGAAGAGCAAACTTTGGATGATGGAATTGCATTGATTTTAGAACAAATAGATTTAATTAAAAAAGGAAAATTTGCCGATTGGCTTTTAGAAGCGATTTTTAATGATTTTAAATTACAACGCCTCAAAGCTCTCGAAACCGCCGATGGTTTGGCAAGTAATCTTTATGACACTTACATCAAAGGTAGAACTTGGCAACAAGAATTAGAAGAAATGCAGGAATATGAAACAATTACAAAAGATGAAATTGTAACATTTGCGAACCATTTTTTTAAAGATAATTATGTAGTTGTTTATAAAGAAAAAGGTGAAAATGAAGATTTGCTTCGGGTTGAAAATCCGGGAATTACGCCAATAAAAATAAATCGTGATGCGAAATCTGATTTTTTAATTCAAATTTTAGAACAAAAATCTCTACCAATAAAACCCGTTTTTGTTGATTTTAAAAAAGAAATTGAAACTACAGTTCTTCGTGAAAAGAAAATTAGTTTTGTGAAAAATAATGAAAATGATTTAGCAGAATTGCATTATATTTTTCCTTTTGGTAGCGACCACGACAAAGAATTAGGCTTGGCGACGCAAGTTTTGCAGTATTTAGGAACCGAAAGATTTTCTGCAGATGAACTCAATCAAGAGTTTTATAAATTGGGGATTTCTAATAATTTTAAAACAACGCAAAATGAATTGCGGATTTCCCTGAAAGGTTTAGAAGAAAATATATCTAAAGGAATGGCACTTTTACACCATTGGATGAGCGCCGTGAAACCCGACCAAAACTTCTATCTAAACTTTGTAAATACAATTTTAGAAAGCAGAGAAGTCGCGAAAAAAGATAAAAATAGAATCATGTCTTCGCTAGTAAATTATGCGAAATTTGGAAAAAATTCTCGAAGTAGAGATGTAATTTCGGAAACGCGATTGAAAAATATTGAAGTAATAGAATTAACCAAAAAGATTAAAAAATTATTTAGTTTTCCTTATCAAATTTTTTTTTACGGGCAAGATTTTTATCAATTTAAAAGTTATGCAGAAGCTTTCATAAAGCCAGAACTTTTTGAAATTCCTGAGCCAAAATTGTTTCCGGAGCCAGAAACTTCGGGGAAAGTTTTTTTCACTTCTTACGATATGGTGCAATTAGAAATGAGCAAAATAGCAAAAGGAAATCCCGTAAATATTAAGAATTTTGGCAAAATAAATGTGTTTAATGAATATTTTGGCAGCGGCTTATCGTCTATAATTTTTCAAGAATTAAGGGAAAGTAAAAGTTTGGCGTATTCTGCGTATGTTTCTTATGCTGCAAATGCAGAACTTCAGCATCCAGATTATATTTCTGCGTACATCGGAACGCAACCCGATAAACTTGAAACCGCCGTAAATGCGATGGATGAATTGATGGCAGATTTACCGCAAGTAGATTTTCAATTTATTAACTCTAAAAATTCTGCGCTGAAAAAAATTGAAGCAGGCAGAATTACACGATCAAATATTTTTTTTAATGCTTTAAAATTAGAAAAATTGGGTGAAGATTACGATTTGCGAAGAGATGTTTACACCGAAATTGAAAAATTAACTTTAGAAGAGTTAAGCAAATTTTACAATGAAAATATAAAGTCAATGCCTTTTAATACTGCAATTATAGGCCAAAAAGAAAACCTAGATATGAAGGCTGTGCAGAAACTTGGAGAATTTCAAGAACTTTCTTTGGAAGAGATTTTTGGGTATTAGTTTTTTTTTGCTTTAATGTTTTTTTAGGTTATTGATAAATTGATGTTTTGTTATTTTCTAAATAAAATATTAATATAAGTATCAATTATTGATTATATTTGTCTCAAAAAATGATACTTAAAAATATAATATAATGATAGCAGAAATAGAAAATTACATAGAAATTCAAAATAACATTGATCAAATTTTGAAAAATTCCCCCCTTAAATTGTCTTTTATTATTGAAAAATCGGGTATAAAGAAACCAACTTTTTTTAAAAAATTAAAGGAAAAAAGATTTACGCCAGAAGAGCTTTTAATTATTGCAAAATTTGTAGAACCAAAAATTTGGCAAAACGAAACCAAAGAAGAAATTTTGGAATCTTTGAAACGATCTGAAGATGATATAAAAAATGGGCGAATAATTTCTTATGAGGATTTTAAAAAAGAACGAGAAATGAGGATGAAAAAATATAAAAATGAAGCATAATTCTTTAATTTATGAAGACACCCCAAAAATTGTATTTGTTTTAAAAATCCTCCAAAACTTTCAAGATCCAGAAGAAAATTACAAATTATTAACGGAGAATAAGTAGAAAGTAAAAAGTCTTTCTGTTAAAAATATTTTATTACAATTAGTTACTAAAATACAACTGCGTTAAAAACATTTAGATTATTTTTGCCCAAAAAGTATTTCAAATGAAAGTTAAGTTTTCTTTTTTATTTTTTCTTGTTTCTTATTTTGCACTTTCACAAGTTGGAAGCCTAAACATCAATGTTTTTGATCAGTTTTCTAAAAAGGAATTAGCCGCCACAGCAAAAATTTCTAAAATTGATAGTGTTTATTCTGGCAATGGCACAATTTCAATTCAGAATTTACCTTCCGGAAACTACACTTTGGAAATAAATGCGCAAGGTTATGAAACTGGAATTTTATCGGAAATAAATGTGGTTCCCAACCAAAATTTAACGTTTAGTATTGGTTTAAATGCGATTGCGGCAAAAAATATTGACGAGGTCATAATCAGCAAAAAAGTCTATAAAACTACGGCAGAAAGTCCACTTTCATTAAGAAATATTACCAGCGAAGAAATACAAAAAAATGCGGGATCTAATCGTGATGTTTCAAAAGCGATTCTCAGTTTTCCCGGTGTTGGGAGCACGGCGAGTTTCCGGAATGATTTGTTTATTCGCGGTGGTGCATCGTCTGAAAACCGCTTTTACATAGACGATATTGAAGTTCCTGTTATCAATCATTTTCAAACGCAAGGCGCTTCTGGCGGACCTCGTGGTATAATTACGGTCGATTTTCTTAAAGATGTCGATTTTTATAGTGGCGCTTTTCCGTCTGATGTAAGTAACGCTTTGTCTTCAGTTTTTGAATTTCATCTAAAGCAAGCCAGAAAAGATAAAATCGGTTACAAAGCCGTTTTGGGTTTAGATGATATGCAACTTATGGCGGATGGACCACTATCAAAAGACCAAAGTTGGAGCGGATTATTTAGCGTAAGAAAATCGAATCTACAGATTTTATTTAAAGCGATTGGTTTGCCTTTTTTACCTTCTTATTACGATTCTCAATTTAAAATTTCAAAAAAATACAAGAGTGGAGACGAACTTTATTTCATTGGTTTAGGCGCAATTGATCAGTTTAAATTTAATGATAAACCAAAAGAAACTTTATCAAACCTCACTATTTTAGACCGTATTCCAAAAGCGCCACAATGGAATTATACCGTTGGCGCAGGTTACAGACATTTGGTTGAAAATGGAACGTGGCTCTTCACTTTAAGCCGAAATATGCTGAATAATGAAGCGACAAAATATTACAGAAATATAGAAATTCCTGAAAATAAATTAATTGATTATACCTCGCAAGAAATAGAAAATAGAGTGAAAATCGATCGCAATTTTAGAATCGGAAACGCGAAAATCAGTGCGGGAATTAATGGGAATTTTGCCAAATATTACAACAAATCTTTTATAAAATCAGTCACGCAAATTCAGGCGGCAACGGATGATTATTTAAGTGAATTTAACGTAGCACAATTTGGCTTTTACCTGCAAGGTTCTGAAAAGTTTTTTAATGAAAATCTTACCGTTTCAGCGGGCGTTAGATTAGACGGAAGTTCGTATTCTTCGCTAACGGACAATCCTTTTAAACAAATTTCGCCGAGAATTTCCTTACATTATCAATTAAGTCCAAAATTTGCCTTAAATTTTAACAGCGGTATTTATTACCAATTGCCCACTTACACGGCTTTGGGTTACAAGCAAAACGGCGAATTTATCAATAAACCGTTTTTAAAATATATTTCAAATGCCCATTTGGTGGGCGGAGTAGAGTATAATGCTGAAAATAACTTAAGATTTACAGCCGAAGCATATTACAAAAAATATAAAAATTATCCGTTTTCTTTGCGAAATCAGATTAGTCTCGCAAATGTGGGTGGAGATTTTGGCGTTGTAGGGCCAGAACCTTTAGATTCCAGAGGAAAAGGTGAAACTTATGGGTTTGAATTATTGGCTCAAAAACGCACATTAAATAACTATTACGGTATCGCAGCCTACACTTTTGGCTACTCAAAATTTAGTAACGCCAATGGCGATTTACTACCTTCTAGTTGGGATGCGCGGCATATTTTGAGCATCACAGGCGGAAAATATTTTGGTAGAAATTGGAATTTAAGTGCGCGTTTTCGTCTGCAATCTGGATTGCCAGAAACGCCGTATAATTTGCAAGAAAGCCAATTGGTTTCGGTGTGGAATATTTCTAATGCGCCGGTGCAAAACTTTTACGAAATTAATTCTTTACGTGGAAATTTGGTTCATCAATTAGATGTTCGAGCAGAAAAGAAATGGATTTTCAAAAAATGGCAAATAACGGCTTATTTGGATGTTGTGAATATTTATGGTTCACAAAATCCGAGCGATTTGCCAGTGGTAAATTTAGCGCGAGATAGCAATGGAAATGGGATAATTCTAAATCCTAATGCGCCACAAGATCAGCAGATTTATGAACTTCAAACCGGTCAACAAGACCGATTGACGCCGCTTCCTTATTTTGGGTTAATCTTTGAATTTTAAAATTTTAATGATTTGGGCGCCAATTTCCGCCTTCCACTCCCGCTTTTTTGTTCCGCTTTGCTCCACAAAAAGAGCTCCGTTCAAGTCGGGGCGCAATGCTGCCACTTTTAGAACTTTCTATTTTTCACCTCGAATTTCATCCATCACCCAATCTAAAGCCAAATCTTTTTTCGCTAAAACTTGCTGTGTTGTGAGTGAAATTTCATGATCTGGAACCACGCCTTTTTTGGTATTTGTGAATTTAATATGGGGCTGAATTAGCATTAAACCAATGGGCAATTTTAATTTAGAATTGGGTAAAGTTTCGGTTGAATATCTTCCCGCAACTGTGCCATCATTTGCACCGCCTGTTTCTTCGCCAACAATGATTGCTCTTTTGTCCCCTTTTAATTTTGAAGGTAAAATGGAGGCCGCAGAAAAACTACTTCCATTTATTAAAACATAAATTTTTCCTTTAAAAGCGTCTTTTTTAGGTTTTTTAATAGAAAAAATACCGTTGTTTCTTAAATAAAATTTCCCGTCTTTTTTCTTTGTAGAAAGCGCAGTTCCCACAAAATACAATGGATAAACAAGCGCGGCGATTGGTTTTGCTAGATTAGGAATAGGTTTAAAATAATCGGCGTGAAACATCGCATTTCTAGAAGTGACTTCAATATCATTTACAAACTGAAATTTCTCTGAAACCAAATAAGAATACAAATTATTAATTTCATACAGAGAACCGCCAAGATTATCTCGAATGTCTAAAATTAAATATTTAGACTTTGCGTTTTTAATTTCTTTAAAACTTTCTTTGTAAAATTTTCTAGAAAAAGTGCCCGAAAATGTTTTGATTTTCATGTAAGCAATTGCGCTGTCTTTGGTAGGAAATTGCAAATCCCGATTATAACTTTTTGTGATAATATTGTAATCTTTAACCTTTCCAGTTTCGCTTTTTGTTAATTTTTTGTTTTTGGCTTTGCTTGCTTTTTCTTCTTTTTTAGTGATTTTTTCTCGGTGAATGTAAAAATCTTTAAGCTCATTATTATATTTAGTTTCAATTTTCACACTATCCAAAATGCCGTTTTCTATGGTAAAAAAAAGTGGCCAATTTCTGGCTAAAGAATATTTTTGGAAAGTCTTGTTATAGCCGTCACTATTGATAAATGTCTTGTATTTTTCTAAATAATTTTTAACTGCGGTATCTTTTATTTTTAAAATTTCTGTGCCTACTTTTATATTTTCAAACTGGTCGGCGTTGTCTTTTACAAAAATTCGATCACCGTCTATAACATAATTCATTCGGCCTAAAAGTCCTTTTTGGCGCTCTAATTCTTTTATTTCTTTTTTAGTAAATTTTTCTGCCGGCGGAATTACACGAAGATGTCCTTCTTTAATTTTTGCAATAATCGGTTCTAATTTTTCATAAAACGCAAGCGGCTTCAGAGGTTTTGTAATTGTTGATTTTAAAGAATCAAATTTAAAATCTAAAGAATCTTTAGAAATATACCAATACAAATTTGGATGAAGTTTTTGGAGTTTCAAATATGCAAAATCGATGTCTTTTTTTAGTTTTTCGGGCGCAATTGTTTTCTCTAAATTTTCGTTGTATTTTTTAATGCTTGCACAAGAAGATATTAAAAAAAGTAAAAGAAATAGTGTCGTTTTTTTCATAATTAATAGAAGTCAAAATTAAATAAATTATGCTAACTTTAAGCAATTCTTTAAGTAATGTTATTGATTTTGTTGATGATTTTCGCTAGAATTATCGCTAAAAACTATAAAAGTAATTTATTTATTAAATTAATTTTATAACTTTTAGGGATTAAAAAAATATAGATTTGTTTAAAATAAATATTAATTATGAATACACCAGGAGAAAACAAATGCCCACATTCTCAGTTTGATGAGAGCCAACAAGGCGGAAGTTCTAGTCATGCTTCCACTCAAGGGAAATGCCCAGTCATGCACGGCGCCAATACGGAAGCCAAAGATTCTGCGATGAATTGGTGGCCGAAAGCACTAAATTTGGATATTTTGAGCCAACACGACACCAAAACAAATCCTCTGAATGAAGAATTTAATTACGCTGAAGAATTTTTAAAATTAGATTTAGAAGCGGTAAAAAATGATTTAAAAAATTTGATGACAGATAGCCAAGATTGGTGGCCTGCAGATTGGGGACATTACGGCGGGTTTATGATTAGAATGGCATGGCATTCTGCTGGAACTTACAGAATTGCAGATGGAAGAGGAGGTAGCAATACGGGAAATCAGCGCTTCGCGCCACTTAATTCTTGGCCAGATAATGTGAATTTAGATAAAGCAAGACGTTTACTTTGGCCTATAAAAAAGAAATATGGAAACAAATTGTCTTGGGCAGATCTTATTATTCTGGCAGGAAATATAGCGTACGAATCTATGGGTTTAAAAACTTTTGGTTTTGCAGGTGGAAGAGAAGATATTTGGCATCCAGAAAAAGATATTTACTGGGGTTCTGAAAAAGAATGGCTCGCGCCGTCAGGAAGTGAAGGAAGCCGATATTCAGGGGAAAGAGATTTAGAAAATCCTTTGGCAGCGGTTATGATGGGCTTAATTTATGTAAATCCAGAAGGTGTAGATGGCGTACAAGACCCAATTAAAACTGCGCATGATGTTCGTGAAACTTTTAAAAGAATGGCGATGAATGACGAAGAAACTGCGGCACTCACCATTGGCGGTCACACTGTCGGAAAAACCCACGGAAATGGAAGCGCGGAAGTTTTAGGAGAAAGTCCAGAAGGTGCAAATATAGAAGACCAAGGTTTTGGTTGGATGAATCCACAGGGAAAAGGCAACGCAGAAAATACGGTAAGTTCTGGTTTAGAAGGCGCTTGGACGACAAATCCTACAAGATGGGATAATGAATATTTAGATTTACTATTAAATTATGAATGGGAGAAAACCAAAAGTCCGGCAGGAGCAAGCCAGTGGGAACCGATTAATTTACCCGAAGAGAAAAAACCAATAGATGCTTTTAATCCAAATGTGCGCAGAAATCCAATGATGACAGATGCCGATATGGCAATGAAAATGGATCCAGAATACCGAAAAATTGCTGAAAAATTCTACAACGATTTCGATTATTTGTCGGATACTTTTGCACGGGCTTGGTTTAAATTAACGCACAGAGATTTAGGACCGAAAAGCAGATATTTGGGCGCAGATGTGCCACAAGAAGATTTAATTTGGCAAGATCCAATTCCAAAAAATGAAACGGTTTTATCTGATGATGAAATTGAAGATTTAAAAAATCAAATTTTAAATTCTGGCTTATCTAGAACAGAATTAATAAATACTGCTTGGGACAGCGCAAGAACTTACAGAGGTTCAGATTACAGAGGAGGTGCAAATGGAGCGAGAATAAGACTAGAACCACAAAAAAATTGGGAAGGAAACGAACCAGAAAGATTAGAAAAGGTTTTAAAAACCTTAGAATACATTAAAAATAATTTTTCTAAATACGTAAGTATTGCAGATTTAATCGTTCTTGGCGGTACTGCAGCCGTAGAAAAAGCCGCGCACGATGCAGGATTTTCTGTAAAAGTGCCATTTTTAGCCGGAAGAGGTGATGCAACGCAAGAAATGACCGATGTAGAATCTTTTGCAGATCTAGAACCAGTTCACGACGGTTATAGAAATTGGTTGAAAAAAGATTATGCCGTTTCTGCGGAAGAATTATTATTAGATAGAACCCAATTAATGGGACTTACGGCACCAGAAATGACGGTTTTAATTGGTGGAATGCGCGTTTTAGGAACCAATTATGGCGGCGCAAAAGAGGGCGTTTTCACCGATAAAGTTGGCGTTTTAACCAATGATTTTTTCGTGAATTTAACGGATATGAATTACAAATGGAATCCGGTATCAGACAATCTTTACAACATTGTAGATAGAAAAACAGGCGAAACAAAATGGACGGCAACCCGAGTAGATTTGGTTTTCGGCTCAAATTCTATCCTTCGTTCTTACGCGGAAGTTTATGCGCAAGACGACAATAAAGAGAAATTTGTGAAAGATTTTGTGAAAGCCTGGACGAAGGTGATGAATGCTGATCGCTATGATGTGAAATAATTTTCATTAAAAACAGTATATTTAAAACGGGCTTTTTAGTCCGTTTTTTTGTTTAAAATAAGTTTTAAAATAATCATCCAAAATAAAATTTGTAACAATGTTTCTAATTTTCTACTAACGAATTATGGCTGTGAAAAACACATCTTCTGAGCAAGAATTTTTAGCACAAATAGAAAAGCACAAAGGAATTTTATTTAAAATTTCTAAAATGTATATGGATGATGCAGAAAACCAGCAAGATTTGTTTCAAGAAATGACGTATCAGGCGTGGAAATCCTTTCCTAAATTTCGTGGCGAAAGTCTTTTTTCAACCTGGCTTTATAGAATTGCATTAAATACAGCGATTGTATTTTTAAAATCAGAAAAAAAGAGAAAATCAATTTCCGCAGATTTTAATGAAAATATTTCTGTTGTCGCAGAGCATTATGATTTTGAAACGGAAGAAAATTTAAAACAAATGTATCAAGCAATTAACCAACTAAATAACATCGACAAAGCCTTGATTTTCTATTATTTAGAAAACTTTAGCGGGAAAGAAATTGCAGAAGAAATGGGAATTACAGAAGTAAATGTGCGCGTAAAACTAAACCGCGCCAAAACAAAATTAAAAGAACTTTTAAACCAAAATTAAAATGGATTTAGATAATATAAAAGATATTTGGAGCCAAGAAAATCCAGATACGACGCCGGAAATTTCTTTAGAAAATCAAAAAGAATTGCATTTGCCTTTAGAGAAATTGCGCAAAAATATGCGTAAGGAATTTTGGTCAACCATAGTTTTGTTTGTGTTTATCATTTTATTCTTAACATTTGTAGATTTTCATTTTTTTAAATTTAAAATTTACGTCATCACTTTAGTTGCTTCTATGATGCTGATTACAGCGTTTTATTATTATAAATTTTTTCTTTTGTATAAAAATCTAACCTCTGTCGATTTCAATTTATTAGAAAACTTAAAAGATTTAAAATTCCAGTTTAAACTCAATGAGCAGTATTATTTGGGATATTATATTGCTTTTGTTCCATTTACAGTTGCAGAGGTTATTTTAATTTTTGAGTTTATTCCCGGTTGGAAAAATCTCACTGGATTTTCATTTATCTTGTACTTATCGATTTTCTGTTTATTAATGTTGGGTGCTTTGTATGTTGTGGGAAAATGGTGGTTTCAGAAATTTTATGGCAAATATTTTAGCCAAATTTTAAACTTAATTGATGATTTGAAGTAAAAAACAAACATTTTTAAGATTGTTTTTATCAATGTTTTATTTCGGAAATATTGAACCAGTTTATTCGTAAAATAATTGGATTTTTGCATCTTGTTTTATTCAAATAAACTTGGTCTAAAAATGAGTGTCTTAAAAGAAAAAAATAAATTTATTGCGACCATTTTGGCGTTTGCAGTCATCCCAATGTCGGGTTTGTCCACTGATATTTATTTGCCTTCTATGCCGAGTATGGCTACAGAATTGGGTTTGCCAGAAAGTAGTATTCAACTTACTTTGTCTATATTTTTAATCAGTTATGGATTGACACAGTTTTTCGCTGGAAGCGTAGTAGATGCTTTTGGGAGATACCGCGTTTCTTTAATTTCTTTAGCATTATTTGTTTTTAGTTTTTTAATTACTGCGACTACAAAAGATATTGTGGTAATTTATGCCATGCGCGTTGTCCAAGGTGCTTTGGCAGGAATTGTGGTGGTTTCTAAACGGGCATTTTTTGTAGATGTCTATAAAGGTGAAAAAAGAAAACATTATTTGAGTATTATGACCATCGTTTGGTCTGTTGGGCCTATTATTGCGCCATTTATCGGTGGTTATCTGCAAAAACATTTTGGTTGGCAATCTAATTTTTATGTTTTGGCTGGTTACAGTTTTCTTCTTTTATTATTTGAGTTTTTATTTTCTGGTGAAACTTTAAAAGTAAAAAGACCTTTTAAAATTGATTTTCTTGTTAAAGAATACAACATGATGTTTCGGGCAAAAGATTTTTTTTACGGAATCTTAATGTGTGGCTTGAGTTATGCGATGGTTATTTTCTTTAATCTTTGCGGCGCATTTATCATTGAGCACAAAATGGGTTATTCTGAAGTAGTAGCCGGTTATGTCTCTTTAGTTCTTGGTTTGGCTTGGATGTGTGGTGGCTTTTTGGGTAGATTTTTAATTAAAAAAGCATTTTTACCAAAAATTAGAATCGCTAATTATATTCAGTTGGCTTTAATTGTGGCTATGTTTTTTGCTTCATTTTACACAAATACCATTTATAGTTTAGTCGCTTTTGCATTTTTAATTCACATCACGGCAGGATTTATTTTCAACAATTATTTCGCGTATTGCATCGGAAGATTTCCCGATTCTGCGGGAATTGCGGGCGGGTTAACGGGCGGTGTGGCTTTTATTTTAACTTCAGCCGTAAGTTATAGCATCGTTGCAGTCTTAAAACCTGCAATTCAAATAGAAGTGGCAGAAGGTTATTTTATTTTGGGAATTTTTGGCTTGCTGGTTCTGACGCTTACAAAATGGCGAAAAGCACATGCTTAAAATCATTCAAATTTTACTTTAAAACTTCATCAAAAAACAAAGGTGCGCCAAGTTCATTAAAACTTATAATGGTTACTTTAAAACTTTTAGCAGAATCATTATTAAAAAATTTCACAGTAGTATGTAGTTTTGGATTTTGCAATAATGATGGGTTCCAGTATAAAACGTTTCGCGTGTCTGAATTGATTTTTTTATAAGAATCGCTATTAAAATTAGGTTCAACAAATTCTACAGGTTTGTCGTAAGTTTTTAATGTTACAGTATTATTTTTTTTAGGTTCTTTCGTGTCGTTCACAGATTTCATTCCGCCTTTTCGAAAATAAATGGCAATTGCGTTTCCTAAAGTTACACTTCCTTTAAAAATTTTTACCATTGCAATGTCGCTTACTGAGATACTGCTGATAAAATTTATATCAATCGGAGATTCATCTAAATAGATTTTCGCTGGTGCATTTCTGATATAAGGTACTAAATCTCCATTTTGATTGGTCTGAAAAGTGAGCCCCGCAACTCTACCTTGCAGAAATTGCATGATAGACTGTCCTGCAACATTTTGGTTTTCATTTATAAAATCAAAAACAGTAGAATTCATACTATTAAACATACCTCTTGATAAATCATCATTAAGTTTGTCCGTTGCCGACATTTTATTGCCTTTTATTTTAACTTCTTGTATAAGCGTTTCATCATTTTTTATTTGCAAATTATTTTTTTTATTGGCCACGGCATTTGCAATCTTTGGTGGTAAAACATCGGTTGATTCTCTATCCACTAAAATATATTTAGAACTTGGTAAATCTCCATTTAAAGGCACAAAATTCACAGTTGGCTGAAAATGTAAAGTCAAATTATCGGGAACGGAAAGTTTATTTTTTTCATTTTTGTTCAAAAAATAAGATATTTTAAGAGGTTCATCGTAAGTGATATTATCAAGGTAAATGAAGCCTTCTGAATCTGTCTGCGCGGGAGAAATTGTCGTATTCTTATCTCCTATCTGCACTAAAAGGTTAACGGATGTATTTTGCAAAGGCGCGCTATTTTTGGCTAATCTTCCCCGAAAAGAAAGATGTTCTTCTGGCTTGTATTTTATAAATGGTTTTGTTCCCGATAGTAGCGTTTTCCAATCAAATCGTTGCCATTTCTCTGAAATTAGCAAAGCGTCTAAAGCATTAGCATTATTTTTAATTGAAAAATATTGAGCCGGATATTCTATTTTATCTGTAAAATCTCCTGTGAGCCAAAGTGTGCTTAAAACATTATTTTCATCTGAAGTTTCCGCTTCCGCTTCTTTCACCAAAACAGTAAATTCGTTAAAATCTTTAGCATCAGAAATTTCAAATTCATTACTAGAACGTGGAGAATTGCTAAAGGGTAAACCAACAATCGTCGGTTTTTTAATATTTAAATCATTAGGTAAAATAAAACAAAGTCTTTGTGCGACCACAATATTATTTTCATTAAAAACTGTGAGTTGTAAAACAGCATTATATGACCCGTAAATATTAGTTGGAATGGTTTTTTTAAATTCTTTTAAAGGCTCTTTAGATTCCGCTTTGTAAGCTAATCGGTTATTAATTGTGCCAATTATTTTATAGTTTTTTAAATTTTCTGGCAGATTGATGCCTCCAATTTCATAGTCAATTCCATTTTTACTAGAATTTACATGAAAACTAACGCCACTTGTAGCCACTTCTGGTAAATCTACAGTTTGCTTTTTTCCTTTTGCATCTTCAATTATAGTTTGATAATGTTTTCCATTTTCTGGCGTGATGCTGAAAATCGCCACATTTTCATCTAAACCTTTGTAAGTCGTTATTTTTTCATTTGGGTGGTCTTTGTCGATTACATAACCGCTCCAATTGGCATTTCCAACGCTTGTGTTATTAATTCTTACAGCAAATTTTGTCGACACATTTTCTATAAAAGTGCCACTTTCTGGGTAAACTTTTGCACTCCAATTATTTTCTTTTAATTCTAATTTTTTTGCAGAATCTGGATTATAAACTAAAATTGGCTGAAACGTTTGAAACGCTTCGGTGAAATTGGCCATCCAAGGCGTGTAAGCGCGAATAAAATAGACATCTTCTGGCAATTTTTCATCTAATGTAAAACTTCCCGTGCCTTCTCCATTTTTTATTAGAATTGTTTTTTTGTCTAATAATTTTTTGTTTTGGTCATACAATTCCACAAAAAGTGTCGTAGAAATCGTAGAAAGTTGGTAGCCTTCAAAAACGAAAGATTTAAATAAAATATTGTCGCCGTTTAAATATTGATTTTTATCTAAAAGCAAATAGACTTTCTCTTGTGAATAATTGTTTTCTAGATTTTTTATTGCGTCGTCAATTTTACTTTGCGCGTTGAGAACATTTAGGAAAGCAAAAAACGCAAATAAAAAATTTTTTTTTCTCATAGATAAAATTCTAATAATTTAATTAATTTTAAATCCTAACAAAAATAAATTATTACTTGATTTATATTGATTAAAATCAATTCAAATTTTATTAATTTTAGAGAAAAGTTTTAGTGTTTAATTGAGTTAAAATATTAAAAGTAAATGGTTTTTAAAATTAAATATCATATTATCTCCGTTGTTATTTTATGTGCATTTTTCTCAAATGTCTATTCCCAAAAAATTGAACCTTGGAGAAATGGCGAAACCGTTTTAAATGATAAAATTAAGAAATATAAATCAATAGATAGTCTTGATTATAATGATCCTATAAATGCACTTTACAAAAGTAAAAATTTATATTTTGAAGTTAGTTTAACTGAAGGTGTGATTAATTTAAAAAATATCGAAAAGAAAATCTTTGGTAGTGGTGGCTTTTCAACATATAAATTTATAGATAAAAATAGTAAAAAAACCTTAAAAACTGAATATAATATTACAGAACATTTCTATGAAGATGAGAAAAAAAACATTATAAAAACTCTGAAATTAAGAAGATAACTGTTTTTTTTGATGAAAATAATAATCCTGATTTAGTTAAATATTATCAAAATCAATATGATAATGAAAATGTTATTTCAAGTGCGGTGTATTATTTAAATTTTCCAAAAAATCTTGATGACATTGAAAATTCAAGCACAAAATCTATATTTAAAGAAATTTTAGAAATAATCAAAAATTTTGGATAAAATAAAACCATTTCATTTTTTGAAATGGTTTTATTTAAATTATTTTTCTAATTTCTAAATCCCAGAAATAATTTTATTTAAAGTTTCACTTGGTCTCATCGCTTTATCCGTTTTCTTGAAATCTGGTAAATAATAACCGCCAATATCTTGTGGTTTTCCTTGTGCGCCAATTAACTCAGAATTTATTTTTTCTTCATTATTTTTTAATTCTTCCGCCACTTTTTTGAAGCAAGAAGAAAGTTCAGAATCTTGGGTTTGTTCCGCTAATTTTTGCGCCCAATACATCGCTAAATAGAAGTGAGAACCGCGGTTATCGATACTTCCAAGTTTTCTTGCCGGTGATTTATCATTGGCCAAAAACAAATCATTTGCAGCATCTAAAGCATCGGCTAAAACCTGCGCTTTTTGGTTGTGTTTGGTTTGAGAAATAAATTCTAAACTCGCTTGCAACGCTAAAAATTCACCTAAAGAATCCCATCTCAAATAGCCTTCTTCTATAAATTGCTCAATGTGTTTTGGCGCAGAACCGCCTGCTCCGGTTTCAAAAAGTCCGCCGCCATTCATTAATGGAACAATGGAAAGCATTTTTGCGGAAGTTCCCAGTTCTAAAATCGGGAATAAATCAGTTAAATAATCTCTTAAAACATTTCCAGAAACAGAAATGGTATCTTTTCCTTCTCTGATTCTTTCAAGCGTTACTTTCATCGCTTCTTTGATATCCAAAATACGAATATCTAAACCAGATGTGTCGTAATTTTTCAGATATTTTTCGACTTTTTTAGTGATTTCTCTGTCGTGCGCTCTTTCATGATCCAACCAAAAAATGGCAGGCGTATCAGATAATCTCGAGCGGTTCACAGCCAATTTCACCCAATCTTGAATCGGTGCATCTTTGGTTTGACACATTCTGAAAATATCATTTTTCTCTACTTTTTGTTCCAATAAAGTGTCGCCATTTTCGTTTTCAACTTTTACAATTCCATCACCAGAAACTTGGAACGTTTTATCATGTGAACCATATTCTTCGGCTTTTTGCGCCATTAAACCCACATTTGGAACTGAACCCATTGTTCTTGGGTCAAGTGCGCCATTTCTCTGCATATCTTTTACAACCGCTTCATAAAAACCTGCGTAACTTCTATCTGGAATAATCGTAATTGTATCTTCTTCTTTTCCTTCTTTATTCCACATTTTTCCGCCACCACGAACCAAAGCCGCCATTGAAGCATCAACGATTACATCCGACGGAACGTGAAAATTGGTAATGCCTTTGTCAGAATTTACCATCGCCACTTTCGCACTGTTTTCTAAAGTTTGTGCGATGGCATTTTTAATTTCTTGCTCTTCAGGATTTCCAGCAATTTTATCAAATAAATCTTGCAAACCGTTATTAGGATTGATGTCTAAAGTTTTAAATAAATCTGCATATTTCGTAAAAACATCTTTAAAATAAGTTTCTACAATCGCTCCAAAAATAATTGGATCAGACACTTTCATCATTGTTGCTTTCAAATGCGCAGAAATCATCACGCCTTTTTCTTTCGCTTCCTGAATGGTTTTTGCCACAAAAGATTTTAAAGAATTAAGATGCATTACGGAAGAATCAATGATTTCGCCTGCTTTTAAAGGTGCAAAATCTTTTAATATTTTTGATGAACCATCATTTCCGTAAAAAACAATTTTATATTTTCCGTCATTTTCAATAGTTGTAGAAGTTTCAGTCCCGAAGAAATCGCCAGAAGTCATGTAAGCCACTTCGGTTTTAGAATCAGATTTCCATTCTCCCATTCTGTGGGGATTATTTTTAGCATAATTTTTCACGGCTTTTGGCGCGCGTCTGTCAGAATTTCCTTCTCTTAAAACAGGATTTACTGCAGAACCTAAAACTTTAGAATATTTTGCTTTAATTTTTTGTTCTTCCTCGTTTTTGGGTTCAGAAGGGTAGTTGGGAATATTATATCCATCTTTTTGAAGTTCCGCAATGGCTTCGTCTAATTGCGGTGTAGAAGCAGAAATATTTGGTAATTTAATGATATTTGCGTCTGGCGTTTTTGCTAAATCGCCTAACTTTTTCAAGGCATCTTCTATCTTTTGATCGTCTTTTAAAAATTCTGGAAAATTGGCTAAAATTCTTCCTGCTAAAGAGATATCCGAAGGTATTATTTCTATATTGGCAGTTTTTGTAAATGCTTTTACAATTGGCAGAAAAGAGTGGGTTGCCAACATTGGCGCTTCATCAGTAAGAGTGTAATAAATTTTAGACATTATAATTTTTTAATTTTTATTTTGAAAGTCCACAAAATTAATGAATTTAGCGCAATTTTTAATTCAATATCAAAACTTTAGTAAAACTGAATTTTATTTGGTTTTTTGGACGAGTTTAATATTTCGGCTTTGATTGGTAAAAAATGGAGTAATTTTGAAAATTAAGGACTAGAAAATTAAATCAAAAAATAGGATAAAATTTAATTTTTAAATAAATTTTAAGAATTATTTAACCTTTGCTAAACCTGCTTTACGTCTATTTTTCACTAATTTTGAATTAATTAAAAAAAATAAATAGTTATGGCAAATATTACATTGGGTGGAAACCCAATTCATTCAATCGGCGAACTTCCAGAAGTGGGTTCAGAAATGAAAGATTTCAAACTTACAGGTGCAGATTTGAATGAAAAAACGCTTTCAGATTTTGCAGGGAAACGCAAGATTTTAAACATTTTTCCAAGTATCGATACTGGCGTTTGCGCGGCTTCTGCAAGAGCATTCAACGTGAAAGCGGGCGATTTGGAAAACACGGTTGTTATTAATATTTCTAAAGATTTGCCTTTTGCACTGAGCAGATTTTGCGCGGCAGAAGGTTTAGATCATGTAGAAAGTCTTTCAGATTTTAGAGGAAATTTTGGCGAAGATTACGGTGTAGAATTGGTAGATTCTCCCATGAAAGGTCTTTTGAGCCGTGCAGTAATTATAGCAGACGAAAATAATAATGTCCTTTACACTGAGCAAGTGCCAGAAATTGCGCAAGAACCAAATTATGAAGCCGCTTTGACTGCGTTGAAGTAAGCGGTATTTTTCTAAAATAAATAAAGGAGAATTGCAAATTTTAAAATTTTTGTGATTCTTTTTTTTATTTAATGTCGTTCCTTCTTCTTATTTAAAAGTCAGATTCAAATAAATTTTTATATTTTTTTAGGTTGAAATTTGAGTTATAGAAATATATTACTTTAATAATCAACATTAATCTTAAACTCTAAAAATCTTTAAATAGAAAAAATTTTCTTTATATAGATTTGTATTTTCAAGCGCTAGACAATTCTATATTTTGCAAAAAATAGTTTCTACTTTTTACGTTTCTTGTTTTTTTTCTTTTTTTCGGTGAGTTCATCCACAAAATTTCGCATCGCGGATTTCTTCTTTATCTTCTTTTTAATTTTTGGAACAACTGTCGTTTTAATTTCAAAATATTGATGCAAATCTTCGGCTGACAGTAGATTTAAGTCGAATAATTTGCTAACTAGTGCTGTTGGTTTATTATCAAAATAATCATTTAAGAAATGCTCAAGTTTATAATTTTGATAATTTACAAACGGAATGGCCACTGAATATTTAAAAATCCGGCCAATTTTTTCGATCGTTAAAAATTCTTTTTCTACTAAAATTTTCAGATAAGTTGAAACCGTGTTTGGATGCGGTTTTGGTTCTGGTAAGGCATCCATAACTTCGCGCATCAATGCAGAATCTAATTTCCATAGACATTGCATTATTTCTTCTTCAACAATTGTAAGATTGGTGATTTTCATTAAAAAAATTAATTAAAATATAGATAAAAAGCGGAAACAATTACTGCGATTATCCCGCCACTAAGAACTTCTTGCAAGGTATGTCTTTTTAATAAAATTCTCGTAATGCCGACCAAAATACTTATTAAAAACCAAACAATTCCCCAAACGAAATTTTCAGAAAAAAACAAGGCTGCCACGAATATATTTAAGGCTGTGTGCATCGAACTTTTAATCAATAAATTACTAATTTGCATCAATAAAATTAATATTAAAAGATAAAGTAGCACCAAATCCCAAGATTTATTTATAATATAATTAAACAATATATAGAAGGACAATGCAGCACTAATAAACAAATAAAGGGATTTTCTTTGCTTCCGGTCAGAAACATCACTGTCTGTATATTTTCCGCTTTTTACACGGCTAAAAATCCAAATGCAAACCGGTAAAATAAGAAAGATAAAAAGCCGTAAAAATTTTATAGCACTTTGCGAAAAATTCTCATATTTATTTTCTTTGTAGACAAAAAATACAAGGAGTGAGAATAATGGATTGAAAATTTGGGAGAGAAATTTAGACCATTTTAATATGCGATTATTAACTGTCATAAAATTTTCAAAATGATTTTTTCAAAAATATGATAAAAATCTGAATAGAAAAAAATTAATTAGTTGGCTTTGCTGCTAAAAAGAGAAAGTTTTTTATTATTTTTGCTGAATATTCCAAGTTTATATGAAAGAATTTTCGAAAGAAGTTTACCTTAAATGGTACGAAGAAATGACGATGTGGAGAAGGTTTGAAGACAAATGCCGCTCTCTTTATTTGAAACAAAAAATCCGTGGATTTTTACATTTATATAACGGTCAGGAAGCGATTCCGGCGGGTTTTACACACGCAATGGATTTGTCTAAAGATAGTATGATTACGGCTTACAGATGCCACATCCATCCAATGGCAATGGGCGTGGATCCAAAAAGAATAATGGCGGAATTGTGCGGAAAAGCAACCGGAACTTCTGGTGGAATGGGCGGTTCTATGCATATTTTTAGCAGAGAACACCGCTTTTATGGCGGCCACGGTATTGTAGGCGGCCAAATTCCTTTGGGAGCGGGGATTGCTTTTGCAGATAAATATTTTGAAACTGGCGGTGTAAATATCTGCTTTTTTGGTGATGGCGCGTCCCGACAAGGTTCTTTGCACGAAACTTTTAATATGGCAATGAACTGGAAATTACCAGTTGTTTTTGTGGTTGAAAATAACCAATATGCAATGGGAACTTCTGTAAATAGAACAGCGAATCATGAAGATATTTACAAATTAGGTTTGGGCTACGAAATGCCTTGTCTTCCTGTGGATGCAATGGATCCGGAAAAAGTAGCAGAAGCCGCGTACGAAGCCATTGAAAGAGCAAGAAGAGGCGACGGTCCTACTTTTATTGAAGCCAGAACTTACCGCTACCGTGGACATTCAATGTCTGATGCTGAGCCATATCGAACCAAAGAAGAAGTGGCAATGCATAAAAATGATGATCCAATAGAATTGGTTAAACAAAGAATTTTGGAGAATAATTGGGCGAGCCAAGAAGAATTAGACGGAATTGAAAATAAATCTCGAGATTTTGTAGATGAATGTGTAGAATTTATGGAAAATTCTCCTTATCCAACTCCAGATAAAGTTTACGAGTACGTTTATTCGCAAGAAAATTATCCTTTTGTAGATCAATTAGAAAATTAAAATAAATTTGAAATTGTGGTTAATGGTTTTTTCTAAATCAATCATCAATAATCACTTATCATTCATTAAAAAATATTATGGCTGAAGTAATTACAATGCCTCGACTGTCAGATACAATGTCTGAAGGGAAAGTGGCGAAATGGCATAAAAATGTAGGAGATTCTGTAAAAGAAGGCGATATTTTAGCCGAAATAGAAACCGATAAAGCCGTTCAGGATTTTGAATCTGAATATGATGGAACGCTTTTATACATTGGCGTTGAAGAAAATTCTGCAGCACCAGTAGATTCTGTTTTAGCAATTATTGGTAAAGAAGGCGAAGATATTTCCGCTTTAATTGGCGGTGCAACTTCTGAAAAATCTAACGAAAAAGAAAATACAGAAACTTCTAGTGAAGTTTCAGAAGAAAAATCGGTGCAAACTACTGAAGTACCAGCAGGCGTGGAAGTAATTAATATGCCTCGACTTTCTGATACCATGACTGAAGGAAAAGTTGCAAAATGGCACAAAAATGTTGGTGATAAAGTAAAAGAAGGCGACATTATCGCAGAAATTGAAACCGATAAAGCGGTGCAAGATTTTGAATCTGAATTTGACGGAACGCTTTTATATAGAAGCGTTGAAGAAAATGAAGGCGCACCAGTTGATACGGTTTTAGCGATTATTGGACCAGAAGGAACTGATGTTTCTGGAATAATTTCGGGCGGTTCTGCGCCAAAAATGAATGCTGAAAAACCAAAAGAAACTTCTGAAAATAAATCTGTAGAATCAAAAGTTGTTGCTGCTGAACAAACATCGCATCAAAATTCTACAGATCGAATTGCAATCTCTCCTTTAGCCAAAAAAATGGCGGAAGACAAAGGGATTGATATTCATTCTATAAAAGGAAGCGGCGACAACGGAAGAATCGTAAAAGCAGACATTGAAAATTACAAACCAACGGCTGTAATGGCGAGCGAAACGAAGCAAGTTGCCAGCGAAACGAAGCAATCTGTAGTTGCAATGCCAACAAATTTTGTAGCGGGAGAAACCACAGAAACGCCAAATTCTCAAGTGCGAAATATTATTGCAAAACGCTTGTCTGAAAGTAAATTTACGGCGCCGCATTATTATTTAATGGTGGAAATAAATATGGATAAAGCCATTGAAGCGCGAAAAGAGATTAATGCTTTGCCAGATACAAAAGTTTCCTTTAATGATATGGTTATTAAAGCAACGGCAATGGCACTTAGGAAACATCCACAAGTAAATTCTACTTGGAAAGCAGATAAAATTATCCATCACGGCGATATCAATGTTGGTGTTGCAGTGGCAATTCCCGACGGTTTGGTGGTTCCTGTGTTGAAAAATACAGATTTTATGAATTACACGCAGATTTCTGCGGCAGTAAAAGATATGGCGGGAAGAGCAAAATCTAAAGGTTTGAAAGCCAATGAAATGGAGGGTTCTACTTTTTCAGTTTCAAATCTTGGAATGTTTGGTATTGAAACATTTACTTCGATTATAAACCAACCAAATTCAGCGATTTTATCCGTTGGTGCAATTGTAGAAAAACCAATTGTGAAAAACGGACAAATTGTGGTAGGAAATACCATGAAATTATCGCTTGCCTGCGACCATAGAGTAGTAGATGGTGCAACTGGCGCACAATTTCTACAAACTTTAAGAACTTATTTAGAAAGCCCTTTGAGTTTGTTGTTGTAAGATAATTTATATTTAAAATAATAAAAGTCCTCTCAAATTTATATTTGAGAGGACTTTTATTTTTAATTTAAAGCTGAAGATGTATTTTCAGAAAATTGAATTAAACACAAAAATATTTCATAAAATCCATTTTTTTAAATTACAATTTTAGTTAAAAAAATCTGTTTTCATTAGAAAATGTGTAAGGTTTTAATTTAAAATTGATAAAAAAATATAAAAAACCAACTTTGTAACATTAGTTACCAAATATTCATATTAGTAGTAATAGGTTTGCAGAACAAATATTTGTTTAACCTTAATTAATTTAATATGAAAAACTTTGTAATACTTATGATCGTCGGAGTATCATTCCTTACGTCTTGTAAAACCGATGATGAGGTCGTACTTTTAAGCGACCAAGAAAAATCAGATCTACTTTTTTTAAGAGAAGAAGAAAAATTGGCTAGAGATGTTTATATTTTTTCTTACAATAAATATAACCAAAGCATATTTTCTAATATTGCTGACAGCGAGCAATCACATACGAACAGTGTTTTAAATTTGATAAACAAGTATAACCTTAGCGATCCTGTTGCTGATAATGCTATTGGTGTATTTTCTAATAGTGAATTACAAACACTTTATAATCAATTAATTGCTATATCTGATTCTTCGCTTAATAAAGCATTAGAAGTAGGTGCTAATATTGAAGATTTAGATATAAACGATATAAATAGATTAATAAGTCATACTTCAAATAGTGATCTGCAAAGTGTTTACAGTAATTTAACTTGCGGATCAAAAAATCACATGAGGAGTTTTGTAGGGCAATTGGGTTTATACACGCCTATTTACATAAGCCAATCGGAGTATGATTCTATTATCAATTCTCCAAATGAGCAATGCGGTAAATAAGAAACAAAAGTTATTTAAAAACATTTAAAATCCTCCCAAATTTATTTTTGGGAGGATTTTTACTTTAAATTATCACTTAATTTAAAATCAAATCCCTATTTTTGACCTTATGATAAAAGCAAAAAATATCCACAAATCTTATGGCAATTTAGAAGTCTTAAAAGGCGTAGAAGTTCACATAAAAGAAGGTGAAGTTATTTCCATTGTAGGCGAATCTGGCGCAGGAAAATCGACGCTTTTGCAGATTTTAGGTACCTTAGATTCACCTTCAAATGCTAAAAAATATGGCACAGAAATTACCATCGCAGGAGAATCTTTTATTAATATGAACGATAGGCAATTATCAAAATTCAGAAATGAAAAAATTGGATTTGTCTTTCAGTTTCACCAATTATTGCCAGAATTCACGGCTTTAGAAAATGTTTTGCTACCGACCAGAATTTCGGGTAAAAACGAAAAAGAATCTTTAGATAAAGCATTTGCATTATTTGATGATTTACGATTAACAGACCGTTTGCACCACAAACCAAACGAACTTTCTGGTGGTGAAGCCCAAAGAGTTGCCGTTGCAAGAGCCTTGATAAATTCCCCAAAAATAATTTTTGCCGATGAACCTTCTGGAAATTTAGATTCAAAAAATGCAGATGATTTGCACCAGTTATTTTTTGATTTGCGAGACAAATACAACCAAACTTTCGTGATTGTTACCCACAACCAAAAACTAGCCGAAATTACAGACAGAAAGTTGATTATGAAAGATGGTTTGATTGTGAATTAAATTTAATAGACAAAAGACGGATAGATAATAGATTAAAATCTTAAATATGATAATATAAATATGAAAATTTTCCTAATTTCTTTTTTGATTTTATTAAATTTTTGTGATCAGAAATCACAAAATAATTTTTCTTTTAGGGAAAAGAAAGAAGTTGCAATTCAGGAAATTAATAAAATTCCAAAAGAGAAAATTTCAGAAATGAAAAATTTTTTAAAAAATAAAAAGTACAATAAAGATTTGGTGATTTTTATAAATTTTAAAATTAATTCGGGTAAAAATAGATTTTTTTTATATGATTTAAAAGGCGATAAAATTTTAGAAGCTGGATTGGTCGCCCATGGAAGTGGTTCAGAAGTTGCGGGAAAAAGTGAATTGCAGTTTAGCAATATTGAAAATTCTTACCAATCTTCTTTGGGAAAATATGCTATTCAAAATAGTTACAATGGCACTTTTGGAAAAGCTTATAGATTGAAGGGTTTAGAAAAAAGTAATTCTAATGCCATGAAACGCAGTATAGTTTTGCACTCATATTCTTCTGTTCCAGATGCTGAATTGGAAACGCCGATTGTTAGAAGTTTAGGTTGTCCAATGTTGTCGCCTAATTTTTTTAAGACGATTTCAAAATATTTAGACCAATCTAAAAAGCCGATTATTATCGATGCATATTATTAAAGTAAAAAGTGACTATCTTTTTTACTTTTATATAATCATTAATAAATTATCAGTTATCATTTAAACTAAAAATATGTCCATTAAATTTCTTGCTGAAGACGATAGGCCAAGAGAAAAATTTCTCCTGAAAGGCAAAAGTGCGCTTTCAGATTCAGAATTATTGGCCATCATTATGAGCAGCGGAAGTCGCGAGGAATCTGCCGTGGAATTGGCGCGGAGAATTTTAGAAACAGTAGGGAATAATTGGCATAATTTGAGTTTATTAAATATTCAAGGTTTAATGAAATTTAAAGGAATTGGCGAGGCAAAAGCCATTTCAATTTGCGCCGCATTAGAAATCGGGCGTAGAAAAGCAGCGCAAGACGTACCAGAAAAACTAGAAATTTCTAATAGCAATGATGCTTTTAAAGTTTTTCATCCGCATTTAGCAGATCTTTTAAAGGAAGAATTTTGGATTATTTTTCTTAATCAAAGAAATAAAATTTTAGGAAAATCGCAATTATCAACAGGCGGAATTAATTTTTCTTTGGTAGATTTACGCATTCTTTTTAAGCAAGCGTTAGAATATTCTTGCTCTTCCATTATGATTGCGCACAACCATCCTTCCGGAAATTTAAAACCGTCTGACGCAGACATGAAAATAACGAAGCAAATTTCGGAGGCCGGAAAAATTCTAAATATTCAATTATTAGATCATTTAATTATTACACAAAGCAACTATTTTAGTTTTGCAGATGAAAATTTATTATGATTAAGGTACTGAAATACAGTGATATAGATTTTGTAAAATATACAGGAACTTTGCGAAATTCTGCTCAATATAAATATTCTGCAGAAAAAGATTTTTTAGATATCACTTCAGATAAAAATTGGGATTTATTGGTTTTTGGTAATTATGAAGCGGTTATGCCGTTGCCTTTTATAAAAAAAATGGGTTTGAAATTTATCGCAAACCCTAAACTTTGCCAGCAAATTGGTATTTTTTCTGAAGAAGATATTGTTGCTAGAAATGATGCTATTTTAGACTATTTTATTGCAAAATTCAACATTGCTTACTACGCTTTTAATGATACTAATTCTTTCACAAAACCCCTTTTAGAAAGGCGAAATTATCTTATTTTTCCTAATGATTATGAGAAAGTAAAGCAAAAATATTCTCCGAAAAGAAAAAGAAAATTGCGAATTGATGAAGAAGTGATGCGGCGCGCTCGATTTTCAGATTACGTAGAATTTGCAGAGGCGAAAAATTTTATAAGCAAATATTTTGTGGGTGCGGCAAAAGTAAAGGATGAAAAGGCATTTATTGATATTTTTGAACGTTTGGCTTTAACAAAAAATTTGGCGTTTTATGGTTTTTATCTTGATGATGAATTGATCAATTTAATTGCAATTTATATAGGCTCTCAAAGCGTTGCTCTTCTCGGTACTTTTAATAATAGAGAATTTATAAAAATAAGTGGTTCTTCTTATATTATAGATAAAGCAATTGAAGCCAACATTCAATCAAAAATATTTGATTTTGAAGGTAGTGAAGTTCCTTCAATAGAAGAGTTCTTCCGCGGTTTTCGCCCAGAATTGAGATCGTACAAAGTGATTAGAAATAGCAAAATAGATATTGTGAAAAATTTAATTTTAAGATGAAAAATTTATATTTTTTTATATTTTAGGTTTATTTTTATTCATATTTTCTTGCGTTTTTTTTGTAAATCGCCTGCGACTAGTATATTGTATGAAAGTCATTTTAGCACGAATTCATATTTTAAATTCAAACAAAGATTTATTAGTAAAACCTTCTGCTAAAAGATAAAATATCATTATTTTTGCACCTATGTTTTTCTCGATAGATTTTTCTAAATATTTTAGTTATGCTTTTGCGTTGATCTTGGCAATTCCATTTTTGATATTGCTTCGTCAATTTGTGTTTAATTATATTAATTTAAAAAATAAGGAAATTCAACTTTTAAGGTTAAAATCAAATTCAGAGCATAAATTGCAGGCTTACGAGAGAATGACTTTGTTTTTAGAGCGCTTGAAACCTGCCAATTTGGTTATGAAATTTGATAAAGATCTAAAACCAAATGAATTTATCTTTCTTACAGAAAAAAATATAAACGAAGAATTTGAATATAATGCGTCGCAGCAACTTTTTTTAAAACAAACCACCTGGAGTAATGTAGTTTCGGCAAAAACAAGTGTTATTCAGTTGCTTCATAAAACTTATGAAGAAATGGCAAATGTGAAAGATTTACAAGATTTTAAAACAGTTTTTCTAATGAAATATGTAGAAGACTCTGATTTTATTTCTGATATTATAAACGATATGCGCAGAGATATTGCGCTTTTAAATTAAACAAATAAAAAAAATGATTCCAAATTTTAAAGCCCATCCGTGGCACGGAATTTCAGCGGGCCAAAATGCACCAGAAGTGGTTCAAGTTTATGTAGAAATTGTGCCTTCAGATACCATAAAATACGAAGTTGACAAAGAAAGTGGTTACTTAAAAATCGATAGACCACAAAAATTTTCAAATATAATACCCGCATTATACGGTTTTATACCAAGAACATATTGTGATGAAGGTGTAAAGAAATTAGCCGTTGAAAGCGGTTCTGAAGATGTTTCTTCTGGCGATCATGATCCTTTAGATATTTTGGTATTGAGTTCGCACAACATTCATGCGGGGAATTTTTTAATGGATGCCATTCCGATTGGTGGCTTTAAAATGATTGATAAAGGTGAGGCAGATGATAAAATTGTGGCAGTGATGGTAGGCGATCAATCTTACGGGCATTTCCGCGATATTTCAGAATTACCAGCGGCGGAAATCAACCGATTGCAGCATTATTTTTTGACTTACAAAAATTTACCAACCGAAACTTCAAAATGTAGAATTGATTTGGTTTATGGTGCAGATCATGCTAGAGAAGTGGTTGTTGCTTCCCAGAAAGATTATGCAGCGAGATTTGGAGGGTAATTTTTTTAAAATTAAAATAGAGAAGCCAACTTTTTTTTGAAGTTGGCTTCTTTGTTATAAATATCTTTCCTGTTTTTGCGGTTAATAAATCAATCAAAATTCATCATCAAAAAGATCGTAAATAATTCAATAATTTCTTGCTTTTATTTTTTGAAGCCAATTGGTCGTTGTTCTTTTGGTAAAATAATGATGGCTAATTTTATATTTGAATAAAAAGAATCAATTGTTTTAATAATTTTTAAATTGCTTTTTTGCTTAAGTTTAAAGAATAGATTTAAAGATTTACTCAAAATATTTATCTTTTTTTATATAATAGATTTTGTTTGCTCGAAATTTTCTATATTTAGCACCAATTTAACAAAAACTTATTTAAACTATGAACTATTTATTTTACTTAGTACCAGTGTTTGGTATTATAGCTTTAATTTACACTTTTATCCAAAGCAATTGGGTTACAAAACAGGACGCTGGAGACGGAAAAATGAAGGAAATTAGCGGCTATATTGCAGACGGAGCAATGGCTTTTCTAAAATCTGAATACAAAGTATTAAGTTATTTCGTTGTAATTGTTGCTATTCTTTTGGGGATTATGGGGTATTCTAATGAAAACTCTAGTTGGACTATCGCTATTTCTTTTATTGTAGGCGGTGTGTTTTCTGCAACAGCAGGATTTATTGGGATGAAAATCGCTACAAAATCTAATGTTAGAACGGCGCAAGCTGCAAAAACATCTTTATCAAAAGCTTTAAAAGTTTCATTTACAGGAGGTAGTGTGATGGGACTTGGCGTAGCAGGTTTAGCAGTTTTGGGTTTAGGTTCGCTTTTTATAATTATTAAACAAATATTTGCGCCAGATGCTTTGGTAAGTTCTCACGAAATGGAAAAAACCATTGAGATTCTTACAGGGTTTTCTTTAGGTGCAGAATCTATCGCACTATTCGCGAGAGTTGGTGGCGGAATTTATACAAAAGCCGCCGATGTTGGCGCAGATTTAGTCGGAAAAGTTGAAGCGGGAATTCCTGAAGATGACCCAAGAAATCCTGCAACAATCGCAGATAACGTGGGAGATAATGTAGGAGATGTTGCCGGAATGGGCGCCGATTTATTCGGTTCTTATGTGGCGACAGTTTTAGCCACAATGGTTTTGGGACGTGAGACCGTTTCTGCTGATAATTTTGGTGGTTTTGCACCAATTTTATTACCAATGTTAATAGCCGGAACAGGTATTATTTTCTCAATTATTGGAACATTTTTCGTAAAGATATCCGAAAGTGTAGGTTTAAGTACACAAAAAGTTCAAAATGCATTAAATCTTGGAAACTGGGGAAGTATTGTTATTACTGCGTTTGCTTCTTTCTTTCTGGTAAATTATTTATTGCCAGATCATATGGAATTGCGTGGTCATGAGTTTTCTAAAATGGGTGTATTTGGCGCTATCATAGTTGGTTTAATCGTAGGAACTTTAATGAGTGTAATTACAGAATTTTATACCGCGATGGGCAAAAGACCTGTTCAAAGTATTGTTAATCAATCTTCAACTGGCCATGCTACAAATATTATTGGTGGTTTGGCAGTTGGTATGGAATCTACTTTTCTTCCAATCTTGGTTTTAGCAGGAGGAATTTTAGGTTCTTATTTTTTTGCAGGACTTTACGGCGTTGCAATTGCAGCAGCTGGAATGATGGCAACTACAGCAATGCAATTGGCCATTGATGCTTTTGGCCCTATTGCAGATAACGCTGGTGGAATTGCAGAAATGTGCGAACTTCCTGCAGAAGTGCGAGAAAGAACAGATATTTTAGATGCCGTTGGAAACACAACTGCAGCAACCGGAAAAGGTTTTGCTATTGCTTCCGCAGCATTAACTGCTTTGGCTTTATTCGCAGCTTTCGTCGGTATTGCAGGAATTGACAGTATTGATATTTATAGAGCGGATGTTTTAGCCGGATTATTTGTAGGTGCAATGATTCCATTTATATTTTCATCTTTGGCGATTAGAGCAGTTGGCGAAGCGGCGATGGCAATGGTAGAAGAAGTTCGTCGTCAGTTTAGAGATATTCCTGGTATTTTAGAAGGAACAGGAAAACCAGAATATGAAAAATGTGTAGCCATTTCTACAAACGCATCCATTAAAAAAATGCTTTTGCCTGGTGCAATTACGATTATTTCTCCAATTATTGTTGGTTTTGTTTTCGGCCCTGAAGTTTTAGGGGGATTTTTGGCAGGTGCAACTGTTAGTGGTGTTTTAATGGGAATTTTTCAAAATAATGCAGGTGGCGCTTGGGATAATGCGAAAAAATCTTTTGAGAAAGGAGCGGATATCAAAGGTGAAATCCATTACAAAGGTTCCGAGCCGCACAAGGCTTCTGTAACTGGTGATACTGTGGGAGATCCATTTAAAGATACTTCTGGTCCATCTATGAATATTTTAATTAAATTAATGTCTATCGTTTCTTTAGTAATCGCACCAACACTTCTAAAGGTTCACGGTGATTCTATCAAAAAAGAAAGACACGAAAAGATAGATAATTTACAGAAAATGGAAGCATCATACGCTTCGCCAGTTGCTTCAACCGAAAGCAACAACGATGAAAAATTAGGAAAACTAAACGCAGACGGAGATTTCGTTTACAATCTTGGTTCTATGATGGATTATAAACTTCCAAATAATGAAACCATAAATGTTGGCGAAAATAGTGAATTGGCAATGCTTGCAAAAGACATCGAGCAAAAAGATGAAAGCCTTTTAGATAAAACGCACTGGTTTACGATCCAAAATTTGTATTTTAAAACTGGTGAAAATACTTTGAAAGAAGGTTCCCAAGTTCAGTTGGAAAATCTTGCAAAAATAATGAAGGCCTACCCAACATTAAAATTAAAATTAGGCGGATATACAGATAATACAGGTTCTGATGACACCAATAAAACTTTATCAAATCTTCGTGCTTCTACCGCGAAATCAGAACTTATAAAATTGGGGATTTCTGAAGATAGAATTGAATCTGAAGGCTTTGGCTCACAGCACCCAGTTTGTGAAGCAAATGATACAGAAGAATGCCGAGCGCAAAACAGAAGAATTGATGTTCGTGTTTTGAGTTTATAAAATGGTATAGAAATATTTAAAAAAAGCCTTCTGATTTTTCAGAAGGCTTTTTTTTCTCACAATATTTAGCCTAATTTTTCCCAAATTTAGACTTAACGCTCCGTGCGTTTGCAGAAAAGTAAATACCAAATAAAAATGCTATTTAAGAACACTATATTTTAAATTAGATTTAAAATTAAAATAATCTACGCAATTCCTTTTTGAAAGATAAATTTAAAATCTTTGGTTTTGCTTTTTTTTATAAATGTAAGAAAATCCAAACGTTTATTGAAAAGTCTTCGTCACACTTGTTTTGTAATTTCTTAAAATAAAATCTAAAAGCGTTTCAATAATCTCGCCCATAGATTCGCATTTTTTCAATTTGTTATCTTGCAAAACAGCATAAATTTGATCTCTTAATTGAACCATTTTTTCATAAGGCGCAATCTTATCTTTTTTCATTATTTCAATTAATTTATTCAATCTTCTAGAGCCTACTAACATCCGTTTCGCCATCAAAGCGCGCTCTTCATGTTGGTATTGTTTGATAGAAGACTCGTTCAAATGTTCTGTCACAAACTTTACATACTCTAGATTTTCACGAAAAAATTGGGGTTTATACAGATTTATTTTCCCCTCATAACTTTGTTGGTCAAAATCTATACTGCGAATTCTATATTGCATTTGGTCAAAATCTGGTGTTAAAACAATGACAAAATTATAGGCTCGTTGGTCGCCTAATAATCGTAGGAAGCAGCGTTCATTAAACTTTACGAATTCTTTCGCCAGCCTTATTTTATTTGTGTTTTCATCTAAATAGCGTTCTAAAAAAACATCACCCGGAATGCCAGAAATATGTTCTTCTACCAAAGTATCTTCATAAACCAAAAAATTAATTCGGTTTGGAGATAGGATATATTCAATCTCCAAACCATAAATACGCGAGGCATCGGCTTTTTTGATGTAAAAATAATCGTGGTTATCGTTGTATTGGTTTTTTATTTTAATCCTAAACGGATGAGAATTTCCGAAAGTGCAATAATCCACACTATCAACAAATAAATGATCGGTGCCTTCATAATCTCCATCAGAACTCAAACGCGAATATATTTTCTTTAAATTAAGGTGAATTTCGCTCATTTCTTGCGGGCCATAAATCACACCTTGCCACAAAGTATCATTTTCGTCCTTATCCAAAATGGGATAATTATCGACATAGCGCAACAAATCATCATATACAACAGGCGATTTAAAGGCGCGTTCAAAACATTTTAGATACTCTAAAAGATCTTCATTTATCGGATAACTTGGTTTTCTTTTAGAAATTTTTATATCATTTTGAGATTCAATTTTCATATGTGATTATTTATCGTATTCAAAGGGCATGTTCAGACGCCTAAATTCATAATTTTTATTTGAAATTTGCAAATGACAATTTATTTAAAATAACAATTAAGTTTAAAAGTACAATTTAAAAAATAAAATTTTGAGAAACCACTTTTAAGTATTGAAATCCGTTTTCTTTCATTTATTATCTTGCTTTAAATATATTTGTTTTTATAAAAATGATTGGCTCTTTAACTTCAAAGATTCTGAAAAAAAACCAAAAAGAAATATTTAATTTTCGGCGTAAAGTACATTTTATTGTTCTGTTTAAAAATAATTAGCATTTTTGCAACATGACTTTCAAGCAAGAAACCTACAATTATTTAAAACAATTTCTCACAGATTCTCGATTCGCAAAGATTGAAAAATTTGCTTTAGAAAGTACAGATTTTGTTTTGCCCGTGATGGAAGATATTTTTCAATTTCGCAATGCCGCAGCAATAGTTCGTTCTGCCGAAGCCTGTGGTTTTCATAAAATTGTGGCTTTAGAAAACGATCATATTTTTAACCCAAATTTAAAAGTCACGAAAGGCGCAGAAAATTGGGTAGAAGTAAAAAAAATGGCTTGTAATTTAGAAACTTTGCAGAAAATAAAAGAAGAGAATTATAAAATTGTAGCAGTTTCACCTGAAAAAAACGCAAAAAGTTTAGCAGATTTTAAAATTCAAGAACCAATTTCTTTGATTTTCGGGACAGAAAAAGAAGGCGTAACGGAAGAGATTTTAAATTTCGCTGACGAAACTTTAGCCATTCCGATGTATGGTTTTACTGAAAGTTTTAATGTTTCTGTGGCGGCAGCAATTTGCTTTTATGATTTGCGCCAAAAGTAAGAAAATTCAAAACTAGATTTTAAATTGCCCGAAGAAAAATTATTAGATTTAAAAATTCGTTGGGCGGTAAATTCTTTGCAAAGTGGTGAGGCTATTTTGAATAAATTTTTAAAAGAAAACGCTTAGTTTAAGTTATTTAAAAAAATTAGGCGTCAAACTTTCTAACGGGAAAACCGCTCCAATTCTAATTTGATTGTACGGGAAATACCGAATTCCATTTTGATATTGAATGAAATACCTATTTTTTTTACCTTTGAAATTTAATTTTGAAGCAAAAACAATCGGTTTATCACCATAATCTGGGACGCGTGTAATCCATCCATTGTAGCCAGAAATTGTATTTTCCCAAGATATATTTTTCTTTTTCAAAATTAATTTTAAACCATACATCAAAGCATCATCTTGCACGTTTAGATTGGGTGTTTGCACGTCCCAAGAGTAAAAGCCGGCATCTGCAACCAATCTTATTTCATTTAAAAAAGCATTTTTTAAAATAAAACTTTTTCCCAGTTCTGCATCAAAATAATAACCTGCAGTATTGAAAAAACGTCTGTTTTTGTAATCGCTTCCCGAAGCCGTTTTTAAAGTAGCATTTAAAATTAAATTGAGTGCTTTTTCTTTATTATTTAAAAGAGAAATTCTAGTTTGGATGTAAACGTCGCCCGCTGCAAAACCAGAATTTTTCTGCATGCCTCGTCGGTCTTTTATAGCGTATGTCACTTCATAATATTCCGCTGGAACTGCCCAAAATTTTAAGGAAACTTTTTCAGAAATTAGTGGTATTTCTACTTTTACATAAGAATTAACGGTTTTATCACCAAAGCCAAAATAATAGTCGCCGTAAACCGAAAGTTCAGTAAATTTTGGAATTGTGGCATCCGTGAAATCTGGAACCGGATTTGAGTTTGGCCCAAAGTAATTGGTGGTTAAATTCAATAATTTTTGGCAAGAAAAAAGACTGCAAAAAAGGAAATTGATTAAGAAAAATAATTTAAGAAATGAGGAATGTTTTGACATTAATTTTTTTTCAAATTTAAAAGATTTAATGTGAATTATTCGGTTATTATGAATTAATTTATATTGAATATAACTCGCCGCTTGCTTTTTTGAGATGTTTTTTTACGAATTAAGAAATAAATTCAAAAACCACCCCGACTTTTTTCTTCGAAAAAACCCACCCCTCCAAAGGAGGGGAATTTTGCAGGCTAATCACGACTCAAAAATTATAAACTTTCAATTATTTTCATATAATTCCAAGCCGCTACAAAAACACCAGCTGTTTCTGTGCGAAGTCTTTGCTTACCGAGCGAAACGGCTTTAATATTTTTGTTGGCTAAAAGTTCAATTTCTTTGGTAGAAAAATCGCCTTCGGGCCCTATTAAAAAAGTTATTTCATTGTTTTTGTTATTCTGAGTTTGTCGAAGAACCATTAAACTAATTCTTTCTAAACTTTCGTCACAATGCGCGACGAAAGTGTTTTCAGAAGTGATGTTAACTAAAAAATCTGATAATTTAATTAACTCATTTATTTTAGGAAAATGAAATCTTAAGCTTTGCTTACATGCGGCAATCGCTTTTTTCTGAATCTTGTCTAGATTTAAAAACTTGCGTTCTGTTTTTTCGGTTTGCAGAAATGTAATCTCTGAAATGCCCATTTCTGTGGCTTTTTCAACAAAAAATTCTAATCGATCTAAGTTTTTTGTGGGCGCAATTGCGATATGCAGTTTTGGTGAAAATTCAGGTAAATTTTCTTTAATAATTGAAACATCTAAATTTGCTTTCTTTCCTTCTAATATTAAATTTCCCTGCGCTAAATTTCCTTTTCCATCTGTTACGAACAGTTCTTCGCCAGATTTCATGCGCAAGACTTTTACGATGTGCTGTTGCTCATCGTCATTAATTTTTATTTCTGGAAAGATGTCGCCAAAAAATAATTTCATAATTTAAATTTCATATCGTGAAGTTGCAACCGCTTTAATATCAGAAAATTCGCCACGCTCAAATTTTAATTTTGCGACCATTGCGATCATCGCCGCATTATCTGTGGTGTATTCAAATTTTGGAATATAAGTTTTCCAGCCTAATTTTTCTTCATTTCGTTTCATCGCTTCACGTAAACCAGAGTTTGCAGAAACACCTCCAGCAATTGCAATTTCATTAATATTTAAATCTTTCGCTGCTTTTTCTAATTTGTCCATCAAAATTTCCACGATTGCTTTTTGGATAGATGCGCACAAATCATTCAAATGTTCTTTCACAAAATCGGGGTTTTCTTTTTCTTTTTTTTGCACAAAATAAAGCACGGAAGTTTTTATGCCGCTAAAAGAATAATCGTAATTTTCAATTTTCGGTTTATTAAATTTGAATTTATTTTCATCTCCAAGTTTTGCTAATTTATCGACGATTGGTCCTGCTGGATAATCTAAATCGAAAATCTTACCAATTTTGTCAAAGGCTTCTCCGGCAGCATCATCAGAAGTTTTGCCGATAATTTCCATTTCAAAATAATCTTTAACCAAGACAATCATTGTATGGCCGCCACTTACCGTTAAACATAAAAAAGGAAATTTAGGTGGTTTTGGATTCGCATCATCAATAAAATGTGCTAAAATGTGCGCTTGCAAATGGTTGATTTCAATTAAGGGAACATCTAAACTCATTGCTAAAGATTTTGCAAAAGAAGTCCCAACTAAAAGAGAACCCAAAAGTCCCGGACCGCGCGTAAAACCAATCGCAGAAATATCTTTTTGTTGTATATTTGCTACGCTTAGACTTTTTTGCACCACAGGGATTATATTTTGTTGGTGTGCTCTGGAAGCCAATTCTGGAACAACGCCGCCATATTCTAAATGTATTTTTTGTGATGCAGCAATATTTGATAAAATAGTATGATTTTTGATTACCGCAGCGGAAGTATCATCACAGGAAGATTCTATACCCAAAATTATTATGTCGCTCATATATGGCAAAGATAGAAAATATTGAAAATACAGATGAAAATATTACACCCAAAAAGAAAGTTTCTTGGTGGAGAAAAATTTTTATAATTCTTTGCTCTTTTTTTGTGCTTTTGTTTATAGCAATTTTTATTGTTTTAAATCTAAATTATACTAAAAACCTAATTGCAGATAAAGCTTTATCGTTTTTAAATAAAGATTTGGGTATCAATATTTCAAAAAAAAATGTAGAAATTAATTTTTTTGGAGATGTTATCATCAATGATTTAGTGATAAAAGATTTTAAAAATAATGATTTTATTAAAGCCAAAAAATTACGTGCAAGTTCAGATTGGTTTTCAATAATCACAAATTCACGAGATCTTAAATTCAATACTTTAACGCTTTCTGATGCCGATGTAAAGGTGGTTACTTACAAAAACGATTCTATTTCTAATTTCATTCGTTTTGTAGATAAATTTGAAAATGGAAAGGCCCCAGATCCCAAAAAAAAGCCTTTTCAACTCAATGCTAGAATTGTGATTGAAAACACAAAAATTTCAATCGTTAATCAAAATAGTGAAGGCGAAGCGGGGCATTGGTTGCAGGCAGAAAATGTAAATGGCATTGTTCCGAATTTGAAAGTTGTGGGGCCAGATGTAAGAGCAAGAATTAATAATTTCAGTTTTGTAACCCAACGTTGGGGAAAGAAACATTTTTTAAAAACATTTTCTACAGATTTCCACATCAATAGAGATTTTTTAAAACTTAAAGATCTTACTTTAGAGACCGATCATTCCTTATTGCAGGGCGATTTGGTGTTTAATCTTGATAAAAAAACACATTGGCAAAATTTCGATCAAAAAGTAGCGTGGGACGTTAATTTGAAATTAGGCAGCCGAATTTCTGGCTATGATATTTCATATTTTGTAAACGATTGGGATAATTACAAACCCATCAATATTTTTGGGAAAATTAAAGGGCCGCTAGATAATTTTCAATTAGAAAATTTCGAAATGGGCAACAAAAATGTGACGATAAGTTCTAATAAATTGAAGGTTCAACATTTTCTTAAAAGTAATTTTTTAGTGAAAACCGATCGACTTTCTACCAATTTCACTTATGTTCAATTAAAAGAGATGTTACCTACTTTTATTGCTAAAAGTTTAAAAAACATTGCAGATGATTTTGGTAAAATGGCTTATAATGGTGATTTGAATGCGACACAAAAACAAATTTATATCTCCAGCGCAAATTTAGATACTGGAATTGGAGACGCGAAAATTTCCCAGTTTTACCTTAATGATTATTTAGAAAAAATCCCGAAATTTCGTGGCAACGCCATATTGAAAGATTTTAATACTTCTGTGGTTTCCAAAAACAAAGAAGTGGGATTAATTTCGGGGAATTTTAATTTTAAAGGTGAAAGTTTTGATGTGAATACGATGAAACTCGAAACAAAATCTAAAATAACTAGCCTAGAAATTAACAAAAAAATAATTAATAATATTTATTTAAATGGAGTTTTAGACCATAAAACCTACAAAGGAATTGCAAATATTGATGATGAGCAAGCCAAAGCAAACGTAAATGGTTTTATTGATTTTAGCACCAGCAAAATTAAAGGAGATTTTTTTGCAGATATTACTAATTTGAATATCAATTATTTTACAGACGGCAAAGAGCCCCAAAAATTAAGCGGACAAATTGATGCCAAGGTTTCAATGAGCAAATTGAATGATTTAATTTTAGATGCCAATCTAAAAAATGTCGATTATGCAACTTCAAGCCAGAAATTTAATATTCCAGATGGAAGTTTGAAAACATTTTTTGAAAACGGAAATAGAGTAGTGCAAGTGAACGCGCCTGCAGCGATTGACGGCGAACTTTCTGGGCAATTTAATCTAGCCGATATTGGCGGAATGTTGCAAAATGCAGTGGATAAAGTTTTAGCAGGAAATACCATCAGAAAAACGTACAAAGGTCAAAATTTTAAATATGATTTTAATATAAAACAGGCTTTGGTAAGTTATTTTGAGCCAAATTTAAAAATCCCAACTGGTGGAAAACTAACAGGAAATTTTGATGGAAATACAAATGATTTTATCTTAAATGCCGAAGCACAAAGTTTAAAATATCTAATGACTTCAAAAGTAGAAATTTCTGCGGCGGATAAAGCTTTGGCATTGGCAAACCCTTCTTACAAGTTGCCAGAAAAGGATTTAATTAAAAAAGATTCTGCGATGGTTGAAGACTTTTCTGTGAAAATAAATACTTCAAATCTTGCCGAGCAAATCACTGCAAATATTGGTAGAATTGCTTACAAAAATAATATTTTAAAGGACATCGCCTTACACGGAAAAAATGAAAATGGTGATATTTTGCGTATCGCTACAGATTTTAAACTCGGAAGCCCAGAAGAAGAAAAAGATGGAACCCTAAATTCTTATGCCATTAATTTTAACCAAAGTACCAATGCCGCTGGCGATTTTGTATTAAAATTTGAACCAACAACCTTTACAATAAATAAAGTGGCGTGGACTGTGGATGCGCGTCCAGAGCAGAATGAATCCATCACCTACCGGAAAAAAACCAAAGATTTTTTAATAGAAAATTTAAGAATATTTTCTGATAACAGTGAACTTTTGGTGAAAAATGCCGTTTTTAAATCTGCTAAAGATTTCTCTGTGCTTGGCGAGGTAAAAAACTTTGAAATTTCTAAAGTTTTGGCTTTAACTAAATCTGAAAATAGTATAGATCTCACAGGTTTGGCAAATGGTACCTTTCAGTTAGAAATGGATAAAAGTAATCTGAAACCAATTATAGATTTTAATGTAGGGAATATTATTTTGAATGGTCAAAAAATGGGCAACATTGTTATGAATGCCAAAGCGAGTGATACGCCAAATGTATTTGACATTAGTGGGAATGTACTTTCTTCGGATGCTTTTGGCAATAATACATTAACCTTAACAGGAACTGTTGATAATAATACAACCTCACCTTCGCTAAATTTAGTTGCCAAAATGGATGGTTTTGATTTGGGCTTTACGCAAGAATTTGTAAAATCGGTTTTTGGAAATATCCGAGGAAAAGCAACCGGAAATCTAAATATTAGCGGCCCATTGTCTGACGTAGATTATAGCGGAGATATCGCCTTGAAAAATTTTGGTTTAAAATTACTTTTTACTGGTGTAGATTATTCTTTTGATGATACGGTGATTCCGCTTTCTAAAGGTTTGGCAGTTTTAAATGATGTAGGTGTACATGATGGAAGAACAAATTCTAGCGGAAATATTTCTGGTGCCATTCAGTTCCAGACTTTGGCTTCATTGGGGGTCAATCTAATAATGCATTCCGATAATCTTTTGCTTTTAGATACGCAGCAGAAAGATTTTGATTTATTCTGGGGGCGCGTCTATGGCAAAGGAGATTTGTATGTAGATGGCCCAGTTTCAGCACTTAATATTGCAACACCTAATATGAAAGCGTTGAATAACAGTACATTTACCTTTAATAGTAATTCTACTTCTAGCGTAGAAGAATTTAAAATGCTTCGCTTTTTGCAACAAGACAAAACGGGCAATTTAAAAGTAGAAGAACAGAAAAAATATGGTGCAAATATAAATGTAGATTTCACGATGGATGTAGATAAAGGAACTACTGTGAATGTTTTGGTGGGCGATAATGTAGGCGATATAAGCGTGAGAGGCGTTGCCAATAATCTAAAATTTAACCTTACACGCAGCGGAAATGTATCTATTGTCGGGAAATATTTGGTAGATAGTGGCACTTTTGTTTCGAAGGCTATTTTGAACAGAACTTTCCAAATAGAAAAAAATAGCAGCATAGATTGGGACGGCAATGCACTGGCGCCTACATTAGACATTAAAGCAGATTATCTTCGAACCGTTACGAATGCTGGTGATTATTTGGGCATACAATTGCAACCTATAAATGTTTTATTATCTACAAAAATCACACAAACTTTAAATAACCCAAAAATAGAATTGGGCGTTTCTGCACCCGATGTTTCCTCGCAAGTGAAAGAAACTTTGGCCGCCAAAATGAGCCAAGAAGATGAGAAGGTTTTGCAGTTTGGGTCTATTTTGGTTCTCAATAGTTTTAATGTTGAAAATGCGGGTGGATTTAATATTAATGTAGGGAAAATTGGTGAAAATACGGGATATAATATTTTGTTCAAACAATTGGGTTCAGTTTTAAATTCTATAAGCAATGAATTTCAGGTGGATCTGAACTTCATCCAAGGCGACCAAGCATCCAATAGTGGCAATAGAGCAAATGCAGGGATAAATTTTATACTTTCGCCGCGTGTAACATTAAAAACAGGTTTAGGAATTCCGCTTTCTAAAACCAATGAAACTAATACCAATTATCTGTCCGGCGAAGGTACTGTAGAATACGATTTTTCTAAAAAAAATGATGGCACCAGAATTTTGCGGTTTTACTCAAAACCAAGCAATATAGGGCTTTTGAATGGTGCAAGTACCGGAAGTCCAGGTTCAAACCAAAGTTATGGCGCAGGTATTGTGTATAGTAAAAGTTTCAATACAATCTTTAAAAGAAAGAAAAAAGATAAAAATAAGGCGGCTGTAACTCCTAAAATAAAAAAAGATTCCGTTAAAATAGATACTTTAAAATAGGGATTAAGAAGATATTTTTGTTAATAAGTTAAAAATTGTTAATATTTACCTAAACTTTTTAGTTATAATTATTTTTTATAAATTTGCAACAAAATAGAGCAAAAATTATAAATTCAACAAAATACATATAATTATGAATTACAGTTTAGATGAAATAGATAAGAAAATTCTAGACTTCTTGGTAGAAAATACAAGAATGCCTTTTACGGAAATCGCAAAACAAATGGACGTTTCTGCCGGAACTATACACGTACGAGTGAAAAAAATGGAAGATGCCGGGATTATTTTGGGATCGTCATTAAATATTGATTATACTAAATTAGACTACCATTTCACAGCATTTATAGGTATTTTACTTACAAAATCAAATAGAACACAAGATGTTTTGAAGAAATTGGCAGACATTCCAAATGTGATAGAAACCAGTGTAATCTCTGGAAAATACAATATTTTCTGTAAAGTAAAAGCCAAAAATACGGAAGATGCTAAAAAAATTATTTATCAGATAGATGATATAGAAGACGTGATGCGCACAGAAAGTATGATTTCTATGGAAGAATACATCAGTGATAAAAACCGTTTGATGAAAGCAATTAGCATATAATTTTATATTAAAATGTTATAAATCATAAAAACTTTTGGAAACTATTCCAAAAGTTTTTTTTAGTTTTACCTTATGGAAGAAAGTTATTTTGAAAATGAACCAAAAAAAACAGCAGCGTTTTACATTGCGCTAGGCGGTTTGGCACTTTTTACATTAATGGGATTGGGGATGGATGGTGACGAATTTCTACAACGCAAAATTATCCATATTCCAGATTGGTATTTTTACATTGTGTTTGGGATAGATTTTTTGGCCTTATTATCACTTGTAGGAATAGCCTTTTTCAAAAAATTAGCCATATTTGCATTTCCGGTTTTTATTTTATTGCATTTTTATCTGCATCAGTTCTATCTTTCCACCTTTCTATATACGGATGTTACAAATATTTTTCTGTTCATAGGTGCTGGTTTGTTTACCATAATCCCAAAATGGAAGTATTTTAAATAAAATTGCTATGACCGTTACGATGGCTCATAATAAACGTTTCTTAAACTACAAATACAACGGCAAAGAACTCCAAGAAACTGGAATGTACGACTATGGTGCAAGAATGTACATGCCGGATATTGGACGGTGGGGAGTTCAAGATGTCTTAGGAGAAATGTATTATAGTTATAGCCCTTATAGTTATGCCGCCAACAATCCTCTTAAATTTATAGATCCCACGGGAATGTGGATTACGATTAATGATGGCAATAATAATTATAGATACGACGATGGCAAATTATATACACAAAACGACAAAACCAAAAAATGGGATGTTGAAGCAAGTGTAAAAAGTGATAGTTATGCAGGACAAATTTTATCTTCTTTGACTTCTATAACAGGAGGAGATAAAGATTCCTTCGGCAGTAAATTTTTAGGACTTTTTTCAAATGACAATATTAATGCATCTATACAAGACAGTAAAGACTATACGGGCAGTAGAAGTGATGAAATGCTTGGAAAAAACTTTACTCTCGATACAAGTGTATATACTGGATTTAAACAAGACGTTAACCCATATACATCAATGAATGGCGAAAAGTCCAAACAACGACAAAGCGAATTCTATATAAATTTATTTCATGAAATAGGACATAGTTTTTTAAATCAAACTAGTTCTTACTCGGAACTAAAAAAAGTTTGGGTTGATGGGAGTGCGAATTCTCTTAGTTCTGATATTTCACAAGGTGAAATTGTCGCATCTTACATTGAAAATCTTCTGCGGTCCGAACAAGGACGCCCTATAAGAATGAGTTATAGTCCAGATGCGAATACAGCGTCTACGCTTGTTGAAAGCGTTAAATGGCAACCCACAATAATTCAAGGAAGTAATCCAGGAAATGGCAGAACTAACTTTAATACCAGAGTTTTCACTATGCCAAATAGTGTTCAATTAATTTATAACAAAATAATGAATAGTAAAAAATAATATTATGAAGCAATTTTTTTTATTATTGATAATGTTACTTTTATTTAGTTGTAATCCATTTTATTATCAATACCAACGATTAAATGAAAATTTACCGAAAAGTAAGTTTTATTTAGAGCAACAATCATTATTAAAGCCTCTTCTCAAAAAAGAAAATGAGCCGTTTATTTTAATAATTTCTTGGGATAAAAGTATTTTATCCCAAGAAAACATGACATACAAAGCACTGGTATATTATCCAAAAAATGGAAGTAAAAAATTATTAGAAACGAGAAAAAAAACCCCTAAAAATATTATTAGTTCTGATTTAACAGATAAGAATTTTTACGATTTTAAATTTATATTAGACAATTATCTGGAGGGTAAAGAAGAATATTTACTTTCTTTACATGACTCTTTTAGTAGTTCTGAAGTGAACAGTCCATATTATATTTATGATTTTGTTATAAATAAGAAGATTAAATTAAAATCTTTCACTTTTGATAAGGACGGAAAAATAATTCAATAGGCTTCGTCTGATAGCAACAAATTTTAGGATTCTTTTTAACCCGATGACGCGGATATCGATGGCGCGGATTTGCAACCCGATGGCGCGGATATCGATGGCGCGGATTTGCAATCCGTGCTCGAAAAACTTACCACAAATAAACTATTTTTTCTTATTTTTATTTTAAAAATTAAATGTCAACAAAATATAAGGCAGTAGAAATTGATAAAGCCTATTTCATAACCATTACAACAGTTGGCTGGGTTGACGTATTTTCAAGATTATCACAAAAAATGGTAATGATAGAATCGCTGAAATATTGCCAGTCACAAAAAGGCTTAACTATTTTTGCGTATTGTTTAATGTCTAGCCACATGCATTTGTTTTGTAGGGCAGATGGAAAACTCAGCATTTCAGAGATTATGAGGGATCTTAAAAAATTTACTTCAAAAAAAATTATTGAAACAGTACAATCAGAACCAGAAAGCAGGCGTGAGTGGATGTTGGATTATTTTAAAAAATCTTGCGAGCATTTGATTCGGGACCAAAATTTCAAAGTATGGCAAGATGGTTATCACGCAGAAGAAGTATTTTCTAACCGATGGATTAAGGAAAAAATAAATTACATCCATCAAAATCCAGTGAAAGAAAAAATAGTAACCGAGCCAGAAAATTACTATTTTAGCAGTGCCCGAAATTACGCTGATTTAGATAGCGCTCTTGATGTTGAAGTTGTTTTTATGGGATGGGACAATCACGGTGTATGATTGGTCACGGATTGCAAATCCGCGCCATCGGGGTATGGCTGGAGATAATTTTGAATGGAATTTACAAGGCGATACATTTTTGCAATATTTAGAAAATGGTTTTACAAAGGCAAATAGTAATGAAAAACAGTTTGGTAAAACTCTTTTAGCATGGAGAGGAAATGTAGATGTGATAGGTTTATTTGGTTCTAAAAATGGAACTGAAAATGGGCCAACGCATGCCGCTACATATATAGGAACATCAAAAAATGGAACCGAATATACCTTTTCTAAAAATGGATTATTAGTAGCGCCAAAAGTGCAAACTACAACATCATTAAAAGGCACTTATGGTAATAAATTAAGTTATTGGAATCCCAGATAATAATAGAATATGTATACCTTAAATAAAGTTTTAAAAATATTTTTTGTTTTAGTTTTTACATTAAATATTATTGTACATGCAAATACTTTACTGGATGTAAATAAAAATATATTTGATATAGAGATTATAACCAGCGTTATATTGATTATTAGTTTAATTATGTCTAATAAAATAACTTCACTAATCTTATTTTTATTTATATTAATTTTATTTTATCATATATTAATAGTAGACGGTATTTATTCAGGAGGTGGCATTTTTATCGGGAATAATCTGTCCTCATATATCCGTTTAAATATAACTCACAATCTTATTGTCAATCAATTTATATCTCATTTTTCTTTAGTAGTTTGTTTTTTTATTATTTTTTTGGAACTACCATTTCGCTGGAAAACTCAAAATTTTGATAGGCAATGAAAATATCGGAATTTATGAAATAGTTATAAACAAGTTCACCGCTACCGCACGATTGTATCGTGTGGTCATAAAGAAAATAAGGGCTCCGTCTAATAGCCAATAATTTTAAAATTCTTTTCTAATTTTTCATTAAACGCAATATTAATAGGCATTACAAATACCTATAATTTCTTAAATAAGCGGTTCGAAAATTCGAACTGCTTGTTTTTAAGTAAAATTTAGAATTTTTAGCAAAAAATCTTTTTATTATTTCAAAAAAATTATTTAATCACTAAAAAAAATTATTAGATTTGAACAAACTTTTAGGTTTTAAGTGCCATTTTTACTTTTAAACACAGACCTTTCCACAAGAATATTCCTTTTTATCCTGTATTCTCTTCTGGTTTAGTTTATCGAAGAAAAGTTGGGTGTCTTTTAATCCAGGATTTTCAAATACTTCATCTGGTGTGTAAATTTTGTGCACATAATGTGGCTTTTCAGAATTGTATTCTTTTATAGATTCCGCAATGTAATCGTGTAATTCTTCTTTTGTTAGTTCTTTGTCTTTCAGATAAGTTTGCTTTAAAATCCGGTTGTTGCCTTCTATCAAACTATTAGAAAACAATACATCTTTCAACGCAATTTTTTTATCAATCCCAACCTTGCAATTTTTTATAAATTCGTGTATCACCACATTATTATTTTCGCTTCCTCCATCTACAATCAAATCTAACTTTAGATTTTCATTATCAAAAATTTGCTTTTCTAAAAACTGCTCTTTTATTGCATTTTTCAAACTCTTCAATCTTATTTTTCCAGACAATTTTTCATTGACGTCCCAAGCCAAGACTTTCCGGGAAAAATTGTCCATCAGAGTATAAATGTACATTTTTTTATAATCTGAAGTTTTGTATTTCGTAACATCCATATTCCCGATAGCGCGGATTTGTAAACCCGATTTCGCAAATATCGATAGCGCAGATTTACAATCCCTGCTCGTAAACATAATATTCAGACAATTTCTTTAATTCGTAAATTAATTTTGTCGTTAATACAGATTTTTTTATTCAGCACAAAAAGAAACAGATTTTTAAATCTTGGAATAAATTTAATTTTTTCTAACGATTTGCTAGAAAATAAAAAAGTTGGCTTATAATTTCGCCAAAAAATCCTCCGCGTTTTTGTGGTGTAATTTTCGTTTTTCCACGTCCATTTTTTGATAAGAATAGTACATCATGGAAACTCTCGGGTTTCCTTTAAAAAACTCTTGTTGCTCACCAACAAAACGCCAAAAAAGTCCGTCCCAAAAGGCTTCCCAATCACCTTTTTCATAATTGCTCATTTTTTTAATATAATTTGAGCCGCTTAAATAAGGTTTTGTGGCGAAAGTTCCACCGTCTGCAAATTGGCTCATGCCATAAATATTTGGAACCATTACCCAATCGTAAGCGTCAATAAAAAGTTCCATAAACCATTTGTAAACTTCGTCCGGATCAATCTCGCAGAGCAACATAAAATTCCCCAAAACCATCAGTCTTTCGATGTGATGGCAATAACCGGTTTTCAAAACTTTTTTGATGGTTTCGTCTATCGGCGGAATTCCCGTCGATCCGTCGTAAAAACTTTTTGGCATTTTTCTGGTAAAACCGAAGTGATTTTTGTTGCGGGAATAAACGCCTTTAAATAAATACATGCCGTGCATAAATTCTCGCCAACCAATTATTTGGCGGATAAAAACTTCCAAAGAATTAAGTGGAATTTTATTTTTTCTAGCAAAATCTAAAGTTTTTTCAAGCACTTTTATGGGTTCTAATAAACCTGAATTGATCAATGGTGAAAGCAAACTGTGGTTTAAAATATTTTGATTTTTTACAATAGCATCTTCATAAATTCCAAAATCCTGAAACCGGTAATTTAAAAATTGATCCAACCAATCTTCCGCTTCTTTGTGTGAAGTCGGGTAGAAGGGATTTTGTGAAATTTCGCCTGGATTTTTTGCAAAATTTTCTTCGGTATATTTTACGGCTTCTTCCCAAATTTTAGATTTTTCAGGAAATAAAATAGATGGCGGCGTTTTTCCTTTCGGATATTTTTTTCGGTTGTCGCTATCAAAAGTCCATTTTTCACCTTCTGGATTTTGATTTTCGTCTACCAAAATATTGAGGCGAATTCTTTCCTGTTTGTAAAATGCCGTTTGGAAATAAAATTTTTTATCTGGATTGAAAAATGCCTTTAAATCTTCTTTATTGTTAATGAATTGCGGCGAATCAAGAATATTTAATTTAACATTTTTCGCAATTTCTTTTAATCTTTTTTCGAGATAAAAATCTGCGGGATAAACAACATTAATTTCTGTGATCTCTTTTGAAGCAATTTCTTTTCCAAAATTCCGAATATCTGATAATTCGTCTGCGCTTTCAATGTAAATAATGCTTAAACCTTTTTCTTCTAAATAATTTTGATAGCATTTCATCGAAGCCCGATGAAACGCCAGTTTTTGCTTATGAAATTTGTATTGTTTAAAAAAAAGATATTCTTCTATTAAATAAAAATCGCCTTCTAAATCAAGTAAAGAATGGTTTTTAAACAATTGATGCGGGAAAATTAAATTTACTTTTTTAGACATTTTCTTTATTTCTTCGGCATTTTTCACTACAATATTTTACGTCGCCCCAGTTCTTTTCCCATTTTTTTCGCCAGGAAAAAGGCCGTTTGCAAACCGGACAAATTTTTGTGGGAAGATTTTCTTTTTTCATATGAATATTTATATTTTTAACGGTCATATGCAATCTTCTATCTTAGTTGTGATTTTTTATAAAATTTGTACCTGACGATTTCACTAAAATTCTGGTATTTCATTTTCGCGAACGTAAGGAAATGTATCTAATTTTGTCAAAGAATAATAGGTATTTAAACCAGATATTCCCGCACTTTTAGTGGTTTCTAAATCAATTTGTCCTAAATCATTAATTAAAATATCATTTAAAATTAGAGTTTCCACATTTCCGATCACAAATTTACAACCGTTCGGAAGTTCAATGATTGAGAGTAATATCATGCCTATTTTCACCGGACTTTCTTTCACGAATGGTGCAAAAAAATCATTCAGATATTCTTTCTGAATATTCATTTTTTCAAATTCAGAAATCTCTGTAGAAACCTTTGCAGAAGTATAATGCGCGTTTTTTATCAATTTTTCAGGAATGTGATTGATAGTATAAACTTCGGTTTCTTTGATGTTTTTAAAAGTATCCGTTTCACGCGATTCTTGCGGACGTAAAATGAAACCCAATTGCGCCGGATTTGAGCCTAAATGAACGACAGAAGAAAATACCGCGACATTTTCTTGCCCGTTTTTATTTTTCGTTCCAATTAAGTTGGCTGGTTTTACGCCTGTGATAGAATTAATTAAATTTAAACGAAATTTTCGCTCTAAATTTTCTATTTCGGATTTATTCAAATTCATAATTTTCTAATTTGTTTCTCACTTTTTTTTGTTCACGGATTACACAGATTTACACGGATGATGAAAAATATTAACACAAAAAATCCGTGAAAATCCGTGAAATTTGTGCGCTACATTTTGACAAAATTATCCCTGTTCAAAATCCTTTTGTAAGCCTTTTTTTATCTTTTTCCAATAAGAAAAGAAGGATTGAAATTCGCCTTCTATTTCAAATAATGTCGTTCTTTTTTCTTCAGTTCCTTTAAAATACAAATGGCTTGGATGTTCTTTATAAAATAGATTTTCGGATGAAATTTGTTTATTTAATTCAGAAAATTCACCTACAAAAATTTTAATTTCTGGAATATTTTCAGACAACTTTAAAGCGAAATCTAGACACTTTTCTGAAACTGGAAATTTCTCAAAATGAGAAGGTTCTAGCAATAAAATTCTTTGAAAATCTTCCGTAAAATGCCATTTGAAATCTAAATTATAATAAGTAAAAACCAAAGTTTTTTTATTTTCTAAAACTGGATTTTCGTTTTCAGGAAGAATTGTTTTTAAACTTAAAATTCTATTTTCCTTTAAAACTTCCGGAACTTTCAAAGTTTCAAATTCTGAATAATCAACATCCAAGAAGGTGTTTTTTTGATTTCCACCAAAATATTTATTCAGATTATCCTGATTAGCAAAATATTTTTTAGATGAAAATGTGCCTGCAACCCATTGCCAACTTAAAAAATTACTGGCAAGATCGCCATCCAACAAATTAAAATACAACCATTTTGCAGGTTCTTTCCAATCACAATGCGCGATATTACAACAAACAGAAGCCAAATACATTCTCAAATGATTGTGAATGTAGCCGGTTTCGTAGAGTTCTTTTATGGCTTCATCAAGAATTTCAATGCCTGTTTCTGCGTTTAAAACTGCCTTTTGAATTCCTGAATTTTCAGAATTTAATTGAGAATTTCGCAGATCTGAAAATATGTTTTCATTTTTATGTTGATAAACATTTTGAAAAAAATCGCGCCACGCTAATTCCTGCACCAATCGTTCGACTTCAAACCATTTTAAATTTAAAGCTTTAAGATGTTCAAAAACGTCACGTGTGGAAATTACGCCGCGAGAAATGTACGGACTCAAATGCGTTACTGCGCCATTTTTAAAATTTCTGGTCGCGGAATATTTCACGGGATTTATCGCTGAAATTCGGGCTTCAATTGCTGATATGGAAGTTGGAAAGTCTATCGTTTTGAAATTTTATTGTGTGAAATTGCCTTTTGACGCGAACATTTGAAACGGGTAATTTCTGCGCTTCTTTTCTTTAAATGCTTTTTACTAACGCCCGAATTCACGCGTTTTCGCCACAATTTAAAGGAACTTTGCTTTAATTGTGAGCGCATTAACTGGATCACGTCGGCTTCTGACAAGCCAAATTGAAATTTGATCGCCTCAAACGGCGTTCGGTCTTCCCAAGCCATTTCTATGATTCTGTCGGTTTCTCTTAATGTTAATTCTTTCATTAGTAATATTATCTTTTCTATATCTATCCTAAACCTAAACCTAAATCTTTTCCGTTAAATATTTCCAGTAGCGTTTTGGTACATGTTGGTAATGCAGTTTTAAATTTTTTCTTTCCGGAATATTGGTTTTAAAAAAGTAGCGTTGCCACAATTTCTGATATCTAATTTCTTCTTCGTGCAGTAATTCTTCTGTTTTTTTAAATTGATAAATCTGGTCTTTTTCAGGATAAAAAACTTCTACATTCTCTAAATTATAGAAAACCCCATAATGTCTTTTTAAATCAAATATCATCCATTTTTGATCTTGATAACGGTCTTTAAAATGTTTTATAATTAAAGGCAAAACATTAAAATCAGGTTCAATTTTAGCAAAATAAACGTCGTCTTTTAGTTTTTCAAACCTTACAAAAGCGTGCATTCTGTGAATTTCGCGGTTGATGGATTTGTTAATTTTTGATATTTCTAAAATCTGTCCATCCGCGTAATTCTGTAAAACATCAACTAATGGATTTTTAATTGATTTCTGAATTGCGCTTAAAATTAGAAATTCCAGATCATCTCTTTCTGAAAGGTAAACTTTTAGCAACTGCGAAATTCCTGACTTGCCTATATTCTTTTCTAATTTATTTAAAACCCGCTCAGATTTTTCATTTGATGTAAAAACCTCGTGAACTTCCGCAAACATATTTTCACTGCTATAATTTTCCTTTGAAATAATTTTTGGCAGCAACAATTTATATTCAAAAACCTCGAAAACTGCCGTTAATAAACCTTCAAAACTGCCATCATAAATTATAGTCGTCATTTAAAATAAACTTAACTGTTCTGAAAATGGATTCTGAAATTTCGATTTCATTCCTGTTAAAATCACCTTGCGGAAATTTTGCTCGTCAATATATTTCGTGAAAATATTATGAGAATCAAATTCTACAAAATATTTGGCGCGGTTCAATGCAACGCCCATTTTCTTTAAATTATCTAAATTTAATTTTTGAAAACGCCTTGCGCTCAAGATTTTATTAACCGATTTCCCACCAATTCCGGGAATTCTCAACAGCATTTGTTTCGTAGCCGTATTTACATTTACCGGAAACTGTTCGCGGTTTCGCAACGCCCACGCCAATTTTGGATCAACTTCCAGATCAAGAAAAGGATTTTCTTTTTCTAAAATTTCATCTGCTTTAAAACCATAAAAACGCATCAACCAATCGGCTTGATACAATCTGTTTTCCCTCAACATTGGGACTTGCGAATGAATGGAAGGCAATCTTGCATCTTCCAACATCGGGACGTAACCGGAATAATAAACCCGTTTTAGATTAAAATTCTGGTAAAAATGATCCGCGACTTTTATAATTTTTAGATCTGTTTCATCTGTCGCGCCGACGATCATTTGCGTAGATTGTCCGGCAGGTGCAAACTTCGGGACTTTTCTAAATATTTTTTTTTCTTCCTTATATAAAATCAATTCGTTTTTCACAAAACCCATTGGTTTTATCATTTCGGAATGTGATTTGTCGGGCGCCAATAATTTTAAACCTTTCTCGGTGGGAATTTCAATATTTATGGAAAGTCTGTCGGCGTAAAGTCCGGCTTCTTTCATAATTTCATCGCTCGCACCGGGAATTGATTTTAAATGAATATAACCGTTAAATTTATGTTCATTGCGCAGTTTTTTTGCCACGCGAACGAGTCTTTCCATGGTTGTATCAGAATCTGTAAAAATCCCAGAACTTAAAAATAATCCTTCAATATAATTTCTGCGGTAGAAATTCATAGTCAGATCCACGACTTCTTCCACGGTAAAAGCGGCGCGTTTGATATCGTTGGTTTTTCGGGAAACGCAATAGGCGCAATCGTAAATGCAATGGTTTGTAAGCAGAATTTTTAAAAGCGAAACGCATCGGCCGTCTTCAGTGTAAGTGTGGCAAATTCCCATGCCGTGACTGTCGCCCAAACCGCCGTTTTTATTTTTGCGGTTTCCGCCGCTTGAAGAGCAGGAAACATCGTACTTTGCAGCATCTGCAAGGATTTCCAGTTTCTCTTTTATGCGCTCTAAACTCATTACTTAATTTTGTTTAACAAAGCAGTAAAAATACAAAAAATTAGTAAATAGTTTTACTAATTTTTTATAAATTGTGGTATTTTGCTATAAATTTTAGCAAGAATTATTGATGAATAAATGTAGTTTAAGAGAAAACTTTTTTTAAGCAGTCGCTGGATTTATGTTAATTTGTCCACCAATTGCTTTTAAGACTTTCATAATTGTGGCAAATTGTGGTTTTGCCCCTTCAGATAGTGCTTTGTACAAACTTGGTCTACTAAGACCAGTTTCTTCGGCAATTTTACTCATACCAATTGCTTTGGCAATATTTCCGATAGCAGCAATTATTTCGGAATCATTTCCTTCTTCCAAAACAGAATTAAGATATTCAGCAATCATTTCGTTACTGTCTAAGTAATCGGCAATATCAAATTTTGATGTGTTCATTTCTTTTATTTTTTTAATTCATTCCAAATTTCACACGCTTTTTCAATGTCTTTTTGTTGGGTTGATTTATCACCACCAATTAGAAGAATAATGATTTTTCCATCCATTTCTTTCAAGTAAATTCTATAACCTTTTGCGTAATTAATTTTCAATTCTAGAATTCCATTTCCAACTGGTTTAAAATCTCCAAAATGTTCTTCGTTTTCCAATTTTTGAATTCTGAACAAAATTTTTGCTTTAGCCCTTAAATCTTTTAATTTTCTAAACCATTTATCGAATTCTGTCGTTTTTTCAATAAAGTACATATTAAAACTGTATTCATTTGGATACAAATTTAATGATAAATTTTTGAATTTTGGAAATCATTCTTGGTGAAATTTCAAAAGATAAGTTTGCCCTAAATCTCCACCAAAACCGGACAATGATCAGAATGAACGACCTGCGTTAAAATTTCTACGGTTTTTAATCTCTCAATTAAAGGTGCGGTTAGAAAATGATAATCCAAACGAAATTGCATTTTTTAATAACAACCAAAATATTTAAATTTCTACATATAAAAAACCGCGGATATAAAATTATCCACGATTTTAAATTTTAAAAAATTTAGTTCAAAAAAATTTAAACAAAACTTTCTTTGAATCTTTCGAAATGACAGGTATAACCATTTGGGTTTTTCAATAAATAATCTTGATGTTCTGGTTCTGCCGCCCAAAAAGTAGAGTAGGGCTCTAAAGTTGTTACGATTTCGCCGTCCCATTTTTTGGAAGCGTTTACAATTTTAATCACTTCTTCCGCTTCTAATTTTTCTTCTTCATTTTGAAAAAATATCGCCGAACGGTAGCTTGAACCTTTATCGTTTCCTTGTCTATCGATGGTAGTTGGGTTATGGATTCTATAAAAATAATCGAGAATTTTTTTGAAAGAGGTTAAGTTTGGGTCATAAGTCAGTTCAATCCCTTCGGCGTGGCCGGGATGATTTCTGTAAGTTGGATGGTCGTTTTCACCGCCAATATAGCCTACTTCAGTATCAATTATGCCAGGTTGAGTTCTGAAAAGTTCTTCCATTCCCCAAAAACATCCGCCTGCGATGTAGGCTTTTTTATATGTGCTCATAAATAGTAAGTGTTTAATTTTTTATAAAATCTTTCAAAATTGCAAAACAATTTAGAAAAATATTTCTTTTTATTATTGTTTTTTTTACTTAAAAATATAGATTAATAAAATGATTGCCAACCGAAGCTAAGCGTTTTTTACTGGTATCTTTTGTGTTCTTTACTTTTTGTAAATAAAGTGGTTATAGGTTTGAAAAAGGTCTTGTATTTTTCAACATCAAAGACTTGTGAATCTGTTAATGCCTTGTATGTGAGCCAAATACCAAATGGGAAAAGCAAAATATTGGGTAACCAAGCAGCAACGTAAGGATTCATTTTTCCTGCCCACGATAGATTTTCCATCGTTAAATTTAAGACATAGAAAATGATGAAAATAACAATCGCAATTACCACCGGAAGACCCATTCCACCTTTTCGTATGATGGAACCGAGGCTAGATCCTATTAAAAAGAAAATAATACAAGTGACGGAGTACGCAAAAATCCGTTGTTGGTACATCACAATTTTGCTGTAATATTTTACAGAAGTTAGAATTTGTTCTTGTTTTGCGGTGTTGGCGTTATTTAGATTTTTAATTTTATTGTAGGCAGAATACAGCATTTCTAATTTCTTTTTCTCATTTACTGTATCCAATTTTATTTGCGGTGCAACTGCTTGTCTTGGCTTCGTTATATCTACATAATTGATGTAATTATTGGTTTGGCTAATAAATTCATCGCTTATATTTTTGAAACTGATTTTATTGTCTTTTCGATTATCGGCAATACTTTTGTTTAGTTCTGTATAATTTTGAAATCGATAATCATCTGAAATTTTTTGATCTTCAATTGCTTGGGCTATGAGATCACTAATGTCGAAATGCGAAACCAAAGTATCGAATTTTATAGACTGATCGGGTTGTTTCTGCCGGTCCCTGTAATCTTTATTTGCGATATCATCTTCAAAAATATAACCATCATATAGCGTAAGTTTCAAAAAATAACCGTCTTTTGTGGGTGAAAATTTTCCCCGTTTCGCAACTATTGATTGCTGATTTTCATAAGAATTGGCTTTTTTATGCACAAAAACACCTTCGATATTTTCGCCATTTTTGCCTAATATTTTATCAAATTTCACTTGATATCCCGGAATTTGATCTATAAATTGCCCTGGCGTAAAGTTTAAAGCGGGTTTTGTAGTCGCAATATTATAAAACATATTTTTCGCTTTACGCTGAAAATCTGGAATAATATTATTAGAGAAAAAGAAGAGTAAAACGGCTAAAAAACTAACGGTAAAAAAAAGCGGCATCATAATTCTAGTGAGCGAAATTCCCGCTGCTTTCATGGCTGCCAACTCATATCTTTCGCCAAATTCCCCAAAAGTCATGATGGAAGAAAGCAAAATGGTTAAAGGTAAAACTAGCGTTACAACGCTTACGCCCATATAAAAAAGGAGTTTCAGGATCTCCCAATAACTTAATCCCTTTCCCAAAAACTGCCCCAATTGGATCCAAATAATATTAACAATGAAGATGAAAAACAACACACTGAAAATGAAAATAAAGGGACCAAAAAATGTTTTGATGATGTATTTATCCAGTTTTTTAAACATGGGCCAAATTTAAACAAAAAGCCCCAAAGTTTTACTTCGAGGCGTTATATTTAACAGAAATTAATAGATTTCTAAAGTTCTGTGATAATGTAATTTTTATACTGGTTTTTCTCAAAACTAAACATGTCTGCGCTCAAATTTTGATTTTCCTTAAAATCTTTAATAGCAATTACTGAAATGCTTTTATCTTTTGCAAACTGCTCCAATTTTACCAATTCATTTTTTGCAGAATTTACGTAAAGGTAAACATATTTTAAGCCATTATCTTTAATCGGTGTAAGTTGAATTCTGTCTGCATTTACGCCATTCACTCTTATTTTGCCTAAATATTTTACGTTGTAATCTTTGTTGTAAGATTCTAAATAACTAAGTGGCGAAAACATAGATTCGTTACCATTTGGCTTTGCAATCGTCACTTCTTTGTCTTCATCACTGATGTTATAAACTTTATTTCCGTCGAAAATTTGCTCCGTTCCCATTATTTTCAACTTGTATTTATCCTTTGCGCTATAAAAAATCCCAGGTTCTGTTTTGGTGATTTTCCCTATGCCAGAGCCATACACAAATTTAAAATAGGTGTTTGCATTTTCTTTATAATTTTTAGTCACCGCATCTAAAATTGCTTTAGATTTTGCATCAATTTTTTGCGCTTGAAAAAAACCAAAGATGCTAAAAGTTAAAATTGCGAAAGTTATTTTTTTAAAAAATGTCATATTATTTAGTTTCAAAGGTTAGATGATAGAAAAGCATTTAGGTTAAACTTGTGTTTAAAATTATTAAATTCACTTGTGCCATTTCAAAAAGTACGCCAAGAAAATTATTAATATTTTAAAACAAAAAAAACAAAAAATCTATTTCTTCAATTCCTCCAAGAAGTTTTCCAAAGAATTCAAATCAGAAATCTGTACTTCTCGTGCTTTAGCACCATTGAAACCTCCCACAATTCCACAAGCTTCTAGTTGATCCATAATTCTTCCGGCTCTGTTATATCCAAGTTTCAATTGGCGTTGCAACATCGATGTAGAACCTTGCTGCGTAGAAACTACAATTCTTGCAGCATCTTCAAAAAGAACGTCTTTTTCATTCGGATCAAATGCGCCAACTGTGGAACTTGAGTCTTCTGAAGAATATTCTGGCAACATAAATGCGCTTGCATAACCTTTTTGTTCGCCGATAAAATCAGCCAATTTTTCAACTTCTGGCGTGTCAACAAACGCACATTGCAAACGCAAAATTTCATTGCCATTAAAGTAAAGCATATCACCTTTTCCAATCAATTGATCGGCGCCGGGTGAATCTAAAATTGTTCGGGAATCTACGCTTGAAATTACTCGAAACGCCACTCTCGCGGGGAAATTGGCTTTTATCATTCCGGTAATTACGTTTACTGAAGGTCTTTGTGTAGCAACAATTAAATGAATTCCCACGGCTCTTGCGAGTTGCGCTAAACGGGCAATTGGTTGTTCTACTTCTTTGCCTGCAGTCATAATTAAATCTGCAAATTCATCGACTACCAAAACGATATAAGGCAAATAACGATGTCCATTTTCGGGATTTAATTTGCGCTGGGAAAACTTCTGATTGTATTCTTTTAAATTTTTGCAAAAAGCATTTTTTAATAAATCATACCGCTGATCCATTTCAATACACAAAGAATTTAAAGTATTGATAACCTTGTGTGTATCTGTAATAATCGCATCTTCGCCGTCTGGAAGTTTGGCTAAATAGTGCCGTTCTATTTTTGAGTAAAGTGACAATTCTACTTTTTTCGGATCCACCATTACAAATTTTAATTCGCTCGGATGTTTTTTGAATAAAAGCGAGGTTAAAATGGCGTTAATTCCCACAGATTTTCCTTGCCCGGTTGCGCCCGCCATCAATAAATGCGGCATTTTAGATAAATCTGCCATAAAAACTTCATTGGAAATTGTTTTCCCAAAAACTACGGGCAAATCCATATCTGTATTTTGGAATTTTGCTGAAGAAATGACACTTCGCATAGAAACCATTGTTGGATTTTTACGTGGAACTTCAATTCCAATTGTTCCTTTTCCGGGCATTGGCGCGATAATTCTGATACCTAAAGCAGAAAGATTTAAAGCGATATCATCTTGTAATTTTTTAATTGCAGAAACTCTGATACCTGCTTCAGGGACGATTTCGTATAAAGTTACAGTCGGCCCGATTGTGGCTTTAATTTCAGAAATTCCTACGTTGAAATTCTTTAATAATCCTACAATTTTATTTTTATTTTCTTCTAATTCTTCTTGATTGACTAGGATTTCTTCTGGCCCGTAATCCTTTAGTAAATTAATGGTTGGCATTTGAAACTTTGCCAATTCTAAACGGTGATCATATTCGCCGTGTTTTTCTACCAATTCATTAGCTTTCTTGTCATATTCATCCAACTCTTCTTTAGCAACTTCAACTTCAAATTTAAAATCATCAGTTTCTGAATTGCTTTTCGGCGCTGAGACTGGCGTGGATGTGAATGAAGTTTGGTTGGGTATTTTTATAGGATTAATATCGCTGGAAACTTTTAGGTTTATTGGCGCGGTTTCTAGATCTTTTACAATTACATTTTCTTTACTTAATGGTACATTTTCTGTCGTTTGTGCTTCATCTAGCAACTCTTCATCAGCCGAAAAATTTTCGCCAGAGTTTGGCATCATATCTTTTACGCGGCCAATTGTATTTTCATTCAAATCGTTTAATTTGGATTTTACGTTGGAAGGGTTTAGGTTAAATTCTAACATAAAATAAAGGCCTATACTTACCAAAAGCACCATCCATAAGCCAAATGTTCCGATAATAGCGTTTAAAAAATCCATTATTTGAAAACCGTAAACACCGCTTAAAACACCAGTTCCGCCAGTTATTGCACCCATAAAAATCGGCAGCCAACAAATGAAAAATAGGGAATGCCCAAAAGTTTTCCAGGGTTTAAAATAATTTTTTTTCAAAATTAAAAGTCCTGTTACCAAGCATAAAAAAGCAATTATAAATGCTGCAATTCCTATACTATCAAACACAAAAAAGTTACCCAGCCAATCGCCAATTTTCCCAAAAATATTGTCGGATTTTATGCTTTTATCTAGCAAAGTTCCGGCTTGGCTTTGGTCTGCCTTCCATTTCATTAAATAAGAAATAAAAGAAAGCGTTAGAACAATTGATGAAAATATGAGTAAAACGCCGAAAAATATTCTTGGTTTTGAAAGTATTTTTGCTGCTTCTACTTTATTTTGAGTGGTATTTTTTGATTTTTTTTCCATAATATAAGTGTGGCAAATTTAATATTTTTTAATGAAAATCTTTAAAATATCTGACTAATATCAATCTTAAAATCCCCAATTTATTAGTCTATCTTAAATATCATCCTTATTTTTGCTGCTTATTACTATGATTATGAATAAAATTCAAAGTATTCTGATTTCCACTAGAACGATGTCTGTTCTTTTACTTTGTTACGCTTTTTCTATGGCTTATGCCACATTTCTTGAAAACGACTACGGAACGCCTACTGCAAAGGCCCTGATTTATGAAGCATGGTGGTTTGAGTTAATTATGGTTTTACTAATTTTAAATTTTTTAGGCAATATTACGAGGTATAAACTTTGGCGTAAGGCAAAATGGCCGGTTTTGGCATTTCATTTGGCCTTCGTTTTTATTTTTATTGGCGGTGCCATCACCAGATACATTAGCTTTGAAGGACAAATGCACATTCGCGAGGGTGCAACCAGTAAAGAAATAGTTTCGGATAAAAATTTTTTTAAAATACAAATCGGGCAGTTGGGAGATGATTTAAGTTATCCCGATATTCCATTTATGATGATACCCGATATTGCAAGAAAAACCTCATTAATTGCAAAAGTTTTTCCACATAAATTTAAGGCCGCTTATGATTATCAAGGAAAAAAAGTGACCATAACGCAAGTGGCTTACATCCAAAGAAAAAAAGACAGTTTGGTGGTGTCGCCAAATGGTGAAAACTATCTTCATATTGTAACTGCAGGCGATACTGGCCGCCAAAATTTGTACATAAAACCGGGTGAAGCAAAAAGTTTAAATGGTACTTTGGTCACTTATAATAGGCCAATTGATGGTGCGATTGAATTTAATGACACCAGCGGAACAATGATGATTAAAACGCCTGAAGATGCCCAATTCATGACAATGGCTACTCAAAAAACAGGTACAACCAAAAAAGAAGAATTTCAGCCTTTAGTTTTACGAAGTTTATATAGCATTAAAGATTTAAAATTGGTAATCCCAGAACCAGTAAAGAAAGGAAAACTTATTTTTCTAGAAGGCGACAAAAAGAAGGACAAAAACTTGGCAGATATGCTAAGCGTGGAAGTTCAAGGGCCTAAAACCAAACAAATGGTAAATCTTTCGGTAGAAAAGGGAAATCCTGATGCATATAAGCAAATTACGATAGACGGTTTAAATATTATTTTGGGTTTTGGCCCAAAAATTTACAACACACCTTTTTCTTTGAAATTAGACAAATTTGTGATGCAAACTTATCCTGGCAGTTCGTCTCCATCGGCTTACGAGTCTCATGTTCAGATTTTGGATAAAGGGAAAGAAACCCCATTTAAAATATTTATGAATCATGTTTTAAATTATGATGGCTACAGATTTTACCAATCCAGTTTTGATCCGGATAGAAAAGGAACAATCTTATCCGTCAACCACGATTTTTGGGGAACAGCATTTACTTATTTTGGCTACAACTTATTGTTTATCAGTTTGATGATTACCTTGTTTTGGAAAGGTACACACTTCTGGAAATTAAATGATAATTTGAAAGCCGTGAAATTGAAAAAAATGGCGATGGTCGTTTTACTTTTGCTGTCTTTTGGTTTAAATGCACAAAAAATTGAAACGCACGGCACATCAGATGGAAGTTCAGAACACGTACATTCTGCCGATGACGGGCATCAGCATGAAGATGCAAATTTGCTCACTTCACAAAATCCAGATGCTCAGAAACCAGTAGTTGGGCCATTAAAATCGCCTTCTTTGATTTCTCCCGATGCCATTATTGCTAAAAATAAAATTGATAAAGCACACGCAGATAAATTTGGCTATTTATTAGTTCAAAATTATGAAGGTAGAATAGTACCGATGAATACGCAGGCTCTGCAAGTTTTAAGAAAATTATACAAACACGACGAGTTTAAAGGGAGCGATGGCAAATCTTTAGATGCCAACCAATGGTTTCTTTCCATCAATACAGATACGCCGAGTTGGACGATGGTGCCAATTATAAAAGTGGGCGATAAAGGTGGCGAAGAATTAAAGAAAAAAACCAAAGCCAATGATGAAGGTTATACCTCTCTGATGTCTTTATTTCCGTCTGATGGCAAAGGGAATTTGGTATATGTTTTAGAAGAAGATTACCAAACTGCATTTCGAAAAAAAGCAAGCGACCAAACCAATTATGATAAAGAAGTAATTGCTGTAAACGACCGAGTTCAGGTATTTAATGAATTTTTTAGTGGTCAATTTATGCGCATTGTTCCTGTGCAAAATGATCCCAATAACACCTGGCATTCTTGGCTAGATAAAAATATGGAACCAGATGAAGCTTCGCAAAAAGTAATGGGTCCTTATTTTTCTTCAGTTCTTGACGCAGAACAAACTGGCGATTGGAGCAAAGCAGATGTAGAATTAAAAAAACTTGAAGATTACCAACAATTATGGGGAAAGAATGTAGTACCTCCGAAAAATAAAGTGAATTTGGAGGTTTTTATGAATAAAGTAAATCTTAATTTTAGACTTCTTATTTTTTATTCCATAATCGGAGGATTACTTATTTTATTAGGTTTTATAGAACTTTTTAAACCCAATAAAATATTAAATAAAGTAATAAAAGTTTTGATAGGAATTGGCGCAATTGGCTATTTTCTTCACTTTTTAGGATTGGTCGCCAGATGGTATATTTCTGGCCACGCCCCTTGGAGCAATGGTTATGAAGCCATTATTTTTATTTCTTGGATTGGGATTACGGCAGGTTTGGCTTTATACAGAAACTCCAACGCTCTGATTCCCGCTGCAGGTTTTATGGTTGCTGTCATTATGATGGGATTTGCGCATGGCGGCTCTGCTTTAGACCCGCAAATTACGCCTCTCGTGCCAGTTTTGAAATCGTATTGGCTCATTATTCACGTCGCGATTATTACTTCTAGTTATGGGTTTTTCGCTCTTTCGATGATTATTGCAGTCATTACTTTGATATTTTACATTATTTCCAACAAAAAATTGTACGATTTTCACCACGATACTACTTTAAAAGAACTTACGATAGTTTCAGAAATGTCTCTAACAGTTGGGCTTTTCGCATTAACAGTCGGTACTTTTTTGGGCGGAATTTGGGCTAATGAATCTTGGGGAAGATATTGGAGCTGGGATCCAAAAGAAACTTGGGCATTTATTTCTGTAATAGTTTACGCATTTGTAATGCACATGCGTTTGGTGCCTGGTTTGCGTGGTAGATGGGCTTTTCATGTTGCAACGATGTTCGCATTTTGCTCTATGGTGATGACGTATTTTGGCGTAAATTATTACCTCTCAGGTTTGCATTCTTATGCGGCAGGAGATCCAATTCCAGTGCCACTTTGGGTGTATATTGGCTTGGCTTTTATGCTCACTTTGTCGGTGGCTTCTTATATAAAATTTAAAAAACTAAAGAACAATTAAAATCATTTAGTAATTGTAAGAATTAGCGTTTCGCGTTCGAATAATAGAGAATCCTGAAATTTTTTCAGGATTTTTTTTTGCCTATATAGAGAAATTAGCAATTTGGCATTAAAGTCAGGAGTATTTGGATTTTTAGCAATGAAAGTAAGATCATAAAAGGGCAATATGAATAACCTGAGTTCGATTGTAAAATAATTCTAAAACATCAATAGGAACGGGCTTTAGCCCGTTTTTAAAATTTAAAATTCAAAATTGGCTTTAGCCAAAGTGTAGATGAAATTTCTTAAGTCTTTTAATTTTCACATCGGGCTAAATACTGACTTATAATCGATTGACAATTAAAATATTAAAGACAAAATAGCAATCCAGAACAGGTTTATAATAGTTTTGAATTAATTAGGAATTTTATTGTGTGAGAAGTTAATTAAGAAATATTCTCAGTTTCGCACACCAGCAAGATTTTCAAAATACGTTCCAAACTCAGCAATATGACTTCCAAACCAAGAAAATGCTTCGCCATCTACAAGTAAAATCTTTATTTTTGGGAAACGTATTTGCAATTCTAAAACGTGCTTTTCATTAAAAGGAAACGGCTCTGTAGAAAGAAAAAGATAATCTGCTTTTTCTAAATCTTCGAGATTAATTTCAGGATATCTTTTTTGATTTTTAAAAATATTTTCGAAGCCGATTTTTTCTAGAATTTCATTGATGAAAGTGTCGCCGCCAATTGTCATTAAGGGATTTTGCCAAATTAAATATGCGACTTTTTTGGGTTTATTTTCTTTAAAATTATCGAAAATTGCTGTAATTTTTTGGTTAAATTTTTCTGCTTCATTTCTATTTTTTAAAACCATTCCGAGTTCCCAAAGAAAATTTTCATTGTCTTTTAGATTTTTAATATCAGAAACCCAAACGCGGAAATATTTCTGCAATTCTTCAACCTGTTCTTTTACGTTTTCTTCTTTATTGGCTAAAATTAAATCTGGTTTTAAAGCTTTAATTTTCTCTATATTCAGATTTTTTGTGCCGCCAATTATTGGAATATTTTTAACCAAATTTTCAGGATGAATGCAGAATTTTGTTCTTCCAACCAGTTCATGATTGTCTAAACCTAAATCAAATAAAGTCTTAGTAATTGACGGAACAAGCGAGATAATTTTCATTAAAGAAAGTTACAAAAGTTTCCCCGAAAGAAATAAACCAGCAACGGTGAAGTAAATAATTAAACCAGTCACATCCACCAAAGTTGCTACAAATGGCGCAGAAGAAGTAGCGGGATCTAGTTTTAATTTTTTTAAAATAAATGGAATCATAGAGCCAGAAAGTGTGCCCCACAAAACTATTAAAAGCAAAGAAAAAGAAACGCTAAATCCGATGGCAACCCAATGATCGCCGTAATTATAAAAGCCCGTTTTTTGCCAAGTCCAAATTCTGATAAAACCGATTACTCCTAAAAGTGCACCCAGAAAAATACCGGAAACGATTTCCTTTTTCATGACGTACCACCAATCTTTTAAGGTGATTTCTTGCAAAGCCATCGCACGAATTATCAAAGTGGCGGCTTGTGAACCAGAATTTCCACCACTAGAAATAATTAGCGGAACAAATAAGGCCAAAACCACTGCTTTTTGAATTTCATGTTCGAAATAACCCATTGCAGAAGCGGTCAACATTTCAGAAACGAATAAAATAATCAGCCAAGTTCCGCGTTTTTTTATCATTTCTATCCAAGAAGTTTGCGTGTAAGGCAAATCTAAGGCTTCCAAACCACCAAATTTTTGGATGTCTTCGGTATTTTGAGATTCAATTTGATCTAAGATATCATCAATCGTTACAATCCCGACCAAAACGCCAGAATCTGTAATAATCGGAAGCGCACTTCTATCATATTTTTCGAAATAGGGAACAGCGTCTTCTTTTGTGGTTGTGGTTTTTATCGCCACAAATTCGTTATCGGTTAATTCTGAAATCAGTTGATCTTCTTCCGCTAAAAGCAAAGTTCCAATCGTGATATCATCAATTAATTTATTTTTTTCATCAACCACGTAAAGAAAGTTCATGGTTTCTACCCGTTCACCAACTCGTTTTATCTGCTGAAAACATCTTTTTACAGTCCATTCTTTTCGAATTTGAATGTAATAAGGCGTCATCAAACGCGCGATGGAATTGGAATCGTAACCCAAAAGTTTCAGTGCGACGCGTCTTTCTTGCGGATTTAATAGATTGATGGAAGATTTGATGAGTTCATCTGGGAAATCTTCAAAAAGTTGCGTTCTATCATCCGGCGACATTTCATTCAAAATGTCTGCAACTTCGTGGGAAGCGATACTTCGAATGGTTTCTTCTTGAAAATCTGGATTTAGATGGGAAAATACGTCGGCTTTATATTCTTTTGGAACCTTTAAAAATGCAATCAACCGTTCGTCTGGATGCAATGCACTCAGATTTTCAGCGATATCGGCAGGATTTAAAACGAGTTCTTCAATCATAAAACAAACAGCATTTTTAGATGCCGCAAAAATAAAGGAAAAAATTTAAAAAATATCATAAGCGATTGATTAATATAGAATTTATTGGAAAGAAAATTTTAATTGGTTAAAATAATTTGGAAAGTTTGATATGAACTATTTATTCAATACATGAAAAAGAAATATTGCAAAAGAGACAAAACTGAATATTTATATTTTAAGAAATTCAAAAGGTTGCAAAATGTTCACTTTTTGCTCTTTTGTGGTTAAGAATTTTTCTAAAATATTTGTTATTTACAAAACAAACATTTAGCAAAAAAAATCCCCGCAAAATAAATTGCAGGGACTTTTCGAATTTTTTTTGTATTTGTTACGCGCCACAAGATGCGCCCTCGTCGGTATAGCCCATTTTTGCTAAAATTCTATCGAGCAAACACCAATTTGTTATAGAAGATTGAAGCAAATTTAGCCCTACAAATCCAGTTAAATAAAGCCAATTTTGGCTCACGTAAATGGATAAAAGTACACTTACCAAAATCATGGTTCCTGCAAATGCGTGTATAATTCTAGTTTTCATATGTAGATTTCTATTTTTTTTAAGGTCATATTTAAAATTGTTCTTCTAATGCAACAAGCGCAATATGAATATTGGAAAGCGATTCTTGTTTGGCATTAAATTCTTTTACTTTTTCTAGAATTTGCACCGAATTTTCTGCTGATACAAAAACCGTGAAAAGCAAAGATTCGGTTTCAGAATAAGAAGAGGCAAACCAATTTTCTAAAACATTGCTGTCTTTTTCATTCTTAAAACCTCGAACTTCGTGATAGGTAAATGATTTTGCGCCAGATTTCACGAGAATATTTTTCACGTCTTTTTCAAATTCGGTGATGGCTGTTATGAGTAAGAGTTTCATATTTTGCTGTTTTAAAATCTCTGCCGAAAAATCTTTCGGCAGAGATTTAGGTTAATTAATCTTGAGTTTTTTCTTCAATTTCAGTTGATTCTTCAATTTCGTTTTGAAGCCAATTTTTCTTTTCAGACATGTAATATATTAATGGAATAACTATCAATGTCAATAGAGTAGAAACGATTGCTCCAAATACTAATGAGATGGCCAAACCTTGGAAAATTGGATCAAATAAAATAATAATTGCTCCGATTACCACTGCGCCAGTTGTTAATAAAATCGGCGTTGTTCTTACGGCTCCGGCTTCAATAATGGCTTGTTTTATGGGTTCTCCTTCTCGCAATCGAATTTCAATAAAATCTATTAAAAGGATGGAATTCCTCACCATAATTCCGGCCAAAGCAATCATCCCGATAAATGAAGTTGCTGTGAAAAATGCACCTAAAAGCCAGTGTCCAAAGACAATCCCAATCAACGAAAGTGGAATGGCAATCATCATCATAATCGGCGTTTTAAAGTTTTGGAACCAACCGACAATCAGCATATAAATTATAATAATTACTACTAAAAACGCCACGCCTAAATCTCGGAAAACTTCTAATGTAATTTGCCATTCTCCATCCCATTTCACGGTGTAGTTAGACTCATCTTTTGGCGCATTCATATATAATTCGTTTAAAGAATAGCCTTCTGGAAGTTTAATATTTTTTAGTTTTTTATCCATTCCAAGAATAGCGTAAGCCGGACTTTCTAATCCACCTGCCATATCTGCAAGCACATATACCACGCGTTTTTGATCTTTTCGGTAAATAGATTTTTGCAAAGTTTCGCGTTTTACTTTTACCAAATCTTTCACAGGAACCATTCCATTGCTACCTTTTATTTTTAAATCGGTAATGTCTGAAATGCTTGTTTTCTCATTATTATTTAATTTCATAATGATATTTACTGCGTCGTTAGATTTTGGATCCATCAAAGTTCCGATAGGATGTTCGCCGATTAAATAGGTAAGATTTCCTACAATTTGTTGTGGCGCAACACCATTTAACATTGCTTTTTCTTTATCGGCTGCGATTTTAAACTCCGTTTGTGGTGCTTCAACCATCCAATCTACATCTACAACATCATCGGTTTTTCTTAAAATAGTTTCAAGTTGACTCGCAATTTTTATTTGTTCATCGTAGTTTGGCCCATAAACTTCTGCAACAATGGTTGATAAAACTGGCGGACCTGGCGGAACTTCTACAATTTTCACATTTGCACCATATTTTTTTGCAATTTTTTGAATTTCAACACGAATGGTTTTTGCCACCTCATGGCTTTGTTTTTTTCTATCTTCTTTACCTAAAAGATTAACTTGAATATCTGCAGTATTGCTACTTCCACGCAAATCATAATGGCGCACCAAACCATTGAAAGTAATTGGCGAAGAAGCACCAATGTAACTTTGATAATTCACCACTTCGGGAACAGTTTTAACGTATTGCGCAATATCTTGCGTTACCGCAGCAGTTCTTTCTAAAGTGGTTCCTTCTGGCATATCGATAATCACTTGCACTTCGTTTTTATTATCAAAAGGAAGCATTTTTACAGCGACAGATTTAGTGAAAAACGCTAGTACAGAAATCATCAACAGAAATACTGTAATGCCGAGCATTATCCATCTTTTCTTTTTACTATCGAGAAGTGGCTTCTCGATTTTTCTATAGATTTTATAGATAAAACCGGTTTCTAAACCTTGCTCTTCTTTATGTGCTTCGGAATCTTTTACTTTTAATAAATGAAATCCCAAATAAGGCGTAATTGTTAACGCGACAAAAAGGGAAAGTATCATCGCTATCGATGCACCAATAGGCATCGGCGACATGTAAGGTCCCATCATTCCGGAAACAAATGCCATCGGTAAAATAGCGGCAATTACCGTAAATGTTGCCAAAATTGTCGGGTTTCCCACTTCATTAATTGCGAAAAGTGCTGCTTGTTTAAATGGTAGTTTCTTCATGTGGAAATGCCTGTGCATATTTTCCGCAATAATAATACTATCATCGACGACGATTCCTACCACGAAAACCAAGGCGAAAAGTGTAATTCTATTCAGCGTGTAACCCAACATATAATAGGCAAAAAGCGTTAATGCAAAGGTTAATGGCACCGAAAAGAAAACGACGAGTCCGCCGCGCCATCCCATTGCAAGCATCACCAAAATGGTAACAGCGATAATGGCAATTCCCAAGTGACCCATTAACTCTGATACTTTGTGAGAAGCCGTTTCACCGTAATTTCGGGTTACTTCTACATGAACATCGTTTGGAATTAAATTTTTCTTTAATGATTCTACTTTTGTTAAAATTTCCTCGGAAATTTTCATGGCATCTGCACCTTTTACTTTTGATACAGAAAGCGTTACCGCGGGATATTCAGATAAAAAACTTTTGCCTTTTTCAGTGGCATTTCCATAGCCAAAATTCACATAATTTGTAGAAGAGGCTGGGCCATCTTCAATTTTTGCAACTTGCTTTAAATAAACAGGCATGTTTTGCGAAGTTCCGATTACCAAATTTCCAACATCTTCTGCTGAACTTAGAAACTCACCAGTTGTTACTAAATATTCTGTATCATTACTCTCAAAACTTCCCGATTGCGAACTGCCATTATTAGCTTGAATCATTTGCATAATGCCCAAAGCATCTACATTTAATTCTGCCATTTTATCTTTATCAACTATCACTTTCAGTTGACGGCTTCTTCCGCCAATCACGTCTGTTTGCGAAACGTCTTTTATCTTTTTTACTTGAGAAGCAAGTTCTTCTGTAATTTGTCTTAATTGAAAATCATTGTATTTATTGCTCCAAAGCGTTAAACCCAGCATCGGAACATCGTCTATAGAGCGCGTTTTTACCAAAGGATCTGTCACACCTTTGGGGAAAATGTTTTTGTTTTTCATCAACTCATCGTATAGTTTTACGTAAGAGCGTTCAGTATCTTCGCCAACGTAAAATTGTACAATAATCATCGCTTTGCCGTCCATAGACATACTGTGAACGTGCTCTACACCTTTGATGTTTGAGATTACTTTTTCTAAAGGTTTTACCACACGATTTTCAACTTCCGTAGGATTCGCACCGGGATAACCGACCATTAGATCTGCCATTGGTACAATTATCTGCGGCTCTTCTTCTCGCGGTATTAATGTGGAACTGTATGCACCAATAATCATCAACGCAACCATCAAAAGAATGGTGAGTTTTGAATTGATAAAGACTTTGGCTATTTTTCCTGCTATTCCTTCTTGCATAATTTTTTAATTTAATGAAAATCAATTTACCAATTTACCAATGTATCAATGTAAAAATTTGGTAAACTGTTACATTGATATATTGTTACATTATTTAGTTATTTTTGCGCCGTTATACAATCTTCCTTGTGCAGAAACAATGTAGGGTTCATCTGCGTTTAGACCAGATAAAATTTCAACTTGATCACCGAATGTTTTACCAGTTTTCACCCAACGAAGAATGGCCGTATTGCTAGAACTTATGGTATAAATTCCCGTTAATTGCCCTTGTTCTACCAATGCAGATTTCGGAATCATCACACTTTCTTGGAAATCTTGGTTTGTTTTTCCGCTATTTTTAAATGGAAATTGCACATTCACAAACATTCCAGATAAAAGGTTTTTGCTGTTGGCAACATTTATTTTCACCAAGTATTGTCCACCAGTATTTGCAGAAGATTTGCTAATTTCTGCCACTGTGCCGCCAACTTCTTCGTTGGTAGATTTCAAAGTAATTTTCACCGGCATTCCTTGTTTTACTAGCGTTATGTTTTGCTCGGAAACCAAAACTTGCGCTTGCAAATTAGAGGGAGATTCTATGGTCAAAATTGGCATTCCTGGGCTCGCCATATCGCCTTGCTCGGCATATTTCGCAGTTATGACGCCTGAAATTGGCGCAGTAATATTGGTGTATTTGTATTGCGCGTTTACCTCGCTTTTCATGGCTTGCGCTGCTTCTAATCCTGCTTTTGCCATTTCGTAGCGGGATCTCATGTCATCTAATTCTTTTTGAGAAGCACTTTGGCTTTTAAATAAATTCGAAAATCTTTCATAATCTTTTTTAGCACTATTAAAGTTGGCTTGCGCTTGCGATATTTGCGCATTTGCTTGCCCACCTTTCGCTTGTATGTCGGTGCTGTTTATACTTACCAACAGTTGGCCTGCACTTACATTTTGGCCAACTTCAGCACGCAGTCCTGTGATGTAGCCCATCATTCTGGTGCTTACATTTACAGAATTTTTGGCTACTAATTTTCCACTTGCGTTTGCAAAAGCGCCTTGAGAATTAGAGTTAGATTGATTAACTGTTACTTGGATTGGCTTTTCTGAATTGGTAACATTTTTATCATCTGATGAGCAACTTGTTGTTATTACACTTAATAATAAGAGTGAATAAAGTATTATTTTCATAGGTTTTATTTTAAAAATTTATAATATTCTAATGCCGTGTTGTATTCGAAAATCGCTTGTTGGTATTCCAATTCTTTTTGCGACATTTGGGTTTCTGCGGAGAGTAAATCCGATGATTTTTCTAAACCTTGGTCGTATCTGTTTTTTCTAATTCTGTACGCTTCTGTACTTTGCTCCCAAGATAATTTGGTAAGCGAGACTTTATTATCTGCATCTAAAACTTGGCGATAAGCCTTGTTGAGTTCCAACTGATTTTGTTTTTGATATTGCTGAATTTCGGTCTGTGCTTTAGATAAATCTGCTTTGTATTTGGCTTGTTCACTTTTTGCTTTTAAGCCATCAAAAACATTCCAAGATAGTTGTAAGCCGACCAAATAGCCATTTGCATCAAATTGATATGGTTTATTATCATACACTTCAAAACTACCGAACGCATTTAATTTTGGTAAAAACTTGGCTTTTGAACTTTTGATAAGGTAATCGTAGGCTTCTAATGATTTTTCATAGGCTTGTAAATCTTTTCTATTTACGTTGAGTTGTGGATTTTTTTCTAATATATTTTCATGATAAGAAAACTCGTCTAAAGGTTTGAATACTTTATTTTCAGAATCCTCATTCAATAAAAAATAGATATAATCCGAGGCATTTCTCACATTAGATTTCGCATATTGAATCTGGCTTTCGATTTCTGAAACACGCACATTCATATACAAAACTTCAGATTTTTGTACCAAGCCGTTTTTAAAATAATTGTCGATCACTTTTTTATTTGCTAGTGTCGTTTGTTTCGCTTCTTCTAAAACTTTCACCACTTTGTATGCCATTTGAAGTTGCAAATAGGCTTTGCTTAAATTAAACTGGAGATATTCTTTGCTTCGTTCTGCTTTTATTTTTAAAACATCTACCTGCACTTCACCTGCTTTTTTCTTATAAACCGCATCTTTATTAAAAATAGGTTGTTGAACTTCTAATTTCGTAGCAAAATTGAAAATATTGTCGGGATTGTTTAATCGAGTAGGATCAAAATCCATCATCGTAATTCTTTCTTGATTGAGTTTTGAACCAAACGCCATCAAAGGATTATTAGTAGAAATACCTGTGTAAGATGCAGTTACATTTGGCAAATACATCGCTCTGGTTTCTAGCAAACTCGCTTTTGCAGAATTTACTTCATCATTGGCTAATTTCACGGATAGATTTTGCCCCTCGATTCTTGCTTCCAAATCTTTTTTAGAAATCTGAATAGTATCCTGGCCAAAAATTTGGGTAGAAATAAAGAGTAAAAAGAATATTTTTTTCATTTTTAAATATTTATTTTTTTTAAATTGTTGTTAATAAATCGCTTTTTTAGGTGTTTTTAAAAACAAATAATTTAATGGCGATTGCATAGAACTTAATTCGATGACAAAAGTAGGTTAGCGAAAAATCTTGTACAGTGATGTTTATCACATAGCCGATAAATAAAGTGTTTTTTTAAATTAATTTAAAAAATCCAGAGGTTACAATTCATCTATTTAAAAAATAATTAGAAGTCATTTTTATACGAATAGTTTTATAATATTAAAAAAACAAAAACCCCGAATTAACGAGGTTCTAAAAATTTTTATTGATGATTTTTAAACAGTAACTACATTTGTATTCATCGTAATTTTTGATTTTATTGAATTTGAAATCAAACAATGTTGTTCTGATTTTTGTAAAACGCGTTCCGCTTTTTCGCGATCGTTTTCATTTACAATCTTTACAGTGGGTTCTAAAATAATTTCCGTCATCAAGAATTTGCCTTCCACTTGTTCTAATTTTCCGTTGGCATTGCAAGAAAAACTAGTGAATTCTAATTTAGAATTTTCTGCGATAGAAAGAAAAGTCGTCATCAAACAACCTGCAACTGCCGAAGTAAAAAGATGTTCTGGCGACCAAATACCTTCCACACCTTTTGGGAATTGCGGTGGAGTAGCGATTTCTACCTTTGTAGAAAGTTCTGGCGAAGACATTTCACCTTGTCGCTCTTTTGTCCACGCGATATCTACATTATAAAAGTGTGCTTCCATTTTATTTAAATTTTTTCATTCAAACTCATCCAGCCGCCGCCGTTGTGAACATCGGTATAGCCATTTTTCAAAAGCAAGGATTTTGCAGAGCCGCTTCTCATGCCAGAAGTGCAACAAGTGATGATGGATTTGTTTTTATCTTTTAATCTTGTGAGATTATTTGGAAGTTGATCCAGAGGGATATTGATGGCATTTTTCACATGGCCACTTGCGAATTCTCCTTTGCTTCGAACATCGAGGATGATGGCTCCTTTTTTTACAAGGTCGGCATAATCTGTTTTAGTGAATCCAAAAAATTCATTTATAGTGTCTAACATAAATTTGTGATTTTAATTGATTTAATGCAGCAAATTTATGTCTACAAAATTTATTTCACAGTAACTTATATCACAGAACGCAATAAACAGGGAGAAAATGGAACTTTTTTACTGCAAAAGCGGAAAATTTTAATTTAAAACATCAATGAAAAGACATGAGTATTTAAAAAGTTTTTCAATCCATTTTTTAGAATAGTTAATTTTTGCGGTAAATTATTTATCGGGTAAAACTCAGAGAAGTTCAATTTTATTTCGGTAAAGAATAATAAGATTTTCCTTTTCCATATTTTTCAAGACTCGGCTTGTTGCTTCGCGTGTAATGCCCAATTCATCGGCTAATTGCTGATGTGTCACAGAAATTTCCTTAGTTTGATAGAGTTGTGCTTTTTGTTTGATGAGGTGCAAAAGTCGCATATCTATCTTTTGAAACGCTACAGAATTCACCACATCTAGAAGTTCTTCAAAACGTTTTTGGTAAAGATTAAAAATAAAATCCGTCCAATCTGGATAATTTTTCACCCAAATTTTGGCTTTATCTGCCGGAATCAGCATAATTTCTGCATCTTCTTCCACAATGGCTTTTATTTTTGAAGTTTCATTTTTCATACCAGAAAGAATGGAAACAATGCAACTTTCTCCTGGCGTAATGTAATAAAGTAAGATTTCTCGTCCATCTTCTTCGGTTCTAATCACTTTTATACTACCAGAAATAACTACAGGAATATTTTTAATGTAAGCATCCATGTTTACAATCACTTCACCTGCTGCGAAATGTTTCAAGTTGCCAGAATCTTCGATTTCTTTTACTAAATCGGATTGGAATAGGTCTTTTAAAATCATAAAGTCAAAGTTAATTAAATATAATATAAATCACTAACAGAAAAGATTTATAAAAGTAAGGAAAAATTTATAGAAAAAAGAGTGTTAATTACTTTGAGTAAGCAATTTCCGCTGCATCAAATTATTTCTACGGATTTCTTGCGACATTTTTTTCAAAGCACCTTCAGTGCCTATTTTAATTGAATTTTCTGCCGAACCGAGCATTCTGCCATTGGTTTTGAAAGTATCATAAGAAGTTTCGATAATAAAATTTCCTGCTGCATCATAAAGTTTTAAACTTACGATAACTTGGTTAGAAAAAACGTATTTTCCAATTCCCACTTTAAAATATTTCACTTTTGGGATTAAAATGGCATCTGCACGGTTGTTTTTGCACATTTCAATTAGAGTTTTAGGGTCAGAAAAGCCGTAGTCTGCTGCAGTATTTACTCTCAATAATTTATAATCGCCTAAGGCATTTAATTCATTACTTAAAGCACTAAAATAGGCCGTATTTGTGGGTTCCTTTATTTCATCAATATCAGGAAAAACTTCTGGTTCGTAGGCCACAATCCGCTGAATTTTCGGGATTTTTATTTCGCGATTGATGTATTCTACACGGTTTCCGGCAACGGCACAACTCACTATGATGCACGCACTAGCCGTTACAATAATTCCAAAAAATAAAACTTTTTTCATCGGTTTTTTCTAATGCAAAAATACAACCATAAATTCATTAAATTTCAAATAGTTTAAGGATTAATAAATAAATTTAGTCAATATTTCAATTAAGTTTTAATATATGGATTTTAAGTCGTACTTTTGCCGCCGTTACATAATAATCATTTAAAACAATATTGGAATGTACTTAACTCCAGAAAAAAAAGCAGAAATTTTCGCTGAATACGGCGTATCAGCAAAAGACACAGGAAGCGCAGAAGGGCAAATTGCACTTTTCACTTACCGCATCAACCATCTTTCAGGCCACCTGAAAAAAAACCACAAAGATTACGCAACAGAGAGATCTCTTGTACTTTTGGTAGGTAAAAGAAAAGCACTTTTGGATTATCTTACCAAAAAAGATATTACCAGATATAGAGCTATTATCGCAAAATTAGGACTAAGAAAATAATTCTTATTTCAGATTTAAAAATTAAGCAACTCATTTTTGGGTTGCTTTTTTTGTGAAGTAGAAATCTTTAACAAAAAATTTATTAGTAATTTTACCTAACAAAATTTTAGAAATGGACATTCAAGCAGAAAAATTAGAATTGATGGAATTGCTTTTGCAAACGGATAGCAAAAGCATTCTAGAAAAATTGAGAAATGTTTTTAAATCTGAAAAAATAGAGATTGAGTCACTATTGACTGATGAGCAATGGGCAATAGTTGCAGAAGAAAGGATGCAATATCTTCTAGGAGAAGGAGAAAATTATTCGTGGGATGAAGCGAAAAAAATAATTAGAAGTAAATAATTATTTCATTCAATGATTTATAAATTAAAACTCAGAAAAAGAGCAGTAAATCAAATGCAGAAATCTTACGATTTTTATGAAAGTAAATCAATCGCTTTAGGTGAAAAATTTATATCAACAGTTGAAAAATATTTTGAAAGAATATCGAATAATCCCAAACATTTTCAAATTAAAAGAGAAGAAATTCGAGAGGCTTATATAAAAGTTTTTCCTTTTGTAATAGTTTACCAAATTATAAAGGACACAATTATAATTTATTCCATTTTTCACACCAGCAGAAATCCTTCGAAAAAAAAATAAAGCAAATTTTGAAAGTTTGCTTTTTTTTAACACAGATTTTTATTTTAACTCGCAGACACGGTAAAATTTTTGCTTAAAGCAAAGCGGATACAACGGTTAAAATTGAAAATAAAGTGGTTTTTTTTTATAGTATTTAGTTTAAAAATTAATGCACTTAATTCTTTCATAAATTGTAACTGTAAATTTTGTCTAAACTAATTTTTCAAAAGTCTCAAGTCTCATATCTCCTACAATCTTATCTAAATTTTCAGTATCTTTGCACTCGTAAAAATAATTTTATAAAATAACCGCAATCAATACGGATTGCACAGAAGAAACAAACAATTTATGAATGCTCCACAAGCAATTATTGAAAAATTTCAATTAAAAGATGGGCGTGAAATCACGCTCGAAACAGGAAAATTAGCCAAACAAGCCGATGGTTCTGTAGTCGTAAGATGTGGCGGAACAATGCTTTTAGCAACCGTTGTAGCCAGTAAAGAAGCCAAAGAAGGTGTAGATTTTCTACCTTTAACAGTAGATTATAGAGAAAAATTCTACGCAGGTGGAAAAATCCCGGGAAACTTTTTTAGAAGAGAAGCAAGACCTTCGGATGAAGAAATTTTAACGATGAGATTAGTTGACCGCGTTTTGCGTCCACTTTTCCCATCAGATTTTCATGCAGAAGTTCAGGTGATGATTTCATTAATTTCTTATGATGAAGAAGTAATGCCAGAGACTTTAGCTGGTTTGGCAGCATCGGCAGCGATTGCTATTTCCGATATTCCTTTCAACGGGCCAATGTCAGAAGTTAGAGTCGTAAGAATTGACGGACAACTTTCTATCAACCCAAGTATGGAAAATGCCGCAAAAGCAGATCTAGATATGATGGTTGGCGGCACAAAAGATTCTATCGTAATGGTAGAAGGTGAAATGAAAGAAATTTCTGAAGCAGAAATGATCGAAGCCATCAAATATGCACACGAAGAAATTAAAGTTCAAATTCAAGCGCAAGAAAATTTAGCAGCAAGAATTGAATCTTCAAAAATAAAAAGAGAATACTCTCACGAAAATCACAACGAAGAAATTCGCGCGAAAGTTTGGAGAGAAACTTACGATAAAGTATATGCAGTAGCAACATCACCTTCCGCAAAAGAGGAAAGAGCAGAAAACTTTAAGGCGGTTCTAGAAGAATTTTTAGCACAATATTCTGAAGAAGAATTAGAAGAGGTGAAACCTTTCGCAAAAGTATATTACCACGATGTAGAAAAAGAAGCCATGCGCCAAATGATCTTAAATGAAGGTGTAAGATTAGATGGAAGAACTCCTTCAACCATTCGCCCGATTTGGTCTGAAGTAGATTATTTACCAGGAGCTCACGGTTCTGCAGTGTTCACAAGAGGTGAAACACAATCTTTAACAGCCGTAACTTTAGGTTCTGTGAAAGATGCAAACATGGTCGATACAGTGGCAATTAATTACGATCAAAAATTCTTTTTACACTACAATTTCCCGCCATTTTCTACAGGAGAAGCAAGACCTTTAAGAGGAACTTCAAGACGTGAAGTTGGTCATGGAAATTTAGCGCAAAGAGCCTTGGCGAACATGATTCCAACCGAAAATCCTTACACAATTCGAGTGGTTTCTGATATTTTAGAATCAAACGGTTCGTCTTCTATGGCAACAGTTTGCGCAGGAACTTTGGCATTAATGGATGCAGGTGTTCAAATTACGAGACCAGTTTCTGGGATTGCAATGGGATTAATTACCGATCCAAAATCTGGAAAATTCACCGTTCTTTCTGATATTTTAGGAGATGAAGATCATTTAGGTGATATGGATTTCAAAGTGACAGGAACAGAAAGAGGAATCACCGCTTGCCAAATGGATATTAAAGTTGAAGGTTTAACCATGGAAATCATGGAAACGGCTTTAAACCAATCCAAAGAAGGAAGAATGCACATTTTAGGTGAAATGTTGAAAACATTAGACGCGCCAAGAGAAGATGTGAAACCACACGCTCCGAAAATGGAAGTAATGGAAATTTCCAAAGACTTCATAGGTGCAATAATCGGACCTGGAGGAAAAATCATCCAACAAATGCAGAAAGATTTCGAAACTGTGATTGCAATTGAGGAAATTGGCAACATCGGTAGAATCGAGATTTCTGGTGTGAACAGAGCGAATATTGATGCAACAATCGCCACCATTAAAGAAATTTGTTTCGTACCAACTGTGGGCGAAGTTTACAACGGAAAAGTGGTGAAAGTAATGGATTTTGGTGCGTTTATCGCCATCGGAAAAGGGGTAGAAGGTTTACTTCACATCTCTGAAATTGAATGGAGACGTTTAGACAAAGTGCCTTACAACGAAGGCGATATGGTAGAAGTGAAATTTATGGGTTATGACGACCGCAAAAAAATGAAACTTTCCCGCAAAGTGCTTTTAGAAAGACCTCCGAGAGAAGAGCGTCCAAATAACGACAGACCGAGAGAAAATCGTCCTGAGAATAATAACCAAGGATAAGATTTAATTCTTTTTATAAATGAAACTCCCGATTTTTTCGGGAGTTTTTTTGTTGCCAGATTTGTCGCCGATGCCGAAGCCATTTATTCCTACGAAGGCACGAAGGAAATTAATTCTTTGATTGTGGGGCGGAGTATTACGGGGTTTAGTGCGTTTGTGTGAAATATTGTTTAAATGTTGCCAATAAAAAAAATAAAACATATTATTCAAATTGCATTATCATTTCTGCACCTTTACGAATGAATTCTACAGTCGCGCAATGATTTTTAACTATTTTTTTTAGACAAAATTGTATTTTTTTTCGAAGATACAGGCGAGACCGTCTTGCCAAGAGGTTTTTTTCAATAGCATAATTAATAATTTCATAATAATCAATAAATTGGTTAAATTGGCAAATATTTTTAAAATATGGCAAAAACACAAAATGATAATATTAGTGCAAAAGAAGTTTGGGAGAAACACCCAATCTCATTTTACTTAGGAAGTATGGTAACTGTTGCGGGTATTGTTTCCTTAATTTTTATATTTTATTTTAATAATAGAATAGAAGACATTAAGTTGACATACGAGAAACAAGTTGAAAACTTGAAGTCAAATCAGGCTACCGAAATTGAAGTGGTGAAAATGAAAGTTCGTCAAGAAGTTCAACAAGGACAAGTTCAAGAAATATCTAATAACTCAAACGAGGGAAAGGCTTTTCAAGAGTTTCTTAATAATTATAAAAATAAAAAATGAGAAAAAAAAATATAATATTTGTTTTAATATTTTTGATATTACTAATGTCTTTATTTTTTTCTGGGTATTACTATCGTAAATTTGAGGAAAATGAAAACGGTGTTTTTAATCAAATAAAAAAAGTAAAAAAAATTAATGATTCTATACCATTAAAAACTGATGACGCTCTAAAGAAAATCGTTCAAGATCAAAAATTAGAAATTGATAGTTTGAAAAATGTTAAATGCCCTGAAACAAAGCAAGTTTATACCACAGGATTTAAAATGGATGGCAAATCTATTACAACAGAAGAACTTTTAAAATACGTAAACGAGGTAAGTGCCCAAAAGGACTACTATAAAAGATTATTTGAGGTTCTGCAAAAAAAATATAATGTTAAGATTTCTAATGTAAATGAAAATAAGCAAGAAATTACTTATGATAATTCAAATTTACAAGAAGCATCAAATAAGTATAATGCGTTAGTAAAGGAATATAATGACTTAGTTGCAATAAAAAATGAATTATCTAAAGAAAAAAATAAACTTGCTGTAAAGTTAGGCGATAGCGAGACCTCTAATAATAATTTAAAAACAGCCTTAGAGTTGATAAAGAAAAATTATAATATAATCTATGAGGTTAAAGCGAAAAATGATTCTACAAATATAATTTCTGTAGATAAAATATCGCGTAGAAAAAACAAGTAAAACTAAATATTTATTAAAAGGATGAAAATAAATATTTTATTTTAAAATGAGCCGTAATTTCGCTACAAATACAAAACAAAACTGTGTACAATTACCCACCAAAAGTCAGCGAGAAAAATATCTGGAAAACCTTGTTGAAGTTGAACAGTGATCCGATCGCTATTATTTCTAAAAATTTTCAGGAACTGGGAAATACTTACACTTTACAGTCATTTTTGGTGAAAAAACGTTTTGTCTTTAGCCGCGATCCCGAACTGTTTGATTATGTGTTGCGGAAAAATCAAAAAAATTATGAGAAATCCGCCATTCAAACGCATGTTTTAGGGAAATATCTGGGCAAAGGTTTACTGACGAATACCGGCAAAAACTGGCTGAAACAACGCCGCCTCGTGCAGCCCAATTTCAGCAGTAAAAATATAGAACTGCTGCATCAAACGATGATCGATGAGATCAACGCCACGATTGAAAGTCAGATCAAAAATGAAACGATCGATATTTATAAGATGACCAACAGTCTCACTTTTAACATCATCGCGAAAACCTTATTTGGTAACTCGATCGACTATACACAGATCCTGAGAATTTCAGATTCTATTACAGAAATTCAAAAAATGTTTATCAAAGAGGTGCGAAAACCTTTTTTGATGTCCTGGTATAAAGTCTCGGGACAACTGAAAAAACACCTTCAACTGTCGGATGAAATGCGTGCTGTTTTCAGGGAAATTATTCTGAAACGGCAAAGTGAAACGGGAGAATTTAATGACATTCTGCAAAATCTTTTGAACAGCAGATACGAAGACAGCGGCGAACCAATGGCGATGGAACAGTTGATCGACGAAATCATCATCTTGTTCGTAGCCGGACACGAAACATCAGCGAATGCGTTGGCTTTTACCTTGTTTTTAATTGAAAATAATGTCCCTGAAAAGCAATTGTTATTAAAGGAAATCAACGATTTAGGCGATGATTTTTTATCACTAAAAACGCTTTTTGGAAATTCTAAAACAATGACGATCATCAAAGAATCTTTGCGTCTTTATCCGCCCGCGTGGATTATTGACCGCGTGGCTTTGGAGGATGATTCATTTAAAGAATTTTCTTGGGAAAAAGGGACGATCGTAGAATTTTTGCTTTACGATATGCACAGAAATTCGGCTTACTGGGAAAACCCAAATTCTTTTCTGCCCGAAAGATTCGAAGATGAAGACGTTAAAAGCAAACCTTATTTCCCTTTTGGAAATGGCGCGAGATACTGCATTGGCGAACATTTTGCCTACATGGAAATGATTCTTTTTTTGAGATTATTTTATAAAAAATACCAGTTGGAACTGGAAACCAAAGAAATGAAAACCATCGCGTTGATTACATTACGACCCGTAGAATTAAGAGGGAAGATCGTTTCAAATTTTGTGGGTATTTGATTTAAAAAATTTCATCAAAAACATTTCCCCAACCCTAAAGGGAGTATTTTTGATGAAATTTTGCGAGAAATTTTCCACCCTTTAGGGCTGGGGGAAAGAAAATTTCAGATAATTAAATTTTTTTAGAACAGATTAAAACGTAATCAAATAATTAAGAAAAATGATATTAAACCAATTAAAAAATTCACCGGAGAAAATAGATTTTAAAGAAGTCATCGCTTTTATTGAGGAGAATTTCGATTTTTCACCGACAAGATTCATCAATGGAAATACGGTAAATGAAGCCAATGAAAACAACGGTTCCTGCAAAGTTTTCAGTTTTGCGAAGTTGCAGAATTTATCCAAAGAAGAGACTTTACATTTATTTGGTGCTTTTCATAGGGAAGATGTTTTAAAAAATCCGGACGGAAACGACCATCAAAATATCCGCAATTTTATGGAATTTGGATGGGATGGAATTTCATTTGAAGGTGAAGCATTTAGCAAAAACTAGATCAAATTATCTTCATAATTTGAGTGTTTTAAATATTTGGCAACGTACTTTCAAAATTATTTTTATTTAATTTAAAACTATGAAAAAAGCGCTGTATAGAAGAGTATTAATTTAGCCCGCACCAATCGTTTCAGCTTATGTGATGAAAAAAATAAATGCACCAAAAATGTATGAAATCAGTTAATGGATTTACCAAAATTAGTATTTACAAAATTTTTTAATATACCTCAAATCAAAAAAACTCCCAAAAATTGGGAGTTAAAAACTATTTCCTAAACTTTTTCTTCCTTTTCCAAGGTGCATTTTTTTGTACATCGCCTGCCATGATGCAACCATAAGGCATCACTTCGTCCAGCACTTCTGCCAATTCGTATTCTGCCATCTGGCTACGAACAGTTTCGGCGCTTTTATAAGCACTTGGCAATTCGGAAATATCAATATCGTTGGTGAAAAATCTTACATCTAAACCTCGCGTTTCTTCGGCAAAAATTTCTTCTATAGTTTTGTGTGCCAAAGATTTTTTGTGCTGTGTTCTGCTAAAATTTCTTCCTGCGCCGTGAGGAGCAAAACCTAAATTTCTACCGTTTGTGGCTCCACGCACAATCAATACAGGCTCTGCCATATTCAGAGGGATCAATCTTGGGCCTGTAATATCCGGTAAAAATTTGTCGTCCAGCGGAGTTGCTCCTTTCGCGTGGTAAAATAAATCACCATCTCTGAATACAAAATTATGTTCATTCCAATATCTGTCTAATTTTTCTATATTTAATTCGTTCAAAATCGCTTCGTGAATCACGTTGTGATTTTGTTTCGTCCATTTTCTAATGATTTGTAATGCTTCCCAATAAGATTTTCCTTCTTCGGTTTCAAAGGGAATCCAAGCGTTTTCCTTTAAAGTTTCCGGCGACAATTCTTTTCGGAATCTTTCGGCTACTTTCATGCCTTTGTCATACAATTTTGCACCTGGAGCGCGGGAACCGTGATGAGTAATCAACATTGTATTTCCTGTTTTTTTAGAAATTCCCACAAACAAAAAGTGATTTCCATCGCCTTGAGTTCCCATGTGAGAGCGTGCAATACTGATGTTATTATCCTCTTTCAAAAACATATTTCCCCTAAAATCTTCCATCAATTCTACTGGCATTTCCAATTGCTCGCCTCTTGGTCTTCCGCCGTAACCGAAATGCGTTTTTTTGTGCGCCGTTTCCAAAACCAATTTTGGGTCAGTTTTCCCAAAATCTGTCAACATAACGGAACAGCAAATATCTGCACTGTGAAATCCGGGATGAATGGCGTTTTTTGCAATTACAACGCCGCCTACAGGAATTGTTCCTATACTTCCGGTCGGACAAGCATCGGGCATTAATGCGCCACCAACAAGCGTTGGCGTTTTCATTAATTCTTTCATGGTGGCGATTACTTTTTCCACATTATCTATTTCCGCTTCGGTTTCTGCTTTGATGTTGATGACGAATTCTTTCGGTTCTTCGAGCAAAGGAATTGGGTCCGGACTTTTAAATTGCTCTAAATATTCTATCATTTCTATTTCGTTTAAATCTTTTTCGTTAATGAATTGTAAAGCTTCATTAAACCATTTTGCAGGTCTAAAACCTAAATTGATTAAATCGTTTCCTGTTGTTTTCATTTTGTTTCTTTAAATTGATAGTGCAAAGTAAATAGGCAATTGCGCAATCTTTTTGCGTAGTTAAAATTATTTTAATTATTTTTGAGTAAATAATTAAAAATGATGCTAGAACAACTAAGAAATTCTCCCGAAACAATCGATTTTAAAGATGTTATAGCGTTTATCGAAGAAAATTATGATTTCACGCCAACGAAGTTCACGAACGGAAAAACAGTAAATGAAGCCAATGAAAATAATGGGTCTTGCAAAGTTTTCAGTTTTGGGAAATTAAATAATCTTTCAAAAGAAGAAACTTTGGCGCTGTTTGGCACATTTTATAGAGTAGATGTTTTGCAAAATCTGGACGGAAGCGATCATCAAAATATCAGAAATTTCATAGAATTTGGTTGGGAAGGAATTTCTTTTGAAAGTGATGCTTTGAAATTGAAAGAATTTTAACCTTGTCAAGGGTTTCAGCGAATCTCTTGCAACCCGACTTGAACGGAGCTCTTTTTTATATAATTTTTTATGCGGTGTGATAGTTTAAAAATTTTATAAAAAAAGCGGGAGTGGAAGGCGGATTAGTTGCCCAAATAAAATATTTAATAAATTTTTTCAAAATATGTCATCCAACAAAAACGCTCTTATTCGCTATAAAACCATTGATAATTGCCTCAGAAACAGATCGAAAGAATATACTTTGGAAGATTTGATTGATGTTTGTTCTGATGCTTTGTTTGAATTTGAAGGCAAAGAGTCTTTTTTAAGTAAAAGAACAATTCAGTTGGATATTCAGAATATGAGAAGTGAAAAATTGGGTTACAATGCGCCAATTGAGGTTTACAACAAAAAATTTTACCGGTATTCTGATGAGAGTTTTAGTATAAAAAATATTCCTGTTACCGAGAATGATGTACAAATCATAAATGAATCTATACAATTATTAAAACAATTTAAAGATTTTTCGCTTTTTAAACAAATGAGTGGCGTAATACAAAGATTGGAAGATTCTGTTTATTCTGGCCACAACCAGAAGTCTATAATTCATTTGGATAAAAATGAAAATCTGAAAGGCTTGGAGTTTATTGATGTTTTGTATGAAGCGATTTTGAAGAAAAAAGTGCTGAATGTAGCTTACAAATCTTTCAAAGCGAGGGAAATAAACCAAATGCGGATTCATCCGCAATTATTGAAGGAATTCAATAATAGATGGTTTGTAATTTGTTGGCACAAAACGAGAATTTATAATCTTGCTTTGGATAGAATTGAGGTGATTTCTGACGATTTGGAAGAAAAATATATCGATAAAAACATAGATGCAGATGAGTATTTCAGCGAAGTAATTGGCGCAACTGTTTCTGAAAGAAACCGCCCAACGAACGTTATTTTTTTTGTTGAAAAAAATAATGCACCTTATGTAAAAACCAAACCGTTTCATCATTCTCAAGAAATTTTAGAGGAACATGAAAATGGCACATTGTTTAAAATAAAAGTTCAACTCAACTTTGAATTAGAACGCATGATTTTAGGTTTTGGAGATTTAATAACCGTTATGCAACCTCGAAAATTGAAATTGAGAATAGAACAGACCTTAAAAAATGCAGTCAAAAATTATCAAGTTTAATTTAAAACTAAATTGAAAAAAAAGGTTTAGAATCATTTTTAAAAATTGAAATTTTTTCGAAAGCAACTCACCGATATGGCGAAACCAGCCATTTCAAAATATTATATTCTGAATTTCGCCAATAATATGATCCTTTTAAAACCCAAGAAATTCCAAACGGAATAAGCGTGGTGCTTTCAAAAAGCAAAGTAGAATAAGGGAAATCTAAATTTTTGAAAATGGAGAGAAATGCAATTGCTAAAATACTGATAATCATAATGTAACTGCAAATTTTGTAGGTTTTATTTCTGCGAATTTTTTTCTTATCGATTGGTTTATTTTTATCTGGTTTTTGAAAAATAACAAGACAAAAAACTGCAAAACATATAAAAAGTACGGTTGCAAAAGTAAAATGAAGAATATTGAAAACCTTTGACGTTTCTGCCCAAGTTGGGATATTTATAAATTGATAGCCGATATAACCTTTCGCATTAGTCGGGAATATGGCAACGCCTGCCGCGCAAAATCCAGCAAGGTTTGCGAGCCAATTTTCTAATCGGTAAGTGCCTTTATAAGTTATTAAAAAAGTAGATAGTGCCGCCAAAGTGCCCACAAAAATAGTATGAGAAAAACTGTAATAATAATGGCTAAGAGAAGGTTGCAGAATTCCGCCAAAAATGATGAGTGCAAAAGGCAACAAGATTCCTAAAATTCCAATTAATTGTCTTAATTTAAAATAAGAAATGGTGGTAGAATCGGTTTTTTCGGTTGCTAGTTCTTTTATTGTAGGAATTTCCATCGTTTGAAATTTTATTGAATTAATAACAAATATCCAGCAATATTCGTAAATTTTTTGGGGTGTTTTTCCTATTTTTTAAACAAAATCATAAACGCCGTTTTTCCAACCCAAAATTTTCGTAGAATCTGCGCCGAGCCAATTTTTCAGAACTGTGGCGTAAACTTTCCGGAAATCTTCGGTGTAAATTAAATCGCCATCGTTGAGGTTTTGTAAATCTGGAAGTGCGTTTAGAATGCCTTTTTTCCTTAATCCACCGGAAATAAAAAACATTTGGTTTGCCGTTCCGTGGTCGGTGCCATTGCTTGCATTTTGAGAAACGCGACGTCCGAATTCTGAAAATGTCATCAGCAAAACATCTTCAAACAATCCATTTGCTTTTAAATCCGCCACAAAAGATTTTATGGATTCATTAATATCATCAAATAATTTTTCTTGTCTTTGGTTTTGGTTAATGTGCGTGTCAAAACTACCCACTTGCAGGTAATAAACTTTCGTATTAATATCCGATTTTATAAGTGAAGCGATGGTTTTAAAATCTTTTCCCAGAGCAGATTTTGGATAAATTTGGTTGGTAGATTTGGTTTTGCTTTCCTCAAAAATATAAGAGGCATTATTAATGGTTTCGCCCAAAGTTTGGTATAAATATTCTACAGTTTCATCTTCATGATGGTGATTTGCATATAAAGATTTGAAATAATTTTCCTTTGAAGTTTCGTATAATCTTTGCGGATCTTTAAAGGCAAACGCTTTTTTTTCTTTCCCTTTCATAGCCAAACTTAGCATATCATCCACTTCTAAAGCTTGCGTTGGATGTGTGCACTTGTGGCATTCTTCATCCAAATATCTTCCGATCCAGCCAGTTTCTAAAAATTCTTTACTGCCACTTGCAGATTGCCAAATATCCATACTTCGGAAATGCGATTTATTGGGTTCTGGATAACCTACATTATTTAAAACCGCAATTTCTCCACCGTCATAAAGTTCTTTAAAATAACTCAAAGCAGGATTTATCCCCACTTCATCTGTTAAATTTAGGGCATTTTTTATAGAAATTCTTGGTCGTTCTTTGAAATAAATATCATTTCTTGTTGGGATTATGGTGTTTAAACCATCATTGCCGCCGCTGAGTTGCAAAACCACCAAAACTTTATTGTCTTTATCCAAAGAATCGGGCAATGTAAGTGCTTTTAAAAAATTTGGCAACATGATAGATGCTGCAGCCAAAGAACCTGTTTTTAAGAAATCCCTTCTTTTAAGTATCATAATTTTTAAGTAAAAAGTAAAAAGTAAAATTTAGTGACATCAAACAAGTTTAAACCAAATTAAACCTTGTGAAACCAATTAGCACAACTGATATTCCGGAACACTCATGATATTAATAATATCCATCTTCACGCTGCCGTCGGAAAATTGTTTCATGTATTTTCCGTCGCCACTTATCTTTTTTTGAAGCAGTATTTCAGCAATATTTTTATCTTTAAAAACGCTTTCAATCTCTTGCCAATCAATAATAAAATTGCTTTTTCTAAATTTTCTATTTCCATTATTTTGTGCGCCCATTCCCATTTGTATATCATCATCTGCTTTTGGCTGAAGGGCTAAAGGCCGAATGCCACTAAATAATTGTGGCATTTGCATACGTAAAAGTAGAGTAGAGCTATCGATCCAAGATTTACCGGTTGGCCATCCCGAAACATTGGGTGGATAAAAAATCATTTGCCCTAATAAATTTTGGTAAATGATCAGTTGTCTTTTTTGGATGATATTATCGACGGGTAAAATTCTAAAAATACCCGCCATTAATTCTATCGGAGATTTTATTTTTGCGCCGATATTTTTTTCATCAAAAAACCAATCAGAAGTAAAAATTTCGGTCATAAGTTTTTTTATATCGTATTTAGAATTATAAAAATTATTAGCGAGTTTTGCCACAATTTTATGATCTAAAGTATCATTTACAAAAAATTTATAAATTTTAATGGTAATAAATATAGCCGTTGATTTTTGGGCTAAAATAATATCCAAAATATCATCACCGCTAAAATTTCCTGTTTTTCCTAAAAATGTTTTTTCGCCAAAATCGTGAATTCTAGCACGTTCTATAAAATTGCCTTCTTTAGAAAAACTCCACCCAGTGAAAGCACGTGCTGCTTCTTTCACATCTTTTTCGGTGTAGTTACCGCGTCCCAAGGTGAAGAGTTCCATCACTTCTCGCGCAAAATTTTCATTGGGATGGTCTTTTTTATTTTGTTGATTATTAAGAAATTGCAACATCGATGGAGATTTTGAAACAGCCTTCAATAAATCTCCAAAATTCCCCAGCGCATTTTCTCGAACGATTTGCAATAATTGCGCGTTATAGCGCGAATTTATAACACGAGTCGCAAAATGACCGTTCCAGAAAAATGCCATTTTTTCTCTCAATTGATCTTTTGAATTTACCATTTCATTAAAAAATTTTAAATTCAGGCTGATATTTTCTTGGCGGTTTATTTTTGTTTTCTCTTTTTTTTCTTCTGGACTTAATTTCGCAATTACTGCATAATCTTGCAGAGCATCTTCTGAACCAACAGAAAGACTTTTCAATTGATTTTCTTTGCTCAATTGCTTCCAAATTTTTGAAGGACTCGTTTGCGATAAACTATCAATTTGCGAAAGATTGATGCCGAAACCGGCGCGAGAAAGCAAATGTTTGTTTTTAGAAAAATTAGAAATTTCCATTGGTAGGCATTTGTTTTTATGATAAACGATTTTATAAAAAGTTAAAACAATAGAATGCTTTTCTTAAAAAATGAAGATTTTCTTGTTTTATTATTTTAAATGTTTTAAAAACATTAATAAATTTATATCTTTGAGAAAAGTAACATTATGAGCGACACTGCAAAATTTGAACTCTACCTCCCAGGATTGCAAAATCCGCAAAATAGTAATCTTAATATTCTTTCTGCGGATATTCGGGCAGATCAAACCACTTTCAATTATTACCATATAAAAGAGGGCAATTTGGTTTTATTAAAAGAGGAAACCTACAATACTTTTGATTTTCCTTCATTTTCTGCAATGGCATTGCAGTTTTTGGGCGATCACAATTTAGATAAACCCGAAAGATTTTCGCTTGGCGTTCCAGGCCCTGTTATTAATAATAATTGTGTGGCAGAAAGATTACCATGGTCTTTAGTAGCAGAAGATATCAAAGCAGAAAGCGGCGTCGAAGATGTTTTTTTAATTAATGATATGGAAGCCACAGCCTATTTTATGGGAAATTTAACGCCGCACTGCCTGATGCCAATTTATGAGCACGGAAATATTTCTTCTGGAAATGTGGCAATTTTAGCACCCGGAAATGGTTTAGGTGAAGCAGGAATGTTCTGGGACGGAAAACATCTAAGACCATTTGCAACAGAAGGCGGCCATTCAGAATTTTCACCAAGAACAGATATTGAAGTTGAATTTTACCAATATTTAAAATCTATCTACGGTATTGTAAGTTGGGAATCTGTGCTTTCTAAGGATGGATTATTTAATATTTATAGATTTTTGAGAGATGTGCAACGGCATAAAGAACCAGAATGGTTAACTCTAAAAATCCAAGAAGGCGAAGATTTCACACAAGTTATTTGTGCTGCCGCAACTGAAGAAAGAGAAATGATTTGTAAACTAACGATGGATACTTTTATTGATTTTCTTGCCCGTGAAGCAAATAGTTTGGTTTTAAAATTAAAAGCAACTGGTGGACTCATTATCGGTGGAGAAATCCCAATTACCATTAAAAATTATATCAATAAAGAAAAATTTTATAAAAAATTTATCATCAGTGATAAAATGGAAAGATTGCTGAAAGATGTCAATATTTACTTCTTGCTAAATGAAAAGACTATTGCTTCTGGAGCCGCTTATTATGGTGCATTTCACGTGAATTAATTATCTTATGATAACTTTGGAATTCTAGATTAAATCTATATTTGCAGCATAAATTTAATAAATATGAAAAAGTTTTTTTTAACCTTCGTTTTTATCGGAAGTTTAATCTCTGCACAAACGAAAAACGTTACAACTTCAGACGTACATTGGTGGGGCTATAAAGTGGCAAAAACAGAGGCCTCTTCACACGACGGAAGTGTAAAAATGAAATCTGGAAATATAGTGATGAAAGGCAATAAAATTGTTGGGGGCACTTTTGTTTTGGATATGACGAGCATAAATGCTGAAGATTTAACAGGAGAGTATCAGCAAAAATTGAATGGACACCTTAAAACTGGCGATTTCTTCGAAGTTGAAAAATTTCCTTTGGCTACTTATACTATTACTTCTGTTGTGAAAAATAACGATAAAATGTATCCTTATTTAGTAAAAGGCAACCTAACCGCAAAAGGCGTTACAAAAGCTGTAAATTTCCCTGCCGTAATTGGTATTAATAAAGGTTTATTAACATTAAAATCTAGTAAATTTTCCTTTAATCGTCAAGATTTTGGTATTGCTTATCAATCAACTATGAAAGACGTTTTTGTAAAAGATGATATAGATTTGCAAGTAAGTTTTCAAGCCAAATAAAAGTTTAAAATTTTATTCTAAAAGCAGTTTTTTTAAACTGCTTTTTTTATTTTTGTTCATATGAAAGTTTATGTTATTAGCGGTTTAGGCGCAGATTTTACCGTTTTAGAAAAGTTGAAATTCAATCCTAATTTAGATATTATTTTTATCGAGTGGCTCATTCCCACACAAAATGAAAGTTTTGAAAATTATGTTAAAAGAATGGCTGAAAGCATTTCTGCGACTGAAGAATTCTACCTTTTGGGCTATTCATTTGGTGGTATTTTGGTTCAGGAAATCCATAAATTAAAACCCGCAAAAAAAGTGGTCATTTTAGGTAGTATAAAATCAGATTCCGAAAAATCTTTTGCTATGAAAGCAGGGAAAATTACAAAAATCACTAAGATTTTACCTTTAAAATTTTACGGTGCAATTTCGACTGAATATTATGGATTTATTCGCAAACTTTTTGATTCTAAAAACGCAAATGTGATGACGTATTTTCGGGTTCGAGATCCTTACTATTTGCAATGGTCTATCCAGAATATTCTTGATTGGAAAATGGAAAAAATGCCGGAAGTTATCCAAATTTTAGCCGAAAAAGACTTGGTTTTCCCTTTAAAAAATAGCCAGCCAGATTATGTTATAAAAGATGCAACACATCTTTTTCCATTAACAAAACATAAGGAAGTTTCAAAAATTTTGGCGGAAATTTTAGTTTAAGAAATTTTTATCATTAATTTTTATTTTATTTGTATAAATATTTAAAAAAAGAATATGAATAAAAATTTTATCAATTTAAAAGAAGAATTACTCCGAAAAGGCTTTTCCGAAAGAAATTTTGATTATCTCTACAATGCAGTAAAAAGCGGTAAAAATAGAGAAGTTATATTCAAAAACTTAACATCTGATGTTAGAAAAGTAGAGCCAAGTATGGCAACCGAAGCACTTGATAAAATATTTGAAATTAATGGTGGAGAATTCAAGTATGAAAACCGAAATGGTTATATGTATTCCATTGCCTATGCAATAGTTGCTGTGCTGTCGTTGCTAATGATTATTGCCTATCTTAATGGAAGTTTTATAAAATTGAAATTATTTATTGCAGCAATTGCAGGTTTTTTTATTTTTTCTTACAAATTTGTGACAACACTTTACAAATCTAGTCGCGGCAAATACCGAGGTGAATAATAAATTAAATTTTCTCTATTTCCCATCCAACTTCCAATCTACAACTGGTTTTTTCTTTTTTACAAATAAATAAAGTTCGGCAGAAAGTAGCATTCCAACCGTTGGGCACAGCATGTAAATCCAGAAATCGGTATAAATTCTTGCGGGAATTGCGCTTGCTAATGTTCTCGCAGGGTTCATTCCAAATCCAGAAATTGGTCCGGTAATATAAACGTAAACGCCTACTAGTATTGCGGCCAAATAAGGAACGGTATTTTTTAGTTTTTTAATATCGGAAAAAAACAAAACCATCGTAATCATAAAAAAGGCGCTTAAAGTTTCAGATAAAACGGCTTCCCAAATCGCAATATTTTTACCAGGAACTGTTACTACAAAATTTACAGGCGCGCTGCTTAATATGTTTCCCATTAAAAATCCCATTAAATAAACCGCCGATAAACCACCAATAGTTTGAAATATAGAATACCAAATGCTATTTTCTAAACTAATTTGCCCCAATCGCCACCTCATAATTGTAACAGACGGATTGATGAACGCACCTGAAGGCGCCGTTAAAGGGGATAAAAAAATAAAAAGTGCGGTCAAACACATCGCTATTGCCATTATTGCTAATCTCAAATGCGGATTCGGAATTTCTAGATGAATGAAAGTACTTTTATGTTCTAAAAATCCATCGAAAAAACATGCGGAAATCATAAAAATAAATAGGCCCAACGCTTCCTGCAAAAATAAAACGTAGTTCTTTCGGAGTGTTTCTAGCATTGCTTTTATGTCATGTTTTTTGAATGTGCAATTTAAAAATAAAATATTTGGTTTTTATCTAGATTTAAAAAACTAATAATCAATTAATTAATATTTTTTATTAATTTTATTTAAAATATAAAGATGAAATCTAATTTGGCATATCTTCATTCTTATAAACAAAGGCTTGCTTTTATAAGCGTTTCCGTGGCAATTATCGCCCTTTCAATCTACTTTAATTTTTTTCAAAAAACTGAAAATCCAGAATTCTCAAAGCTTACATTTTCAGAAACTAAAACTGAAATTCTTCCTTTAAATATAGCCAAATTTAATCCAAATACACTTTCAACGGAAGAATGGAAGGCTTTGGGTTTTTCGGAAAAGCAAGTTGCCACGATTTTGAAATACAAAGAAATTGTGGGCGGTGCTTTTACTTCTAAAAACCAACTGAAAAAATGCTATGCGATTTCTGAAGAAAAATTTTCGCAATTAGAAGCCTATATTTTATTGACTGATGAAGCGGGTAAAAAGCAAAATTTTAAGCAAAATAAATGGGTGAAAAAAGAATTAATAATTTCCGGAAAATTTAATCCCGATTTATATTCTGAAGCAGATTGGGTGAAAATGGGTTTTTCTGAGCGCCAAGCAGCAGGCATTTTAAAATATAAAAACTATTTGGGTGGCAGTTTTGTAAGCAAAGAAAAATTTAAAGAATGCTATATGATTAATGAAGAAAATTACGCTAAAATGTCGCCTTTTCTACTGTTACCAAGCAAAACGCCAGCAGATTTTAATCCATACAAAAAAAATTATGCAAAAGAAAAACGAATAATAAAATATCAAAATTTTGATCCCAATTTATTAGATTTCGAAGCTTGGAAAAAACTTGGCTTTTCTGATAAACAAGTGCAAAATATCTTGAATTATAAAGAAAGATTTTTAAAAGGTAGTTTTAAAACATTAGACGATGTTTCGCGCTGCTACATGATTTCTCCGGAAAAATTTGAAGAAATGAAGCCATTTATAAAATTGAATCCAGATAATTTTGCAGTTAATAATGTGGTAAATTCTAATGTAGAAATGCCAAAACAAAAAACCGATTTCGCGAAAATTGATTTGAATAAAATTACTTTTCAGCAGCTAAAAGAATTTGGTTTTAGTGATAGAGCAGCGGCAAGTTACCTCGCATTTCGGAAAAAATTAGGTGGTTTTTCAACCAAAGATCAGATTCTTAAAACCTATAATATTGATAAGGAATTAACCCAAAAATTAATTCAAATGTCAACATTATCTCCTTTAATTGCCGAAAAGTAAGATTTTTAAAAACTATAAAAAATTGTAAAATCAATTAATTAATATTTTAAAGTTTTGCTTGTCTGCTTTTAAGAAATAAATTCCTTTCGATAAGCGCGAAACATCAATAAAATTCTTTCTTCGGAATGGCATATTTTCTTTTAAAATTTCTCTTCCTGATGCATCTATAATTTGTACGATTTTTATTTGATTCAATGTTGCACTTTGAAAATATATTTTACCACCACTTACCGGATTTGGATAGATTTTAATACGTATCTCTGGAGAATTTGCCAAATTTTTCACTGCTAAAGTCCCTAAATCTGTGCAAAAATTTACAGGATGTTTTTCCCATTCGTTAATGTTAAATAAATCTGAAGGTTGTTTCACAGAATTTAAACGGTATAGAGAAACGTTTCCTAAATCATTATAATTATTAATGTCTTTAGAACCGAGCGCATCTACAGTATTGCTTTTGTAGCGTAATTCTACGTAATTACTCCCATTAAAAGTCATTTGAGGTGCAGCAGACTGAAATTTTGCGTCATCATTTTTGAAACAACTAAAAGCGGCTCTGGGGTTTAAAACTACAAAGGTCTCATTATTCGCGGCAACACCTTCCAGTTCTAAAGAAGCGGGGAAATAGTAACTCGTGCTGCCCTCAAACTGAATACTTAAATTATAATCTTCCAAGTTGACAGCATGACCTGTTAAATTAGTGATTTCTATGGCTTTATTATCATAAGTGCCTTCTAAATATTTAGTAATCATTAAATCTTTTGCGTAAATATCTGTATCGTATGTTTGAACTGGTAAAATATTAGTTTCAGCCGATTCTTCGTACGCATTGTTATAAGCTTTTACGGTAAAATTGTAATTTGTGGAAGGATTCAAGTGGTCAACTGTAAAAGAATTCGTTGATGAAGAACCCACTAAAACGCCGTCTTTAAAAATTTTATAACCAATAATAGAAGGGTCGGAAGGGGCTACCCAGTTTAAGTTTACGAAATAAGCACTCACTTTAGACGCGGTTAACGTGGTGGGAACTTGTGGCGTAGTGGTACTTAAAGTTTGATCCCAAATAAGATTTACCCATTCTGGATGATCTATAAAAGGATTTCTATTTTTTTGGATTTTATAAATGGCGTTGTTACGATCTATTTCGCGTTGAGATACTGGATCTAACTGATTCCAAACTTTCATCAAATTGATAAAAGAACTATCATAAGCGCGTTCTTCAGTACCATCTAAAGGGCTTTGGTCTTTTTTCGGATCTGCATTTGTTACAATTTTAAAACCGCTTAATTTACTTTCATATCTTACGGCGAAATATAAAATACTTCTTGCAACATCTCCTTTAAATTCGTCTATTGGCTCATAAACTCTGCCTGTGTAAATGGCGTCTGGTGTTGCATTGCTTGCAACTTCAGAGCCATTCGTAAAACTGTGATAAACCGTTTTTCCGCCTACACCGTAAGGGTAATTACTTCTAAGTTGGTTAATTCTTGCATCTGCAGGCACTATAAAATTCAAATCAGAAACCATAGGATATTCGCTGTAGAAAGTACTTTGCGGCATCATGTGTTCTTTGTTCCAACCTTGTCCTTCTGCACTTGCAGAACTTATATTTTGCGTAAAATCATATTCGTAAGCATCTGGTCCGGTGGGATTTTCAGAATAAATATCTAATACAGAATTGTCGTTTTCATAATATTTATCGGCATCAGTTTGGGGATAAAAACTGCCCAGTTCACCATAATTCCAACTGATGATTTTATTAGAAATAATATGGTGAAGTTCAGATTTTAATTTGTATCCTGTTAAGCCATTTGTGCTGTCGTAGTATCCAGCGGGAATTTGTGCAACTAAAGAAATTGAAAATAGTAGAAAAAATAGAAGTTTTTTCATGAAATTTAATATTTTAAATAATTTTTGTCTTAAAAATTTTGCCGTAAATTTAGTTCTTTCTTTTTTTATTTCAGTTCATTTTCGTTTATTTTTAGTTCGAATCAATTTTATTTTTTCCTTTTATGTTAAATAATAAAATCGAAAGTAGAAAGGTTCATTACTAAAATTCTCGTAATCTTTAGATTTGTAGATTAAAAAAAAAGCCCTAATTTTAAGCAAAGAAAAATTTAAAATGATAGACAAAAGAGTCGCAAACGTAGAAGACGCTTTAGCAGATATAAAAGATGGACAAACCATTATGCTCGGCGGTTTCGGACTTTGCGGAATTCCCGAAAACAGTATAGCAGAACTCGTTAAGAAAAACGTCACTAATCTTACATGCATTTCTAACAATGCCGGAGTTGACGATTTTGGTTTGGGTTTATTACTTCAGAAAAAGCAAATCAAAAAGATGATTTCTTCTTACGTCGGTGAAAACGCAGAATTTGAGCGTCAAATGCTTTCTGGGGAATTAGAAGTAGAACTCACACCACAAGGCACTTTAGCCGAAAAATGCCGCGCTGCACAAGCCGGAATTCCCGCTTTTTATACGCCTGCAGGTTATGGAACAGAAGTCGCAAAAGGCAAAGAAACCAAAGAATTTCACGGTAAAATGCACATTTTAGAACACGCTTTTGAAGCCGATTTCTCCATCGTGAAAGCCTGGAAAGGCGATCACGCCGGAAATTTAATTTTTAAAGGAACTGCCAGAAATTTTAATGCACCAATGTCTGGCGCGGGAAAAATTACCATTGCAGAAGTAGAAGAGTTGGTAGAACCGGGCGTTTTAGATCCCAATGAAATCCACATTCCTGGGATTATGGTGCAACGCATTTTTCAAGGTGAGAGGTTTGAGAAAAGGATAGAGCAGCGGACGGTGAGGAAGAAATAATATTTGTGATGAAAATAAAAAATATACTATTACTTTTCACCTTATTTTCTTTTACAAGTTGTCGTGAAATAAAAACTAATGATCCAAATGAAGTTTATAAATTTTGAACTGGAACTAATCCAAATTCTGATTTAAAATTAATTAATGGACATTATTGGCAATCTGTTCATTGGACAAAAGAATATGTTATGTTTTTAGAATTTTCACCAAAAAGATTTTGGTCAAGTGAATTTATTAAGCAAAATAACTTAATTCTTGATTCTACGAAAAATAACGAGTTTACAGAGTCAAAGCCAAGTTGGTTTAAACCATCAAAGGATTCAAAAAAATACAAAATAGATGGTGATTTTGATCAAGGTTCAAGATATTTTATCGATGAAAAAACTGGGATTTGCTTTTTTTATGAAATTCAATTGTAAATTATTTGCTCTAAAAAATTAAATCGCCTAATTAAAGTCAACTTTTCAAACCTTCCGTTCCCCAATTTGTTGTCGCCACATCGCATAATACAAACCTTTTTCGGCTAAAAGATTTTCGTGTGAAGCCATTTCTATCACTTGTCCTTTTTCTAGCACGTAGATTCGGTCAGCGTGCATAATGGTGCTTAATCTGTGAGCAATAAGAACGGTGATTTGTTCTTTTTCTTTAGAAATTTCTCTTATCGTAGAAGTAATTTCTTCTTCTGTAATGCTGTCTAAAGCGGAAGTGGCTTCATCAAAAATAAGCAAATGTGGTTTTCTCAATAAGGCTCTTGCGATGGCAATTCTTTGTTTTTCGCCACCGCTTAATTTTAAACCGCCTTCACCAATTACGGTTTCAATTCCGTTGTCGGCTCTTGCAATTAATCCTGTACAACTAGATTTTTGTAAAGCCATTTGCAAATCGTCGTCTGTTGCATTTGGGTTTACAAACAAAAGATTTTCTTTTATCGTGCCCGCAAAAAGTTGCGTGTCTTGCGTTACAAAGCCAATTTGATTTCTAAGTTCATCAAAATCAAATTCTTTTCCGTTGATATTATTATAAAAAATTTCACCTTCTTTTGGTCTGTAAAGTCCTACTAATAATTTAACAAGAGTACTTTTTCCAGCGCCACTTGGCCCAACAAATGCTATTGTTTCACCATTTTTTACTTCAAAAGAAATATCGTTTAACGCTTTGAAAGAAGCCGATTGGTGTTTAAATGACACATTTTTAAATTCTAGTTTTTCAATCGCACCAATTTGTTTTGGGGTTTGAGGTTTTTGCTCTACCGGTTTTTTCATCAATTGATCGAAATTATGCAGAGAAGCCTGCGCTTCACGATAAGAAATAATGATGTTGCCAATTTCTTGCATAGGTCCGAAAATAAAGAAACCATAAAAAACTAAAGATAAATATTGACCTGGTGTTACAATGTTTTTAAATATTAAAAATAATAATGTAAAAGTGATGGTTTGCTGCAAAAAATTCACCATCGTTCCTTGTATAAAACTTAAAGATCGTATGTTTTTAACTTTCTTCAGTTCTAATCCTAATATTTTGTAAGTATTGTTATTCAGACGTTTAACTTCCTGTTTCGTTAATCCTAAACTTTTAACAATCTCAATATTACGCAAACTTTCTGTGGTGCTTCCAGCCAAACTATTGGTTTCGGTAACGATTGTTTTTTGTATGTGTTTTATTTTTTTACTTAATAAATTGGTGATAAAAGAAATGATTAAAATCCCAACGACATAAACTGGCATTATCGACCAATGCAAACGAATGGCGTAGATGGAAACGAAGATGATACTTACCAAAATCCCAAAAAACACATTGATGAAATTGGTGATAAATTTCACAGAATCTTCCCGAACTTTGGTTAAAATCGACAAAGTTTCGCCACTTCTTTGGTCTTCAAATTCTTGATAAGGCAACGCCATAGAATGCTGCAAACCGTCCGTAAAAATATTTGCGCCAAATTTTTGCGTAATCACATTCACTACATAATCCTGAAATGCTTTTGCAATTCTACTTACCATCGCAGTTCCAATTAATAAACCAAGAAAATAAAAAACGCCGTGGTACAAATCCGTCCCATAAAAAAATTCGTTTAAAGTTCTGGGTATTTTTTTTGCGGTGTCAAAAAAATTAGGATGTGTAACCAACTGATCTAGAATATTTCCAGTAATTGCAGGGCCAAATAGAGAGAAAACCTGGTTCACAGTCGCTAAAAATAAGGAAAGGAAAAGCAACCATTTGTGAGGTTTTAAATATCTTAATAATGTTTTCATTCTTTTAAAATAGTAAGTTGCAAAAATACTGATAAATTACTTGCTTTTTGTTGAATTTTCTTCGGTTGTGGTTTATTATTAATTGAATTTTTTTTAAATTGCAATACAACATTTTATTATGCTCACAAAAGAACAAATCGCCCAAAGAATTTCGAAAGAAGTGAAAGACCGCTATTATGTTAATCTTGGAATTGGTATTCCGACTTTGGTTGCGAATTATGTTCCAGACAACATTAACGTTGAATTTCAAAGTGAAAATGGCGTGCTTGGAATGGGTCCTTTTCCTTTTGAAGGTGAAGAAGATGCCGATTTAATTAATGCTGGAAAGCAAACAATTACGGCACTTCCGGGCGCCTCTTTTTTTGATTCTGCTTTTAGTTTTGGTATGATTAGAAGTCAAAAAGTAGATCTTACTATTCTTGGCGCAATGGAAGTTTCCGAAAAAGGTGATATCGCCAATTGGAAAATCCCCGGGAAAATGGTGAAAGGAATGGGCGGCGCGATGGATTTGGTAGCTTCTGCGGAAAATATTATTGTTGCGATGATGCACGTTAATAAAAAAGGTGAATCTAAAATTTTGAAAAATTGTACTTTACCTTTAACTGGCGTAAATTGTGTGAAAAAAATAGTTACAGAATTAGCGGTTTTAGAAGTTACGCCAAATGGTTTTAAACTTTTAGAGCGAGCGCCCGGCGTTTCTGTGGATGATATTATAAATGCAACCGAAGCGGATTTAATTATTGATGGTGAAATCCCTGAAATGCAATTTTAAATAAAAAAGAAAATTAAGAATTTAAATTTTCAAATTTAATTTTAAGGCTCAAAACTTTCAAATTTTCCATTGGAATAAAACATCACGATTTTTTTTAATATAACTTTTTCATTATCAGTTGATTGCAAATTATTTTTATCAAAATTTTGCTCTAATCGTTGAGAATCGCTTATTTTCATTTTATCTTCATCTTTATTCGGAATAGAGAATTCTCGTGGCGTTTCTTTTTTAATTTTATCTTCAGATTCAGTGATACCAAATTGGTCGTCATCAATTAGACTAAATAAGTCGGGTAGTGCAACTGGTTTTTTAGGGTTCTCATTTTTCGCACTTTCCTCTAACTCGGATTTTTTTGAAACCAAAATCATCTCACCTTCGCCATTAATGAGCCAATCCCAACTGATTTCTGGAAATCTTGCTTTTATTTTGGTTACAAATTCTAAAGACGGTTTATTTCTACCAGAAGTGACGTGTGAAATACTAGAGCGTTGCACTTCAATTTCATCTGCAAATTCAGAAGATGTAAAACCACTGTATTCCAAAATTTTTCCAATTCGATCATTCAAATTCATTTCTAAATTTATTTTAATGAATTACAAATGTAAAACATTAAATTTTTTAATAAAAATACATTTGTAACAAATGTTAATTACAAATGTAAATAGAATTATAAAATATTCATTAGTAATAAGTTAAAGATAAAAATATTTAAAAATAAATAATTAACTAATGTAATTTAATAAATTGAAACAAAGTTTTGTGAGAAAATATTTATAAAATAAAATCTGTTAGAATAAAAAAACCTCAATTTACTGAGGTTTAATTGTAAAAGATATCAAGATTTTAGTATCGTCTATCTTCGTCGCCTGGATCATATTTTAATTTTCTATCTTTTATTTTCACAGGATTTAGAAGCGAGGCTACAATACTGCTGCCTAAAATAACAATAATAATTAGCAACGAATGGGTTGTTTTGAAGCCTAATGCGTCCATTTGGCTATGTAAAATCATTTTCAAACCGATGAACGTTAGCAAAGCAGCAAGGCCTATTTTTAGGTACCTTAATTTATCTATAACACCGGCCAATAAAAAGAACATGGAGCGCAAACCGATGATGGCAAAAATATTAGAAAAAAATACGATATAAGGATCTTTTGTGACCGAAAATATGGCTGGAATGCTATCTACTGCAAAGATTAAATCTGTAAATTCTACGATTACTAAAACCAAAAGGAGTGGTGTGATTTTACGAACTCCGTTTATGACTACCCAAAATTTATCGCCCACAAAATGATTGTGCACTTTAAAATATTTGTTTGCAAATTTTACAACAGGATGATGGTGCGTGTCGATAGTTTCTTCTTTATTGCGATCGATAAACATTTTGACACCGGTGAATATTAAAAAAGCGCCAAACACGTATAAAATCCATTCAAATTTGGTGATTAAAGCGGCACCTAAAAAAATAAACGCAAAGCGCATTGCAATTGCACCTAAAATACCCCAAAATAAAACCCGATGGTAGTTTTTCTGAACCACATTAAACGACGTGAAAATAAGCATAATTACAAAAATATTATCCACAGAAAGTGCATATTCAACTACATAACCGGTCAAGAATTCTAAACCTAAATTTTGATTATATAAGTCTAAACTAGATTGAAAGTCTGAATCAATAACCTTAACGGGTTGATGGTGCTTAAGAATGACACTTTTTAATTCTGCAATATTACCAATGCCATGAATAAGATGCCCATAGGTAAGTAGAAAAAAGTAAAAAACCATTGCCAACGCAACCACTGCAAAGCTCATCACGCCGGCCTGTTTAAGCGAAATATTTTCGGTTTTTTTACTTAATAATCCCAAGTCAAATGCCAAGAGCAATCCTATAAAAAGAAGAAAGCCAAGCAAAAATATTAATTCACTACTCATTTAAAAACTTTAATCACAAAGATAACTTAAATCCAATTTAAACTAAAATATTACAAATGTAAAATCGTTAGAAGTTTAATTTTATTTGTGCATAACTTGTTTATGTGTCTTTTCTACAAATGGCTAAAACTTGCAACTTTTCCACTTAAACTTATTTTAATATTAAACTTTAAATAAATTTTATAAAGAATTGATTTAAAGTAATATATGATTTTTAATTATAAATAATGCAATTAACAATAATATCAACAGACAAACTGTCATTTTGCTTTGTTTAATAAATTTACAAATGTATTATTTTGACTGTTTTATAAAATAGATTAAATTTGAAAAATGTAAATTGATAAAAATGAATGAAGATTTTACTTATCGGAAAAATGCCCTTTTCCCACAGCGTTATATTTCCCCAAAAAAATTATTTATTTTCTTACAAGAGAATTATGGCGATTATATTTCGGAAGTTGGAAGTTCCACGCTGCACCAGCCTATCTTCAAATTTTCTTTCGGAACAGGAAAATTGAGAATTGCCGCTTGGTCGCAAATGCACGGCAATGAATCTACAGCGACTCTTGCAATGTTAGATTTGCTTTATTCCATTGAACAGGATAGAAAATTGAAATTAGAATTAGAAAATCAAATCTCTTTAGATTTTATTTTTATGCTAAACCCAGATGGTAGCGAAAAATGGACGCGCAGAAATGCTTTAGATATTGATTTGAATAGAGATTTTAATCAGGAATCTAGTTTAGAAATTAAGATTTTAAAGCAATTAATAGAAACCGGGAATTATGATTATGCTCTAAATCTGCACGATCAACGAACGATTTTTACAACAGATGGCATTCATCCTGCAACGCTTTCTTTTCTCTCTCCGTCAGAAAATATTGAACGCGAAATTACTCAGACTAGAAAGAAAAGTATGGCCATTATTGCATTCATTTATAATCGATTAGATATTAAATTAAAAAATCAGATTGGGCGCTATTCTGATGAATTTTATCCCAATTCAGTAGGAGATAATTTGATGAAAATGGGTATTCCAACAATTTTGTTTGAAGGTGGTCATTTTCAAAATGATTATATCCGAAATGAAACTAGAAAATTTTATACAATTGCTCTATATTACGCCATTTCTGGAATGATTGAGTTAAAAGATTCCACAGAAAATTTTGAAACTTATTTCGAAATTCCTGAAAATAGGGAGACGCATTTCGATGTTATTTATAGAAATGTAAAACTAAATACAGATTTTCATTGCATATTAGATGTGGCAATTCAGTTTCGGGAAGAGTATAAAGGTGGAGACGAAATTGAATTCACGCCAATTGTAGTAGAAGTGGGTGATTTGGGCAAAAAGAAAGGCTGGAAAGAAATAGATTGTACGGGAAAATTCTTTAAATCTGAAAAAAAATTTCCAAAACTAAATGAAATTCAGAATTTTGAAATAATTTAAAAACAATTTTGAGATAAAAAAATACCTTCAAAAAATTTGAAGGTATTTTTAATATTTTTAGTAATCTTTATTCGAATCTTTCAACTACTTTTTGCGTAACACCAGCGGAACTGAAGCCGCCGTCATTAAATAAATTTTGCATCGTTACCATTCTTGTTAAATCAGAAAACATGGCCACACAATAATTAGCGCAATCTAAGGCATTTGCGTTTCCAAGTGGAGACATGGCTTCTGCATAACCTAAAAAGCCACCAAAACCTTTTACACCACTACCAGCAGTTGTTACAGTCGGAGATTGCGAAATCGTATTTACCCGAACTTTTCTCTCGCCCCAATAATAGCCAAAACTACGTGCAATTCCTTCTAAATATGCTTTGTTATCTGCCATATCATTATAATCTGGGAATGTTCTTTGCGCTGCAATATAAGTTAATGCTAAAATAGAACCCCATTCATTCATACAATCTTTTTCCCACGCTACGCGCATTACTTTATGAAAAGACACTGCAGAAACATCCCAGCCTTTTTGTAACCAATCGTAGTTTAGATCTGTGTAATGTTTGCCTTTTCGCACGTTTACAGACATTCCGATGGAATGCAAAATAAAATCTAACTTACCAAATTTTGCAATTGCAGCATCAAATAATTTATTCAAATCTTCTAAAGAAGTAGCATCCGCGCCAATTACATCAGAGCCTGTTTTTGCGGCCAATTCATCCATTTCACCCATTCTCATTGCGATGGGAGCGTTGGATAGTATAAATTCTGCACCTTCTTCGTGGCATCTTTCGGCCACTTTCCACGCAATGGATTGGTTATTCAATGCGCCAAAAATAATTCCTTTTTTTCCTTTTAATAATCCGTTGGACATAAACTATAGTTTTTTACAAATTTAAAATATTTTATGACTTAATCATAAAAAAAAGGAACTGAATTTTTCCAGTTCCTTTTTTAATATTAATTAGAGGCTTAATTTGTGGCCTTTTTAATTTCGGCTTCAGCATCTACAGACGCGTCTTTGGCATTCTCCCAAGCATCATTTGCAGCATCCTTGGTGTTTTCCCAAGCATCAGAAATATTACTTTTTGCACGGTCTAGCCAACCTTCTTTTGTGGCTTCTTGGTCTTTATTTCTTTGCTCGTTTATGTAGGCTTTTGCTTTATCTGCCATTTCGTTTACTTTCCATTTTACATCGTTTGCGGCATCTTTTAGTGAATTTTTCGCTTCATTTACTGCATTTTCCGCATTGTTGTAATCTTGATTTTCCATAAAATAAATTATTTTTTTAGTTAATATATAAAGATCTTATTGGTCTTTTAAATTCAAATACTATTCCATTAATTTTTATTCATTAATTAAAGGGAAAATTGAATGTTTTATTTTAATTAATTTTAGCCTTAAAATAATTAATGAAAAAAATAAGATGCAATTGGTCTGAAAAAGATGATCTCTACCGAAAATACCACGATGAAGAATGGGGAAAACCAGTTTATGATGACGCTACGATTTTTGAATTTTTACTGTTAGAAAGTTTTCAGGCAGGATTAAGTTGGTACACGATTTTAAAAAAACGAGAAAATTTTAAATCGGCATTCGATAATTACGATTATAAAAAAATCGCAAAATATCAGCAAGAAAAAATTGATGATTTAATGACTGATAGCGGAATTATCCGTAATAAATTAAAAATTTTAGCAACTATAAATAATGCGCAAAAATTTCAGGAAGTTCAAAAAGAATTCGGAACTTTTTCTAAATATATTTGGAAATTCGTGGGTGGAAAACCGATTATTAATCATCCAAAAACACTACAAGAAGTTCCTGCAACCACCGAAATTTCTGATTTAATTTCTAAAGATTTAAAAAAACGTGGTTTCAAATTCCTTGGTTCTACTGTTGTTTATGCACACATGCAAGCAACTGGTTTGGTGAATGACCATTTAGAATCATGTTTTGCGAAATAAAAAAACCGTCTCAAATTCTATTTTGAGACGGTTTAAAATTATTTTTTTATTTTTTCAAGGAAATATCTTACAATGAAGACGATTCCTACGGCTAGAAGAAATCCGCGCAGAAAACTTAAAATTTCTCCTTCGCCATAAACGAACAATAAGATACTTATTAAAAAAGCAATTAATCCGATATAGAGTTTAAATATTTGGGGCATTTTTCTATTTTATAATTCTTTCTAAAACCCATTCTATCATCATTTTTTCGGATTTTTTGTGATCGGCAGAAAATTCGCCGCGGCGTCTGTTTGCAATCACACACGCAATTGTAGTGGCATCATGGCCTAATAATTTAGACAAACCGTAAATGGCGGAAGTTTCCATTTCAAAGTTAGAAATACCGAGTTCATTTAATTGTTCTAAAAATCGATCGTCTAATGCTCTTAAACGCAATTGTCTTCCTTGCGGCGCATAAAAACCAGGAAAAGTAGCGGTGTTCCCGATGTATTTTGCATCTTTAAACAATTCAGAATTTTTCTTAGACCAATCTGAAAAATAAAGCATTCCTTTTATTTTTTCATAAGGAAAACCAGCCATGAAATTTTTAGAAAATTCATTTTCAAAATGGTAATCTTGGTAAAAATGGAGCAGTCCGTCTAAACCAACCACGTTTTCTGTTACCAATAAATTATCAACTTCAATATCTGGATTTACACTGCCGCAAGTTCCCAATCGGAAGAGATTTAAACTTTTATGCTCGGTTTTTATTTCTTTTTTCTGAAGATCAATATTTACCAAAGCATCCAACTCGTTCATTACAATGTCAATATTTTCCGTACCAATTCCGGTTGACATTACGGTAATTCTTTCGCCGCGCAAAGTTCCTGTTTCGGTGTAAAACTCACGTTTATTTTTTTTAACTTCAACAGTATCAAAGTATTTTGAAACCTTCGGCACACGATCAGGATCGCCAACTAATATAATTTTATCTGCCAAATCTTCTGGCAAAATATTTAAGTGATACACGCTTCCGTCTGGATTTAAAACCAATTCGGATGCCGCTAATTTATTTATCATAATTTTTTATTTAATTTTTTATTAAGAGATCATAGACGAATAGATAATAGATTTTAAGACTTTACAATCGAAAGTGAAACACAATTTCTAAAATCATTCATCAATCATCTTTCATCAATCATCATTTAACCTCCAACTCTTTTTGTTTTATAACCCATTTCTTTCAACATTACCATTATTTTATCTCGGTTATCGCCTTGTATAATGATGGTTCCATCTTTTTCTGAACCGCCAATTCCTAATTTAATTTTTATTTTTTTAGAAATAATTTTTAAATCTGCTTCACTTCCCTCAAAACCTTCTATTAAGGTAACGGGTTTTCCATGCCTTCCTTTTTTTTCAAATTTACAAATAAGGGGTTCTTTTTGCACAAATTTTTCTTCGGGCATTTCAAAATCTTGCTCTTCATGCTCCGGGAAAAGATTTTTTAGTTGATCTCTTAAATCCATTTTAATTTTTTGGCTTAAAAATGTAAATTTACTAATAAAAAATATCGTAGCGAAATCCTTACCTTTGCAAAAATATCAAGACAATGCCCAGAGACAGCAAACCTTCCTCAAATAATAGAAAATCTTCAAAACCATCTGGTTCTAGAGGTTCTGAAAGATCAGAAAAACCATCAAAACCAAAGTTTGAGAAAAAAATAGAAAAAAGAGAACCGAGAATTTTAAATAATTCTGAAGTGAACGCTTTTGAAAAATCTTTTACAAAATCTCCAAGCAGAAGTTCTGGTAAAAGGGTAGGCAAATCTTTTGATAGCAGTTCGAAATTTGAAAAAGGCGATTACAAAGCCGGTCCGAAAAAAGTTTTTAAAAACTACGATAAAAATTTTGGAAAAGATATGTCTGCCGAAAAAACCAAATCTTTTGTTTTAAAAAGAAGGTTTGAAAAATTGGCAAATGAAGTTCCAAAAGATACCATCAGATTAAATAAATATATCGCCAATTCTGGTATATGCAGTAGGAGAGAAGCAGACGAACTCATCACGCAAGGTTTGGTAGAAGTAAACGGAAAGGTTGTGGTAGAAATGGGTTATCAAGTTGAAAAAACCGATAGAGTTGTTTTTGACGGCAACAGCATCACGCCAGAAAAACCTGTTTATGTTTTATTAAATAAACCAAAAGGCTATATTTCTACAACCAAAGATGAAAAAGCCAGAAAAACTGTAATGGATTTGGTTGCAAATGCCTCGCCGTACAGAACTTTCCCGGTCGGAAGATTAGATCGGCAAACAACTGGCGTTATTTTATTGACGAATGATGGGCATATTACAAAGAAATTAACACATCCATCATTTCACTTAAAGAAAATTTACCACGTTACTCTAGATAGAAAATTAACGAATGCAGATTTACAACAAATAAAAGACGGCGTTCGTTTAGAAGAAGGTATTGCTGAAGTAGACAGCGTTTCCTTCATCGAAGGAAAACCCAAAAACGAAGTGGGAATCGAACTTCACATCGGTTGGAATAGAGTTGTGAGAAGAATTTTTAGAAAATTGGGCTATGAAGTTGAACTTTTAGATCGTGTAATGTTTGCGGGTCTTACCAAAAAAAATATCAAACGCGGCCATTGGAGAATTTTAACAGAACAGGAAGTAAACAATTTAAAAATGTTGTAATAAAATGAATAGAGTATTTGTTTTTGGTTTATTATTATTTGCTTTTTTAGTTTCCGCCCAGCAGAGAAAGAAGTCTACTAATCTTAAAAGTAAAGTTACCAAAAATATAACTTCTAAAAACGGCTACACAATTTCAATTAATACCGAAAATAGTGACATTAAGGCACTTTCTTTAAAAGTATGTACTGGAAATATTAAGACAACTTTTGCTTTAGACAGTGCAAAAACTACCGGCCAAAAGCAAAAAATACTATTAAGAAAATCAAATAGAATCATCAGTTTCCCCGTTTTATTATCTACGCAAACTGCGGGTAATAATATCATGCTTTTTCTGAAAAATGGAATTGAAATTAATGGAAAACTAGATAGCAACCAATTGCAAAATATCACTGTAGATGATGATTTAAACAAGGATTTTATAAATTATCAAAAGGAAAATGATAAGCATAAAAAGATATTTTTAGCACAACAAATATTGGCAAAATATCCTGATGAAGGCGTTCAAACTTTTTTTCATTTTGAGATGGTAAGACTGCAAGCAAACGATAAAGTAAATTTAGAAAATGCAATAAAAAATACCGAAAACGCTATAAAATTTTCTAATAAAAATATTGCAATTATGCCAAATTCGTATATATTTTTAAATGAATATTTTAATAATTCTGATAATTATTTAGATGCGATTTTCAAAGATTTGAATTGCACTGATGCCAATTTTAAGTTTTATCTCAACTGGATTCTTAAAAATTTACAATATAGAAACTCTTCTGCAGAAGACACCCAAGATAAATACCAATACATTCTTAAAAATTACCTCAATACAACAGAATGTAAAAAAATGTTCGCTAGCGATATTGAAAAAATTAAGTTTCAATTAAAGGAAAATGAAGTTTTACCTTTAGATAAGCCGCTCCCAGATTTTAAAGTGAAAGATACGGCTGGAAAAATTTTCGATTTTAATTCATATTTAGCAACCCATAAAAATATTACTATTTTAATATTTTATGATCCAAATTGTGAACATTGCATAGAAAATGTACCGAAAGAAGTAAAAATAATCGACGAGTTAGAAAGCACATATAAAGTAAAATTAAATAAAATTGCAATTCTATATGTTGGCGCTTTAAGCCAATGGCAGCAGTTTATCACCAATAGTCATCTAGAAAATTGGGTAAATCTTACTTCTGGTAGCGATAAAGATTCAATTCCCAATATAATACCAATCAGTGGCACGCCTACATTTTTTATATTAGACAAAAACGGTAATGTTATCGTAAAAAATCTTAACCAAAAATTGCTGGTTAATGAAATTTTAAAAATGAAAAAAAAGTAGTTTTTTAGTTTAAAGATTAATACTATTTTTTTAATGTCGCGCTAAAGATAAATTTCTATTTTTGCGCCATGCTAAAACTTCTTTTCAAAACGCTTCTTGGGGGCCTATTTATTTTTCTACTTAATTCTTGCGCGACTAAAAAAACAGCCGTTCAATCCCGCAAAAAAATAGAAAAAAAAGAAATAAAACCTGCCGTTGAGAAAGAAGTAGAACCTAAAGTTGTAAAATTAAATTTACCAGAAGTTCCGCGAGAATTTCGCGCAGCATGGGTGGCTACAGTGGCGAATATCAATTGGCCTTCCCGAAACGATTTAACGACTGTGCAGCAAAAAGCAGAAGCCATTCAACTTTTAGATTTATTAAAAGACAATAATTTTAATGCGGTCATTTTCCAAGCAAGACCTTCTGCAGATGCTTTGTATGAAAGCAAACTAGAGCCTTGGTCTTATTTTTTAACGGGTCAAACAGGAAAAGCGCCCAATCCATATTACGATCCTTTGCAATTTTGGATTTCTGAAGCGCATAAAAGAGGCCTAGAATTGCATGTTTGGCTTAATCCGTTTCGCGCTTATCACACAACTGGTGGCAAAATTAACTCTGAATCTTTGGTTAAAAAAATGTCCGATGATGTAGTTAAATTGAGAAATGGAACTTACTGGATGGATCCAGCTAGCGAAAATGTACAAAATCATGTTTCAGAAATCGTAAAAGATTTAGTTGCAAGATATGATTTAGACGGCGTTCATTTTGATGATTATTTTTATCCTTACAAAGAATACAACGGTGGACGAGATTTCCCAGATACAAAATCTTGGAAGAATTATTTGAAAACCGGCGGCACTTTAAGCCGCGCAGATTGGCGAAGAGCAAATGTGAATAAATTTGTAAAACGCATTTACGAAGAAATTAAACTTCAAAAAAATGACGTGAAATTTGGCATCAGTCCGTTTGGAATTTGGAAATCTGGTTTCCCTGCTGATGTGGTGGGTTCTTCCCAGTATGACGAATTATTTGCAGATGCTAAACTTTGGCTAAACCAAGGTTGGATGGATTATTTTTCACCTCAATTATATTGGCCAATTTCTTCGCCAGGCCAAAATTTTAATTCTCTTTTAAATTGGTGGAAATCTGAAAATACAAAAAACCGACACCTTTGGCCGGGTTTAAATACAGTAGAACCAAAAGTAAGCGACGGTCCAACTGAAATCGTAAATGAAATAAATTCTGTTCGAAAGATTTTGCCAGCAAGCAAAGGTGAAATTCATTACAGCATCGCAGGATTATCTAAAAGTTCTGCCATGACTTCTGCTCTAAAAAATGGCCCTTACAAAGAGAAGGCTTTAGTTCCGGAAACGCCTTGGCTGAAAACAGGAACTCTAAAAAAACCAGAAATTTCTTTAGTAAAAAATCAAAATAATATTATAGTTAATTGGACTTCCCAAGATTTACAGAATGTTCGCGAATGGCTTCTTTACACAAAATATGGTGAAACTTGGGCGGTAGAAATCTTAACTCCGGATATTTTATCAAAAAATTTAGAACAAAATAAATTGGGAAAAAACCTTAGCGCAGTTGCCATAAAATCTGTCGGAAAACTAGGAAATGAAAGCCCCTATGTTGCAGAAATTGTAAACTAGAATCGTATTTATAATACATTAAAATCATTATCTTTGCACCCAATAATTTTAGAGTAAAAAGTCTCACGTCTCAAATCTCTAAATCTCAAATCTGAAAATATGAAATGTGGCATCGTCGGCTTACCAAACGTAGGCAAATCAACTTTATTTAATTGCCTAAGCAATGCAAAAGCGCAATCTGCAAACTATCCTTTTTGCACCATTGAGCCGAATGTAGGAACCGTTTCCGTTCCCGATCCAAGACTTTTTGAATTGGAAAAATTGGTAAATCCAGAACGCGTTTTACCTGCAGTTGTTGAAATTGTAGATATCGCAGGTTTGGTTAAAGGCGCAAGTAAAGGCGAAGGTTTGGGCAACCAATTTTTAGCAAATATACGCGAATGTGAAGCGATTATTCACGTTTTAAGATGCTTTGAAAACGACAATATTATTCACGTAGAAGGTTCTGTAGATCCTTTGCGCGACAAAGATATTATTGATATCGAGTTACAACTGAAAGATGCAGAAGTCCTAAACAAAGCCGTTGAAAAAGCCAAAAAACACATAAAATCTGGTAAAAAAGAAGACGTTTTAACTTATGAAACTTTGGTTAAACTTACTGAATTTGTAGAAGAAGGCAACAATGCCAGAGAATTTCAAACCGATGATTTTGGTTTAAAAGTGATGAGCGAAGTTCAGTTATTAACCAATAAACCAATTCTTTACGTTTGCAACGTAGATGAAAATTCCATAAAAAACGGAAATCCATGGTTGGCGAAAATTGATGAAATGGCAGCAAAAGAAAATGCAGAAACCATCGTTTTAGCCGCACAAATTGAAGCCGATATTAATGAATTAGACACTTTCGAAGAACGCCAAATGTTTTTAGAAGAACTCGGTTTAGAAGAACCAGGCGTAAACAGATTAATTCGCCAAGCCTATCATTTATTGAAATTACAAACCTATTTCACCGCAGGCGTAAAAGAAGTTCGCGCATGGACGATTGAAAAAGGCTTCACCGCGCCACAAGCAGCCGGCGTTATTCACACCGATTTCGAAAAAGGATTCATCCGTGCAGAAGTCATTAAATATGAAGATTTCATAAAATACGGCTCTGAAGCCAAAGTAAAAGAAGCAGGAAAATTAGCCGTCGAAGGCAAAGAATACATCGTTCAAGACGGCGATATGATGAATTTTAGATTTAATGTTTAGAATTTTTTGGGCGCCTTTATCCGTCTTCCGTTCCCACTTTTTTTTAAAAAATTTACAATCACAATGCTTTAAAATTTTTTAAAAAAAGAGTTCCACTCAAGCCGGGGCGCAACTTTTAGCGGAAAAGAAAGTTTATTTCCTAAAAATTACCATCTATATTATATTAACCCTTTCCGCGTTTCAAACGCTGAAAGGGTTTTTTAAATGACAGAACTTTCACTTTGTCAAAATCTTTGAAGCGTTATTGTATCTTGACAAAGTTTAGATTTTAAATCTATAGATCTGTGGAAATCTGTGAAATCAGTGAGCCATTCTTTTCACACAGATTTTCGTAGATTTTTTTTTAAAACGTGTACATTAAACCTTTAATGCAAAAAATATTGGTGTCTTTGTGGTCAAAAGAAACTCGCTACAATTTATATCAAAATTATATTTCAGAATTTAAAATGGATTTCCTATTTTTGTGAGAATCCGAAGTTTTGGATTTTTTAATAAAATTTTCTAAAAAAATTAATGAGCGAAAATATACAGACGCAATATACCGAAGACAACATACGATCACTGGATTGGCAGGAGCACATCCGCATTCGTCCCGGAATGTACATTGGGAAACTCGGCGACGGATCTTCAGCAGACGATGGTATTTACATTTTAATCAAGGAAATCATCGATAATTCCATTGACGAATTTGTGATGAAAGCCGGTAAAAAAGTCGAAATAAAATTGGATGAAGGTAAAATCAGCATCCGAGATTATGGCCGTGGAATTCCTTTGGGGAAAGTGGTTGACGCCGTTTCAAAAATGAATACGGGTGGTAAATACGATTCTAAAGCCTTTAAAAAATCAGTTGGTTTAAATGGTGTCGGAACAAAAGCCGTAAATGCACTTTCGGATTATTTTCGCGTGAAATCAGTTCGCGAAGGCGAAGTAAAAATTGCCGAATTTTCTAAAGGTTTAATAACTGAAGACTCTAAAATTGAGAAATCCACAGAAAAAAATGGAACTGAAATAACTTTTGTACCAGACGCTACGATTTTCACACATTTCAAATTCCGCAAGGAATATATTGAGAAAATGCTTAAAAATTACGCCTATCTCAATCCGGGTTTAAAATTAACTTTTAATGGTGAAACTTTTTTTAGCGAAAATGGTTTAAAAGATTTATTGACGGAGGAAATTGAAGAAGAAACGCTTTATCCAATTATTCATTTAAAAGATGAAGATATTGAAGTTGCCATTACACATTCAGATAAGTCGCAATCTGAGACCTATTTTTCTTTCGTAAACGGACAAAATACAACTCAGGGTGGAACCCATCTCAACGCTTTTCGTGAAGCGTATGTGAAAACGATTCGTGAATTTTTTAATAAAAACTTTGAAGCGGCAGATATTCGGAAATCAATTATAGCCGCAGTTGCTATCAAAGTGGTTGAACCTGTTTTCGAATCTCAAACGAAAACCAAACTCGGTTCAAACGAAATGGAACCTGGCAAACAAACCGTCCGGACTTTTGTGATTGATTTTATGAAATCTAAACTGGATAATTTTTTACATAAAAATCCAGAAGTTGCAGAAGCCATCAATAGAAAAATTATCATTTCTGAAAGAGAAAGAAAAGAACTTTCGGGCATTCAAAAATTAGCAAGAGAACGCGCTAAAAAAGTATCGCTTCACAATAAAAAATTGCGTGATTGCAGACAACATTACAGCGATCAAAAAGCCGTAAGAAAATCGGAATCTACCATTTTCATTACCGAAGGAGATTCTGCTTCTGGTTCGATTACAAAATCGCGTGATGTAGAAACACAGGCCGTTTTTAGTCTTAAAGGAAAACCTTTAAATTGCTACGGCATGACAAAGAAAGTGGTTTATGAAAATGAGGAATTTAATTTATTGCAAGCGGCATTAAATATTGAAAATTCTTTAGAAGATTTACGCTACAACCACGTTGTAATCGCAACTGATGCAGATGTTGATGGAATGCATATTCGTTTGCTTCTAATTACATTTTTCCTTCAATTTTTTCCAGATTTAATTAAAAACGGACATCTTTATATTTTACAAACGCCACTTTTCCGGGTTAGAAATAAAAAGGAAACTAGATATTGTTATTCGGAAGAAGAAAGAGTTAAAGCGTTAGATGAACTCGGTAAAAACCCTGAAATTACCCGTTTTAAAGGTTTGGGAGAAATTTCACCAGATGAATTTAAACATTTCATTGGCAAAGACATTCGTTTAGAACCTGTCGTTTTAGGAAAAGACACAACCATAGAAAATCTTTTAGAATTTTATATGGGAAAAAATACGCCTGATCGTCAATTATTTATTTTAGATAATTTGGTGATAGAAGAAAGCATTTTAGATAAGAAGGAAGTTGCAATTCTCGAAAAATAAAAAATAATTTATGAGATTAAGCAACAGAAACAAAGCACCGCTTTACAATTTTTTTCTTACATTTTTGAACTTAATCGTAGGATTGGGAGTTATTCTTTTTTTATTAGAAATATTTAGATTTAATATTTTAGGAAATGAGCAATATTTGTTGTTAATTATACCAATTTCGTTATTAGTTGTTTTCTTGCTTATGGGTAAGCAGATTTTTGAGTATGACAGTGATGGCGAAGCATTAAACCTTAAGAATAGAAGTATAATTCCTTTTTTAAGAAAAGTAGTAAATGATGAATTCCCAAAATATAAAGTATTAAAATTTGAAATCGTTAATTTTGGCCTAATCAAAAGACTTTACCTCACTATTTCAAGCAAAAAATCACATTCAATTATTTTAAAATATGAAATTTCATACCTTACAAAAAAAGAAATTAATGATTTAAAATTTTCATTAAATAAAGTAATTAAGCAAAATCGCCTAATAGAAAAATCCGAACAAACGCAATGACAGAAGATATTTCTCACGAAGAAGATAGTTTAAAAAAAGTTTCTGGGCTCTACCAAGATTGGTTTTTAGATTATGCTTCCTATGTAATTTTAGACCGCGCTATTCCATCTATTTTTGATGGTTTCAAACCTGTGCAACGTAGAATAATGCATTCTATGCGCGAGTTAGAAGATGGTCGCTACAATAAAGTGGCCAATATAGTCGGAAATACCATGAAATACCATCCGCACGGTGATGCTTCTATTACCGATGCAATGGTGCAAATTGGGCAAAAAGATATTTTAATAGATACGCAAGGAAACTGGGGAAATATTTATACCGGCGATTCTGCCGCAGCAGCGAGATATATCGAAGCACGATTGACGCCTTTTGCGTTAGAAGTTGTTTTTAACCCTAAAACTACAGAATGGTCGAAATCTTATGATGGAAGAAATAATGAGCCCGTAGATTTGCCCGTGAAATTTCCATTGTTACTTGCACAAGGTGTAGAAGGAATAGGCGTTGGACTTTCTACGAAGATTATGCCACATAATTTTAACGAATTAATTAATGCTTCCATTGCACATTTAAAAGGTAAAAAATTTGAATTGTTTCCTGATTTTTTAACTGGTGGTTTGCTCGATGTTTCTAATTATAATGACGGTGAAAGAGGTGGAAGACTGCGCACCAGAGCCAGAATTATCCAAAAAGATAAACATACCCTTTGCATTACTGAATTACCTTTTGGCAAAAATACAGGAGATTTAATAGACAGCATCATAAAAGCCAATGAAAAAGGCAAAATAAAAATAAAAAAAATCGAAGACAACACGTCGGATGTTGTTGAAATTAATATTTATTTGAATAATGATGTTTCGCCAGACAAAACGATAGATGCACTCTATGCATTTACAGATTGCGAAATTTCAATCTCGCCAAATGCATGTGTGATTGTCGGAAATAAACCAATGTTTCTTTCTGTTTCAGAAATTTTACGCAGAAATACGGAATTTACGCGTGAATTATTGCAACGCGAATTAGAAATTGAACTAAATGAATTGCAAGAAAAATGGCATTTTGCAAGTTTAGAAAAGATTTTTATTGAAAACGAAATTTATCAGGAAATAAAAAATAGAGCATCAAAAGAAGAAGTTTACACTGCAGTTGGAAATGCCTTAAAACCTTTTACTAAAAACCTTTTACGAGAAGTAAAAATAGAAGATATTATAAAATTAACGGAATTGCCGTTCATGCGAATTTCCCGTTATGACCAAGATAAAGCAATAGAAAATATCCTTGCTTTGGAAGCGAAAATGGAACAAGTAAAACACCATTTGGCAAATTTAACGGCTTACGCCATTTCCTATTTTGAAAATATTCAGAAAAAATATGGCAAAAATCGGGAACGAAAAACAGAATTGCGATTATTTGAAACCATTGATGCTTCAAAAGTAGCAGTTGCAAACGAAAAATTCTACGCAAATTTTGAAGAAGGATTTATCGGAACTTCGCTCAAAAAAGACCAATATTTATTTGATTGCTCCGATATTGATGATATTATTATCTTCCGAAAAGACGGCGTAATGCAAGTGGTAAAAGTAGATGCGAAAACTTTCGTAGGTAAAGATTTACTTCACGTTGGCATTTTTAAAAAAGGGGACAAAAGAACCATTTATAATATGATCTACCGCGAAGGAAAAACTGGGCCATATTATATGAAGCGCTTTGCAGTGACTTCTATCACAAGAAATACAGAATATTTCCTTGCTTCAGAAACAAAAGGTTCAGAAATCCTTTATTTTTCTGCCAATCCAAACGGTGAAGCAGAATTGGTAAGTGTTTTATTAAAACCAAACGCCAGAGTTCGGAAAAATAAAATTGAAATAGATTTTTCGGAATTAGCCATAAAAGGCCGAAACTCCAAAGGAAATTTGGTAACGAAATACGCCGTAAAGAAAATAGATCTAAAAGAAAAAGGCCATTCTACTTTAGCGCCGCGCAAAATTTGGTTTGATGATACTGTAAGACGCTTAAATGCAGACGCGCGAGGCAATTTGCTCGGCACTTTTAAAGGAGATGATAAAATTTTAATTATTAATTCCCAAGGAGAAGCCAAACTAATTTCCTTTGATTTACAAAACCGTTTTGATGATGATTATCTAATTTTAGAAAAATGGAAACCCGAGCAACCGCTTTCCTGCATTTATTATGACGGCGAAAAAAACATTTATTTCCTTAAAAGATTTTTGTTAGAAAATTCACCAAACGTTCAAAGTTTCTTTCCATCAGAACATCCAAAATCTTTTGTTGAAATGGTTATAACAGAACCAAATGCAACAGCAGAATTGGTTTTTGTAAAAGAAAAAGGAAAAGAAAAGGAAAACGAAATTATTAATATCGATGAATTTATTTCTGTAAAAGGTATAAAAGCACTCGGCAATCAACTTACAAAAGATAAAATAAAATTAATTAATCTAGAAATTCCTGAACCAGTTGAAGATTTTTCTGCAGATATAGACGAAGAAGAAAATCCCGAAGATCAGGAGCAAGATTCAAAAGATGAAGAATTTCCAGAAGATGGCACCATCGGTTCACTTTTTGAGGAAGAATAAAAAAAATTATGAATAGCATTTTATTACTTATTATCGCCGCAACCGCAATTTTCAGTTATTACGGCTGGCAAAATCTACATATTTTTGAAAAATATAAATTCAATGTAGGCGCCATTTTAAGAAACAAAGAATATGTGCGTTTGGTTTCTGCAGGTTTTTTGCACGCAGATCCTATGCATCTGATTTTTAATATGTTGACTTTGTATTTTTTTGGTCCTATAGTTTTGCAATACTTTGGCGTTTTAGGCTTTTTGCTCATTTATTTTGGCTCCATTATTTTAGGAAATGTGTTTTCACTTTATCTCTATAAAAGTCAATCTTGGTATTCCGCAATCGGCGCGAGTGGCGGCGTTTCTGGGATTTTATTTGCAGCAATTGGTATGTTTCCGTTTTTAGGCATACAATTTTTCTTCATTCCAATCGACATTCCTGGCTATCTTTTCGGCCTCGGATATTTTGGATATTCCGTTTATTCCATGCTCAATCCGCGCGCAAATGACAATATTGGGCACGCCGCGCATTTAGGCGGTGCAGGTTTTGGTTTGCTTTACGTAATCGCCATCGAACCCGCCGCTGCCATTCAAAACAGCGTATATTTATTCATAATGGCAATTCCATTACTTTATATGCTTTATGTAGTTTTTATACAGAAAAAAATTAATTAAAATTTTTAGGAGCAACACGTTTTTCATTTCTTCGAAGTTGAGTCCCGTTTTCCACTATATCCCGCTGAAGCGGGTATGCCGTTGCAACCGGGGCTAAAATTATAATGCATAGTTTTGTTCGAAGGGAAGTAGATATTTCAAAATAATACGAACTAAAATTTTCTTTCAATTTTAAAATTTCAAAAAAATTTCTGTATGTCCGTCATTCATCATAAATATTTTTTATTTTTTAACGACTTTGTTAAGCGAAATCAAAGATTCGACGAAGTCAAACGCCTTTATCAATGTTTTTATAATAGTTTTAGAGGAATTGATGATTCTTCGATTTGCGACCTTAAAAACATGATTTAGACAGAGAATCAATAAAAATCTTTGCGTTTTTCACGTTAAAAATTAGCATTATGGTTGAAAGCGGACATCCAAAAAAAAATAATACCATTTTATCTTTGAATTTTCCGAAAATAAAAATGCTCCGTAGGAGCAATATCTTTGTAGAAAAAATGAACAATATTGAAAAAGAACTCCGTAGGAGCTCAATCTTTTAAAGTAATTTTAATGACAAAATTATATAACTAATAATTTAATTTTTGAAAATAGTTATAAAAATATCCAAAATATTTTCAAATTATAAAACCAGCGTATTTTAAAATTATTTTTGTACCCAAATAAAACGGTCATTCCCAGAAATATCTTTCACTAGTTCTGAATGCGAGAAATTTCGAAATAAATCCAAGGTTTCTGCTCCTAATTTCTGATTAATTTCTAGAAAAATTTGACCGTTTTCTGTTAAATATTTTTCTGCATCCTTCGCAATTTTCCTGTAAAAGACCAACGAATCTGTGCTAGGAGAGAATAGCGCCATTTTTGGCTCAGTATTTTTCACAGAATTTTCAATTTCTGATTCTTCGTCAATCCCGATGTAAGGCGGATTAGAAATAATAACATCGTATTTTTCAGTTAATTCTGAATGCAAATAATCCTGAAAAATAAAATGGATTTCGGCTTGATGTTTTTCGGCATTTTCCTTAGCAATTTTTAATGCTTTATCTGAAAAATCTATGGCAGAAATTTCTGCTTGCGGAAAATTTTTTTTTAAAATTATTGGGATAATCCCACTTCCCGTGCCAATATCTAAAATTTTGAAATTTTCAGAATTTAAACTTTGAATTTTTTGAATCGCAAACTCTACTAATTCTTCAGTTTCTGGCCGAGGAATTAAAACTTCTTTTGATACATTAAATTTTAGACCGAAAAATTCTGCTTCGCCCAAAATATATTGGTACGGAATTTCGTTTTTGAGTTGATTTAAAGCATTTAAAAATTTTATTTCTTCAGATTCTGAAATAGTTTCGGATAATTTTTGCCGACTTTCAATTTTTGTTAAACCTAAAATTTCCGCTGAAAAAATATCAAATAATGTACTTATTTCTGAAATTGAGTAAATTTTAGAAAGATTTTCAAAAAAAAGCAATTTTAATTTTTCTAGTTTCATCGGGTGAAAACCAAGTTCGTTTTAGTAGAAAGTTTTTCATCAAATAAATAATGATCTGCATTAAAAGCTTTCACATCATTCAATTTTTTGGCATTTGTTTCAGCGCAAAATCTAGCCAATAATCCTCTCGCGTGTTTCGTGTAAACCACGATTGTTTTTGGTTTTCCGTTTCTTATTTCCTTAAATTCTACATTCACAATGTGGTTTTTCAATTCTGCTTGGTCCACTGCTTTGAAATATTCATGACTTGCCAAATTAAGCAAGATTTCATCTTTTTTTAATTCAGATTTTAATTCGTTTGTAATTTTTTCTTGCCAAAAAGAGTAGAGGTTTTTATTTTTTTCGAATTTAAAATTTCGGCCCATTTCCAATCTGTAAGGCATAATTCGGTCTGAAGGACGAAGCAAACCATATAAACCAGAAATTATTCGGAAATTTTTTTGTAGATATTTTGTAGCGTTTTCATCCAAAGTTTCTGCATCCAAACCTTTGTAAACTTCGCCATTAAAGGCATAGAGCGCTTGCGAACTTTTATTTGCAGATGGTTTTGGTGTCCAAACCTGATTTCTTTGCCAGTTTTCGTCTGCTAATTTTTGCGATATTTCCATTAATTCCGATAAATATTTGGGCGTTTTTGGTTTTAGATATTTTTGAATTAATTCTGCCTCGGTTATAAATTTCGCAGTTGTGCTTCTTAAAGGCGAATTTATAGAATATATCTTCATTAATTTTGCCGGCGAACTGATGATTTTCATTTTTAAAATTTAGTATTTTGACTTTATGGCAAGTTACTCAATTTACTGAAATTAATTGTTAAAACTAGTCTAAAATTTCAAAATATTTGAAGGGTTTTATTTAAAAATTAAACGTTTGTTCAATTATGACATACATAATAAAATCTATGATTTTTATCAATAATTTGTTAAATAAATAAATATTAACAAAATATTCATTTTTTTGGCTGTAAATTTGCACACTGAAAAATGATAAAAAAATAAAAATATGACAACAATAATAATAGGGTTATTTCCTACACAAAAAGAAGCGAAAAATTTAGCAACAGATTTAGAAAATTTTGGTTTTGCTAATGAAGATTACATCGTATATATTAACAAAGAAACGAAACACGAAGAAAATCTTTGGGAAAGATTATTTGGTGGTAGAACACCGAAATTTATCCCAACTGATAATGATAAATTGATCACAAGTGTGGCGATAAAAAATGAAGACCAATTAAAAATAGCAAAACAAATTTTTGCGAATCACAATGCCGTTCATGTTTATGAATTAAACGATATCGACATTAACGAAGCTAAATCTTTAGATTATTTGAAAAAAATTGTGAACACACGCGCAAAAGCGGAAGTTTATACAATGCCTTCAGTTGCTTCTGCTAAATTGGTAAAACTAAACCAAGGAATTCTATTAAATTAAATTGTTTGAAAATCTTGACAAAGTATTTTCAATGTTTTTCATTAGCCGAGTTTTTTACTCGGCTTTTTTTTATTTTAAAATAAAGTATCAGAAAGAATTTATATCTTTAAAAATTAATTTTAAAAAAAAATTATGTTTCAAAAAGTGGTGGTTTATTGCTTAATGTTTTTTAGCATTTTACTTTTTTCCCAACAAAAAACCTATTGCAATCCCATTAATATTGATTACGGCTATACACCTTTTGAAGTTTTTTCAACGCAAGGAAAACACCGCACAACGGCAGATCCTGTAATTGTAAATTTTAAAAATAATTATTTTTTATTTTCTACAAACCAAGAAGGATATTGGTGGAGTAGTGATATGCTAAATTGGAAATTTATTCACAGAAAATTTTTGCGAGACAAAAAATATATCCACGATCTAAACGCGCCTGCAGTTTGGAAAATGAAAGACACACTTTATGTTTATGGTTCTACGTGGAAATCAGATTTCCCCATTTGTAGTTCTACAAATCCCACAAAAGACGATTGGAAAATAGCAGTAGATACTTTAAAAGTCGGCGCTTGGGATCCTGCATTTCATTATGACGAAGCGAAAAATAAACTCTATTTATATTGGGGATCGAGCAATGAATGGCCACTTTTGGGAACGAAAATAAATATGAAAACCATGCAATCTGAAGGTTATGTGAAACCTGTTGTAAAATTGCATCCAGAAGAACACGGTTGGGAAAGATTTGGCGAATATAATGACAATACCTTCATGCAACCGTTCATAGAAGGCGCTTGGATGACGGAGCATAATGGAAAATATTATTTGCAATATGGCGCACCAGCAACCGAATTTAGCGGCTATGCAGATGGTGTTTATGTGAGCAAAGATCCGCTGGAAGGTTTTGAATATCAAAAAAATAATCCGTTTTCTTATAAACCTGGTGGTTTTGCAAGAGGTGCAGGTCATGGTTCAACTTTCGAGGATAATTTTGGCGAATTTTGGCATGTTTCTACAATAGTAATTAATGTAAAAAATAATTTTGAAAGACGTATCGGCATTTGGCCTGCTGGTTTTGATAAAGACGATGTCATGTATTGCAATACGTCGTTTGGCGATTATCCCACCTTTTTGCCAGAATATGCAAAAGGAAAAGATTTTACAAAAGGATTATTTGCCGGTTGGATGTTATTAAATTATGACAAACCCGTACAAGTTTCTAGCACTTTGGAAAGTTACCAGCCAAATTTAGCCGTTGATGAAGATATTAAAACCTATTGGTCTGCAAAAACAGGAAACACTGGAGAATGGTTTCAAACCGATTTGGGAGAAATTTCTACAATTAACGCTATACAAATAAATTACGCCGATCAAGATGCAGAATTTATGGGCAAAACTTTAGGAAAAATGCACCAGTATAAAATTTACAGTTCTAATGATGGCAAACATTGGAAAATTTTAATTGATAAAAGTAAAAACCAAACCGATGTTCCGCACGATTATATCGAATTAGAAAAACCTGCGAAAGCCAGATTTCTTAAAATGGAAAATTTAAAAATGCCTACAGGAAAATTTGCGTTAAGTGGTTTCCGTGTTTTTGGGAAAGGTTCTGGAGAAAAACCTGAGCCAGTTCAGAATTTTTTTCCGCTCAGAACACCGCCAGGCAAAGTAGGAGAGCGAAGAAGTGTTTGGCTAAAATGGCAGCAAAATCCCGATGCAGATGGCTATAATATTTATTTTGGAAAATCGCCAGACAAATTATATGGAAGCATTATGGTTTACCAAAAAAACGATTATTTTTTCACTGGCGCAGACGCTTCAGATGCTTATTATTTTCAAATCGAAGCCTTTAATAATAACGGAATTTCTGCGAGAAGTGAAATAAAAGAAACCAAATAATTAAAAATTTTAGCAATGAATTTTTCAATCCAGCAGGAATTATCCAACGAAAATATTATTATAAAACCATTGTTTAAAAATGATTTTGAAGACCTATTTTCACAAGCCGCAGACGAAGAAGTTTGGAGCCAACATCCCAACAAAAACCGCTACAAAAGAGATGTTTTTGAAAATTTTTTTGATGGAGCAATGCAAAGCCAAGGCGCGTTTGTTATCATTGATAAAGCAACAAATGAAATAATTGGAAGCACGCGTTATTACGATTATAATGCAGAAGAAAATAGCATTTTCATTGGCTATACTTTTTATGGCAAAAAATATTGGGGCAAAAATTATAATTCTCAAGTGAAAAAATTAATGCTCGATTATATTTTTCAGTATGTAGATTTTGTAAATTTCCATGTTGGAAATGAAAATTTTCGGTCTCAAAGAGCGATGGAAAAATTGGGCGCAAAAAAGTTAGATGAAATTGAAGTGGCTTATTTTGGGGAAGAACCACGAACGAATTTTTTGTATCGGATTTATAAAAAAGATTTTTTGAATAGATAAATTATTTCCCTTTATCTGGAAGTATTTTTTTGCTTAAAACAAAAGAAAATTAATTCTTTTTGGTGGCGCGAGCATTTATTTTATTGATAAATAAATTGATAAAATTAAAATCTTTATATTTAATTAATAATCTATTTCCTTGAATTATAAAGTAATAATCTTTTTCTATTATCAATATCATTTACCCTAAAACTTTTTAAGTCTTCTATTTTGTAAATTGAATTACCTTCATCTTGTCCTAAAGAACCTACTAAGTTTATCACAAAGTTTTCTTCATCTACATCTTTAATAAAGCCTGTGAAATAATCATTTTCAATTTCAATACTTGTTATTATTTCTGTTTTAAACTTTAATTGATTTAATAGAATGAATTTCCAATTTTCATTATCATAAAAATCAAATTTAAATTCATCTTCTGTAGCAAGTTTTTCAGAATTTTCAATAACTAATTTCATCGCATTCGTGTATTCGTCATCAAAATCTATGGCTTTAATATCACAAATTTGTAATATTAGCAAACCATCTTTTTTTCCATATTTTGTGAAATGTTGAAGAACAACAATTTCTTCTGTAAAATTTAGAATTTTACCAAACCAAAATTTTTCATCATCATTATAATTCCAAATACTAAGATATTTTCCCTTTTCTTTCGACTCTTGTAATATTTTTAGTGCTAAATTCATGAGATAATTTTTATAGAATTTTGATTAAACTTTTAAACATTTTTACTTTTTTTATTAAAAGTAGTGAGATAAATTGTAATGTTATTTCCCACACCCATTCAAAAAATCCGCACCAAAATAAATCACAGCCAGCCAAAGCAAAACTTTTAAAAAAAATTATTTAAAAAATTCTTTAAATTCGTCTTTAAATGAAAATTTTTCATATCCTAAATTTTTGAAATTTTGTTGAATTTGATTTTTTAATTTAGAATAATTTGCATGATAAAACTGACTGATTTTAATTATTTTCTTGCCATTTTTATAGATGTATAAATATTCATAAATTCTATCTTTTGATGCCAGATGGGAATATTTCCAGCCTTGGATTTCATTTACTTTATAAGATTTGGTGAAAAGTCCTAAAAATTTTTTAACCTTTATTTCGTATTTGTTAATTTCAACAATGATAAATTTTGTTCTAATCTCACCGTAAAATAGAATTACAACAATAAATATTAAAAATATTGGAAATAAAATTACAAATATTTTATCGTCATAACCTGTGTTTTCTTTTAAAACAATCGGTAAAAGTAAAAATATTAAATAAACAAAAGGAAATAATAAAATTATTGGTAAAAATGCTTTAATTGTAAATTTTGACTTCATTATTTTTAATTTTTTGCATTTTTAATATTTATTTATCCTTTACATCCATTCAAAAAATCCGCACCAAAATAAATCACAGCCAGCCAAAGCAAACCTTTTAAAGTAAAAAAATTACGCCAGCAATTCCTGCTTTTTTAAACCAAGATTTCAGTCTTTCATTTTTGCCTTTTTTTGGATTTTTTCCATTAGATTTAATTTCTGGTCTCAAATTTAAACAAATTTAAGATTTGAAATTGACTTTAATATAAAAACATTGCTTTTAAATTTAACACTTTTTTAACATTTTAAAACTTATTTGTTTTTGATTTTTATAAACTTTATTTTAAAAAAGTGCCACTAAAACTTTTAATCAATACTTTTATAAAAACCATATTTTCAGTGTAAATTTTTTACGAATAATTTTACTTAATATTTGTGAAAATAGCCTTGTAAGTTGCTTAGTTGTCATATAATATTTAACTTAGCAAGAAACCAAAACAAAAAAAATGGCCCAAACTTCGCATTATTCAGATATGGAAATTGTATTAAAAAATTTAGGTATTCATTCAGAAAATAAAGGTTCTTCAACCGGTTCTGAATTTTTCGCAAACGGTGAAACCATAGAAAGTTTCTCACCAACAAACGGAAAATTAATTGCAAAAGTGCAAAGTTCTAGTTTGGAAGATTATGACCAAGTTTTAGAAAAAGCAAAAGCTGCTTTTTTAGAATTTAGAAAAGTTCCAGCACCGAAAAGAGGTGAATTAGTGCGCCAATTTGGAAATAAATTAAGAGAGAAAAAAGAAGATTTAGGCAAATTGGTTTCCTACGAAATGGGAAAATCTTTGCAGGAAGGTCTCGGCGAAGTTCAGGAAATGATAGATATTTGTGATTTCGCAGTTGGATTGTCGCGACAGTTGCAAGGTTCTACAATGCATTCCGAACGTCCTGGACATAGAATGTACGAACAATATCATCCATTAGGAATTGTCGGAATTATTTCCGCCTTTAATTTTCCGGTTGCAGTTTGGTCTTGGAATACTGCGCTTGCCTGGATTTGCGGAAATGTAACCATTTGGAAACCCTCAGAAAAAGCGGCGCTTTGCGGTGTTGCTTGTCAAAATATTATCGCTGAAGTTTTAAAAGAAAATAATTATCCGGAAGGAATTTCTAATTTATTGGTTGGAAGCCACGAAATTGGTAAAAAAATGACGTCTGATAAAAATATAAACCTAGTTTCGTTCACAGGTTCTACGAAAGTTGGAAGGGAAGTTTCTGCAACCGTTGCCAACAGATTCGGAAAATCGATTTTAGAATTGGGTGGAAACAATGCAATAATTATTTCAAAAGATGCAGATTTAGATATGTCGATTATCGGCGCAGTTTTCGGCGCAGTCGGCACTTGCGGACAAAGATGTACTTCCACAAGACGATTAATTATTCACGAAGAAGTTTATGAAGAAGTGAAAAACCGTTTGGTAAAAGCATACGGACAATTAAAAATTGGTGATCCTTTAAATGAAAACAACCACGTTGGACCTTTAATCGACAAAGATTCTGTGAATCAATATTTAGCATCAATAGAAAAATGTAAAAATGAAGGCGGAAATTTCATCGTTGAAGGTGGCGTCTTGGAAGGTGAAAATTATGAATCCGGCTGTTATGTCAAACCATGCATCGCGGAAGTTGAAAATTCTTATGAAGTGGTGCAACACGAAACTTTTGCGCCAATTCTTTATTTAATTAAATACAAAACTTTAGAGGAAGCAATTGCTTTACAGAACGACGTTCCTCAAGGTTTGTCTTCTGCAATTATGACCAATAATTTAAAAGAAGCCGAAGCATTTTTATCCGCTTCCGGTTCCGATTGTGGGATTGCAAATGTAAATATAGGAACTTCTGGCGCAGAAATTGGCGGCGCTTTTGGTGGAGAAAAAGAAACCGGTGGTGGACGTGAAAGCGGTTCTGATGCGTGGAAATATTACATGAGACGCCAAACAAATACCATTAATTACACAGATAATTTGCCGCTTGCACAGGGAATTAAATTTGATATTTAATTTTTAAAGTTTAAAAATTTTCAAAACAAACAAAAATCTAAAAATATGAACGACGCAATAGCCTCAAAACCAGAAATAACCAATAACGTAAAAAAAACACTCTCTCGCCACATGCTTGCCGATGGTTTTGATTTTATAATGGATTTTGAAAAATCTCATGGTTCCTACATTTTCGACAGTGTTACGCAAAGCGAGTATTTAGATATGTTTTCCATGTTTGCGTCCACAGCAATCGGATACAACCATCCTTATGTGATGGAAAAATCAGATTGGTTGGGAAAATTATCCGTAAATAAGCCAACTTTAGCAGATGTTTATTCTCAGGAATTTGCAGATTTTATGGAAGTTTTTGAACGCGTGGCTATTCCAAAAGAATTGCAATATTGTTTCTTCGTTTCTGGTGGTGCTCTGGCTGTTGAAAATGCGATGAAAGCGGCGTTTGACTGGAAAACAAGAAAAAATTTCGAAAAAGATATTAACAAAGAAGCGGGCGTTTGTATTCATTTTAAGCAAGCGTTCCACGGAAGAAGCGGTTACACTTTATCATTAACAAACACAGCCGATCCGCGTAAATATGAATATTTTCCGAAATTTCCATGGCCAAGAATTATCAATCCGAAACTGCATTTTCCTTTAACAGATGAAAATTTAGAACATACCGTAAAAGAAGAAAGATTGGCTCTGTTGCATATTGAAGAAGCCATTTTAACGCATCAAAATGAAGTCGCTTGTTTAATTATTGAACCAATTCAAGCAGAAGGCGGCGATAATCATTTCAGAGATGAATTTTTTGTAGAATTGCGCAAAATATGCGATGATAATGAAATTCTTTTGATATTTGATGAAGTGCAAACTGGCGTTGGTTTAACAGGAAAAATGTGGGCTTATGAACATTTTAGCGTTGCACCAGATCTAATTTCTTTTGGTAAAAAAACGCAAGTTTGTGGAGTTTTGGCCAATAAAGAAAAATTAGATGAAATCCCAAATAATGTTTTTCGAGAAAGTTCTAGGATCAATTCCACTTTTGGGGGAAACTGGGCAGATATGTTGCGTTTACAATTGATTTTAGAAGTGATAGAAAAAGAAAATTTAGTAGAAAATGCTAGAAATATGGGCGTTTTTCTTTTAGATGGTTTAATTAAAATTGAACAAAATTTCCCTTATTTAATTTCAAATGCCCGCGGAAGAGGTTTAATGTGTGCTTTTGATTTACCAACGCCAGAATTGAGAAATGCATTGCAAAAAGAATTATATAAAAATCAGCTTATCGTTTTAACATGTGGAACGCAAAGTATTCGCTTTCGCCCACACCTTAATGTTTCGAAAGAGGATTTGCAAAAGGCACTAGATATAATTGCAAAAGTGTTGCAAAAAATGTAAAGAACTTCCAATTATTTATTTTTTTTTGTAAATTTGTATCTAATTTAATAAAATGATAATGGAAAAGATGACGAGAGTTTCGGTTTTTGAAAGTACGAAACAGCAAGAATTACAATTAATAAAATCTAAATTAGAAGAGCAAAATATAACGGCAACTATAGAAAATTCATATCTTACTTTTTTAACAACGCCTACTGCAACCAATATGAGAGTTATGGTAAGTTTAAAAGACGAACAAGAGGCTTTTAAAATTATTGATGATTATATTAAAGAAACCGATTTGGAGATTACCAAGTAACTTCTAAATTATAAAATCTAAAGGAAACTATAAAAAGTTTCCTTTTTTTGTGAATTAAATTTTGCTTAGCAAAAAGTTCAGGATTTTAAAATATTAGTAATACCATTTTATCTTTGATTTTTCCGAAAAATAAAAATGCTCCGTAGGAGCAATATCTTTGTGGAAAAAATGAACAATATTGAAAAAGAACTCCGTAAGGAGTTCAATTTTTTAAAGTAATTTTAATGACAAAATTATATAAAATATTGATCGCGATCTGTTTGTATTTGTAGGTTTTATGGAAAGAATAGATAATTTCGATATAATGCTTTTATTCTGCTAAAACTAAAAATTTGCTACATTTTCAATAGTTAAAATAAATTATTAAAAATTTGGTTCGGTTTGTTACAAACCAAAAATATATATTTGCATTTCGAAATATTTAGAATGAATAAACCATTAAATATAGACGACGCACTTTTTCATAAATTGGTTAATTTTTATACTGAAAATTACCATTTGCCGCCTTTGGCTGCAAAAATTTATGCTTACTTAATTTTTGATTTTGATATGCAGGGTTTTTCCTTTGAAGAACTTGTAGATGTTTTAAAAGCCAGTAAAAGTTCAGTTTCTTGTAGTTTGCAGTTACTTTTACAAAATGAGCACATAACGGTTTTAAACAAAATAGATGAAAGAAAAAGATACTTTATTTTAAACCCCGACTACGTAAAAATTCGCTTCAGTAGTTTGATTGAAAAATTATATAAAGAATTAGATATTTTGGAAGATTTGAAAGCATTAAAAAAAAATGAATCAAATGATGAAAAAAATAATATTTACATTAACAAATTAGATATTTACATCGACCTATTAAACAGCAATATTAACAGTTTTAGCGAAACAATAAAAAAATTATATCAATAATATGCAATCGCCATCGAAACTCTCATTTAAGAAAAATAGTAAAATAGGCGATAACATATATCCATAAAAAAAATAAATAACTCTATATGCAATCGCCATCGAAACTCTCATTTAAGAAAAATAGTAAAATAGGCGATAACATATATCCATAAAAAAAAATAAATAACTCTATATGAAATTTTACTCAATATTATTTCTTGCTTTCTTAAGCATCACATCTTGTAAGAAAAAAGATGCGCCGAAGGATATGGGACCGAAAACCTTTCCTGTAGTGCAAGTTGAAACTAAAAATTTGACGGCTTACCAAAGTTTTCCCGCTAGCATTCAGGGGAAAACGAATAATGATGTAAGAGCAAAAATTCAGGGTTATATTACTCAAGTTTTAGTTGCAGAAGGGCAAAGAGTGACAAAAGGGCAACCATTGTTCAGATTAGAAACTAATGTTTTATCTGAAAATGCGGCCGCAGCAAAATCTGGAATTTCTGCCGCGCAAGCAAACATTTCGGCATCACAAGCCAATGTTTCTGCGGCGCAAGCCTCCGTAAATGCTGCCCAAGTTGAAGTGAACAAACTGAAACCTTTGGTAGAAAAAAATATTATCAGCAATGTACAGTTGCAAACTGCGATGGCAGATTTAGCAAAAGCAAATGCCCAATTGCAACAAGCCAAAGCAGGAAAGTTACAAGCCGAAGCATCAAAATCGCAAGCGCAAGCCAATTATAAAGGCGTGGTTGCAAATGTAGATTATTCTATAATTCGTGCGCCAATAAGCGGAACGGTTGGCAAATTACCTTTAAAAGTTGGAAGTTTAGTTGGTCCTTCAGATGCCACACCACTTACAACCGTTTCAGATACGTCCGAAATTTATGCTTATTTCACAATGAATGAGAAAGAATATTTTGATTTTTTAGAAAATTCAGAAGGTGCAACAATTTCAGAAAAACTGAAAAATTTGCCGATGGTGGATTTAGAATTAGCCAACGGAAGCGCGTATGGTGAAAAAGGAAGAATTGAAACTGTAACAGGGCAAGTAGATCCACAAACTGGAACTATTCAGTTTAAAGTAAAATTTCCAAATGCCAATAAATTGTTGAGCAACGGAAACAGCGGCGTTATAAAATTGCCAAAAAATTATGATAATGTACTGGTAATTCCTGAAGCATCAACTTACGAAGAGCAAGGTTTGGTTTACGTTTATAAAGTTCAAAAAGATTCTGCAGTCAATTCTGTAATTAAATTGCAAGATAGAGTAAACAATTATGCAATCATAAAATCTGGTTTAAAGAAAGGTGATAAAATTATTGCATCTGGATTTACAGGTTTAAAATCTGGAACAAAAATAAAAGAGCAACCCATGAAAATGGACGAAATGGTAGAATCTATAAAACCAATTTTTTAATGATTAAAAATTTTATAAACAGACCGGTTCTTTCTACCGTAATTTCTATTATGATTGTCATTTTAGGTGTTTTAGGCTTGCTTAAATTGCCTGTAACACAGTATCCGGATATTGCTCCCGCGACGGTTCGGGTTTCTGCAAACTATTCTGGTGCGAATGCAGAAACGGTAATGAAAAGCGTTATCATACCGCTTGAAGAGCAAATAAATGGCGTGGAAGGAATGGATTATATCGAATCTTCTGCAGGAAATGATGGTTCTGCAGGAATTACCGTTTATTTTAAACAAGGTGTAAATCCAGATATTGCGGCAGTAAATGTTCAAAATAAAGTAGCGCGTGCAACACCTCTTTTGCCTAGTGAAGTTACACGGTCTGGTGTGATTACCCAAAAGCAAAACAGCAGCGCATTAATGTACCTCACGTTTTTTACAAAAAATAAAAACCTTGATGATACTTGGCTGCAAAATTATTTGAATATTAACGTGATCCCCGATTTAAAGAGGATAAATGGAGTAGGAGACGCTAATGTTTTTGGAGGGAAAAATTATGCCATGAGAATTTGGCTAGATCCTGCGAAAATGTCGGCTTATGGTTTAATGCCAAGCGATGTTATTGCTGCAATCAATTCTCAAAGTAGGGAAGCAGCGGCCGGACAAATTGGTTCTAATAGCGGAAGTTCTTTTGAATACACCATCACATATCAAGGAAAATTTAGTGATCAGGGACAATACGATGATATTATTTTAAAAGCGTTAGGAAACGGACAATTTCTTCGTTTAAAAGATGTCGCTTCTGTAAAGTTAGATGCGCTTTCTTACTCAGGAATTGGCCGAAGTAGTGGCTATCCTTCTGTGAGTATGGGGATTTTTCAAACACCCGGTTCTAATGCGCAGGAGATCATTAACAATATTAAAATAAATTTAGCAGAAGCCAAAAAATCTTTTCCGCAAGGTGTAGATTTTGTAGTAAATTTTGACACTAATGAATTTTTAGATGCTTCTATTTCAAAAGTTTTAACAACTTTATTTGAAGCCTTTATTTTGGTTTTCATCGTGGTATTTATCTTTTTGCAAGATTTTCGTTCTACTTTAATTCCAGCAATTGCGGTTCCGGTTTCTATTGTGGGTACATTTTTCTTTTTAAATTTATTCGGCTACTCTTTAAATTTATTGACGCTTTTTGCCTTGGTGTTAGCAATTGGGATTGTGGTAGATGATGCTATTGTCGTCGTAGAGGCGGTTCACGCAAAATTAGAAAGCGGCATAACCAATGTGAAAACAGCAACCGTTAGCGCAATGGATGAAATTACAGGTGCGATTATTTCGATTACTTTAGTGATGGCGGCAGTTTTTATACCTGTTACTTTTATTACGGGTCCTACGGGTGTTTTTTATCAGCAGTTTGGGGTTACTTTAATAATTGCCATCTTAATTTCTGCTGTGAATGCGTTAACTTTAAGTCCGGTATTATGTTCATTATTTTTGAAAGCAAATGAACACGATAAAGAATATCAAAAGAAAACTTTTGTTCAGAAATTCTTTTATAAGTTTAATGTTGGCTTCAACACTGCAACCCGAAAATATGGGCAAGGATTTATTTTTCTTTTGCGTCACAAATGGGTAACTTTGATAATTTTCGGTGCAGCTGGACTTTTATTTTGGTGGGCAAATTCTACTATGCCTTCTGGTTTTGTACCCAAAGAAGACCGTGGTATTATCTTCGCAAATGTTGAACTTCCTGCAGGTTCATCAATGGAAAGAACTTATGCCGTAATTGCAAATTTGCAAAAAAAGGCAGTGAAAGTTCCAGGCGTGAAAGGAATGACAATTGCAACAGGACGTAGTTTTCTCTCCGGAAATGGTAGTAATTCTGCTTTGGCATTTTTAAAATTAAATGATTTTAATGAAAGGGCAAAACATCCAGACCAATCGGTTGAAAATATTACTAAAAAATTATTTGGCGTTGCAGCAGGAATTCCTGGGGGTGCAAAAGTGGTGTTTTTTCAGCCAGGTTCTGTCCCGGGATATGGTTCTAGTTCCGGTTTTGAGTTGCAACTATTAGATAAATCTGGCGGTGATTTGACTGCTTTGGATAAAAACACACAAAAGTTTGTAAACGCCTTATTAAAAAGACCAGAAATTGAATTTGCGCAAACTTCTTTTAATACTAAATTTCCGCAATATACTTTAGTTATTAATGTTGCAAGAGCTAAAGAAAGTGGTGTTTCTGTGGATGATATTTTAGCAACAATGCAAGGTTATGTAGGCGGTGTTTATGCGGCAGATTTCACAAAATATGGTAAACAATTTAGAGTAATTGTGCAAGGTTTGCCAGATATTAGAAAAAGCATCGAAAGTTTAAGCAGTATTTCAGTAAAAACAGCCTCTGGTGCAATGGCGCCTTTGTCTCAGTTTGTAAGTTTTGATAAATCTTTTGGGCCACAGTCTATCAGTAGATATAATTTATTTACATCTGTGAAAGTGACGGGAAGCAATGCCGCAGGTTTTAGTTCTGGAGACGCTATTAAAGCGGTACAGGAAGTCGCTGCAGAAACTTTACCTCCTAATTTCACAATCCAATTTACAGGGCTTTCGCGAGAAGAAATTAATTCTACTTCGCAAACAGCATTAATATTTGCTTTAAGTTTAATCTTTGTATATTTTATTTTGGCGGCGCAATATGAAAGTTATATACTTCCACTTACCGTTGTGATTTCTCTTCCATTAGGCGTATTTGGTGCATATATGGGGCAAAGTTTGGCAGGTTTAGAGAATAATATTTATTTCCAAATTGCTTTAATTATGCTTGTCGGACTTTTGGCTAAAAATGCCATACTAATTGTAGAATTTGCCGTTCAGCGCAGACACCACGGCGAAAGTATTTCTTTGGCTGCCATTAATGCTGCAAAAGCGAGATTAAGACCAATTTTAATGACCTCATTCGCATTTATATTTGGGATGATGCCTTTGGTTTTTGCAGATGGTATTGGTTCTGTGGGTAATCGCTCTATCGGTACAGGTGCGGCGGCTGGTTTGTTTGTAGGAACTGTTCTTGGTTTGTTTGCAATTCCGGTTTTGTTCGTTATTTTTCAGAGCATTCAAGAAAAAATTAAACCAATTAAAAGAGAAAAATTAAACCTCGCCGAATAATTTTAAAAAAGATAAAATGAAATTCAGTTTTAATATAAAATCACTTTTCGTCTTTGCACTTGTAGCATTATCGCTTACTTCGTGTATTTCACGAGAAAAATATGTGCGATCGCCAGAATTTAAAGACAATATCTTCCGTACAGATTTGCTGCCAAAAGACAGTTCTACAATTGCACAAATTTCTTGGAAAGACTTTTTCACTGATCCAATTTTGCAAAAACATATTGAGAATGCTTTGGCAAATAATTTAGACGTGAGAACGGCGGTACAAAATATTTTAATATCTCAAGCCTATCTGAAACAATCTAAAGCAGCCTATTTACCGACGTTAACGGTTGGGCCGTCTTATACATTTCAAACACAATCTGAAAATTCTAATTTCGGACAAATTATTGGCAATAGACAATATAATCATATTAGTGATTTATCTACGAATATGAATTGGGATATAGATGTTTGGGGAAAATTAAGCGCGCAAAAGCGGGCACAATTGGCTACTTATCTCGGCACAGTGGAAGCGCATAAAAGTATTAAAAGTGATTTAGTTGCCAATATCGCCGCCAATTACTATCAACTTTTAACTTTAGATGAACAAAAACGCATCATCAATCAAACCATAGATTTGAGAATTAAAAATCTTGAAACTACGAAAGCTTTAAAAAATGCCGGAACTTTAACCGAAGTCGCCGTTCAACAAAGTGAAGCCTTGGTTTATAATGCCAAAGCAATGCTAGTAGATTTAGATACTCAAATTGAAATTTTAGAGAATGCAACAAGCCTACTTTTAGGTGTTCCTTCGCAAAAAATTGAAAGAGCCAACTCCATAATGACTAAATTTCCTAAAGATATTTCTATAGGATATTCGTCTGAATTATTGGCCAACCGTCCAGATGTTGCACAAGCAGAATTTCAATTTGTATCGGCGTTTGAATTGAAGAATGCTGCCAAAAAATCGTTTTATCCCAATTTTAGTTTAAGTGCAAATGGAGGATTTCAAAGTGTGGATTTTGATAAATTTTTTAGCGCGAATTCACTTTTTGCCACTATTGTTGGTAATTTGGTGCAGCCGATTTTAAATAAAAGACAAATCCGCACACAATATGAAGTGAGTTTGGCGAACAAGCAGATTGCTTATCTTAATTTCAGAAAAACCTTTCTCAATGCAGGACAAGAAGTGTCGAATGCTTTGAAACGTTATAAATCACAGGATGATTACATTGCATTAAAATTAAAAGAAGAAGAAGCCTACAGAAAATCAGTAGATTATAGTCAACAATTGGTAAATTATGGTTTAGCCAATTATTTGGAAGTCATCAATGCAAGTGTTAATTTATTAAATACAAAACTCAGCATTTCTAACGCTCAATACACCAAAATGAAAGCCAATATCGATTTATATCGGGCTTTGGGCGGCGGTTGGAAGTAATTGCAATTGATGTTTGACAAATGATAAATTTTAATTAAAAATACCACCAAAGCCATGTGTCCTCTGTGGTATTTATGAAGTAATTTTTGCAGCACATCAAGAAAACTTTGTGGTATTTGTGTTTAAAAGCACTTCTTGAGCGATAACTTTGTCTTCTTTGTATCTAAAAATCTGGCATTTTTTGAGTTTAAATAAATTTTGCATCAAAAGCATTTTTTCTCTATTATTGCAAAACCAATTTTTGGGGGATTAGCTCATCTGGCTAGAGCGTTAGACTGGCAGTCTAAAGGTGGTCGGTTCGATCCCGATATCCTCCACAAAAAGCGTTTCAATTTATTTGGAACGCTTTTTTTCTTAAAAAATATTTATTTAATAGTCTGAATTTTTTTATCTCAAATCTAAAAAAGTTAGTTTTAGTAAAAATAAGATTTGAAAATCAAAGCTTTACACTTTATTTTCTTAGTTTTCAAATTATTTTTCTAAATCTATTGTGATGGATGTATTTAAAATTTTTTATTTTTATTTTCTTCTAACTTTTATCACCTTTAAAACCACAAGATATTTCGTAATTTTGTGAGATGAAAACTTCATTAGTAAATAAATACAATATTCCAGGGCCAAGATATACGTCATACCCAACCGTTCCATATTGGGATGAAGCGGCTTTTAGCAGTGAAGACTGGCAAAAATCGGTCGTGAAATCTTTTAATGAAAGCAATAGCGAAGAAGGCATTTCCATATATATCCATTTGCCATTTTGTGAAGCACTTTGCACTTTTTGTGCCTGTCATAAAAGGATTACAAAACAACATTCTGTAGAAACGCCTTATTTGGAAAGTGTGCTACAAGAAATGGATTTGTATTTAAAATTATTTAATGAAAAACCGAAATTAAAAGAATTGCATCTTGGCGGTGGAACGCCTACTTTTTTCTCTCCGGCAAATCTAAAAAAATTATTAGAAGGCTTATTTGAAAAAGTGGATATTGCTGAAAACCAAGAATTTAGTTTTGAAGGCCATCCAAATAATACAACAAAAGAGCATTTGCAAACGCTTTTCGATTTAGGTTTTACACGTTGCAGTTTTGGCGTGCAAGATTATGATCCTATTGTGCAAAAAGCCATTAATAGAATTCAACCGTTTGAAAATGTGAAAAATGTAACCGAATGGGCGAGGGAAATTGGCTACAAGAGTATTTCTCACGATTTGGTTTTTGGATTGCCACACCAAACTTGGGAAAAAATGAAACACAGCATTCACCGGACTTTAGAATTAAAACCAGATCGTTTGGCGTTTTATTCTTACGCGCATGTGCCGTGGATAAAAGGCGTGGGACAAAGAGGTTTCGATGAAAATGATTTGCCAAGCGGGGAAGAAAAAAGAAAACTCTACGAAAATGGTAAACAGTTGCTAGAAGATTTGGGCTATATAGAAGTCGGGATGGATCATTTTTCTTTGGAACACGATGATTTGTATCAATCTTTAAAATCTGGCGATATTCACCGTAATTTTATGGGTTATTCTTCAAGCAAAACCCAACTGATGATTGGGCTCGGGATGTCTGCAATTTCAGATTCTTGGTATGCTTTTGCGCAGAATGAAAAATCAGTTGATGAGTATCAGAAACGGGTTGCAGAAGGAAAAATCCCGGTTTTTAGAGGTCATATTTTAAATGAAGAAGATTTAAAAATCCGCCAACATATTTTAAATTTAATGTGCCGCTTAGAAACGTCTTGGGATGTACAAACAGAATTTCCAGAATTGGAAAATGCCATCGCAAATTTAAAGGAAATGGAAGCAGATGGTTTAATTGAAATAGAAAAAAACCACATAAAAATCACCGAAAAAGGCCGCGCTTTTACTAGAAATGTAGCCATGACTTTTGATTTAAGAATGCTGAGAAACAAACCCGAAACCCGCATTTTTTCTATGACGGTTTAGTTGTTTTTAAGAATGTATTTCAGGAAAAGTTGAAATTCTAGATTTTTAATACGGTCTTTTATAAACCGCAGCATCATTTAGAAAATATTTTTCATCTGCCGTCATATCGCTTTCGTACTTTAAATTTCTTTTTACTCGGATAATTTGCACAATCAAATCTTTATCGCCGTAATTGCGGTGGGCTTTTGCAATAATAGTGTAACCATTTTCTTTCACAACGTTGTAAGAACTTTGCCAACCTATTGGTTTTACGTCTGAAGTAATAATATAAAAGCCACCTTCATTTTTTGCCTTTAAATATGTTTGGGTTGGGAAAAGTTTGTTAATCGCAATCATCATCACGACCATAGATTTATTTTCTGGCAAGGAACTGAGTAGGTGATAGGCTGTAATATTTGGATTAAACCGAACACTTGCGTAAGTTGTAGAACCAGATCTCACGTATTTATAATCTAAACCTGTCACAAAACCCGTGTCCACTTCAAACGATTTATATTTCATTCTTGGCGCATAAATGGGTGAAAAGCTATAATTTACGGTACCACGCGGAAAATTTATAGTGTAGTTTGATTTATTAAATTGTTGCGGAAACGCGCCTTTTCCGTTGTATAATTTATCTGTTTCGCTTATCGCATTATTTTGGTTGTTTACAATTGGTTTATAATTATTTATTTTTGCACGTGCCGTTTCTTTCAAATATAATTTTTGCTCTGCTGTGAGAAAGGGCGCCATTCCACTATAAGCCTTTAAATCTTCCGTTGTCATTATAAATCTAAAAGAAGAAAACTGATCTATTTTATAAATTTCTTTAAAAACATCCGCCATTTTCGTATCAATAGCTATTGAAACATTCGGTGGAGAAATGGATTTAAAATATTTTAAAAGATTAGAATTAAATGCTTTTGCAGCACTATTATCACTGCCTTTTTTAGTATTATTTACAAATAATTGGGCAATTTCGGCTTCAGTTTTCCCAGTAAAATCTTGAGCATTTAAAAATGATATTTGCGACAAGAAAAGAAAGCTGAAGATTAATTTTAAATAAAATATATTTTTCATATGTAGATTTTTATTGTCTTTTAAGGTCATATGCAATCGCTCAATCTTCATAGGTGTTAGCGTTTGCAAATCGTGGCGATTTCATAATTGTTTTTTTAAAGTTTTTTATAAACTATCATGCCACTCGAAAATGCTTTTAATAATTAAAAAAGGAAGCGCAGAAATTATATAAAAGTAAATGCTTTTAGTAAACCTTACATCCAAAAAATGCTGGCTTCCGAAATGTATAACGGCGCCTAAAATAATGGAAACGTGCAGAATAAGCATTCTATTAGAAAAAACACCAAAGTTTTGATTGGCATAGAAAATATTTTTTTCTGAATTAAAATAAAGCACGGCAAAAATGAGCATTAATAAAATATTCAAATTAAATGTTGTATTTCTAAAGAAGAAAACTTGAAAATTTAACATTATTAAATCCTCATTTCTAAAAGCAAACACAAAACCGAATAGCACTATAATAAATATAAAATAAATGAACATCAAAAAAAATGAAGAGGAAACCAATTTTGCAGAATTAATGAAATTTTTCGTCTTTTTAAAGTTAATGATTATAACGGTAAATATCTCGATAAGCGCTTGCCACCAAAAGAGATAAAGCATATAAAAGACTGAAATTTCTTTGTTATAAAGCGCATAAATACTAAGAACCAAAGTTCCTAGAAAACTAAAATACCGAAGATTTAATTGCTCAATTATTTTCATCAAAAAATATAATAAACAAAATAAATAAAAATTAGCAAGACCTAAAATACGGCAAATGACCTATTGAAAGGAAACTTGTTTATGTATAAATTTGGAATTATAAAAAACGATTAAAATGTTAAAAAAAATCTTACTTACCGCCGTATTTCTGTTTAGTTTCCAAATTTTGTTTGGGATAGATACCGAAACCAGATATTTTAACGCCGACCAAACGAAGGCTCAAGTGCAAAATGTTTTGAAGGAATTTCAAACTGCTTATGCCAATAGTAAGTACAAAGCAACCTTTACAAATAAAATTTCTGATGATGATTATACCATAAATTACTCACTTTTTTCTGGTAACGCAGAAACCAAAATTTTAATGAATTATCAATTCTTTACCGATCACATTGTTCTCAGTATTTTGGATGCCACATTTATTTCTGCAAGTGGGAAAATTATAAAACTCTCCGCAAACCATGAAAATGAAAAAGTGGTATCGCTTTATAATCTTTCGAAAAAACAATTTATAGATGATGTTTTTACATATTTAAAAATATCAGAAAACAAAACACCTTCTTCTCTTACAGAAAATTCTGTAACCAAAAATTATCTTTCAGCAGATAATAGAGAATCGGCGAAAAATTTTGCCAAAACTTACAGAGAAACTGTTCTTGCAAAAAAATATAGCATTAAATACATCGGAAATCCAGAATCTAACAATTATGATGTAGAATATAAAGTGGAAGATAGTTTAGGGTATGCCATAATGGTTGTAAATTATGATTTTCGCATTAAAGATTTTACAATTACCTTGAAATCTGCCAACTATGTAAATAAAAAAACGGGCGCTTCAACGGTGCTATCAAAAAACAGTACAGTAGAAGCGGTGGCAAAATATTATGAAACTACAAAAAAACTATTGGTGACGCTACATTCAGAATACATTGCACCGAATTTGAATAAATAGGAAAATATTTTAAAAATGAAAAAATATGCGTTTCTGTTTCTAATTTTTAGTTTAAATATTTTTTGCCTTGCTCAAAGTTTACCAAAGCTAAGCCCAATAGATTTTGGTTATAGCAACGGCGTAAAAAGTATAAATTCTGTAAAATATTTTGTTGATGGTGATTCATTGCAAAAGTTAGAAGAAAATTACTATTATTTTGGCCCGAATAAAAAAATAATGGTTTTTACTGAAAAAGATTTGCGTAATAAAGGTGCTAAAAAATCAACTATTTACAAATATGAAAATGATGAAGTAAAATCTGAAAAATATAATGCGGGAAATGAATACCAAGATTATGAAGTAAGTTACCAATATGATGCAGACAAATCTTTGCTAAGTTCGCAATATATTTCAAAGTATATTAATCTAAATAAGAAATATAATTTCACCGGCAATAAACTTTCTTCGGTAATCACAACCAATGAAATGGGAAAATCTGAAGAGTCTTATTTTTATAATAATTTTGGCGATTTATACGCCATTCACAATACAGAAACGGTTGGAAAGGGTAGTGAAACCATCGTAACATTATTTAAAAATAATAGAGAAATTGCAAGATACAGCACATCTAAAAGCAGAAGAATTGGGTTAAATTATATCACAAATTCTAAAGAATTTTCTTACGCAACTTCTGATGAATCAATCAAAAAGGAATTAGAAACTTTAGAATTATTCTTAAAACAAAACAAGTCTAAAGATTTGATTGTGGCCCAGAAAATCGAAATGATTTTGAAAAAAGCAAAAAATTCTGAATTGATTTCGGCAAAATTTTTCATAAGAAATGCGAAAGGAGATCCAGAAGCGTCTGCAGAATTAGAAGTACCTTTTGAAGATTTAAAAATAGTTGCATTTTACAGAATAGATTACTCAAATGGCTCAATAGAAGGAAGTACAGACTTTCAAAAACATCATTTCCAAGATTTTCAAAATAGGATTGAGACCGAAAAACAAGTAGGTTTGCTAAGCAAAAATTTAAATTAAAGATTAATATTATAGCCTACAATTATTATTTAAATTAAATTTCGCCGACTGTATTGAAAAGTTTGAGTTTTATGCTTAAACTTTTTTAGCTTTAAAATGACTTTAAAATTGCAAACTCAATAAAAAATTTTCTTCAATTTTAGAAATTAATTCATATTTAACGAGATTTTAAGTATATTTGCCGCCTATAATTTTTAATGTAGTAAATACAAAACAATGCAAGGAAAAGGACTTATTGTTACGATAGCAGTTATTTTAGGACTGATTTGTTTAAGCGCTCTAGCGCCGACATTTTATGCATATAGAATAGAAAATCGTGCCGAAGCAATTGCAGGGAACGATCCTGTGAAATATAAACAGGAAATAGCCAGACTTTCTAAAGAAACGCTGAATTTAGGATTTAAAAAACTAGATTACAAAACGGCTCACGACAATGAAATGAAATTGGGTCTAGATTTAAAAGGCGGTATTAACGTTTTGCTAGAAATTAATCAGAAAGATTTAATTAATGATCTTACCAATTATTCTACTAATCCGGTTTTACTTGAAGCATTAAATAGAACGGATGAACTTCAAAAACATTCTACAAAAAATTATATTGATGATTTCTTTACAGAGTTTGCTGCGGTAAACAAAGAAAAAGGAACGAATTTAAAATTAGCCGATCCAGAAATTTTCGGAAACCAAGGTTTAAGTGAAATTAAATTTAATACAAGCGATGAGCAGGTAAAAGCTATCGTGAAAAAGAAAATAGAAGCCTCCATCGGAACGGCTTATGAAGTTATTAAAACCAGAATCGATAAAATTGGTGCAGTTCAGCCAAACGTGCAGCGTGTTCCTGGAACGGCGCGTATTTTTGTGGAAATGCCTGGTATAAAAGATATTGATCGGGTTAAAAAATTACTTCAATCTTCGGCAAAACTACAATTTTGGGAAGTTCAAACCATCCAAGAGGTTGGGCCATATTTTCAGGAATTAGCGCAATTAATTGCTACCAAAGGCGATTCTATGGGTGTGAGTAAAAAAACAAATCTTATAAATTTACTTCAACTTGGTACTTCTCCTTCCCAAGGAGCTGCTAACGTAAAATTATCAGATACTGCGGCTGTAAACAAAATTTTGAATAGTAAAATTGCAATCAACGCAAGACCTTCAAATATAAAATACACCCAATTTCTTTGGGGTTACAAACCAGAACAAAGCAATCCTACAAATTTAGTGTTATACGCTATCCGTGGCAATATTACAGGTAAAGCACCAGTAGATGGAGCAGTAGAAAGTGCAAACGTAAATTATGACGAACTCGGTAGAGTAGTTGTAGATATGCAAATGGATTCTAAAGGTTCTAAAGAATGGAAATCTTTAACAGAAAAAAATATCCACAAACAAGTGGCCGTAACTTTAGATGGAAGAGTTTACACTGCGCCAAATGTGCAAAGTGTAATTCCGAACGGAAGAACGCAAATTTCAGGAAATTTCACTCCAGAAGAAGCCAAAGATTTAGTGGATGTTTTAAGCGCAGGTAAATTGCCAGCAGGAGCAAAAATCGTACAATCGGCTGTTGTAGGACCATCTTTGGGTGCAGAATCTATCCACGCAGGAATGCTTTCTTTTGTGATCGCATTTTGTATCATTATTGTTTATATTATTTTCTATTACGGTGGTGCAGGAGTTTATGCAGTAATCGCGATGATCATCAATCTATTTTTCATTTTTGGAATTATGGATTCTATAGATGCAACTTTAACCCTTCCGGGGATTGCAGGTATCGTTCTTACAATGGCGCTCGCGGTAGATACAAACGTTATTATTTATGAAAGGACAAAAGAAGAACTCTTTGCCGGCAAAAATATTTTAGAAGCCTACAAAGACGGTTTCAAACACGCACTTTCCGCAATTATTGATGGTCACGCCACTACATTACTAACCGCTGCAGTTCTATTTTTCTTCGGAACTGGTCCTATTAAAGGTTTTGCGGTTACTTTAGGTATTGGTTTGATGATGACTTTCTTTACTTCGGTTTTACTTTCTAGAGTTATGATTTTTACTCGTTTAAATAAAGGTAAAAAATTATCTGTTTGGACGGCAGCATCCAAAAACATCTTTAGAAATGTATGGATCGATTTTATTGGGAAAAGAAAATACACTTACATTTTTTCAATTCTACTTACGGTAGGAAGTTTGGTTTCCATTTTTACCAATAGTTTTAAATTTGGTATTGATTTTACCGGAGGAAGAAACTATGTTGTAAAATTTGAAAAACCTGTAAATGCTGCACAAGTTCAGAAAAATTTAGCAGTTCTTTTCAAAACAGCCAATGGAAAAAATAGTTCTGTAGAAGCAAAAACTTTCGGGACGGATAATCAATTGAAAATTTCAACAGATTATTTAATAGATGAGGCTTCTTTAAAAGCAGATCAAACCATTGAAGCAAAATTATTTCAAGGTTTAAAACCAGATCTACCTGCAAATATCACATTGCAAGAATTCAAATCTGCAGATGTTGATAAAGCGGGGATTGTATCTTCCACCAAAGTAGGACCAACCGTTGCAGACGACATTAAAACAGGAGGGACAAAAGCTTTCTTAATTGCCATCTTTGGGATATTTATTTACATTTTATTAAGATTTAAAAAATGGCAATTCTCCTTAGGTGCTATTGTTGCTCTGGTTCACGATTCAGTCATTATTTTGGGTGCTTACTCTTTATTTTATAAATATGCGCCGTTTAATATGGAAATTAATCAGGATTTTATTGCCGCAATTCTTACCGTCATTGGGTATTCCATTAATGATACGGTAATTGTATTTGATAGAATTCGAGAATATTTACGCGAGAAAAAATCCATTTCTTTGGCAGGATTGTTTGATGATTCAATTTCCAGTACTTTGGGTAGAACTTTTAATACTTCATTTACCACATTATTGGTAATTTTAGCCATCTTTATCTTCGGTGGAGAAAACCTACGTGGCTTTATGTTTGCCTTGCTTTTGGGTATTGGTTTCGGTACTTATTCCTCCATATTTGTGGCTTCAGCAATCGCATACGATTTATTAAAAGGGAAAGGAAAAGCGTCAGATGAAAAACTACACGGTTTCACAAGTTCTAGCAAAGAACTACCGCTTAAAAAGTAGAATCAAACGTTTACATAAAAAAAATGCCGTTTTGACAATCTTGTCGGAACGGTTTTTTTGTATAAAAATTTTCGATATTATATTTAAAATTAATTATTTTTAAAAAAAAATTGTAAGAACGAGGCTTTTGGCGCGTTCAATTGCATGAATGTGTTCAAAAAATAACAAAAATGTGTTACAGAGTCAATACCAATTTTTCCATAAAACAGGCAGAAAAATACTACGATGCCAAAGAAACTGATCTCGATTATCAGCCAGAAGATGAAATAAATGGTTTTAGCCATCCAAAAACTGCCGTCATTCTAGATATTGCGCCTACTGAAATTCTCACAGCACAATGGGGTTTGATGCCAATTTGGGCTAAAGAAGATTTCCTAAAAAAAACCAATACTTTAAACGCAAAAATTGAAACTGCAGAAACACTTAATTCTTACAAAAATTCCACTAAAAACCGCTGTTTAATTCCTGTGAAATCTTTTTACGAATGGCAATGGCAAGATGCAAAAGGAAAAAATAAAAGAAAATTTGAAATCGCAATCAAAGATTCAACGCTTTTTTCTTTAGCAGGAATTTACAGCCTTTGGGAAAACCCAGAAACTGGCAAAGAGCTTTACACTTATAGCATTGTAACCACAAAAGCGAACGAATTGATGAGTAAAATCCACAACATAAAGAAAAGAATGCCCATTTGTTTAGCGCAAAATAATCACAAAAAATGGCTTGAAGGAAATCCACTCGAAGATTTTTCATTTCCAAACCTAAACCCAAATCTCGCGGCTGTAGAAAAAAGTGAAAATTTGTTTGCTGAACTTTTCCCGCTTTAATAAAGTGCTTTTGATATTTTTAACGAATGAAATTTCCCGCTATTTTCACTTTGCCAAAGTTTTAAAGCGCAAAGAAAATACTTTGGCAAAGTTTTTTAAGAGATTTTCATCTTATAAAATAGTAGGGTTTAATAATTTTTTTGAAAGAAACCTACAATATTCTACAAAATTAAACGACCTTGGAGTTTGTATAAAAAATCGCGAAATGCTACTAAAACGCATTTTTTTAACTTGACCAATAAACGATAAAAGTAGCACAGCAAAATTTTTACATTTTGCCCTCTTTAGAATGTCTTATTTAAAGTTAGTTTTTTCCCTCTTTTACGGCTAAAAAAGAACAGAAATTAAATTAATTTCTTTCTCATCATCCCCTCGATATTTCGCAATTTACTCATAATCAATTGCGTATCTAGTGCATCTTTCTCAAATTCTTTCGTATTAATACTACACGCATAACTCCAGATTTCTAAGATTTCAGAATACTTAATATCGTAAGGTTCGTAGAAATTATTATCAGATCCCACAGTCAGACTTTTTTCAGATTTTTCTAATAATCTTTTATAAACAATCCCTTCGTTTCTCGTGATGAAAATGTAGGTTTTTTTCTTTTTTAAATCATTTAAAGATTCCAAATATTTTCCCACAATATAAGTACCTTCACCATAAGGCGGCATAGAATCACCACTACTCGGGAAAGCACGAAATTTTCCGTTCCGCAAAAACGGTAGCGAAATATTTTGTAAACTTTCAATATATTCCGGATCGTTGTAGCCGCTCAAGTAACCCATCTGCGCTTTGTGCGGAATAATTTCTATCATATTTTCCCCTTTTAAATCTACGTTTACGGGTAAAACAATTCGGTTATCGGGCAACTTCATTATTTTGTCTAAAGGATATTTGCGCACATCCACAGACACCAATAAATCAATACTGATGTGGAAATATTTTGAAATTCTAAGTAAAATTTCTAAAGGTGGTTCAGAGGCGCCATCTTCGTATTTCGCATACCTTCCGCGCGTGATGAGAAGCTGATCCGCTATCTTTTGTTGAGAATATTTGAGTTGCGCTCTGAGATAGCGCATGTTATCAGATAAAATTGACATTGCTATAATTTATACCAACAAATATACAAAAAAATGCTACAAAACGTAATAATTTTGTACCCATGGAAAGAGCAATTGTACACATGGATTTAGACACCTTTTTCGTTTCTTGCGAAAGACTTTTAAATTCTGAACTTCAGGGAAGGCCCATCATCATTGGCGGCGGCGATAGAGGCGTAGTAGCATCTTGTTCATACGAAGCCCGTTTTTTCGGCGTTCATTCTGCAATGCCAATTAAAATGGCTTTAAGATTATGTCCCGAAGCCAGAGTGATAAAAGGTGATATGGATCTGTATTCTAAAATGTCGCACACCGTCACAGAAATTATCCAAGAGCAAGTTCCCGTCGTAGAAAAAGCGAGTATTGATGAATTTTACCTCGATCTTTCTGGAATGGATCGTTTTTTTGGCTGTTATAAATGGACGGGCGAAATTGCCAAATCTATCTTAAAAAATACCGGTTTACCCATCAGTTTTGCTTTATCGGATAACAAAACCGTTTCAAAAATCGGGACAGGTGAAGCCAAACCTTTAGGCAAAATGGAAATTAAAAAAAATTTGATAAAACCTTTTTTAAATCCATTATCAATTCGCAAAATTCCCATGGTTGGGAACGTTACTTTTCAATTATTATCACGAATTGGCATCCGAACCATCCAAACTTTATCCGAAATGCCACGCGAAGTTTTGCAACAATTAATCGGTAAAAATGGCGGCGAACTTTGGCAAAAAGCGAACGGAATAGATCCAAACCCAGTCGTGCCTTATTCCGAAAGAAAATCCATCTCCTCCGAACACACATTTTCTGCAGATACCATAGATGTTGAAAACGTAAAAGCCCTAATCACAGGGATGGTAGAAGAACTCGCCTTTAAATTAAGAGAAGAAAAATGGCTCACTTCCGTCGTAGTCGTCAAAATCCGCTATTCTAATTTTGATACAGAAACCAAGCAGCACAAAATCGCCTACACTTCCGCCGATCACACACTAACAAAAGTGGCATTAGAATTATTTAAAAAACTCTACACACGCCGGATGAGATTAAGATTAATCGGCCTAAAATTCACCGGATTGGTCCATGGCAATCATCAAATGAATTTGTTTGAAGACACCGAAGAACTCATGGCGCTCTACCAAACGATGGATAAAATCAAAAACCGATTTGGCGAAAATTCCGTCGGCAGAGCCTTGAGTTTTAAATATAATAGTTCAGTTTAAATTTTTTTTGGGCGCCTTTTCCGCCTTCCGTTCCCAATCCCGCCACGGCGGGGATTTCCACTCAAGTCGGGGCGCGGTGAACGCCAAGAATTAAAGTTTAAAATGATTTAGAAGATTTTAATTTTTTTATCAATAGAATCGGGCTTTAGCCCGATAAAAAATAACGAATATCAATTGGCTTTAGCCCGTTCCAATTGAATAAAAAACTTTCTTATTATAAAAAAATAAAAATTCCATATTAAAACGAATTTTTTCAAGATAACCCCAAAAAATGTACCTCAATTGCCACACCTACCACAGCTTGCGTTACGGCACCATTTCCATCGAAAATTTGGTGCAACAAGCCGTGGAAAATAATATCAAAACTTTAGCATTAACCGATATTAATACCATTACTGGGATTTATGATTTCACCAAACTTTGTCATCAAAACAATATAAAACCCGTCGTTGGCGTAGAAATTCGGTCAGAAAATGAATTGTATTACATCACTTTAGCCAAAAATTCAGAAGGTATTTCTGAAATTAATAAAATGCTCACAGCACATAATTGCGAGGGAGAAATTTTGCCCAAAACCAATCCCGATTTTAAAAATGTGTTCGTTATTTATCCTTTAGAAAATGTGCCCGAAACACTTTTGGAGCATGAATTCATCGGCGTAAAAGCAGAACAGTTAAACCTTATTTTTAATTCACTTTGGAAACGTTTGGTGCATAAAATGGTGATTTTGCAGCCCGTTACTTTTAAAACCAAACAAGAATTTAATCTGCATAAAATCTTGCGCGCCATAGATTTGAATACTTTAATTTCTAAACTTTCCCCAGAAAATTTTTGCAAAAACACAGAAATTTTAAAACCAGAAACCGAAATTTTAAACACTTTTAAAAACCATCCGCAAATTATAAAAACCACCGAATTTATTCTCAATAATTGCAGTTTTGAATTTGAATTCGGTACGCCAAAAAACAAAAAATATTTTACCAATTCCAAAGAAGAAGACGAAAAACTATTGCGAAAACTGGCTTATGAAGGTTTTAAAATAAAATATCCAGCGCAGGAAGAAAACGCTTTAAAAAGAATTGAAAAAGAACTAAAAGTAATTGCCCAATTGAATTTTGCAGGCTATTTTCTCATCACTTGGGACATCGTTAGATATAGCAACAGCCAAGGTTTTATGCATGTGGGGCGGGGAAGTGGCGCAAACAGTATCGTCAGTTTTTGTTTGGGAATTACAGATATTTGCCCCATCGAACTGGATTTGTATTTCGAGCGTTTTTTAAATTTGAATAGAAAAAGTCCGCCCGATTTCGATATCGATTGGGGTTGGCAAAACCGAGATACCATTTTAGACTATATTTTTAAAAAATACGGTAAAGAACACGTCGCTTTTTGCGGCACAAATGTCGAGTTTAAATACCGTTCCATCTTCCGCGAACTGGGGAAAGTATTCGGTTTGCCGAAAGAAGAATTAGATGCTTTGGCTACAAAACCTTTAAGTGAACACGAGGAAAATTCTGTGGTAAAACTCGTTCACAAATACGGTAAATTATTAGAAAAATTTCCCAACCAAAGAAGTATGCATTCTTGCGGAATTCTAATTTCTGAAGAACCAATTACCAATTTCACGGCATTAGAAATGCCACCAAAAGGTTTCCCCATCGTGCAGTTTGATATGCATGTGGCGGAAGATATCGGTTTCGAAAAATTTGATATTCTCTCGCAGCGCGGCTTGGGAACCATAAAAGATACACAAGATTTAATTAAAAAAAACAGAAATATTTTTGTAGATATTAAAGATACTTCCATTTCAAAAGATGAAAAAATCTGTAATGAGTTTCTTGCAAAAGGAAAAACAATTGGCTGTTTTTACATAGAAAGTCCCGCAATGAGAGGACTTTTGCGCCGTTTGAAATGCGATAATTATAAAGTTTTAGTTGCTGCGTCTTCCATTATTCGGCCAGGTGTAGCGAAAAGTGGCATGATGCGCGAATACATTTTTAGGCATAATAATCCCGATAAATTTGAATATTTTCATGATGTTTTTAAAGAACAGTTGGGCGAAACTTACGGCATTATGGTTTACCAAGAAGATGTGATAAAAATTGCACTTCATTTTGGCGGACTTTCTGCCGCCGATGGCGATATTCTTCGCCGGGCGATGAGCGGAAAAGGGCGGTCTTTGGAAGCTTTACAAAAAGTAAAAGACCATTTTTTTGAATCTTGTAAAAAATTGGGGCATTCCGAACAATTGTCGCGGGAAGTTTACAGGCAAATAGAATCTTTCGCCGGTTATTCTTTTTGCAAAGCGCATTCTGCGTCTTACGCGGTAGAAAGTTACCAAAGTTTGTACTTAAAAGTGTATTACCCGATTGAGTTTATGGTTTCCGTTATCAACAACCAAGGCGGATTTTATAGAACTGAAGTTTACGTGCATGAAGCCAGAATGTCGGGCGCGAAAATTAATAATCCCTGCGTGAATAAAAGCAATTTCACTACCACAGTTTACGGCGACGAAGTTTTTTTGGGCTTTATGCACATTGAAAAAATTGAAGCCAGAATTGCCCAATTTATTCCTGAAGAACGTAGAAATAATGGTGATTTTAAAAATTTAGAAAACTTTATAAAACGTGTTCCGCTAGGGATAGAAAGTTTGCAGATTTTAATTTTTATCGGCGCGTTTAGATTTACAGGAAAACAAAAAAACGAACTTTTAATTGAAGCCAGATTCATCCTTTCCACTTATAAACCCGATTGCAAAATGCTTTCGTTTTTAGAAGAACCTGCGAAAGAATACCATTTACCAGAACTTAAAAGAAATTTTTTTGAAGATGCGTTTGATGAGATTGAAATTTTGGGTTTCACCGTTTCTTGTAGTCCGTTTGATTTGTTACAGACTAAATTTAGAGGACATGTGATGGCAAAAGATTTAATAAAATACCATAAAAAACAGGTGAAAATGATGGCGTATTTAATTTCCCGAAAACACGTTCCGACTAAAAAGGGAACGATGTTTTTCGGCACTTGGATAGATGCAGAAGGCCAGTTTTTTGATACGGCGCATTTTCCAGATAATTTGCAAAAATATCCTTTTCAAGGTGGCGGTTGCTATTTGCTTTTGGGTTTGGTGGAAGTGGATTTTCATTTCCCGACAATTACGGTTCTTAAAATGGCAAAAATGCCTTTTATTCCCGATCCAAGATATTCAAATGGTGATAAAAAGTCTTTTGAAACCCAAAATAAATTAAAAGAAGATGTGAGTATGACGTCGCGAAAACCCTATCCGCAGGAGCATGAGATTGGTTTGCCACGGCAAAAAATGAGTTAGATTTAACCACAAAGGTTTTTGGAAAAAAAATTAGCCGCGAATAAATTTTACTACAAAGGCAAAAAGGTCTCACGAAGCGCGCAAATATTTTTTATAACTTACCAAGGTGTTCTTTCTGATTAAAAAGAAAAAAAATCTTTGTGGTTAAAGGAAATTGGGATTAAATCAACCAAGAATTGTCACACCGTTTTCCAGCATTTCATAAATGGCATTTTTTCCACTGTCAGGTTTTACGTTTACGGCTTTTGTGCCATTGAAATGAAGACAAGTGATAAAACCTTCTTTAGCCGCGTCTAAACACGTAAATTTCACACAATAATCTAAAGCTAAACCTACAATTTCCACCAATTGAATGTCGTGGTATTTTAAAAAATCTGCCAAACCAGTTTTCATAAAATGGTTGTTATCTTGAAATCCGCTATAACTGTCGAATTCCGTATTTTTTCCTTTTTGGATGATGTGCGTTACTTTTTCACGGTTCAAATCTTTATGAAATTCTGCGCCAAAAGTACCTTGAACGCAGTGATCTGGCCACATAAACTGCGGAATTCCATTTAAAATAATAGTGTCGCCTACTTTTTGAGAATTATTGCTGGCGAAACTTTTATGATTTTGCGGATGCCAATCTTGCGTCAAAACAATTTGCTCGTATTCATTTTCTTCCATTAATAAATTAATATAGGGAATGATAGAATTGGCTTCTGGAACAGCTAAAGCGCCATTTTCACAAAAATCATTTTGAACATCTACTATAATTAGGGCTTTTTTCATACGTTTCTATTTTTTTTAAAGATATAAGATTTAAAGTAAATTTCTCTAAATTTACACTAGAGAATTCTCAAAATATTTGCCATAAAAACGAATCTGCCAAATGGACAAAAACATTAAATAATATGGACAATTTAGAACAACAAAAATATCCAATCGGAAAATTTCAACTTCCAGAAAACATTTCTGATCAAGACATCACTATTCATATTAAAACGATAAAAAATTTTCCTAAAAAATTAAAAAAATTAGTGGAAAACCTTTCCGATGAACAATTAGATACGCCGTATAGAAAAAATGGTTGGAAAATCAGACAATTAATCCATCATATTGCAGATAGCCACATGAATGCTTTTGTGCGTTTTAAACTTGCTTTAACAGAAGAAAATCCTATAATAAAAGGCTATGACGAAGCAAAATGGGCGGAGTTGCAAGATAGTTTTAGTATGGATATTGATGCGTCTTTGAAAATCTTGGAAGGTTTGCACAAAAGATGGGCTTATGAACTGAAATCTCTTACAAATAGAGAGTTTGAGGATACTTTTTTTCATCCAGAACAAAATAAAAAAATTACGCTAAAAGAGCAATTAGTTCATTATTCTTGGCATTGTAAGCATCATTTTGCACATATTGAAACCGTTATTAAAGAGAAAAACTGGTAAGAAAATAATTAAGTTTAATAAATCTAATGTTAAACATGGCTTCTAAAAAATAAATTCTAAAGATTTAATTCAAATTTTCTTATTTTAGAGCATTAAAATTAAAAATAAAAACTATGGGCTTTTTTGATCAGTTATTTGGTGGAAATGATGAAAATGAATACGAACAAACTTCTTGGCAAGAATTAGAAAGCGTAGAAGAATACAGGGAAGCGGTGAATCATTCTTTTGAAAAACCTGTTTTATTTTTTAAACATTCTACCACTTGCTTCATCAGCAAAACGATTAAAAAAAATTTAGAAAAGCAAATTAGTCAATCTGATGATAAAGATAAAGTAGATTTATATTATTTAGATTTGCTCCATTTTCGCCCGATTTCAAATTTAATGGCGAATGATTTAGATGTGACGCATCAAAGCCCACAAGCGATTTTAATAAAAAATGGCGAAGTGAAATATAGCGCTTCACACAACAGTATAGATTTTCACGATGTTTTAAAATCTATGTTTTAACTTGGAAAATTTTCAGTCATATTTGGAAAATGTTTTGGCCGTTCCGGCACAAAATACAAATGTTTGTAAGCAATTTTATAGTGAAAAGAAAATTGAAAAAGGCGAGTTTTTGCTTCAAGAAGGCGAAACTTGCAATGATACTTTTTTTGTAGAAAAAGGGCTTCTCCGGATGTTTTCAATAGATAAAAACGGCAAAGAGCACATTATCCAATTTGCACCAGAATCTTGGATTATTGCGGATAGAACCAGCCAGATTTTTAAAGAAGGTTCCCATTATTATATCGATGCTGTTGAAAATAGCGAAGTTGCAGTTTTGCCGCAAGATTTTTTCTTTAATATTTTTAAAAATAATCCCGAAGTTTCTGGGAATAATTTTAAACTTATGAGCAATCACATTCGTGCGTTGCAAAAAAGAATTAATCAATTACTTGGCGCAACTGCGGAAGAGCGTTATTTAGATTTTCTTAAAACTTATCCAAATGTTTTTCAGCGCGTGCCACAATGGATGGTCGCGAGTTATTTGGGAATTACGCCAGAAAGTTTAAGCCGAGTACGAAAGAATTTAGGAACGAAATAATTTAAAAAAAAATTAATTATGACAATTGAAAAATTTATAAAAGAAATACCAAAAGCCGAATTGCATCTTCATATCGAAGGAAGTTTTCAGCCAGAATTAATGTTTGAAATTGCCAAAAGAAACAACATCAAAATTCCCTATTCTTCGGTAGAAGAATTAAAAAAAGCCTATAAATTTTCTTGTCTTCAAGATTTTCTTGATATTTATTATACCGGAGCAGGCGTGCTCATCACAGAATTAGATTTTTATGATTTGACGATGGCTTATTTTAAAGCGTGTAAAGAAGATCATGTGATTTTCACAGAAATAATGTTTGACCCGCAAACACACACAAAAAGAGGCATTTCTTTTGAAACTGTGATCAACGGAATTCAAAAAGCGAGAGAAGATGCAAAAGAAAAATATGGTATAGATTCACTTTTGATTATGAGTTATTTGCGTCATCTGTCGGAAGAAGATGCGTTTGAAACTTTACAAGAATCGTTGCCTTTTAAACATCTTATAAAATCGGTTGGTTTAGATTCTTCAGAAAAAGGAAATCCACCTTCGAAATTTAAAAATGTGTACGAAGCGTCGGTAAAAGAAGGTTATGTTCCAGTTGCACACGCAGGCGAAGAAGGAAATGCAGATTATATTTGGGAAGCGATTGATATTCTGAAAGTTAAAAGAATTGATCACGGAAATAATTGCCTTCAAGATGAAGATTTAGTAAAAGAAATTAATGCTAGAAATTTAGCTTTAACGGTTTGCCCATTATCGAATTTAGAATTGAGAAATGTGGATATTTTATCCAATCATCCTTTGAAAAAATTAATGAATAAAGGTGTAAAAGTAACCGTGAATTCTGATGATCCGGCTTATTTTGGAGGTTATATTAATGAAAATTTCTTGCAAATTCAGAAAGCGCTGAACCTGACAAAAGAAGATATTGTAGAATTGGTGAAAAACTCTTTCCAGTATTCTTTTGCTGAAGACGATAAAAAAGCCGAATATCTAAAAAAAGTGGATGATTTTGTGTTGAGTTTTGAATAGTAAATCGCAAAAATGCAAAAATTTTACAGTTAAAAAGAACCTCAATTTTTTTTAAATTTGTATTAAAGAATTTTGGCGATTGGTTTTTAAATCTAAATTTTAATTCAAATTTCTATGTTTTTAAAACTCCTATTTTTTCGCCCATTTTTACCGTTGTTTCAAAGCCTTTTTTGGTATCAAATAAAAAATCTTTATCAATTTCAATTTTATTTTTCTCAAATAAAAGCACAACCGTAGAACCACCAAATTTAAAATAACCTTTTTCCTCGCCTTTATTTACGGATGTCCCTGTAAAAGTCTGAATCATACTGCCAACCATTGTTGCACCAACTTCAACCATTGTAACCTGGCCAAATTTCGGATTAGAAATAACGGTATATTCTCTTTTATTTAGGCAAAAAATTTCAGCATTTTTCCGTAAAGCTAGCGGATTTACAGAGTAATAATCACCCGCAATTTTTTTTGTGGAAGATGAAATTCCACTGATTGGGAAATGAAACCGGTGATAATCTGGCGGTGCAAGCCGAACAATTAGCATAGAAGCATGCTCATATTTTTTCGCAAGATTTGGATTCTCTAAAAATGAAGAAACATTAAAGCGGTAACCTTTTATATAAAAATCTGATCGGCTAATATCTGCATAAGCCAAAATTTTTCCGTCTGCAGGTGAAACTACAACATTTTTTGCTGTATCAATTGGGCGTGCTTCAGGTTTTAATTTTCTGGTAAAAAAATCGTTGAAACTTTTAAAATTTTGTTTTTGGGCAATAGAGAAATCAATGTTAAATTCATTCACAAAAGGCTTTATTTTTTTTACAGAATTGGGAGAATCCATCATATTGCCATAAATTGATGAAGTGATTTTTCTTTTTGCTAAAGACCATAAAGTGGCTTCACCAATTGGGTTATAATACAACCAAACCAGCCATTTTTCGCCCGCAATTTTTTCAGTTTTTATTTCACCACTTTTTCTGTCGATATAATTAATTGGTTTTTGAGGTGGAATAGGATAGAGCGCAAAAGCAAGAAGTAGGATTAGGAAAAATGAAATTATAGCCCATTTTTTATTTCTTTTTGTGAATTTCATTGTAAAATATTAAAAAATTTCGCTGGAATATTGGAGCAATGTAATCAAAAAAAGATTAAAAAATCAAAGTAATTTAAACCCTGATTTTTTAATCTTTTAATAATTTAATCTTTAAATAAAGATCTATTTACCCAAATAAGATTTTAAAATCTTGCTTCTGGTATTGTGTTTCAAACGTTTTATGGCTTTTTCTTTAATCTGGCGAACGCGTTCTCTTGTTAGATCAAAAGTTTCACCGATTTCTTCTAAAGTCATCGGATGTTTCCCATTTAAACCAAAATAAAGACGAACCAAATCTGCCTCACGCGGCGTTAAAGTTTGCAATGCTCTTTCTATTTCAATTTGGAGAGATTCAAGCATTAAATCTTTATCCGGACTTGGCGATTCTCCAGAACGCAAAACATCATACAAATTAGAATCTTCACCTTCCACCAACGGCGCATCCATCGATAAATGGCGGCCAGAATTTTTCATAGATTCTTTGATGTCTTCTTCGCTCATATCCAAAACTTCCGCTAATTCTTCTGGTGAAGGTGGTCTTTCGTTTTGTTGCTCCAAATGAGCATAAGCTTTGTTGATTTTATTGATTGAGCCAATTTTATTTAAAGGCAAACGCACAATTCTAGATTGCTCTGCTAAAGCCTGCAAAATGGATTGACGAATCCACCAAACAGCGTAAGAAATAAATTTAAAACCTCTTGTTTCATCATATCTTTTGGCAGCTTTCATTAAGCCCAAATTTCCTTCATTAATTAAATCGGGAAGAGAAAGACCTTGGTTTTGGTATTGTTTAGAAACCGAAACCACGAAACGAAGATTGGCTTTAATTAATTTATTTAAGGCGATGGTATCACCTGCACGAATTTTCTGCGCTAAATTTACTTCTTCATCGGCTGTGATTAAATCTACTTTGCCGATTTCTTGTAAATATTTATCCAATGATGCGGTTTCCCTGTTGGTAACCTGTTTCGTAATTTTTAATTGTCTCATATTATATTGCTCATTTTTTGAGTCCTATTATATTATACGTTTAAAAAAGTAATAAGGTTACAAATTTTTAGTATTAATAAAAAATGTAAACCAAAATAAATTTTTCAAAAATTTAAAACCTTATCTAAAAATTAAATTATATTTGTAGTTATGGATTACAAAAGATTAATCATCAGAGGAATTTCTTACAGCCAAACCCAATCTGGCGCTTATGCCTTGCTATTAGAACATGAAGAAACAGCCGTGAAATTACCTGTCGTAATTGGGAATTTTGAGGCTCAAGCGATATCATTAGGTTTAGAAAAAGACATCCATCCACCACGACCTTTAACGCACGACTTATTTGCAAAATTTGCAAAATTATCTGGTTATGCATTAAATTCAGTCGTGATCTACCAGATTATTGATGGCGTATTTTTCTCAAACTTAAATTTTAAGCATACAAAAAGTGAAGAAGAATTGATTTTAGATGCCCGAACTTCTGATGCTGTAGCAATGGCTGTGCGTTTCGAAGCACCAATTTATACCACCGAGCAAGTTTTGAGTGAAGCGGGGATTTTATTAGATTTAGACCTTCCACCAGCAGCAGAACAACAATTCACAGAAACGGAAAGTGAAACTAGCTCATTGAAAGATTTAAGCAATGAGGATCTTGCAAATCTTTTAGAATCTGCGGTGAAAGATGAAGATTTCGATGCCGCTTTAGAAATTCAACAAGAGATTAAAAGACGCAACAAAAAAATAGATTAATTATAAGATGAATATAAAATTAAAACTCACGGTTCTAAGTTTTCTGCAATTTTTTGTTTGGGGCGCTTGGTTGATTACAATTGGTGTTTATTGGTTTGGAAGCAAACATTGGAGTGGTGAAGATTTCGGAAAAGTCTTTGCAACCTTAGGCATTGCATCTATTATAATGCCCGCACTTACAGGAATCATAGCAGATAGATGGATTAATGCAGAAAAGTTATATGGTATTTTGCATATTTGCTATGGCATTACACTACTTTTTTTACCAAACATTGTTACACCAGAAAATTTCTTTTACGTAATGCTTGTTGCAATGTTATTTTATATGCCTACAATTTCGCTATCAAACTCTATTGCCTATTATATTTTAAAAAATAACAATTATGATGTAGTGAAAGTCTTTCCACCAATTAGAGTTTGGGGCACAATTGGCTTCATCGTTGCTATGTGGATTACAAATCTGACGGGCAATAAAGCTTCAGGAAATCAGTTTTATATCGCTGCTGCAATTGCCTTTGCACTTGGGATTTTCGCTTTTACTTTACCAAAATGTCCGCCTCAAAATAATATACCGAAGAATGCTTCTTTATCAGAAAAATTAGGATTAAACGCTTTTTCTTTATTTAAAGACTATAAAATGGCATTGTTCTTTTTATTCTCAATGTTTCTTGGTGCTGCTTTGCAATTAACCAATATGTATGGCGATACTTTTTTATCAGATTTTGGTAAAATTCCGGCTTATGCGGAAAGTTTCATAGTGACGCGATCCACTATCATCATGTCTATTTCACAAATTTCTGAAACCTTATTTATATTGGCTATCCCATTTTTTCTCCACAAATTTGGAATAAAAAAAGTAATGCTTATTTCTATGTTTGCTTGGGTTTTACGCTTCGGCTTTTTCTCATTTGGCGCACCCGCAGGCTTTGGTTTGGTCCTTATACTTTTGTCAAATGTTGTTTATGGCATGGCTTTCGATTTTTTTAATATTTCTGGTTCACTTTTCGTTGAAACAACGACAGATTATAAAATTCGGTCTTCAGTGCAAGGTTTATTTATGATGATGACTAACGGTTTTGGTGCAATCATGGGAAGTTTGCTAAGTGGATACCTCATTACGGAATATTTTACACTAGCAAATGGCGACAAAATGTGGCACGAAATCTGGCTCACTTTTTCAGGTTACGCATTAGTTATTGCCATTCTTTTTGCAATAATGTTTAAACATAAGCATAATCCAGAATTAATTGAAAAGGTGACTCATTAAATTAACTAACAAGAAATCAATTATTTATAGAAAATTACACTTTTTTAGTGTAATTTTTTTTATTTTGAGGCAACCTTTTTTAATTTTTCAAGTCTTATAATTAGAAGACAATGACAAAAGATTTACTACATAGTTTCCAACTCGCAAAAAAACAAGATTCTAAAGCGCAAAAATCGCTTTATGAAGCATTTTCGGGCAAAATGTTGGCAATTGCAAATTCTTACGTAGGAAATATTTACGATGCAGAAGATGTATTGATGAACTCTTTTTTTATTGCTTTCACTAAAATTAATGATTGCAAAACGGCGGAAAGTTTCCCTTTTTGGTTAAGAAAAATTGTCATCAACAATTCGATTGATTTTATTAGAAAAAATAAAAATTTACTTTATTTTAATGATGATTTTGAAAATTTGGAAAATGAAAAAGAGGAAGAATTAAATGAAAACCAATTTATTGACATTAATATAGAAGAAATTTTTGCAGAAATGCCGATTGGCTATAAACTGGTTTTTAATCTTTTCATTTTTGAAAATAAAAAACATTCAGAAATTTCAAAGATTTTAAATATCAACGAAGGAACGAGCAAAAGCCAACTGAATAAGGCGAAAAAATGGCTTATAGAATATTTTAAAAAAGAAAAAGATGCAAAATAATAATTGGAAAACTTTAAAAAAAGATTACGAAAATCTTTCGGTAAAACCTTCGGATGACGTTTGGAAGCGATTGAATAAAGAATTAAATGAAGAAAGTACGAAAGCGGCTTCTCAATTTAATCTAATTAAAATTGCTGCGGCTTTACTTCTATTTTTAACAATTAGTGCGGTTTTTTACTTGAATCAAAAGCAAGAAAATTTCAATAACGATGTAGCGAAGAACACCAAAATTGTCGAAAAAACTACCGCAAAAGAAACCATTGATTTAAAAAAAATTAAAGAAAGAAATCAATTTAAAAGTGAAACAGCAACAATTATTTCGGAAAAAAAATTAGCAAAAGTTACTTTTAAAAACGATGAAAAACCAAAACTAAGTTCCAAATTATCTCCTAATAATTTTAAAAATATAAAAATTGATTCTGGAAATTCAATTAAAAATTTAGCATTGAAACAAAATTTAATATTAAATCCGGAAATTCCAAATGCACAGAAAATAGCAGATGTAAAATACATCAAAGCAGATGAATTGCTTTTCGCACGCGAACTGAATAGAAATAATAACAAAGAAACGATTCAGAAAAAAGAAAAATTAGGTGTTATAAATGTCGATGGAATTAAAAAACCCAAATCTGTTACAATTTTAGGTTTTACCGTTTATTCGGATTCGGTAGATTCAAATTAAAAATAATCAAAATACATATAAAACAATGAAAACCAAACTATTACTAATTTTGGGCTTATCAATCTCGCTCAATTTTTACGCTCAAAACACGCAAACTTTAGAAATGCAAGTTAAAAATTACACTCAAAAAGTTGATAGCATTGTCACTTCTGAAAAAGTGAAAATGAACAAAGAATTAGATATTGTTGACCAAAATTTCGCCAATGGAACTTTAACGGAAGATCAAAAAATAATGCAGAGTAACGCCATTGCAGAAAAATACGAGAAAAGCATTAACGAAAAAGTAAATGCTGAACGAAATTCTTTAGATGAAATTACTAAAAATGCTGTGAAAAAAGCAGTGATAAAAGACGATTATATAATTACAGAAAATAATAAACTGTTTGCAAGTTCTGAAAAAAATTCTGTAATTTCTATTAATTCAAATACTCAAAAAACACCCAAAAATCTTTTAAAAAATAATGATTTATCAGTTTCCTATGCGTTTTTAAATCTAACAAAGAATTCAGGAAGTTTTAATCCATTTGAGACAGATTCTGAAATGAGAATCGGTAATTCCCACAGTTTTGAAATCCAAGCAAGACACGAAAGACAAGTTGGAGGCTTTGAAAGTCCAGTTTTTATAAGATACGGTTTGGCTTACAGAAGCGATACTTATATGCCAAAAAGACCACAAGTTTTTGTTCAAAATAATGATAGACTTTTTCTTCAAGATTATGCAGATGGCAATTTGAAACGTTCAAAATTGCGCAATGTTTATATCACTTTACCTGTAGAATTTCAGTTTGTTTTGAACCCAAAATACACCAATTTTGAAGATGTGAAATATTTAGATGCTACAAAAAAACAATTCAGAATTGGTGTCGGAGTTTATGCAGGTGTAAATACTAGAAGCATTGTAAAAGTAAAATACCACGACGTAAACGGCAAATTCCAAAAATATGATTATACTCTAGATTATGGCGTAAATCCTTTTCTTTTTGGCGGCAAATTAAGCATAAGTTATGGCGGATTTAATATTTTCATTAAAAAAGATTTTACATCAATTTTCAATAGTCATGCTGATTTACCGAATAAAAACGCAATCCAAATAGGAATTGATTTATCAAGTATCAATTTTTAGATTTTTCATAAATAGTTGATTAAAGCGCATTTTTTTAAAATGCGTTTTTTTTGTACTTTGGCGAAAGAGATTTTAACATGAAAATTAGTCAGTTTGTCGCCTTGTTTCTGGTTGTAGCAGGAAGTTTCCTGCCATTGGTTCACATCCCAATTATTGGCAATTGGAATTATTTTAAAATAGATTCTAATCTCGCCTATTCAGTTTGGGGATTTTCTGCCATCGCTTTTTTAGGAATAGTTTTTGACAAAATAAATTTAGTGAGAGTTGCCGCCATAATTCTGCTTATTTTGTTTGCTTTTACAATAGTCGCTGTGAAATTCAAATCTTTGGATTATTTCAGTTTTTTGCCCTTTAAATCTTGGCAAGAATCTTTTGCGGGCATCGTAAAATTAAGTTGGGGTTGGTTTTTAGAATTTTCTGGGGCAATTTTACTTTTAATTTTAAAAAATAAAAAAGAGACCAAATAAATAATATTTTTTTGGAGTAAATTCCGAAAAAAGGAAAGAAGTAGTTAATAAAGAAAAAATAGTAAAACAGATGGATTTAAAATCATCCATCAGCAATCAATAATCAATTTTAAGATATGAAAGAAGTATTTATCGTTTCCGCAGTGCGAACACCAATCGGAAGTTTTCTGGGGAGTTTAGCAGGAATTCCAGCTACAAAATTAGGTTCTATCGCAATAAAAGGTGCTTTAGGTAAAATAAATTTAAGTCCTGAAGAAGTTCAGGAAGTGTATATGGGAAATGTATTGCAAGCCAATGTTGGGCAAGCGCCTGCTCGCCAAGCCGCAATGGGAGCGGGTTTAAATGATTCTACGCCTGCAACAACTATTAATAAAGTTTGTGCTTCTGGGATGAAAGCCGTAATGTTTGCAGCACAATCCATAAAATGTGGCGATGCAGAAGTCATAGTGGCTGGCGGAATGGAAAATATGTCAAAAACCCCACATTATTTAGATGGCAGAAATGGCATAAAATTAGGCGATATAAAAGTATTGGACGGAATTCTTCGAGATGGATTAACCGACGTTTACAGCAAACAACACATGGGAAATTGCGCAGAATTGTGTGCAAAAGATTATCATTTCACCCGAGAAGATCAAGATAATTTCGCAATCGAATCTTATAAACGTGTGGCAAAAGCATCGGAAGATGGAAAATTTAAAGATGAAATTGTTTCCGTAGAAATTCCACAAAGAAAAGGTGAACCAATTATTTTTAGCGAGGATGAAGAATTTAAAAAGGTAAATTTTGAAAAAATTCCTTCTTTGTCGCCAGTTTTCCAAAAAGAAAATGGAACCGTAACTGCTGCAAATGCTTCGCCCATTAATGATGGTGCCTCGGCTTTGGTTTTAATGTCTAGAGAAAAAATGGATGCTCTAAATTTAAAACCTTTGGCAAAAATTATTTCTTATGCAGATGCAGCGCACGAGCCAGAATTTTTTACCACAGCACCCTCAAAAGCACTTCCAAAAGCGTTAGCAAAAGCAAATTTGAAAATTTCTGATGTCGATTTTTTTGAACTAAACGAAGCTTTTTCAGTTGTTGGTTTGGCCAATATTAAAATTTTAGGATTAGATCCGGCAAAAGTAAATGTGAATGGTGGCGCAGTTGCACTCGGGCATCCGCTGGGAAATTCTGGTTCAAGAATTTTGGTTTCTTTGATTAATGTTTTAAAACAAAACAATGGCAAAATCGGTGCTGCAGCAATTTGCAATGGCGGCGGAGGCGCTTCTGCAATGGTCATCGAGTTGATGTAAATATTTTTTTAACGCAAAGCCGCAAAATTTTTTCTTTGAGAATATTTAAGGCGCAAAGTAAATATTGCTTTTCAAAAGTTTATATGACGTCATATTATTTTTTTCGTAATTAACTTTGCGCCTTGTTATAAAGCATTTTTGTTCAAATTTCGCGCCTTTGCGTCTAACCAAAACCGATAAATTTAACCAATCATTAATAAAAAATTAAATCAGAATTCAAACAAATCTTCTATATTTGTCTGAATTCTGATTTATTGATTTAAAAATAAACTAAACCATTGGAAAAACAAATAAAAAATAACCCGAAAATAATGAACGCGTGGGCGCTTTATGATTGGGCAAATTCCGTTTATTCGCTTGTAATTACATCCACTATTTTCCCGATTTATTACAGCACACTTACAACGGCTTATAAGAAAAAAGAATTTATTGCGAGTTCTGGTTTGTGGAAAGAAGTCCCAGTTCCGCACATGATAAAAATTATGGGAACCGCCTATGAACCCGCGGCTTTATTCAGTTTTTCTTTAACTTTATCGTTTTTAATCGTTGTAATTATTTCGCCAATTTTATCCTCTCTAGCAGACACGATTGGAAATAAAAAATCTTTTTTACAATTTTTCTGTTATCTCGGCGCGACTTCTTGCATGGGTCTGGCGATGTTTACGAGCATTAATAATGTGTTTTTAGGATTATTATTTAGCGTTACAGCAAGTGTTGGTTTTTGGGGAAGTTTGGTGTTTTATAATTCCTTTTTGCCCGATATCGCAACGCCAGATAAGCAAGATGCTTTGTCTGCAAAAGGTTATGTTTACGGCTATATTGGTTCCGTGATTTTATTAGTTATTTGCTTATTATTGATTCAAGTGGTTGCTAAAACACCTCACGAAACCGCCATATATACTAGAATTACCTTCTTATTAACTGGCGCTTGGTGGTTTGGTTTTTCACAATATACGTTCAAACATTTGCCGCAATTTGGTTTAATTAAAGATAATTTGCCAAAAGATTTAGTGCTTTTGAATTATAAAAATATCTTTAAAAAGCATGAAGAACACGGCGGTTTTTTTGAAGTTTTTAAAGACAATATTGCATTTTATACTGACATCGCAAAAGAAAGTTTCCGTGAATTATTTAAAGTTGGAAATGATTTATTTAAAAATAGAAATTTAAAGTTTTTTCTGTCTTCTTTTTTCTTTTACAGTGTAGGAATGCAAACCATTTTTTTAATGGCAACTTTATTTGGAACATCAGAGATTTTCACTCGAGAAGAAGACCAGTACAAATTAATCATCACCATTTTAGTGATACAAATTGTTGCGATTTTCGGTGCTTTGGCATTTTCTAAATTATCTAAAATGATTGGCAATAAAAACGTGATTAGTATTGCGGTTTTCATCTGGATTGTTTGCTGTCTTTCTGCTTATTTTTTAAACAAAGAAAACCCAAGAGTAGAATTGCAGTTTTACGTTTTGGCTGGTTTTATTGGTTTGGTAATGGGTGGTTTGCAAGCGATGTCGCGTTCAACATATTCTAAATTATTGCCAGAAGATTCTATGGATAACACGACTTATTTTAGTTTTTATGATGTTTTAGAAAAAATAGCCATTATTTTGGGTTCTTTAATTTTTGGCGTTGTTATTCAGAAATTTCACAATATGCATTATGCATTTATTGGGATGTCGGGTTTCTTTGCGATTGGTTTGGTTTTGATTCGATTTTTGAAGACGAAAAGAGAGGTTTTGGAGTAGTTTGTATTTTTAATTAAACATAATTAAAATTTAAACAGACATTATTTAATGAAACATCATTTTGGAGATTTTTTATTTCGTGAAGATAATTATTGGTCAATAATTCCAAATAGAGATAGATACAAATATTATCTTATTGATGAAATTAGAGATAAGAATTCCGTAAAAATTATCACAATTGGAAAGGATTCAATTAGTTGGAAACAAATTTCTGATTTTCCAAACCTCGAAGAATTAACTTTACACGAACCTACAAAAGAGCAAATTGAATATATTCGTAATTTACAATGTTTAAAAAGATTAAGAATTACGCACGCAAGACCAAAGAATATTGATTTTATTTCAAATCTTTTGAATTTGGAAGAAATTGTATTTGAATATGTTTCGGGTTTTTCAGACCTTTCACCACTTAAGAATCTTAAAAAATTAAAATCTTTACATTTTGAAAACTTAAGAAAAGTATCAGATTTTAGTGGATTAAACGATATTGAAAGTTTAAAATATATTAGAATTGATGGAACTCTTGATTGGAATCAACCAATTGATGATTTTGAATTTATTAAACATTTACCAAACCTTGAAATTCTTTCTTTAGGAGGAATAAATAATAAAACAGAATATCCAGTATTTTTACCATTATTGAAATCAGAAAAACTAAAAAAAATATTGGTAATGAATAATTCATTCCAAACAAAGGAATATGCTTTTTTAGAAATTTTACTTCCAAATGTGGAAGGTTCAAAAAATGAATTATTTCATCATTATAATGGATGGATTGAATTTTTAGGTAAAAAAGCAGGAATGTTTAAAGAAACAAATCCAAATATTATTGATAAGTGTGCTGAATTTAAAAAACTTTATGACTCATTTAAAATTGAAGCAAAAGACTTCTTGAAAAATTATTTTAAATAGAAGGAAAATTTTATTAGAAAATTCATATTTTAGATGAATGATATGAAAAAATCATTAATTCCCCACATATTTCGTATCTTTGCAACGGAAACAACATTATATGACGAATCCTTTATTTTACGCTAAAATTCTTCTCTTCGGAGAATACGGAATTATAGAAGACTCACAAGGTCTTACGGTTCCTTATAGTTTTTATAAAGGTACTTTGAAGTTTTCCGACCTCGATTCTGAGTTTGAAAAAAAATCTAATTCTTCTTTAAAAAAATATTTAGAATATTTAGAAAAAACAGAATTACCAGAAGATTTTAAATTAAACCTAAATTCTTTCAAAAAAGATATTTCTAAGGGTTTGTTTTTTGATTCTAACATACCGCAAGGTTACGGCGTAGGAAGTTCTGGCGCTTTGGTTGCCGCTATTTTTGAAAAATATTCCATCATCAAAAGAACGCTGGAAAGCATTAGCAAAGACGGTTTAAAGAATCTAAAAGTCGTTTTCGGACAATTAGAAAGTTATTTCCACGGAAAAAGTTCTGGGATTGATCCTTTGATTTGTTACATGAATTTGCCCATTCTGATTGAGAATCGTGACAATGTAGATAAAGTTTTGTTTCCTAAAGAAGAAGCCGGCAAAGGCGCTATTTTCTTGATAGATTCTGGTTCCGTGGGCGAAACTGGCCCGATGATTCAGATTTTCTTTGAAAAATTAAAAAACGAAGGTTTCCGCAAGACATTAAAAGAAGAATTTATCCGCTACAACAACGCTTGTATCGATACTTTTTTGAAAAAAGAGATGAATCCTTTCTTTAGAAATTTAAAAAAATTATCTTTTTGGGCATTCGAACATTTCAAACCAATGATTCCTGAAAATATTTGGATGGCCTGGAAAAAAGGTTTAGAATCGAACGCTTATTACTTAAAACTCTGTGGCAGCGGCGGCGGCGGTTATATTTTAGGGTTTGCGAAAGATTACCCAAAAGCAGAAAAAATGCTTCAAGGTTTTGATAAAGAAGTGATTTATAGGTTTTAATTCTAAAATCCTATATTTTGAATAAAAGTCTTTTCTACAGAATTTCCCAGTTTTTTGGCTTTCTTTTGGGCGCAAAAGTATTCGTAACGGCACTTTTGGCATTTGCACTTTACGTTTCCGCTTTTTTTCTTTTTAATCGAGACGAATCTTTTAGAAATTTTGTTTTTGATTATAAAGTTCACGGTTTAATTTTTAGTTCACTTTTTAGCATTCTAGCCGGCGGAATTATCAATCAATTTTATGATAAGGAAAAAGATACCCTTACAAAACCCTTTCGCAGCCGTATTCAAAACTTTTTGAAACAGAAATATTTTCTTTACGCCTACCTTTTTTTAAATTTATTATCACTAGGGATTGCGTCACTTTTATCTTTTAGAATATTTATTTTTCTCTTGGTTTATCAATTTTTGATGTGGTTTTACAGCCATAAATTGAGCAAAATTTTATTTTTAAATAATATCACTTTCGTTGCTTTAACGCTCTATCCATTCTTTGGAATTTTGGTTTATTACCGCACATTTTCCGTAGAAATCGTTTTTTCTGCGCTATTTCTCTTTTTTACGCTACTTATTTTAGATATTTTAAAAGATACTTTAACAAAGAACGCCGATAAAGTTTTTGGCTATTCTACCATTCCAAATATTTTCGGTACTAAAGTGGCTGTTACAAATGTGATATTTCTCATTATTGTTAATATTTTAGTTTCAATGAAAATTATTATTCACAATGGATTAGACAATATTTGGTCTTATTATTTCGCTGCCGGACTTTTTGTTTTTATTTTTTGTATTTATCTATTACTTCGAAATTTTAAAAATTCAAAATTTCTGACTTTAAATCTTCTCAGATTATGGCTTTTTGTCGGTATTTGCGCGATGCTTTTGAATGGAATTTTTCATTAAATTTAAAAAAATATGTTTGTTGATTAAGCAGACTTATTTCTGATTTTTTTTAATTGCACATATATCTTCGTCATTTGAAAAACCTACGAGAGAATAAAATCAAAAATCATTTAGATTTCTTGTTATTAGTTACTAAATTTCTCACTAAATCTTATTATTACCGTTTTCAATTTTGTAAATTTGTTTAAATAAAATATATTTAAAATGTCAAAAAGAGCCATACTTGCCATTCTTGATGGATGGGGTTTGGGATTAAATCCTGAAGTTTCAGCAATTGCAAAAGCAAATACACCATTTATAGATTCTTGTTTAAAGAATTTTCCGAATACCACACTTGAAGCGAGCGGAACAGCCGTTGGTTTGCCAGAGGGCCAAATGGGTAATTCTGAAGTCGGCCACATGAATTTGGGTGCTGGAAGAGTCGTTTATCAAAATTTGGTAAAACTCAATATGGCGGTAGAAAATAATACTTTAGGAAAAGAAAAAGTAATTGTTGATGCCTTTAAATATGCCCAAGAAAATTCTAAAAAAATTCATTTTATCGGTTTAGTTTCAGATGGCGGTGTTCATTCGCACATCAATCACCTAAAAGGTTTGCTTACTGCTGCATCAGAATTTGGTTTAGATAAAAATGTTTTCGTTCACGCATTCACAGATGGTCGCGATTGTGATCCGCATTCGGGGAAAGATTTTATTTCAGAACTTTTAAATCACATGAAAACGACGACTGGGAAATTGGCTTCAGTTGTAGGTAGATATTATGCGATGGATCGTGATAAACGTTGGGAACGCGTAAAATTAGCCTACGATGCGATGGTAAACGGAGTAGGGCTTCAAACTAATAATGTATTAGAAAGTATTCAAAAATCTTATGATGAAGCTATTACAGATGAATTTATAAAACCAATCATAATTGATGGCGAGAACAATTTACCTGTCACAAAAATTGAAAATGGTGACGTTGTTTTTTGTTTTAATTTTCGAACCGATCGTGGCCGTGAAATTACAGAAGTACTTTCGCAAAAGAATTTCCCAGATTTTGGAATGCATAAATTGGATTTGTATTACGTAACGATGACCAATTATGAAAAAGATTTTAAAAATGTAAACGTTGTTTTTGATGAAAATGTTTTGACGGAAACTATGGGCGAAATTTTAGAAAAAAATAACAAAACCCAAATTCGAGTTGCTGAAACTGAAAAATATCCGCATGTTACTTTTTTCTTTTCAGGTGGGCGAGAAGCACAGTTTAAAGGCGAAAGTAGAATCCTTTGTCCAAGCCCAAAAGATGTCCCAACTTATGATTTTAAACCCGAAATGTCGGCGTATGATATTACAGAAAAAATACTTCCCGAAATAGAAAATCAAAGTGCCGATTTTATTTGTTTAAATTTTGCAAACACAGATATGGTGGGACACACAGGCGTTTTTTCAGCCGCTGTAAAAGCCGCGGAAGTTGTGGATTCTTGTATTCAGAAAGTAGCAACAGCCGCTTATGAGCATGGGTATGCTGTTTTTATTTTAGCAGATCACGGCAACAGCGATTTTATGATAAATGAAGATGGAAGCCCGAATACACAACACTCAACCAATTTGGTTCCATTTATCGTGATGGATAAAGACCATACTTGGAATTTAAAACCAGGAAAATTGGGCGATGTTGCACCCACAATTTTGAAAGTGATGAATATTGACATTCCTGAAATAATGACAGGTGATGTTTTGGTATCATAATATTAAAAAGCCAATTTTCGTCAGTTTTAGTAAGAAATAATAAATACTATGCTTTAAATAACATTTAAAGTCTTAATTTTGCAAATCCTTAAAAAATAGAAATGTATAATAAATTAGTGAGGTTAGAAGTAATGAAAGGTTTAGGCAAGGAAGTGGAAAACTTTAAAGCGTCTTACCTTACGCCGACAGAAAAAATATGGCAACCATCAGATTATTTGCCAGATCCAACCTCTGATAGTTTTAGATATGATTTGGAAGAATTACAAAGTTTAGCACAGGAAATGCCTTACGACTTATTTGTAACCTTAATTGGAGACACAATTACCGAAGAAGCATTACCAACTTATGAATCTTGGTTAATGGGTATAGATGGCGTTAATCAGGAAGAAGCAGGATCAGGTTGGGCGAGTTGGATAAGACATTGGACGGCTGAAGAAAACAGACATGGAGATTTACTCAATAAATATCTATACCTCTGTGGGCGAGTTAATATGCGTGAAGTGGAGATTACCACTCAATATTTAATTCAAGATGGTTTAGATATTGGTACTACGATGGATCCTTACAGAAATTTTATTTATACAAGTTTTCAGGAAACTGCTACAAATGTTTCCCACCGAAGAGTAGGGACTTTTGCGAAACAATCTGGCAATAAAAAATTAGCCCAAATGTGCGGTATGATTGCAGCAGATGAAGCAAGACACGCAAAAGCCTATAAAAATTTTGTAACGAGAATTTTAGAACTTGATCCTTCTGAAATGCTTCTGGCTTTTGAAGATATGATGCGAAAAAAAATAGTGATGCCTGCACATTTAATGCGCGAATCTGGGCAACAAGCGGGTGAACTTTGGGGTCATTTTTCTGATGCAGCGCAACGTTGTATGGTTTACACAGGCCAAGATTACATCGATATTTTAGCCGATTTACTAACTGAATGGAAAATTGAACATTTAACTAATTTAACGGAAAAAGCACAAAAAGCACAAGAATATTTAATGAAGCTGCCTTCTAGATTGCAAAAGATAACCGAACGAATTTCGACGCCAGATTTAGAATATCAGTTTAAATGGATCCGATCTTAAATTGTTTTAAATTAAATAAAAGTGTTGATATTTCAGCACTTTTTTTTGTTTAAATTATCCTAATATAAGACTTTTATTTGTTTTGTATTTTAATATTTAATATTCCACTTTTTTAAAATAAAACTTAAAAGCCAAATCGGACCAATTAATAAAAATTGTAAATCCTTCAAAAAACTTGGTTTTTTACCTTCTATTTTGTGACCATAAAATTGACCAATCCAAGAAAGAATAAAAATTATTACAAAAACGAGCCAAGAAGAGGGCAAAGAAATATTGATGTAGTAAATAAAATGTTCAAAAAGCAACATTATGAAAATCATAATTGCAGCAATCTTCCAAGACAATCTGAAATAAAAAATACTTACCAAAGCGATTGCTAATAAACTCACAACACTTATAAAACCGTAATATTTTATCAAAATATGCGGCGATGGAATCAATGAAATAAAACCTAAAATACTAAAGAAAATTAACGGCACGCAAATCCAGTGGATGGTTTTGTTTTTTGGATTTTGGTGGCTTTCTGCATATTCTGCGAAAAGTGAATCTATTTTTTTCATAACTAATTATTATTTGAAAATTTAGTGCAAAGAATTTTTCCTGCTATACAATCTTCTATAAAATTGGAGCGATTTCCGTTTACAATATACATTTCAATGTGGTTTTCAAAGCAAATTTCGGCTGCTTTTATTTTAGAAGTCATGCCGCCTGTTCCTAAGTCTGATGGTTTTTCTTCTATATAATTTTCTATTTCAGATAAGTTTTTAATGGTTCGTATTAATTTTGCGTCCGTATGCAAATGCGGGTTTTTATCGAAAACACCATCAATATCTGATGCTAAGATTAAAGTTTTTGCGCCTAAAATTTCTGCAACTAGCGCAGAAAGTTTATCATTATCACCTAAAATAATTTCTTCTGCCGAGACCGTATCATTTTCATTAATAATCGGGATTACACCAAAATCTAAAAGCGCATTTATGGTATTTTTTGTGTTTTCTTTGGTAATTTCCTTTTTAAAATCGTGATAAGTTAGCAAACATTGTGCTACTTGCAGACCAAAACTGCTAAAAACTTCATCATAAATTTTCATTAATTTTGGCTGCCCGATTGCAGATAAGGCCTGTTTACTAATGGTAGATTTATAACCTTTAATATCAATAATTTGCCTTGCGGTTGCTATGGCACCAGATGATACTATGATGATATCATATTCCTTTTGCAACTTGGTAATTTGTCTTGCTAAATCTTCAATTTTGCCAAAAGATATTCGGTTTGTTCCCGCTGTTAAAGTGGAAGAACCAATTTTCACAACAATTTTTTTTTTCATGTTACCTGATTTGTCCGTCACCGGAAATAAACCATTTATTAGTGGTAAGTTGATGGATTCCCAATGGTCCTCTAAAATGTAATTTTTGCGTACTAATTGCAATTTCTCCACTTAAACCAAATTCTCCGCCATCCGTAAATCTTGTGGAAGCATTGTGGTAAACGGCGCCACAATCTACCTCATTTTGAAATTTTAGCGCGGTTTCTTTATTTTTTGTGACAATAACTGCAGAATGACCGCCCGAATTTTCATTAATAATTTCTATGGAATTTTCTAGTGAATCACTCAATAAAATTACAATTTTGTGAGATAAAAATTCTTCTTTTAAAATAGAAACATCTTCAATGATTTCTAAATCTAAATTAAAATTTTTAAAACTTCCAAAACCAAAAACTTTCAACTTATTTTCTTGTAAAAATGCAATTAATTCTATTAATTTTTCTTTCAGATTAGGCAATTTTTCATCTACAATTATCTTGTCTAAAGCGTTGCAAACGCTTATTCTAGATTTTCCGTTGAGAATGATGGATTTTGCCATTTCAAAATCTGCTTCTTGATCTATTAACAAAAAATTGTTTCCTCTACCGCTTACTAAAACAGGAATATTTGAATTTTTCTTTACAAAATCAATCAAAACATCGCCGCCTCTTGGTATTATTAAATCTGCTTTATAAGTGTTTTCAGAAATAATTTCTTGAATTTTTTCTCGGCTTACATCCAAATAAATCACAAAATCTTCTGAAATATTATTTGAAATTAATGCTTTATGCCAAAGTTTTACTAAAAATAAATTACTGTGTAAAGCTTCTTTTCCACCTTTCAGAATAATCTTATTTCCAGATTTAAAAGCCATTACAGACGCTTCAATCGTTACATCTGGGCGAGATTCATAAATGATGAAAATTTTGCCAAAAGGGACAATCCTGTTTTCAATTTGCAAACCATTTTCATGCTGAAATTTGTAGAGTGTTTTGCCAACATTATCTTCTTCATTCATGGCATTTTCTACGCAAGCAATCATGCTTTTTACTTTACTTTCATCTATTTTTAGCCTGTCAAAAAGTGCTAAATCTCTTCTGTCACAAAGTTCTAGATCTTTCTTATTTTCAGAAATAATATTTGCAGAATTTTCTCGCAATAATTTTGCAAGAGATTTTAAAACAGAATTTTTTTTGGATGAATTCATTATTTTATCCTATTTCTATTCCGTTTTCTACCTTAACTTCTGGCGATACAAATGCTAATTTTCCGTCTTCTTTTGTAGTTAAAAGCAACATGCCTTGAGATTCTATCCCACGGATTTTTCTCGGTGCAAGATTGGCCAAAATCATCACCTGTTTCCCAACGCATTCTTCGGGTGTGAAACTTTCCGCAACACCCGAAACCACGGTTCTTACATCAATTCCAGTATCGACAGAAAATTTTAATAATTTGTCTGCTTTTTCTACTTTTTCTGCAGTTAAAATCGTCGCTGTTCTTAGGTCTATTTTAGTAAAATCATCAAATTGAATTTCCTCTTTCATCGGTTTTGCGTTAATGTTTGTTTTCTTGTTATTTTGTTTGGTCGCTTCTAATTTCTGAATTTGAAATTCAATGGTTTCATCTTCTATTTTAGAAAATAAAAGCGAGGCTTCATTTATTTTATGTCCTGTTTTTAAAAGCACTTTTTCGCTTTCAATTTCTTGCCAAGTTAGTTTTTCAGAATTAAACATTTTCATTAATTTTTCTGAACTAAACGGTAAAAATGGTTCACAAATTTGGGCTAATCCTGCGGCGATTTGTGCAGCAACGAATAAAGAATTTGCTGCTTTTTCTGGATCGGTTTTAATGCTTTTCCAAGGCTCTTCAATCTGTAAATATTGGTTTCCGAAACGTGCTAAATTCATCATTGCAGACAAAGCATTTCTAAATTCAAATTTGGTTAAAAAAGTATTTACTTCTTTTGCAGATTTAGAAATTTCATTTAATTCCGTGGCATTTTCGTTTCCTGAAGGAATTATGCCGTCGTAATATTTATTAATTAAAACCACTACACGGTTGATAAAATTCCCAAAAATTCCCACTAATTCAGAATTATTTTTGGTTTGAAAATCTTTCCAAGTGAAGTTATTATCTTTTGTTTCTGGCGCCGAAGAAAGCAATGCGTAACGCAAAACATCTTGTTGCCCAGGAAATTCTTCTACATATTCATTTGCCCAAACAGCCCAATTTCTAGAGGTGGAAATTTTATCGTTTTCAAGATTTAAAAATTCAAAAGCGGGTACATTTTTAGGCATTTTATAATCGCCATAGGCTTTCATCATTGATGGAAAAATAATGCAATGAAAAACAATATTGTCTTTCCCAATAAAATGTATGATTTCAGAATCATCACTTTGCCAATAATCTTTCCAGTTTTTTCCATTTTTTTCTGCCCATTCTTGAGTGAAAGAAATGTAGCCAATTGGCGCATCAAACCAAACGTAAAGTACTTTTCCTTCGGCATTTGGCAGTGGAACAGGAACGCCCCAATTTAAATCTCGCGTCATTGCACGAGGTTTTAAACCTTCATTTAACCAAGATTTTACTTGCCCATAAACATTGGATTTCCAATCGTCTTTATGGCCTTCTATAATCCATTTATTTAAAAAATCTTCGTAGTCATTTAAAGGTAAATACCAGTTTTTTGTTTCTTTTAAAATAGGGCTATTTCCGCTCAACATAGAGCGCGGATTTATTAATTCTGATGGTGAAAGGGTAGAGCCACAATTTTCACATTGGTCACCGTATGCGTTTTCATTGCCACAATTTGGGCAAGTTCCAACAATATATCGATCTGCTAAGAATTCTCCGGCTTCTTCATCAAAATATTGTTCAGAAATTTCTTCGGTAAATTTTCCTTTATCATATAAAATTGTAAAGAAATCTTGTGAAACTTCACGGTGTTTTGGTGAGGTTGTTCTGGAATATTCATCGAAAGAAATACCTAAATCTGCAAATGATTTTTTTATAATTCCGTGGTATTGATCTACAATATCTTGGGGCGACACGCCTTCTTTTTTTGCTCGGATGGTAATTGGAATACCGTGCTCATCGGAGCCGCATATAAAAGCGACCTCTTTGCCCATTCTGCGCTCGAATCTTGCATAAACATCGGCGGGAATATATACACCTGCGAGATGGCCAATATGAACAGGTCCGTTAGCGTATGGAAGTGCGGCGGTAATTAATCTTTTTTCTGACATTTTTTTTGTAATTTACGGTGCAAATATAGGGAATGTGGCAAAATTTCACACTATAATTTCAATGTCCTGTCTTAATGTGGGACAATAATCATTTTTTGTTAAACAAATGTTTAATTGAATGTTAAAATTAATTCAATTTAAGTTTTTTAATATAATTTTTAATATAAGTTAAGTATTTGAATTATAATAGGTTAATAGTATTTGATACGATAATTTCTAAAATAAATTAACATAATTAAAATAATTTTATAATAATTATATATTAATTAAATTTGAACTGTACGGAAGCGTATGATAACATTAATATTAATCCTTAAATTTATTTTTTGTGAGAAACTATAATACAGTTTTGAAAGTTGCACCAGCGTTTTTGTTGTTGGGTGCAATGTTTAGTGCACAAACCACAGACTCAATCGGAAAAGAAAAAAAGATTGAAGAGGTAGTGCTAATTGGTTACGGTAAACAGAAAAAGTCTGATCTCACGGGATCGATCACTTCAATTACTTCGAAAGATTTTAACGGTGGTGCTTCTACGGCTGCGCAATTAATCCAAGGGAAAACACCGGGTGTACAAATTACAACTAATAGTGGTGCGCCAGGTTCTGGTTCACAGATTAGAGTGAGAGGAACTTCTTCATTAAGTGCTAACAATTCACCATTGATAGTGATTGATGGTGTGCCGCAAGATTTTGCAGGTATCAATGGAGGTGCAGATCCTTTGTCACTTATTAATCCAAATGATATTGCCACTTTTAATATTTTAAAAGATGCGTCGGCAACAGCGATTTATGGTAACCGTGCTACAAATGGTGTAATTTTAATTACTACTAAGAGAGGAACATCTGGAAGACTAAAAGTTGATTTTTCTACTGTGGCATCTGTTTCGGAAAAAATGGGTAATGTGGATGTTTTAAGTGCAGATGATTTTAGAAGTTTTGTTAACGCAAATGCAAGCGCATCTTATAAGGCACGACTTGGAACTGCTGACACGAATTGGCAAGATCAAATTTACCAACAAGCTTGGGGTACTGATAACAACTTAGCATTGTCTGGAGGTCTAAAATGGTTGCCTTACAGATTATCTTTGGGCTACAACGATCAAAATGGTATTGTGAAAACTAATACTTTTAGAAGAACATCAGCTGGTTTAAATTTGAACCCTACATTCTTTGATAAACATTTAAGAGTAGATGTTGCTTTAAAGGGAACTTATACGGATAATAGATTTGCTGACGGTGGTGTTATAAATGCTGCTACTTATTTTGATCCTACACAACCTGTTTATTCAGGAAATTCAAACTACGGTGGTTTTTACGAACATCTATTAAATGGAGGTTTAAATGTGAATGGAACTGCAAATCCACTTTCTACATTGCAAGCAATTCGTGATATTTCTTCTGTTTATAGAGGTTTAGGTAATATTCAATTGGATTACAAAGTTCATTTCTTGCCAGATTTACACATCAATGTTAATGCAGGATATGATTATACTAAAGGCGAAGGTCATAAAACTGTAGATGGTAATTTGCGTGCTGGTTATTTTAATGGAGGAAGTTCTTCTACTTATTCGCAAGAAAAAAAGAACAAATTGCTAGAAACTTTCTTTAATTACACAAAAGATATTGCAGCAATTAGTACCAAAGTAGATTTAACAGGAGGATACTCTTACCAAGATTTTGAAACTAGCACACCAAGTACTTATACAACTTTAGGAAATCCACCAGCAGATTATAATCCTTATTCACTTGCAAGCAAAACGGGTTACACATTAGTATCTTTCTATGGTAGAGGTATTTTTACTATTGCTGATAAATATGTACTTTCTGCATCGTTAAGAAGAGACGGTTCTTCTAGATTCTATAATGGTACTACCAATAATCTTTATGGAACATTTTACGGTTTTTCTGGAGCATGGAAAATTAGCGACGAAAAATTCTTGAAGGATAGCAAAGTAGTAAGTAATTTAAAACTGCGCGGTGGATATGGTCTTACAGGTAACCAAGAGATTAATTCGGGAGATTTTCCAGCCTTTGCTAGTTACAACTTAAGTGGACCTGGCGCACAATATCAATTTGGCGGAAGTTTCTACAATTTCTACAGACCAAATATTTACAATCCAAATCTTAAGTGGGAAACAGCCACTACTAAAAATTTAGGTTTAGATTTTGGCTTTTTGAACGATAGAATTACTGGTTCAGTTGATATTTACGAAAAAGATACAAAAGATTTGATTGGTCAAGTTATCGTTGCTGCAGGGGATTTAAGTAACCAAAATATCTTAAATATAGGAAATATGAATAATAAAGGAATCGAAGGTTCCATAAATTTCGTACCTATTAAAAACGAAACTGTGAGATGGGATCTTGGTTTTAACGCGACACACTACAATCCAATTGTAACGAAATTACAAGAAAGAGCAGACGACACTTATAATATTCCTGTTGGAGGCATTTCTGGGGGTGTTGGTAACACTATTCAAGCACATGCTGTTGGATACAACCCCTATTCATTTTATGTATACCAGCAGGTATATGATGCAAACGGAAAACCACTAGATGGCGTATATGTAGATAGAAATGGTGATGGTAACATCACAGCGGCTGATAAATATTTCTATAAATCTACAACTCCAGATGCAATTTTAGGTTTTAATACAAAAGTATCATACAAAAATTGGGATTTATCTATGAGTGGACGTGCTGTTTTAGGAAACTATGTTTACAATAACGCAGCTTCAAACAGTTCTATCCAATCTGCTACTACAAACGACTTTTTGCAAAATGTTTACAGTAGTGCTGTTAATTACAGATTCCAGAGCCCACAATATTTCTCTGATATTTTTATAGAAAATGCATCATTTTTTAGATTAGATAATATTAATATAGGATATAATTTTAAAGATATTTTATCTACTAAAGGAAACATGAGAGTTTATGCAATGGCTCAAAATGTTTTCGTAATCACAAAATACTCAGGCGTAGATCCTGAAGTATTTAATGGTATTGATAATGGGTATTATCAATTACCACATGTATATTCACTCGGATTTAACTTTCAATTTTAAATAATAAAAAATGAAATCAAATAAAATAAAATTTAGTCGCATTGTTGTTGCTCTTTCAGCAGTAGCTTTGTTAAGCCTAGGTTCATGTGTGAAAGATCTTGAAAGAGAGCCAATTACAGATGTAACCTCCGCAAGTGTATTTGCAGATTTTGCAAATTATCCTAATGCTTTAGCCAAACTTTATGGAGGTTTAGCTGTGGGCGGCCAAACCGCTGCAGATGGCTCGCCAGATGTAGCCGGTATCGACGGTGGTTTTTCCAATTACATGAGACAAATGTACACAATGAATGTATTGACTACTGACGAAGCCGTAATCGCATGGAATGATGGAACTTTGCAAACTATGCACAGAATGACATGGGATTCATCAAATGAATTCATTGGAGCAATGTATTACCGTATCTTTACAGAAATTGCATTTTGTAATGAATTTTTAAGAAATACTACAGATGAAAAATTGGCATCCAATAATATTACTGGTGATAACCTTGCAAAAGCAAAAGTAATGCGAGGAGAAGCGAGATTTATCAGAGCGCAATCTTACGAGCACGCTTTAGATTTGTTTGGTAATGTTCCATTTGTAACAGAAGATAATTTACCAGGTTCTACAACGCCACCGGCAAGAATTACAAGAGCAGATCTTTTTAAATTTGTAGAATCAGAACTAATCGCTTCAGCTGATGAAATGGCTCCTGCGCGTACAAACGTATATGGGCATGCAGATCAAGCAGCCGCATGGTCTCTTTTAGCAAGATTATATTTGAATGCTAAAGTATATACTGGAACTGATAGAAGCACAGATTGTATTACATATTGTAAAAAAGTTATCGCAGCCGGATATAAGTTGAATCCTGTATATCAAAATTTATTTTTAGCGGATAATAATTTAAATAATAATGAGCAAATTTTCTCCATCAATTATGACGGTGTACATACACAAACTTACGGTGGAACTACTTATATGGTTCATGCCGCAATAGGTGGTAGCATGCCTGCATCGCAATTTGGTGTAAATGGAGGTTGGGGTGGCCTTAGAACTACTCAAGCTTTCGTAGATAAATTCCCAGCAAATGGAGCAGATAAAAGAGGAAATTTTTATACAGATGGACAAAGTAAAGAAATTAACGATTTAGGATCATTTACTGACGGTTACGCATTTATTAAATATAAAAATGTAACAAGTACAGGCGCTGCAGGTTCTGATAATTCTGGCAACTTTGTAGATGCAGATATGCCAATTTATAGACTTGCAGATATCTACTTAATGTATGCTGAAGCCGTTTTACGTGGTGGCACAGGTGGAGATATGGCAACTGCAGTAGGCTATGTAAATGCTTTAAGAGAAAGAGCCTATGGAAATACTTCTGGCGACGTTTCTTCAATTAATCTAGATTTTATTTTAGATGAAAGATCAAGAGAACTAAGCTGGGAACTTACTAGAAGAACAGATCTTATACGTTTTGGAAAATTTACTACAGGCGCTTATTTATGGCCTTGGAAAGGAGGAGTAAAAGAAGGAAAAGCTGTAGAAGATTTTAGAAATCTAATGCCAATTCCTGCTAAAGATATTATTGCAAATCCAAACTTGGTACAAAACCCAGGTTACTAATCATTAATCTAATATTTATAATGAAAAATTTTTTAAAATTAAGTTTTGCTGCATTGATTAGTTTTTTACTATTCTCCTGCACAAAAAATGAAGATATGGCGGTGTTAACTTCTACCACGCCAAGTTCTTTAACGAGCAGTAAATCTGCAATAGTTTTATCGAAAGACAATGCTGCAAATGAAGCTGTAGCATTTAGTTGGACTAATCCAAGTGCAAACACAAAAATTGCATACAACAACCAACTGCAATTGGCTGTAAAAGGGACTAATTTTGCAAATCCTAAAAACGTAGATCTTGGAAAAGATGTAAATAAAATTTCCTACAACGTTCAAGATTTTAATGCAATTATGCTTGGTTTAGGCCTTCCTTTGGATGGTTCAGCTACAGATGTAGAAGCGAGAGTAAAATCAACAGTATATTCTTTAGACGGCTCTGCAACAGAGTTACCTGCGCCTGTTTACTCATCAGTGTTGAAACTAACAGTTACGCCTTATGCATTAGTATCTTACCTTTATGCGCCAGGTGCATATCAAGGTTGGAATCCACCAACAGCAAACACTTTAACGTCTGCTACAAGTAATGGTATTTATATTGGATATATTAATTTCACAGATCCAAACTCTGAATTTAAAATCACTCCACTAAGAAACTGGGATAATAGTTATGGCTCTACTGGCGGTAATAATATTACTTACAATGGTGGCGATAATTTGAAAGCACCAAATGCTGGTACGCAGAAATTAACGGTAGATTTAAACGCTATGACATACACTTTAGCGCCTTATTCTTGGGGTATTATAGGTTCAGCTACACCAAATGGCTGGAACGATCCAGATACAAATATGGTTTGGAATGATACAACAGGAATGTGGGAAATTACAATAGCACTAGTGGCTGGCGATATTAAATTCCGTTTAAACGATGGTTGGGACACCAACTTTGGTGATGATGGAAATAATGGCAGTTTAGAGCCTGGAGGTGCAAATATTCCAATCACAGATCCAGGTACTTATAAAATTTCTTGTGATTTTGTAAACCAAACATGGACGAAAACTAAATTGTAGTTTTTGGATCAAATTAAATTTCAAAACTGTTGCTTTATAGCAGCAGTTTTTTTAATTTTAAATATTATTAAATTTATTATGAAAAAATTCTGGCTTTTTGCACTTATTTTTTTAATTGCAACTTCTTTATTTAATGCCCAAACTTTAAAATCTCCTGATGGAAAATTTCAGATGGATTTTAGTTTAAAAAATGGCGTTCCCTATTACAATTTATCTTACCTAGGAAAAACCGTTGTTGAAGACTCAAAATTAGGCTTGAGACTGTTAAAAGATGGAGATATTAAATTTGCCTCCGAGATTGACAGCAAGGAAAACCAAGGTAAAAACTTAAATGATGGCTTCGTAAAAACCGCCGAAAAAACAGATTCTAAAAATGAAACTTGGCAACCCGTTTTAGGTGAGAAAAAAAATTATATTAATAATTATAATGAACTAGCAGTAACACTTACTCAACCATCAAATGATCGATATATTATTATAAAATTTCGCCTATTTAATGATGGTTTAGGCTTTAGATATGAATTTCCGCAACAAAAAAACTTAAATTATTTCGTCATAAAAGAAGAAGATTCAGAAATTAATTTTCCGACCGACATGAAAGCTTGGTGGCTCGCAGGAGATTACGATTCTGAGGAATACCAAACTCAGACTTCAAATATATCAGAAATACCAAAACTTTGGCCTACAAGTTATGATGGAAATGCCTCCCAAACTTTAATAAAAAATGCTGTTCAAATGCCTTTAATGCTGAAAAAAGAAGGAAAAGAACCACTTTATATTAACCTTTCGGAAGCGGCATTAATTAATTATTCAGCGGCAAATTTAGATGTAGATGCAAAAAATTTCAGTTTTAAAACACATCTTACACCAGATGCGCAAGGTGCGAAAGGCTATATTCAGACGCCCGCAGTTTCACCATGGCGTACAATTATAGTTTCTCCAAAAGCCGAAAATATTTTAGCCTCAAAAATGATTTTTAATCTAAACGAACCCACAAAATACAAAGACACTTCTTGGATTCACCCTACAAAATTTATGGGCGTTTGGTGGGAAATGATTATCGGAAAATCACAATGGGCTTATTCTACCGCAGATAATGTTCATATTGGCATTACAGATTTTTCAAAATTAACACCAAACGGAAAACATGCTGCCAACAACGAAAAAGTAAAAAAATATATAGATTTTGCCGCTGCAAATGGCTTTGATGCTTTGCTAATTGAAGGTTGGAATATTGGTTGGGAAGATTGGTTTGGCCATAGCAAAGAATTTGTTTTCGATTTTATCACGCCATATCCAGATTTCGATTTGCCAATGTTGAACGATTACGCCCATTCAAAAGGCATCAAATTAATCATGCACCACGAAACTTCTGGCTCTGCAACCAATTACGAAAGATGGGCACCAAAAGCGTTCGATTTAATGAATAAATACGGTTACGATGCCGTAAAAACCGGGTATGTAGGAAATATTATTCCACGTGGCGAACACCATTTTTCACAATGGATGATTAATCATTACCAAAGAATTGTAGATTTAGCAGCAGAACACCACATTATGGTAGATTCTCATGAATCCATTCGCCCAACAGGTTTAAACCGAACTTATCCCAATTGGATTGCCGCAGAAGCCGCTCGAGGAACAGAATTTGAAGCATTTGGCGGAAATAATCCAGATCACCAAACCATTTTACCTTTCACAAGATACATGGGCGGACCAATGGATTACACACCCGGAATTTTCCAAACACAATTAAACTATTATTTTCCTGGCGACAAAAGATTTGTTAAAACCACTTTAGCAAAACAATTGGCTTTGTACGTTGTAATGTACTCTCCGCTTCAAATGGCAGCAGATTTACCAGAAAATTATGAAAAACACATGGATGCTTTTCAGTTCATAAAAGACGTCGCTTTAGATTGGGATGACACCAAAATTTTGGCCGCAGAACCAGGCGATTATATCCACACTGCAAGAAAAGCAAAAGGAACAGACAATTGGTTCGTAGGTGGAATTACCGATGAAAACGCAAGAGATTATACTGTAGATTTTTCATTTTTAGATCCTAACAGAAAATACGAAGCAACAGTTTACGAAGATGGAAAAGATGCAGATTATATCAACAATCCTCAATCTTATCACATTTATAAAAAAATAATTACCAGCAAAACAAAATTGCCAATGCACCTTGTAAGAAGCGGTGGTTACGCCATTTCTGTGAAACCAGTAAAATAATTTATCAAACCTCATAGGTTTTAAAAACCTATGAGGTTTCTAAAAGAAAAATTATGAAAAAATTACCCCTATTCTTTATTTTTTTCGTCTATATTTTAAACGCTCAAAAAACTTTAGATAGAGTAGAACCACCTTTTTGGTGGCACAATATGCACAATCCAGAATTGCAGATTTTACTTTATGGTAAAGACATTGCTACAAAAAACATAGAACTTTCAGACGGCGTAAAAATTGAAAAATTAACCAAAGTTGAAAATCCAAACTATGTATTTTTAACTTTAAATACAGCCGAAATAAAATCAGCAGATTTTAATATCAATGTTCTGGATGGCAAGAAAAATATCGCCACCTATAACTATGAATTAAAAAACAGAAAACCCAATTCCGCCGAAAGAAAATCTTACACTTCTTCCGATGTTATTTATTTAATAATGCCCGATAGATTTGCAAACGGCAATCCAAGCAATGATTCTCAACCAGATCTTATAGAAAAAGCCAACAGAAATTTACCAAGCGGCAGGCACGGCGGCGATTTGCAAGGCGTAATCGATCATTTAGATTATTTAAAAAATTTAGGTGTTACCGCAGTTTGGCTTACACCAGTAAATCAGGATAATGAAAAACAAACCACTTACCATGGTTATGCGCAAACAGATTTATATAAAATTGATGGCAGATACGGCACCAATGAAGATTATAAAAAATTATCTGCCGATTTGAAATCAAAAAACATGAAATTAATTCAGGATGTTGTTACCAATCATTGGGGAATTTCCGATTGGTTGATTCAGGATTTACCTTCAAAAGATTGGATTCATCACTTTGCAGATGGCGAAGGAAAAGACGGTTTCAAACGTTCAAATTATAGAACAAGCACACAAACCGACACAAATGCTTCAGAAATTGATAAAAAATTAGCCCTCGATGGTTGGTTTGATAATTCAATGCCAGATTTGAATCAATCTAATCCTTTAGTTTTAAATTATCTCACTCAAAATGCCATTTGGTGGATAGAATATGCAGATTTAGACGGCTTGCGCGTTGATACTTATCCCTATAACGACAAAGAAGCAATGGCAAAATGGGCAAAATCTATCACAGACGAATATCCTAATTTCAATATTGTGGGAGAAACTTGGGTTTACACGCCCGCAACAATTTCATTTTGGCAGAAAGATTCAAAAGTAGCAGCAATTGAAAATTATAATTCTAATTTACCTTCAGTGATGGATTTTACCTTGTTTTCAGCAATGCCTGCGGCGTTTAAAGAAAAAGAAAGTTGGGACCAAGGAATGATAAAATTATACAATTCTTTTGCAAATGATTTTCTTTTCCCTGATGTAAATAATATGCTTGTTTTTTTCGAAAACCATGATACAATGCGTTGGAATGAAATTTTTGATGGTGATATTCGGTACTATAAAATGGGTTTATCTTTAATAATGACAGTCCGCGGAATTCCTGAAATTTACTATGGTTCAGAAATAGGAATGCGTGGAAATAAAGACAAATTGGGCGATGCAGACATTCGGCGAGATTTTCCGGGCGGTTGGAAATCGGATTCTCAAAATGCATTTAACCTAAAAACACAAACCCCAACTCAAAAAGAATACTACGATTATACTTCAAAATTATTGAACTGGCGCAAAAATAAAAACGTCATTCATACCGGCAAAACCAAACATTACGTCCCCGAAAACAATGTTTACGTCTATTTCAGATACAATGAAAAGGAAAGTGTAATGGTCGTTATAAATAATGATGAAAAAGACCAAACTTTAAAATTAAACCGTTTTGCTGAATCCCTTCAAAACTATTCCCACGCTAAAGATGTGATTTCAGAACAGCATTTTGACTTAAATAAAGACTTAAAAATTCCCGCAAAATCTTCATTAATATTAGAACTAAAATAGAAAGCAAGTAACTTATTTCTTAACACTTTGCAAAAGTATTTAGAAGCGTGATTATACTTTGCCAAAGTTTGTAGAAGAGATAACTTACTTTGGCAAAGTTTTTAGAAGCGTGGTTATACTTTGCCAAAGTTTTTAGAAGAGAGAACTTACTTTGGCAAAGTTCAAAAAGTGAAAACATCAAAGTACTTTTATAACCTTAATGTTTCAAATATTTAATGTTTTCTCATAAATTTCAAATAAATTCATTATTTTTAATAAATTTTTTTAATGAAAAAAACTACTTTAATTTTTAGTCTATTTATTATTTTACTTTCACTTCAGAAAATGGCTGCGCAACAGCAAAAATTTAATTCTGAAAATGAAACCATTAAGATTAGTAAAACATTAGATGATTTGAACTTGTTTGCTGCAAAGGCTGATTTTAACGGTTATTTTAATCTTTTTGCGGAAAATTCAACTTTTATTGGGACAGACGCAACCGAAGTTTGGAATAAAAAAGAATTTATGACCTGGGCTGAACCTTTTTTTAAATCAAAAAAAACTTGGGATTTCACATCTTTAAAAAGAAACATCACTTTTAGCAGCGACGGAAAATTGGCTTGGTTTGATGAACTTTTAAACACCCAAATGAAAATTTGCCGTGGTTCAGGCGTTTTAGAAAAAATAAATGGCACTTGGAAAATCAGGCAATATGTACTTTCAATGACCATTCCAAATGATATTTCGAACGAAGTTACTAAACTGAAATCACCAATAGAAGACCAATTAATTCAAAAATTAAAATCACAAAAATGATATCAAATCAAACTAATACAGGTTTTACTAAAAAAATAAAACCAAATCTCACCATACCTCAAATCATTAATATGAGTATGGGTTTTATGGGTATTCAGATGGCATTCGGACTTCAAAACGGAAATGCAAGTAGAATTCTTGCAAATTTAGGTGCAAATGTCGATCAATTATCTTGGTTTTGGTTAGTTGCGCCAGTTACAGGTTTAATTGTTCAACCGATTATTGGCCACATGGGAGACAACACTTGGAGTCCACTTGGGCGAAGAAAACCTTATTTTTTAATTGGTGCCATTCTTTGTGCAATTGGCTTGGTTTTTCTTCCAAATGCGGCTTCTGTAAATGCCATGATTGGTGCAAGTGTTTTACTTTTGGCGGTTATTTTTCTAGCGATGATGGATTTTTCCGTTAATATTGCGATGGAACCTTTTCGCGCTTTAGTTGGTGATATGTTACCAAAACATCAGGGAACAATTGGTTTTTCCGTGCAAACTATTTTAATAGGAATTGGTGCCGTAATCGGTTCAGAAATGCCGAATTGGTTGGCGAATTTTAATAATTCTATGATTTTGTTAAATAATTTTTGTAGTGAAAGTAGACTTCATTTTAATATTCCCAATTGGTTGTTAAATATAAAAATTTCTAATGTTGCACCAGATGGTTTTGTAGCCGAAAATGTTATTTACGCTTTCTATATTGGCGCCGGAGTTTTAATGATTTCAATTCTTTATACGATTTTTACAACCAGAGAATATTCACCTAAAGAATTTGCAGAATTTGCTGGTGATGAAAGCGTTGCAGAGCCTTCAAAATTTTCTGAAATGTTTGCAGATTTTGCTAAAATTCCTTCTTTAATGAAAAAATTAGGTCTCGTGCAATTCTTCTCTTGGTTTGCACTTTTTACGATGTGGGTTTTCACCACAACTGCTTTAGCAACTCATACTTTCGGACTTTCACCAGAAGATACGCATTCTTCTGCTTTTAACGACGCCGGAAATTTAACCGGACATTTATTCGGGCTTTATAATTTATTTGCAATTCCTTTTGCATTTTTATTAACACCAATTGCGAAACTAATTGGTAAAAAACAAACCCATGCTTTAGCTTTATTTTGCGGTGGTTTAGGTTTAATTTCAATGTTTTTTATTAAAGATTCTGGGATGCTCTGGATCTCAATGGTCGGTCTTGGTTTTGCTTGGGCAAGTATTTTAGCAATGCCGTATGCAATGCTGATTGACGCAATCCCAACGGGCAAAATGGGCGTTTACATGGGGATTTTTAATTTCTTTATTGTAATTCCTCAAATTGTAAATGGCATTTTTGGTGGCCCGATTGTCAAAAATTTCTTTGGAAATATGGCTATGGATTACGTTGTTGTTGGAGGCGTTTGTATGCTAATTGCTGCGGCAATTACAATGTTTTTAATTAAAAATGACGAAAGTGAAACAGGTCAAGAATTAGAACAAGAAATTGAGCAAATTCATTTTTAAAAATTCATTTTAACTTAAAATCCGTCTCGAAGTTAACCGAGACGGATTTTTTTTGATAAATTTCTAACCTTTTCTAATTCGTTGATAGTTAAAAGTTCGTAGTACTTTTTTGCTATAAAATTAAAATATATGATTTAATTTTTTAGCAAATTTGACTTTTTTTAATAAATTCTCATTGCTTCAATTCTTTATTTTGAAAGATTTCTTACCTTATGTTAATGGAAAGTATATTTATTTATTATATTTTTGTATTCTAAAAATAATTTAATTTTATACAACAATATTATACTATGAAATCTATTTATCATAGAGCAGAAAGCAGAGGTGGACAAAATCACGGTTGGCTAAAAACAAAACACAGTTTTTCATTTGCTAATTTTCACGATCCAAAAAAAATGAATTTTGGAGCACTTCGTGTTTTAAATGATGATTTTGTTGCACCGGGAATGGGCTTCGGAATGCACTCGCACGCTAATATGGAAATTATCACAATTCCGATGGCTGGTGAACTTCATCATAAAGATTCTATGGGGAATTCTGGCTCGATTAAAAGCGGAGAAATCCAAATAATGAGTGCAGGAACAGGAATTCAACATTCAGAATTTAATGGAAGCAAAGAACATCCGGTGTCTTTTTTTCAGATTTGGATAAATCCAAATAAATTAAATGTAGAGCCAAGATACGACCAGTTTAAAATTTCGGATTTTTCTAAATCAAATGAGTTTCAGCAAATTATTTCACCCAGTAAAACCGACGAAGGAGTTTGGATTCAGCAAAATTCTTGGTTTAATATTTTAAAAACGACGCAAAAAACAACTCGCAAATATAACCTACATAAAGAAGAAAATGGCGTTTATATTTTCGTAATTTCGGGCAGTGCAAATATTAATGGCCAAACTTTAAATAGCAGAGATGCTTTAGGGATTTGGGAGGTTCAGGATTTCGAAATTGAAGCCGAAGAAAATGCTGAAATTCTCTTAATAGAAGTACCAATGGCAATTTAAAACTTTAGTTTAACAACATTTAAAAAAAATATTTTTATGAAAATACTCGCATTTGCCGGAAGTAATTCCGAAGAATCCATCAACAAAAAATTAGTAACAAGTGTTGCTAAGTCTTTTAATAACGACAATGTGGAAATTCTCGATCTTAACGATTTTGAAATGCCAATCTACAAAAACGAAAGAGAAAAAACCACCGGAATCCCAAAATTAGCCTATGATTTTGCAGAAAAAATTGACGAATCAGATCTGCTATTAATTTCCCTCGCAGAACACAATGGCGCATATTCTACAGCCTTCAAAAATATTTTTGATTGGGTTTCAAGAATTCCAGGAAGACATCATTTTGGAGATAAACCTACATTTTTAATGGCTACTTCTCCTGGAAAAATGGGAGGATCTACTGTTTTAAATATTGCTGCAAATAGACTTCCTTTTAATGGTGCAAAAGTGATTGATATATTTTCTTTGCCCTTTTTCTTTGAGTTTTTCAATTCAGAAACCGGTGAAATCATTAACGAGGATAAAGCGGTGGAACTGAAAGCAAAGGTTGAAAAAATTAAAAATGAATTAGCAGTTTAAAAAAATATTTTTTGGTTGTGTAAAATATTCTTACTTTTGTTCAAAATAAAAAACAAAGTTTTGTTATTAAATTTTTTAAATAAGCAGCACCGAAATTCTTTAAAAAAAGAAGAAATTTCCACCGAAAAAATATAAAATAAAAAGCCGACGCCTAAAAGTGTCGGCTTTTTTAATTAAAATAAGTGCAGAAATTTGCCTTTGGCGAATTCAAAATATATAAAACATGAGCAACACATACAAGTCCGCCGGAGTAGATAAGGAAGAAGGTTATAAAACCGTCGATAAAATAAAATCTGCCGTAGCTGAAACGCACAATAAAAATGTACTTAATAATTTAGGCAGTTTTGGTGCTTTTTATGAAATCGGAAATTACAAAAATCCTGTTCTGGTAAGCGGAACGGATGGAGTAGGAACAAAACTCAAAATTGCATTAGATACCAAAAATTACGATTCTATCGGGATTGACTGTTTCGCAATGTGCGCCAATGACATCGTTTGTCACGGCGCAAAACCCTTGTTTTTTTTAGATTATTTGGCTTGCGGCAAATTAGATTCTAACGTTGCTGCGGAAATTGTTTTAGGAATGGTAAAAGCCTGCAAAGACAATGAATGTGCATTAATTGGTGGAGAAACTGCAGAAATGCCCGGAATGTATAAAGATGGCGACTATGATGTGGCTGGATTTTGTGTTGGTATTGTAGAAAAAGAAAACATCATTGATGGTTCTAAAATCAAATCTGGCGATGTCATTATTTGCTTACCAAGTTCTGGTTTTCATTCAAATGGATTTTCATTAGTAAGAAAAATTTTCCCTGATTTTAATGAAAATTTCGCGGGAAAACCCTTATATGAAACACTTTTAGTTCCAACCAAATTATATTATCAAGACATTAAAAAATTAACTGAAAAAGTTGAAATTAATGGAATTGCCCACATCACAGGTGGCGGAATTATCGAAAATATCCCAAGAATTATTCCTGAAGGTTTATGTGCAAAAATTGAAATCAATAAAATTAAAATTCCAGAAATTATGCTGGAATGCAAAAAGAGAGGAAATATTGAACGTCTCGAAATGTTTGGAACCTTCAATATGGGCGTCGGAATGGTCGTAGTTGTTGACGAAAGTTTAGCAAAACAAGTATTAGAAATTTTACCTGAAACTTACATCATTGGTGAAATTGTTAAAAATAATGAGAAAATTATTTTAAACTAATAATTTTTAATGAAAAATATTTGCATTTTACTATCTGGTTCTGGTACTAATCTTCAAAATATTGCAGAATGTATTTCGCGAGGTGAAATTCAAAATGCAAAAATAAATTTAGTGATTGCAGACCGTGACTGTTATGGTTTACTACGCGCTGAAAATTTGGGTTTAAATTCAATTTTGATAAAACGAGGAAAAACTTTCACAGAAGATTTGGTTAATGCCATTCCAGAAAATACAGATTTAATCATTTTGGCGGGATTTCTTTCTATTTTAAATGAAAGTTTTTTCAAGGAAATTTCCATACCAATTATTAATATTCATCCATCGCTTTTACCAAAATTTGGCGGAAAAGGAATGTGGGGAAATCACGTTCACGAAGCAGTATTAAAAAATAAAGAAACTGAAAGTGGCGCTTCAGTTCATTTCGTAACGGAAGAAATTGACGCAGGGAATATTATTTTGCAAAAATCAGTACAAATTTCAGAAAACGAAACCGCGGAAACTTTAGCCGAAAAAGTTCATAAAATTGAGTATGAAATTTTTCCAGAAGCAATTAAAAAAATTATAAATTTTATAGATTAATTATGAAAAAAAGAGTTTTAATTTCCGTTTCAGACAAAAGCAATCTTGTAGAATTTGCAAAATTTTTAGAAAGCAAAAACTATGAAATCGTTTCAACTGGCGGAACTTTTAAACATTTAAAAGACGCGGGTTTAAATCCGATTCAAATTGATGAAATCACCAATTTCCCAGAAATGTTAGACGGTCGCGTAAAAACTTTGCATCCAAAAATTCACGGCGGTTTATTGGCTTTAAGAGAAAATCCTGAACATATGAAAACTGTTCAAAACCACGAAATCGGATTAATCGATATGGTAATTGTTAATCTTTACCCTTTCTTTGAAAATGCCGGAAGTGAAAAATCATTAGCGGAAAAAATAGAATTTATAGATATTGGCGGACCATCCATGTTACGTTCCGCGGCGAAAAATTTCAAAGATGTTGCAGTTTTAACGGATGTGAAAGATTACGAATTAGTTCAAAAAGAAATGGAAGCCGGCGAAATTTCCTTTGAAACAAGAAAAAAATTAGCTGGAAAAGTATTTAATTTGACATCTGCTTATGACGCTGCAATTTCAAAAATGCTTTTAGATTCAGAATTTCCAGATTATTTAGAAGCGTCTTTCAAGAAAGTATCTGATTTAAGATATGGCGAAAACCCACACCAAAACGCTGCATATTACGTTTCAACAGTTGAAGGTGGTGCGATGAAAGATTTCGAAATTTTAGGCGGTAAAGAATTGTCATTCAATAATTTACGTGATTTAGATTTGTGCTGGAAAGTAGTAAATGAATTTAAAAATGAAATGGTTTGTTGCGCCGTAAAACATTCCACACCTTGCGGCGTTGCCGTTGGAAACTCGGAATTAGAAACTTACAAAAAAGCCTTTGAATGCGATCCAATGTCTATTTTCGGTGGAATTGTTGGTATGAATTTTAAAGTCAATGCAGAAACCGCTGAAGAATTAAATAAAACATTTTTAGAAATTGTTGCCGCAACAGACTTCGAAGAAGAAGCGTTAGAAATTTTAAAAAAGAAAAAAAATCTTCGGATTATTAAAATTAAAAATCCTGTATCAGACAAGCAAACTTGGGTGAAAATCGATGGAGGAATGCTTGTGCAATCTGCGGATAATCAATTTTCGGAAAATATTGAATGCGTCACAGAAATACAGCCAAGTGAAACGCAAAAACAGGCACTTCTTTTTAGCCAGAGAATCGTGAAATATGTAAAATCAAATGCCATCGTTGTGTCAAACGGAACTCAAGCCTTGGGAATTGGCGGTGGACAAGTCAACCGAATTTGGGCAACAGAACAAGCAATTTCCAGAGCGAAAGAAAAATTTTCTGGCGAGTTGGTTTTGGCTTCAGATGCATTTTTTCCGTTTCGTGATGTAGTAGATTTTTGCGCAAAAGAAGGAATTACTGCCATTATTCAGCCAGGAGGTTCCATGAAAGATTCAGAATCTATCGCCGCTGCAAACGAACAGCATATTCCAATGTTATTTACAGGAATGCGCCATTTTTTCCATTGATGAAAATTTATTTTCCACAAAACTTAATAATCTTTATCCCCCAACAAATCTTAATGGTAAAATTTATTGAAATTATTATTTTAAAATCTAAATTTTTCCTTTTTTAATTTGAAAAAAACCCATCAAAAGCCTAAATTTGTAACCATAAAAAGAATATAATTATATGAAAATATTAATCGTTGGAAACGGCGCTCGAGAATCTGCTTTAGGCGTAAAATTAAAGCAAGACAAAAGAATTTCTAAAATATTTTTTGCCCAAGGAAATGCAACTACAGATAATCTTGGTCAAAATTATTACGAAAGCGACATTGTTTCTCTTCGAAATTTGGCCATTAAAGAAAATATTGATTTAACAATTGTTGGCCCAGAAGCACCTTTAGTAAACGGAATTGTAGATGAATTTCGGAAAAATGATTTGCAAATTTTCGGGGCAACCGCTCGCGCTGCAAAACTAGAAGGAAGCAAAGCCTATTCTAAAAAGTTCATGCAAGATTATAATATTAAAACCGCAAAAGCAAGGGTTTTTGATGCTTATCACGATGCGATGGATTACGTGAAAGACCATTCATATCCTTTGGTAATAAAAGCAAGTGGTTTGGCAGGCGGTAAAGGCGTTGTGATTTGTGAAGATGTTTTAGAAGCAAATTCTACAATTCACAAATTTATGATAGACAGAATTTATGGAGATGCCGGTATTCAGTTGATTATTGAAGAATATTTAGAAGGCTATGAAGTTTCGATCATCGCTTTTTCAAATGGTAAAAAATTATTTCCATGCATTCCTGCAAAAGATTACAAAAAAGCTGGCAATGGTGAAAAAGGTGCAAATACTGGCGGAATGGGTTCTGCAGCGCCAACACCAGAATGGACGGCCGAAAACCAAATAGATTTTGAAAAAAATATTTTAGAACCAACCATCGTTGGATTGCAAAATAAACATTTGAACTTTAGAGGATTTATCTTTTTCGGCCTAATGGTTACCAAAGACGGTTGCTACTTACTAGAATATAATATGCGACTTGGTGATCCAGAAACGCAAGTTTTAATGGCACTTTTAGAAAATAATTTAGTAGATACAATCGAATCTTGCTTAAAAGGCGAAGACATTGAACTAAAATTTTCCGACAAAAAAGCCCTGTGTTTAGTAATGTGTTCTGGCGGTTATCCACAAAATTACGAAACAGGTTTTGAAATAAAAGGTATTGAAAAAGTAGAGCATTCCACACTTTTATTTGCCGGCGCTGCGCAGGAGGCCAAGAAAATTGTAACAACAGGCGGCCGTGTTTTAAGTTTGGTGGCCACCGCAGATTCCTTTGAAGAGGCTCGAAAAAAAGTCTACGCAGATGCATTGCCAATTCATTTTGATTATGCCTATTACCGCCAAGACATCGGCGAATTTTAAAATATAAGACGTGATTTTTCACGTCTTTTTTTTATTTTTTAGTAGCTATTTCCCGCTGTCCGCTATATCCCGCCGCGGCGGGGATGCCGCTTCCATCGGGGCTAGTTACAAGTTGTTTTTCTTTTGAAATTTTAGATTTTAACAAGAAAAAAAATATTAAAAAGCACTTCCAATAAAACCTACTACCAAATAACAAAAAATGCAAAACGGCATATTAATCCTCGATTTCGGCTCACAATACAACCAACTCATTGGAAGAAGAATCCGTGAGATGGAAGTCTATTCAGAAATAATTCCCTTCAACACGCCACTTTCAGAAATTTTAGAAAAAAAACCTGCAGGAATTATACTTTCCGGCGGACCAAGTTCAGTAAATTCTGAAACTGCTAATTTAGTTTCAAAAGAATTATTAGAATCTGGTATTCCAATTTTAGGAATTTGCTACGGAATGCAGTTGATCACGCATTTGTTTGGCGGAAAAGTCTCTCGTGGTACAAAAGGCGAATACGGAAAAGCAGAATTAGAAATTACAAAAAACTGCCCTTTATTTGCAGGCGTTTCTAACAATTCTGTTGTCTGGATGAGCCACTTTGACGAAGTAGAATCCGTTCCAGAAAACTTTGACATTAATGCAAAATCTGGTGTTATTGCGGCCATCAGTAATTTAGAAAAAAATATTTACGGCATACAATTTCATCCTGAAGTAACACACACCGAAGAAGGTGGCAAAATGCTTTCAAATTTTGTTTTCAATATTTGCAAAGCCGAAAAAAACTGGTTTCTTACTAATTATATTGAGAAAACAATTGCCGAAATTAAAGAAAAAGTGGGTTCTCAAAAAGTAATTTTAGGTTTATCTGGCGGCGTAGATTCTTCCGTGGCAGCCGTTTTAATTCACCGCGCAATTGGAAAGCAATTGACTTGTATTTTCGTTGATACAGGCTTATTGCGCAAGGATGAAGACAAAAAAGTAATGAAAAATTACGGTGAGCATTTTGATTTGAATATCAAATTAATAGATGCTTCAGAACGTTTTATGAAAAAACTTGAAAACGTGTCCGAGCCAGAAGCCAAAAGAAAAGCAATCGGAAATGAATTTGTTGCCGTTTTTGACGAAGAATCACATAAAATAGAAGGCGCAAAATTTTTAGCGCAAGGTACAATTTATCCGGATGTCATTGAAAGTCAGTCGGTAAAAGGACCTTCTGCAGTAATAAAATCTCATCACAACGTTGGTGGTTTACCCGAAGAAATGGGCTTTGAGTTACTAGAACCTTTAAGGGAATTATTTAAAGATGAAGTAAGAAAAGTAGGAGAGGAACTGGGCATTCCGCATCATTTGGTTTACCGCCATCCATTTCCTGGTCCAGGTTTGGGTATTAGAATTTTGGGCGCTGTTGACGCTGAAAAAGTAAAAATTCTGCAAGAAGCCGATGATATTTTTATTGAAGAATTATACAAAAATGATTTATACGAAAAAGTGTCGCAGGCATTTGTCGTTTTACTTCCCGTAAAATCTGTAGGTGTGATGGGCGATGAGCGCACTTATGAATACACGGCAGTTGTTCGTTCTGCAAATACAATCGATTTTATGACCGCAACTTGGAGCCGATTACCTTATGATTTTTTAGACTTAATTTCCAGTAGAATCATCAATGAAGTTCGTGGTATAAACCGCGTTGCTTACGATATTTCAAGCAAACCACCGGCTACGATTGAGTGGGAATAATCATTAATTAAATAAAATAAATATAATTTTAAAGCAGAGATTGACGCCGTTTAATCTCTGCTTTTTTTTAATTTATTTCGCGCCGCCGCTTTCTTTTTCAACATCTGTTTTAGAAACATCTTTTACTTTTTGGTTACCAAAACGCTTTACTAAAGTGAAAGAGAAACCGTGATAGTCAACTACTACTTTATTTCTAAAAGTTCCAATCGGTGCGAAAGTGGTATTATCAAATTTCAGTTTTGAAAACGGATTTACTAATCTTAATGTTGCTTCAAGTCCTAAATCTTTAAATATTTTGGTTGCAGAAATATTGTGAAATATACTTGGTTTATTAGAAAATGAATTTCCATTATTTGGAGTGAAAAGGGTAAAAAATGCATTCACATTAATGTTTTCATTAAATAAATTGGTATAAGAAAGATTTGAAGATGCATTGATATTCGTGATATAACTTTTGCGATCCAAATTATTTTTCTTGTTAAAATCACTGTCGTCAATATAATTTAAACCAAGATTAAAATTTACATTTAATTTATTTTTAAAAAATGTTTGATTGGTGTTAAGATTTAAGGAATATCTTAAAGATTTTCCATTAAAATTAACGGGCTGCGAAATAGTGTTTCCGTTTTCTACCAAATAAGTATCCCAATAATCTTGATTGGTAAAAGAATAATTGGCTGAAATAAAATATTTTTTAAATAAACCTAATTTCAGCCCAATTCTATCGCTCGGATTGGGTTGAAGATTAATATTGCCGCGGTAAAATGTTCCATCATCAGTTGGTAATAAAAACGGATTAAATTCCGAATACCAAGGGCGCCATAAATTATGATTATAAGTTGCGCTTAAATTGTAATCATCAGAAAATGAATATTTTAACAATAAATTTGGAAGGAATGTTCCATAAGAATCTTTTCGCTCAATATTCCCAACAATTTGTCTAATTTTAAAATTAATGTACTCATAACGCAAACCAACTCTTGTTTCCAATTTTTTAAAATAGGTTTTAGAAAAATTAATGTAAAGTGAATTTAAGTTTTCTTGATAGTGAAAATCATTGCTTCTCGTTTCATCAAAAACGTAAGCATTGTTAGTTAGATTTAAAAAATCATAGGGAATTGCATTGTTTCTAAAATCGATTTTTCCTCCAAATTCTAAATGATCTTCAGATTTCCCTATATTCTGGGAATAATCGGCTTTAAGATAATATTCTCGGTTTTCATTATTGGCTAAAATTCTATTGCCAGTAGGGATTTGGCTATTGCTTTTCATCAAAATACGATCATTTGTATCAACCGTAGAATCGTAATTAAAACCCAAGTTTAGGTCTAATATTTTATTTTTTTCTTTGTCGTAATATTTATAATATAAGTTATTCCCAAGATTTTGATTGTAACCATTTAGGTTTTGATTTTGAACATAAGAATTTTGAAAAATATTATTTATATAATTATTTCCCAAAGCATTAGAAAAAGAATTCCGATTATTTTGATAAAATTCTAAAATTAAGCCTAAAGTATTTTTATCATTAAGTTCAAATTCAGAAGCAGAAGAAAATGAAGGCGATTTTCCAATTTCAGTACCTTCTGTAGAAATCTTAGTCAGCGAATTATTAGCATAAAAAAAATTCTCATTTTCGTTTTTAGAAATCCTTGTATTATCGCTATAACTTCCCGTGAAATTTTGTGTGAAACTTCCTTTGTGATAATTTATATTTAGATTTGAGTATTGAGAATTTTTTGCATTCTGAGAATTATTAGCAGTTACACTTCCTTTTATACCTTCATTGGTCAATTTTTTTAAAACAATATTTATCACTTCGCCAGACGTCTCGTATCTTGACGACGGACTTGTGATTACTTCAATTTTCATTAGATTTTCCGCTGGAATAGTCTTTAAATATTCCTTTAATTCTTTTCCGGTGAAGATTGATTTTCTGTCATTTATGTAAACCGTCACATTTTCGCCTTCTGCTTTGATCACGTCATTATTGTCAATGCTTACCAAAGGCGTCATTTGCAGAATTTCCCAACTCGTATTTCCTGCTAAAATTGAACTGTTCGCCACATTAAAAACAGTTCTGTCGGCTTTACTTTCTACGGTTGCTTTTTTTGCAATTAAAGTAATTTCGTTAATTTTATTTTCCTTTATAGAGTCAGAAATTTTAGTTTGTGCAGAGAATAATGTCAGCGATAAAACTGAAATAGTTGATAAAATTAACTTCATAAAGGTTTTGCTAATTGTTTAATATTGCAGGCGAAAGTAGTTAAATATTTCAATTTCTATTATTAAAATTTTCATAAAATTTTCAATTTATGGTTTGTTTATTATCTTATTTATAAAATTAAAAATCTAATAAAATCTATTTGTTAAAATTTAAATTCTGTATTTTTATAGTTTAATTATTTCTAAATTTAAAATCCTAATTCCAATAAATTGCTACAAAAACAACATTTAAAGTTAAAGCGAAGTGCAAAATTAATTTCTGTGCTTTCAAAGTACGGTTTTAAAGACGTTTTGGCGCGTATGAATCTTCAAAATAAGGAACAAATTGTAGCGGATGAAGTTTTCAATAAATCGGTTTCTGTGCGAATTAGAATGGCTTTGGAAGAAATGGGACCAACTTTTGTGAAATTTGGTCAAGCTTTCGCCGGAAGAGAAGATTTGTTGCCGAAAGAATTAATCTTTGAACTTCAAAAATTGCAAGACAATGTCGTTCTGGAAAATCTGGATTTAGAAACTGTTTTAGCCGAAAATCTTGGTGAAAATTACAGCGAAAATTTTTTAGAAATTTCGAATATTCCTTTGGCATCGGCTTCTATTGCGCAAGTTTATACCGCAACTTTAATTTCTGGTGAGAAAGTAATTTTAAAAGTTAAGCGGCCAAAAATCGATAAAATGATCAAAGGCGATCTGCTTTTGATGAAAGATTTGGTTTCAGTTTTAAACAATTATTTTGAATTTGCTGAGAATTTAAACCTCGAGCAAGGCATCAATACATTTGAAAAATCGCTTCTTCAGGAATTGTCTTTTGTGAACGAGCGTGAAAATATAGAACGTTTTGCAAAAAATTTTAAAAATGATTCGCGTACAATTGTTCCTAAAGTTTTCGCCAATTTATCAAACAACGATGTTCTTTGTTTAGAATTTATAGATGGTTTTAAAATAACAGATTTTGATTCTATTGAAAAATATAATTTAAGTGCTTCAAAATTGGCTGACCAATGTTTAGAACTTTTTTTAGCCCAGATTTTGGAACATGGCTTTTTTCACGCAGATCCGCACGCTGGAAATATTTTGGTGACGGAAGAGGGAAAAATTGTTTACATTGATTTTGGCGCGACAGGAATGATATTTCCGTCAGATCGTGAATTTTTAGAAGATTTAATTATCAATTTAGTCTTAAAAAATGTTGATCAATTGATTGTTAATTTGAAAAAAGTAGCGTTAAAATTTGAGATTAAAGATGAGAAAAAATTAAAAAATCAAATCTTAGAAATCTTAAATTTGGTGGATTCCAATTCTTTAAAAGACATAAAATTAGAAATATTAATAGAAAAATTTCAGGCGATTTTGTTTGAAAATAAAATCATTATGCCCGATTATTTTATTTTACTTTTTAAAGGCGTTACTTTGATAGAAGGCGTTGGAAGACTTTTAAATCCAGAAATGGACGTGATCAAAAGTGCACAACCTTATATTTCAAAAATAATGCTTCAGCGTTTGAATCCAAGTTATTTAATTGAAAAAGGTCTTCAAAAATTAACAGAATTTCAAAATAATCTTCAGAATATTCCCTTAGAATTTCGAAGTGTTTTATCTAATTTAAATGAGGGAAATCTCACTTTTAAAACAAAAAATGAAGAATTAAAAAACACCAATATTTTAATAAAACAAAGTGTTACAAATCTTATTTTAGCATTTATTTTATCTGCAAATATTATCGCAACAGCAATTCTTTGGAATAGCGAAGGTGCGTTCATTAGAGGGAAGATTCCTTTTATTGTTTTTTGGTGTTTTGGAATTTCCATGCTAATTAGTTTTATTCTTTTGTTAAGATTATTGAAAAAATCTTGAATATTTAGATTTTCTTCATCTTTTTAATTAAAAAGAGATAAAATAAATCAATATTTTATCTCCAATTAAATTATATTAAATAAAATTTTTATGTCTTATGGCTTCCAAAACGTCCATTTAGCTCCGTTGAAAACTGCTAGCCTTTTAGCTCCTGTTTTATTGATATAAACCATCATTCCTGGTGCAGGATCTGTGATATCATCGGTATTTTGTACCATCGGCAAAACCATAGCTTTATCTGTAGATTCTAATATTAAAACGCCATTTACAGGTGATGTATCTGACCCAATAATTGCACCTTTTGTGGTTTGTTCTATAGCAGAAGCGGGTTGAGATGATAGATACGAACTAACGTTTGCACCATTGCCGCTACTCAAGTCTTGCCAAGAACCGTTGTAGTATTTTACTTTTGCATCTAGTGGATTGGTCGCGTCTAAAAGAATAGTGCCTTCTGCCAAACCAGAACCGGCAGGTAAAATTCTGTCGTAGGGAAGTATAATGCCTTTGTTTTGCTTGGAAAATTCTAATAAAACAGATGTTTTGTCGTTTGCTGTTCCTATGTCGTCACCTACGATTACTTGAGAAAGGTAAAAAGATACTATGAACAAACAAATTGTTGAAGATATTTTTTTCATTTATTTTTATTTTTTGGATTTATAATAAAATAGTTTTATTGGCATGTAGCCTTACTGAAACATGCCCAAGTACCATCAGAATAAATTTTTAAGCATTTATCTGTTGTGTCATAAACCATCATTCCTTCTTGCGGAGTATTAATATTACCTAAATTTGCTTTTGCAATTCTTGTAATTACAAAACCTTGCTTATTAGATTCTAAGGCAATATGTCCTGATTTTCTTGACAAAGGCCAATTATCCTGATTATCAGTACCGGCTCTTTTTAATAAAGTAATTCCCATTTTGGTTTCGGTTCCTGTTCCATTATTTACTGGGTCTTTATAACATACGTACGAAAGTGGGTTTGCAGGAAAAGCGCAACTTGCCAAATCTCCCGCACCATTGGTAGGTGATAAGTTTCCAATTAAAGAAATGGAAAAATCGTTATTCATTTTATATAAATTAGAACTGTTGGTGATTAATAATTCTCCTGCAGAATTAAATGCAATTCCACTAGGTCCATTTCCTATATTCTGCTGTGTAATTTGTTCTAATACCATAGGAACTGCTCCAAGATCTGTCTTCGGTAATGGGCCTTTTGCTCGGAAAAGAATTGTGGTAGGTGAAAAATTAGTGCCTGCCAAAATCCATAAATCACCATTGCCGTCTATTGCAAGATCTCCACCACTGTAAGTATTTAGAATCGTAATTAGATCGTTTCCGTTTTGATCTACGAAATAATTTGTGATACTTGTCCAAGTATTGTTACTTATGTTATAATATTTCAATTCGTTTGAAGAAGTGAGGGCATAGTACCCTAATCCATCGTTAGTTACGGTACCTCTATAAATGTAACCAGATGTACTTGCTAAGGTCTGATAAATATTAGTATTAGGATCATAGCTTACAAAAGTATTTCCGCTTCCATTGTTTTGATTTAAAACATAATAAAACTTGCCTGTAGCAGGACTATAACCTAAAGCATTTGGGCCATTAGGAGCACCTGAAAGTGCAGTTGGATGGGGCGTTGTATTGATTACTGTTCCCAATGCACCTGAAGTATTTGAATTATTAAACGCTCTTATTTCTCCAGTAACCGAACTTAAACTATAAATTTTATCTGTACAATCGAACGGCGGAACCACGTTAATTGTTACAGTATTACTTAAGGTTGTGCAACCACCCAAACTTGTAACAAGTGCTTTGTAATATCTCGTCGCTATCAATGTCCCCGGAGTATATGTAGAATTTGTTGCTCCGGAAATATTACTGAAAGTTATATTGTCTGTAGAAACTTGCCATTGAATCGTTCCAGTAGCTCCTGTTAGTGACAATGCTGCTGGTGTACTTCCGGAAGTTATGGTTTGGTTTGCACTTGCAGTTCCTGCAACTAATACTGGATTTGCCGTTTGTGAAGTTCCAATCGTCTGTCCTGAACCGGCAACAGTAGGCACGCCATAACTTGCAGAAGTCGATGATGTATTTACTGAATTTCCAAGATTTTGAGTGATAGGCTGGTTGTAACTTCCACTTGTAGCTCCAACATTACCGCCAGACATTGAAGAGTTTACCAAATCGGAAGAGGTGAAACTTGCGCCACCTTCTATAGCATCCGGACAACCATCGTTATCTGAATCTAAGTCTAAATAATCTGGGATTCCATCGCCGTCTGTATCTCTATGATTGCAATATGTAATTGTATTTCGTAATATTTGAATAAGACCTCTTGTTCCTTGGCTCATTGCATTTGTACCTCCAGGAGCATCAAATGCTGTGTAAATCCAGTTGTGCGTTGCTCCATAATTAGTAGTTAATGGTGCTATATTAGGATCTTGAGTACTTAAAGTGTTCTGATCTAAGGGTCTAGCGTAATACCCACTAAACCATTGAGTTGGTAAACTTGCATTATATTCCAAATTATGAGTTGACCACAATCTTAAATTAGTCTGACTACTATAAGAAGACAAAGAGGTGCTCAAAACTGGCAAGTTACCAAAAGTGGTAGTAAAACTACCCAATTGATCGATTCTTGAAGTTTGAAGAAGATATCTAAATCTACCGTCGCTAAATGTATTTGAAGATCCGGAAACATCTTCGCTTGTATTGGTGTTATTTGGTGGAAGTCCTGCATATAAAGAGTTTGAGTCAGGCACTATAGCAATTGATCCAAAAAAATCATAAGCAACTTGCCATACATGATTTACCCCTGTGGCACTATTATTTAAGTCAGAATAGGTAAAGGGAACATTAAAACTGTTGCCTAGTCCTGGTACAGCAGATCCTGAAGTTAATGTATATACTATATTAAAAGTACCACCATTAATCCCAAAACTAATATTTGCATTAGCAACAGATGCTGCTATATTCATAGTATAGACACTTTGACTTTCGCAAAAACCTTCTACTGTATCTAAAATCCCATCATTATCATCATCTAAATCGCAGGCGTCTGCAATTCCGTCTCCATCTGAATCTGGATTGGCTGCTGAAGGGGCACAAGAATTTATTACTGAAGATGAACATAAACCTATTACCGAACCAGCTAGACCTCCGTTGCCACTGATAACTAACTGAGTATAATTACTTGGCGCTGTTATTTTAAATATTCCGCCACCGCCATTACTTGGTGACCCTGGCGCGTTTGCTCCTGATAAAATTAGATTTCCGCTAATCGTTGAGAAACAGTTAGCTCCTGCAGAAATAGAAACCGATCCTCCATCTGAATTAAAAATAAAGTTTTCATTATTTGGAAGATTTCCTGCACCTGTTCCTACAATTACGAATACCAGATCATTTACTGGCCTATCAAAATTTAGTGTAATGCTCCATGGGCTTGCGACTAAAGGGGTTGCTGGGTTGCCACGTCCTACGTACAGAGAGTTGTTAGATGTAGTTACATTCCCACTACAAGTTGTAACACTATTCGTAAAATTGGTAACATCACCTGTATATGAACTTGTGATTGTTACGCCATTCAAAATGGTGGTGCCAGATCTTGGTATTGCAGCTGTACCAGTTTCGCATGTAACTTGAGCATTGACGTTAAAGCTCAGAAATAGAATGAGCAAAAATAAGTTTTGCTGTAATTTTTTTTTAAAAATCATTTGTTTAATTTTTTTTTAAGTGTTTGTGTTTTATAATTAACTGAGATTTTTTTTATTTTTAAGACATAAAAATCATGTTCAATATTTCTAAATATTGAAAAAAATTAAAATGAAATGTGAAAAATTATAGAATTAGAGGAGGAGGAGGTCTGGTAAAATAATTTTCATAAACTGTAATTGTATGAAAATAAACGCTATCTTGAACATTAGTCTTTAGAGTAGTATCAATAATATTTTGATACTTATATTCAGTAGATACTCGAGTAAATTTCTTAACCTTTGAGAAAGTTTGGCTAAAAACTCCAATATTTTTTAAAGTATTACAGCCATTAAAACTAGATGATTCCGAATCGGATTTGTAAACAACTAAAAGATTGCGATCTGGTATTCCTCGTTTTATTTTATTTTTTAAATCCTGCAGGTCATCCTTTGTGCTTTTCTCTATAATTGTTTTTCTTGCTAATGAGTTTCTTTTTGCTTCTGGATGTATTATAACAACCTTAGCAAATAATTCATTTTGCGGCGCATAGACTATAGAAATATCTTTAACATAAATAATCCCTTTTGAGTCAGATTTTTTCGAAGAAACATCCAAATTATTTGTTATAGAAGATTTTTCTTCTTCCTCTTTTTCCTTTATACCGTTATAAACAGTAACTCCCGGTAAAACAAATATTCCTAATTTCGTGACGTTAGAAGAGTTATTATTCTTCTTATCAATAATAGAATCTTTCGCTAAATGTTGACAAAATAAATTGGTAGAAAACAATATTGAAAAGCAGAAAATCATCTGCAAAGTACAGATGTAATCTTTTCTGATTACTTTGTTTTTTATTTCCTTAACCATTTTGTGTTTGTGGGTGCAAAGGGAAAGAATATTAATAATTTAACAAAAAAAATAGATACTCTAAATCTACCCTTTAATTTAATATACTATCAACCAATACGTTACAAAATTCAGGCTGTAAATTATTAATGATTAAAATTATTGATAAAAGGTTTTTAGCCAAATGTATATATCTTCTTTTGACTTAATATTTAACTTTTTTCTAATATTATACTTCTTATTTTGTATTGTTTTTGGAGAAAGAAATAGAATTTCTGCAATCTCTTTTGTTTCAAAATTCAGATAAATAAATGCCAAAATATGTAATTCATTTTTTTGTAAGTCTGCATTAAGTTTTGTGAGATTTTTAAAAAAGTTGGGATAGAAATTTTGAAATTTATTATAAAAATTAGGATCTCTTGATTTTGCAGATGTATAAAGAATATCAATATCTTCCATTTTCATACTTTCCTCTATGAATTCTTTATCAATATGATCTAAAAATTTTTTTTTCATTTGTGTTTGTCTGTTTGTAATAATAATCAAACATCAAGAAGCATCTCTTGTGATTCTTGATGTTTATAGATTATTAAGTTTTCATTTTATTGAACAGTTTGCGCAGTTATTGTTAAGAAATCTAAAGGTGTTTCACCAAATCGTACAGTGAAAGGGGCTATTATAGAACTATAAACCCCACCTGTTAATTTTATAGTGTAATTTCCTGGAATTAGCTTAAGTGTTTGCGAACCATTAAAGTAATATTGACCGGCCACACTACTATCTACTGAACTAAAAGCTAATGGAATTCCTGTGGCTGCAAAAAAAGTATTGATAGGAATTGTAGAACCAGAAGGAACGGCAGTAAATTGTAACTCAGAATCAATTCTTCTTGTTTTGCCATCGTTAAGATTAGCCATATCTCGAATAGTGTATGATAACTGATAATCAAAAGTTACCAAAGAAGGATAATCTACAGTAAAAGTCACTTCTTTTATAGTATTTCTTACAGCAACACCAGAAGAAGTGATTTCTACAAAATTAGGTGAAATATCTGCAAAATCTCCCCCAAATATTACTGCATTTTGTTTCGGTATAGTTTTCAAAACACCATTAGAATCTGCAACTACAATATTGTCAGTTGTTGCTGTTCCTATATTTGTATTTATGGTTCTTACCCGCACGTTTCCTGTGCTAACATCTAACTTTTCAGTAGGATTATTGGTTCCTATACCCACGTTTCCTGCACCAGAAAAAGAAGTATTAAATCCAGCGGTTGTAATTTCTGTATTTTTAAGTAATGTACCTCCTAATTGAATATTATTTCCGGTTTTAGTAAGCCCATTATCACCGGTTACGGCTGCAGGTATCATTTTTACCCAAACCGCTCCATCAAAATAATAATATCCCGCAGAAGTCACATTTGTAGTTTTTGTAGTTGGTGAAGTTACGGGCGCAGTTGCATATACAATAGCACCCGTTTGCGCAGATGTATAAAGCGCATCTTTGTTTGCCAAATCATTTCCTGAAATTCTTGGCGCTATAAATCCATCAATTTTGGTTGCGTCTAAAGGAGTAGCAACAACATCTAAAGTTGCTTTTGGAGTTTCAGTATTGATTCCTACTTGGCCAAAAGCAGTTGTAGAAATTAAGATTAATAGTAGTAATGTATTTTTTTTCATTTTTTTTTTTAAGTGTTTGTGTTTTATCAGTAAATGAGATTTTTTAATTTTTAAGACATAAAAACCCTGTTCAATATTTTTAAATATTGAAAAATTAAAAAAATTGAATAGGAATCTTAGAGAATTAGAGGAGGAGGTCTAATAAAATAGTGCTTTAAAAACATCCAAGATTTTAAAGCATTTAATCTTTGATTATAGAGATTAGATAAAGAAAATTTAAAAATCCTTTTAGTCGTTAATCCATTTACGGTAGAAATAGATTTTTTGGAACTGTAATTAGAACTAGATATTGATATAGCAATAATTTCTGATTGCTTACTGTTGTAAAAATTAGAAGCGCTTTTTGTAGAATTAAGAAATAAATCGGATTTTTTGGCTTTTTGTATCGTATTTTTAGTAGCAATTTTTTCATGTTTTTTCTTTTGCTTAGTAAAAACCTTTGCAGTTTTAACATGATTATTTAAAGGCTTTATTTTTACTATTTTAGCATCTAAAGAATTTTTAGCAACATATATAAAAGAGCCTTCTGCAAAATAAATTGTTGCTTGTTCAAATGATTTTTTGTGCTCATCATTCGTTTTATTCTCAGCTATTGGGTCTTTTTTTATAAAAGTTCCAAGTTCAATATAATTTTCACTTACAGATAAAGTTGAGTTGTTCTTATCATAAAATGTTGAATTGCTAGGCGTTGCCTGCTGCTGAGCAATTATTAAATCAAAACAAAATATCATAAAACAAACAAGCATCCTAGCAAAGCGGCTGCTTATTTTCCTACCTATCTTGTTCTTTTTAATCTTCATTATTTTTGCATTTCTCCTAAAATGAACAAAAAGAGTTTTGAAATCAGTACTCATTTATACTAATTTACAAGATGAGGGAACAGAACAGTAGATTTTCTTTTCGTTTGAAAAAACTATTCCTTATCACCTTGCAATTCATCCATCGTTTGTGTTCGATGCTACAAAAAAAGTAAAATTAAAGTTTAAAAGTAAAAATGATAATACTCTAAATCTACCCTAATTTATAATAGTTTGATTTACAGAGTTATCTACAGCTGTTTTTAAAGGTTTTTAAAAGAAAATTTAGTTGATGTATGTACGCAGCCAAATATAAAAATCTTCTTTTGAAGGAATTTTTAACTTTTTCCTGATACTATGCTTTTTATTTTGTACTGTTTTCGGAGAAAGAAATAAAATATCTGCAATTTCCTTTGTCTCAAAATTTAAATAGATGTATGCCAAAATCAACAATTCTTTATTTTGTAAATTAGAGTTGATTGCCAATAAGTCATTGTTAAAATTAGGATATAATTTTTGAAATTTATTGTAGAAATTAGAATCTCTAGATTTCGCCGACTCATATAGGTCGTCTACTCCGTCTATCAGTTTCTTTTCAAGTCTTTTAGAATTAAATTCTTGCTCCTGTATAATTTTATCTTTCTGATCTAAAACTTCATCTTTCTTTTTATTAAAAACAAAATAAAATAGTAAACCCATTATAAAAACAGAAATAATAGAATAAAGAATAATTTTATACTTATATTTTTGTTCTTCTTTATTTAGATTATTTTCAAGGTTTTGTATGGTAAAATTCACACTTCTTGCCTGTGCATCTTTATAAGAATCATTAAAATTTTTATATGCATCGAGCATTTTTCTTTCTTTCTTAAAATCACCAATCTTATTGTATGTTTCTGCTAGGAGTTTGTAGACATTTAAAAGATGTTGTCTGTTTTTACCATTTGAGGCTAGTTCTAAAGATTTTTCTAAGTATTTTATTGCTTCTCTATTTTTATTCTCCTTTACATACAAATTAGCGTAACGATAATATAATACTGAAAAATCATAGCGTTTAACATTTTTTATTTTTTTAAATGAAACCTCGGCCTTACCTAAATATATTTTAGCAGAATCTAAATTGCGACCTATGTAAAAACTTCCAAGATCAGAATATATACTTGGGCCTGGTAAATTAGTTAAAGCTTTTTGTAGATAAAATAAAGCAGAATCATTTTTATTATTATCTAGAGTTAATGCCCGAACACGATAGGCGTATTCTAAAAAAATTTTAGAAGTAGTTAAATTTTCTACTTTTTTACAATAATAGATCCCTTTAGAATTATATTTCAGACTAACATCATATAGCCCCAAAGTAAAATAAACCTGTGAAAACTCTTGAAATATCTTAGCATATGTTTCGTTGTCTGCCGATATTTTATCTGCCAAAACTTTAGCTTTATTCAAATATTTAAGACTTACGTCTGGTTTAGACAGATTATAATACTGTATCCCTAAATTAATATTTGCCCAAATTTCTCCTTTTTTATAATTTTCTTTTTTAGCCTTTTCAAGCATTTCTAAGTTCCACTTAATAATGTCTTTCCGAGGAATGTTTTTAGACAACATTTCCTCAGATTTTTTCTTAATTAGTGAGTCAAATTCCAGATTTTTAGATTGAGATCGTAATCCCAAAATAAAAAATAAAGAAATAAGTAATATTATTTTGTTTTTTAGTTTCATCATTAAAAGTCTTAATTTACCGTTTGGCAAAATCAAATGTGTGTGTTTGGACTGCAAAGATAAACGTAATTTTAAATAAACCTTAGATTCATTTTTATAATAATTTAAACTGATTTTATACCAATGTAGATACGAAAAACAATGAATATTAAAATCTAATTCGATAGAAATTTTGAAATTATTATCAGCAAGAAGGAGGTTGAAAAATAGAAATTTTACACTCTAAAATAATAAAACCAATTATATATCTTTGCAAAATGGAAATAAAGACGTTTGCAGATTTTGATTTGCCTGTAAAAGTGTTGGATGTTTTAGCAGATGACAACTTGTTTGAACCAACGCCAATTCAGAAAAAAAGTTTCAGCCACATTCTTTCTGGCAGAGATGTGATGGGAATTGCACAAACCGGAACCGGAAAAACTTTGGCGTATGTACTTCCAATTTTAAAACAATGGAAATACAATAAAACCGGAAATCCAACGGTATTGGTTTTAGTTCCAACCCGTGAATTAGTCGTTCAAGTGGCTGGAATTTTAGAAAATTTAGCGCAAAATCTTACAGCAAGAATTATTGGCGTTTATGGCGGAAAAAATATTAATACACAGAAATTATTATTTAAAGATGGTTGCGACATTTTAGTTGGAACACCTGGAAGAATAATGGATTTAGCCATCGATAATGCGATTTCTTTAAAAGAAGTGAAGCAGTTGGTCATCGATGAATTTGATGAAATGCTGAATTTAGGTTTCCGTCCGCAACTCACGCATATTTTCGAAATGATGAAGGAAAAAAGACAAAATATTCTTTTTTCTGCGACGATGACGGAAAACGTAGATGCGATGTTGGAAGAATATTTCGCCGGACCAATCGAGATTTCTTTAGCAAAATCCGGAACACCTTTAGAAAAAATAGAGCAAATTGCCTATAAAGTTCAGAATTTTAATACTAAAATTAACTTGCTCGCAAATTTATTAGAAAGCAACGAAGATTTATCTAAAGTTCTGATATTCTGCAACAATAAAAAACACGCCGATTATCTTTTTACCAAAATTGATGAATTATTTCCTGGCGAATTTGATGTCATCCATTCAAATAAATCTCAAAATTATCGTTTGCGCGCCATGCGGAATTTTGAAAATGAAGATTTACGCGGGATTATTACGACGGACATTATGGCGCGTGGACTGGACATTTCAAATATTACACACGTTATTAACTTCGAAATTTCCGAAATTCCTGAGCAATATATTCACAGAATCGGGCGAACTGGTCGCGCCGATAAAAATGGAATTTCAATTTCTTTCGTAACTGAAAATGAAGAAAAATCACTTCTAGAAATTGAAGTTTTGATGAATAAGGAAATTACACTTCAAGATTTTCCTGAAAATGTCGCGATAAATCCTCTAAAAATTGCTTCTGAAAAGGATGAAGTAATTATGAAAGATATCGCGCCCGTGAAAATGTATGAAGGCGGCGGCGCTTTTCACGAGAAGAAAGAGAAAAATAGAAAAATAAATTTGGGAGGACCAACAAAAAGAAATCCACCAAAAACAAAACCTTCAAATAGAGGGCAAGCAAAGACTAAAGCAAAACGTAAAAAATAACTTTAATAAATCAAAAAATCGCGATAAAATTTTACCGCGATTTTTTGATTTAAAAATGAATTAATAACTCATTTCTACGATTTCTTTCACATTTTCTGGCGTCAGGTTTTTGTTTTCACCAATTCCAGTCATGTTTCTTTCCGTAAAAGTGTTTTTAATCTTTTCAGAAATTCCTTCATAATCATTCGTGTATTCAGAAAGTTTAGTGTCAATCCCTAAACTGTGGAAAAATTCTTCCATTTTTTTAATGGATTTTTCCGCTCTGTCATCAACTGAACCTTCAGTAATTCCCCAAACTCTTTCGCCATATTGTGCTAATTTTTCTTTTTTATCTTCAAAAGCAAAACGATAGCGTGAAGGCGCTATTACGGCCAAAGTTCTGGCATGATCGATTCCAAAATTTGCCGTTAATTCATGTCCAATCGCGTGAACTGCCCAATCTGTCGGAACACCTTTTTGGATCAAACCATTTAAAGCCATCGTGCAGCACCACATGAAATTTCCTGCCGTATCGTAATTATAATCATCATTTAATAAAGGCTGAGAAACTTCTTGCAAAGTCTGTAAAATACTTTCAGAAATTCTGTCTTGCAAAGTTGCCGAAGTCGGGTAGGTCATGTATTGTTCCAAAACGTGCGTGTAAGCGTCCATCACGCCATTTGCCAATTGTTTTTTCGGAATACTTTTGATAACTTCCGGATCAAGAATTGAAAATGTTGGGAATAATCCAGGTCCGCCACTTGCTAATTTTTCTTTCGTTTCTCGTCTGGAAACCACAAAACCGGAATTCATTTCTGAACCGGTTGCCGGCAAAGTAAGCACGGTTCCAAATTCGAGTGCTTTTCCTTCTAAAATTCTTACAGGTTTGCTTAAAATATCCCAGGATTCACCATCGTATTTTGCGGCTGCGGCTAAAAATTTTGTACCGTCAATTACTGAACCGCCGCCAACTGCCAAAAGAAAATCAATATTTTTTTCATTAATAATTTTTAAAGCGTCCATCAAAGTTTCATATTCTGGATTTGCCGGAATGCCACCAAATTCCTCTACATCAAAATCTTTTAACGTCGCTTTCACTTGATCATAAATTCCATTTTTTTTGATACTTCCGCCGCCATAAAGCATTAAAATTTTAGCATCTTTTGGAAGTTCTTCCGCTAATTTTGGGATTGTGTTTTTACCGAAAATAATTTTAGTCGGATTTTTATATTCAAAGTTTAACATAATAATTTTTTATTTGTTCAAATTTACGAAAATCGCTTTTAAAAGGTGAATAAGTGAATGATAGATAAAAGTAATAATGCTTCTTAATTTGTTGATTCTAATGTTTTTACTAAACTATTTTTAAATTCATATTTATAGATTCTTAACATCACAAAACTATTATTAAACTTAAAAATTCCGTACTTTTGCAAGATTGCAGATTTTAGAATGTTTGCAATAAAAATTCTAAAGAATAAATGAGCGATAGCAAAGAATATATAGAAGTTTACGGTGCGCGTGAACACAATTTAAAAAATATTGACGTTAAAATTCCGAGAAATGAACTGGTTGTCATTACCGGACTTTCCGGCAGTGGAAAATCTTCCTTGGCTTTTGACACTATTTTCGCAGAAGGACAAAGACGTTATATCGAAACTTTTTCGGCTTATGCGCGTCAGTTTTTAGGTGGATTAGAACGTCCGGATGTTGATAAAATTGATGGATTATCGCCTGTAATTGCCATTGAGCAAAAAACCACCAATAAAAATCCGCGTTCCACAGTTGGAACAGTGACAGAACTTTACGATTATTTGCGTTTGCTTTTTGCGCGTGTTTCCGACGCTTATTCCCAAACTTCTGGTAGAAAACTTGTGAGTTATACGGAAGAGCAAATTTTGGAAACCATTAAAGAAAATTATAAAGACCAAAAAGTGCTTTTACTTGCGCCAGTTGTGCGTTCCAGAAAAGGACATTATCACGAACTTTTCGTGCAATATGCAAAAAAAGGTTACGGACAAGCTAGAATTGATGGGGAATTGCAAGATATTGAATACGATTTAAAACTTGACCGTTATAAAACCCACGACATCGATATTGTAATCGACCGCTGGATTATCGGTGAAAACGCTTCAGAATTAAGAATGGAAAAATCTCTGAAAACCGCTATGCAAATGGGCGACGGTTTGGTAGGAATCCAGAATTTTGAAACTGGGGAATTACAGTATTTTTCCCGTAATTTAATGGACGACGATACCGGAAATTCTTTGGCTTTGCCAGAACCAAATACGTTCTCGTTTAATTCGCCAAAAGGAAGTTGCCCAAATTGTAAAGGTTTGGGAATGGTGAAAAGAATTAACACCGATTATTTTGTAGAAAATCCAAAATTATCCATTAATCAAGGTGCATTATTGCCTCTTGAAGATATTAAATCTAATAAATGGATTCTTGCACAAATTAAAAATATTCTTGAAATTTTTGGTTTTGATCTTTCAACGCCTTTTAATAAAATCCCTGCGGAAGCCTTAGATTACATCTATAATGGCTGTCACAAAGAAATCAGCAAAGATTTAAAACTCGCCGGAATTACAAAAAAAATAAAAGTCAATTTTGATGGTTTAATCCCCATTTTGGAAGAAATGGTGGAAGATAAAGAAAGTTATGACGCGGTTTTAATTGAGCGCCATTTCACCACGGAAGAAGTTTGCCCAGTTTGTCACGGCACGCGTTTGATGGCTTCCAGTTTAAGTTTTAAAATTGACGGACAAAATATCGCCGAAATTAATGCGCTTCCTTTATCAGAATTAATGGAATGGTTGCTTCAGATCGAAGGAAAATTTAGCAAGAATAAGAAAATTATTGCCCACGAAATTTTAAAGGAAATCCGAACAAGATTACAGTTTCTTTTAGATGTTGGTTTAGAATATTTAAGTTTAAGCAGAAGTTCACGAACGCTTTCTGGTGGGGAATCTCAAAGAATTCGTTTGGCAACACAAATCGGTTCGCAACTCGTAAATGTGCTCTATATTTTAGATGAACCTTCCATTGGTTTGCACCAAAGAGATAACGAAAGATTGATTGCTTCACTGAAAAATTTGCGTGATATCGGGAATTCGGTGATTGTTGTAGAACACGATAAAGACATGATTCTGGAAGCGGATGAAGTTTTAGACATCGGTCCGCGCGCCGGAAAATTTGGTGGCGAAATTTTTTGGCAAGGAAAACCAGAAGATTTATTAAAAGCCGACACAATCACCGCAGATTACATTAACGGAAAAAGAAAAATCCCAATTCCTGAAAATAGGAGAGAAGGCAACGGAAAATCTATTGTTTTAAAAGGCGCCACAGGAAATAATTTAAAAAATGTAACCCTAGAAATTCCTTTGGGAAAATTGGTTGTGGTAACTGGAATTTCCGGAAGTGGAAAATCTTCTTTAATTAATGGAACACTTTATCCAATTTTAAATCAGCATATTTACCGCGCTGTAAAAGAACCATTGCCGTATAAAAAAATTGAAGGCATTGAAAATATCGACAAAATTGTTGATGTTGATCAAAGTCCGATTGGTAGAACGCCACGCTCAAATCCTGCGACTTACACGGGAATGTTTACCGATATTCGAAATCTTTTTGCCGAATTACCAGAAAGTAAAATCCGCGGTTACAAACCGGGAAGATTTTCCTTTAACGTAAAAGGTGGAAGATGCGAAACTTGTCAAGGAGGCGGTTTAAAGGTTATTGAAATGAATTTTTTACCCGATGTTTATGTGCATTGCGAAACTTGTCATGGTAAAAGATTCAACCGAGAAACTTTGGAAGTGCGCTACAAAGGAAAATCCATTTCAGATGTATTGGAAATGACAATTGATGAAGCCGTAGAATTTTTTCAGCCAATACCCAAAATTTTCATTAAAGTAAAGACTTTGCAGGACGTCGGTTTGGGTTACATCACGCTTGGTCAACAATCCACAACGCTTTCCGGTGGGGAAGCGCAACGTATAAAACTCGCGACAGAATTATCCAAAAGAAATACAGGAAATACGCTTTATATCTTAGATGAACCAACGACTGGACTGCATTTTGAGGACGTTCGTGTTTTAATGGAAGCCATCAATCAATTGGTAGAATTGGGAAATTCTTTCGTGATTATTGAGCATAATTTAGATGTTATAAAACTTGCCGATCACATTATTGACGTTGGTCCAGAAGGTGGAAAAAATGGTGGTGAAATTATCGCCAAAGGAACGCCGGAACAAGTTGCAAAGTCTAAGAAATCTTTGACAGCGAGGTTTTTAAAGAAGGAGTTGGAAGGCTAAGAATGTGTTTTTTAGGGCAATCTCTTATTTTTTTTAACAAGCACACTTCGTAAAAAAAAAATAAGAGCCGGGCTGTCCGCTATATCTTTTCTAATTTTTTTTGCAAAAAAATTTAGAAAAGGATGCCGCTTCCATCACTATTGCGAAAATTGTGGTAATTTTTTCACTTTTTTAAGAGTTTAAAACTATGAATCAAATTAATTTTAGTCAATCCTTTTGAATATACGAGCCTTAGATTCCTACGGAATGACAAATTTGCTTCTTAAATCTGTTCCTTTTTCAATAAAAAATATCATAAAAAAATCCACAAAACTTTCGTTACTTTTGTGATTTAAAAAACATTCTAAATGAACTACGAAATCCGTGAAATGCAACCCGAAGATGGGGAAGTGGTTTTAAAAATTTTTCAGGAAGGCATCGATTCTGAAAACGCGACTTTTGACAATGAACCACCAACTTGGGAAGTTTGGGACACCAAACATTTCAATCTTTGCCGCTGGATTTTGGAAGATGAAAATAATGAAATTGTTGGTTGGGCAGCCATTCAGCCTGTTAGTAACCGTGATTGTTTTCGTGGCGTTGCGGAAGTTAGTATTTATTTAACGGAAAAAGCACAAGGAAAAGGTCTCGGACAAATGTTGCTGCAAAAATTAATTTTAGACAGCGAAGAAAAAGAATTCTGGACTTTGCAATCCGGGATTTTTCCAGAAAATGAAGCAAGCGTTTCAGTTCATCATAAATTGGGATTTGTAACTGTAGGCCGACGTGAAAAAATTGCACAAATGAACGGGAAATGGCGTGATATTGTACTTTTAGAACGACGCTCTAAAATCGTGGGAATTTAAAATTTAATTTTATCTAGCAGATTTATCAAATAAAATCAATAAAATCTTTTGAAAAAAATAGCCAAATTTCTACTAAATAAAATCCCGCGACCTTGGTTAATTTCCTTGAGCGTAATTTTTCGACCTTTTATAGTACTTTTTTTTAAAGGAAATAAATTTACAGATCCAATCGACGGTAATTCTTACCGAAAATTTTTGCCTTATGGTTACGGAAAACAAAGGGAAAATGCACTGTCACCGGGAACTTTAAGTTTAGAAAGACACCGCCAAATGTGGCTTTATTTAAAAAATGAAACCGATTTTTTTACAAAAAATTATAAAGTTTTACACATGGCACCGGAACAATCTTTTTTCAAACGGTTTCGAAAGATGAAAAATCTGGAGTATTTAACAGCCGATTTATTTTCGCCGATAGTAGATGTGAAAGCCGATATTTTAAATTTACCTTTTGAAAATGAAAGTTTTGATGTCGTTTTTTGCAATCATGTTTTAGAGCATATTGAAGACGACAAAAAAGCAATGTCGGAACTTTATCGTGTGATGAAACCTGGCGGTTGGGGAATTTTTCAAGTTCCCATGAAAAATTCTTTAGAAAAAACTTATGAAGATTTTAGCATTAAAGATCCCAAAGAAAGACAAAAACATTTCGGGCAATATGACCATGTTCGTTGGTACGGAATGGATTATTTTCAGCGATTAGAAAGCGTTGGTTTCAAAGTTGACATTAATTATTATTCTAAAAAATTCTCTGCAGAAGAGAGAAAAAGATTTGGTTTAAATGAAAATGAAATTTTGCCTTTGGTTTTTAAATAATAATTTTAAAAATAGTTTTTAAAGTAAAAAAGCAATTAATTCAAATATTTTTTTTCAATATGAAAGTGGGATAGTGGTGTAAAACTTTTCATTAGTATATTCCTGAAAATTAATCCTTAAAAATCACTAAATTTGCCTATTAAAAATTTCACAAATAATCTTAGAAGAAAATTTTAGAAATGACAAAATCTAAAATCTAAAATCTAAAATCTAAAATCTAAAATCTTTTAAATGCACAAAGCAGGATTTGTAAATATAGTAGGAAAACCAAACGCGGGAAAATCGACTTTGCTCAATCAATTAATGGGCGAAAAATTAGCGATTGTGACGCAAAAAGCCCAAACAACAAGACACAGAATTTTTGGGATTTATAATGAAGAAGACCTTCAAATTGTTTTTTCAGATACGCCCGGCGTTTTAGAACCGAAGTACGAATTGCAAGAAAAAATGATGGATTTTGTGAAAGATTCTTTGCAAGATGCAGACGTTTTTTTATTCATCACGGATATAAAAGATCAAGACAAACCATCGGAATATTTGATTGAAAAATTAAACAAAATTCCCGTTCCAGTGCTGCTTTTATTGAATAAAGTAGATGAAACGACTCAGGAAAAAATGGAAGAGGCGGTTGCCTTTTGGCACGAGAAAATCCCTAAAGCTGAAATTTTACCGATTTCTGCTTTAAAAGCTTATAATATTGATTACATTTTACCAAAATTAAAGGAACTTTTACCAGAAAATCCGCCTTATTATGATAAAGACCAAATAACGGATAAGCCGGAGCGTTTTTTTGTAAATGAAGCCATTCGGGAGAAAATTTTATTGAATTACGAAAAAGAAATTCCGTATTCTGTAGAAGTGGTGACCGAACAATTTCAAGAAAAAGAAACGGCAATCGTCATTGATGCAGTGATTTATGTGGAACGCGACAGCCAAAAGGGAATTATTATTGGGCACAAAGGCGAGATGATAAAAAAAGTTGGAACACAGGCAAGATTAGATTTAGAGAAATTTTTCGGTAAGAAAATTCACTTAAGCCTATTTGTGAAAGTTCGAAAAGATTGGCGAAAAAATGAGCGCGATTTAAAAGGATTTGGTTATAGATAAATACCTATAAAAGTAATTAAATAGATGGTTTTCGACAATATTTTTGGTAAGCGATTTTATTTTTATTAGTTTTGGTAAAATATTTTACTTTATGAAGTTCAATAGTATTTCGCATAATACCAATGCGTTATCAATAGTTCTGCTGATAGCCAGAATTTTTATCGGATTCGCAATGTTGACGCACGGCTACCCGAAATTGCAAAAATTATTTTCTGGGGAAAATATAGAATTTTTTTCTCTTTTTGGATTAAGCGCAAAACTATCATTGGCTTTAGCAGTTTTTGCTGAATTTGTCGGCTCTTTTTTTATAATTTTAGGCCTATTTACCAGAACTTTTTCGGTACCTTTAATTATTACAATGTTACTCGCGGCGTTCTATGTGCATGGCAATGATGCTTTTAGTGAGAGAGAATTAGCACTTTTATATTTATGTGTTTACATTATGCTCTTCGTTTTGGGCGGTGGCAAATATAGTATAGATGCGATGATGCAAAAGAAAACCAGGGTATATTAAGTTTGTAAAAGCCTTTTGCTTTTTGTCGTCGTCGTAGAATTCCATAGTAATTGTACATATTTTGTTAGAGTAAATTTTTCGTTTTAACATAATATTCTATTTAACATAATATAAATTATAGGCAGTTTTTTAATTATAGTAATTCAAAATTTTTGGAACTTTTTAACTTTGTAAATCTAATTTTTAGTGTTATTTATTGCAATATTAAAAATTAATTGATTAAAAACAAAATTTAAAGTTAAAATAAAAAATATTACTTTGGCTTGTGAGGTATAAAACCACCCTTTCTATATTGTCCTATAAACCGACCACTTCGCCTAACATAAACGTTTATTCTTTGCCACGAAGAAAAATTTTTATCCAAATATTGAGATAACAAGTAAGGAGAATGTACATAAGTGTATTTTATCAACATCTTTTTTTCGTCAAAAACAATGACACTATAATCATTTTTATTTTTAAACTCAATCACTACGAAAATTTTTTAAAGTTCCAATAAAAACAGATTTAGGCATCTGTACTTTCAATATCTATTTTATTATCTTTTTGCTTTATAGAAGTTTTTCTTTTTTGGTTCATAAATTTATAACGTGCCAAATCTGAAAAGAAAGCAATTATTTGAACAACCAAAATTAATACAATTTGAGAAATTATAGGGTAAAAAAACTCTAACGAAAAAACACCAGTTAAGCCAAGAGTAGAAATTAACGAAAAAGGATGTTTCTGAAAAACATCCTGTAAAGAACTTAATTTAATAAATTGATGAAACATATTTTTATATCTAAGGTTTTGGGTTTGAATTATCTACGCCAGTGGGCTGAACATCATTAGAACCAGTGCCAGTACCTGTTTTAACATCTGAACCAATACAACTACAATATACATTAATAGTCTCATTTCTATTTATTCCTGTTTGATAAGGATTAGGCGGCGGACAATTGCAAGGAACATCGTCCAAAGGCAAACCCAAATCACCACCATGTTGGGGAGGTGGTAAAATATCAATAGGATTTTTTACTACTGGATAATCTGTTTTAGTTTTATCATCAACAGAAGAAACACCACCAGAACTTACGGGAGTTATTTTATTTGCGGATGAATTAGCACCGAAATATTTCCACAATGCAAGAAGACTTAAAACGATTGCAATTAAATCAATTGTTTTATTTGAATTTGATTTTTTATACATTTTATTTATTTTTTAAGGATTATTTGTTATTTCAACAGTTGTATATGATGTTAGATAAAAACAAGCAACTACGATTACAAAGTATTTTAAATATTGGGTTTTAAACATTTTTTTTAATTTTGAAAGAATTACAGATTAACAGTAATTTTAAAGTTATTATTTGTTAATGGTATGAACTCGCTTAACTGAATTTGATTTGAATCTATTAACGACTGAACAGTATTTTTAAACTTAACAACATCTTTATTTTGAGGGGTTAAATCAACGGCTAGACATTGATTGTAATCATTCAAATTTTCATTAGTAGGCTTTTCATATCCACGACTAATTAAAACAGGCGACCCAAAAGCAATTCTTATTTTATCCATAATTCGAGAGAGACCGTACCAATTTTTTAGATATGCTGCAGCAATATCGAAATTTTTAAAATACTCCTGTTTGGTAAAATATTTAGGCTGATAATCTGTAAAATCAGCAGAACCAATGCCTAAACTTAAAACAGATTTTTTATTAAAACTTTGAAAAATGAAATAACCTATAACGCCTAAAAAAGACTGTAAGAAAATGCTTTTATAATTTACTTTATTGTTTGGCATAATTTTTTATATTTTTGTTTTTATTAACACTAAATTTTTACAAATGAAAACTTTATTTTTTCTATTAATCCCTACTCTATTTTTTGCGCAATCTAAAAAAGAAATAAAAAAAATAGAACAGAAAATAAAAAACTCTTATTATTACTCATTTTTATCGGACAACATTAACTTAAAAAAAACCGCTAAATTTTACGCATGTTTAGATAAATATTATAAAGACGTAAATATTTACGAAGACAAACCATTTTTAAACAAAAAAGAATTTTTAAAAAAATACCCAGAATATTTTTCAAAAGACGGAAAAGAAGAAAGAAATCTCAACCAATATCATTATGATAAATATTATGAATTTGCTTCAATGATGCAACTAGCATACATGCACGAACAATTCGACGAAAACGGAAAAAGCATCACATTTCCAAAATGCATAAAAAGCGAATTTTAATAAAAATTTTTAACATTAACTTAATTATTAAGAAGTTTACCAACAATAAAAAATAAAAAAAAAAGAGTTTACTAAATCCTATAAATAAGCAGGTATCTTAATTTTTCCCTGATTATATAATTTAGCACTTGCTACTTGGTCGTAAAATCTACCATTCTTTGGAAATTGATTTGTAACAATAGACAAATTTTTATCTATTTCAAAGCCCATTAAATAGTTGGCTAATCTAAATCTAGAAATAAATATACCGACAAAAAAACGACAATCTGAACCAGTTAAGAAATTTGCACCAATACCATTTCTAGTTAACAACCAATTAGCAAAAGAGACATCAGTACTTAAATTTTTCTTTAAATTATCCTGACGGGTTTTAGTAAATCCATTAAAAAACAAATAGTAAATAACATCTAATTGCTTTTGAGACAAAGGAACTAAACAAGCCGAAGCAAACGCTTTAGTTCTATCAACATAAACCTTACTTACAATTATAGCCTGACTATTTAAATAATCTGTAGAGTAATATTTACCTTTAACAGGTTTAGAACCATCAGAAAAATAAGTTAAACCAGTTCCAACAGTAACAGGGTCGCCAACACGTTGATAAGCAACATTTGAAAAACCCTCAATCTTGCCCTTGACTTGTAGAATAGCATCGGAAGGCCTCCAATTATTAATAAAAAAACTATTATTATTATTATTATTATTCACAGTACTATTTTTTAACAGATCATCAAACCATTTACCAAAAAAGCCACCAAAAAGTAGAAAAGGAAAAGGAAACATTTATTTATTTTTTTTTTAAAAAAGGCGTTTAATATCAAAGTATTAAACGCCTTTTAAATTAACACTAAAACTATTTTTTTGTAGGTTTTTGAACGGGAGCGTTTTCTTTATGCCAAATGTTTAAAGAATCAACTTTCTCAATAACTTGTATTACTAAATTCGCATAATAACGAATTTTCGGAGCGTTTTCAAAAATGAATGTCAAAACGTTTTTTAATTTCATACCAATATATTTTTTTTTTGATTAATAAACTTTTCCAAAAAATCCAGTAACACGCTTTCCACTTCTCGTTACACCACTACCATTTGGGGAGATAACCAAGCCTAATTCTTTAATGAAAATTTTCTTTGTGTCTTTTGACATTAAACACCAGTAGGTTTGCGTAGTTCCCATATCCCTATTGACAACCTCAACAACATAACGCATACTAATTTTACCGTCTTGGCTTGCATGTTCTACACCATCAACAGGAAAAGCATTAGCCGTCATTAAACCGTTTTTTGTCTTTCGCCAAGCATTTACAGAAGTCCCGCCCTCATTCTTTCCCTTTTTTATTCGGGAATAAACAGCACCACTTTTTTTCTCGTTTTGAACAAAATTATAAGAATTATTCTGTTCATAATTATTACCGCCAAAGCGTTGATTTCGGCTTCTATTACGATTTTGATAGTTTGAATTTCTCATAATTTATTATTTAAAAATTCTACTTCTATTTTTCTCGGGAATCCAAAAATACAAACCAAGAACACCAATAGCGATAAAAACTATATAGCCAAGATTTATAAGTGTCGCTCCTGTACTATCTTTTACAAGAGGAGTATTTAAAAATTCCTCTATTTTATTGACAGTTTGTGTTTGAGTTACTTCCATTTTTTCATTATTTTTTTTTGATTGATTAATAAAATTTATTTTTTACTTTTTCTTTGATATAATAAGATAAGCGACAATGGCTAAAATTATATATAAAAAAGTATTCGTTTGAGGTTGATTGGTTGCACTTGCAGACCAAATGATATTTCCATTTTCATCTACTCCAATTTGAACAGCACCTGCAAAAGGTGGTACATTTCCAGTACTTGAACCAGTTCCAGAGCCCAAATTTTCGTTAGGGAATAAAGAATTTTTTGCCAAATCTATATACGACTTCGGGTCAACACCATCAGTCAAAGCCTTTTGAGTTAAAGCAGGAACTACGGATGAAGTGAAAATTTCAGGGGTTATTTTGCTTAAATCTAAAGTGGAATACATTCCACCTTGCTTTGCTTTGTAATCTGTGCCTTGATAAGAGCCCCCATCCCAATTGTGTTTTGTTACTTCGGTCGCATTAAACTTTGTTAAATCCAAACTATCTAAAACACTTTGAGCGGCATCAGCATATTTCTGACGTAAGGATTTTGAACATCCGCTTCTATACCTTGAAATTTCAATAGCACTTTCACGCACTACGCCATCACAAAATGTGGCTAACTCGGCTAATTTATTATAATCTTGGGAATTTTGGGCAACGGTGGCTCTATTCTGCAAGTCTTTCAAACAATCATTCAAATTATTTTTATCAAAGGCTTGACTACCTAAACAAGAAAAATCAAAACCACTTTTTAAGAAACCATCAAGTCCCGGAACTAAATTTGCGAAAATTCCAATACCTTGACCAATTGGTCCGAGTAAACTTGTAACACTTGTAATTGAAGAACTGGAAGACCCGAGAAAATCAGATACATTGAATTTTGAAGTTGAAGCGTTACCGCTTAAATTTCCACTTAATTGTTTTGAATTTATAATTTCTGACATAATACAAATATTTTTATTATGATAAAACTAAATAACAAACACAGTTACCTTTAAGCGTTACGATTTGATTAACAGATACAGAAATAGCCATATAATCTTCTCCATTTGGAATATTTGAGGAAATTAAATCCATTCCATAAAAGACTTTTTTATTTGTGGCTGGCTTACCTACTTCTCTTTGCATAACAATTGTTTCAAAACTTTCGGCATCGGTTGGGATTAAAAGAGTTGGATAAAATTCAGTATCTAAATCTATTTGCTCATCAACAACAACTTTTTTAACAACTAAAGGGGAATTTGTATCAACTAACAATTTGTTTAATTCATACTCAAAAGAAGTGGGAACAGTAGCAGAAATTACACCGTTAACATCGGTTTGTGGGGTGTAGTCAATTGTAACTAAAATCTTATCATCTTCACTTAATACCAAATTCTTACCTATTGAAAAAGGTAAAACACTCGGGTAATTAGGGAAAAAACTTCTAAACAAATCTTTTAAATCTTCAAAAACACCGCTATATAAATCTTGATTTGGTGCATTTCTAGAAATTTTTGTTAACCTAATTTTGACATTGTCAACATAAGGAGCAAATTCGGGATTAAATTTCAAATTTAAACTTTGGCAACTTTCGCTAACTTCAAATTGAATTTGATTGTTTGCCGTGTCTATTGTTTTTCTAATGAATGACATACTTTATATTTATTTGTTAATATTTATTTCACAAATGTAGTATGCAAACGCCATAGGGTGGCGGCAAATGGCAGATATTTGTTTTTAAATGGTTTTTACTCAATCTATTAAAAAATATGCATTATAATGCTTCAAAAGAACTCGTTTTATTTTAAATTCTAATTTTATTTGCTTCTTAATCCTTTCAGCAGTTCTAATACTGCATTCACTTAATTGAGCAATTTCCTTCGTGGTTAATTTTTTTGTGATAGATTTTGCCATTTTAAAACAATTCTGGAATGAAGGATTTATCTTTAATTAAATTGGTAGAACGAGAATCTGAAATAACAGGAAAGGCATCTTTCAAACTTCCAAAATTTAGACGACTTAAAAATATTAATTCATTCAATTTTTCAACCTCTTCATTTGATTTTTCATAAATGAAATGATAAAGCAATTTGAAACGATTTTTTACAATAGATTTTAATTTAACAGAACATTCATTTAACAAATCGTAAATTTTACCTTTATAAATTTTCACATAATCTTTTAAATCGTCTGATAACTCAACTTTTGTGCATTTATCTTTAAGTTCATCAAATTGATAAATTTCGTTACCAGAGAAAGTGGGACTATTCAAAGTTTTCAAGGGTTTAGAACAACCCCAAGAGGTATATAATATAGGGCGTCTATAAACTAAATTAGGAGGATAATTTTGTAAATCTTCTATTTTAAGAGTTTTATTTTTTATGAGTTCGGCAAATTCTGACTTTAATGGGTCTTTAGTAAGATATTTACCAACATAACCACCAACATCACTTATATTAGAAAGATTGTGAATGTTAGCGGCATTTTCACCATTTTCATAACCTAGATTTGTTAAGTAATTATTCCAAACCCTTTTTAATGTTTTATGATTCACATAAGTATCAAAAAGTAAATGAAAATGAATATTGCCTAATTCTGTGCTTTCAGCACGCCAAACATAATTTTTAAGTCTTAAAAGTTCTTGATTAGTTTCTACATTTTTTTCAATAGCATAATTTTTAACTTTTTTTAAATGGTCTATGAAATCAATCAAAGTTTTAACTAAAATTTTGTCGGTATGCTTTTGGTTTTCTGGAATTGTTAATGTAACAAACGTTATCATTCTTTGTCTCAAACCGTTTGATTTTTTGTAATTGTGCTTAACAATATCTACAAATGTATTGGTACTGTCTAAAATTTTTTTGGTTTGGGTGGAAGAAAAACAGCGTTTATATTCTTTTTTCATAATTTCCGAATAACTTAAAAGATAACTAGAAGTAAATTTATTAATATCATCTACTTTCTCAACGTCCAAAGATTTTAGAAGTTTCTTTTTTGCCGTTTTATCAATTTCATTCTGAAATTGTACGAGGTTTTCTTTACTTTTTTCATTATATCGCTTTTGATCTGCGAGGGAGTAATAAATTAAATTTCGTTTTTTTAATTTTAAAAATTTTGTGGAACTCATAAATTTGGAAAATTTTTTTTTTATTTTCGGTTAGTCCGATAGTTTAGGCAAGTCCATAAGAGGGAAAGAACTTTTAAGCGCAAGTTGAGGGGCTAACTGTCTAATTATTTCTTTAGCCATTATTTTAGACATAACAGAACGTTGTTTTTTTGTCTTTTTATCAACCCAAGTATAATTTCTGTTTGTTCCTGGGAAAACTTCAACCAACGGACTTAAAAGAGTAGAATCAGAAAACAAATTTTGAACTTTAGAATATTCAATGTTTTTAAAACCTTTTAACCAAACACAAGTATCTTTTCTATATATATCACCAAAATAGTGAGGCGATATTATTTGATTTGGTTTTAAAATATTTGCTGAAATATGACCTATTGGGTTTTCAATAAATATGAATGGAACATCCAGGAACCAAAATTTTAAAAAAAAATCAACGGCATCATTTCTTTTTTTAATTCTGTCCCAGGCTTTCAAACCGTGTCGCTTTATATCACAAAAGTGCAAACCTGCCTTTGAAAGAAAATCACACGGAGGAAAAGCAAAAACAGCAAACCAATCTTCAGAATATAACAGATCATCAACATCACCTTTATAATGAGATTTTGAACCTTCGGAATCTAACAGATCACAAGAAACAACATCAAAGCCATAGGAAAGCAATTCGTTTGTAAATGCTCCTGTATATTCACAAGCAACAAGTATTTTTTTATTATAGTTATTATGCATAAATTTTAAATTATAGAACTACAAAAAAAATTGCAATTGCCCACCATTACTCAAAACACCAAAAGAGCGATAAGTTCTTATAAAAGAAGCCTCAAACTCTATTAAAAAATCCCAAAGGGAAGATGCTAATTTGAAATACTTACTATCAACGATAAAACAAACTCTTTTTAAGGCTTTTATATATTCGTTAAATTTCTCTATGAAATACCACGCATAATTAGGAGACTTGGAAGAACTAATTAAAGCAATTCGAGATAATTCCATTTGAGCCAAGATATTTTTATTAAATATCAACGTTTCAACTTCTATAAATTCTAGTTGTTTAATTTTAGTATAAATCAAATCGAGAAAAATAAAAGAATTGTCTAAATATTTCTCAATCTGTAAAGCACAGGATTTTGCTTTTTTTCTACTGGAAAAATTAGTTTGATACCAAAGCGTTTTGCCATTAACAGACTCAAGCAGAGGAACTCTTTCAACAAGAATAAAATAAGGCTCTTTAGACTTAATTTTATTATTTTCTCTTTCACACTCAATTAAAATTTTGTACATCTTTTATAATTTTTATTGTTAATTTAGAATATCAACACATAAAAAAAAAAGTGCAAAATCAAAAAGAAGTTTAAATTTGTAAATGAATTAACATTTGTATAATTGGTTGAAACTGTTTATTATTGTTTTTAACAATTTATAAATTATAGGCAGTTTTTTAAGATGTTATTTTTTATGTCTAATTTGCCATGTACACAATGATTTTGTATCTTTAAATGTTTTTAAAATCTACAATATAATGAAACCTATTTTTTATATAGTTTTACTAATTACAGTGTTAAGTTGTAACAAAAATGATTCTACAAAAAATAAGAAATTAACTGTTCCAGATTCACTGATTTCTGATGATAAACCCAATTTTAAAATAGATAAAATCCCTGAAGATTGCTATTTACAAATCGTTGGTAAAGATTCTACCGCAATACATTTAGTTGATAATTTAGGTACTTTTTCGGGTAAAATGGCTGTTAAAAATTCAGAAAAAGATTCATCTTCGGGCGATTTATCAGGCTTTAAAAATGAAGATACTTTAAAATTAACTTATAGTTTTGATAGCGAAGGTGTAAATTCTGAACGTTCTATTTATTTTTTGCAAAAAGACGGCGAATTAATCGAAGGAATTGGAGATTATAAACAACCAAAAAGTCTTAAATTTGAAGATAAAAATCCTTATAAAAAAATAGATTGTAGCAAAATTGAAAAATTGTTAAAATAAAACTTGAAAAATGATGAAAGTTGATGATTCTAAAAACAAACTCAGTTTAGCAGAACTTCTAAATACAAAAGGTTTTGTAGAGCATGTTTCCGTGGATTGCGTGATTTTTGGTTTTAATAAAGATGAACTGAAAGTTTTACTTTTAAAATACCACGAAGTTGATCGATGGTCGGTTCCAGGTGGTTTCGTGTTCAAAGATGAAAGTTTGGATGACGCTGCGGCTAGAACTTTATATGAACGCACACATTTAGAAAATTTATTTTTACAGCAATTTTACACTTTTGGTAGTGTCAATCGAACAGATGAAAATAATCCACACCGGCAGTTATTGAAAAGTCTAAATTTAACTGTAGATCCTGATCATTGGATATATCAACGCTTTATTTCAACTGCATATTTTGCATTAATTGATTTTACAATTTCGCATACCTTTCCGGATACAAATAATGAAGTTTGTGCTTGGTTTTCTGTAGATGATTTGCCAGAAATGGCTTTCGATCATGAAAAAATAGTTAAAAAAGGTTTAGATTTTTTGCGTTTAAATCTAGATTACAATGTCGTTGGAAGCAATCTTTTGCCTGAAAAATTTACAATGAAAGAACTCCAAACTTTATACGAAACCATTTTAGGTGAAAAATTTCGTAGAAATAATTTTCAGCGTAAAGTGTTAAGTCTTAATATGTTACAGCGTTTAGAAAAATTATATACAGGTTCTGCAAACAAAGCGCCTTATCTTTATAAATTCTTGAAAAAGTAAATTTTATTTATCTCGCTAATTTTTTTTAAATATTACATTAGTCAAAATTTAAAATATGTCCCATTATCCACTCTCCTCTATCCCAGATTATTATGGTATTAACTCTCTTTTAACGGAAGAACACAAACTTATTCGGCAGTCTGTTCGGCATTGGGTGGAAAATTTTGTAATGCCAAACATTGATGATGCTGCGCAAAACCATAAAGATTTACCAAATTTAATGAAAGAATTAGGCGCAATTGGCGCGCTTGGCCCTTACATTCCAGAAGAATATGGCGGTTCTGGATTAGACCAAATTTCTTACGGCATAATTATGCAAGAGTTGGAACGTGGCGATTCTGCAATTCGTTCTGCCGCGTCAGTACAATCTTCTTTAGTGATGTTCCCAATTAATGAATTTGGAAGTGATGATCAAAAAAAGAAATTTTTGCCAAAATTAGCGGCTGGCGAAATGATTGGCGCATTTGGTTTAACAGAGCCAAACCACGGTTCAGATCCAAGTTCTATGGAAACTTATTTCGTAGAAAAAGACGAACACTACTTATTAAACGGCGCAAAAATGTGGATTACAAATGCACCACTTTGCGATATTGCTGTTGTGTGGGCAAAAGGCGAAGATGGAAAAGTCCGTGGATTGATTGTTGAACGTAGTTTTGAAGGATTTTCAACACCCGAAACACACAACAAATGGAGTCTTCGCGCATCTAAAACAGGCGAACTTGTTTTTTCTAATGTAAGAGTTCCGAAAGAAAATATGTTACCAAATGTGATTGGTTTAAAAGGACCCTTATCTTGTTTAAATTCAGCGAGATATGGTATTTCTTGGGGCGTGATTGGCGCGGCAATCGATTGCTATTGCACCGCTTTGCAATACGCAAAAGAAAGAAAACAATTCGGAAAAGCGATTGCTGGATTTCAATTACAGCAAAAAAAATTAGCAGAATTTTTAACGGAAATTACAAAATCGCAATTGCTGTGCTGGCAACTGGGAAATCTAAAAAATGAACATAAAGCAACTCCGGCACAAATCTCTATGGCGAAAAGAAATAATGTGAAAATGGCGATTGATATTGCTCGAGAATCCCGTCAAATTCTTGGCGGAATGGGTATTATGGGTGAGTTTCCGATGATGCGCCACGCTGCGAATTTAGAATCCGTCATCACTTATGAAGGCACGCATGATATTCATTTGCTCATCACAGGCCTTGATATTACGGGAATAAATGCTTTTAATTAGAATAATTTTGTGTTGTATTTTCGGCGAAAGGAATTTCTGGATTTAGAATTTCTAAAATTAAATTTCTAATACTTTCCAAAGGCATTTCTAAAATATTAAGGTCTAAAATCGTTTCCTCAAACAATTGCAAATTTTGCACGCCTTTTCCGGTTTCTGCAAAACTCCAAATGCCGCATTGCAAATGATTTTCTGGGAATTTTTTCGATTTTAAAATGGCGTACGCGTAAATACTTAATTGTAAAGCTTGCGCCATTTTTTTGTTCATTAAAAGACTTTCAATTTTATCTTCTTTTGGTTTCAAAAATAAATTTGTGGCTTTTTTAGTTTTATAATCAATAATTCGCAATTCGCCATTCAACCGGTCTACTCTATCAATGAAACCGTAAAAATAAATATTTTCTGACTCTGAAATTGGGAATTCTACATTTTCAACACGCATTTCCAAATCGATAATTTCCAGTTGATTTCCTTTTTTAATTAAATTCAAATCATAATTTAAAATATCCGTCACTACCCTTTTCGCAATTGATTTGTGAATGTAATTCATCCCAGAATTATAAAATTCTTTCTCGTGATTTAACGTTTTAATAGCGTCATCTAAAGATGCATCTACTTGTTTAAGTAAATCTTCTAAATTACTTTCTTTCAACGTTTTACCAATAACATTTTTATATAAAAAATGCAAAGCAAAATGCACTAAATTTCCATAATTTCTTTGTGAAAGTTCTTCTTCTACAGAATCTTCAGAACGTGTTTTTAAAATTTGTGACAAATAAAAATCTACCGGATTCCAAAGATAATTTACCAAATGCGAGGCGGAAACCCGCGTTTTCCAAACTTCTAATTTATCTAAAACTTCATCGGTTTTTTCTAAAATAATTCCATCTTGATTAACAGGTTCAATACTGTTTTCAACCACTAAATGTTCAATATTTAAACCGCTTTCAATCTCTAATTGTGTGATAAATCTGCTTTTTTCGCCCGTATTTAAGCCTGAACTTAAAGCGTTGTAAAGTAAGTACACATTTTTAGAATCTTGCAGTAATCGGTAAAAATGATACGCATAAATACTGTCATTTTCTAAAAAAGTATGTAAATTAAATTCTCGACGAACATCAAACGGCAAATACGTGTTTTGCGAATTTCCAAGGGGTAATTTTCCTTCGTTTACTGAAACTAAAATAATATTTTCAAAGTTTAATAAACGCGTTTCTAAAAGTCCCATTACTTGCAAACCTTGCAGCGGTTCACCTTGAAAATCAATACTTTCTGAATTTACCAATTGATTAATTAAAACCTCCAAACTTTCGACATCCATTTCAAAATGATAATCATTCAGTTGGTTTTGCAGTGTTTTAAAAACCTTTTCAAAATGAGAAATATTTTCATAAACAATATCATCCAAAGGTTGAAATTTTAATTGAAAGCAGTAATTTATTAAATTAAGCAACAATTCTTTAGCAGATTTTTTTTGAAATAAATTAAAATAACTTAAACCCGAAAGCTCGCTTTCTAATCTATTTTTTGCAATATAGATGATATTTCTTTCCAGTAATAATTTTTTAAAATTTTGAATTAAAATTTCATCTTCTGGTGATTTTGGAAGTTCTTCTAAAATCGGTAAAACATCTTTATAATAGTAAGAATTTTGGTTTTTTTGAAGTTGTTTTTGAAGATGAAAAATTTTCTTCATCGCATTCGAAAAGCCTAGATTTTTTAGCGGAAAACCCATTGTAATATTAATGCGTTCAATACTGCTTAAAGCATCTAAAGTCGGCGGTAAAAGGTTTTCATCTAAAAGTACGACCGCGGTTTTAGTAAAATCAAAATTAGAACTATTATTATTTGAAAGTTCAGAAAAAATTTCAGGAAGCAATTTTGTTTGCGAAACATTACCCGAAACTTCAAATATTTTTATATTTTTTTCTGATTTAAAGTCATTTTCTATCCAAGTAAATTCTCGACTATCATTAAATTCTGGCCACTTTTTATGCTCACGTAAGAATTTTCCAGATTCTTGGCGCGCGTCGTTCATATAATAATTATCGGCTTGAAAATAGCAAATGGCTTTGTCCCATTTCAGTAATTCTTTCACTAATTTTTGCTCGACTGGCGTAAAAGCGTTAAAACCGCAAAATACAAAGTTTTCATTTGTATTTTGAGCAAAATCTTGAACTTTATTTTTTACGATTTCGTGCAACATTCCCGCAGTTGCGTAATTTTTTTCTTGTAATTTTAACTTTAAAAGAGGCAAAAAATTTCTTTGTTTTCGCCAAAAGTTTAGAAATTTATTTCTCGGGTTTTCTTCTTCCGCGTTTAAGTTTTCTGCCCAATTTTTTATGCGCTCTTCATCAAACATAAAATCTAAAACCGCAAGATCCGACTCGGAAAACTTGAGTATATCGTCCCAATCTTTTAAAACCGTAGGAAACCATTTTAGAAAATTTCCAAAATCTTCATCGTATTGCGTTTTATAAATTTCATACGCGAAAAGCCACATCGCAATTCCATTAATTTGTTGCTTACCGGAAATATTTTTTAATAATTCTTCTATGGTGTAAAACTCTGGTAAAAAGCCAGAATAGGCTTTTTCTTGCAGAATTTTTTTGATAAAAACGACTGGTCTTTTTCCGGGTAAAACTAATGTGAACTTCGATAAATCAACGTTTTTTTGAAGTAAATCGTCGATAATTTTGTTTAGAAATTTCATTAAAGAATTTGGGTATTAGTTAAAAGGGAATTTTTAAATTTAAGAAAAATACATCAAAAATCTTTATTTTGGCGCAAGTTTTTATCCAAAAAATAAGCAATAGTTCTTTTTTCTTTGAAAATTAAAATAAATACTTTTAAAGTTAAAATGCTAAGTAAAACTTGAAGAATTATTCACGAATTAAAATGCCCTTTTGAAAGATAAACCACTTTTTTAGTTTCAAAAAATTCTTCGTCGAAATAATTTTTTAATTGAAAAATTTCTGCTTTTAAACCTTGTAATTCTTCTCCTAAATCGCCACCTTTTAAGTATAAAACGCCATTGTGTTTTGTATTGATCTGTTCTTTTTCAAATTTTCCTTTTAACCAGCGCAAAAAAACAGGCATTTGTGTAACGGCTCTACTTACTACAAAGTGAAATTTTTCTTTAATATTTTCTGCTCGTTCATGCTTTGCCACAACATTTTCTAACCCTAAACTTTCGGCAACTTCTTTCACAACCGTAATTTTTTTACCGATTGAATCTACTAGAGTAAAAGAACTTTCGGGAAATAAAATAGCGAGTGGAATGCCTGGAAAACCGCCGCCAGTACCAATGTCTAGTATTTTTGTATTTGGTGAAAACGCCATAACTTTTGCAATTCCCAACGAATGTAAAACGTGTTTTTCGTAAAGCGAATCTAAATCTTTGCGAGAAATTACATTTATTTTTTCATTCCAATCTTTATATAAGTCTTCTAAAAGTGTGAATTGCTGAATCTGTTTTTCAGAAAGATCCGGGAAATATTTTAAAATTAAATCTACTGACATTAATATTTTTTATTGAACAAAAATAATGGTTTTTCTTTGAAATGAAGCGCCTTAACTGAAATCTAATTTTTATATTTGTTAAAAATAAATTTCTATGAATCAATTTTCAGAACGGTTAAATCGTTTGAGTTTTTCCCAAACTTTTGTAATGAGTAACAAGGCGCGCGAAATGAAAGCCAAAGGATTGGATGTTATCAGTTTAACTTTAGGTGAGCCAGATTTTGACGTGCCACAGAATATAAAAGAAGCAGCACACAGAGCGATTGATGAAAATTACAGCCATTATTCGCCGGTTCCGGGTTTTATGGAACTTCGGCAAGCAGTGAGCAACAAACTAAAAAGAGATAATGAATTAGACTACAAACCTTCACAAATTTGTGTTTCTAATGGAGCAAAACAGGCAATTATAAACGTTTTTGCGGCAATTTTAAATCCAGGCGACGAAGTTATTGTTCCTGCGCCATACTGGGTAAGTTATGATGAAATGGTGAAAATGATGGATGGAACTTCGGTTTTCATTAAAACAGATTATACCACAGATTTTAAAATGACGGCCGAGCAATTAGAAAATGCAATTACGCCAAAAACCAAAGCAATTTTGTATAGTTCGCCCTGCAATCCATCTGGAAGTTATTACACTTATGAGGAATTGAAATCTTTAGCCAAAGTAATTGCGAAATATCCAAATATTACAGTAATTTCTGATGAAATTTATGAATTCATCAATTATGAAACAAAACATGTTTCAATCGCACAATTTCCAGAAATAAAAGAACAGGTTGCCATCATCAACGGAATGTCTAAAGCATACGCGATGACTGGCTGGCGAATTGGTTATTCTGCCTGTTCAGAATCATTATCTAAAGCCTGCGAAAAAATACAAGGACAAATGACAAGCGGCGCAAATACAGTTGCGCAAAGAGCTGCAATTACTGCTTTAGAAACAGATCCCGCAGAATATCATTTCATGATTGAAGCCTTCCAGAAAAGACGTGATTTGGTTTTTGATTTGTTAAAAGACATTAAAGGTTTTAAAATCCTTTTACCAAAATCGGCTTTTTACTGCTTTCCAGATATTTCTTTCTACATCGGTAAAAAATTAGATGGCGTGGAAATAAATAATTCTGACGACTTTGCTATGTTTTTACTTGAAAAAGCAAATGTAGCAACTGTTGGAGGTGTATCTTTTGGTAGCCCAGAATGTTTTAGAATTTCTTACGCGGCTTCAGAAGAAACTCTGAAAGAAGCGATGAAAAGAATTAAAGATTGTTTGGAAACTGCAGAATTAGCAAATATTTAATTTAATTTTAATTATTTCACAAATCACAATAATAGATTTTATATATTAAAAATCATTTTTTAATAGATACAGATAGTGTAATTTTGCGCTAGAAATAACTTAAAAATAAATTATAAATGTCATTAGTAGGTAGAAAATTCCCAAATGTAACGATAGATGCAATGTCTGAAATGGGAGATGATTTAAGAATCAATGTGTTGCAAGAGGCAATAAATAATCAACAAAAAGTTTTGCTTTTCTGGTATCCAAAAGATTTCACTTTTGTTTGTCCGACAGAATTGCACGCTTTTCAAGAGGCGCAAGAGGAATTTAAAAAGAGAAATACGATGATAATTGGTGCATCTTGTGACACCAATGAAGTGCATTTTGCATGGTTGAATACTGCAAAAGAAAACGGTGGAATCGAGGGTGTAACCTATCCTATTTTATCTGATACACATCGTCAATTAGCTAATTTACTAGGTATTGTAGATCAAGATTTTGATTATGATGAAGATGGTCAGGAGTTGTTTTCTGGTTCTAATGTAACTTATAGAGCGACTTACTTGATCGATGAAACTGGTAAAATTTTCCATGAAAGTGTAAATGATATGCCACTTGGAAGAAATGTAAAAGAGTTTATCAGAATGATTGATGCTTATACTCACGTTCAAAAACACGGTGAAGTTTGCCCAGCAAATTGGGAAGAAGGCAAAGAAGCGATGCATGCAGATAGAAAATCTACGGCGGCGTATTTAGCAAAGAATTAAAATTAAATCTAATTTTAAAGAGAGACCCGAAAAGTTTCGGGTCTTTTTTTATTTAAAATATTTTAAAATGTACACAGAATTAGCAGAAGATAATTTACATGAAATTGTAAAAAATAACGAAAAAGTAGTGGTTCAATATGGTGCAACTTGGTGTGGAAACTGCAGAATTATGAAGCCAAAATTTAAAAAATTAGCGGCTGAAAACGATGCAATTCCCTTCTATTATGTGGATGCCGAAAAATTGCCAGAAAGTAGAAAATTGGCGCAAGTTGATAATTTACCAACATTTGCTATTTTTAAAAATGGTGAAAGAGTAAATCAAGTTCAAAGCAATAAAGCGGAAAGTTTAACCGAGTTATTTAATGAATTAAATTAAAAATTTAATTATGAAATCGCCATTTACAAGTTTGCAAACCAACACTAATGAAGATAAAGGCGATAACATATGACCTTTAAAAAAATAAAATCTACCTATGAAATTACCTATAATCAGACAGTTTTACCAAAATCAATCCGTAGAAAATTTAGAAAAAACATTGGAAGTTTTAGAAAGTTTCACTGAATTTAGAGGAACAACTGATGAAGATTTGAATGTGGCTGGAGAATTAATTACCAATATTTGCGGCGCGCTAGAAGTGCACGCAAATGTAAAAAATGGCATGGCAGAAAGAGATGCGTTGAATGGTTTTGCTCAAAAAGTTTTAGGATCGATTGATAAGAATTAGAAAAATAATTTCTAAAATTAATTAAAAAAGGCTTCAAAATATTGAAGCCTTTTTTTATTTTAAAAATCCCTAGTAAAAGGTTTTTCTTCGTCAGAAACAATTCCGAGGGCTTCGTAAATATATTTGTAGGTGGAAAGCAAAACTGGTTTTCCTTCAATTACACAAACATCGTGTTCAAAATGTGCAGAAGGCGACATGTCTAAACTTGTCACCGTCCAACCATCTTTATGAAATTTCACTTTTTCAGTTCCAAGATTTATCATTGGTTCTATGGCGAGCGCAATTCCATCTTTAATGACTTTACCACTTCCCTTTCGCCCGTAATTCGGCACTTGCGGATCTTCGTGCATTTTTCTTCCCAGGCCGTGACCAACCAATTCACGAACAACGCCGTAACCTTCTTTTTCGCAGTAATTTTGAATGGCAAAAGAAATATCACCAATTCTTTTCCCACGAACGCATTGTTCGATTCCTTTGTATAAAGATTCTTTTGTGATTTGTAGTAATTTTTTAGTTTCAGGAGCAACTTCGCCAACTTGAAAAGAATAGGCATGATCGCCATAAAATCCGTTCATATAAACGCCACAATCCACTGATAAAATATCGCCTTCTTCTAAAGGCTTATCATTCGGAATACCGTGAACCACTTCTGCATTTGGAGAAATACATAAATTATTGGGGAAGCCGTACATTCCTAAAAAAGCAGGTTCGCCACCGTTATCGCGAATAAATTCGCCTCCTAATTTATCTAAATGTGCCGTCGTTACACCAGGTTTTATTTCTTTGGCTAAAAGACCTAAAGTTTTAGAAACCAATTGCGCACTTTCGCGCATTAATCGGAGTTCTTCTATTGTTTTTAACTGAATCACAAATTAAATTTTAAATTATTTTTTTGAAGAATTTCTAACATTTTCTACCAAAAAAGACCTTTTTTCTTATCTTTCTTCATTTTAGAATAAGCCAAAACTTCGCCTCCTTCCACACGAAATTCTATTCTTTCAGTTACAATTTTATAGATTTCTCCCCAACCAGGGAACCCCCCAAGATTACGGTCATCTATAAAAAAATCGGCGTCTATTTTCCTTGATTGTGTTTTTATATCAAATTCTTCACCCTCAAAACTTGAATTAATAGCATAAAATTCTACACCATTTTTTTTACAAAATTCTATCGCTTCTTCTAAAGGTTTCCCATGTCGATAAGTCCATAAAATTAATCGATAACCTTCACTTTGAAATTTTTTTAAGGTTTCAAAAGCAAAAGTTTTAGTTTTTCCAATTCTAGGATAGGCATCTTCCACAATTGTTCCATCAAAATCGATAGCCAATTTTTTATTACTCTTCATTCGGTTTTTTTCTTTGCAAATATAAGAAATCATTTTTTGCACCTAAAATTTTTGCCGAATTAAAACTCTTATAAATTCCTATTGAGATTGGATTTTTGAGAAAGACAGTAAAAAATTCTAAACTAATTATTTCCCAATTAAAAAAACTGTGGGAATTTTGTGAAGATTTGGTTTTTCTTTTTTCCAGTTTTTCACCATTAAAGTTTTGATGTATTCATTAGTCGGATGGTTAATATTCGCCGCAATACAAAGTTTGGTTTGTGGCGAAAGGTATTTGCACAAATCATCAAACAAAGATAAATTTCGATAGGGCGTTTCCATAAAAATTTGAGTAAACCCAGATTTTTGTACCAAATTTTCTAATAGATTTATTTTGGCTTTGCGCTCCCCTTTTTCGATGGGCAAATAGCCATTAAATGTAAATTCTTGCCCGTTTAAACCGCTTGCAATTAATGCTAAAACAAAAGAACTTGGACCATTTATAGGTATTACTTTTATATTATTTTGATGGCAAAATTCTACCATTATATTCCCAGGATCACCGATGCAAGGCAAGCCGGCATCTGATAGTAAACCGAAATCTACTCCACTTTTTAATAATTTTTGGGCTTCTTCTAAATCAGATTTTTCAGAATATTTATCCACGATAAATAACTTCAACTCTGCTTGAATTTTTTCTGGACAAAAATATTTAATGATTTTGCGCGCTGCTTTTTCGTTTTCCACAAAGAAATAATCTGTTTTCAAAATATATTCTGAAATTATAGGTGCAAAATAATTTTTTGGTGTTTCTGGCGATAAATAAGCAGGAATGAGGAAAAGCATTTGTTTTAATGTAAAATTGTGAAGATTTGAAGTCCTTTGATTCTATAAATTGTGAAGTAGTTTGATTAAAAATATTCTAATTAAAATTAAAGCAAAATTACAACTTTACAACTTCACGGCTTATTCTTTCACAGGCCTTATCTAAAAGTTGAAAAACGTTTTCAAAATCTTCATTCGTTCCATAATATGGATCCGGAACTTCGGCATTTTCTAAAATCAATGAAATTTTTTTAACTTGATTTTCATTGCTGGCCAAATCTTTTACGTCTTGCAAATTATGCTTATCCATACAGAAAATTAAATCAAAATTCTCCAAATCTTCGGCTTTTAAATGTTTAGATTTTTGGTGAGAAATATCTAAACCATGTTTTTTGGCAACTTTTATAGAGCGCGAATCTGGTGCATTGCCTTGGTGCATGGCAATTGTGCCGGCAGACTCTACAGCGAAATTTTTTGGAAGTTTTGCTTTTAAAATGCCTTCTGCTAAAGGGCTTCTGCAAATATTTCCCAAACAAACCATTAAAATTTTCATATTTATTTTCATTAAAAAACCTTTCAAATTATAAGATCTGAAAGGTTTAATTAGTAATTTTTAAAAGTAAATTAAGGTTAAATTATTTTTTAATTTTTTCAGTTAATTCCTTTACATATTTCTTTATTTCTTTATCCATTTTTCCCACGTCACGAATTGTATCACACGCATACATCACCGTAGAATGGTCTTTTCCGCCCATTTCTTCTCCAATTTTAGAAAAGGTTGCGTTGGTAAATTCTTTTGAAAAGTACATGGCTAATTGTCGAGGCAAGGCAATTTCTCTTTTTCTGGTTTTAGATAAAAGTTGTTCTCTTTTGATGCCAAAATATTCACAAACCACTTCTTGAATGTAAGGAATATTAATGACTTTTTTCTGATTTTTAGATATTTTGCTAATGGTATCTTTTAGCAATTCTAAACTCAAATCTGATTTATAAATGGTAGAATATGCAATCACAGCATTGATAATACCGATTAATTCTCGAACATTTGTTTTTGCTTCTGCGGCTAGAAAATCAAGCATATCGTCTGTTAAAACAATTCCGTCGCGGCACAATCGATCCACAATAATTTTTCGACGTGTATCAAAATCAGGCGATTTTATTTCGGCAGAAAGTCCCCATTTAAAACGAGATACAATTCTCTCTTGAATATCCATAATATCAACAGCCGCCTTATCTGAAGTTAAAATGATTTGCTTTCCATTTTGATGCAAAAAATCAAAAATATGGAAGAAACTATCTTGTGTGGCAGATTTACCAGACAAAAACTGAATATCATCAATAATCAGTACATCTACCATTTGGTAGAAATTAGAAAATTCTGTTTGTTTACGGGCTTTTGCAGCAGAAATAAATTGCTGAATAAATTTTTCTGAAGATAAATATAAAACTACTTTTTCGGGAAACGAGGCTTTCACTTCTAAACCAATGGCGTGTCCCAAGTGGGTTTTTCCTACACCATAACCGCCGTGTAAAAATAAAGGATTAAAAGCAGTGGAACCAGGTCTTTTAGCAATTGATTTTGCTACTGTTGCAGCAAATTTGTTACTTTCACCTTCCACATAATTTTCAAAAGAAAATTCGGCTTTTAGATTAGAATTAATCTGCACTTTCTTCATTCCAGGTATCGCAAATGGATTTACCAAATTCTCTGAAACCGATGGCGGACGCGTTTGTTGTATTTTTGGAGCCTCTGTTGTTTTCCCTTTTACGTTACTAATTATTGGTTTTTCCTTTCCTTTTGGTTTATTTTCCATTACAGAATACCAAAGCTTTACGCCTTTCCCAATATTTTTTTTGAGTGCGGCCGAAAGAAGTGCTAAATAATTGTCTTCTATATATTCTTTATAAAAATCGCTAGGAACTAAAAGTGTTAAATTAAAATTTTCTAAAGACAAAGGTTGAACTTTATCAAACAATAAATCGAATGAATTCTCTAATTTTTTCAGGTCATCGTGGTCTTCGGCAGCATTGAGGTTATCCCTCATAAATTGAAGGCATTTTTCCCAAATTAAGTCTAAATTTTCATTCATATTAGTGTTAAGAAGAAGAAGTTTTTTGATTAATGTTGTAGAAGGACAAATATGGTAAAAATTATTAATAAAAAAAATTGTTGCCCTATTGATTATTAAAAAATATATTTGTATAACTTATTTAAAACTTTAAAATGATACACACAACACACACATTACGAGTTCGTTATGCAGAAACAGACCCTATGAAGTACGTCTATTATGGCAATTATGCAACTTACTTTGAAATTGCTAGAGTTGAACTTTTTCGCTCCCTTGGCCGGTCTTATGAAGAGATCGAAAGGCTCGGATTTTGGTTGCCCGTATCAGAATATCAGATAAAATATTTGAAGCCAGCATTTTATGACGAAGTTTTAGAAATCCATACTTTTATTAAAAAAATTCCGGGTGTGAGAATTGAATTTGAGTACGAAATTTATAATGAAAAAAAACAAAAAATAACAACAGCCAAAACCACACTTTATTTCTTAAATTCTAAAACAAATAAGATCTGCACTTGCCCCGATTTTTTGATGGAACTAATTTTGCCACATTTTAAAGAATAGACTTTAAATTTTAGAACTGTTAAGGATTAAAGTTTAAAAAAAATCTAAATGCAACCTAATTAATTATAGTTCTACTCCACTTTCTATTTCATAAGGCTCTTTTCCAAATTCGAAAATTCTGGTATTTTGCGAACCTTCAACTGTAATTGTATTATTCTTTCGCCTTATCCAATTGCCTTCTCGCAAACCAATCACTTTTGTTTCGTTTTGGGTGAGAAATTCTTTAATTCTGGTTTCCCTTGTTTCTCCATTGTGTTTTAAATCTGGATTTGCATCTAAATAATGTGGATTCAAATTAAAAGGAACCAATTCCATACAATTAAAACTTGAAGGATAAACAATCGGCATATCGTTTGTGGTTTTCATATTTATGCCGGCTATATTGCTTCCTGCACTTGTTCCGAGATAAGGTTTTCCGCCTTCGATGTTATATTTTAAAATCGTCATTAAACCTAGTTCGTGCAATGTTTTTACCAAAAGAAAAGTATTTCCACCGCCTGTGAAATAGGCTTTTGCTTTATTTACGGCTTCGGTTTTATCTTCAAACTCATGCAATCCTTTTACTTTGATGTTTATTTTTGAAAAATAATCTGCTGCTTTTGAAGTGTAATCTTCATGTGAAATGCCACCTGGCCGAGCAAATGGAATAAAGAGTATTTCATCAATATTTTGAAATAATTCTTTAATTTCTGCATCCAAATATTCTAAATAATTTCCACCGTGTAATGTGGAAGTTGAAGCGAGGATTATATTCATGTTTTTTAATTTAATAAAAACAAATTTAGTTTTTTTGTTTAATTTTTTAAGCACAAAAAGAACAAAAGTTTTTGGTTTTATTAGTTTAAATTTTTACGTTTTGGAGTGAAAATTATTTCAAAAAAAGCAATTTAGTAATGTGAGTTCGATTATTAAACAATTTTAAAATATCAATAGGAATGGGCTTTAGCCCATTTTCTAAAATTAAAGTAAAATTGGCTTTAGCCAAAACATATTTTAAGTTTAGGCTAAAGCCGTTTATTTCGCTAATTTTCACATCGGGCTAAAGCCCGACGCAATTGATAAACATTTTATGAATTGAATGTTAGTGAAAACTGTTGTGCATATAGAAAAATATTAAATGCAAAGGCGCAAATAACTTATTTTCCGATATTTACGTTTGTATGGCGCAATGTTTTAACTTCGTTAAAAGATGAAAATCTTTAATTTTCTTGCGCCTTATAACCATTTTTATAATAACTAAGTTCTTGCGCCTTTTCGTTTAACTTGATTTACAGTTAATTATGCAACTTGTCTAAATGCACAACAGGTTTAGTGAATTATATTTTAAATAACAATCGACCTTAGGTTATTTCCATTTTTAAATACTAAAATGTTGTTTTATTATGGTTTGGCGAAAAATTGTCTGTTGGAAGAAAAAAAGTATCTTCGAAATAGCCCCGATGGAAACGGAAATCCTTTTTCTTTTTTTTCTTGAAAAAAAGAAAAAGATTGTAGTGAACAGCGGGACAAATTTTGAAACAATAAAACAAACTTGTTGCTCCTAAAAAATTGAATTATCTTTGCTAAAATCAAAATTATATATGAAATTTTTTATTGACACAGCAAATTTAGACCAAATAAGAGAAGCGCAAGATTTGGGCATTTTGGATGGCGTAACGACCAATCCTTCGCTTATGGCAAAAGAAGGAATCAGCGGAAAAGACGCGATAAACGCACATTACAAAACAATTTGCGACATTGTAGATGGCGATATTTCTGCCGAAGTTCTTTCTACAACTTATGAAGAAATGATTGCTGAAGGTGAAGAATTGGCGAAAATTCATGAAAATATTGTGGTAAAAATCCCAATGATAAAAGATGGCGTGAAGGCCTTGAAATATTTTTCTGATAAGGGTATAAAAACCAATTGCACCTTGATTTTTTCTGCCGGACAAGCGCTTTTGGCCGCAAAAGCAGGCGCAAATTACGTGTCGCCGTTTTTGGGAAGATTGGATGATATTTCTGTGGATGGACTAAATTTAATTGAAGAAATCCGTATGATTTTTGATAATTACGATTATGATTGCGAAATTCTTGCAGCGTCTATTCGTTCGCCAATGCACATTATCAATTGTGCGAAAATTGGTGCAGATGTGATTACTTCTCCTCTAGCCTCGATTTTAAATTTATTAAATCACCCTTTGACGGATAAAGGTTTGGCGCAGTTTGTGGCAGATGCGGAGAAAATGAAGTAGTTTTTTAGACGAATCGATAGAAGACGGATAGAAAATAGACTAAAAAAAATCCTGAAAATTGAGTTTTCAGGATTTTTTTTAAATTTCGAATAAGATTATTTTGTAAAAATATGTACTTTTTTATATTGATAGCCATTGTTGGTAGCGTTCGAAATTTCAATTTTTTTAATGTCTTTTAATTTAATTGATTTTGCAGTTTTCTCATCCGAAAGATTTCCGTTGATGTAAATTTTTGCGTCTTTTAAATTCTGATCCGAAACTGCTTGTTTATTTCCATCAACTTCAGATTCTGGCGTGAAAGTGCTTTTTGCTGTGAATTTATTTTGTGGTGGTGTGATATCATGCGCGTCAATATTAATTATCCAAGGGTCGTCATCAACCTTTTTACCATTGGTTTCAATTCGTACTTCATCCTTTCCTCCTGTTTTACTTTTAATGATGTTTATTGATTTAATATTAAATTTATTTAAATCTTTCATTGCGATTTTATCATTTTCTACGCCATCAATGAAAATTATAGGTTTGGTTTTAGTATTAATACTTTGAAAAGAGAAGTTTTGTGCGTTTCTAATTTCGTCTTTCGCGGTCTTATCTTGGTCAATTCGGGAAATTTTTGCATTTTTCTGCGCTTGAATTTGATCAATTCTTGCTTTTTCTTGCGCTATTTTGGCTTTTTTTGCTTCTTTTCGCGCTTGAGTTTCAATAAATTTTGCCTGTTTAGCATCTAAAACTGCTTGTTCGGCATCTTTTCTAGCCTGCTCTGCATCTAATTTTGCCTGATGTGCTGCTTGAGAATCATAAAATCTTTCTGGATGTTCTGAATATTCTTTAGTCGCATCTTTTCCGCGGGCAACTGTATCTTTTTTAATTGTATCTTTTTTTATTGAAGAAACAATTAATGAGATTTTTTGGTTATTTTTCTTAATCTCTCTATTTTCCGCTTTCACCATATAGGCAAAAACAAGACTGAAAAGCAATGGTAAAGCCAAAACTTTACGGAAATAACTGAATTTTGTATTTGATTTTTTTAACATTGTAATTCTTTTTTTAAGGTTTGAATTTAGAAACGGGCTTGTTCCCGCTAAAGTAATTCCGGAAAAATGCGTCTCCAAAAGCATCTGCGCAAATGCTTTGGTGTCAGAGTTTTTCAAGGCTTTTTTATCTGCCAAATATTCGTGGATGAGATTAATCTCTTTTTTAATTAAATAAAAAATGGGATTAAACCAGAAAATAGCAGTTAAAATTTCAACAAATATTTTATCGTAAGTGTGTTTTTGCTCGATATGAACCATTTCGTGCTTTAAGATTTGTTTTCCTAATTCTGATTGTATCAAAATGCTTTTTTTCCAAAATAAATTCCGAAAAAATGAAAATGGCGCGTGCTCTAAATTGGTATTATAAAAGGAAATTCCTTCAAATTGTTCCTCTGGATATTGCTTTTTGATTTTTTTAATTTTAATTAAACCCAAAATAAATTTCAGGATAAAAAAGATAGAAACCAAGACAAAAATTGTAAAAATAATTCTATAAATAGTGAAATCATCGCTTGAAGTTTTAGAAGAGTTTTCAGATTGAAGTAGTTGCAATAAATCGTAAATGTTTTGGTTTACATTTACCGTAAATGTGCTGACTTTCAAAAAAGGCAGTAGCAAACTCACGGCTAAAGTTGCAAGCAAATAAAAGCGGTTGTAATGGTGAAAAGTTTTGTCTTTCAAGAATAAACGGTAATACAAAAACATCACGCCAGAGCATAAAATAAGCTTTAAAAGGTAATTTAGTAGATTTTCCATTAGTCTTTGTTTTTAAGTTCGTTTAAAAGAAATTCTAAATCCTCAATGCTCATTTCATTTCTATCGACCAAAAACGACACGGCATTTTTGTAAGATCCATCAAAATAATTTGTAATAAGTTGATTGATAGATTTTCCGCTGTACTGCGCTTTTGAAATTTTTGGAAAATATTCGTGCTGTCTTCCGAACACTTTATAATCTACAAAATCTTTTTCTTGCAAGACTTTTAAAATTGTAGAAACTGTGTTGGTGTGAGGTTTTGGTTCTGGGAACTGTTCTAAAATATCTTTTAGAAAGGCTTTTTTTAAGTCCCACAGAAATTGCATGACCTGCTCTTCTGCTTTTGTTAAACTTTGAATTTTCATAAGTAGATTTTTATTTTTTTAAAGTCATATTTTATCGCCTTAATTTTCATTTGTGTTGTAATGGCGATTTTATATCACTATTTATTTAGTGATACAAATATAGAACTAAAATTTTAACTTACAACTATTTTTATAGTTATAATTAAATTTGTTTTTAACTTGTTGATTATTAATATAAAAATTTGTATTTAAATAAAGATTAACTAAAGAATTATACGTTTAATCTTAAAATGCTGTATTTTAAAATTTAAAAAAATAATCAAAAGGAAAAATTGTTTGAGATTTTGAAAGAACGTTGTTTAGAATTAAAGTTGGGAAGTGAAAATAAAACTAGGCTTTTTTTTAATTCTATTTCAACATATCGAATTCGAGAAAATTATTGTCTTTTTCTATCTTATCTTTTGCCGCATCTTCAGTTTTTTTTAGCATTTCAGCATTAGAATATACTTTGCCGCTTCCGTCTTTCATGGTAATTTTAGTATCTGGATTGGCGAGTAGCAATCTAAAATTTTTCGCAGGATCTTGTCTATATGCTAAAATTGCTTTTTTATATTGTTTTTCATTGATACTAATTAATGGATTAAAATGGACTTTTTCAGCATAACTTTTCCAAATATCATCAGAATTTAAGTTTTTCACACCTTTTAATTCCATACTATGAGAATTGGTTTCATCAGATATTTTTACAATTAAACCTGGTAAACCATGAAATTTATAAGGTCCATCTGGAAATGGAATTTCGGTACTAAACCAAGCTATCCATTTTCTGCCATACATTTCTAAACTTGCCTTTTGCGCTTCCCAATTACCAATTTTTTGTTTATCTGGAAGAATTTTCCAATTCATTTCTCGGTCGTCACTCACTTTATAATCATTACTTTCAATACTATGAAAAGACGAAATTTTATATTCCGGATAAGATTTTTCTACCACATATTTCACTTTTCCAGAAATGCCAGTTTCAGGAATTATAAAATTATTAGAATGTTTCGCCTGCTGTTCTTCAAAAGCCGCCTGAGCAATAGAATCTGAGACGAATACATTTCTACTGTAATATTTAGAACCTTTTTCAGCAATATCGAGATACATTTGTTCGGGCGTCACTTTGTCTTTTTGGGTAGAATCTGAGACGAATTTGTAATCGTAAATAAAGCGTTTATTTTGGCTAAAAAATAAAGAAGAAACAAGAACGAAAGTAAAAAGCAGGTATTTCATAGATTAAATTTAAGGTTTTAAAAGATCAATTTCAATAATATTATTGTCTTTTGCATTTCGTTCTTTTGCCGTATTTTCGATATTTTTTATAAAAGTTGCGCCAGAAATTTCCGAACCGCTTCCATCTTTCATATTTTTAATGATACCGCTTGCAAGCATTTGCTTCATTTGCTTTGCGGGATCATTTCTATTTTCTATAAAAAGTTTTCTAAATTGGTTTTCAGTAATCGTAATTGTCTTTTGCGGCTCATCGTATTGCGAAATTTTTGGAGTATTTTCCACATATTTTGAAACGCCTTTTAACTCGAATTGGTGGGTTTTTGAGGCATCTTCCATTTTTACAATTAAACCAGGAAGTCCGTGAAATTTATAAGGTCCATCTTGAAAAGGTAAATCTGTAGAAAACCACGCCGTCCATTTTCTACCAGCAAATTCTGTTGTTGCTTTTTGGGTTTCAAACTCGCCGATTTTTTCTTTTTCGGGCAAAATTTTCCAAGAAATTGGTCGATTATCGGAAACTTTAAAAACATCACGCCCTATTCTAGTTTCCATTGAAACGTCGTATTTTGGATATGTTTTAAATATTTTATTTCGGAAAGTTGCTTTATTTACTTGCGGTGACGAAATCACATTCATCCCGCCTGTTGTTTTAATTTGCTTTTCATAAAAAGCCATTCTTGTAGAATCTTGCACAAGAACATCTCGACTGTAGAATTTTGAACCCTCTTTGTTAATATCGAGGTACATCAATTCTTTGCTGATGTTGGATTTATTTAAAGTGTCTTTCACAAAGGTGTAGTCGTAAATAAAACGCTGGTTTTGCGCTGAAATTAGAATGGTTCCAAAAAGGAAGAAGGCGAAGAATTTTTTCATTACTATAATTTTTATATCACTAATTATTTAGTGAAACAAATATAGAAATAAAATTGAACTTTAAAACAGATATTTATTACTAAAAACCCTGTCAGCATTTGAAACGCTAACAGGGTTGATTCACAGTTTTTTGTAGTTTAAAAAATAACCGCGATTGCTTAAAATTTTTATTTAATAAAATCTGCCTTTAAAATCTTATCTTTTCCCGCAAATACCAAAGTGTTTTTGTTCACCCAATCGCAAACATATAGGTTTTTTTCAGTTGAAATTTTGGTCCATGTTTTACCAAAATCGTTAGAATAGGAAATATGCTGATCACCAACGGCAATTATTTCTTTACCTTTTGAACCAGGACGAATTTTCACACAAGTCATATAACCAGCATTTTTCCCAGAAGCCTCAATTTGCCAAGTTTCGCCGCCATCATTTGTGGTGGCGATATTGTTGATATTTTCTGCTTGTTTTGTGTAATCGCCACCGACGGCAATTCCGAATTTATCATTAAAAAAATCGATGGAATAAATGCCTGTGGAAGACGTTCCTTGGATGAATGGTGTTTCGAAAACTTGCCAATCTAGACCATGTAAGTTCATTCTAAAAATTCTCGAAGACATTCCGCTAGTTGCAATCCAAAGATAGTTTTTAGCAGAAGCAATATTGGTATTACTTGCGGCGAATGCTGCTGCGCCTTTATTTACTTTCATGCCTTCGTGATTGTTTTTTGAGGCGACAAAATTTGTAAAAAGATTTTTAGAAGGATTCAAAAATGCCAATTTTAAATTCAATTCTAAATCCGGATCACTAAATGCTAATAAAAAACTACCATAATTACGTTCTACTGTATGCAAAGCATCATAAAAAGCCATTTTTGTTGAATCTTGAAATACTTTATCAAATTTTAATGTTTTCTTATTAATTCTAAAAAAATACGCTGGACTTTCGATATTTACGGCGTAAAAATCAGTTTCATTCTGTGCTAAAGTTCTGAATTGAAGATTTTTATCTGATAATCTTATCTGTTTTTGATCTTTGGGATTTTTTAAATCTACATATCCAAACTTAGAATCGGTGCCAGAATACCACACTTTTCCGTCATAAATCTGCAAAGCTCTGATGCTGATTTTGTCTTTTAATAAAGTTTCGAATTTTAAGGTTTGGGCAGTAAAAATTTGAAAAAAAACAATTAAAATAAAACCGATTATAAATTTTTTCATTTTTTAAATTTAAATTAAAAACAAAAATCCCGCAAAATAATTTTTGCGGGACTTACTTTTAAAATTATTTTGATTTTTTAACTAGATAATAAATATAGATTGCCAAATGAATGATAACCATTGCGCCAGAAAATGCAATTAGATTTGCCGTTGAACCACCAGAAACAACATCTAAATGATGGAAATAACCCAAAATTCCGAGGAGAACAGTTAGGGCTAAACCAGAATAAGCTGTAATTCTGTAAGTTTTATTATCATTTCCGTTTCCATCTGCATTTCCTAAAATACTATTTTTAATACCTCTATAAAGATAAAGATCAAGACCAATCATCATCCAAGCGACTAAACGAATCCAAGTATCTAAAGGTAAAAATACCATCATTCCTAAACAAGTTAAAACGCCTAAAACTGGGACTAGCGGAACTAAAGGTGTTCTGAAAGCACGTGGAGCATTCGGTTGAGTTTTTCTTAAAACCAAAACGCCGATACAAACTAAAATAAAGGCAAATAAAGTTCCAATGGATGTCATTTCTCCTACTACTCTGCCTGGTACAAATGCTGCGAAAAGGCTAACAAATACTAGGAAAAATAAGTTAGATTTATAAGGAGTTCTAAATTTTGAATGTATTTCTGAAAAAACTTTTGGTAATAAACCATCTTTACTCATAGAGTAAAATACACGGCTTTGTCCCATTAGCATAACTAAAATTACTGAGGAATAGCCCAAAAGAATGGCAAAAATAATAGTTGTGTTTAACCATGGGTATTCAGGTACAATTTTCCCATTTACCATATTCCCCATATGCTCTATGGCAGTTGCTACAGGCGCTAAATGATCTGCTCCAGAACCTGCAGTAAACATTTTATAATTTACCACACCTACCATTACGTAAGCAAAAATAATGTATAGAATGGTGCATATAATCAGCGAGCCCATAATACCAATAGGCATGGCTGTTTTAGGGTTTTTAGTTTCCTGTGCAGCGGTAGAAACTGCATCAAAACCAATGTAAGCAAAGAACACGACAGCTGCAGCCCGAATAATCCCAGACCAGCCATAACTACCAAATTTTCCAGTATTTTCTGGAATTAGTGGTGTTAAATTTTCTGCTTTCACGTATTTAAAGCCAACGAATATAAATAAAAACACAATGGCAACTTTTAAAAATACAATAAAATTGTTGACCATCGCCGATTCACTCGTTCCTTTTATTAAAACCAAAGACATCATAGATACGATGAAAACTGCTGGCAAATTAATGAAACCTGAATGCACAGTTCCATCTAGTAAAGTGTAAGTATCAAAAGGCGTCATCATCAGCTGTTGGGGTAGTGAGACTCCGAAAGCTTCAAATAATTTCCCTAGATAACCCGACCAACTTGAGGCGACCGTGGCAGAACCAACAGCATACTCTAAAACCAAATCCCAACCAATAATCCAAGCGATAAATTCGCCCATTGTGGCATAAGAATAAGTGTAAGCACTTCCCGCAACTGGAATCATGGATGCGAATTCTGCGTAGCAAAGTCCTGCAAAAGCACAACCAACAGCGGCTATCACAAAAGAAATCATAATTCCCGGGCCTGCATAATCTGCAGCGGCTAAACCTGTAATTGAAAATAATCCAGCACCAATAATGGCACCAATTCCAAGTGCTACGAGTGCACCTGCGGAGAGTGTTTTTTTTAGTCCATCTTCCGATTCTGCGGATTCATCAAGTAATTGAGATAATGGTTTTGTCTTCCAAATGTTCGACATAATTGTTTTTGTTTTAAATTTTAGAAGTTACGAAAATAGGAAAAAATTAGAACTATTAACAATATTTAACTATTTTCTTTCATTTTCAGTTAAATTTTGGGCGAAATTTAAACTTTAATTGTGCCATTTGCTGCAAGTCGAAAATAATTATCTTTGCCTTTATGAATTTTTATGACTTATTTCTAAAACCATACGAAACGTACACCCATTTTCAAATATTTTTAGAATCTACAGGTGCTACTTTTGGGATTTTGAGCGTTTATTTCTCTGTTAAGAAAAACATTTGGGTTTATCCTACAGGAATAATCTCTACCGCTATTTATATCTACATTATGTTTCAGGCTGGCTATTTGGGAGATATGATGATCAATTTTTATTATACCGTAATGAGTATTTATGGATGGGTTTTATGGTCAGAAAATTCGAAAGACCACATCCATATAGAAGTCGAAAAAGCAGATAAAAAAACTTGGCAGTATTCCTTTCTTTTGTTTGTAATAAGTATGGGTTTGGTGATTTTAATTTATTATTTTAAACCTTACATCGATAATCGTTTTTCTATGGATCTCATTTCTTTAAACCTAAACCACATGGACAAAGGCAATTGGATGGATGTTTTCACCACATCTATTTTCCTGGTTGGGATGTGGCTTATGGCAAAACGAAAAGTAGAAAACTGGATTTTTTGGATTGTTGGGGACTTAATTTGTATCCCGATGCTTATTTATAGAGGTTTAGGAATTACTTCCGTTCAGTACTTAATTTTTACAATAATGGCTGTTTTAGGATATATAACTTGGAAAAAAGATTTAGAAACTAAAGCGTTGTAGTTTTATTTTAGAAGGTTTTTTTTATTTCTAGTGAATTTCTATTCGTAATATTTAGTTTAAAATAATTTTTTTAGCAATTAATTAACATTTTCTAAATTTTTTCTCTCTTCTTATTTCAGTAATTTTGTATAAAATTAATAGGACAGTGAATTTCTGTCCTTTTTTATTAAAATATATTATGGATTTTTATAAATATCAAGCAACAGGAAACGATTTTGTAATCATAGACAACCGCGATCAGCAATTTCTAAAAGATGAAAAAATAATAGAAAAACTCTGCGACCGTCGTTTTGGGATTGGTGGCGACGGCTTAATCTTACTAGAAAATCATGAAACTTTAGATTTTAAAATGGTTTATTACAATAGTGATGGTAAAGGTGAAAGTATGTGCGGAAATGGTGGCAGATGCATTGTTGCATTTGCGCATTTTTTAGATCTATTCGAAGATAAAACTACGTTTGAAGCAATAGATGGCATTCATGAAGCAGAAATTATCAACGGCACTATAAAATTAAAAATGATAGATGTGCAAGAAATCTATACAGATAATGACGATTTTGTAATTAATACTGGTTCGCCACATTACATAAAATTTGTAGAAGATTTACAACACTATAAAGTTTATGCAGAGGGTAACAAAATCAGAAATTCTGCTACATATATAAAGGAAGGAATTAATGTGAATTTTGTTGAAATTTTGGCTTCAGATTCTATTTATGTTCGTACTTATGAGCGAGGCGTTGAAAATGAAACATACAGTTGTGGAACCGGCGTCACAGCAGCAGCGCTGCCCCTGATTAATGAAAATAAAAAAATAAAAGTGAAAACCATAGGAGGTAATTTGAATGTTTATGCGGAAAAAAATGGCAAATCTTTTACTAATATTTGGCTAGAAGGACCTGCGAAGCAAGTTTTTAAGGGTAAAATTAGCATTTAAATGAAAAAAGCAGGCTTAATAGTAGCATTTTTAGTTTTTGCGGCAGTTGTGTATTTCGGATTTCGATATTACGAAAAAAGTTATGGCAACAATGTGGCAAAAGAAGGCTATATCTTAATTCCGCACGATGCAAATTTGCAACAAATTACCGATTCTATTAGTCCATATATTAAAAATAAAGCAACGTTTTTAGAAGTTGCAAGAAGTAAACATTTAGATAGAATTTTTCGCGCAGGTCGGTATAAAATTAAAATGGGTACTGGAAATAATGATTTGGTAAATATGATAAAAGCAGGAAACCAAATTGAAAATACCTTTAGAATTGGTGATTTTGATGATGTCTATCAAATGGTCGGGAAAGTGACTAAAAAAACTGAATTAGATTCTTTGAATTTTGCAAATGGCTTAGATAAAATTGCGATCAAAAAAAATCTAAATTCCGCAGAAGATCTAAAACAATATTTTTTTATAGATACTTATAATTTCTATTGGACGGTGACACCTGAAGATTTTTTTAAAAAATTCGAAAAAGAGTATTCTAAATTTTGGAATAATGACAGAATTCAAAAGGAAAAAAAATCTGGTTTAAGTAGAAACCAAATTTATGCTTTGGCATCAATCGTTTACAAAGAAAGCGGCGGAAAGCCAGACGAAATGAAAACCATTGCAGGGCTTTATCTTAACCGGTATAAAAAGGGAATGAAGTTGCAAAGTGATCCAACTGTAATTTATGCTGTGAACAAGGCCAGTAATTATTCAAAAAAAATAAAACGCGTTTATTTCAAAGATTTAAAGCAAGATTCGCCTTATAATACTTATGCAACGGCAGGAATTCCGCCAGGACCTATTTGCATGGTAGATAAAAATTCTGTTGATGCTGTTTTAAATGCTGAAAAAAACGATTACATCTATATGTGCGCAGATCCAAAGCATCTTGGATTTCACAAGTTTACATCAAACGCAGCCGAACATGCTGTAAACGCAAAAGCCTACCAAGATTGGCTCAATTCTAACAATATAAAATAATTTTTAAATAATTTAATAAAAACGTTAAAATTTTAATAAAAACACAAATCAATCAAATGATTGATTTAACTTTGTCGAGAATTTATAATCTATAAAAAAATAAAAAAAAATATGACCTCTAACATTGAAATCTCATCCCTATTTGCTAAGAAATCTCTAGCCTTTACATTTTTGCTAGCCGCTGCTAGTTTGGCTTTTGCACAGCAAAAAACCGTCATAACTGGTGAAGTTTCTGGTGCACAAGGCGCAAAAGTTCCCTATGCTTCTATCACTTTTACAAATAAAGAAAACAAAATAAATACCGATGCAGCACTAACCGATGAGCAAGGAAAATACACCATCAACTTGGCACCTGGGAATTATTCTGTAAGCGTAGAAGCGATTGATTTCAAAAAATTAAATACAAGTTTTGTTGTGACTTCTAATTCAGCAGTAAAGAATTTCACAATTTTACCAGAAGAGTCTACAACCAATACCAAAACGCAAGATATCGCTGGTGTAGTGATTGTTGCAGCAGCGCCGAAACCTTATCGTGTAGAATTAGATAAAAAAATATACGATCCTTCATCTGATTTAATTAGCAAAGGGGGAAATTTACAAGATGTTTTGAGTAACGTACCGTCAATTTCTGTGGATACCGATGGAACGGTTTCAATGCGTGGAAATACAAATATAAAATTTTTAATAAATGGCAAACCTTCTGCCCTTCTAGGAATTGATGATGGTGCGGATGCTTTAAAAACAATTCCTGCAGATCAAATAGATCATATAGAAGTAATTACAAATCCATCTTCTAAATATGAAGCCTCTGGAACTGCCGGAATTTTGAATATTATTTTAAAAAAATCTAAAAAATTAGGTTTTAATGGAAGTGTTACTGGTACTTTGGGTTATCTGCCGCAAACCAATTTAAATACAAATTTAAGTTGGAAAAAAGGTGCTTGGACTTATTTCATCAATGGCGGCGGTGGTTACAATAAAAATAAATCACAGAGCACTCAAACATATCAAACTTTATTAAATGATAGCAATTTAGCAAATGATGATTTAATTAAAAGAAATCGGGATCAAAACAACAGTGGTGATAGCAATAGTTATAACGTAAATACAGGTTTTGTAGTAGATTTATCGCCGCAAGCAAGTTTAAATGCTTCCGTAATGTTTAGAACATATAAATATAATTCCGACGATACCACTAATATTTTAGAGAACTATTTTACAAAAGATGGTTTCGGAAATACAGGCTCATACGACCTTACAACGGTGCAAAATGATAGTGGAGAAAGAAAAAATAATTCATTTCAAGCCGATTTGGGATATGACCAAAAGATTGGTGATAATGGTCAAAACATTTCGATTTCCGGAAGTTTGCAAAATAATAAAGGTTATAATAATACGATTTCAAGTTTAAGAAGCGTTTCTACATCAAATACAGTTGCAAATCAAACAATTGATAACCAAATTTACAGCAATTCTGATAGCAGAACATATTTAGGAAAAGCAGATTATGAATTGCCTATAGGCGAAAAATCTAAAATTGAAGCAGGTACAAGATATGATTATACAAAAAATGTTTATGATAACTCTGTCTTTCAAAGCGTAGATAATGCGCCGAGTACAACTATTACCGATTTCACAGGAAATACAACTTATATTGAAAAAATTGCCGCTGCATACGCACAATTTAAAAGTAAAATCGGACCTGTAGGATATCAATTGGGTACTCGTGTAGAAAACACCAATATTAACCTTGGATATAAAGATCCTGAAATGAATAATGAACGCGTAGAAAAAAATAAAAATTATACAGGCTTCTTTCCAAGTGTTTTCTTAAGTTACGATTTGGGAGAAAAAAGCCAATTCTTATTAAATTATTCCCGTAGAATTCAGCGTCCACGATCTTTCTTTTTAGTGCCCTTCTTTTCGTATGATACCAGAAGTTCTTTTCAAGGAAATCCAGATTTGAATCCCACTTATGAAAATTCTTTTGAATTAGGATATAGTTTGTCTTCTAAAAAATTAACTTTTAATCCAACACTTTATTACAAAAAATCACAAGATGAAGTTAATTTTGTGCAAGTACCTAAAAATGAAAATGGCATCACATCCATCAGAACTCAACCTGTGAATGCAGGTTCCGATGCCAATTATGGTTTAGATTTGAATGGTTCTTACGACCCTTTTAAATGGTTTCGCCTAATGGGAAGTGTAAATCTTTATGGATATAATAATACTGGATCTTATCAAAATTTTAATTTTTCTGGAAATGGCTTTTCTAGCAGAATACGCTTAACAACAACATTCAAAACAGATAAAAATACTTCCTTCCAAATTCAGACTTTTTTCCGAGGCGCAGAAAAAAGCGTAAGTAATAATAGACAATCAATGTATGTCATCAATTTTGGCGCATCAAAAACTATTTTGAAAGGTGATGGAACTTTAGCATTTAATATTCAAGATATTTTCAATACCAGAGCGAGAGCTTTTACCACAACTGGTGAAAATTTCACACAATATAATTATAACCAATACCGTCCACGCCAATTTTCTTTGTCATTCACATATAGATTTAAACAAGGTATAAAAGTGGATCAACCGAAAAAGAAAACAGATGTAAATAATAATTATAGTGGTGACGAAGACCAAGGGCCAATGTAATAAACCAAGTAAAAAACAAAATTTTAAAAGTTTTTAAACTCTAATAAAAAAATCCTGAAAATTAATTTTTTCAGGATTTTTTATTTTTAAAATCGATTAAATAGTAGAAAACTTAATTCAATTTTCTCGCGTTTCCAAATATTTCTGCCATTCCCAAGTCGTTCGCAAGGCTTCTTCCAACGAGGTTTCTGCTTTCCAATTTAATTCTTTCTCGGCTTTTGAAGCGTCTGCATAGGCAATCGTAATATCGCCTGCTCTTCTTTCACAGATTTTGTAAGGCACTTTTACCTTATTTGCGCGTTCAAAGGCATTCACAACTTCTAAAACGGATGAGCCCTTTCCTGTGCCCAAATTATAAATATCAATTAGTGTTTCAGATTTTTCCTCAATTAATTTTTGCAACGCTTTCACATGCGCTTTCGCCAAATCTACCACATAGATGTAATCGCGAATTGCAGTGCCATCTTCTGTAGGGTAATCGTTTCCCCAAATGCTCAATTCTTTACGAATCCCAGCAGCTGTTTGCGTAACGAAAGGAACTAAATTGTTTGGAATTCCCAAAGGCAATTCGCCCAATTTTGCAGATGGATGCGCACCAATTGGATTAAAATAGCGCAACAAAGACACTTTTTTCTTATAAGCCAAAGCAAAATCTTTCAGAATTTCTTCTCCCATTTGCTTCGTTTTTCCGTAACTGGATTCAGGTGTTTTCAAAGGCGTATTTTCGTCAATTGGTTGTTTATCTGCTTGTCCGTAAACTGTGCAAGAAGAACTGAAAATAAAATTGGAAATATTTCTAGTTTTAAATTCCTGAAGAATATTAATTAAACAAAAAAGATTATTTTCATAATAATCCAAAGGTTTTTCCTGGCTCTCGCCTACTGCTTTAAAAGCCGCAAAATTAATACATGCCGAAATGTCGTGCGCTTCAAAAACTTGGTATAACAATTCTTTTCGTCTTAAATCAAACGGATAAAAAAACGGTTTTTTACCCGAAATTTCTTCAATATTTTTTAAAATGAATTTTTCCGTATTAGATAAATCATCTACAATAACAACGTCAAAATTATTGTTTAAAAGTTCAACAACGGTGTGAGAGCCAATATAGCCCAACCCGCCGGTTACAAGTATGGTCATTTTAATTTTTTATTTTTTTCTACTTTGTCTAAGTTTTAAAGCGTTACAATATTAACTTTGACAAAGTACAATCACTGCTCGGAAAACTTTGTCAAAGTAGATCTTCTTTAAAGATTGATTTATACTAAAACTTCCTTTCTATCACATAATCCAACATCAAATTCAGAGAATGTTTTGCTTCATTTTCCGGAAATTCATTTAAAATTAATTTTGCTTTCTGCTGATAATCTTTCATTACCGAAAGCGCGTAATCTAAACCGCCAGATTTTTTCACGAAAGCAATTAATTCTTTCACTCTTTTTTTATCGTCTTTGTATCTTTTTATGGTTTGGAAATGGTATTTTCGGTCTTTTTCAGTAGCATTTTTTAAACTATAAATCAATGGTAAAGTCATTTTCTGCTCCTGAATATCAATCCCGACTGGTTTACCAATAAAATTTTCACTTAAATAATCAAATAAATCATCTTTTATCTGAAAAGCCATTCCAGTTAAAGTACCGAAATTTTGCATTTTTTTAGCCAAAACTTCGTCGGCATTATTAGATAGCACACCGATTTCGCAACAAGCGGCGATTAAAGTAGCTGTTTTTTTTCTGATAATTTCATAATAAACCTCTTCTGTAATATCTAATTTTCTGGCTTTTTCTAGTTGTAAAAGTTCACCTTCAGACATTTCGCGAATGGTTCGTGCAATAACGGCCAATAAATCAAAATCTTTATTATCGGTAGAAAGTAAAACCGATTTTGATAATAAAAAATCACCAACTAAAACGGCAATTTTATTTTTCCATAGGGCATTAATAGAGAAAAAATTTCTGCGTTTGAAACTTTCATCCACCACATCATCGTGCACCAAAGTTGCAGTGTGTATTAACTCAATCATAGAAGCGCCTCTGAAAGTTTTTTCATTTACTTCCCCAATTAATTTTGCACAAAGAAAAACAAACATTGGGCGCATTTGTTTGCCTTTTGTGGTTACTATAAAACGCGTCACTTTATCCAAAAGCGGCACGTTGGTGCTCATAGACTCATAAAACTTTTGCTCAAAAAGTTTCATTTCGCTATCAATTGGGTTTTTTATTTCTTTTACAATATTCGCCACAGAAAACAGAATTTCTTTCTAAAAGCAAATATAAGTTAATTTTTCCTTTAAATTGTGGCAGAATACAAGTACAAAACCTAGTTTAAATCATCTTTTGGAATAAAATAAAATTTTCCATTTCTGTCGCCAAGTGGTGTTTTGAATTCTTCACCAGAAATGTAAATACCGTTTTTATTCACCGCAATTCCTTCTATTTGGCTCAGTGAAAACGCATTTCCTAATTTATATTTTTTGGCAGGTTTTTTAAAAAAATAATCGCCTTCTGATCGTTGAAATATTTCTAAAAAGACAGAAGTTGTTTTGGTATAACCTATGAGATAGAGTTTATCTTCAAAATATGCAGCGTCTGTTACTACAAAATTTGTTTTAAAAGTTTCCTTTTTTTCGGCTTTTTGCAATTCAAAATTAGTTGGATCTAAAATGTAATGCGTTGTTTTTTTTGATTTCCATTCTTTTGTAAAAAGATGAATTTTTCCATCCAAAAAAACAAGTGCTTCTGCATCGAAATCATTGTTTAAATTTTTTGGTGTAAAATCTGATTGTTCGGGATAATAAAATGAAATAGTTTGAACGTTTTGTGCGCTATCTATTGGGAATTTATAAATTTTTAAATCTTTTCTTGTTCCTTGGTTGTTTCCAATATCGCCGATGTAGAAATTTTTGCCATTATTGCAAAGTGCTTCCCAATCTTCGTTTCGGAGATTGGTTTCAATTTTTTTTTGAATTTTTCCGCTATCTAAACTTATTTGAAAGAGTTCTGCCGTATTTCCACTATCGTTAAAAGTATAGAGATTTCCGTTAAAAAAATCTAGGCCTGAACTTTCTTTAAGACTATCATCTAAAGTTGCGATTTGGTATTTTTTTATATTAAATCTTTCGGTTTTTTGCGAGAAAAAACTGTGGAAATATAAAAGTGAAAAAAGTAATAGTAAATTTTTCATTTAAAATAAAATTTTCTAATTAGTGAAAGTTTTGTTTATCGCGAAAGTTCGCAGCCCGGCCTGAGTGGAGCTCTCCGCCGCGGCGGAAGCGGGAACGGAGGACGGATAAAGCTGCCCAAAAAATTGAAAATTTATTCTGCCGCTTTGTTGGCTAATTGTCCGCAAGCTGCGTCAATATCGCCGCCTCTACTCCGCCGAATCATTACTTTTATACCATTATTTTCTAATTGACGCACATAATTTTCTTCTGCTGCTTTGTTGCATTGATCGTATTTTCCGTCGCCAATTGGATTGTACTGAATTAAATTAACCTTACTCGGGATTTGTTTGCAGAATTTTATTAAAGCTTTTATATCTTCCTCACCATCGTTAATATTTTTCCAGACGCAATATTCAAAAGTGACGATATTGCCAGTTTTTTCGTACCAATATTTTAATGCTTCCAGAATATCAGTTAGAGGAAATTTATCAGAAAAAGGCATGATTTCATTTCTTTTTTCCTCAATTGCTGAATGAAGTGAAAGTGCCAATTTTACTTTTATGTTTTCATCAGCCAACATTTTTATCATTTTGGGAATGCCTGAAGTTGAAACTGTAATTCTTCGTGGTGACATTCCCAAACCTTCGGGTTCGGTAATTTTTCTAATGGCTTCAACTACGTTTTTATAGTTCATCATTGGTTCACCCATTCCCATGAATACGATGTTTGTGAGTGGCCGATCAAAATACATTCTACTCTGTTGATCTATTAATGCCACTTGATCTACAATTTCTGCCACTTCTAAATTCCGCATTCTTTTTAAGCGTGCCGTTGCGCAAAATTCACAATTTAAAGAACAACCGACTTGGGAAGAAACACAGGCTGTTGTTCTCGTTTCTGTCGGAATTAAAACGGATTCTACTAAAAGTCCATCGTGCAATTTCACGCCATTTTTTATGGTGCCGTCCGAACTTTTCTGTAACTGATCTACCGAAATGGGTTTAATTTGAAAGTCTTTAGCTAATTTATCTCTTAAATTTTTTGAAAGATTCGTCATTTCTTCAATAGAGTGAAGGTTTTTCGACCACAACCAATCATAAACCTGTTTCGCCCGAAAAGGTTTTTCGCCCAAAGAAATAAATAATTCTTGGAGTTCTGAGAGTGATAAGGTTCTTAAATCTTTCATTTAACAAGTAAAAAGGTAAAAGTAAAAAGTAAAAAGTAAATTTGAAAAATTATAAGTTTGTATTTTTTACTATAGCTCCAAATATCTTTTTAATTTCAAGGCTTTCTTTTAATAGTCTATCTAATTCTAAATTTTTATCATCTAATAATTCCTTCAAAACGCGTAGCCAATAATTAGATTCTCTTGCTTCTTTTAGGCAAATCTTGCATTTATTTTTAAAATCTGCTTTTGATGATCCTGCTTGAGCTTCTTCATAATTTGTGCCAACAGAGGTTGATGATTTACTCAATTGAAAAATTAGCATTTTAAATTCGGGCTCTCAAGGAAGTGTTCTCAAAAGTTTTAAACAATGAATCCCAAAGAAAAAGGTTCGGTCTAGTAAATTATATTCTTTCATTTTTTTAAATTAAAGTCCAGTTTTTTTACAAAAACTGGACTTGCATATATTTTCAATATTTCAAGACTTTTTACTTTTGCCTTTTACCTTTTTTCTTAAAGAATTAGCATCGCATCGCCATAAGAGTAAAATTTATACTCATTTTTTACGGCTTCTTCATACGCCTCCATCAAGAAATCTTTACCTGCAAATGCGGCAATCATCATCATTAAGGTAGATTTTGGCATGTGAAAGTTGGTAATCATTGATGTCGCTACACCAAAATCATGGGGTGGAAAAATGAATTTATTTGTCCAACCATGAAAAGGTCCAATTTTTTTATTTGATGAAACGGAAGTTTCAATTGCGCGCATTGTAGTAGTTCCAACGGCACAAATTTGTCTTCCTTCTTCTACTGCTAAATTAATTTTATCAGCGTTCAGTTGGTCAATAATGGCTTCTTCAGATTCCATTTTATGTTTAGAAAGATCTTCAACTTCAATTGGGTTAAAAGTTCCCAGGCCAATATGCAAAGTCACTTCTGCAAAATCCACACCTTTAATTTCTAATCTTTTCATTAAATGTTTTGAAAAATGCATACCCGCAGTTGGCGCTGCAACAGCACCTTCATTTTTTGCATAAATGGTTTGGTAACGTTCTGCATCTTCGGGTTCTACATCTCTTTTGATGTATTTTGGAAGTGGTGTTTCACCTAATTCTTTTAATTTAGCACGGAATTCTTCGTAAGAACCATCGTATAGAAATCTTAAAGTTCTACCACGAGAAGTGGTATTATCAATCACCTCGGCCACTAAACTTTCGTCTTCGTTGAAAAATAGTTTGTTTCCGATTCTAATTTTTCTAGCAGGATCTACCAAAACATCCCAAACTCGGGTTTCTTTGTCTAATTCTCGTAGTAAAAAAACTTCAATTTTAGCACCCGTTTTTTCCTTATTTCCATATAATCTAGCTGGGAAAACTTTGGTATTATTAAAAATAAAAAGATCTTTTTCTTCAAAATAATCTATCACATCTTTAAAAAGTTTGTGCTCGATTTTACCAGTTTTTCGGTGAAGCACCATTAGTTTGGATTCATCACGGTTATTTGCAGGATGTTCTGCCAAAAGATGTTCTGGCAAATGAAAATTGAAGTCTGAAGTTTTTAATTTCGACATAGTTTTATTTAAAATAATTAAGCGTCACAGTTTTTCTGTTTCGGGGTGCAAATATACGATATTGAAAAGGCCTTTGTCAAGTAAATCAGTAAATTAATTGAAACTCATTTTAAAAAAGATAATTAAATTGAAGTCTAAAACTTTTTTTAGATTTATTCATCTACACCAAGTGTAAAATCAATAGGTTTTATTTCTAATAATTTTTCTACGCTAACTGTAGTATTAGTATAATAAATTTCGGCTTTTGAAATGGAATAATTACTTGTATTATCTAATTTTTCCTTTAATGCAAAAAATAATTTTTCTTTTAAATCTGAATTAAAATCTAGAGGAAGTGCAGTCAGTAAATCATCTTTACTTTTTTGTAAAGTCACTATTAAGTAGAAATTTGGATTGGTGTCGCCTTTTTTCGCAAAACTTTTGATGCCAAAATTTAAGGGAGAAAGTTCTTTGACTTCTATATAGTTGAAAATAAATTTAGGTTTAAAATTAATATTTCTAGATTCTACATATACTAATTTCCCTCCATTTTTATTTTTAAAAAACTGAATTTTCGAATTCTGGTAATCGAAAATTCGTGATTCATTTTTTTCCAAAATCATCATAATTGCAGGATTATTAGAATCAATTAAGAGCCTGTTTAAATTTCATTCAATAAATTTTTTATAGCCTTTTCTTAATTTTCTAAATTAAAATAAACTCTGTTTATTCTTAAATTTAACATTAAGAATTTCAGTGAGTTAAGTTTATTCTGATTAAGCAATCAATAAATTGATTTTTATTAAGTTTTTTAAGCGAAAATGGCTTAATTCCTTAATGGTAAAAATAAATTATAAATTTAAACAGGCTCTAAGTTTTTGTAAATATTTGAGGTTTTTCGTTTGTTATTTTGATTTGTCGCAGAGTGGTAACTTACAGAATAATCAAAATGATAAGTTTGCGCGCTGCAAATTGCAGAGAAAAATAAGAGCGTAGGAAATAAGACTTTAAACATAAAGTTTTTTAAATTTGAGATTAAAGAGATTGATTTTAATTAAGAATTTTTAAATTATAACTTGAATCTGCGTCAATATTAGCCTTAATTTTAAAATCTTTATTCGCTACATTTAATAGTAAATTATAGTTGGTAATATTTTTTTGCGTTATTGTGTTTAAGATATTGTACTCTACTTTCCCTGTTCCATTTCCGGTAGATGTCACAGTAAATTGGGGAATATCTGATCCTAAAGTGAAGTTAATAATCGTATCAAAATAGGCGATATTATTTTTAATTTCCATTAATTTATAATTTGTATCTAAAATGAGTGAAATATTTCCAATGCCCTCGATTGGAATTTTCATTGGAATTTTCTGCTTGAAAGTATCACCAACTTTTAATGCATAATCTGGAAATTTTATGTTATTTGTGATATTTTGAACAGTTTTTATTAAATATTCTTTTGTTTTTTTATCCATAATTTTGCTTTTTATGGAATCAATTTTCATATGAAGTCCGTTTTCATAATAACCAAAAAGTCGACTTCCTTCTATTGGATTAGTGGGGTTCATTTCTTTTCCACCAATATTTTTTAAGGTATGGACTTTTTTATAATCTATAACGAATGGAATTTTATTTTCTATTTCTTTACCCGTATTTATATCGGCTACAATCTCCATGTTTGTTTTAGAAATCATGGGTAAGGTAATTTGTTTTTTTATGGCATCAAGAACTTCTTTTTTTGCTTCAAAATTCATTGTGAAATTTGAGTTTGAAATAGTGCGCAATTCATACTTTTTTCCTGCTAAAAATTGCATTTTAAATATAACAGATTCTTGCGCTTTTAAGGCAAATGCAAGAATAAAAAAAAGTAAAAATGTGTATTTTTTTTTCATTTAGATTTATTTATAATTATTTACTTGGTTCCCAAAGTTCAATTTTATTTTCTTCACAATCTAAAATATGGATGAATTTTCCGTAATCATAAGTTTCTATATCATCAAGAATGATGACGTTTTCCTTTCGTAATTCTTTAACTAATTTTTCTAAATCTTCTACAATATAATTGATCATAAATTCTTTGTTGGAAGGCTCAAAATATCTTGTAGATTCTTCAAAAGGCGACCATTGTGTAGCGCCATTTTTTGAAGATTCTGCGCATTCTTTCCAGTCGAAAGTTGCTCCATAATCGTTGGTATCAAATCCAAGATGTTTTTTATACCAATCTCTTAAAATTTCTGGATTTTTTGTTTTGAAAAAAATCCCGCCAATGCCAATTACTTTTTTCATGATTTTTAGTTTTTATTTAAGATAAAACTAAGAAAATATTTTAAGAAAACCACTTAAATAATGAGGTTGAATTTTGACCTTTCAAACAAAAAAATAAAATTTCTTTTTTAGCCGCGGCTGAAACGGCATCCTTTTTTACAGAAAATGCGCCACAAGGCGCATTTTCTGTAAAAAAAGATATAGTGGAAGACGGGACTCCATTTCGGAAAAAGCGAAACCGTCTTGCTCCTATTTATTTTATAAAGTTTCTTTCAGCCAACTGAAAAATTCTCGCTGCCAAACTAAACCATTTTGTGGATGCAAAACCCAGTGATTTTCATTCGGGAAATAAAGAAATTTTGTTTTCAAACCACGCAATTTCGCAGATTGAAAGGCTTCTTGACCTTGCTCGTAAGGTACTCGGAAATCTATTCCGCCCTGCACAATCATGATTGGCTTGTTCCAATTCTGAACGTAATTACTTGGGTTGAATTCTGTATAAGATTTTGGCGTCGGTTTGTCCCACGGCGCACCGCCCAAATCCCATTTCGCAAACCAAAGTTCTTCGGTGGTTCCGTACCAAGATTTCATATCATAAAGTCCGTCGTGCGCAATGAAAGTTTTGAATCTATTTTGATGAATTCCTGCGAGCATATAAACGGAATAACCGCCGTAACTTGCACCAACACAACCCATTCTGTCGCCATCAACGTAAGGTAAAGTTTTTGCAAAATCTGTCGCGGAAAGATAATCTTTCATTGGTTGTCCGCCCCAGTCTTTTGAAATTGAAGCATTCCAATCTACGCCCCAACCAGGCATTCCGCGGCGGTTTGGTGCAACAATTATGTAACCGTTTGCAGCCATTAAAGCGAAATTCCAACGAACACTAAAAAATTGTGTGAGTGCAGATTGTGGACCGCCTTGACAATACAAAAGTGTTGGATATTTTTTGGAAGGATCAAAGTTTGGCGGATAAATAAACCAAACGCCCATTTCTTTGCCATCGGTGGTTTTCACCATTTTTAGTTCAGATTTTGAAGGCGTAATTTTAGCGTAATTTTCTTTGTTAACCTCCGTCACTTGCGTCATATTTCCAGATTTTTGATCGACTGAAAATAAATCTGCATTATGGTTGAAATCTGTTCTTGTAACGAATAATTTGTTATTGTTTTGGGCAATTAAATCGTCCACGTCAAAATTACCAGTCGTAATTTGCGACACTTTCAAACTTTTAAGACTTACCGAAAATAGTTGCTGAGTGCCTCTAAATGCCGCACTAAAATATAAAGAACTGGAATCTTGTTTCCAATCAAAACTCCCACTTACGCTTTCGTCCCAGTTTTCAGTAAGATTTTTTGTAACGTTTGAGGCTAAATCAAGAACTTTTAAATCCTGTTTATCAGATTCATAACCGTCGGTTTTCATACTTTGCCATGCTAAATATTTTCCGTCTGGCGAGAATTTTGGATTAACATCGTAACCTTTATTTGCTTCGGTTAAATTAGTCGTTTTATTGAATTTCAAATCATAAGAATATAAATCTGTATTGGTTGAAAGTGCATATTCTGCGCCAGTTTTTTTCTTACAAACATACACTATATACCGAGAATCTGGGCTCCAAACGAAATCTTCCACACCACCAAAAGGCATTTGGGGCGAATAAAATTTTTCGTCTTTAAGCAAGTCTTGCGCTTCGGAAGAATTTACTGCAACATTTACGACAAAAACATGGTTGTAACTGCCTTCATTCCACTTGTCCCAATGGCGTATATCTAAATCTGTGTAAATTTGCGCCGTAGATTTTGGCGTGTCTTTGTATTTGTCTTTTCCTAAAATATCGACAAGTTTTACACTTTTGCTAAAGGCGATTTTCTTACCATCAGGTGAAATTCTTATGTTATCTGCTTCGCCAATTTTATAAAAATCTGTCCAAGTTTTGCCTTGGTCTTTTGAGAGATAAATCATCTCACCTTCTTGCGCATAAATTCCGTTTTTGTCCCATTGAATAATTGATTTTTTTCCTAAATCTAAATTTTCTGTGGCAGAAGTTTTTAAATTTAAAAAGAAAGAATTAGAGTTGGTTTTTTCGGTTTTTAAATCAACTTTTCCCACTTTATAAATCAATGAAGATTGATCGGGCGAAACGGCAGAAACCGACATTTTATTGAGTTTCCAAAGTGTTTCTGGTGTCATTACGTTTTGTGCGTTCATAAGAAAAGGCGCAGCGGTTGCGAGCAGAATATGTTTTAGTTTCATTAGGTAATAAATATTTTTTAAAGATTTACAGAGTTGTCGTTAGGTTTATAATCCATATAAATTCCGTTATCTATTGTTACAGATTTTACTTTTTTAGAAGCAGAAATATTGGTTTTAAAATCTTTTTCATTGGCTTTCCAAACTTCTGGTGTGAAATGTTTGGTAGATTTTGTGCCGTCAGAATATTCTGTAATCACATCAAAAGGAATGGCGAAACCGCCCAAATTTTCAATATTTAAACTTAAATTTTTACCGTTCATTTTCGCTGAACTTAATTTTAAATCTATATAATTATTGCTAAAAAACCAGTTGTTGAAAAACCAAGTTAAGTCTTTGCCACTTCCCGCTTCCATTGAATAAAAATAATCCCACGGAATTGGATGTTTTCCGTGCCAAGTTTCCATATAATGATGCAATGCTTTTTTAAATAAATCATCGCCCAAATAATCTTTTAATGCTAAATAAGATAAACTTGCTTTCACATAAGAATTGTTCCCATAACCTGCGCCAGAAACTTGCGTACTTTCAGAAATAACGGGTTGATCTTCGTCCGAAGAAGGATCAAAAATCCAGCGTTTTACCCGAAAATTTTTGTAAAAATTATCGGCGTATTCTTTTCCATGTTCTGCAGTTCCGATTAAATATTCAAAAGTGGTTGCCCAACCTTCGTCCATGTAAGCATAACGTTTTTCATTAATTCCCATATAAAAAGGAAAATAAGTGTGTGCAATTTCGTGGTCAACAACTAATCTCGATACTTCTAAATTATCTGGCATTGTAGAATCATTCACCATCATCGGATATTCCATATCTGCAAAACCTTGAAACGACGTCATTGTTGGAAACGGATATTCCACACCGGGCCAATTTTTAGAAAACCATGCAATATTATATTGTTCCCATTCTACATAATGTTCAAAATCTTTCGCGCCACTTTGGTAAGCCGACTGAACGCTTACTTTTTTTGAATCTAATTGCACACTTGAAGCATCCCAAACATAACTAGAACTTGCTGCCCAACAAAAATCTGTAATGTCATCAGCTTTAAACTTGAAAGTATTTTGGTCATTTTGAGCAGTAATTTTTCCAGCGGCAATTTCGCCTTCTTTTGCGATGTGAATAATATCGGTGCTTACGAGGGATTTTTTAAAATTATTTAAAGCATTTGTCTGTAAAACTTCTTGCGGATTTTGCATCACGCCGGTTGCGTAAACCACATAATTTTTTGGAACTGAAATCGCAACGTTATAATTATTAAAATCATTATAAAATTCGTTTCTTCCGGTGTGTGGAATTCTGTCCCAACCATTGTAATCGTCATAAACGGAAATTCTTGGGTAAGAATAAGCGGCGTAAAATGTAGTTTGGTTTATTTGTCCTTCTCTGTCACTTTCTTTTGATAATGGGTATTCCCAAACGATTTCGAACGTAGTTTTAGATTTTGGAAGCATTGCGTTTTTTAACTTTACGTTTCCAACAGTTCCCCAATTTTCACTTTTAACATCGTAGGATTCTCCATTTACTTTAAAAGATTTAATGGTCAATCCATTATCTAAAAAATCTTTAGAAGAGTCACTTGCCCGTGCAGAAGTTGGTTTGTGAACGTTATTTACAAATCTGATAACAGCAGTTTTCAGGCTGTCTGGTGAATTATTAAAATATTCGATGGTTTCCGCGCCAGAAATAATTTTTGTTTCTGGGTTTAAACTTAGTTTCATATCATAATTACCAGAATTTTGCCAATAATTTTTACCTGGATTTCCATTTTCCGTCCTCGTTCCTTTTTCTATGGCATTTTTAATGTTTCTTGGCGTGTATAATTTTTGGGAATACGCTTGAAATGAGACTAAAATTGCGGCTGCAAAAAGGAAGTTTTTCATAATTTTTTAGAAATTAGATATTAGAAGTTAGAAATTAGATATTAGAAGTTAAATCAAGTTTTTTATTTAATCAAAGGACTTTCAAATTTAAAAATTTTAAGTTAGAATTAATGATAAATCTTGCACGAATTAAAAAAAGGCTCTCTTTCGAAAGCCTTTAATTAATTTATTTTTTAAAAATTTAATCTTTTGAAGTGAAAGCACTATCTAACAAAGAAGTGACCACTGACAAACAGATACTAAAAATTAGCGCCCACCAAAAGCCATCAACGGTCATGCCGGTTACAAAATGGCCTGCTAAAAGAATGATTAAAGCATTAATGACAAATGAAAAAAGCCCGAAAGTGATTATTGTGAGCGGTAAACCTAAGATAGATAATATTGGCCGCACAAAAAAATTAAGCAACGCCAAAACGATGGCGAAAATTATTGCTGTTCCAAAACTTGCGATGTGAACGCCGGATAAAAAATATTTTGAAAGTACGAAAGCAACCGCAGCAGTTACCAAGAGACGAATAATGAATTTCATAATTTAATTTTTATTTGAATTAAATTTATAAAAAATATTTGGATTTAGAAAAATGCTATAAAAAAAACCTGAAAAATTAATTTCAGGTTTTATATAAATATCATATTTTTTTTAAGCGCCTTTTAAAGCCTTAATTTTTTCCGTTAAAGCCGGAATAATTTGAAAAGCATCGCCTACAACTCCATAATCAGCAGATTTGAAGAAAGGTGCTTCTGGATCATTATTGATTACAACAATTGTTTTGGAAGAATTCACGCCCGCTAAATGTTGAATAGCGCCAGAAATCCCAATCGCCACATATAAATTGGGCGAAATTGCTTTACCAGTTTGTCCTACGTGTTCTGAGTGAGGTCTCCAACCAATATCTGAAACTGGTTTTGAACAAGCCGTTGCCGCGCCTAAAGTTTCGGCTAAATTTTCTACCATTCCCCAATTTTCTGCACCTTTCAAACCTCGCCCCGCAGAAACTACGATTTCGGCTTCTTTTAAATCTAATTTACCAGAAGATTGCTCTTGAGATAATACTTTTGTATCCTCGTTTGAAATTGACAAATTTTTAATTTCTTCTGTTCCAGATACGGGATTTTCTTTTGCGCCAAAAGAATTTTGAGAGACGGTTACAATTACGCCTTCAGTTTCGGCTTTTGCATGCATAAAACCTTTACCGGAAAACGCTTTTCTTTTAACCTGAAAAGGTGATAAACTTTCAGGCGTTTCTATAACATTAGTTATTAAAGAATAATTCTTTAAAATCGATAACATTGGCGCAACTGAAGAAGCGTCTGTAGTGTGTGGAAAAACAATTATTTTTCCATCTACAACTTGGTTTAGTGCTTCAGCAAATGCTTTTGCACTAAAGTTTTTTAGACCTTCATCTTCAATATTAAGTACTTTTTCTGCACCATATTTGTAAAGTAACTCTGAAGAATCTGTTGGATTCACGGAAATTGCGGTTACAGAATCTCCTGCTTTATCAGCGATTGATTTTGCATAAGCCACCGCCTCAAAAGCTGCTTTTTTGTAAATTCCGTTTATATTTTCTGCATATACGAATATTGCCATTTTTTTAAATTTTTTAGGTTGAGTTTTAAGTTGAGTTTGAGACAAAAAGTTTTAGTTAATATAAAAGTTTTAAAATTGATAATTCTAAACCTTTGCTTTAGCCTCAAACTTATATTACTTTTGCTTCCTCGTGAAGAAGTCTTACCAATTCATCCAAATTATCAGCATTTACCAATTTTACTGCGGCTCTTGGTGGAACGCTATCAAAAGATACAGAATCTACTTTCACTTCTGAATTTGTGGGTTCTACAACGTTTAAAACTTTGGTTCTGGCAGACATAATGCCGCGCATATTTGGAATAATTAATTCTTTTTCTTCTACTAAGCCTTTTTGCCCAGCAATCACTAAAGGTAATTTTACAGAAACGGTTTCTTTTCCGCCTTCAATTTCTCGGATAGCGCTTATTTCTTCGCCATCTACATTTAAACCAACGCAGGCATTAATAAAAGGTTGATTTAAAAGTTGTGCTAGCATCGCCGGAACTGCGGCGCCATTATAATCTAGAGATTCTTTACCACAAAGAATTAAATCATAATTGCCATTTGTTGCAACCGCTGCTAGTTCTTTTGCCACAGAAAAACTATCTTTTGCTTCTGTGTTGACTCTTATAGCGTCATTTGCGCCAATTGCTAAAGCCTTTCTTATAACCGGTTCTGTGCTTGCATCGCCAACATTTACTACTGTTACTGTCGCGCCTTGGGATTCTTGCAATTTTATTGCTTTGCTTAGCGCAAATTCATCCAAAGGATTAATAACCCATTGAATTCCCGTTTTATCAAAAGCGGTTTTGTCTGCTGTGAAATTAATTTTTGATGTAGTGTCTGGAACACTGTTTATACAAACTAATATTTTCATATTTAGATATTTATTATTTTTAAAGGTGATCTGTTATCGCCAAAATATTGATTTGCTTTTGTTTGCAATCTTGCTAATGGCGATTTCATTTATAAATAAATTTTAATTTTTGCTAAGATAATACTAATTTACTATGCATGCATAACATATTTAGGGAAAATATATTTTTTGCATAACATTAACTATTTGGTTTTGATGGTCTAACTTCAATTTTACTTGGTAAAGTTCTAGCATTCATATTTAATAAATCTAAAACCAGTTGGCCGATATCTTCTGGCTGAATTTTCCAGGCATCTTTTTCAGTCACTTTATGGTCATTGAAATTGGTCGCAACAGAGCCTGGCATAATTGTAGAAACTTTTATATTGTATTTTCTTAGATCTATCATTGCAGCTTGCGTAAAGCCAACAACGCCAAATTTGGATGCGTTATAACCAGCGCCATTTGCGAAGAAATTTGTTCCAGCTAAACTAGAAATTGTGATGTAGTAGCCTTCCGATTTTTTTAATTCCTCAACACTCGCTTTTAAAGTATGGAAAGCGCCGGTGAGATTGGTTTCAATCATATCATTCCAATGTTCTAAACTCATTTCATCAACCGCTGAAAAGTGGCCTAAACCTGCGTTTGCAATTACAATATCTAATTTCCCGAAATGTTTTACAATTTTAGAAACTGTTTTTTCTTCGTTTTCATAATCTCTTACATTAGAAACAATACCTGCAACTGAATCTTTATAATCAGAAAGTTGAAGAAGTGCCTCTTCTAAATCTTTTTCTTTTCTGCCACTAATAGCGACATTGTAACCGTTTTCTAATAATATTTTTGCCACGCCGAAACCGATTCCTTTCGAACCTCCCGTAACGTATGCTGTTTTTTTATCTGACATTTTTTTAAATTTTTATTTGCTCTAATTTAACAAAAAACGCTTCAAAATGAAGCGTTAAATTTAGTTTTAGTAAAACTTTAACTTTTTGTATAATATTCAAAAAAGAGCGGAATACTTTCAATTCCTTTATAGAAATTAAATAGTCCATAATGCTCGTTTGGTGAATGGATTGCATCAGAATCTAAACCAAATCCCATTAAAACTGATTTTGCATTCAGTACTTTTTCAAACATTGATGTAATTGGAATACTACCGCCGCTTCTGTAAGGTAAAACTTCTTTACCAAATGCTTTTTCCATAGCCTTTTTTGCTGCTAAAAATTCTTTAGTATCACTTGGTAAAACGTATGGCATTCCGCCGTGGTGCGGTGTAATTTTCACTTTTACATTTTCTGGCGCAATTTTCTTAAAATAAGTTGTGAATTTTTCTGTAATTTCTTCTGGTGTTTGGTACGGCACTAAACGCATAGAAATTTTAGCATAAGCCTTTGATGGAATTACAGTTTTTGCACCTTCGCCAATGTAACCGCCCCAAATTCCGTTTGCGTCTAAAGTGGGACGAATAGATGTTCTTTCCAAAGTTGTGAAGCCGTGCTCACCTTCTACTCCATTTAAACCAATAGATTTTTTAAAATGTTCGGGATCATCCTTTAATTCATTCATTTTCCCTCGTTCTTCTAGCGAAACTTCTTCTACATTATCATAAAATCCATCAATTGTAATTCTGCCATTTTCGTCAACTAACTTTGCTATCATTCGAGATAAAACATGAATTGGGTTTGGAACTGCGCCGCCATAAAGACCAGAATGTAAATCTCTGTTTGGTCCTTCTACTTCTACTTCCACGTAGCTTAATCCACGTAAACCAGTTGTAACAGTCGGTTGCTCATTAGAATAAATATGCGTGTCTGATATTAAAATTACATCACAACTCAATTTTTCTTTATTTTCATTAACGAAAACACCTAAATTTTCTGAGCCAACTTCTTCTTCACCTTCAATAATAAATTTCACATTACAAGGCAAAGAATCAGTTTTCATCATGGCTTCAAAAGCCTTTAAATGCATAAAAAACTGCCCTTTATCATCGGCAGAACCGCGCGCAAAAATAGCACCCTCCGGATGTAATTCTGTTTTTTTAATAACTGGCTCAAATGGTGGTGAAGTCCAAAGTTCTATTGGATCTGCAGGTTGCACATCATAATGACCATAAATTAAAATGGTTGGAAGATTTTCACCTAAAAATTTTTCACCATAAACAATTGGATTCCCTGCAGTTTTACAAACTTCAACTTTATCTGCACCGGCATCTTTTAAAAATTTCGCCACCTCATCGGCACATTTTAAAACTTCATTTTTGTATGCAGGATCTGCACTCACGGAAGCGATTTTTAAAAGTGAAATCAATTCTTCCACGAAACGTGGTTTGTTTTCTTCGATGTATTTTAAGGTTTTTTCCATTTTAAATTTTTGAAATTAATTATTGTAAAAATAAAAAAAATGCCCTGCAAAAGCAAGACATTTGTACTATTTATTTGTCAATATTGATCTTTATTTTGCCCTCGCAACCTATTGTGCGCTTGTAGATTTGGCTTTCATTTCCAAATTTGGTTCTACAAGTTTCGGTTTCACATTCTTTAAAGAATCTGGTTTTGCAACATAAGTTGGTTTTGCGGCATCTTGATCACTGTATCTTACAACGCCTGGTTCAATTTTTATGACACTAAGATTTCCTCCTGCTTGGATTTTTTGGCAAGAAGTGACTGCCGCTGCAACTGCTAATAATAAAATATATTTTTTCATTTAATTATTTAAAGCACAAAAGTAGGAAATATTAGGATTTTAACAAAATTTTTAAATTTAATTTTTTAGAAAGAACGCAAAATAATTTTTGATGTTAAAGTTTGGGTAAAAATGAGGTAATTTTCTCCGCCATCTTGTATTTTATATTTTTTCTTTATTTCATCGGGTTTTAAAGGATAATTTTTGCTGATAATATTATTAAAACTTCCTTTTTCAATTTCTTTGGCTTCTACTTTTTCTACTTTTAAAACACGCCCCGGAAAATTTAAAACTTTCTTTTCAGAGGTATAAAAATGCGTGTTGGGGTGAAGTTTTTTTAAAGTAAATTGCTTTGAAATTAAATTGAAAGCGCCCGATTTCAGCACAGCGTTATTGGGAATATATAAAAATTGTAAAGCGTCTGAAAATTCAGAACTTGCTGATTTTTCATCATGAAAGTAAAACTCAAAATCTGCATCTTCGCTTTCTAAATTCGTGCAAATACATTTTACTTTTTCTTCAGTTTTATTTTTATCTAAAAGAATAAGGACTTCTTTTACGTCATTTTTTACAGCAATGATATAAATTTTAGTTGCATTTTTTAAAACAGAAATTAAATAGGATAAATCTATCAAAGGCGAAAGTTTTATTAAAACCTTTCCAGAAATATTTAATAATTCATCCTGAATTTCTAAGATATTTGGCGACAAATCTTCTAATAAAAAGACCTTCTTTTTTTGTGAATCTCTTCTTGCCGGATCCAGGTAAATTAAATCAAACTGATTCACATCGTCATGTTGAGCCTGGCGAAATATCTCTAAAAAATGTTCTAAATCATGGTTTATAAAATTGGCTTCTTTGTTTAAAATTTTCCAGTTATGCTTTACGATTTCTAAAAGTTCTGTGTTTTTTTCAACCAAAGTAATTTCTTTAAAATTTTCAGATAAAAAATACGCATCAATACCAAAACCTGCGGTTAAATCGAGAAATTTTTCACCGCTAAAAAGTTGTGATTTATATTTTGAAGTTTGTTCAGAAGAACTTTGCTCTAAATTGAGATTTGGCGGGAAAATAATATCCTCTTCCAATAAAAATGGAAACTTTTTTGCCGCGACATTTTTGCCTTTGATTTGATTGACGATTTCCACCATAGAGACCTTTAGAAACGGCGACTTTTTCAATAGTAAAGAATGCAAATCGGTTTTTAGATTTGCATTGATATAATCTTGGATTTCTTTATTGAGTATTTTTTTTATAATTGTTGGTTTTAACGCAAAGGCGCAAAAATTATTTTATGTCTTTTGAATAAGGCGCAAGTCGGCATCGCCGATTGGAACAAGTGTAATATTATAAAATTATAATCCATTTACCACTCTATTTACGCCATTTTTAAATACATCTGTTCCGAAATAAATGAGTAATCCTAATTTGCAACCGGTCAATTTTAAATAAGTTAAAAGTTGTGCTTTATGAATATTATTTGACATTTCTAAGGCTTTTATTTCTAAAATTAAAATATCTTCAACAATGATATCAATCTTAAAAGCATTTTCAATTCGTAATTCATCATAAACAATTGGTAAAACTTTTTGTTTTTCTACTTTTAAGCCTGCCTTTTGCAATTCGTAAAAAAGACATTCTTCATAAACTTTTTCAAACAATCCAGCGCCTAATCTTTTATGAATTTTTAATCCAAGTTCAAAAACAATTTTTGACAATTCGTTTTCTCTCATAATACTTTAAAAAAAGTCAATCACAAAGTTATAAAATATTCCAATCGGCGAAGCCGACTTGCGCCTTATCTTGACTATTATTTTAAATGCAATTGCGCCTTTGCGAAAAAATTCATTACAATTCTTTGTGTTAAAATTTATACTGAACATTTCATTTCAAAGATATAAAATATTCCAATCGGCGAAGCCGACTTGCGCCTTATCTTGACTATTATTTTAAATGCAATTGCGCCTTTGCGAAAAATTTCGTCTTAATTCTTACTCAAACATTTCCGCCCAGCGAACGGGTTTTAAAACCGTTTCATCATATAAATCGGAAATTTCTTTGGTTTGCTCTAATTTTGGATAAAGATTAACACCGATGAGTTTTATTTTCCCTTCTTTTACCCAATTTTGCTCGGAAATGGCGTGATTATAAATTAAATTTTGTAATTCTCCCGATTTCATTGTTTCAATGTAGCCGCCTTTTTCTTCAAAATCTAAAAATAATTGCCAAGATTTTTCTGCGATTTGTTGCGTGAGATTTTCCACATAGTAACTTCCATTTGCAGCATCATCAAAAACATTGATGAGACTTTCATAAGCCAAAACAATTTGCTGTTTAAAGGAAATTTCTTCAGATAATTTTGTTGCATTTTCTAACAAATAATTATTAGAATAAACAGCATCAGCGCCGCCAATCATCGCAGCAGAAAGTTCTAGCGAAGATCTGATTAAATTATTTTCAGCATCATTTTTAGATTTATTTCTTAATGAAGTTTCCGCAAAAATATAGGGAATTTCATCTTTTCCGAATTCTTTTGACAATTGATTAAAAACCAATTTTAAAGCCCGGATTTTAGAAATTTCAAAAAAATAATTTCCGCCAATTGCAATTCTAAATATTAATTTATTAAAAATTTCTGAGCCAAAATTCTCTACTAAATCTTTAGTCTTTGCTAATGAAATAGCGATTTGTTGAAGAATTGAAGCACCACAATTTTGATGAAAACTCACATCAATGCAAATATTTCGCTTAAAATTTTTTTGCAATAATTCTTTGGTCAGTTGCTCGTTTATAGCGCCGCTGTTTTTTTTATCATCAAAAACGTCTATCAAAGAAAAATAAATATTTTCATCTTTTGTTTTAATGTATTCTGCTAAATCTGGATTATCAATAAACAAAACTTTTTCTGATAAATTTGGAACATTTTCTTTCAACAAAAATGCGAAAACATCTTCTTCCAAAGTTTCTTCATAATTCGCCACCAAATGGGTGCTTTCTTCTATTTTCGGTAAATTCTGCAATGGTTTAGAAACTTCAGAGTAATAAGGCTTCACCTCCAAATTTTCTAAATTTTCAACTTGAAGATTGCTGTAAATATCTTCTGTTTTTAATTGTTTTTTAACCAGATTTACCCAATCTGAAAGTGATGAATTTTGCAAAATGATAATTTTTAAATAAAATAATTATGGTTGAGAACTTTTGGCAATATTTGAACTATCTACAACGATGATGAAAATTTCTTCGTTTGGTTTTTTCATAAAGTAGTTTTCGCGCGCAAATCTTTCTTTTGCCGATTTGTTGTTCATTAATTTCACATAAAACGCATTATTTTTTTCATACTCACTTTTGTAATGAATTAATTCTTTTTGATTTTTCGCAATGTTAGAATCTAATTCATTAATAACTAAAAAAGAGCAATTATCGAAAAAAACCATCCAAACCAAAAATAAAAAAATGGTGATAACATATTTATTCAGCACATATTTTTTGAGAAAGCGCAGCGTTTTGTTCGGCTTTTTTATTTCTTTAATCAGATTTTCCATCAGTATGTTTTTTTAAGCGAATTATTTATAACGGTCGTAAGAAAATCTATAGCTACCGAATTTTGCTTCATATTTGGAACAATTAAATCTGCTTCGTTTTTTGAAGGTTCTATAAATTCTTGATGCATAGGTTTTAAAGTGGTTTGGTAACGGTGTAAAACTTCTTGCAAATCACGACCTCTTTCTTGCGTATCGCGGCGAATTCTGCGGATTAATCGTTCATCAGAATCTGCATGTACAAATACTTTTAAATTATATTCTTTCAATAATTCTGGATTGGTTAAAACCAAAATTCCTTCCACAATCAACACATTTTTTGGTTCAATAGAAACAAAATCACCTGATCGTGAATGTGTTACAAAAGAATAAATCGGTTGCTCAATACTTTCATTATTTTTCAGCGCTCGAACGTGTTTTAGCAACAATTCAAAATCGATAGATTTTGGATGATCATAATTTAACATTTCTCGTTCCGCTAATGTAAGGTGTTGATTATCATAATAATAATTATCCTGCGACAGTACATTTACACCTTCTGCATTCAACTGCTGAAGAATTTTATTAACCACAGTTGTTTTTCCAGAACCAGTTCCTCCGGCGATACCTATAACGAGCATAAATTATTTTTTACAAAGATAAATATTATTGTCAATTTCTAAAGGTGAATAATTGTCAATTTTAAAAGTATTTAATTGCGAATCTGTCATATTTTCAAATTAGAAAACTTTCAGCCTTTCGGTGCAATTCCCAAAATAAAATAAACCACCGCCTGAACTCTGGCCAAAAATTCTCGCGACTGGTTTCTGTAAAAACTGCTATTTTCGTAAACATCTTGCGCATCAAAACCGAGCGCATTCATATTCTGATTCCTTGCAAAAAATAGCGCACGAAGATTGTGATAGCCTTGTGACACTATAATAACACTTGTTTGATGGTATTCATTTTTGCACCGCAAAATGCTTTTGTGCGTGTTAAAACCTTTCGGATCTTCGATTATAACATCTTCAGGAACGCCTTCTTGGTAAATCAAAAAATTTTTCATTGCGGCAGGCTCGTCGTAATGTTCGCTTTTTTCGCCGCTCACAATTATTTTTTTAATTTTCCCATAATGGTAAAGTGCCGAAACTGCATCCATTCTTTTAGTAAAATAAGGATTGGCATTTCCAGACATTGTTTTTGGCGAAGTTCCCAAAACCAAAGCCGTTTCCCGTGCAGGAATTTGTGAAACTTTGGTGTATGTTCTGCCGTTTGTGAGTGCGAAAACCCAAGCATTTGCTAAAAACATAACTATTAACCCAATTTCAATTAGGTTAAAAAATGCTTTTATTATGTTCCTTACTTTTCTCAAACTTCGTCAAAGTTAACTTTAATTTTTTTACTTAAAACTACCGTTTGGCAGGCTAAAATTCTCCCCGATTGTTCTTCTTTTTCCGTTAAATATTCATTTTCTAATAATTCTATTTCGCCTTCTTCTAATTTACATTCGCAAATGCCACAAATTCCAGATTTGCAGGAATATGGAACTTTGAAGCCTTGTTCTAAAAGTTGTTGCAATAGTTTATACTTATTATTTTGAAGTTTGGTTTGATAATTTTCGCCATATAATTGAAAAGAAACATCAATATTTTCTATTAAAGGGAATTCTATTTCTGATTCATAAATGTCTTCGTTAAAACTTTCGAACAACTCAAAATGTATATTTTTTTTCGGAATGCCGCGCTTGTGAGATTCGTTTGCCAAGGATTTTATCATTTCTCCGGGACCGCAAATTAAAATTTCGTCCACCGCATCCCAAATTGTAGATTCTTCATCTGTATCATCTAAATGCAAAAATTGATTGATGATTAAGTGCAGTTTTTCAGCATTTAATCTTCCACTAAATAATTGACTAACAGATTCTTTCGAAAAGAAATAATAAATTTGAAGTCGATTCTGAAACTGATGAAGCAAAGCATCTAATTCTTTTTTAAATGGTATTTCATTAGAATATGAATTTCCAAAAAATAAGAAAAACCGAGTTCGAGGCTCTTCGTGCATTATATTTTTTAAATGGCTTAAAATTGGTGTAATGCCAATTCCTGCAGCGAAACCAAGAATTGTGCGATGCTCATTTGGTTTAGAATTTAAAGTAAATCGTCCGCGTGGTTCGCTTAATTCAATCGAATATCCAACTTGTACATTTTTAATTAAAAAATCTGTAAAACTTCCATCTTCGCCGATTTTTATACCTAATGACAATTGCTTTTCAAAAGGTGCGCTTGTGATGGAATAATCTTTTAAAACCTCGCTGCCCGAAAATTGACTTTTAAAACTTACAAATTGCCCAGAATTAAAACGATAATTTTCCTTTAAATGTTCAGGAATTTCGAATTCTAATAAAAATGTAGTTTTGGTCAGTCTTTCTTTTTTCGTTAATTTTAACGAATGAAAAATAGGCTTTTTTGCCTTTGTTAAAAGTTGTTCCATAGTAATTACTCAAAAATAAACAAAAAAATAGTTATGCGAAAATTAATCTTGCCACTTCTAATTTTATCGGCGCTTTCTGCTTGCAAAAAAGAAAGCACAAAAACAGAAGATTCGGCGGTAAAAAACGATTCTGTTGCGGCAGTTTCAACAAGTTCAACTCCTACAACGCCAGTCAATTTAAAAGAATATTCTATAGCGCAAACGGCAGAGTATTTAAAAAACAAAGACAATGACACTTTGTATGTCACCAATTTTTTCGCCACTTGGTGCGGTCCTTGTATGGCAGAAATCCCTCATTTTAAAGAAAAAATTAAGGAATTAAAAGGCCAACCAGTTAAATTTACCTTCATCGATATAGATGAAAAAGAAGATTGGGAAACGAAAGTAAAAGATTTTGCGGCTACAAATAATTTACAAGATCACATTATTTTACTTGATAATAAAAAACTAGACCAAGATTTTTTTAAAAATAATTTTGAAAAATGGGATGGCAGCGGAATTCCCTACACCATCATGAAAAAAGGAAAAAGAACGGAAGAAACTTTAGGAAGTATGAGCGCAGAAATGCTCGATCAAAAGTTGGCTTCTTTTAAATAAATCTTAAAATATAAAAGCCGTTTAAATTTAATTTAAGCGGTTTTTTGAATAAAATTTTCTGAAAACTGGTGTCTAAAAATTTCAAAATTCTATCTCTAATTTTAACTATTGTGATATTAATTTCAATAGTTTTAAACCTAAATACAGGATTTATAAATTTGAATTTTTCAGATTTTTTTTCATCAAACTCATCAAATTTTGATATTGCACAACTTCGTGTAAACCGCGTTATAATAATGCTTTTAGCAGGAATTTCAATTCCTACTTCAGGTTTTCTTTTGCAAGAATATTTTCAAAATCCACTTGCTGGACCTTCAGTTTTAGGAATTACATCTGTGGCAAGTTTAAGTGTGGCTTTTTATATTTTTTTCTCGCAAAGTTGGGTGTTACCAGATTTTTTGCAGAACAGTTTTTTAAGTATTACCGCAATTGCGGGAAGTTTAATTTTAATGTTGGTTTTGCTTTTGTTTTCAAGGAAATTTCAGGATAAAAGTTTTATTATTATTTTCGGCTTTTTGGTTTCTGCTTTGGCGGGCGCAATTGTTTCAATTTTACAGTTTTACGCGGAAAATCAAAGTTTAAAAAATTATGTTTTATGGAGTTTTGGCGCGAATAACCAGGTGAGTTTTAGTCAAATTCTGGTTTTATTTGTTTTGATATTTTTAGGCTTGTTTTTAAGTTTAAAATCCATTAAACCACTGATTGGCAATAGTTTAGGAACGTCTTACGCACAGAGTTTTGGCGTTAATTTAAAACATTTGAAATATTTAATAATTCTCGCTTCTTCCCTACTTTCTGCATCTATAACAGCGTTTTTAGGTCCAGTTTTATTTATCGGAATTGTCGTTCCTCATTTTTCGAGATTGCTTTACAATCCTTCAAAACTTTGGCACCAATGGATCTTGAATATGATTTTAGGAATTTGCATTATGGAAGTTTTTTCGGTGATTTCAGAATTGTCTAAATTACCTTTAAATATCATCACCTCGCTTTTCGGAATTCCTGTGATTTTACTAATGCTGATTGGCAAAAATAAATTCTCAAACGGTTAGATTGTAAATTCTTAAACGCAAAGGCGCAATTAAATTTTTAATATGCTTTAGAAAGGCGCAGGTCATCTAAAATGACATTTATAAAATCATAAATAGAAGGAATAAAAAGGACAGGTTGCAAACTTGGGTTAGTTTTAAATTTCAGAACGCCAATTTTTTTAGACGGAATTAAAAGAGTTGTGAACGATTTGTAATATTAAATAGATAGCATGAAAAATATAACTGTTAAAACGAAAATCTTTGATTTTCCCGCGTCTTAGATAAGAAGTAAAATAATAAATTTGCGCCTTAGCGTTTAAAATTTTTTTAATAAAAATGACTTTAGAACTAAAAAATATCACAATCGGCTACTCTAAACCCCTAGTTTCAGAGGGAAATATGAGTTTGGAAAGCGGTGATGTTTGTTTAATCATCGGTGATAATGGTGTGGGAAAAACGACTTTAATTAAAACTATTTTAAATCAAATTCCATCAATTTCTGGTCATATTTTTCTTGATAAAATTACTTTAAACCAATTAAATTCTAGTGAAATTGCGCAAAAAATTGCCGTAGTTTTTTCAAAATCTGATGTTCCGAATCATTTTACGGTAAAAGATTTAATTACTTTCGGGAAATATATTCACTATCCGTATTATTTTAAATTAAAATTAACGGATTTACAGGAAGTTAGTGAAATTATCGAAAGTCTTGGTTTAAAAGAATATGAAAATTTTAAACTCAATCAATTATCTGATGGTAATTTACAAAAAGCCTTTATTGGAAGAGCTTTGGCGCAAAATACGCAAATGATCATCTTAGATGAACCAACCACGCATTTAGACGAAAAAAATAAGTTGATGATTCTAAATTTAATGCGAAACATTGCTAAAAATAAAGATAAAATAATTCTTTTTTCATCCCACGATTGGCGTTTGGCAAAAGAATTTTCAGATAAGATTTGTTTGCTAAAAAATGGGCGTTTATTTTCTGGAATTTCGGAAGATATCTTATTGCAACACTCAGATTTAACGAAACCAAGTGTTTACCAATTTAATCCAGAATTTGTTCCACCACAAATTTTTGCACCAGAATTAGAAAAAGAATTACTCTATTCTTTTCTGCAAAAAAACATACCAAAAGATTTAAAATCAGTAAAATTTATTTGGCGCAATAGTTTTTGGGAGATTATTTTAAAAAATAAGCAAGAAAAAGCCAATAATTTTCAAGATATACTTGTTTCGCTCGCAAACTATCATTAATACGATATTTTCGAGCTCTTTCGAATGTATTATGCATGCATAGTATTATGCAATTCATATTAATTAACTATCACATTGTAAAATACTTACAATTTTCCTTTTTAAAAAAGTACTATGCATGCATAATAATTTGTATATTTGAGAAACAGATAATACAAAAAGATGAAAGGAAAAAATAATGAGAAAGTAGAGAATGTTGACTTAATATTGAAATCAACTTGGTTAGCTGTGTCTAAAATGTATAGTGAACTGGCGCAAGAATATGATTCTACCGCTGTGCAAGCACTTACACTTTTAAAAATTGATCCAAAAGAAGGCACAAGAAGCACCAATCTTGGACCGAAAATGGCAATAGAACCAACGTCTTTGACACGCATCATTAAATTACTAGAAGACAATGGTTATATCTACAAAGAAAAAACTACAACCGATAAACGCGAAGTCATTATCAAATTAACAGAAAAAGGTTTGAATTCTAGAAATATGTCCAAAGAAGTCGTGGTAAACTTCAATAAAAAAGTAATGGATAAAATTTCGCCTGAAAAGTTGGAAACCTTTAAGCAAGTGATGTCGCAAATTTTAAAAATTGCAAACGAAATAAATAACAAAAAATAACAAATATGAACAGACATATCAAACATGTAACTGTTTTGGGTTCGGGAATTATGGGTTCCGGTATCGCAGCACATTTCGCCAACATCGGCGTTCAGGTGCTTTTGCTGGATATCGTTCCCTTTGAACTCACCGAAGCAGAGACCAAAAAAGGTCTTACGAAAGAAAGCAAAGTGGTAAGAAACAGAATTGCCACTGAGAATTTTGTAAAATTACAGAAATCGAGCCCTGCTCTACTTTATTCGCCAAAATTTGCAGACCGAATTTCGATCGGGAATTTTGATGATGATTTAGAGAAAATAAAAAATACTGACTGGATTATTGAAGTGGTGGTTGAAAGACTTGACATTAAAAAATCGGTTTATGAGAAAATTGAACAATTCAGAAAACAGGGAACTTTAGTTTCTTCAAACACATCCGGAATTCCGATTCATTTCCTAATTGAAGGTAGAAGCGACGATTTTAAAAAATATTTTGCAGGAACACACTTTTTTAATCCCGTAAGATATTTACCGCTTTTGGAAATAATTCCAACAAATGACACCGATCCGGAAATCATCGATTTTTATATGTCTTATGGCGCAAAATTTTTAGGAAAAACGACAGTTTTAGCCAAAGATACACCTGCTTTTATTGCAAATAGAATCGGTGTTTTTTCAATGATGAACTTACTGCATATCGTAAAAGATTTAGGTTTAAGCGTTTCAGATGTCGATAAATTAACCGGACCAATTATCGGTCGTCCGAAATCAGCGACTTTTAGAACTGCGGATGTTGTTGGTTTAGACACTTTGGTTCACGTTGCCAAAGGTGTTCAAGAAAGCGGAACGGAACAAGAAATGTTTCAAAAAGGTTTTGCGATGCCATCATATATTGATTTTATGATGGAAAAGAAAATGCTTGGTTCTAAAACCGATGGCGGATTCTACAAGAAAATAAAAAACGCAGAAGGAAAACCAGAAATTCAAGGATTAAACCTTGAAACTTTAGAATACGAACTTCAAGGGAAAAATTCTTTTCCAAGTTTAGAATTAACTAAAAATATCGACCGCCCTTTAGACAGATTTAAAGTTTTAATTAACGGAAAAGATAAAGCCGGTGAACTTTACAGAAAATCTTTAGGCGCTTTGTTCGCTTACGTGTCGCATAAAGTTCCGGAAATTTCTGACGATATTTATAAAATTGATGATGCTCTTCGCGCCGGTTTCGGTTGGGAAAATGGCCCTTTCGAAATTTGGGATGCGGTTGGAATTGAAAAAGGAATTGAATTGGCAAAAGCAGAAGGTTACGAAGTTTCTGACTGGGTTAAAAATCTAGCCTCAAAAAATCTAACTTTTTATAAAGTAAATGAAGAAGGACAAAGCACTTTCGTCAATAAAGATTCAGGTGAATATTCAAAAATTCCGGGGCAAGATTCTTTTATAATTTTAGATAATATCAGAAAAAATAAAACACTTTGGAGCAATTCCGAAGCGCAAATTCAGGATTTAGGTGATGGAATCATCAATTTTGAAATCAAATCTAAAATGAATTCTCTTGGTGGTGGCGTTTTAGACGGCTTAAACCGCGCAATTGATTTAGCAGAAAAAGATTATGACGGTTTGGTTATAGCAAATCAAGGAACTAATTTTTCTGTTGGAGCAAATCTTGCAATGATAATGATGATGGCAGTTGACCAAGATTGGGACGATTTGAATATGGCAATCGCTTATTTCCAAAAATCCATGATGCGCGTTCGTTATTCTTCAATTCCAGTTGTAGTTGCACCTTTCGGGATGACGTTAGGCGGCGGTTGCGAAATGACAATGCACGCAGACAGAGTTGTTGCAGCGGCAGAAACTTATATCGGTTTGGTGGAAGTTGGCGTCGGTGTAATTCCCGGCGGAGGCGGAACTAAGGAAATGACTTTACGAACTTCAAGAGATTTCCACAGTGATGATGTTAAAAATAACCGTATGCGTGATGCATTTATGAATATTGCAATGGGAAAAGTAGCCACTTCCGCTTACGAAGCCTACGATATGGGAATTTTAGAACACGGAAAAGACATTGTAGTTGTTAATAAACAAACACAAATCAAAACCTCAAAAATGCTCGCATTAAGTTTAGCAGAACTAGGTTATACGCAACCAATCGAGCAAAAAGTAAAAGTTTTAGGAAAAGATGCTTTAGGAATGTTTTATGTAGGAACCGACCAAATGTTGGCAGGAAATTATATTTCTGAACACGACAAAAAAATCGCTGATAAACTGGCTTACGTAATGGTCGGTGGAAACCTTTCCGAGCCAACAATTGTAACAGAGCAGTATTTATTGAATCTAGAAAGAGAAACTTTCCTTCAACTTTGTGGCGAAAGAAAAACTTTGGAAAGAATTCAGTTTATGTTGCAAAAAGGGAAACCGCTTCGTAATTAGATATTAGATATTAGAAGTTAGATGAAAACGCATAGATTAAAAGAGTTACTAATTTGGAAGAAATCAATGCTTTTAGTTAAAGATATTTATCTATTAACTGAGCATTTTCCTTCAAATGAAAAATTTGGACTCATTTCACAGATCAGAAGATGTGCGGTTTCAATTCCTTCTAATATTGCTGAAGGCGCTGGCAGAAATAATCCAAAAGAATTTTATCAATTTTTAGGAATTGTAAACGGTTCCAGTTATGAATTAGAAACACAATTAATTTTATTAGTTGATTTAAACTTCAAAAGTGAAGAAGAAATTCACCCTTTATTAAATATTATAACAGAAATTCAAAAGATGATTTATAAATTCAAAACAAATTTAATGACAGGTTAATGTCTAACTTCTAACCTCTCATTTCTAATCTCTAAACTAAAAAAAAATGTCAAAACAAGCATATATAATTAAAGGTTACAGAACCGCAGTCGGAAAAGCACCGAAAGGTTCGTTAAGATTTACAAGACCAGATACAATGGCAGCAACCGTAATTGAAAAATTAATGGCAGAAGTTCCACAACTAGATAAAAACAGAATCGACGATTTAATCGTCGGAAACGCAATGCCAGAAGCCGAACAAGGTTTAAATGTGGCGCGTTTAATTTCATTAATGGGGTTAAATACCGACAAAGTTCCGGGCGTTACTGTGAACAGATATTGCGCTTCAGGAAGTGAAGCGATTGCGATCGCATCCGCAAAAATTCAAGCCGGAATGGCAGACTGTATCATCGCAGGTGGAACAGAATCCATGAGTTATATTCCGATGGGTGGTTACAAACCCGTTCCACAAAGTGATTTCGCAAAATCAAACCCAGATTATTATTGGGGAATGGGTTATACGGCAGAAGAGGTTGCAAAACAATATAAGATTTCAAGAGAGAAGCAGGATGAATTTGCTTTCCACTCGCACGAAAAAGCCTTAAAAGCCAATGCAGAAGGCAGATTTAAAGACCAAATCGTTCCAATTCCAGTCGAATATACTTTCCTAAACGACCAACAAAAATCTGAGACCAAAAAATTTGATTTTTCCGTCGATGAAGGACCAAGAGCCGGAACTTCCATGGAAGCCTTGTCAAAATTGCGCCCAGTTTTCGCCAATGGCGGAAGCGTTACTGCAGGAAATTCCTCACAAATGAGCGACGGTGCAGCATTCGTAATTGTAATGTCTGAAGACATGGTGAAAGAATTAGGTTTGGAACCTCAAGCGAGATTGGTGGCTTATGCAGCCGCTGGTTTAGAACCAAGAATTATGGGCATGGGTCCACTTTACGCTGTTCCAAAAGCCTTAAAACAGGCGGGTTTAGAATTAAAAGATATTGATTTAATTGAATTAAATGAAGCATTCGCCTCACAATCTGTGGCTGTGATGAATGAATTAAATTTAAATCCAGAAATCGTAAACGTAAACGGTGGCGCAATTGCACTTGGACATCCGCTTGGTTGCACGGGAACAAAATTAACTGTCCAATTATTAGACGAAATGAAAAAACGCGGCAACATGAAATATGGAATGGTAACCATGTGCGTAGGAACCGGACAAGGTGCAGCGAGTATATTTGAGTTGCTATAAAATTTTAGATTTTAAATTATAAATTTTAAATGAGATGAGTTTCAAAGAAGATAATGTAATTCAGATAAAGACCTTTGATTTTGCTTTGCAGATTATAAAATTTTACACTGTTTTCAAATCTCAAAATGAATTTATTTTATCTAAACAAATTCTTCGATGTGGTACGTCGATAGGGGCAAATGTAGAAGAAGCAATCGCAGCGCAATCTAAAAAAGATTTTATTTCCAAATTATCAATTGCAAATAAAGAAGCGAGAGAAACCAAGTATTGGCTAAAACTTTACAAATCTTCTAACCTAATTAATGTAGAAGTTGATTGCTAATTAAAAGAAATTGAAAGTATAATCAATATTTTAACAAAAATAATTAAAACATCATCTCAAAATTTATAATTAAAATCTAACACAATTTAAAATTTAAAATCTATAATTTAAAATTAATACAATGAGTAATACTAATAAAGGCGGCGAGTTCTTAATCAAGCAAACGCCTGCACAAGAAATTTTCACCTTAGAAAATTTATCAGAAGAACAAAAAATGATGCGAGATTCTGCTAAAGAATTTATCGACAGAGAAGTCGTGCCAAAACACGACAGATTTGAGCATAAAGATTATGCTTTAACCGAAGAAACCATGCGAAAACTCGGTGAAATGGGCTTTCTTGGTGTTACCGTTCCAGAGCAATATGGCGGTTTAGGAATGGGTTTCATCACTACTCTATTAACTTGCGATTACATTTCTGGTGGAAACGGCTCTTTGGCAACCGCTTTTGGTGCACATACCGGAATCGGGACTTTACCAATTTTGCTTTACGGAACCGAAGAACAAAAAAATAAATATTTACCAGATTTAGCAACCGGAACAAAATTCGGCGCTTATTGCTTGACCGAACCAGACGCCGGTTCTGATGCAAATTCTGGAAAAACAAGAGCAAAACTGTCTGAAGACGGAAAACATTACATCATCAACGGACAAAAAATGTGGATTTCTAATGCAGGTTTTGCGGAAATTTTCATTGTTTTTGCCAAAATTGATGATGATAAAAACATCACTGGTTTCATCGTAGAAAAAGAAGGAGCTGAAGGTTTATCTTTCGGAGAGGAAGAACACAAATTGGGAATCCGCTCTTCTTCCACCCGCCAAGTTTTCTTTAACGATATGAAAGTGCCGGTAGAAAACCTTTTGGGAGAAAGAAACAACGGATTTAAAATCGCTTTAAACTCTTTAAATGTTGGTAGAATTAAATTGGCCGCAGCAAATATTGACGGACAACGACGTATTTTCGGTCATGCTGTAAAATACGCCAATGAAAGAAAACAATTTGGTGTTTCTATTTCCACTTTTGGAGCAATCAGAAAAAAAATAGCCGAAATGGCAACAGGTATTTTTGTGAGCGAAGCCGCAACTTACCGCGCTGGGAAAGACGTTCAAGATAAGATTGATGAATTAATAGCCGGTGGAATGGGCCATCAAGAAGCCGAACTAAAAGGTGTGGAAGAATTCGCAGTTGAATGTTCAATTTTAAAAGTTTTTGTTTCAGATCTTACGCAACATTCTGCAGATGAAGGCATTCAGATTTATGGTGGAATGGGCTTTTCCGAAGACACACCAATGGAATCTGCGTGGAGAGACGCCAGAATTGGCAGAATTTACGAAGGAACAAACGAAATAAATAGATTGCTTGCAGTTGGAATGTTAATCAAAAAAGCCATGAAAGGCCAACTAGATTTAATGGGACCTGCAATGGCGGTGAGCAAAGAATTAATGGGAATTCCATCTTTTGAAACACCAGACTATTCTGAATTTATGTCAGAAGAAAAAGCAATTATAGAAAACCTGAAGAAAGTTTTCTTGATGGTTTCTGGTGCTGCGCTTCAGAAATTTATGGCCGATATTGAAAAACAGCAACATTTATTATTAAATGCTTCAGAGATTTTGAACCAAATTTATATGGCAGAATCTACAGTTTTACGTGCAGAAAAAAGTTTTGATGCCGATTCAGTAGAAGCAGCCATGGCAAAATTAAACCTTTACAAAGCCACAGAAAAAATTATTGAAGCAGCAAAAGAAGGCATAATTTCTTTTGCAGAAGGTGATGAACAAAGAATGATGCTTTCCGGTTTACGAAGATTTACAAAATACACCAACACACCAAATGTGATCGCTTTAACTGAAAAAATTGCAGCGCATTATGTTGAAAAAGGTGCTTACTAAATTATTCACCCAAAATCCTGACAAAAATTTTACTTTACTTTTAAACAAAAAAATGAGGTCTTTTTGGACCTCATTTTTAATGCAAAGGAAAATTATTTAATTACGAAATTTCAATACTTCTTGGTGCTTTTTTCTTTGCCTCTTCTTTTTTCGGCAACGAAATGCTTAGAATTCCGTCCGTATAATTGGCATTTATAAATTCATCTTCTACAGTCTCTGGTAAATTAAAAGTTCGTTTAAAAGACGAAAAACCAAATTCTCTGAAAGTATAATTTTCATCGTGTTTTTCATGATTTTCTTTGCTTTCAGCGGAAATCGATAAAATACCATTGTCAACTTCAATTTGGAAATCTGTCTTTTTCAGTCCAGGAACAGCCATTTCCAGAGAAAAAGAATCCGCAGTTTCTTTGATGTTTACTTTCGGAAGAGACATCCCGGTATTAAAATTAGAGTTAAAAACTGACGGTAAATCTCTAGTAAAGATTTCATCTAGAAAATCACTTAAATTTCTAAAATTTACATTTGAATTTGTTTTTGTTAAAGTTCCGTTTTTAGGAACAGTCATTAAATTGCTCATAATTACAAAATTTTAAATTAAACATTCATTAAATTTTAAATTCAAATTATCTTTTGAACTCTGAACATAGTTTTACAAACAAAATACCAAATTAAAAGAAAGGCATTTTAAGGAAATTTTTTCAGTCAAAAACTATTAGAAATGTCATTTTTTCATTTTTAATGACATTTTTTCATTTTTTTTAAATACTTAAAACCATAATTTTCTTTAACGAATCACAAGTAAATTCATATCTTCCAAACGAAAAATACTAATTTTGCAATTACTATAATTTTATATGAAAAAAGAATCAAAAATCTGCATTATCGGCGCCGGAATCAGCGGTTTGATTGCTGCACAAACTTTAGAAAAAGAAGGCTTCTCACCCACTATTTTAGAAGCCACAAATTCTGTTGGCGGACGCGTTAAAACCGATATTGTAGAAGGTTATCAATTAGATCACGGTTTTCAGGTTTTATTGACTTCTTATCCGGCGGCTAAAAAATTTTTAGATTATAAAGCTTTAGAATTACAAAAATTTTTGCCAGGCGCAACAATTTTTAATGAGGGAAAAGCGCAAACAATTGGCGATCCGCTTCGAGATTTTTCGTTGCTTTTTCCAACTATTTTTGCAGGAAATATTCCGATTGTTGATAAAGTGAAGATTCTTCAATTAAATTTAAAATTAAAATCAAAAAGTTTAGATGAAATTTTCGCTGAAAAAGAAATCAGCACTTTAGAATATTTACGGAATTTTGGATTTTCACAGAAAGCAATTTCTCAATTTTTCAAACCATTTTTTACTGGTATTTTTCTGGAAAATAAACTAGAAACTTCCAGCAGAATGTTTGAATTTGTCTATAAAATGTTCGGCGAAGGAAATGCAGCCTTACCAAAGGCTGGAATTCAGGCGATTCCTGATCACTTATTTAAAAATTTAAAATCAACAAGAATTCTTTTTAATACCAAGGTTTCCTCTGTAAAAGACGGCGAAATTACTTTAGAAAATGGCGAAATTTTAGAAAGTGATTTTACGATTATTGCGACAGATTTAGGTAATTTACTTTCTGAGTCAAACAAAAAATCAACCACTTGGAAATCTTGCAAAACGCTTTATTTTGAAACAGAAAAAAGAGTTATTGAAAAACCTTTAATCGGACTTTTAGCGAATGAAAATTCACCAATTAATAATATTTTTTATCATAAAAGTTTGGCAACAGAAAGTCATTCTAAAAATGAATTACTTTCCGTAACGGTTATTGATTCAAAACATTTAAACGAAAATGAACTCATTAAAGTTGTAAAATTGGATTTAAAAAAACATTTCAATATTGATGTTTTAAGATTAATTAAAATGTATGAAATTCCGCAAGCACTACCCGATTTAAAAAATTTAAAATACAGTTTAAAACCTTCTGAAACGCGCTATTCTTCTCAAATTTTCTTGGCTGGAGACACTTTGCTAAATGGCTCTCTAAATGCGGCGATGCTTTCCGGTGAAAGTGCGGCCAATGCGGTTTTAGAAGCAGCAAAATAATTTATCTATTCATTGATTTTTTCTTTAGGTAAGGCATAAAATCGGACTGAAAAATAACATTAACACGCACAAAGCCAAGATATTTTCCCTAAAATTGAAAGAAAAACCTCAAAAATTTTCCCTTTTCCAACATTAGCAGCATCAGAAAGAAAACGAGAAAGATGTAATAATAAACTTGAAGAATCATTTTTCATTTTAATTTCTCAATTTTCGTTTTAAAACAGTAAAGATGGAAAGTCTTTTTAAATCTTGCTTTTTTTATGAATTTGAAAGGAATTTTGTTTATTCTCTTTTTAATATTTCAACAAATATCTTATGACATAATGAATTCTATCATTATCACAATTTAAAAATTTAGCAAAATTTTAATAAAAAAATAAATTGCAATAAGGAAAAACTAATATAAATTTGAAAAAAATTTGTTAGATGTCAGATAATGGAAATCAAGTATTTCAAACCTTAAATAATAAGCGCTACAGCCGCACTAAATGGACGTTTAGAATTATTTCGGCACTTATCCTTACAGTTGTAATTTTGGTAATATTCACAGTTATAAGAGGGAAAAATCCGTCTTTGCCGCAAATGAATTCTGTGAGCAATGCTTACAAAACGAAATTAGACCCAAACTCCACTTTTACCTTAGAAACGAAACTGAATAAAAAGTTTAAAGGTTTTAAAGATTTTTTAAATAAAAGAATTGCTTTAGAAAATAGCAGTAGCAAATTAAAAGATGCAAGATTAGTCAGAGGTGCTTTTTACGTGCCTTGGAGCCCGCTTTCTTTATCTGATTTACGCACTAATGGAAATAAATTGAACACCATTTATCCGGAATGGTTTTTCATCAACCCAAAAACTTATAGATTAGACAGCAGAATTGATAAGGATGCGCTTGGTGTGATGAAACATTTTGGTTTGAGCATTCAACCGATTTTAAATAATTTTATTTCAATTCCTGGCAAACAGGGCAATTTTAGTGGTGATTTAATTAAAACTGTTTTGCACAATCCAAAAATTCAAGATCAGTTGATTTCAGATTTAATTCAGACCATTAAAAAAAATCAATTACAGGGAATAAATATTGATTTTGAAGAAATGAATGAGAGTTCAGATGAATATTTGAATGCTTTTTCTAAAAAATTATATCTTGCTTTTAAACAAAATAATTTATTAGTTTCTATCGATGTAATGCCAGATAATTCTGATTATAATTTAAAATATTTAAAAGATTTTACAGATTATTTTATTGTTATGGCTTATGATCAATATAATGATTCCTCGCAAGCAGGCCCCATAAGTTCGCAAAAATGGATTGAAAAGCAAATGGATGATGTCGCAAAAATTGTCCCAAGCAATAAAATTATTTTAGGTGTTGCAGGCTACGGAAGACAGTGGATTACAGATAGTAACGGCACACACACTGAAGATATCACTTACAGCCAAGCGGTAGATCGCGCTAAAATAAGTAAATCTGAAATCGACTACGATGATGATACTTACAATTTGCATTACGATTATAATTTTGCCGGAAGTGAATCTGATGATGCTACGAAAAATTCAGTTTGGTTTACAGACGCTGCCACAACTTATAATATTTTGCGTTATTCTGATGATTATAGAAATGCCGGAACTGCACTTTGGCGTTTAGGGAGCGAAGATCCACGTATTTGGAATTTTTATATGCGAGATTTAAGTTCGGATGCCATTACAAAAAAACCGTTTAATTATACACTTTTAACAATGATGCCGGCTAATTTCAACGCCAAGCCAACTTCTGTGGGAAGCGGTGAAATTCTAAATATTCTCTATTCGCCCCAACAAGGCCGCACAAAAATTGAGATTGATAAAAATGAAAATCTAATTTCTGAAGAACATTACACCCAACTTCCATCTGGTTTTTTATATGAAAAATTTGCGGAAGACACTACCAAATTAGGACCTGGTCATAAAATAATTTTAACTTTTGATGACGGCCCAAGCGCAGAATGGACGCCCAAAATTTTAGATATTTTAGAAAGAGAAAAAATCCCTGCTACATTCTTTTTAATTGGTGAAAATGCTGAAGCAAATATACCATTGGTGCAAAGAATAAACAGAGATGGATTTGAATTTGGCAACCACACTTTTACGCACGGGAATTTGGCTAAAATGTCCCCAGAAAGAGCAGATTTAGAACTTAAAACCACGCGTTCTTTGCTAGAATGTATCACGGGGAAATCCACAATTCTATTTCGTGCGCCTTATAATGCCGATTCTGAGCCGCAAACTTATGAAGAACTAGAACCGATTGCCAGAAGTAAATCTAGCAATTATATTACTGTTGGCGAAAGCATCGATCCAAATGATTGGGATCCACGGATGAATGCAGACAGTATCGTAAACCGCACGATAAGATTTGCAAACCAAAATGATGCGAGTATTATTTTGCTTCACGATTCTGGCGGTGAAACGCGGCAGCCGACTGTAGATGCTCTACCAAGAATTATAAAATATTTCAAAAGCAGGGGCTGTAAATTTACAACCATTGCAGATTTAATGCACGTAAAAGACAGCGAACTAATGCCACCTGTGGCGAGAAGTTGGAAAAATAACGTCAACTTTATTTTTGTTTCAGCAAGTTATTGGCTCGGGCAATTCATCTACGTTTTGTTTCTTGTTGGCATCTTTCTGTCGATTGCGAGAATGGTTTTTATGGGAATTTTGGCTTATTTACAGTCTAAAAAAGAAAAAAAATCAAAGGTAAAATTTAAAGGTATTCCAGATGGCTTGAAGGTGAGCGTGATTGTGCCTGCTTTTAACGAAGAGATTAATGCGGTGCGAACCGTAAATTCTTTGCTAAAACAAGATTATAAATATCTCGACATCGTTTTTGTGGATGATGGCAGTAAAGATGCTACTTTTGAAAATGTGAAAAATGCTTTTGCCGGTAACGAAAAAGTTAAGGTTTTAACTAAAATTAATGGTGGAAAAGCCTCTGCTTTAAATTATGGAATTTCGCATACCAATTCAGAATTTGTAGTTTGCATTGATGCCGATACACAATTAAAAGAAGATGCAGTTTCACGTTTGATGGATGCTTTTTATATGGAAGAGAAACCTCAAGAAACTGGTGCTGTTGCAGGAAATGTGAAAGTTGGGAATGAAGTAAATATGATTACGAAATGGCAAAGTATAGAATATATCACATCGCAAAATTTTGATAGAAGAGCTTTTGGTTTATTAAATTGTATCACAGTTGTTCCGGGTGCAATTGGCGCTTTTAGAAGAAAAGCCGTTATTGAATCTGGCGGTTTTACTACCGATACTTTAGCCGAAGATTGTGATCTTACAATGCGTTTGCACAAAGCGGGTTACATTATTGCAAATTGTAATGACGCACTTTCTTTCACAGAAGCACCAGAAACAATCAATCAGTTTTTAAAACAAAGATTTCGCTGGAGTTTTGGGATTTTGCAGAGTTTTTGGAAACATAGAGACGCCATTTTTAGAAAAGAATTTAAAAATTTCGGAAGAATTGCATTGCCTAATATTTTATTGTATCAAATTCTCTTGCCATTTTTAGCCCCCTTGGCAGATTTACTTTTGGTAATAAGTTTAATTTTATCCGGATTTGGGTTGATTGTTGCAGATCCGGTTCACATTGTTTTATATTACATTATTTTTTCTTTGGTGGATATTTTGGGAGCAGCCATTGCTTTTGCCTTTGAAAGAGAAGATTTTAAAAAATTAATTTGGATGATTCCTCAACGCTTGGTTTATCGACAAATGATGTATTATATTTTATTCAAATCCATCAGAAAAGCATTAAAAGGCGAAATTCAAAATTGGGGTGTTTTGAAGAGAACAGGAAATAATAAGTTGGAAAGCGCCTAAAATTTTTAAATAATAATTTTATTTTAAATCACATTTTTATTACTTTTAATTGATGAAGAAAAAACTTTTAAACAAAGCCATTAAAATTGCGGAAAAAGCCCATAGAAAGCAAACCGACAAATTTGGTGCTCCGTATATGGGCCATGTAATGCGCGTGATGAATGCTGGGAGAACTTTAGATGAAAAAATTGTGGGAGTGCTGCATGATGTATTGGAAGATTGCCCCGAAATCACATCTGAAACATTATATTTTGAAGGATTTACCGAAGTTCAAATTTTCGCGATAGAATGCTTAACAAAAACTTCAGATTTGATGGATTATGATAAATTTATTAAAAAAGTAGAACAATCGCCACTCGCAATTGCCGTTAAAATAAATGATTTGAAAGACAATATGGATCTTACAAGGTTTACGGGTTTAATGACAGAGCGAGACTTTAAAAGAATAAATAAATATCTAAAGGCGTATCAGTATTTAACAGAAAAGTATTAATATGCGAAAACATTTACCCCCTATTTCCAATCAATACAAAAAAGCAGTTACCAGTTCTGTAATTTTAGTTTTATCATTTTTTTTAATTTATGGTCTTTTGATAATGCTTTCTTTAGCATTAATAGTACTTTTAGGCTATTTCGCCATTCAAATTATCGCTATTCAAGTTAGCTATTGGTCGCTACTTTTAGGCATTGGTGTCTTTAGTATGGGCGTTTTCATTTTTATATTTCTAGTAAAATTTATTTTTACTAAAGATAAAACCGATCACAGTTTACTGATTGAAATTAACAGAAAACATGAGCCAAAATTATTTGAACTCATTGATGAAGTGGTAGAAAATGTAGGTACACAAAAGCCAAAAAAAGTACTACTTTCCCCAGAAGTAAATGCTTCAGTTTCATACAATTCGGTTTTTTGGAGTATGATATTGCCAGTCAAAAAAAATCTGACAATTGGCTTAGGTTTAATTAATTCTACCACAGAAAGTGAACTAAAAGCCATTTTAGCGCATGAGTTCGGGCATTTTTCGCAGCGAAGTATGAAGGTTGGTAGCTATGTAAACCAAGCAAACAAAATGGTTTTCAACACTTTATATAAAAATGAAAATTTTGATAGTACTCTAAATTCATTTGCAAAAATGCATGCATTAATAACTTTATTTGCGCAGTTTTCTTATTTTATAATTTCTGGCATAAAATGGATTTTACAAAGAACACATAATTTCCTTTACAAAAAACACATGTCACTAAGCCGCCAAATGGAATTTAATGCAGACGCAATTGCAGCAACTGTAGTTGGTTCGGAAGTTAATTGCGAAGCCCTTTTACGTTTAGATTTATCGGAAATGGCGCTTAATAATTCCGTAAATTTTTATCTAAATTCTCCTGAAAAGTGCATAACAAAAAATATTTATGAAAACCAAAATTCATTGATGACTATTTATGCAAAAGAATTTAATTATAAAATTGAAAATGAACTGCCGAAAGTTACTTTATCAGATATTTATAAGTTTAATCATTCGAAATTACACATTGAAGATCAATGGGCATCGCATCCTACAATGCAGCAACGTGTGGAAAGTATAATGAAACTAAATATTCCGTCGGAAAATCTGCATAATAATTTGGCTAAAAAAACGCTTAATCATTTCGATAAATATTCGGAAGCCTTAACTCAAAAATATTTAGCGGCAAATGGAATAAATTACAACAACAAGTTCATATCTAATGATGAATTTTTAGAAAAATTTGAAACTACTGCCTCATCCTTTAAATTTCCCGAAATTTTCAACTCTTATTTTAATCTGAAAAACCCGCCGCTAATTTCCATTGAAGACATTAAATTAAATAATGATGAGCCATCTTCAACTGATTTTTTCAACGATGAAAATGTGAATAAAGTTTTTGAAATCAGCACTATTGCAAGCGAATTGCAAACTTTAGAGGTCATTAAAAATAAAGATTATAAAATAAAAACTTTTGATTATGATGGCCTAAAATATTTTGCCAAAGACGCCCATAAAGTCCAAAAAAATTGCGAGAAAAGATTAGAAATTCTAAAATTTGAAATTGAAAAAAACGATCAAGATTTTCTTCAATTTCTATCTAGAAACATAAAAAATGAACGTAGGAATGACTTTGAAAAATTTTTAGAAAAATATATAAAAGCCGATTCTCACTATGAAAACTATATGCAAGGATTTCAAAAATTCGTGCCATTTATTGATTTTATGAGAACCACTTTGCCTTTTGAGCAAATTAGAAAAAAACGTTTTGAACTAGCAAAGCCAGAAGAAGAATTTAAACAATTGGTGAAGAATCTCATTGCAGAAGATGATTTTAATAGTCAAATAAAAGAAGAAAATTTAAAACTACTACAAGAATATCTCGTTTCAAATAACAAATATTTTGAGTTTAATAAATACATCAATTCCGAAACAACAATGCTTTTTGAAGTTTTAGATGTTTTTTTTGAAATACTGAGCAATCAATTTTTAGAAGCGAAAAAGAATCTTTTAGAATTTGAAGCTGAAATCTACAAGGAAATTTTATCTGAGAAAATTTAATCAGATGTCTTGCCAGAATCCTTCAGCAATTGATTCAAATCTTGCAATTCTTCCTGCGTTAAATCTCGCCATTGTCCAGAAGGTAAATCAAGTTTGATATTCATGATTCGCAGCCGCTTTAGTTTTTTCACTTCATAGCCAAGATATTCGCACATTCTGCGGATTTGGCGGTTTAAACCTTGCGTTAAAACAATTCTAAACTGAAAAGTATCTAATTTTTCAACTTCGCATTTCTTAGTAATTGTATCTAAAATGGGAACGCCATTTTTCATTTTTTCAATAAAAGTATGCGTGATTGGTTTATCTACGCGAACTAAATACTCTTTTTCGTGGTTATTTCTAGCACGCAAAATTTTATTTACAATATCGCCATCGTTGGTCATTAAAATCAGACCTTCACTTGGTTTGTCTAATCTACCAATTGGGAAAATTCTTTTTGGATGATTCACGAAATCTACAATATTGTTTTTTTCTCGTTTTTGATCTGTGGTGCAGACAATTCCGATGGGTTTATTTACGGCAATATAGATTGGTTTTTCTGTATTTTCTTTAATTAATTTCCCTTCTACCCTTACTTCATCTTCATCAGAAACTTTAGTTCCCATTTCTGGTATTTTTCCATTAATGGTAATTTTTCCTTCTTCTAAAAGTTTGTCTGCGGCTCGTCTGGAACAAAATCCTGCTTCCGATAAATATTTGTTAATACGTGTTTTTTCCATTTATATTAAAGGTCTTTATTGCTGAAAAGTATGATTCCGTAAGAAATTCCGATGAAGATAGTTCCGTTTCCATCAATAATTTGATCATCTAAATTAACTTGAAATTGATGCCCAAATCTTTTACCAAATGGTTCTATCATCCCAAAACCAATTCCTACGAAGCCGGCCTCTTTTGCAGCGGTTTGATTTATTTTTCTTCCAAAATTTGCAAAAAAATAGGTATAATCTTCATCTTTTAAATCTCCAACAAAAACCTGTGGTTGAACTTTAAAATAAATCAAATGAAAATTGGGATCGATATAACTGTAACGCAAACCGCCACTTAATGAAAACCAATTTAGCGGGTGATAGCCAACCATTGCACTAAAACCATAATGATATTTTCCCGGTGGCAGTTGATCTTTTTCGTATTGTGATTGCGCCTGATTGGTTCTAATAATATCACCTAAATCGAAACCAATATTTGCATCTATTGAAGTAAAAATGCCTAATTTATTCGATTTTTCTTGGCTGAAAAACAAGCCTGAAGCAAGTATAGTAATTATTAAAATTATTTTCTTCATATTAAAATGGAAATGCGTTTTCGAGAAATTTAGAAGACACATATTTTAAATTAAAATTCCCGATTTACTACAGTTAAGTGCAAATAAGTACACGCCAAATTCCGAAAAATATTTAATGATAATGATTTTTCAAAAATTTAAATTTTGATGTTTTTTTTAATTTCAGCAAAAATACGGGATAATTTTAGATAAAAAAAGACATCTTATTTTTCAAACAAGATGTCTTAATTTAAAATAAAAAAAGGATTTTATTTCTTAATTACTTTTGCAGAAGACGTTCCTTTGTCCGTTTTCACTTTCATAATATAGAGACCTTTTTTCAAATCTGCTACATTCATGGCTTCAGAAGCATTTCTAAATGTTTTTACAAGTTTACCAGAAGCATCAAAAAGCTGTGCACTTTGGACTTTTCCGTCGGTATTTACTTTTACAAAATCTACCATAGGATTTGGAAACACTTTTAATGAATTTTTGCCAGCAGACACTTCATCAGTAGCCAAAGTTGCATCTTTCACTACAATATGATCAAAATAGACATCTGTGCCGAAATTATCTATATCAAAATCAATTTCAGATAATTCTGTTCCTGTCCCTGTGTATGAGAAAGTACCAATATTCACGTTATTTAATAAAACTTTAATTGTACTAGTAGAAAAATCTATTTGAAATTCTAAATGGTTCCATTGTGTGGCAGTATAACCAGTTAAAGTAGTTGCATTGCCAGTAGAATCATAAAAATCTACATTTCCTTCATATGTAAAATCAACAGAGCCAACGTAATCTCCATTATTATCATATAAATCCATAAAATTATCTGAGCCACCTAATGCCGGTACAAAAATATCGTAAGAAACTGAAGTGTTGCTATAAAAAGGAATACCACTAATGTAAAAACCACTGAAAACATTATCACTGTAGTCAATAATTTTTACTGAGTTATTACCATCGGAAAATTGTTCCGTAGAAACCTCCGCAGTGCCTGATTGCGAGGTGCTAACGCCGTTAAGGTCAGCGACAAAAGTGTCAATATAAGCATTTTGTCCTAAAACGTCTCCAACTGTAAAGCCTTCAGAAGTTTCAAAAGAAAACGTTGTTTGTGCTTTTGCATTGCTAAAAATTATTGCAGATACAAAAAGAGGGAATAGAAATTTTTTCATATAAACTTTATTTAAATTAGTTAATACAATATTACTAAAATTTATTTCATAAAAAAAAATCCTTTTTAACTTATTTTAAATAAATTTTTGCCCATAATCATTTCTAATAATTATTATCATAAAATATTTATTAGTAAAACAATATTTTGAAAGAAATTATTTTAGAACAGAAAGTCTTCAGAAAGAAAAGACGTACTTGCCTTTTCTATAGTATAATTTCCAATTTTTGTTCGCCTCAAATTTGTTAAATAAGCGCCAACTTTCAATTTCTGACCAATATCGTGCGCCAAACTTCTAATGTAAGTGCCTTTGCTACAGCCTACAGTGAAGCGAACAAAAGGCAAATCTATTTCTATTTCATTTATGTAAGAAATGGAAATTGTTCGCGTTTTCATTTTTACTTCTTCACCCGCTCTTGCTAAACTGTAGGCTCTTTTTCCATCAATTTTTACTGCTGAATGAATGGGCGGTTTTTGTTCTATTTCGCCGACAAATTTCTCTAAAGTTTCATAGATTTTTTCTTCTGTAATTTCAGAAATATCATTTGGTAGAATTTCAGGTTTTTCTGTGTCGTAACTTTCTGTTTGAGCGCCCAATTTTATTTCTGTGCGATATTCTTTCGGCGCATCTTGTATTTCCGAAATTTTTTTGGTGAATTTCCCAGTACAAACAATAAGCAAACCTGTCGCTTTTGGGTCTAAAGTTCCGGCGTGACCGATTTTAAATTTTTTAGGTAAATTAAACTGGTTTTTTAGTTTAAATTTAATTTTATTTACCGCCTGAAAACTCGTCCAATCCAAAGGTTTGTCGAGGAGAATGATTTGTCCGTCTAAAATATTTTGGGAAGTCATATCTAATTTTCTATTTCAATAAAATCTGCAATTCTTTTTACATTTTTATTTTTCGTAAAGGTTTCTTTACTAATAATTTTATAATTGCAATTTTCACTCTTCGGAATAATAAAACATTTCTTTCCATTTTTGAGGTAATAAACTTTATCAAAAGGAAAGATTTCAATACTATTATTAGGGTCTATATCTGTTAAAGAATTCGGTTCTAATTTAAAATTATAATCTAAATTAGACGTGAAAGTATATTTTTTATTTGAAATTTTATTTAGTGGAAAATAAAATCTAGTTGAATCTATATTAAATTTTTCTGCATTATCCACCTTCTTAAAAAAATACATTTCTCTTTTTTCAAATATAGTTCTATATTTTTGAGCAAATTTTTCGTTTTTTAGTTCAACGTAAATTTCAACCGATTCAGCTGAATTATTCTGAACAAAAAGCGTATAAAGTGGTGAACAAGAATTAAGTAAAATGAAAATTGCGAAAAAGAAAATTATCTTTAATTTCATTTACTGAAATTTATAAAAATAAACCAAAAGGACCAATCCCACAATAATTCTATACCAACCCCAAGGCTTGAAACCGTATTTATTAAGCAAACTGATGAAGGATTTTATGGCGATTAATGCTACTACAAAAGCAATAATATTTCCCAAGAAAAATAATAAAATATGTTGATGATCGGCCATTATCATTGCGTAACCTTTACTTGCCTCGGGCGTTCCTTTGCCCCAAGTTTTTACGAAAACAGAATAAATTGTAACCGCAGCCATTGTAGGAACAGCAAGAAAAAACGAAAATTCTGCGGCCGCTTTTCGGGTTAATTTTTGCGTCATTCCACCAATGATGGACGCTGCACTCCTACTCGTTCCAGGCATCATGGCGAGACATTGCCAGAAGCCAATAATAACTGCTTTTTTTATAGACAATTCTTTTTCGCTGTGAACGGTCGGATTTTTAAACCAATTATCTACAAACAATAAAACAATACCTCCCAAAACCAACATAGAAGAAATTGCAATTTGATTGCCCAAAACAGCCTCTATTTTATCATCAAATAAAAATCCCAAACCAAGCGCAGGCAAAACCGCAAAGGCCAGTTTGTAATAAAATTTGAGATTAGAAAAATCAAAAAACTTTTTCCAATACGCTACAACTACTGCTAAAATTGCCCCAAATTGTATTGAAACCTGAAACATTTTTAAGAATTCTGTTTCTTGCATTCCCATCAAATTGGCCGCAAATCCCATGTGCGCGGTAGATGAAATGGGTAAAAATTCGGTTAAACCTTCGATGATTGCCAGAACTATTGCTTGTAATGTATCCATAGTTTAATTAAAAATTTGCTTGCCGTAATTTGCGTTGGTTGAAAAATTTTATGAACTTGTTTTAAAAAAAAACTTTGTCAATCCCAAAAATTTCGGAATTGACAAATTGAGACTTTAAAATTAAAGATTTTTTAAACTTTATTTCTTTTGAGAATGGCAAAAATCTGAATCACAAATCCACCAATCACCATTAAAGGCGCAATTCTTACCCTTCGAATAGAAAAAATGGCTTCGTTCCACACGTTAGGATCGTATTTGCCATCAACTGTGTTTGCATCTGGACCCATCATTAATATAAACCCCAAAACAGTGATTACCAAACCGATAATCATCCATTTAAAATTTTGTTTTCCAAAATAAAATTCTTGATTTTTTTCTGGTTGATTTTCCTTTTTGCCATATTGATCGGCGGAAAATTTTTTGATTTTTTGTGCCATTATGAATAATATAAATCATCTGCATTTGACCGTAGAAAACGCCAAGTTGCGACTATTGTGCTTAAAACTGTGATAAAAATACCAAGGCCAAAAACGCCTATAACGAGATAAATATATTGATTGGTTTCTTGCACGAAAGGCGTTTTGATATTGGTTGTAAAATAATACCAAATCCCGAAAAGCGCCAAAAGACCTAAAACTGCACCAACTGCACCTAAAATAGCAGCTTCAATTATAAACGGCTTCAATATAAAGCGCCTTTTTGCACCAACCAACTGCATTGTTTTAATAATAAATCTCTTTGAAAATATTTTTAAACGAATAGAATTATTGATTAAAACTATGGCTAAAACCAAGAATAATAGGGATAAACCTAAAACCCATTTCAAAATAGTATCTAATTTGCCATAAACTTTCGCCGAATCTGAATCGTTTTTAACATCTACAATTCCGGGGATACTTTTTAATTGTTTGATTGCCGTTTTTACATTCAGAGAATCTGTATATTCTGGCTTTAAAGAAACTTCAACAGAGGACGGAAAAATATCTGCATCAAACAAGGCTTCACTATCAACTCCCAAACTTTTTTTGGCTTCTAAACTCGCTTGTTTTCTTGAGATGTAGGTGGCGCGGCGAACACTCGGCAAAACCTCAATTTTCTTTACAGCTTCTTGCTCTAGCGCAGCCACTTTTATGGAATCTTTTGCGTTAAAATTTTGATCAAAATAGGCATTCACAACCAGTTGCTCTTTTAAATAATCCGAGTATTTTTGAGCATTTAATAAAATCAGACCAAAAAGCCCCACCAAAAATAAAACCAGCGCAATACTTACTACCACTGTAATGTTGCTGGATCTGAGCCTACTTTTATTAAAATCTTCTACCGTCTTTGCCATTAAATCTTGAATTTTGCGCTAAATTAGAAAAAATCTTCCGAAATTTACGCCAGAAATCTAAAAATGAGTGTTAAGAAATCATAAATATTAATATTCAACTTTTCTAATTTTCTTAATTAATTTAAAACAAAGCACTTTGAACGTACGCGCTAAAAAACATTTAGGTCAACATTTTCTCACGAATGAAGCTATTGCTGAACAAATTGTAGAATCTATGGATTTTATAAGTGACGAAATAATTCTTGAAGTTGGCCCAGGAATGGGTGTTTTAACGAAATATTTAATCAAAAAAAATCAAAGTATTTTGCTTGCTGAAATTGATCATGAATCCATCGATTATCTAAAGCAAAATTATTTGAATTTAAACGAAAGCAATTTCATCGGCGATTTTCTGAAATTTGATTTTTCTGAAATCCAGCAACAAATCGCTGTTATAGGAAATTTCCCGTACAATATTTCTTCACAGATTTTATTTAAAATAATTGAAAATTACTCCCAAATTCCTCAAATGGTTGGTATGTTTCAAAAAGAAGTGGCAGAAAGAGTGGCAGCAGTTCCCCGCACGAAAGATTATGGAATTTTATCGGTTTTGGTGCAGGCTTATTATAATGTAGAATATCTTTTTACGGTGGACGAAACGGTTTTTAACCCTCCACCAAAAGTGAAATCTGGAGTTATAAAATTAACGAGAAATCCAAGTGAAGGTTTAAAAAACCATGAAATTTTATTCAAAAAAATTGTGAAAGCAGGCTTTGGACAAAGGCGAAAAAAATTAAGCAATTCTTTAAAAGTAATCGGAATTCCCGAAAAATTAGCAGACCACAGATTTATGACGCAACGCGCAGAAGAACTTTCTGTGAGCGACTTTTTGGAATTAACACACTTGTGGTAGGTTTAGAAAAAATACGCTTTACACCATTTCATATTTGGATTTTCCCAAAAATAAAAATGTTTAGCACAAATACGCAGGAATCTCTTTTAAATATATTTAAGGCGCAAACTTAATATTGAAAATAAAAGTTGATGATTGATCAGAAAATAGGATAAAACTTTCTGATTTTTGAGAAAAAAAAGGATAACAAATTTTGCATCCTTTTTTTAGTTGATATTTTTAATAAAAATTTAATGTAAAAAATCTTCTATTAGTTTAAAAAGTTTTTTTGGCTCTTCCACTTGCGGATTATGTCCAGATTTTTCGAACATTACAAACTTCGCTTGAGGGCAAAATTCTTTATATTTTACCATTTCTGACGGAACTGCAACACGATCAAATCTGCCACCGTAAATAAGAACGGGCATTTTTAAATTTTTCAAATCTTTGCGGTAATCGAAACTTCCAATATCATTTCCGACGATAAAATCGCCATCGCGACCAACCATTTGATAATATAATTTGGAGTTGAACGGATTTGGATAAGGTTTTCTATTTTTGGGTAAAAAATTATCGGGATTGTAGGCATATACAAATCCGTAAGGAACTTCAGCATAAATTTTTTGATGTTCAGGATCGCTGGAAACAGCACCTTTTGCGCGAATTGCCATCAATTTACTCCAAACTTCTGGATAATTGGTTTCAATTTCGTGGTTGTAATTATCATCGTTTTTTTGCCACATCAAATAACTGTGAAAAGTATCGGCAAGAATGAGATGACTCACATTTTGCGGGTATTTTAAAGCATAACCTTGCGCCACTAGTCCGCCATAAGAATGTCCTAGAACATTAATTTTATTTAGATGAAGCGCTTTTCGCAAGCCTTCAATATCTTCAATATCACGTGCCAAAGAATATTCTGTCACCACTTTTGCGGTATCACTTTTTCCACGGCCAAAAGCATCAAAATAAATCACTTCATTGTCTTTTGCTAAAGCATCAAAATCGCGATAAGCTAGATGCGTTCCGCCCGGTCCGCCAGGAATAATAATTAACGGATCGCCTTTTCCTGCAGTTACAACATACAATTTCGCACCATTTACGGATACCATTTTGCCGTCTGTATAACTATCTGGCAGCGTTTGTGCAAATCCTAAAGTGTACATAAATAGCAAAGCGAAAAGAGAAATCAATTTTTTCATTGTAAATTTTTGTTTGTAAAGTTCTAAAAAATATGGGGAATTTAGAGAAATTTCGCATTATTTTTCGACAGATATTCTCGTCTTAATTATATTTTAGAAATTGTTGCCAATTGGGTATGCCGAATTGTTCGCCTTTTTTAAAAATTGCAGTTTTTATGTTTTAATATAATTTTAATTAATCATTAAAATCACTTTAAAATCTCATAAATCCTAAACTTCAACCCACAAAAAAAGAGAACCAAAATTGATTCTCTTTATTTAGTAGTCCGCCTCTGGCGGAACTCGAACGTGCGTCCGCCTTTGGCGGATATGAGCCCACTATAATTTATTTTTTTAAAATTAATTTTAAATAATTCCTACCGTGTCCACTTTTTAAATATTTTTCGCGGTTTAAGGCTTCTATTTTACTTTCGAAAAATTCAACATAAACCACAATCCAAGGTCTGAATTTTTTTGTAAATCCTTTGTTAGAAAAATTATTATGAGAATAAAATCTTTCAATTAAACTTGATGTAAATCCAGTGTAATATTTATCATACTTCTCAGAATAAAGAACATAAACTACAAATTCGTTCATAATTTTAATGAAAAAAAGAGAACCAAAACTGATTCTCTTTATTTAGTAGTCCGCCTTTGGCGGAACTCGAACGTGCGTCCGCCTTTGGCGGATATGAGCCCACTATAATTAATTTTTTTAAAATTAATTTTAAATAATTCCTACCGTGTCCACTTTTTAAATATTTTTCGCGGTTTAAAGCTTCTATTTTACTTTCGAAAAATTCAACATAAACCACAATCCAAGGTCTGATTTTTTTTGTAAATCCTTTATTAGAAAATTGTTATGAGAATAAAATCTTTCAATTAAACTTGATGTAAATCCAGTGTAATATTTATCATACTTCTCAGAATAAAGAACATAAACTACAAATTCGTTCATAATTTTAATGAAAAAAAGAGAACCAAAACTGATTCTCTTTATTTAGTAGCGGGGACACGACTCGAACGTGCGACCTCCGGGTTATGAGCCCGACGAGCTACCTACTGCTCTACCCCGCGTTATTGTGGTGCAAATATACAACAATAAATTATCGTTCCAAATTTTATTTAAAAAAAGGCGTATTTATTTATAAATTACTAATTTTACATATGGCAAAAATTTTAAAAATATACCCCGAAAATCCCCAAGAAAATCTCTTGGATGAAGTGGTAAAAGTCTTAAAATCAGGTGGATTAATCATTTATCCATCTGACACTATTTACGCTTTAGGTTGCGATATTTACAACTTAAAAGCTATGGAAAAATTAGCACAATTAAAATCTGTGAAACTCGAAAAAGCCCAATTTTCGGTAATTTGCAATGATTTAAGCCATCTTTCTAATTACACGCGCGCCTTAGATACACCAGTTTTTCGCTTTTTAAAAAATCATTTACCCGGTCCTTTCACATTTATTTTAGAAGCCAATAAGAATTTACCTTTGGCTTATAAAGGCAAAAAAACAATCGGCATCCGAGTACCAAATCATTCTATTCCAAAATTAATTGTTGAAAAATTGGGTCATCCAATTGCTTCTACTTCAATCCACGATGATGACGAGGTTATTGAATATTCCACGGATCCAGAACTAATTGCCGAAAAATATGAGAATCTTGTTGATATCGTGATTGACAGCGGGTATGGCGATAACGTGGCTTCAACAATTGTAGATTTAACGAGTGGAGAACCAGAGATTTTGCGCCAAGGAAAAGGAATTATTTAAACTATCATTGCATAATCAATATTTAATTCTACCAAATTTTAGGAAAAAAATATTAGAAAGAAAAAATATTCATCTTACTGCGTAACATATTAAAGATGTCTCCGACTATTTTTATAAATAAAACCAACTCTATTATGAAACATTTATCGATTGGCGTGCTTGCTTTTGCAGGTATTCTATCTTTTAATTCTTGCATGTCGCAAAATTCTAAGGCTGCAGAAAAAACATTGCCAAAACCTGTAGAAAAGACGTCGCAAAGTAGCGATTACGGATTATCGCTTGCTGATATGGATAAATCTGTGCGTCCGCAAGATGATTTTTACGATTATGTGAACGGAACTTGGATGAAAACTGCTAAAATCCCTTCTGATAAAACCAGTTGGGGAAGTTTTAACAAACTTGCAGAAGATACAGACAATCATTCAATGACAATCTTAAATTCTCTATTAACCGAAAAATTTGCCCCAAACAGCGAAGGTCAGAAAATTCAGGATTTATACGCTACTTACATGGATACTGCGAAAAGAAATGCGGATGGATTGAATCCTATTAAAGCAGATTTAGCAAAAGTAGATGCGATTCAAAATCTTGGAGATTTGCAAAAATATTTAGACCAAGCAACGCCACAAGGAAATAATCCATTTTACGCTTGGGGTGTAGATGGTGATTTGAAAGATTCTAAAATGAATGCGGTTTATTTAGGAGATGGCACTTTAGGTTTAGGTAGAGATTATTACCAAAAAAGTAGTCCTAGAAATACAGAAGTTATTGCAGAATACACCAAATATGTTGCAACTATGCTTGGCAAATTAGGCTACACAAATCCTGCTGAAACAGCCGCTAAAATTGTCGCTTTCGAAAAAAGTATGGCAATGTCTCTTCTTACAAATGAGCAAATGCGCGATACCAATTTGCAATACAACCCAAAAACTTTACCAGAACTAAAAGTTTTAGTAAAAAATGTAGATCTTCCGGGATATTTAAAAAGTGTAGGTGTAAATTCTGATCGGGTAATTATTGGAGAGTTGAAATACTATCAAAATTTAGATAAATTTATCAACACTGAAGATTTACCTTTAATAAAAGACTATTTAAAATATAATTTACTTTCGGGCAGTGCTCAGTTTTTATCGGAAGATTTAGATAATGCAAAATTTGATTTTTATAGCAAATATTTAAGAGGCCAAAAAGAGCAAAGAGCCTTAAACAAAAGAGGTTACCAATTGATAAATGGCGTTTTAGGTGAAGCTTTTGGTAAATTATATGTTGAAAAATATTTTCCCGCAGAAGCCAAAACACAAATGGAAGAATTAATTGGCTACTTGAAAAAAAGTTTCGCCATGCACATCAATGATTTAAAATGGATGTCTTCTACCACGAAAGCAAAAGCGCTAGAAAAATTAAATAAATTCACTGTAAAAGTAGCTTATCCTGATAAATGGAAAGATTATTCTAAATTAGACATTAAATCTGAAGCAGAAGGCGGCTCACTTTACAGCAATTTAGAAAATGTGGCAGCATGGCAATACCAAAGAAATCTAGATAAAATCGGTAAACCAGTTGATAAATCTGAATGGGGAATGACGCCGCAAACTGTTAACGCATATTATAACCCTGTAAATAACGAAATCGTTTTCCCAGCAGCAATTTTACAACCACCTTTCTTTAATTTTAAAGCAGATCCTGCTATTAATTTTGGAGGAATTGGCGCCGTAATTGGGCACGAAATGACGCACGGTTTCGATGATCAAGGTGCGCAATTTGACGGTGATGGAAACTTAAAAGATTGGTGGACACCAGAAGACAAAGCCAACTTCACAAAAGTTACCAAAGCTTTAGCCGCGCAATATGACAAATACGAACCTGTAAAAGGTACTTTCGTAAACGGAACTTTCACAAATGGTGAAAATATTGCAGATTTAGGTGGTGTGAATATCGCTTTTGATGCACTACAAATGTATCTAAAAGACCACGGAACTCCAGGTAAAATAAGCGGTTATACTCAAAACCAAAGATTTTTCCTTTCTTGGGGAACGGTTTGGAGAACTCTAGCTACAGATCAAAGCAAAATGAATGCAGCGAAAACAGATCCACACTCGCCAGGTTATTTCAGATCTTTCGGACCATTAGTAAACACTGATGCATTCTACAAAGCATTTGATTTAAAACCAGGAGATAAACTTTATAAAGCACCAGACCAAAGGATAAAAATCTGGTAAAATTTATTTTAAAATTTATTTTAAAACCACGTTCAAATATTTGAACGTGGTTTTTTTTATAGTTATTTGGAACAGTTAACAGGTATTTCAGATATTTTTTTATTAATTATATTATGAAATGTTTTCCAGCAAACTAAATGTAAAATTATTTTTTATAAACTTAATGACTTTTTCATATTGTAAATTGCTCTGTGTCTTTGTCTTTAAAAACAGCACCAAGTACCCATAAACAGAACAATTTTAAATTTAAAAATGGTGAAAATTTATTTAAAAATTATTTAAATAAAATTATTAACTTTACTTTATTCACCATTAATCATTTTAATATAAAAAATATTTATGAAAAAACTCACAATCGCAGTTTTAGCACTTTCTAGTCTTGGCTTCGTCAATCTCAGTTATGCACAAGAAAAAACAACACCTACAGAAATGCAAAATAATTCTGAAATGAAAGACGTAGGTCTCAATCTCTCCTATCGTGATATTACAGTTCGCCCTCAAGATGATTTTTACAATTACGTAAACGGTGGCTGGATGAAGACGGCTAAAATTCCTTCAGATAAACCAAGTTGGGGCTCATTTAACGAGCTTAGAGATAAAACCGATGACGCTTCTCTACAAATTTTAAATAAAATTTTAAGTGAAAAATTTCCAGACAATTCTGAAGGCAAAAAAATTCAAGATTTATACGCTACTTTTACGGATGTTGCAACCCGCGATGCAGACGGAATTAATCCGATCAAATCAGATTTAGCCAAGATTGATGCTATAAAAAGTATTGCAGATCTACAATCTTATTTAATAGAAGCCACCAAAACTGGTGACAATCCTTTCTACAATTGGTATGCTTCTGCAAATATGAAAGATTCAAAAATGAACGCTGTTTATTTAGGCAGCCCAAGTTTGGGCTTGGGTAGAGATTATTATCAAAAAGAATCTGAAGCCAACACAAAAGTTTTAGAAGAATATAAAAAATATGTTGCTTCTATGTTAGATGTTTTAGGTGAAAAAAATACACAGCAAGGCGCGATGCGCATAGTAGAATTTGAAAAAAGATTGGCCTCTTACCTCTTAACTTTGGAGCAAAATCGCGATGCCAATTTACGCTACAATCCTGAAACGATGCCACAATTAAAAGCAATTGTAACGCACGTAGATTTACCAGAATATTTATCTAAAATTGGTGTAAATACCGATCAAGTCATTGTAGGTGAATTAAACTATTATAAAAACATGGATTCATTTATGAACGAGCGCACTTTGCCGCTGCTAAAAGAATATATGAAATTTCACTTGCTCTCTGGCAACGCTGGAAGTTTATCTCAAAAATTAGATCAAATGAGGTTTGATTTCTTCTCTAAATATCTGCGCGGTCAACAAGAACAACAACCAATGGATAAACGTGGCTTAAATTTAGTAAATGGCGTTTTAGGCGAAGCTTTTGGGAAATTATATGTCGAAAAATATTTTCCGCCAGAAGCCAAATCACAAATGCTAACCATGATTGATTACATTAAAAAAGCCTTCAAACAACATATTGCGGATTTAAAATGGATGTCGCCTACGACAAAAGAAAAAGCGCAAGAAAAATTAGCAAAATTTACCGTGAAAGTTGCCTACCCAGATAAATGGAAAGATTATTCTAAATTAATATTGAAATCGCCAGCAGAAGGCGGAACACTTTATTCTAATCTTCAAAATGTATCTGAATGGGCTTATCAAAAGAAATTAGACAAAGTAGGAAAACCAGTTGATAAATCTGAATGGGGAATGACGCCGCAAACAGTGAACGCTTATTACAGTTCATCTAACAATGAAATCGTTTTTCCAGCTGCGATTTTGCAGCCGCCATTTTTCAACTTTAAAGCAGATCCTGCAGTGAATTTTGGTGGAATTGGCGCTGTAATTGGCCACGAAATTTCACACGGTTTTGACGATAGCGGTTCTAAATTTGACGGTGATGGAAACTTAAATAATTGGTGGACAGACGCCGATAGAGCAAATTTTGAAAAAGCCACCACAAAATTAGGCGAGCAATACAGCGCTTATGAACCTGTAAAAGGAAGTTTCGTAAACGGAAAATTCACAATGGGAGAAAATATTGGTGATTTGGGTGGTTCTTCCGTAGCGTATGATGCACTTCAAATGTATTTAAAAGACCACGGAAACCCTGGAAAAATAAGTGGCTATACACAAGATCAACGCTTTTTTATGAGTTGGGCAACCGTTTGGCGCACAAAATCTACAGATAAATATATGAGCAACCAAGTAAAGACCGACCCGCACTCTCCTGGTTATTACCGTTCTTTTGGACCAATTATTAATTTAGATGCCTTCCAAAATGCATTTAATTTAAAACCGGGCGACAAATTGTATAAAGCGCCAGAAGACAGAATTAAAATTTGGTAATCTTATATTTCTAATTGATAAAGCCTTTCATAAAATATTATGAAAGGCTTTTTTATTCCGTAACTTTAACAATTATTAAAATTAAAAAATGAAATTTAACGCAGAAAAAAATATAGTTTTAGAAAATAATAAAGGAAAGAAATTTTTAGCAGATTTATACACACCAGAAAGCGCTGAACCTTTGCCTTTGGTTATTTTCGCCCACGGTTACAAAGGTTTTAAAGATTGGGGCGCGTGGAATTTAATGGCTGAAAAATTTGCAAAAGCAGGTTTTATTTTTGCGAGTTTTAATTTTTCTATGAATGGAATTGGCTTAGAAAATACCTCAGAATTTACCGATATTGATGCTTTTTCCGAAAATAATTATACCCAAGAATTAGATGATTTAGAAGTTGTAATTAACTATTTTTCTAAACTAAAGTCAGTCGATATTTCTAAAATCACTTTGCTCGGGCATTCTCGTGGTGGCGGCATTTGTGTTTTAAAAGCCTCAGAAGATTCTAGGATTTCTTCTTTAATCACTTTAGGAAGTGTAGATTCTATGGATAGATTTGTGACTGGCGAAAAATTAGAAGATTGGAAAAATTCTGGCATTTACAACACTTTTAACAGTAGAACAAAGCAGCAAATGCCGCATAAAATTCAGTTTTTAAATAATTATTTAGAAAATAAAGAAAGATTAGATGTAGAAAAAGCCGCAAAATCTTTAAAAATTCCTGCTTTAATTATTCACGGAAACAATGATGAAAGCGTTAAAATATCAAATGCAAAAAATCTAAATAAATGGATTTCTCATTCCAAATTAATTTTAGTAGAAAATACTGGACATACTTTTAATACAAAAGAACCTTGGACGGATTTCAAACTTCCCGTCGCCATGAATTTTGTTGCAAAAAGCGCAATTAATTTTCTAAAAGATTTGCATTACTCTTTATAAATTTTCTAATTGACGATTAAAATTTCCCAAGCCTCAGAAATTTTACTTTCTAAAAGTAAACACTGCGCTTTTTTGTGAATTTCTAAATCTTCAGAAAAATTTCCGTTTGGCAGTTTTTCAATATTGGCAAGCATTCCCAAATCGTTTCCTGTAAAAACTTTAGAGTTCTTAATATTTTGAGGAAGTTCGTCGTAGCCAATTCCTTTTGTTACCAAAGGTTTCGGAACTTCGAACAAGGTTTCTTTAGACGTTTTTCCGTACCAATTTCCACCCAATCTGGAAACCAAATTGAGTTTTGTTTGGTCTAAAATTCCGTTTTCATCCAAATATATTTCATTAACGTGAAGTTTTAAAACTTCACAAATAACTAAATTTCCTGCGCCACCTTCTTTTCCTAAAGATTTAATTTCTAAAACTTTACATTCCATATTAACCGGACTTTCTACAATTAATGGTGGTTTTACTAAATCTGCCGGTTTCATAGTTAAACCCGCTTTTACAAATTCATTTACGCCATTTTCATATTCTGTAGAAGCCAAAGAAACTTGCTGCACCATATCAAAATTCACATTTCCAATCACCACTTCTGGCACCTCCAAAAGATTTTCTAAAGTGTGTTTTGTGGTATTGTCGCGCACTCTTCTTGCCGGAGAAAAGACCACAACTGGCGGATTTGAAGAAAAAATATTAAAGAAACTAAATGGCGAAAGATTAATGTTTCCATTTTTATCAACAGTAGAAGCCAACGCGATTGGTCGTGGCGCGATGGCTGTTTGCAATAAAGTTTGAAGTTGGAGATTATTGAGGTCTTTTAAATTGATTGATTTCATATTTTTATAATTAGTTTAACCACAAAGTCACAAAGTGTTTTTAAATAACTTTTTACAAAAGTTCATAAAGGATAAAATCAAGATAATTGTCGATAGTAATCATTTACATAGGTTTCGTGCCCTTGATTCGTTATATTTTTAACATTAAAATTTATTAATATTCCCTTTGGTTTTTTCATTAAATTTATATAATTAAGTATTTGCGCGCGGTGAATATCTTGTAAAATAGAAACAGATTTTATTTCAATCACGATTAAATTTTCCACTAAAAAATCGCAAAAAAAGTCGCAAACCAGATCTTTTCCTTTATATGAAACAGGAACTTGTAACTGAGATTCAAATTTTATTTCTCGTAATTTTAATTCTTCCTCTAAACATTTATGATAGACGCTTTCTAAAAGTCCAGGGCCAATTATTTTATGTACTTCTATAGACGCGCCGTTTATTTTATAAGTTAAATCGTCAATTTGTTTTTGAGTAATAATCATTTTAATTAAAATTTGTAAAAAACTTTATGAACTTTTAAAATCTATTAGGAAGTATTCTTTGTGATTAAACTAAACTCTTATTTAGCAGGCAAAATCTGCCCAGAAACCTCACCAAAACCGACACGAATGCCATCTTTTTCTGCCCAACCTTTCATTATAATTGTATCATTATCATTGATGAATTTTCGCTCTGTTCCATCATTTAATTTTATCGGATTTGTACCGCGCCAAGTAAGTTCTAGCATGGAGCCGTAAGAATTTTTATCTTTCCCAGAAATGGTTCCTGAAGCATACAAATCACCGACTTCTACGTTGCATCCATTTACGGTGTGATGCGCCAATTGCTGCGCCATATTCCAATACATAAATTTAAAATTACTTTCTGAAATTAAATTTTCTGTCCCGTTTTCTGGTTTTAAATAAACTTCTAAATTAATATCAAAATTTTTATCGCCTTCAAATTTCAAATAATCCAAAACTTCTGGATCTTGCTTTGGCGAAGCGGTTCTAAATGGTACGAGTGCTTCTAAAGTCACAATCCAAGGTGAAATTGAAGAGCCGAAATTTTTCCCTAAAAAAGGGCCGAGTGGCACATATTCCCAAGATTGAATATCTCTCGCGCTCCAATCATTAAATAAAACCATTCCGAAAATTGAATCTTCTGCATTTTCAACTGAAATGGAATCACCCATTTCTGTATTTTCATTGACGATGAATCCCATTTCAAGTTCAAAATCTAACTGTTGAGAAGGGCCAAAAATTGGGGAAACGGCATCTTTTGGCTTGGTTTGTCCTTTCGGCCGGTGAATTTCTACACCAGAAATTACGATTGAAGATGCTCTGCCGTGATAACCAACTGGCAGATGTTTCCAGTTTGGAAGAAGTGCGTTTTCAGGATCGCGGAACATCGCACCAACATTTGTGGCATGTTCGATGCTGCTATAAAAATCGGTATAATTCGGCACGTGAACTGGCATCATCATTTGCACTTGATCTAAGTCAAAAAAACAATCTGAAATACTTTTTTCATCTTTTGCCAAAGGAGAATTTTCTAAAAATAATTCTTGCAACTTAAGCCGAACTGCATTTGTAATGGGCTTTCCTAATTCTATAAATGCATTTAAAGTATAGGCTTCAAAATAATTTTCTGTTAAACCTTCAACTTCATCTAAAAAACCATAATCATAAAGTGTTGCAAGATCCACAACCATATCGCCAATTCTGGTGCAACAAGCGATGTATTCTTTGTTAAAAACGGCTACACCAAAGGGAATATTGTGAATTGAAAAATCTGAATTTTCAGAATATTGGGTAAAAGAAGTCATAAAATTAAATGTTAAAATTAAAGTCTAAAAGTTACGAAAATAAAAAACTTTGCTAGTGCAAAGTTTTAAAAATTTTATTTTAGATAATTTGTTTCGAGCCATTTTTCGCCGGTGTTGACGTCTATAAGGTACCAATAACCGCGGTAAAAATTGAGTAATAAATTATAAACCTTCGGAACGGGTATTTTTACGCCTTCCAAAATATCGGCACGCACAGAAATACTGTTGTGTTTGCGCATAATGTCGCCATTAAAAATATTAGAAAAAGAATCGCCAGTTTTTTTATCATCAATTAATTCAATTACTTGAACTTTATTGTCGGGCAAAAATTCTATAATATGCCTTTCAGAATGATCGGGCGCATCTACTAAAACAAAGAATTTTTTACCTTCCAACTTGTAATCGTCATAATCTTTTTGGCTTTTGTTATTATTTTCGAGTTTATCTAAAATTTTATTAATTAAGCCAAAATTTTGAGCATTTACTGCGCCAACAGAAAATATCAAGAACGCAAATGCAAGTATTTTTTTCATAAAATGTGTTTAAAATAAGAATAGCAAATATCTAACAATTTTTTCAATTATAAGTTACCTCTTTTCTCTTGTTCTTTTTCTAAAGCTTCAAATAGAGCCTTGAAATTTCCGGCACCAAAACTTTGTGCACCGTGTCTTTCTATAATTTCATAGAAAAGCGTTGGTCTATCTTCAACTGGTTTAGTAAAAATTTGCAATAAGTAGCCTTCTTCATCATGATCAATTAAAATCCCTAAATCTTGTAATACTTTTACATCTTCATCAATTTTCCCTACTCTTTCTGGTACCATATCGTAATAGGCTTCGGGTGGTGCGTCAAGAAATTCAACACCGCGAGATTTTAATTCTTTTACAGTTTTTACAATGTCTTTTGTGGCCACTGCAATATGTTGAACACCTTCGCCTTCGTAATAATCTAGATATTCTTCTACTTGGGATTTTCGCATTCCTTCTGCGGGTTCGTTTATCGGAAATTTAGAATATCCGTTTCCGTTGCTCATTACTTTAGACATTAATGCAGAATATTCTGTATTAATTTGCTTGTCATCAAACGATAAAATATTCACGAATCCCATTACTTCTTCGTACCATTTCACCACAGGAAGCATTCGGTTCCAGCCGACATTTCCCACGCAGTGATCTACGTATAAAAGCCCTGTATCAGAAGGATTATAATCACTCTCCCACTTCACAAAACCTGGCATAAATTCGCCAGAATAATTTTTTCTTTCTATAAACATGTGCACAGTTTCGCCATAAGTGTAAATGCCTGCCATTTTTACTTCTCCATTTTCATCGGAAATTGTTTTTGGTTCCATATATGGTTTTCCGCCCCGTTTTGTGGTTTCTTCAAAAGCTTTATATGCATCATCAACCCAAAGAGCCAGAATTTTCACACCATCGCCATGTTTCCTTTGGTGTTCTACAATTGGTGAATCTGAATTTAATCCCGAAGTTAAAACCAATCTTATTTTTCCCTGTTGCAAAACATAAGAGGCGCGATCACGAACACCCGTTTCTGGGCCAGAATACGCTAAACTCTGAAAACCAAAAGCTGTTTTGTAATAATGTGCGGCTTGCTTGGCATTTCCAACATAAAATTCTAAATAATCAGTACCATTTATTGGTAAAAAATTTTCGGCTTGTGCTATTTTTTCAGCAAAAGTAAGTGTGGACATTTTTTCTTTTTTTACTTAATATTTTGTATATGCCAATTTACGAAAAATTAAATAATTAGTAAAAACTCAGAAACTGATTTTCACCCCAATAATTGCGTAATTTATATTTTTTGCCTTACCCAAATTACTACGTTAGAAAGATAAATTTTTAGAAATTGTTTAATATTGAGACACTCAGAAATATAAAATAGAATTTAAACGAGAGAAGATATAAGTTCTAAATAAAAATTTCTCCCTTTCACAATCAAGCTATAAAATCCTTGAAATTTTCTTCTAAATATTTGTTTTATTAATAGTTTTATGAAATTTATTTAACAATTTAGATAAGGATTTAAATTCGATTATTATTTAGTTTTACCTAAAGCCAATTTTGAATTTAATATTTAGAAACGGGCGTAAGTCTTCTCCTATTTGTGTTTTTTCAAAAAATTATTATTCAAACTCAAGTTGATAAGAAAAAAATTATAACTAAAGGTTCCCTTATTAAAATTTATTATCGTAATATTGCAATATTAAATAATAATTAAATGGGTGCAACAAAAACAGAACATTATACCGATTCGCAAAATGAAATTGCCATTCTTGCAAAAGCACTAGGACATCCTGCAAGAATTGCTATTTTACAATATTTAGCCACCGTAAATACTTGTATTTGTGGCGATATAGTGAATGAATTGCCTTTATCACAGCCAACGGTTTCCCAACATTTAAAAGAATTGAAAAATGCTGGATTAATTAAAGGGAATATTGAAGGAAACTCTATCTGCTACTGCATCGACGAAAATAGTTTAGTAAAAATTAAAAATTTTATTAGTGGAATATCCACAGAAATCTTGAAAACCAGCAATTGCTGCTAAAATAAAATATGATGACAAATAACGAGGAAATTAAAGAAATGGTAAAGCAAAAATACAGTGAAATTGCTTTGCAGAAACAAGATACAAATGCGAGTTCTTGCTGCGGAAGCGGCAGTTCTAGCAAAGAAGTTTATAATATCATGACAGATGATTACGACAATCTTGAAGGTTACAGTGAAGACGCTGACTTGAAATTAGGTTGCGGTTTGCCCACAAATTTTGCAAAAATAAAACCGGGAAATACCGTTGTAGATTTGGGAAGTGGCGCAGGAAATGATTGCTTTGTGGCCCGACACGAAACTGGAGCAACAGGAAAAGTAATCGGTATAGATTTTACAGAGGCGATGGTTGATAAAGCCAGAGTAAATGCCGAAAAATTAGGTTATAATAATGTAGAATTTCGCTTGGGCGATATTGAAAATATTCCGATGACGGCAAATGTGGCGGATGTTGTAGTGAGCAATTGCGTGATGAATTTGGTGCCCGATAAACCTAAAGCCTTTGCTGAAGTGTTTCGGATTTTAAAAACTGGTGGCCATTTCAGTATTTCTGATATTGTTTTGACTGGAGATTTGCCAGAAAAAATAAAAAATGCCGCAGAAATGTACGCTGGTTGCGTTGCAAGTGCAATTCAGAAAGAAGATTATTTGAATGTTATTAAAGAAGCGGGGTTTAAAAACATCACGCTTCAGAAAGAAAAACCGATTATTGTTCCAAATGATATTTTGAAAGATTATTTGTCTGAAGAAGAAATTGCAGTGTATAATTCTAATAAAAATATCATTTTCAGCATTACGGTTTACGCGGAAAAAGCGGAAAGTTGTTGTGGAACAAATTGTTGTTGATTTTTTTTGAAAGCACCAAAAGGCTCGCTCTTATGAATGTGAATTAGAAAACCTGAAACAGAAAAACTCGCCTGAAATTTAGCCCCGATTGAAATGGAAATCCTGCCATTGCGAGCGGCGATTAATTTTATTTTCAAGGGATTGCTTCGCTCCGCTCGCAATGGCAGATTGTAATGGAAAGCGGGAACAATGTTGAAAAAATGAAAACCTGTTTTGCTCCTAAAAAATCAAAAAAAATCCGTCCCAACAAAAGTTGAGACGGATTTTATTATTTTTAGAAAATTAGGCTTTCGCCATTCTGTCATTTCTTTTTCTTTCTTCTTCAGACAAGATTTTTTTACGCATTCTAATAAAATTTGGCGTAATTTCTATTGCTTCATCTTCTTGTATATATTCCATACATTCTTCCAAAGAGAACAATGTTTTTGGTGCAATATTTCCGTCTTTATCTTTACCAGCAGCACGGATGTTGTTTAATTGTTTTGCTTCTACAATATTCACAACCAAATCGCCTGGTTTGTTTTGCTCACCGATAATCATTCCTGCGTAAATTTCTTCGCCCGGATCTACATAAAAACGACCTCTATCTTGCAATTTCGCAATTGAATATTCTGTTGCAGGTCCTTGAGATTTACTCACTAAAACACCGTTACTTCTTCCTGGAATTGCACCTTTGAAAGGTTTGTATTCTAAAAATCTGTGCGCCATAATTGCTTCACCAGCAGTTGCAGTTAACATTTGAGAACGTAAACCAATCAAACCTCTGGAAGGAATTTCGAATTCCAAATGCTGCATTTCACCTTTAGTTTCCATAATGTGAAGATCGCCTTTTCTTTGAGTTGCTAAATCGATAACTCTAGAAGCAAACTCTGCAGGAACGTCAACCACCATACTTTCATAAGGTTCGCATTTCACGCCATCTATTTCTCTTACAATTACTTGCGGCTGTCCGATGGTCATTTCATAACCTTCTCTTCTCATCGTTTCAATTAAAACAGATAAGTGAAGAATACCACGTCCGAAAACCAAAAATGTATTGGCATCTTCCGTTGGTTCTACTCTTAAGGCTAAATTTTTCTCTAATTCGCGCATCAATCTTTCTTTCAAATGATTTGATGTTACGTATTTTCCATCTTTTCCGAAGAAAGGTGAATTGTTGATAGAGAAAGTCATGTTCAAAGTTGGCTCATCAATCGCCGTTCTTGGCAATGGATCTGGATTTTCTAAATCTACAAATGAATCACCGATTTGGAATTTATCAAAACCAACAATCGCACAAATATCACCTGCTTTTACCTCTTGAACTTTCTTTTTACCAAGACCTTCAAAAACGTACAATTCTTTTACTTTTCCTTTTACAATTTTGCCGTCTTCTTGAGCAAGACCTATCCATTGAGATTCTTTTACAGAACCTTGGATGATCTTACCAATCGCAATTCTACCTAAAAATGAAGAAAAATCTAAAGACACAATCTGCATTCTAAGTGGGCCTTCTTTTGCTTCAGGTGCTGGAACGTGTTCCAAAATACCATCTAACAAAGGAAAAATATTATCGGTTTCTTCTAATGAAGTATTAAACCAACCTTGTTTAGATGAACCATAAAAAGTCGGGAAATCCAATTGCTCTTCTGTGGCATCTAAGTTGAAAAATAAATCAAAAACTTGATCGTGAACTTCGTCTGGACGACAGTTTGGTTTATCAACTTTATTGATAACAACAACTGGTCTTAAACCTAATTCTAAAGCCTTTTGCAACACAAATCTTGTTTGTGGCATTGGTCCTTCAAAAGCATCTACTAATAAAAGTACACCATCTGCCATTTTCAAGACGCGCTCTACTTCCCCACCAAAATCAGCGTGACCAGGTGTATCTATTACATTAATTTTTGTACCATGATAATTTACAGAAATGTTTTTTGATAAAATGGTAATTCCACGTTCTCTTTCAAGATCGTTGTTATCCATAATTAATTCGCCAGTTTCCTGATTGTCTCTAAAAACGCTTGTGGCGTGGATAATTTTATCAACCAAAGTGGTTTTACCGTGGTCAACGTGCGCAATAATTGCGATATTTCTAATATTTTGCATACCTGTTTTTTACGTGTGCAAAAGTAATCATTTTTTTTGGATTATGGTTAATGTAATTTTTAATGTAAATCATTATTAATATTAAAATTAATTCTAAAATTCTGCAATTGGTTTAATTACCTTTAAATACTACTTTTGTCTTTTAAATATTAGCAATGACGAACTTAAATTTTATTCAAGAAAAAATAAATTTACCTGTAAAAAGTATTGAATCTACTCTAAAATTATTGGCTGAAGACTGCACCATTCCGTTTATTGCGCGTTATAGAAAAGATGCTACGGGCAATTTAGATGAAGTTCAAATTGAAACTATTTTTAAACTCAACCAACAATATTTAGAAATTGTAAAGCGAAAAGAAAGTATTTTAAAATCCATTGAAGAGCAAAATGCCTTAACGCTAGATTTAAAACAGAGAATCGAACAAAGTTTTAATCTGCAAGAACTCGAAGATTTTTATTTACCATTTAAAAAGAAACGAAAAACCAAAGCAGACAGCGCACGTGAAAATGGTTTAGAACCTTTGGCTAAAATCATCATGGCGCAAAATGCTTCCAATTTAAATTCGTTGGCCGAAAAATATGTGAATGAAAATATTTCTAATCTTGATGAGGCTTTGCAGGGCGCAAGAGAAATTATGGCGGAATGGATCAATGAAAATATCTACGTCCGGAAAAACCTGCGCCGACTATTTCAAAAAACGGCTTTGATTACCAGTAAAGTCATCAAAACAAAATTAGAAGAAGACGCCGCTCAAAAATTCAAACAGTATTTTGACTGGCAGGAAAGTTTAAATAAAATTCCCTCGCACCGATTACTGGCAATTCTTCGCGCGGAAACAGAAGGTTTTGTCAGGGTGAAAATTGAAGTAGATAAAAATGAAGCCCTAAATTTCATCGATAAATCCATCGTAAAAAACAATTCAGAAAGTGCCGAACAGATTTATTTAGCCATAGAAGATTCCTACAAAAGATTGCTTGAACCTTCCCTTTCCACCGAAGTTTTAGCCGAAGCCAAAGCAAAAGCCGATGAAAAATCCATTCAAGTTTTTGCGGAAAATTTAAGCCAGTTATTGCTCGCGCCACCTTTGGGCGAAAAAAGAATTCTCGCCATTGATCCCGGATTTCGAACCGGTTGCAAAGTGGTTTGTCTGGACGAAAAAGGCGATCTTCTGCACAATGAAACCATTTATCCGCATCCGCCACAAAACGAAACGGCAATGGCGGTGAAGAAAATAAAATCATTAATTTCTGCTTATAATATAGAAGCCATTTCAATCGGCAACGGAACGGCAGGACGAGAAACCGAATTTTTCATTAAAAAAATTCGCTTTGAAAGAGATTTGGAAGTATTCGTGGTTTCCGAAGCGGGCGCATCCATTTATTCGGCGAGTAAAATTGCGCGCGAAGAATTTGGAAATTATGATGTTACCGTTCGTGGCGCGGTTTCCATTGGGCGAAGACTTTCTGATCCTTTGGCGGAATTGGTAAAAATAGATCCAAAATCCATTGGTGTCGGGCAATACCAACACGATGTCGATCAAACTAAATTAAAAAACGAACTCGATTCTGTGGTGATGCGCTGCGTGAATTCTGTCGGCATCAACCTCAACACGGCGAGTAAATCTTTGCTCAGTTATGTTTCTGGGATTGGTGAAAAGATGGCGGAAAATATTGTGACTTACCGCACAGAAAATGGCGCTTTCCAAAGCCGGAAAGACTTAAAAAAAGTGCCGCGTTTGGGTGAAAAAGCCTTTCAGCAATCGTCTGCATTTTTGAGAATTCATCAGGCGAAAAACCCTTTGGATAATTCTGCGGTGCATCCGGAATCTTACGCTTTGGTAGAAAAAATGGCAAAAGACCTCAAATTAAAATCTGAAGAATTAATTGGCGATAAAGAAAAAATCAAACTGATCGATCCTGAAAAATACACTTCAGAAAACAGCGGAATTTTAGGTATTAAAGACATTTTAAAAGAACTTGAAAAACCCGGTTTAGACCCGCGAAAATCGGCAAAAGTCTTTGAGTTTGACCCGAATTTAAAATCCATAAAAAACCTAAAAGTGGGCATGACCGTTCCCGGCATTGTTAACAACATCACTGCTTTTGGCTGCTTCGTGGATCTGGGCATTAAAGAAAGCGGCCTCGTGCATATTTCCCAGTTAAAGGAAGGTTTTGTGTCTGACGTGAATGAAGTGGTAAAATTGCAGCAGCAAGTAATGGTGAAGGTTTTGGAAGTGGATGAAGAGCGGAAACGGGTGCAGCTGACGATGGTTTTATAACCTCAAAATTTCTCTTAATTTTAGATTTAGGAGCAAGACGGTTTTGCTTCTTTTGAAGATGGTACCCGCTATCCATTACTATCTTTTTTGTTTTACAAAAAAGGATATCCATTTCTATCGGGGCTAGAATTTCTGGTATTTTTCTTTCCACGCGAAGAAAGTTTAGGTAAACAAAAAATAATTGTTCTGTTTGCGGTTTACCGTAATTGTCATTCAAGCCTTTTTTATATATTTGATTTATATAAAAGTATGGCGATTGACAGACCAAGCCAGCCAAAAATGGTTGTGTAGGTCTGATTTTGTTAGACCTATATACAAGTTAGCAAACAGTTTTAGAAAACCCCCATAAACATAGAAAAATGGATATTGACAAGTTAATTGATTATAATCTTTCTTTAGTATATAAAGCTGAAGGTCATAAATTTCAAACAAACTATTTTGAAAATCCTATTGGAAAGAAAATAACTCATATTGTTCGGGCTAATGAATTTGCAAAATATTTGATAAATGAAGACTTGATAACTGTTGACGGCTCTTTCAGCTATATAACCAGAAAAGGAAAAACAATATCGGAAAATGGTGGTTGGCTAAAGTATTTGGAAGTAGAAAATGGAAAAGAGAAACATGAAATAAATAAAAGCTCAATAGAATATGAAAATCTTAACCTTCAAAAAGAAATTTCTATACTAACCATTGAAAATTTGAAGCTTCAGAATACACAATTAAGAAGATATATTATTTATTCAGTTAGTGGTTTTGTAATGGGAATCGTTGCTGGAAATATTAAAGAAATAGTGAAGTTTATAGCAACTTATTTTGCGCATAAGTAAACCGTTTGCTAACAGCCGTTTCAAGCAATTGCGCGTTTTGTGGTAAGTTCACGTTTGCGTTTCGCAAGAATTTTTATCTTTAACGGAAAATAATTGTTCTGTTTGCGGTTTACCGTAATTGTCATTCAAGCCTTTTTTATATATTTGATTTTTATAAAAGTATGGCGATTGACAGACCAAGCCACCCAAAATTGGGTGTATAGGTCTGATTTTGTAAGACCTATAAACAAGTTAGCACCAATTTTAAAACGACAAACAACAACGTGACGACTGTAAAGAAAATCGACTTTGATTCGCCAATAATTCCTGGACAAGGCATTGGAGAAATTAGGTTATTGGAAAATGCCTTTTCGCTAAGACCATTAATTTTATCAAACACTTGCTCAGGACAAAAAATCGATTGGACTTTTACGACTGAAAAACAGTTCCCAGACTGGTTGACTCTAAATTACAAGGACATTTTATTTGTTGGTGTAAATGTTTATACAGGAAAAATTATTTCATTAACAGTTAGACTAGGTTATAAAGGAAAGATTTTCCAACAAATTTCTATCGGAAGTTATGTAAAAGACCTTTTCAAACTTGACAACGACTTTTATTATGACGAAGGTGATGATTACATTTTACACAAGACCAATTTTGACATTCGCTTCGACATTGACTTAAAAAACAGAATCAGTTTTACAGACAAAGAAGTGGAAGAATCAAGAATTACAGAAATTACAATTTTAAATCACGAACAATCCTCGACAATTATTGGGGCGACAGAATTTCCGAAAGAATGGACGAAATAAAAACTGGTGCTAACAGCCCCACGCTGCCGCACGAATCCTTTCGTGTGGTCATTCTAAAAAAAGAAAAAAAATATTCCTAAATGCTCTCAATTTCCAAAGCCAAAGAAAAAAATTACCAAGCGATAGTGGATATCGGAAGTGTTTCTGTGCCGGAAGCCAACGAAGGCAGTTGTGCGCCGGAAGATCTCAAGGAATATATCAAAAATAATTATAATGAAACGACGATAAAAAAAGAACTTCGGGATGAAAATAACATTTACCATATTCTAAAATACGAGGGCAAAGCAGTGGGATTTTCAAAAATAATCCTGAATGCAAAACATCCCAATATTAACGCAGAAAATGTTGCGAAACTGGATAAAATCTATCTTCTTAAAGAATTTCAAGGACTAAAACTGGGTTTTGAACTTTTAAATCATAACATCACTTTTGCAAAAAACCACCAACAAAGCGGCATTTGGCTCTTCACTTGGGTTGGAAATTTACAAGCCATAAAATTCTACGAAAAAACGGGTTTTAAAAGAATTGCAAGCCATGACTTTTATATCACCAAAACCACCAGTAATTTGAACCACCAGATGTTTTTAAGTTTTGAGTAAAGGCTGCGTTGCTGAACGATTGCATTACGCGGCTGTACTAATTAAGTATAATATTTTGAATTATTAATTTAATTTATCACACTTCAGAAAGCCGTCTGAATTGGCGAAACTGGACAATTATTGGTAGAAAAAAAATCTAATTATTTGAAAAAAACAAGTAATTATAAAATTTTGAAAAAAAATCGTAATTTATTTTAATGAAAAAACAGCGAATATATTTAGATACTTCTGTTTTTGGTGGCTATTTTGATGATGAATTCCAAGAGTTTACTAAACCTTTGTTTAAGCGAATAAAAAATGGGGAATTCACGATTATATTTTCAACCATTCTAGAAACTGAATTGGAATTTGCACCAAAAAAAGTTCAAGAATTAACGCGTAATATAAAAAGCGAAAATACAGAATTTGTAGAAGAGAGCGCTATCGCTATTGAACTTGCGAATGAATATATTTCTGAAAAAGTAGTTGGAAAAACAAGTTATTCTGATTGTTTGCATATCGCACTTGCTACAATCAATCAAGCAGATTTACTGATTAGTTGGAATTTTAAGCACATCGTAAATATTGAACGAATACGTGGCTATAATTCCATAAATATTAAAAATGGATACAAATAGTTGGAAATTCGTTCACCTAGAGATTTAATGAATTATGGAAACTAAAACAAAGAAAAAATTTGACGCTGTAAAAATGGCGCGAGACATTAAAGACAAATTGGATGCTAAATTATCTAAAATGACAAGCGAAGAAATTGTTGCATTTTTTAAGGAACAACGGTTGAAAACAAATGGCGTAAAGCCAAGCGCTTAAAAAAGTGTAAAAATTACAAGTTTCCTATGGCGGCAATTTTTAGTACCTAAAATTGTTTCTAAAACCCCCAAAAAGCGCTCTGCATCATTGCAAAGCGCTTATTTTTTTCTAAACCGTCTTCCAAGCCGCTTCCAAAGCCAACTCTATCATTGGTTTTAGAGCCGTTTGTCTTTGGTCCGCGGAAATATTTTCACCAGTCGGAATAACGTCGGAAACCGTTAAAATCGTCGCCGCATTTTTACCCAAATAACGCGCGTTGGCGAAAAGTGCAAAGGCTTCCATTTCTACCGCAGGACAATTGTATTTTGTGGCTATTTCTGGGATTTCTGGGTTTTTACGGTAAAAAATATCACTACTGTGGATGTTGCAACTTTTTGCATTTAAGGATAATTCTTCAGCCGTTTCATTGATGATATCGAAAATATTGCCTTGGTGGGGCATTAGTTCCTCCTCCATTTCCCAGGCGTATTTTGCGTAAGTACTTTCACTCGCGGCATTATCGATATTGATGAGGTCAAAAACTTTCAAATCTGTGGTATAAGCGCCGCAAGTTCCGATGCGGATGATGGTGTCCACTTCATATTCAGTGTAAAGTTCAAAAGAATAAATCCCGATACTTGGAAAGCCCATTCCGCTTGCACCGACGGAGATTTCCTTGCCTTTATAAAGTCCGGTATAATAAAAAATACCTCTGGTTTGACTTACCAAACGCGGATTTTCAAGAAAATTTTCTGCGATGTATTTTGCCCGTAACGGATCTCCGGGTTGTAAAACGACTTTAGAAATGTCGCCTTTTTTTGCACTGATGTGAATGCTCATATTTTAATTTTTGAATGATTGGTAAAGATAATCACTTTTAAATAATGATAAAAAACAAAGGGAAATTAAGTTTAAAAAAAATAAATAGTACCTGTTGTGCATTTAGACAAGCTGCATAATTAACCGTAAATCAAGTTAAACGCAAAGGCGCAAGAACTTAGTTATTATGAAAATAGTTCTAAGGCGCAAGAAAATCAAAGATTTTCATCTTTTAACGAAGTTAAAATTTTGCGCCTTATAAACGTAAATATTTGAAAATAAATTATTTGCGCCTTTGTGTTTAATATTTTTCTTTATGCACAACAGGTAAATAGTATCTTTTAAATATATTAAAATACATATTTATCAAAAATTATTTACTTCTAAAAAAAACACCCAAAAATCGCCTATTTTTTGTATTTTTAACCAAACGAAATATTAAATTTTATACTTTAAAATAATCCTCTTATGAAGCGAAGCACTTTTTTGACGACCTCTGCTATGGCGGCGTTGGGTTTTAATACACTATTTGCAGCCAACTCATCTTCCAAAGTGAAAGTAAATAATAAAAAAACAGATAAAATTCAGGATAGCGAAGACAAATTCGAATTAAATGAAATAACGGTTTTGGAACTTCAAGATAAAATGGAGAAAGGTACTTATACTTCAGAACAAATTACCCAACTTTATTTGGATCGCATTGAAAACATGGATAAAAACGGTCCAAAACTTAATACCATGATTGAAATTAATCCAGATGCTCTGGCAATTGCAAGAACCATGGATCAAGAGAGAAAAGAGGGTAAAATAAGAGGTGCACTCCACGGAATTCCCATTGTAATAAAAGATAATATTGACACGGCCGACAATATGATGACTACAGCAGGCGCGCTCGCTTTAGTAGGAAACATAGCAAAAAAAGATGCGTTTATTGTAACACAATTAAGAAATGCAGGCGCTGTAATTTTAGGCAAAACCAATCTGAGCGAATGGGCAAATTTTCGTTCTACAAATTCTAGTTCAGGCTGGAGCAGTCGTGGTTTACAAACTAAAAACCCCTATATTTTAGATCATTCGCCGTGTGGCTCTAGTGCAGGTTCTGGTTCCGCCGTATCGGCGAATTTATCGGCGATAGCAATTGGAACAGAAACGGATGGTTCTATCACTTGTCCTGCCTCTATCAATGGTGCGGTTGGTATAAAACCAACTGTTGGTTTGGTGAGCCGCTCCGGTATTATTCCAATTTCGAGCACGCAAGATACAGCAGGACCTTTAACGAGAACTGTTACTGATGCGGCCATTTTGCTAGAAATAATAGCCGGTGTAGATGATTCTGATGCTGTGACGAAAGAAAGCAGTGGCAAAAAAACCAATTACACCAAATTTTTAAATATCGACGGTTTAAAAGGAAAAAGAATTGGCGTGCAAAAAGGAAAATACACCAATCAATTTTTAAATGAATTACAAGAAAAAGCATTGGATCTTTTAAAACAACAAGGCGCAACCATAGTAGAAATTGACTATCTAGACAAAATAAATGCATTAGGAAATGATGAACTTGAAGTCATGAAATATGAGTTTAAAAACGGTGTAAATGCTTACCTGAAAAATGCCAATGCAAAAGTTAAAAATTTAGCCGACGTCATAGAATTTAATTTAAAAAATGAAGCCGAAGCCATGCCCACTTTTAAACAAGAACTTCTGGTTCAAAGCGAAGAAAAGAAAGGTTTAGACGATCCCGCTTACAAAAAAGCTTTAGAAAAAAGCCATCAAGGCGCCAAACAAATTATTGATAATGTGATGCAAAAAAATAAATTGGATGCCATCACAGGTTTAACCATCGGCCCGGCTTGCAGTATCGATATTATTTATGGCGACAAATGGGGCGAAGTTTCTTTAACAGCGCCTGCGGCGATGAGTGGCTATCCGCATATTTCTCTGCCTTGTGGAAAAGTGTATGATTTGCCGGTTGGATTATCGTTTTTCAGCGGCGCGTACCGTGAAGCTGAAATTATTGAAATGGCTTACGCTTACGAGCAAGCCAGCAAACACAGAATAAAACCAGAATTTACGAAATCGTTTTTAGCCTAATATTTAAAAACTATCAACGTTTTGTGAAGAAAAAGACAGTTTGCAATTTATTTAATGTTAAAATTAAAGTTTATTATCCACGAAAATTAAATGGTATGCAAGTGAAAACTGGAAATTAAAGAAAATGACTTTAAAAGAAATTAAAGTGAAGGTTTGAAAATTTTCAAAATTAAATTTCAAAATAACAAATGACAGAAGAACTTAAAGATAGTATCGGCCAAATTTTTTGGTTCGCCATTTTTGTGACACCTTTTTTAACGATTCCTTTGGTTTGGAAATTTTATAAAGGCGCCAAAGTATATCGAATAATTATCGGGTTTTTTCTTGCTGTCATCCTTTCATTTTTCTTTTATTTTATCAGTTTAGCAATTCTCTTTAGAGATGGAATGGGGCCGAGTTAAATGATAGTTTAAACCGTTTTTTTTAATCGAACTATTACAATTTCACAATCCGAAACGATAAAATAAGGTCAAAAAACATGTAAATTTGTAATTCAAAACTAAATTTCAAAACAGCAAAAATGGCATCTACACAAAAAGATTATTTTTCAGAAAAAGCAGAAGAATTTGATGTGCAATCATCTATCACCCAAAATGTGGGCAATATTGGCCAATTAATTTTAAAAGAAATTCCCTTTTCAAAAGAAATGCATGTGATGGATTTCGGCTCGGGCACGGGTTTGCTGTTGTCACAAATTGCGCCATTCGTAAAAGAAATCACCGCTATCGACATTTCTAAAGCCATGATTGGCGTATTACAATCAAAACTAGATCGCATTGAATGTAAGGTTCAAATTTTAGAAATGGATCTTACAAAAGAAACATTAGAGACTGAATTTGACGCCATAGTTTCATCCATGACGATTCATCATATAGAAAATGTGCAAGCAATATTTAATAAATTTTATACATTGTTAAAAGACAATGGAAGCATCGCAATTGCCGATCTAGACGTAGAAGATGGCAGTTTTCACACTGAAGATACCGGCGTTTTCCATACTGGTTTTGATAGAAATGAATTTTTTAAAATTGCAGAAAATGCAGGTTTTAAAGACTTGAAAATTCAAACAGCAAGCATTATGGAAAAACCAACAGGCCTATATCCTGTTTTCTTGTTAACGGGTAAAAAGTAATTCCTTTTATTTGGTGGAAATTTGTGTAAATCTTTTAAAATGAAATCGCAAATACTTAAACTAATAAAGAATTGAAATTAATAAAAGCGAAAAATTACGCCTTTTAAAAATTTAATACTTGAACCGCAAATTTAGATTTATAACTATCTAATTTGCTGTATTTTTATCAAACATTTGCTTAATTTTAAAATTCAGAAATATTACAGAAACCACCTTTAACTTTTTTTAAATTAATTAAAACGGCAACGAAATACTTTCTGGCTTAATAAAATCTTTGGTATAAGGATTTTCAAGAAAACTCTTGGGTGGCTTTTGAAATTGAAGAATATCCTTTTTTTGAATGCCGTAAACTTGCCAATAATTAGAAAGCAATTGCGAAAATACATCTTCGTCCCAAAAACCAAACTGCGCGTCTTGCTCACTATTAGCAATTTCTATTGTTATTTTTCCTTCAACATTTTCAACTTTATATTTCGGTGCATAATTTAAAATATAATCTGAATAATGAAATCTGGCATACAACTCTTCAAACTGCAACGGATGCAAAACGTGGCCACTTATTTTTTCTAAAATTTCTTTTTGCTTCGCGCCAATCACGCCATTATCTTGCAAACACGCAATAAATCCAAAGCCATTCACGCCAAAAGAGAATAATAAATTAATAGCATCATCGCGAAAACTAAAAATATCGGCGGAATATTTTAACTTGAAAACAGCAATGCTCCAAGGTTTTTTACCTTTAAAAGTGATTGGTTTTATAATAGATTGCAGCATTAAATGAAAATAGCCAAATCGATTTTTTAGCGATTCCGAAAGTCGAAATTCTTGTCCAATTTTTTGCAATCTGCTACTTTCATAAGCCATTTCGTAATATAAAAGTCCATAAACCATTCTTCCTGTCCAAAGAAAAAGCAATTCTTCATCAAGCGCTTTCATGCCTTCAAAACCCTTGCTATAAGCGGCCTGAATTTTCTCATCCAATTCTGAAAATGCATTTTTCACTTGCGCCGAACAAGGTAATTTTAAATCAGCGTAAGTGTAAGATTTCATTTTGTCCATCATCTCAATTTTATCTTCGCCAAATTTAAAATGATCCATCAACCATTCAGGAAAAACGGTCATCGATTCAGTAGTTAAATCACCTGATAAGAAGCAAAAATGATCATCAAAAATTAAATCTATAAAAGGATTATAAAGCGAGTCGGACATAAATAGATAAAGAAATTAAATTAAAAAAATTTTTGCAAATATAGCCATAAACCTTGTCTTGTGAAGGCCAGAATTTATAATAAAAAAAGAAGGTACTTCCGAAATTATTTTTATCTTTGATTATCAATAACATAAAAAAATCACAGAATATGAAAAAAATAATTTCAATTTTGGCCATAAGTGCTTTTACATTTACTTATGCGCAAGAAACGCCAAAAAAAACGTGCTGCGCTGGGAAAGACAAAAAAGAGTGCAAAATGGACGAGAAAAAGATGGCGAAATCTAATAACTCCAAAGCTTGCAAGACGAAAATGAAAGACTGCAAAATGAGCAAAAAAGACTGCAAAATGGAAATGAAGGAAACAAAAATGGATAAAGCAACAGAAAAAAAAGTAGCAAAACAAACCGCATAAAATTTTAGCCACCTTTTTGGTGGTTTTTTTATTGCATTAATATTTTAATTATAACAACACATTCGGTTATATTGGCAAGTGTTTTTAATCATCCATGAACGCAAAACTTTTTCACAATCTCCTCACCTACTTTACAGCCGCAATTTGGCTCATCAACGGGTTTTTCTGCAAAGTTTTAAACTTCGTTCCAAGGCATCAAATGATAGTCGGTGAAATATTGGGAAATGAAAATGCTTTTATTTTTACAAAAATTATTGGCTTTTCAGAAATTGCAATGGCCATTTGGATAATTACTAAATTTAAGGCCAAAATAAATGCAATTTCGCAAATGTTTATAATTGCACTTATGAATATTTTAGAGTTCATTTTGGTGCCAGATTTATTGCTTTGGGGAAAAATGAATATCATTTTCGCATTTTTATTTATATCTTTAATCTTTTATAATCAATTTATTTTGACCAAAAAATTTAAATAAAATCAAATGTTTGATTTCCTAAAAAACCATCCTTTTGCCGTTGAAGCGCATTTCAAATCTTCCACTGTTCTTACTTTTGCCGTGCCAAAGGAAGAATTGCAATCGCTCATTCCAGAATGTTTACAACTCGATACTTTTCAAGACAAATATGCGTTTATTGCAATCGCAATGGTGCAAACAGAACATTTACGGCCAAAAGGTTTCCCAGAATTTTTGGGCAATAATTTTTTCTTAATTGGCTACCGCATTTTTGTGCGTTTTACCAATAGAAAAGGCAAAAAATTGCGCGGGCTTTACATCATAAAATCTGAAACCGACAAAAAGAAAATGGAATTTGATGGCAATATTTTTACACATTATAATTACACAACGACTGATATTTCGCAAAAAATTGAAAATGATAATTTAATTATTTCCTCAGAAAAATCGAATTTTAAATTAACAATAGATAAAACTGAAGAAGACGCGAAACTTCCTGAACATTCGCCATTTTCAGATTGGGCAGAAGCGCGCCGTTTTGCAGGCCCACTTCCGTTCACCTTCACTTACAACAAAATAAAAAAAGAAGTTCTAGTTATAGAAGGCGTTCGCGAGAATTGGAAACCCAAACCTTTAAAAATAATCGATTATAATTTCGAATTTCTAAACCAATTAAATTTAAAAAATGTCGTTTTAGCCAACGCTTTTATCATAGAAAATATTCCCTATTGGTGGAAAAAAGGCAAAATAGAACTATGGAAACCTTAAGAAAACCGTTTCAAGGTGTTACAAATATCATCCGATTTAATTGGCATTTTTACATTTTGTCGCTTCTATTTTTGTGTGCTTTATTTTTCTTAAAAATCGTTCTCCCAGAAAATTATTCGCCTTATTTATTAATATTAATTGTAACAATTTTCATCACAACTGCAAGTTCATTGTTGGTTTCTTTTTTCGTTTACGATTGCACAGATTTGTATGAATTAAACTGGATAAAAAATACGGACGAGAATTTAAAAATCGTAAATATCAACGCAGGTTTTGATGAAATAAGCGCCGTTTTAAAACATAAATTTAAAAATGCAGAATTCAGCATTTTTGATTTTTATAATCCGAAAACGCACACAGAAGTTTCGATTAAAAGAGCCAGAAAAGTATATCCCAATTTTCCCGAAACCATAGAAATTTCAACTAATAAAATACCTTTAAAGACTGAAAGTGTTGATAAAATTTTCCTCTTTTTTGCCGCACATGAGATTAGAAAAGATGCAGAAAGAATTATTTTCTTTAAAGAATTGCATCGAATTTTGAAGCCAAATGGTGAAATTTATGTCACCGAACATCTGCGGAATTTGCCCAATTTTTTAGCTTACAATATTGGTTTTTTTCATTTTTTACCAAAGAATTCTTGGCTGAAAACTTTTATAAGTGCTTCATTAAACATTAAATTAAAACAGAAAAAAACACCATTCATTACCACTTTTACCCTTCAAAAAAATGGAATTACACCTTAAAATAATTGGTGCTTTACTCATCGTTTTAGCACTTGTTCACGTTATTTTCCCGCGCTACTTTAAATGGAAAGTTGAGTTACAAAATTTAAGTTTGGTAAACCGGCAAATGACGTACATTCATACTTTTTTTATTGCGCTGACGGTTTTTTTGATGGGCATTTTATGTTTAACATCGGACACAGATTTAGTAGAAACCAGTTTTGGAAAGCGCATTTCTTTGGGACTTGGGATTTTTTGGGGCATTCGCTTTTTCATTCAGTTTTTCGTTTATTCATCGCAATTGTGGCGCGGCAAAACATTTGAAACTGTTGTGCATATTGTGTTTTCTATTTTGTGGGCATATTTTACAATTGTCTTTTTTAGAATTTATTTAATTTAATTTCTATGAAAATCCCATTTTTATGCGAGTTTTAAACTGTATGGAAGTTGCAAATAGGCATGCAAATTATATTTTAAAAAATAAAGATTGTAACAATTTAGTTTAAGAAATTAGCAATACATTATAAAAAAAATTAAATAAAATGAAAGTAGAAAACACTTCGAGCGAAAAAGAAATCGCAAGCAAACCCGTTCACCCCTTTTTGTTTACTATACTCATCTTACCGATGGGCGTTTCGGTTGGTTTTGTCTCGGTTACACTTGGTTATCTTCTTTCACAAGCGGGCATTTCTGTACAAAAAATTGCCGCTTTGGTGGCTGCTACTCTACTGCCGCACATCTTTAAATTTATTTGGGCTCCGCTTGTAGATACCACACTTTCATTCAAAAAATGGTATTTATTAGCTAGTATTATTGGATCCATCGGGATTTTCGCGACAGGCGTTTTACCACTAAAGGAGTCGAGTTTGGCTTATTTAACGCTGATTATTTTATTGTCACAATTTGCAATTACTTTTCTATGTATGGCGACAGAAGGTTTGATGGCGTACGATGTTCCGCTAGAATTAAAAGGAAGAGCAGGCGGATTTTTTCAGGCAGGAAATCTGGGCGGCGTAGGGATTGGTGGCGGACTTGGCCTTTTTCTTGCGCAGCATGTATCTGCACCTTGGGTGGTGAGCGCAATTTTAGGTTTGGTGTGTTTTGCATGTTGCTTTGCACTTCTTTTTTTTAAAGATCCAAAAATTACAATTAGAGAAGAAAACATCCGAAAAACGTATGAAAATTTATTTAAAGATGTTTGGGAAACTTTAAAAACAAAAAGCGGTTTATTAGCATTAGTGCTTTGCTTTTTAACGCTTGGCACGGGCGCAATTAGTGGCTTGTGGGCTTCAGTTGCAAAGGATTGGCATGCAAGTGTAGAAACTGTAGAAATTGCAACCGGCGTCTTTAGCGGTTTAATTTCCGCTGTTGGTTGTTTGCTCGGCGGCTATATTTGCGACCGTATGAACAGTAGAAATGCCTATTTAATTTTTGGCTTGTCTGCGGCGGCTTGTGCGGTTTGCATGGCATATTCTCCACGAACAGAATTAATGTTTATTATTTGGACTTCACTTTACGCAATGACGACGGGACTTTGCTATGCAGGATTTACCGCCTTTACGATGGAAACAATTGGAAAAGGTGCCGCTGCAACCAAATATAATATTTTTGCGGCACTTTCAAATTCGCCAATTTATTTAATGACTTACATTGTTGGCGTTGCATACAGCCATTTTGGTGCAAAAGGCATGCTCAATACTGAAGCCGCTTTTACAGTGGGAGCCGTGTTACTGTTTTTAATTGTAAGAAAATTAATGGACCGTTCTACTGTTAAAATTGAAATTAAAAATTAGAAATAAAATAGTAATTTTATAAAACTAAATTTTAAAATTAACACCAATAAAACAAGCTTTAAAATGAAAAAAAATCTCTTTCTATTTTCACTTATTTGCTTTTCTTTTTATGCAAAATCTCAAGAAAAAATAAAGTCTGATTCCACAAAATTATTAAAAGAATTAGCCGAAAATGCCTGCGAATGTGTAGATTCTATCGAAACGTATAACACTTCAAAAGATGTAATTGCCGCAGGAATTAGCGCTTGTATCAATAAGCAAGCAGGTACTTTTCAAATGGGTGCCAAATTAATGAATATAGAATCTGCTAAAGAAAAAGCGGTGGCAAAAGATGGCAAAAAACAGATCAATATCTCTTTTGAATCTAATGAAAATTCACCTGAATATAAAAAATATTATTATGTTTTGGAGCGCTATCTGATGAATAATTGCAACAGCGTAAAAACCAAAATTGCCAGTAACGAGAAGCAAAGTTCGAAATCTATTTCAAATAATGCTGAGGCAAAAGATTATTTTAATAAAGGGCAAGATGAGGCCCAAAAAGAAAACTATCAGAAAGCAATAGACTATTTTAATAAAACAGTAAAAATAGATCCAGAATTTGCTTTTGCTTGGGATAATCTGGGCATAAATTACAGAAAATTAAACCAATACGATAAAGCCTTGGAATCTTACAAAAAATCTCTAGAAATAGATCCAAATGGAACTATGCCTCTGCAAAACATCGCTGTGGTTTACATCTACAAAAAAGAATATCAAAACGCCATAAAAGCTTATGAAAAATTAGCCGAAAAGGACAAAACAAATCCAGAAATATATTATGGCCTCGGAAATGTTTATGCCATGTATTTGAAAGATTATGAAAAAGGTTTAGATAATCTTTGCAAAGCCTATAATCTCTACATCGAGCAAAAATCGCCCTACAGAACAGATGCAGAAAAATTAATCAATGCCGTTTATGCTGAAATGAAAAAGCAAGGAAAAGAGGCTAAATTCAACGAGATTTTGGCGGCAAACAAAATTAATAGAAATTAATCTGGCTTTTAGTAAGGAAAAAATAGTTCTTCAAAAATTTACAAAAAAGTATTTTAAAAACTACTTTTTAATACATAAGAAAACCAGAACCACTAAAACATGAATATTTGTAATTTTCGTTTCGGAGAATTCTTTAACAACAGAAATTAAAATACAAAAACCTAAAAAATAAAATTTTTATTGCAAAATGCTGATTTTATTATGGTTGAAAACTACATTAATATTTTTTCCAGCAATCAATAATCTTTATATTTGATAATGCAAAATACTTTCGCAGAAAACGAGACTTTCAAAAAAATAGATTTTACTGAAAAGCCTATCGAAAAAGGAGAATACGAAAATTGCATTTTTCAAAATTGTAATTTTTCAAATTCCGATTTATCACATATAAAATTTTCGGAATGTGAATTTGTCGGCTGTAATTTGAGTTTGGCCAATATAAACCAAACCGCTTTTCGAGATATTACATTTAAAGAATGCAAAATGCTTGGGCTACATTTTGAAAATTGCAGTCAATTTGGACTTTCTTTTAGTTTTGATAATTGCAATTTAAACCACACTTCTTTTTATCAAATTAAAATTAGAAAAACGATTTTTAAAAATTCGCTGTTGCAAGAAGTTGATTTTACAGAAAGCGATTTTAGCAATTCTTTTTTTGATAATTGTGATTTCAAGAACGCCGTTTTTCAAAATACCAATCTCGAAAAAGCAGACTTTCGTACTTCTTTCAATTATTCTATAAACCCTATATTAAATCGCATAAAAAAAGCCAAATTTTCTCTATCAGAAATTGCTGGACTTTTGGATTGTTTTGATATTGATATTGAAAATTAAATATAATTAAAAATAATGCCCACAGAAATAGAAAGAAAATTCTTAGTCGAAAAAAGTATATGGCAAAAAGTCGAAAAAAATTCTGGAGAATTGTACAGACAAGGTTATTTATTGACCGATCCAAACAAAACCATCCGCGTGCGACAAACCTCTGAAAAAGGATTTATCACTATCAAAGGACTTTCCGTAGGTGCAACTCGCCCAGAATTTGAATATGAAATTCCGTTTGATGATGCCAAAGAATTACTGAATCAATTTGCAATTTCTGAACTTTCAAAAATCAGATATAAAATAATTTTTGAAGACAAACTTTGGGAAGTGGATGAATTTTTAGGCGATAATCTTGGGCTAATTGTTGCCGAAATTGAACTAAAGTCTGAAGATATAAGCTTCGCTTTGCCCGATTGGATCGACCGAGAAGTAACGAGCGAACAGAAATATTATAATTCTAATTTAACGATTTTGCCTTTCAAATATTGGGAATCTTAAAATCTTGAAAAACAAATTCCGTATTTTTATCGCAAATGCAAGAACAAAAAATTTTCATTATCGGCGCTGGTCCTGCTGGATTAATGGCCTCGCAAATTTTAGCCGAAAAAGGTTTTAAAGTTCAAATTTATGAGCAAAATAAAGCAGCCGCTAGAAAATTTTTAGTCGCCGGAAATGGCGGTTTTAATTTGACGCACAGTGAAGAAATCGAAACTTTTTTAGAAAAATATGATGCCGTTGAAATCCAAAAAATAGTTCGTGAATTTGATAACCAAAAAGTTATAAAATGGCTTGAAAAACTTGGGATTGCAACTTATATTGGAAGTTCTGGAAAAATTTTCCCAACGAAAAATTTTAAACCTATCCAAGTTTTAAAAACGTGGTTGGATTATTTAGAAAATCTGGGCGTTGAAATTCATTATAATCATACATTTTTAGATTTTGATGAACGTTCTATTTATCTAAAAAACAATAGCGAAGATTTAAAATTAAATTATTCAAAATTAATTCTCGCAATGGGCGGCGGAAGTTGGAAAAAAACAGGTTCAGACGCAAAATGGATTGAAGTTTTAACATCAAAAAATATAAAAATTAATGCTTTAGAATCGGCAAATTCTGGTTACAATACGCCGAGAATTTTTCATCAATTGCAAGGGCAATATTTAAAAAACATCAAAGTTTCCTTTCAAAATATAGAAAAAACTGGCGAAATAGTTTTCACAAAATATGGCATTGAAGGTAGCCCGATTTACTTTATGAACCGTTTTACGCGAAAATTTCAATTTCCTTTGCAATTATTTTTAGACTTAAAACCCAACATATCTGAAAGTGAAATTATAGAAGCATTAAAACAAGGCGATAAAATAAGTCCGATTTTAAAAAAGAAATTAAAATTATCTACAACTGCCTTGAATTTACTTAAAACATTAGACAAAGAAAGCTATTTAGACATTGAAAAACTTTCAAAATTAATTAAAAATTTCCCAATCGAAATCCTAAGTTTTCGCCCTATTGATGAAGTAATTTCCACTTCTGGCGGCGTTGCATTTTCAGAATTAAACTTTAATTTAGAGTTAAAAAAATGGCCAAATATTTATTGCGCCGGAGAAATGATAGATTGGGAAGCGCCAACTGGTGGCTATCTTTTGCAAGCTTGCTTTAGTACTGGTTTTTCTGTCGCTGAAGCAATTGTAAATTTTATTAAATAAATACTTTTTTATAAAAATTACCGTTAAAAAATGAACAACATAAAAACTAAAATTATGAAAAATTGGAAATTTCTTACTATTCTCGCAATTCTTGGAGGTTTAATTGTAATGTCTTTTAAGCCTATTGATAAAAAAGTAATTGTAATTGACGCTGGACATGGCGGAATGGATAGTGGCGCGCAATATAACAATTTTGCTGAAAAACAAATTGTGCTAAATATCTCCGAGCAAATAAAAAAACTAAATAAAAATTCAGATTTAGAAATTATTCTACTTCGCCCAGATGATAAAGCTATTTCTTTGACGGACAGAGCCGCAAAAATAAATGCTATAAATCCAGATTTGGTGCTTTCTTTACACTTAAATAAATCAACAAATGTAGATTCAAGCGGCATCGAAGCGTTTGTTTCTGAAAAAAACACATTTTATGATAAAAGTAAAAATCTGGCTGAAAGTTTTTTAAATAAATTAAATTTCAAAGAATTGCAAAATAATGGTGTGAAAACTAAAGATTTGCATATTTTGCGCACTTCAAATTGCCCCGCAATTTTGCTAGAAATAGGCTATCTATCAAACACAAACGACAGAAACTTCATCACTTCTACTTTAGGGCAAAAAGAAATCGCTGAAAAAATCTTAAATGCAATCAAAGATTAACGCCTACTGATATGAGTTCTAAAAGTTTACTATATGGAAATTAGTAAACTTTTTTTTTGCAATTTCAATAAAAAATCAAAAGAAATGTCTTTTAAATTTTATCTAGCACAAGCGATTTTTAGGTGGTATTTCAACAATAACCTAAATTTGCACCACGAGAAATCAATTTAAAAAAGAAAAAAAAGAATGTTCAGACATTATGGAAAAACGCGCACATTAAGTCATAATTTAAAAATTGCTTCTTTATTATCTTTTGTCGCAGGTATTGTGAGCACGGTTGGTTTTTTTTCTGTGCAAAGGTTAACCACCAATGTTACTGGCCATTTTGCCTTTTTTATGGATGAAGTTTTTAAGTTAAATTTCAGACACAGTTTAATTTTTTTCCTTTACATTTTCTCCTTTTTCTTTGGTTCTTTTGTTTCAAATTTACTAATTGAGTTTTTTGCCAGAAAAAACGAACGCTATATTTATGTTGTACCGACTTTAATAGAAAGTATAATTCTTTTAATTCTAGGCTTTTATGGGCAAACTTTAATTCTTAAAAATCCAAATTTAGTCGCTTTTAGTTTGCTTTTTGCGATGGGTCTTCAAAATTCTTTCGTTACTACTATATCTAGTGCAGTTGTAAGAACAACACATTTAACGGGACTTTTCACGGATTTGGGAATTGATTTATCTCAATTATTTTTCTATAAAACAGCAGATGAAAAGAAAAAACTATTTTCGTCTATAAAGTTGCGACTTACAATTATTAATTTCTTTTTTATTGGTGGTGTTTTCGGCGGCGTTTTATATTCAAAAATTGGAATTTACGCATTAACAATTGCCGCAACTACCCTACTTTTGGGCTTAATCTATGATTACACAAAATTCAAATTAATTTTACTAAAAAGAAGATTTAAGAGACATCAAAAATACAATTCTAATAAAATCTGAAAATTTAGCGATACAAAAGTCGCGACTTCTGAAAAAATTTACTTTGTTTTTTTATAACTTTATTTCAATTCACTCCAAAACATCATTTTGATTCTTTAGTTTCTCGGTTTTAAAAACCCTGAAAGCAATAATTGCGGCTGTTCCCATCAGAATGGAAGCGAGAAAAAATGGCGCACCTGCAAATTTAAAAGGTGCTTCATCGTGCGTGAAAAAGAAAAAAGTGTTCGTCATCAAAGGTGGCCCAACAATCGCCGTTAAACTCACCAAACTTGCGAGAGCGCCTTGCAATTCGCCTTGCTCATTACGCGGAACTTGTGCAGAAATCACACTTTGTATTGCGGGACCTGCAATTCCGCCTAATCCGTACGGAATTAGGAACGCAAACATCATCCAACTTTTTGTAGCAAAAGCAAATAAAATCATCCCTAAAGAATAGAGCATTAAACCATAATAAATACTTTTTTCATTGCCAATTTTCGGATGAATGTATCTAATTAACACGCCCTGAACCAAAGCCGTAATAATCCCAACTACGCCCAGAGATAAACCAACCGTTTTCTCAGACCAACTGAATTTATACATCGTAAAATACGTCCAATTTGTTTGAACTGCGTGTCCACCGATATAAACTAAAATTAAAGCAGCAACCAAACCTAAAATTTTAGGATAATTTTTTAGCCTAAGCAAGGAGCCCACAGGATTAGCTCTTTTGATTGAGAAATCTCTTCGCTGCTCTTTCGGTAAACTTTCTGGCAAAACAAAATAGCCGTAGAGAAAATTAATTAAACATAATATTCCAGCAGCAACAAACGGCACACGCGAACCAAACTGACCTAAAAGTCCACCAATTACTGGTCCAACTATAAAGCCAATGCCAAAAGCAGCACCAATTAAACCAAAATTTTTAGAGCGGTTTTCATCTGTAGAAACATCAGCAATATAAGCGCTCGCAGTCGTGATACTTGCTCCTGTAACACCAGATAAAATTCTACCAACAAAAAGCCACAAAATTGTCGGCGCCCAAGCTTGTAAAAAAAAGTTAACTGCAAAGCCCAAAAGTGAAAATAAAATTACCGGTCTTCTACCGAATTTATCACTCAAACCGCCTAAAACTGAAGCGAAAATAAACTGCATAAATGCGTAGGCAAAACTCAACCAACCGCCATATTGTGCGGCAACACTAAGATCTGCATGCAATAATTCTTGTATTAATTTTGGCACCACAGGAATGACAATTCCCCACCCTGTAACGTCGATTAATATGGTGATAAAGATAAAACCAACCGCTGCAGATTTTTGCGTTTTTTTCATTCCGTAAATTTATAAAAACTAACAAAGTAAATTGCTTTTTTTAAACACATAAGTCACATTAGCATAAAGAACAAAAATGTTTTAGAATTTAGAACATTTAAGTTTTTAAAATCGAGGTTTTTTGTTTTCTAAAATTTGCAATTTTTTAATCTAAATCTTAAGTAATTTATCTGTTAAATCTTTATTCACGCCCATTCCAAACAAAGCAAAATCTAAAACCGCTGGGTCTTCTGGCTGATATTTTCTAATCATCAGATCTAATTCTTCCACCGCTTTCCAGTCGTTTTGTGTGCGATTTAAAAGTCCTAATTCTCTCGAAATATTGGCAGTATGAACATCGAGAGGAATTGATAAATATTTTTGATCGATATTTTTCCAAATACCAAAATCTACGCCCTTTTTGTCTTGCCGAACCATCCATCGCAAATACATCATCAATCTTTTTGCAGCCGAATTTTTATACGTAGAACTCACGTGTTTGGATGATTTTCCAGCATTTTCTGTCAAAAAATAAGTACGAAACCTTTGCAAAGAATGGTAGAAATTGCTTTCATCTTTTTGCACTAAAAATAAGTCTTCCAAACTATCAAAATTCTTATAAATTCTTTTTAAATTAATTAAAAAATAGGCAAAATCTTTTCCGCTAAAAGTTCTATGAATGCTTTTAAAATTGTTAGATTGAGCCTGTAGAAATCTCAAATCTTTTTCAGTAAAATTTTTAATAAAATCAAACGGAGAATGATCCATAAAATCCAGCATTTTTTGGGCAGAATTTAAAATAGATTTACGATTTCCCCAGGAAATTGTTGCGGTTAAAAATCCAGAAATTTCTATATCTTGTTTTAAAGTAAAGCGATGCGGAATGCTTATCGGATCTAGTTCAATAAAATTCGGATGGTTGTATCGTTCGGCTTTTTCATTAAGCAATAAAAAAACTTCATCCAAATTTACTTTTTCTTTTTTCATTTGAAATGATTGATTTTCTTAAAAGCCAAACATAATCGCCTAATACCTTTAGTTGATTTTAGTTAAAACTTTTACTTCCGATTTTATTCTAAAGTTAAAGTTTCAAGCGCTTTTGGCAAATATGTTTGCGGAAAAATGGCTCGCGCTTCATCTGTAAAAACTTTTAAATCGCCATAACGGTTAGAAAAATGACCGAGAATTAATTTTTTAACATTCGCTGCTTTTGCAATTTGCGCCGCTTCCAAAGCTGTTGTATGCCCTGTATAATCTGCCATCTCCTTTAAATCGTGTAGAAAAGTAGATTCGTGGTAAAGCACATTTACATCTTTAATAATCGGAACAATCGTTTCCAAATACCTTGTATCACTACAAAAAGCGTAAGAAATTGGAGGTGTAGGATCTGTCGTTAATTTTTCATTTTTAAGAATAAAGCCATCTTTTAATTTAAAATCTTTTCCGTTTTTAATATTTTGATAATCGCAGGTTTCAATTTCAGGATATTTTGAAATTTCTTCCATATTGAGATGCCGTTCTTTTTCCTTTTCTTTAAATAAATAGCCATTGCAATAAATCCTATGATTTAAAGGGATTGTGAAGACTTCTACTCTGCTATCATCATAAATTTTTTCGGAATAATTTTTATTGAGTTCGTGGTAAATAATTTCAAAACCACGATAAGTTTCCGTGATTCTAAAAATTGTCTCCAGCATTTCTTTTATACCCTCTGGGCCGTAGATATGCAACGGTTTTTCTCTGCCCAAAAGCCTGAAAGAAGCAATTAAACCCGGCAAACCAAAGCAATGATCACCGTGAAGATGCGAGATAAAAATATGATTAATTTTAGAAAATTTCGACTTTGCTTTTCTTAATTGCACTTGTGTTCCTTCGCCACAATCGATCAAAAAATGGCGTTCTTCCATTTCTAACATTTGTGCCGTCGGCGACGCATTTACAGTGGGAATTGCAGAATTGAAACCGAGAATGGTAAGGTAAGAACTCAAAATATAATATTAAAGTTTGAAGTTACAAATTATTGCTGATTTTCTGCATTCAAAAACCGAACAAAATGATCTAAAGCCAATTTTCTGTGGCTAATTTTATTTTTTTCTTCCACGTGCATTTCCGCAAAAGTTTGATTGTGATTCTCTGGTGTAAATATTGGATCATAGCCGAAACCCTCTTCTCCGAAAGGTTTTTGCGTAATATTACCGTAAACTCGGCCCTCAAAAAAATGTTCGCCATTTTCATCTTTATAGCAAAGCATAGAAACAAAATAGGCTCTTCGGTTCGGTTCTCCTGCTAATTCTTCTAAAACTTTGGCGATATTTTTTTTAAAATCGTGGTTGCCTGCATATCTCGCAGAATAAATCCCAGGTCTTCCGTCTAAACTTTCTACAACCAAGCCAGAATCATCTCCCAAACTAGGTTTACCAGTTTTTTCAAAACAATATTTTGCTTTTATCAAAGCGTTTTCTTGAAAACTTTTTCCATCTTCTACTATCTCGTCGTGCAAATTATAATCTGCCAAACTCGTCACCAAATAATCTGATCCTAAAATCTGCTGAATTTCTTCTTTTTTATGAATATTATGTGTTGCGACTAGAAGTTCCATTTTAATTCTTATTTTATTTTGTTTGAATTTTTTTTTAAATAACGCTTTAATTATCTTGATAAACCACCTTATTTTTATGCATGAAAAAATAATAAGACAGGCCAAAAATAATTAATCCGAGCGCTAGAATATAGATTTCTGGAACGCCAAAACTTTGTGTAAATGTTTCATCTTTTGTAAAAATGATCAACATCGCCGCGATAAAATTATTAAATGAATGCAGTAAAATAGACATTAACAAAGACTTTGTTTTCCAGTAAACCAATCCCAAAACCAGACCGAGCAAAAATGCGCCCAAAAATTGCCAAGGATAACCATGAACAGCACCAAAAATTAAAGAAGAAAACACTATGGCTTTTTTCGGACTAACGCCTTTGTTGAGCATTGCCTTTAAAATAATGCCCCGAAATAAAATTTCTTCAAAAATTGGAGCCAAAATCGCAACCATTATCAACATCGCCGCATGATCCATTGAAATGGAATTCATTTGCGCCACAAATTTTAAATACAAATCCCCGAAAATTGGGCCTTTAGTCGGTATTAAATTGGTTAAAAACTCTGAAATGAGCATCATGCCAAACATCATTAAAAAAACTTGAATATAAGTAAGAACTGGTTTTGAAGAAAAATTAAAATTAAGTTTAAAACCTTGCGGGCGCGTTACAAATAGATCGAAAAACAAAATGGGCAGACCTAAACTTAAAACATAAGCTATCAACTGAAAACCTGAAGATAACATCACATCTTGCTTTAAAAAGAAAGAATAAGACATAACAACTGCGAGAAGTATAATTTGTGCCACAAAATAACCGCCAATTAAAATGCCGATTTCTCGCCAACCAATCGTAAAATTAAATGATTTCAGTCTTTCCAATTATAAAATTTTTTTGCAAAGATAAAGCAATTCTGCAATCTCGCGAACTTGCACTTTCCATTCTCAATAAAAATCACGATTTTTGCATTTGTGAATTTTTAAAATAGTTTACAAAAGATTTGAATTTAAAAAAAATATAATTCAAAATCTAAAATTTAAAATTTAATAAATGTCTTTACAAAAAGAAATCGATAAGAGAAAAACCTTCGGCATTATTTCTCACCCAGATGCAGGAAAAACGACTTTAACGGAAAAGTTATTGCTTTTTGGTGGCGCCATTCAGGAAGCGGGCGCAGTAAAATCTAATAAAATAAAAAAAGGGGCAACGTCTGATTTTATGGAAATTGAGCGCCAAAGAGGGATTTCTGTGGCGACTTCCGTTTTGGCTTTTGAATATAAAAACCACAAAATCAACATTCTAGATACGCCTGGTCACAAAGATTTTGCAGAAGATACTTACCGAACTTTAACGGCTGTAGATTCTGTAATTGTAGTAATTGACGTTGCAAAAGGTGTGGAAGAACAAACCGAAAAACTCGTTCAGGTTTGTAGAATGCGAAATATTCCGATGTTGGTTTTCATTAATAAACTAGACCGCGAAGGAAAAGATGCCTTCGATTTATTAGATGAAGTGGAGCAAAAATTAGGTTTGCAAACCTGCCCGCTGTCTTTACCAATCGGAATGGGCGAAAATTTTCAAGGCATTTATAATATTTGGGAAAATAATATTCAACTTTTTCTTGAAGAAAAAAAGCAAAAAGTAAGCGAAACCATTAAGTTTGATGATATTAATGATGAAAGCATTGATGCCGTAATTGGCGCAAAAGCCGCCAAAACTTTGCGCGAAGAATTGGAATTGATTCAGGAAGTTTATCCTCCTTTTAACAGAGCCGATTATCTTGCAGGTGATTTGCAGCCCGTCTTTTTTGGTTCTGCTTTAAATAATTTTGGTGTGCGCGAATTGCTAGATGCGTTTATAGAAATTGCACCAAAACCACAACCAAAAAATTCTGATATGCGTTTGGTAAAACCTGAGGAAGAAGATTTTACTGGTTTTGTGTTTAAAATCCATGCGAATATGGATCCGAAACACCGTGATAGATTGGCTTTCGTGAAAATTGTTTCAGGAACTTTTAAAAGAAATGAAAATTATCTTTTGGTTCGTGATGGCAAAAAATTAAAATTTTCTTCGCCAAATGCATTTTTTGCCGATAAAAAAGAAGTTGTTGATGAGAGTTTCCCGGGCGATATTGTTGGGCTTCATGATACTGGAAATTTCAGAATTGGTGATACTTTAACGGCAGGAGAAAAAATTAATTTTAAAGGAATTCCGAATTTTTCGCCAGAACATTTTAGATATATTAATAATAATGATCCTTTAAAAGCGAAACAATTAAATAAAGGAATTGACCAGTTAATGGATGAAGGTGTTGCGCAATTATTCACCATGGAAATGAATAACCGAAAAATTATTGGGACAGTTGGTGCGCTGCAATATGAAGTGATCCAGTACAGATTAGAGCATGAATACGGCGCAAAATGTTCTTATGAGCCACTTTCTATTCACAAAGCGTGCTGGATTGAAGCAGATGAAAAATCGGAAGAATTTAAAGAATTTGCACGTTTGAAACAAAGATTTTTGGCAAGAGATAAATTTAATCAACTCGTATTTTTGGCAGATTCTTCTTTCACGATTCACATGACGCAGGAAAAATTCCCGAATGTGAAACTGCATTTTATAAGTGAGTTTAGAAATGCGGATAATTTTGAGAAGATTTAATTAAGACTTTTTACCACTTAGTCACAAAAGTTTCTATTATACATTTCTCGCTGATTTTGCTGATTGAGCAGATTTTTTTGGCGCACAGATTTTCACAGATTTTTTAATATTAGAAAAAAAATATTTTTAATTAGCGTTTGGCAATTTTTAAGACATAATATTAACCTTTAAGTTCTTTGCTCATATTTTCTTTACGTCATTGCGTGAAATTCCGCCACCATACGTGAAATTTATTTGTGCGACAACGCATAAACCGCAAAACTTGCCAACCAATGATCGCCGCCATAATTTCCTGCAAAAACCAGTGGCAAAGCATTTTCTAAAAAGATATTTGCAGTCTTTTTAAATTTTTCTTTCAAAGGATGATTTTTGGGTAAAGCGTCAGAAATTCCTTTCATACACCAGGCTTTGGTAAAAGATAAACCAACCAAATGAACGGTTTGAAAATCATTAATATCGCTGATTACTGGGATTTTAGAAATATTCTCAATACTTCTTTCATCGTAGAATTCATTTATCCATTTTACAAATTCTTTTTGCGGAAGAATTCTTCGCATTAAATCTGCAATTTCTAAACTTGGTGAGAAAAAATCGCTGCCATCTGGTTCTAAATAAGCTGGTGTTTTTTTATCTTTTAAATAAAAATATTTCGATTTTTCTACCAATAGTTTCTCAAAATCTTTATCGCCGGTTGCTCTTGCCCAATCTATTGCGAAAGACATGGCAAACGCTGTATTTGGATGCACGCCGGTTCTGTTTGGGTAAGTTTGTTTAGGCAAATAATCTTTCCAAAGTCTTAAAATTTCATCGGTTAAAGGTTTTAAATTTTTGTGCCAGATCTTTGCTTGTGGATTGTCCCAGGTTGCTAATTCTTTATCTAACTGTAAAATCCACGCCCAACCATAAGTTCTTTCGAAATTTTTTGCTACTTCATATTTTGTAAAATAATCGGCTTCTTTTTGCATTTTATCTGCTTGAAAAGAATTTTCTAAAATTGAAGTTATTTCAAAAGATTTTGCGAAATTTGGTTTGCTTTTAAGAATTCTAACTAACATCCAATGACCATGAACAGATGAATGCCAATCAAAACAGCCATAAAAAGCAGGATGTAAATCTGCAGGCGTTAATGTTGCTTCTGCTGCAGAATTGATGACGTGTGCTGTTTTATTTGGGTATTCTTGGTTAATACATTTCAAAGGTTTTTCGGCTAGTTTTGCGGCGATTTCGTCTGTAAATTTCATGTTTTGTTGAGCAAAAATGCTTGTGTTTAATAAAATAAAAAAAAGTAAAAGTGTTTTCATAGTTAATTTTAAAAACTTAAATATAGAGATTATTTCTATAAAAAAAACCTTCCAAAAAATTGAAAGGTTGATTACTTTATTTGATATTTACGACTTTATCTACAACGTAAACTGTGTTTCCGCGCCAAGGTAAAACACCATGATATTCTTTATAATGCAGATCAAAATACTTTCCGCTATTGGCTTCCATTTGTTTGAAAACGGCTTCATCTTCAATAGAAAACTCAAATTCATAACTCGTTAAAGCACCAGATTTTGAGTTGTTCCCAAAACCTTGTTGGATGAGTTTTCCTTCATAAGTTTTAAAAACATTGCCTTTTCTGACGGCGTAATTGAGATAGCCTGATTTCACACCTTCGCCAAAAACAAAATAATATTTATACCAAATTGTGGTACCACCAAAAAGAAAAATGATTAAAACAATCCAAAAAATAAATTTTCCGTAACCTCTTTTCTTTTCTTTATAGATATCTTCTGCCATTTTAATTTTTTTAATTAATTAAAAATAGACTATTTTTTTGAAATACTTCTAATAATTACAATTTTTTGAATTTCAGAAGTACCTTCATAAATCTGTGTAATTTTGGCATCGCGCATTAGTCTTTCTACGTGGTATTCTTTAACATAGCCATATCCACCATGAATTTGAACGGCTTCAATTGTAGTATCCATCGCAACTTGTGACGCATAAAGTTTTGCCATTGCACCACTTTCAGAAATATCTTTTCCTTCATCTTTTTCTGCCGCTGCTTTATAACAAAGCATTCTTGCAGCCATAATATTTACATGCATATCGGCTAATTTGAAGGCGATTGCTTGGTGATTGATAATTTCTGTACCGAAAGATTTTCTTTCTTGTGCGTATTTTAGTGCCAATTCGTATGCGCCACTTGCAATTCCTAATGCTTGTGAAGCAATGCCAATTCTACCACCATTTAAAACTGCCATCGCAAATTTGAATCCGAAACCATCTTCGCCAATTCTATTTTCTTTTGGCACTTTCACATCCGTAAACATTAATGAGCAAGTATCGCTACCACGAATTCCCAATTTATCTTCTTTTTGCCCTGTAACAAAACCTTCCCAGCCTTTTTCTACAATAAAAGCATTAATGCCTTTGTGTCTTTTTGCAGGATCTGTTTGCGCCATTACAATATAGAATGTGGCATTTTTTCCATTTGTAATCCAATTTTTTGTACCATTTAGCAAGTAATAATCGCCTTTGTCTTCGGCCGTTGTGGCTTGTGAAGTAGCGTCGGAACCTGCTTCTGGCTCGCTTAAAGCAAACGCACCAATTACTTCCCCGCTTGCCAAAGGTTTTAGATATTTTTGTTTTTGTTCTTCGTTGCAAAATTTTTCTAATCCTGCACAAACCAAAGAATTATTAACAGACATTACGACTGCTGCAGAAGCATCAATTTTAGAAATTTCTTCCAAAGCCAAAACATAAGAAATACTATCCATCCCGGCGCCGCCGTATTTTGGATCTACCATCATTCCCATAAATCCCAATTCGCCCATTTTCTTCACTTGCTCATAGGGAAATTTTTGTTCTGTATCGCGCTCAATAACGCCTGGTAAAAGTTCAGAATGAGCAAAATCTCTTGCTGCTTGCTGAATCATCAACTGTTCTTCCGTTAAATTAAAGTTCATAAAAAAAATTAAATGTTACTTTGTAAAAATACGATAAATAGTAAAAATATTAAAACAATTTTATTTTTTGATTTATAAGAATAATTTTGATATTTTTACTAAATTGATAACTTTAACACAAAACTTATTTAAATATAATAAATATGCCGATTACTAGACTTTTTGATTTTGCCCAAAATGCACTTGATAATTTTCCAAAAGACGATTTCTTGGTCACCAAAAAAAATGGTGTGTGGAAAAAAACTTCCACTTTAGAATTTGTAAACCAAGGGAATAAAATCTCACGAGGATTATTAAAATTAGGCATTAAACCAGGTGATAAAATTGGCCTTATATCTACCACAAACCGCACAGAATGGTGCATTATGGATTTGGGTATTTCACAAATTGGCGTAATTACAGTTCCCGTTTATCCTACAATTTCGGTTGCCGATTATATTTATATTTTTGATGATGCTGAAATAAAATATTGCTTTGTTTCTGACAAAGAATTATATGAAAAATTAATCGATGTACAAAAACAAGTAAAATCCTTGGTCGGAATTTTTTGTTTTGATGACGTAAAAGGCGCACCTAATTGGAAAGAAATTTTGGATTTGGGCGAAGATGATGCCACACAAGACGAAGTGGAAGATTTAATGAAATCCATAAACGAAGAAGATTTAGCAACATTAATCTACACTTCTGGTACCACAGGAAAACCTAAAGGCGTTATGCTCACGCATCGAAATTTAGTAGCGAATGTTTTGGCTTCAAACCCAAGAATTCCGCGTTTAAAGATTGATTATAAGGAACTTAAAACATTAAGTTTTCTGCCCATTTGCCATGTTTTTGAGCGCATGATTTATTATTTGTACAGTTACAATGGATTTTCAATTTATTTTGCAGAAAGTATCGAAAAAATTGGTGATAATGTAAGGGAAATAAAACCACAGTATATGACGGTTGTCCCCAGATTAGTTGAAAAAGTTTACGATACTATTTATAGCAAAGGAACAGGCTCTGGTGGCTTAAAGGCTAAAATTTTTCTTTGGGCTGTAAAAATTGCAGAAAATTATGACATTACAAAACCAAAATCTTTTAAACATATAATTGCAGATAAACTGGTTTTTTCTAAATGGCGCGAAGGACTTGGTGGAAATATTTTAACTTTAGTATCTGGTTCTGCTGCTTTATCTACGCGTCTTAATAATATGTTTCACGCCGCTGGACTTCCGATTTTAGAAGGTTATGGCTTGACGGAAACATCTCCCGTAATTGCTGTAAATTCTTTTGATAAATTAAAAATAGGTTCTGTAGGTCAACCTTTGGCAAATTTGGATGTAAAAATTGCAGAAGACGGAGAAATTATCGTGAAAGGCCCTTCTGTTACAAAAGGCTATTTCAAAGCGGAAGATAAAACTGCAGAAGCCTTTACGAAAGATGGCTATTTTATGACAGGCGATATCGGACATTTGGATGAAGATAATTTCCTATTTATAACCGACCGAAAAAAGGAGATGTTTAAAACCAGCGGTGGCAAATATATAGCCCCGCAAGTAATAGAAAATGCAGCGAAAGCCTCGAAATTTATTGAGCAAATAATGGTAGTTGGAGATGGAGAGAAAATGCCTTGCGCCTTGGTGCAGCCTGCTTTTGATTTAATAAAAAATTGGGCTAAAATTCACCATATTTCACTTGGAGATTCTAACGAAGAAATTTGTAATAATGAACAGGTAAAAGCGAGAATTCAGAAAGAATTAGACCAATTAAATAGCCATTTAGGTAAATGGGAGCAAATAAAACAAATTGAATTAACACCTGATGTTTGGACTGTAGAAGACGGTTTGCTCACACCTACTTTAAAATTAAAAAGAAAAGCGGTGAAAGAAAAATACATTAAATTATATAACAAATTGTACGGCCATTCAGCATAAATGATGAAAAATAATTGATATAAAAAATCCACGAAAAATTTAATTTTTCGTGGATTTTTTTACTTACTATTTTGGCTCATCAAAATTAATCATCCAATCTACTCCAAATTTATCTTTCCACATCCCGAAATAAGCACCCCAAAATGTATCTGCTAAAGGCATCGTAACTTCGCCTCCTTCAGATAATTTATTAAATAAATCTGTTGCTTCTTTTCGCGAATCTGCATTAATGGAAATAGAAAAACCATCGCCAGTGGAAAATCCAGGCGTACCAGGATAGATATCGCTTCCATATAAAAATGTTTCCTTAGAAATTTCTAATTTCACGTGCATTATCATTTCTTTTTGCAAGTCTGTTAATGCAGGTTTGCCTTCTTGTGGTGGCATATCGCCAAAATAATTAATGTCGGCAAAATCTTTTCCGAAGGCATTTTTATAAAAATCAAAAGCGGCCTTGCAATTGCCGTCGAAGATTAGATAAGGGTTTACTGTTGCCATTTTTAATATGTATTTTTTTGTTTGAATTTGTTTGTAATTTCCAATAAAAATTTTCAATTTTACTTTCCGTTCTCCGGTTCATTATTCCATTTCGTGGTTTCTATGGCATTTGTTTGGTAATTTTTTCTCTCACCCACAAATTCTAGAAACTGATCTTCAATTTTTTCAGTCTTTTTATTCCATTTAAAGGTATAGATAAATTTCCCCGTAAATAGGCCAGAATTTTCCGCTTTCGGATCTTGCGCAATTTCGTAAGTGCCATAAACAGAACTCCTTTTTCTACCATCTTTATATTTGGTAATTAATATTGTACCTTCAATTTTTTCGTATTTTTTATTCATCAAAGTGTAGCCCGAAACGAAGTAGTTTTGAGAATTTTTCTTGTCTTGATCCGATATATTAATTTTAATTTTTATTGGTATTTTCTTTGCTCCAAAAGTACCGATATACGGTTTAGAATTATTGAGGAAAACGGTTGAAATATTTGGCATTTGCGAAAAAGCAAAAACGCTAAAAAACAAAAATAAAAGGTTTAGTTTTTTCATCATTATGGTTTATTTATCTAAAAATCACTTTATCAATATCATTGTGAACAAAATTCGAAAACCATATTTGCTGGCTTTTTTCATTATTTCTCACCAAATCTCCTTTAAAGGTCAAAGTTGCAGTGGCATTGGGATTATTTACATCTTTATTTATCTGCATCCTGATTTTACCTTTAAAATTACTTAAAACCGCTTTATCTGTTTTTTCGTTGAAATTGAAATCACCAAAAAATAAAACATCTTGTGGCAAATTTCTAACCCCAAATGCTTCTTTAAAAGTAATCTCACCAGCGAATTTAGCAGTTTCACCATCAAATTTTGTAACGCCAATTACGGTATAATTTTCGGGCTTTTTCAGATTTTTTGTAACCGCTTCAAATTTAATTTTAAAAACTTTATCATTATCAGACTTCCCTTCAAAAAAAGCATCTTTATTTATTATTTTAGCCGAAAAATCATCGTTTTTGTAAGGAAATGAATTTTGAGCGCGCAAAAACAAACAGTTTGAAATTACTAATACTAAAATAAAAAAATACTTCATACTATTTAAACGCCAAATTGTTCTAGATGATGATTAAGGTGTTTGGCGAACATATTATTCCATTCAGACGCTTTTAATTCACCAAACACAGCATTTTCTTTGCCTTCAAACGCGTCTGGACCAAGTTGCTGCGTTTTCTGTATAAAACCAATTAATCGGGCTTTTTCAGCTTCAAAATCTTTTGATTCTAAAATTCTAAAAGCAGGACCAGTTGGCAGGTTTTGCTTATAACCTTGTTCATTTACAATTTTAGATTTCACAAATTTTTTAATAAAAAACTTCGCAATCGCATTTGTTTTTTTATGCTTTTGAGGTTCGTAAACCAATTCATAAGAAACATTGCAATGCGCTAACATTTGATCCACACTCATTCTCCCCCATTTTCCTTGGCTCTTGGGCGTTAGATTATTGATTCTATCAATATAAGTTTGCGCATCTTTTGCGTCGAAAATATTTTGCATGGTTATTAGTTTTATCAAATTTATTAATTTTCCAAATAACTTTAAAAAAAACTTTGTCAAAGTTACTATTGTAATGCTTTAAAACTTTGACAAAGTGGAGAAAAAATAAAAAATTAAGTGAAATTGAAATTAATGCAAAACTTTGTCAAAGTTACTATTTTTACGCTTTAAAACTTTGACAAAGCGTGAAGTAAAAAAACTTTGTCAAAGATTTTTAAACTTTGACAAAGTAAATTATTTTTCCAGAATTTCGACTTTTGTTCCCTGCGTTCTCGCATTCATTTCTGGGGCGTAATAATTTTGCAAAGTGGTAATTCCGTTGCTGAAGGTTCCCGCTGCATTGCAAATATAATCGTACTCAAAAACGTATTTTCCTTTCGGCATTTGCTCAATGTAGAAGTTTGTGGAAGCATCTTTTGTGCTTTGATAATAGCCGAGATTATTTTTCCATCTGTAGCCAGAAATCACATTTACAGGTTCAAATCCTGCAGCGCGCATATCTTTTAAATGGATGAATTCCATTGGTCGGTCGGTGTTCAAAATCATCCGAACTGTTACACGATCGCCAATTTTTAACGGTGAATTTTCATTAATTTTTTGCAATTCTTCGCCGTTTACAGTTTTCACTTTTTTATATAATTCTTTGGTGATAGAAATAAAATTTTCAGAAGATTTTATTTTATCTAAATCTTCATAATATTGCCAAAATAAACCACCTTGCACAATTCCTGCGCCAGGTTTTGTGATGGTAACTGTTCCTAATTTTTTATTTAAAACATCGGATTTTACAGTAGATTTCACATAACCTGTTGCTTTGGTATCAGGATTTTTCAATTCTTTTCCGCCCCAAACGATTGTTGATTTGTCTGAATCTGAACTCGTCCAAGATTGCCCAGAATTTAAAATCGTAAAAATAACTTCCGCCGTTCCGCGAGAGGTTTCCCAAGAATTAACTTTTTTCTGTGTGATCAGCCAAATTTTCATTTCTTCAATAAATTTTTGGTCTTCTGGTTTTAATTGGTTAAACGCATCCAAAGCGCCTGCTTCGTTCACAACTTTAGAAGAAAACCAACCCCAATCGCTGAAATTTTGTTTCCAATAAACGCCTTGAGTTTCGCTTTGGGTGGAAGTTTCTTTTAAATAAGTTAATAATTTATCCGATAAAGATTTCAATCCATATTCATTAAATAAAAGCGCACTTCTGTGCAAACCAAAAAAGGTAAAATCTTTGATATCAGCAGTTTTCGCTTTTTCTATCATCAATTTTTTTAATGCTAAACCTTTACCAGAAAGCGGGAAATCTTTTTCCCAATAATGTCGGGCATCCAAATAATCTAAATTGGCGTTACTCCACGGTTTGGCTTCTCTGATGTCATAATAACGCTCCATTTCGCCATCTACATAAGTTACCAATTTTTTCACCATTTCTTTTTGCTCAGAAGACTGGTAATCTTGTAAATTTCCTTTCAACCAAACATTAATTTTACCAAGATTTTTTAAAATGTAAAGTGATGAATAATAGGAACTTGGATAGCCAGAATACCAAGAAAATCCGCCATCTGGATTTTGCAATTTTTGCAGATCTGTCCAATCGTCGTTTATGGAATTTCTCATGGTGTTCGCATCAAAAAGTCGCGCTAATTTTTCCATTTGTTCGGTTTCATTTTTGGCGTCTAAAACCCACGGTGTCTCTTCTAAAAGCAATTGTTTTAATTCCTGATTTTTCTCTAAATTACTTTTTAATAGACCTTTAGATTGGTATTCTTCGAAAACCGTTTTCAATTTTGGGTTGGCCTTAAAAATTTCACTTGCCAAAACATCGGCAAACCATTTATTAAAAACCACATCTGCGGAAAGATTGCTATCGTTTTTCAAACTTGGCAACGCAAACATAATTTCCCAAATTGGGTTGGTTGTTAATTCCAACGTATTTGAAACATTTTGCGCCGTTTTAGAAGTGTTATTTTTTAAAGCATCCAACACAAAAGTTTTGGTTTCGCCTTGTTTTACAAAAATCGGAACGGCATCTGTAACGAGCATTCTGTTTGGTAAAATGGCAATTGCTTTTTGTTCTCCATCAGAATACGAAGTATTCAAAGTCCCCATAGTCCCCTTTAGGGGATTTAGGGGCTCGGTTTTCGCAACCACTTTTAAAATAATTGAAGACACATTATTCGGAACTTTTAAAGTCCAGTTTACGACACCATTTCCATTTTCTTTTAAACTAAATGGTTTTTGAGTTTCATTTAAATTAAATTGATTTGAAATGTCTTCATTCGTAAAAGCGTCTAAAATCTGCAACTGCGCTACTCCACTTAAAGGTTTATCGACCAAACTCGACAATTTTGTTTGTAAAATCAGTTGATCACCTTCTCGCAAAAACCGTGGATAATTTGGCGTTACTGAAAATTCTTTTTGAGTAACCACAGATTTTTCTAAATAGGCAGATTCTGCATTTTTGGTATGCGCTAGAAACATCACTTTCCATTGAGTTAATGCTTCCGGCGAGGTAAATTCGAAAGAAATATTGCCATCTTTATCGGTTCGTAATTGCGGATAAAAAAACGCGGTTTCGTTTAGATTTTGGCGAACTGGAATATTATCTAAATTTTCTGCAGGCGCTTTTACTACTTTTTTTCCATATCCAACTTGTACAACTTCTTCAATATTTTTATCTGTAGTAATTGAATCTTTTCTAACAGCCATATATTTTGCAACTGGAGCCGGCATCGCCCGCTGAACAGAAACTCCTGGAGCTTCACCAACTAAAAAATTACTAGCATTACCTTCACTATCATAAACTGCTGATTCATAAATTAAAACACCATCAAACCATTGAAATTGCGGCATCATTATATAATTGCGCTTCAAATACGGCAATCTTTTGCTGTAACTTCTATTTTCTAAATATTGATTTTCAGTGTAATAATTGAAACTCGAATAATCTCTTTTTAGACTTTGCCAATCATAAGAATTAACTGCAAATTGATCGAGAGATTGGTCGTACATATTGGCCAAAACTTCTGCATTTACGGCATCTTTTCCATCGCCAAGAATTTTTAAAGTCCATTTTTCTTTTGCGCCGGGTTCTAATTTATCCCGAAAAGTGGTGGTTTCTATGCGCAAAGGTTTTTTATCTGATTTAATAATTAAATTAAAATTTTCAGTTTTCACATCATTAAAAGCAACCAATTGCACTTGAACATTTAAGGAATTTATGCTTTCATCTTTCGGCAAAGAAATTTCATATTTTAAAACCCCATTTTTTAAAGTTTTCTGCTCCATTTTTTGAGGAGATTTTCCGTCTTGCACAAAAATATTAACCACAGCATTTGGAATAGCAGAATAAATATAAATTTCCGCTTTCTCATTTCTATCCAATTCTTTGGTTGGATTTAAAACTTCTAAAAACGGCTTTTGATTTTTGGCTAAAAACTTTTGACTAAAGACTTCAAATGTTTTTTCGGCTTTAATGGTGTCGCTTCCTTCAATATTATAAAGTTCGAGTTTATATTTTCCAGCTTTCAAAGAGCCAAGATTTAGGATTTCAGAATCAAGATTTATTGCGCCATCATTTTGGTTTTTTGTTCTTGGCTCTTGAATCTTCTCTGAAATTACCATTTCAACTTTATCTTTCAATTCTGATTTATCATAATAATCGTGCGGAAATTTTTTGATAAATTCTTCCTTAGAAAAAACGGGCGCATCTTGATTTGCATTTTTGAAATTACTTCTAATCACGCGGTTTTCAGGTTCAATCTTAGACAATTTTACATGATAAGATTTATCTAAATTTTGATCGTTGTAGTTTTTAGTCGCCACTTTTACTTTAATATTTTCATCTGCAAAACTGTTTGGAATGTCTGCTAAATCAATATAATGTGAAACTGAAGCGACTTTAAAATTTTCTGTGGCAGATTGCGTTTCGCCATTAATGTCGGTTACGCTTGCTTTAATTTCAAAATTATCTATTTGTATGCCTTCTAATTTTTCATCTTTTTTAAGGTCTAGTTTTATGCTAAACTCTCCTTTTTCATTGGTTTTTACTTCGCCCAAGATAGAATTTTCATTATCATTTCCGCGCGGATACCACCAGAAATACCGCCATCTGATGTTTTGTTTTTTAATCTCATAATTCACGGTTACATTGCTCAAAGCGACACCCGAAAACATCATCGCTTTTCCCTTCACTTCAACTGTTTCGCCGTATTTGTATTCGCCTTTTATCGGCTCGAAATTCACTTCAAATTTCGGACGTTTGTATTCTTCAACTTGGAAATTTTTATCGCCTTCAATTATATAATCCGTCATTTCATCATCATCGTTATCAACTTCTATAGAAAACCGACCATTAAGTTTGCCTTTCGGAAGCGTAAAACTACCATTAACAGAGCCAAAATCATTTGTCGTCAAAGTTTGTTTGTCAATTTCTTCATAATTGGCATCATTCAAAACAATGTTTAATTTCACTTTCTTGGCAACAATTTCCTGGTTAGTTTCTCCGCTATAAGCCGTCGCAATTACCTTATAATAAACGGTTTGCCCAGGTCTATAAATGGCTCTATCTAAAAATATTTGCGCCATTTCCTGATCTTTATTTTTTGGATTTACATAATTTCTATTCCCATAAACTGAAATTAAATCTACATCATTCGTTTTCGGATCGTTCACCAAATAAGTGCGGTAATAATCATTTGAAGTAGATTTTGGAAATTTAAAATTTCCATCGGAATCAGTCATTAAATCAGACTTTATGAGATTTCCATTATTTGTAAATTCATAAAGTTCTAGTTTTCGATTTGTAAGATTTTCACCCGTATTTCTATCTACTAATTTTAAAATTTTTCCTGAACTTTGGCTTTTATCTGCATAAATAATTCTTGAATTCGTGGCAATAAAAGAAAAACGTTGCGTAATTTCACCATTCACCACATATTCTACCACATAAATTCCACTTGGCAACGGTTTGATTTCCAAAGCGGTAGAATGATTTTTATAATCGTCAAATTTTGGTAAATTGAACTGCTCTTTTCGTACTAATGTTTTTTTAATCTGCTGAAATAAATTTTGCTCATAAGATCTTTGGGTGTAATTTAAATAATTTTGAAAATCACCATTAACTTTATAAATATTTAATGAAAATTGGTCTAAATTTTTCGCATTTGCAAGCAATTGAATCGGCTTGTCGGCAAGTGTTTTCTTATCATATTTAATATTTAAAGAAGGCTGTGTAATTTGGTTTTTTAGCGCTTCAATATTATTACTAAATAACGAATTTGGAAAAGCCAGGTTTACTTTATCAATCCAACTTAAAGCCGTCTTAAATTCCTGCTTTTCCATATATTTTTGAATAATACTTTCCGCAATTAAAACCTTAAAATCTCCATTTTCAGGAGAGTTGTAAAGGTTTTCTAATTGTTCTAACTGGTTTTTACAAGCGGAAAAATCGCATTCATAATTTAATTTTAAAAACTGAAATTGCAATTTTGCATTTCCAGAATTATTTGCAATTAAAGCATTGTAAATCTTCAAAATTTCTTCATGATTATCCTTAATTTCATCTTTAGTGAAAAAATCGGCATTTTTTAAAAAATTTATTTCATTAATGGAATTCCAATCTGCCAAAGTTGGGTAATAATTTAGATTTTCAGTATCTTGAAAAATCTTTTGGTAAGGCTTTATTTCTACCTTTTCTAATAGACTTTTTTGTGCATTTCTATCTTTAAAATATTGGCTTAAATAATTTTTAAAACCCAATCTACTCCAAGTCTCAATTTGTGAAAAATCTTGATTATCTACATTTGTTCTTCCTCTAATTTCCCACGAATGTTCGCTGTAATAATCTTGGAAAAACTCTCCCAATAATACTTGAAAAATCAACTTTCCATCGCCAGAAAGACTCAGTTCTATGATTTTTAATTTTTCAAAAAATAGGCTTGCTTCATTATTTTTTGTATCGTCGTGCGTTTGGTTTAGAATGCTAAATTCTGCCTTTAATGAGCGGATGAGTTGCACAGCATTATTGTCTTTCATTGCTTCTTTTTGTATTTCTAAAATGATAGGTAAATTAGATTTATATTGCCCGCTTTTATAATTTTCAGAAATTTTATTCCATTGTAAATCGTACTTTTCTTGACTGAAAAAGTGAGAAAAAGTCAGTATTAAAAGTAATACTGAGAAAACTTTGGTAAGTATTTTCATAAAGTTTATTTTTGAAGAATGAATGTTTTAAAATTAAGCAAAAAATATCTAATTGACAGCCAATTGTATGTCTCGCTGATGGGCACTTGTTTAGCCATTTTTTTTATGCTGAATCAAAACATATTCCGCTTTCCAACTTTGCTGCTAATTTTTATAACTTATTTCAGCGGTTACATTTATACAAAATACCAAAATAATAAAAAAATTTTATTTAAAGTATTGATTTTCAATTGTATTTGTGGCTTTCTTTCAATTTTTCTCATCATCTATGATCAACATTTTGAAAGGCTTTGGAGATGGGGAATTATCGTTTTTATAGGTCTTTTATATGATAGTTTTTTCTTAAAATATTTTATCAGAAAAATTCCACTTTTTAAAGTTTTTTATGTGGGTTTAACTTGGGCGCTAATTAATGGCTGGCTTATTTTACCAGAAATGAATTGGCCAATATTTTTCATTAGTTGGCTGTTTATCACCGCTTTAGTGCTACCATTTGACATTAGAGATATGAAAGTAGATGATGTGGTCACCTTTCCGCAACTTATTGGAATTCAGAATACAAAATATTTCGCTTATTTGTTGGTTTTCAGCAGTTTATCAATATCAATATCGTACTTGCAGCCAATTTATAGTTTTGCTTTATTTTTAACAAGCATTTGCACCTTTATTTTAATCTATTTCTCCGAAAATGATAACAAAGAATCTTATTTTTCTTTTTGGGTAGAAACTTGCAGCGCTTTGCCTCTATTGTTTTTAATTTTACTACAATATTTTTAAAAAACATTAACTTTACTAAAATTTGCAAGATGGAAAACTTTGAAGAAATTAAAAATAAATTGGTTCGCGCATTTGGGACAGAAGACAAAATCCTGAAAAATTAAAAAATATTTTAGGAATATGATCATCCAAAAACTTCAAATTATTAATTTCAAAAACCATACACAGAAAAATTTTGATTTATCGCCACAAATCAACTGTTTTGTGGGAAACAATGGCGCCGGGAAAACCAATATTCTCGATGCTTTGCACTATATTTCTGTTGGGAAAAGTTTTTTAGGAAATTCAGATTTTAATAACATCAAACACGATGAAGATTTTTTCAGTCTAGAAGCGGAAGTTTTAGGAAATGAAAAAACAGATATTATCAAGATAATTTTACCTAAAGAAAGTAAAAAATCGATCAAAAAAAACGAGAAAACTTACGACCGTTTATCTGAACATATCGGTTTTTTGCCGAGCGTGATTATTTCTCCTTACGATTCTAATTTAATTTCAGACTCTGGAGAAAGCCGCAGAAAATTTATTGATGCGATGATCTCGCAAACAGATTCAGAATATCTTTATAATTTAATTCAATATCAAAAAACACTTCAGCAGAGAAATGCTTTGCTTAAAATTTTTGCTAAAAACAGATATTTTGATGCTGAAAATTTGGAAATTTATAACGAACCTTTAAGCAAATTTGGAACGGAAATTTTTAACAAAAGAAAATCTTTTTTAGCCGAACTTTTACCTTTTGTGCAGCATTATTACGAAATAATTAGTGGTGCAAAGGAAGACATTAACTTAATTTACCACTCTGATTTACACGAAGATCATTTTAAAAATATTTTACAAAAAAATCTAGAAAAAGACCGAATTTTAACTTACACCAGTCGCGGAGTGCACAAAGACGATTTATGGTTTGAAATGAACGGAAATTTAATTAAAAAAATAGGTTCGCAAGGCCAGCAAAAATCTTTTTTGATTGCGCTGAAATTATCACAAATGAGCAGAATAAAAAAATTAACGGGTAAAACACCAATCCTTTTGTTGGATGATATTTTTGATAAACTAGATGATTTGCGCGTTTCACAACTTATTTCATTGGTAAATCAGGAAAATTTTGGGCAAATATTTTTGACGGATACCAGCCGAGAACGAACCGAATCTATCGTAAAAAGGATTAATGAGGAAAGTAAAATTTTTGAATTGTGAAATCGCCATTAACAAGTTTGCAAACCAACACCGATGAAGACTAAGGCGATAACATATGATCTTTAAAAAAATAGAAATCTAAATATGAAAAAGAAAAGAGAATATCAAAGTTCAGAATTGGTAAAATCCTTTGCAAGATTGAACGGTTTCGAAGATAAATTGCGCGCGCTTCGTGTAAAAAGTTTTTTGGAAGATTATTTGGATGAATCCCTTTTCAAAGAAGTAAAAAGCATAAATTTAAAGGAAAAAGTTTTAGTTTTACGCATTAATTCTTCCATGTTTCGGAATGATTTAAGGCTTAGAAAAAGTTTTTTTCTGAAAAAAATGCAAGAATTAGAAGGCGAAGAACATATTAACGATCTTTTGATTTTATAATTTAAAATTTATTTTAAAACAACATTATTCATTTGCCGCATAATCCAATTGTGTTTTTTTGAAAGGTAAGTTGATGGGTTTTTTGGATCATATTTCTGCGGATTTGGCAAAATCGCTGCAATCCAAGCTGCTTCACTTTTCGTAAGATTTTTTGCTGATTTTTTAAAATAATATTGGCTCGCTGCTTCTACACCAAAAACGCCGCGACCCATTTCTATTGAGTTTAAGTAACGTTCTAAAATTACATCTTTTCCCCAAACCAACTCAATTGCGAAAGTATAAACCGCTTCTAAACCTTTGCGAACCCAACTTCTACCCTGCCAAAGAAATATATTTTTTGCCGTTTGTTGTGAAATTGTACTTCCGCCGCGCACCGTTTTTCCTTTCTCATTGTGCTTTAAAGCTTTTTCAATTGCTGCATAATCAAATCCGTTGTGCAAATAAAATTTTTGATCTTCAGATGCAATCACCGCTTTTTTCACATAAGTTCCCATTTCATCGGCGTTTATATAGTCGCGTTCTAATTTTCCGTATTCAATTAAGCCACCAATTTGCGTTAAAGTAATGGGCGGATTAAAAAATTTCCCCCAAAAAATAAATAAAATATTGGCAAGAATTAAAACGTAAATTATTCTTTTAATTGTTTTCCACATAGTCAAAATTGAAATACAAAAATAAGGAAATTTTGGCGAGTATTATTTAAGAACTCGCCTCCAAATGAATTCATTTTTTTTGTAAAATTTGGGCAAACCGTCAATTTATAAAATAAAATTATCTCAATTTTTTCATGTAAGTCAATTGATATTTTGGAAATAATTTGGGATGAAAAATTTTGATGTAATCTTTCAAAACCAGATCTGCACGCACCACACCGCTTTCAAAATAATCATTGCTTTGACCTCTAATTTTACCCGTGATAGAATACATTTCGCCATTTTTAAAGACCTTCATTTTCGCGTAAGAAGCATTGATCTGCAATAATTCATTCTTACTTAAATGATTACCTACATTTACCCAATAATCTGCGTTTTTAGACTTTACAAAAACTTCTTCAAAACTCAACGGAATGGCTTTGCTTTCGCCATTATTTCCAAAAATATAATGCGCATTTGCATCGGTGATCAATTGCGCAAAATTAGATTTTCCACCAGGCAAAAACCACTGATTTCCGTACATTTCATTCGCTAAAACATTTGGTTTATTATTAATTTTCGCCGCCATTTTAATTAAAGTTTCATAATTATTTTTTACGGTCTCAAAAACGTTTTCACTTTCTTTTTGTTTTCCTAAAAGTTGGCCAAATACTTTAATGTAAGCCGATTTTTTTAAAGGATTTTGCTCTAAATATTCATCAAAAAATAAAATTTTAATGTGGTTTTTTCTTAGAAGTTCGTAAGTGTTTTCAAAATTCGGGACATAGTTAGTGACAATTGCGTCTGGTTTCAAACTGATGATTTTCTCAATATCATATTTTTGTTCATCTCCAACATTTTTAATCGCCCCACTTTTAACTAAATTTCTAATTTTTTCATTGAAAATATATTCAGGGCTAGAAACACCGACGATTAAATTTTCTGCATTTAAAGCTTCAAAATAGCCGAGCAAAGAAGAATTTAGCAAAATTATTTTTTTTAATGGTAAATCGGCATTTTTTATTTTAAAACTAAATTTCCCTGATTTTATATTAAAATAATCTTTATCTTTTTGATATTTAAGGTTTTGCGAAATTACAACCCAATTTCCGGAAGTTGATGGTGTGTTTTTTTTACAAGAAAAAATAAAAAAAAGCGAAAAAAGTGCAAAAAAGTAATTTTTCATTTCCCAAAGGAAATAAAAAAGTATTATATTTGCAAACCGAAATAAAGGCCTCGTGGCGCAACTGAATAGCGCATCTGATTACGGCTCAGAAGGTTACTGGTTTGAATCCAGTCGAGGTCACTTTTAAAACCGAAAAATTATATTTTTCGGTTTTTTTATGGAATATTAAACCATTTAAAATGACAGGAAAATAATAAAATTTAGATTTAATATTTTACTTATTTTTACGTTTTATCATTAAATAATTTCAAAATTATGGCTTTAGAAATCATCAATCTTACAAAAACATTTGGTGCGCAAACTGCTTTAAATGCTGTAAATATTTCTATTAAAAAAAATGAAATTATAGGACTTCTAGGTCGAAACGGCGCAGGTAAATCTACATTAATGAAAACCATTGTGGGCGCTTTAAATATTGAAGAAGGCCAAATTTTATTTGATGGAGAAGATATTACTTTAAATGAAACAAGTGTAAAGAAAAAAATAGGATTTTTACCGGAAGATAATCCGCTTTACAAAGATATGTATGTAAAAGAATACTTAAATTTTGTTGCAGAACTACATCAAATACCAAAAGAAAAAGTTGATATTATTATTGAAAATGTAGAAATTACGCCCGAAAAATCAAAAATAATCAGTCAACTTTCTAAAGGTTATCAACAACGAGTAGGAATTGCACAAGCCATTCTTCACAAGCCAGATTTACTTATTTTAGATGAGCCTACCAACGGTTTAGATCCCAATCAAATTATAGAAATTCGCAATATTATTAAAGAAATTGGGAAAGAAAAGACTGTAATTTTGAGTACACATCTCATGCAAGAAGTGGAAGCATTATGCACAAGAGTGATTTTAATTGATAATGGAAATATATTGCAAGATTGTGCTGTGGAAGAATTTCGAGGTAAATTTGGAAGTTTAGAAGAGGCGTTTAAAAAGGCTACAACAAAAAAATAACCTCTTTAAAAGAGGTTACTTTCAATTTTCATCATCTGTGTTTGATCCCTTTTTGAAAAATCTAATCTGAAAATTTTTGAATTGTGTTGAGACAAATGTATAACTGTTGAGAGTAAATTATTACAGGAAAAACACCTTTTTTTTAAATTATGTTAGAATAAAACACTTTCTTCTCCTTTTTTCACGGGATAGATTTCGGTGAAACAGCCAAAACAATGTTGTGGAGAGCCTAAAATTTCAATTAAATTATTCACACTCAAAAATTCTAAAGAATCTACGCCCAAATAATCTTGGAGTTCTTTCACAGACATATTCGCGGAAATAAGATCGTCTTTTGAAGGCGTATCAATACCCAAAAAGCAAGGCGCAATAATTGGTGGTGACACACTTCTGAAATGTATTTCTTTCACGCCACAATCTCTTAAAATCTTCACCAAGCGCTTCGCAGTTGTGCCGCGAACAATAGAATCATCAATTATTACAACCCTTTTTCCTTCAATTTCAGATTTTATGGGGTTTAATTTCAGATTTACGATTCTTTCACGCATTTCTTGTGTTGGAACTATAAAAGATCGACCAATATATCTATTTTTAATTAATACGGGCCGAAAAGGAATGCCGCTTGCTTTAGAAAAACCAATCGCCGCCGGAACGCCAGAATCTGGTACGCCAATTACAATATCTGCTTCTACGGGCGCTTGTTGCCAAATTTTTTCACCAGATTTTTCACGAATTTCATGAACACTAATGTTTTCTAAAGTAGAATCGGGACGGGCAAAATATATATATTCAAAGGCGCAAATTTTATTTACGCAATTTTCTTTAACTAAAAACGATTTTAAGCCTTTTTCATTTTCACTAGTATAAACAATTTCGCCAGGCAAAATATCGCGCACATATTGTGCGCCAATTGCGTCTAAAGCGACACTTTCAGAAGCGCAGGCAAATGTTTTTTCATCAATTGCGCCTAAAACTAAAGGTCTAATCCCATTAAAATCTCGAAACGCAAAAAATTTATTTCTCGTCATTCCAACCACAGAATAAGCGCCTTCAATTTTTTCCATCGTCGCTTTTATAGCCCCGCGCAATCCTAAATCTAAATGTTTTTGAATTAATCTTAAAATCACTTCAGAATCTGAAGTGGCCCGAAAAACCACGCCTTCTGCTTCTAATTCTTGTTTTAATTCATGCGCGTTCGTTAAATTTCCATTGTGTGCAATTGACAAAATAATTTGGTCGTACTCATTTTTCGCATAAAAGGGCTGAAAATTATATTTCTTTTTATCGCCGGCGGTGGTATATCTTGTGTGGCCAATAACCGAATTTCCCATAAAAGATTCTGGTTCGCGAATGCTTTTAAAAACATCTAAAACCAAACCTTCATCTTTAAAATTCACTATTTTACCACCTTTGAGTACAGAAATTCCGCAGGCTTCTTGCCCGCGATGTTGCAGGGCAAAAAGGCCAAACTGCGAGAGCGAAAAAGTATCTATTGCATTTTCTGAGTAAAGACCAAAAATCCCGCATTCTTCTGTGGGAGAATCTGTAGAATCTTTTTTTAAGACATTCCTGAAATATGACCTTTCTTTAAATTGCTTTAAAAAATCTTTTTTATATTTTTCGTGGATTGACATTTATTTTATTTTTATTAAACCTTGAAAAGATTCAAAATTTTTATTTATTTAAAGCCGTTTTCAATCGATCATAAATTTCTACATAGGCTTCGGTTACGTCCCCTAAATCACGTCTAAATCTATCTTTGTCTAATTTTTTCATGGTATCTTTATCCCAAAGTCGGCAAGTATCCGGTGAAATTTCATCTGCTAAAATAATTTTTCCGTCAGAAGTTTTTCCAAGTTCAATTTTAAAATCAACTAAAATAATATTCATTTTATCGAATAATTCTTTTAAAATTTCATTGATTTTATTGGTTAAATGATACATTTCATCTAATTCTTCTCTAGTCACCAAACCGAGAAATAATACGTGAAAATCATTTATTAACGGGTCGCCAAGCGCATCTTCTTTTAAACATAAATCAAAAATCGTGATGGGTGATTTAATTCCTTCTTCAATACCCAATCTTTGCGCCATACTTCCTGCAGAATAATTACGCACCACCATTTCGATAGGAATAATTGACACTTTTTTTACCAGTTGTTCTCTGTCATCTAACTTTTTAATGAAGTGCGTTTCAATTCCTTTTTCATTTAAATATTCGAAAATAAGCGTTGTTATGGCGTTGTTCATTTCGCCTTTTCGGTCAAAACTTCCACGTTTTTGGGCGTTAAAAGCCGTCGCGTCATCTTTAAATTTTACGATAACTTCATCTTCTTTTTCGGTTGCGAAGATTTGTTTTGCTTTTCCCTCATAAAGCATTTCCCCTTTTTGCATTTTTTTAATTTTATTTATTTAAAAAATATTTACGATAATCCCTGTTATTACGGCAATTCCGAAACTTAATAAAGTTCCTATTAAAACGTATTCCGTTAATTTTCTTTGTTTTGCTTCCGCCAAATCGCTGAATCTGAAAACGGATTTTGCGGCTATCATAAATCCGACGCCTTCCCAATGATTGATAATTATGAAAGTAAAAACCAAAAGTCGCTCTAAAATCCCGATGTATTTCCCTGCATTTACGAGAGAATCCGTTTGAATTTTGCTGTGTTCTATGGTTATTGGCGACCAAGTTGTTAATAAATTTTTGATAAAAATAGAAGTTGGAACAGTTAAAAAAACTGCGGCTACTATATATTTTAAGAAAACAGGATTTTGTAAAAAATTAAAATTGATTTCTTGAAAGTAAAATGAGATTGCAAAAATGACGGCAAAATGTAAAAACTGATCTAGGAAAAACCATAATCTTTTCGTCTTTCTTGTTTGGAAATATAATTTCGCGACATCAATTAAATAGTGTGAAACGCCGATTATGAGGGGAATATACCACAAACTTAAATCCCATAAAAATAGAAAAACGAGACCGATATGTTGTAAAACATGAAAATACAAATACTTGCTTTTGATTTTTTTTTGTTCCTTATTAATGACCCATTTATCCGGCTGGAAAAGGAAATCCCCAAATAAATGCGCTAATATGAGTTTCAAAAAAATCATAATTCTGCTAATTTTTTTCTGAAATACTGATCGGTTTCCATTAGTAGGCCAAAATTAGCCCTTTTAAATCTTTGACTTACTGATGATTGTGATATATCTAATTTTTTCGCCAGTTCTTCTTGTGTTAAATTTTTATTCGTTAAAAGTTCAAATACGGTCTCAGCGACAGGCGGCGTCCAATTATCCATTGTTTCGGAAGCCCATCTGAAAATTAAATTTAAATCATCATCAAAATTCTTATTCCCAGAATTCACTATCAAATTAATTTTCTCTTTTTTCAAATTCTCAAAGTTTCTACCGGAATTCACGAAAGCGCTTCCGTTGGAAAGCGAGACTTTGTTCATGGCTAAATCGCGTGTTCCAAATCCCACAGACATTCTTATATCCAAATTTTTAATCATTTTTATTTGCGATTTTATCTTCAAAATAATCAAGAAAACCTCTTTTGCGTCTTCTATATAGTATTGAAATTCGTCGCCCCGAAAAATTTCCCACTTTTGCTGATTTTTAAAATCGTCCCCAATCGCAACTTCCAATGCCTTTAGCCAAGTTTTAGAATTTGCTTTTTGAGAATTTACAATATCGCCTGTTATAACTGCTTCCATAATTCAAAAATACAAAAATATAAGTTAATAACCTTATATTTTAAATTATAAGTAAATATGCTTATAATCTGTTTTATAATATGTATCGCTTATACTATCTAAAATACTCCACACCATTTTTAAAAATGTTATGATAATTAGCATCCACATTATTTTTCATTAAACCATCCGTGTATCTTTCTGGATGTCCCATTCTACCAAATATTTTTCCACTTTCGCTGGTAATTCCCTCAATTGCGAAAAGCGATTGATTTGGGTTAAACGGCATTCCGTGCGCAATATTTCCTTCAAAATCAACATATTGCGTTGCGATTTGTCCGTTTTTATATAAATCTTCTAATATTTCTTTCGAAGCCATAAAACGCCCTTCCCCATGAGAAACCGGAATTGTATAGATTTTATCTTTCATCCCGCGCAACCAAGGTGATTTATCATTAACAACTTTCAAATTTACCATTTGGGAAATATGTCTTCCAATTGCATTGTGGGCTAAAGTTGGTGCATTTTCATCTAAATTTTTAATTTCTCCAAAAGGCAATAAACCAGATTTAACAAGCGCTTGAAAGCCATTACAAATTCCTAAAAGCAAACCATCTTTCTCTAAAAATTCGTGAACAGCGTCTTTCATTCTGCTGTTCTTTAAAACATTCACCATAAATTTTGCAGAACCATCTGGCTCATCACCCGCAGAAAATCCACCGGAAAAAACTAAAATCTGCGACTGTTTAATTTTTCTTACCCAATTTTCAATAGACTCTTCCATGCTTTGATGGCTAAGATTTACAAAGGGTAAACTCTCAACTTTCACGCCTTCTTTTCGGAAAGCATTTTGGGTTTCATATTCACAATTTGTTCCTGGAAAAAGAGGTGCAAAAACTTGCGGCATTCCAATTTTATGTGAAATAATATTAATCGTTTTCTGATTAATTCCTTCTAAATTTTCATCTAAATTTATAATTACTTTCTCTTTTTCAACAGTAGGAAAAACACTTTCGAAAGTTGATGTATTTATTTCAAGTAAATTTTCAATATTAAACTCTAAATAATTGATTTTCAATACTAAAGTATTTTTAACTTCACCTATAAGTTTAAGTAAATTAAAATCTAGTTTTTCTGAACTTTCAATTAAAAAACTACCAATATTTTTAGATAAAAGTAAATCATTATCTAAATTAATTTCTGCTCCCAAAAAGTTTCCAAAAGACATTTTTGCAAGTGCAACCGCAACACCGCCATCTTTAATTGTTTTAACAGAAACTATTTTTTTCGTAGAAATATTGGCAAAAACAAAATCAAAAATTTCAATTAATTGATCATATTTTGGCAAGCCATTTTCATCATATTCTGCATTAAAATGATAGATAAAATTTCCCGCCTGTTTAAATTCTGGTGAAATAATATTTTCAATAGTTCCATTCGCACAAGCGAAAGAAATTAATGTCGGCGGAACGTTTATATTTTGAAATGTTCCGCTCATAGAATCTTTTCCGCCAATTGCAGCCAAACCTAATTTCATTTGAGCGTCGTATGCACCCAGCAAAGAAGAAAGTGGTTTTCCCCACTTTTCTGGATCAGTTCCTAATTTTTCAAAATATTCCTGAAAACTCAAACGGATATTTTTATAATTTCCGCCCATTGCTACGATTTTTGCGACGCTTTCTACAACGGCTAAACTCGAACCGATCAAAGTATTTTGAGAAGAAATTTCAGCATCAAAACCCCAACTTGCCAAGGAAACCGTTTTTACATTTGTTGAATTCAGAACCGGCAAAGTCTGCACACTTCCTTCCATTTCCGTATTTTGAAATTTTCCGCCCAAAGGAAGCATTACCGTTGTTGCACCAACTGTAGAATCAAACATTTGTTGTAAGCCTTTTTGTGAAGCCACATTTTTTTCGGCTAATTTTTTGTAAAAATTCGCTTCGTTAAAAGTTAAATTATTTAAGTTAATTTCCTTTAAATGAGAAACTTGCACGTCCTGTTTCTTAGCACAACCATTGGTTTCTAAAAAATCTCTACTTAAATCTACAATGATATTATTTTGCCAAAAAATCTGCATTCTTCCAGAATCCGTCACATTTGCAATTTCTACTGCAATCAAATTTTCGGCTTCACAAAGTTGGATGAATTTATTTTTATCTTTTGCCTCAATCACAACTGCCATTCTCTCTTGCGATTCTGAAATGGCGAGTTCTGTTCCGTTTAAACCTTCATATTTTAGATGCAAATTATCGAGGTTAATTTCCAGTGAATCAGCAATTTCCCCGATTGCAACAGAAACACCGCCCGCACCAAAATCATTACATTTTTTAATTAATTTTGTCACTTCTGGATTTCGAAATAAACGCTGAATTTTTCGTTCTTCCACAGCATTTCCTTTTTGAACTTCAGTAGAAAGTTGATGAATAGCATTTTCATCTTGCTCTTTGGAACTTCCAGTAGCACCGCCTACTCCATCACGTCCAGTTGCGCCGCCTAAAACAATAACTAAATCGCCATTTTCAGGCTTTTCACGCCGAACCCAATCTTTTGGAACTGCGCCAACTACAAAACCCACTTCCATTCTTTTGGCTTTGTAACCTTCGTCATAAATTTCATTAACCAAAGTTGTGGCTAAACCGATTTGATTTCCATAGGAAGAATAACCATTTGCGGCTTTTTTAGAAATAATTCTTTGCGGTAGTTTTCCGACTAAAGTTTCTGAAACCGGCTCTAAAATATTTCCTGCGCCCGTTAAACGCATCGCTTGATAAACAAATGCTCTTCCTGACAAAGGATCGCGAATTGCGCCGCCAATACATGTAGAAGCACCACCAAAAGGTTCTATTTCAGTAGGATGATTGTGCGTTTCGTTTTTAAATAATAAATACCAAGGTTCTTTTTTGCCGTCGTATTCTACTTCAATTTCGATGGTGCAAGCGTTGATTTCATCTGTAATGACGAGATTATCTAATTTTTCGGTTTTATGAAAATATTTGCCGCAAACGGTTGCCAAATCCATTAAGGAAATCGGTTTTGCTTCTCTTCCTAAAAACTTCCTTTTATCTAAATAATCATTAAAAATAGCATCTAAAGTTTCTTTAAAATCGCCTTCAAATTGAATATCAGTCAGTTCGGTTTCAAAAGTCGTGTGGCGACAATGATCACTCCAGTAAGTATCTAGAACTTTCAATTCTGTTTCTGTAGGATTTCGCTTTTCTGATTTAAAATAATCTTGGATAAATTGTAAATCATCAAAGCCGAAAGAAAAACCATTAGAATTATATAAAGCCTCTAATTCATTACTATTTAAATCATTAAAACTTTCATAAACAGGAACTTTTGTCGCTACATTTTCTGTTGGAATTTCTAAAATATCAAGATTTTTTTCTTGAGATTCTACTTTATTAATAAAATTATCTTTAATTTTTTTTAAATCAAACTCATTTATTTCTGGCAAAACGATGAGTTTTCCACTTCTTATCTTGACTTTATTATCACCAGTCAATAAAGCGCTGCATTGCTCTGCAGAATCTGCTCTTTGGTCATATTGTCCGGGTAAAAATTCTACTGCGAAAAAAGTGCTTTTTGCGGGATTTTCTAAATGTAAAATGTCGGTAACAGGATCGCATAATGTATTTTGCACAAATTCTTGAAAGAAATTTTCTTCAATATTAAATACATCATAAATATTATAAACCTTGATGTTTGAAACTGAAGGAACAATGTCATTAATTTCCGACAAAGTTGCGGCGCTTTCTACATCAAATAATCCTTTTTTTTCTACAAAAATTCTTTTGTCCATTCTAAATTTTACAATTATGAGATTTACTTTTTCTATTTAATTTAACTAAAAAATGCAGCCAAAAAGACTGCATTATTTTATACTTTAAGTTCTGATTTTAAACTAATTAAGTGTTTGTATTTATCCAACACGGGTTTTATTTCTAATTTTATAAATTCCTCAGTTTGTATGGGCGCAAAACCGACAAATTTATGCGGATCTAGACCTTCCAATAGTTTTGATTTTTCTAATTTTAAACTGGTATCATTTATAATCCTGCTGATCAAATCATTTTCTAAACCTTCTTCTTTCACCTTTTTACTGGCTTCCATAGAATGAACACGGATTATTTCGTGAATTTCCTGGCGATTTCCACCTGCTTTTACTTCTTCCATAATAATATATTCCGTCGCCATAAAAGGCAATTCTTCTTGAATATGCTTATTAATTCTGTTCGGATAAACCACCAAACCATTCATAATATTATCCCAGATTAAAAGAATGGCATCAACTGCTAAAAAGCCTTGTGGAATGGTTAATCTTTTATTTGCAGAATCATCTAAAGTTCTTTCAAACCACTGTGTTGCAGCAACCATCGCAGAACTGGAAGATAAAGACATTACAAATTTTGAAAGCGCGCCAATTCTTTCACTTCGCATCGGATTTCGTTTGTAAGCCATTGCTGAGGAACCGATTTGATTTTTCTCAAAAGGCTCTTCTATTTCCTTTAAATTTTGAAGTAATCTCAAATCGTTGCTAAATTTATGTGCAGATTGTGCAATATTTGAAAGCAAAGACATTACTTTCGCATCAATTTTTCTATCGTAAGTTTGTCCGGAAACGCCGAAAACATTAGAAAATCCAAAACGTCTGGATAATTCTTTATCTAAATGTTTCACTTTGCTGTAATCGCCATCAAATAATTCAAGAAAACTGGCGGCCGTTCCAGTCGTTCCTTTTACGCCTCTAAAACGCAAAGTATCAATAAAAAATTCTAATTCTTCAAAATCTAAAAGCAAACTTTGAAGCCATAAAGTAGCGCGTTTTCCAACAGTTGTTAATTGCGCTGGTTGAAAATGTGTGAAACCTAAAGTTGGCAAATCTTTATATTCTAAAGCAAAAGTTGAAAGTGAATTCATCACAGAAATCACTTTACTTTTTAAAATATTTAAACCATCGCGAATTTGAATTAAATCTGTATTGTCGCCTACAAAAGCCGAAGTAGCGCCTAAATGAATGATCCCGTGTGCGGAAGGTGCAACATCACCAAACGTGTGAACGTGCGCCATTACATCATGTCGGAATTTTTTTTCATAATCCGCCGCAACTTTATAATCAATATTTTCAATATTATTTTTAAGTTCAGAAATTTGTGCGTCGGTAATATTTAAGCCCAAATCTTTTTGGATCTCCGCTAAAGCGACCCACAATTTACGCCAAGTTTGAAACTTGTTATCTGGTGAAAAATTAAAAAGCATTTCTTCACTTGAGTATCGCTCTTCAAGTGGATTTTTGTAAGAATTCATTCTTTTTAATTTGAATTATTTTAAAATGCAAATTTAAGATTTTTTTGACGAAGGAATTAAATAAAGCACATTAAATATTAATAAAAATTATATTTACATAAAACAAAAAAAGAAGCGAAGGAAAAAATGTTTTTTGTCGTCTAATATTAAAATAAAAAATCTGGAAAATAATAAAGTGAGTTTTAAAGAGATTTTTTTTCTATATCAAAAAATGGTGTATAATTTGGCTTTGCAATATTCACAAAATGTGGAAGATGCGGAAGAAATTACGCAAGATGTTTTTGTAAAAATATCAGATAAATTTGAATCTTTTAAAAATCAATCTAAACTTAAAACTTGGATTTATAGAATTGCCATTAATCAATCTTTAGATTTTATCAAAGCAAAAAACGCTCAAAAAAGAATTTTTTTCAGTTCAATATTTAGGATTGGTGATGAAAAGAATTTTTACCAACCCGTAAATTTTGATCATCCAGGTGCGGTTTTAGAACAAAAAGAAGATATTCAAGAAATTTTTAAAGCCATAAACAAACTTACAGCGCAACAAAAAACAGTAATTATTTTGCTAAAAATTGAAGGCAACTCTCAATCTGAAACTTCAGAAATAATGGAATTGAGTGAAAAAGCGGTGGAATCTCTTTTCCAAAGAGCAAAAAAAAATCTTGAAATAATTTTAACTAAAAACAAAGGAAAGTGATGGAAAACTCGTCTAAACAAAATATGGAAGAAATCTTTACTCTTTTAAGCCAAATAAAAAAAGTGGAACCAGATGAAAAATTATTCGCAAACACTTTAGAAAAAATACATCAAAAAAATACAGTTTCAATGTTTTGGGTAAGCGCGGTCGCTTGTGGAATTCTTCTTTTAATTAGTACAGAATTTTTTATGGTTTTAAATAAAAATAATATGAATACTTACTCTAAAATGATACCTGAAACCAATAATATTTTATACCATGAATAAAACAAAATTTTTAATAGCCATTATTATTGGATTACTGATTTCGCACGCAGTCTTATTTTTCTTGCATTTCAACGGACCAAATTCGGAAGGAAATCCTAGACATTTGATTATTAGAAAACTTCATTTTGATAAAGATCAAGTTCAAAAATATGATTCAATTATAAAAATCCATAGAAATTTGGTGAGAGAAAATGAAATGCTGATCAATCAATATAGAAATAATCTGTATAAAGAACTCGATAAAAAACAAGACAGCGCAAAAATAAATTTAATTATCAAGAAGATTGGTTTGCAACAAGAAAATGCAGAAAAAATTAATTATAAACATTTTTTAGAGATTAAAAGTATTTGCAAACCTTCTCAAGAAAAGGATTTTTCGGAATTAACACAAGATTTGGCAAAATTATTTTCAGGAAAAATAAGAAAACCTAATTAACTTTTTAAAAAAAATTAAATCATAATTAAAACTAATAAAAATGATAAAGCCACTAAAAATTCTCGCCTTTGTTTGCCTTGCAGTAGTATTTTCCTTTTATTCTTGCTCTTCGGATACTTCAATTGAAGGAACGCCTGTAACTGCGGAAACTTACCCGAATGTAACCGCAACTTTTGGAAATAATATAAATCTAAATGCTTTGGAAAATTATGCTAACCAAACAAAACCGGCTTATATTAATAAAGATAACACGACAGTAAACCCGATTACAGATAAAGGTGCAACACTTGGACGCGTACTTTTTTACGACAAAAATCTTTCAAAAAACAATACAATTTCTTGCTCAAGTTGCCATAAACAAGCATTGGCTTTTGGCGATACTGATATTGCAAGTTCTGGTGTGAATGGCAATACCACAAGACATTCTATGCGATTAGTAAATGCAAGATTTAGCAACGAAGTAAAATTTTTCTGGAATGAACGCGCAAGTTCTTTAGAAGCACAAACTTCAATGCCAATACAAGATCACAAAGAAATGGGCTTTAGCGGAACTGATGGTGATGAAAACATTTCAGCACTTTTAGCAAAACTTCAAAATATTGGTTATTATCAAGAACTTTTTAAATTTGTTTATGGCGATTCTACGGTGACACAAGATAGGATTCAAAATGCTTTGGCGCAATTTGTAAGAAGTATTCAATCTTTTGATTCTAAATATGATGCAGGAAGAGCGATTTCACCAAATGATCAGGCAAATTTTTCGAATTTTACAACACAAGAAAATCTAGGAAAACAATTATTTTTGGCAGCGCCTATTTTTGATGCAAATAGTAGCAGAATTGGCGGCGGTCTTGGTTGCGCTGGTTGCCACGCCGCACCAGAATTTTCCATAGATCCAAATTCTAAAAACAACGGAATTATTGGGATTATTGCGGCAACAGGAATTGATATTGACAATACAAAAGCCCCAAGTTTAAGAAACGTTACAAAACCAGACGGAACAGAAAACGGCCCATTTATGCATACCGGAAATTTAGCAACTTTGCAAAATGTAATTGGGCATTACGGAACCATAAATATTGCGCCAGGAAACACCAATCTCGATCCTAGACTTGCACCAAATGGAATTGGGCAAAAATTAAATTTAACAGCAACAGAAATAAATGCAGTAATTGCATTTCTTAAAACGACCGCAGGAAACGACGTTTATACCAACAAAAAATGGGGAAATCCTTTTCCTTAAAAAACACAAATTTTAAATATTTTAAAACGCAGCATTCAACTGCGTTTTTTTGGGTTAAAAAAGATATTTTAAACTTTTGAAAACCAACAATTTTTGTAATAAGAATTAATATAAAATTGTAACTTTAAAAAATTAGTTTAAAAAAATGAAGCCAGATTTTATAATTATTGGTGCAGGTTCATCAGGAAGTGTTTTGGCAAATCGATTGAGCAAAAATCCTGAAAATTCTGTTTTGCTAATCGAAGCCGGCGGAAAACCGAGTTTTTTCTCGAAAATTCCTGGTTGGTATAGTTTGTTGAACCGTCGTAAAATGGATTGGGCGTTTTCTACGGAACCTCAAACGTTCGTGAATAACCGAAAAATTTTTATTCCCAGAGGAAAATCTTTGGGCGGTTCTAGCGCGACAAATGCAATGGCTTATGTGCGCGGAAATGCAAAAGATTATAATTCTTGGGCGAAAATGGGAAATATAAGTTGGGATTACCAATCTGTTCTTCCCTATTTTAAAAAATCTGAAAACAACCATTCTTTTAATGACAAGTTCCATGGAAAAAATGGCGAATTAAATGTTTCATTGAGAAAAGAATATCACAAATCTACTTATGCTTTCATCGAGGCATGCAAAGAAAATGGTTTAAATTTTAATGAAGATTACAACGGCTCAGAACAAGAAGGAACTTCTTTTTTACAATTCACGATTGATAAAAATGTTCGACAAAGTACTTTTGAAGCCTTTTTGAAACCAATTTTGAGAAGAAAAAATTTAGAAATAAAAACTAAAACTTTTGTAAAAAAAATTTTAATTGAAAACGGAAAAGCGATTGGTGTTGAAATTTGGACAGGAAAAAATTCTTCAGAAAAAATATTTTGCAATAAAGAAGTGATTCTTTGCGCAGGCGCAATTCAATCGCCGCAACTTTTAAAAGTTTCGGGAATTGGTCCAAAAGAGGAACTGAAAAAATTTAATATTGCTTTAATAAAATATTTGCCCGCAGTTGGCGAAAATTTAAAAGACCACGTTTGGTCGGGAACGAGTGATTTTAGCAAGGTAAACGGTTTAAATAATATTATTAAAAAAACAGGGTTTATTAATCATTTATTCCAATATTTTAGAAAAAAAGAATCTTTGCTCAATCATTCTATTATTGAGACCACTTCATTTTTAAAATCTTCAGAAGATAAAGAAATCCCAGATTTGCAGTTTCATTTTTCACCTTTACACATGGGAAATGATTATAAAGCAGACCTTTACAATCCATTTTCTCTTCCTACGACAAATGGTTACACTATTTTAGCGATTTTACTTCATCCTGAAAGTTCTGGTTTTATTGGTTTAAAATCTAATGACAGCCGTGATGCGCCAATTATTCAACCTAATTTTTTATCAAAAGAAAATGACATCAAACGTTTATTGATAGGTTTAAAAAAAGCAATGGCAGTGATGGATTCTACGAGTTTTGATGAAGTAAGAGCAAAAAAAATGAATTGGCCACCAAGAAATGCTTCAGATGAAGTCTTGGTTGAACATATCAAAAAAACACTGGAAACGCTTTATCATCCTGTGGGAACTTGCAAAATGGGAAATGATGAAAATTCTGTGGTAAATGACAAACTACAAGTTCATGGCATTGAAAATCTTCGGGTTGCAGATGCTTCGATAATGCCCGATATTATTTCAGGAAACACGAACGCGGCATGCATTATGATTGGTGAAAAAGCGGCAGATTTTATACTCAGTCGATAATTAACAATTAGTTTTAAACTAAATTTACTTATAAAATTAATAAAAATGAATTTTCAAGAAATATTAAACAGTCAAAAGAAATTTTTCAGAACACAAAAAACAAAAGATATTAAGTTCCGAAAAGACAATTTAGAAAAATTAAAAAAATTGCTTTCTGAAAATGAAAAACTTCTATTAGATGGTATTTTCAAAGATTTCGGAAAATCTAAATTTGATACAATTTTAACGGAAATATCTTTCGTGAAAAAAGATATTGATTATTATATTAAAAATTTAAACGCACTTTCAAAACCAAAAAACATCTGGACAAATATTGTAAATTTACCTGGAAGCAGTAAAATTTATCCTGAACCTTTGGGAAATACTTTCATCATTGGTGCGTGGAATTATCCCTACCAATTGTCTCTTTCGCCGATGGTTGCTGCGATGGCGGCAGGAAATACCTGCATTTTAAAACCCAGCGAAATTTCATTTCATTCTTCTAATGCGATGGCAAAAATTATTAATGAAAATTTCCCGTCAGAATATTTGTTCGTTGCGGAAGGCGGCGTTCCGGAAACTACAGAATTATTAAAACTAAGATTCGATAAAATATTTTTTACCGGTTCTACAGCAGTTGGCAAAATTGTGTATGAAGCCGCAGCCAAAAATCTCACGCCTGTTACTTTAGAATTAGGTGGAAAATCGCCCGCAATTGTTTCAAAAAAAGCAAATTTAGATATTGCTGCAAAACGAATTGTTTGGGGGAAATTTTTGAATGCCGGACAAACCTGCGTCGCCACAGATTATATTTTAGTTGAAAATTCTGTGAAAGATGAGTTGATTAATAACATTAAAAATTATTTAGAAAAATTTCAATACAATGAAGGTTCTGAGCAATACACACAAATTATTAATGACAAAAATTTTGAACGATTAACAAAATTAATTGATGCTAAAAAAGTAATTTATGGTGGAAAAACGGATGCTTCAAAACGATTTATTGAACCGACTTTAATGGATAATGTCACTTGGGAAGATGCTGTAATGAAGGAAGAAATTTTTGGTCCAATCTTACCCATTCTCACTTTTACAAAATTTGAAGACGCTTTAGAAATAATTGCCGACCATGAAAAACCTTTGGCGGCTTATTTATTTACCGATAATGAATCTGAAAAAGAACTTTTTACGCAAAGAATTTCTTTTGGTGGCGGCTGCATCAATGAAACGGTGATGCATTTGGGAAATGATAATCTACCTTTTGGCGGTGTTGGAAATTCTGGAATGGGACATTATCACGGGAAATTTGGATTTGATGCTTTTTCACATCAAAAATCTGTTTTGTCTAAATCCACTTGGGGCGAACCAGATTTAAAATATCCGCCTTACACAAAGGAAAAATTGAAATGGATAAAAAAATTAATGTAAATAAAAATCCCGAAAAATAATTTCGGGATTTTTTGTTTCTAAGATTTCGGTGCGAAATCTGAAAAGAATTTCTTTACTTTTTCTAAACTGTAGCCTTTTCCACTTTCCAAAACTGAACTGTCTTGCGTGTGAATTTGCTTTCCATTTTGATCTAAAACTATGAAAACTGGATAACCGAATTTTTTTCCTGGATCACCGTATTTTGCGAAAACTTTTTCATTTTTCACTTCTGGTGAATAATTCAAATGGTAATAAACGTAATTTTTATCAACCAAATTTTTAAGTTCTGGAGTAGTTTGCACGTAATTATTAAATCTCAAACACCAAATACACCAATTTCCGCCAGCCTGAATCATCACGTTTTTATTTTCTTTTTTTGCTAGTGCAACTGCTTCAGAAATTTTTTCTTCTGCATTATCTTCTGGGTGATATGGTTTTGGTAAAGAAGCGATTTCAGTTTTTGCAGCCGCTTCCTTTTCTGCCATAATTGTGGCACTGTCCTTTACAATTGCAGAACTATCAATTTTATTGATTGCGATTTCTGTTTTACTTTTATTGCAAGAAACAGTTGCTAAGGCACAAAATATAAAACTGAAAAACAGTAAGTTTAATTTTTTCATTTTTTTTTAGTAAATATAATATATTTTTAATAATTAAAATTTAAGTGTAATGATTAACTTTGCGAAATACTTATGAAATTTCTATTTAAAATAATTTTACTTATTTCCCGATTACCATTGCGAATTCTTTATTTATTTGCAGATATCATCTTTTTCGTAAGTTACTATGTTGTCGGATATCGCAAGAAGGTCGTTACTAAAAATTTGAAGACGGCTTTTCCTGAAAAATCAAATACTGAAATTAAAACCATAAGGCGAAAATTTTATAAAAATTTTTCAGATTATATGGCTGAAACTATAAAATCTTTTACCATCTCTGACAGAGAATTACGAGTGCGAATGCAGCATTTGAACCAAGATGTTTTTCGACAAGCGAAAGAAGAGAAAAAAAACGTGATTTTATTGGCTGGCCATGTTTTTAATTGGGAATGGATAACGCCTTTAGCAACCATTATTCCGCAAGAAAGTTGTCATCCCGTTTACAGAAAAGTAAACAATAGTTTTTGGGAAGATAAGGTGAAAATTATTAGAAATAAATTTGGAAATAAAGCAATAGAAGCCAAAGAAGTTATTCGGCATATTTTGCGAAATCCAAATGATGGAAATTCTGTTTATATGTTTGTGGCAGACCAAACGCCGCATTCTAGCGAAGTGAATTTTGGCATAAATTTTCTAAATCAACCGACGCCCGCTTTTATAGGATACGATAAATTGGCCACCCGAATGGATATGATTTTTGTGTATTGCGAAATGAAAAAGGTGAAACGTGGCTTTTATCAAGTCAATTACTATAGAATTGAAGCAGATGGAGAAAAATTTCAAGAATTTGAAGTCGTAAAAAAATTTCATAAATTACTAGAAAACACGATCAACAAAAGACCAGATAATTGGCTTTGGTCTCATAGAAGATGGAAATATGCGCATTTAATTAAAACATTTGAAAAATAATTTGGTTTTAAGAAAATGAAAATCAGCATTGTAATTTTAAACTGGAATGGAAAATCTTGGCTAGAAAAATTTTTGCCTAATGTATTAGAAAATTCAACTAATGCGCAGATTTTTATAATTGATAATGCATCGACCGACGATTCTGTTGAGTTTTTATATAAAAATTTTCCTACAATTTCTATCATTAAAAATTCAGAAAATTTAGGTTTTGCGGGCGGTTATAACGAAGGTTTAAAGCATATTTCAGGTGATATTTTTTGTTTATTAAATTCTGATGTGGAAGTGACGGACAATTGGTTGCAACCCATTGAAAATCTGTTCAATAAGGATGCGAATATTGCCGCCATTCAACCAAAAGTTTTAGATTTTAACAGGAAAAATTATTTTGAATTTGCAGGTGCCGGTGGCGGATTAATAGATAATCTGGGATTTCCATATTGCAGAGGTAGAATTTTTGAAGATTTGGAAAAAGATGAAGGACAATATGACGATGAAGCAGAAATTTTTTGGGCTTCAGGTTGTGCGCTTTTCATACGAGCAGAAGAATTTAGAAAAATGAATGGTTTTGATGAACGCTTTTTTGCGCATCAAGAAGAAATAGATCTTTGTTGGCGCTTAATAAATGCTGGAAAAAAGATCTATTATTGCGGAAAATCTACGGTTTATCATGTTGGCGGTGGTACTTTAAATAAGCAATCGCCACGAAAGACTTTTCTAAATTTCAGAAATAATTTGAGTATGCTGCTAAAAAATTTGCCATTGAAATCACTCTTTTGGATTTTGCCTTTAAGATTAATTTTAGATGGTTTTGCGGGTATTTATTTAGGTTTAAAAAACGGTTTTCCGCATTTAATGGCTGTTTTGAAAGGACATTTTGGCTTTTACAGTCAAATTAGTGGTACTTTAAAAAGACGTGGAAATCATCAAACAAAAAGATATTATCAAAGTAAATGGCTTATTTTTAAACATTTTTTTAAATAAAATATGATAGATTTTTGCGCCATAGATTTTGAAACAGCAACGAATGATAGACATTCAGCCTGCGAATTGGGGATTTGCATCGTAGAAAATGGCGAAATTGTAGAAACAAAAAATTGGCTTATAAAACCGCCAAGTTATCCTTATTTTAATCCTTATAATGTGGCTGTTCATGGAATTGAACCTTCTGAAGTTGCCGATGCACCAACGTTCGCGGATATTTGGTATGAAGTGGAAGAATTGATGTATGGTAATTTAATGCTTGCTCACAATGCAGGTTTTGACGCAGGTGTTTTACGAAGTTGTTTGGATTATTATGGTCTTTTTAAACCAAAATTAAATTATTTATGTAGTATTTCTATTGCAAAAAAATCTTGGAAAATGTTGCCCAAATATGGTTTGAGTTCTTTGGCAGAATTTCATAATATTAAATTTAAACATCACAGAGCAGGCGCTGATGCGGAAGTTTGTGCAAAAATTGCACTTTTGGGTTTTGAAAAATTAATTGTTACTAGAAATGATGAAGTGAAAGAAGTTTTTAAGAAAAATTTGAAAGTTTTGTGATATTTCTCGCTGATTAATTAAAACTTTAATTGCTCAAAACTTCGGCTAATAAACTAAATTTTGGGATTTCTAATTCTAAAACTTCATCTGTCAAAATATTATTTATGAAGAAAATTCCGTTCATATTTCCGACGCCAGAACGCAGCACTACGTTACTAAAATAATTGAAGGTTTCTCCTCTTAAAAGTGTTGGCGTTAAACCAATCACGCCATCGCCCAAAACTTCGGTAAAACCAAAGCCCACGTCATAAATAGTCCATTTACGGCGCATAATTTTAATATTGAGGTTTGAGTTATTGATAATTTCGATATTATACCGAAACACAAATCTATTTTCGGAGGGAAAACTATTCTTCACATCATATTCTGGCTGAACATTGATGGTAATTCCGTGGGTAGTTTTAGTAAACATTTTTTGTATTTTTAAAAATTATAGCAAAAATCCCGCCTTTTTTAAGCAAAAAATCCCAGTAAAAACTGGGATTTTAAATATATTAAAAAAATATATTTTTATAATTCCAGTGCTTTTCTTTCGTCGCCGTTCATCAAAATCTCAACAGGATTATCAATTCCCTCTTTCACAGCTACTAAAAATCCTACAGATTCTTTTCCATCAATTATTCTGTGGTCATAAGACAGTGCAACATACATCATCGGACGAATAACTACTTGATTATCAATAGCCACAGGTCTTTGCAAAATATTATGCATTCCTAAAATTGCAGATTGTGGTGGATTAATAATTGGTGTAGAAAGCATTGAGCCAAAAGTTCCCCCATTGGTTATCGTAAAAGTTCCGCCTGTCATTTCATCAACAGTGATGTTTCCTTCTCTTGCTTTTATTGCTAAATCTTTAATTGATGCTTCAATATTTCTAAATGACAAATTTTCAGCATTTCTTACCACGGGAACCATTAAACCTTTCGGCCCAGAAACCGCTATTGAAATATCACAAAAATCGTAAGAAACCATTTGGTTTCCATCTATCATTGAATTTACTTCAGGGTACATTTGCAAGGCTCTTACAACTGCTTTTGTAAAAAAAGACATGAAACCTAAACCAACGCCGTGTTTTGCGGCAAATTCTTCCTTATATTGTTTTCTTATGCGGAAAATTTCGCTCATATCTACTTCGTTAAAAGTAGTCAACATTGCTGTTTCATTTTTAACTGACACCAATCTTTCCGCTACTTTTCTGCGTAACATTGATAATCTTGAAGTTGTAGAGCCTCTAGAACCGCCGTTATGAGAAACACCCATCGGCGCAACTGAGGCTTGTTCTGCATCATTTTTGGTAATTCTACCATCTCTTCCGCTTCCTGAAACTTGCGCAGGACTTATGCCTTTTTCATCTAATATTTTTCTTGCAGCAGGCGAAGGTGTATTTGCAGCATAAGAAGTATTTTCAACTTTTGCAGGTTCAGGTTTTTTCGCCTCAACTTTTGGTGCTTCCACTTTTACTTCAGGTGCTTTTTCATCAGTTTTTGCATCTCCGCTTGGTTTAGCAGCATCTCTATCAATTAAACAAACCACTTGCCCTACTTCTACTACATCGCCTTCTTCGGCTTTCAAAGTAATCACGCCACTTTCTTCTGCAGGCAATTCTAATGTTGCTTTATCAGAATCTACTTCTGCAATTGGTTGGTCTTTTTCTACGTAATCGCCGTCTTTCACAAGCCAACTTGCGATTTCTACTTCGGTGATGGATTCGCCTGGCGAAGGCACTTTCATTTCTAATATAGACATTTGTTTATTTTTTAGATATCGTTTTTAATTATTTGATATTAATTACTTAAAATATTAAGCAGTTAAAGGCTTCTTGGTTGGTGCATCGGATGTTGAAAAAACACGGTTGATTATATCATTTTGCATAATTTCAAACTTTTTATGGCTTCCTGGTGCGGGGCTTCCACTTGCAATAGGGGAAATCACCTGAATATTTTGATCGCGGAAATGTCTTAGCATAAAACTCCACGCACCCATATTTTCTGGCTCTTCTTGCGCCCAGATAAATTCCTTTCTATTTTTATATTTTTCTAAAATTTCTTCAATATGATTCATTTGCAAAGGATAAAGTTGCTCAATACGAACTAAAGCGACTTTTTCATCATTTATTTCTTCTTTTTTGGCTAATAAATCATAATAAATTTTACCTGTGCAAAATACTAATTTTTCTACTTTATTTACATTTGATGAAGCATCATCTAAAATTGGTTGAAATTCACCATTTGCCATTTCTTCAAAAGTAGAAACCACTTTAGGGTGTCTCAAAAGCGACTTTGGCGTCATTACTACCAAAGGTTTTCTAAAAGGAAATTTTTGCTGTCTTCTTAATAAGTGGAAGTAATTTGCTGGCGTTGTACAATTTGCGACAATAATATTTTCATTGGCTGCTAATGTAAGGAAGCGCTCTAATCTTGCAGAAGAATGTTCTGCACCTTGTCCTTCAGAACCGTGTGGCAAAAGCATTACCAAACCATTTTGGCTTTTCCATTTGTCTTCTGCGGCTACTAAATATTGGTCGATAATAATTTGTGCACCATTTACAAAATCCCCGAATTGGGCTTCCCAAATGGTTAAAGTCTTTGGAGAAACCATTGCATATCCATAATCAAAACCTAAAACTGCGTATTCTGATAAAAAGGAGTTGAAAATATCAAATCTTTGTTTTTCGGTTACATGTTTTAGTGGCACATATTCTTCTTCAGCATCTTCGGTTTTTACAACTGCATGCCGATGCGAGAATGTCCCTCTTTCTACGTCTTCACCAGAAATTCTAATATTATTGCCTTCCACTAAAAGTGTTGCATAGGCCAAAAGTTCACCTTGTGCCCAATCTAATGTATCAGTCTCGACTTGTTTCAAACGATTTTCAAACAAGCGCGAAATTTTTCTAATGAATTTTTTATCCTCGGGTAAAGTGGCAATTTCTCTGGCCAATTTTTTTAATTCTTCAATATTAAATTTAGTATTATAAACTTTCAAAACATCGCCTGGTTTGTCCATAGGAAAATCCTTCCAATCTTCTTCCATGAAAACGTCCATCGTATTTCTTTCAATTTGTTTAGACGCATCAAAATTCTCATCCAATAGGGATTTGAACTCATTTTCCATTTTATCTAAAACTTCAGTAGAGAGTGTTTTATTCTCTATCAGTTTATTTTTATAAATTTCTCTGGGGTTCGGATGTTTTGAAATAAGATTGTAAAGTTGCGGCTGGGTAAATCGTGGCTCATCTCCTTCATTGTGACCATATTTTCTATATCCTAAAAGGTCGATATAAACATCTTTTCCAAATTGTGAACGAAAATCTGCGGCGAATCTCACAGCGTGCACCACTGCTTCTACGTCATCGGCATTTACGTGCATCACGGGAGAATCCGTTACTTTTGCAATATCTGTGCAATAAGTTGAACTTCTAGCATCTAAATAGTTGGTGGTGAATGACACTTGATTATTCACAACAATATGAACCGTACCACCCGTTTTGTAACCATCCAAATTCATCATTTGCGCTACTTCATAAACGATTCCTTGTCCTGCAATTGCGCCATCACCATGAATTATTATTGGTAAAACTTGGCTGAAATCTCCTTTGAAGTCATTATCTACTTTTGCGCGGCAAATGCCTTCTACCAAAGCAGCGACTGTTTCTAAATGCGAAGGATTTGGGGTTAAATTTATTCTAACCTCTTCACCAGATTCGGTTGTAATTTTTTTTGATGCGCCTAAATGATATTTTACATCCCCAGAAAAAACATCTTCTTCAAATTCTTTTCCTTCAAATTCGGAAAATATTTGTTTAGATGATTTCTGAAATATATTTGTTAGAACATTTAATCTCCCACGATGTGCCATTCCTAAAACCACTTCATTAACACCCAATTTTGAAGCTCTAGAAATCAGTTGATCTAAAGCGGGAATTAGCGATTCATTACCTTCCAAAGAAAATCTTTTTTGGCCTACAAATTTTGTATGCAAATAATTTTCAAAGGCAACAGCTTGGTTTAATTTTTTAAGAATTTCAACTTTTTCAGCGTTGGATAAATCGGCGTGATTATCATTAATTTGAATCCAATCTCGGATATATTGTTTTTCTTCTACATTGTGAATGTGCATATATTCTAAACCTATAGAATCACAATATATCTTTTCTAGGTGGTTGATTAATTCCTGCAAAGTGGCAGGTTTGCTCATTCCTGTTTCTGTGGCACAATTAAAAACTTTCTGTAAATCGGAAGAATTTAAGCCAAAATTCTCAATATCTAAATTGGGATAATAATGCCTTCTTTCTCTTACAGGATTGGTTTTTGTAAATAAATGCCCTCTACTTCTGTAGGCCTCAATGAGGTTGATTACGAGGAATTCTTTTCTAATATCTTCTGGCATTTCACCAGAAGTGAAATTTTGCGCCACATAATTTGAAGGTGTATTATTTTCAGAAGTAATTTCATCGGAATAATTTTCCAACGCAAAATCAAAGCCTTGGAAGAAAGACTTCCACGATGGTTCTACGGAATCTGGAAAAGTGAGATATTGCTGATAGAGATCATCAATGAGTTGAGCGTGTGAGGCATTCAGGAATGAAAATTTGTCCATTTAGATACAGATTACCTGTTTTTTTATTGATACTTATTTTAATTTACAAATTTAATAAAAATATGTGATTATTCTGTTGCAAAAAAGGGTTAAAAATACCTTAAAATATAGAAAAAATTATAAATTTTAACCAATTCTTAAACTCAACTTTGTTCGGATTAAAATATTACACTTTGGTACTTAAGAATAATGTTAGACTGCTGCTAAATCACAAAATTTCTAAAGCTAATTTTAAGGTTTCTTCACCAGTTTCTGAAGGATTTTCTAAAAATGTTTCGTGCAATTGACCCGTCCGCAATTCTTGCTTCTTGGCTTCAGTATTTAATTTTTGAATGGCTCGTAATCGACCAAAATAATCACCTTTGTAATAGATAACCAATTGTTTTTGGGTAGATAAATATCTATAAATAAAATTATTATCAGAGATATTCACTTTTTTTGAAAGTGGAAATCCAATGAAATAAGAAATATCTTTGCTTTTTAAATTATTAGGATCTGTAATGATAATTGGAAACCCAAATTCATCAGATTCTTTTTGTAGATCAGTTTGCAGGTAATTTTTTACTTTGTTATAATTGAGAACAATGTTTTTTATAAGTGCATCTTTTTTGTTTGAGGTACTTACATTAATACCTAAAAGTATGGCATTAGATTGGTTTTCCACCATTACACTATCAAATTTCAAGCGCGCTAATCGCTTTTCCTTATCTACTTTATTACTTAATAAATTAGAAAGATTAGCCAAACTAGAACTAATATTTTCTGTGAAAAATTTTTCTGAAACCACATGAAAGGGACGATACAAAACTGGAACTTTTGGTGTTTTTACCAGATATGAAATTGACGTTTTGTCGGTCGAAATTTTTTTAAACTTCACTTCAATCACCGTGGGAAAATTTTCATTAGGCCGAAACCAAAAATACCTTATGGCTTTGTTTGGTTCAGAAAATTTAATGGAGAGGTCGCCCTCATTTTTGCCATTTTCATTAGCCCAAGAAAGTGTACTATTTAGCCCTTCATAAGGTGTAAAAAAAGAATATTTAAGGTTTTTTTGATCTTTAAAAAAGGAATTCCAGTTTTTGAAATTTTGCAGATTATTATATTGTGGAAATACTTTTTCTATAGGATAATTTATTTCTTTTTGGTAGGTATAAGTTTTACTATCTTGCATATAAGACGCTGAAATATAATAAATTCCGAAAGCTAAAACAGCAAATATTATAGTAAATTTTAAGAAACGCATACAGCAGAAATTTTAAATAAATCTAATTAAAAGTAAAAATTTTTGCAAATGTAGAGATTTAAAAAAAAATGGACTAAAATAAATTTAGTCCATTTTAAAAATTTCAGTTTAAAAGATTTGCGTTCCGTCGGGAATTATAGCGCCTTTTTTAACAACAACAATGCCTTCTTTTACCGAATGATTTTCATAATCACCATCTTGCATGTGTTTACCGCCGATAATTTTCACGTGGTTTCCGATATGGCAATTTTTATCAAGAATTGCATTTTCTATGTGGCTATATTCGCCAATACCCATATTTGGAATATTATTATTGATGTTATCAATTTTTGTTTCATTACTTTCATAGTAGTCCGCTCCCATCATATAGCAATTTTTCAAACTTGTGCCTCTTTCTATACGACAGCGATTTCCTATGATTGAATTTTCAATTTTATCGGCCAAAACAATGCAACCATCGGCAATTATGGCTTTGCTCACAAAAGAACCGTTTACTTTAGACGGCGGTAACATTCGCGCTCTGGTATAAATTGGCGAGGATGAAAACAGGTTAAATTGAGGCATTTCTTGTGTAAGATCCATATTGGCTTCAAAGAATGATTCTATAGTTCCTATGTCTGTCCAATAACCATCAAATTGATAACTTAATACTTTGTGATGGCCAATGGCATTTGGAATAAGTTGCCCACCAAAATCGTCTCCAGCATCTTCTTTAAACATATTTTTTAGAACATTTTTCGAAAACACATAAATACCCATTGAGGCTAAATATTCTTTACCTGCACCTTTGCTTTTTTCTGAAACTTCACTTTTCCAGTCTCCAAGCATATCTTCGCTTGGTTTTTCTATAAATGATGTAATTTCTCCCTTTTCGTCTGATTTTAAAATACCAAAACCGGTTGCATCCTTTGAGTTTACCGGAATGGTTGCAATAGTAATATCACCTTCATTTTCACGATGAAAGTCTATCATTTCACGGAAATCCATTTGGTACAATTGGTCACCAGAAAGAATCAAAATATAATCATAATCATATTTTTCTAAATGCTTCATAGACTGTCTCACGGCATCCGCAGTTCCTTGGTACCACTGTTCATTTTCTACATTTTGCTCGGCGGCTAAAATATCTACAAAACCCTTGCTGAAGATATCAAAATGGTAAGAATTTTTGATATGAGAATTTAAAGATGCAGAATTATATTGCGTTAAAACTAATATTTTGTTATAACCAGAATTAAGGCAATTAGAAATAGGAATATCTACCAACCTGTATTTACCCGCAATTGGAACAGCCGGCTTTGAACGCGAAAATGTGAGGGGAAATAAGCGGCTTCCTTTTCCACCGCCTAAAACAATGGAGATAACTTGGTGTTTCATATAATTTAATGATTTTGAATTTTGATTTTAGTTTAGAAAGATAAACTTCAAATTATTAATTAGTTATAAAGTTACATTTTTTTGAGACAATAGAAATGTTTTTTTTAATAATTTTAAAAATTATAGTTATAATTTGATTTTTAATTTTGATATAAATCAATATATTTCTGGGCCGAAATTTCCCAAGAAAAATCTTTTTTCATGTTGGCTTCAACAAGGGTTTTCATTAAATCTTTTTGGCTATAAATATGCATCGCACGATCCATATTATGAATAATTGCATCTACGCTTGCTTCGGCAAAATTAATTCCGCAACCGCCAGTAGAAATATCTTCAACCGTATCTTTTAGCCCTCCAATGTAGCGCACCAAAGGAATTGTGCCATACCTCATTGCATACATTTGGTTTAAGCCACAAGGTTCTACACGAGATGGCATTAGCAGAAAATCTGAAGAAGCATAAATTTGATGAGAAAGATATTCTTTATAGCCTAAATCTAACGCAAAATTTGTAAAAGTATAATTCAAATTTTGTAATTCGCCTTCCAGATGGCTGTTTCCAGAACCCAAAATAATAATATTGAAGGCACCGTGCATTTGTTGAATACCTCTTTGTACTAATTCTGGCAATAAATCTGCGCCTTTTTCGGTGGCAAACCTTCCAATAAACCCAAACAATGGCAAATCTGGATTCAAACCATACACTTCACAAAGTGCTTTTTTATTCTTTAATTTTCCTGTGACAGCATTTTTTAAATTAAAATTATAAGTCAACATTTTGTCGGTTTTAGGATTCCAAACTTCGGTGTCGATTCCATTTATAATGCCGTGCGCTTTTTGGTGCTCTGCTCGAACCAAACTTTCTAAACCTTTAAAATCATGATATAATTCTTCCAAATATCCTCCAGAAACGGTTGTGAAAGCAGTGCAACATTTCAACAGACACGCCAAAGGATTGATGTAGCCATCCCAATCCAAAAGCCCCCATTTCCATCCATCAAAACGCGGAATGTAATTGCTCATTTCCCATTTCATTTGTCCTTGGTATTCGCCATTGTGGATGGTACCAATGGTTTTCACACCTTTTAAATAAGAAAAATCTGGGCAATTTTCTATCATAAATGGCACCAAACCTGTATGATAATCGTGGCAATGCAAAATATCTGGCCGAATCTGCATTGCACTCAACCAATGCAAAACGCCGTGCTGAAATGCTAAAAATTGCTGACTTTCATCCCAGTAGCCGTAAACATCGTTTCTATCTAAAAGCCCAGGAATCATTACCAAATACAATTCAAAACCCAAAGAATTGTGCTTTTCTTTCATCACTTTAACTTGGTACATATTAAAAGATTGGTGAATCCATCCATCAAAAACCACTTCAAATTCGTGGTCGTAAAAAAAACTTTTATTGTACCAAGGCATCACAACTTTCGCATCAATGCCTTCTATTTTATTTTGATATTTCGGCAAAGCGCCCACAACATCAGCCAATCCACCGACTTTCGCCACTGGATAACATTCCATTGAAAGATGATAAATCGTCATAAATTATTTATTTTTTGGGTTTTCTGGTGTTTTTGTCTTTAATAATTCTTTTTTGATATTTACATTTTTTTTAGGTGGTTTTTTTAGTAATTTTTTCTGTTTTAAAATTATTACAGACAAAGCAGGTAATTTTAAAATAATAGCATTTGCGCGGTTCATCCAATGTTCATCTTCTTCATCTACAATTTCGGCTTCTACTCCGCTTCCACCATATTTTTCATCATCAGAGTTTAAAATAACCTCCCAAGAAGTGCCTTCGTTCACACCAATTTTATAATCAAAAACACGTGGTGTTAAATTTAAAACCACCATAATGACTTCTTTGTCGTGTTTAGATTTTCTTAAATAAATATAAATAGAATTGTCTTCGTCATTCGCTTCAACCCATTCAAAACCTGTAACATCAAACTGATTTTCATAAAGTGCTGGTTGGGTTTTATATAATAAATTTAATTCTTTTACAAAATTTTGCAAACCTTTATGAACCTTGTGTTCGAGCAAATGCCAATCTAGAGATTGTGTGAAATTCCATTCATTGGTTTGGCCAAATTCGTTCCCCATAAAGAGCAACTTTGCGCCCGGATGCGTGTACATATAGCCAAAAAGCGCGCGTAAGTTTGCAAACTTTTGCCATTCGTCTCCTGGCATTTTATATATTAAACTACTTTTTCCATGCACTACTTCATCATGAGAAAGTGGCAACATATAATTTTCATTATACATATACATAGAAGCAAAAGTAAGTTTATGATGGTCTGATCTTCTGTAAATGGGATCGTTTTTAAAATATTTCAAAGTATCGTGCATCCAACCCATCATCCATTTCATGCCAAAACCAATGCCACCATGATGAACTGGTTTAGTTAAAAGCGGAAAATCTGAACTTTCTTCGGCGATTGTAATAATATCTGGAAAGTCTTTATAAACAGCCGTATTAAAATCTTGTAGAAATTTTTTGGCTTCTAAATTTACATTTCCACCAAAAATATTGGGTTCCCATTCGCCTTCATTTCTAGCGTAATCTAAATATAGCATAGAAGTTACGGCATCTACACGCAATCCATCCGCATGAAAACGATCTAGCCAAAAAATAGCGTTTGAAATTAAAAAAGATTTTACTTCAGGGCGTCCATAATTAAAAATATAAGATTTCCATTCTGGGTGAAAGCCTTTTCTTGGATCTTCATGTTCATATAAATAAGTTCCATCAAAACAATGCAATCCGTTTGCGTCTCCTGGGAAATGTGATGGTACCCAATCTAAAAAAACACCGATATTATTTTTATGCAATTCATCAATTAAAAACATCAAATCTTGTGGCGATCCAAAGCGAGAATTTGCAGAATAAAATCCTGTGATTTGATAGCCCCAACTCGGGTCGTACGGAAATTCCATTACCGGCATAAATTCTACGTGCGTAAAATTCATTTCTTTTAAGTAAGGAACTAATTTTTCAGCTATTTCTCTATAAGAAAAAAACTTTTCTGGTTCATCTGTTCCGCGCATCCAAGAACCGAGATGCATTTCATAGACGGATAATGGCGCGGAAAGTGAATTGTTTTTATGTCTATTTTTTTGCCAATCTTCATCCTTCCATTCAAACCAAGTGGAAGTTACAACAGAGGCTGCTTGAGCACTTTGTTCCATACTAAATGCAAAAGGATCACTTTTTTCTAGCAAAATATTGTTCTTTGTTAAAATACCATATTTATAAGTGGTTTGCAAATTTACTTCTGGTATAAAACCTTCCCAAATCCCCGATTGATCCCACCGGGGAAACAAAGGATGGCTATAAGAATTCCATTGGTTAAAATTCCCAATAACAGTAACTAACTTTGCGTAAGGCGCCCAAACAGCAAAATAAATCCCTTTTACACCGTTCAATTCTGCCTCGTGAGAACCAAATTTTTCGTATAATCTAAAATGTTGTCCTTCTTTAAACAAATAAATATCATGTTCCGTGAAAAGTGAAAACGGCGCTACTTCTTGCATATGAATTAGTTTATGGAATGTTTTTGTAAATATTTAGACCAAATTAGGGAATATTATTCTTATTTCATCTAAATGAGACAAAAAATATTAAATAAAAAATTGATGTTTTCAGAAAAACTACTTTTAGCAAAAGATATTTTCTTTAAATTTAGCCGATGAAACTGAATACAATGAAAAAAGTAGAGAATGAAATTTAATTTAGAAACTTCTGAAGAAGATGGCCGATCCATCTATCTTACAGGAAATTTCAACAAATGGAACCCCAAAGACGACAATTATAAACTCCATAAAGTAGAAGAATCCAAATATGAAATTGTGGTAAATGACGAAGTTTTACCCGATAAAATAGAATATAAATACACAAAAGGTGGCTGGGAAAGCGTAGAAATAGATAAGTACGGCAATATAATGCCCAATCGAAAAATTGCAAAATCTAAAGCAAAAACAAATGATTTCGTGCAGAAATGGCGATTGAATTGGGGGCCTTTTAAAGATGAATTTTTCCCAATTGCAGAAGTGATTTCAGAAAAATTCTATATTCCGCAACTAGAAAAATACCGAAAGGTCTGGGCACTTTTGCCTTATGATTACTATACTTCTACCAAAACCTACCCCGTTTTGTATCTACAAGATGCCCAAAATTTATTTAATGAAGGTGCAGAATATGGCAACTGGGAAATTGATAAAAAATTAGCTCTTTTAGCAGAATACAATCGTGGAGACGTGATAGTTATCGCCATAGAACACGGCCACGAAGAGCGCATAAAAGAATATATTTTTGATAATGACACTGTCATAAAAAATGCAGAAGGCAAAAAATATATTCGCTTTATTACCGATACTTTGAAGCCTTTTGTAGACGAAAAATACCGCACTAAAAAAGACCGCGATAATACAGGAATTGGCGGTAGTTCTTTGGGTGCGTTAATCAGTATTTATAGTGGCTTTCTCTACCCCGAAGTTTATTCTAAATTAATGCTTTTTTCGCCGTCACTTTGGGTAGAACCACAAAATAATTTCCCGATGTTGAACTTTAAACATCCTTATAAGATGAAAATCTATTTGTACGGTGGCGGAAAAGAGGGATCAAAAATGGTAAAAAGAATAAATAAATTTTCCAAGTCATTAAATCAATTAGAAATTGATAAAGTTTATGATTTTGAAACTAAAATTAATATTAATCCCGATGGGCAACATCAGGAGTTTTATTGGTCGCAAGAATTTCCACGCGCTGTGGAATGGCTGTATTATGATTTATTGGTAGATCCCACAAAAAAAATTAAAAAGTAAAATTAAAATGATAAAAATATATCCAGAATCTGAAAACCAAGTTTCCCAAAAATTCCATTTTATTTCAGAAAAAGATTGGGAAAGCGAACAAGAAAATTATCCGAAAAATACTGGGCATTTCTTTTCAGGAAAAAAGAAAGAAATTTTTGCAATTAATAAAGATAATTCTACAGTTTATATAATTGGAACTGGAACGCTTTCTGAAGATGTAGATTATCAAGAAATTGGAAATTATTTTGCGCAATCTCAAAAGAAAAACTTGCAGGCAACAAGCACTGAAATTATTTCCGAAGGATTGAATTTTAATCAAACTTATGAATTGATAAAAGGACTATTTCTAGGCACCTACAACTACCCTTTTAATTCTGAACATCCATTCTGGCAAGACGGATTTAATTTAATTATCAAAAATTTTTCAACTGAAGATCTTAGTAAAATTGCATCGGAAACAGCTGCGCTTTGCAAAGGACAATTCGCGTGTATGGATTGGCTGAATAAACCAGCCAACTTTAAGCGAGCACCGATGATTACTAATTATTTAAAAACTTTAGCCGAGAAATATGGGCTTGAACTGGAAATATTTAATAGAAAACAATGTGAAGAAAAGGGCTTAAATGCTTATCTTTCTGTGAACCAAGGTAGCGCGGAAGAAGCGGCATTTTGTATCATTAAATATAAATCTACTAATGCAGAAAAAAACCTCGGTTTAGTAGGAAAATGTGTGGTTTTTGACACCGGTGGAATTTCCATTAAAGGCAATGCAAATTTACACTACATGAAAAGCGATATGGGCGGCGCAACGGCAGTTATCGGCACTATAATTACCGTTGCAGAAAGAAAATTACCAATCAATATTACCGTCATTTTACCAATCACAGACAATGCGGTTTCTAACAAGTCTTATTTGCCGAGCGACGTCATAAAAGCCTACAACGGGAAAACTATCGAAGTTATTGATACCGATGCAGAAGGAAGAATGACATTAGCAGACGGACTATCTTATATGGTGAAAAATTATAAGCCCGATATTTTGATAGATTTGGCCACTTTAACGGGAAGTGCCGTTCGACTTCTAGGAAATACGGCAGGCGCACTTTTTGGAAATAATGAAGATTTGATAAAAAATCTGGAAAAATCTGGTATTTCAACCAACCAAAAATTATGGAATTTACCGATGTGGGACGTTTGGCGAGAAATGCTTTCCACAGATGTCGCGGATATTAAAAATTTACCGTCATCGCCCGTTGGTGGCTGTATTACGGCTGCAAAATTTTTAGAAGAATTTATAGAAAAGCATCCGAATTGGGCGCATTTAGACATCGCAGGCGTTGCTTTCGGAAAAGTAAATTATGCAAAAGAATATGCGGCAACCGGATACGGCGTTCAATTGTTGATAAATTATATCGAAAAAATTTGCAAATAACGAAATTTAGAGAATACACAGATTCTTTGAATTTTCAATAAAAAACCCTTTAAATAGTTGCATTTTAATTTAAAATAATTTAAAATTGTAGTAGTATAAAAATTATTACAATGGAGAATACATTTGTTTGCATATCTTGTTACTATAAAGGCAGTGAGTTTTTGGAAGAATTAAAACATTTGGGCAACAAAGTCATTCTCATCACGTCCGAAAATTTAAAAAATAGAAAATGGCCGTGGGATTCTATTGATGAGGTTTACTATATGCCAGAAATAAAACCAGCGATTTGGAATCTCGAGCATTTGGTGCAAGGCTTTAGCCATCTAATGAAAATTCACCAAATAGATGCTGTAGTCGCACTAGATGATTATGATGTAGAAAAAGCAGCAATGCTTCGCGAAACTTTCAGAATTCCTGGGATGGGGCAAACCACACATCGGTATTTTCGAGATAAACTTGCCATGCGCCAAATGGCAAAAGATTCTGGCATAAATGTACCTGAATTTTGCTCCGTTTTTAACGATGTTAAATTAACTGATTTTTGTGATAAAAATCCTGCGCCTTGGGTTTTAAAACCTCGGTCTGAAGCCTCTGCTAGTGGTATTCAAAAAATTAATTCTAAAAAAGAATTGTGGGAAGCATTAGATAAATTAAAAGAAGAACGCTATCTTTTTCTTTTAGAAACTTACAAGCCAGGCCGTGTTTTTCATGTGGATAGTTTGGTGTATAATAAAGAAATTGTATTTACTTCTGCCGCACAATACCTTTCTCCACCGATGAATGTCGCACACGATGGTGGTGTTTTCAGAACCCGAACTTTAGGCCGATATTCTGATCATTTTAAAAATCTAGAAATAGAAAACAGAAAAGTTTTAGAAAATTTTGGTTTAAAAAATGGCGCCACGCATACCGAATTTATTTTGGGAGATGATGGAAAATGGTACTTTTTGGAAACTTCTTCCAGAGTCGGCGGTGCGCATATTCCAGATCTAATTGAAGCATCTAGTTCTATAAATATTTGGCACGAATGGGCAAAAATTGAAACGGCTTTATTACGAAATACAAAATATGAAGTACCAAAACCGACGGGTTTTTACGCAGGCTTAATTGTTTCATTAGCAAAGGAAAAAAATCCAGATATTACAGAATTTCAATGTGATGAGGTGTATAAATTTAAAGATTTAGACTATCATATCGGAATCGTATATAAATCTGACAAAGAAGAAATCATTCAAAAAAAATTAGATGAAGCGACAGAAAAAATTATTGATCACGTGCTAAATATTATCCCGCCACAATCTAAACCAACCAGTTAAAAAATTAAATAAAATATATGCCAAAAATAGAGCACACAGATTATTATTCCCATATTTTGGGTAAAAGTTTAAAGGTAGAAGTCACGGGACATTTCGGCTATCCGATTATTATGTTTCCTACCTCAAAAGGACAATACACGCAAAATCATGACTTCCATTTGAATGGCAGCATTGATTGGTTTGTGGATCAAGGAAAAGTAAAATTATTCAACATAGAAACAATTGATGAAATAAGCCTTTATAATAAATCCGTTTCGCCAGAAGAACGAATTAGAAGATATGATTTATATGTTCAATTTTTAATTCAAGAATTTATTCCTTATATTCAAAAAATACATCAAACACATCGTGTTGCAGTTGCAGGCGCAAGTTTTGGTGGCTATCACGCCGCGAACTTTGCTTTTAGGTTTCCAGATGTAGTGTCGCATTTATTTTGCCTTTCTGGTGCATTCACCATCAGAGATTTTATGGACGGCTTTGAAAGTGATAAAGTCTATTTTAATTGTCCGAGAGAATTTGTAAAAAATGATGAGGCCTGGAAGTATAAACACATGCACATTGTTTTAAGCACTTCAGACCAAGATATATGCTTGGCTCAAACAAAAGAAATGGCAGTTATTTTAGCCCAAAAAGGCATAAACCATTGGTATGATGAGCAAAAATGGATCAACCACGACTGGCCACTTTGGCGCATGGTTTTCCCAATATTTATCGGGAGATTTTTCTAACAAAACACAACAATATTAATAAAACATAAACAAAAAACATTATGGCTAAAAATGAAGATAAAACAGTGAAAAAAGTCGGAATTTTATTCGGGATGGAAGATACATTTCCGTGGGCTTTTATAGATAAAGTAAATGAAATGGGAAATGGTGAAATCGTTGCAGAAGCCGTAACGATTGATAAATTAGAACAAGGCGCAGATTCTGGTTATGCCGTGATAATTGACCGTATTTCGCAAGATGTTCCATTTTACAGAGCCTATCTAAAAAATGCTGCCGTAAGCGGAACTTATGTCATTAACAATCCTTTTTGGTGGAGCGCAGATGAGAAATTTCTAAATAATGCATTAATGACAAAAATTGGAATTCCGCTTCCAAACACCGTTCTTCTGCCATCAAATGATCGGCCGACGAACACTTCTGAAACCTCTTTTAGAAATTTAAAATTTCCTTTAGATTGGGAATATATTTTTGAATACATCGGATTTCCCGCGTATATGAAACCACATGATGGTGGCGGTTGGAAAAACGTGTACCGCGTAGAAAGCCCAGAAGATATGTGGGAAAAATTAGGCGAAACCGAGCAATTGGTAATGATGCTACAAGAAGAAATTGTGTTTGATGACTATTACCGTGTTTATTGTTTAGGTCAAAAATATGTTCATATCATGCCTTATGAACCAAGAAATCCGCATCATTTGAGATATGTGACGGAATCTAAATATTCTGGTAAAAAATTAGAAGACATTCTAAAAGTAATCCACGATTATACGATAAAAATGAATGAACATTTGGGATACGATTTTAATACTGTAGAATTTGCAGTAAAAGACGGCATTCCTTACGCAATAGATTTCTGTAATCCTGCGCCAGATGCAGATAAAAACTCAGTTGGCGAAGAAAATTTCGCTTGGATTGTGGAGCATTCAGCAAAATTAGCCATCGAAAAAGCAAAAGAATACGTGCCAGGAAAAGTCAATATTTCATGGGGTAATTTTGTAAAAAATTCTATTAAATAGAAAAAAATGTAAGGTGAATAATTAAAAAACACAAATATGAATCATATATTCACAATCGGTATCGAAGAGGAATATCAGATTATTGATCTTGAAACCCGCGATCTGGTTTCCCACGTTTCTAAAATTATTGAAGGCGGCAAAGCAGTTTTAAGTGAAAATTTAAAACACGAAATGCACGAATCTATGGTAGAAATGGAAACGGGTATTTGCCAAAATATCAAGCAAGCAAGACAAGAACTGACGGACTTGCGCCGACATTTAATAAAAACTGCACACGAACAAAATTTGCGCGTTGCTGGTGGAGGAACTCATCCATTTTCTAATTGGAAAAACAATACTATAACGCAGCAAGACAGATATAGCAAAATAGTAAGCGATATGGGCGATGTGGCACGTGGAAATTTAATTTTCGGTCTGCACGTTCACGTAGGAATTCCAAACCGAGAGGAAGGCGTGAGAATTCAAAATGTAATGCGGTATTTCTTACCTCACGTTTACGCGCTTTCTACCAATTCACCCTTTTGGATTGGCAGAAATACGGGCTTTAAATCTTACCGTCAAGAGGTTTTTGTAAAATTCCCAAGAACCGGAATTCCTAGTTTTTTCAATAGTTTAGGTGAATTTGATAGTTATGTAGAACTTTTAGTAAAAACAGGAACTATTGATAACGCAAAGAAAATTTGGTGGGATTTGCGAGTACATCCATTTTACCCAACCATAGAATTCCGTATTTGTGATATGCCGATGCGATTAGACGAAACCGTTTGCCTCGCAGCGATTATGCAATGTTTAGTAGCAAAAATATACAAACTTCATCAGCAAAATTTAAGTTTTCGCTCCTATCGAAGATTACTATTAAATGAAAATAAATGGCGCGCCGCAAAAGACGGAATTAACGCTCTTTTAATTGATTTCGGTAAAGAAGAGCAAATTCCATACGTTGATTTACTTAAAGAATTACTAGAATTTATTGATGATGTTGTGGACGAATTAGACTGCAGAAAAGAAGTAGAATACGCTTGGGAAATTATGAAAAATGGCAGTGGCGCAGACCGTCAATTGCGCATATTCAAAGAAACTGGTAGTTTAGAAAAAGTCGTTGATTATATGATTACTGAAACTGAACATGGAATTAATTTATAAAAATTTAAATATTAGTACTTTTGTGCTTTAAAATTAGAGATTTATGAAAGAGATTAGAATCGCACTTTTGGATATGAATTACAATCATGTAAACCAAGGGATGCGAAATATAAAAGAAATATCCGAACGCTTCAAAGAATATAATGAAAACACCGTAAACATCACTTATTTTGATGTTCGCTACAAAAATGAAATGCCTAATGTAAAAGATTTCGACATTTTTCTTTCTTCTGGTGGACCAGGAAATCCGCACAAAGAAGGTTACGAATGGGAAGCCAAATATTCAACTTTTCTAGATGAACTTTGGAATCATAATAAAAAAAATGAGCAGAAAAAATATGCCTTTTTAATTTGTCATTCTTTCCAGATTGCTTGTATTCATTGGTCTTTAGGAAATATTTGCAAGAGAAATTCTTATTCTTTCGGCGTTATGCCAATTCATAAAACCGACGAAGCAAAAAAATATTTTCTTTTTGAAAATTTACCAAATCCTTTCTACGCCGTAGATTCCCGCGCCTATCAATTTATCGAGCCCAATGTGGAACGCTTTGAAGAACTCGGAATGGAAATAATGGCTTTAGAAAAAATGCGGCCACACATTCATCGTGAACGCGCTATAATGGCCGTTAAATTTTCAGAAGAAATTTTTGGTACGCAATTTCATCCAGAAGCAGACCCATTCGGAATGATGGAAAATTTGAAAGATGAAACCAACAGAAAAGCCATGATTGATAATTACGGCATGGAAAAATACTTAGAAACTATCGACAGGATGAATGATGAAGATAAAATTATTTTAACACAAGCCCAGATTTTACCAAGATTCCTCAATTTTGCATCCCAACAAATTTTAAAAGAAGTTAGCCTTTGCTAAATTTATTATGATAAAAAAATACAGAGACCAATTCAATTTGGAATTTACAGCAGAAAAATATGCCGAAGTTCATCAACTTTTAAATGAAAAATCTGGCATAGATGTCGCTTTTCGCTTATCAGAAAGTCCGATTTTTTTACCTAAATCCTTTCAGGAAAAATTATTAGATGCATCAAAATCCATCATTTCACAGGTAAAAAAGATGTCGCCAGAAGAATTGGATAAAGCCATTCCAGATAGTTGCCGTGTTCCAAATGATACCGCAAAACCACATTTTTTAGCCATAGATTTTGGTATTTGTAAAACAAATGATGGCGAAATCGCTCCTCAATTAATTGAATTACAAGCCTTCCCAACATTGTATGCTTTTCAAAAAGTATATGATGATATTGTGACGGAAGTGTATCCTTTTTTAAAAGACGTAAAAAATCCGCCGAGCAAGGTAGATTATGTGCAGATTTTAAAAGATGTCATTGTTGGCGACGAAAATTCTGAAAATGTAATCTTATTAGAAATTTATCCCGAAAAACAAAAAACCGCAGTTGACTTTGCATTAACAGAGAAATTTTTAGGAATTAAAACGGTTTGTTTAACAAAGATTAAAAAAGAAGGCAAAAAATTATTTTACGAAAATGATGGAAAATTAATCCCGATTAATCGTATTTATAACCGCGTTATTTTTGATGAATTAGAAAATCTTCCAGACTTAAAAACCGAATTTGATTTCCGTGAAGAAGTCGATGTAAAATGGATCACGCATCCGAATTGGTTTTTTAAAATTTCTAAATACATTTTGCCAAAATTAGTACATGCATACGTACCAAAAAGTTATTTTTTAAATGAATTTCCAACGGATGAAAATTTAGAAAATTTTGTATTGAAACCATTATTTTCTTTTGCTGGCGCAGGTGTAAATCTAAATCCAACGCAAGAAGTGATCGATAAAATTTCTGATAAAGAAAATTATATTTTACAAAGAAAAGTAACTTACGAACCTTTATTTAAAGACATTAATGGCGATTTTTCTAAAGCAGAAGTTCGACTTTTATACTTATGGAAAGAAGATGAAGCCGAACCAATTTTAATGGACAATCTTGTGAGAATGACGAAAGCCGCGATGGTAAACGTAGATTTTAATAAAAAAGACGCCATCTGGATTGGAAGTTCTAATGCGTTTTTTGCTGAAGATTAGAACAACAAACTCAATTTTTTCTTATTTCAATTTTGGTTAATTTACATTTGCTACATCTAATTCTGAATTTTATTTAAAATGAAAATATCCGTTTTTTTGTTAATTTTATGTACTTTTATTTTGAATAGTTGCTATGTTTATAGACCTGAAGAAATAAAAAAAGGAGAAAAGCCACTTACAATTCAGGAACAATTGAAGCCAAATAATATTTACAAAATTGATGTCAATAATAAAACTTACTTAATAAAAGCCTTAAAATGGGACAAAGATTCTCTCTCTGCTCAAATAAATTTAAAAAAAGACATCAGAAAGAATTTTGCAGCCAACCAAATTACCAACGTTAGAGAGCGCAAATTTTCAGATAGTCGCTCAAATTTCCTTACGGTAATTTCTTATATTGCAGTTGGCGTTGGGGTTTATTTATTGGTAAAATAGACGGCAATTTGTAATGAAAGTCTAATGCGTTTTTTACTGTGGATTTAAAAATATTTACACTCAAAAAAAATGAAAATAAATATCTTCTTAGCCCTACTTTTTTTCTTGCCTAATATTATTTTAAGCCAAGATTTGGATGATTTCACCAATGCAAATACAAATACAGGAAACGTAAAAATACCTGGAAAGTGGGAGAAATTAAATAAAAGTGATGATTCTGGGCAAATATTTTTTAAAAACAAAGAAGGAATAATTATTGCAATTGCGAAAAATCCTAAGAACGCTTACCCTTTCTATCAAAAGGAAAAATCTGACTTTGAAAATGTGCAAGAATTTTATAAATGGGATTCAGATTATATTAAATCAAATAATATTGATACTGAAAAACTTAAGGAAAATTCTGAAAAAAAATACATTATTTGGAAATACAATGATAAAAAATCAGATAATGTATTTCTTCTTGGTTCTGTGGCAAACAATTTTATCAATTTACTTATCTATACAGATATTTGGCCGGAAGATAAGAAAATTGAATTTTTAGAAAATTTATACCAAATTAATAAATAATTAAAGAAAATTATATAAAAATAAGCCGTTCCGATAATCCTCGAAACGGCTTTTAATTTTTAACTCTAACCCTGCGTTTCCTGCATTTCCTTCAACTGATATTGTTGCACCAATTCAATCGCATTTGATACCACATCGCTCAAAGCCGTGATATAAGTGCCTTCTTCTGCCATGCTCATCGCGTGTTTTAAGGCTTCAATTTCAACAGGGATGATTTCGTAGGATACTTCTCTACCAGAACTATTTATCCCATCGATGATTAAAGCATTTATTTCTTCTTCGGCTCTTCCGCGTAAATGTTTTTCATTTCTGATTATTATATTGTCAAACATTCTCCCTGCAATTTTCCCACATTCGCGGATGTCTTCATCTCTCCTATCACCCACGCCAGAAATTATGCCTATTTTTTTGGTGGCATCTACAGATTTCAAATAGTCTTCGATGGCCTCATAACCTGCAGGATTATGAGCAAAATCTATTAAAACTTTAAACTTTTTGAAATTAAATACATTTAATCTTCCCGGTGTAAGTTCTGCACTTGGCACGAAAGTCTTTAAGGCCAAAGAAATATCTTCTATTTTAAAACCATAAAGAAAACAAGCCAAGGTCGCTGCCAAAACATTAGAAATCATAAATTTAGCCTTTCCTTCCATCGTGATTGGCACTAAAATGGCGCGTTCAATTCTAATTTTCCAGTCGCCTTTTTTGATCGTGATAAAGCCCTCTTCGTAAACGCAAGTTGTTTTCCCTTCTTTTGCGGCTTTCTTAATATGCGGATTTTTTTCATCTAAACTAAAAAGCGCGACTTTGCAATGTAAATCTGTCGCAATTTTCATAGAATACTCATCATCTGCATTTAAAACCGCCCATCCAGATTTTTTTATACTATCTAAAACAACCCTCTTTACTTTGGTTAAATCTTTCAACGAATGAATATCATTTAAACCCAAATGGTCTTCTTTAATATTAGTCAAAACCCCGATATCACAAGTGTTAAATCCTAAACCAGAACGCAAAATACCGCCGCGAGCAGTTTCCAAAACCGCAAACTCAACGGTTGGATCTTTCAGCACAAATTCTGCCGAAATTGGGCCAGTTGTATCACCTTTGCTCAACATTGTATTTTGGATATAAATACCGTCAGACGTCGTAAAACCGACTCTGTAGCCATTATTTTTTACAATATGGGAGATTATTCTGGTCGTTGTAGTTTTTCCGTTTGTCCCAGTTACTGCAATAATCGGTATTCTAAATTCTTTGCCTTGCGGGTAAAGCATATCCACAATTGGTGCGGCAACATTTCTTGGTAAACCTTCAGACGGCGCCAAATGCATTCTAAAACCTGGCGCGGCATTTACTTCTAAAACTGCGCCGCCACTGTCTTTCAAGGGTTGCGTTAGATTTTCTGCCATAATATCAATTCCACAAACATCCAAACCTATAATTCTTGAAATTCTTTCCGCCATCATAATATTTTCGGGATGCACCATTTCGGTAACATCGATAGAAGTTCCGCCAGTAGAAAGGTTTGCAGTAGATTTTAAATAAATTATTTCACCTTTTTGAGGAACTGTTTCAAGGGTGTAATTCAATTTTTCTAAAAGTTCTTTGGTATCTTTTTCAACTAAAATTTCTGTTAAAACATTTTCGTGACCATAGCCTCTGCGTGGATCTGTGTTTTCTAGATCTATTAATTCTTGAATATTTTTTGTGCCATCACCTACAATATGTGCAGGAACGCGCCTTGCAGCGGCAACCATTTTATGATTGATCACTAAAATTCTAAAATCGTAACCTGTGATGTATTTTTCAACGATAACCTTTCGGCCGTATTGCTGTGCGTGTTCTAAGCCCACTTTTGCCGTTTCAAAATCGTTGACGTTAATAGAAGAGCCTTTTCCGTGATTTCCATCTAAAGGTTTAATCACAATTGGGTAGCCAATTTTTTTTATTACCCTTTCTAAATCTTCTTGATCCACAACCAAATCTCCTGTAGGAACTGGAATGGCTGCTTCATCCAACATATTTTTTGTAAGTTCTTTATTACAAGCAATATCAACTGCTATAGAACTTGTAAGACCTGTAATAGTCGCTTGAAACCTTTGCTGATTTTTGCCATAACCTAGTTGCACCAAAGAATTTCTACCCAGTCTGATCCAAGGGATATTTCTAGAAACCGCTTCTTCCACAATACTTCCTGTGGATGGCCCCAATCTTTCGCGTTCTCTTATTTCTTTTAATTTATGAATGCAAGCATCAATATCGTACTCTTTCGCCTCGATAAGCGCTTCTGCTATCTTTACGGATTCTTCCGCCGCAAAAACACCCGCTCTCGCTTCTAAATAACTAAAAACTACATTGTAAACACCTTTTGTTTTTGTTTCGCGAGTTCTTCCAAAACCAGTATCCATGCCTGCTAAAGTTTGGATTTCCAAAGCAATATGTTCAATCACATGCCCCATCCAAGTTCCCATTTCTATTCTTGAAAAAAAACCACCTTCTACGCCTTCAGAACATCTATGTGTAATTAACGAAGGAATTAGGGCTTCAATCCTTTCCCGAAAACCTTCAATTTTATTGGTGGGAAAATCTTCCAATTCTTCCAAATCCAAGCGCATTTGGATGAGTTTAGGGCGTCGGATACTCCAAATATTTGGACCTCTTAAAACTTGGATTTTTTCAATTTTCATGGGAAATATATCGCTTTTAGAATATTAATGATTATTTATTTTCAAATATAGTGTAAAGCTTTGAAAAACGAAACAGTGTTTTTATAAAAATTATGTACTAATGTTACGGAAATATTGAAAATTTGAAAAATGTGATATTTATACTAATATTTACGAGTTTTAAACAAATCTTTTTCTAAAATTAATTAAATTTGCTGTCATGAATCCAAAGGGAAAATTAATCGTCATTGGTGGCGCAGTCAACAAAGGAAGTTTCGCAGAAGTAGATTTCGAACAAAACGTAGAACAAAATCTCAATTTTTTTGAACGTGGTATTTTACGCAAAATTATAGATGAATCTAAATTTAAAAACGATTCTGTAATAGAAATTTTAGCGACTGCTTCCCAGATCCCACAAATTGTTGGCCCAGAATATAAAAAAGCCTTTGAATATTTAGGTGCAAAAAATGTAAATATTTTAGATATTAAAAACCGTGAGCAAGCCAACAGCGATGAAATTGTCGATAGAATAAATGGCGCAGATGTTGTGATGTTCACAGGTGGAGATCAACTGAGATTAACTTCAATTTTGGGTGGAACACGCTTCCACGAAGCACTTTTAGAGAAGTATGAAAATGAGGATTTTCTCTACGCAGGAACTTCAGCCGGCGCTGCAGCTGCCTCAGAAAATATGATTTACCAAGGCACTGCGCACGAAGCCCTTTTAAAAGGTGAAATAAAAACCACACAAGGTTTGGGTTTTATAGATGACGTTATTATTGATACCCATTTTGTGCAGCGCGGCAGAATCGGTAGATTATTTCAATCTGTGGTTAATAATCCAAGAACTTTGGGTATTGGTCTCGGCGAAGACACCGGCTTATTTATACACAATGAGACGATGACGACAATTGGTTCTGGACTTGTAATTATTGTAGACGGCCGTTTTATTAAAGATACAAATTTGACGAATATTGAACTTGGACAGCCAATTTCCATAGATAATTTAGTGGTTCACGTCATGTCATTAAATGATTCTTATGATCTAAAAACCAAAGAATTAACTATTAATAATTCACAATACTCTCCTATTCCAAACGTAAAATAATTTTTTTACTTAAAAATTTTCTACCTTTAAAAAATGAGAAAATTAGGTATTATCGGTTGTGGTTGGTTAGGAGAAAAAATTGCAAAATCAGCTTCTTCAGAATTTGAAATTTTTTGCACCACAACTTCTAAAAGAAAATTGAATATTTTTGAAAAAGACAATTATCATCCATCTTTAATCGAATTTTCAGATACGAAGGAAGACAATTATCAAAATTTATTTAAAAATTGCGACATAATTATTATTACCGTTCCATTTTCGCAAAGAACAGCATTAACCATTCTAAATCAACGATTTAGAAATATTATAAATTTTTTAGGCGATTACAAAAACCAACTTTTTCTTTGCAGTTCCACAGGGGTTTACCCACAAATTGATGAATTAATTTCCGAAAATTCACTTTCAGAAAATCAATTAAATCAAAATATATTTAGCATTGAAAAATTGATGCGTGAAATCTATCCACATATCAATATTTTACGATTTGGCGGCTTAATGGGCGAAGACAGATTTTTTTCTAAATATTATCAAAACAAAGAAATTGCAGAACCCAATCAATCTGTAAATCACACGCATTTTGAAGATATTTGCAAAGTCATTTTAAAATTAATTAAAGTAAAAATTAAAGGAGAACTATTTAATGTAGTTGCACCAAAACATCCTTCAAAGCTGGAAGTTTTTAAGTGCCAAACACAAAATGATTGCGAAGAAATTACCGCTCAAAAGACAGGAAAAAGAGTGTCTTCGGAAAAATTAATTGAAACTATCAATTATAAATTCATTCATCCAAATCCTGCAAAATTTTAAAATAAGTTGAATCTAACGTCTCAAATCTAATATCTAACGTCTCAAAATCTAGCATTAAAAATGAGTAAAATAATAATTCACGGCGGTTTTTTTTCTGAAAGCGACCAAAGCCGCGAAGTAAAAATTGCAAAGCAAGAATCTTTAAAGAAAATCGCGAAATTATCCTGGGATTTTTTGCAAAATCACACCGCCTTAGAAACCGTTTCTTACTCAGTTTCTTTGCTTGAAAATGATGAACTTTATAATGCTGGAACGGGCTCACAAATACAAAGTGACGGTGTAATCCGAATGAGCGCTGCAATAATGGACGGCGAAAGTCAAAAATTTTCTGGCGTTATTAATATTGAAAATGTGAAAAATCCGATATTGGTTGCGCAAAAACTTTTAAGTGAAGAAGATCGCGTTTTGGGCGATATTGGTGCAAAAAATTATGCCACAGAAAAAGGTTTTAAAGATTATTCTACAGAGATTCCGCAACGCAGAAAAGAATATTTGGCAAAAGTAGAAAGTTTGAGAAAAGGAACTGTTGGTTGTGTGGCTTTGGATAAATCGGGGAAAATTGCAGCGGCAACTTCCACTGGCGGAAAAGGTTTTGAAATCCCTGGAAGAATTTCAGATTCTGCAACAGTTGCTGGCAATTTTGCCAATGAATTTTGCGGCGTAAGTTGCACCGGCGTTGGCGAAGATATAGTGAGCAATGCGACTGCAGCAAAAATTGTAATCCGCGTTTCTGACGGATTTTCACTTGAAAAAGCGTTTGAAAAAACTTTTGAAGAATTAAAAAAAATTGATGGTTTTGCGGGTGCAATTGCCATTGATAGCAAAGGAAATATTTTTCACCAAGATTCTTATCCTACTATGGTTTTTGCGAGTTTTGATGGAGAAAATTTTGAGGTTTTTGATTAAGATTGTAAAATTTTGTTGATATTTTTTAATCTCACAGATTGCGCAAATTTTGCCCATTAAATACATTAAAAATCTGCAAAATCTGTGAGAAATATTTTTTTGAATTACAAACTTTTAAATTGTTCTAACATTCGTTTATCATTCTCAAAAAACATTCTAATATCGCCCATTTGATGAAGCAACATCACAATTCTTTCAATGCCCATTCCGAATGCAAAACCGCTGAATTCATCCGGATTTATGTTTACGTTTTGCAAAACTGCAGGATCGACCATTCCGCAACCCATAATTTCTAACCAACCGGTTCCTTTCGTGATTCTGTAATCTGTTTCTGAGTTTAAACCCCAGTAAACATCAACTTCAGCGCTTGGTTCGGTGAAAGGAAAATAAGAAGGTCGTAATCTAATTTTAGATTTTCCAAATAATTCTAACGTGAAAAACTGCAAGGTTTGTTTTAAATCTGCATAACTCACATTTTTATCGATATAAAGTCCTTCAATTTGGTGGAAAATACAGTGAGAACGCGAAGAAATTGCCTCATTTCGGAACACTCTTCCAGGTGCTAAAATCCGAATTGGCGGCTCATTTTCTTCCATATACCGAATTTGTACCGAAGAAGTATGCGTTCTTAGCAAAACATCTGGATCTTTTTCTATAAAAAAAGTATCTTGCATATCTCTTGCTGGATGGTATTCTGGTAAATTTAAAGCGGTAAAATTATGCCAATCATCTTCAATTTCTGGCCCGTCTGCAACCGCAAAACCAATGGATTTAAAAATATCTATAATTCTATTTTTTACCAAACTAATTGGGTGGCGAGAACCATATTCTAGCGGAAAACCTGGCCGCGTTAAATCTTCTTCTGCAGAAACAACTTCAGTTTTAGTTGCATTTTTCAACTCATCATATTTCTGCTGAAAGGCTTGCTTTAGCGCATTTATTTTTTGCCCTGCTTCCTTTTTATGCTCATTGGGAATTTGCTTAAAAGCCTCAAACAATTCACTTAAAACGCCTTTTTTACCATTAAATTTTAGACGGAATTGCTCAATTTCATCTTTGTTGGTAGATTTAAATTGTGCCACTTCATCTAACAATCCTGCGATATTCTCTAACATATTTACTTTTAATAAGCCACAAAAATACAATATTTCTGCTAAAATTAAAGCCAACAAAAAAGTCTGTTCCAAATTAGAAACAGACTTTGCCAAATTTTAATTTAACACTATTTTTTTTCGGTCGCATTTACCACAATTTGAACGGTGATATCATCTTTTATCAGGCCATTTGCCACAGGCATTTGGAATTCTACGCCAAACTCTTTTCTGCTAATATCTTTCGGCTGTGTTGCAATCATCACATTTGCTCCGTTAATTTTTACGTTTGCGTTGAATTGAACAGGTTTTGTAATGCCTTTAATCGTTAGATTTCCATCTAAAACTGTGTTGTAATCGCTTCCTTCTGGCGCATCAGAAACTTTTGTAATTTCGTAGGTTGTAGTAGGATATTTTTCCACATCAAAGAAATCAGCGCTTTTGAGATGACCATTTAATTTATTCAGATTTTCTGCATCATCTTTTAAGTCAACACTTGTAAGCGTTGCCATATCTGCAACAAATTTTCCGCTTTCTAATTTATTATCCTTTATCGTAACTTCACCACTTTGTAGGTCAATAGTTCCAATGTGGCTTGTGTTGTCGCTTTTAACCACTTTGTAGCCTTTCCATTCAATCTTACTTGTTGCGTTATCAACTGTAAAAACTTTACCATTTTTTGTTGTAGAAACTGCAGAAATTTCACTTTCAACTTTTTTATCTTCCTTGCAGGCATAAATTGTGAGAAGCGAAAAACTCGCCGCAAAAAGAATAGAATTTTTAAATTTCATATTTAATGTTTTTGTGTTTTTATGAGTAGCAAAATTAACGTTTTTTATATCATCTACAAAAGTCTTATTTTTGCAATATGCTTTTAGAAATTAAAAATCTGCACTTTTCGCATCAGCCCGAAAAAAAACTCTTTCAAAATCTAAATTTAAAGATAGAAAAGGGCAAAATAATCGCTTTGGCTGGTGAAAGTGGCTGTGGAAAATCTACCTTACTCAATATTATTTATGGCCTTTTGCAGTGGGAAAAAGGAGAGATAATTCTTGATGATGTTCAGCTTTTCGGCCCTAAAAAAAATATCGTTCCAGGTGAGGCTGATATCAAAATGGTAGCACAAACCTATGATTTAATGCCATTTGCAACCGTCGCCGAAAATGTAGGAAAATTCTTGTCTAATATCAATTTAAAGGAGAAAAAAGAAAAAGTGCGGCAACTTTTAGAAGTAGTCGGGATGACTGAGTTTTCTGAAACTTTACCAAAATATTTAAGCGGAGGACAGCAGCAGCGCGTGGCGATCGCGAGAGCATTATCTCAAATGCCAAAATTATTGCTTCTAGATGAGCCTTTTAGCAATCTAGATTATTCGCGAAAAATAGAATTGCGTGAGAAATTATTCACTTATGTAAAAGAAAACCAACTATCTCTCGTCATTTCCACGCACGAAATTCAGGAAATTATGCCGTGGACCGACCGATTAATTATCTTAATGGAAGGCCGATTAATACAAAATGACGATCCAAAAGAAACATATCAAAACCCTTATAATGAGTATGTTGCAAAATTATTTGGTGAAGTAAATGTTTTTTTGAACGAAGAAAAAGAAAATTTTAATCTCAACAAAAATTTCTATTTTCCGCAAGAAATAAAAATTGCAGAAAATGGATTGGAAGCAGAAGTTTTAGATAGTCGTTTTGCAGGAAATCATTATTGGAATAAAGTAAAATTAATGGGAAAAAATTTAGTGATTTACTCCGATCAAAAATTAAATGGAACTATATTTTTAGAATTTCCTTAAATATTTTGCGATTTTTTTTTAACCACAAATTCACAAAGAATTTCTAAAAAAATGAAAAAGAAAAGTCTATAAAGATTAACATCGAAACATTTTTACATGCTTTATGTTCTTTTTGATTTTCTAAGTTTGGAAATGATACTTTGTAATTTTGTGATAATAAAACTACGCTTTCTTTACAAACTCAGATTTTAAAGCCATCGAACCGAAGCCATCAATTTTGCAATCTATGTTGTGATCAGAATCTGGGCGAAGTCTAATATTTTTTACTTTCGTGCCGGCTTTCACTGGTTTTGGCGCGCCTTTCACTGGTAAATCTTTCACTACAACTACAGAATCGCCATTTTGCAATTCGTTTCCATTGGCATCTAAAATTTTATCTTCTTCAGACGTTTCACCTAGTTTCCATTCGTGGAAACATTGGGAACAAACCATTATATCGTCTTGTTCGTAAGTAAATTCTGATTGGCATTTCGGGCAAATAATTGGGTCGCTCATGGTTTTGGTTGATAGTTGACAACAAAAGTATGAAAATTTTTTATTTTGAAAATTTAAGATTTTGGATGTGAATTAACCTTGTCAAGGTTTTGAACCTTGACAAGGATAGTTGCGTGAGATTTTAAAGTCTGTTTTTTCTATTTGTTGATTCTTTTCAGAACCTTATCAAGGTTGTGAACCTTGACAAGGATAGTTGCGTGAGATTTTAAAGTCTGTTTTTTCTATTTGTCGATTCTTTTCAGAACCTTGTCAAGGTTTTGAACCTTGACAAGGATAGTTGCGTGAGATTTTAAAGTCTGTTTTTTCTATTTGTTGATTCTTTTCAGAACCTTGTCAAGGTTTTGAACCTTGACAAGGATAGTTGCGTGAGATTTTAAAGTCTGTTTTTTCTATTTGTTGATTCTTTTCAGAACCTTGTCAAGGTTTTGAACCTTGACAAGGATAGTTGCGTGGGATTATTTCCGAGAACTTTGTGAGGGTTTTTTTCATTTTTATTAACGATTTCATCCATAAACGCGCATTAGAGACGACGTTAAAATTTTAGATAAAATTGGTTTTCGCGAAAAATTAAATTCTGAATTTAACTCTGATAAAGTTCTAAACTAAAGTAAAGTTTTAAAAAATTCTGTTGAAAATTGCGATAAACCGCGCCCCGACCTGAGTGGAGCTCTCCGCCGCGGCGGAAGCGGGAACGGAGGGCGGAAAAGGCGCCCAAAAAAAATAGTAAATAACCATTCTACGAATTCAAAAACGCATGAAAATAATAAAAATTAAAGCCGTATTTTTGCAAAAATTTTGATATTATTAAGTCTTATTCTTAATTTAAAATCTAAAATTTAAAATTTAAAATTCAAGAAATGGAACTTATACACAGAAATTTACTCATAGGAATTCACGATGCTTTGCAGGAAACCTTTTTTGGCGAAAGAAAATACGCCGATAAAGTGATTGAACGCCTTTTAAAATCTCATAGAAAATGGGGAAGCGCCGATAGAAAAGTGGTTTCGGAGATTTTTTATAACATTATCCGCTGGAAAAAAAGGATAGAATATTATATGGGCGAAAATGCAAAACCCGATAATATTTACAAAATGATTATCGCCTATTGCCTTTGGAGCAAAACGCATTATAAAAAATTTGAGGAATTTGATGGCATAAAAGTAGCGGACGTTCTAACTAAATTAAAGAAAGGAAAAGTGCCTTCCAAAGCCTTTGAACACTCCATTCCTGATTGGTTGGTAGAAACTTTCGAGATGGAATTGGGTGCAAATTGGGAACGCGAAATGACGGCACTGAACGAACAAGCACCCACGGTTTTACGTGCCAATACGCTTAAAACTACGGCAAAAGAATTAATTTCGGATTTAAAAGATGAAGAAGTGATTGCTTTTTCGATTAAAAATTATCCGGATGCGGTGCAATTGGAAGAGAAAAAAAATGTGTTTTTAACGACCGCTTTTAAAGATGGTTTGTTTGAAGTTCAAGATGCTTCTTCGCAAAAAATTGGTGAATTTTTAGACGTTCAAGAAGGTCAAAGAGTGGTAGATGCTTGCGCCGGAGCGGGTGGAAAAACATTGCATTTGGCTTCTTTAATGAAAAATAAAGGTCAGATCATCGCTTTGGATATTTATGCTTGGAAATTGGCAGAACTTAAACGCCGCGCCAGAAGAGCAGGCGCACAAAACATTGAAACACGCTTGATTGAAGACACAAAAGTCATCAAAAGATTACACGGAACTGCCGATAGATTGCTGATTGACGCGCCATGTTCTGGTCTCGGAGTTTTGAAAAGAAACCCAGATTCTAAATGGAAACTCGACCAAGATTTCTTAGACAGAATCAAAAAAGAGCAGCAACAAATTTTGCAGGATTATTCTAAAATCATCAAAAAAGGCGGAAAAATGATTTACGCAACTTGCTCAATTTTACCTTCTGAAAACCGCGAACAAGTGGATTTATTTTTGAAAAATAACGCTGATTATGCTTTGGTAAAAGAAGACAAAATAATGCCTTCGCAAGGTTATGATGGGTTTTATATGGCTTTGATAGAGCGGAAATAGTAGATTCAACTTTAAGGAAATGAATTAGAATTGAATTAAAATAATATGAAAAACAATTGGGACGAAAAATTAACTGAAGATGAAGTTGTAAAAATACTTTCTGAACAATTAGAAAAAGAAGGTTGGGAAATCATTAATCAATGTTTTGGTCAGACAAAAGGACACGATATTGAAGCAGAAAAAAATGGGAAAACATTAATAATTGAAGCAAAAGGTGCAAAAGCCAATTCTTATTCGCCCACCAAGAAAAGAGATTTTTTTGATAGTAACCAAATAAAATCTCATTTTGGAAGAGCATTAGTGAAAATTATGTCCGATTTAAATAAAAATCCAAAAAATATTTACGGAATTGCGCATCCAGATGACGAATTGATAAAAAAAACAATTGGAAATATTGTTCCACAATTAGGTAAGTTAAATATTAACCATTATTGGGTAAAAAAGGATGATAAAATATAGGGTTAAAGGAAATTTCTTATCTGAAAATAGGAAATATCAAGAAATTTGTTCTGAATATTTTACAGATGATAAAAATGTATTTGCTGCAAGGAAAAAAGCATATAATTATTTTAATAGTTTTATAAAATTATTGGTAGAAGATTTCAAAATTGATTTTAATAAAACTTTTCAAAATGAAACTTCTATTATCGTAAATAATGAAACAATTGATTTAAAATTTAATTATGGTTTAGCGATTCAATTTACTTTTGATGAAATTGAGTTTTATGAAATTGATTATTTTGGAATTTATGATTCAAATTTCTATGATGCAATTGCATTAGGATTGTCAATGGAAATGGAATTTTATAAAGAAAGTAAATTTGATATAGAAAATCCAAAAACAATAACATATTGTAATAAACAAGAATGGGAAGAAGGTTACACGGAAGACGAGCCAACTACTTTTGATATTTTAGAAACTTCTTTTGATTTTAGTGATAAATCAGACGCATATTGGTGGTTAACTTTTAAAGAAAAAGAAGATTTAATTAAAGAAAAAGATTTAATTAAATCTTCCTTTAAACAAGGCGAAAATTCTTTTGTAGAATATAAACCGGCATTATTATATAACTTTAAAACAAATTCAGCATCAATTGGAGTAAAAAATATTATTGCAAAAGTAATTTGTAGTTTTCTAAATTCTAATGGTGGTATTTTATTTATTGGCGTAAATAATGAAGGAGAAATAGTAGGATTAGATGATGATTTTTCATTGAGTAATAAAGAAGATAAATTTGATTTTTTCAGATTAGAGTTTGAAAATTTATTATTTCAATTTTTTGATAAAAGCGTATATAATTACATAATTGCAGATTTTAATTTCGATTATGAAAAACCATTTTTTTCAATAAAAGTAAAACCAAGTGATGTTCCGTTTTTTTTATTAAATAAACGAGATGAAAAAAAAGAATTTTATATCCGCACAATAACATCAAGTGTATTAATAGAGGATCTACAAGAATTAGTTAATTATTGCTTAATTCATTGGAATAAGAATTAAATATTTTAAAATATAAATTCTAACGTAATACATAAAAATAAATTTTCATTTCTCCTTTGTAATTGTAAATTTGCAACTTAAAATTAAGAATAAATAGAATAAATAGATATGTGCGGAATTGTATGCTTGTTTGATGCAAAGCAAAAAACAGAAAGTCTAAGACCTCAGGTTTTAGAAATGTCAAAAAAAATTAGACACCGTGGTCCAGATTGGAGCGGGATTTTTCAAAATGAAAAAACTATTTTTTCCCATGAAAGATTAGCAATCGTAGATCCTACTTCTGGGAAACAACCTTTATTCACAAAAGACGGAACTGTAGTTTTAGCCGTAAATGGCGAGATTTACAATCATAAAGAATTACGAAAAGAATTTCCTGATTATGAGTTTTTAACCGAATCTGATTGTGAAATCATTTTGGCTTTATATAAAAGAGACGGCAAGGATTTTTTAGATAAATTAAACGGAATTTTCGCCTTCGCACTTTATGATACCGAAAAAGATATTTACTTAGTTGGAAGAGATCACATGGGAATTTGCCCATTATATCAAGGTTGGGATAAAAACGGAAATTATTTTGTCGCTTCAGAACTAAAAGCGTTAGAAGGCGTTTGCAAAACGATCGAAACATTTTTACCAGGACATTTTCTTTACAGCGAAGATGGTTTTGAATTGCAGCAATGGTACAAAAGAGATTGGGAAAATTACGACAATGTAAAAGATAATGTTACGGATATTTCTGCAATCAGAAAATCTTTGGAAGACGCCGTTCACAGACAATTGATGAGCGACGTTCCTTACGGCGTGTTGCTTTCTGGTGGTTTAGATTCTTCAATTATTGCCGCAGTAACTGCAAAATATTCCCGAAACAGAATTGAAAGTGGCGACACTCAAGAAGCGTGGTATCCGAGATTACATAGTTTTGCGGTTGGTTTAGAAGGTTCACCGGATTTAGTTGCCGCGCAAAAAGCAGCCGATCACATTGGTTCTGTTCATCATGAAGTTCACTTCACCGTTCAGGAAGGTTTAGATGCAGTTCGTGATGTGATTTATTATTTAGAAACTTACGATGTTACGACTATTCGTGCTTCTACGCCGATGTATCTTTTGGCGAGAGTGATTAAATCTATGGGAATTAAAATGGTACTTTCTGGTGAAGGCAGTGATGAACTTTTTGGTGGTTATTTGTATTTTCACAAAGCACCAAACCCGCAAGCATTTCATGAAGAAACAGTCAGAAAATTAGGAAAATTACATTTATACGATTGTCTTCGTGCCAATAAATCTTTGATGAGTTGGGGAATTGAAGGCCGCGTTCCGTTTTTAGATAAAGAATTTATGGATGTTGCGATGAACGTGAATCCGAAAGATAAGATGATCAACAAAGCCGAAGGAAAAATGGAAAAATGGGTTTTGAGAAAAGCCTTTGAAGATTTGCTTCCAGAAAGTATTGCTTGGCGACAAAAAGAACAATTTTCTGATGGCGTTGGTTATTCATGGATTGATTCTTTAAAAGAGGTGGCTGAAAATGAGGTGACAGATGAAATGATGGCCAATGCGAAATTCCGTTTTCCTTTAAATACGCCTCAAAATAAAGAAGAATACAGATACAGAACTATTTTTGAAGAACATTTCCCAAGTGAAACGGCGGCAGCAACTGTTCCTTCTGTTCCTTCTGTGGCTTGTTCTACACCAATTGCGCTAGAATGGGATGAAGCGTTCAAAAATGCCAACGACCCAAGTGGTCGCGCTGTAAATGTGCATGACGAATCTTACAAAGCCTAATTTGATAATTAATTATTAAAACTTTAAAAAAAAACCCGTTTTTCAGAGCGGGTTTTTTGTTTTCTCTATCATCGCAAATTTATTTATCTAATAAAAAAAAGACCGAATTATTACAAAAATCTTAATTTTGCTGCATGATAAAATCGAATCTCGATCCAGCTGTAAAAAAATATTTGCCATGGATTTTGGCGACTGCGTTTTTTATGCAAATGTTAGATTCTACGGTGCTTAACACTGCTTTACCGGCAATTGCTTTAGATTTTAAAGAATCGCCGCTCAATATGCAAAATGCCATTATCAGTTATGTTTTGACCTTGGCTTTGTTTATGCCTGTGAGCGGGTTTTTAGCAGATAAATTTGGAACTAGAAAAATTTTTATTTTATCGCTAATTTTGTTTAGTCTTGGTTCATTATTTTGTGCACTTTCTCACAACCTAGATCAAATGGTAGTTTCGCGCGTGATTCAAGGTTTAGGCGGCGCCTTGATGACGCCTGTCGGAAAATTGGCTTTGATAAAAGCATTTAACAAATCTGAATTACTAAAAGCCATGAATTTTGCCACAATTCCTGCTTTAATCGGGCCGGTTTTGGGACCTTTAGTTGGTGGTTATTTGGTGGATTATCTTTCTTGGCATTGGATTTTTATCATCAATTTACCAATCGGACTTTTAGGAATTATTTTGGGCATCAAATTTTTACCAAATTATGTGTCAAAAATCACGCATTTCGATTTTAAAGGGCTTTTAATATTCGCTTCCGCCGCACTTTTACTTTCAATTTCTTTAGAATTAATGGGTAAAACCAAAAATCTAAGTTTTATTTTATTGATTTTTATTTTAGGATTTCTCCTTCTTTACTACTATTATAGATATGCGAGAAAGACAAAAGATGTCATTTTTCCTTTAAATTTATTTCTTGTCAGAACTTTTCGTGTGGGGATTTTAGGAAATTTAGCCTGTAGATTAGGAATCAGTTCTATTCCACTTTTGATACCGTTTATGATTCAGATTGCTTACGGACAATCGGCCGTAGTTTCTGGGTGGATTGTGGCACCGATGGCTTTAACGGCAATGTTCGGGAAATCTGCTGTAATATCAATTTTAAATTATTTTGGCTATCGAAATACGTTAATGTTCAATTCTTTTATCATTGGTTTTTTAATTTTAACAATGGCAATACCGGGAATTAATACGTCTATTTATTGGTTTTTACCATCAGTTGCGGCTTTAGGATTTTTTAATTCAATCCATTTTACGGCGATGAACACCATTGCAATTGCAGATTTAAGAAATGATCAAACTAGTAGTGGAAATTCTTTACTTTCTGTAAATCAACAAATTGCGATTGGTTTTGGGATTACGATTGGATTAGCGATTTTAAGATTTTATCAAAATATAGAAAGCATAGAAATCCACGAAGCGTTTAGAAATACTTTTTTAACTATAGGAACTTTAACGGTTCTTTCCGGTTTTGTATTTCGACGTTTGCACTTTCGTGATGGTGATAATATGAAATCGCAATAACAAAATTTGATAAAAAACAAATAGCGATTGGCTATTCTATCTTAAAAGAAAAATCAAATAATTATTTGCATTTATTTAAGAACAAAAGATTTTTGCCGGTTATTTATTTCCAGCAATTTAAAGTTAAACAAAAATTCTGATCTATAAAAATTATTTTTGGACGTCCGCTTTCAACCATAATGCTAATTTTTAACGCGAAGAACGCAAAGATTTTTAATGATTCTCTGTCTAAATCATGTTTTTAAGGTTGCAAAGGCGTTTGACTTCGTCGAATCTTTGATTTCACTTAGCAAAGACCTTAAACAATAAAAAACATTTATGATGAATCACAGACATAAAGTAAATTATTTCACCAATAAAACGCTTCCAAAAACATCTGCATTTTTATAGCCTTCATCATTGTTTTGACCGTGCGATCTTTTAGAGCCCATAAAATTTTCTCTCGTTTTGTTCCCATCATTATCTCCATAACTGATCGAAAATCCTAGATTTTTGCCAAGAAAAAGTTTTACTGGTTTGTTACTATTTGAGTCTTCGGAAAAATTTTTATCATAAATTTTTACTGCCATTTCCCAAGTGTATTTATTGTTTTCTTTTGATATTTTTACCTTGATATTGTTATCTAAAAAAATAGGTTTTTTCTTCACGCCAAAGTCTATAATATGTCCTTCTGTGGTAACATGATAAGCAAATGCTTGGTGGTTGTATTGGTGATCTCCACCAGATTTATCCTCGTCTAAAAATACTTCTACACAATCACCTTTCCAGTAATTTTCCATCCCATCTTTTAATGTTGGGTTAAGATAATCGTCAGTAATTTCTACCAAAATATAAAGATAATTTTTATCCCATGCCAATTTAAATTTACCATAATAATCTTCTGGATTTACAGGTTTTCCCATCCATAAATAATTCATGCTATACCATGGTGATTTTCCCCAAATAGGTTCTTTAGCAAAACCGTCTACTAAAATTGGATGTTTTGTTTGATGAGCTTCAAAATTGCCTTCATCTTTAGAAATTACTAAATCAGAATTTTCAAGACTAGACTTTTTAGCATTCAATACTTTTGCATTACTACAGTTTGTTGTAAAACATAAACTACTGCAAATCAATAGTAAAACCCTAATATTTAATTTAATTTTTTGTAAAATAGCCACTATATTTTTTTTTACGAAGTTAAGTTTTATATGTTTTATCTTTTGTGAAATTAGAAAATTTATTTCTTAAAATTAAGATTCTTGTCTTTTTCCTAACCAAATAATTGGGATATTTTGCAAGAAAAAATTAAGTTTAAAAATGTTTAAGATTATTCTGTCCTTCGAAAATTTTACCGCAAATAATAGTCGCAACTACTCAACCAAAGATTTTCGAAAAGCATTCACTTTAGAATTTTCTGTGGTTTTTTTGTTGCTTTTTTTAGGTTTACAGTTGCAGAAGTTTCTGTAGTTTTTGGCTAATTTTTTTTTTGCTACCTTTAATTGTTATTAAACTTAAAACGCCTAAAAACTATTTTTTTTCATAATCAAAAACATATTTATTATCTAAAAATAAGCTTAAAAAACTATATTTGGGGTAATTAAATTATGAAAAAATGAAAACCGGAAGATTAGAAGCCTTTAGCGATGGCGTTTTAGCGATAATAATTACCATTATGGTTTTAGAATTAAAAGTTCCAGAAGATGGTACATTTCAAGCATTAAACCATCTGATTCCGAAATTTATATCTTATTTGCTTAGTTTTATTTATGTCGGAATTTATTGGAATAACCACCACCATTTATTTCAAATCGTGGAAAAAGTAAATGGCAAAATACTTTGGGCTAATTTAACATTGCTGTTTTTTCTTTCATTAATTCCATTTTCTACTGCTTGGATGGGTGAAAATCATTTTGAACAAAACACAGTTGCAGTTTATGGCATAAATCTTTTTCTGTGTGCAGTTTCATTTAATATTGTGCAAAAAGCAGCAATGGATTCTGAAGGAAAAGATTCTCTAATTGCAAAGGCTATTAAGAATTATACAAAAGAAATGGCTTCTACAGCCCTTTATTTAATTGGTATCGCAATTTCTTTTTTTTATCCGAAAATTTCACTAATTTTATTTTTTACAGTCGCAATAATTTGGCTGATTCCTGATAGACGAATAGAAAAACAAGTAAAACATTAGCAATGAAAAAACACGAATATCACAACGGAGAAGTTACTATTATTTGGCAACCCGATCTTTGCATCCATTCCGGAATTTGCGTAAAAACGCTGCCAAAAGTTTATCATCCAAAAGAAAAACCTTGGGTAAAACCTGAAAATGCAAGTACGGAAGAAATTTTAGCACAAGTCGCAAAATGCCCTTCAGGAGCATTAAGTATTAAAAAATAAAAATTAAAAAATGTTGCAAATAGAACATAAAAACAATCAAAATTTTGGTGAATTTTACGCCCGTTATGATGGCGAAATAGCAGGTCTCATGCAATATGAGTGGCAAAACTTTCTTACCTTTATTATTGTACACACTGAAGTTGAGTCAAAATTTGAAGGAAAAGGAATTGGCAAACATCTGCTTGCTGCTGCAGTAGATTTCGCACGAACAGAAGGTAAAAAAATAAAAGCATCTTGTCCTTTTGCTAAATCGTTGTTAGAAAAAGATGAATCTGTGAATGATGTTTTTATTAAAGATTAATTTTACTCTCTTAAAAAAAATTAAAACAATGAAAACTAAATATTTCTCCATCGCAGTATTGATGGTAATATCAACTTTACATTCTTGCAAAAAAGAAAAACCAAAAGAAAACGAGCAACAAGCAGCCATCCAAAAAGACTCAACTGTAGTAAACCCAATGGCCCACGTGATGGATTATGAAAATAATCTGGCGAAAGATTCTCTCGCTGCCGAAACACCAATAATGCACGATAAAGATGCAATTACATTAAATTCTTTAGTAGAAGGCAGTAAAGAAAAAGCCTATCTGGTTTTTAATGAAGACCAATCGAAAGCTGAAATATTTTTGTCCAACCAAAAAATTGGGACCATTCTCAACCGAAAAGGCACCGAAGGAAATTACACTTGGACGGACGGAAATTATGAATTAATTTCTTGGAAAGGTTATGTTTTAAGAACTTTAAAAGATGCAAAACCACTTTTTGGAGGTGATTCAATGTAAAAAAATTTCAAAATAAACTTTAAGCCTTTCAATTTTTTTGAAAGGCTTTTTTTTTAAAATAATTTTTAAAACTATATTTGTGAAAACTAATTTATAAAATATGAGCACTTCCACTCTACTACTTCTTTTTGTTTTCGTTTATTTTGTCGGGCTTCTCGTCATTTCCTATTTTACCAGTAAAAATGCCGACAACCAATCTTTTTTTATCGGAAACCGAAAAAGCAAATGGTGGCTTGTGGCTTTTGGGATGATCGGAACTTCGCTTTCCGGCGTTACTTTTATTTCCGTTCCGGGAACAGTGGGGAAAATGACAGAAGGTGCCTATAAATTCGGTGGTTTTGAATATTATATGTTGGTTGTTGGTTTTTTTCTCGGGTATTTTATTGTCGCATTTGTCTTACTTCCACTCTATTATAAAATGAATTTGACGTCGATTTACACTTATTTAGGAAATAGATTTAATGTAGAAGCGCACAAAATCGGTTCACTATTTTTTATTATTTCGCGTTCAATTGGTGCTACAGCAAGATTATTTTTAGTAGTCAACGTGTTGCAAATATTTTTACTTTCTGGTTTAGGCGTTCCATTTTGGGTGACTTCTGCCATAATTTTAATCATGGTTTTGCTTTACACTTACGAAGGCGGCGTGAAAACAATTGTAATTACGGACACTTTGCAAACGTCTTTTATGATTTTAAGTTTAGTCGCTTGCATCGCTTACATTCTTTCTCATCTCAATCTTTCTGCTGGAGAAGCGTATCATATTTTAGCAAAAAAAGATTACACCCATATTTTAAATACTGATTTTCATTCTAAAACTTTTTTCCTAAAAACCATTTTGGGCGGAATGTTCATTACCATCGCAATGACGGGTTTAGACCAAGAAATGATGCAGAAAAATATCTCGGTCGATAACCTTCACAATTCTAAAAAGAACATGCTCACTTTTGCCGGAACTTTGTTGTTGGTAAATTTTGCCTTCTTATTTTTAGGTGGTTTGCTCTATCTTTTTGCACAAAGTAATGGCGCAGAATACGGACAAATCGTCGATATTGTAAGCGGAAAAGCAACCCATGTTTTTGGTTTTAAAGACACCGCAGGAAATATCAAAAATATTATGGGCGATGATTTATTTCCCGCACTTTCTTTAAATGGTTATTTCCCAATTTTCATTGCCGTAATCTTCATTATCGGTTTAATTTCCGCGCTTTTTCCTTCTGCAGATGGCGCTTTAACTGCTGTTACAAGTTCTTATTGCGTCGATTTATTAAATCTAAATGAAGACAAAAAACGCACAGAAAAGCAAAAGAAAAGTTTGAGAATGAAAATTCACTTGACTTTCACAGTAATTTTCTTCGTCTTAATTATGGTTTTTAAGGCCATTAATGATAAATCAATTGTCTATTTAATTATGGAAGTTGCAGGTTATACTTACGGACCACTTTTAGGTTTATTTGCGTTTGGGATTTTAACAAAATACCAAATTCATAAGAAATACGGAATTCTCGCAGTTACGCTTTTAGCACCGGTTTTAACTTATTTAATTAATTATTTTGTCACTCAAAACAGCACTTATAAAATTGGTGTAGAACTCATTATTATTAATGGATTGATTACTTTCTTAGGTTTGTGGTTGATTCGTTTTAAAGGATTGAAGTTGGTGAAGTCATTATGAAAAAGTATAAAAATATATAATCTCACGACTATCCTTGTCAAGGTTTTAAACCTTGACAAGGTTCTGAAAAAATTGGAAAATGGAAAAAATAGATATCAGAATAACACCAATTGAGCCCGATTGTTTCTATCATATTTACAACAGAGGTATCAACGGAGAAATCATTTTTAAAGCCGAAAGAAATTACCAATTTTTACTTTTAAAAATTAAGAGCCTGTTTAAATTTATAATTTATTTTTACCATTAAGGAATTAAGCCATTTTCGCTTAAAAAACTTAATAAAAATCAATTTATTGATTGCTTAATCAGAATAAACTTAACTCACTGAAATTCTTAATGTTAAATTTAAGAATAAACAGAGTTTATTTTAATTTAGAAAATTAAGAAAAGGCTATAAAAAATTTATTGAATGAAATTTAAACAGGCTCTAAACAAAATCTTTTAAGTGTTTGTGATATTTATGCATATTGTTTAATGCCAAATCACTTTCATCTTTTAGTTAAAATCAAATCTGAAAATGAATTATTTGCATTTCAAAAAACTGACAAATTGGTAGAGAAAGGTTTGCATTCTGCACAAAATATATTTTCAAAACAATTTTCAAAAATTTTTAATTCTTATTCTCAAGCGTTTAATAAAGAAAATAATCGCCACGGTTCTTTAATTGAGTCGCCTTTTAAAAGAAAACTTATTTCTTCAGAAGATTATTTAAAACAGTGTATTATTTATATTCACCAAAATCCTAATCATGAAGATTTTAGAAATTATAAATATTCTTCCTACAAAAGTTTTTTAAGTAATTCTACAACTTCTTTAATGAGAAGTGAAGTATTAGAGTTATTTGGTGATAAAAAAAATTTTATATTTTGTCATAATATTCCATCTAACTACGAATTTTGAAATTAAATTATTAATTAACCTTGTCAAGGTTTAGAACCTTGAAAAGGATAAACGAGAAAATATCTTCAAACGGATTTTACACAATAATTTATTAAATATGCCAAAAATCCACCTTAAAACCTTCATTAAAGCCAAAAAAGAAATCGTTTTTGATCTTTCTAGAAGTGTAGATTTACATTTACTTTCCACAGAAAAAACCAATGAAAAAGCAATCGCAGGAAAAACTTCTGGGTTAATGGAATTAAATGATGTCGTTACTTGGCGCGCAAAACATTTGGGATTCTACCAAAACTTAACCACAAAAATTACCGCTTTCGATAAATCCAATTATTTCGCAGATGAAATGCAAAAAGGTGCTTTTAAAAGTTTTAAACACGAACATTTTTTCGAAGATTTCGAAGATGGAACTTTAATGACGGATATTTTCAAATACAAATCGCCTTTCGGTATTTTAGGAATATTAGTGGATAAACTTTTTCTGAAAAATTATATGAAGAAGTTTTTAATAATTAGAAATAAAACCATCAAAAAAACCGCGGAAACTGAACAATACAAAGAAATCATTTTCTCGTTATAAAATTTGACCAAAAAAAATTTTCCATTTTCAAAGCCCACGCAATTTTCTTACTTTTGGGAAACTTTATAATTAAAAATAATGAGTCACTCAATTCAAGAACTAAAACAAACCGCAACGCAGATTAGACGCGATATTTTGCGAATGGTAAACGCCGTAAATTCCGGACATCCCGGCGGAAGTTTGGGCTGTACAGAATTTTTTACCGCACTTTATGGCAAAGTAATGAATTACCAATTACCCTTCACAATGGCAGGGAAAAACGAAGATTTATTTTTCCTTTCCAACGGCCATATTTCACCCGTGTTCTACTCTACTTTGGCAAGATTTGGTTTTTTTCCCGTTCCAGAATTGACGACTTTTAGAAAATTAGATTCAAGATTGCAAGGACATCCAACGACGCACGAAGGTTTACCAGGAATCAGAATCGCTTCTGGCTCACTTGGGCAAGGACTTTCTGTCGCAATTGGCGCTGCTTTGGGCAAAAAAATGGACGGCGACACAAGTTTGGTTTACACTTTACAAGGCGATGGCGAATTGCAAGAAGGGCAAAACTGGGAAGCATTTATGTTTGCCGCCGCAAAAAAAGTGGATAATATTATTGCGACAATCGATTATAACGGTCGCCAAATAGATGGTGATACCGAAGATGTTTTAAGTTTAGGAAATTTAAACGCAAAATTGAACGCTTTTGGCTGGTTCGTCATAGAAGAACCTAGAGGTAATGATTTGGAATCTGTCATCAACGTTTTAGAACGTGCGAAAAAAGAAACAGGCAACGGAAAACCAGTCGCAATTATCCTTCACACAGAAATGGGTTTTGGCGTAGATTATATGATGGGAAGTCACGCTTGGCACGGAAAAGCACCAAATGCAGAGCAATTAGAAAACGCACTTGGCCAGTTAGAATTAGACGAAAAAGCAGATTATTAAAATAATTTGGGCAGCATTTCCGCCTTCCGTTCCCAATCCCGCCGCGGCGGGGATTTCCACTCAAGTCGGGCTGCAACTGATTCATAAAAAGAAATAAACTTTTAAATTCGAGAAAATCGTTATAATTCGAGAAATTCTTAAAAACAGAAACATGAAATTTACATATACAGAAAAAAAAGACACAAGAAGCGGCTTCGGTGCTGGATTAGCAGAACTCGCAGATAAAAACCCAAATGTAGTCGCACTTTGTGCAGATTTAATTGGTTCTTTAAAAATGGAAAAATTCATTGAAAAAGCACCAGAAAGATTCATCCAAGTGGGGATTGCAGAAGCCAACATGATGGGCATTGCAGCAGGATTAACCATCAACGGAAAAATCCCATTTACTGGAACTTTTGCTAATTTTTCTACTTCGAGAGTTTATGACCAGATTCGTCAATCGATCGCTTATTCTGGGAAAAATGTCAAAATTTGCGCCTCTCACGCGGGCTTAACTTTAGGCGAAGATGGTGCAACACACCAAGTTTTAGAAGACATCGGCATGATGAAAATGCTTCCGGGAATGACGGTTATCAACACTTGTGATTATAACCAAACAAAAGCCGCAACTTTGGCAATTGCAGATTTTGAAGGACCGGTTTATTTAAGATTTGGAAGACCTGTAGTTCCAGTTTTTATACCTGAAGATATGCCATTTGAAATTGGAAAAGGGATTCTTTTGCAAGAAGGAACAGATGTAACCATTGTTGCAACCGGACATTTAGTTTGGGAATCTTTACTTGCCGCAGAAGAATTAGAAAAAGAAGGCATTTCTTGCGAAGTGATTAATATTCATACTATTAAACCTTTAGACAACGAAATTATTTTAAAATCAGTAAAGAAAACGGGTAAAATTGTTACTGCAGAAGAACATAATTATCTTGGCGGTTTAGGCGAGTCTGTTGCCGGAATGCTCGCAAAAAATCATCCAACAAAACAAGAATTTGTAGCCGTGAATGACACTTTCGGGGAATCTGCAACACCAGCGGAATTGATGCACAAATACAAGATTGATGCAGATGCTGTTGTAGAAGCAGTGAAAAGAATTTTAGAATCTTAACTTAAAAATTTAAAATATTCTTATAAAAAAACCAACTTAGTGTTGGTTTTTTTATTTAAAATGATACTAAAAAATTCATGTAGCGACGAAAATTCTATTTAATTAAATAAAAATTATTGTTGTTGCTGCTGTTGAATTTGCATATATCTCATGTATGAATTATTGATATCTGAATCATTAACCTGATCATTTACGCTAATAAAAGATGGTTTTTCTATTGGATCATTAAAGAAATCTGCACTTAATTTGTTTGTCATCCGATCTCTATTTTAACTTCTAAACGATGTTCAAAAAAGACTTTAAAGTAATTAAAAATAAAAATAATTTGCTATCGCAAACTTTAGAATCGACAAAAAAAACTCTGTAACATTAGTTACTAAAAAATCATTTTAGTAGTATTAGGTTTGTAGAATAGATATTTGTTTAACCTTAAATTATTTAAAATGAAAAAATTTATCATACTTAGTGCGCTTGGTTTATCATTTTTTGCTTCTAGCGAAATGAATGAAAAACTTGTCCTTTTAACCGACCAAGAAAAATCAGATTTATTATTTTTACGGGAAGAAGAAAAACTAGCAAGAGACGTGTATATCTATTCTTACAATAAATATAACATGAATATATTTTCTAATATTTCCAACAGTGAGCAACATCACATGAGCAATGTTTTAAATTTGTTGAACAAGTATGGACTTGCCGACCCAATCACGAATAACGCGCCCGGTGTCTTTTCAAATAGTGAATTGCAAACACTTTATAATCAATTAACTAACACCTGTGATGTTTCACTAAATAAAGCCTTGGAAGTGGGTGCCAACATTGAATATTTAGACATAAAAGACATAAATAAATTCAAGAGTCATACTTCAAATAGTGATTTACTTGATGTTTATGATAAACTTACTTGCGGCTCCAGAAACCACATGAGAGCGTTCGTACGTCAACTAGGCACTTACAAACCAATCTATATCAGCCAAACAGAATTCAATTCAATTATCAATTCATCAAAAGAGCAATGCGGCAGACAATAAACGAAGGAAATTTAAGCAATGAAAGCGAAATTTTCTGAATTTTTAGGTGAAAATCAAAATCAGCAAACTCGCCAAAAATATTCTGAAAATCGTAACTAAAGGATAAACCTGCGCATAACTTTGAATCGGAATATCTGAATCTAAATAATTGGTGCTAAAAGATAGTGCAGCTGGATCGGTATAACTTCCGCTCATAATCCCAACCAATTGTAGATAATTAATTTTCAAGATAAATCTACCAATTATCACCATTGAAATTAAAGGTATAAAGGTAATTGCAGAACCGAAAAGCAACCAATTCCAACCATTATATTTAATAAAATTTTCGTAGAAACCATCACCTGCATGAATACCTACAGCGGCAAAAAATAAGCATATCCCGAAATCCTTCATAAAGTAAATTGCACCGTTATTAATGTAAGAATGGATGAAAGAAATACCACCATATCTTGAAATTAAAAGCGCCACAATTAAAGGTCCAGCCGCAAAACCAAGTTTTATAGGCACTGGTAAACTTGGAATTATAATCGGGATAGATCCTAAAACTACGCCTAAAAGCAAACCTGCAAAAAGAGATAGAAAATCGGGCTCTAACAATTTTTTTTCGGAATTTCCGATGATTTTCTCTACTTCTTCAATGGCGTCTTTTGAGCCGATTACTCTTAATTTATCACCATAAAACAACTCTAAAGAAGGGCGAGGCAATATTTCTTTTCCTGCTCTAAAAACCCGTGTTACTTTTAAATCATAGGTGTTAAAAAGATCAAGCTGCGAAAGCGTTTTGTGCAGAACTGAAGATTTTGTAACAAAAATATTTTTCTTGTGAATATCAGAATCAGATTCAATAAAAAGATCTTTTGATTCTCGCCCTAATAGACCAATAAATTCATCTAAATCTTTCTCTATGCCCACTACCATCAAAACATCTCGGTCTCGCAATTCGTGGTCTAAGGTTGGAGATTTTACAACTACACTTCCACTGTGTTTTAATCTCGAAATAACGATTTCATTTCCAACATCTTTTAAAATTTGATGAAGTGATTTTCCGAAAAATTCTGGATTTGTAACCCGCATTTTTTTATGAACTAAAGGCAATTCGCTGTCAATTTTTGCTTTCCGAAATTTTTTCATTTCTTCATTCGGATCAATTTTCATAAGTATTTTAGAAAGAATAATCGTTCCAATAATCCCGAAAACGCCAAGCGGATAAGTGATGGCATAACCAATCGTTGGATCATCAAAAACTTTATTTGGAAAAGAATTTTTTATTTCTTCAATGGTATTTTTCGCCGCTCCTAAACCTGGTGTATTGGTCACTGAGCCACTCATTATTCCGACTAAATTTTCAATTTTAAGTCCAGTGAATTTAAAAAGTACCAGCGTTACCACTCCACTAAAAAGCACTGTGGAAACGGCTAAAATATTAAATTTTAAACCATCATTTTTAAAGGAAGAAAAAAAGGAAGGCCCCACCTGCAAACCAATACCGTAAACGAAAAGAATCAAACCAAAATCACGAATAAAATCAAGTATTTCCGCTTGAATTCTATAACCAAAATGTCCCAAAAGAAGGCCTGTAAACATCACGGCAGAAACGCCAAACGTAATTTTCCCCAACTTTAATCGCCCGACAAATATCCCTGTTGAAATTGCTAACATAATCGCAACAATAGAATTTGTAACACTCGGATCTTCTACTGGCATCAATAAGACTTTTAACCACTCAAACATTGCTTTTAATTTTATACAAATTTAATCTTAATATAATCGAATTGCTTAAAATATGTAATTAAATTTGTCATATTTCTTGAAATACTTATCATTTCAAAAATTCTTCAAATAGTTAAATTGCACATTTTATTAAAAAAAATAAATTTTAAAATTTAAGGGTTTGGGGATTATTTTAGCAAAGAAGATATTAAAGAAAAAAAATTAACAATTAATCTTGATTTTCTCTAAAATCGCATCCACACAATTTATACCGTCTATCGCAGCAGAAATAATGCCGCCCGCATAGCCTGCTCCTTCGCCGCAAGGATAAAGACCAGAAATCTCTACATGTTCCAAAGTTTCTGCATTTCTTGGTATTGAAATGGGTGAAGAAGTTCTACTTTCTGGCGCATGCAAAACGGCTTCATTGGTATAAAATCCTTTCATGTTTTTACCATATTCTACGAAAGCTTTTTTTAATCTTTTTGAAATTAAAGGGGGTAAAACTTGCGCCAAATCTACAGATGTAATGCCCGGTAAATAAGACGTTTTCGGGAAATTTTTAGAAATTTTTCCTTCTACAAAATCTACCATTCTTTGCGCCGGAACTTTCTGCGTTTTTCCTGCCGCTTCCCAACAATCGCGCTCCACTTTTTGCTGAAAATCTAGACAAACAAATGGATTATTTTTCTCAAAATTGGGCAAATCTTCGGGCTTCACACTCACTACAATTCCAGAATTTGCAAACGGATTATTGCGTTTACTTGGGCTCCATCCGTTGGTTACAACCTCTTCTTGAGCGGTGGCACATGGCGCAATAATGCCGCCTGGACACATGCAAAAAGAATAAACGCCCATTTCATCAATTTGCTCTACCAAAGAATAAGAAGCGGGTGGCAAATTCGGATTTTCGCCATCTTTATGATATTGTATTTTATTTATTAATTCTTGCGGATGTTCCACACGAACGCCTATTGCAAAAGGTTTTGCTTCAATTTTAATATTTTTAGAATGCAATAAATAAAAAATATCACGTGCAGAATGGCCGGTTGCTAAAATTACATTTGTTGCATCAAACCATTTTTCATGATTAATTTCAATGCTACAAACTTTATTATTTTCAATATTAAAATCAGTGAGTTTACTTTCGAAATGAATTTCTCCACCAGAACTTAAAATTTCTTCCCTCATCGCAATAATAATTTGAGGCAATTTATTGGTTCCAATATGCGGATGCGCATCCACTAAAATATCAGAATCTGCCCCAAAATGAACAAACCATTCCAAAGCTTTCAAGACATTTCCGCGTTTCTTAGAACGGGTGTAGAGTTTACCATCGCTATAAGTTCCCGCACCACCTTCGCCAAAACAATAATTAGATTCTGGGTTTACGATATGTTCTTTATTAATCTTGGCTAAATCTCTGCGCCGCTCTCGCACTTCCTTGCCACGTTCAAAAACGATGGGTTTCAATCCGGCTTCAATCGCTCGCAAAGCCGCATAATAGCCTGCAGGACCAGCGCCAATAATTACGATTTCAGTTTTACCAGAAACATTTTGTGATTGAAAAGCAGAAATTATATCTCGTTTTTCACCGATTTTCCAGAATTCTACTTGCAAATTTATTTTTACATAAGATTGCCGCGCGTCGATTGATCGCTTTCTAATGCGCCAATCAGAAATATTTTTCTCCATTAAATTAGCCTTTTTTAAAGCGGTTTTTAAAATAAAGGATTGATCTTCCAACTGATTGGGCGAAATTGCAATTTGAACGAGTATACTCATAACTGCAAATATACTTTAAAAAAGATTTTTTTTGAATTAAATTAAAAAAAGGAACGTGGCTTTTGTTCATTTAAAAACTTAATTGTTTTTTAATTAAAATTTCAGGTTGCGGCGCACCAGCCAAATTTTTCCGCAATTATTGCTTCTTTGTGCATTTCTAAATAATCTAGAAAAGCCTCAGCAACTGGCGAATGTTTTTTACCCTCTCGCCAAATTAGTTGCCATTTTGTAGTGATGGGCAAACCAGCACAAGAAATAATCTGAATTTTTTCGGTTTCTAATTCATTTCGCAACCCGATTATTGGCATAATGCTAAAACCCAAACCTGCAATAATAGCTTGTTTTACGGCTTCGTTGGTGGCCAACTCCATCCGCTTTAAAACTGTTAAATTCTTGTCTTCAATAAATTGTTCCATCGTTTGCCGTGTTCCTGAACCTTTTTCACGAAAAATTAGCGGCAAATTTTCAAAAATATTTTTAATATTTTGATTTTTCTTTAAATCTATTCCGGCTTTTCCTACCAAATAAAGTTGATTGTCTAACAAGTCTAGTTTATCTACATTCAGTTTTGAAGGCAGCAGTGAAACGAGCGCAAAATCTACTTCATTATTTTCTAAACTTTCTATTACTTTTTGTTTATTCGTTACATCCATCTGCAATTGAACTTCAGGATGATTTTGCATAAAATCTGTTAAGAAATAAGGCATTACATATTTTGCTGTGGACACGATGGATATTCGTAAACGACCCGTTAATAGGCCTTTGTAAGAAGCAGTTTTAAAATCTATTGCTTGAACTTGTTGCAAAATCTGTTCTGCAGCGGCCGCGATTTCGCGTCCAAAATCTGTGATATAAATCCGTCTTCCCATCACTTCTGTAAGGGGAATTGGAAATTGGTCTTGAAAGTTTTTTAGTTGAATGGAAACCGCTGGTTGGCTTAAAAATAATTCTTCCGACGCTTTGGTTACGCTTTCAGTTTGTACAATTTTTAAAAAGACTCTTAATTGGTTTAAAGTATAATTCATAAAAATTACTTATAAATATTATTGTAAATATATATAAAAATATATGAATAAAAACCATCAACTTTGCAACATTAAATAATTAAAAAAAACTTTATGACACGAATTACAGTTGCAAAAGGTGATGGAATTGGTCCAGAAATTATGGATGCTACTTTAGAAATTTTAAAAGCAGCCGGTGCAAAAATTGAAATTGATGAAATTGAAGTGGGTGAAAAAGTGTATTTATCTGGAAACACTTCCGGTATTTCGAAAGACTCATGGGACACGATCCGCAAAAACAAAATTTTCTTAAAAGCGCCAATTACTACTCCACAAGGTGGCGGTTATAAAAGTCTAAATGTAACGACGAGAAAATTTTTAGGCTTATATGCAAACGTTAGACCTTGCATGAGTTTAAGTCCTTTTGTGAAAACAAAACATCCAAAAATGGACATTGTAATCATCCGTGAAAATGAGGAAGATTTATACGGTGGCATCGAGCATCAGCAAACGGACGAAGTGGTGCAATGTTTAAAATTAATTAGCCGACCTGGATGCGAAAAAATCATCCGTTATGCATTTGAATATGCAAAAGTTTATGGCAGAAAAAAAGTAACCTGCTTTACAAAAGATAATATCATGAAGCAGACGGACGGTTTATTTCATAAAGTTTTTGATGAAATAGCGTTAGAATATCCTGAAATTGAAAGCGAACACTGGATTATTGATATAGGTTCAGCAAAAATGGCCGATACGCCGGAAGTATTTGATGTAATTGTAACATTAAATCTGTACGGTGATGTTATCTCTGATATTGCTGCCCAAATTGCTGGCTCTGTTGGCTTAGCAGGTTCTGCAAATATTGGAGAAGAATGCGCAATGTTTGAAGCCATCCACGGTTCTGCGCCAAGAAGAGCCGGGCAAAATATGGCAAATCCTTCCGGATTGTTGGAAGGCGCGGTAATGATGCTGAATCATATTGGGCAAACGGATGTTGCAGAAAAAGTGCAAAACGCCTGGCTGAAAACCATCGAAGACGGCATTCACACTTATGACATTTACAAAGAAGATGTGAGCAAAGAAAAAGTTGGCACAAAAGAGTTTGCACAAGCCATCATCAAAAATCTAGGCCAGAAACCAACGATTTTAAAAGACGTGCATTATGCAAAAGATGCTGTTTTAAATTTGCCAAAATACAAGAAAAAACCAGCGGCGCAAAAAGATCTAGTTGGCGTAGATTTATTTGTGCATTGGAATGGGACGAACCCAAATGAATTAGCGGAAAAACTTCAAACCATCAATACTGAAAATAAGCATTTGACGATGATTACCAATCGCGGTATTAAAGTTTGGCCAAATGGTTTTGAAGAAACCTTCTGCACCGATCACTGGCGTTGCAGATTTGAACCACAAGAAGGGAAAACTTTATATAAAAATAACATTATCACGCTCTTAGCAAAAGCTTTAGACGCGAAAATAGATGTGGTAAAAACCGAAAACCTATATAATTTTGACGGAAAAGCGTCTTTCTCTTTAGGACAAGGGCAATAAAAGTAGTATTCACCAAAAATAAACCAAAAAAGATGCGGAAAATTCTGCATCTTTTTTCTAAAAATTAAAAGAAAATGAGTTTATCAGAAACTTTAAAATTAAGCCTTATTGAAGGAAACTTTTCTGCAGAAGAAGCCAAAGAAATATTACTAAAAATGTATGGCACAAAACTAAATTATCATCAAAGAAAAAATCTCAGTAGCAACGAAAGATTTGGAAAAGACGACGAAACTTCTCAAGTTAGAATTCCAATATTAAAGGAAAATATTAAACAAATTAGAAGTTTAACGGAGGCTGCAATTTTAAACAACCAACGATTAACAATCAGTTCCCAAATTTTTATTGGGCCAGAAGAAAATTCTGAATTTTAACCCAAAAAGATTATTTTAAAATAATCCGTGGAATATCTGGTGAAATCCTAGTTAATAATTCATAATTTAAAAGATTGCTATAATCGCTAAAAGAGGAAACTGACAAGGTTTTATCTTCCTGATTTCCAATTAGTACAATTTCATCACCACGTTTAACATGCGGCAAAACTGTAACTTCAACCATCATCATATTCATATTGATGGTACCGATTACAACGCAACGTTCACCATTTATCAAAACGCGGCCAACATTGCTTAAACTTCGGCTGTAACCATGTGCATAGCCAACAGGAACTAAAGCAATTTTCATGTTGTCATCGGCCATAAAAGAAGTGCCGTAACCTACAAATTCGCCGCGTTTTACTTTTTTTACGCTCATTACTTCACTTTTCCAAGAAATAATTCTTCTTAGAGGATCACTATTTTTCTTTTTTGTGTTGTAATAATTCACCAAAACTTCGGCACTCGGCCAAAAGCCGTATTGCATAATGCCAATTCTCACCATATCCATTTGCGTTTCGGGATACATCATTGCACCTGCAGAACAAGCGGCATGTTTTTGAATCGGTTTTAAATTAAGTTTACAAAATTTATCATAAATGCTATTATAAACTTCAATTTGCTTTTTTATGCGGACAAAATTAGCGATACTTTCTGCACCTGCGAGATGCGTGCAAAGTCCTTTAAATACTAAATACTCAGTATTTTTTTTCAGAAAATTTTGCACCCATTTTAATTCTGAATTATTAAAACCAGTGCGGTTCATTCCTGTTTCAATTTCAATATGAACGATTGCCTTTTTACCTATTTTTTTTGCTGTTGCAACGGCAGAAATAAGGCGCTGTTTTTCAAAAACATAAAATTCAATATTATTTTCAATAATCCATTTCAAATCTTTTTCGTTTTCTAGCCAACCCATAATCATAATTGTAGCTTTATCTTGCACAACAGATTTCACACGCCGCGCTTCGTGGCTATCGAAAACAGAAAAATGATTCACATTTTCTGCCAAAGCAATTTCAACAAAATTTTCGATAGAATGCCCATAAGCATTGCCTTTCACAACAGAAGAAATCAAAACATTTTTTTTGAAATGATGTCGTAAAAAATTAATATTAGTTTTAAAAGCGTTGGAATCTAGTTCCAAATGAGAATTATTGTGCATCAATCTGTTGGCTAATTTTATAAAAAAGTTCCGCACCAGTTTCAGTCAACTCATCTGGCCAATCGTAATCTGGATTATGCAAGGCAGGCGTATCAATTCCGCTTCCCAAGCCAAACATTGCGCCTTTATAATGCTCAGTAAAAATGCCAAAATCTTCACCAAATGTGAATGGATATTTTTTTTCGGTTATTTTAAAATTTAATTCTTTAGCCGCATTACGAACAAAATCCACCACTTCTGGTGCATTTTCATTTGCGCTAAATTTTTGCGTCCAAGAGATTTCTGGTTTTAGATGGTGTTTTTGTGCAATTTCTCTCGCTATTGTTTCCAATTCAGTTTCTAATTCTTTCATTTCACGATTTGCATTTCGCCGAAATGTATAATGAATTTCGCCAAAACCAGCAGAAATACCGTGATCTTTTGTTCCCATATTAATATAAATGGGCGTCATTACCGTAAACTTTTCCTTATCGGGATTATCTTGCGTTTTTTTCTGAAATTCTTGTATAATTTCTGAAATTGCAACAGCAGGATTATGCCCATTTTGCGGTTCTGCAGCGTGCGAAGTTTTACCGTGAAGCTTGATGATTATTGAATTCACAGCGCAGGTAAACGTATTATTTTTAACTAAAACCTCATGCATTTCTGCTCCGGGGATATTGTGCAACGCAAAAACTTTGTCTGGATTTAATTTTTTAAAACGCTCATCTGCAATTATTGCAACGGCTCCTTCCCCATTTTCTTCCGCGGGTTGAAAAAGTAAAAGCAACTTGGTATGCTTCATTTTTTGCATTGCTATTTTTTTTGCAAAAAGACACATTAGACTCATGTGGCCGTCGTGCCCACATTTATGAGAAACGTTATTAAATAAAGATTTATGTTCAAAATTATTAATTTCTTGAATCGGAAGCGCATCCAATTCACAACGGAAAAGAATGGTTTGTTTTACTTCTTTTTCTGGTAAATAAACAGCAATAATTCCCGTACCATTTCCCAAATTTTCTAGCAATTCGTCTGGCTGATATTTTTTTAAAAAAGCACTTATTGTTTTTGCAGTTTCATATTCTTTGCCAGATAATTCGGGGTTTCTGTGCAAATGTCTTCGAAGTTCTAATATGTCGTTCATTGATAAATTTTAAATAGTTGCTAAAAGGTAAGAAAATTTAATTTTATGGTAAAATTAATCGAAATTTTCAACATTTAGGTTTAGAAAAGAAAGCAGCAATTTGAATAATAAAATTATATTTAAAAATTGTTTACTTAAACTTTGAATATTTTTAATTAATTTTAAAAAAAATAATTTCTATGAAATCGCCACGAACAATTTTGAGAATAAACGCAAATGAAGATTAAGGTTAGGGCGATAACATATGACCTTTAAAAAAAATAAAAATCTAGATATGAAAAAAATCTTCTACTTATTATTTCCTTTCCTATTATTTTCTTGCAACAAAGATGCTCTTACAGAAACAATTGCAAAATCAAAAATCACAGAATTTTATGGTGGTAAAATAGATGTTGCAAAAATCCCTGAAACAAATGGCGAAAAAAATGCGAGCAAATACCAAATAATAATTACTAATAGTAGTCTTATAAATTCCGATTCTGAAAATGCCAATTTTCACGCGGGAAACATCGCTTGGCTTTTTTACCATAATTTAGGTGCAGAGAAAAAAAATTATCCGCCCATTCGCGTTACAGAAATTATTAAAAACGGCAAACAAAAAGTTTATAATTTTACTTTGGCAGAATTGCAGGAAATAGATAAATTATACCGGCAAGTAGCAGTAACAAATGAGTTTTTAATTAAAAATAATACCGCCGCAATTGTTGCAGAATTCGATAAAAAGGACAATATTTCGCAAAAAGATTTAGACGATTTGTTAGAATCTGTTTACAAAGAATTTGGCATCATAAAAGAAATTCAATTTCAAGGTTTCGCGTTTGAAGAAGATGAAGATTTGGGTGAAGTTATAAATATTAAAGAAACCCTTGTGATGGAAAAAAACAATATTGCTCTTCATCTTTATTACGATCGAAAAACTAAAAAATTAGTGAGTTTTTATATTCCTTAAAAATATTCTTTATGAAAAATTTTATCCTGTTTTTTACTTTATTTTTCACCGTTGCGTCTGCACAAAACGATTTGGTATTCAATAAAAGTTTTATAGAAGCAGAAAATAATTGGGTGGCTTTCCCGAAAAATACAGATGGCGATTATCCTTATGGCTTTATATATATTGATTTGCAGGCGGGTTTAACTTTAGAATTTGGTGGGAAATTTAAAATAGATGCCGCTGGGAAATTAATTAATGAAAAGGATTCTAAAAATTCTAGTTTAAAAATTCGCTTGCAAGCCAACAATGTAAAAGTGGCCATTATTCCAAAAGAGAAACTTTTAGCATTAAATCTAGATCCAAACCCAGATTGGTTGAAATCTTATAAGATTGACACCACTTCTTCACGAAATTTATTTCGTTTGGGCTATCTTTATAATGAATATGGCGACTGCGCAAAAGCGGCAACTTATCTAGAAAAAGTGCAAAAAATAGATGCTAAGTTTGACGGTTTAAAGCCAGAATTGGCCTTCTCTTACAATTGTTTGAAACAATTTGATAAGGCCATCGCAATTTTAAAGGATGATATTGTGGAAAACCCTTCAGATGATTACGTTCACAAAGAATTGAGTTATGCATATCTTAAAAATGGAGATGTGTTAAACGCTGAAAAAACTTTTTACAAATGCATTCAAAACTGCAGTAATCAAAATTATTTAGGTGAAACGAGTTACAATATTTTATCATATTATTATCAATTAAAAGATGCTGCAAATTTCAAGATATGGCTTTCTACAGCAAAAAAATACAGTGCGGGCAATACAGACTTGTTGGCAGCTATCAAATCATTAGAAGACACATTTTTAAAATAATCTTTTACTTTAGTAAAAAACTTTACTAAAAATTATTATTAATTAAAATATTTTACTTAATTTTACATCATCAAAAGTTAGAGATTTAAGTGTCTGTATCTTTTGACTGTAAAAAAAGTAAAATATGAGAAATTATCTTGTCATAGGTGGTTCTTCCGGAATCGGAAAAGCATTAGTAGAAAATTTGCAAAAAAGCGGTAACACTGTGTTTGCTAGTTTCAACCAAACACAACCGACTGAATTTTTAGAAAATGTAAACTATTTTCCATTAAATGTTTTAGAAAACACCTTAGATTTAGCAATGCTTCCCGAAGAAATTCATGGCTTTGCTTATTGCCCGGGAAGTATAAATTTAAAACCATTTCACAGATTTTCAGAAGAAGATTTTATAAATGATTTTAGATTGCAAGTTCTAGGTGCAACAACTATAATACGTGAAATTTTACCGAAACTGAAACAAGCAGAAAATAGTTCACTCCTATTGTTTTCAACTGTTGCGGTGCAAAGTGGTTTTAATTTTCACTCGCAAGTGGCCATTTCAAAAGGTGCAATTGAAGGTCTTACGCGCGCGCTTGCAGCAGAATTTGCACCAAAAATTCGTGTGAATGCTATTGCGCCGTCGCTTACTGACACACCGTTAGCGAGTAAAATGCTTAATACGCCAGAAAAAATGGCGGCACAAGCCCAACATAATCCAATGAAAAAAGTAGGTTCTTCAGAAGATATTGCCAATACAGCGGCCTTTCTTCTTTCAGAGAAATCTTCTTGGATTACTGGTCAAATTCTTCACGTGGATGGAGGCTTTTCGTCACTGAAATAATATATCATTTGTTTTTATGTTTTAATGTTTGTTTGAAACCTACACTTTTTTAAGTGTAGGTTTTTTATAATCTTCATTAACTTAAAATTGAAACTTTCTCTTTCTTTTTTTTAAATAATATGATTTTTTAATTTAATCTTCAAATCGTATTTAAATAAATAAATGGACTAAAGCCCATTTATTTTGATTTTTAAAAATTATATTTTTCTAACTCAAGTCATTAATTACTGCTTTTTATCCACCACAATTCTATCTTTTCTGTTCGCTAATTCCCACGCAGTGGCGAAAACCAATTGCGCTCTTTTTTGTAATAAAACATAATTAATTTTTTCTGGATCGTCAGTCGGTTTATGATAATCTTCATGAATGCCATCAAAGAAAAAAGCCACGGGAATGCCTTTTTTTGCAAAATTATAATGGTCACTTCGGTAATATAATCTTTGCGGATCATTTGGGTCGTCATATTTATAATTCAAAATCAATTGATTGGTTTTTGCATTCGCTGTTTCATTTATTTTTTTCAAATCCGAAGAAAGCATTTCCGAACCAATAACATAAACGTAATTTTGTCCCCTATTGTCTGCATCATCTCTCCCAATCATATCAATATTCAAATCTGCAACAGTATTTTTTAAAGGAAAAATTGGATTATCGGCATAATATGATGAGCCAAACAAACCATGCTCTTCGCCAGTAACGTGCAAAAACAAAATAGAACGTTTCGGGCCATGCCCTTCTTTTTCGGCTTGCTTAAAGGCCTCTGCAATTTCCATTACAGCAACAGTTCCGCTTCCATCATCATCTGCTCCGTTGTAAACTACTCCATTTTTCGTTCCTACGTGGTCATAATGTGCAGAAATCACCACAATTTCTTCTGGTTTTTCTCTTCCTTTTATAAACGCCAAAATATTCGCTGAATCATTAAACGTCTCTCCTCTTCTACTTTTTTTGTTCATGTAGTCGGCTGGAACCGTTTGTAAATAAGAAGACATTTCTGGCGGATGAGAAATATTTAGGTTTTTGTAAAAGTTAATGATATAATCTGCGGCACGTTTTTGCCCAGGGCTTCCTGTATCGCGACCTTCCATATCATCTGCGGCAATAACGTATAAATTCTCTTTCAATTCCTCACTTTTAATGGAAGAATAAGCGTCTTTGAAGACTTTTCCGTCGTAAGAATAGTTGACTGCTGCACAACTTGAAAGCAAAGCAACAAAACTTAAAGTTGTAAAAATTTTATAGAATCTCATTTTATTTTTTTTCTAAAGATAATTAACTTTTTTGAAAGATAAAACTCAGTCATTTTTAATAACACTCTGAAAATTTTGAATTAAATATTAGAAGAAATACCTTTTAAAATATAAAATCTTCAAAAATATATTGGTTATCATTAAATTTTGCGGAAATATGATGATTTCCATTACTTAAAATAATGCGTTCTGCATTCAAAATAGAATTATATCGAGCGGTTTGCTCAAAGGTTTTTTCAGTTAATTTTACGGAAGGTGCTTTGCATTCCACCAATATTTTTGGATGTGTTTTTTCGGTAATTAAAAGATCAATTCTTTTGGTTAAACCATTGATTATCATTTTTTTTTCCAATATAATTGCGGAGGCAGAAATGTGTTTTTCATTAATGAAATACTGCACCCAATGTTGCCGCACCCATTCTTCTGGTGTGAGCAAAAACCAAGATTTCCGCACGTCGTCATAAATAAAAAACTTATCTTTGTCTTGCTTAAATTTAAAATTATAACTGTTCGGAAAGTTGAGTTTCGGAAGTTCCATCCTTTATGAAAGATTTGAATATTATTCTCAAAAGTATTAAAAATAAAACGTTTTTGCCGGTTTATTTTTTTCATGGCGAAGAATCATATTTTATTGATGTAGCGGTAAAAGCCTTAGAAAATGGCGTTTTAACGGAAGATGAAAAAGCCTTCAATGAAATTATAGTTTACGGAAAAGATACCACTTATGCAGAAATCTGCTCTTTGGCGCGGCAGTTCCCGATGATGGGCGACAAACAAGTAATTATCGTAAAAGAAGCGCAAGATTTAAAAAGCACGGAAGACGACACTAAAGCCTTCCTAACCTATCTAGAAAATCCTGTTGAAAGCACTATTCTAGTTTTCGGGCATAAAAATAAAAAATTAGATGGCAGAAAAGCGTTCGGCAAATTATTGGCAAAAAAGAACTTTACTTTTTACAGTGAAAAAATAAAAGATTATAAAATTGCACAGTGGATTTCTGATGAATGTAAAAAATTAAACATAAAAACTTCGCCAAATATACCTAATTTACTTGCGGAATATCTCGGCGATGATTTATCTAGAATTGCTAATGAATTAAAAAAACTTAAGATCGTTCTTAAAGAAAATGAAGTTTTAGATGAAAAACTGGTAGAACTTCACATTGGGATTTCCAAAGATTATAACGTGTTTGAGTTGATAAATGCTTTATCTGAAAACAATGCGAGCAAAGCCTTGAAAATTGCTCATTTTATGGGGAAAAATACGAAAGCAAATTCCATAATTTTATCTCTAGCCAATTTGTATAATTTTTTTTCTAATTTAATTATGTATCAAGCGATGGCTGGCCAAAATCCACAAACCATAGCCGCCGAAACAGATATTAATCCTTACGCATTACGTTTTCTGGCAATAGCAGCGAAACATTATAGTTTAAAAAATGCTACAAGAATAATTTCACTTTTGCGTGAAACCGATTTAAAAAGTAAAGGTTTGGGCGCGGTAAATGTAGGTGAAGATCAACTTTTGAATGAGTTGATATTTAAAATACTGAATGTGAACTCTATAAAAGTTTTGCAATAGTTTTACCAATCATTATCATCAAAAAAAATAATTAATAAACTACCACAAAAATAAAAATTATCCCGATTTTTGGGACATAAAAATAATTAAATGGAAAATATTTTAGATTGCATCATCGTTGGTTCTGGCCCTTCAGGCTTTACAGCGGCTATTTATGCGGCAAGAGCAGACTTAAAACCAGAACTTTACACCGGTTTAGAGCCGGGCGGACAATTAACAACAACCACAGAAGTTGATAATTTCCCGGGTTATCCCAATGGAATTACGGGTCCGGAAATGATGATGGATTTGCAAAAACAAGCCGAAAGATTTGAAACAAAAGTACATTATGAAATGATAACTAAAGCCGAATTTTCTTTAGAAAGGGGCGGTATTCATAAACTTTGGGCAGGAAATAAAGAATTATTTGCAAAAACGGTAATTATTTCTACTGGTGCAACTGCAAAATATTTAGGCCTTGAAGATGAAAAAAAATATTCTGGAGGCGGTGTTTCTGCTTGTGCCACTTGCGACGGATTTTTCTATCGCGGAAAAGATGTAATAGTTGTAGGCGGTGGAGATACAGCGGCTGAAGAGGCGACTTATCTTTCAAACATTTGTAATAAAGTCACCATGTTAGTGAGAAAAGACCATTTTCGTGCATCAAAAGCAATGGAAAAAAGAGTTGAAAACACGCCCAATATCGAAGTGAAATATTTCCATGAATTGGTAGGAATTGAAGGTGAAAATAGTTTGGTAGAAAGAGCCGTTGTAATTGATAACAGAACCCAAGAAAAATCTACAATAGACGTTCACGGCATTTTTATCGCGATTGGTCATACGCCAAATACTTCAATTTTTGAAGGTCAAATAAATTTAGATGACAACGGCTACATTATTACAGAAGCGAAATCTACAAGAACAAATATCCCAGGTGTTTTTGCGGCAGGCGATGTGCAAGATCATCTTTACAGACAAGCGATTACTGCTGCCGGAAGTGGCTGTATGGCGGCAATGGATGCTGAAAAATATTTAGGAGAATTGAAATAAAGTTGTAAATTTTTTTTTATTTAAACGTGAATCATTTACTAATTACTAATTAATTATAAATAAGGTGAGAACGATATTATACATATTTATTGGTGGCGGTTTCGGCAGCGTGATGCGTTTTCTGATTTCTAATTACACCGAGAAACTTTTTAATATTAAAAGTTTTCCTTTTGGCACATTTACGGTGAATATTTTGGGATGTTTTATAATTGGTGTTGCGTCGGCTTATTTTTTAAAAGTTGATAATTATTTAAAATTTCTTTTAATAACAGGCTTTTGTGGCGGATTCACAACTTTTTCTACATTTTCCGCAGAAAACTATTCTCTTTGGCAAAATGGAAATTATTTCACTTTAGCGTTCTATATTTTAAGTAGTGTAATTTTAGGCTTATTCGCGGTATTTGCTGGGTTTCAAATGATTAAACCATAAAGAATAAAATCTTATATATTTTACAAAAAATAATTTTGCCAGAACATAAAAGATTTTTATATTTGCACCACTGAAAACGGAAACGTTTTTCTGGAGAAATGGCAGAGTGGTCGATTGCGATAGTCTTGAAAACTATTGACTGTAACAGGTCCGGGGGTTCGAATCCCTCTTTCTCCGCAAAAAGTCTGTAAATATATATTTACAGACTTTTTTTTGCTTTACACTGACTACTTATTTTAGTAATAATTTCTCTAAAATGAATTGAAAATCGGCTTATACCAACCGCAAAATCTCTTTTCGCAAATTTATACTATTACCTTGAATTGATGTTAATTAATGATTTCCTTAAATCTAAAAGATAGCAGATGGAAAAATGCTTATTTTAGGCCAGAATTTTTAAATAAATATACTATTAAACCTCCTCACCTTTCATCATTTTATTCCAATATAGATAGGGCAATCCATATTTTTTTAGCATCCATAATCTCCAATGCTCTTTGGAACTATCAGAAATAAACATTTTTTTTAGTTTTGGATCAGGCGTGAATTTATTGTCGTAATCAAATTCGGCTAAAACCATTTTACCATAATCTGTGACAAGCGGGCAAGAAGAATATCCATTATAAGTTTTTTTTCCTAAATGGTCATTTTTAATCATCGTTGCAATATTATCTACCACTACCGGAACTTGCTTTCTAATGGCAGCGCCTGTTTTTGCATTTGGTGTGCCGGCGACATCACCTAAGCCATAAATGTTTTCATACTTTGTATGCTGCATGGTATGTTTATCCACATCCAACCATTTATTGGCATTTACAAGCACGGAATCTTGCACAAATTTTGGAGCCACAGACGGCGGCGCAGTATGCAACATATCGTAATGAATACCGTATCTACTATTATTTTTAGTCACTTTCACATCCTTATAATTATAGTGAAACGCTTCATCAATACTCTCATTTTCTTCTTCACCAGACATCACAACGCAACCACCAGCAGAAATATCTTTTGTTAATTCATACCACGCAATTTGGTTTTCTGCATCTATTTCTACTAATTTATGATGGAAGCGAATATTGATATCTTTCTTAGTAATAACTTCCATCAATGTTTTCGCGATTTCTTTAACCCCAAAAATTAAACTTCCTGCCGTTGCAAAAATAATTTTAGTACTATTTCGAACATCTGATTTTGCAAAATGACTTTCTGCCAAATACATGATTTTTTGTGGCGCACCACCGCATTTAATTGGTGTAGCAGGTTGCGTAAAAAGCGCAGTTCCGCCTCTAAAATTTTTAATTACGTCCCAAGTGTGAACCGGATTTGTGTAATTACTGCAAACCACACCTTTATCCATGGCTTCACCTAAACCTGGCACCAAACTGAAATCATAAGTTAATCCAGTTGCGACCACTAGATAATCATAAGTAATATCTCCGCTAATCGAAGTATGCACTGTGTTATTATCAGGATCAAAACCTGTTGCTTTGTCCATAATCCAATCGGCCTCTTTTGGCATTACATCTGCCATTGGTTTGCTTGTTTTATCAAAATCATAGGCACCTGCACCAACCAAAGTCCACGCTGGTTGGTAATAATGGATACTTGCCGGCTCTATAATCCCGATATCTTTTATTTTTTTCTGCTGTATAAGTTGCGCCGCCGTCATAATGCCAGCAGTGCCTCCGCCAATAACAAGGACTTGATAATGTGATTTCATAAAGATTGTTTTATTTTTATGGGAAGATATCAATAATTTACATACTTTTATGTAACATATGTTACATAATTGAAAAATTTAATAATATTATTTAAAAAAAATTAGAAAGTTGACTTTTGAACAAAGCAACCAAATGTATGATAGCGTTTGAAAACAACCTTGGTTCAAAATCTTAGGGAAATGACAATTTTGGTTTTTAAGAAGATTTGAATTTGATATTTAATTAAAAATCTAGAAAATTGTCTATTATTTAAAAAAGACTTCTTTAACAAAAATATAAATTCCCATTGCCAAAACAAACCAACCGAAACCTTTTTTTAATTTTTTACCATCAATAAATTTATTAAGCCAAATCCCTATGAATATTCCAACTACGGCAATTGCTGAAAAGGGAAGCAGAAATTTCCAGTCGATTTCAGTGTGACCAACATCTCCCAAAAAACCTAATAATGAATTAACTGCAACAATAAAAAGTGAAGTTGCAACTGCGTTTTTCATGGGCAAACCCGCTAACAAAACCAATATTGGTATAATTATAAAACCACCACCTGCGCCGACTAATCCGGTAATAATGCCTGTTAAAAATCCGAGAATTATTAATAATAAAAAATTATTTTCTGATGATTTTTGTATCACAGGTTGCCTGTCTTTTATCATTGATACAGAAGCCAAAACCATGATAATTGCAAAAAAAATCATTATGGCAATGTCTTTAGTTAAAATAAAATTGCCAATATTAAAAATAGTATCAGGAATTGCAGGAACAAGATATTTTCTAGTAGAGAAAACCGATAATAAAGCCGGAATGGCAAAGGTAATGGCTGTTTTAAAATTAACCAAACCGTTGCGAAGATTTTTTATAGTGCCCACAGAAGAGACACTTCCTACTATAAAAAGAGAATAAGCAGTTGCTGTAACCGGATTGATATAGAGCAAATAAACCAAAATTGGAACTGTTAATATTGAACCGCCACCGCCGATTAAACCGAGAACAATTCCGATAAATAACGCTCCGATATATCCTAAAATTTGTATAATTTCCATAAGTAGGATAAAATTACATCTTAAGTTTTGTAAGTAGCGTAACTTTTGTTACATAGCAAAGAGATTAATCTTAAAGAATAGGATTTTTCAATATTTTTTTTAATTTTTTTTAAATAAATCTAAAATTTGTTTAGAAAAGCATACAAATCCTCATCTGGCCCGAGTTCTAATTTTTTACGAAGTCTAGATCGTTTTACATATAAACTGGAAGGCAATACGTTTAGAATCTCTGCAATTTCTTGCGTATTTAGACCCGTTCTTAAATAGGCACATAACCGTAAATCATAAATTGAAAGAACAGGATGAGCCATCTGCAAATTTTTAAAAAAACTTTGATGCAGTTCATCCATTTGTATTTCAAAAGTGTGGTCTTCCACGTTAATATAAGAATCTAGGAGTTTTTTGATTTCTTTTAATCGTAAATTATTTTGCGCTGGATTTTTTTGTGCATCCACAATCTTTTCTTTCACATTTTCCAATAAGCGCATTTTGTCTTCATCTTCTTTTGCTTTAATGGCGAGTTCGATGGTTTTATCTTTTACCAACTTCTGAAGTTGAAGTTTCTCTTTTTCTAATTGATTTTGCTCTGCAATAATTTTTTCTTTTTGAAATTTTTCAGACTGTTTTTCTAACTTTTTTTGCTGTCTTTTGAGCAAGGCTTTTTTTTGTTTTTCTAATATTTTTTTTTCTTGTCTTCGAAAAAGATAATAGACTAAAACTAATAAAAATGCATAAAATACATAAGCATACCACGCTCTATAAAAAGGTGGAGAAATAGTGAAACTCACCTTTTTTTCAGGGTTAATATGATCATTTATTTTTGCACGCACATAAAAATCATAGTGGCCTTCTCTTAAATTTAAAAACTCAAAACGGTTGTTTGCAGTCCACAAACTCCATTTTTTATCGTTGCCAAATTTATATTGATAAACGGTATTTTCTGCTTGTGGAACAGTGAAAACCAAACGAACATTATTAAAATTATATGGTATTTTTTGGTTTAAAATAGCTGTTTTGGTTTCAGAATTATTAAATATTTCTAAAGCGCGAAAAACAGTAGGGTTATAATTTTGAACTCCCTTTTTTTGATTAATATTCTCTAAAGCAAAACCATTATCTATCGGATAAAAAAGATAATCTTTTGAAATTAAAATTGGTAACTTAAACGGATTCAGTAATTCGTTTGCATTTTTGGTATTTAGTGCGGTTGCTTTAGAAGTGAATTTTTGTAAATTTTCATTAAAAATATATTCACGGCTATCACTTTTAACATGTATTTTATTGCCTTGTAAAAATAGAACGAGATTATTACCATTAAAAAAATCAGAAAAAAATGTTTTTATATTTGAGGTATTTAGATGAGCATCTAAGTTGGCTTTTATGATGCCATAATTGGGAACATTTACCCAAAGCGTATTTGTATTTTGAAGAACCAATTGGTTGCAAGAACCGCCAATACCTTCTAATTTTTTTTGAAATTTCCAATTATTATTTATTTTTTTAAAAACTGAAATACCATTATAATTGCCTGTTAGAAGGTTGTCGTTATTAAACAACTTCATCGTCCAAGCGCCACGATGGTCATCTAATTTCTGTAAATTTTCCCCAGAAATTTTAAACAAGCCTTCATCGTGACCCATTAGCATTTCATTTTCGATGTTCTTCAAACTCCAGACCTGCCCTTGTGAGCCAGCAATCAATTTGAATTGGTTTAAAGGTTGCGAATTATTGAGATTTTCCCAATCGGTTACATAAAGCCCCTGGTTCGTCCCGAGATAGAATTTATTTTGCCATAAAATCGCACTTGTTGCCGAGCCAAAATTACCAGTATAATCAAAAAAATAAGTGATGGGATCTCGCATAAAAATTTTGGACAAGCCATAATCCATCCCGCACCATAAATTACCTAAATTATCTTCATGAAGACTAAGAATCGTATTATTGATTAAGCCTTTCTTTTTATTAATTTGATGTATGATTTGGCCTTCTATATCTGTAATATAAAGACCATTTAAAATTGTACCAATAGCCAAATACGCATTATCTAAAACTTTAAAGCTAAAGACTTGTTCGTTTTTTAAACGTTCTGATAGCGAATTTTTTAGAGTTGATAATTTATTATTCTCAAAAATTAAAAGTCCTTTGTTTTGCGTAACGATGAACATTTTATTTTGAATTTGATAGAGACCAATAATTTGTAAATTTATATTTTCAGGATAAGAAAAAATTAGCTTTAATTGATTATTTTCTAAAGTATAAAGTCCGTTTTTTTCGTCAGCAAAATAGAGTTTATGGTTACTTTCAAAACTTTTATAAAATTTTGTAGGTGCTGGTATAAGTTGTAATTTATTATTTTTTAAACTATAAATATTCTCGTGTGAGACAAAAAGAAGTGTATTCGCATTTTTGTAAACACCCCAAAACTCTTCATATTCTTTTGCAGTTTTGGTTTTTTTAGGATAAAGCGATTGGTATTTGAATTTTTTGTAGGCATCTCTTTTCCAAACGCCAAAATCTACATCAGAACCAGTGTAGATGAGTGAATCATTTGCCACCAAAAGTGAGCGGGTGAAACCTTTGCTGCCTTTGTAGAGTTGCCAATTTTTACCGTCGAATTCTGCTAACCCTTGGTCTGCCGCAAAGTATAAAATTCCATTTTTAGCGGAATTTATATCCCAAATTTTGCCCGCGTTTTTGTACTGTACAGGTGCAAAATTTTCAATTTTCGGAACCCCTTTTACTTCAATATTTTGCCCAAATAAAAGAAAATTGCAGCAACTTAAAAATAATATAATCGATTTTTTCACACCGTAAGATAATAAAAAAAATAAAGCTGTTTGAAATAATCAAACAGCTTCATTAAAATTGAAAAATTAATTATTTCACCATTAATTTTGTACGTTTTACAGTGCCATCTTCTTGCACTGCTTCTACGATATAAACACCTTTAGATAAACCTTGAGTATTTACATTTTGTGCTTTTGCAGTTTTTACCAGTTGCCCATTCATGCTAAACACTTTCACGGTTTTCACATTACCTGTAATATTGAAACTAGAATTTGCAGCTACTGGGTTTGGATAAATTTTTAAATTATTTTTTGCTGAAACTTCACTTGTTCCTAGAGCAGAAGTAGGATTGTAGAAGTAAAAATTATCCACGTAAAATGTAGGGATGTTAGATGTGATTACAACTTGAGCAATATCGCTTCTAGTGCCCGTTAAAGTAATATCCAAAGAATTCCATTGGCCTGGAACTAAAGTTGGAGTAGTTCCAGCGTTAATACTATATATCACAGAAGAAGCTTCAGCTGCACCACCACCAAAATCAACTACTTTAGGATTAAAAACCCAGCCGTCATTTAAGGCATCTACCCAAACATCCATGTGCATCTTGGTAGCGTTGGTAAGATTCAAATGAGTACTACCGCTAAAATCAATTCCTAAAAAGCCACCTCCTGTTATTTTTCTTGTGTTATTTCCAGAAATCATTAGATCTATTACGTTATCAGAATCCCATACTGGGTTCCAATCTGCCGTTGTAGCTGGTGAATAAGTATCACTATATAGAGATGCTACATTTGGTGCAGCAACAGTAGGAGTTGGCGCTGGACCTGTAGGCCCTGCAACTGCAAAACTTACATTGTAAGTTAATTTAGTAACACCATCTGCTGCGGTAACTTCAACTGTAGTAGTACCTGGAACAGACGCTGCAGGTGTCACTACAGCATTTGCACCTGCTTGTGTAGGAGTTGCAGTAACTGTCGGTACTGTTGTTGTTCCTTGCGGTAAATCTACTGAATAAGAATAAGTAGAAGAACTAAAACCCGGGATTGTTGTTCCATCTACTTTTAAATCGCTTAAAGTACCATCATTAGATGAAGAAACTACTTGCAAACTAACGTTATCAATAGCTACATATCCTACTTCAGCTCCCATATCAAAAAGAACTCTACAGTTTGCGTCGCCATATCCGTTTGCTGTTAATACATATGTGTATCTTTTTTTAGTAGTTGTTAAAGTAGGTGTCACAGTAGTTGAGTTATAAGGCCCATGATTCTCACCAAAACCTGCAACGATAGTTCTATTTCTATCTGAATAAGCATCAAAAGAAAAGACATAAGACGTACCATTTGTAATTGTAAGAACATTACTAATGTTAACATTATAAGCAGGACCCGCAGCCGCAACATCTGCTGCATTTACATGGTTTCCAGATCCATCATCTATTACATTTAAGGCATTTCCGCTCCAGCCGGTGGTACCGTTTTCAAAGTCACCATTGGTAACAAGTTCTTGCGCAAAGCCTAATGTATAGGCAAATAGAGCAATTAAAAGGGATAAAAATTTTGTTTTCATTTTTTTAAAAAAATTTAATTAATATAATTTGTTGAATATAATTCAAGAAATGACTTTCATTCTAGAATTTTGCTTTTAGTAAATGTACTTATTTGGGGCTACTATATTATCTAAAAATACGTTAAAATATGCTAATGTATAGAAGATGTATAGATGTTTTTATTAGTACACTTTATTTTTTTATTTATTTTATTTACTTCTTTAATACTTTAATGGTTTCCGTTTTATTTGCATTTTTCACTAAAAGATAATAAACACCAGCCGGATATTTTGATAAGTTTAATATAGTGTTTTTTCCGCAATTTTTGGTTAAAATTATTTTACCGCTTTCATCTATTAGCGAAATTGTATTTTTTGCTTCTGGCAGATTAATATTTAAAATATTCTTTACAGGATTTGGATAAATTTTCACTTTCTCATTTGAGATTTCCGAAGTATTTAAAGCGCAATTACTTCCCACCACATAAGAATAGTATTTGGTTACTGATAATCCGCCTGCAAAAGCAAATTTCACCGCATAATTAATGGTAGAATTTAATGTTTGCCCCGTAATTGTTTGTGTAAAAGTATTATTTCCCAAAGCCGTCATTGGTGTTTCTTCGAAAGGACTTTGTTTCCACAAATATGCTATAACGCCAGTTTTATCGGTATCTAAAAGTTTAAAAGTAAATTTTACGTCGGTTCCTGTAGTTTCAAATTTATAGTCGTATCCTGTGCTAAAACTGCCTTGGCTTGCTTCGCTACTAGTCCCACTACAATTATTACTTACTGTATTTGTTGTTTTGGCACTTAAATTTATCGGGCTGTTTGCAGCATAATTTCCAGCACTATCAGCCGCTGTGACGGTGAAATTATAGATTGTATCTGGCGCCAAATTATTAATTACAACCGATTTATCAGTTCCAGATGCACCAGTTGTGGTAATTTCATTACCATTATAAGAAACCTTATAATTTAGAGTGCCATAATTGTCTTTTGCATTTAATAAAAGTTCTATGGAATTATTACCAATACTGCCCGTTTTAGCCGTAAACAAAGTTGGCGCTTCGGTATCTGGCGTTGTATTTTGATAGACTCTTACATAGTCTATTTGCATGGAAGTTTGTGAAAAACCAGCAGGAACTGCACCCGCAACACCACCCAAAGCTATATTTAGTAGGATATATTGTTCTTTATCAAAAGGCCAAGTATCTGCATTTTTCACGGAAGGATTATAGGTGTAATAAACAACCCCATCCAGTAAAAAAGAAATTTGGTTGGGCGACCAATTCATAGAATAAATATGGTAATTAGATTGTATATCACTACTTGCAATGGTACTTCCATGGTTCACAGAATTTCCAAAAGATGATGGAGTGTGCAAAGTACTTTGAATGAAGTTTGCAGGCTTTCCGCTAAAAATGCCATATTCCATCATATCAATTTCCCCGCAACCTGGCCAAGGTGTGGTGCCAAAATCATTATTAAAATAGCCTCCAGGTTCGCTTACATTTTTTCCGAGTAGCCAAAGCGCCGGCCAAGTTCCTTGGTCAATTGGCACTTTTGCACGGATATCAACTCTGCCATATTTGAATGAAAATTTAGAATTGAGTCTTGCAGATGTAAAATCTTTAGTCACACCTTGGTCTGTAAAAGTTTGTCTTTTCGCAACTAAATTTAAAATCCCACCTGTTATATTGCTGTTTTCTTGCAAATCTGTGTAATGTTGTAATTCACCATTATACCAACCTGTAGAAGTTGGAAGTTGTGTTTGATGAAACCATTTGGCTGCATCTACAGCGCCGTCTGTGCTAAATTCATCCGACCAAACTAAGTCGTGATAAACCACATCCACTTGTGCTTTCGCCGTGATTTGGAAAAAAATAAATATTGAAAATAATCTATAAAATAGAGATTTAAACATAACTTAATTTTGAATTTTCATTACTGAACATTACTTTTTTGGGCTTTCTATTTTCTTTAAATAAACCCCAATGTTTTTCTGGTTCTAAAGGATCAGCTGAGCCTTTCCACTGTTCGTCAAAAGCTTCAAAATAATAACACAGAATGTTTTCTTCTTTACACCAATTAATTAAGGCATTGAAATAATCTTGTTGCGCATTTTCATTAGCATTATGAGCGGGGAAACCTCTTCCATTTGCGGCTGTTGCCCATCCTGCTTCTGTTATCACAATATTTTTATGCGGATATTTATTTTTTACTACATTATAATTTTGAATGGTAAAATTTAAAGCATCTTCAATTCTAATATTTTCCCAAAGTGGATAGGTATGAATTGATATAAAATCTACAATTTCCACCAAAGGCTCTAATTCATTAAGCCAAGGCAAATAATTTTCGCAAAAAGTAACAGGTTGCTGCGCATTATTTTTAACTAATTTAGTGTAATTAATAACACTTTCTACGGAAACCAAATGATCCGTCCAACTTACGCAGGCCTCATTTCCAACGGATAAAAAGTTTATTATTTGCGGATATTTATTCGCTAAGACAATAAGTTTTTGAATTTTACTTTCGTTTTTTCGCTTGTTTTCTTCTAAAACTTCTTTAGATAAATAAGGCATTTCCCACGGACAATTTTCATTGTTCATTTCGGCTTCAATGTAAGCGCCAAGCATTATTTTAAAATTAAAATTTTCTTTACTTATGACTTCCAGAAGTATTTCCGCATGCAAATCAACATCATAAATTCTTAAATATTTAAAATCATGTTGCAACAAAAGCAAATCTTCCCTAATTTCTTCATAAGTCGGATATTTTCCGCCAGGCTGTTGCCCCGCACGAAAGCCAGAATAGCAAATTGCATTTGCCGGTTTTAATTTATATTTTTCGAAGATTGTCATTCTTATTTTTAAAATTTTAATTTTTCATTTTCATCCCAAATTCCCCAATGTGCCCCAACTTCGCCTTCCGGACCGACTTTCCAAGCCTCATCAAAAGTAGAAAAATAGAAGATTTCTACATTTTCATCGGCGCCCCAAAGTTGGCTTCCTATAAAATATTTTTCGCTTTGTAAAAGCGAAGGAACAGAACCGCCAATAGTTTCGCCCGCAGTTGGCCAGCCAGTTTCTGAAATAATGACCTTCTTATTTCCCGCTACATTTTTGCATTGCTGAAACATATCTTTTAGATGATTTAAAGAAAATTCGCCCGGCGTTCCTTCCCAAAATGGATAGCAATTACATAAAATCACATCACATATTTCAGTGATTTTTGGCCGCATCACAAATTCATAATAAGCATCAACGTAGCCTACTGAGCAATTTGGAATGGCGTCTTTCACATATTGAATATTCTCCAAAAGTTCATCCTCTGTTAAATCTTCTCTGTATAAAACCTCATTTCCAACCGATGCAATATCCACAAAACCGTCATTATAAAGTTGGATTAAAGCATCCATTTCTTCCTGATTTTTGTCTTTTTCATTACCAAGCCACGCGCCAACCAATGTTTTTAAACCATACTCTTTTGCAATTTTTGGTATTAATTCGTTGCCTTCTATGCAAGAAAAAGAACGCACCCATTTTGTGTATGGCTTTATTATTTCAATTCTGCGACGGATTTGTTCTTCCGTGATGATATCTCCTGGTTTTTGATGGGCTTCATAAAGGCTAAAACATAAGCCATGAACACCGTTGTGAAGAATATCTGTAAACAAATGCTTAAGTTCTTCTTCAGATTTATCTTTAAAAAAAGAATCCTCTGTTTTACTACTTTTATCGTTGTAGTTTAAATATTGGCTTATTCTAAATGACATTTCAAATAGTTTTAATGTTTATTTTTTTCCGAATTTCAAAGTTTCACTTTCGTCCCAAATGCCCCATTTAGCACCAACTTCACCTTCTTGTTTTTCTTTCCAAGATTCATCAAAAGATGAAAAGTAGAATAAATCTAAATCTTGATTTTTAGAATATTCTTGCGCTGAAATAAAATATTTCATGGCGTTAAATTCTGAAGGTTTGGCATTTCCGACGTTTTCTCCTTTACTTGGCCAGCCGGTTTCTGTGATTATTATTTTTTTACCTTTCGCAACTTCTCTCGTTAAATTGACCATTCCATCTAAATAGGCTAAAGCATTTTCATTTTCTGCACCTTCCCAAAATGGATAACAATTGGCTAAGATAAGATCACATGCTTCAACCAAATTTGGTTTATCTAAAAATTGATAATAAGCATCTACATATCCCACAGGAATTGAATCTGGTAAAGCCTCGCGTACTCTTTTTATATAGCCTATAAGTTCTTGTTCTGATAATTCTTCACGGTGCAACACTTCATTCCCTACAGCTGCAATATCTACCAATCCTGCTTTTGCAAGGTTTATTAGCGACTGAATTTCTTGCTCATTTTTTACTTTATCCTCACTTATCCAAGCGCCAACCAAAGTTTTTAATCCTTTTTTATTTGCAATTTCTGGGATGAGTTCATTTCCTTCTGTGCAAGAAAAAGATCTTACCCATTTTGTATGTGGCGCAATAATATCTAATCTTCTACGGATTTGATTTTGTGATAAAGTATCACCAATTTGTTGACCTTTCAAATATGGACTGAAACATAAACCATGTAAACCTTTTTCTAAGATTTCAGAATATTTATTTTGAATTACATTTTCTTGTACTGAACTTAAATCTAAACCAAATTTAGAATTGATTAAGGTCGCATTCTTAGTTAATGACAATAATTTGCCAGAAAGTGCAGAATAAGATTGTTTTTTTACAGGTGCTTTGCGTGCCGCTAATTCTTTTTGAATTTCTCTGGCTTTTGCTTCCGTCAAATTATAATTCCACATTACAACCATTGCTATTAATGTTCCTGCAATTGGTACACCGGAAAAGAATAGTCTTAAACCTGTAACGGCATCTTCAGTCTGCACGGGTAAACTTGGATCAAAACCCACCAGAGACATTATCACGCCAGTTAGCAAACCCGCAATTGCAAAACCAAATTTCACCATCCACCAATAAATAGCACCAAAAATACCTTCTCTTCTTTTTCCTGAAGTTAATTCATCTAAATCACAAACATCAGCTGTCATAGACATCATTAGGGTAAATAAACTACCAATTCCGAAGGAAAAAAACGGCAATGCAAATATGAACATATAAGGTTTTCCAGGGACGAATAAAAACCAAAGTAAGATGTAACCGAAAATAGAAATGCCTTGGCAAACCAAAAAGGCTCTCTTTTTTTCCATTTTTTTAGACATCCAAGAAACAATTGGGATCACTACGAATGTTGTTGCAACAGCGCCTAAACATCCAAAAAGAGTTGGCCAAATTCCTGCTGCTGCGGCGTCTCCTTTAAAAAGATAATATACCACAATAAAAAATGTGAAACCAGCAACTGTGTTAAAGGCATTAAATATTAAAAAAGTAGAGATGCATAATTTTGTAAATGGTTTATTTTTAAAGGCTTCTTTAAAACTTTCAAAAATTTCAGTTAAACTGCTACCAATTGTTTTCACATTTAAAGGCGAAAAACTTTCTTCATCAATGGTTGATTTACTTTTAATAAAAACAGCAGGAATCATCGCCAAAACCATACAAGAAAGACCAACAATTACGGCTAAAGTTCTGGTAGCGGTATCCGCATTTGGAAACCAAGAAGGATCATACATAATTACCCAAAACCAAGGTGCAATAATCCAAGCCCATTGCCCGATAAATTGTGAGATGGCCATAATACTCGTTCTCTCATGAAAATCATCACTCATTTCATAGCCCATCGCCACAAAAGGAACGCTAAAAATAGATAGTCCTAAATAAAAAACGGTGGACCAAAATAGAAAATAATAAAAAATAAAATTTACAGAATCTTCTCTATGCAATTGCCACATAATCACAAAAGAAATCCCCATAATAATAGAGCCAATGAAAACGTATTGTCTTCTTCTCCCCCATTTTGAGCGGGTATTATCTGAAATAAATCCCATAATTGGATCAATAAAAGCATCTAAAATACGAGGTAGGAAAAATAGCAATCCATACATCAAGGTAGGAATTTTTAAATTTTCTATCAAAACCACCATAAAAATACCAAGTGCTGCGGGAAACATTTGATTTGCCAACATTCCCAATCCAAAGGCTACTTTCTGCCCGAAAGGAACTTTGCCTGTCGATTTTGTTACTGTTTGATCCATTAGTTATTTAGTTTTTGATGATTATTGTTTGTATTGCCTTTTTTGAAATTTCATAATTTGCCACTTTTTTTCCTAAAACTATTTTTCCTTTTTGAACTTCTTCTGAAGGATTAAAAATAACCACAACTAAATCCCCATTTGGATTTTTTACGGCTGTTGTCATTAGTTTCTCGTTGTCATTTTTTAAATCAATTCGTACGGCGTTCGGCTCAATAAATTTGCTAAATTGTGCCATCACATAATAAATCGGCGTGAAATAAACTTGGTCTTTTTCCGGATCTACAATTACGGGCGCAACACACCAGTTTTTAAACCAATTCGGGCCGCCTTGTTTATCTAAAATCATATTCCAATCAATCCAGCCGCTTACAGAATGATTTAAGCAACCAATAATGTCTCGCGCATAGCGATAAACAGGAACATATTTTGGGTGTAAATATTTATCTTCTTTGCTTGCCCAATCAAATCCCCAATCTGTTGCTTCTTTGTTCCAATACCAAGCATCATCTTCCCAATGCGGCACATCTGCATCTACACAGGCTTCCGTTTGAATAATTAATTTATCTGGATTTTGAGCGTGTGCTTCATCTAAAATTTGCGGGAAATAATCGTAAGTGCTATCATACCAATGGATTGCAGCACCAGCAAAATATTTAGAAGATTCTTTGCTTCGGTACATTTCTTTCGTCCACTTCAATAAATCTGCTCTATTTTGGTCGTAACCTAAAATTTTAACATTTTTAAACGGCGAATTTTCTAATTGCGGACCAAGATAATTTTGAACAAAATCCGTCATTTCTTTCGGTCTAAAACGCATACTTTCCCAGTTTCCACCATTTCCGTTGGGTTCGTTTTCTACCGTTAAACCCCAAATATTAATATCTTTTTTCTGATATTCTGCTAAATATTTTTCAAAAAATAAGGCCCAAGTTTTATTGTATTTTGGTAAAAGTTTTCCATCAATCCAACTGTTATTGTCTTTCATAAAAGGTGGCGCCGTCCACGGTGAAGCAATAATTTTAAAATTATTTTTCGACGTTTTTTGCGCATCTTTTATCATCGGAATTAAATATTCCAAATCGTGTGAAATGCTAAAAGTTTTTAAATCTAAATCTTCCGGATCTGATACATAAGAATAATGACCTAATGCAAAATCTGTAGAAGCAATCACAGTGCGGGTTAAAGAATATTTTGCACCATCTTCACCGAAATAAGCGCTTATGATTTTATCTTTATTTGCTTGCCCTAGTTTGCTGTATAAATAAGCGCTACTTTCTGTGAAAGCACCTCCAAATCCCAATATTTTTTGAAAAGTTTTATTTGGATTTAAAATAATGGCAGAAACATTTTCACCATCATTTTTGGCGTCCGAAAGATTTAATTTTTCTAATTGATGACCTTCCGCCGAAGTTTCATAAACTTCAACTTTTAAAATAGAATGCTGAGAAGTACAACTTTGCATAAGGCAGAGCAGGCTAAAAATTAATACTATTTTATTTCCTAAATTTTTCACTTTTAGTGCAATTGTTTTGCTAAAATGCCAACACTTATTTTTTCAATTTCACCTGTTCTTTCCCAGATTTTTGAACTTATTTTTTCATTCAAACTAAGAACTGAATTGTATTCTTCTTGTTGGTTGTGATATTTAATTTTAATAAAATTTTCAGAAGAAATTTGGTAAATCACAGGAATTTGACAAATTGTAAAACCAATTGAATTTGCCGGTAATTCAATACTTACCTCATTATTTTTAACATCAGTGATTTCAATTTTATCTTCTTTTGCTAAAAAATTAGATTCTTTCAATAAAAATGGATCAAATTTCAGGCTGCCATTTTCTACCACAATTCCCAATTCGCCCCATCTAGAAAGCAAATCTTCTTTCACTTGCCCAGTCATTCCGGGTTGTTGTGCGCCTTTGTGAAGCGGTGTATGAGAGTAAGGATCTGTGGGGAAAGCGCCATAATTTTCTGGTGATTTGTGTGCGCCAATTCCTTCTTTTATGTCTTCGTAATAATCGATTAATTGATTAAGAATATCTTCTGAAACGCCTTCATTTCTTGCTTTTATCACAACTTCTTGCACAGCCAAAAGTAATTTTGAAACCATGTGCCAGTAAATAGAACCCAAACCTTCATAAGCGAAAAAAGTGCCCGATCTACCCGTAAATTCCTTGTGGTGAAAGACGTTTTCGTAAATATTTAAAATTTTTGCTTGCTCTTCTTCATCAATATTTAATGCATCTAATTCCGTTTTTAGATCATCTGCATTTTTAAATTGACTATTAAAATGGTAATTGTTTTCAGAGTCTTTTTCTACTAAACTTACATTTCCGTTTTGCAAATGATTTTTTAAGATTCCAGATTTTAAAACTTCATTTTCTGGGATATTATTTTTAGTTAAAAAACCTTTTAATTGATGGTTTGGATAAAGCAAATAACTGTTTTGATCTACTCTATACAAATCGCTTTTCCGCATTGCTTTTAAAACATTTAAAACTTCATCTGCAGTTAAAAAACCTGAACTTAAAACTGCAACTTGACCTTCCAACATATCATTCAAATAAGAAATCGAAGCAGAATTTTCATCATAAGAAATAAGATTATAAGCATGATAAAGTCCGTTTTCTTTTTTATTTGCTTTGATGGATTGATCTAAAAACGCCAAAGCAATCGTCATAAATTCTAAAATTTCTGAAGTTTTGATGCTTTGATAATTTCCGCTGAAAGATTCGTTATAAATTTGTTCGCGGTAGTCGCTTCCGGCATTTCCGAGTGCATCCATAATTGTTTTGCGCGCTTCATCAGAAAATTTATTTTGAAGTAAGATTTTGTGGTCTTCAAAAATTTGATTTAAACGGTGGAAAAACACCGCCAATTCTTCGGAAATTTCTACTTCTTTTTCCTCTGTTTTTTCTAAAATAGTTTCAAAAAAATTGAGAAATCTACTTAAATAATAGAGCGTTACCATAGAAATGCCATTTCCAACGAGAGCATTATTCGCATCATTCCATTCTGGGCGTTGCGTATTCATCCAAATACCACCTTCTGGGATAAAATTTGAAAGTTTACTTAAAGTTGTTGCAAGTATTTTTTCTAAAAAAGTAACGTGGTGAAGTTCATTTTTTTGATTGAATTTCAATGTGGCGTCTTCACCTAAAATCGCTTTATTCTTATGAATTTCTAATTCTTCATCTTGCTCAAAATCTATAGTCGATTTTGGATTTTTTAAAATATCTGAATATTTTTTTATTCTATACGGCACATTGGCGTAAACAAATGATTTCTCAAGGAATAAATTTTCTAAATAATCCGGATTATAATTTTCTGAAAATTCTAAAAATTTAAGTAAATAAATGATTTGGTGATCGCCCCAATAACCGATGTACGACCACGGATCATCAGGTTCAATTGTTTCCCAATCGAAGCCATTTTTAGTAATTCTATAAGGGTTATAACCTTCAAAAGTGGATGCATTTAAAAATCTAAAAAGCATAGAATTTTGCCATTCTGGAAATGCGTGTGCTAATGCTTCCCAATTTTGGAAAATATCGCGCCAGTTTCCTTCGTAATTTAAAATTTTAGAACCATCTTTTTCGCTTCTGGTTTCAATGGAAAACTTGTTCCACGGGCGCGACGGATCACCATGACGGCGGCTAAATTTTAATGGTAAATATTCTGTTGAAATTCTTTTTAAATCAGAATTATCAATTTCATCAACTAAATCTGCAAGTTGAAATTTTGTAAAAATATCGGGTAAGAGATTTAATTTTTCGAAATAGGCATCGTAGATTTTGGTATTTCTTTTTTGAAGTGACGAAAGAAAATCTTGTTTTTCTATATTGTATTGGTCGTCAAAAATACCGCCACGCATAATGTTAAAAAGCGTGTTGGAATAATATCTTGCATCATCTCGCAAATCGGCGGTGTGCTGAATTCCGTCCGCAGCATTAATTAATTTTAAAAGATTTTCTATTCCTAATTTTATATCTGCGGAAATTTTTTCACTAAAATTTTCAGTGTTTTTAATTTTATCAGAAAGGTTTACAATGTTGGAAACATTTTGATTAACATTGGCAATAATATCCCATTTTCTAGTTTCGTTTGAAGATAATTTAAAATCATCAACAAGAAAATAGGCGCCTTTTTCACCTTTAGAATCTACTTCTTCAACTATATTTTTATTTTCTCTAAAATTTTGAAGTTGTGTAGAAGAAAGTAAAATTTTCGGATTTTCGAAACCAATGGACCAGGCAATATTTGCAGTCAAAGATTCATTTGGTTCGGCTTTATCTACGATTGTTGCGCTTAAAGCAAAAATCCCGATATTGGAATTTGTATCTAATTCGCTTCTTTTGTAAGCATCAACTAAATTACTGGTGCTATTTTGCAAATCGCTTCCAACGCCTGCTGGTAAAATATTTTGCAAACCATCACAAATACTTACTTTAAATTCCGTATCAGAAATATTTTTAAGTTCCGTTTCCTTAACAAAACCGTAAATGTTAGAATTACTCCATTTGTATTTGAAAATTAAACCTAAATCTTCATTAATTTCTTCAAAAATAATTGAATTTCCGTAGATGCTTTTATAAATATTTCTGGTTACATTTTGTAACTGATTTCGGATTGAAAAGGGTTCCCAAATTACAAATCCATCATTATTATAAACTTTAATAATGGTTTTTGTGCCAGTATTTTCGGCTGACTCTGTAATTTTATCATCAGTATAATAAGGGAAAAGTGCAAATTCGCTATTTTTTCTTCCAGCACTTAATGCGCCATTGCTAGAAATAAACATCCAATGGTTGGAATCGCTTACAATGCTCATAAAAAATGGACGCATATGATTAACATTAGAAATTTTAAAAAAAACTTCATTATTAATTTTAATTTGCGACATTTCTACCATTGAAATTGTTTTAGAGTCTTGATGGGTTTTAGTTGAAGATTCTATCATTTGATTTTAAGAAAAAAAGGGGATTTGTATGAAAGATGATTATAAATTTCGAATTAACTTTTATTTGTAAACACGTACGTAATCTACGGTCATAGTTTGTGGAAAAGGCGTAAGCGAAGATGGGTAACCTACATAATTACCACCCACGGCAAGGTTTAAAATAATGAAGAAATCGTGATCAAAAACCCATTTTCCGGTTACTTTGTCTGGTGTAATGCTTTGATAGAGGAAATTATCTACAAAGAAATTAATTTGATTGGGCGACCATTCTACTGAAAAATTGTGAAACGCTTTGTCAAATCTATCATTCTGCAAGCCATATTGTTTTGTAATGGCTGCTCCGCCAGAATAACCTGGGCCATGTACTGTTCCATTTATGACGTTTGGTTGTTGCCCCCGCAATTCCATAATATCTATTTCACCGCAATTTGGCCAAGTGTTTGTATCTTCGTCTGCGCCAAGCATCCAGAATGCTGGCCAAATACCAGGACCGTAAGGTGTTTTTATTCTGGCTTCAATTTTACCATAAGTAGTGGCAAAAAGGCCTTTGGTTTTAATTCGACCAGAAGTAAACTGGCTTCCATTATAGGCTTCACTTTTAGCGGTGATAACAAGATTTCCATCTCCATCAAGAGATACATTTTCTGGCCTACTAGTGTAAGTTTCTAATTCTTGATTCCCCCACCCTGAATTGCCAGTGCCAATGTCGAAACTCCAGTTTTTTGCATCGGGTGCGCTTCCTGCGTTACCATTAAATTCATCATTCCAAACCAATTTCCAATTATGGTTTTGTAAATCTTGCACAGCGTCTCTTTGGCAAGAATTTACCGTTAAAAGACCTATTGATAAAGCTAAAAAAGAACTGACTTTATATAAAATTGATTGTTTCATTTTTTTGTAAAGAATTAATTGTTATAGAGATAAACATTATCTGTATAGAAATTACTAATATTTGCTCCAGATAATATGATTTGACCTAAATGTTTTCTACTTGCCAAACCACTAAGTGAAGAAAATGGGATATCGATACTTACCCATTTCTGACCAGCAAGAAATGGTGCTGAATAAGTTTTTGTGGATGAAGTATCGTCTCCGCCACCATAAGCGCCATCGGCACCCCAATCTATTAACTGTACTGAAAAACTGGCACCTGATGGTAACGATTGAGGCATGTAAATATCCATGTGGAAATTGGTCATTGATGAAGCATTAATTGTTGGTTTACTAAACTGAATTCCCACAAAGTTAAAGTTGGTATAATTTAAAACATGATCATTATTCACAGTAAAATCTGCAGATTGCGTTGTTTGATATGGTGCATAATATCCATTATAGTAATCAACTGGAACATTTGTGTATTGGTCACTAAAAATTGAAATTACTTTCGAAGCGTCTTGTGTAGGAACTGGTGCTGCTAAATAGGCACCAACACAATTTATTGTAAGACTGCCTTTTGCTAAACTATTGCCTAGGCTAGCGGTTATTTTTGATGTTCCGGCGCCGACGGTTGTAACTACACCTTTGTCATTAACCGTGGCAACAGTAGGATCTGAAGAATTATATGTAAAATAATACGGTGAAACATTTACAGTTTGGTTAATACCATTTGGCAAATTAAAAATAGCAGCAATATCATCAACATTATTGTTAACACCTGTGAAAGAGTTAATCACTTTATCTTCTCCTTTAAAAATTGAGGCTTGCGCATTACCAATAGTTCCAACGTTTTCAAATTTTACATCATCAATCCAAAAAGTATAACCTCTATTATTTTCTGGACCTTCAGACAAGTAAAACATGCCTTTTGCAGCTTTCAATTTCGAAGCATCTGGAATTGGGATGTACACTTTTTTCCAATTGGTATTCACAGGCAATGCACTTAAAGACGCTTGGTATTTGTTTTCACCTAAATCTGTCCCAAAACCGATTACATCAATATTTGCAGGCTGCGTTGCTTTTATCCAAAAACTTAAAGTATTGAAACTAGATAAATCTCTTGGAGTACTTGTAAAAAAAGCGCCACCTGCGTAAGAACCATTTGGATCATTTACATCTGGAACTGCAAATTTCATCGATTGTGCAGAATTGTTGTAGGTTGTATTTTTGTCTGTATCGAAAGCGTCAGGGACTGAACCTCCGAAAGCGGCATATTGCAAACCAGGGCTAAACCCATCTATGAAAACGTCTCCATTGACTGGATTTGTAGCTTGTTGCAATTCATTTAAATCTCGTTGGCAAGATCCGATCATTAAAATGGCCGAACATGACAGTAAAACTTTGGTGAATTTGTATATATTAAATTGTGATTTCATAAGAATTTATTTATTGTTTCAACGGTCATAGGAAATCGCCTAACTGAATGAGTGTTTTTAGCAAACTTGCTTTTAGCGATTTTATATACTTTTATAATTAATTACTTACCGATATTTATTTGAATATAAGTTCTAATCTCCCACTCGTTTCCGTTAGGAAAGCCTATTGCCGTAGGATCTGGTAGAAAAACGCCCGCAGCATTAATTGCAGAAGTTGGGTTATATCTTGGTGAATATTGGTTTAAGGTTCTATAAGTTCCTCTTATCCCAATCTGAGTACCAGGAAGTATGAACCAATCTGGTTTCCCGATTGTTGTAGAAAGATCTAAAACCAATTGCAATGGAAAGGTTAAATTAAAATCTCGGTGATAATCATAAGGTCCCCAGTCATTAAATTTTGCTCCAGCAACTAATTTTACTTTTTTGTAAATCGTTCTTAGATCCATTCCGTAGCGCATAATTTTACGTGTATCGCTACCATTTGCTTGTGCGCTTCCACCGTAGAAATTAGATATCAATCCAAAATCTGAATTTAATTTAGAGATAATTTTACCATTTACTTCCCAAAGGTCTGCTGCTGGAGCACCTCCTGGAAAAGCAAAAGTAGTTCTACCATCAGGAAAAATACCGATTGCCGCATCTTGGGTAGTTGGCATATGTCTGTAAATAAAGCCAACATTAAAAGCAAAAGGCGCATCCTCTGTACGGTCATTATCCCATTGGTACATCCAAGTTGCTGGTGTAGGATCATAAGTTAAAAGTAATTCTCCCGCTGTCATTTGTCGATTTACACGAACGCTAAATGGATCGTCTAAAATATTTCTTGGTCTTCCTGGGTTTGGAACATCTGCTGGTATTGGCCCTTCAATTGGTTTTTGCCATAAAAAGTTTGGTGCGATTTGAAAGTTTCCAATATTATAAGCAAATCCCGAAAGGAAATTATATTGATTACCACTTCCGCTATCTTTAAGATGCCATCCTGTAAAAGTTTGAGTATAATCTGCACCACCAAACGCAACTAATCCCATCACAGCACTTTGCGCATACCAATTAAATTTTCCACCAGTATAGGTTAATTTAATTTTTCCACCGAAATTATCTTTAGATTTAATCTGATCTTGAAATATAGAATAATTACCGGCATCGCCTCTCACAACTTGAAATGTTCTTCCATTTAAAGGCTGACCAGCCCAAATACCACCTAAATCTACTTTGAATTTTCCAAAAGTTCTATCAACAGCCAAAGTGACTCTTCTGGTTTTAGGTTGTGGAATGGCGTACGAAGACGTGGTTGATTGTTGTTTATCTAAATCTTCGTGGTAAATTCCCGTTAATCTATATTTCCCGAGCATTTTAGAATATTTTACCAAAACTGCCGGATTTGCGCCCCACCAAAGTTGTGGGCCAAAAGCGACTTTTAAACCATCCAGTGATTTTTTACCAGTAAATTCAAACCCAATTGGCGCTGCGCCATTATAAATATCGATGTTTGGTCCATAATTGGCTTCGGGATAAAGACCAAAGAAATCGCCTTCATATTCCCAATGGTAATGGCCAGTTCGGTAAAAGCCCGTTAAATTAAAATCTTTTGCATTCCAACTATAACTTGCTCTGTATAAGGCCAAGCGATTTTCAGATTGCAAAGTTGTAGTACCATCAACCGTTTTTACTTTCACTGGTCTTGCGCGGTTTTCATAAAAAATTTCATCAATCGGGTTTTGGGCAACGTTGCCAACAACGTTAAATTCCACATTTGCTCGCATATTAGGTGCTGGGTTTGCCTCTACTCCTACATAAATTGATTCCATGTGATCAAAGCCCAATCTATTCGGATATGTAGTTTTGTCTGGATCTGCTTGAGTGGGTGTTGTAATCAAACTTCCACCTGTGTTGTATGTATTAAATTCTGCAGTTAATCGGCTTAAACGAATTAATTTTGAAGAATTGGCTTCTAATGCAGCCTTATCGCCACGTGCTTGTAAACCTGCCTCTGTAGAATTTATATTTTTAAATTGATCATCTAATTTTGACAAAGATTCATTGCCAGAAAATAATTTTAAATGATGAATATCTTTCAATGCATAGTAAGCCGCTCGAGGATATAATTGATATAAGCCATTGGCATCAGCCGGTCCTTTCGCACAAATCCCAAACCACTCTTCATTCATATTGTTTTCACCTTTCACATAATCTTTTATATAACCACCGTTACTCCAAGATGCATCTGTATTGTGAACGTCCAAATCTACTGTTTGACCAGATTTCCACCAACCATCACTAAACTGAAAAGTGAAACCGCCCAAAGCGTTTCCCGCTTTTCCAAAACCAGCCGCATTTTCGTAAATTTCTTTCCAGTTACTAATTAAATAATCTGCTTGGTCCTTTTGATTTTCTCGTTGTTCAATTTCATTAAAAGCATCTGCACCAAATTCAGTAAACATAACTGGTTTATCAAGTACTTTTTTCACCTTTTGAAAAGCATCTCCGAAAGAGCTGCCACGGTAAATATTTACTCCTAAAACATCGATATCTGGACATTCTTTTGCAATCATATCCAAAAACAGCAAATCACCGTTACAGATTGCCACAGGATGATCTTTATCAATACTTTTCAGGGCTAAAGTACCTTCATTAAACATTTCATATAGAAATTTGGCTTTTATAGTAGATTTTCTATCTTCCATTGGCACATCTTCAGTCTCTGCGCCTTCCCAAAATAAACCATAATTGTTTTCATTTCCTAAAAGATACATTAATAGTCCTGGCGTATCTTTGTACTCCTTCGCCATATCTTCTGTTTCTTTCAAAAGAATCTTTTTTACGCGTGGGTCAGAGTAATCTGTATTTGGTGCCCAGCCTCCGTCAACCGTCAAACCATATCTACCAAAACTATAATTTACAACTGTGTAAATGCCATAATTTTCATAAATATATTTAATCCATTTTGGTGGAATGCCTGTGTAAACCCTTATGGTATTCACACCCATATTATTCAACAAAGCCATTTCATTATCCAAAGCTCTTTTAACAATATCGTCAGATTGCTTCCAAAGGCTGTAAGAGAAATTGGTTCCAATTGGATAATAATCCCAATTCATACCATTAATTATAAATTTTTGTTGATCAACCATCAAATGGTTTCCGTCGTTGTCCTTAGTCAAACTTATCGCATTCGCTTGAGAATAAAAATGCGACGAAACGATAATTAAGAATAGAAAATATACATATTTTTTCATCTATTATAAAAAGTTTTTAGGGTTATTAAATCTAATTTTCAGTTACTGAAATTTTATTTTTCTAAATGTATATTAAAGTTGGGACTTGGTAGTATATACATTATATATACAGCAATTTATAAAACACAACTCCTTCACAATTAAACCTTTAATAACTTACAATCCTCTTTAATGCGATGAAATCTTAAGAAAATACGCTAAAAAATATAAGATTTAATGTTGAAAAAAATACCCAAAAACTACAGTAAATTAAGAAATTATTAACTAAATATTAAATTGTTGTCTCAAAAAAAGACTATAATAATTGTAAAAAAAGACTATAGAAATTGTAATAAAACAGCTTTTTTAAAAAGTAATTTTTAAAGATTTAAAAATTTGTTAAACAAAAAATTTTTCGACCAATCGCGCAAAGCATGTATACAATAAATAGTTTGAGGAAAAACAATTTACGCTTATTTTAAAACTAAATGAAAATTAAAACGTGGTTTTAAAGCCAAAGCGAATACCAAATTTTGGGGAATTTGCGAGATTATTTTTATTAATATTATTCCAAATAAAATCTACACGCAAAGGACGAATATTACCGAAACCAATATTTTCTAAGCCAAAACCATATTCTATATAAGGCTTAGAAGGCACATTATACTTAATGCTAGAACGGTTTAAAGCAATTGTTCCCGCAGAAACATCGCCTATATAACTTCGAAAAAGAGCTACTGATCTTATTTTTGTTTTGTTTAAAAGTGGGATGTGATTAAAAATAAATCCATTAAAATGATGATCTACATTAAACTGAAAAAACTGGTCTGCTACGAATTGATAATAATTAAGCAAAGCAAAAGTATTTGGCGCGTAGAAATAAGTTTGGTTCGCAGAAACACCGCTTGCTAAAGATAAAGGAACAGGATTGAAGGTTTTCCCAGCAATAATTGTAGGATCTACAACGCCAAATTTTCCTAAAAAAATGGGATAATTGTATAAAATATTCAATTTTTGATATTTGAATTGCGATTCACTAAAATCACTAAAACCTCTGATATAATTAATTGAAAGTGTTGGATGCAATTTTATGCCCAAATTTCTATCAACACCTGTCCCAAAAACTTCTCTTTTTGGTGTATAATTTATGAATATAGTGGTGTTAAAATCTGTGGTTTTAGTTTCAGATTTCCCAGTTTCGGGGTTAAAAAAAGCCAGAGAAAATAAATCTGGCGCGGCACTTTTTATAGTACTGAAATTTGCTACTGCTCCAATTTCAAAGTTTCTATAAGGTTCCATTGAAATTTTTGCGCTTGTTTTATTAATCTTTGATAAATAATAATTTTTGCCTCGAGAGAAAATGGCTTTTGATTCATTCTGTGCATCTGGCAAAATATGGTCATCTACAAATGTCGTTAAACCCGCTTGTTGAAAATCATCTGTATAACCGACATCTACAATTAAACGTCTTTTTTTAAGTAATAAATATCTACCTTCCAAACCAAAACTAACCGTATGATTTTTAAAACCATACGTGGTAAAACCTTGAATTCTAAAGCGATCATTTAAAGTTTGATAAGTTCTAAAACCAAGCCTGAAATTAAATCCTTGTACATCATTCGTCGCGACTGTGCTGTAAATATTTCCCAACTGAATATTTTTAAAAGCATTAAAATAGCCTTCGGAAAAAGTGTAAAGTGCATTTGTAATGCTAGATATTTTTTTGCTATTGCTCGTGAATTCTACCAATTTTCGCATTCTGTTTGTATCTGCATCGGCATTTTCTGCAATAACATCTTGGTTTGAAGTTGAAGTTTTATCTTCTTCTAAAACATTATAAAACGACAATTTTTTTGGTTCATTAAAAGTATAGTTGCTGAAAAAATCTTTTTTTATCACAAACAATCCTTTCTCACTTTTTTTACTTAAAATGGTAAAAATTCCGTTGTAATTATTGCTTTCTGGAACGTATTTATTGTTCGAATCTAAAACATAAGTTTTGCTAAAATCTAAATCTTTTACAAAATTAAGATTCATATTGTGCGGCGTTTTTAGTTGGATAGAAACCAACGCATAATTTATTGAAGATATCTTAAAATTCCCTCTAAATCCCAATTCTCTGCCTTCCCTTGGAAAATAATCGATGGAATAAATGGTTTCATTATCCGTTTTCAGACTGTCTTTTAAAACATAATCGTAAGTTCCGAAACCTTCTTTGGAAATAGGACTTACAAAGTTTTTATTCAGTAAAACAATGTTTTCTTCGTAAGGATTTATGTTTTTAAAAGCCACTTGCAATCTTTCAAATAACTTTAAATCTTGTGGAACGCCAATATCTTTTTTACCTAAAATTTGTGTTTTTTCTTGGTTTAATTTTGGCGAAATAAAGTGGTGTTTGAAGGTTTGCAAAAGTTCTACAGGAATATCAAAATTTTCGCCTGTTCCAGTTAAAATATCTTCAGCGGCTATAGAATCGAATTTATTTTTGAAAACGGCTTTTGTGAAATCTTTGTTCATTCCATTCAAGCCAATTTCGGTGCTGCTAAATTCATCAAACTCATAAAATGGATTACTGATGTTTTTATTTTCATCCTTTTTCGCCCAAACTTTTTCTAAAATTTTAAAAGCGGGATTTAGATCTTTTTTAAGTCTTTTTCTTGATCTTCCAGACAACCGAACTGTCGCAATAACTGTAGAGTCTGCTATCAATTTTGAAGACGTTTTTTGTGCATTTAAGCCTTGAACGCTGATTAAAAACAATAAAATCAAACTACTTTTCACAGCGTTTTTCGCAAGTGCTGATTTCTTTTTAGATCGAAAAGGACGTTTAATTAATAATTTAATATTTGCATTATAAACAGGATTCATGTGCGTGTCTATTCCATAAACAATTTCTTTTTGGCACATTTTAGAAGCAGTATGAAAAAGATGATCCCAGATCGAAAGTATATCTCCATAATTAGTATCTGTATATGGCAATTTGTAATGGTGATGGATGCTGTGAGAGTTTGGTGTCACAAAGATTAGTGAGACAAATTTGTCAATTCTATCTGGTAATTTTAATTTTGAATGCGACATTAGATTAGAACTACTTTCAAATAATTGAAAAACGATAATCATCCAAGGTGAAGCGCCCAAAAGGAAAACACAAATTGTAAAAAAACCTACTCTTATAAAAGTTTCACCGGGATGCTCCCGAAAAGTAGTGCTAATATCCATATCCATATCGCTATGATGAATTTGGTGAAATCGCCACAAACCTGGTATTTTATGCATCAAATAATGGTACACAAAATTCGAAAGATCTAAAAAAACCATTGCCAGCAGGTAAAATAAAAAACTGTTTTTCTAAACTGGAAGATGATTTAAAAGCCCAATATTAAGCCTTTCAGTTTTAGCAGCAACAGATAATAAAATGACAGAAAGACTTATCTGAACAGGAATTACAAAAAATAAAAATTTAATATTCACTAAAGAATGAGAAAATTTTTGGCGTAAAGTCTGGGCTAAAAAAATATTTTCTAATATCCAAAAAAAACAGAGGATAAAGAGAAAAAGCGAAATTTGCACACCGAAAATGTGGCTTTGCAAAAAAGTAATCATGGAAGTAAGTTTTTAGTTTTGGCAATAAATAAATATCAAAAAAATAAAAATCTAACCCATAGAATATTATTTAAAATTTGGTAAAATAAAGTGACTTGCCAATCCATGTAAATTTCCAAAAACCGCGCACATAAAGCAGACCATTTTTTTTAATTTCTGCAAAAGTATCCCAAGTTCTTCCACTGGAAGCATCGTAGATTTTCCCGTTTTCCCAACGTTGGTTTTCTGGATTATAATTTAAATTATTTAAAATATCCATCCCAATTATTTTTCTTGTTCTTAAATTTTCATCTGGATTGTGTGTGTCTTTTCGCGTGTACATCGGTGTTCCGCTTCCTAATCTTTCATCAAACCAGATCACTTTTGCTTTATAAGAATTTCCTTCTTTATAGACATTTACAGCCACACTTTTATCCGTCGCTATCCATCTACCCAAAAGCGCATCTTTGCTAATTTGGGAAAAAGCCATTCCGAAACTTAGAAAAAATAGTAAATAAATGGTTTTAAACATTCTAATTCTAAAAATTATAATTGTAAGCAAAACCAAGCGTTTTATTTTGATAAATTGGCGTTAAAGTAAAATTCCAACCATTTTTTAGAAAAATTTTATCGTATAAAAAATAAGATAATTTTGCTGAAGCAATCCCAAAACCAGCACCTGCAACTACATCACCAAACCAATGTCGGTTGTTATACATTCTCAAAATTCCTGTTCCTGTCGCTACTGCATAACCTACATAACCAATCCAAGGCGTGTCTTTGTATTCTTGCCGAAGAAATTCTGCTGACGCAAAAGCAATCGCGGTATGTCCTGATGGGAAAGAATTATTAGTAGAAAAATCTGGGCGTTCTTCTTTTGTAATCGCTTTTAAAGGTAAAACAAAAGCACTCGCGATGGCAATAGAACCAGCGTAAATTAATCCTGCATCTTTCCAATTGTGTTTGCCTTTTACACCAAAAGCATTTAAAGCAAAAACCGCAGCACCAGGCGCAAATTGGCTATAATTATCAATTGATGTATGAAAGGTAGAATTGTGTTTTTGGATATCGTCTTTTATATTTTGATTGAGTTTCGGGTTATAAAGCATTATAAAACCAGAACCAACCAAAGCGGCAGGAATAATAAATTGCTTTATTTTTAATGAATTTCCCAAACTATCTTTTGCTTTAATTTCTTGTGCAAAACTGTTTTGAAAAGCGAATAAAATCAGCAAAAAAAGAAATTTAAAATTAAAATTAATTTTAGAATTTTGCGAGTAGTTTGGCATTGGTTTGTTTTGGTAAATTTAGAAAAAAAAGGCAATCTAAATAAATAGATTGCCTTAAAAAAAAATTAATCTTTTTCTACATTTAATTTTTGGAAGGTTCCGTTTTCATTAAATAGTAAATCGCCGCTTTTTACTTCTGCTTCATAAACTATAGAACCGTCTGCTTTCACAATTCTTGCGGCTTCTTTTATTTTACCATATTTTTTGGCAGCAACATAAGAGGTTACGCTTTTTGGTAATTCATTGACGCTCATAGAAGTTTCGGTTTCCATTTTTGTTCCGTTTGCAGTGTAAGTAACAGACATATCTTTGCCGTTTAGTTTAAATTCTGCTTCGTAAGTTCCGTTTTCATCGTCAAACTTCACCTTTTTTACTTGCGGATATTCTTTTTTAAAGGCATTTTTTACAGCAACCGGGATTTCACCGCCTTTTGTCATTTTTTGTGCTGTGATCGTTCCTGCGACAAGTGCAAAAATAATTGATAATGCTACTAATGGCTTTTTCATTTTGAAATGTTTTAAAGTTTTGTATTGAATTTGTTTCAATCTCTAATACAAATGTGCAAAGTCAATCTGTAGAAAATCTGAATTATTCAAATGATTAAAAAAATTAATATTTATTTAACTAAACAATTAAAAATCATTATCTAGAAACTTCTAAAACGTGAAAAGTCCCATCTTTCACAGGCAAACGTCTTGCGTTTATATCTTCAGAAACACCATATTCTGCCGTTGGAACATAAACTTTTTGCGTCATCGGATTTAGAGTAATTGTTCTCGCACCAGTTTCCGTTTTAATATCCTCTAAAACCACAAAATCATTTTTAGATTTTTCTAAATAATTAGAAATTACACCAGAATAAGTCGAAGCAAATACCATTTTTGATTTCGCATCGAAAACAACACCATCACAACCTTTTGCGATTGGTAAAGCGCTCACAATCTTTCCATTTTCTGCATCTACAACTACTAAATGTTCTTCACAAGCAGAAAATAATCGGTGCGTTTTATTATCAATCGCCAAACCGCTAGGACTTTCATCTTTGCCCAAAGAAAAATAATTTAAAACTTTTCCTTCTGCTAAATTAATTTCAGCAATTTTTGATTTATCTTCTATATTCACATAGATTTTTCCCTTTAAATTGCTTGCAATATATTCAGGATTTCCAATTAGTGCGATGGTTTTTTCGACCATTAAATTTTTAGGATTAATGATGCTCAAAGAATTACTTTTTGCATTGGCAACAATTATTTTATTAGAATAGTCATCAAAAATAACGGCATCTGGCTTTTCCCCAACATTAATATTGGCGATTTTTTCATTCGTTTTTACATCAAAAACAAAAACAGAATTAGATTTTCCATTGGTGATATAACCTCTGTTTTCATCATCGAAAGCAATTCCGTGCACGCCTTCTTGATTTTCAATCACGCCTTCTGAAGCAGAAGTTTCAGGGTTTACAATATTCACTTGCGTAGAATGACTTACATAAAGAAAATGGTTGGTTGGATTTACCGTCAAATAATCCCAACCGCCATTTCCAGACACAGGAATTGATTTGATTACTTTAAAATTTTCATTTTTCATTTGGGCATTTCCAAAACTAACGATTCCAATTAAGGCAATTGCTAACATTTTTGTTTTCATTGTAAATTTTTATTTTAATGGTTCTAAACTTTTTTTATTTTTTTCTTTAAATTTTACTTGATTTAAAAGCGACGGCAAAACAATTAGTAGCAAAGGTAAAGCGACTAAAAATCCACCAATAACGGCAATTGCCAAAGGTTGATGCATTTGTGCGCCAGTTCCAATTCCCAAAGCCAAAGGCATTAAAGCGATTATTGCACCCAAAGCCGTCATTAATTTCGGACGCAATCTGGTGCTGATTGCATAAATCAAGGCATTTTCCTTCGATTTTTCTACTAAACTTTCTTCAAATTGCAGATAAGTGAAAATGGCATTTTCGCCAATAATTCCGACCATCATTATTAAACCGGTATAACTTCCCACATTTAAAGGTGTTCCTGTGATAAAAAGCAAAATAAAACTTCCGGAAATTCCTAAAATTGAAACCAGTAATATTAGAAAAGCCACTTTCAAATTTCTAAAAAGAAATAAAATGGTGGTGAAAACCAGCAAACTTGAGACGAATAAAATCAACAATAATTCACTGAAAGATTTCTGCTGTTCTGCATAAGCGCCGCCGTAAATAATGCTATAACCTGTGGGAAGTTTAATTTTTTTATCAATTTCTGACTGAATATTTTTAATAGTTCCGCCCAAATCGCCATTATCCAAACGTGCACTTACAACACCAATATTTTGTAAATCTTCTCTTTCAACTTCTGCCGAACCTTTTAAAATTGAGACTTGAGCAAATTCTTTCAGCGGTTTTAATTGTCCGTTTGGTAAAGAAATCATAGAATTTTGGATTTCTTGCACGGAAGCGTTTGATTTATTATTGTATAAAATTCTAATTGGCGTGAATTGGTTTTCATCAAATAAATCGCCGACTGTATTTCCGCTTAAAATAGTTTGCGTTTGGTATTGAAAATTCTGCGGCGAAATTTGATATTGTGCTAAAACTGAGAAATTTGGTTTTATTTGTATTGATGGACCTGCAATAATAATCCCATCAAAAACGTCTGCTGTTCCGGGAACTTTTTCTACAATTTTTGAAATTTGTTGGGAATAATCCTGAATTTTATTAATATCAGTTCCAAAAACTTTGATTTCGATCGGTTGTGCACTGCTCATTAAATCGCCGAGCATATCGGTAATTACTTGTCCAAAATCTACGGTCAAAGGCAAGCCAGTTGCTGCAATTTTTGCACGAATATCGTCTGTAACTTCCGCCGTAGTTTGGGTTCTGTCTTTTTTTAAATTAATTAAATAATCGCCACGGTTGGGTTCTGTGATGAAAAATCCCATTTGCGTTCCCGTTCTTCGGCTATAGGCTTCCACTTGCGGATTGGCTTTGATGATTTTTTCAACTTCCCGAAGTTCGCGATCGGTTTCCTGCAAAGATGTTCCGGGTGGCGAATTGTAATCGAGAATAATACTTCCTTCATCCATATCCGGTAAAAATCCTGTTGAAATATTTGGAATAATTAAAGCCGTTATTACAATCAAAAGCGCCATAAATAAGTAAGAAAACAAAGGTTTCCGAATGAAAAATCCTACCCATTTTCTTTCTTTTACTTCGTGGTAAACTTCTTCTTTTTTTTCTACAGATTCCTTTTTAGATAAAAATAAATAAATCACGGGCAACAAAAGCCAAGTCACAAAAAATGAACTTACTAAAGTAATGATCATCGTGTTGGTCATGACTTTAAAATAAGCGCCTGCAACACCGCTCATCAACATAAATGGTAGAAAAATAACTATTGTGCTCAATGAGGAACCAACCATGGCTTTCAACAAATAATTGACCGCTTTTTGCACCAAAGTTTTGCTGTTTTCTTCGGGAAATTCTTCGTGCGTTCTGTGGATTTGCTCTACAATTACAATCGCATCATCGATGATTAAACCAATTGCCGCGGCAATTGCACCCAAAGTCATAATATTAAAAGTGGCGCCGGTTGCGTACAAAATTACCATCGTTAAACAAATCGTAACTGGAATGGTAATTAAAATAGTCGCACTCGCTTTCCAGGATTTTAAAAATAAAATAGCAACTACAATTGCCAATAAAAGTCCGATCCAAAGTGCGTCTGTCACACTTTTAATGGAACTATTTACAAAATCTGCTTGTACGTAATAGGGTTTTATAATGACATCTTTTGGCAACGTTTTTTGTAAATCTGCAATCTTTGCTTCCATCGCCGCAGAAACATCTACAACATTTGCGTTTGGCTGTTGAACAACTGCAATCAAAATACTTTCTGTTCCGTTGGCGTTTATTTTAATGTATTGTTTCGCTTTGTGAACTTCAATTTTTGCGATGTCTTTAAAATAAATTACTCTATTTCCATCGTTTTTTAAAACCACATTTTGCAGTTCATCAATGTTTCGGATTTGGGAATTGGTGAGCGTTAAATACAAAAAATTATAATCTGAAGAATAACCGTTAGATTTTATAAAATTGGTTTCATTCAACGCGGTTTCAATGTCTTTCGGATTTAAGCCTAATCTCGTCATTTTTCCTTGATCGAGAATTGCCCAAAATTCTTTGTCTTCACCACCAATTATTCTAATATCACTTACGCCGGGAACTTGTGATAGAAAAGGTTTTATAGTGTAAAGTGCAAGTTGTTTCAGCGCAATTGGCGACAACGAAGTTGAATTTAAAGTATAACCCATTACTGGCAAAATCGATGGATTCATCTTTTCAACCGTGATGTTTGTGTTTGCTGGAAGTTGGTTTTTTATTTCATTAATTTTTGCCTCAATTTGTTGTTGGCTTAAATCAATGTTAGAATTCCAATTCATAAAAGCAGAAATCTCGCAACTTCCGCGACTAGTTGTGCTTTTCAACAATTGCAAATCGGGCACTAATTTCACAGCATTTTCCAAAGGTCGCGTTACGGCAACTGTCATTTGATCGACAGGTTGTTCGCCGGCTTCAGCAATAATTTTTATTTTCGGAAATGTTATTTCGGGAAAAAGTGAAGATTTAATTTTAGTATAGGAAAAAACACCGCCTAAAATGAAAAGCAGTACCATCACCAAAAGCGGACTTTTATATCTTACAAAAAAGGATTTTTTCATTTTAAACAACTATTTTTTTTAACTAAGAGCCTGTTTAAATTTCATTCAATAAATTTTTTATAGCCTTTTCTTAATTTTCTAAATTAAAATAAACTCTGTTTATTCTTAAATTTAACATTAATAAACCTTTAGGTTCGACGCAGTCAATTTCAGTGAGTTAAATTTATTCTGATTATCCAATCAATAAATTGATTTTTATTAAGTTTTTTAAGCGAAAATGGCTTAATTCCTTAATGGTAAAAATAAATTATAAATTTAAACAGGCTCTAAAAAAAACAGAAGAATTTTAAAGATTAAGAAATCATTTAAAATTTACCTACAAATTTGCCGCAAAAAAAATTATATTTGAATAATCAAAAAAATAAAACTAATGGGTAGAAAACTGAAACTTTGGGATGCTGTAATGCTTGTAATGGGCTCTATGATTGGCTCGGGAATTTTTATTGTGAGCGCAGATATGATGCGGAATTTAGGTTCTGGCTTTTGGCTCATCGTCGTTTGGATTATCACTGGCGTAATGACAATTGCTGCTGCAATAAGTTATGGCGAACTTTCTGCACTATTTCCAAAAGCCGGCGGGCAATATACTTACATCACAAAAATATTCGGAAAAATGACGGGTTTCCTTTACGGATGGGGACTTTTTACCGTCATTCAAACAGGAACAATTGCCGCCGTTGCAATGGCTTTCAGTAAATTTACCGCCTATCTAATCCCGAGTTTAAATGAAGCGGCGCCTATTTTTCAACATGGCACATTTCAAATTACTTGGATCCAAATTCTTTCTATTTTCGTGATTTTATTTCTTACATACATTAATACAAAAGGCGTTAAAAACGGAAAAATTGTGCAAGATATTTTTACCGCCGCAAAAGTAATTGCACTTCTCGGTATTATTTTTCTTGGATTTATTTTAGTTAAAAATTCTCATTGGTCAGAAAATATGAGTTTTGGGACACAAGCCTTTCAAAATTTAAAAAATACCTCTTGGCAACCAATTTCTGGTGTCACTTTAATGGGCGGAATCGCTGCAGCAATGGTTGGTTCCGTATTTAGTTCTGTGGCTTGGGAAAACGTAACTTTCATGTCTGGCGAGATAGAAAATCCCAAAAAAAACGTCGTAAAATCTATGGTTTTAGGAACTTCCGTGGTGATGGTTTTGTATTTATTAATCAATTTGGTTTACCTAAATGTTTTAGATCGCGACGGAATTGCGTTTGCTTTAAAAGACAGAACTGCAGTTGCCGCTTCTCAACAAATTTTCGGCGAAGTTGGGACTATAATCATTGCACTTTTGGTGATGGTTTCTACCTTTGGCTGCATCAACGGAATGGTTTTCGCAGGTTCTCGGGTTTTTCAAACGATGGCAAAAGACGGTTTGTTTTTTAAAGCAGCAATCGAAAATAATAAAAATGGCGTCCCAGAAAAATCACTTTGGATGCAAGGTATTTGGGCGTGTATTTTAGCATTGAGCGGACAATACGGCGATTTATTAGATATGATTTCCTTCGTCATTGTACTTTTTTATATGATAACCGTTTTCGGCGTTATTTATTTAAGATTCAAAAGCCCAGACTTGGAACGGCCTTATAAAACGTGGCTTTACCCAATCACACCGTTGATTTATTTAATAATCGGAACCACTTTTTGTATACTTTTAATTTTTTACAAACCACAATATACTTGGCCAGGATTTATTTTAATACTGATTGGTTTGCCGGTTTATCTTTATATTAATAGAAATAAAAAAGAAATTGAGGAGCAAGAAAATTAGTTTTTCTTTTAAAAATCAGTCCCGTGTTCCGCTATATCCCGCCGAGGCGGGGATGCCGCTTCACCCGGGGCTAGAATTTCAGGAATTTTCTCTTTCGAAACGAAGTATTTGACTTTTAAAAAAAGATTTTGGCAATAATTGTTGAAATCTTCTTTTTTAAAGCTTTATTATAATTTTTTGATATATATTTATTCGATAATTACTAAAATCGCATGAAATATTTTTTTATTCTTTTTTTCTTTCTGAGTTTCTCAATCGCTTTTGCACAAAAATCTAAAATTAATTTCGCCGAAATTAAAAAAGAAGTTCAAGATTCTACCTCCAAATACTATCATGAAAGATTAGTTTTCAGATTTCAATATGATCCCAATATTTTAGATTCTTTAGAAATAAAAAACCTTTATTATGGCAAATTTTACTCAAAAAGTAAAAACGCACTTTTATTAAGTGAAAAAGCCGATTTTATTGATAGTTTTAAAAAAAATAATACCGAAAACACACTAGCTTTAGGAAAAACCTTACTCGTAAAAGATCCCACAGATTTGGAGGTTTTGGCGCTGCTTCTGCGGGTTTACTCCAAGGAAAATGCAGACGATGCCGATTTCGGTTTGCGAGCCACACAACTAAAACGCTTGTTGCAAAATATCATTCAATACCGAGAAGAAGATGGCAAAAACGATATTTTCACGGTAATGTCTATTGCAGACGAATATGTTTTGGCAGGGTTTCTAAACATAGATTTGCGCCAATACAAACGGACTTCCAAAGCCAACAAAAATTCTATTTCAGACATCTGGAAAAATGGAAGAAAAAAAATTACTTTTGTCGTAATTCAAGATTATTAAAAATTTCTCGCTTTAAAATAAGAAATAATCCGCAGTTTTTTTAGAGCAAATTTCATCTAACTATAAGCATTGAGATCGAAAATTTAAAACAAAAAAGCATTTAAAAAAACTAATTCAAAACAAAAACTTTGCGAAATTTGCGTTTAAAATCACAAATTAAAATTAAATCATTTTTAAAGACTTAAAAATATGTTCCGTTTAAAATTACCAACCGACCCAAGATGGGCCAATATTGCCGAAAATAATTTAGAAGAAATACTTTCAGATCACGCTTGGTGCGAGCAAAAAGCCGCCACAAATGCTGTGCACCTTATCATACAAAATGCAGAAAAACCAGAATTAGTTTCGGAAATGCTGAAAATTTCCATTGAAGAAATGGAGCATTTTAAAATGGTTCACGATATTATTTTGGAACGCGGATACGAATTTTTGCGCGAACGAAAAGACGATTACGTAGGAGAACTGGCAAAATATATGAAGAAAAACTCTGACGGCAGCAGAGAATCTGGCTTAATCGAAAGATTGCTTTTTGCCGCCATGATCGAGGCCAGAAGTTGTGAAAGATTTAAAGTTTTATCAGAAACCATTAAAGACCAAAAATTAGCAAAATTTTACCGAGAATTAATGGAAAGTGAAGCCGAACATTACACCACTTTCATAAAATTTGCCCGAAAATACGCCGAAACAATCGATGTAGAAAAGCGATGGAATGCTTGGCTAGAAGAAGAAGCGCGCATCATTTCAGGTTTTGGAAAAAAAGAAACCATTCACGGATAAATTATTTTTTTCGATTTTTTTCTTCAATCCATTTGCTCATATATTTTGTGCTTTGCAAAGAATGATGTTGCAAAATTTGACCTAAAAAATTAGCATTTCTATGAGCGGCTAAATTTGTAATAATTTCCTTCAATTTAACTTGAAAATCTGGTTTAAAAGTTTCTATATTAAACTTTTTGTGTAAAATCTCAAAACCTTTTTTTTGAGAAAAATCCCAAACTTCCTCATTTGAATATAATTCTATAGATTTTTCGATAAATTCTTGGTTACTTTCGGCGATAAAACCATTCCAAAAATCACCGAATGCCATTCCTTCTGCGCCAATTTTGGTCGTCACATTGGGGCAACCAAAAATCATACTTTCTAATAATTTTCCCTTAATTCCTGCGCCAAAAGCAATTGGAGCGACTAAAACGCGGTAATTTAAAAATAAATCTTGCACATTTTCTGCACGACCTTTTACTAGAAATCCTTCTTTCTCATTGTGAAGTTGCAGTGCTTTTTCTGGCGCATAACTTCCATAAATATGAAGTTCGGTTTCGGGTAATTTTTCTCGAATTTCAGCCCAGATATTTTTTAAAATTAAAACTGTTTGCCAATTCGGTTCGTGCAAAAAGTTACCAATATGGAAGAAGTTTTTTCTGTCATTAAATTGAAGAATTTCAGCTTTAAATTTTTCACCAAACATTGGCAAATAATACAAAATTTTTGGGCTTATTTGATAATCGTTTTTCAAAAGTTGATATTCAAATTCGGAAATTATTAATGATAAATCGCATCTTAAAATTGAGGCAATTTCTCTTTTAAAAACATCAGAAATATAATCTTCTTTCGAAATTTCAACTTTAGATTTATAGGCTTTTTCTCTGGCTTTTCTTAAAAAATGCAGATCTTCTGTATCTAAAATTTTTACAGCTTCCGCACAATTTTCCGAAACGCGCCAACCGAATTGTTCTTCTGTCGTAAAACGGTCGAAAAGCACGATGTTTGGCTGCAAATTTTTAATTAAATCATCAAATGAAGAATCATTGAGCAAAATTTCTTGTGAGTCTATATTTAAAATATTCAAATCTGCAGAATGGTCAGATTTTGCAGCAGTAGAACAAAAAGTGATTTTGAAATCTAATTTTTGAAACAATGAAACAAGTTGCAGCATTCTTTTGCCAGCCGCTGTAGAATTTGGTTCTGGCCAAACCATTCCGATGATGAGCAATTTTTTCATTGAAAATAGATCGTGTTTTAAAATTGATAAAAATAGCGAAAAAAAAAGATGCTTGGTAACTAAAAATATAGAATTCCATTTTTAATTTAAAATTAGCACGTAAAAAATATCCTAAAGAAGTTTATAGAAAATATGTAAATTTGCGCTCTAGGTTTAGAATAATAATGGCGAAGAAAAATATTTTTACAGATGCTTTTGGGAATCTTTATTTCTTGAAAAGACTCATCATATTTGTTTTGGGGATGGTTTCCTATAGAAGATTTAATGGTTTTAATAAACTAAAAATTTCGGGGACAGAAAATTTGGTAAACCTACCAGAAACTAATGTTTTGTTTGTATCCAATCATCAAACTTATTTTGCGGATGTTGCTGCAATGTACCACGCATTTTGCTCTGTGAATAACGGCTATTTGAATTCTATTAAAAATCCAATTTATCTCTTAAATCCTAAGGTTGATTTTTATTACGTTGCGGCGGAAGAAACGATGAATAAAGGTATTCTTTCTAGAATTTTTAAATTAGCGGGCGCAATTACAGTGAAACGAACTTGGCGCGCAGAAGGACATAATGTAAACCGATTGGTGGATCTTACTGAAGTAGAAAACATTATGAAAGCGTTGGATAATGGATGGGTAATTACCTTTCCGCAGGGCACAACTTCGGCTTTTGCGCAAGGCAGAAAAGGAACTGCAAAACTGGTGAAAAACCAAAAACCAATCGTAATTCCCATTAAAATAAATGGTTTCAGAAGGGCATTTGATAAGAAAGGTTTGAAGATAAAAGTAACTGGTGTGAAACCTACAATGGAATTTAAAAAACCTTTAGAAATAGATTATGAAAATGATGGTTCGCAAGAAATTTTAGATAAAATAATGCACGCCATCGAGCAAACTGATGATTTTAATGTGTTGCACGATTATGAAACCGATTTAAAATTGAAAAAAGAAAATGAAAAAAATTAAAAGTTCGCTAATTTTTTCAAATCATTCATACTTCCATTAAAAACATTTTTGTCTACATTTCCTACTAAACCCTCAATTGTTCCACCTTCTGTAAACTGCCAGATTTTGTAATCTGTCCAGCCAGTTGGGATGACGGGTGAATTTCGGTTATAAGAAGCCAGCCACAAAGGATACCTTGAAAAATCTGCACTTGCTGCAAAATAATCGCGCCAAAAACTATTTGCCGTGTAAATAATTGGTATTCTGCCCGTTGCAGCCTCCACTTTTGTGAGCCAATCTTTTGCTTTTTGAATACATGTGGATTTATTTTGCATTATATAATTATTCAGCGCTGGAGATTGTTGCCATTCTAAATCCAACACCGGCGGCAAAACGCCATTTTCGGTAAAATCTACACCACAGTTTAAAAAATTATTTACCTGATTGGATGCGCTTACGTCTTTAAAAGTCATAAAATGATAAACGCCTCGAAAAATGTTGAGCCTTTTCAACTCGCTAAAATAGGAATGCAACATATTGTCTTTAAATGTTTTACCCTGTGAAGCCTTACAAAAAACAAATTTTATGATTTCCCAATTGATTTTATTAAAATTAATAGCGCCATTGTGATGCGAAATATCAATCCCATAAATCGGATTTTCAGCAAGTAAAAAATCAATTACGGATTGTGTATTCGAACCAACAATACCATCTGGACTAAGATTATTATCTTTCTGAAACCTAATGACTACGCTTTTCGTACCGTTTCCAAAATCGCCATCTACTGCAATTTTATAGCCAAGATCTTTTAAATTTTGCTGCAACTTTTTTACTTCAACTCCTTTGCTTTTAAATTTTAAAACAGCCATCTTGTTCGTTTTTAATTTATTTAACAAATTTAGAGAGTAGAATTGCCATTTTTGCAGGGAAAAACACCCTAATTAAAATTTAATTTCAATTTTAAATTATTAATTTTGTGAAAAATATTATTTTGAAAACCCATTTCATCGCCATTGGCGGCAGCGCCATGCACAATTTAGCCATCGCACTCAAAGATAAAGGATACCAAGTAACAGGGTCTGACGATGCTATATTTGAACCATCAAAATCAAGATTAGCCAAAAAAAATATTTTACCTGAAGAATTGGGCTGGTTTCCAGAAAAAATAACAACAGATTTAGACGCCGTGATTCTTGGTATGCATGCGCACGCCGACAATCCTGAGTTAGCTAGAGCAAAAGAATTAGGCCTTAAAATATATTCTTATCCTGAATTTTTATACGAGCAATCTAAAAATAAAACACGCGTCGTAATCGGCGGTTCTCACGGGAAAACGACGATTACTTCAATGATTTTGCATGTTTTAAACTTCCATCAAAAAGATATCGATTATATGGTTGGTGCGCAATTGGAAGGATTTGATTGTATGGTGAAAATCACGAATGAAAATGATTTTATGATTCTCGAAGGCGATGAATATTTGTCTTCACCTATAGATTTGCGCTCAAAATTTTTGCTTTATTTGCCCAATATTGCTTTGCTTTCAGGCATTGCGTGGGATCACATTAATGTTTTTAAAACCTTTGATGATTATATCGAACAATTTAGAAAATTTGTGGCAAGTATAACGCCAGGCGGCGTTTTGGTTTATAATGAAGAAGATGAAGAAGTAGTGAAAGTGGTAGAAAACTCCACCAATTATTTCAGAAAAATCCCTTATAAAACACCAGAATACAACATTTCTAACGGCAAAGTTTATTTAGAAACAAATATGGGCGAAATTGAATTGTCCGTTTTTGGGCAGCATAATTTACTCAATCTAGAAGGCGCGCGTTTTATTTGCCTGCAATTGGGCATTATGGAGGAAGAATTTTATGAAGCGATCATGAGTTTCAAAGGGGCGTCAAAACGCTTAGAAAAAATTGAAAGAACTGATAAAGGCATTTTATACAAAGATTTTGCACACGCACCAAGCAAAGTAAAAGCCGTCGTAAAAGCATTTTGCGAACAATTTCCAGAAGAGAAAAAATATGGTTTTTTAGAACTTCACACCTACTCTAGTTTAAATCCTGTTTTTTTAGAACAATATGATTCTGCTTTGGACGGTTTGGATAAAGCGATAGTTTTTTATTCTGAAGAGGCTTTGAAAATTAAAAGAATGGATGCCATTTCTAAGGAATTTATTAAAGAAAAATTTAAAAATAAAGCTTTAAAAGTCTTTACAAATGCAGAAGATTTGCACAATTATTGGCAAACTTTAGATAAAACAAAAGGTGTTTTTCTGATGATGAGTTCGGGTGATTTTGGTGGTTTGGATTTGGGGAAATAACTTTCAGGCAATGAACGCAAAGGTCTTTCACGCAATGAGCGCAAAGGTAACTATTGCGGTTAAAAATTGTAAATAGTTTCGAAAAAGGTCTTTCACGCAATGAACGCAAAGGTAACTATTGCGGTTAAAAATTGTAAATAGTTTCGAAAAAGGTCTTTCACGCAATGAACGCAAAGGTCTTTCACGCAATGAGCGCAAAGGTAACTATTGCGGTTAAAAATTGTAAATAGTTTCGAAAAAGGTCTTTCACGCAATGAACGCAAAGGTAACTATTGCGGTTAAAAATTGTAAATAGTTTCGAAAAAGGTCTTTCACGCAATGAACGCAAAGGTCTTTCACGCAATGAGCGCAAAGGTAACTATTGCGGTTAAAAATTGTAAATAGTTTCGAAAAAGGTCTTTCACGCAATGAACGCAAAGGTTTTTTCTCAATGTGCGCAAAGGTAAATATAAGGTTAAAATAATTTTGCTCACAGATTTACACAATTTTTTTGAAGTTTAAACGGGTAAAATCCGATTTTTAGAAGTTTTCATTCTTTTATGACTTAGAAATGTACTAATTTCAATTAAAAAATTCCCCAGCCTCATTTTCTTTGCTTTAATAATTGCGGCAATTTAATCTTCAAAAATCATTTCACCAAATAAAAATTCGTCGGCAACATTTTTGAAACTTTGTAATCGCCCCAAGTTCCATTGAAGATTAATTGATCGGGATTTTCATAATAACCATCGGGGAAAATCTCAAATTCTTGTCCGTCTGTATCTACCAAAGTATCAATTATTTTTTTGTTTTTTGTGGTGTAAACAATTTGTAACAAGTTATCAGATTTTAAATATAATTTATTGTTTTTTCTAAAAGAATAGTCGCTTTCTGGGATGCTGGTCTTTAAAATAGATAAAAATGTTTTCGGGTTTTCTGCTCGTTCACTAATGGCTTTAATATGTGCCGGCATCGCTTCAGTGCTAATATTTCGCCCTTGGGTTAAAAGATTATTTACATAATTTTCTAATGTTTTCATTTCTAAAGCAGACGGATAATTTGGGTTCGAAATTATTTTTACTAAATTCACATTAAAGCCATTTTCCTTGGTTTTCCCTGCATACAAACTTTGGAAAAAATGTGTCGCACTTCCGATAAATGCCTCTTCACGCTTTTTTTTATATTTATTTTGCTTCCGTTCATTTCCCGGCATTTCTTTAAACAAACTTGTACCATTATAAGTTAAAGATTGTGGTCTTTTTTCAAAATTCATTAAATCAAAAATAATGGTGTAACCCAAATTTTCGTTTTCAATAATTAAAGGTTTCTTCGCTTTTGCCCGAAAAATATTATTTTTTCTATCTACAGCGAAGAGCAAATCTTTTTTATTTAAAATTTTGGTGGAATTGGTATCGCCTAAAAAAGCATACTGAAAAATGGAAAAATTACGTTCAAAATCTTTGTCGTTGTAAGGAATTAAATTCACTTCCTCAATCAATTTTTCTTTTTGCAAAATCACTTTCAAGTTTTTCCCAAGTGCATCTTTTACCGGAAAAATAATTTTGGAATAATCTTCTTTCTTAATGATAAGATTTCCATTTTTAATAGACGTTTGCAAATTAAAATTACCGTTTTCGTCTGATAATGTGCTAATTGTACTTCCATCAATATAAATAGAAACGCCTTTTACCGAGCGATTTCCTTCATCTTGAACATGTCCTTTTATTTGTGCAACAAAAATCTGACTCAATAAAAATAGACCAAATAATAAAATGCTTTTCATTTAATTTTTATTAAAAAACTCCCAAACCACTTTTCCTTTTACTTTTCCTAAAATTTCTTCTAAAGTTTCGAGGTTAGATTCTTTCACGCGTTTCACCGATTTTAATTTTTTCAAAAGTAACTCGATTGTTTTTTCACCAACACCCGGAATTTCTTCTAATTCAGATTTTATGGTAGAATTTGTGCGGCGCGTTCTGTGGTGTTTTACGCCAAAACGGTGAGATTCATCGCGCACACGCTGTAAAATTTTTAAAGTTTCAGAAGATTTGTCTAAATATAAAGGAATTGAATCTTCAGGAAAAAATATTTCTTCCAAGCGTTTTGCAATTCCGATGATGGTAATTTTGCCATAAAGACCTAATAATTTTAAACTTTTCACGGCAGAACTCAATTGACCTTTTCCGCCATCAATTAAAATTAATTGGGGTAAACTTTCGCCTTCTTCCAGCATTCTTCGGTATCGGCGGTAAATGACTTCTTCCATACTTGCAAAATCGTTTGGGCCTTCCACCGTCTTTATATGAAAAATTCGGTAATCTTTTTTGCTCGGTTTACCATCTTTAAAAACAACACACGCACCAACAGGATTTGAACCTTGAATATTAGAATTATCAAAACCCTCGATGTGGCGCGGTTCTGCGGGCATTCTTAATAATTTTTGCATTTCTGCCATTATTCGGTTGGTATGTCTTTCTGGATCTATAATTTGAACTTGTTTTAATTTTTCAATGCGATATTCTTTGGCATTTTTTTCTGATAATTCTAAAATTCTTTTTTTGTCGCCCATTTTTGGAACGTAGATTTTGGTGTTCGGAATTTCGACTGATAAATGAAAAGGCAAAAGAATTTCTTTTGAAGTAGATTCAAATTTTTGTCGGATTTCAATCAAGGCTTCCTCCATAATATCTTCGTCACTTTCTTCCAATATTTTTTTGATTTCTGTGGTAAAAGATTGGATGATATTTCCATTTCGAATTTTAAAATAATTAATATAAGCCGCAGATTCGTCGCTCGTCATCCCGAAAACATCCACATCATCAATATTTGGATTTACAACCGTGTGTCTCGCGCGGTAATTATCTAAAGTTTCTAATCTTTCTTTTATATTTTGAGCATTTTCAAATTCAAGATTGTGCGCAAATTTTTGCATTTGGATTTCCAAATAATTGGTTGCTAATTTAAAATCGCCTTTTATAATGCCTCGAATAGCCTCAATTTTCAGATTGTAATTTTCTTCCAATTCCATCATTTCGCAAGGTCCTTCGCAATTTTTAATGTGGTATTCCAAGCAAACTTTGTATTTTCCTTCGGCAATTTTATTGGGCGCTAAATTCAGATTACAAGTTCGGATTTTATAAATATGTTTAATAGTATCGAGCAAAACCTTTGCAGGTCGCACTTTCGCGTAAGGTCCATAATATTCTGAGCCATCTTTAATTTTATTTCTGGTGAGAAAAATTCGAGGGAAATGTTCATTTTTAATAACAATGTAAGGATAAGATTTATCATCTTTAAGCATTACATTGTAAAATGGTTGATGTTCTTTTATTAAATTATTTTCTAATAGAAGCGCGTCATATTCGCTATTTACAACGGTTGTTTCTAAACGTTCGATTTTAGAAATCATGGTTCTCGTACGAAAGCCAACTTGATTTTTATTGAAATAAGAAAGTACTCTTTTCTTAAGATTTTTGGCTTTTCCTACATAAAGAAGTTTGCCATTTTTATCATAATATCTGTAAACACCCGGATCGGAAGGCAAAGTTTGAAGTTGTAATGCGAGTGCTTCTTTCATTTATAGATTTCTATTTTTGGGATCAAAATGTATCGCTTTTTAAAAAGTTTTGCTTGTTAGAAAGTTTTTACATTGCGATTTTATTTAACAAAAATAAGGATTTTTTAAAGGGTAAACTTATTAAATTAGGAACAAATTCAAATTCAAATTTAGACTAAAATATGACAATTTTTCCGATGCGATTTTAATTAAACTGACAAAATATTATAATTATCTAAAAAATCCAATTGGCATACTTATGGAGAAACGCAACACAGAACTTTAAAAAATTATATAAATATGTCAGTAAATTTCAAACCATTAGCAGATCGCGTTTTAGTAGAACCGACAAAAGCTGAAACAAAAACCGCTTCAGGAATTATAATTCCAGATTCCGCAAAAGAAAAACCACAAGAAGGAACCGTAGTGGCAATTGGAAATGGAAAAGCAGATGAACCAATGACTGTGAAAGTAGGAGACAAAGTACTTTACGGAAAATATTCTGGATCCGAATTGAAATTGAACGGTAATGATTATTTAATTGTAAAAGAAAGTGATATTTTGGGCATACTTTCTTAAAAAAAAAAGAAACTCAAAGTATTTGAATTAAAAAAAATTCAATAGTAACAGAAAAAAACAAAAATGTGGAACAACCCAATTTTCGCATTTTAAAATTTAAAATCAAATATAAAAATGGCAAAAGAAATAAAATTCGATATCGAAAGTAGAGACGCACTAAAAAGAGGTGTAGATGCTCTGGCAAACGCAGTAAAAGTAACATTAGGGCCAAAAGGAAGAAATGTGGTAATCGAAAAATCTTTCGGTGCACCACACGTAACCAAAGATGGCGTTTCTGTTGCAAAAGAAATTGAACTAGAAGACCGAGTAGAAAATATGGGCGCGCAAATGGTAAAAGAAGTCGCTTCCAAAACCAATGATATCGCAGGTGACGGAACAACCACCGCCACTGTTTTAGCACAAGCCATCGTTCGTGAAGGTTTAAAAAACGTTGCAGCAGGCGCAAATCCGATGGATTTAAAAAGAGGAATCGATAAAGCCGTAAAAGCGGTAGTTGAAAATCTTCAATCCCAATCCCAAGAAGTTGGAAATGATGCCGAAAAAATTAAACAAGTTGCGGCAATTTCTGCAAATAATGATGAAACAATCGGTGCATTAATCGCTGAAGCCTTTGCAAAAGTGGGCAAAGAAGGTGTTATAACCGTAGAAGAAGCAAAAGGAACAGACACAACAGTTGATGTTGTAGAAGGAATGCAGTTTGATCGTGGTTACCAGTCACCATATTTTGTGACAAATCCCGAAAAAATGATTACCGAATTAGAAAATCCTTATATTTTATTAGTTGAGAAAAAAATCTCTTCTATGAAAGATTTGCTACCCGTTTTAGAACCAGTTGCGCAAGCAGGAAAATCTTTATTAATTATTTCCGAAGAAGTAGAAGGCGAAGCTTTGGCAACTTTAGTGGTGAATAAATTAAGAGGTTCACTTAAAATTGCCGCTGTAAAAGCACCAGGTTTTGGAGACAGAAGAAAAGCAATGTTAGAAGACATCGCCATTTTAACCGGCGGAACCGTAATTTCTGAAGAAAGAGGTTTCACAATGGAGAATGCAACCCTAGAAATGCTTGGTACTGCTGAAAAAGTAAGCATCGATAAAGATAATACCACAATCGTAAACGGCGCAGGCGACGAAAGTTTAATCAAAGAAAGAGTAAACCAAATCAAAGCGCAGATGGAAACTACTACATCTGATTACGACAAAGAAAAACTCCAAGAAAGATTGGCAAAATTAGCCGGTGGCGTTGCCGTTCTTTACATTGGCGCAGCCTCTGAAATTGAAATGAAAGAGAAAAAAGACCGCGTAGATGATGCACTTCATGCCACAAGAGCGGCAGTAGAAGAAGGCATCGTTGCAGGTGGTGGCGTCGCTTTAGTAAGAGCAATTTCTGCCATAAAAGTAGATGCAGAAAACCAAGATGAAGCAACCGGAATAAAAATTGTAAAAAGAGCAATTGAAGAGCCATTAAGACAAATTGTTGCCAATGCAGGCGGCGAAGGATCCGTAGTTGTAGCGAAAGTTGCAGATGGCACAGCAGATTTTGGTTTCAATGCAAAAACCGACCAATATGTACAAATGTTTGAAGCCGGTATTATCGATCCTACAAAAGTAGTTCGTGTCGCTTTAGAAAATGCCGCTTCCGTTTCAGGAATGCTTCTAACAACAGAATGCGTCATCACAGAAATTCCAAAAGACGAACCAGCAATGGGCGGAATGCCTGGAGGAATGCCCGGAATGATGTAAAAAACACATTCTCAAATTACACAAAATCCGTTCAAATAATTTTGAGCGGATTTTTTTTTAGGAGCAAGACGGCTATTTCATATTTCGAAGTTGCGTCCGGCTATCCATTACAATCTTTTTTTGCGGCGGCTTCGCCGCCGCAAAAAAAGGATTTCCATTCCTATCCGGGCTAGAAAGTCGGTTGTTCTCTTCTTCGAAATGACTCTCACAGTTCAATCAAACCTTCAAGGTTTCTAAAACCTTGAAGGTTTATATTTTTAACAATTTCCCAAAATCCCCATCAAACAAGTCTAATAAAACAAAATCCAATGAAAATTTTGCCAACTATTCGTACAAACCTTCAAGGTTTATATTTTTAACAATTTCCAAAAATCCCCATCAAACAAGTCTAATAAAAACAAATTCCAATGAAAATTTTGCATCTTCTACTCTTTACATTTTTCACACTAAATTTTGCGCAAAAAAAGGAAGACTTAAAACCTTCATCACAAAAGCAAATCACCTCCGAAAACATAGAAAATAAAATAAATTCTGGCGAGGCAAAATTCATTTCCTTTGGCATTGCGATTCAAGATTTTACAAAATTTCAAAAAAAATATAAAATTGGTTTAGAAACACAAGGCTGCGTGATTACTCCTGCCCTATCAAAAATCGCAACAGAAAACAATACAACTTTAGCAAATTACCTTACAAAAAAGTATGGAAATTCTTGGCGAAATGATTTACCCTTTTTACCCTTCGGACTTTAAAAGAAATCGCGCTTTAAAAATTTTTTGTCATTGAAATTTAACTTATAAAATAGCAACATCCATTTTCAAAATTTTGTAAATTGCACCTCAAGAATTGAACAAATATGCCGTTAATGGAAAAAATCGCTCTCGCAGAAATTGATGACAAAAAAACAAATGCAAGTGAAAAATTTTCAAATAAATCGGCTATAATCACGCATTACCTTCAAAATTATAAAAACAAAATTTCTAATTTTTACGAAAAAGAGGCCCTAAAAATTACCCAAGAAATTTTAGAAAAAAAATATCCTGAAAAAATTATTACCAAAAAAAAAGCAGAAGACGCCTTAAGAAATGGTTTATTTGAAAATCTAGAAGTGCCATTTCCTTCCCCAAAAAATCCCGAATTTACTTTCATAGATTTATTTGCCGGTATTGGCGGCTTTCGGCTTGCACTGCAAAATCTAGGTGGAAAGTGCATTTACACCAGCGAATGGGATCAAAACGCAAAAAATACTTACTTCGCCAATTTTGGTGAAATTCCTTTTGGCGATATTACAAACGAGAAAACGAAAGCCTTTATTCCCACAAATTTTGATGTTTTATGCGCCGGATTTCCTTGCCAACCTTTCTCTAAAGGCGGCCATAGAAACGGTTTCGAAGACACGCGCGGCACTTTATTTTTTGATATTTGTGAGATTATCCAAAAGCACCAACCGAAAATTTTACTTTTAGAAAACGTTACAAATCTCGTCTCCCACGATGGCGGAAATACTTACAAAGTCATCCTAAAAAATTTAGACCAATTGGGCTACATTTTCCCTGAAGAAGCCTTAATTCTTTCGCCTGATAATTTTGGAGTTCCCACCTTGCGACCGCGGGTTTACATACCGTGCGTTCGCAAAGACATTGCGGAAATTAATGTGGATTTTATTAAAAATATAAAAAGAAATATAAAATTTTATTTTTCCGATGAAGTAGATTCCATAGATTCAATAATTAATTTTGAAGATAAAGATTCGCAAATTTCTGCTTATGAACTAAACGTTTTAAAGGTTTGGAACGAATTTTATAAAAATATTGATTTAGACATCATTGGGTTTCCTATTTGGACAGAATATTTTAAATATGATGGCGATTATACCGAATTTCCCGAGTGGAAAGCAAAATTTATCTTAAAAAATGTTTCCCTTTATCAACGAAATCAAAAGTTTATTGATGAATGGTTGGCAAAAAATTCAAATTTAGACGGCTTTATTAAAACACACCGAAAAATGGAATGGCAAGCAGGAAAAAGCCATGATGATATTTTTGATTGTTTAATTCAATTTCGGCCGTCTGGCGTTAGAGTGAAAAAAGCAGATAAATTTTCTACTTTGGTTGCCATGAACCACCAGCAAATTATCGGAAAACTTCGAAGAAAAATCAGTATTGATGAATCTAAACTTTTACAATCTTTCCCCAAAAATTACATTTTGAATCCTTTGCCGTCCGTCGCTTTAAAACAATTGGGAAATTCTGTAAATGTGAAAGTTGTGGAAATTATTTTTAAATTAATGAAAGAAAAATATCTTTCAGAAAATTGAGAAAATTCAAAAAAATCTACATTTCTACCGCTTTCAACTGCCCTTGGTAAAGATTAGAATAATAGCCGTTTTGCGCTAAAAGTTCAGTGTGAGTTCCTGCTTCCACAATTTTTCCGCCCTCCATTACGATAATTTTATCTGCATTTACGATTGTAGAAAGTCGGTGCGCGATGATAATTGAAGTTCTGTTTTTGGTAATTTTTTCCGTTGCTTTTTGGATGAGTTTTTCACTTTCCACATCTATAGAAGAGGTCGCTTCATCTAAAATTAAAATTTTGGGATCCGACAAATAAGCGCGTAAAAAAGACAGCAATTGCCTTTGCCCAAGCGAAATTGATGAACCTCTTTCACTCACCACAAAATCATAAGCGCCGGGCAAACTTTCAATAAATTCATCTACTTCTATATCTTTTGCAACGGCTCTTATTTTCTCTAAAGTCACACTTTCATCACCGAAAGACAGATTTTCAAAAACCGTTCCGTGGAAAAGAAAAACATCTTGCAAAACAACACCCAAATGCTTCCGAAGATTATACAATTCATAATCTTTCAACTCCACATCATCTAAAAATATCTTACCAGAATTAATGTCGTAAAGTCTTGTAATCAAACTAATTATCGTCGATTTTCCCGCGCCAGTTGCGCCAACAATTGCCACCGTTTCACCCGGATTTACTGTAAAACTTATGCCCTTTAAAACCTCTTGTTTTTCATCATAAGAAAAATAAACATCTTTAAATTCTATTTTTCCTTCGAAAGTGCTTTTTACTAATTTTCCTTCGTTTGGCATCTCAAAATTTTCGTCCATCACGCCCAAAACACGTTCTGCACCAACCAATCCTCTTTGAATATTATTAAAACGATCCGCAATTTGCCTCAAAGGTCTTATTAGCATTGAAATATATTGAATAAATGCAATAATTTCTCCCGGGAAAATTTTAATATAACCGCCATAAAATAAAATTAAACCAATAAAAACCGAAGAAATTAATTCTACAACCGGGAAAAATAAAGAGAAAATATAAACCGTTCGCAAAAGCGCACTTTTCAGATTGATATTAATATCATCGAACTTTTTAAATTCTGCTTCTTGCCTATTAAAAACCTGAATAATTGGCATTCCAGAAAGTCTTTCTTGCACAAAACTATTTTGTGTAGCCGTCCAAGTTCGTTCGTCACCAAAGGCTTTCTTCAATTTTTTTTGGAAAAATCTAGTTATCACAACCATTATCGGCAAAATCGCGAGTGAAATGTAACTCAAATTTACATTCACCAAAAACATCGCAACCAACACAAAAACAATTCGTAAAACGTCTCCAAAGACCATCAAAAAACCATCTGTATAAACCACAGAAATCGTTTCTACATCGCTTACCGCTCGTGTTACCAATTGTCCGATAGGTGTTTTATCAAAAAAAGAAGTTTTAAAATAAATCAGTTTATGATAAAGCCTTTCACGAATATCACGAATAACGTTTTGCGAAATAAAATTTGAAAAATAAACCAGAAAAAAATTAAGCAGAGATTCCCCAAAAACCAGCGCAATCAAGATATAAATATGCTTCATCAGCAAACCTGTATCTTTGGATACCATAATATCCTGATCCACCACAAGCATCGTGAGGTAGGGCCGATAAGTGGAAACCGCCGCTAAAAGAATAGAAATAATCAGCGTGAAAATAAACCACGACCGAAATTTCATCCCAATTACGAAAAGCCTTTTTAAAATTTTACCCGTGCTTTGTTCTTTCATTAGCGCAAATTTACACAAAGAATCACAGTTTTACAATTCAGATTTATTATAATTAAATCGGAAAATTGATATGCTTCTAACCTGAGTTCGAATAATAATTTTTTGAAAAACATCAATAGGTACGGGCTTTAGTTTTATAAGGTTTTAAATAAGAATTGGCTTTAGCCAAAACCTAATATACGTTTTGGCCAAAGCCAAATGACGCTTTACATCTTTCATCGGGCTAAAGCCCGACACAATTGATATTTTTAAGTTATTGAAAATTAATACTTTGAAAATTGAATAATAATCGAATTCAGGTTTCTTTTATAAAATCGCCACAAATAAACTAATTACTCGTGAATTTTAAGAAAATTACAGGAAAAAATGAATGCAATTTCAACCTGCTAAATCTGTGAAATCTGCGAGAAAAATCATTCCAATTCATAACCCACATCCACCAAAAAAAGTCCTTGCGCCGGCGCAGAAGTTCCCGCTTTATTTCGGTTTTTTGCCAAAATAATTTGCCGAAAATCTTCCAAAGAAATTTTCCCAGCGCCCACTTCTACAAGTGTCCCAACAATTGCGCGCACCATATTTCGCAAAAATCGATCTGCAGAAATAGTGAATTTCAACTCACTCCCGTTTTGCTCCCAAAACGCTTTATAAATCTTGCAATTATTGGTTTTTGTATCCGTATTTACTTTTGAAAAACTGGTAAAATCTGTATAATCAAAGAGAATTTTTGATGCGTCATTCATTTTTTCAACATCCAAATTTCCGCGTCTAATTTGCCAAGCAAAATCGGTAGAAAACGGATTTTTATTTAAAGAAATATAATATTCATAAGTTCTGAAAGTGGCATCAAATCTCGCATGGAAATCATTTTTAACTGAAAAAATTCGCTTCACAGCAATATCTTCAGGCAACAAACTATTTAATTTATAAACCAGATTTTCAAGTAAAACTTGCGCCGTTTCGAAATGTGCAAACATTTTTTTTGCATGAACACCCGTATCTGTTCTGCCAGCGCCGGTAATTTTAATATCTTCGCGAAGCACTGTCTTCAGGGCATTTTCTAAAACCTCCTGCACAGAAATTTCCCGAGGTTGCCGTTGGTAACCAAAATAATTTTTTCCGAAATAAGAGAACTCTATAAAATAACGCTGCATCTTGCAAATTTATAAAATTAGAAGCAACACATTTGTATTTTCTTCCGAAGACTCCTCCTGCTTTCCACTCTATCCCGCCGCGGCGGGGATGCCGTTCCAATCAGGGCTAAAATTTCGTTTATTTTGCTTTTCCACGGGAAGTATTTTGCGCTTTAAAAAAAATTATCTCAACTTTGATGTAATGAAAATTTTACTACTTTCCGACACGCATTCTTACATCGACGACCGTATTTTAGAATACGCTAAAAATGCCGACGAAATTTGGCACGCCGGCGATTTTGGAAATTTAGAACTCCTCGAAACTTTAGAAAAAATAAAACCGTTGCGCGGCGTTTACGGCAATATTGATGACGAAAAAATCAGAAAAATTGTCCCCGAAGTTTTGAGTTTTAAATGTGAAGAAGTTTCAGTTTTAATGATTCACATCGGCGGCTATCCAAACAGATATTCTCTTACCGCAAAAACTGAAATTGAAAAACACAATCCTCAACTTTTCATTTCCGGACATTCGCATATTTTAAAAGCCATGTATGACAAAAAACATAATTTACTTCATCTAAATCCCGGTGCGTGCGGAAAACAAGGATGGCATAAAGTGCGAACGATGATGCAGTTTGAAATTAACGGCGAAAAAATTGAAAATCTGAATGTTATAGAATTAGGCGGCCGGTGATATTTGTCAGTTGTCAGTTGTCAGTTGTCAGTTAAAAAATAAAATTTGTAACTCTTGGTTCTTGAATCTTAAATCTTGGTTCTAATAAAAAATGAAAAAAGGCGATTTAATTTCGGTATTGGATGAAACAACGACAGGAAAAATTATTTCTGTTTCAAAAGATTTTGCTTTAATTGAAGATGAATTTGGCTTTGAACATTCCATCGAAATTTCAAAAATTATCCCACGGGAAAGTCATTTATATGAGAAATCTGCAATTTCAATAAAGGATGATTTAAAGAAAAAAGCCAGCAAAAAAAATTCTGACAACAGCCGAGTTATTGATTTACACTTTGAAAAATTAGTTAAAAATCCCGCAGAATATTCCGCGTGGGAAAGGCTGGAAATTCAAAAAGAAACTTTAATTGAGAATTTAGATTATTGCAAGAAAAATTACATCAAAAAATTAAACATCATTCACGGCATTGGTGATGGCGTTTTGCAAAATTTAGTTTACGATTATCTGCGCGGTTACAGTGGTATTCAATATGAAGAAGACGATTTCTTCTTCCACAGTTCGGGAAATGTTTGGGTGACTTTTAACTAAAGTCTTCGACAGGCTCAGACTGACAAAAGCGCTAAAAAGTCTTCGACAGGCTCAGACTGACAATGCTAAAACACACTTTAAATTTGGAGATATCTCGCTGAACCTGTCGAAGCGTTTTATGTTGTGATAAAGGCAAAGTTTTTTTTAAATTATTAAGAAACTTTTTCTTTCATCTAATTTTTGATAAATTTGCACGGCATGCAGAAATTAATTTTACTTTTCACAAAAGACGGATTGCAATATCAAATTCGCAAAAACAAATCGGTTTTAGAAGAACATTCATTTTTTAAAAATGAAGATTCTACTGAACATTTCGTGGCTCAAAAGTTAGCTGAAGTTTTGGTAAAAAATAATTTCGCAGAGATAAAAGTGGTTTCAGCATTAAACCATTTTGCGCTGATGCCAGAAGAATTTAAACAGCACGAATTGGGATACAAACTAATTTCGTACAACGCTTCTGTAAATGAAAATGAAGAAGAATTAATGCTTTCCATCAATAAAAAATATGACGTTCAGTTTTATTATACTTTCCCGAAAAATCTTTATCAAAAGATAAAATCGCTTGCAAAACCTGTTAGTTTTAATTTTTCTGGTGAGAAATTTTTGAACAATATTTCTTCAAAAAAGAAAAATGAAATCCATATTCATCTCTATCACCATCAATGCGAATTTATCGCGTTAAACGATAAAAAATTAATTTTATACAATAATTTGGATTTGAATTCTGAAGTCGATTTTTTGTATTTTATTATGTTTACATTGAAGAAAATAAATTTTTCAATCGACGATACGTACTTTTTCGTTTATGGTGAAACCACTGAAAATGAAACATTTATATCAGAACTTCGGAAGTTTGTGAAAAATATTTCTATAAAATTTGATAATCTACACAAACAAAATTTTATTTTGAACTAGATTTGAGAAGTGAGAGTTTAGACTACAATTCTAAAACTGACAACCAACAACCATCACCTAAAAACTAAATCATGTACAGAATAATCGCAGGAAAATGGAAAGCCAAAAAAATTTCTGCCCCAAAGAATTTCGATGTTCGACCAACGACAGATTTTGCGAAGGAAGCCCTTTTCAGCATTCTTCAAAATAAATTTGAGTTTGAATTTTGCTCTGTTTTAGATTTGTTTTGCGGCATTGGAAGTGTGAGTTTAGAATTTGCTTCGCGAGATTGCCAAGATATTACTTCCGTAGATTCTAATTCTAAACACACGGGATTTATTAGTTCTACCGCGGCAGATTTGGAAATGGCACTACAAATAAGAACGATGCGCGCCGATGTTTTTGAATTTATTCGAAAAAATAAAACCCAGAAAACCTACGATATTATTTTTGCCGATCCGCCTTTTGAAACCGAACAAAATAAATACGAAGAACTAATAAAAGGAATTTTTGAAAACGATTTTTTAAAAGAAAATGGCTTGTTTGTTTTGGAACACCAAAGCAAAATGAAATTTGAAAACGAAAATTTACAAGACACGAGAAAATATGGAAATGTAAGTTTTAGTTTTTTTAAAATTAATAAGTAAGGTCTGCGAGATTTTAAAATTAAGTTTTTTAACCGCAAAAGAAGCTAAATATAAAATAAGGTTAAAGTTTATTAATATTTTCATTAACTAAAAACAATTCCTTACAATTGTACTTCTAATTTACTTACCTAAAAAATGAATTGGTCACTAGGAAATTATTGGTATTTATTATTGCTGTTGCTATTGCCACTTTTCGGAACTCTTATTTTTCAGTATTTAAAATGGAAAGATAAGCGCCGAAATGTATTTGCAGAAAGCAGATTTCAACCTGAACTTTTTACGATTAACAAGCGATTTTCTAAAATTTTACCCCTTTTTTACCTTCTAGGAACGCTTTTTTTAATTATTTCTATTGTTGATATTTTAAATGGAACCGAACAAATAAAGGCCAAGCAAAAAGTAAATAACGTTATTTTTCTGCTCGATGTTTCTAATTCTATGAACGCGCAAGACGTAGAGCCCAGCCGATTGCAAGAAGCCAAAAACATTATGGAACAAAGTCTTGCAAAAATGCAAAATGACAAAGTGGGAATTGTGGTTTTTGCAGGCGATGCGATTTCAATTATGCCTTTAACAACAGATTATAGCGCGGCTTCAAACTACATTGATGGCATAGAAACAAGCGTGATGCCAACGCAAGGCACAGATTTTTTGAAAGCCATGCAAGTGGTGACGGAAAAATTTAAAAATATCCCAAAAGGTTCTCGAAAAATCATACTTTTAAGTGATGGCGAAGATAACGAAGGAAATGAAGAAGATGCCCTGAAATTGGCAAAAAAAGAAGGAATTTCTATTATTTCTGTGGGAATTGGGACTGAAGAAGGCGCACCAGTGCCAGAGTATATTTTTGGCCAACTGATGGGTTACAAACTAGATGCAACAGGAGAAACTGTTTTATCTAAAAGACAAACGAATGCACTTAAAGATTTAGCAGAAAACACCAATGGAAGTTATATAGACGGCAATAACTTAGATGAAGCAACAACGCAAATTCGCACAGCATTGGCAAAAAGTGCTTCGAGTACAGAAACTTTCGTCAATTCGCAGACGGCGGTTCATTTTTACCAATATTCTTTGGCTTTATCTTTATTTTTCTTTCTGTTGATTTTGATATTCAATCCTAAAAGCGATTTTAGTATTTAAGCCTAAAATTTAGCAACTAAAGGCTTTTGAGCCAATAATTTAACTTTATTTTAATAATTTTTAAAATTTACTTTAACAATTAATAGATTATTTTTGTATTGATGAAAATTTACAAATTTGTACTTCCTATCTTTATTTTTTTAAGCGCTTTCATGCGTGCGCAAGAAAGTTACAACACACTTGTGTATGAGGGCAATAAAGATTTTAATGAAAAAAAATACGAAGATTCTTCTTCCAAGTTTCTAGAAGCGACGAAAACTAAAGATAAAGATTTCACATCGCATTACAATCTCGGCAATTCCTTCTACAAAAGAAAAATGTATGAAGAAGCACGAGCAGAATATCAAAAAGCTGATAAGTTCGCCAAAACCTCTGCTGATAAAATGGCGGCGCAATATAATATTGGTAATAGCTATATGGAAACTAAACAGCCAGAAAAAGCCGCTGAATATTATAAAAAAGCCTTAAAGCAAGATCCTTACAACGAAAGTGCGCAGCGCAATTATCAGATTGCAAAATTGAAAGAAAAAGAAAAACAGGCGCAAAAAAACCAGCAAAATAAATCGGAAAGCAACAAAGGTGGCAATCAAAAAAATGATAATAAAAACGAAGATGGAAAGGGTAAAAATCCGTCGCAACAATCGGGCGGGAATATCCAAAACATGAAAGGAAATGGAGACAATGGTAACGATGCAGATAAGAAAGATAATGAAGGGAAAATGCCAAAAAATTTAGAAAACGCCATCTTAAACCGAGTAGAAAATCAAGAAAGAGAAACGGCCAAAAGAATTTTAAACAAAAACGCTAACTCTATGCCGCAGAGCAACGAGAAGGATTGGTAATGAAAAATGCATTGAATTTCTTATTATTTATTTTTTCCGCGATTGCTGTTCACGGACAGGTAAATCTTGCTGTAATCCCAGATACGCGGGATTTGCGCACAGACCAACAATTAAGACTAACGGTTGCTTTAGAAATAAGAGGTGATGAGGATGCACAACAATCTAACCTTAGACTTCCCGATTTTTCAAAATTCACCATGGTTGGTACCGCTTCGAAAAGAAATACTGATATCAACGCCGAAACTTTGCAAGTCATCAATCAATTTATTTACCAAGTTGTACTGCAACCAAAACAGGCCGGAAAAATAAAAATTGGCTCATTTCTAATCACGGTCAATAATAAAATATATAAAACCGAGCCTTTTGATGTTTACATCACAAAAGCAGATCCAAAAACCATTGCAAAAACAAATGCTGCAGATGACATGTATCTCAATCTGGAAGTAAAAGATAAAAATATTTATAAAAACCAACCCACTCTAGCGGTTTTAAAAGTTTACAGCAAGGATATCAACAATTTTAGAAATTTAAGCCACATAAAAGTGCCACAAAATAGTGGTGTTAATTTCAGACAAGTCGATTTCACAAAATCTGATATCGAGCAAAATTCTAGTGGGAAAATGGCATCACAAGTAGTTGGCGTTTTTCTTATTTCTACTACAGAAAGTGGCACAATTAACGTTCCACCGGTAAGTGCGGTTGTGAAAAATAGAATATCAAAATCTACATTAAAATCTAATAACGTTAGTTTAAATGTTAAAAAACTCCCTTCAGACGAACCATCAAATTACAAAAATGCAATTGGAGATTTCAAAATAAAACTATCAAAAGATCGCGCCAAAACCTATTCTGTAGGAAACCCTGTGAATGTAAAAATAAATATTTCTGGGGAAGGTAATTTTAAATCCATGAATTTACCAAGACTTACAAATTCACCAAATTATACGTTCTTCCCCCCAAAAATTATTTACAATACAAAGAGCAGTTCGAATGGTTTTACTGGCAATGTGGAGTTACAATATGTTGTAATTCCGAAAAAAAGCGGGAAAATAATGCTAAAAAGTGAAGCGTTTTCCTTCTTCAATCCCGCACAACATATTTATGATAGTATTAAAGCAGATACTTTGAGTTTCGTGGCTCTTAGCCAAGAGCAAATCAGCGATGCAAAAAGCACAATTGAAAAAGTAAATGACTATACTGCAAATGTTCTAGAAACCGTTAACACGCCAAAAATTAGTGGAAGTAAACAAGAAAAATCTACTAAAACTAAACTTAATTATAAGGTAATTCTAGGTTATTCTGCTTTAGTCCTTGCTTTACTATTTTTATTATTTAGATTTAGAAATAAGAAAAAAAATAGAAAAAAAATTACGCTTAAGCCCGTAGAAAATATATCTGAAACCGAAGCCAGATTACAAAGTGAAAAAACTTTGGATTTGGATGTTGAAATTGCCTATTTAGAAAAATTGAAGGACAGTAAAAATTATACGGAATTTTTTAAAGATTACGATTCCTTACTTGCAGATTTAGAACAATTTGCACAGAAAACGCACAACATTAGTTTCTCTAACTATTTACAGAGAGAAGCAGGCGCCAAACAAGCAGATGATTTTATTATTTTAAGAGAAGAATTTGCAGTAGAAAAATTTGCACCGTTTCAATCAGAAGAGAATATCAATAGCCTTTTTAGTAAGCTAAAAAAATTACTTTCCGAAATTAAAGAATAACGATTTATTATTCATATTTTTGCGAAATTAATAAAAATAAAATGTTCGAATTATTTTCTTGGAAACAAACACTTACCGCTACGATGGTTCTTTTTGCGGTGATAGATATTTTGGGTTCTATCCCTATAATTGTGTCTTTGAAACAAAAATTCGGGCATATAGAATCTGAAAAAGCCTCGATTGTGGCAGCGATTTTAATGATGGCTTTTTTATTTGTAGGCGATAAAATATTAAAATTAATTGGTGTAGATGTGAATTCTTTTGCGATTGCAGGTGCTTTTGTGATTTTTATCATTGCGCTTGAAATGATTTTAGGAATTGAAATTCACAAATCTGGTGAAAGCACCTCTGCATCGATTGTTCCGATTGCATTTCCATTAATAGCGGGCGCCGGAACCCTAACAACAACTCTCTCTCTACGAGCAGAATACCACGATATTAATATTATTTGTGCTATACTTCTCAATTCTTTTTTCGTGTATTTGGTGCTAAAATCTGCAACCTGGATTGAAAAAAAAATGGGGAAAGCGTCTTTGCAAGTTCTACAAAAAGTTTTCGGAATTGTGCTTTTAGCCATCGCTATTAAATTATTTACTGCTAACTTTGCACAACTTTTCAGTCAATATATTCATTTTTAAAGTTCTCACTTATGAAAACCATTTATAAAGTATTTTTAGCCCTATTCATAATATTTATCGCAGCCAACCTCTATGTTTTCGATTGGAGTATTTCCTTCTTTGCTGAAGAAAATTCAACATTTGTGCTTTCTATGGCAGCAGGGCTTTTAGGGATTTTTGTAGTTTTTGTGCTTCATACTTGGAGCAAACTTTCTACGGCTAAAGGATAAATTTTTAATGCAAAATTTTTTCATTAAATTTAAAAAAGATTTTAGATTTTAAAAAAATTAAACTTAGAGCCTGTTTAAATTTATAATTTATTTTTACCATTAAGGAATTAAGCTATTTTCGCTTAAAAAACTTAATAAAAATCAATTTATTGATTGCTTAATCAGAATAAACTTAACTCACTGAAATTCTTAATGTTAAATTTAAGAATAAACAGAGTTTATTTTAATTTAGAAAATTAAGAAAAGGCTATAAAAAATTTATTGAATGAAATTTAAACAGGCTCTTAGAATCAATCTCTAGATTTATGAATAGCCTTATCTAGAAAAATACGAACGACTTAACGCTAAAATTTAAAGAATAAAGCCAGTTTATTCAGATAAAGAAATTAAGCAATAAAATTTAAAAAAATTCTAAATTTTTAAGAATGGCTTCGGCTTTTAGTTCGGTTTCCGCCCATTCATTTAGCGCTTTGCTTTGGGCTGTAATTCCGCCTCCTACAAAAACTTCCGCCGCGTTTTTATGTATTTTAGAGCATCTTAAATTTACGAAATAATAGATTTCATCAGTAGTTTCTACTTTAGAATAACCCGCATAAAATTCTCTAGGATTTTCTTCAAAATTAGAAATTGCAGTTTTGCAAAATTCTTTTGGAATACCACAAACAGCAGGCGTTGGATGAAGTTCTGAAATTAAATTTTCTAAATTTTTTCTTTCTAATTTTAATTTAAAATCTGTACGAAGATGTTTGATATTGCCAGAAATATGATCTTTGGTTTCAGAAATTTCAACTTCATCTGAATATTTAGATAATACAGATTTCACATAATTACTTACCGTTTTTTGTTCATCCAATTCCTTAGATGTCCAAGTTTTATTTAATGCTAAAGTTCCGGCCAAACTCATTGTTTCAAAAGTGGCATTTTCTTTATTAAATTTACCTAAAACTTCAGAAAAAGCACCCAACCAGCAGGCGTTTTCAGTTCTAAATAAATAAGTGAAAGCATTATCATAAGCTTTTATTAAATTTAAAAAACTTTGAGATAAGTTGATATTTTTGTCTTTTAAATCCAGAATTTTCCGACGAGAAATAACCAATTTTGGAATTTTATTTTTTTGGATAAATGAAATGACTTCATCTAATTTTTTAGTGTAATTTTCTTCAGATTCTTCTTCGCATTTATTCAACTTAAAATTTAAATCCTTAGAAAATAGCGGATTTATTAATAGTTCATTAACAGAACTATTTTGCAGATTTCCTTTAAAATCTAATTTTTCTAAACCATCAAAACTGGTGAATTGAACCACATGATTTTCGGATGATACATCATTAGAAAAAATAGTTTTGGAAAAAGGAAGTCGGAAATAGATTTGGTTTCGCATTTTACTTCGCAATCACATTATTAGTCATCGTAGTATAGTTGATGAGATCCCCTTTTTCGTTGCGAATCTCTATTTCAGAAACATGCATCGTTTTACCTTTTCTTATAAATTTTGCAGTGCCGGTTACCATTCCTTTTCGAATGCTGCGCAAATGGTTGGAATTTATATTGGTTCCAACAGCATAATATTTTTCTTTATCTATGAAAATATTAGACAAACACGAACCTAAGGTTTCGGCCAAAACACAACTTGCGCCGCCGTGCAAAATCCCAAAAGGTTGATGCACTCCTTCATCAACAGGCATCGTGGCGGAAAGTGAATCTTCGGTAACTTCAGAAAATTGAATGCCGAGGTTTTTGGCGAGCAGACCGTTTCCCCAATTATTTAAAAAATCTAAAATTTCTTTTTTTTCTTTATTTGTCATTTTTTAATTTGGAAATATTTCACGCAATGACGCTTTTTTTCACGCAATGTGCGCTATGGTTTTACGCAATGTACGCAATGGTTTATTTTGTGGTTAGATTTTGAGTTTTTGTGTTGTTTCACGCAATGACGCTTTTTTTCACGCAATGAGCGCTATGGTTTTACGCAATGTACGCAATGTACGCAATGGTTAATATTGTGGTTAGATTTAGGAAAACCTAATTAAAATGTATTTTTTTTAATTAAAAATTGGCTCAATCTGTAAAATCTGCAAGGAATTATTTCAAATAAAATAATTGTAATTGATTTTTAATATTTAATAAATCTTCGGATTCCAGTTTTCTGGAACGGCGGGAACAATTGGTCGGTAATATTCTTCTAATTCTGCCATTATATCTTCAAAAGTACGCGTTTGCAAATCGTGCACAGAAATTGCTTTTCCGAGGTGAATTTCTTTTTTTGAAAAGTCTCCGGCACCCAAAACAATTGGTACTTTGGATTTTAAAGCCATGTAATAAAAGCCTTTTTTCCATTTTTCAACACGGCTGCGAGTACCTTCTGGCGTGATTACCAGACTAAAATCTTCGCGTTTAAACTGCCGATCTACAAAGTTTACCAAATCGTTTCTTTGGGATCTATCGATACCAATTCCACCTAAAGCTTTTACTATAAAACCATACCATGCTTTTGTGTGTTGATCTTTAATGATTATTTTTAAAGGTTTACCTAAAACCCAATAGGCGAAATTGCCTAAAATATATTCAATATTTGCGGTGTGTGGTGCTACCACGAGGATGCAACGGTCTAGATTTTTCACATCGCCATCTAGAACTATTTTCCAGCCGAGAATTTTTAGGGCTAATTTACCGAGTAATTTTTTCATTGAGTTTTAGTATTTAAAAACAAAAAGTATAACCAACAAGTGGTTATACTGCAAATATATTAAATAAGAATTTGGTTAGAACAATCCAGTGATGAAATTCACCACCGTGAGCACGATGTCTAAAACTAATTGTACCATAATTTTTGTGTTAAATGATTAAGAAAATTTTAACATTACGAAGATAAGCTATTGCGATTAATAAATATCTTAACAGAACGTTAAATTTTTAAATAATTAATAAAAAAGAAAGTAAGCAGCGTGGAAGCATAATTTAGTTAAAAGACCATCCACGCTTGCTGCACTCTCAATTTCTATTTGGTTTTTATAGAGATTTTGCTTTTCTCGCCATCTTTATCCACATCAATTTTTATATTTTTAAAATCTTTTGGACTGACGTTTAAATTTTTTATTAGATTTTCGGCTTCTTCTTTTCCTACTTTTTTTCCGTTGATGATGATGGAATCTGCGTCTTCAGACGGCACTACGATTGATTTTCCGTTGATGTTTATATTTACAGAATCACTAGAATCAGAATCGCTGCTGTCTGAACTGTTATTTTCATCGTCATTCACACTCACTTTATTTTCTCTTAATTCAAGCACTTTTGTGTTTTTTGGCACAACCAATTCATATTCAACGTGGTAACTTCTAAATCTGTCTTTATATGGATAACTCATAAAATTTGGGAATAATATTTTGTTACCTGATATTTCCACCGGAACAGACAAATTCATTGGGATATTATAGCCTCTTCCCTCTTTTTTGATAATTAAATAAGGCGTTTTTACCTCCTCTTTTCTGGTAATATCAATATCTGGGTAATCACCTTTGTAAACTTTATTTTTATCTGAATAAATATTATCATCGTAGCCTACAAAATTTTGCGGAATTACGACTTGTCTAGAATCTACGTATAATGTATCAGAAATAGTAGGAATGCTTATGTTTTGCGTATCTTGGTTTTCACCTTTAAACATCATATCTTTTTTAGCCATATTAATTCCGAAGTACGTACTTAAAGCGATTAATGAAATCACCAAGGCTCCGATTACATAGCCCACATTTCGAACTTTTGTTTTTGGAGAAAATAATTTTATGCTAAAAAGACTAAATATTATGCCGAAAATAAGTGCGCCAATCACTGCCATAGCAATCAAAACTTTATCTAAGCCATTTTCATTGATATAAAAATCAAACTGGCTCATTCCGGGGAAATCATGATTTCCCAATATTCCTATAATAAAGAAAGTACCAATAATGCAACTGAATGCAAGAAATGCAAAGAATGAACCTAAAACATATCTAATAAGATTCCAAATGCCGTTTCCCGCATTATTGATGTAGGGTTTATTTTCTTTGTAGATTTCTCCAACTCTTTGGGTAGATTCGTTTGCAAATTGAACAATTTTATTAGATTCATCTTTTAAATTATCAAAATTTAAAGGTTTCCCTTTCATTTTAAGATAATCTGCCGCCGTTTCTGCTTTTGGCAAAACAATCCAAAGAATAATGTAAACCAAGCCGATTAGAAGAGAAGAAATTGCGGTAAAAAGACCAACAATAAATAGTCCCAACCAAATGGCACGCATGGCCGTAATATCTAAACCTACATATTGCGCCAAACCTGCGCAAACGCCTGCAATTTTTTGCTGAGCAGGATCTCGGAATAATTGTTTCTTTCCGCTGAAAGCTGTCGTTTTTTCTTCTTTTTTTGCTTTTGTTTTTTCAGAATAATAGGCTTCTTCCTGCTCTTCAATTTTTTCTGGCGCACCAATTTGTGCAATCACTTTTTCTACATCATCATCGTTGATGACTTCTCTTTTGCCAAGAGTTTCTTTAAAGATTTCGACCATTCGAATTTCTATATCGTGCATCACCTCATCTGCTTCATTAGCATCTAAAGTATTACGAAGGGCAGCTAAATAATCGCTAAGTTTTATGTAAGCATGTTCTTCTATTGTGAAAGAAAAACCTGCAAGTCCTATTGAGAGTGTCTTATTCATGGTATTAAATATTAGAAGGTTGGGTAATTTGGTTTACGGAAACGGTAAGTTCCGTCCAGGTTACTTGTAATTCAGCAAGAAAATTTTTGCCTTTTTCGGTAATCTGGTAGTATTTTCGCGGTGGCCCGCCTGTAGATTCTTCCCATCTATAAGAAAGAAATTCTGCATTTTTCAATCGCGTTAGAAGTGGGTAAAGTGTTCCTTCCACTACATCCAAGCGTCCTTTTTTAAGTTCCTCTATCAAATCTGAAACATACATTTCACGATGATCAATCAGGCTTAAAATACAGAACTCTAGAATGCCTTTCCGCATTTGCGCTTTGGTGTTCTCTGTATTCATTTGTAAATATTTGTTGTTTTTGAGATCAAATGGAACCGCCCATTAATTAATTTTAATTGATAAAATTTATAATCTGCGATTTCATAAGCGGCTCTGGTTAAATAATTTTATAAAAAATAGATTCTATTTCGATTATACTATGCAAAGATATACAATTAAAACAGTATTATGCAATACAAAGTAGTAAAAAAAATCATTAATATGCATTAACTAGTTGATAATCAATTCCATTAATTTTAAATCATTTCGATTAACATTAAAAAAAATTAAATAAAAAGTTGTGTTTAGTTTAAATTTAACAGGATAATACAAATTATTACATTTTTATTTAACTATAATTTTAAGACTTTTTATAATATTATTCATAATTTATACCTTATTTTACCAATACATTTATTACTTTTGATTAATAATATTAAAAATTTAATAACTATGTGGAAAATTTACTTTGAAAAAATGCTGGTTCTTGGTGCACTCACTTCGGTGGCTGCATTTGCGTACGCTCAAGAAAAAGCAAAAGACAGCATCAAAACAAATGATGTAGAAAAAGTCACTATCATTGGCTCTAGAAACAAAAGCAGAGTCGCTACTGACACACCTGTACCTGTTGATGTTTTAAACATTAGTGAACTTGCAGTAGCCGCTCCTCAAACCGATCTCAACCAGATTTTGAATTATGTAGCGCCTTCTTTTACCTCTAATGCCATGACGGTTGCAGATGGAACAGATCATATTGATCCTGCTCAATTGAGAGGCTTGGGACCAGATCAAGTTTTGGTTTTACTTAATGGAAAAAGAAGACACAATTCATCTTTAGTTAATGTAAATGGAACACCAGGAAGAGGTTCTGTAGGAACCGATCTAAACGCAATTCCTGCTTTTTCAATCGATAGAATTGAAGTTTTAAGAGACGGCGCGTCTTCTCAATATGGTTCCGATGCTATTGCAGGAGTTATTAATGTGGTGATGAAAAGAGCAACTGGAAAACTAGATTTACAATTAAGCTCTGGCGCAAACGTCACAAATGGCGCTAATGACAATACCGGAGGAATGGATGGAGAAAAACTACAATTAGACGCCAATTATGGTTTTAAAGTTGGAGATAAAGGTTTTGTGAATTTAACAGGTACAGTGGGTTGGAGAAATCCAACTTCCAGAGCAGGAACTTGGGATGGAACCGCTTTTAATCTTTATAATGCAGTAGAACAAAGAGCCAGAGAAAACGGAACAATTCTTTCTGGATTGTTTGATAGAGTTTCTGGTGGTGTTGCAACACTTAATGGCACAGATGTTACAAATAATGTAATCAATACCATTCACCAGTACGCTTCGCAAGTAGGATATTTAACAGCTGCACAACAAACTGCAATTGCCAACACAAACAGCATCACAGGCTTACAAAGTTTACTTAAAACAGACGTTACAGATAATGAATTGTCTTACAGAGGATTGACAAGAAAAGACATTAACATGAGAGTAGGACAATCCAAAGCGTCTAATGTGCAGTTTATGGCAAACTCCATCATACCAATTAATGATAAATTAGATTTTTATTGGTTTGGTGGTTATGGTTATAGAGATGGAAATTCTGCAGGTTTCTATAGACGAGCCGACCAAAATAGAGACCAATCTGCTTTTTACCCAAATGGATTTTTACCTGAAATTGGTTCTACAATTAAAGATTTTTCTTTGGCTGGAGGTTTAAAAGGTAAAATTATGGGTTGGGATTTTGATTTTAGTAATACTTACGGACAAAACAAATTTGATTATACCATTTTAAATACTGCAAACGTAACTATGCCAGTAAATCCTAATGGTAGTTTTCAAAATGAATTTGATTCAGGAGGTTTAAAATACGGTCAAAACTCCGTCAACTTAGATTTTTCTAAAAACTATGATGTATTAAGTGGTTTAAACGTGGCTTTTGGTAGTGAATTTAGAACTGAAATGTATAAAATAAGAGCAGGAGAAGAAGCGTCTTGGGCTCAATATAATGTAGATGGCACAATAAATACGGTCAATCCTAATGGTAATTTACCAACAGATTTCTTTGGATCTTCTAGACCTGGAGGCGCACAAGTTTTTCCAGGTTTTAGACCAGAAAATGCTGTAAATGAAACCAGAAATAATATCGCTTTCTATGTAGATACAGAATTCGATTTGACCAAAGCATTTTTAGTAGAAGTTGCCGGACGTTTTGAAAATTACTCAGATTTCGGTTCTACATTTAATTATAAAGTCGCGACCCGTTATAAATTGGGAGGAGGCTTTGCATTAAGAGGCGCAATTTCTTCAGGATTTAGAGCACCTTCTTTGGCACAAAGATATTTTAACTCTACTTCTACCATCTTCGTTAACGGAATCGCAACGGAACAAGGTTTATTTAGAAATGATTCCCAGTTGGCTGTTCTTTTAGGAATCCCAAGTTTGAAACAAGAAGAATCAAACAACTACAGTTTTGGGGTTACATGGAAAATTCCTAACACCAGATTATCTTTAACAACCGATGGATATTACATTAAAATAAAAAACAGGATTGTGATGACGGGTGCATTTTCGCCTACTCCAGCGACACAAGCATTATTTAATCAAGCAGGCGCGACAAGTGCTTCATTCTTTGCCAACGCCATTGATACCCAAACCAGAGGTTAGATGTAGTATTATCTAATGTTGCAACCTTGGGCAAAGCAAGATTGAAATCTGATTTGGCTTTAGCATTAACCAAAACCGAAAGAATTGGAGATATTCATTCTTCTGATAAACTTAAAGGTTCAGAATCCACTTACTTTAGTGAATCTTCGAGAATATATCTACAAGAAGCAGTTCCAAGAGCCAAACTTAGTTTTATGAATACATTAACTCTAAATAAATTTGATATTTATTCTAGACTCTCCTATTTTGGTAAAGTTACCGATCCAAACACAGGTGTAGCAGATGGTATTACAAAAGTTGATGCAAATGGGCACCCTGTTTATGGAGGAAAAGTAATTACAGACGCCTCTGTAAGTTATGCATTTACTAAAATGTTTAGATTAACAGTAGGCGCAAACAATTTATTTGATACCTATCCAGACAAAAATCTCGCTTCTTTAACAAGTGGCGATCAGTTTATCTATTCTAGAGCCGTGTCTCAGTTTGGTTTTGCAGGAAGATATTTATTCGCAAGAGTTAATTTAACTTTCTAAAAAGCAAATACTTCTCACTAAAAAAAATCCGATAAGAAATGTTCTTATCGGATTTTTCATTTTATAACCAACCTTGATTAAAATAAATTCTAGTTTTTAGTTAAATTAAAATCTCATTAATCCAACCAGCCCTGCTCTTTCATCCAATCATCATTATAAATCTTGGCAACATAGCGCGAACCGTGATCGTGCAAAAGCACTACAATTATATCATCTTTCGTAAACTGATCTTTCATCTGCACCAAAGCAGCAATCGCACTTCCAGCAGAATAACCACAAAAAATACCCTCTTCTTTGGCTAATTTTCTAGCATAAATTGCTCCATCTTTATCCGTCACCTTCTCAAAATGATCAATCACATTCATATCATAATTTTCAGGAATAATATCTTCGCCAATGCCTTCTGTGATGTAAGTGTAGGCATTTCTCAAATCCAAAACACCCGTATCATGATACTCTTTCAAGATAGAGCCATAAGTATCCACACCAATTATTTGAATATTTTTATCCTTTTCCTTAAAGAATTTTCCGCAACCAGTAATTGTACCGCCCGTTCCCGCGCCAACTACAAAATGCGTTAATTTCCCTTCCGTTTGCTCCCAAATTTCTGGTGCAGTACTTTCATAATGCGCTTCCCGGTTAGATAAATTATCATACTGATTCACGTACCAACCGTTTTCAGTTTCAGTAGCCAATCGTTTAGAAACACTGTAATAAGACCTTGGATCTGTAGGCTTTACGTCGGTTGGGCACACAATCACTTCCGCACCCATTGCACGCAAAATATCACATTTTTCTTTAGATTGTTTGGCATTTGTCACAAAAATACATTTGTAGCCTTTTATAATTGCGGCTAAAGCCAAGCCCATTCCAGTATTTCCAGAAGTGCCTTCAATAATAGTTCCGCCAGGTTTTAAGCGGCCATCATTTTCAGCATCTTTAATCATTTTTAAAGCCATTCTGTCTTTTACAGAATTCCCAGGATTAAAAGTCTCCACTTTCGCCAAAACCAATGCGGGGAAATCTTCTCCTAAAACTTTGTTTATTTTCACCAAAGGCGTATTCCCGATGGTTTCTAATATATTTTCTGCGTATTTCATATCAATTTTTTGGGAGCAAGACAGTTTTGTTTTTTTAGAATATTACACCCGCTTTCCGCTATATCTGCGCCCCTAATCGGGTCGCAGGATGCCGCTGCAATCGGGGCTAAAAAGAAGATTTCCGCTTTTTCCGAGGGCAAATTTACGAAAAAAAATAGGGACTAAAAACCTTAAAGATGTGAACTAAACTTTAACTAAAACAAAAAGAAACCAAAAATTTTACTTTTCGCTTAATATTCTAATTATACTTTATCGCTTTCACCGGCGAAATTTTACTAATTAGAAAACTCGGCAAAACCAATGATAAAGCCGAAACCAAAAGAATCCCAAAAGAAATCATAAAAATATAAAGCGGATTCAAATCCACCGGAACAACACTCACATAATAATTCTCTGGGTTTAAAGTAATAAAACCAAAAATTTTCTGCAAATACAATAATACAATCCCAACCAAATTCCCAATTATTAAACCTGGAATCATTATCAATAAAGTATAATTAATAAAAATAGAGCGAATTTGCCCATTGCTCGCGCCCAAAGTTTTCAGCATACCAATAGAATTAGTGCGTTCTATAATTAAAATGAGCAAAACCATAATAATATTAATCACCACCACAATAAGCATTATAGCGATAATCAAACCGATATTCACATCAAAAATATTAATCCATTCCAAAATTTGTGGATATTTATCAGTCGCCTTTTCAGCATAATTTTTTAGACCAATTAAATTTTCTACTTTCGGGAAAACCTCATCAACATCATTGATGTTTTTTAGAAAAACATCCATTCCGCCAATATCATTCGGCCCCATTTCTTGTATCTTGCGCACTTGGTTGATGCCGCCAATTACCACCAAATCATCAATCATTTTGATGTCGGTTTTGTAAATCCCAACCACTTCAAATTTTCTATAAATAGGGCTCCTGTCTTCTTTAGAAAAAATAGCAACAATGCTGTCATTCAATTTCAAATTAAGATCAGACGCAATTTTTTTTGAGATTACAATTTGGCTATTGTAGCCATCTTCGGTAATTTTCGGAGTAACGCCTTCAATTAAAAATTTTTTAAAACGATTGGCATCAAAATCTTTCCCAACACCTTTAAAAATAATACCCGCAAAATTCTTTTCGTTTCGAAAAATTCCACTTACCGTCGCATATTTTTGTACACTTGCAACTTCGGGTAAATTTTTTATTTTCTCTGGATAAAAATGGCTTGTATCTAAAACTGAAGAATTGTAGGAAGAATTAGAACGCGTAGATTTTATGGAAATATGCCCACTAAAATCTGCCAATCTTTCTTTGATGGCTTTCTTAGAGCCCAAGCCAGTGGAAACCGTTATGAGGGAAACAATAATTCCTAAAGCCACAGAAAGCCTACCAATAAAGACAATCACCCGTGAGAGATTATTTTTATTATCTTTGGAAAAAGCAATTTTCTTGGAAAAATATAATGGAAATTTCAATAAAATGAATTTAAAACTCAAAATTAAAGATTTACTTCTGATTTGCCTAATTTATTTTGGCTTCACTTCTGTTTTTAATGCGCAAAATTTAGATAAAGATTGCTTCAAAACTGGTGCAGATCGGCCAGAACTATATTTACCACTTCTAAAAAATAAAACAATCGCCGTACTCACCAATCAAACCGGCTTGCTAAAAGACCGAACAAATTTGGTGGATTTTTTAATTAAAAAAAATATCAAAATCAAAACGATTTTTGCGCCGGAACACGGCTTCCGGGGTGATGCAGACGCTGGCGAACACGTGAAAAATGGTAAAGATTTAAAGACAGAAATTCCCATAATTTCGCTTTATGGCGACAATAAAAAACCGAAACCAGAACAACTAAAAGGCATTGATGTTGTGGTTTTTGACATTCAAGATGTAGGCGTTCGGTTTTACACTTACATCTCTACTTTAAGTTATTTAATGGAAGCGGCGGCAGAAAATAATGTAGAAGTAATGGTTTTAGACCGGCCAAACCCAAACGATGGCTTTATTGATGGACCAGTTTTGAAACCTGCGTTTTCTAGTTTTGTGGGTTTGCACGAAGTTCCCGTGGTTTATGGTTTGACGATTGGCGAATATGGAAAAATGGTAAACGGCGAACATTGGCTAAAAAACGGCGTTCAAGCGAAATACACAGTAATTCCGATGCAGAATTATCATAAAAAGCAACGCTATGATTTTTTGGAAAAACCTTCCCCAAATTTGCCAAATGCAAAATCAATCAATTTATATCCATCTCTTTGTTTTTTTGAAGGCACACAAGTTTCTGTGGGCCGCGGAACAGATTTACCTTTTCAAATTTTTGGCTCTCCGTGGACGAAAGATTTTCCTTATCAATTTACACCAAAACCAAGCAGGGGTGCAAAAGATCCATTTCTTAATGGCAAATTATGTTTTGGTGAAAATTTAGCAAAGAAAAATTTAGATTTAAGAGAAATAAATTTAAAATGGCTGATTGCCGCTTACGCCGATTATAAAAACCCGAACGAAAGTTTCTTCTTAAAAAATCTATTTTTTGATAAACTAGCCGGAAGTGATATTTTGAGAAAACAAATTATAGCAAAAACACCAGAAAAAGAAATTAGAAAATCTTGGCAAAAAGATTTAGAAAAGTTCCAAAAAATTAGAGCAAAATATGTGATGTATGAAGATTAGAAAAGCCCTTTAATACGCTTCATATTTAGAAAATAGAAAGGGCAAACCTTAGCATTTTTATTTAATCAAAATCATGAAAAGTATCGTTTTTTTTAGTTCTGTGAATATACCACATGGCAATCGTTAAACCTACAACGCCCGCGCCTGCAGTCATCAAGGCACGCGATAGTTTGTCAGGATAAGTGCTTCCGACATAATTCATTAAAAATAAAACGATAAAAGTAATAAGTGCAAAAAGGGCGTATTTTTTAGTTTTAATATCCATTTAAAGATTTTAAATTTCTGCAAAATTATAATTAATATTAAGAGCCTGTTTAAATTTCATTCAATAAATTTTTTATAGCCTTTTCTTAATTTTCTAAATTAAAATAAAATCTGTTTATTCTTAAATTTAACATTAAGAATTTCAGTGAGTTAAGTTTATTCTGATTAAGCAATCAATAAATTGATTTTTATTAAGTTTTTTAAGCGAAAATGGCTTAATTCCTTAATGGTAAAAATAAATTATAAATTTAAACAGGCTCTTAAACTTCTCAATTAAAAAGTTCTGTTTCAAAATAATTTAAGCTAAATAGTATAAAATAAAAAAACCTCGTGTAAACGAGGTTAAGTGAGCGCGACAGGATTCGAACCTGTGACCGTCTGCTTAGAAGGCAGATGCTCTATCCAGCTGAGCTACGCACCCATTTTGTGTTTTGCTAAAATAGCAACGCACCCGTGAAAAATTTTTTGAAAAAAATTAATAAAAAAAGTCGGGGCGGCAGGATTCGAACCTGCGACCTCCTGGTCCCAAACCAGGCGCGATGACCGGACTACGCTACGCCCCGAGGAGTATTTTTGCTGAAAGTTGCGGAGAGTAAGGGATTCGAACCCTTGGTACAGTTTCCCGTACGCTTGTTTAGCAAACAAGTCCTTTCGGCCACTCAGGCAACTCTCCATTGCAATATTTTTAAGAGCTTCTGTTCTGTAATTGCGAGTGCAAATATAAAATAGTTTTGAGTATTTACCAAAAAAAATTCTAAATTAATTAGTATTTTTGAACTTTAGAAATTTGAAATAAAAATAAAAATGCGTAATTCATTATATATCATCTCTTTAGGAATTTTAATGCTTTCTTGTGGTTCACAGAAAAATATCAAAAAGAAAGTTGCCGCGAAACCAGTTGCCACAAAAGTGAACGCTACTCCAAAGATAGTTGAGAAACCTCATGTAGAAACCGATAAAAAAGGGGACTATTTCACCGTTAATTTAGCAGATGCTTCTAAAAATGATAATACTATAAGTTATGGCTCCATCGTAGATGCAAAGCCAGCCGGATACAAAGTGGTGAAAACCTACTTCCCTTCTCTAGCGCAAAATTTTCGGCAAAAATATCTGATAATTCATTATACCGCTTTGAATGATGAAAAATCGATTCGTGTTTTAACAGAGCAATCTGTAAGTGCGCATTATCTTGTAAATGATTTAGACGACAAAGAAATCTATCTACTCGTAGATGAAAACAAACGTGCCTATCACGCTGGAATTAGCGCTTGGCGAAAAGATAAATACTTGAATGATAACTCAATCGGTATTGAAATTGTAAATCCGGGCTATACAACAGATGAAACCGGAAAAAAAATATTTGTACCTTTCCCGGAATATCAATTTAAAAAAGTAGCGGCTTTAGCAAAAGATATCGCAACTCGATATATGATTCCGCCAACGAATATTTTAGGCCATTCTGATATCGCACCGACAAGGAAACAAGATCCAGGCCCTTATTTCCCATGGGAAAGACTTTACAAAGAATACCAATTGGGAATGTGGTACGATGAACCTGTAAAACAAAATTTTTATAATCTTGCGATTAATTCAGATTTTGAAAATCAAGTGAATACAAGTCCTTTTATTTTTAAAGTTCAGACTATGTTATCTGATTTTGGATACGACCTACCGCTTACTGGTGCTTGGGATGATGCAACAAAAAAGACACTTGAGAGTTTTCAGTATCATTTTCGTCCACAGGTTTATGATGGCGTTTTAGACCCAGAAACTTGGGCAATTCTTCAAGCTTTGCATCAAAAATACCCATAATTTTGAAACTCTAAAATTAAAAATGCAATAAGCGTTTCGCAATTTTTCCTTCTTTCGCCAACTGATAATCTGCAGCCGAGCAAGGCAAACAATTTTCTATTTTTTCGTCTGCGCCAAAATACCATAAGTTTTTAAATGAATCGCGTCTAAAAGTGTAATTTTCCTCCTCAATCATTACGTGGAAAGTTTCATAAAAACGCTCCTTTGGATGCGATTTTTCTAAATCTATACCCGAAATAAGGTACCAAATCATGTGCGCCAACAACTGATGGTTTAATCTGCTCTCAGCTTCAAAATTAAAATTAAAAATACCCACAGATTTGAGGTTTTCGCCCAATCCAATTTCTTGCATATAAGCACAAATTTCGCGTCTATTTAGACCGTTTACTTGCGGATGAATGGAGAAATCTTCGGCAAAACTCTCTACCGCATCGCAGTTTAAAGTCACCAAATTTGCACGTCGGAAATAAGGTTCTGCTTTGTCTGTCTCATTCATCATTTCAGCTAATCGAAGAATATCAAACTCTACTTCTTTGATGAGATTTACCGATTCTTGCGCGTTCAAATGTTTTTGATAGCCAAGATGATGGTAATTTTTTACCGAAAGATTTTTTGAACTTAAAATTTTAGTTAAATAATTTTTTTCAGAAAGCGGTTCATCTGCATTTCCTAGTTCTACTTTGCTATTTATTTGGGTATAATTAATATTTTTTTGATGAAAATTTAAAGCAGAAAATAACGAAAACGCCAAATCATTACTGCCACCAATAATTACCGGAATGGCATTTTTATAATGACAAAGAGATAAAAATTCTTGCAAAATAAAATGCGTGTCTTCTATTGTTTTCCCCGAAATAAGGTCGCCCAAATCGCAAATATCCGTTTCAAATTGAAGATGCGAAAGCCGGTAAAGTTCCGCTCGAACTTTTCTAAAATCTTGGCTTTCCCCACTTCTATTTGCTCCTCTGAAATCTGAAACAAATATCAAAACAATGCTATTTTCTAAAATTTCAGATTTTATAAAATGCCCCAATTGCCACTTTTCTGTTTTTAACTTTGGTGCGGGAATTAGAAAGTCTTCGATGTTCATTTTTTAAGTCGTTCAATTGTGAAGATGTACAGTTGTGAAGTCGTTTAGTTAAAAAGCAATTACAACTTTAGTATGATTATTTCTTTTTCGCGGCAGGTTTTTTCTTCGCTGCGGGCTTTTTCTTCGCAGGTGCTTTTTTTACTTTTTCTTTAAATGCGTTTTTATCTTGTTCGGTAATCCATTTTTTCACCTCTTCCAGAACCACTTCTTTCAAATCTTCAACTTCATATTTTTCGCCAGATTTGGTTTTAGGGATTTTATGAATATTTTTACCATGTTTAATTATCGGACCCCATCTTGCATTTTCAATCGAAATTTTTTCTTCTGGCCATTGTTGAATATAGCGATTGGCTTCTTTCTCAATCTTGGCTTCAATTAATTCGTCAATATCTTTTTGAGATAAATTTTCAAAATTATATCGTTTTGGAACATTAATGAACATCCCATCATATTTAATAAATGGACCAAATCTACCTGTTCCTTTTGTTACCGGATTTCCTTTATAACTTGTAATTGGTGCATCGGCTTGTTTCTTTTCCTCAATAATTTCGATTGCTTTTTCATCATTTACAGAAAATGGATCCATACCTTTTGGGATGCTGATGAAGGTTTCGCCCCACTTCACATAAGGTCCAAATCTTCCGACGCCAACCAAGACTTTTTCACCTTCATAATCATTTAAATCAAACGGAATTTTAAATAATTCTAAGGCTTCTTCAAACGTTAAAGTGGAAATATTTTGATTCGCCATTAAACTTGCGAAAGTTGGTTTTTCTTCGTCATCTTGCTCGCCAATTTGCACCATCGGGCCAAATCTGCCAATTCTTGCGTAAACGTTTTTACCCGTTTTTGGATCTTTCCCGAGCAATCTTTCACCATTTGCACGATCTGCATTTTCTTGAACGTCTTCTATTTTCGGGTGAAAATCTTTGTAAAAAGCCTGCAAAGTTTCTTTCCATTTTTCTGAGCCATTTGCGATATCATCAAAATCTTGTTCTACTTTAGCCGTAAAACCATAATCTAAAATTTCTGCAAAATTAGCCGTTAGAAAATCCGTCACTACTTCACCAATATCAGTTGGGACAAATTTATTTTTATCGCCACCAAATTTTTCCTCTAAAATTTCTTTCTTTAAAGTTTTGGTTAAAGTTAATTTTGAAATTTCTCTTACTTGAGGCTCAATTTCGCGCTTGTCAACATATTCTCTATTTTGAATCGTTTGAATCGTTGGTGCATAAGTTGAAGGCCTTCCGATACCTAGTTCTTCGAGTTTTTTCACCAAACCGGCTTCGGTATATCTTGCTGAAGCGCGCGTAAATTTCTGTGTAGCAGTGATTTTTTTGTAATTTAAAATTTCACCAATGTTCACTTTTGGCAGCAATTTGCTGTTGTCTTCTGCGTCTTCATCGTCATTTTTTTCAATGCCATACGCTTTTAAAAAACCTTCAAAAACGATCACTTCACCAACGGCTTCAAAATGTTGCGGCAGAGATTTATTTCCGATTTCAATAACGGTTTTTTCAATTTTAGCATTTGCCATTTGCGATGCTAAAGTTCTTTTATATATTAATTGGTATAATTTATTTTGTTGCGCATCTGGAACTGATTTTAAACTAAAATCTGTTGGACGAATCGCTTCGTGCGCTTCTTGTGCGGAAGCGGATTTTGTGGTAAATTTTTTCGGTTTAGAATACTCTTCTCCAAATTCTGAAATAATTTGAGATTTTGCGGCAACTATTGCTTCATCTGAAAGATTCACAGAATCGGTTCTCATATAAGTAATGAAACCTTCTTCGTATAATCTTTGCGCAATTCGCATCGTATTGGTAACGTTGTAACCTAATCTATTAGACGCTTCTTGTTGCAAAGTGGATGTTGTAAAAGGCGCAGATGCAGAACGTGTTCCCGGTTTTTTTTCAACGTTTAAAACCTTGAATTCTGTATCTTTTGCTTGGTTTAAAAAATCTTCTGCTTCACTTTCTTTTACAAAATCCTTTTTTAATTTAGATAAAATTTCCTGCTTTTCACTATTAATGAAGGTTCCTTCCACTTTATAAGAAGAGGTTGCTTGAAAATCTCTTATTTCTTTTTCCCGTTCCACCACCAATCTTAAAGCGACAGATTGCACTCTTCCTGCAGAAAGGCCGGTTTTTACTTTTCGCCATAAAACCGGCGACATTTCAAAACCTACTATTCTATCTAAAACGCGTCTTGCTTGTTGTGCATTAACTAAATTTTGGTCAATTTTTCTTGGGTTTTCTATTGCTTTTAAAATTGCATTTTTTGTAATCTCGTGGAAAACAATTCTTCTGGTGTCTTCTTCCTTTAATTTTAATTCTTGCGCCAAATGCCAAGAAATGGCTTCTCCTTCGCGATCCTCATCGGAAGCAAGCCAAATAATATCTGCTTTTTTTGCGGCGGCTTTTAGTTCTGCGACCAATTTTTTCTTATCCGCAGACACTTCATAATCGGGCGTAAAGGTTTCAAGGTCTATTCCCATTCCTTTTTTAGGTAAATCTCTGATGTGTCCAAAGCTGGATTTCACTTCAAAATCGCTACCCAAATATTTCTGAATAGTTTTGGCTTTTGCTGGAGATTCTACAATTACGAGATTTTTTGACATAAAAGAAATTTTTGCAAAAGTAGAAGTTTTTTTTTAACTGAAATTTTTAAATACTGATTTCTATTTATAAAATTCTATTTTTGCAGTTGCTAATTAAATAAAAAATGATAAAAGCAACAGAAAATAAGATTAGATTAACGGCATTTTGGGTATTTATTCTTGTTTTGCTTTTTATAGAATCTAATTTAATATTAATTCCAATTTTTCTAGCAATAGATTTCTTTTTAAGAGCATTTGGCTATGGAAAATTTAGCATTTTAGGAAATTTAAGTCTCTTAGTATCTAAATTTTTAAAACTAAAAGAAGTTAGCGTTTTTTTTCCACCGAAACAGTTTGCTGCAAAAATTGGTTTTGTGTTTTCTTTACTATTAATTATTTTAAACTTACTGACTTTTAATTCGCTTTATATCAGTTTAATATTTATATTTTTCGCAGCATTAGAAGCATTTTTCAATATTTGTGCAGGTTGCTATGTTTATAATTTTTACCATACTTCAAAAAGCAAATTTTAATTAAAAAAGAGAAATTCAAGATTTTTTTTTAAAGTAGTTTTCAAATTATTAATTTTTATCAAAAAGAGCCCATCTCTTTCAATTGATATTAAAATTAATGTATATCCGTTTTTAAGCATAGTGCTAATTTTTATTCTCGTCTCGAAGACGATACAAAAAATTAATTTGTAACACTTCTGAAATTATGGACGCAAAGGCGTTTCAAATAGCAAAGTTCACAAATTGAACCTCATTATTACTAAAAACGGACACACATATCAAAATTAAATATTCTTTCGAAAACTAGAATATTACTTTTTAAATATTTTCTCTGTGTGAACTTCATTTCCATAAATCTGAATTAAATATAGACCTTTAGTTAGAGATGACATATCAATTTTTTTGTTTTTTGTATTTCCACTTAAGATTATTCTACCACTAGTGTCAAAAACTTTATAAGGCAGATCTTTATCATTTAAAATATAAAGAAAATCACTCACGGGATTTGGATACATTTTTATTTCCGATTTGCCATGAACAACAGAATTTGCTAAATAATTTTCAATGAGTTGAAGATTAACTGGCTCTTGACGATTGTAGGTATAGGGCAAATCTGCCATGTAGCGCTCCGTATATTTCACGCAGCGAACGCCCATCGCGGCCTGCGGATAAAAAGGACTTCCTGAGGCTAGCTTTCCACCATAGCCAGAAACGCTGGAAAGGTTCAAGCCAATTGCAAATCCTGAATAATAATCTGCCATAGAACTTGTCCATAAACCGGTTTGGTATTTGAAATTATCAGTTGTTGGGAATGCCGCATAGGTTTGATTTTTCCAGTCATTGCCACCATACATTCCTCTTATACCAGTTGTAGGAATATTTCCAATATGGAATTTTGTGTTTACAGAATTAAAAACCCAACCTGTTCTGCTGCTTGGCAATACAGACTCTGTGGTGATGGAAAGTGCAAAACCAGGGTATTTTTTTTCATTTAAGGCATTGTTGTTTGCGTTTCCAGTTAAATCTGCAATTGTATTTTGGGCTATGCCATAATTATAAAAACTCTCGTTGGTGTTGTAGCCGTTATAAAACCAAGGTGAATTTCCTTTCGCATAACTTCCTTGGGAATTTCCGGCAAAAACTGCTACGGTGCTGGTATCTGGAACGCGCCATCCTGATGGACAAGGGTCAAATGGTGATTTCTCATTAGCATGTCCCCATCTTTCAGGGAACTGCCCATTTTCATCTGAAAGCCAGTCTTTTACTTCTGCTGATTTTTGACTAAGTGTGCCTGCGCCGTCGAAAGCGATTTCACTTCCAGTCTTATTTCTAAACATAAATGAGAGTGGATTTTCCACTGCATATTTAAGAATTTTTTTTATTTTAATATTTTTTGGATCGTTGCTAGAGATTCCTGCCTCTGTTTTATATGTATTCCATTCTCTAGAATATCCGCCGCTTGATTCGTTTGTTGACATAAAAGTACTCTCTGTGAGAGGAATATCATCATAAATTACATTTCCAAACTCATCCGTATTTATTTGTCTAAAAACATTATAAGTAGGAGCAACCGTTACACTGTTTACATGCCCAGAAATATATTGGGTACCGCCCGGATAATGAAATGATGGCATAGGATCTTTTCTTCCCCATTGGTATTGCAGCCCCCCAGATTGCTGAATCATGATTTTAGTTTTTAATTCTTCGCTAAGATTTGGCCGATATAAATAGGATGGCAATGCATATAAAGCGCCCAAATTTCTATCCATAAAAGTAGTGGTAAGAGGTGGCGAAAGACTTTTAGTTGGATAAATTATTTGCGGATTGGAAGTGGGAATAATACCTCCATTTTCTATAGATTCTGTGGTATATGTAACATTGGACAAAGAATCTAAAGGATTTGTAACCGGCGCCCAAATGTGCCAACTCCACAAAATTTTATCCGGATTTGAGTTTCCCCAAACGCCATTGTTTCCATTTCTAAATGCAACTACAGCATTTCCTTTTTCTTTTCCACCAATCACTATTTCCATTTCTTGATTTGGATAAGTGCCTATAATTTTGATGTTTTTTATCAATGCTTTGTTGCTCGTCCATTCTACACTTGGCGTGTTAATATTACCGTTTTTTTGTGGAGAATCTCCGAGATAGTCTTGCATTGCATACGCTTTGTTTATACTAAATCTCAAAACTCTATCTTCGTTAACGTCATTAATATCTCCCGTCATTACTACAAAACTGTTGGGTTCTCTTATCCATTTGGCATAATTGGGTTGCGGCGTATTGGTAGATTTTACAAATTCGGTTGGGAAATTGTAGAAATTAGGATCTCGCATACATCTCACGCCACTTGCAGAATTGGCTTTTGCAACTTGATTGATGTACAAAGCATTAATACCAGTTGAAGCAAGTCTTACATCTTCGGAGGAACTGATATAGAAAAAATTACGCGAACCTCCAACACCATAAGTTGCTAGATGCAAACCACCATCAGAACCCTGATCTTGATAAATTAATCTTTTTTCTGGCGCATAATTTATACCTGGAGCATCAGGACCATAATATTCATAATTACCATTTATAGGTATAAGACCTAAATTTCTTTCTGAAACCCCAGAAAAATCAAAACCAAGCCCAGGATAGACTTTTATTCCAACTAATTTGTCATTAATACCTGTTGGTAGAATAGTATTATTTGACGGCAATATATCATCATTTTCACTACTATTTTTTCTTCCAAAAGGGTTTAAATTATTATTGGTTCCATTCCGACCATAATGTGATGGTACACGCCATCCGTTTGGACAAGGATCAAATTCAGATTTTAATTCATAAGATTTACTTTCCGCTGCCAAATTAGGATCACTGCTGTTTGCATTCGTGTTTTTTCCACCGCCATTATCAGACCATAAATCCCAAGTTTCTATTTTATCGGTATCCGTGTCATTTATTTTGTATTCTTGATCCGAAAACCAAGTACCATCTTGCAGAGGATGCGTTATAATATTTAAAGGATTTTTTACTGAAAACATAATGTTTTCATCAATATCATTAGAACCTGTATCCGTCCCTCGAGTTAAAACAGGAATTGTAGTTGAATTGGCTAAATTAGCGGCGTAATTATGCCGAACAGAGCCGACTTCGCCGGTCACTTCATAAAAACTGCCATCTTTATAAACCAATGGCGGAATAGGATCTTTCCTTCCCCACTGGTACATCAAACCACCAGATTTTTGCCAATTATCTCCAAGAAATTTAGCGCTTTTAGCGCCCAAATTTCTATCCATGTATTCTGGAGTGAAACCGGTTCCGGTAGAATCTGTTTCAAAACCTTGTGCATAAGATGATCCTGTTTCTGGCGAATCCGTAACCCAAATATGCCAAGACCAATAAATAGTTCCATTAACTTTAAAAGCAATCACAGCATTCCCGTTACCTTTTGATTTATCTACAATCACTTTGATTTTAGATTTCTCAGCCGATCCACCAGACTGATCAATTGAAACAGATTTTATTAAACCGTTTACATCCTCCCAATACACCGATGCTTCAAGCGCACTATCTGGAATTGGTGTATAAACACCGTCTTTATTTTTAAAATACCGACCGCTTTTCCAAAGTTGATAAGGTTTCTCTAAAGGGATATATAAACCATCATTCAATTGATCGGACGGATCAAACAGATAACTATTTGGTGCAGAAGAAAAGTCCGTTAGAGCACCTCCTGAAGTTTGACCATTTAATTTTGATGTGAAAAGTACTGCGATTGTTGAATAAGCAAAAACTATCAGCAAACGAAGATTTGTAGTGGGTTGAAATAAACGCATAAGTAATTTAAATAAATTATTAATTGTTTTTCCACCAATTGTATTACAAATGTAAACTTTCTTATTAACTACACAAACAAAAAAAAAATATTTGCAATAGATTTTATCAATACATATTTTTAAATTACTTTGAATTTTTATAGTATCAATTTTTTTTAAAATAAAATTTTGCGCTTTTTTCCTTATCTTCGCACATTATTTTTTTTAACAATAGAATTAAAAATTGATGAGTCAATTTAAAGAGTATAAATCCCTGAATCTTACTGAAGTAGCCAATCAGATTTCAGATTATTGGAAAGCACATAAAACTTTCGAAAAATCTGTGGAAATGCGTGCTGGAAAACCAGAATATGTTTTCTACGAAGGACCGCCTTCCGCTAACGGAATGCCAGGAATTCACCACGTAATGGCGCGAGCATTAAAAGATATTTTTTGCCGTTACCAAACACAACAAGGAAAACAGGTTTTTAGAAAAGCCGGTTGGGATACGCATGGTTTACCAATAGAATTGGGCGTTGAGAAAGAATTAGGAATTACAAAAGAAGACATCGGAAAAACAATTTCGGTAGAAGATTACAATGCCGCTTGCCGAAAAGCCGTGATGAAATACACCGATGTTTGGAATGATTTAACGGAAAAAATCGGTTATTGGGTCGATTTAAAAGATCCATACATCACTTACGAACCGAAATATATGGAAACGGTTTGGTGGCTTCTGAAGGAACTTTACAAAAAAGATTTACTTTATAAAGGTTACACCATACAACCTTATTCACCGGCAGCGGGAACCGGACTTTCTTCGCATGAACTCAATCAACCAGGAACTTACAGAGATGTTTCGGATACCACTGTTGTCGCACAATTTAAGGTTAAAACTCTTTCTGACAGTCTCAAATCTCAAATCTCAAATCTAGAGTCTCCAATTCATATTTTAGCGTGGACAACAACGCCTTGGACTTTGCCTTCAAACACAGCACTTGCCGTTGGAAGAGATATTGAATATATTTTGGTGAAAACTTTTAATCAATATACTTTTGAACCGATCAATATTGTTTTGGCTAAAGTTTTACTGGAGAAAAATTTTGGAAAAAAATATGCCGCGGGAACTGAAGAAGATTTTGAAAATTACACTTCCGAAAACAAAGTCATTCCTTATCAAATTTTAGCCGAATTCACCGGCGCGGATTTAGCGGAAACTACTTACGAACAATTAATTCCGTGGTTTTTACCAGCAGAAAATCCCCAAAATGCTTTCAGAGTAATAATTGGTGATTTTGTAACGACCGAAGATGGAACCGGAATCGTGCATATTTCCCCGACTTTTGGTGCAGATGATGCGCGCGTTGGAAAAGAAAATAATATTTCGCCGATGTTGGTGAAAGATAAAAATGACAATTTAGTTCCGTTAGTAAATTTGCAGGGAAAATTCATTAAAGGTGAAAATGTACCAGAATTATTTGCTGACAAATTCATCAAAAACGAATATTATGACGCTGGAACAGCGCCCGAAAAATCTTGGGATGTAGAATTGGCAATTCTTTTAAAAACAGAAAACAAAGCCTTTAAAGTAGAAAAATACGTTCACAGTTATCCGCATTGTTGGCGAACTGATAAACCCGTTTTATATTATCCTTTGGATTCTTGGTTTGTAAAAATGTCGTCTTTAAAAGACCGTTTGGTTGAATTAAACGAAACCATCAATTGGAAACCAAAATCTACCGGTGAAGGACGTTTTGCAAATTGGTTGACAAACGTAAATGATTGGAATCTTTCCCGTTCTAGATATTGGGGAATTCCTTTGCCAATTTGGCGTACAGAAGATTTGAAGGAAGAAATTATCATTGGTTCTGTGGAAGAATTAATGACCGAAATTAACAAATCTGTCGCGGCAGGTTTCATGGAAAAAAATCCATTTTCAAAATTTGAAGTGGGAAATATGTCGGTAGAAAATTATTTGAATATTGATTTACATAAAAATATTGTTGATCAAATTATTTTGGTTTCTACTTCCGGAAAAGCAATGAAACGCGAAAGTGATTTAATTGATGTTTGGTTTGATTCTGGTTCAATGCCTTACGCACAATTGCATTATCCTTTTGAAAATAAAGAATTAATAGACGAAAGAAAAGCGTTTCCGGCAGATTTTATTGCGGAAGGTGTCGATCAAACCCGTGGTTGGTTTTATACTTTACACGCGATTGCAACGGCAGTTTTTGATTCTGTGGCTTATAAAAATGTAATGTCAAATGGTTTGGTTTTAGATAAAAACGGCCAAAAAATGTCTAAAAGATTAGGAAACGCTGTTGATCCTTTCACGACTTTAGAAAAATATGGTCCCGATGCGACGCGTTGGTATATGATTTCTAACGCCAATCCTTGGGAAAATTTAAAATTTGATTTAGAAGGAATTGATGAAGTTCGCAGAAAATTTTTCGGAACACTTTATAATACCTATTCATTTTTCGTTTTATATGCAAATGTAGATCACTTTAAATATGAAGAAAAAAATGTAGAAAACCGACCAGAAATTGACCGCTGGATTTTGGCCGAACTCAATCTTTTAGTAAAAGAAGTGACGGCTTTTTATGAAGATTACGAACCTACGAAAGTCGCAAGAGCCATCAATACTTTTGTAAATGACAACTTAAGTAATTGGTATGTAAGACTTTGCCGCAGAAGATTTTGGAAAGGCGATTATTCGGAAGATAAAATTTCAGCATATCAAACTTTATATACTTGTTTGGAAACTGTGGCGAAAATTTCTGCACCAATTGCGCCGTTTTTTATGGATCAATTGTATCAAGATTTGAATAATATTTCTGGGAAAAACACCGCAGAATCTGTTCATTTAACGGATTTTCCTTTGGTTAATGAAGATTTAATTGATCTAAGTTTAGTAGAAAAAACACACTTGGCGCAACAAATTACATCGATGGTTTTTTCTTTGAGAAAAAAGGAAAATATCAAGGTAAGACAACCTTTGCAGAAAGTTTTAATTCCAGTTTTGGATAAAAAAACGGAAGAACAGATTTTGGCCGTTTCAGAGTTGATAAAAAGCGAAGTTAATGTTCAAGAATTGCAATTAATTAATGCTGAAGAAGCCTCGCATCTTATCATTAAACAAATAAAACCCAACTTTAAAGTTCTTGGAGCGAGATTAGGAAAAGATATGAAACCAGTTGCAAATGCGATTTCAAATTTTAATGCTGAAGATATTTCAACTTTAGAAAAGCATGGAACAATTGACATTCAAGGTTTTCCAATCACTTTAGAAGAAGTTGAAATTTCCACGAAAGACATCCCAGGTTGGACGGTAATTTCGGATAATAAACTGACTGTTGCTTTGGATTTAACTTTAACGGAAGAACTAAAAGCGGAAGGAATCGCAAGAGAATTTGTGAATAGAATTCAAAATATTAGAAAAGAAAAAGGATTTGACTTAACCGATAGAATTTTAGTAGAAATTGAAGAAAATTCAACTTTTGAAAAAGAAATCATACAAAATATGGATTATATTTCCACAGAAGTATTGTCGGATGAGATAAAGGTTGTAAATTCACTTCTAATTTTTGAAAATATAGAAATTAACGAAGTAAAATTCAAAATAAACGTGAACAAAATTTAAGGATTTAATTAATTAAAAAAACTAAAAATTAATTAATATTCTTTTATAAAAACTAATAAAAATACAATTATGGCCGAAGATAGACAAAGATATAGCGACGCAGATTTAGAAGAATTCAGAGTACTAATACAAGCGAAAATTGATAAGGCGGAACGAGATTTGATGCTCATTCGCGAAAGTTTTATTAATGATAAAAATAATGGAACGGATGATACCTCGCCTACTTTCAAAGCCTTTGAAGAAGGCGCAGAAACTTTAAGCAAAGAGCAAAATGCAATTCTAGCGGGAAGGCAAGAGAAATTTGTTCGAGATCTGAAAAATGCTTTGGTTCGCATTCAAAATAAAACCTATGGCATTTGCCGCGTTACCGGGAAATTAATTGCGAAAGAAAGGTTAAAAGCCGTTCCACACGCTACTTTGAGCATTGAAGCAAAAAATATGCAGCGATAAATTTTATATTTTTAATGTCAGGATACATTTTATTTTTCATCATATTTTTGGTGGTTTTTCTCTACTTTTTTCGAAATAAATTTTCTAAAAATACGCCAGAAAAATTAAAAAAACCTTATAATATGGATGATCAATATAACTCTGATAGGCGCGAGCGCGAAAAAGAAATAGACCATTTACTCTCAAAAATGGGCGAAAATGGTGTAAAAGATTTATCCGAAAAAGACCAAAAACGTTTGGATGAATTATCAAAAAAAATAAACATAAAATAAAATGGAATCTATAATTGTACATACCAAAAACGCGATGGAACTTCAGGCCGTGAAAACCATGCTAAAAGATATGAATATAGAATTTGAAAAATTTCACAAAAACACTTTCCACAATAAAAAAACCGAAAAGAAAATGCAGGATAAAAAAGTGGAGAAAATCAATTGGAAAAACAAAGCAAAAGGCTAAAATGAAGAAAATTGTACTAATCACCATCGTGATTTTATTGATAGACCAACTCACAAAATACTACATCAAAACCCACTTTTTTCTCGGCGAATCTCAAAACGTTTTCCCAGGTTTTAAACTTACTTTTGTAGAAAACCCAGGCATGGCTTATGGTTTTCATTTCGGCGGATTAATCGGGAAATATTTTCTAGTTTTAGTGCGATTGGTTTTAATTGGCGGCATGATTTATTTATTTAATAAATGGCTGAAAATGGGCAGTTCAAATTATCTTCTAATTCCGATGGCGATGATTTTTGCGGGCGCAATTGGGAATTTAATAGACGGTATGTTTTACGGCTTAATATATGATTCTGGAACGGTTTTCGAAGCAAGTATTGGGCGTTGGATAGATTATGACGGCGTTTCCAAACTCACACAATTCGGGCACGGCTACTCCACTTTTATGAAAGGCTGCGTGGTTGATATGTTTCATTTTCCCTTGGTAAATTGGGATGTACCAGAAAATTGGCCCCTAATTGGCGGAACCCACATCGAGTTTTTTAAATATATTTTTAACGTTGCAGATGCTGCAATTACCGTCGGTGCACTTTTACTTTTTATTTTTAGAAAGAAAGCATTTCCGAATGGTTTGGAGTTTTAGGGAAATCTTATTCTAAACTTCATTAACTAAATAATTTCGTTATTTTTGTTAAATGAAAATGAATTTATTTAATAAGAAGGAAATTAATATTTTATGCAAAGAGCACAAAGTAGAAAATCTCTATTTATTTGGTTCATCACTTTCAGAAAATTTTCGTGATGATAGTGATATTGATTTATTAGTAAAATTTAAAGCCATAGATTTATATAATTATTTTAATAATTATCTTTCATTAAAAGAAAAACTTTCTAAATTATTTAATAGAAAAATAGATTTAGTTGAAGTTCAAAGTTTAAAAAATCCAATTTTAATTAATTCTATAAATAAAACTAAAGAACTTATTTATGGATGAAAAAATTTTAAAATATCTCTATGACATTGATTTTGCTATTTCAGAAATAGATTCTTATTTTATCAATATGCCAAAAGATTTTAACAACTATAAGCAAAATACGATGCTTAAACGTGCTGTTGAAAGAGATTTGGAAATTATTGGCGAAGCAGTAAACAAGATTACAAAAAGAGATCAAATTTATTTAGACAAAATATCTGAAGCAAAATCTATTATAGGTTTAAGAAATTTAGTTATTCATGCTTACGACAGTATTTCCGATGAAAATATGTGGGCTGTAATTATCAATCATTTACCGAAATTAAAATCAGAAATAAAAACGCTGATTAATTTTCAGTAATTTTTTAATCATTTAATCTTTAAATAATCAAAATGCCAAGAATTCTCACCGGAATACAAGCCACAGGAACACCACATTTAGGAAACCTTTTGGGAGCCATTTTCCCCGCCATAGAACTTTCGAAAAAACCTGACAACGAATCTTTTTTATTTATCGCCAATTTGCATTCTTTGACGCAAATAAAAAACGCAGAAATTTTAAAACAAAACACTTACGAAATCGCTGCCGCTTGGCTCGCTTGCGGACTCGATACCGAAAAAACTTTTTTTTACCGCCAAAGTGATATCCCAGAAGTAACGGAACTTTCCTGGTATTTGTCGTGTTTTTATCCTTACCAAAGATTGACTTTAGCGCATAGTTTTAAAGACAAAGCCGATCGTTTAGAAGACGTAAATGCGGGACTTTTTACGTATCCGGTTTTGATGGCTGCAGATATTTTATTGTACGACGCAGAAATTGTTCCCGTGGGAAAAGATCAACTTCAACATTTGGAAATGGCGCGTGATATGGGCGCAAGATTTAACAACCAAATGGGTGAAGTTTTTGTTTTGCCACAAGCAAAATTGCAAGAAAACACCAAATATGTTCCCGGAATTGACGGCCAAAAAATGAGCAAATCCCGCGGAAATATCATCAATATTTTCTTGCCAGAAAAGCAGTTGAAAAAACAAGTAATGTCGATTGAAACAGATTCTAAAACTTTAGAAGAACCAAAAGATCCGGAAACGGACAAAGTTTTTGCGATTTATAAATTAATGGCTTCAACGGAAGAAACCGAAACTTTAAGACAAAAATACCTCGCCGGAAATTTCGGTTACGGACACGCCAAAACGGAATTATTAAATTTAATTTTAACTAAATATTCTAAAGAAAGAGAATTGTTTTCTTACTACATGAACAATTTACCAGAATTAGAAGCGAAACTAAACGAAGGTGCTGTAAAAACTAAAAAAATCGCAGCAGAAACTTTAAAAAGAGTGAGAGAGAGTTTGGGCGTTTAAGCATAACTGTGAGTTTACCTAATTGCATTTGAGAATGAAAGGACTAATATTTATTACATTTAACCTGATTATTTTTTCATTTAATATGAGCGCACAAAAAATTAAAACCATTGAAGAACTTAAACCAAAAATGCTTGCAAATGCCATTGAAATTGCAAAAGATTTTAATGTTAATCTGGATTATTCTGATGAATCAATTAATGGTGTAGAACGCGTTTTGAGTGAATTACACCAAGAATATAAAAAAACTAAAAGCGATGAAGGTTTACATGGGATCGCCTTATTTTATGCTTTTTATATTGTTGCTGTAATTGAAAAAAATCATGGAAAAGGGAAATTCGAGCGCAATCATAAAACGTTTGGAGAAAATTCTTTTCCTTTTACTTGGAATGGAAAAACACTTTTTCCTTATGGTTGGTGTGAAAAAAGAATTCTTGACGGAGAAGGAGATAACGTCGAAATTAAATATAAAATGCTAATATTAAATGCTAATTAAATTACTTCATCACCTTTATTCCATTGTATTTTTTGCTCGGTAGTCAAGTTTAAATCTTCTTCTAATTTTTCTTTATTTGGCATTAAACTTAAAAGGTAAAGTAAAATAATTACAGGAATTATAAAAAAACTTTTATCGGGGGACAAAGCAAAAATGATGATAAAAACTGGCACTTCTAAAATTGCATACCGAACCAAATTAGCCGTTTGCAACTGACCAATTTTCGCTCTTAAATCTGAATTCTTACTGATTTTGTCCTTCAAGTTTTTAAACATGACATTACTCGCCAAAATGGCTAAAACTCCCAAAGCGATTGATAATAAAAACATATTATTTTTAAAATCAATTTTAAATTCTTGCTTGCCTAAATCCATATAAAAGAAAACTGTTACAAATGCGACACCGGCAAGAATTGCAAAATAAAGCGTTCTACTCGTCTTAAAAAAAGCATTTGGTGTAATTTCTAATTGTTGATTTTTCATTTACAAATAATCTTCTATTTCAATTAAATTCTCAATTCTTTTAATATCTTTCAAATCCTGTTTTTCTTTAAAAACATCAAAGAAAATGACGTCTAAACCATAATTTTTTGCACCTTGGAAATCCGCAATCCAATCATCGCCAATTAATATAGATTCTTCTTTTGTTGCATTTGCTAAATTTAAAGCATAATCAAAAATCTTCGGATTCGGTTTTCTTACGCCCACTTCATCTGCGGAGGTAACGGTTTCAAAATAATTTGTGAGTTTTGCACCGTCAATTTTTCGGTGTGTTACTTCGTGAAAACCATTGGTGATAATATGAAGTGGATAATTTTTTGCTTTTAAATAATCTAAAATTTCAAAAGTTCCGGGTACAACTTCGTTGAAAGCGATAATTTCATCTAAAAAATGATGCTCAAACTTCTGTGAAAGTTCAAAATCATCAATATTAAATTTTAAAAAAGTATCGTAGAAACGGTGTTTTTGAAGATATTCTTTGTCAATTTCTTCATCACGAATTTTTGCCCACAAATCTTCATTTACGATATCGTATGCGGTGTGAAAATCTTCAAAAGTAATTTGGTGGAGTTCTTCTACTTTATATCTTTTAAAAAGGATTTCTAATGTAAGTCTTGCGTTTTTGCGGTGATCCCAAAGTGTATTATCTAGATCAAAAAAAATGTGCCGAATATTCATAGGGCACAAATTTAATATTTTAAAACTTAGTTTAATTCTTTGAAACTAAATATTTTTTATTTTTAGATTTTATTACTGTTATACTTTTCGAAAATTGAAGTAAGAATAAGACGGTTTCTTTTTTTGGAGTAAGAATTTTGGCCTTAAGAGTGTCAAGATTTTTCATAGGCTTTTGTTTATTTTAAATTAAAACGAAAGCTTTTAATAATTATTGTTATCTGGTTAAAATAATATTTTTTTCTTCCATTATTTTACGCAAATTGATCAATGCGTAACGCACTCTGCCCAAAGTGGTGTTGATGCTAGAATCGGTTTGGTCTGCAATTTCTTTAAAACTTAAACCATCAAAAAATCGAAGTTTTATCACTTCTTGCTGATTTTCTGGTAAGTGTACCAAAAGGCTTAATAAATCTGCATTAATTTGTTCGGAAATAATTCTTTCTTCAATATTTTCACTTTGCTCACTTATGAGATCAAAGATTGAGAATTCTTCATTATCGTAGGTCGTTTCAGAAACTTTTATGTGTTTAGATTTTAGACGATAATGATCTATAATGAGGTTGTGTGCAATTCTTTTTGCCCAAAGTATAAATTTGCCCTGATCATTATATTTACCTTCTTTTAATTTTACAATAATTTTCATAAAAGTATCTTGAAAGATATCATTTGAAAGATCATCATCCAATAATTTATAAAAAATATAAGAGTAAAGTTCTTTTTGGTATCGATTTATAAGATAACTTAAAGATTTTTCGCAGCCGTTTTGGTAGGACTTTATTAGTTTGGTATCGGTAAAAGTATTCATAATTTCTTCTTAAATTAAAACCCAAAAACAAACTCACAAATTAATGTGAAGAACGTTTTTTAATAATTAGGAAGTAAAATTATGCGATAGTTGTGTTTTTATTAGGTTGTAAAAGTAATAAAAAAAGTTAATACTTTGTTAAAAAAAATAAATTTTTTCTAAAATTCTAAAATTACTTTAAAAAATCGTGTAACATTACGAGCGGTAGATTTAGAGTAAAATTAAGATTAATGCCTTTCAATTGTTTTCCATTAATAGTCTCATTACCGATAGGAAAGGCATATCCGCCAGTTAAATCTAAAATCCCAAAAAGTGTTACACCAATCTTTGGTGCATAATATTTTGATGTAATTTCGGCACCTGCAAGAAAATAATAAGAATGATAAAAATCTACATTTCGTTGAGAATTAATTAAAACATCACCTTGCAATTTCGGCATAATGGCGAATTTTGAATTTGCACTTCCTACCAAAGCAGATGCGCCGAGCCGATAGATGAGATCATCATTTTTTAAAAATAATAAACGACCGCCTAATTCTGCAAAACTTTGATTTTGATAAACATAGCCTACCTGAAGCATTTTATGCGTCGTGAACTGCGCTTTTGCAGATTGCGACGCTAATAAAAACCCAAAAACTACAAAACTGAAGAACTTCATTAGTAAAATTAAAATATATTATCGCTAAAGTAAAAAAAACTGCTTTATGAAAAGTCATAAAGCAGTTTATTTTTTAAATATTAAATTCTTTCTTAATATCTTCTACCCTGTCTAATTTTTCCCAAGTGAAAAACTCTAAATCTTTTACTACAAAATCTTCACCAGTCACGGTTTTAAAAGTCTTATCAGCAACGTAATAATCTCTTCCCATGTGCCCGTAAGAAGCAGTTTCTTGGTAAATAGGATTTCTTAATTTAAGGTTTTGCTCAATTGCATAAGGTCTTAAATCAAATATTTTTTGTACTTTTTTTGCAATTTCACCATCTGTTAGGTTTACTTTAGATGTTCCTTTAGTATCGATAAATAATCCACAAGGTTCTGCTACTCCAATGGCATAAGATATTTGAACTAATACCTCATCTGCAAGGCCAGCTGCAACAAGGTTTTTTGCAATGTGTCGCGTGGCATAAGCCGCACTTCTATCTACTTTTGAGGGATCTTTCCCAGAAAACGCTCCACCGCCGTGTGCGCCTTTTCCACCGTATGTATCTACAATAATTTTTCTTCCAGTAAGACCCGTATCTCCGTGTGGGCCGCCAATCACAAAAATCCCAGTAGGATTAATATGATATTTAATGTCATCATTAAACAATTCCTGAATTTCTGGTTTTTGTTTTTCTTTCACAATAGGAATCAAAATATCTATTAAATCCTTTCTAATTTTAGAAAGCATCGCCTTTTCTTCGCCAAAATCATCGTGTTGCGTAGAAATCACTATACTATCAATTCTAACAGGTTTGTGATCGTCAGAATATTCAATTGTTACTTGGCTTTTTGCATCTGGGCGCAAATATTTTATGGCGTTATTATCTCTTCTAAGTGCGGACAATTCTTTTAAAATAGTATGCGCTAAATCTAGAGCAAGCGGCATAAAATTTTCTGTTTCGTTGGTTGCATATCCAAACATCATCCCTTGGTCTCCTGCTCCTTGCGCATTTGCTTTGGTTTCAAAATCTGCCTCACCTTTGATGCGATCTACACCTTGGTTTATATCTGGAGACTGCTCGTGAATGGCTGATATTACGCCACAAGATTCACCATTAAACATGTATTCGCTTTTGGTGTAACCTATTTTATTGATCACATCTCGCGCTATTTTTTGCACATCAAGATAGGCGGTAGATTTCACTTCACCTGCCAAGATTACTTGCCCAGTAGTTACTAATGTCTCACAAGCGACTTTTGAATCTCTATCAAATGCTAAAAAATTATCAATTAAAGCATCAGAAATTTGATCGGCAATTTTGTCTGGATGGCCTTCAGAAACAGATTCTGAAGTGAATAGATAGGACATATTTTTTTATTATTTTAATTTAAAAAATAGAAAAAATAGAAAAAAAATAGAACCTTACAAAAGACTAAAAGAGAATATCTGTTTTAGCATTTTTTTTGAGAGGTTGCAATCAGTTCAAATTTTTCCTCGAAATTACAGGTGCAAATTTATAGATAATATTCAATTCTAACAATTATTTAGTCATTAATTTACTTTGCTTTAATTGAAACAAAATCTGCTGGATTTTTATAATAATTAAGTTTTGAACTCAAAGAATGCTGAATAAAACTTACCAACTCATCAATAATTTTCTGTTTATAGGTTGGTTTGTAGTAGATAATTGAAATTTCACGATACGGAAATGGCTTCACAAATCGAGCCACATTTTTCCGTTGCAAATCTGATAATTGCTCCACCGCAATTTCTGGTAAAATAGTAAGGCCGCCCATTTTATCAACCATATGAATTAAAGTACTGATGTTTCCTGCAAGAAAATCTAAATTTTTTGGTTTGGTAGAATTTTCTTTTAAATGACAAATTTTTTCAAATTGATTTCGCAGACAATTGCCTTCTTCCAAAAGCCAAACTTTATCAACATCTATTTTTTCGGGAATTACGAATGATTCTTTTTTATCACTTTGTTCCAACGCAGAATAAACCATTAATTCTTCATTAAATATAAAGGTTTGAAAAAACTCTTCGGCTCCATCGTATGGCGTAGAAATTATCCCAGCATCTAATTCGCCACTTTTCACGGCTTTTAAAACATTCTCAGTGGTCATTTCTTTTACATTCAATTTTATACTTTTATTGGCCGAAATAAAATCAAATATCTCCGTGGGAATCAAGCAACCTGAAACGGTAGGGATAATCCCTAAATTTAAAGTTCCACCCAAAATATTATTAAGTTCATCGGCTTTATTGCGAAGTTCCATCACGCCATCGATAACTATTTTTGCTTGTTTAATGATCTCTAAGCCCATATCTGTAGTGCGGATGGGGTGAGAAGTTCGGTCGAAAACCTTAACATTTAATTCCTCCTCAAACTTTTGAATCATAGCGCTCAAAGTAGGTTGCGTAATAAAACAAGATTGCGCCGCATTGCCAAAATGTTTATATTTATCTACCGCAATGAGGTATTCTAACTGCTGAATGTTCATTTCTTATAATAATTAAAACAAAGATAGATATGTTTTTAGAATTTTCTACCTTTAAGAAAAACTTTATTTTAAATTTGTCATAATTAAATCTTTCAAAAATGAATTCTAAAAAATTAACCAACAGCGCAGGTTCGCCCTATTTCGAGCATGAAGACTCACAATCTGTTGGTGAAAGAGGGCCAATTCTTCTGCAAGATTTTATTTTGCAAGAAAATCTCGCGCATTTTGTGAGAGAAAGAATTCCCGAAAGAGTCGTTCACGCAAAAGGAAGTGGCGCGTATGGCACTTTTAGAGTTACGCATGATATTTCAAAATATACAAAAGCGAAACTATTTTCAAACATCGGAAATTCTTGTAAACTTTTCGCAAGATTTTCTACTGTTGCTGGCGAGAAAGGCAGCGCAGATACAGAAAGAGATCCACGAGGATTTGCCTTAAAATTTTATACCGAAGATGGAAATTGGGATTTAGTAGGTAATAATACTCCCGTTTTTTTTGTAAAAGATGCCAAAAAATTTCCAGATTTTATTCATAGCCAAAAAAGAATCCCGAAAACCAATTTGCGTGACACAACTGTGATGTGGGATTATTGGAGTTTAAACCCCGAAAGTTTGCACCAAGTTTTAATATTGATGTCGGAACGTGGAACGCCATACGGATACAGACACATGCACGGTTTTGGTTCTCACACTTTTTCTATGATAAACCAAAACAACGAAAGAGTTTGGGTGAAATTTCATTTTAAAACCCAGCAAGGCATCAAAAATTTCTCTGCCGAAGATGCAAAAAAAATGCAAGGCGAAAATCCAGATTTTGCACAAGAAGACTTAGTAAATGCTATCGAAAAAGGCGATTTCCCGAGATGGAAAATGTACATCCAAGTCATGACGGAAGAACAAGCCAAAGAGTTTCGCTGGAATCCTTTTGATGTTACAAAAGTTTGGTTTCAAGACGAATTTCCTTTGATAGAAGCAGGTGAAATGGAACTCAATGAAATACCAAATAATTATTTTGCACACGTGGAGCAAGCCGCTTTTGCGCCAAGTAACTTAATTAATGGCATCAGCTTTTCGCCAGATAAAATGCTCCAAGGTCGATTATTTTCTTATGCAGACGCAGCGCGATATAGAATTGGTGTAAATGGGAATCAACTGGAAGTAAACCGCTGTCCTTTTGGTTTTAATAATTTTCAGCGTGATGGCTTTATGGCAAATTCTAGCCATTATAAAGATGCGCCCAACTATTTCCCAAACAGTTTTGGCGACGTAAAACCTGAAGAAAAATACAAGAATTTTGAATATGATTTAGATAGTCTTCATATCGCAAATTACAACCGAAATGCAAATGACGATGATCATTACACCCAGCCTGGATTGCTTTATAGAAAAGCAATGAACGAAGAAGCAAGAAAAAATTTAATCCAAAATATTGTGTCTCACATGAGCGGTATAAAAGGCGAAAGAAAAGATGAAATCATCAACCGTCAATTGTGCCATTTTTTTCGTGCAAATATAGAACTGGGCATGAGAATCGCCTCACAATTGAATGTAAAAATTGATGGCGAAATGATGAGCCATTCTAAAGACCAATAATAGTTTTAATTTCAAATTTCATAAATTGCATCTCATCTTTTAATTTAACAAAATGAACTATCAATTTCTCAACATATCAAAGAAAAACTTTGTAAGCAGCATCACCATCAACAAACCTGAAAGTTTAAACGCTTTAAACAAAACCATAATTGAAGAACTGTCTAACGCATTTTCTGCAATTAATGAAGATAAAACTTGTCGCGCCGTCATTTTAACGGGCGCTGGTGAAAAATCTTTTGTGGCAGGTGCAGACATAAAAGAATTTAGCGATTTCGGATCCGAAAAAGCAGAAGATTTAGCCAGAAATGGGCAAAATAAATTATTTAATAAAATTGAAAATTTAAGCAAACCGGTTATCGCAGCAGTCAATGGTTTTGCGTTAGGCGGCGGTTTAGAATTAGCAATGTCTTGCCACATTAGATATGCGTCCGAAAACGCAAGATTGGGTTTGCCAGAAGTGACTTTAGGCTTAATTCCGGGATATGGCGGCACGCAAAGATTGCCGAAATTAGTCGGAAAAGGAATGGCAAATGAAATGATTTTTTCGGCAAAAATGATTTCTGCTCAAAAAGCGAAAGAAATTGGTTTGGTAAATGAAGTTTTTTCTAGCGAAGAACTTTTAGATAAATGTATGGAATTAGCCAACATAATCTCCAGAAATTCCCCGCTCGCAATTGAAAAAGCCATCAAAGCGGTTAACTTATCTGACACCGCAGAAGGCTTTGAAACTGAAATAAAATCCTTCGGAGAAGTCTTTGATTTAGCAGACAAAACTGAAGGCGTCACTGCATTTTTAGAAAAAAGAAAACCCAATTTTTAATGGCAGAAACAACAAAATTTGATATCGCCTACTTAAAAATGGCGATAGAATGGGGAAAATTGTCTTATTGCAAACGAAAAAAAGTGGGCGCATTAATCGTGAAAGACAGAATGATAATTTCTGACGGTTACAACGGTACGCCATCTGGATTTGAAAATTGCTGCGAAGATAAAGACGGAAATACACATTGGTATGTGCTGCATGCAGAAGCAAATGCAATTTTAAAATTGGCTTCATCCACGCAATCTGCAAAAGATAGCACGCTTTACATCACACTTTCACCGTGCAAACAATGCAGTAAATTAATTTTGCAAGCGGGTATTAAAAAATTAGTTTACATGGAGGATTATTCAGATTTTGATGGGATTTCATTTTTAAAAGAACACAAAATAGAAATTTTAAAAATTGATAAAAAGCAACTTATTGAGGCTTAAATAGAACGTAAAATGAACTGGAATGAAAGGATTAAAGAATTTGAAGACTACTTGCGTTTAGAAAAAAATTTCTCTAAAAATACTTTAGATGCTTATTTGCGGGACATTAATAAGGTGAAAAAATATGTTTCAGAAAATCTCCCAGAAGCCACGCCAGAAAATATTTCTTATGTGCAAATCCAAGAATATTTGTTTCAAAATTCTAAAACCAAATCTAGCGAACGCTCGCAAGCCAGATGGTTGTCTTCCATAAAATCTTTTTTTAAATATTTGGTAGCAGAAGAGATCCGCGAAGACAATCCGACTTCGCTTTTAGAAGCGCCAAAACTTGGGCTTTATTTGCCAGATACACTTTCGGAAAAAAATATTACAAAATTGATAAATGCCGTAGATCGCAGTTCTGATCTTGGCGAAAGAAATTATTGTATTATAGAAGTGCTTTACGGCTGCGGTTTGCGCGTGTCTGAATTAATAGATTTAAAAATTTCTAATATTAATTTTAAAGAAAATTACGTGAGCGTTTATGGAAAAGGCGACAAAATGCGCTTCGTACCTCTCGCAGATTTTACGGCAAAAATTATTTTAAATTATATAAAAAAAATCAGAATTAATTTTAAAATTAATAAAAAATCTGAAGACATTTTATTTTTGAATAGACGCGGCAATGCGATGACTCGCGTTATGGTTTTTATTATCATCAAAGATTTGGCCCTAAAAGCCAACATTAAAAAGAAAATCTCACCGCACACTTTTCGGCATTCATTTGCGACACATTTGCTTCAAAATGGCGCAGATTTGCGATATATTCAAGAAATGCTTGGGCATTCGAGCATTACAACTACAGAAATTTACACGCATTTACAAACGGAAGAATTGCGGGATGTGATTCTAAATTATCACCCGAGAAATAAATTTACCACAAAAGCCTAAAAAGAAATATTATACATAACGTTTTTTAAAGGAAAAAAGTTGAACAGCAAATTTTGCTTTTGCCATCTTATAATTTGCTTGTTATTACGAGATGATCTTTTGCTTTTAAAATTTTAAAAACTCTTATGCTAATCAAAATTATATTAAAATGGAAGAACTCAAAGTTTGCCCAAAATGCGGCCACGAAACTTTAATTTGGAACAATGTTTCAAAATTAACTTGCAGCAACTGCGATTTTGTAATGTACCAAAATGTTGCGGCAGCAGTTGCGGTTTTAATTAAATTTGAGGAAAAATATCTTTTTACGAGACGAAATAAAAATCCACAAAAAGGCTTTTTGGATCTGGCCGGCGGTTTCACAGACCCAAAAGAATCTGGGGAAGAAACTTGTGTAAGAGAGCTAAAAGAAGAGTTAAATCTTGATATTACAGCAGAAAATCTAAAATATATTGGCAGTTTACCAAATATATATCTTTATAAAAACATTAAATACAACACTTTAGATTTATTTTACTTGTATGAAATGGCTGCTGGAAGCGATTTTAATCTTCAGATAGAAGAAATTTCTGAAACGCTTTGGCTTGAAAAAGAAAATATTAAATTAGAGGACATCGCTTTCGATTCCCAGCGAAAATTTTTGAAAAAATATTTTAATATTTCTTAGATTTTAGCAATTTTTCAAAATAAGAAGTTAAAACTTTTCTTTGCGCGTTGCTAAGATTGGCTTTCGGATGATAGGGAATATAAGCTGTCATCGGCATAGATTTACCATCCAATTCTTCGATGGAATTTGTGAGCATACTTTCCTTTAAATCCGAATTAAAAGTAGCCCATTCAGAAAAATTTAGGTGTTCTCTCCCCTCGTTGATGTGGTGTTTTATAGACCAAGAAATCGGCGCAATAAAGGCGTAATCTGGATAAATGGTTTCGTTGGAATGGCAGTCGTAACAGGCATTTTTTAAAAACGCGCGTATTTTTGGCGGCGCGTTCACAACATCTACGAAATTTTCTGATTTTTTTACAGGTTTATTAGTTCTATCAATTGGTATGAACTGGATCGCTGCAATTACCACCAAAAACCAGTATAAAATAGTTTTAAACGTTTTCATTTGTAGATATTTATTTTTTTATAGCTCGTATTCAATCGCTCAACATCGCTGGCGTTTTTTTACAAACTTTTTTATAGCGATTTCATTATTGTCTATCAAGGCTATCATCTCGGCCGGTTTTCAACTCAAATTTTTTATTTGCATCGCCATTTGTTTTATCCTCCGATTTTTTGTCTGCTTGGTTTGGAAGACTAGTTTGCACAGGTTCATCTTGCAAATCTTCGCCATCATCGGCTGGCAATTGATTTTTCAAATCCCAAGATTCCACAATTTCCCACAATGGTTTTACGCGCAATTTTTTATTAAAATTATAGACATCTTCCGCATAAGTTTGCGTTGTAAAATCCGCAGTATCCCAAACGCCATTTTCATTGTTATCCACTAAAATTCTGACGCTGTAAGTTCCCGGTTTTAGTTCTGTAAACTTATTTTCTGCCGTGGTAGATTTTTTTTGATATATAATTTTCTGGGTATTATCTAAAAGCTGAATCCAAAACGGATGTTCTGGTTTATTAATTAAATTTAAAGTAAAACTGCCATAATTTTCGGCTTTATCAATCTCAAAATTCCATTGGTAAGATTTCGCAATACTTTCAAAATAAGAGGCTACAGATTCTTTTAAAACCGTTAATTGGTATTTTTTTCCTTCTTTAAAATCTGCTTTAATGTAAATTTCATGCGGATTTAATTTTGAAATTTCAGCCTTGAAATCCTGCTTTATACTATCTGAAAGCAATGAAAATTTTTCAGGTAAAATAGTTTCAATCGGAAGATTAGAATAAATTTTATAATCTCTGTTTGGCGGCAACACATTTCCTTCTCGGTTACTAAGTTCCATCACACTTTTCGGGTCGTATTTGTAGAAGAGTGAAATACTGTCTTTTTTTGAAGGTATTTCGTAAGAAAATTTTAGATTTTGTGAATTTTGCAAGCCAATATTTTCGCGCTGTGCATCAAAATAAATATTAACACTGTCTGATTTTGGCTCATGAAAAACTTTATAATTCTTCAGTAAATTTCCTTTTGCTTCTACTTTCACTTCCTCTGGATGGCCTTCAAACAAAAGCAAAATCCCGCCTGTTTCTGGTTTCCATTCCACATATTTTTCGACTGGTTTTGATGGATAAATATCCAAATTTAAGCCTGAAATATTTTGTTTTAAATCTATTTCCTCTTTCAGAAAACCCACTTTTTCTTTCCCATTATCAAACACAGAATTACCATTTTCATCTTCAAAGGCTATGATTTTGTATTTTCCTGGAGAAAGATAATTAAGTTCAAAATAACCGTCTGGATCTACTTTTGTGATGTAGTAAGGTTTTTGACGGTAATTCATAGAATCTTTCACTTGAAACAAGCCGACTACAATATTTTTTTCTTTGCCATCGCTAGTGCCCTTTTTAGTTGCAAAAGCATCTTTCACAACGCCACTTATATACAAATCATCAATTTTATCGCCCGTAGAAAATGCAAAATTAAAATAAGGCAAAATGTTTCCCTCATTATTATCTTGGATAGAATTTCCAAAATTAAAACTGTAAGTAGTGTTTTTTTGCAAAGTATCTTTCCATTGTATCAAAACATATTTTGTGGATAAATTGGAAGGATAAATTTTAGAAATTTGCTGAATTGGTGGCGAAATAATAAGGTTTTTGGTGATGTCTTTTAATTTCACATATTCATCAAAATCCAAACGCAATTGTTTAATATCTCTCGGCACGTTGATGCGTGAAGAATCTATGTTGGAACCTAAAAATTTGGGCGCAATAGTGTCTTTTGCACCACCCACAGGCGAACCAACGCGTGCGCAAGAAAATGCAAAAAAAGCAAAAATAAATAGATATAAGTAATTTTTCATTGAAGGTAAAATTCGGCGGAAAGTTACGGAATTTATAGACTTTATTTTCTATTCTGAACTATCATCTGTCTTCAAACTATCTTTTTCGGTTACTTTTAATAATTTTTCTGTCTCATAAGGGAAATCTTCGAATAAACCAGAAAGCGACAAGGCAGAATAAAGGCGCTGCGAATATTTATTTCCAATCGCCACAATGGTGACTTTTGATTTTAAAAGATGGGCAAAAACGGCATTGCTTCCGTGCCACCAACCGTTATGATAAGTGAGTTTTTCACCATTATTAAATATTTTCATTCTAAAACCAATGCCATAATTATTTACGCCCGCGTTTTCATTGCTGTGCGGTTCAAAAACCAATTTCATTAGATCAGGACGAAGAAAATTTTTGGCAAAAAGTGCTTTAGAAAAATTAAATAAATCGCGCGGCGTGGTGTACACATTTTTGTCACCATAAATAAGATCTAATCGGTCTAAAGGATACAATTTATTTCCTGTATTATAAAAGGATTGCGCGGCTGAAAGTGAATCTTTTTCCTGATAAATATAAGTATCTTTCATTTCCAAAGGCTTAAAAACAATTTCTTGCATCGCCTTTGGAAAGGGCATTTTCGTTACTTTTTCTACAATTAAAGCCAACAATGCGAAATTGGTATTGCAATACATAAAGCCCGAATTTGTAGCTTTTGCAAGTTCTGGTTTGTATGTTTCTAAAAGATTCAAAACATCTTGGTTTGAAAGAAATTTTTTAGATAAGACGGGCGCTTTTGGATCTATTTTTTCAATAACATATTCATATTTTGGCAGGCCACTTCTCTGCGTGAGAAGGTTAAAAACCGTTACATCTGGATAAGGAAATTTTGGGAAAAATTTTGTGACATGATCGTCTAATTTCAGTAAACCGCCTTCCACTAATTTCATCGTTGCCATCGCCGTCATTGTTTTAGAAACAGATGCAACGTGCAGCGGTGTATCCTTATTAATGGGCATTTGCTCATTTTCCCGGCCAAAACCTCGGTAATCTTCAAAAAGAATTTTATCGCCTTTTGCCACTAGAAGTCCGCCACTTAAATTGCCATCTTCCCAAACTGTTTTATAGTAATTGGCAAGAACTTTTTTTACAGAATCTTCATTTTTAAGACTTAAATTATCGTCTTTAAAAACAGTTTTTAAATCTACATTTCCAAAATTAGGGAGTTTAGATTCGTTCGCAATTTTATTTGATTTTTTTTTACAAGAAGTTAGGCAGAAAGCCAGAAATAAAAGGAAAAAAGTTCGGTTCAGCATTTTTTATCAGCGGGGATTTTTTAAAAAAAAACGAATTTAGGAATAATATGCTGAAAAAGCCTTTGGCGTAAAAAGATTAAGAATATTTTAACAGAATTTTATCTACAATCACCTGGGCCAATTTTTCTTTACTTTCCACCGTCCAGCCAGCAATATGTGGTGTGATAATTACTTTTTCAGAATTTAAAAGAAATTCTAAGTTATCGTTTTTCACTTCGATATTTTCGAAAGATGCTTTTTCGAATTCTAAAACATCTAAAGCGGCGCCTTTTATTTTCCCAGATTTTAAGGCTTTTACAAGCGCTGACGTTTCTACATTTTTCCCACGTGCGGTATTAATTAAATAAAAATTATTCTTCATTTTAGAAATAAAATCTTCATTAATTATATAATGTGTGCTTTCATTTATCGGTAAATGCAAACTAATGAAATCGGCACTTTGTTGCAATTCTTCTAAAGAAACTTGGCTTGCAAATTCATCTTGCAAATTGGGTAAAATATCATGGAAAATAATTTTCGCACCGAAACCTTGCAATCTTTTTGCAACGGCTTTTCCCATATTTCCGTAACCAATAATGCCAAAGGTTTTTCCTAAAATTTCTTCGCCACGGTTTTCTTCGCGTTTCCAAATGCCTTTTTTTACTTCTTCTGAAGAAATAATTAATCTATTCATCAGCAACAAAAGCATGCCTAAAACCTGTTCTGCAACAGCATCTCTATTTCCTTCTGGCGAATTAATGAGCGTAATTCCTAATTCTTCGGCAACTTTTACATTAATGTTTTCCATTCCCGCGCCCACTCTTGCAATGAATTTTAAATGTTTGGCGTGGCGTAAAAAATTTTCATCTAAAGGAATTCTACTGCGGATAATAACAGCATCAAAATTTGAAATTTTTTCTAAAACCTCATCGTAAGTGGATGTGAAATCTTCCTCAAAAGTGAAACCTTTTGCAGAAAGTTGCTTTTCAATTAATGGGTGATTTTTATCTAAAAGTAGGATTTTCATTTTGCTTTTTTTCTTGGAATATTTTAACACAAAAGCACTAAAAAATTTTTGTGGCATTTGTATTTAACTGAAGTCGTTTTATTCTGCGGAAAAAAGTTTTTTTAGTTCCACGCTGTCTTTCGCCTTCATTCTTCCGCCTAAAATAAGTGATAATTCTTTTCTGCGCAAAGCAGCATTCCAACGCTCAATTTCTAATTCTGTTTCGGGCGTTGCTTCTGGTATTGGAACCGGATTATTGTATTCATCAACCGCAACGAAGGTGTAAATACCGTTATTGGTGTGTATTTTTGTTTGTTTAATAGGATCATCTAACCAAACATCTACATAAATTTCCATGGAAGTGGAAAAGGCGCGCGAAACTTTGGATTCTAAAACCACAATGCCTCCTTCTGGAATGGGATGATCGAACGAAACGTGATTTACGGAAGCGGTTACAACTCTTCTGGCGCAATGTCTGGCGGCAGAAATCGCAGCACAACGATCCATTTTTGCGAGCAACTCACCACCGAATAAATTCCTTAAAGAGTTGGTTTCGTTTGGTAAAACGATGTTCGTCATTACCGTAAGCGATTCGCTTACCGTTTTCTTATTTTTTGGAGGCATCTATTTTAATTTTGGGGTAGGAATTTTGGATTTAGTAGAATCTATTTTCGTTGAATCTTTCAAAAGATTTCTCGATTTTACAACAGAATCAGTTTTAGTTTTTTTTAGATTTTTAAACGATTTTTTACCAAATATAAGTTCAGGGTTTTGTGTTCCTAAATAAATAATTGCCGTTACAGGAATTATTAAAAGTAGCCACCAAAACGGATTTCGACTGGTTTTATATTCATTTTCAAGACTTTTACCAAGAGCAGATTTTCTATTTTTCAGTTCACTTAAATTCAATTCTTCCAATCCGAAATTTTCTGGGCTTTCTGTAGAAAAATGTTTGCCTTTAAAAATAAAATTTCCCTCATCATTAAAATAAAAAGTACCGAGATCAGGAATTTCTAAAACTATTTTATTCTGTAACGTGAATTTCCAATAATTGACTAATTCTGCTATTTCGGCATAACTTTCATTAATATCTATATTTTTTTCTTTTGCAACAAATTGTATGAAATTTTCGTCTTTTAAATTAAAATCTTCAGTAAAGAAAAACTCTTTTGCAGGCGGCAAAAGCGCGGCTAATCTTTCGTCATAAAAAGCAGGTACATTTTTTTGCTGAAAAATTCCAAAACCTGGAATTTTTACTTCTGTTTTTATTGATAAATACTTTAAGATTAAATCCGTCATCTTCATAGTTTCAGCAAATTTAAGGTAATTTTAAACAAAAAAAAAGACTGCGCGATGCAGTCTTAAGTATTTCTAAAAGAAAAATCTTATTTTATAAATTTCACTACTTCGGTTTGGCTACCGTTAGAAATTTTTACCATATAAGTTCCTCTTTGTTTTACATTAAGGTCTATAGACGAATCTGAAGATTTCACTTGTGATTTATTTACCACTTTTCCAGACATATCATAAACCGTAATATCTAAATTACCCGCTTGCTTAGTGTAAAGTTTCCCACCTGCAACAAAGGATTTATTTTTAGCAGAAACCAAATCACTCACACCTAAAGTAGAAATGGTAACTGGGCTCCATCCAGTTGCATGCGCGCCATCTGTTGTAGCGAAACCTCCAGATGTAGGGTTTTGATAATAGCCGCCAGTACCATTAGAAGTATTGTAAATAAAATTAATATTATTTACAGTAGTTCCTGTAGAAAAAATTGTAGCTAAATCTACTGATACAGAAAAATTACCACTACCATCATCTACCATCGCCGTGCCTGGCCAACCACCCAAAACATTTGTGCTAGAAGAACCGTTTGGTGTTGTGTCTGCAACATCTGTATACGCATATAAGTTTACTGGTGAAGAAGTCCAATCTGTACCTCCTGAACCATCTACTCTACAAGTAAATGTAACAGTATTCCCAGAAACCGACACATTCATTTGCTGTGCAAACATCAAAATGCTACTTGTAAGCATTAAGAAAGAAAATAAAAGTTTTTTCATCGTAATAAATTTTAGTTAAGATTAATTACAAATATATTAATTTTTCATTACGAAAATGTAAATTATTTAAAAAATTTCCACGAAACACCGATGGATACTATTGTCCCAGATTGAGAAAAATAATAAGGGCCGTCATAAACAAAGCCATTATTCACATATTTTTTATTAAATAAATTATTAACTAAAAGTTTAAATGTAAAATCATTTCTATTAATTTTTAATTGATAATTTGCTAAAAAATCTGCAACAACATAATCCTTTAATTGATACAATTTATTCTCCGTATTATCCAAATATTGCTTCCCGACATATTGACTCTGAATTTTTAAATTAAAATTTTGTATCGGCGAATACTGCAAACTTAAATTAGAAATTATATCTGGCGATAGAGAAATAGAAGTGGTTCCGAGGTTTTGTAAATTATTTTCGGAAATAAAATTTTTATTTTTATTTTGGCTAAAAGTGGCATTTCCGGCCAACAGAAACTTTCTAGATAAAGGAATTATTGTTGCAATTTCGATTCCCGCACGATAACTTTTGCCAGAATTCACGCGGATAAATTCGCCAACGTTATTTATTTGCCCGTTATATACCAACTGATTTTCGTAATTCATAAAATATACATTGGCCGTAAGAGAAGCATTTCCTAATTTTTTTTCTAAACCCGCTTCAAAATCATGGAGTTTTTCGGCTTGCGTTTCTGGGTTCGAAAATAAATCATCGCGGTTGGGTTCGCGGTGTGCATGGGCATAAGAAAAGAATAATTTTCCGCCAATTATTTTATAATTAATACCAAATTTGGGGTTAAAGAACAGCCAGTTTTTATCTAAATTCACACCTTCATCGTCGCCTTGTTGAATAATTTTTGTAGAATAACCAATATTTCTGACTTGTAAATCGCCAAAAAATTCAAAATTATTGACTTTAACTAAAGCTTTTGCGAAACCTGAAATTTCATTTTTTAAAGACGTATTTCTATAATATTCAAACGCATTAATTTCAGGAAACTGAACGCCAGAAACATTTCCAAAATGCCGCCCAAAATATTGATTGGCAACCACACCAAAATTTACATCTAGATTATTAAATTTACCATACAACGTAGAAACTGCGCCATAAAAATCGTTATTCAACCATTTTTTTCGCGTGAAATCTGTGTTTGCAACTTCTGTATTATTAACGAAAATATTGGGCAAATTATAGGTAGAAAATTTTGCATCTTGCTTATAATTGTCGTAGTAACCTTGTCCTTTTGTATAATGAAACGTAGTTTCAAGATTCCAATTTTTATTTAAAATTTGTTCCCACAATAATTGATAGTGGTTTTGTTTATAATTATCGGTTTCATTATTATAAAAGCCAATAATTTTAGAAAAAGTGGGATCATAAATAGCGCCAGAAATATTAAATTTCGGGTTTGTCAGCCAGGTTTCACGATCAATTCCGTTCCAAGCTTGGTAAGTTTTTTCTTTTCCGCCAAAAGTTAGAAAACGTAATTTTGTTTTTTTGGCTTCATACAGAGCGGTAAATTGGTAAGAATCTAAATCTGAAAAAGCACGATCGACGTAGCCGTCGGAATGGATTTTGGAGTAGCGCGCAAAAAGCGATAGTTTATTATTTAAGAACTTTCCAGAACCGATTTCAGCGGCATATTTTTGGGTATTAAAAGAGCCGAAACTCGCATCAGATTTCAAATAAAATTTTTCTGAAGGATCTTTCGTAAGAACATTCACACTCGCTCCGAAAGCTGAAACGCCGTTACTAGAAGTTCCCACGCCGCGTTGAATAATAATATTGGAAGCAGAACTCGCCAAATCTGGCACATCTACAAAATAAGTTCCTTGGCTTTCAGAATCGTTATAAGGAACGCCGTTTAGCATTACATTTATAGAACTTCCACCAACGCCTCGAATTCTAAAACCTGTGTATCCAACGCCATTTCCTGCATCTGAAGTAGATAAAACCGAGGTTTGATTTTTAAGTAAAATCGGCAAATCTTGCCCGAGATTTCTATCGCCCAAATCTTTCTCAACATTGATGATGTCTTTTGAAACAGGCAATCTTCTGGTAAAATTTACGGACTCAATCTCTTTCACATTCAGAGAATCTTGTGGCTTTTTTTGTGCAAAAATAATGGGACCTGCACAAAGTCCTAAAATAAAAAATCCTTTCATTCTTTTAATTTTTTTAAAATAAATTATTAGAATAAAAGGGGAAATAATAAGATACGGTCACCAAAATAGTTTGGTGTTTTTCCCTAAACAGCATTACCTGTTCTAGGTTCTTTGGGTATCATCTCAGCCTTTCACAGCACCCCTTTTTTCTTGATGCAAAGATAAAAAAATATTGAATATTAAGTTTAAAATCTTGATTTTTTTTTGGGCGCCAAATTTCCTCGTTCCGTTCCCAATCTTTTTTGCTTCACTTCGTTCAGCAAAAAAGGATTTCCACTCAACTCGGGGCGCAAATTATTTAGAAAAAGAAAATTTTAAAAAAATCTGAAAAGAAGATGCAGTAGAAATAAATTAATACAATTAAAAAAATTGCAGTTACTTTTATGAGTTTAGAAGATTTAAAAAAGTACGAAAATAATAATACATGAATTAGCGCTAATGAATAATAAATATAATTTGGGAGATTTCCATACTTTTCATTAAACCCATCTAATCCGGCTCCTGAACCAGTAATTCCAATAACAATGGTGAAAGATTCAAAAAAATACAACAAATAAGCAAACAGTAAATTGAGTAAAATAATTAAAATTTTCACAATTTTATTTAATTAAAATTTAATAAGCCACATTATTCTCATCCACATAAAAATAATTTTTGCCGTCTAAACTTACTTCAAACATTTTACCAAGTTTCCAGGAGTAGTTCATTTTAATGTCGGCATAAATAAATGGTATAACCACTTTTCCAGTTTTGGTAATCACGCCAAATTTATTATTGTAAACCGCTACAATCATCGGGTTATCAATATCATCGCCTTCCATCACGTGCAATCTCTGATATTGCGGATAAATTACAAAATCGCGATAATCTGCCTCATTGATGATGTCTTTATCTACCAAACCATAAAAGCCTTTCATCACATAGGCTTGGTATTTTTGCGCTTTGTACGGTGTAGTACATTTTGCTAAATCTTTTTTATCATATTTATAAACTATTTTTCCGCTTTTATTGATGCGATAGGCAATTTCGTTTAACTCAACTGTGGCAAAATCTTTAGTTCCATATTTTTTCGCATTTGGGTTTGAAGAATTTAGCAGATTGCAATCAGGATTAAAAAACATAGCTATATGAAACTTTGGCGCAATCACAAAATCACGGTTGTGATTCACGTAGCCTACTTTGCCATTAATTTTTTGCGGAATTAAATCGGGGATTTTATTTACCAAAACAGAATCTGACGTTGAATTGGTCATCTGCGCAGAATAAAATAGCGCAGAAAAAAGGGAAAAGATTAATAAAAATCTATTTATAAACGTTTTCATAACAAATCAAAAATAAGCATTATAAATTTCGTAAAATAAAAAACAAAATAATGATTGCCACAACCATATAAATGGCAGTTTTGCCAAAAAGTAATTTTCGGGTTTTAGGATATCTGTTTTTTAAACCAAACCATTCAAATAAAATTCCCACAAAAACGTAAGGAATTGCTAGCACAAACAAGAGATTGTAGGAAAAAGCCCTATAAATATCGCCGTGCAAAAGCGCATGCAAAGCACGCTGACTGCCGCAACCAGGGCAATCTAAACCGCTTAATGTTTTAAATGGGCATTTTATGAAATAAGAATTTGAGAGTGGATTTGCAAAATAATAAAAGCCTAAACCACCCAAAATAAAAACGAAAAACAAAATGGAATTAATATTTTTCTTAAACCACATTTCAATTAATAATTACTTTTTTGAGTAAATATATCATTTTTATACCAAAAAGGTAAATTTTCAACTTTGTCTATAGATTGTTTTTAAAATAAATTAATGGTTTTTAAAAATTGTAATTTTTTGATTTGAAATTTTACTAGTTAAAAAAAATTGAGGATATTTAATAATTTTGTATAAATCTTTGAAGCATGAAATCTACACGAGAACTTTTTAAAAATAAGCCATCACTCCTTGAAGAGCCAGAAGTGATCGACCTTTTGGAATATTGTGAGGAATTAGAAAGTGAAATTGTAGAATTTAAATTTCAAAAAAAAAATAATAAGGAACTTGTAATGCTGGATATGCTTCAGGAAGTGATAAAAGGCTGCAATGCCTTAGAAAAAGAGCAAATGGAACACGAGCGCTTTGGCTACGAAGCTCCGCAATATCAAGAATCAATTTTAAATCTTAAGCGATATATTTTGGATCGTTGTAGAGATGAAAAAATTTATCTTTGAAGGGTTTTTTTAAATTTAAGTTCAATCTACAGGTTTATTTGTGTGCAATATTCAATTTAATAGGCGATTTTTATAATTGGATTATGCTTCACAATAAAATTTACAGAATTTGCAATAAAACAAAGTTTAATTGCTTTTTTGTGCAACTCTAGTGTTTTATTAATCATAGATTTTTTTTAATCATTTTGCATTTATCTAAAATTTATTTGTTAGGAATATGTTTATTTTGATTTTCTACAACATTTTAATTCAGATGAATTTTTTATTAATCGAAATTTAGAACAATGTACTTTAAGTAAAATATAGATAAAAATAATTAACAAAATCATTAATCTAAATAAATTTATAATGATATCAATTTATAATTCCTTAAATTTGACTCTTATAAATTTAAGATTAAAAAACAAGGTATGACTTTCGACATTGACATGATTAAAAAAGTGTATGAGCGTTATCCAGAGCGTATTGCAGCCGCAAGAAACGCCGTAGGAAAACCATTAACACTTGCAGAAAAAATTCTTTATTCTCACCTTTGGGACGGAGCCGCAACGGAAAGTTTCGCTCGTGGAAATTCTTATGTAGATTTTGCACCAGACAGAGTTGCCATGCAAGATGCAACAGCACAAATGGCTTTATTGCAATTTATGCAAGCTGGAAAAGCAAAAGTAGCAGTTCCTTCCACCGCTCACGCCGATCACTTGATACAAGCAAAAGTAGGCGCCGAAAAAGATTTACAAGAATCATTAAATAAGAACTCGGAAGTTTTTAATTTTTTAAGTTCAGTTTGTGATAAATACGGCATCGGTTTTTGGAAACCGGGCGCAGGAATTATCCACCAAGTAGTTTTAGAAAACTATGCATTTCCAGGCGGAATGATGATTGGAACTGACTCTCACACAGTAAATGCAGGTGGTTTGGGAATGGTTGCCATCGGTGTTGGTGGCGCGGATGCAGTTGATGTAATGGCTGGAATGCCTTGGGAATTAAAAATGCCTAAACTAATCGGAATAAAATTAACAGGAAGACTAAATGGTTGGACTTCCGCTAAAGATATTATCTTAAAAGTAGCCGGAATTCTTACTGTAAAAGGCGGAACTGGGTGCATCGTAGAATATTTTGGTGAAGGTGCAATTTCACTTTCTGCAACTGGAAAAGGAACCATTTGTAATATGGGCGCAGAAATTGGCGCAACCACATCAACTTTTGGTTATGATGATTCTATGCGAAGATATCTTTCTGCAACAGGAAGACAAGATGTTGTAGATGCAGCAGATAAAATTGCAGAACATTTAACAGGTGATGCAGAAGTTTATGCCAATCCAGAACAATATTTTGATGAAGTAATTGAAATTAATTTAGATGAATTAACACCTCATCTTAACGGTCCTTTTACACCAGATTTAGCGACACCAGTTGCAGAATTTAGAGAAAAAGCCTTGGCAAATGATTGGCCTATAAATATAGAATGGGCTTTAATTGGTTCTTGTACAAACTCTTCTTATGAAGATTTATCAAGAGCGGCTTCTGTAGTTGAAGACGCTGTTGCAAAAGGCGTAAAACCAAAAGCAATTTTAGGAATTAATCCTGGTTCTGAGCAAGTAAGATTTACAGCAGAAAGGGATGGATTTTTAGATTCTTTTAGAAAATTTGAAAACGCTAGAATTTTTACCAACGCTTGTGGACCTTGTATCGGACAATGGGACAGAGAAGGCGCAGAAAAAGGCGAGAAAAACTCGATTATTCACTCATTTAATAGAAATTTTGCTAAAAGAGCAGATGGAAATCCAAACACTAATGCTTTTGTAGCCTCACCAGAAATGGTTGCAGCCATCGCAATTGCAGGAAGACTAGATTTTAACCCAATCACTGATACTTTAACCGCAGAAAATGGTGAACAAATAAAATTAAACGAACCATCAGGAAGCGAACTGCCGAGCAAAGGTTTCGCAGTTGGAGATAACGGTTTTCAAAAACCTTCCGAAGACGGATCTGGCGTGAAAATTATTGTAAATCCAGATTCTGACCGTTTACAATTATTAACCCCTTTCGAACCTTGGGATGGAAAAAACATTACCAACGCTAAAGTTTTAATAAAAGCTTTTGGAAAATGTACAACAGACCATATTTCTATGGCTGGACCTTGGTTAAAATACCGTGGACATTTAGATAATATTTCCAATAATATGTTGATTGGTGCCATAAACGCTTACAACATGGAAACCAATAAAGTTAAAAATGAATTAACCGGCGAATATGGCGAAGTGCCTGCAGTAGCAAGAGCGTACAAAGCAGCGGGCGTTCCAACAATTGTAGTTGGTGATCATAATTACGGCGAAGGTTCTTCCAGAGAACACGCCGCAATGGAACCTAGACATTTAGGAGTAAAAGCCGTTTTGGTTAAATCTTTTGCGAGAATTCACGAAACGAATTTGAAAAAACAAGGAATGCTTGCTTTAACATTCGCGAACGAAGAAGATTATAACAAAATTCAAGAAGATGATGTTGTGAACTTTTTAGATTTAGACCAATTTGCTCCAGGAAAAACTTTAAGTATTGAGTTTAAACATAAAGACGGAAGTTCTGATGTAGTTTTAACCAACCACACTTACAACGATGCACAAATCGATTGGTACAAAGCAGGTTCTGCATTAAATTTAATTGCAGCGGAAGCGGCAAAAAACGCTTAATTTCCTCACCCTAAATTCCTCTCCAAAGGAGAGCGGCTTTAAAAATCCCTTTCGAAAGAGAGGGATTTTTTTATTTTCGATTACTCTCAAACGGGCTATACCGTTTTCAGAATAAATTGTAGTTTTTGCTTTTTTTGAAATTTATATCATCTACAATAGCAAAACTTATTATATATTAAACAATATGTATTATGATAATAAATTTTAAGCTTACGAAAGGTGCTCTAAAAAAAACTAAAATTTCCTTTTTATTTAATAATTCATCAATCCATCATAATTACCTAATAAAACCCCAAAAATCTTGAAAAATTATCATTACATTTGAGAATAAAAATTATTCAAAATACACATGAAAAGCACTGAATTTGAAGATAACAGAAGGAATTTTATTAAGAAAATCGCAGTTGGAGGTTTGGGTCTTGCAACCCTACCGTTAATAACCTCTTCTCAAAAGGAAGAAAAAAAATTGATCCTTCCAAAATCAGATCATCTCATTTTAGATAATACCAGTTTTCCTGCCGATTTTCTTTGGGGAACGGCAACTGCTGCTTATCAAGTGGAAGGCGCTTACAAAGAGGACGGACGAGGTCTATCCATTTGGGATACATTTTCTCATATTAAAGGAAACATTAAAAATAATGATACGGGCGATGTCGCCAACGATTTTTATCACAGATATAAAAGTGACATCCAACTAATGAAAGATTTAAACACTAAAATTTTTAGATTTTCCATTTCATGGTCGCGGATTTTTCCTGATGCAACAGGCAAACCCAATCAAAAAGGAATAGATTTTTACAATAAATTGGTAGATGAATTACTCGCAAACGGCATACAACCCTTTGCCACACTATATCATTGGGATTTGCCGCAATATTTACAAGACAAATATAAAGGTTGGGAATCTAAAGAAACCTCCAAAGCATTTGGTGATTATGCTGCTTATGTCGCAAGAAATTTGGGAGATCGAGTTAAAAATTTCTTTACAATTAATGAGTTTCGGACGTTTATAGAATTGGGTTATGGCGCAGGCGTTTTTGCGCCTGGATTAAAATTACCAGAAGAAAAACTGGGACAAGTTCGGCATAATGGTGTATTAGCGCATGGTTTGGCCGTACAAGCCATCCGAGCAAACAGTGGCGCAGACGTAAAAGTAGGTTTAGCCGATAATCTTTCAATCGCTGTGCCCGTTATTGAAAACGAAAAAAATATAAAAGCTGCTAAAATTGCGATGCGCGAAATTAATGCGAGTTATCTTACGGTTATTTTAGAAGGAAAATATACAGAAAATTATCTAAAATCTTTTGGCAAAAATCCCCCAAAATTTACAGAGGAAGAATTAAAAATCATTAGTTCACCTTTGGATTTTGTGGGGCTAAATGTATATAATCCAACACATTTAATTGAAGCCGCAGATAATAAATTAGGGTATGAAGTTATACCTTTTGCAAAATCTTTCCCAACCACTACTTCGAAATGGGAATATATTGCTCCAGAAGCACTTTATTGGGCTACAAAACACGTAAAAGATATTTGGAATGTGAAAGAAATGTACATTACAGAAAATGGAAGCAGCAGCACCGATGAAAGAACGGCAGACAATAAAATATATGATACTGATAGAATTTCCTTCTTAAGAAATTATCTTACCCAACTGCAACGCGCCACTTCTGAAGGCGTTCCTGTAAAAGGCTATTTCTATTGGAGTTTAATGGATAATTTTGAGTGGACTAGCGGCTACAGCATTACTTTTGGACTTTATAATGTAGATTTTAAAACGCAAAAGAGATTTCCAAAATTAAGTGCGGAATACTACAAAGAAGTGGCGACTAATAACAAAGTGATGTAGTAAATTTTAATCTAGGAAAAAAAAATAAAATTAATTTTTCAAAAACTTGCGTAGAACTCAATCTTTCAGGAAAATTTATGAATATTCGTAATATGGTCAAAAATACTTGGTCTTTTGCGGAAAATCTTTTTAGATTAAGACAAAAAAGAAGATGGTGGATTGATTCGTGGGAAATAAAAATAAGGTGATTTTAGATTAAATTTATCTACTAAAATGCTTTTTTATTCTTCATACAATCGAAAATTTCTTTTAAAAGTGTTATCTAAAACTGGTTTATAAGTGCAATATTCAAAGAAGCATCCGATAAATTTGCGACGGCACCAGCGGAATAAATATACAGTCTCAATACATCACCTTTATTAAAAAAAGCAATTCTGGTATATAACATTGTCCATCTATTTCCAGAATTCGTTTGCCAAATACCATCAGGTATATCTGCATTTGAAACACCAACCGCTTGAAATATGTTTCTTGCCGAACTTCCGTCCACCAATCTAATACTAGATTTTATAATATAAGTTCCGCTCTTTGCGACAGTGTAAGTATAATTTGGCGCACCATTCCAAACGCCACCACCTACGTTGCTAACAACCGTAGGCAATGGAACAGTATTAAATCCATTTGCTGCAATCGTAGCATTTGTAGTTCCACCGGCACCACTGCCTAAAGATGCCGTAAAAACTGGCGAACTATTTTGCTGATTTAAAGGTTGCCAAATTACGCCATCAAAATAATAATATCCAACACTTAAAACCCTCGCAGTTGCAGCAACAGTTGCGCCTGTAATATCACTTACATAAACTATTGAACCCGTTTGTGCAGCGCCATAGTTTGTTTTTGCATTGAGTTGTGCAAGTGTAAGTCTCGGTGCAATGATGCCATCAGAAACTGCAGCATCAGTTGGTTTTCCAACTACATCAAGAGTAGCTTTCGGCAGATCTGTATTGATACCTACATACTGCGCCTTACCAAGTCCGAAAATTAGTAAAATTATATAAAAGATTATTTTCTTCATTTTTTAAAATTTAAACTTTATCAAAAATACAAAATATAGAAAGGTATTTACTAATAAAAGAAAATTCAAAAGTTTTCAACAAATTATAAAAATTTCAACACCAATTATTATTATAATTAAATTACGGTAGTTTTTTATTTTATCTTCTATATTTGAAATTGTCAATCAAAAATACTAGAATTAATTTTATATTTCAAAGAAATTTGTAATAACCTGAGTTCGATTATTAATTAATTTTAAAAACTCAATGTAAACTGGATACAGCCCAAGGCCAATAATTAACTTACAATCCATTCATAACCATAATATTAAAACTAATATAACAATCGAAATCAAGTTAAAACTTAAAAGCCAACTGATAATGTATATTCATAAAAAATAGTTGAACTATATTTTTACTATTTCCCAAAACAAATAAACTTTGAAGTCTGAAAAACTACGCATCACAAGCCTTCCAAACCGCATCATTCTCCGGAACTGGCGCAGTAACAGCAATTTTATGTTGCGTGACAGGATGTAGAAATTCTAATTTTCTGGCATGCAAATGAATGCCTCCATCAGCATTTGAGCGTGCTGAACCATATTTTAAATCACCCTTTATTGGAACACCAATTTTTGCTAATTGTGCCCGAATTTGATGATGTCTTCCAGTTTCTAAATCTACTTCCAACAACTGAAAATTATCTAAAACTTTTAAAATTTTATAATTTAAAATGGCTTCTTTTGCGCCTTCTGTTGGTTTCGGGAAAACGGTAGATTTATTGTTTTTCTCGTTCTTTTTTAAATAATGAACAAGTTTTTGCGCTTCTGGAATTTCGGTTTTAGGAACCACCGCCCAATAGGTTTTTTTTATTTCGCGGTTTTTTACCATTACTGTTAGCCTCGATAACGCTTTTGAAGATTTAGCATAAATTACGCAGCCAGAAGTGGGTCTATCAATTCTATGAACCAAACCGAGAAAAACATTTCCTGGTTTTTTTTCTTTTATTTTAATGTAATTTTTTAAGGAATCTAAAAGCGATTCATCGCCCGTTTTATCGCCTTGCACCAGTTGTCCCGCTTTTTTATTGATGATTAAAACGTGGTTATCTTCGAATAAAATTTGTTCTTGCATTTATGGTCGTTGGATTTTTGGTCTTGCAACCAATGAAATGATGACACCAGCCAAAAACCCGATTGTTTTAAGGAAACTTACACCCAAACTTGCTGGGATAAAAGCACCGATAATGCACAATGCAGCAGCGCCATACATTGGGTAAATCAACTTTGGATTAGATAATGTGGGTGCCTGGAAAAAGAAACTCCCAGCTATTAAAATATAAAATAATTGGTTGTAAATAAAATAGTTGATTTCTTGTGAAAAAGGTTGGATCCACCCGATAATCAAACATGCTAATGCGGCGAATGATAAAATTGCTTGTGTACTAAACTGATTGTTCATTAATAACTTTCTTTTTCGTTAGGGAATTCTTGGTCTTTCACATCTTTCACGTATTGCGAAACTGCACCAGTAATTTCTGTATATAAATCTAAATAACGCCGCAAAAATTTTGGCGAAAAATCCTTATTCATTCCCACCATATCGTGGTAAACCAAAACCTGGCCGTCACAAAATTGTCCTGCGCCAATTCCAATTGTAGGAATTGAAATACTTTCTGATACTTTTTGGGCTAAATGGGCCGGAATTTTCTCTAAAACCACAGCAAAACAGCCCAATTCTTCTAAAAGTTTTGCATCAGAAATTAATTTTTCAGCCTCTGCATCTTCTTTCGCGCGCACTTTATAAGTCCCAAATTGATAGATACTTTGCGGCGTTAACCCCAAATGCCCCATCACCGGAATACCTGCATTTACAATTTTTTTTATCGATTTTTCAACTTCAATGCCGCCTTCTAGTTTTATAGCGTGTGCGCCAGATTCCTTCATAATTCTTACGGCAGAATCCAAAGCTTTTTGCGAGTCACTTTGGTAAGATCCAAAAGGTAAATCTACTACAACCAAAGCTCGAGAAACACCTCTCACAACACTTTGCGCGTGGTAAATCATTTGGTCCAAAGTAATCGGCAAAGTGGTTTCGTGGCCTGCCATCACATTTGAAGCAGAATCTCCCACCAATATTGCATCTACTCCACCAGCATCTACCATTTTTGCAGTTGTAAAATCATACGCCGTGAGCATCGTGATTTTTTCTTTATCGAACTTCATCTTTCGCAAAGTCTCGGTGGTAATTCTCTTTATTTCTGAATGTACGGACATTTTTTTATATTAAATATTTAAAAATTATTTGAAAATAATTTACTTTTAATTTTACTTTCATTTTTTGAACGTGCCATGTGGCAAGTTCCAACTATTACTTTTTTTTCATTTTTATTTGAAATACATTTCCTTCCAAATCTTCGCCATCGCAAAGCCAAAAATCATAATTTTGGAAAGTTTTTATTTCTCGCATTGCGACTTTTTTTTCAATTAATAATTGTCTTACTTCATTGATGTCTTCATCGATTTCAAAAATTAATTTCGCGTTATTATCAAATTTATAGCCTTCTTTTAATTCTTTTAAATATTGTGCACCAATTTTATGAAGTCCTAATTTACAATTTCCAGTTTCTAAAAGTGCCCATTCTGAATGGTATTCTTCTATTATTTTAAAATTAAAAACATCTTCATAAAAAAATTTTAATCTATCTACATTTTGTACATAGAAAATAATGCTGTTTAAATTAAATTTCATTGCAAAATTTTTTAGTTCTTCAAAATATTTTTTTAATTAAACTTATGAAGAGTTTTGTCAGCCCGTAGTAATTTTAGCGGCCTAGATTCCTACGGAATGACAAAAGCAAGCAAAAAAGTCTTCTTTAAGGCATTTCCTTAATTCACGTGTCCCACTTTTCGCAGTTTCTCGTGGTTGATAATTTTTATATTTCTACCTTCTGCTTCAATTAAATGGTCATTCTTAAATTCAGAAATTAATCGGATTGCGCTCTCTGTAGCCGTGCCAATAATATTTGCAATTTCCTCTCTGGTCAATGAAATATTGATAAAACCTTCAGGATTGGTCCCTAATTTTTGCTCCAGCAAAAGTAAGATTTCTGCCAATCTTTCGCGTACTGTTTTTTGGGCTAAAAATGTGATTGTATTAGAAGATTCGCCCAATTCGAAAGCAATTTTTTGCAACATTACGAAACACAATTTAGTATCAACCTCCAAAAGATGCATAAAAATATCTGCGGGTAAAAAAGTGACTTCAATTTCAGACATTGCTTCTGCACTTGCCTGGAAATCTTCGCCGCAAAGCAGTGAACGATAGCCAATTAAGTCGCCTTCCTTTATAAAACGCAAAATTTGTTCTTTGCCATAAACGCCAGATTTTGAAAGTTTTAAAGTTCCTTTTTTTATAAAATGTACGCCTTTTGGCTTTTTACCGTCTTCAAAAAGAAGATGTCCTTTTTTAAAACTTAATTCCTGTTTTTCAGCCAAGTACTTTTCAAAATCTGCTTCTGAAAGATTTTTTTTAAAAGATTCTTCATTAAAAACTTTTTGGAAATTCTCGGAAACTGCTTGTTGTTGTTCTAAAGACATAACTAATGACATTTATCAACAAAAATAGAGATTTTAAAGCCGTGATACAACATTAAATATTATAATTTTGCAAATCATTAAGATAGATGGTTCAAAATAATTGTTTTCACTGCGGGCAAGAATTTGAGAAGGAACGCATTTCCTTTGACGGTAAAGAATTTTGCTGTAATGGTTGCAAATCGGTATATGAAATACTGAATATGAACGACTTAGGGAATTTTTATGAACTTAATAGAAATTCCGGAATCCGCCCGAATTCTGAAAATAACGACCAATTTGATTATCTTGATACACCCGAAGTTTTTGATAAAGTAGTCGATTTTTCTGAAGGAAAAACCACTTTGGTCACTTTTAAAATCCCTGTAATACATTGTTCTTCTTGCATTTGGCTTTTAGAAAGTTTGCAAACCTTAGAACAAAATATTCAATATTCCCAAGTAAATTTTACGCGAAAAACGGTGCAAATTTCTTTTAACAATGAAGAATTGCCACTAAGTAAGTTAGCAAAATTGCTGACCGATCTAGGCTACAAACCCGTTGTAAGCATGGAAACAGCGGACAAGAAAGAAGAATTTTTAGATAAAACTTTAATTATAAAAATTGCAATTGCTGGTTTTGCATTTGGAAACGGCATGTTTTTCAGTTGGCCAGAATATGTAGGTGGAAACGATTTTTATTTTCATCAATATAAAAATTTATTTCGTTTACTGATGTTTCTTTTGGCATTCCCCGTTGTATTTTATTCTGCTTCCGACTATTATAAATCTGCTTGGTATGGCTTAAAAAATAAAATAATCAACATAGATGTTCCAATTGTAATTGGGATTTTTGTGCTTTTCGGAAGAAGCCTTTATGAAGTTTTGACGGATTATGGACAAGGCTATTTTGATACTTTATGCGGCTTGATTTTCTTTATGCTTTTAGGTAAATATTTCCAGAAAAGAACTTACAGTGCGCTGTCTTATGATAGAGATTACAAATCGTTTTACCCAATTGCCGTCACGAAAGTTGATTTTAACGGCGCTCAACAAAATATTTTATTGTCAGAATTGAAAGTGGGCGATAGAATTATGGTAAGAAATCAGGAAATAATTCCTGTGGATGCTATTTTAATAAAAGGTGAAGCGAATATCGACAATAGTTTTATCACCGGAGAATCTGCTTCAATTCCGAAAAAAGCGGGCGATAAAATTTTCGCAGGTGGAAAACAGGTTGGCGCTATTTTAGAATTGGAAGTCATTAAAAACGTTAATCAAAGTTATCTCACGCAACTTTGGAACAAGGAAACTTTTAAAAAAATAGAATCTGGTTTGGATACGATGACGAACCAATTGAGTAAATATTTTACTTTTATAATCCTCAGCATCAGTTTATTAGCCGGCATTTATTGGATAAGAACAGATTTTGAAAAAATGTTTCAGGTGGTTTCTGCGATTTTAATTGTGGCTTGCCCTTGCGCTTTGGCACTTTCTGCGCCTTTCACTTTTGGGCATATCATGCGGATTTTAGGACGGAATAAATTTTATGTAAAAGATGCTTTAACGATAGAAAAAATTGCAAAAATCAACACTTTGGTTTTTGATAAAACGGGGACAATTACGCACAATAAAAAGTCGGATATCAAATATTTAGGAGCAGAAATTTCTGATTTTGATTTGGAAAACATTAAAACTTTAATTAAAAATTCTACGCATCCGCTTTCGAAATTGTTGTACGATTTTATTGATGTTGAAGACCCTTATTTTGAGATTGAACATTATATAGAAATTGCTGGAAAAGGCTACAGCGGAAAAGTAAGAAGCCACGTTTACAAAATAGGTTCGGCTAATTTTGTTGGAGAAAATTCTAAGGATTTAGAAACAGCGGTTTACATTAAAAAAGACGACCAATTTTTGGGTAAATTCATCTTTAAAAATGAATATAGAAAATCATTAAAGGAGATGTTTTTTTCACTTAAAGATTTTAAAATCAATATTTTAAGTGGCGATAATGAATCGGAAAAATCTGTTTTAGAAAAATTAATTAATAATGCAGACGAATTAAAATTCAACCAAACGCCAGAAGATAAACTGACATACATCCAAAATTTGCAAAATTCTGGGGAAAAAGTGGCCATGTTTGGCGATGGACTGAATGATGCAGGTGCTTTGAAGCAAAGTAATGTAGGCGTTGCGATTGCTGATGATAGCAATTCTTTCACACCGTCTTCCGACGTGATTATGGATGGCAGCAAAATCACAAGAATTAAAGATTATTTTGATCTTTGCAAAGATGCCGTGAGCATTGTGAAAATCACTTTTGTAATTAGTTTAATGTATAATATCGTCGGTTTAAGTTTTGCTATTACTGGACATTTATCGCCATTAAAAGCGGCAATTTTAATGCCGATAAGCTCTATTTCTGTGGTGGCTTTCACTTCTGTTGCAACTTGGTGGCGAAGTAGAAAATATTTTGAAATTTAATTTTTTACTATTATTCTTTTTTGGCTTAAAACAAAAACTGAAGAATAGAAATTCAATTAAAAATAAAAAGCAGCGAAAAATTTTCGCTGCTTTTCTTAGAATTTAATTTAAAATATTCTACCAAATTTTTACTCGTAAAGAATCTGGAATATACATTTTATCACCTTTTTTAATATTAAAGGTTTTGTAGAAGGCTTCAACATTCGGGAAAGGTCCATTCACACGGTATTTTGCGGGCGAATGAACATCTGTCAATAATCTTTGAGCCAAAGATTCTTTTCTGATATTATAAAGCCAACCCAAAGAATAACCCAAGAAAAAGCGTTCCGCAGGTGTTTGCCCGTGAAGTTTTTTACCTTCTTTATATTGTTTGGTTTTTGTAAACGCATCCCAACCTAAAAGCACGCCACCTAAATCTGCAATATTTTCGCCCAAAGTTGCTTTTCCATTGATGTGAATGCCTTTAATTGGCTCAAATTGATTAAATTCATTAACCATCACATCTGCTCTTTTGTTAAATTTCGCCACATCTTCTGGCGTCCACCAATTTTTAAGATTTCCTTGCGCATCGAACTGTCTGCCTTCATCATCAAAACCGTGCGTGATCTCGTGGCCGATTGTTGAAGCAGCGGCGTAACCATAAACCAAAGCATCATCTAAATCCGCATCTTTTGTGCCCGGAACAATGAAAATTCCGGCTGGTAAAACGATTTCGTTATTTGACGGATTGTAATAGGCGTTGTACGTTTGTGGCGTCATTTCCCATTCGTCGCGATTTACTGGTTTTCCTAATTTATTTAAATCATAATTATTTTGCCATTTATTGGCTGCAATTACGTTTAACACATAAGGTTGGTCTTTAATTTCCATGGCAGAAAAATCTTTCCACTTATCTGGATAGCCCACTTTTTTCTTCATTTTGGCCAATTTATCTAAAGCCTTTACTTTGGTTTCTGGGCTCATCCAATCTAGTTTTTGGATGCGTTCTTTTAAAGCGCCACGGATTTCTTCCACAATATTTTCATATCTTTTTTTAGCAGTCGCATCAAAGTTTTCTTTTACGAATAACTGACCTAAAGCCTCGCCGATTGCATTTTCTTCAGTTCCTAAAACTCTTTTCCAGCGAACTTCCTGTTTTTTGGTACCGTTTAAAGTTTTACCATAAAAATCAAAATTTTCCTGATCAAAATTTTTGCTTAAATATGAAGCAAATTCTGACACTAAATGGTACTTCATGTAGTTTTTCCAAACGTCAATTGGTGTTGATTTTAATAAACCACTTAGAGATTTCAAATATTCTGGCTGCCCAATAATTACGCTATCCACTTTCTTTACATCGGCTTGATTTAACCAAGAGACCCAATCAATATTTGGTGTTAATTTTGGTTGAATATCTGCAATCTTGTATTTGTTGTAGTTTTTATAAGGATCACGCAAACCTTCTAATTTTCTGCTGGATTTTGCCATTTGAGTTTCTAAATTGAAAGTATTTTCGGCTGATTTTTTTGCAGTTGCAGAATCTTGGCCAATCATCGCAAGTATTCTCTGAATATGTTTTGGATAAAGGTTTCTCACTTTCGTGGTTTGCGCATCGGTATTAAAATAATAATCTCGATTTGGCAAGCCAAGACCGCCCTGGTCAATATTATAAGCCATCACAGAACTTTTTTTGGAATCTTGCGCCACACCAGCATTAAAAAGCGTAGAAACACCAATTTTCTGTAAATCTGCAGCGGTTGTTAAAAGTGAACTTTCATCATTGATGGCGTCAATTTCGGCTAAATAATTTTTTAAAGGTTCAAAACCACTTTTATCGATATTTAAAGTATCTAAACCACTTTTCCAGAAATTGGCAATTTTTTTAGAAATATCATCTTTCGGATTTTTTACGGCTTCTTCGTTGATGGTTTTTAATCTTTTTTGTAAATCGTCAATCACCAATCTGCCAATTCCGTTGCTGCTGTATTGATCTGGAATTGGGTGTTTTTTAATCCAACCACCATTGGCGTAATCAAAAAAATCATCGTTTGGCCTTACAGTTGAATCTATGTCTGTAGATAGAAAATCTACGGGTGGAATTTCTTTTTTCTTGCAAGCACCTAAAAAAAAGAGACTTAAAATTAAAATTAGAAAATGGTTTTGGGGTTTCATAATAGTCGTTTATTTAAAATTTTTCTAAATTACAAAACGTTTGCGAAAGCGAATTGATTTTTAAGTAAATTTGCTGGATGAATAATTACTTTTAACAATAATTAACGTTTGCTGACGAAAGTCATTTAAAAATTATATTTTTAAAAATAATTCTTCCTACTTTTGTAAGCAATTATGGATATACTATACTTAATGATAATTTGCAGCGTTTCTATTGCTGTTGTATTCTTGGTTATATTTATAATTGGTGCAAAAAACGGACAGTTTGAAGATGATGAATCTCCCGCAGTTCGAATTTTAATGGAAAACGAGATATTAAAAGATGAGCCTAAAATTGATGAAAACACCGAATCAGTTTTAGAAAACAAAAAAAATAAGTGATTGATATTTATGGAAACACAAAAATTTAGTTATGACAATGGCATTGTACGCGCTTTTCTATATGCGACAGTAGTTTTCGGACTTTTGGGTATGTTAATTGGCCTTACGGTTGCCTTGCTACTTTTTTACCCAGAATTGCCAGAATTTTTATTCGGGACTGATGATTTAACCATTAAAAGTTTATTTTCTGGAAATCATCTGCAAGGACTTATCGCTACCCAAGGGAAATTTGGTTATGGTAGGTTGAGAATGATGCATACTAACACGGTGATTTTTGCTTTCGTAATGAATGGATTTTTTGCTGGTGGCTATTATTCTCTTCAAAGATTATTGAAAACCAGAATGTGGAGTGACACATTATCATGGGTTCATTTCTGGGGGTGGCAATTGATGATTGTTTCATCTTTAGTAACATTTATGTATGGCATCAATACTTCAAAAGAATATGCAGAACACGAGTGGCCAATTGATATTTTAATTTTAATCGTTTGGCTTATTTTCGGAATAAATATGTTCGCGACCATTGCCAAAAGGCGAGTTCGACATTTGTATGTAGCAATCTGGTTCTACATTGGGACTTGGGTTGCGATTGCAATGCTTCACGTTTTCAATAATTTAGAAGTGCCTTTAACTTTTGGTGGCTGGAAATCTTACTCTGCCTACGCTGGTGTGAAAGATGCTTTGGTACAGTGGTGGTATGGACATAATGCAGTGGCATTTGTTTTAACGACGCCTATTTTAGGTTTGATGTATTATTTTTTACCAAAAGCCGCAGACCGTCCAGTTTTTTCATATAAATTATCTATCATTCACTTTTGGTCTTTAATTTTCGTTTATATTTGGGCTGGTCCTCACCATTTGCAATACACTGCAATTCCAGCATGGGCACAAGCTTTAGCAACAGGTTTTTCAATTATGTTGATAGCACCATCTTGGGGTGGAATGCTAAATGGACTTTTAACTTTAAGAGGCGCTTGGGATAAAGTTCGAGAAAATCCGGTGTTAAAATTCTTTGTTGTGGCATTAACTTGTTACGGTATGGCGACTTTCGAAGGTCCATTATTAGCTACAAAAACTTTGAATAAAATTGGGCATTTTACCGATTGGGTAATTGGTCACGTTCACGTTGGAGCACTTGGATGGAATGGTTTTATGACTTTTGGTATGATATATTATCTTTTACCAATTATGTGGAGAACCAAATTGTGGTCAACCAAGTTAGCAAACTGGCACTTCTGGTTGGGAACTATGGGTATTATTTTTTATGTAGTGCCGATGTATATTTCTGGTTTCACACAAGGATTGATGTGGAAACAATTTAACCCAGATGGAACACTTTTATATAAAAACTGGTTAGACACTGTTTCTGCTGTTATCCCATATTATGAGATGAGATTTGTAGGTGGTTTATTCTATATTTCGGGTGTAGTTTTAATGTGTGTGAATGTTGTTGCAACTGTAAGACAAGGTTCTTTTCAGAAAAATGTACCTGCTGAAGCACCTGCTTTGGCTAGAATTTCAAACTCAAGAAAAGAGGGCGAAGGCATCCATTTATGGATAGAAAGAATACCAGTTTTATTGACAGTGCTATCTTTGTTTGCCGTATCAATTGGTGGTTTCTTTGAAATTGTTCCTACTTTAACAATCAAATCCAATGTTCCAACAATTTCCGCTGTGAAACCATATAGTCCGTTAGAATTAGAAGGAAGAGATATTTATATCCGTGAAGGTTGTAACGCTTGTCACTCGCAAATGATTCGCCCATTCAGAGATGAAGTAGTACGTTTTAATGGTAAAAACGGGCAATATTCAAAGGCAGGAGAATTTATCTATGATAGACCATTCCTTTGGGGTTCCAAAAGAACAGGTCCAGATTTGCAAAGAGAAGGTGGTGTAAGACCTAGTTCATGGCATTTTAAGCATATGCTAAATCCAAGGGTTACTTCAGCTGGCTCTATTATGCCAAGGTTTCCGTGGTTAATTGCTAATACTTTAGATAGAAGCCAATTGGTAGATAAAATAGTGTTCATGAAAGATGTTTATGACGTGCCTTATACTAAAGCAGAAATTGATACTGCTAATGCTTGGGCAGACCATCAATCAGACCATATAGTAAAACAAATTTACAGTGAAGCAGCAGATGTGAAAGAAGAATTTGCAAAAAGAAAAGCGGAAGAAGGAAGTAAATTTGTACCTTTAGAAAAAAGAGAAATTGTTGCAGTTATCGCCTATTTACAAAGATTAGGAACAGATATTAAAACAACGGAAGTTAAAACAGCTAGTATAAAATAAACTTTCAGGAAGAAAGAACTTATGGTACCACAAAATTTTAAAGATATATTATCAAACGGTGAGCATGTTGGTTTGTACCAAACTATTGCAATGTTTATTTTTCTTGCCTGTTTTGTTGGGTTGTTAGTTTATGTTTTCTCTAGATCTAAAAAACACTATGAGGAAGAAGCCAACGCTCCACTACAAGATGATATTGAAGAAAATGACCCATTTTTTAAAAAAAATTAAGCCATTATGAAAAAAAGAAATCCGGTATCAATTACCATTTTAGCAGTATTGCTAATTATTATAGTCGCATATTATTTATTCGTTCAAAATTTCACCTATTTAACTTCTCCACTCTTTTGGGGCACAGTTTTTATTTGTGTCATTATAGTCATGATTCAAAACTCAATCGGCGATTTAGTTGAAAATCAAAAATTTTTGAAATTATCTGAAGCTGAAAAAAGTGCATATTTAGAAGAAAAATCTAAACCGTACTTTAAAGCATTATATGAAAGTGCTTTCAAAAAACAATCGGTTTCCGAAGAAAAAGATATTTTAATAGATCATGGCTTCGATGGTATTATGGAACTCGACAATCAACTACCGAAATGGTGGCTAGGTCTATTTTATTTTGGTTGTGCTTTTTGCGCCATCTACATGGCTTCGTTTTGGTTGACAGATTTTGCGCACCCAGTAAAGGAATATGATGACGAATACAAAATGCAAACTGCTGCTGTTGCAGAATATATGAAAAATGTCCCACAAGCCACATTAGAAACTGCTGTATTCTCTGAAGATAATGTTGAAGCTGGAAAAGAAGTTTTCCAAACTAACTGCGTTACCTGCCATGGCGAAGGTGGAAGAGGTGGTATTGGCCCTAATTTAACAGATAAATATTGGATCAACCAACCCGAAAAAACCCTATTTAAAAACGTTTTCTGGATGGTGGAAAATGGTTCACCAAACAATCCTACAATGCAAGCATGGGGCAAAAATGGTGTAGTTTCTGGTAACGATATCCAAAATGTGGCTGCGTATGTGTATCACATCAACCAAGAGCAACCACCAATCACAGTTGCTGAAGGCGGCGCTGCTCCACAAGGAACAGAAGCCCATTGGGAAAAATAACAATAAAAACTAAAACCGAATTTATTATTAATAATAATTAATACGGTACATTTATGACCGATCCAGAAAAAGAATACAAAGGCGGACAAGGGCAAGTTATAGAAGCCGAAACTTTCCGCGATTCCGTAGGTACTATGGAAGTCTCGGGTAAAAGAAAGTGGGTTTTCCCCCGTAAACCTTCAGGCAAATTCACCAACTATAGAAATATTGTTGCCTATTTTTTGCTAATTGTTTTTTTTGCCATGCCTTTTGTTACGATTAATGGTAATCCATTCTTTTTATTTAATATTTTAGATCGACAATTTTTCATAATTGGCCAGCCTTTTTATGTGCAAGATTTCTTTATACTTGCTTTAGGTTCAATTACTGCAATCGTCTTTGTCATTCTATTCACAGTAGTTTTTGGAAGAATTTTTTGTGGCTGGGTTTGCCCACAAACCATTTTTATGGAAATGGTCTTTCGGAAAATAGAATACCTTATTGAAGGCGACAGAAACAAACAAATAAAACTAGATAAACAAGAATGGAACTCTGAAAAAATACTCAAACGAGGCCTGAAATGGGGTATTTATGTTCTTATTTCTTTAGTCATTTCTCATTTAATGTTCATGTATATTGTGGGTTACAAAGAAGTATTCCGCATTATGAAAGAAGGCCCAATCCAAAATCCAACCAATTTCTTGGTCATGATTTTATTTACAGCAGCCTTCTATTTCGTTTTTGCCTGGTTTAGAGAGCAAGTTTGTACCTTGGTTTGTCCTTATGGAAGACTGCAAGGTGTTTTGATTGATAAGCAAACTATCAACGTATATTACGACTTCAAAAGAGGCGAAAACCGTTCATCTTGGCGAAAAAATGAAGATAGAAAAGCAGAGGGAAAAGGAGATTGTATAGATTGTAACCAATGTGTAGTCGTTTGCCCCACAGGAATAGATATTAGAGATGGGCAACAATTAGAATGTATTAATTGCACAGCATGTATTGATGCTTGCGATGATGTAATGGCAAAAGTAGGACTTCCATTAGGATTAATTCGCTATGCTACAGAAGAAGAAATTGAAGAGGGTAAACCTTTCACATTTTCTAACAGAATGAAAGCTTACACCGCTGTATTACTCTTGCTTATCGGATTTTTAGGATTTTTACTATCTAGCCGAGGTGATATGGAAGCCAAATTTATAAAACCCGCAGGATCTAGTTATTTCATTCGTGATGGGCAGATTAGCAATACCTATAATTACACTTTTTTAAACAAAGCCAATAAAGATCAAATTGTAACCATCAAAATTATTGCACCAAAAAACGGCGTTGTTAGTTTTGGCAATACCGAAAATATTCTATTAAAAAAAGACAAAATATCTAAAGGTTCTATTAATGTAGGTTTCCCAGAAAAAGAAATTACAGCATCTAAACAAAATATTACTATTGGCGTATACGATAAAGATGGTAAACTTTTAGACAGCTTCAAAACTTATTTTGAAGGACCATTTAAAATGCAATTTTAAAAATTATGTTTAAAAAATTCAACTGGGGACATGGTGTAATTTTAGCTTTGGCATCCTTTATTATTTTCATAATGTTTATGATTCTAGTATTCACACGTGGTCAGCAAAATGCAGAAGTGGTTTCAGATCATTATTATGAAGATGAATTGGTTTACCAAGATGTCATCAACGCAAAAAATAACGCAGATAAATTGCCCGCAAAACCTGCTTTTGAGCAAAACATTCATGGTATAACACTCACGTTTCCCGCAGACATTAAACCCAACGATGGCAAAGTTCATTTTATACTTTTCCGAACAAATGATGCCAACCTCGATGTAAAAAAGGATGTAGAACTTTCGAACAACCATTCATTTACTATACCTGCAAAAATATTAATAGCAGGATCTTACACTTTAAAAGTAAAATGGATTGTGGATAAGAAAAATTACCAAGTAGATTACGACGTATTATGGAAATAGCACTAATTTTTTCTGCATTGGCCTTAGGTTTCGCATCAGGATTTCATTGTATCGGAATGTGCGGCCCTATTGCACTCTCAATGGGTTTAACCAAAAAACAAGCCACTAATTATTATCTCCAAAATCTAACTTATCAATTGGGTAGAGTTACCACCTACTCCTTTATGGGTGCTGTTTTAGGAATTGTGGGGCAAAGTTTTAAATTTGCAGGCTTCCAATCTTACCTTACCATTTTAGTAGGAATTCTATTAATCATAATGGCCTTATTTTCTTTTGGTGGAAAAGATTTCGCAGCAAAAATTCCTTTTTTATCGAAATTTTTGTTTAGAGTAAAAATGAATTTGGGCAAATTATTGCAAAAAGCAGATTACAAATCAAGATATTTAACGGGCATTCTAAACGGATTTCTCCCTTGCGGAATGGTTTATATGGCATTAACGGCATCATTAGCCGCGGGTGGAATTATGCAAAGCGCAATCTTTATGGCACTTTTCGGCTTAGGAACCATACCATTTATGTTTGCTGTTGTATTATTAGGAAACTTAATGACGACTGCATTTAGAATCAAAGTTTTAAAACTAATCCCAATTGTGATGATTATTTTAGGTGGCTTGTTCATTCTTAGAGGTTTAGAATTAGGAATTCCCTTTCTTTCACCGCCTGCAAATTCACTACAAATACACAATTCTCCCATGAAAATGGATATGGATCATTCTAGTTGTCATTAAATTTCATTTGAATATCCAAAATTAAAGATTGCTGCTTATAAATTTTTTATTAATTTTATATAAATTAATAAAAAATGAAAATAAAATATTTACTTCCTTTCGCAATCACACTACTTACTCTGCTACAATCCTGCTCCATCACAGCAGAAAACACGTATCATAAAGACGCAACGTCTAGCATGTTAATGACGATGAACATGAAAGAAGCCCTAGATATGCTAAAAAACATGGGTGACTCTTCAACCACCAAAAGCCCAATCGATTTTTCTAAATATCCAAAAACTTGGGAAAGCCTATACACTGTTGAAAAAAATGCAGCAGAAAAAAAAGGGCAACAATATGACGCAGTTGGCGACTCTGCCGAAGTTATGAAGAAAGTTTTCACCAAACAAAACCTAGATGAAAACGGCGAAATGAATGGTTTTTCTCTTAAATATGATCATCTTGCAAACGAAGAACTAAAAATATTATCTAAACTCAATTCTAAAAATAAAGACCCATTTTCTTCGGTAGATTTCATGGAATGGGATGGAAAAAAATTGGTTATAATTTTAGATCAATTAAACCCTGAAAACTTGATGAAAGATTCAAAATCAGAAGGAAAAGAAGAAATGGCGCAAATGAAATCTATGCTGCAAATGTTTAAAATGAACTATACAAACACCATCAGATTTGACCAAAAAATAGCAAAAATAGAAGGAAAACACGATTGGATTTCGCAAAAAGATGATCATACTATACTTTTGAACATAGATCTTTCTAAAATAATAGATCCAGACTCCAAATTAAAAAATAGTGATCCGAAAATTATAATTACAACTAAATAATAATGAGAAATTTTTGTAAGTACATAGTTTTACTTTCGCTATCCACATTACTTTTTTCATGTACTACCAACTCTACTACTTCTTTTCATAAAGATGAAACGCAAAGTAGTACCACAGATTTGGACTTTACTCAATTTCTAGCTTTATCCAAAGCATTTGCTCCAAATTCTGAGGCTGCCTTTGCCGATACAGTAGAAAAATTAAAAAAAATACCAACAGACTGGATAAGTTTTGATGTGGCAGCAACCAAAATGTTTGGTGAAGACAAAGTCGACTTCTCCACGCCAAGTGATACGCTTGATTTAATGAAGAAAATATTTATAAAAACAAACTATTTGGAAAAGGATCTAAGTGGAATTTCTTTAAAATACCAGAACTTAAATGCTAAAGAAATGGAACTGCTGAAATATTTTTTTTCTACTCAAAACTTTGGATTCAGTTATCCAAACGCACAGTTAACAAAATTTAATGGCAACCAATTAACAATTGATACAAACAAATTAGTCTCCGAAGAAATTACAAAATTTTTCGATGACACTTTTGCTAAATCAGATGTAAAAACAAATGAAGTACAAATTAGAGCGATATCAAAAATTTTTGAAATTAATTACACGAACATTCTAAAATTTGATAAAAAGATAAAATCCATAAAAGGAAATCATCCGTGGATCAGCAAAAAAGATGATTACACTGTTCTTATAAATTATAAATTATCCGATTTTTACAGCGAAAAATATCAAAATGCGAATCACGATAAGGAAGTAATTATTACGACGGAATAAAAATATTAATCCAAAAACTCAAACTTCGTATAAGCTGCAATTTTTGGAGGTATTCTAATGCCTTTTTCTGTTTGATTATTCTCTAACAAAGCCGCCATTATTCTCGGTAAAGCCATTGCAGAACCATTTAATGTATGCACCAATTGCGTTTTTCCATCACTTTTAAAACGGCATTTTAGACGATTCGCCTGGAAGGTTTCAAAATTTGAAACCGAAGAAACTTCTAACCATTTTTCTTGTGCGGCACTCCAAACTTCAAAATCATACGTCATTGCTGCCGCAAAACCTGTATCGCCGCCACAAAGACGAAGAATTCTATATGGCAATTCTAAATCTTCCAAAATACTTTGCACGTGTTTCACCATTCCTTCTAATGCTGCGTAAGAATTTTCAGGTTTTTCTAAACGCACAATTTCTACCTTTTCAAATTGATGCAAGCGGTTCAAACCTCGAACATGTGCGCCATAACTTCCCGCTTCTCTTCGGTAACATTGGGAAAAAGCTGTCATTTTTATAGGCAAATCCTTTTCATCAACAATCATATCGCGGTAAATATTCGTCACCGGAACTTCTGCTGTGGGAATTAAATATAAATTATCTTCATTTATAAAATACATTTGCCCTTCTTTATCCGGCAATTGACCCGTTCCGTAGCCAGACGCTTCATTTACCACGTGCGGCGGATTTACTTCTAAATAGCCTGCTTCCGTATTTTTATCTAAAAAATATTGCACCAAACTACGTTGTAATCTCGCGCCCTTTCCCAAATAAACGGGAAAACCGGCTCCCGCAATTTTTACACCGAGTTCGAAATCTATAATATTAAATTGTTTTGCCAATTCCCAATGCGGAATTGCGCCTTCTCCTAAAGCTTTCACTTCTTGAGATTGGAAAATAATTTCGTTATCCGTCTCAGAACTTCCAGCCTTCACTTTTTCAAAAGGAATATTTGGTATCTGGTATAAAACATCTAATAATTTTTGCTCAATATCTTTTAATTTTTGCTGATAGATACCTATTTTTTCTTTGAAATCGGCTGTTTTTATTTTTGCATTTTCTGCTTCATCTTTCTTACCATTTTTCATTAAAATCCCAATTTCTTTGGAAATTTTATTCATTTCCGCAAGATTTCCATCTAACTCGGATTGGGTAGATTTTCTTTCTGAATCTAAATTAATGGCATCATCAACCAAGTTTAAATCTTTGAAATTTCTCTTTTTTAAACCTTCTAAAACTTTTTCTTTTTGCTCTTTTAAAAAACTAACCTGTAACATAAATGGTAATATTTGTGTTGAATTTAATTAAAATTAAATCCCTTTTTTTAAATTTATTTAATAATTGTAACTACGTTTGGCTCGCCTGCCACTTTTGTAAATTTCAACTTTCCATTGTAATACAATTTTGAAATCTGAAATAACGTCGGCGACCACGAATATTCTATTTTAACTGTGTCTGTATCTAGTGTAGAATTTACCGAATCTATCTTTTTCGTTAAATTAATATAAAAATCAGACTCGTAAGTCTTATTTGTGGCACTCACAGAATCCGTCAAAATACGAACTGCTCCTGCAGCATAATCTATATAATTTACGGTATCTGCATCTTTCAGAAGTGAAAAAGAACTGATCGGGACATTGTCTCTCTCGGCGTTTAAATCTACTAACGCCACACTAAAAAACGATCCAGTAAGTTTAGAGTTCAATAAATCTTTACCTGTAGCATCTTTAATATAGAGATTCACCACCTGATCGATATTCTGCACATCTTCTTCATTTCCGCGGCAAGAAAAAGCAGCGAAACCAATAATCATCAAAATAAAAAATACATTTTTCATTGGTGCAAAGATAATTTTATTTTGAAAGGAAATAAAATTGAATTCAGAATTGTTTTATAAAAATTATTATAAAAAATAAAACCAATTTTAAAACTAACGCAATTTTTTTAAATAATTAAAAAAGAAAATCATAGACGCCAATCCTGTAAACAAAAGTGTAATCCCCAGGCTAAAACCCATTCCCAAAATACCATATTTCGGTACCAAAATAAAACCACAAATCGTGACTAAAACTAAGGCAGAAAATGACACAACAGTGTTAATTTTCATTTTTCCTACGGCAGAAAGCAGATTCCCAAAAAGATTTCTAAACAGCATATTGCAACAAAACACAAACAAAAAAACAGAAAAAAGCACTGCATTATCCGCATATTCTTTTCCGAAAAAAGAATTTAAAATAAAATCTCTAAATAAAAACCCAACCGTAAATATTAAAATACAAATCGGAATAAAAATTTTATAATAATTACGAATATAATCGCTCAAAAATGTTTTGTTAGAATAATTTTTTGCCAATACAGGAAAATCACTTTGCATAAAAGTAACGGCCAAAAACGTGATATTTGCAGGAATTAAGAGCGCTACTTTGTAATGCGCAACGGCATCGCCATTCATCATAAAACCTAAAAGTAAAATATCTGCAGAAAAAAGCGCATCGCTCATCAAAGCAGTACCAGACGCATGAAAACCATAACTCCAAATTTCTTTTTTGTTTAAAATTTCAGAAATACCTTTAAATTTAAAAGCACTTTTTTGATACCAAAACAAGGCGATAAACGGCGAAATGGCGACTGCAACTAAATAGCCTTTTAATCCTAAAAAATAAGTAAAAAACAAAATAAAAAACAAACCAGAAATATTCACGACATTATTTACTAAAGCAAAACTGCGGTTTTTGCCATTAATGCGAAGTTCAGATTGTATATGACTTAAAAAATAAAAACCAATAAGCCTAATCCCAAAAAAAATAAAAATTAAAATAATATCTTCATATTTCGAAACAAAAAAAATGGCTGTTCCCAAAAATATAACAGTGAGTAACAGTTGATAATAGAAACCAGATTTAAACAAATATTTCGTTAATTTTTCTCTAGAAACCTTATCAGATTCCATAGAACCGAAACGCAGCAAACTTTGCTGGCTGCCCATCCCATTGAACGCAGCAAAAATGCTAAAAACCGAAATTACCAAACTTAAAGTTCCAAATTCTGCCATCGGAAGCAAACGAATTGTAAAAATAGAACCTGCAAAAGCACAAACTTTCGCAATAAAAAGAGAAAAAAAAACGTATTGCCCTTGGTTGCTGATGAAATTTCGAAGAAATGCCTGTAGATTTTTCATCTTTAAAAATAGAGTTTGAAAATAGACAAAATATTTACAGCTTGCGCTTTTGCATAAAAGTCTTCTTTTAAAAACAAGGTTTGCACATCTTTTTGCAACTCTGGGAACGCATTTAAACGCTCCAGATTTTCAGAAAAATAAGTTTCATAACTATTTTTTAAAACTTTACTATTATCATAATAAAATTGATACGGACACATTTTAATCTCACCTTCTCTCCCCAGAATTTTACCTTTAATAATATCGTATTTTATTTTTTTATAATAATCTCCAAACTTTGTTTTCCACGCTGCATTGGGCTTTAGCAACGTTCTTTCCCAAATATATTCCGTAGATTTGGGGCAATATTCAGCAATCCATTTCAAATAAAATTTTTGATTAATTTTCCAATTTTCGGGTAAACTGACCGCCAATTTTATAAAATCTTTTGTCATAAAAGGCGAAGTTTGATAGGCTTTTTTCTGAAAAACCTGCGCGCCCAAAACCGTTCTGTTAGAAGCAATATTTCTAAAATAAAACATTTCTTCTCGTTCATAATTTCTTAAAATATTCTGAAGATGGGCTTCAATTTTTGGCAAAAATTCAGCATTGTAAACTATCTTTTTGAGATCTCCCTTATATTTGTACGGTTTTGTATTAAATCCGCCTAAAATTCCATCACCAATTTGCCCACTGTGGAAAATTTTGAAATCATTCTTTTGTTGCTTTTCTATGGCGTAATTCGCATGAATACCGCCTGTAAAAAGACAAGTTCCTTCCGAAATTGCGGTAAGTTCATCAATATTTTTTAAAAAAATTCCACCATTTAAAGGCACAAATTCATAGGGAATTTCAAAATCTTTGGCTATTTTTTTTGAAATTGTTTCATCCAAATAGCCTGATTGCGAAAAACAGAACGCAGAGGTTTTATAATTGTTTTTTAAAGCATAAAGTAGCGCTACTCTACTGTCTAAACCGCCGCTCAGAAGGGAAAGCGAAATAGAACCATATTCTAAATCTTTTTCATATTCCATTTTTATGGCTTCAGTAAAAATTCGATCGGTTTCAAATAGCGCATCTTTCTCTGAACCTTTGAAATAAGCGGTGTTTTTTAAATTGAAATAATCTGATTTTTCAAGAGTATTAGTTTCAATATTAATTTTTAGAAAATGACCATCTTCTAATTTATAAACCTCTTTTAGCGGCGTAGAATCTTCCAACATATTAATACAAACTAAAATTTGATAAAGCGCATCAATATTTGGTTCAGAGAAAATATTTTGTGATTTTAAGGTTTTATCTAAACGGAGCAAAGAAGAATCTATAAAAATTTGATCATCTTTTTTTGTATAAAACAAGCGTTGAGTGGACGTTGGATTGGTGAAAACTAAAATTTCTTTCGCCCTTTTATTCCAAATAAATCCTCGAAATTCACCCTCTAAAACTTCAATTGCTTTTACGTTTTTAGTTTTAATGAGTTCTAAAAAAAATCTATGAAAATCTATGGATTTTGAATTAAGAAGTTGCGTTTTATTTAATATTAAACCTTCGATACCAATTTTAAAATCTTCATTATCAATTAAAAAACTATCATTTCCCACGGGAAAATTTGTGGAAATTGAAACTTCATTTTTAAATAAATGTATAGAAAAGCCTGTCATTACTTTAAAACCTGTTCATAAATTTCTGAAAATTCTCTTGCTATTGTTTCGATTGAAAAAGTAAATTTAGCATATTCTTGCATTTTATTTTGAAATTCATTTTTAGGCTGCTTAAGTATCTCTATCATCGCCGCTTCAAGTCCAGATTCATCGCTATTCTGCAAAAGTATGCCAAAATCTTCAGGAAAAAATTCAGATATCCCACCCACATTTGTAGAAATTACTTTTATGCCACTAGCAAACGCTTCAGCAATAACACAGGGTTGATTCTCATCTTCACTAAATAAAATAAAACAGTCTGCATTTTTCATCTTGTCTGCAACTTGGGGTAAAGTTTGCGTGCCAAATACTTCTATTTTATCCTTAAATTCAGACTTTTCTACTGTTTCTAGTAATTTAGAATAGTCACCGTCTCCACCAATTTTTAATTTTACTTTGTATCCTAATTTTAATATATTTAAAGTAGAATTTAATATTTTATCGGCGTTTTTTCTAGGAATTAAGTTTGAAATATGAATAAAAGTAAATTCTGGATTTTCGTTTTTTTTAGGAAAAAAAAGACTTGTATCTACTAGGTTTGGTATGACTTTCAATTTGGTTTTTATGCCCAAATTTTCTAAACCTTTAAGTAAATCTTGGCTAACTGGTAAAATATAATCTGCACAGTTGCCAATTATTTGCGCAGTTTTTTTTATTTTAAATGGTGTTTTATTTTGATTAATTTCTCTGAGCGCCGTCCAATGCTCGGTAATTACAAACGGAATTTTATATTTTTTTTTAAGATAAACTGCGAAAAACATGGAATTGTGCAACACATTCGCGTGCACTAAATCTGGTTTCTGCATTTTAACAAAACCCTTTTTATATGCCAACATCCGGCGCGGAAAATTACGCAAAGGATTGCGAGAATTTTTATAGTAAACGATAAGCGTGCGCAGTCCGTTCACAATTTTATCATCAAATAAAAATTTTTCTTTTTGGTTAAAGTCGCCAATGGCATGCAGAATTTCCACGTCATTATAAAGCGCAGCGGCTTCAGCGTGGCGTTGCACAAAATTGCCGTTTGTAGGTTCCAACTTATTCGGAAACCAAGATGAAATGAAGAGTATTTTTTTTCTTTTCAATATTTTTATATATGTACTATCTTTGGCAACTCACTTATTTATGAAAATTTAAAATAATGATTGTTAAATTTAAAAAAATTCTGTCTTTTATTAAAATATTAATTAAAGAACCAAGCTTAATCAACATCACACTCACAAATAATGCAATACAACAAGAAAAATTCATACAAAAGTACGGCAATTTTGTCGCTTTACCGCAAATTGAAATAAAAGACTTGCAGCAAAAAAGTGCGCCGCCAATTGAAAGTTTCCTAAATGATGGTAGTTCACTAATAATGGATTTACATTTGCTAAAGGCGCTCGCCGGGAGAGAAAATGTGAATTCATATTTCGAAATTGGTACTTGGAGGGGAGAAAGTGTGTATAATGTTTCAAAAGAAATTGATGATTGCACCACGATGAATTTATCCGAACAAGAAATGAAAGCTTTGGGTTGGAGAGCAAAATATGCTGAACAGCACGGAATACTTTCAAAAAAGAATGACAAAATTCTTCATCTGGATGGCAATAGCAAAGATTTTAATTTCGCAGGACTCGACAAGAAATATGATTTAATTTTCATTGATGGCGATCATTCTTATGAGATGGTTTTAAATGACACCAAAAAAGTTTTTCAGCATCTAACTCACGAAAATACGATTGTGGTTTGGCATGATTACGCCTATAATCCACAGAAAATAAGGTTTGAAGTCTTCAGGGCAATTTTAGATGGCGTGGGAATAGAAAATCGAAAATGGCTTTACCATCCGAAAAATACCTTATGTGCGGTTTTTATTAAAGAAAAAATTCAAAGTTCAACGTTTGACGAAATGGAAATCCCGAAAAGTTTATTTGAAGTCCGCTTCAATGAAAAAGATTTTAAATAAAATTTTAATCTAGATAAATTTTAGCCCAACTTTCCTTCAAAGGCAGCAGAAATTCATTTAAAAAATTAAGATAAGAGTCTTTAGAAAAATCAAAAACTTCGATATCATCTGATAATTCTCTACTTTTTATTTTGGCGCGAAAATCTTGTAATTTTAAGGTTTTTACTTCCCCATTTTCTATGAAACTGGCTTTCATTCGGTCAAAAAATCCTAATTGAAATTCGCCATCAAGATTTCTCATAATTCCGCTTAAAGCATCGATAGAACAGCCGGAAGCCAATTCTTTATCTTCATCCACGCAAACCACAACAAACTGGTTTTTTTCAATTTTAAACGAAGCGGAAAGCGGTTTTCCGTGCGCAGCCCAAGTGGGCAAAAAATCATATAAATATTCTGTAATTTTCTTGGCTTCAAGCGCTGTGAAAGGGCGCGAAGCGGGAAAGACAATCACTCTATAATCATTTACTTCAACAGAAGTAGCGTCTTCAATTTTCATTTTTTTTCTTTTTTAATTCTACAAAGCCCAAAAGCACGATTAAGACACTTGAAGCGGTGCTAAAATAATTTAATTTTGACGTTTCAAAATTAGCCGACCAAAGGTTTCCGGCAAATAATAAAACGCCAGAAACCATAAAAAAATATGGTATTTTGCTTTTCATTATAAATCTTCCGCCTCAGCCAAAAGTTCTACAATATCACGAACTTCAACTTCCGTGTTTTTATTAAAATGTTTTACGCCGTCCGTCATCATTGTGTTACAAAATGGGCAACCTGTGGCGATAATTTTAGGATTTTCTGCTAGTGCTTCCTCGGTGCGTTCGATGTTGATGTCTTTATCTCCTGGTTCTGGTTCTTTAAACATCTGCGCGCCACCTGCTCCACAGCAAAGGCCGTTGCTTTTGCAGCGTTTCATTTCTACCAATTCTGCGTCTAGTTTTTGCAAAAGCATTCTTGGTGCTTCATATTCTCCGTTTGCTCTTCCTAAATAACAAGGATCGTGAAAGGTGATTTTTCTTCCTTTAAAAGTTCCGCCTTCAATTTTTAAGCGGCCTTCTTCCATCATTTTTTTTAGAAATTGCGTGTGGTGCAATACTTCATATTTACCGCCTAATTCTGGATATTCGTTCTTTAAAATATTAAAACAATGTGGGCAAGCGGTTACAATTTTTTTTATGCCATAACCGTTCATTATTTCGATGTTGGTAAACGCCATCATTTGGAAAACAAATTCGTTACCAGCGCGTTTTGCAGGATCGCCATTGCAGGATTCTTCCTGTCCTAAAACGGCAAATTCTACGCCTATTTTATTTAAAATTTTGCAGAACGCTTTGGTAATTTTCTTAGCACGATCATCAAAACTACCCATACAGCCTACAAAAAATAGAATTTCTGGTGATTTTCCTTCGGCGGCATATTCTGCCATTGTTTTTATGTTGAAATCCATTTCTTTTTAAATTATAAATTTTGGATTAATCTTAAATCTTTTTAATCATTTTAATATTACATCTTGCATACTCAGATTTTTCTACGGGAATTTCGTCAAATCCGAATTTTCGATATAAATTAATTGCGGGCTCTAATTTTGTATTTGAATATAAAAATAGATTTTCGCATTTCATTTTTTTTGCTTCGTCTATGCAATGTTGCATTAACAAATTTCCATAGCCTTTTCCTTGTGCAGTTTCATCAACGGCCATTTTTGTAAATTCTAATTCGCCATATTCATTATACATTAAAGCAAAAGTTCCGATTGCTTTTCCGTTTTCTACAGCAAAATAAATGTTTCCACCTTTTTCTAAAATATACTTTTGGGGATTTGAAAGTACTTCTTCGTCATAAGGTTCAACAACGAAATATTTTTCTAACCAAGCGGTATTTAAAGTTTTAAAATCATTGGCATATTTTGCTTGGAAAGACATTATTTCTGGCATTTTTAAAATAAAATTAAAACTGAAAATTTTCTAATAAAACTTACTCTTTCGCCCAATTTAAACGATCTGCTTGGTTGAATTGCCAAGGCGCGGCATTATTTTCTACGTTGGTCATCATAAGATTTAGTTCGCTTGGCGCGGAAGATTGTTCCATCACCAAAAACCGCCGCATTTCTACGATAATAGAAAGTGGATCTATGAGAATCGGGCAGGCTTCTACGCAGGCGTTGCAAGTTGTGCAAGCCCAAATTTCTTCTGGTAAAATATGATCATTAATTAATTTTTTACCGTCATCAATAAATTTTCCATTTTTATTGATGTTTTTGCCAACTTCTTCTATTCTGTCTCGCGTATCCATCATTATTTTTCGCGGCGAGAGTTTTTTTCCTGTAATATTTGCGGGGCAAACAGATGTGCATCGTCCACATTCTGTGCAAGAATAAGCGTTTAATAATTGTACTTGGTTTAAATCAAAAATATCATTGGCACCAAATTTCTCTGGAATTGCATTTGGATCTGCTTCTGGCGGGGCGGCATAAGGATCGGCATTTGGATCCATCATGAGTTTTATTTCTTTGGTAACAGAATCTAGATTATCCAACTCGCCTTTCGGTTTTAATTTAGAATACCACGTATTTGGAAAGGCTAAAATAATATGTAAATGTTTAGAATAATAAAGGTAATTCATAAAAAATAAAATGCCCAGAATATGAAACCACCAAGCGGAACGCTCAAAAATTTCTAAAGTATTTACACTAAAATTTTGAAAAAATGGCGCTAAAACATTTGAACTAAATGGAAAACTACCGTGAACCGCTAATGCCCCTTTTTGCTGCAAAACCAAATCGGAGGTGTTCATTGTAAGAAAAGCAATCATCAAAGCAAATTCTATTACCAAAATCCAGTTTGCATCGTCTTTTGGCCACCCAAAAAGTTCTTTCATTTGAAATCTTTTGATGCCATAAAAGTTTCTTCTGATGAAAAATAAAACGACTGCAACGATCACGAGAACTGCTAAGATTTCTAAAGTTGCGGTGAATAATGCATAAATATTTTGGCCAAAAATCCCGGCTAAAAACCGGTGTGTTCCAAATAAACCATCAATGAGAATTTCTAAAAGTTCGAAATTAATAATGATAAAACCGACATAAACAATGATGTGTAAAATGCCTGCTATAGGTCTTTTTACCATTTTTGTTTGGCCTAAAGCAATTTTCGCCATGGTCGCCCATCGTTCTGAAGGTCTATCATTTCTATCAATCTTTTTACCCAATTTGATATTGCGATAAATTTCGCGCAAACTTTTTGCAAAAAGACCGAAACCAACTGCTATTGCAATAAAGAAAATAATATTTGAAATATAGGCCATATCAAAAAAGGTTTTAATCTTTAGTATTTTTGCCGAAAACTGAAAAATTAATGTAGCGTTTCGGGTTTGCTTTCAAATCTTCTATTAAACTATTTAAGTTTGCCGAAGTTTTGTTCAAGTTGTCGTAAAGTTGATCATCTTGCATAAGTTTCCCTAAAGAACCTTTGCCATTTTGAATTCCAGAAATCACACCATTTAATTTGTCTGCGGTGATGCTTAGTTTATCAATCGTATTATTCAATTTTTTTACATCTAACTCATCTGCTTTAGTTCCGAACTTATCTATTGTGCTTTTTGCACTTAAAGTTAGTAAATTGGCGTTATCTAATACTTTTTCTACGCGAGGATTTGTGCTTGCTAGCAGCGCATTGGTTTCTTTTGACGTATTTTCAAAAGATAATACAGTTCTATTTAGATTAGTTAATAATGTGCTAATTTCTCGCCGATTTTTCTCATTTAATAATTGATTGGTATTTGCCGCAAGAGAATCCACTTGTTTTAGCACGCTTTGTACTTGGTCTTTTACTGGGGCTAATTGTGATGAGATAGAGTTCATCATAGAAAGCTGGAAATCTCCTGCCAAAGTATCGCCATCTTTGGCTTGTGGTTGTCCATAAGCCAATTGTATCCGCATTTCTTTTCCAGACATTAGGCCAGGTTCGAAAATCTGAACAGTGGATTTTTTTGAAAATACAAAACCATCATCGATGGTTATTTTTACTACGAAATATATTTTACCATTTGGCAAAGTAACTGGTTCTATTGCGCCTACTTGCCCTACTTTTAGCCCATTAATGGAAACGGGATTTGAAACCGCTAAACCTTCAACATTATCATATTTTACATAATAAACGTTATCTGTAGTAAAGAGATTTTTACCCTTCATAAACTGAAATAGTATAATGAAACCCACGATTGCAAGTAATGCAATGAGGCCTGCTTTAAGTTCTTTTGAAAATTTCATTTATTTTTTTTGAATTAACAAATATAGTATTTTTTACTTTAAAATTAAAAATTCTGGTGCTGATGTAAGATATAAAAAAAACGGCGTATAGCCGTTTTTAAAAGAAATATTAATAAAATTTATTGTTGTGTTTGTGTTTTTCCCATCACTTCAATTCTATAATCTTTAATATCGGCATTGTCTTCTAAACTCTTAAGAAATGCTTGTACAAATTGTTGAGAATTTTGTTTCGAAATACTTTCTGTCATTTGCTTTTCATCTCCAGGTTGTTTGTTTGTTTCCACAGATTTTCTTTGAACAACATAAACTCCCGTCATTCCTTCAACTGGTTTAGAAATTTTATTGTTTCCTACACCAAATGCAGCACCTGCCACTTTCGGCTCCATCGCACCGGCAATTAGAGGGTTAAGAACGTTTACTGTTGCTGTACTTTTCGCAACACCAAACATTTTAGCAACTTGGTCTAAAGAAGTTGGTTTGGCAGCATTTATTTTTTCAGCAATTTTTTTACCGAGCAATTCATTCATTACCAAAGGTTCTATTTGATCGCGAACACTTTCTGGATCGGCTGTTCCGGCCTCTTGCAAGCCATTAACATACGCTACAATTTTGTCACCAGTTCCTTCTACAGTAAAAATATTAGTATCTCCTTTTTTGCGATCTTTATCAAAGGCCCAAACGATAACATCACTATCTTGATCGGTCCCAATACCTTGCAGTTTTCCGTCAAACCTTTTTACTTGTTTCGGATTAGAAAATTTGTAATTGTTTTTCTTGGCGATATTTGCAAAATCATTAAAAGATTTCCCTTGAACTTGCTGGATAAACTTGGTTGCATTTCTATAAACTATATTTTCAGTTTTATCGGAAGATTTTATTTCTTTCACCAAATTGGCCAATTTATAAGTCATTGCACCAGATTTTTTATCTTCAATATTGATGATATGATAACCGTAAGGTGATTCTACAACGCCTGTTGCGCCTTTTCCGTGGCTAGCAAGAAAATCTAAATATGGTTTTACGAATGGTGTTGCAGGTGTCGTCCAGCCCACACTTCCACCTTGTGCAGCAGAATTTGGATCTGCGGAATATTTTAAAAACTCAGTGAATTTTGAAGGATCTGCTTTTACAACTGCATCGATAGAATCTGCTAATTTTTTCGCCTCTTCTTTTGTTCTTGTTGCAGTTCCGGCTGCTTGATTGCCTTTGTAAGAAATTAAAATATGACGAGAAAGCGTGGAATCTGAAGGTTTTTTATCCAACAATTTCGTTACCACATATAAGTTCTGCTCTTTGTATGGACCAAAAAATTGGCCAACACTTGCACCTGCAATTTTATCTTTTACACCCAATGGCAATTGGTTTAGCGCAAAATATTGCGGCGTATATTGCAAATCAGAATTAAGGGAAACAAACATAGAATCGTTTTTCGTATTCTGAAAATTTTCTGTTCCGTTGCTTGCATCTGTACCACCAGTATATAATTTTGTAATTTCTTTCAAGGTTTCAGCATCATCTTCTGCACTCGGCGAAGCGGGGAAATAAACAAGTCCTAAATTTCTAGACGCATCTGTTTTAAATAAAATAGGATGCTTTTTGATATAGGCAGCCAAATCTTCAGTTGTAACTTTTATCGGATTTTTTTGCATGTAAGTATTATAATCTACTTTTACAAAATCAATCACAGCATTTTCATCCCGCATTTTCACCATTTGTCCTACTTCTTTTTTGCTAGTTGTAACACCGTTAGAAACATTTGCAAAAAGTTGACGCGCCATCATTCTATATTCGATGGCTTTTTTCACTTTTTTCCAATTATTAAGACCTTCTATATTTCCACTTTTTTCCAAATCATCAATTTGGCCTTTTATTTCTTGTGTTTTAAAGTTACCTTTTTCATCAAAATTTTCTTTATTTTTTGCAAACATTGGGTCAAATTGCAGTTGACTCCAAAACATATCATCTGTTAATTGAAGTCCCATTTTTTTGAACTGCTGCTCAATCAATTTACTTTGTACCATCATTTGCCAAGCTTGTTCCTCCAAACCTGTATCTGGTTGCCCCTGTTGTTTTGCTTGATTTTGAAGCACAAAAAGTTGATCATTATACGCTTCTCTCGTAATGGCATCACCATTTACCTTTCCCAAAACATCGGGGTTTTTCCCAAAAACTTTATTTAAACTTTGTGGGTTTACTAAAAACGCCAAAAGCGCCACTGCAATTGCACCCATCAAAAGCCAAGGTCTTTTTCTAATCTCTCCTAAAACTGCCATTTCTGTTTATTATTTAGTTATAATCAATCCGCGAAAATACACATTTTTAAAATATTATAAAACTTTTAGAATTTTTTATTGGTATTTTTTTAGAAAAAGCCCTCGCAAGCGTCCATTAAATATACTTTAGTAAATCTTTAAATAGCGAGACGCACGTTCTTTAAAAGCAGACTATTTCGGGTTTTCTATTATTTTAAACTGGAAATATTGACGCAATAATATTCATTATTTTCATTGGCATAAGAATTGGCTACATTGCAAAAGAATTGATTGCGCAACATCTAAAACCCTATTTTTAGATTTGACTTAAATAAAATTTTTAAAAAATGACATTTTGTCATTACACAGACTATGAAAGAATTTGAAGATTTAGACTTTAGCGATATTTTAGACGATGGTTTCAGCATTGTAGCTGAAGAAATTGACGAGCGCGAATTGCCGCCAAATGATGAAAACCAAACCATTTTTCCCATTTTGCCCGTGCGAAACATGGTTATGTTTCCAAAGGTTGTGATCCCCATTACTGCTGGCCGACAAATTTCTAAAAATTTATTAGAAACCGCCCAAAGCAATAATGAATTGATTGGAATCATTAGCCAAAAAAATAGCGATATTGACAATCCTGTGCAAAAGGACCTGTACACAGTCGGAACAATTGCAAAAATTATTAAAATCATCAAACTTCCAGAAGGCAATATTACTGCTATCACTCGTGGAATTGGAAGATTTAAAATAAAAAATTATACGGCAACAAAACCCTATTTTCAGGCGCAAATTACTAATTTAAAAGACACTAATTCTCGCAACAAAGAAGAATTTGAAGCTTTGATTGATAACATTAAAGATTTAGCTTTAAAAATAATTGAAATAGATCCCAATATTCCAAATGCGGCGACTTTTGCAATTAGAAATATGAATCATAATGAGGATTTGCTGAATTTTATTTGCACCAATGCCAATTTTGCTTCTTCTGTAAAGCAAGGTTTATTAGAAGAAAAAAATCTTTTGCAACGCGCGCACAAGTGTTATGAATTAATGCACGAAGATTTCCGAAAATTGGAACTCAAAAATGCAATCCATCAAAAAACAAGTAAAGATTTAGACAAACAGCAAAAAGAATATTTTCTAAATCAGCAAATTCGAACGATTCAAGAAGAATTGGGCGGTGGGCCAGAATCTGACGTAGAAGAATTGTTGCTAAAAACCAAAAATACAAAATGGAGCGATGAAGTTGAAAATCATTTTCAAAAAGAGCTAAACCGTTTACAGCGCCAAAATCCCAATTCGCCAGACTATAATGTACAAAGAAATTATCTTGATTTTTTCACAGATTTACCTTGGGAAAATTACACTAAAGATGTTTTCGATATTATAAAAGCAGAAAAAGTTTTAGAAAAAGACCATTTCGGTTTAGAAGATATTAAGAAAAGAATTTTAGAACACATGGCGGTTCTAAAATTAAAAAATAATATGAAATCGCCAATTTTATGTCTTGTAGGCCCTCCCGGAGTTGGTAAAACATCTCTTGGAAAGTCGATTGCCGATGCTTTAGGTAGAAAATACATTCGTCTTTCTTTAGGCGGTTTACACGATGAGAGCGAAATTCGTGGACACCGAAAAACTTACATTGGTGCAATGGCAGGAAGAATTTTGCAATCTATTAAAAAAGCAGGAACTTCAAATCCGGTTATTGTTTTAGACGAAATAGATAAAATTGGAACTGGTGCGCACGGCGATCCAAGTTCTGCATTACTAGAAGTTTTAGATCCTGAACAAAACAATAATTTTTATGATAATTTCCTGGAAATGGGTTACGATTTATCTAAAGTAATGTTTATTGCCACAGCAAATTCGCTTTCGACGATACAAACGCCGCTTTTAGATAGAATGGAAATCATACAAATTGCGGGTTATACTTTAGAAGAAAAAATTGAAATCGCTAAACAGCATTTAATTAAAAAACAACTAAAAGAAAACGGACTGACCGCAAAATCTCTAAAACTTGGAGTTGCAGAATTAAAACACATTATTGATGCACACACATCTGAAAGCGGTGTGAGAAGTTTAGAGAAAAAATTAGCCGCTATTTGTCGTTGGGTTGCCTTGCAAACAGCCATGGAAAAGGATTATAATGCAAAAATAACAGTTGAAAAAGTAGATGAAATTCTCGGCATTCCTCGTCCTAAAAATTTATCAGAAATTACCGATGTTCCGGGTGTGGTAACAGGCTTAGCATGGACGAGCGTTGGTGGCGATATCTTATTTATTGAAAGTATTTTGAGCGAAGGCAAAGGAAACTTAACAATGACCGGAAACCTCGGAAATGTAATGAAAGAATCTGCTACAATTGCTTTAGAATATATCAAAGCGAAACATGATGAATTGGGAATTTCTTCAGAACAAATACAGAAAAATAACATCCACATTCACGTGCCAGAAGGTGCCACACCAAAAGACGGTCCTTCGGCAGGAATTGCGATGCTCACGTCAATAGTGTCGAGTCTTAAAAATAAAAAAATAAAATCTCATTTGGCAATGACCGGTGAAATTACTTTAAGAGGAAAAGTATTGCCAGTTGGCGGTATCAAAGAAAAATTATTAGCAGCAAATCGCGCCGGCATAACAGAAGTAATTCTCTGCGAAGCCAACCGAAAAGATGTAGAAGAAATTAAAAAAGATTATTTAAAAAATCTAAAAATTAATTACATCGAAAGAATGAGTGAAGTAATAGAGTTAGCCTTAGAAAAGTAAATTTTTCTTAAAAATTAAATTGAAAACCACCGAAAAAAATAATTTTTTGGTGGTTTATTTTTGAAATAAAAAATGTACTTTTGACTTTTAAAAATGGCAGTAAAACAAAACATACGCGAAATTCAAATTACAATTTACTTGGGAATTACTATTTCCACAGAGTGTACTGCTACATTTATTACCCCTTAAGGGGTTTCATTTTAAATATAATCCATTCCATTTTTTACTTTTTTTTAAAGTAAAGCACAATTTTATGACTTCATAACTAAAACAATCACGATGAAAACTTTAAAATTTGGCGGCACGTCGGTCGCCAATGCAGAAAACATTAAGCGCGTAGTAGATATAATTAAAAATCAAGCAAAGGACGAAAAAACAGTAATAGTAGTTTCTGCTTTTAGTAAAGTAACAGATTTATTGTCTCTCGCGGCCAAAAAAGCCGCAGTTGCAGACGAAAGTTACAAAGATTTACTAGAAACAATTGAAGCAAAACATTTAGATGCTTTAAAAGAATTACTTCCTGTAGGCGCACAAAGCAGTCCACTAAGCGAAGTTAAAAGACTTATTAATCATCTTGAAACACTATTAGATGGCTGTTTTCTCTTAAGAGAATTAACACAAAGAACCTCTGATACTATTTTAGGGTTTGGCGAATTATTATCTTCATTTATTATTTCCGAAGCGATAAAACAAGACAACAAAAACAGCATTTATAAGGACAGTAGAGATTTAATTAAAACAAATAATCAGCACGGAAAAGCAATCGTGAATTTTGAAAAAACCAATAAATTGATCACAGATTTTTTTGCCGAAAATAATTATCAGATCACTGTTTTGCCAGGTTTTATTGCGAGATCCGAAGATGGAATAAATACCACTTTAGGACGTGGTGGTTCAGATTACTCTGCGGCCATTTTTGCAGCTGCTTTAGATGCAGATCAATTAGAAATTTGGACGGACGTAAATGGCATGTTTACAGCGAACCCAAAAATAGTGAAGCAAGCGCAAGCCATCGAAACATTGTCTTACCAAGAAGCGATGGAACTTTCACATTTTGGGGCAAAAGTTTTGTATCCTCCTACAATTCAGCCAGTTTTGCAGAAAGGCATTCCAATTATTATCAAAAATACTTTTGAGCCAGAAAATAATGGCTCTTTCATTTCAGATAAAACAAGTAGTAAGCCAAATCCTGTGAAAGGCATCAGCCACATAGATCATATTACTTTGATTACGCTGGAAGGCTCTGGTATGATTGGGGTTTCTGGTTCTTCTAAAAGATTATTTGAGGTGCTTTCTCAAGAAAAAGTGAATGTGATTTTTATTACCCAGGCCTCGTCCGAACATTCCATCTGTATCGGTATTCTAAATGAAGATTCAGAAATTGCAGAAAAAGCGATTAATGATGCTTTTCAGATAGAAATAGCGCAACACAAAATCGAACCTTGCATTGTAGAAAAAGATTTGTGCATTATTGCATTGGTGGGTGAAAACATGAAAAACCACCAAGGTTTAAGCGGTAGAATGTTCAGCACTTTAGGGAAAAATAATGTCAACATTAGAGCAATTGCACAAGGCGCGTCTGAGAGAAATATTTCTGCTGTAATTAAAGAAAAAGATGTGAAAAAAGCACTTAATTCTTTGCACGAAAACTTTTTTGAGGAAGACACCAAACAATTAAACCTTTTTGTAATGGGCGTTGGCAACGTGGGCAAAATCTTTATCTCACAAATAGCACAGCAAAAAAAATATTTAAAAGAAAATTTTAAAATAAATGTTCGTCTAATTGCAGTTTCAAATTCCAGAAAAATGTACTTTGACGAAGATGGAATTGACCTAAAAAAATGGAATGATCTTCTAGATGAAAAGGGAGAAAAAGCAGATCATCAAGATTTTATTTTAAAAGTTAAAACCTATAATTTACGCAACAGTATTTTTGTGGACATTACTGCCAGTGAAAGTGTTTCTAAATTGTATGAAAGTTTTCTATACCAAAGTGTGGGCGTTGTAACATGCAATAAAATTGCTTGTGCATCTGAGTATAGCAATTATATAAATTTAAAAAATATTTCGCGTCAGTATAACGCTCCATTTCTTTATGAAACCAATGTAGGCGCTGGATTGCCAATCATTGATACATTAAAAAATCTAGTTGCTTCGGGTGACAAAGTCAATAAAATACAAGCCGTTTTATCTGGAAGTTTAAATTTTATCTTCAATAATTTTAATGAAAAAAACTCTTTTCACGACGTAGTAAAAGAAGCCGGAGTTCAAGGTTTTACAGAACCAGATCCCAAGATTGATTTAAGCGGAATTGATGTAGCTAGAAAAATTTTAATTTTAATTAGAGAAAGTGGCCATAAAATGGATATCGAAGAAATTTCTAACGAATCCTTTTTGCCAGAAGCCTGTTTAAAAACGGAAGACAATGACAATTTTTTCGCCTCATTAATTGAACATTCAGCACATTTTGAAGCACTTTATAATAATGCTTTGAGCAAAGATTCTCGCTTAAAATATGTCGCTCAATATGAAAATGGAAAAGCCAGCGTGGGCTTGCAACTTATCCCGAAAGACCATCCTTTCTATAATTTAGAAGGAAAAGATAATATTGTTTTATTTTTTACAGATCGCTATGTTGATCAGCCTTTGCTTATAAAAGGTGCGGGCGCAGGTGCTTCAGTAACTGCTTCGGGGATTTTTGCAGACGTAATTAGAATGGGAAATATTTAATTTAAGTCATTGATTTTAAGTTAATAATTTATTTAAAAATAAATGATCGATAATAAAAACACTTATGAACGAAATAAAAATATTTTGCCCCGCCACAATTGCCAATCTTTCTTGTGGATTTGATGTTTTAGGTTTATGTCTAGACACCGCAGGAGATGAAATGATTATAAAAAAATCTAACACAAAAGGCGTTCGCATCAATAAAATTGTAGGCGCAGACTTACCTTTAGAAACGGAAAATAATGTGGCCGGCGTTTCCTTATTGGCAATGCTAGAGGAAGTAGAAGCGGATTTTGGTTTCGAAATCGAAATTTATAAAAACATTAAAGCCGGAAGCGGCATTGGCAGCAGCGCAGCAAGTTCTGCAGGCGCCGTTTTCGGGGCTAATGAATTACTGGGGAAACCATTTACAAGAAAAGAACTTATAAAATTTGCCATGCAAGGTGAAAAACTTGCAAGCGGAAATGCACACGCAGATAATGTCGCGCCGGCTCTTTTAGGCGGTTTCACTTTGGTTAGAAGTTCCAACCCTTTAGATGTTATCCGAATAGAAAGCCCTGAAGAATTATTTGCAACGGTGATTCATCCCCAAATAGAATTAAAAACTTCCGATGCGCGTTCCGTCTTAAAAAAAACCGTTTCTTTAAAAAGTGCAATTACACAATGGGGAAATGTCGGCGGTTTAGTCGCAGGTTTATACACAAAAGATTATGATTTAATCGGACGTTCGCTCCATGATGAAATTATAGAACCAATTAGAAGTTTACTAATTCCAGGTTTTAATTTAATTAAAAATTCTGCTTTAGAAAACGGTGCTTTAGGCGCAGGAATTTCTGGCTCCGGACCATCTATTTTTTCATTATGCCGAGGAAATGAAATCGCACAAAAGATTGCCGCGGGAATGGGGAAAATTTATGATGACTTAGACGTTCCTTATGAAATTCACGTTTCAAAAATAAATCCAGACGGCATCAAAATCATTAGCACCAATCCATAAACTAAAAACGAAAACTTACTTTTTACATTAAATAAATGAAATATTACAGTTTAAATCACAATGCAAAAAAAGTTAACTTCAAAGACGCTGTAACAGACGGTTTAGCGCCAGATAAAGGCTTGTATTTTCCCGAAGAAATCACAGCATTACCGAAAACTTTTTTTGATAATATCGAAAATTTAGATCATAAAGAAATTGCCTTTCAAGTAATTCAGCAATTTGTGGGAGATGAGATTCCAGCGGAAATTTTAAAAGAAATTATCGCCGAAACCCTATCTTTTGATTTTCCTTTGGCAGAAGTAGAAGAAAATATTTACGCTTTGGAATTATTTCATGGCCCGACGATGGCATTTAAAGATGTCGGCGCTCGGTTTATGTCGCGTTGTTTGGGCTATTTTAACAAAGACAAAAAAGACAACGAGAACACCGTTTTGGTTGCAACTTCTGGTGATACTGGAGGCGCAGTTGCCAGCGGATTTTTGGACGTAGAAGGTGTAAAAGTGGTCATTTTATATCCTTCAGGAAAAGTAAGTGATATTCAGGAAAAGCAACTGACCACTTTAGGAAAAAATATCACGGCACTGGAAGTGGACGGTGTTTTTGATGATTGTCAGGACATGGTGAAGAAAGCCTTTTTAGATGAAGATTTAAACAGTAAAAATTTAACTTCGGCCAATTCTATAAACATTGCGCGTTGGCTACCCCAAATGTTCTATTTCTTTTTTGCCTATAAAAATTTGAAAAAACAAAATAAACCGCTTGTGTTTTCTTGCCCGAGTGGAAATTTTGGAAACATTTGCGCCGGAATTTTAGCCAAAAAATTAGGATTACCAATTAAACATTTTGTGGCTTCTACAAATATTAATGATACAGTTCCGCGTTTTTTGGTAAATGGTTTATATGAGCCAAAACCGTCAGAAAGCACGATTTCTAATGCAATGGACGTGGGAAATCCAAGTAATTTTTGCAGGATTCAAGAAATGTATGATAATGATTTAGAGCAATTAAAAAAAGATTTTTCTTCCTATAGTTTTTCTGATAAAGAAACTTTAGAAACGATGAAAACGATTTACAAAGCAAATAACTACATCGCAGATCCGCATGGCGCAGTGGGTTTTTTAGGTTTAAAAAAAGAATTAGAAAACCATCCAAATGCGCTAGGAATTTTTTTAGAAACAGCGCATCCCATTAAATTTTTAGACATTGTAGAACCCGCTTTAAATATAAAATTACCTATTCCAAAGCAAATAGAAAGCGTTTTAGGAAAAGAAAAGAAAAGTGTAAAAATAAAAACTTATGCTGATCTAAAATCATATTTAACTTATTGAAAGTAAATCTTTTAAGTTAGATATAATTTTAAAAATTATAGAATAATTTTCGCAATAAAAGTATATTTTTGTACTATAAAAAAATGTTAGAAAAAATAAAATTACCATTTCTACTCAGGCTTTCACTTGCTTTGGTGAGTATTCTTTGTTTGGGTTATTTAGCAGATATCGGCAAAACTATTTTGGCGCCACTTTTTTTTGCTTTTTTAGTTTCGCTATTATTTTTACCATTTGCCAACTTTCTAGAACGAAAGTTAAAATTCAGAAGAAGTTTTTCTACTTTATTTTCAGTATTTATTTTAATATTTTTTCTGGCTGGTCTCATCTACTTTTTTGGAAATCAGTTTGGAAGATTGAGTGATGATTTACCTCTTTTACAAAAACAAATCAACGAATCTTTTACTGAATTTCAGGTTTGGGTTTCTAGAACTTTTCATATCAATTTTAGCAAGCAATTAAAATATTTAAACGAGGCGGGCGATAAAATTTTATCTTCTAGCACCATAATTCTGGGTACTACTTTGGCTATTTTTTCTAGTAGTATGGCATTTGTAATCTTCAGTAGTATTTTTTTTATTTTTATTCTCAATTACCGACGTACTTTGTATAAATTTATAGTTCGTGTTTTTCACGAAGAACATCAGCCAAAAGTGCAAGATATTACCAATGAAATTCGTAAAATTATTAAACAATATATCGCGGGGCTTTTTCTTCAGGTATTTATAGTTTCAACGCTCACAAGTATAGTTTTAACGATTTTAGAAGTTAAATATGCTTTACTTTTAGGTGTGCTCACAGGTCTTTTAAACGTCATACCTTATGTGGGGATTTTTGTTTCTGCTATTTTTGCCAGTTTTATAAGTTTTGCAACGGGCGGAACATCCAAATTTTTATTTGTTTTGATTGGCTATTTTGGTGTTCATATTTTGGATGCCAATGTTATTTTACCTTTCGTAGTTGGCTCTAAAGTGAAAATAAATGCGCTTTTTTCTTTTCTAATAATTTTAATAGGCGAAAGTTTGTGGGGCATATCTGGAATGTTTTTAGGAATTCCTTTTTTGGCAATTTTAAAAATAATTTTAGACAGAATAGAGGGATTACAACCTTGGGGAGCGCTTCTAGGTGAAGAAGTAAAAGTGAAACGGCCAAAACGCAAACTAAAAATCAGTAAGAAAATTACTATTGAGGAGAAAGATTAACATAATTTTTCTAAGTTTTTTTCCATTTAAACCACCCCGTCTTCTCCTTTCAGTCGAATCCACCCCTCCAAAGGAGGGGAATTCTCATCTCGATTAATCGTCGACATTATAATTTTTTTAATATAATTTATTTTACAATAAATTTACAACTTATTCAATTACAATAATTTACAACACAATTGCTAGTTTACAAGTTTTAAACAAAGCATTTACAAAGGCTTTATCGTGTGGGTTTCGACCTTTACTTTTATAATTTTAAAACCAAATATTATGAAAGTTTCCAACACAAAAATCGCGATCCTCTTAATGGGTATTTTTTTTCTAAATGCCTGCAAAAAACAAGAAACTGCAAACACTTCCGGATTCGCCGCAGACAGCGCAATTGTATCTAGTGAAAATGTCTCCGATAGTATTTCTTATGCTGCAAAACAAAATATTGACGGTAAAAAATTCATAAAATCGGCTGACTTGAATATGGAAGTGAAAGATGTTTACAAAACGACCATAGAAATAGAAAAATATTTAAAAAACAACGGCGGATTTGTGACATTGAGTTCTTTAAACTCCGAAATAATTTCAGATGAAACCTATAATACTTCCGACGAAAATGCAATGCTCATAAGAAAATACCAAACCGAAAATAGTATGGAAGTTCGCATTCCTACAGAAAAATTGGGCGATTTTTTGCAATACATTAATGATGAAAAACTATTTCTAAAAGCACGAAATATTTATGCTGAAGACATTACCGCAAACATTCAATTAGCGAAACTAGAAAGTAACAGAATGCAAAAAAATGGGCAAGAAATTGCGAAATTAAAAACGACTGAAAAAAAAGTAAATCTCGCCAACGAAAATGAAAGCGAGAAAAATTATCAGCAAGTTCAAAATTTTATAACGCAAGACAATTTAAAATACAGCAGTGTAAAAATTTACATCAAAGAACCAAAAATCAGAATTGCTGAAATTGCGATTACCAATACCAAAAATATTGACAACAAGTACAAATTTAATTTTTTTTATGACGTGAAAAACGCTTTTGTAGAAGGCTTTTATCTTATTCAGAAAATTATTGTTGGCTTATTTAGCATTTGGCCTTTGCTTATAATTGGTGTAATAATTGTCCTTTTTTACCGCAAAAGAAATACGAAAAAAAATGATAAATTTCAGTATGAAATCAAAAAATAGTAATAAATTTATCTCAAAATAAAAAATATGAAAAAGTTGATTTTTTTAAGCGCTATTTTGACGACGGCTTTTGCCTTTTCACAAGTAAAAGTTACCCCTGAAAGTAAAGATTTAAACGAAGTTTATAAAGGTGGCGATAAGCAACTGGTGAAAGATGTTCAAAATAATTTCAGCACTTTTTCTTCAGAATATCAAGTAAATGGCAAATTTATTTTAAATTTTGATTTGGATAAAAATGGTAAAATTATTCACCCGAAAGTGTTGCCAGAAGTAAATAATGATTTTGCTTATGCTGTTATTCGCTCTTTCAAAAGGGTAAAAAATAATTTTAATCCGAATATGCCTAAAAGTAATTTGGCCCTTGTATTAGATTTTAACCCCAGTTTTAAAAGTGATGATGGCCGCGAGCGATTTACAGAAACTGCCGCTTCAGATCGTTTTCAGATGAGAAATAACTAAAAACCTTACAATTAAATTACTAAACCTTCGGAAATTTTTCGGAGGTTTTATTTTTACCTAAATTTGTGGTTTTAAACAGCATTTTTAATGTAAAACGATAAAACTTCTAATTTAAAATTTAACTAATGTTCCCAAAAATAAACCCTCTAGAAACTAAATCTTGGCAAAATTTGGAAGCGCATTTTACCCAAAATGATTTCGAACTTCGCACTTTATTTCAATATAATCCAGAAAGATTTTCACAATTTTCTATTGAAAAAGAAAATTATTTATTTGATTATTCAAAAAATTTAATAGACGAGAAAACCTTAGAACTTCTCCTCAATCTTGCAGAAGAATGCAAATTAGAAGATGCAATAAAAGCAATGTTTTCCGGTGAAATCATCAATGAAACCGAACACCGCGCTGTTCTTCATACCGCTTTGCGCGATTTTTCTCCGGAGCCAATTTTGGTAGATGGGGAAAATATTAAGCCTGAAATTAAAAAGGTTTTAGACCAAATGAAATCTTTTTCAGAAAAAATTATTTCTGGTGCGCACAAAGGATTTTCAGGAAAAGAAATTACAGATGTAGTCAACATCGGAATTGGCGGCTCAGATTTAGGTCCTGTGATGGTTTGTTCGGCTTTAAAACATTTTAAAACAAGACTAAATGTTCATTTTGTTTCTAATGTTGATGGAAATGATATTGCAGAAGTTTTAAAAAATCTCAATCCAGAAACCACACTTTTCATTATTGCATCTAAAACTTTTACCACGCAAGAAACAATGACCAATGCCAATTCTGCAAAAGATTGGTTTTTAAAAAACGGAAAATTAGAAGATGTTGAAAAGCATTTTGTAGCACTTTCAACTAATATAGAAGCCGTAAAAAATTTCGGGATTGCAGAAGAAAATATTTTCCAATTTTGGGATTGGGTTGGCGGTAGATATTCTTTGTGGAGTGCCATTGGTTTAAGCATCGTTCTATTTATTGGTTATGATAATTTCGAGCAACTTTTAAAAGGCGCAGAAGACACAGATACACATTTCAAAACAGCGAAATTTTCTGAAAATATCCCAGTGATAATGGGACTTTTAGGAATTTGGTACCGCAATTTTTATGATGCAGAAACTTATGCTATTTTGCCATATTCTCAATATTTAAACCGTTTTCCGGCCTATTTTCAGCAAGGCGATATGGAAAGCAACGGAAAATCTATCGATAGAAACGGCGAATTTGTAGAATACGAAACTGGCCCTGTAATTTGGGGCGAGCCAGGCACCAACGGCCAACACGCGTTTTACCAACTTATACATCAAGGAACAGAACTTATTCCAGCAGATTTTATTGCGTATGTGAAATCAGCCAATGTTGTTTCTGACCATCAAGTGAAATTATTGGCCAATTTCTTTGCTCAAACAGAAGCGCTCGCGTTCGGGAAAACTGAAAACGAAGTGATTGAAGAATTAAAAAAAGAAGGTAAAACAGACGAAGAAATTTCAAAACTCGCTCCATATAAAATCTTCACAGGAGATTCGCCAACGAACTCTATCTTTTTCCATGAATTAAATCCTTTTTCACTCGGACAACTCATTGCACTTTATGAGCACAAAATTTTTGTTCAAGGCGTGATTTGGAATATTTTCAGTTTTGACCAATTTGGGGTTGAACTCGGTAAAGTTTTAGCCAAAAATATACTTCCAAAACTAATTGATGACGAACATGTAAACTCTCATGACTCTTCTACAAATGCGCTAATCAATTACTATAAAAAAAATAAGTAAAAAAATATGGCAAAAATATTAGATGGCTTAAAAGTTTCAAAAGAAATAAAAAGCGAAATTAAAGCCGAAGTAGAAAAAATAATAAAAAGTAAAAAGCGAGCACCTCATCTCGTTGCAATATTGGTAGGCAATAATGGCGCAAGTAAAACTTATGTGAACAGTAAAGTAAAAGATTGCCAAGAAGTCGGCTTTACTTCTTCTTTATTAAAATTTCCGGCAACCGTATCCGAAGCAGAACTTTTAGAAAAAATTAATGAACTGAATCACAGTAAAGCCGTAGATGGTTTTATTGTGCAACTACCTCTTCCCAAACAAATCGATCAAGAAAAAATAATTATGGCGATTGATCCGCGGAAAGATGTGGATGGTTTTCACCCAGAAAATTTCGGAAAAATGGCACTCGAAATGGACACATTTCTACCAGCCACGCCCTTTGGAATCCTCACATTACTAGAACGCTACAACATTGAAACAAAAGGAAAACATTGTGTAATTATTGGCAGAAGTAGAATTGTAGGAAAACCAATGAGTATTTTAATGGGCAGAAAAGATTTCCCAGGAAATTCTACAGTAACCCTCACGCACAGTTATACACCACACATTGAGAAATTTACACAAAGTGCAGATATAGTAATCACCGCCTTGGGAGACCCCCACTTTTTGAAAAGTGAAATGATTAAAAAAGGCGCAATAATAGTAGATGTGGGAATTACGCGGGTTGATGACGATTCCAAAAAAGGATATCATTTAACAGGAGATGTGGACTTCGAAAGTTGTGCAGAAAAAGCAGCGTGGATAACACCAGTTCCAGGAGGCGTAGGCCCAATGACGAGAGCGATGCTCTTGAAAAACACACTTTTAGCTTACAAAACATCAGTGTACAACGATTAATTTTTGGGCGTGCCTGCTTTTTTTAAAACAATTGTTGCGCATAAAAAAAAGCAGTCGGTATCCGGCTCCCACTTTTTTTCTAATTTTTTTTAACAAAAAAAAATTAGAAAAAAGAGTTCCGCCTACTCCCTCACGCATATTCACTCAAGATAAGACGGTAGATTTTTAAAACAAATGACAGATTCAGAAAAGATAGAACTAGAAAAAGGAATTTCACTTCCTGTGATGGAACATTTTTATACCATCCAAGGCGAAGGTGCACACACAGGAAAAGCTGCTTATTTTATAAGATTGGGCGGTTGCGATGTCGGCTGCCACTGGTGCGACGTGAAAGAAAGTTGGGATCCCAATCTTCACCCTTTAATGAAAACCGAAAAAATTGCAGAAATTGCCGCATCAAATTGCAAAACAATTGTGCTAACTGGCGGCGAACCCCTGATGTGGAACTTGGACCCTTTAACGAAAAAACTAAAAGATTTAGGATGCACCATCCATATTGAAACCTCTGGCGCATACAAAATGAGTGGCATTCTAGATTGGATAACACTTTCGCCGAAAAAAACAGGTCTCCCAAAGCCAGAAATTTACAAAAAGGCGCAAGAATTAAAAGTAATTATTTTTAATAACAATGATTTCAAATTTGCAGAAGAACAGGCAGAAAAAGTAGAAGATGGCTGCAAACTCTATCTGCAAAGCGAATGGAGCAAACGTGCGGAAATGTACCCTAAAATGACGGATTTTGTGATGAAAAATCCAAAATGGCAAGTTTCTGTGCAAACGCATAAATATCTAAATATTCCGTAAATTTATTTTTTTAATAAAACCTTTTAGATGCAAAGACTTCGGTATTCCCGATATTTTAAGATTGTATTTATCCTGCTAGACATTTTCGTGATATCAGGTGTTTTCGCATTCGCCTATCTAAGAAAACACGATTATCATTATTTAAAAGGCTTAACTGAACTAAATACGATATCTTTACTCTTACTTATTTCATTTTGGATTTTATTGAGCGGTAGAACAAAATTATACTCCATTCCCCGAAATTTAACGTTTACAATTTATCTAGAAAGGCTTGTAACGCACATTTTCCTATTTATTGTGGGTGTTATTTTATTAGCAAAAATTAGTAATAATCCTTTTCTAAAAGAAGACCGATTTTTAATAGGTTTAGCACTATTTGTATGTCTATTTTTTGTGAAATCTTTTTCATTTTTTGCTTTAAAATACATTAGAACTTTTGGCCTAAACCACAGAAATATTATGTTTCTTTCCGAAAATGAATCTACTATTCTTTTAAAAAACATTTTGGAGCAAAGAAAGGACTATGGCTTTAAATTTTTCAAGTACGAAGGTCCAAATAACATAGAAGATTTGGTAAAATTTTGGAAAGAAAATGGCATACACACACTTTACTTGCCTTCGGAAAACACTTCCTTTGATAAAGATTTTGAGAGTGAAGTTTTTCACCAAGCAGAAATCAATAAAGTTCTCATATCTCTTGTGCCCAATATTATACAAAACAATTTTTTGCGCTATAATCTGGAATATGTAGAGATGCAACCCATTCTCACACAATCAAAATTTCCCCTAGATTATTTCTCTAATTTTTTAATAAAAAGAACTTTCGATATCGTATTTTCTCTGCTTTTTTTAATATTAATTGGATCTTGGCTTTTCCCACTCATCGCAATAGGAATAAAATTTAGTAGCAAAGGCCCCGTTTTTTTTAAGCAAAAAAGATATGGCTATCACGAACAAGTTTTTAACTGTTTGAAATTTCGCTCCATGGTTTTAAATGGAAGTAGCAGCACCAAAACAACCGCCGAAAACGATAAAAGAATTACGCCATTTGGCAGATTTTTAAGAAGAACGAGTTTAGACGAAACGCCTCAATTCATCAATGTTTTGAAGGGCGAAATGTCCATCATTGGCCCAAGACCGCACATGCTTTTGGTAGATGATTATTATAAGGATAAAATTGGTAGATATTCGTTACGAAATTTTGTAAAACCAGGTATTTCTGGTTTAGCACAGGTAAATGGTTTGCGCGGAGATGCTGGTAATATTGAAATAGAAATGCAAAAAAGAATTTTGGCAGATTCTTTTTATGTAAAAAATTGGACCATCAGTTTAGATTTTATCATCATACTAAAAACCATATTTTTGTTGATTAATGGAGATAAAAAGGCGCGCTAATTATCATTAAATAAAAATAAAAAACACTAATTTAGCGCAATGTTAAAAAGATTATTAACTTCAATTGGTGAATATTTCCTACTTCTAGGAAAAGCGATAAAAAGACCACAGAAATCTTCTGTTTTTGTTAAACTTTTTTTTCGAGAAATTGCAGATTTGGGCGTCAATTCATTTGGATTGGTTTTGTTTACTTCTACTTTCGTAGGTGCTGTTGTAGCGATACAAATGTTTAATAATTTTACGGCTTCTAGTTTTCCAATTCCTTTGAGTTTTATTGGCTATGCCACTAAGGTCGTTTTAATATTAGAATTTGCACCCACAATTATTTCTGTAATTTTAGCAGGTAAAGTAGGATCTTACATTGCTTCTAGTATTGGTACGATGCGTGTTACAGAGCAAATTGATGCGCTTGATATTATGGGCGTCAATTCACCTAATTTTTTAATCTTGCCAAAAATTTTGGCAAGTATAATTTTTAACCCACTTTTAATAGCTATCAGTATTGTTTTTGGTATTTATGGTGGCTATTTAGCCGGAATTGCAACTGGCAGTTGGAGCAAAGCAGATTACATAACTGGCGTGCAAATGTATATGCCTACTCATTTTATTTGGTATGCCTTTTTAAAAACTGCGGTATTTGCATTTATCATTGCAACTGTACCTTCCTACTTCGGTTATAATGTTAAAGGCGGCTCCCTAGAGGTTGGGCGTGCAAGCACACAAGCGGTGGTTTGGACTATTGTGTCTATAATTATTATGAATCTTATACTCACCCAAATGTTTTTAAGCTAATGATTGAAATAAAAAATTTAAAAAAAAGTTTCGGGAATGTTGAGGTTTTAAAAGGCATATCAACCACTTTGGAGACAGGTAAAGTTAATTTAATAATCGGGCAAAGCGGTTCTGGTAAAACAGTTTTTCTTAAAAGTTTACTAAATGTTTACCAACCTTCGTCTGGTGAAATATTGTTTGACGGAAGAGATATCAATAAAATGTCTCGAGATGAAAAACAAAGTTTACGTTCCGAAATCGGTACAGTTTTCCAAGGAAGCGCACTTTTTGATTCTATGACAGTTGATGAAAATATCATGTTTCCTTTAAATATGTTTACCAATTTAACTTACCGTGAGAAAAAAAGACGCGTAATGGATGTAATTGGAAAGGTACACTTAGGAAAAGCAAACCGAAAATTTCCTTCTGAAATATCCGGTGGGATGCAAAAAAGAGTTGCAATTGCCCGTGCTATTGTCAATAATCCTAAGTATCTATTTTGCGACGAACCAAATTCTGGTTTAGATCCCTATACTTCAAATATTATAGATGATTTATTACTAGAAATAACAAAAGAGTACAATACCACAACCATCATCAATTCTCACGACATGAATTCTGTGATGACAATTGGTGAAAAAATAGTTTATCTTCGCTCTGGGATTAAAGAATGGGAGGGCAATAAAGATATACTCATTAATGCAAATAATAAAAACCTTATAGATTTCGTTTATTCATCAGAGTTATTTAAAGAATTAAGAGAATATTTTTTAAAAACGCACAAGACTTCTATTGAAAATATAATAACAAAACCACCAGAAAATGAAGAAGATTTTTAGTTTAGCGATACTCACTTTATCTAGTTTGGCTTTTGCACAGGTTAAATTGGCCGTAAAAGCAAATGCAATTTTCCCAACAAGTTCGTCTTCTTGGAAAGACGTTTCAGGCACCATCACAGATGCCTACAACAAACAAGGGAAAAACATGACGGGCTTTAACATTGGGCTTTCTGCAAAAATAAATTTGCCAACCTCTTTATTTGTGATGCCAGAAATTTATTATACGACCTTTAAAAATGAATTTACAGATCCAAATACGAATGTCGCTTTAGAAGCAAAATACAATCGTGTAGATGTTCCTGTTCTTTTAGGATACAAAGTTTTAGGTGATACTTTTGGGCTTTTTATTGGTCCTGTTGCGAGTTATAATTTATCTAAAGACAACCAGTACAAGGATTTCCAGGAAAATGCAACCAAAGAATTTACGGTTGGTTACCAATTTGGCGCACAAGTTCAGATTTCTAAACTAATCTTAAATGCTCGCTACGAAGGTGCTTTTTCACAAGACCAAAGAAAATATGTCAGCAGCGCTGTTGGCTCAAATACTGAAGTTCGGTATGACAACCGACCAAGTTTTGTTTCAATTGGCTTGGGATATCAATTTTAAAAATAAATTTAAATTATTATAAGAAAAGGCTGAATTAGAATTGATTCGGCCTATTTTTTTCATCGATTTCTTTATCTGCTAAAGTCTGATTTTTCGCCAATTCTGCAGCCTGAATTTCTAGCGCTTCTTTCTCCTTTTGTAATTGCACATATTTTTTACGTTGGTTTTCTTTGCGAATAGAACTGCCTTTGCTCACATAACCAACCAAACCACCGATTATTAATCCAATACCAATTCCTGCTAAAATACCCATCAAATTAATAGGTTCAAAAAGTTTTATAAAAGAAAATTGAGGCATTAGATAATAAAGCAAAAAGGCTAAAGCTAGCAATATTATACCAATTAATGTGAGATTTTTCATTTGTTTAATGTTAAGTTTAAAAAGAAAACCTTTCCAAATTTAATTAAAAATAAGGAAAGGTTTCTACATTTTTCTGAAAATTTTATTTACCGCCCGCTGCTCTGTAATATTCTAAAGCTTTTGGCATATCATTTAATAAATCCGCTCTTCTATTTTCTGGTGCTGGGTGCGTCGAAAGAAACTCTGGCGGTCTTTGTCCGTTGCCAGCAGCACTTTCCATTCTTTCCCAAAAAACTGGTGCTTGTCTTGGGTCATATCCCGCCATTGCCATAAGATACAAGCCCATTTCATCTGCTTCTAATTCTTGTTTTCTACCATAAGCTAATAAGCCAACTTGGGCTCCAATAGGATACGCTTTTGCAAAAATTGATGCTAATTGTTGGTTAGATATAGCACCTCCTAAAATTTGACCACCATATTGCGCAACCATTGCTTGAGACATTCTTTCGTTTCCATGCCCTGCAAGTGCGTGCGAAATTTCGTGTCCTAAAACTACTGCAAGACCAGTTGCATCTTTAGTTACAGGCAGAATCCCGGAGTAAACGGCTACTTTTCCGCCCGGCATACACCAAGCATTTAATTGTGGGTCTTGTAGCAAATTAAACTCCCATTGGTAATCAGCAATATCTGCTTCTCTACCGATACTTGTGTAATATTTTATGGCGGCATCTTTAATTCTATTTCCAACTGTTTTCACCATTGTTGCAGAAGAAGTTCCGTTGATTACCTTGCCAGTTTGCAATGTTTTTTGGTATTCTTGCAGCGCCATTGTATTTATTTGTTGATCATTTGCCAGATGCAGAGAAGATCTCCCAGTGATTGGGTTCGTGGTACAAGCAAATAATGCTAAAGAAACCAAGCCAATTCCCAAAATATTTTTCATTTTCATATGTATTTATTTTATGTTTGTTAAAGTAATATGTAATCGCCTTACTTCATTAGCGTTTGATTAAAAATTTATTGATAGCGATTTTATATCAAAATTTTTGATGAATTTACAACTTTTATTCCAAAAATAAATTTATTGAAAAAAAGTAATTTTAGCACTAAATTTGATAGTATTTAGAAAATGTTCAAAATGAAAAATTACTTTTATATCAGCCTTTTGCTTCTCGCGTTTAGTTTAAGCAGTTGTTCAAAAAGAATATATGCTACACCAGAGGCGATATCGCAAATTACAAATAGCGGCAATTTCACCTTTACCGCAGAACGCGCAAACCCAACAAATATGGATGTTGTGAATGTTTTGAGCAGCCTACCAAATGGAAATTCACAAAATATTTTAAATTTAGATCAAGGTTATGTTCTGACTATAAAAGATAAAAAATTGACTGTGGATTTACCTTATTTTGGTCGGCTTTTTACACCAAGTATGGATCCCTCTAAAAACAGTTTTAATTTTAATACGGAGGATTTTACTATAAAAAAATCTCAAAATAAAAAAGGAAATTGGCAATATCAAATTGTTGCGAACAATCAAACCCACACCGTTACTTTTAACCTCGAAATTTTCGGAAATGGAAAAGCCTATTTATCGGCGAGTTCTCCGGACAGACAACCGATTTCTTACGACGGATACGTGAAGAATCCCGTAACAGAGAAAAAATAATTAGCGGCTTTTAAAAATTTCATCTACCCACAATCTTGCTTCCGAACTTGGATTAACTTTCATTTCGGAAGCATTTTTTTTATGCTCCAAATAGCGGTCGGCAGATTGTTTATCACTTTTTATTTTTTCTAAAATATATTCTTGCACCCAATAATCAAATCGTTTTTCTGCTTGCGTTTGACGGGTTTCTAAGAAATTTTTGTTTTTAATTTTTAAATCAATGAAATTCTGCAAAGCGGTAAAAACTTCCACTAAACCTTCATTCTTCAAAGCACTTCCGAAAAGCACGGGAATTTGCCAATTTTCTTCTTTTGAAGGCATAAAATGCATCGCGCGTTTCAATTCTATCTTTTCGTTTTTTGCGGCTTGCAAATTATTTTCGTTTATTTTATTGATGAAAACCACATCTATCATTTCCATTATGCCACGTTTGATTCCTTGCAATTCATCACCGCCGCCAATAATTTTAATAAATAAAAAAACGTCTGTAATATCTGAAACCAAAACTTCACTTTGCCCTACTCCAACCGTTTCTATTAAAATATAATCATAACCTGCCGCTTCACACAGCAACATGGTTTCAAAAGTCGCATTTGCAACGCCGCCCAAAAAACCAGAACTTGGACTTGGCCGGATAAACGCATTTTCTTCGCGCGACAATTCTTCCATTCGGGTTTTATCGCCCAAAATACTTCCTTTATTTATGGCCGAACTTGGATCAATTGCAAGGACCGCTACTTTTTTACCCTTTTCTAAAAGTAATTTTCCGAAATTTTCGATAAATGTGGATTTTCCTGCACCTGGCACACCAGTTATTCCCACACGAACGGAATTTCCAGTAAATGGTAAAATTTCTTTTAAAAGCAAATCGGCCTGAATTCTATGTTCTGGTTTTTTACTTTCCACCAAAGTAATGGCTTTTCCGAGCAATCTTTTATCGCCGGATTTTATGCCTTTTACTAAAGTTTCTGTGGAAATTTGCATTGAAATTATTTCAACATTTTTTCTAAAATCTCGCAGGCAGATTTTGGTAAATTCGTTCCTGGTCCGAAAATAAATTGTGCGCCATTTTGCGTTAAAAACTCATAATCTTGCGCCGGAATTACGCCGCCCACAACAATTATAATATCTTCTGCCCCCATTTTTTTTAATTCTTGCACCACTTCTGGTACCAAAGTTTTGTGACCTGCCGCCAAAGAAGAAATCCCCAAAATATGGATGTCATTTTCTACCGCTTGCTTCGCCACTTCTTGCGGCGTTTGAAAAAGCGGCGCCACATCTACATCAAAACCCATATCTGCAAATGCGGTTGCTACGACTTTTGCGCCACGATCGTGACCATCTTGTCCCATTTTTGCGACCATAATTCGTGGTCTTCTACCTTCTTGTTCTTCAAATTTTGACGCAAGATTTACGGCTTCACCAAAATATTTATTTTTTTCTGCATTCATAGCATAAACGCCTTGTATAGTTTTAATATTTGCTTTGTATCTGCCAAAACTTTCTTCCATCGCATCACAAATTTCGCCTAAAGTCGCACGATTTCGGGCTGCATCAATGGAAAGTGCCAAAAGATTTCCAGAATTATTTTTGGCAGCCGTTTTTATTTTATTTAAACTTTCTTCTACTAAAAGCGAATTTCTGTTCTTTTTTATAAGATTTAATCGCTCAATTTGTGAGCGCCGAACTTCTGTATTATCGATATCTAAAATTTCTAATTCCATTTGCTTTTGGATAGATTTAAAAGAATTTACACCGATGATAAACTCTTCGCCACTATCAATTTTTGCCTGTTTTTTTGCCGCCGCTTCTTCAATTCTCATCTTTGGAATTCCGGCTTCGATGGCTTTTGTCATCCCACCTTGTTTTTCTACTTCATCTAAAAATTTTGTGGCTTCTTCTACCATTTTCTCTGTTAAAGTTTCAATTAAAACAGAACCGCCGAATGGATCTACCACATTACAAATGCCACTTTCTTGCTGCAAAATCAACTGCGTATTTCGGGCAATTTTGGCTGAATAATCTGTGGGCAAAGCAATGGCTTCATCCAAAGCGTTTGTGTGCAAAGATTGCGTGCCACCAAGAACTGCGGCTAAAGCTTCGATTGTAGTTCGGGTAATATTATTAAAAGGTTCTTGCTCCGTTAAAGACCAACCAGAAGTTTGCGAATGTGTTCTTAAGGCTAAAGATTTTTCGTTTTGTGGATTAAATTTTGAAATTAGATTTGCCCAAAGTAATCTTGCAGCACGAAGTTTGGCAATTTCCATAAAATGATTCATCCCAATTCCCCAAAAAAACGAGAGGCGAGGTGCGAATTCATCAATTTTTAAACCTGCTTCAATACCCGTTTTCACATATTCTAAACCATCAGCTAAAGTATATGCCATTTCTAAAACCGGTGTTGCACCTGCTTCTTGCATGTGATAACCTGAAATGGAAATCGAATTAAATTTTGGAATATTTTCGGCGGTATATTTAAAAATATCAGAAATAATTTTCATTGAAGGTTTTGGCGGATAAATGTAGGTGTTGCGCACCATAAATTCCTTCAAAATATCGTTTTGAATAGTTCCGGAAAGTTTTTCTTGAGAAACGCCTTGTTCTTCTGCTGCCACAATATAAAAGGCTAAAATTGGCAAAACGGCGCCATTCATCGTCATAGAAACTGAAATTTCATTTAAAGGAATTTCATTAAATAAAAGTTTCATATCCTCCACAGAATCTATTGCAACGCCTGCCTTTCCCACGTCGCCTGTAACTCTCGGATGATCGGAATCGTAGCCACGATGTGTGGCTAAATCAAAAGCCACGGAAAGCCCTTTCTGACCTGCAGCAAGATTTTTTTTATAAAATAAATTGGATTCTTCTGCGGTAGAAAAACCTGCATATTGCCGAATTGTCCATGGTTTTTTAACGTACATTGTGGAATATGGGCCGCGTAGAAAAGGTGCGATCCCAGCAGAATGATTTTCTTTTTTAAAATTTTCTAAATCTGAATATGAATAAGAAGACTTTAGTTCTAGTCCATCTTTTTCAAAAAAATAGGGTAATTTTTCTGGCAAATCAATTGAAAAATCGGGATTTCGGTTTTGGATTTTTTGGCGCATCTTCTTGTACTTTGTTTAAGTGTAAAGTTAAGAAATATTAGAAAGTTTAAATAATATTGTTGGAATAACTTATTGTTGATTTTAAATATTCTATTATCATAAAACTATCTTTTAACCTGAAATCGAATAATAATTTTTTGAAAAACATCAATAGGAAGGGGCTTTAGCCCGTTTTATAAGGTTTTAAATAAGAATTGGCTTTAGCCAAAACGTGTATTAGGTTTTGGCTAAAGCCAAATGACGTATTACATCTTTCATCGGGCTAAAGCCCGGCGTAATTGATGTTTTTAAGTTATTGATAATTAATACTTTGAAAATTGAATAATAATCGAACTCAGGTTTTTATGCATTAATAGCAAAAAAAAATCAGAAGAATCAATTTGAAATGAAAAAACACTTGCTAATTGCAAGTGTTTTTAATTTTTTAAAAAAGTTACGTTTATTTCTTAAATGCATTTTTTACGTCATTTACATCTTTCTTTACAGAAGAACTTACTTCTTTCGCTTTATCATTCGCGTCATTGGCAGTTTGTTTTACGGCATTTTTTGCATCTGTTACCGTCTTGGTTGCAGCATTTTTGGTATCTACAACTTTTTGCGCGGTATTATTTACGGTATTTACGGCGCTTGAAACAACTCCGTCTGATGTTTTTTTAACGCCTTCTTTTGCTTCATTTAAGCCATGTTCTACTTCTTCGCTTCCTTCTTTTTTACTTTTTTCACCATTTTCATTGTGATCTTCACCTTTCATTTCATCATTATCGACGGAAGAAGCATTATTTTTTTCAGAAGAAAGTGACGAAGAGTCGGCAGAAACTTCTGTATTAGAAACTTCCGAATCTGTGGTATTTTTTTCTTTTGAACAAGAAACGACTGTAAGTGCTAGAAGTGCGCTTAGCATTAAAATTGATTTTTTCATTGTGTTTTTTAATTAGTTAGCAAATTTAATAAATTTTTCATGTTAAAGTTTATTTATTTAATTTAAAAGCCAAACAATCCTAAAATAGAAAAAATCATACATTTTTCTGAAGAAATATTCTTAATAATTCTCTTCTTCAGCACTCATTTTTTCTGCATTTTCTGCCATAATTACGGCATCTATCATTTCTTGTAAATCGCCGTTCATGTAAGCGTCTAAATTATACATAGATTTATTTACGCGGTGATCCGTCACTCTACCTTGCGGATAATTGTAGGTTTTTATTTTTGCAGAACGGTCGCCTGTAGAAACCATTGTTTTGCGTTGCGCAGCGATATCGCCGACCGATTTTTGAACTTCTATGTCGTATAATTTTGTACGCAACATTTCCATTGCGAGCTCTCTATTTGCCAATTGAGAGCGCGCTTGTTGGCAAACGACTACCATTCCGGAAGGTTTATGGGTTAACTGAACTTTTGTTTCTACTTTATTTACATTTTGCCCGCCTGCTCCACCGGAACGTGAGGTTTGCATTTCAATATCGGCAGGGTTTAGTTCAAAATCAATTTCTTCTGCTTCTGGAAGAACGGCAACTGTGATTGCTGATGTGTGAACTCTTCCTTGAGATTCGGTTTCTGGGACACGCTGAACGCGGTGCACGCCAGATTCGAATTTCATAATACCGTAAACGCCGTCGCCTTCAATTCTTAAAATAAGTTCTTTGTAGCCTTTTGAGGCTTCACTAGAATCTGTGATTTCGTGCTTCCAACCTTTGGTTTTAAAATACATTGCATAAGCTCTGTAAACGTCTTCCACAAAAATTGCAGCTTCATCGCCACCAGTCCCGGCGCGCAGTTCTACAATTACATTTTTGTCATCTGCGGGATCTTTTGGAATGAGTAATACTTTTAATTCTTCTTCTAAAGTTGGAATTTTTTCTAAAGCCTCATTTTTTTCAATTTTGGCTAATTCTATAAAATCTTTATCTGATCCGTCAGCAATGATTTCATCTGCTTCTTCAATAGCTTTTAAGGCAGATTGATAGTCATCAAAAACTTTTACGATTTTTCCTAAATCACTGTATTCTTTATTTAAAGTAGAATATTTTTTTTGATCTGAAATAATATCGGGCTGTATAATGAGGTCTGCAACTTCGCTATAGCGTTGCTTGATGGCTTGCAGTTTGGGAATAAGAGATTTCGACATAAATTTTACTTGAGGTGCAAAGATACGATTTGAAAAGGCAATTTAAAAATGCCGAGTATTGAATTTCTTTAGCAAAAAAAATGCCCAACTTTTCAGTTGGGCATTTTATATCAATTAAAAAATTAATTAGATGTTGAAGTGCTATCAGTAACTTTTTTTTGAATTTCTTGGTTCATGGTATTATCTGATGCGGGCTGCATTGATGTACTATTTAATTCTTTGTTAAGTTTAGCAGCATCTTCATAAGTTGGATTTAATTCAACCGCTTTAGCAGCGTATTCTTTTGCTTTAGCAAGATCAGAGTCTTTTTTTAGATAAGCGATTGCAAAATAGGCGTAAGATAAAGTTTGTTTGTTGGCGTCTACATCTGCAGGTTTCACTTTATCAATGTATTTTTGATATGAATTTGCGGCCATATCATTATTTCCACCTTGCTGGTATGCCAAACCTTGGCTGTAATAGGCTGGTGCCCAATCTGGTAAAAGATTAATCATTTTTTGCCAAGTTAAAACTGCACCATTCCAATTTTGTGCTGTTTGGTAAGCATTTGCTAATTTGAATAGAAGATTAGTGTCTTTAGGATTGGCTTGAACTTGGACTTTCAAGTTCTCAATTTCAGGATTTGTTGGTCCGTCTTCTGCAGAACCAATTGCGCCACCATTAATTTTGGCTAATTCAAAATCCCAATCTAAAGTTGCATCTTTTTTTGCTTTTGCCAATGCTATATTTGCATTTGAGCTTGCAATTAAAGCGGCTTTTTTAGCAGGATCTGTTTCTGTTTTTGCTAAACCTGCTTGTATTAGTCCTTTCAGTCCTTTGTCTGCATCCAAAATTCTATTTTTTTCTGCTTTTTGCATAAACATATCCAAGTCTTGGTTAGCCATGGCATAGTTTCCATCTTGAAAGAGTAAATAGGCTCTTAATTTATATTTAATTGGATCTTCAACTTTATCAAAAATTTTATCTAAAGTCAACTTAGAATTTGCGTAATCATCTATTGTAAAATATAATTTTGCAATTTCTAATTGTGTAGATGGATCTTCATCTGCATATTTGGCATAATTAATTAAATCATTTTTAGCTTTTGCATTTTGTTGGTAGAAAATATCATAATTTGCAAGTGCTCTATAAGCGGGAGCGTAAGTTGGATCAATTGCAATTGCTGCATCAATTTTCTCTTTAGCCAATTTCCATTGTTTTGCTGCCATCCACAAGGTTCCCATCCTGGTAAAAACAGAGGCCTTATTTTGTGCAACTGCTGACGCTTTATCATATGCATTCATAGCATCACCAGGCATTTTCTTGATTCTGTAAGCATCTCCCAAGGTATAGTAGTAATACGCTGGAACGCCTTTTCTACCTGCGCGTTCAATTGCTTTATTCAAATAATCTATCGCTAAATCTGGTGAACTTGTCTCGTCAAACATCGTTAACGCTTCCGCTGCTCTGTAAAGAACATCTGCATCTTTCTCACGTGAGTCTTTCACGATTTCTTGAATATCTGCGATTCCAGATTTATCGCCTTTTCCTAATTTAATGGTTGCTAAACCAATTTTGTTTAAATATGCTTTTTTATCTAAAGCAATTCCTTTATTGAAATATTCCGCAGCTTTATCGAAATTTGGTTCAAATTGCGTTAGATATGTATCTCCTAAATAAAAATAATTTTCGGCTTCATCCGGAGATTTCGTAATCATTTGATTATAAATGTCTCTCGCTTTTGCATATTTTTGGCTATCAACACTTTGTATTCCTTCTTCTAAAGTTTGTGCAAAAGCAATATTAGCCGAAAACACGGAGGCAATTACTATTACCGATTTTCTAGTTACATTCATTATATATTTCATTTTAAAATTATTTGTGATTAAAATCATGATTTTAAAATCAACATTCAGACCAAATTAATTTGTCATTTAGTTCTAAAATAATTTGATTTTAATTTTTTAACGCATTTGCACTTCTCGCTTATAGGTATTATAAGGTTGTAATCCTTCTTTTTCTACAACAAGTTGCCCGAGTTGTGTACAAGAAAATCTAATAAAACCATTGCCTAAACCATAATAAGGCTCATTGGTTAAAAAATATAGAATTCTTGTAAAAGGGTACTCCATGTCTTTAATATTATTTAGAGAAGGATTGTATGATTTTCCATCTTTCACAACAGGCAAAACTTTTATTAAAGCTCTCAACTTCTCCGCATCACTACCATAAGGACGACTAATTGCATTTAAACTAATTGCACCGATTTTATCAGGATATTTTTCTAATTGATGCACCAGATTAGTAGTTCCAGAAATAATAGAAAATTTCAAATCTGCTGGTTTTTTGCTAAATTTTTGTGCAACAAAATTCAAATTACTACTATTTGTACCGTCAAAAACAATGTTTTTATCTTCTGAATCCAATTCTTTCCGAATTTCTTGATAAGAAATCGATGTTCTGGAAGATGATTTCGGAACTACAAAAATTACTGCATCACCTGCAAACTTCGCAGGTTCCCATTTCAGACCTACTTGGCTATCATACGCTGCTCGTTCTTCTTTAGATAATTCTCTAGACATTACAACAACTCTAGCTTTATTCTTTAATAAGTCTAAAAAACATAAATCTTCCTTTTTAGTTACAAAATCTATCGTTGTTTTTGGGTTTAGATTCATATAACTTTCTTGTAATGCTGATACTACACTTTTAAAGGAAGGATCTGCTTCAATTAAAATATGACCTAATTGTGGATTATCTATGACTTTATCTGATTTTTTACTACAGTTCATATTTAGCAAAAGCACGAAAAGAAATAAAAAATTATACTTCATCTTTGTCACTTTTTAATTTAATTATTACTCTTACAATACGAAATATTCCATACGCAATGAGTAATCCGCCTAAGGGATAGGCGATATTAGGTTCTAAATGTACGATAAAGAATTTATACACGATTACTACTATACCTAAAACGATATAGAAAAATCCCGTGATTAGTGAAAGCCAATTGAACATCATATTATGACAAAAATATAAAAAAAAAGAGAAGCAATGCTTCTCTTTTTACAAATTTATGAAATTTTAATATGCAAATTGCATTGTTAAAGGTAATCTGTATCTAGATCGAACAGGTTGGCCATTAATTTTTGCTGGGGTCCACTTATTTCTAATGCCTTTTATAGTTCGTACTGCTTCACTATTAAAGTCTGAATTTGGACCGCTTGCTCTTACATCAGTAATACTTCCATCACGCTCAACTACAAAAGTTACTTCCGTTTTTACTGTTCCCTCATCACCACTCATCACAGAAGTATCAAAATTACCAGACACTTTTTGTCTAAAGGCATTAATACCACCTGGGAATTCAGATTGTTGATCTACGGCATCATAAATTTCAGTATCGCTCACTTTTGGTTTAACTTCCACTGTAGCTGTCTTACCTGTAGATGGTGGAGGCGGTGGTGGCGTGTAAGTCGGCGTTTTGATACCTTCTTGATTTTGTAAACCTGTTGTTGTCTCCAATTGTTTTGTAATTGGTGGCGGCGGCGTTTCAAGTTTTGGTGCTCTTTTCGGTTCAGGCACCACATTTTGAATCACCTCTTGCTTAGGTTGCTCTTTCGGCGGTGGAGGCGGTGGAGGTGGTTCCTTTTCTTTCGGGATTTCTATTATTTTATCTTCCTTCAAAACGTTCATCAGATTAGAATCTACTTCTACCTTTGCTTTAGCATTCATTTGCTGAATTTTCATATAAACGAAAGGTGCTATCACTAATACTGCGAACAATAAAGTTCCAACTATGAAAGATTTCGTGAGGATTTGTGGATATCGAGTTCTTAAATCGTAAGCGCCATATTCCTTATTCCTGTTTTGAAATACAATTTCATCTAAAGAAGGATTATCATTATATATCGTTTCGTCTGCCATCTTTATAAATTTTTAAAATTATTTAGCAGGAGTTGTGCCCGCTGGTGCCGGAGATTCTCCTACTTTCTTTTCATAGATTGCCTTCTCCCAGGGTTTTAGCTCTGTCACACCATACATCTCGTTCTTGGTAATAGCCATCTCATCTAAAACATCTACAAAGTTTTTATAAACCGCATCATCTGTGGGTTTAATAATGACCGTAAATATTTTCGGATTTTCAGCGCGAGCTTTTGCTTGCTCTACAATTTTTCTAATCCCTTCTCTATCAAAATTTGTTTCGTTTAAATTTTCATCTGTAAGGGAGGTGTTGTCTTGCTGATGCCAAAAAATTCTATTGTCTTTCCCCAAAATTAAAGTAATTGAGTTACTTAATTTAATTTCAGTATCAGGTGCTTTTTGCTCTTTTTTTGGTTTGGCGGGCAGTCCTAAATCCATCACATTAGGTTTACTAAAAGTTGTAGTAAACATAAAGAAAGTGATAAGCAAAAATCCTAAATCCACCATCGGTGTCATATCTACTCTACTATTCTGCTTCTTGGAGCGAACCTTGCCGCCCTTTCCGCTATCTTCTTTTACTTGTACTTCTGCCATTTCTTATTGTTCTTTACCTTCTTGTGAAGTGATTAGCCAAAATTTAAGAAAATCAATATCTCTTAAACCTTCAAATAAATTTTTTACTTTTGGATATTTAGTACTTACGTCTCCTTTTATAGCTAATTTATAACCAGGATTTACACTTAAACTCTGTTGTACCCAATCTATCAATTGCTTATTTGTACTATCCAAAGGTATTCCAGGAGATTTTTTTATCGCTTTTCTTTCTGCATCTGGCAATTCCAAGTAACTTTTAAGTTGTGTCATCGGCACACCAATAGACTGAACCTTTGTGAAAGCCACTTTGTCAGCATTAGAAAATTTAAGGCCATATTTTTCTCCCATTTTATCTAATAGTGCAATTCTTTCTGAACCATTATCTACTGGCTGGAAATAAAAAGTGCCTTCAGGAGTTATATTTATTGTCATCAAACTTGCATCTGGTAGCAATTTTTCTGAAATTGACGATGGCGGTTTTATCTGCTCCACATCTGGTTTTTTGAACTGTGTGGTTAAGATAAAGAAGGTAAGAAGCAGGAAAGCCACGTCACACATCGCCGTCATATCTGTTACTACGCCATGTCTTTTCGGTTTTATTCTCGCCATTATACTTATTATTTTAATTAAAATTTTACTACTTACATCTTAACTATTAGATGCAATTTCTTTGCCGAATTTTAGTGAAATTCTGCAAAAGATTGTTGGATACTCATAGCGATTTCATCAATCTTATAAGTTAAGCCATCAATTTTAGAAGTAAAAAAGTTATAAAGTATAATTGCAATTGCAGAAGTACCAATACCTAAAGCAGTATTAATTAAGGCTTCAGAAATACCAATAGATAATGCAGCAGCATCTGGAGTACCTCCTCCTGAACCTAAAGCGAAGAATGCTTTAATCATCCCGATTACTGTTCCAAGTAAAGCAATTAAGGTAGAAACCGTTCCTAATGTAGATAGAATCATCATATTTTTCTCTAACATCGGCATTTCTAAAGTTGTAGCTTCTTCAATTGCCTTATTTAAAGCGACCATTTTTTGTTCCTTATTTAAGGAAGTATCATTTGCTAATGCTTTGTAAGTTGTAAGCCCTTCTTTTACAACATTACCCACAGAGCCTTCTTGTCTGTCGCATTCTTCTAAAGCTTCATCCACTTTATTTTGATTTAGTAAATTTCTTACATTCACTACAAAACTATCTAAATCTCCAGATCCAGATGCTTTTTTCAAAACAAAGAAACGTTCAAAAGAGAAGACTATTACCGTAATCATAAAAGTAATAAGAATTGGAACAATTGGACCTCCCATGTAAATAATTCCCATAAAAGATTCAGGATGTAACTCCTTTGCATCTAAACTTGCCGTGGCAACTGATAAATGACCTGCAGTACGTGCATCTTCGTGAAAATTACTCGGACTTCCCAGAACGAATAAAAATATTGCAACACCTACTACAAATAAGATAGGAATAATAACAGCAGGGTTTAGACCGCCTTTCTTTTTAGCAACTACTTGCTCCTCGTTGTTTGAAACATTCATTTCCATACTAAACTAAATTATAATTGTTATTTTATTTGTTTGAAGTTGTAAATTAAAGTTAAAAATTTTTAAAATGCAAATGTAATTTTAGCATATTTCTTATTTTTTTTACAACCAACACTCTTGTTCTTTATTGATATAATAAATATCCGTCCAAATATTAAATATAGTGGGCTATTTAACATCAAACCTTAAAATATCAAAAATAAAAGCACTATTTTTTTTTTGATTATTAAATATTTTACTCGTTTCAATTTTTTGAAATTTTAAGAAAAATTATAATTAAAAAACAATATTTATTATTTTTTTAGGAACTATAATTACTTTTTTGGGTGCATTTCCATCGAGATATTCTCCCGTTTTGGCTTCCTCAAAAACACTTTTCTCTATTTCTTCTTTAGAAAATGTAGTAGGTAGCGATAATTTAAACCTCATCTTGCCATTAAAACTCACCGGATAATCAAAATTATCTTCAATTAAGTACTTTTCTTCAAAGATAGGAAACGCTTCAAATTCTATACTTTTCTCATTTCCTAATTTTTGCCACAATTCTTCTGCAATGTGCGGCGCATACGGCGAAATTAAAATCGCCAAAGGTTCTAAAATCTTTCTTTTATTGGTTTTTAATTTCTGAAATTCATTCACCGCAATCATAAAAGAAGACACCGAAGTATTGAAAGAAAACTGCTCCAAATCAGAATTTAATTTTTTAATTAAAGTATGAAGCGTTTTATACTCCTCTTTTGTTGGTTCTTCGTCAGAAATATTTAATTCGTCTTCATTAAAATAAAGATTGTAAAAACGTTTTAAAAATCCGTAAACGCCCGTTAAACCTTGCGTATTCCAGGGTTTACTTTGTTCTAGAGGACCGAGAAACATTTCGTACATTCTCAAACAGTCTGCTCCAAATTCTTCACAAATTTCATCTGGATTTACCACATTGTATTTTGATTTGGACATTTTTTCGACTTCCCTTTCAACATCAAAATCTTGAATATTATTTTCATTAATTAAGTGAAATTCTCCATCAAAATAAATTTCTATTTCACCATAACCATATTGATCTAACCACGAATTTAGATAGTAAGGATTAATCTTATTGGAATTATCTACTAACTTTACATCAATATGAACTTTTCTAATTTCTTTTATTGAATTTTCAAAATCTATATTAGAATAAAAATCTGAAAACAGAACTTCAGAATTTTGTTTTAAATAATTATTTAATTTTTCAATATTTAAATCTTCAATTCGATCCTTGTGAACTAAAATCTGAATAGGATTTATTTCTCTCCAATGAGATTCACTTGTAATTTTATTGGTCGAACGCAATGTTAAAATATTTACAAACGCACTCATTCCCAAAATCATTCCTTGATTGATCAGTTTCTTAAAAGGTTCTTCCTGCGCAATAAAACCGCGGTCTTTTAAAAATTTATTCCAAAAACGAGAATATAATAAATGTCCTGTTGCATGTTCGCTTCCGCCAATATATAAATCAACTTGTCCCCAATAATCTGCTTTTTCCTTGCTTACAAAACCGTTTTCATTATTTGGATCCATGTAACGCAAGAAATACCAAGAACTTCCCGCCCAACCGGGCATTGTAGAAAGTTCCAAAGGAAAAATATTTTTGTTATTAATTAAATCTGTGGCAACAATTTTTTCATTTTCTTCATCCCAGGCAAATTCATTTGCATTTCCCAAAGGTGGATCGCCGTCTTCTGTCGGTAAGTATTTTTCAACTTCTGGTAATTCTAAAGGCAAGGCAGAAACGGGCAAAGTAAAAGGCATTCCTTCTTTATAATAAACAGGAACCGGTTCGCCCCAAAATCTTTGCCGGGAAAAAATCGCGTCGCGCTGTCTATAATTAATCGTTCCGTGTCCGATATTTCTTTTTTCTAATTCTTCTATAATTTTGGCTTTGGCGTCTTTGTAATTTAAACCATTTAGAAAATCAGAATTCACACATACAGAATCTTTAGAATCGAAAGATTCTTCTTGAACATCTACATCGCTTTCTACCACTTTTAAAATTTCTAAACCAAATTTTTTCGCAAAACGATGGTCGCGTTCGTCGTGCGCCGGAACTGCCATTACAGCGCCGGTTCCGTAACCCATCAATACGTAATCTGAAATATAAATGGGAATATTTTTTCCGCTAAAAGGATTTACCGCAAAACTTCCCGTGAAAGCACCCGAAACAGATTTTACATCTGCCATTCGATCTCTTTCCGTTTTTTTCGAAGTTTCCTGGATGTAATTTTCAACTTCAGTTTTTTGATCTTCTGTTTTTAATTTTTCAACCAAAGGATTTTCTGGTGCCAAAACCATAAAAGTCGCACCAAAAATAGTGTCGGGACGCGTGGTGAAAACTTCGATTTGGTTGTCGGTTGTCGGTTGTTGGTTGTCAGAAATCTCGGTTCTTGAATCTTGAATCTTGAATCTAACGAGTGCGCCTTGCGACTTCCCAATCCAATATTCCTGAGAATCTTTTAACGGTTGTGGCCAATCTAAAGTTTTTAAACCCTGTAAAAGTCTTTCGGAATAAGCAGAAATCCGCATGCTCCACTGCATCATTTTCTTTTGAAAAACCGGAAATCCACCACGTTCAGATTTTCCGTCTTTTACTTCGTCATTCGCTAGAACGGTGCCTAAACCTGGACACCAATTCACCGTGGTTTCCGCTCTGTAAGCCAATCTGTAATTTAGAAGTAAGTCTTGCTTTTCGTTTTCATCAGCATTTTTCCATTCTTCCGCAGTGAAATTTAATTTTTCATTTTGCGCGGCGTTTAGATTTTCTGTTCCGTGATTTTCAAAATGATTTATTAAAGTAGAAATTGGTTCTGCTTTATCCGTATCGTTATTATACCAGGAATGAAATAATTCAATGAAAATCCATTGTGTCCATTTATAATAATTGGGTTCTGAGGTTCTTACTTCCCGACTCCAATCGAATGAAAAACCAATTTTTCGTAATTGCTCTTCGTATCTCGTGATATTTTCTTGAGTTGTAATTGCGGGATGTTGACCGGTTTGTATCGCGTATTGTTCCGCCGGAAGTCCGAATGAATCGTAACCAATTGGATGCAGAACATTAAAACCTTCGTGTCTTTTGTATCTTGCATAAATGTCTGAAGCGATATAACCCAATGGATGACCAACGTGCAAACCTGCACCAGAAGGATATGGAAACATATCTAAAACATAATATTTTGGTAGATCTGTGCTGTCTGAAGTTTTGAAAGTTTGATTTTCTTGCCAGAATTTTTGCCACTTTTTCTCGATGGCTTGATGGTCGTAGAACATTCTTTAATTTGATTTTAAATTATGGATTATAGATTTTAAATTATAATCTGCGGCACAAATTTAAGATTTTGAAATGAAAAAAATTTAAATTAATAAAATTCTAAATAATTAATGTAAATAAATTTTTTTGAATGTCCGCTTTCAACCGTAAAAAATATTTATGATGAATGACGGACATACAGTTAAATTTTTCTCGCAGATTTTTTTGATTTGGCAGATTTGTATGCATTAAAATCTGTGGAATCTGTTAAATCTGCGAGGGTTTTTAAAAAATAAAAATTAGAAATCCTAACGAAAACTCGTCCCTTCAAAATAAAAAATAATCTAAATTTTTAGCTCCGGGTGAAGCGGCATCCCCCGCTTGAAAAGCGGGGATATAGCGGAACACGGGACGACGCGACTAAAGAAACAATACCTTGTTGCTCTAAATAAAAATGAAAATTTAGTTTTAAATTGCTCTGCGCAGAAAATTTATTTAAAAACCCTATTTTTGTCAAAAAAAAGTGCAGGAAATAACAAAAAATAATTTTGATTTCATTCGGGTTTTATTAGCCTTTATTGTTTTTGTTGGGCATTTGGGAATTTTGAGCGCATCACCGCAACTGGCTTTTCTGCAACACAGCCCTATAGAAATTGCTGTTTTTGCCTTTTTTATTGTGAGTGGTTTTCTTATCGCGCGAAGCTATGAACGCACGAGAACACTAAAAAGTTACATTAAAAAGCGGATTAATAGAATTTTTCCGGGTTATTATTTAGTTATTTTTCTCTTTGCCATTTTGCTTTCTTTAGTGAGTGTTTATTCATTTACAGATTATTTCAGCAGTCCGCAGCTTTACAAATATCTTTTTTGGAATTCTATTTTTCTGAATTATGAAGCGCCCAATTTGCCAGGAGTTTTTCATAACGGCGCTGTAAATGGCGCACTTTGGACGATTAAAATTGAACTTTCTTTTTATGTGGCGGTTCCTATTTTATTTCTTTTTTTTGGGAAAGATAATAAATATCGAAATGCAAGTTTGGTCGTATTTTACTTTCTATCCATCGCATATTTAAACTATTTTGCATACATCGGAAAAGGCGAAATTTCACGACAAATTCCTGGCGCGCTTTGTTATTTTATCGGCGGAATGTTGATCTATTTTAATTTTGAAAAATTCATTAAATATAAACATCTTCTTTTCGCAATTGCTATTGCAACAGTTTGGGTTGATTTAATTTTCAATATCAGGTTATTTTCACCTATGATGTTGAGCATCATAGTTTTATACATCACCTACTCTTTTAAATTTCTGAATAATTTCGGGAAATATGGCGATTTCACTTATGGCATTTACATTTTTCATTTTCCGATTATTAGAGTTTTTGCGACTTTAGGACTTTTCGCCAATTATAATCCGTTTCTTATTGGTTTTCTTTGTATGCTTTTGGTGGTAGCAATCGGCATTATGTCTTGGCATTTCTATGAAAAAAAATTCTTGTAAATTTCCATTAATTATTAAAATTTTAGATGAAAGAACTTGTCTCCATCATAACACCCAGTTATAATTCGGCCAAATATATGGAGGAAACGATACAATCTGTTTTGAACCAAAAATACCAAAACTGGGAATGGCTGATCACAGATGATGGCTCGTCCGACGATACCATAGAAATAATTAATAAATATAAAGATGCTCGTATAAAATTAGAAATTTTACCGAAAAATGGCGGTGCAGGAAATGCCAGAAATAAAAGTTTAGAAAGAGCCAAAGGAAGATATATTGCGTTTTTAGATTCCGATGATTATTGGTTACCAGAGTATTTAGAAGCAATGATTCACTTTTCGCAAGAACATAATTTCGAATTGGTTTATAGCAATTATTCCAGATGTAATGAGCAATTAGAACCTGTTATAAAAGATTTTTCAGCCAATAAAGTTGTTACTTTTTCTACTTTATTGAAAACTTGCACTTTAGCACCAGTTTCTACAATTTATGATTCTAAAAGAGTTGGTATAGAATATTTCCCCATAAAAAGCAAGCGTGAAGACCACGTCATGTGGCTAAATTTATTGAAAAAAATCCCAAAAGCGCAGCCTCTTACTCGAACTTTAGCAAAATATAGAATGGTAGAAAATAGTGTTTCTCGTAAAAAAACCAATATTATGTACGATCAATATTTGGTTTATAAAGATTTTATGAATTTTTCTACTATAAAATCACTCTATTACACGGCAAATTGGGCAATGAATGGCTTTTTAAAATATTCTAAATTTTTTAATTAATGGAATACAGCAAAGAATTTAAAGAAGCATTGAGTAATTTTTCGCCAAAAGAAAAAGACAAGCTCATTTTTCGTTTGCTGAAAAAAGATAAAATACTCTCGCAAAAGCTTTATTTTGAGTTGATTGAGACGCTAACTGTAGATGAAAAACGGCAAATTTTAGAAGAAGAAATTTCTGAAAAAATGCTTTATTACGCAGAAAATGTAAGCAATTTGAAATATTTTTTGATGTTGGTTCGCAAATTAAGCGGCGAAATCACTTTACACGTAAAAGTGACTTCGGATAAATTTGGCGAGGTTTATTTGCAATTATTTTTGGTTAATGAAATTTTGCATTTGTACAAAAACCGTTTGAGCAAAGCCAGTTTTGAGCAATCTTACAAATTGTATATTTATTTAATAAATAAGATTTTCCGTGCCTTAATTTTAACTTTAAAATTAGATCGGGATTATGATCTGGAAATTGATGAAATTTTAATGAAAACTTTACTGGAAATAAAAGACAACCAGAAAATGCAGGATTTGTGTTTTAATAATGAATTGAATTTCAGTTATTTCCAAACAGAAAACATTCCGGAAAATATCGCGGAAATTGTTAAGGATTTAAAAGCAGAAGGATTTTTAAAATAAAATCTGCGTCATCTACAAAATTTGCGCTATAAAACATTCTCTCAGATTTTGCGGAAGACGCAGATTGAATACTTTTAAATTATTAGATTTCTTCTAATATTTTCTCTATAATTAATTGCGTCGCATTGGGTTGTAAATGGATAAATTCTTTTGAATTTTCTCCCATTTTTGCCAGAGTTTCGCTTGGATTTTCCTCTAAAATTTTAATTAAAAAGTCTGCCGCTTCATATTCGTTAGCGAAAGATTTTGCACCATTATTTTTAATTAAATCATCGGCTTCAGGATTTTTCTTGTAATGGTTTCCGAAGAAAACAGGAATTCCAAAAGTGGCGGCTTCTAAAATATTGTGCAATCCGGCGCTGTGAAAACCACCACCAACGACCGCTAAATCTGCATAAGAATAAATTTTTGAAAGCAAACCGATGGAATCTATAATTAAGATTCGAGATTTGAGATTTGAGATTTGAGATACTTTTAGGTCGCTATATAAATTGGCTTGTGGAAATTGATTTTGAATTTCAGGAATTCTTTTTAAATCGTGTGGTGCTAAAATAATCTTCACATTTTCAGTCTTTTTTAGAATAATTTCCACTATTTTTTCTTCTTTTTCCCAAGAACTTCCGAAAACTATAAGTTTATTTTCACTTTTAAATTCTTCAATATTTGCCACAAAATTATCGCGTTCTGCGATTTCTTTTACGCGATCATATCTTGTATCGCCCGTTGTTACAGAATTTTCTAAACCAATACTTTTCGCCAGCGCCGTAGAATGATAAGTTTGATGAAAAAAGAAATCAATATTTTTCTTTAATTCTTTAGCAAACCATTTTCCATAAGGTTTAAAAAAAACTTGTGTTTCGTAAAAAAGCGCAGAAATAACATAAGTTTTCGCGCCTTGAAGTTTTAATTCTTCCAATAAATTATACCAATAATCATATTTTACGGTAAAAAATATTTTGGTTTTAAAATTTGAAGTGAAATCTTTGACCCATTTTTTTTTATCAAAAGGTAGATAAACAATGGCATCGGCAATATTTTTCTTGTTGATGACATTTTCATATCCGCTCGGTGAAAAAAATGAAACCAAAATTTTATACTCGGGAAATTCTTTCTTTAGAAGTTCTAAAACTGGCAAACCTTGTTCATATTCACCGAGACTTGCAGCATGCATCCAGATAACTTCATCGGTTTTTTTAAAGGCTTTTTCTACAATAGTGCAACTTTGTTTTCTTCCAAGAATTCCTTTTTTTGCCTTTTCATTAAACCACGAAAAAACTTCCATGCTGGTTATTAAGAATTCGATAAAAATAAAGTATAGAAATCTCATATTTTTAAACTAAAATTCTATCATTATTTGTATTCGGATTAGAAATCACCAAAAATTCTAAATCTTCTGATGTTTCATTAGAAATAAAATATTTTTGCAAAGGTTTAATAGAAATACCATTTTTCTCCGGAACTTCAATCTTTTCTTCGTCAATATAAAAAGTGGCTTTTCCTTTTAAAACATAAAAAAATTGCTGTGCGTTCTTGTGAAAATGTAATGTTTCAGAAGTGTTTGAAGGCATTTTTTCTTGTTTTATAGAAAGATTTTCGCCGTCTTGCAAAACCCAAGAATCGCAATTTTCACCCCAAATATAATGTTCAGAATTTTCTTTAGATTTTACCATCTTTTTGCTGATTTTATGAATGCCTTTTATTTATATTTTCTCGCTGATTTTGCTGATGAAGCAGATTTTCCACTAGTTACTATCTGCACGATTTGCTTTAATATGTGAGAATATAATTAAATTTACTTTTTTAATTTTTGCTAATTTTTCAATCTTCTAGCCTATTTACAACCCAATCATTAAACCACGAAAAAACTTACTTGCTTGAAATTAAAAGTTCGATAAATAAATAGTAGAGATATTTCAAGGTTTTATTTTAATGATAAATTAAGAGATGTTTAATTTTCCAATTTTTTTTGAAAATATGTTTATTAAAATAATTATTAACAATAAAGCGCCAAGCAAATATAAAATATTACCACTTAATTCTGTTCTTTTCGACATTGCAACTAAATAACTTTCATAAAAAAGATCCGCAAAAATAAGTGAGAACACACAATTTATGACAGATAAAACCAAAAAGGTCGCAAGTTTGTTCTCTTTGATATCTTTTGGTAGATTCAAAAATGGTGATTCAGGATTTTTTGATGTAAAGAAAAGCGTTAAAAATATCATAAAACCTATCGGCATCAAAAAAAAGATAAAATTTTTATTTGAAAAACTATCTGGTTTTCCTGATAAATTAAAGTGAGTTGGAATTATGTCTGGTAAAGAATTAAAATTTAAAATAATAAATGCCGTGATTCCAACTAAAATTAAAAAGGCGACTGAGTGAAAAAAATAGCCTAGATTTTTCATTTTAAAGTAAATTTTTTACAAACCTCAATTTATGCGTGTGCGTATTTTTTTCTTTATTAAAAATTCCCGTAGAATCTAGTTCATCAATGCGAACTTTTCCATGTGCGTGAATGATTTGATGAGAATTTAGCATAATTCCGACGTGAATAATTCTGCCTTCAGAGTTTTCAAAAAACGCCAAATCACCGGCTTGACTTTCTTCTACAAAATCTAAAACTTGCCCTAAATCGCCCTGCTGATATGTATCGCGCGGAATTTTTTTTCCGTTAACTTTATAAACCAATTGCGTGAAACCGCTGCAATCTATCCCAAAAAAACTTTTACCGCCCCACAAATAAGGCACGTTTAGAAATTCTTTTGCGGTGGCAATTATATTTTGTCTTAAATCTTCACTTTTTTGTGTAGAAATGGTTTCAAAATCAACTTCAGATCCGATGGATAAAAGGATTTTGCCATCTTTTAAAATATGGGACTGAAAATTTTCAGTGATTAGATTGACTCTTCTATTTTGTAAATATTCTTCAGAAACTACAGAATATTGCTTGGTATCCATCCAACCTTCATAGCCGTCGTAGTCCATTTTTATTTTGGTCCAGTTAGAATTCACTTCCAAGACAGAAATACTTTCACCAAATAAAAGTTGGGTAACGATTTCCGCTTTATCGGAAGATTCTGCACGAACTGGTGCGACTGAAACGTTGCAAATGGCTTTTTCCATAAAGAGATTTTAGATTTTAGATTTTAGAAAATTAATGCTTCTAAATTTCTTAATCGTTTTTAATTTTAAATTATTTCAATTTCTAAATTTTCCTGGCGAGTTGAATGCCGTCTCGCAAAGGTAAAATAAGATTTTCAAAATCTTGGTCTTGCGCGATTAATTCATTTAATTCTTTGATAATTTTGGTAGATTCTAGTTTCGGATTATCTTCTAAAACCTTTCCGTACCATAAAATATTATCAATTAATAGAATACTTCCGCTTTTCATTTTCGGCTTAATTAGATTAAAATATTGAACATAATTTTCCTTGTCGGCATCTATAAAAACCAAGTCCCAATCGATATTTAATTTTGAAATTTCTTGCAGAGCGTCGCCTTTTATGAAATTTATTTGGGAAGCAAATTCACTTTCGGCAAAATATTTTTCTGGCAAATACGCCAATTCTTCATTTTTATCAATCGTGTAAATTGTTCCATCTTTTGCTAAACCTTCGGCTAAAGAAAGCGTGGCGTAACCCGTAAAAGTGCCGATTTCTAAAATACTCTTGGGCGAAATCATCTTCGAGATGATACTTAATAATCTCCCTTGTTGATATCCAGAAATCATGTGTGGTTGCGTCGTTTTCTGATACGTTTCGCGCCGCAATTTTTTTAAAATTTCTGGCTCTGCGGAAGCGTGATTTTCTAAATAGCGGTCTATTTCTGGGCAATTTTCTTCAAAAAAACTCATACATTTTTGTTTGTTCAAAAATACTAAATTTTGTTGACTGTTTTTTTTATCTTTGATGGACAAATATATTTTATAATGGATATTAATGCAGAAAAAATAGAATTAGCGCAAGAGATTTTAAAAATTCAGGACGTTGAAATTATTTCTAAACTAAAGAAATCTTTGAAAAATTTCATTAAACAAGAAAAAATAAAACCGATGAGTTTGGAGCAATTTTATGCTGAAATTGACGAATCTTTGAGAGATAGCGAAAACGACAACGTTTTTACTACTTCTGAGGTAAAAGACAAGATAAAAGAATGGACTTCGAGGTAGTTTGGACGAGATTTGCTCTAAAAAAACTATTCAAAATTTTTGAATTTTATAAGTTAAAGCAAGTATAAGAGTTGCTGAAAATATTACAACTGGCATAGAAAATGCAACTGAAATTTTAAAACATTTCCCATTAAAAGGAGAAAAAGAAGAACTTCTGATTAATCATAAAAAAGAATTTAGACACCTTATTTATAAAAATTATAAAATAATTTATTGGCAAAACGAAAAGAAAAATAGAATAGAAATTGTAAATGTTTTCGATACTAGACAAAATCCAACAAAAATTAAAAAATTAAAATAAAAATTCCCGAAAATTGCTTTTCGGGAATTATTTATATTTGAGATTAAAATTTATTTATTTAACTGGCGCACTGTCCATTAATTTCATAAATTCATCTAGTTTTGGCATGATGATAATTTCTGTTCTTCTGTTTTCTGCTCTTCCAGAAACCGACATATTCGTGGTTTTCGGTTGGTATTCAGAATTTCCTCCGGCCGTCATTCTCGATGGATCTACACCAAATTGATTTTGCAAAATTCTCGCTACAGAAGTCGCTCTCAAAGCACTTAAATCCCAATTATCTTTCGGAACTGATGCGCTTTTCAAAGGCACATTATCTGTATTCCCTTGTATTAGTACAGAATATTTATCATAATCGTTAATCACTTTTGCCACTTTTCCTAAAACTTCTTGCGCTGCAGGCATTACATCAAAACTTCCTGTGTTATAAAGCATTTTATCTGAAAGGGAAATCATTACAACACCTTTTAAAACTTTCACTTGAACATCGCTATCTGCAATATTATCAAGAGAACGTTTTAATTTATTAGACAGTGCTAAATTCAAACTATCGTTTTTCGCGTTGGTAGAAATTAAGCGTTTGATGTATGCGTTTGATGAATTTATTTCACCAATCAATTTATCGATGTTTGCAGAACCTTTTCCGGTATTTGCTAAACAAGCATCTAAAGATGATTTTAATGAATTATTTTGGTCTTTCAACAAACCATTTTCACTCGTTAATCCGGCATTGGCGCTTTTCAAATCTTGAATGGTTCTCTGGTTGGCCGCGGCTCCATCAAGACATTGCTTATAATTAATGTTTAGTGCTTCAAATTGCTTTTTACTAACGCAAGATGTAAGCGAAATCGCCACTGCTCCAATTGCGATCATTTTTAAAATTTTCATAAAAATTTATTTTAATTGTTTGATTTTATTGGTTCATCAATTTATATACCGCAATTATTTTTGTGCGGTTTTTTATTTAATCCAAATTTACGAAATCATTTTAATAAGAAGAATTATCTTTGTTAAATGTATCTTAATAAACAAAACTTTCAAACTCAAATTTTAAAATTAATTCCAAATTTTAAAGACCAAAAATTTCTTTTGGCTGTGAGTGGCGGCGCAGATTCTATGGTTTTAGCAAATCTGTTTTTAAGTTCAAATTTAAACTTTCAAGTTGCGCATATCAATTATAAACTTCGTGGTGAAGATTCTGATTTGGACGAAAAAATCGTTCAAAGTTTTTGTAAAAAAAACGGCATAAAACTACATTTATATAAAGTATCTGAAGTTGATAAAAAGCCAGAAAATTCTATTCAACTTTGGGCGAGAAATTTACGCTATGATTTTTTTAATAAAATTAAAACTGAAGAAAACCTAGATTTTATCGCCACTGCGCATCATTTGAATGACGAACTCGAAACTTTCATCATCAATCTCTCCCGCGCTTCTGGCTTAAAAGGTTTGAGTGGAATTCCGAAAAACGAAAACAGCATTTTAAGACCTTTGTTGAAATTCAGCAAAGACGAAATTTACCAATTTGCCGAAGAAAATAAGATTGAATTTCGGGAAGATAAAAGCAATGCAAAAACTGATTATTTAAGAAATTTTATTCGACACGAAATTGCACCTAAACTTCTACAAACAAACGAAAATTTCTTAGAAAATTTTAGCAAAACTTTAACTTATTTAAAGGAAGCAAATGATTTTATTGACGTAGAAATTGAAAACAAACGTAAAAATATAAGTAAAGAAAAAAATTCTAAAATAATTTTTAACAAAGAGAAATTTAAAAATGAGTCAGATTTAGTCAAATTCAAACTTCTTAAGATTTATAATTTTAAAGATAGTAAAGAGATTGCAAAAATATTGATGGCTAAAACCGGGGGTTCGTTTTTTTCAAAATCACATTCTTTAAAAGTATCATCTAATGAATTGATTATTAAACCATTGGATTATTCTCATGAAGAAAATTCGCCTATCGTTATTCGCAAAACCTCAGAAATCCATGTTTCAAAATTTATCGAAAACTATAAGATGCAGCAGAAAATATGGGAAGTAGATTCCTCAAAAATTAAATGGCCAGTTATTATCAGAAAACCTTTACCTAAAGATGTTTTTCAGCCGGCCGGAATGCGGGGGAAAAAGAAGGTTTCAAAGTTTATAAGAGAACTAAAAATTTCCGATTTAGACTTTCAACCTTTGGTTTTAGTAGATTCTGGCGACACAATTTTGGGGATTATTCCACAACGTCAAAATGAGATTATGATTTCAAAAAATTCAACCGAAATCTTAACCATATTTTTATGAAAATTTGTTTTGTCGATAGTCCTTATTCATGTTTATTAGCCTCAGTTTGATTTGGTTTAAATATATTTGCAACTTAATTTTAAAATAAAAATGAAAAAGTTCCTTCTCTTTATAATTCTCGTCTTTTCACAGATTATTTCGGCTCAAATAAAAGATCCCGTAAAATTCAAATACGATATAAAAGATCTTGGAAACAACCAATATGAAGCGGTTCTCACGGCCTCTATTGAAAAAGGATGGCATATTTATTCTAAAGATTTACCAGAAGATTCTGGGATTCCGACGGAAATGAATTTAACATCTACTGAAGGAATAGATTTAATCGGAAAAGTAACCGAAGTTGGTAAAAAACACGATGAATTTTCTGAGGCTTTCGGGGCGAGAATTGTGTTTTACTCGAATCAGGTTTTATTTAAGCAAAAATTTAAGTTAAAAAATCCTGCAAACGCGGCCAATGTTTCCGCGGAAATTACTTATCAAACTTGTAATGACCGCATTTGTCTCGCGCCAAATACTTTAGAATTTCAGAAAAAAATAGCGGCTTCGGTTGCAACAGAAACGACGGATTCAACAGACGAAAATAAAGTTGAAAATTCCGCTACTGTTTCGCCAGTTTTAAAAGATTCTACGGTTGAACCAAAAACGCAAACTCAAGTAGTTTCAACAAAAACTTCTGATCCAAACAACATAAAAGTTTCGAGTTTAGATTTTCAACATCCATTGACGAATTGTGGCGTTGTTCAAGAAAAAGCATCTGAAAATTATTGGATGTATTTGCTTCTCGGTTTCATCGGCGGATTGGTTGCTTTGCTTACGCCGTGCGTTTTTCCGATGATTCCTTTAACGGTTTCCTTCTTCACAAAAGGCATGAAAGATAAAGCGAAAGGCAAAAGAGATGCGTTTATTTATGGCTTTTTTATCCTTTTAATTTTTGTTTTATTGAGCGTTCCTTTTCATATTATTGATGGAATTGCAGGAAATATTTTTAACCAAATTGCTACAAGTGTTTGGTTAAACATCGCATTTTTCATTATTTTTCTATTTTTTGCTGGAAGTTTCTTCGGTTATTATGATATTACTTTGCCAAGTTCCATTGCTAATAAATCTTCAAAAGCCGAAGATGCAGGCGGAATTGTCGGCATATTTTTTATGGCTTTAACTTTAGTCATTGTTTCATTTTCCTGTACAGGACCAATTTTAGGAAGTTTGCTCGGAAGCGCAGTTACAGGTTCATCAAATGTTCCGATGCTATTAACTTTTGCTTTGGCTGGTTTTGGTTTGGCTTGGGCGATAATTTTTGGACTTTTGGCCTTATTTCCTCAAGCATTACAATCTTTGCCAAAATCTGGCGGTTGGATGAATACGGTGAAAGTAGTTTTAGGTTTCATTGAACTCGGCTTTGCACTAAAATTTTTATCAAAAGCAGATTTGGTGTCAAAAACTTTCTTATTAAAAAGAGAATTATTTGTGGCGATTTGGATTGTTTTAACAATCGCTTTGGCTCTATATTTATTTGGTTTAATTAAATTTCCACACGATGATAAAAAACCAAAAATATCTTTAGGAAGAAAACTATTTGGTGTCGCCGGAATTGCTTTTGTAATTTATTTGGTTCAAGGTTTAATACCTGCAGAAAGACCAAAACTTCAACTTTTAAGCGGAATTTTGCCGCCTTTAAATGTGAGTTATTTCCATGATGAAAAAGACGGAATTCTCGGCATGCATCCGGAACATGATTATTTTAAAGCCATCGAACTGGCAAAAAAAGAAAACAAACCTATTCTGATAGATTTTACAGGTTATGGTTGCGAAAACTGCCGTAAAATGGAAGAATTCGTGTGGTCGCAAGATGATGTTTTACCGATTTTGCAAAACGATGTGATTCTTGCGTCGCTTTACGTGGACGATAAAGAAGAATTGCCTTTAAACCAACAAACGAAAATTGATATGGGAAATGGCCAGTTGAAAAAAGTAAAAACCATCGGCGATAAATGGAGTTTGTTTCAGCAGGTTAATTTTAATAACAATTCCCAGCCGCATTACGTTTTGGTAACGCCAGACGGAAAAGTGATCAACCCGCCAGTTTCAGGTTATATGTCAAAAGAGGATTTTAAAAAGTTTTTGACTTGCGGGATTGGGTATTTTGAGAAGAATAAATAAATTTTTACATTTATAGAGTTGAACCTTGGTAAGAAATTATCAAGGTTTTTTTATGTTTTGTTTTATAAATATCTATCACAAACTCAAATCTACACCGATAAGAAAAACCCTATTCAGTAGTTCCGTCTTTCTATACGAAACCGAATAATCCAATACAGATTTCGTATAGTTATATTTTACATTTAAAATATTATTCAATGCTAGAGAATACTTGAAACTACTATTCTTTGGTCCATAGTTGAAGTTAAAATTTAAAAATAAAAAATCTGTATTCTGCTGGAAATCTGGTTTATAATATTCGTTGGTGAGTTTAAATACAAAAACATTACTTTGAAAACTATATAGAAGTTCGTTTTTTAAACTTAAGGAATTAATTTTAATTTTGGTACGGATTTCTGACTGATTTACTGCTGAGGTAAAATCTAGGGTATTTTTGATTTTTAAAGGAATATTAAACGCAAACTGCTGAATTAAATTAATTTGAAAAATTTTAGAATTTATCTTATTTAATTCATTTTCATTAATTGAACTGTAATAATCAAATATATAGTAATTGGCTTTAAGATTAAATCTGCTGGAAATAAAAGGAACAAATTTCTCAACATTCAGACTTATATTATAGGTTTCATTGGGCTTCGGACTCCGAAAACTTACTGTATAATCAAAATTAGAATCCACTAAATATTTGCCAATAAAACCGTTCCTGCTTTTTGTGTAACCTACGGAAGCAATAACTTTAAATTGATTTGTATAAGAATCATTATAAGTAAAACCAATGTTATAGTTTTCTTGCGTTTGATAATCTAATGAATATTTATTACTAATAATGCTTCTGTTAGATACCAATATATAATCATCGAACAGATAATTTTCGGAGATCGGAATTGTAGAAATATCGGCACTAACGAAAGTGGCAGTTTTCGAAAATATATTTCTGAAAACAGAAAGTGAAGTTTTATTTAAAAATAAATTTTTAGAGTTTATGAAACCATCAATTAAATTTTGTTTTAAAATTTGTGAATTCTGGGTAAAATTGATATTCCAATCTGTGGTTTTTAGATAATATTCTAAGTTCAAAAAGGCAGAATTAGTTTTATAGGAGATATTATTCTTAAAGTTAGCAAAAGTTGCCGAATCGTCTGAACGCGTGGTTGAGCGAAGCATATAATTTTCATTTGCAAAACCAACTGTGACTTTTATTTTATGATCTTCCGTAAATAAATGGTGCAGTATAAAATCCACACCCAGATGCTGTTTACTGGCTTCTACCGCTTGTAAATTGATAGGCGATGAGCCATTATTTGGAAAAATTAATAAAGATGGTGTAATAAATAAATCTTGTGGTTTATTGTCATACGTATACAGTGCTCTTATTTGCAGAGCATTTTTTTTCTTTAATTTTAAGGTATAGATCAGTTCGTTTTTAGAAAATAGATTTTTAAATGTTTTTCTTGTCGAATAAAGACGATCTGAGTTCGAAATTAAATTATTCGTAACGTTCTCATTTAAAGCACTTACACTACTTAATATTTCAAAATATTCTTTCTCAGATTTATGCCATCTAAACTCTAGGTTTCCGGTTATATAAAGCGGTTTTTTTACGATTGCATTGTCATCTTTGGTGTAAATATTCTCATTATTCAGGTTGTAAAAATTTTCTGAAATATTATTAAGAAGTATTTTATCTTTTACAAAACTGCCAATAATTTTCAGGTTTGCTCTACTGCCTATTTTAAGTAGCGAATTACTGCTTGTAAACCATTGTTGGTTTCTATATGCCTTTTCTGAACCAAATCTTGAATCTATAGAATTTTTCTCAATAAGGAAAGGCGCCTGATACTTCGTATTTTGATAATCTTCAAAACTCAAAGAATTGGTACTTAAATCTAAAGGTGATTTATTTACGCCGACATTATTGTAATTTGAGGTGGCAAAAGTTTTTACTAATTTGTTTACTACTAAACCGTATGCACCCAGATTATATCTCTTATAAAAATCTGTTTCTGCCTTTAAACTAGATGAAAAACTCGTTTTATCTTTTTTTAATTTTAGATTAAGGGCTACTTTATTTTCGCCTCCGATGCTTTTTAATACAGGATTATCAGACCAGTTATCAATTGCCTGAACTTGATCAATAATATTAGGATTAATACTACGGGTACCAATCATGTAATTAGAATTAAATAAATCGCCCCCGTCAAGCATCACGGCAGTTACAGTTTTCCCTTTAAACTCAAGGGAGCCACTTTCATTTACTTTTATTCCAGGAAGTTTTTTTAATAAATCTTCTACAGTTTTTTCTGAACCGTCAATAAAATTTTCCGGATTATAAACAACGGTGTCCTTTTTTATCTCAATTGATTTTCGTTTACCTTCAATCTTAATTTCTTCAATGGAAACTGAAGATTTAGTCAACTCGAAATTTGTGGAATAAGATTCTTTATTATCAACTAGAGAAATAGAGATGCTATCACTTTTTAAGCCTGTGGAACTTGCTATTAGCAAGGCCGTATTTCCTAAACGATTTTCATATTTTATTTGATAGAAACCTTTTGCATCTGTAAATGTATATCTTGTTTCATTATCTGATTTCAAAAAAACGCGCGCTCTATTGAGCGGCGTTTTATTTTCATCGGTAACAAATCCTCTAAAATAAATTTGAGCACTAGCTTTAAGAATTATTAAGAGGAAAAAAACTATAAAACATTTGTTAAATTTCAAATTAAATTTTTTATGGATAACAAAAACAGAAGTCAAATGTAGTACTTGAAGAACAGGATTTTCCTGTTATGACATCATTACTTACGTCTGATTCTTTACTACGCAAGTAATTGTTTTTCAAATTGTTTAGAGTACTTTTTGATATATCTGCATAAAATGTTGCATAATCAATCAACTTAAACTCTGGATTAACAAATGGATAAAAAATATATTTCTTTAATGAATCCTTTCTAAAATTGACATCTATTAAATTAAAATTATAAATTATGTTACTACAAGATTTTGCCTTAGCCGCCAAAATGAGACCAGGCAAACCATTCAGTTTGTAAGGACCTTCTGATATAGGTATATCCTCATCATACCACGCTTCCCAGTCGAAATCCCGCCAATGCGTGGTTGCCAATTTACAACTTCTTCCACCAATTATTCTTATTGAATCCTGTAATTTCCACTCAATATTATTTAGGGAATCTTTTATAACATAACCATCATTTTTGTAACCGATTGCTCTGCCATACATTTCATTTTTATTAAAATCTTTATAAACAGAAACGTGATTTGGATAAAACTGCCCAGGATATAACTTTTCCGCTTTTTCAAAATACATATCAAATTTAGAAACACCGTCCTGAACATAAAGATAACAATCAACTTTAGGTAAAGTTGTTACCTGATCAGTACTGTTAAAGTTTACTTCCATTTGATATGCAACTCGTAAATTCAGACGTTCTTGTGCAATAAAAAAAGTTACCGTGATTAATAATATGAAAACAAAGACTTTCTTAAACATAAAAAATTATTTAATTTTACACTAATTAAGGTTGGTCTGGCGGTGTTGCTTCCATCAATTTTGTAATAGTGGCTCTTACGCAATTGTTACCCCACTGTTGTTGAGCAACTATAGATGCAGCATTACAATCCCCAGATGGAGAGGTAGCAGAACCTGTTTCTATTGTGCCAGAACCAGAGCAATTTTTAGTGACTGTAACCGTGCAAGGATCTGGCTTTAATAACTTTTCTGCTTTCACATTAGTAGATGCATATGAAACTGCATAAGTGCCAACCAATGCAATTGCCAAAATAAATTTTTTCATAATAGTAAATTATTTGATTTTTCAGAAAACACTTTGTTTACATTTTAAAAAAGTTAGCATTAAAAATGCAAATTACTATTCAAAAAAAACTCATGCATTAGTTGCTTTGATAGTAATCATGGGCTAAAATTAAAATTAAAATTGTGCAAACTTATTTTAACATTTTTTTCAATTTACCAAAAATTCAATATTTATAGCATAGCGTATTATTTATTTTATGTACAATAACCTACGTTAATAAATGAAGATGTATAAGTAAAACAGTCCTTTGATCTCTTTAAACCTTAAAATCAAAATAGTTGTAAAGAAATTTGTTATAAATCTAAAGAAGGACAATATTTCTTTAATTGAAACAGAAAGATTGGTAAGAAATCATCAAGGTTTTTTATGCACCAAATATTACTTTTAAGAATAATTTAATTAAATCGATTTTTTGGTATAACACTTGTAAATATTTTTTTAATTAATTACAATTAATTAATCAATTTAAAAAAATCTTTACACATTTAAAATCAAAAATTATGGAAAATCTAAATGAACCCAAAAGCACAGGTAAAAAATCTTTAAGTAAAAAATTAATCCGCGTGGATATGACGCCGCTGGTCGATCTAGGATTTTTATTAATTACATTTTTTATGTTTACAACCAATTTCTCCAAACCTAATGTGATGGATTTGGGTTTGCCAGCAAAAGGGCCAATTACAGAAACTCCAGTTATTGATTTTAAAAATCAAGTGACTTTTATTATTGGAAAAGATAACCGCGTTTTTTACTACCAAAGTGAATTGGGCGATTTGAATTCAAATATTTTAAAAGAAACCTCTTTTGACGGCATCAAAATTTCAAATATTATTTCAAATTACAAAAAAGCAGCACCAAAACCAGAGTTTTTCACCGTTATCATCAAACCAACAGATGATGCGAATTACAAAAACTTCGTTGATATGCTAGATAATATGGCGATTACAAAAAGCGACCGATATGGAATCGCTGAAATAAAACCTTTAGAGAAAAAAATTTACGAAGAGAAAGTAAATTAAGACATCAAAAAAAGCAGCCAAAAGTTTGGCTGCTTTTAAAAATAATGAAACTCGAATTTTTATTTCTCGGCTTCTAATTTTTTGAGATTTTCTACGCCAATTCCGCTGGTAACATCTGTAATGCCGTTTTCCTTTAAAATTTTAATGGCTTCACCACTCCGTCTTCCTGTTACACAAAAAGTAACGATGTTTTTTTTGCCTTTAAATTCAGAAATTCGATTTGGAATTTCATCCAAAGGGATATTTACCGCGCCATTTATACTTCCTTTCGCAAATTCTTCTGGCGTTCTTACATCCACCAAAAAAGGATTTTCTTTTAATTTTTGCTTTAAAATTTTAGTAGCATTTACAGACTCGATTTCGCTAGATTTTGTGGAAGGATTGCAATTAATTAAAAAAGCAAGAAGTAAAATTGCCAATATATTTTTCATATGTAGATATTTTTTATTGTTTTTAAGGATATTTGTTACCGTCCATTCTTCATCAGTTTATATCTCTCAATTATTTTATTTAGATTGAAATCGATGAATTTTCAATTGTTTGCAAACTTATTAATGGCGATTTCCTAATATTTTATATTTTAAAAGTTAGACTGCAATTTACCACAATAAAAATTGTTCTAAAAAAAATGGGTGATATTTCTTTAAACCATTCTTATTTTTTAAATTTAGACAAATCTTGCTTTGCGCCTTAAAATATTTTTATGAACATTAATAAAATTGCGCCTTTGCGTTAAAACAAAACAATATGTTACACCACGAAATTTCTGGAAAAGGGGAAGAAAATTTAGTTTTACTACATGGTTTTATGGAAAATTCTGAAATCTGGAAATTTCTTGAACCTCATCTTTCAAAAAAATTTAAAATCATTAAAATAGATTTACCAGGGCATGGAAAATCTAAAAATTTCGCGGAAATTCATTCGATGGAAATGATGGCGAAAGAAGTTGAAAGAGTCATTTCTTTTTTAAATTTAGAAAAAACACATCTACTTGGGCATTCTATGGGTGGTTATGTTTCGCTTGCTTTTGCTGAATTATTTCCTGAAAAATTAAAAAGTTTAACTTTATTTTTCTCCACTTTTTTTGCTGATGATGAAGATAAAAAAGAGCAACGCCGAAAAAGTTTTAGAGTGATAAAAGATGCTTTTGTGCATTACGTAAATGTGGGAATTCCGAATTTATTTAATCCGAATGACAAAGATTTTTTAGAAGGAAAAATAAATTTTGCGAAAGACATTGCTTTATCTACAGACAATTCTGGAGTTTTAGCCGCCGTAAAAGGCATGATTGAAAGAACCGATAAATTAGAAATTTTAAAGAATCTGGATGCAAAAATTTTAGTTCTCTGCGGTAAACACGATTCTGCTGTGAAAACTGAAAAAACAATAAAAAATCTTCCAGATAAAACGAACCTCAAATCTTATGTTTTAGATTGCGGGCACATGGGGCAATTAGAAAAACCGGAAATTTGTGCTGCAATTATAAACACAGAATTATTGCATCATTTGCCGAAACATTTTATTTTTTAAATCTTTCCGAACTTGCTTCAGGCAAAAGAATTTTACACAAAATCATTAAAATTTAATCACAGAAAATTATAGTATTTCTGTGATTTAGTATTTGTGTATTTAACCAAAATAAATGAGATTAAATTTAAAAGCGAAATACTTACAATTTCAAAAATGTCACTACTTTTTTTAGAAGTTGTGTGTTTTAGTCAAATTTACCATGAATTCTGCATTATTATTACTACATTTGTATAAATACTTACTTTAAAAACTGGTCTTTTTCAAGTTATTGGTCTTTATTAATATTTCATTTTGGATTAATACCATAATAGTGCAAACCGATTTGTCTTCTTAAACCAAACAGGTTTGATCAAAGCAAAAAATAAACTTCAGACAAATTTAAGTTTGCTCCTTTTTTAGATTTATTTGCAAAATTTATTTTATGGTTTTGGTGTTCTTCTAAATAGAATGCATCGATTATATTGTTTCAATTTGATTATCAAAAATTAAAATTTACACAACTAAAATTATAATAACTAAAAAAACAATTAACCATGTACAATCTCACAATTAAAAACGATTACATTTATGATTTAGGAACCTCTACAGGTGTAACTATTTCAAAAGGCAAGAGTTTTACACTGAACGACAGAGGTTCCCTTGTGTTAACCATTCCTGGAATGAGCAATATGAACTTTATAGATTTAGGAGACAAAAAACTAGAAGGTTTTCCATTTCCTAAAGAAACTTGGGGCACGTTGGTGCGCTATAGCACTATTGAAGCGTATTATAGGTACGAAGGACAAGGCGAATTAACCGTAGTTGTTGATTCTCTTGGAATGTGTACCATTTCTACTACCAATGGATCAATGATACGAATTTCGATACCGGAATTTGTTATTCAACAACATTAAAACTAACTAACCAAAAAACAAAAAAAATTATGGAACCATTTCTCGGACAAATTATGATGTTTGCAGGAAATTTCGAACCAAAGGGTTGGGCGTTTTGCAACGGTCAATTACTTTCAATTTCGCAATATTCATCGTTATTTTCAATTTTAGGAACAACTTATGGTGGCAATGGCATAAATTCTTTTGCTTTACCAGATTTACAGGGTAGAAGTCCAATTCATGCTGGTCATGGTGCAGGACTTTCGGACATCAAATTAGGACAAAAAGGCGGCGCAGAAACGCATACTCTAACTGTGGGGCAAATGCCAAATCATAGTCATGATGGAAGCCCATTAAACATAGGTTGCAATGAAGAAGACGGAGATAGCGATGAAGCAAAAGGTGGAAACTTTGGAATTGCAAATTCAGGAACATCTTATAATTCCAATGCAAACGATAGTACGATGGCAAGTAAAATTACTGGAAATACAGGAGCAGCCGGAGGAGGACAAGCCTATAATACGCGAAACCCCTATTTAGGTATAAACTATATAATTGCTTTGGAAGGAATCTTCCCTGCTAGAAACTAAGTTTAAATAAAACCAAAAATCATAAAATTTCAATTAAAACATTTAGAAAAACATGTTTTAATTATAAAAAATAGCACTAAAAATTATAAAATTTCTTAACCTAACATTTTTAACTTTAATAAAATATAACCTTTAAACCTATTTAATTATGAAACAAAAACATTTATTATTTTTATTTTTTTGCATTGCTTTTTCTGTGTGCAATACATTAAAAGCACAAACCGCTTTGGCTCCCGGAGATATTGCAGTTTTTAATAATCAAGCAGATACTCCGGACAAATTTTCATTTGTGACATTTGTAGATTTAGCGGCTGGAACAGCGATTTATTTTTCAGATTGCGGGGTTGTTCCCTCTGGAACATTTGATCCCGGAGGCTGCAGTGAAGGTGCAGTTAAATACACTGTCCCTTCAGGTGGATTAGCTAAAGGAACAATTGTGACTTGGACAAGTGGCGCGACTAATTTTTCTAATTATTCTGACCCTCTTATTACGGGATCGATTGCGCTTTCAACTGGTGGAGATCAAGTTTTAGTTTTTCAAGATGCATCAAATCCTGGAGGTTCTACATTCGCGTCAGCAAATCCAAAATTTATTTTTATTATAAATAATGCTTCCACTTTATTTACGGGCGACGATTCTGCTTCTTCTACACAAACTGGTCTTCCAACCGGTTTATCAGATACAGGATTACCTAGAACCGCATTAGGCGTTGGCTCAGGCTCAGGACCTTCGGATGAATATGATAATACTGTTTACATAGGCACATATACATTTGCAAATGTAGCGGATGCAAAAAAAGCCTTAACAAATCCCGCAAATTATTATGGCTCCGATATAAATCCCCCTGGTGATGCCGCTTATGATTCATATGTAAGTGCGATACCTGCCAAGCTTACTTTAAGCACGTTATCTGCGTTAGATATGAATCTAAAAAATAACGTAAACATTTTTCCAAACCCATCAAACGGTAAATTCACTATTCAAAATTCTGCTAAAACCTTACAATCTGCAAAAATTTATGATGCTAATGGTAGAATTGTTAGAAAAGTAAATTTAAATGGAACTACCAGAGATATACAAATAAATCTTGCTGGCAAACTTTCTTCTGGTGTATATTACTTAGAATTACAATCTGAAGAAGGATCAATACTAAAAAAACTAATCATTAAATAAAATCATTTTTAAATTAAAAAGAAGGCTGTCTCACAACTTGTGAAACAGCCTTTTTTGGTGGAATTTTGATTGACTTATTTTTCCTAAAGAATCTCAGATCTATATTTTGGAACTGAAAAGATACTTTTACATAATTTGGTATTTTTTTTAATATCGTGAACACAGAGCGCTTTTAACAAATTACAGAAATTAAATATTATAAAAAAATTCGTGAAAACGAACCTACAAATTCACGAAATTATAAACAATTGACGCATGAATTCACATCGAAAAATAGTTTTTCTAAAAATTTATTTCGACATTACCTTATAACTCGGATCTTCTAAAATATTGACTTCTATTAAAGCTTCTGCATTTTGAAGTAAATCGCGGCAATCTCTGCTTAGGTGCTTAAGATGAACGGTTTTTCCTGCTTTCTTGTAGCGTTCTGTAATTTTATTTAAGGCTTCAATAGCCGACATATCTGCCACTCGGCTTTCTTGGAAATCTATAACCACATCTTGAGGATCATTTTGCACATCAAATTTTTCTGAAAAAGCCTGCGTAGAACCGAAAAATAAAGGGCCATAAATATCGTAATGTTTCACGCCATTTTCATCAAAATACTTCCTTGCACGAATTCTTTTGGCATTATCCCAAGCAAAAACCAAGGCAGAAATTATCACACCTATAATCACGGCAAGCGCTAAATTATGAAGAAAAACAGTAACTAAAGTTACCACTATCATTACAAAAATATCAGATTTTGGCATCTTGGTAAAGACTTTAAAACTCGCCCATTCAAAGGTTCCGATGGCAACCATAATCATCAATCCCGTTAAAGCAGCGACGGGAACTTTTTCTATCAAAGAACTTCCAAACATTATAAAAACCAAGAGCATCACACTTGCAACAATCCCAGAAAGTCTTGCTCTAGCGCCATTTGAAATATTAATTAAACTTTGGCCAATCATCGCACAACCACCCATTCCCGAGAAAAACCCCGAAAAAATATTGGCCGCTCCTTGCGCCACGGCTTCTCGGTTACTATTGCCTGTAGATTCTGTAAGTTCATCAACGATATTTAAGGTTAATAAACTTTCTATTAATCCCACACCCGCAACAATGGCTGCATATGGAAAAATAATTTTTAAACTCTCAAGATTAAAAGGAATTTGCGGAATATGAAAAGGAGGAAAACCACCTTTGATGGAAGCCAAATCTCCAACTGTTTTTGTATTTATATTAAAGAAAAAAACCAGCGCAAAAACTACCAAAATAGCCGTTAAACTTGCTGGAATCACTTTGGTATATTTCGGCATTTGCCAGATAATCAACATTGTAAGAATTACCAATCCCAAAATACTATACAGCGGAATACCTGTAAGCCAATAGCCCGAAACATCTTTAAATGAAACCAATTGCGACATAAAAATGACGATTGCCAAGCCATTCACAAAACCATAAATTACCGATTGTGGTACCAATCGAATTAGTTTTCCGAGTTTTAAAAACCCTGCTGCCATTTGAATAATTCCAGCGAGAATTACCGTTGCGAAAATATATTCTATACCTTCGGTTTTTGCCAAAGCCACGATAACGATGGCAACTGCGCCCGTTGCACCAGAAATCATCCCAGGTCTTCCGCCGAAAATGGAGGTTACAAATCCCATCACGAAAGCGGCATAAAGTCCTGTCAATGGAGAAAGCCCAGCAATAAAAGCAAAAGCAACGGCTTCTGGGATTAATGCCAAAGCCACTGTAAGACCTGAAAGAACCTCTGTTTTATAATCTACTTTTTGTTTAAAATCAAATAAATGTATCAGTTTCTGCATAAATTTTTCTAAAAAATAAATCCACTTTTTAAAGGTGGATGTTGTAATTAAATATTTTCTTTTTCAATTATTTCCTTAAATTCTGAAATGGTCTCTTCTAAAGATTTATCGCATCTTCCACCTGCTGCATTAATGTGGCCGCCACCGTTGAAATATTTCCTCGAAAATTGGTTTACATCTGTATCATCTTTACTTCGGAAAGAAATTTTTATAAAATCTTCATACAAATCCTCCATAAAAAACGCGGAAACTTTGGTGCCTTTAATGCTTAAGCCATAATTTACAAAACCTTCTGTATCTCCTTTTTGGAAGCCAAGTCTTTGCAATTCTTCTCTTTTTAGCCACAAAATGGCAACTTCACCATCTTTTACCGTTTCAATTCTACCTAAAACCAAGGCCAATAAATGCAACCGAGAAACGCTGTTTGTATCCCAAGTGTTTGAGGAAATTAAAGCAGGATCTGCACCTTTATCAATTAAAACCCCAGTAATTTTATGTGTTGTAGAACTTGTAGAACGAAATCTAAAACCGCCTGTATCTGTCATAATACCTGTATACAAACATTCTGCTACATCTTTATCTATTAAATTTTCTTCACCCAATGCTTCTATAAAATGGTAAATCATTTGGCAAGTTGCAGGAACTGTGGTATCAGAATAAACAAAATCAAAATTATCTGGCTGCTGATGGTGGTCTATTAATATTTTTTTTGCCCAAGATTTTGTAAGCCAATCGCCTAAATTTCCTATTCTTGCAGCAGTATTAAAATCTAAACAAAAAATAACATCTGCATTATAAATGGCTTCACCCGCTTTTTTTCTTTTATAATCGGCAATTACGATTTCTTTCGCATTTGGCAGCCATTTCAAAAATTTGGGGAAATCATTCGGAACTAAAACCGTCGCCTCAATACCCATGTTTTTTAAAAAATTTTTAAGTGCTAAAGATGAACCTATCGCGTCTCCATCAGGATTATGATGCGTAATGATAACGATATTTTTTTCTGGAATAAGTAATTTTTTGATTTCTGAAATCTCCTGATTGCTAAACATTTTCTAAAATTTATATGAATGCAAAGATAGATTTTCTAAAAAGAAAAGTTGCTAGGACTTATAGCAAAATATTTAACACTCTGAAATTCAATCCTTTGTTTTGAATAAAATTTAAAAAAAACTGAGTTTCAATAAATTAAAACAACTTAATGGTGCAGACTAACTTTTGCGATTCCAAATTTAAAAATAGGAATAAGCGCTGTGCAAAAATGTCGAACCAAAAAAAAATAGATATCCAATGCACTAAAATATTTACCAAAAAAAGCAATTGAAATTTTAAAATAAAAAAGTGATAATTGACTTGTACATTTTAAAAATATTTATATCTTTGCAATCTGAATTTTAAGAATAATAAAGGCTAAATATATAAAGCGATGAGCAAAAGAACCTTCCAACCATCAGAGAGAAAAAAAAGAAACAAACACGGTTTTCGCGAGAGAATGTCTACACCAAACGGTAGAAGAGTTTTGGCGGCTAGAAGAGCAAAAGGTAGAAAAAGCCTAAGCGTTTCTTCTGCACGTGCAAAAAGATAATTCTTTTTTAAAAAAATATTTTAAAATGCTTGAAACTTTTTCAGGCATTTTTTGTTGTTAAAATTTGCCAAAATTTAGGCTTTGCACTGCTTTTTATTTATTTTTGTGTGGTAAATTGCAGAAAATCAAAAAGCAAATCAATAACCGCAAAAGAGGCGAAAGTTTACTTCAAAAAAGTTTGAAAATCAACAGAATGCAAATCCAAAATCATTTTTTATTTTCATTTTTTTTAACTTTTGAAATACTTTAAATATCATATTTTCTTTTGTTACTTTTGAGATAAAATTTTTTGTTTTGTACAAAATTACTTCTGATAAATATTATTCTAAATACCAAAAAAATAATTATGCCACATAGAAATGAAGCCGGAGATAATATCATAACACTGAACAATGCCAAAATTGTTCAAAAAAATTTTATGGTTTTAGACAATGTAAACCTGCACATACAACGCGGTCGTTTTTGCTATCTTATCGGGAAAACAGGTTCTGGCAAAAGTTCTTTATTAAAAGTGCTTTATGGCCATCTTCCTTTGAAAAACGGCACAGGTAATGTGGCTGGCTTTAAATTAGAAACGCTTCGGGCAGGCGATATCCCAAATCTTCGCAGAAAATTAGGCATTGTTTTTCAAGATTTTCAGTTATTAACGGACAGAGACATTGAAAAAAATTTAAAATTTGTACTTCAAGCGACTGGTTGGGACGATAAAATAAAAATGAATGATCGCATCAATGAAGTTCTTTCTAGCGTTGGTATGAAAACCAAAAAACACAAAATGCCACACCAACTTTCTGGTGGCGAACAGCAAAGAATTGCAATTGCAAGAGCACTTTTAAATCATCCAGAATTAATTTTAGCCGATGAGCCTACTGGTAATTTAGACCCCGAAACTTCTAACGATATTATGACATTGCTGAAGCAAGTAGCGCAAGAAAATAATTGTGCTGTTGTAATGGCAACGCACGACTATCACATGATTCAGAATTTCCCAGGAGAAGCCATAAAATGCGAAGACGGTGTGGTTTCTATGATGGATACAGCAGAATTGTTTGAGTAAAAATCTATTTAAAAACATGGAAGTCTTTGGTGATTTCTAAATAAGCGTCCGAGAATTTTCTCGGACTTTTTTCTATTATAAATTCAGAAATTTCTGGTGAAGTTTTCTCTTTTGTAAATTCTAAAATCACTCTTTTTGGTTTTAAATTTTCCCTGCCAAAAATGATGATTTTTCTATCTAAATAAAGTGAAAAATCTTTTGCTAATTTTTCAAAATCTTCTCCACTTTCTACGGGAATTATGACTGAAAATAATCCCTTTTCTTCTAAATGAAATGCTGCGTTAGAAATTAATTCGGAAAAATTGAGGTGAATTTTTTGCCGAGCAACTGCATCTTTCTCGCTTTGTGTATTAACTTCAAAATAAGGCGGATTGCAGATAATTAAATCAAATTTATTTGAAGCAGAAAGTGCTTTAAAATCAATATTTTTTGCAGAAATTTTTGCTGAAAATGGAGAATTTTCAAAATTAAATTGGGATAATCGTGCTGCATTTTCATCAATATCAATCGCCAAAATGCTTGCAGATTTATTTCTTTGCGCAAGCATTAAAGAAATAATTCCGCTGCCACTTCCAACTTCTAAAATTCTTTTTGATTTTTCTACAGATGAAAGTGCGCCCAGCAAAACGGCATCCGTGCCTACGCGGAACACGTCTTCATTTTGCGCTACAGAAAACTCTTTGAAGTGAAAATCTTTCACGAACTTCTAAATATTATTTGGAAAAGAAAGTGTAAATCTCGTTCCCTTTCCCTCTTCAGATTTCACAATAATTTCTCCATCATAATCCAAAATCATTTTTTTCACCATCGTTAGGCCAAGTCCCATCCCACTATTTTTAGAGGTAAAATTAGGCTCGAAAATTTGTTCTTGCATTTTCTCAGGAATTCCGGTGCCATTATCTTCTACAGAAATATTAATTTTTTTATTGATGGCTTCTAAATCTACATTAATGATGGATTTTCTGCCTTCTTCTTTTGCTTGGATGGCGTTATTCACCAAATTTGTAATCATTCTGGTGAGATAAATTTTATCCATATTAACGATTATTGCCGAATGACTTGCGTGCAAATGCACATTTTCATCATTAAAAATATATAGAATTTGCTTTATCTCTACATTTAGATTAAGCAGTTCATTATGTTTTTCGGGTAACTTCGCAAACTGCGAAAATGCCGATGCAACATTGGCTACCAAATCTATTTGGTGAATCATTGATTTGCTTAAATTTTTTACTTTTTCGCCAATTTCTGGGTCATTAGAGTCAAATTTTCTTTCAAAATTTTGCATTGTCATCTTCATGGGCGTCAAGGGATTTTTCACCTCATGTGCCACTTGTTTTGCCATAAGTTGCCATGCTTTTTCTTTTTCAGTAAAACTTAATTGCTCTTTCTGATCTTGAATTTGCAAAATCATTTTATTGTAAGATTTTACCAGAGAACCCAATTCATCATTGTGCAAATATTTTATGGGTTTTAAATCTTTTTCAAAAAGTGTAATTCTGGTGATCATATCAGAAAATTTAGTAATGGTTTTAGTTAAATTATTAGAAATAACCCAACTCAACCAAATGCTAAAAGCGATGATGAACAAATTTAAAATGACTAGATATTTCAAATATTTATTAAAAACAGCAATATAGCCACTGTCATTATGATAAAAGGGCAAATATACAATGGCAATTGGCTCTAACATATTATTTTTTAAAATTAAATAAGAAGAGGTAACGGTTGCATTTATTTTCTTATCAAAATTCTGAAAATCTACACGGCTATCTTTTTTCAAAACTTCATGTAAAATTTTTGAGGGCAAGGTTTTCTGCGAAATGAGATTTCTATCTTTATTAGAGAGCAGAAAATTCCCGTGCAAATCATACAAAATCACATCATGCTTATTTATATCTGCAATTTCATAAATTTGGTTTTCTAAAACTTTTGGTAAATCTTTGGTTTCCACTTGTGTGTGGCTCACGGCATAATCTAAATACGCCATCAAGGCTTCAGATTTATTTTGCAATTGCGTGCGGCTTTGCTCTATAGAATTGCTTTTTAAAATAAAATAACTCAAAAAACTAGTACCCATTATGCTCAACAAGCAAATGGTAAGAAATCCCCAAAACACGCGGTTTCTCAGGCTATAACCTTTATATTTTGTAAGCGGCATTCCCTTTGTTTACTAATTTTGCAATATATTTCCCAATAATATCGAATTCCAAATTTACCTCATCACCTACTTTCAAATGTTTCATGTTGGTAAAATCCCAAGTATAAGGAATAATGGCCACAGAAAAGGCTTCATCTAAACTTTCGGCAACCGTTAAACTGATGCCATTCACTGTTATCGAACCCTGTGGAACAGTTAAAAAATCTGAATTTTCTTTCATTTTAAAAGAAATAAAATAACTGCCATCACGGTTTTTAATCTCGGTAACTAAAGCAGTTTCATCCACGTGGCCTTGCACAATATGCCCGTCTAAACGCCCATCAAATCTCAAACAGCGTTCCAAATTCACTTCAGTGCCATTTTGCCAGTGTTTCAAACTTGTTTTCTCTAAAGTTTCATCGATCGCCGTCACTTTATATTGGTTCCCGTTGATTTCTACAACCGTCAAACAGCAACCGTTATGCGCCAAACTTTGGTCGATTTTCAACTCATTGGCAAAATCACAACTCAACGTAAAATCAATATTAGAACCATTTTTTTCGATTTTTTGAACTGTTCCTGTTCCTTCAATAATTCCTGTAAACATTTTTTTATTTTTTTTGGAGCAACACAATCTCGCATTTTCGAATATTATACCTGCTCTCCATTATATCCCGCCGCGGCGGGGATGCCATTTCGATCAGGGCTAAAAAGTTAGAGATTTTCTCTTTCCACCCGAAATGCAAATCGCAAAATGCTAAATTTATTTTGCTAAATTTGTAAACTTTAATTACAACCTCAAAGATAGATAAATGAGTTCTAAACAACATAAAATACGCGTAGGAATTTCAGTGGGAGATTTTAATGGCATTGGGCCAGAAATCATCATGAAATCTTTGAAAGACAAAAGTATTACCGATTTTTTCACACCAATTATTTTTGCATCAGGAAAACTATTTAGTTATCAGAAAAACGTGTTCAAACTTCAGATGAATTTTCATTATGTGGATGACGTGAAAGATGTGGTAAATGGCAAAATAAATATGGTAAATCTTTGGAAAGACAACGTTAACGTCAATTTTGGAACACCAACTGAAGAATCCACAAAAATGGCAATTGAATCTTTAGAAGCAGCCACAGAAGCGCTTTTAAATAAAGATATTGATGTTTTAGTAACAGCACCCATCAACAAAGATGAAATGCTAAAATTGGGCTTCAAACACGCGGGACACACTGGCTATTTAGAAGAAAAAATGGACAAAAAAGGCGTGATGTTTTTAGTAACAGAAGATTTGAAAGTGGCTGTTTCCACACATCACATTCCAGTTTCTGAAGTCGCACAAAATATTTCTAAAGAAAAAATTAAAAAACAAATCAAAATTCTAAATCAAACTTTAATTGAAGATTTCTGCGTAGAAAAGCCGAAAATTGCAGTTTTAGGTTTAAATCCACACGCTGGAGATGGCGGCGCTATTGGCACAGAAGAAATAGAAATTATCACACCGGCAATAAAAGAACTTTTTGAAAATGGCATTTTCACGTTTGGCCCATACCCTGCAGATAGTTTTTTTCAGCCATCTAATTATAAAAAATTTGATGCTGTTTTGGCAATGTACCACGATCAAGGTTTAGCCCCCTTCAAAACAATTTCTTATGAGGACGGTGTAAATTATACCGCAGGCTTGCCATTCATTAGAACTTCCCCAGATCACGGCGTGGCCTATGATATTGCAGGAAAAAATCTCGCAGATGAGCATTCTTTTTCAGAAGCTATCTTTACAGGAATCAAAATTTTTAAAAACCGTTTAGAATATAACGATTTAAGGGAAAACCGACTTGTGGTGCGAAAATCATCATCTGAAAATAGATGGCAAGAAGATCAATAATGACCTTTAAAAAATAAAATCTTCAAGACTAAGTTTTAAAAGTTGAAAAACATTTTGTTATATTAAAAAATTAATTTATTTTTGCAAACCGATTTTATGGACAAATTTAGAAACTACGACATTGCATTTTCTGGTTTAAAAGACGGAAAGCATGACTTTAGATTTGAAGTAAATCAGGCGTTCTTTAATTTATTTGAGACTGAACAAGAGTTTTCTAACCCCAAGATTATAGCAGATGTTTTTTTAGATAAACATTCTACTTTTTTGGAATTTGAAATCAACGTAAAAGGAAGCATACAGTTGGTTTGCGATATTACTCTAAAAGACTTTGATTATCCGATTGAAAATCAGATTAAAGTTTTGGTGAAATTTGGTGAAGTTTATGATGATAGTGATGTAGATATTATCACAATCCCGCATAAAGAAAACGCCTTCAATATTGCGCAACTGCTATATGAAGATATCGTTTTGACGGTACCGATGAAAAAAGTATCACCGGATTTATCACAAGAAGATATTGCACTATTAGAAAAATTTAGTCCTCAAGAAGATGAAATTGAAGAGCAAGAAGATGAAATAGATCCACGCTGGAATGCGTTGAAAAATTTAAAAAAATAAAAATTAAACAATATAATTTTAAGCTAAGATTTAAAATTTAAAATTTACAAAATGGCACATCCTAAAAGAAGACAATCCACCACGAGAAGAGATAAAAGAAGAACGCATTACAAAGCGGTTGTTCCTCAATTGGCAAAAGACGCCACTTCTGGAGAAATGCATCTTTACCACAGAGCACACTGGCACGAAGGTAAATTATATTACAGAGGAAAAGTTGTAATGGAAAAAGAAGTTGAGCAAACTGAAGAAAACTAAATCTTTAGAAAAACTGTGTTTTATATACAAAACCACTCAAATTTTAATAATTTGAGTGGTTTTTTATTGTTTTTTAGTATCTTTGGCATATAAATAATATACACTTTATGGACATAAAAGACATCCAAAATCTAATTAGATTTGTAGCAAAAGCAGGCGTTTCTGAAGTAAAATACAAAACAAAAGATTTTGAAATCAACATCAAAACTCCACTTGCAGGTGGTGAAACGGTAAGTTATATGCCGCAACCACAAGTCTATCAGCAATCGGTGGCACCGCAAGTAAATACTGAGCCTCAAACCTCAGCAAAATCTGCAACAGATAATTCCGCGGAAGATGAAAGTAAATATATTACTATAAAATCTCCGATGATTGGCACTTTTTACAGAAGGTCTGCTCCAGATAAAGATGTTTTTGTGAATGTTGGCGATGCGATTACAGCAGACAAAGTAGTTTGTGTAATAGAAGCAATGAAATTATTCAACCAAATTGAAGCTGAAGTAAGCGGTAAAATTGTGAAAATTTTGGTTGAAGATTCTTCACCTGTAGAATACGATCAGCCATTGTTTTTAGTCGATCCATCTTAATTATATATGATAATTGATAAATGATCATTAATATCGTTTATCAAATTTTTCAAATTGTTTAATTTTCAAATTAATTTAAGATGTTCAAAAAAATATTAATAGCCAACCGTGGTGAAATTGCAATGCGTATTTTACGCTCTTGTAAAGAAATGGGCATAAAAACGGTTGCCGTATATTCTACTGCTGATAAAGACAGTTTACACGTAAGATTTGCAGATGAAGCAGTTTGTATAGGTCCTGCAGCAAGTAAAGATTCTTATCTAAAAATACCAAATATTATCTCTGCAGCGGAAATTACCAATGCAGATGCAATCCATCCAGGTTATGGTTTCTTATCAGAAAATGCAAATTTTTCTAGAATTTGTGCAAAAAACGGTATTAAATTTATCGGTGCATCACCTGAGCAAATAGAAAAAATGGGCGACAAAGCCACTGCAAAAAAAACCATGAAAGAAGCGGGAATTCCATGTGTTCCAGGTTCTGATGGTTTGATAGATTCTTACGAAGACGCCGTGAAAATTGCTGAAAAAACAGGGTATCCTGTGATGATAAAAGCAACCGCAGGCGGCGGCGGAAAAGGGATGCGCGCTGTTTGGAAACCAGAAGATTTAAAAGAAATGTGGGATTCTGCCATTCAAGAGGCAGTTGCTGCCTTTGGAAATGGAGGCATGTACATGGAAAAATTAATCGAAGAACCACGTCATATTGAAATTCAAATCGCTGGTGATCAATACGGTAAAGCGTGTCATCTTTCCGAAAGAGACTGCTCCATCCAAAGAAGAAATCAGAAATTAACTGAAGAAACACCGTCACCATTTATGACGGACGAACTTCGTAAAAGAATGGGTGATGCAGCTGTAAAAGCAGCAGAATATATTGCTTACGAAGGTGTTGGAACCATAGAATTTTTAGTCGATAAAAACCGTGATTTCTACTTTATGGAAATGAATACAAGAATCCAAGTAGAACATCCAATCACAGAGCAAGTAATTGATTATGACCTAATTAGAGAACAAATTATGCTTGCTTCTGGGTCGCCAATTAGCGGCGTAAATCATTTCCCAAAACTGCATTCTATCGAATGTAGAATAAATGCGGAAGATCCTTACAATGATTTTCGACCATCGCCAGGAAAAATTACAGAACTCAATATTCCTGGAGGCCATGGAATTCGCGTAGACACACATGTTTATTCAGGTTACACAATTCCATCAAATTACGATTCAATGATAGCAAAATTGATTGCAACCGCTCAAACGCGAGACGAAGCAATTGCAAAAATGCGCCGTGCTTTGGATGAGTTTTATGTAGAAGGCATTAAAACAACCATTCCATTTCACCGTCAATTAATGGACAATAAAGATTATTTGGCCGGAAATTACACCACAAAATTTATGGAAGATTTCGTGATAGATAAAAATTTTGACAATAATTAATTAAAATTTCTAAAGTTATCTTCGGATAACTTTTTTTAAATACCCACTTTATGGAAACTGTACTAAAAGACTCACAATATTACATTGAACTAGAAAATAAACACGGCGCACACAATTATCATCCGCTTCCTGTGGTTTTAGAAAAAGGCGAAGGCGTTTTTGTTTGGGATGTAGAAGGTAAAAAATATTATGATTTTCTTTCCTCCTATTCCGCTGTAAATCAAGGGCATTCTCACCCAAAAATTGTGCAGGCATTAGTAGATCAAGCGCAAACTTTAGCTTTAACTTCCCGTGCTTTTTATAACAACGCACTCGGTCCGTATGAAAAATATGTTACCAACTATTTCGGTCTAGATAAGGTTTTACCAATGAATACTGGTGCAGAAGCAGTTGAGACAGCTATTAAATTATGCCGAAAATGGGCGTATGAAAAAAATGGAATTGAAGAAAACCAAGCAGTAATTGTCGTTTGCAAAGGAAATTTCCATGGAAGAACGACTACCATTATTTCTTTTTCTGATGATGACAACGCTCGAGATAATTTCGGCCCTTACACTGGTGGCTTTGTAAGCATTCCTTACAATGACATTGATGCGTTGAAAAAAGTGGCAAAAGACAAAAATGTAATTGGGTTTTTGGTAGAACCAATTCAAGGCGAAGCGGGAGTTTACACGCCAGATGAAGATTTTATCGCGAATGCACAAGCGGTTTGTCATGCCAATGGAATGTTATTTATTGCTGATGAAGTTCAAACAGGAATTGCACGTACCGGAAGTCTTTTAGCGGTATGTGGAAATTGTACTTGTGAAAATAAATGCGAAAAGCAAGCGACTTATACTAAACCAGATATTTTAATTTTAGGCAAAGCACTTTCAGGCGGTGCTTATCCAGTTTCTGCGGTTTTGGCAGATAATGAAATTATGGAAGTCATAAAACCAGGCCAACACGGCTCTACATTTGGTGGAAATCCTATCGCTGCAAAAGTAGCAATCGCTGCCTTAGAAGTAGTTAATGATGAAAATTTAATTCAAAATGCACGAAAATTAGGCCATCTTTTTAGAAAAGAAATGAACCGAATAATTGCAAAAACCGACTTAATTGTAAAAGTGCGAGGAAAAGGTTTACTAAACGCAATCATCATCAATGATTCACCAGAAAGTGATACGGCATGGAATCTTTGCGTAGCCATGAAAAACAACGGACTTCTTGCAAAACCAACACACGGCAATATCATCCGCTTTGCACCACCTTTGGTGATTACCGAAGAGCAACTTTTGGATTGCGTTGCCATTATTGAGAAAACGGTTTTAGAATTTGAAAAATAATCTCGAAACATTAAAGTTTTAATCTTCAAAATTTTAGTTTGATGAATAACACTATTGCTAAAATTAGTGGTTTGATGATTACTTATAACGAAGAAAAAAACATCCACGAAGTTTTGAAATGCTTTCATTTTTGCGATGAAATCATTATTGTTGACTCGTTTAGCACCGATAAAACCGTAAAAATCGTGCAGAAATTTCCAAAAGTAAAAATCATTGAAAATAAATTTGAAGATTTTACCAAACAACGAAATTTAGCATTAGAAAATGCAGCAAATGATTGGGTTTTATTTCTAGACGGTGATGAAAGAATTACACCTGAATTAGAGAAAGAAATAATTACTGAACTTGCAAAACCGAACAAGAAAAACGCCTACTATTTTTATCGGCAATTCTTTTTTGCAGGGAAAGCGCTCAATTATTCTGGCACTCAAAATGACAAAAATTTCAGACTTTTTAGAAAATCGCAATGCCATTATATTGCAGATAAGAAAGTACACGAAACGCTTGCAGTAAATGGTGAAATTGGAGTTTTAAAAAATAAACTTCTTCATTATTCCGTTAATAATTATAAATCTTATCGCGAAAAAATGTTGCATTACGGAGAATTAAAAGGGCAAGAATTATTTTCAAAAGGAAAACGCTTTAGTCTATTGGCGCAATATTTGAAAACAACCTTCAAATTTTTTAAATCTTATATTTTAAAATTTGGCATTTTAGATGGAAAAGAAGGCTATCAATTATCTTATCTGCAAAGTTTAAGCGTTTTTGAAACCTATGAATCCTTAAAAAGAGTAGAAAATAAATCTTAACTTGCCATTCAGAGAAATAAAATCTTAATGAAAATTTGTATCATAAGTTTTGATTTTTGGAATTACGACGAACACATTGCAGCGGCTTTACGCAGCAAGGGTGTAGAGGCATATCATATCAATATTGGTGCGTATAAGCACAAAGATTTTTCTGCAAAAATCACCAACACTTTTTCTAAAGTTTTTTTGAAAAAAAATATCAAAAATGAAAAAAGACAAAATTTCATTCTAGAGCAATTAGAAGCGCTTGGGCATCAAGATCAGATTTTGATTATTAACCCAGAATTGATTGAAGAAAAATTTCACCTAGAAATAAAAAAATTCACATCCCGCTACATCGCCTATTTATACGATAGCCTTGCGCGTTGCCCAGCAGAAAGTATTTTGCATTTGTTTGATGATATTTATTCTTTTGACGCGCAAGATGTTGCACAATATGGCTTTACAAAAATCAACAATTACAACTATTTAGAAAAAGTAGAGATAGAAAAAAATCCGGAGTTTGATCTGGTTTATTTGGCTTCTTATGACGAACGTCTAAAAATGCTCTATAAAATTACCGATCAATTAGAGAAAATGGGCATGACGTATCGATACATTATCGTTGGAAAAAAAACATGGAAGAAGAACCTCTTGAAACTCGTAAGTTTCACAGGAAAAGACAAATCAAAAAAATACCAAAGCCGAAGAGTTAACCAAAAAAATATTCCGCAATTTTATACGCAAGGTAAAGTTTTGCTAGATTTGGTGCGAGAAAACCAAAGCGGTTTGAGTTTTAGAATTTTTGAAGCGATGGCTTTAGGCAAAAAAATAATTAGTGATAATCAATCGCTCAAAAATTACGATTTTTATAATCCTGAAAATATATTAATTTTGAAAGATGATGCAAGTAATCTAAACAAAGCCTTTTTCGAAACACCATACGAACCTTTGCCAGAAGAAATTTATAGAAAATACACTTTAGAGACTTGGGTGGAAACGGTTTTTGAATTGAAATAGAAAATGACAACTTCCGTAGCACTTTGCACCTACAATGGTGAAAAATTTTTAAAACAGCAGATTGATTCTATTTTAAATCAAACTGTTTGTGTTGATGAAATTACTATTTGTGACGATTGTTCTACAGATAAAACCGTTGAAATATTAAATGATTACAAAATAAAATTTCCAGATTTATTTCAGATTTTCATTAATGAAAAAAATCTTCGTAGTGTAAAAAATTTCGAAAAAGCCATTTCACTTTGCACAAAAGATATAATTTTTTTATGCGATCAGGATGATGTTTGGAAGATTGAAAAAGTAAATTTGTTTTTAAAGAAATTTGCCGAAAATTCAAATTATAAAGTTATTTGCAGCAATGCGGAACTTATAAATGAAGAAGGAAATTCCATAAATAAAAATACGATTTGGGATGTACCGTTCTATTTTAAAAAAAATAGAAAAAAAATAGATTATTTTAAAAGTTTTTGCCTCATAGGTAATTTTGCAACTGGAGCAAATATGGCTTTTGATCGAGATTTTATTTCAACTATACTTCCTTTTCCAGAAAAAAACTTTCATCATGATGAATGGCTTGCAATAGTTTCAAGTGCAGAAAATAAATTTCTTTTTTTTGATGAAAAAACTGCCTATTATAGAATTCATCAAAATCAGCAAGTTGGAGGTGTTTTTTTTGAAAATAAAAAAAATATAGAAAGCCAATTGTTTAAGCGCTTTAATCTTGAAAATCAAAATATTTCTTTCAGAATTTTAAAACGCCGAATTTTAAATTTAAAAAAGAAAAAAGAAAAAATATTATCAATATCTGGAAATCAAAAAAGCGCAATCAAAACTAGGTTATTGCAAACAATTGATAATTACTTATTAAATTTGAAGTTTCAACTAAAAAAAGAAAATAGCCTCAAGTATTACTTTTTTGAATTATTTTATTTTTAATCATTACCAATGGCAAACAGCAAATTTGGCGTCAATATTTCAGGATACATAAACAAGCAATTCGGTTTAGGTGCGGGCGTTCGAGCGAATATAAATTCTATAAAAACCACTTCTATTCCATTTGCAATTAATGATTTTAATATTAAGATTTCTGAACATATAAAAGAAGATTTTAAAAGTGCCATTGAAGTTTCAGAAAAAAATCCATATAATATTAATTTAGTTCAAATTAATATAGATAGACTGCATTCTGTAGTACAAGATGTGGATAATTCTTATTTTAAAAATAAGTATAATATTGCATTTTGGGCGTGGGAATTAGAAAATTTCCCAGAGGAATCTAAAATATTTTTCACCTTATTTAATGAAATTTGGGTGCCAAGTAATTTCTGTACAGAAGCGATTTCTAAAGTTTCGCCAGTTCCTGTTATAAAAATAATGCATGCGATAGATATTGAAAAGCCTAGGTTTAATAGAGTGGATTTTGGCTTGCCAGAAGAAAAATTTATTTTCCTGACTATGTTTGATTATTACAGTTCAATGACTCGTAAAAACCCTTTAGGAAGTATTGATGCTTATGAAAAAACTTTCGGTATAAATAATAAAGATGTTTTATTGGTGATAAAATCTTCTTTAAGTAAAGAATTTCCAAAAGAAAAAAAAGAATTAACAGATAGAATTGGCGACAATAGAAGCATAATAATTATTGAAGAAATTTTAGAGGAAAATAAATTATTTAGTTTAATTAATTGCTGTGATTGCTTTGTTTCACTTCATAGATCTGAAGGATTTGGACTCACAATGGCGGAAGCGATGTTTCTGGGTAAGCCCGTGATTGGAACCGCTTATTCTGCAAATATTGAGTTTATGACGATCAATAATAGTTTTTTAGTTAAGTATGATTTAATTGACACAGGAAATAATTATTTATTTGTTGGTGGGAAAAGCGTTTGGGCAGATCCAGATATTTCTCATGCTGCAGAATTAATGAAATTTGTGGTTGAAAATCCTGAGGAAGCAATTAAAATCGCGAAAAAAGGGCAATATTTTGTGAAGCAGAATTTAAATCCAAAAAAAATTGGTGAAAAAATTGAAGCCCGTTTAAATTTTATAAATCAAGAATTCTGTAATAACATTAACGTTGAAAACTCTAAAGCGGAAGAATATTTAAGATTTGAAAACCAATTACTTCAGCAAAAAATTGATAAAATGAAAACGCTTTTTGGCGTTCAAATAAAATTAAAATTTAAAAATTTACAAAACAAAATAAGAGGGCGAAATAGAAAATATTTCTGGGAATAAATTATCTAAAACTTTTTTATGCTCTCGAATACTCATCATCCAACCTCACAATATCATCTTCCCCGAAATAAGTTCCGGTTTGCACTTCTATAAAAATAACAGGTTTTTCTGTTAAATTCATAATGCGGTGTTTTGCACCCAACGGAATAAAAATACTTTCGCCATAGGATAATTTTATTTCTTCGTCATCTAAAATTATTGTTGCATCACCTTCTATAATCGTCCATTGTTCCTGCCTTTTATGATGGTATTGATAAGATAATTTCTGACCAGGATTCACAATAATTCTTTTTAATTTATAGTGCGGCTCATCTGCCAAAACAAAATATTTTCCCCAAGGTCTTTCGCCAATTTCTAACATAAAAATTATTATTTTACAAAACTAAATAATTTAAACGAAACTATACATACTATATTTTCTTAAATTTGCAGCCTAATAATTAAAAATGAGCAACGTAAGAGTGCGCTTTGCACCAAGCCCAACTGGGCCATTACATTTAGGAGGCGTTAGAACCGCTTTATACGATTATCTTTTCGCTAAAAATACGGGCGGAAAATTTATTTTAAGAATTGAAGACACAGATACCGCAAGATTTGTGGAAGGTGCCGAAGAATATATTTTAGAAGCCTTGGATTGGTGCGGCATCACACCAGACGAAAGCCCAAAACATGGCGGCAATTTTGGCCCATACAGACAATCCGAAAGACGCAATATTTATGACAAATACATAGCAGAAATCTTAAAAACAGACTATGCTTATTTGGCTTTTGATACGCCCGAAGAACTTGACGAAATCCGGAAGGAATATGAAGAGAAAGGCGAAGTTTTTTCTTACAATTACATCAGCAGAAACCGTTTAAAAAACTCTTTTTCTCTATCTAAAGCAGAAGTGCAAAACCTTTTAGATCAAAAAACGCCTTATGTCATTCGTTTTAAAATGCCCGTTGATCGCACTTTAATTTTAGAAGACATCATCCGCGGAACATCACATGTAAATACCAACTCTTTGGATGATAAAGTTTTAGTAAAACACGACGGAATGCCAACTTATCATTTCGCAAACGTTATAGATGATCACGAAATGGAAATTTCACACGTCATTCGCGGCGAAGAATGGCTGCCCTCACTTGGCTTGCATAATTTATTGTACGAAGCTTTTGGCTGGGAAAAACCTCAGTTTGCACATTTGTCTTTAATTTTAAAACCGGAAGGCAAAGGAAAACTAAGCAAACGCGATGGTGACAAATTTGGTTTCCCCGTTTTTCCATTAAATTTTAAAGACCCAGAAACTGGCAATATTTCTAAAGGTTACAGAGAAGAAGGCTACTTGCCCGAAGCGTTTATTAATATGGTTGCACTTCTCGGTTGGTCGCCTTCAGATGATAAAGAAATCATTTCTTTAGTTGAAATGGTGCAAGAATTTGATTTGAATAAAGTGCATAAAGCAGGCGCAAGATTTAGTAAAGAAAAAGCGGAATGGTTTAACCATCAATATTTGCAACAGAAAAGTGACGCAGAAATTTTAAATAATTTAAAAAATATTTCTGAAGTATCTGAAAGTAATATTTCAGACGAAAAATTATTAAAAATCATTGGCTTAATGAAAGAGCGTGCTAGTTTTGTGAAAGAGATTTACGCTGAAGGCATTTTCTTTTTTAATGCACCAAAAACTTTTGATGAAAAAGCATCTAAAAAAGCTTGGAATGAGAAGACGGCAGAAATTTTAAAAAAATTATTCGATAAATTATCCCAAACATCTTTTCAAGCGGAAGAAATTTCTATTGAAATTCATGCTTTTGCTGAGGATGAATCTTTGGGTTTTGGCAAAATTATGATGCCGCTTCGTTTGGCTTTGGTAGGCGAATTAAAAGGCCCTGATGTACCAGATTTATTAGAGATTTTAGGAAAAAACGAAAGCGAACAAAGAATAAAATTTGCGATTGAAGCATTAAAATAAGTAGATTGCAAAAATATTTAATTAAATTTGATTTATAATTCTAACGTAAAATATGGAGTATTTAGATTTTGAGCAACCCGTGAAAGACTTGATGGATCAGTACGAAACTTGTAGTCTTGTAGGTGATGAAAGCGGCGTTGACGTAAAATTGGCCTGCAGCCAGATCGAAGATAAAATCTTAGAAACCAAGAAAAAAATCTACGGAAATCTCACACCTTGGCAAAGAGTTCAACTTTCTAGGCATCCTAATCGGCCTTATACGCTTGATTTTATAAATGGAATAGTAGATGCGAATAGCTTCCTCGAACTCCATGGCGATAGAAATTTTGCAGATGATCCCGCAATGATTGGCGGCCTTGCGAAAATAGATGGCCAAAGTGTAATGCTTATCGGAACGCAAAAAGGTAGAACGACCAAAGAAAGACAATTTCGCAGATTCGGAATGAGCAATCCGGAAGGCTATAGAAAAGCACTGCGATTGATGAAATTAGCGGAAAAATTTAAAATACCTGTGGTAACTTTAATAGATACACCGGGCGCATATCCTGGTTTAGAAGCAGAAGAACGCGGGCAAGGAGAAGCAATAGCGAGAAATATTATTGAAATGACGACTTTGAAAACACCAATCATCACTATCATTATTGGTGAAGGTGCGAGTGGCGGCGCTTTAGGAATTGGTGTTGGAAACAAGGTTTACATGCTCGAAAACACTTGGTATTCTGTAATCGCACCCGAAAGTTGCTCCTCAATTTTATGGCGAAATTGGGATCATAAAGAAGATGCTGCCAATGCATTAAAATTAACGCCGAAAGATATGTTGCACGAAAAATTTATTGATGGCATTATAGAAGAACCGCTTGGTGGCGCACATTATGACCCAGAAACAACCTTTAAAAATGTTAAAAAAACCATCCTTACAAATATAAACGCATTCAGAAAGTTTTCCGAAAAAGAATTGGTAACACAAAGACAAGACAAGTTTATTGAAATGGGGAAATTTAAAGGCTAAAACCTTATTAATAATACAAAAAATCCGTGGAAAATTATTTTTCTGCGGATTTTTTTTGTGTATAAAAAGCTTTACATTTATCTTATTTTTTAATGTATTTTGGGTTATTCAATGTTATCACAATATCTCTAGTAACACTTTTTACAGAAGAATATTTAGCATCGCAAACCGAAGAACTTAAGGCGTATGTGCCCTTCTCAACCATTATAAAATTATTATTTCTTGCCGGAATTGTTAAATTATAATACTTTTTACCACTAATTTTCATAATTAAATTGCAGGAAGAATTATTCACAATTTGGATGTAGGCATTTTTATCGCTAGGATCATTATTAAAAAGATGTGTTAAAACCGCCGCCGTTTTTTTATTTCGATCGTTAGAGCCGTCCTTCAAATCGCGCCGCACCTCCTTTTCTAACTTTCTTTTGGTAAGGTTTGTTACTTTAGGTTGCGCCGCAGTAGAGCCTTTACCCGCAATTAATGAATAAAGTTTTCTTTTAAATTCTGGCGTCTTCGGATTGTTCGGATTATATTTCACAAAATTTGCAATTACCTGAGGATCATTGCTTTTTTCGACTTGAGCCTCCGTATATTTCGATTGTGATAAAACGAAAATTGAACATAATAGACTAGAAATAAATAGAAATTTTTTCATTTTTAAGGGTATGATTTTTATATATAACTTTATTTAAACGTTAAATACATCTTTTTAGTTTGCATTAAATTTATTATCTTTGCAGCGCTGAAAAAACAGCAATAATTTACACTAAATTTAATAAAATATTTGATATGTATACACCCGCAGCAGCAGACGTAGCAAAATTAAGAAGTACTACAGGCGCAGGAATGATGGATTGCAAAAAAGCTTTGGTAGAATCTGAAGGAGATTTCGAAAAAGCAATTGAAATTCTAAGAAAAAAAGGCCAAAAAGTTGCCGCTAACAGAGCAGATAGAGAATCCACAGAAGGTGCTGTAATTGCAAAGGTAAACGAAGACAACACAATGGGCGCAATCATAGCACTAAATTGTGAAACAGATTTTGTTGCAAAAAATGCAGATTTTGTTCTTTTGGCTAATGAATTGGCAGAACAAGCAATTTTCTATTCTAATAAAGATGAATTTTTAGCATCAGATTTCCACGGACAATCGGTTGCTGATAAATTAATAGAGCAAACTGGGTTAATTGGTGAGAAAATTGAAATCGGTGCTTTCGAAAGAATTGAAGGGCCATTTCTTGGTGCATACATCCACGCTGGAAATAAAATTGCAGCAATCAGCGCACTTTCTGGGAAAGTAGATGGCGGAAGTGAAGCCGCAAAAGCCGTATCAATGCAAGTTGCAGCGATGAACCCGATTGCTTTAGACGAAACAAAAGTGTCTCAAGAAACAATTGATAGAGAATTAGAAATTGAAAGAGATATTTTAACTAAAGAAGGAAAACCTGCTAATATTATCGATAATATTTTGAAAGGTAAAATGCAAAAGTTCTACAAAGACAACACTTTGGTTCACCAAGCTTTCATTAAAGATAGCGGAATGAGCGTTGCAGAGTATGTGAAATCTGTTAGTAGTGATTTAAAAGTAGTTGGTTTTGTGAGAGTAAGCCTTACTTAATTTTTTATAACCGAGAGATTTTACAGAAATCTCGTTATTCTAAATATATTATCTCCGTTGAATATCAGCGGAGATTTTTTTTGCTTAAAATCTGTTTTTATTTAAGTAAATTTACAACCCAAATTATGTTTAAGGCTTTTTACTTTAAAATATTATTTATCATTGTTCTCTGCAGTACCTTTTTTTTGAAGGCGCAATACATCTCTGTTGACAATGTTTACACAGCAGATCAATTAGTGAAAGATGTTTTTTTAGGCAGTGCAAATTCTAATTGTGTGCAAGTTTCTAATGTGCAAGTATCTGGTTGGGATTTTGGTAGCGGAGATTTGAGTTATGGCTATTTTAATAAATCAAACTCAAGTTTTCCATTAGGTGAAGGGATTTTACTTTCTACAGGAAGACTTTTTCAAGCACCTGGGCCAAATAATGGAAACACGAGTTCTACTGCTTCTAATTGGTTCGGAGATGCAGATTTAGAAAAAGCTTTAGGAATTGGCGGCACTTTCAACGCGACTTCTTTAGAATTTGATTTTATTCCTGTGCAAACCAATAAAATTAGTTTTGATTATATTTTTGCTTCTGAACAATATCTTTCAAATCCTTCTGCAAACCAATGTGGCTACACTGATGGTTTTGCATTTTTAATTAAAAAAGCAAACTCCACGGACGCTTATACAAATATTGCTTTAGTTCCAAATACCAATATTCCTGTAAGTGTAAATACCGTTCGTGGTCCCGGAACAATTTGCCCTGTTGCAAACGCCCAATATTTTGAAGGTTTTAATCCACAAAATTCGCCGGTGAGTTTTAATGGTCAAACTAAAATTTTAACAGCAAAAACTGATGTAATCCCAGGTGAAAAATACCATATAAAATTAGTGATTGCCGACCAAGGAAATGGTCTTTACGATTCTGGTGTATTCTTAAAAGCCGGAAGTTTTTTGGGTAATAAAGATTTAGGACCAGATCGATTAATTGCTACAAATAATGCTTTGTGTGCTGGTTCTTCTTTGGTTTTAGATGCTACAACTTTAGGCGCAACTTATCAATGGTACAAGAATAATCAAATTTTAACTGGGGAAACAAATGCAACTTACACGGTAACTTCAGCAGGAAATTATTCTGTGATAATCTCAAATTCTGGTTGTAGTTTAAAAGGAGAAATCAATATAGAATATTCTGCCGCGCCAGTTTTAAAAGATTTAACAATCACAAATTGTGATGATAATTTTGATGGAAAAATTGATGTAGATTTTAGCCAAATAATTCCGCAAGTTTCTAGTGATTTGCAAGGCTATCAACTTTCATTTTACGCAGATCCCAATTATCTAAATATTTTACCGACCAATTGGTCTTATTATGCCGATACAAGAGTTTATGTAAAAGCAACTTCTGCGTCAAATTGCCCACCAATTACTTCTATCATTGATTTTAAAATTGGTGATAAAATCCCGATAACTTCGCCAATTTCACAAAACATTTGTTCACAAGGAAGTTCGGAGGCTGTGTTACTTTCAGATTACATTAATTTTTTCACTACAGATACTTCTGTTAGTTTTAAATTTTATAAAACTTTTGCTGATGCACAAGCAAATATTTCTGGTACCGAAATTTCTGATAATCAAAACATTAACCAAGATGAAACTTTCTACATTAGAGTTTCTAAAAATGGAATTTGTGACAATATCGGAACTTTAAATTTATTGTTTAAAACAGCAACTTATTCCACCACACTTCCGCCAAATGTGACAGTTTGTGAAGGTTCCACAACCATTTTAGATGCAGGTTCTGGTTTTGTTTCTTATTTGTGGAGCACGGGCGAAACCACACAACAAATCACTGTAGGAAAAGGAAATTATTATGTAGATTTAACTTCTGCAAATGGCTGCACAGTTCGCCAAAATGTAAATGTTACAGAAGAATTGAAAGCCGTTTTAAACACGTCTGCTTATTCTGGTGAAAATTGTGATGATAATTTTGACGGCAAAATAGATGTTAAATTTTCTGATATTTCGCCCATAATTTTACCAAATTCTACGGGTTTTACTGTAAAATATTATTCTTCACAAGCATTTGCAAACGCTGGTGGAACAAATAATTTGCCCGATAATTTTTCCTATTCTTCAGACACAACGGTTTGGGTGAGAGTAGAATCTTCGGTTTGTCCGCCAATTATTCAGCCTTTAAATTTTAAAATAGGAAATTCATTAGTTTTAATAAAAAATAATACTACAATTTCAGAATGTGATGATGATTTTGATGGATTAAAAACCGTTGATCTTTCTAAATATTTGTCTGAATTTACAACAGATTCTGGCGTGAATGTGAGTTACTACAATAGTCTTCAAGATGCTAAAAATAAACAGAATTCAATTTCAAATCCGGTTTCTGTAAACCAAAATGGAACTTTTTATTTAAGGTTTTCTAAATTTAATTTTTGTGATGCTATTGCCACTTTAAATGTGAATATTAATGTTCCTAAAGGTTCTACATCTTTAAAAGATCAAGTGATTTGTTCTAATGCAAAAGTTATTTTAGACGCTGGAAGTGGATTTAAATCTTATCACTGGAGCACAGGAGAAACGACTTCTTCTATTTTAGTTGGCGTAGGCGATTATTATGTAGATTTAACCTCAACAGATGGCTGTGTTTACAGACAAAATGTTACCGTAACGGCTTCTTCACAAGTAATTATTAAACAAATAAACATTACAGGAAGCACTGTAGAAATTTTGGCAGAAAATGGCACTAAACCTTATCAATACAGCATTGATGGAGTAAATTTTCAAAATTCTAATATATTTAAAAACGTTTTGCGCGGTATTCACACGGCTTATGTAAAATCAGCAAATGATTGCGGTTTTGCAACTAAAGATTTTATTATTATTAATCTGATTAACGTAATCACGCCAAATGGAGATGGCAAAAATGATGTTTTAGATTATTCTGATTTAAAAATAAAAAATGATGTTTCCATAGAAATATTTGATAGAACTGGAAAATTAGTTTACAAAAACACGGATAAAACCTTTACTTGGGATGGGAAAAGCGATGGTAGAAATTTACCTACCGGAAATTATTGGTATATTTTGAAATGGATTGAGCCAGACACACAAATCCCTGTTATTTACACAAATTGGATTCTACTTAAAAACCGATAATTTGTTTCAAAAGCAAATAAATAATTAGTTATAAATTTGCAAGAACCACAAATAGTATGAAAAAATTATTATCCTTTCTATTTTTTACATTTTTAATTATAAAAAGCTTTGCGCAACTAGATACTGAGCATTGGTTTGCACCGATGATGGATCGGGTAAACAATGGCGAAGAAGTTCAAACTATTTATTTCTCTACAAATGTTACGACGCCATTTCCTGTCACAATTTATAATAATAATATCCCAATTGGCACTGTAAATGTAAGCAAAGGAAACCCTCAAAAATTTAGCGTTCCTCGTAAATACATTATTACTACTACTGAAACAGATTTGTTTCATCCCGTTACAATGGGTCTTTATACGAAAGGTGACCAACCCTATTTTGCCAACTTAAGATTTTCTATGTATAACCATGCAGAAATTTTAACATCCAAAGGAAAAGCAGGAATTGGGACGAAATTTTATGTTGCGGTGGCGCCAATTTCCGTTAGCAATAATATTTTAAATTTTATGACGAGTGTTTTAGCAACCGAAGATAACACGACGGTTACTATTTCTGGATATCAACCCACCGTTATTTTTTCTACGCCCCAATCTTCAACCATCACATTTACTTTAAACAAAGGAGAGTCTTACATTATTGATGGAAAAGGTAATATTTTTGGGAACAGGCTTGGTTTTATAGGTGCAAAAATAGTTTCAGACAAACCAATTTCTGTGACCAATGGAAATTTTAATGGGCAATATGCTGGCAATTATTCCAACAGTTCGGATATTTTGATGGATCAATCTGTGCCTGTCGAAAGATTGGGGCAAGAATTTGCTTTAGTAAAAGGAAATGGCCCTATCGGTGATGGGATGGAAGGCGGCCTCATTATCGCAACTGAAGATAATACGCAAATTTATGTAAATAATATACCTACCGCTGTTGCTACTTTAAATGAAGGCCAATATTACAAATTATCAGAAACTTATTACACAGCGCACAGCGGAAATGTGTATAATATGTATGTAAAAGCAACAAAAAATATTTATCTCTATGAATTATTGGCAGGTGCAAACTCTGGTAATGTGCAAGCAACAGGCGGCTTTAATTATATTCCACCGCTAAGTTGTTATCTTCCAAAGACTATTGATGAGATTGGTTTGATAGATGAAAATTTGACCTTTTCTAATGGCTATCCGTTTGGGCAACTAAAAATTCCGACGAAATTAAATATAATCACCGAAGCTGGCGCAAGTGTTAAAATAAACGGTGTCGCACTTGCTCCAACAGAAGGCCCTTATCCTTTATTAGGGAACACAAATTGGGTCACTTATTCCAAAGAAAATGTTTCTGGAAACATCACAATTGAATCTACAAAATCTGTAACTGCGGGTATTGCGGCTGGCGATGGCGCAGTTGGGTATGGCGGCTATTTCGCAGGTTTTTCCTCTATTCCTGCAATTTCTAAAAAATCTGGAACTTGCATACCGGGAATCATTTTAGAAGTGCAATCTGGTTTTGATACTTACCAATGGTTGCTAAATGACGTCCCTATTTCAGGAGCGCAATCTAACACTTTTGCGCCTTTAGTTGCAGGAAATTACACGGTAAAAGTTACGAATGGCTCTTGCCCTGCCGTAACAACTAAACCTTTTTTAGTACTAAAATGCCCAACAGAAACCACGATTACAAAAACAGTTTGTGGCATTTTTACCATCATACCAAAATTTACAAATTCTACGCAAAACATTGTTTTAAGTACGATAAAAATTACAACTCCACCATCAAAAGGTATTGCAAAAATAGATCCTACAACAGGGAATATTACCTATACACCAAACGCAGGTTCAACCGGAACAGACTCTTTTAAATATAAATTTTGTGGTGACGGTATTTTTGAAGAATGTGAAGAAGTTACAGTAAATATAACACTTGGACAGTTGACCGTAAACAATGCCACTTTAACAAATTGCAAAGTAGGAAATAGTGGCATATTTGATCTTTCTAGCGCAAATATTACCACCAGTTCTCCTGTTACCAAAAAATACTATAAAACGCTCCTAGGCGCACAAAATGATGATCCCACACAAGAAATTTTAAACTTTACAGCCTATTCTTCTACCGGCGGCGATGTTTTTGCCGTAGTAACAACACCAGAAGGTTGCCGCGATATTGCAACAATTACTTTGCAGTTTTTCCCAGAAATTATTTTAGACACCACACTTTACAACGCCACAAATTGCGATGAAAATTTAGATGGAAAAATAGATATTGATTTTTCTACCATTACGCCAATAATTCTACAAAACGCAACTTATTTCGAGACGAGATATTACTTAAATTTAGCAGATGCCAATGCTTTAAATGGAAATTTCTTACCTAATAATTGGTCTTATTCTGCGGATACACAAGTTTACGTTCGTGTAATTTCGCCCGACGGATGTTTACCCGGAACAGGTATTATCAATTTTACAATTGGTGCTAAAGTTTCAATAAACTCTCCTATCACACAAAATGTTTGTTCTCAAAATTCTTCAGAAAACATTGTTTTATCAGATTATATTCCATTTTTTACAACTGATACTGGTGTAACATATACATTTTTCAAAACTTTAGCAGAGGCTAAAGCAAATGTTTTTGGTAGTGAAATTTCTGCAAATCAAATAATTTCTGCAGATACTTCATATTTTGTAAGATTTTCAAAAACAGGTGTTTGCGACAATATTGGAGAATTAAATTTAATATTTGCAAAACCGCTAAATTCTACAACTTTGCCCGCAGAAATTACAGTTTGCGAAGGTTCTACCACTCTTTTAGATGCAGGTTCTGGTTTTAAATCTTATTTATGGAACACCGGTGAAACCACACAAAGTGTAACAAAAGGAAAAGGCACTTATACCGTTACACTCACCTCACAAAACGGCTGCTCAATCGACCAAACAGTTGAAGTGAAAGAATCTTTGAAAGCCGTTTTAAACACCGCAGATTACACCGCAGAAAATTGCGACGATGATTTTGACGGTTTTGTTAATATTAAATTTTCAAATATCACACCTATTATATTACCAAACAGCGCAGGATTTACCGTAAAATATTACGCGACAGATGCCTTCGCAAACGCAGGTGGAACCAATAATTTACCAAATGACTTTGCCTACAATACAAATACAACAGTCTATGTTCGGGTAGAATCTGCTTTTTGCCCACCAATTGTTCAGGCATTAAATTTAAAAATAGGCACTTTACTTCCTTTAATTAAAAATACAGTATCGGTGTCTGAATGCGATGACAATTTAGATAACATTAAAAGTGTAGATCTTACAAAATATTTAACAGAATTTACCGCTGATCCTACCGTGAACGTAAGTTATTATGATAATTTACAAAATGCTAAAATGGCACAAAACGCCATTTCTAACCCAGTTTCAGTCAACAAAAGCGGCACTTACTATTTCCGAATATCCAAAATTGGTTTTTGCCCTGTTATTGCAACTTTAGATATTTCTATTGATGTCCCAAGAGCATCTAGCGTATTGCAAGACAAAAATATCTGCCCTGGAACAACAACCGTTCTCGATGCAGGAAGTGGCTTCACATCTTATCTTTGGAGCACCGGCGAAACCTCCTCTTCTATCACAGTAGGCGTTGGTGATTATTATGTAGATTTAGAAAACCAAAAAGGCTGCATTTACCGCCAAAATGTTTCCGTAAAAGAAGTTGAATTACCAAAAATTACGGCAATTGACATCAAAGGATCAACAGTTACTATCACTGCAGAAGGCGGCAATAAACCTTATTATTACTCATTAAACGGTTCGCCACAGCAAGCTTCAAATGTTTTTACAAATGTAAAAAGTGGTAAAAATATTGTTTTTGTGACATCCGCAGATCAATGTAATCCTGTTTCAAAAGAATTTTCTATTATAGTTATCACCAATGTCATTACGCCAAACGGCGATCATTACAATGATACTTTTAACTTTTCTGATCTAAAAACAAAAGACAACGCCAAATTTGAAATTTTTGATCGCTACGGAAAAATGATTTTTAAAGGCACGGAAAGTAATAATTTCACTTGGGATGGCACTTCTAATCTTCGGAACCTACCAACAGATTCTTATTGGTACGTTTTAGAATGGCAAGAATTCGGTGCTGCTACAACCGTGAAACAAAGCGGTTGGGTTTTGCTTAAAAACACTAATTTTTAACAACATTTATCATTTTTCATTGCATTTTATTCAAAGTTTAATATTTATTTAACTTGCTTTAGTACTAAAAGAACTTGCTTATTATTAAATTCTAATTACTTTTGTGGTCTGTATGAAACGACTACTTATTCTACTTTTTTTTCCCTTCATTGCACAACTACATGCGCAGATTTTTGGTGGTGAAATTTTTTTGAAAGACAATTCTAACCTTTATCTCAATCAAATTTATGTTACCAATCTAGAAACTCAAAAAACCGTTTTAGCAGATTTTAATGGTGATTTTCAATTAGAAGCCAAACCAGGCGATATCATTCGATTTACCTCCATCGTCACCGAAAGAAAAGACGTGAAAGTAATGCCAAACATGATGATTTCTTATCGAAATTTAATTGAATTAAAATTGGCTTATACAGACATTGAAGAAGTTCTAATCCCCAATTTTAAAGTTTCTGGCAACCTTAGAAAAGATGTTCTAGCCTTGCGAACCGATAAGAAAAAAGACGAATTAGAGAAAGCCATCGGTTTGCCCAAACCAAAAGGAAACGGTTTGCCACCACAACTTCCCGTGGCAGGTTTTTATGGCGGCGGCCTCACTTTTAGTTTAGAAAGTATTTATGATATTTTATCTGGCGAAAGAAAAAAGCAAGAACGCTACCAAGAATACGAAATAATGACCAGAGATATTACCAATATTCAAAAATATTTTGGCGACGACTATTTTATCAGATTGAAAATTCCGCAAAATTTAATCCCCAACTTTTTGCAATTTGTGTACAGTTCAGATAATCTGAAATATTATTTAAACAATAATAATTATGAAGCCACGCAAATTTACATAGAAAAATACCTTCCTATTTACCTTGTGAGACTCAAAAACTCTAATCTTCAAAAAATTATTTCGCAACCTATAACAAATGAATAGGTAATTATTACTTTTTTTAATTAAAATTTTTGCGCTTATTATTTGTAAACTTACTTTAACTTTGTTTCTTAATAATTGCATATTTCTAAATGTTTTCTTTTAAAAAACCCGCTTTTTTCGAAAATTTTTGGCCAAAATCTTATTGGAAAGAAATTCTCGCCATTTTTATAATCCTTCTTGCTTTTGTTTTTTTTAAAAGTGAGCGGCACGAAATGCGCCAAATCGTTCCACAGTTGGAAGCTGCAAATCTCACCTGGATTTTAGTTGGTGTTTTTGTAACCCTTGCTTACGTATCGCTTCAAGCCTTGATGTATGTGGAAAGTTTTAGAGCCGTTGGTTTAAAACTAAAAATTTCTGAAGCCATCACTTTATTTTTAAAACGAAATTTTTTAAGCGTATTTCTTCCCGCAGGCGGCGTGACGTCTTTGGCCTATTTGCCCACAGAATTAAAAAGAAAAAATTATAACGCTGGCAAAATGCACCAATCTGGCGTTATTTATGGTTTTGTAGGTTTATTTACGGTTTTTCTTGTTGGCATTCCCGTCATTGCATATAGTATAATTAAACGGCAAAATATCGGCAACGCTTGGCTTGCACTTTTGGTTTTAGGTGCTATTCTATTGCTGCTGTTTTTATTATTTAAAGACATTCAGCATAAAGGATTTTTTTATAAATTTTTAGATAAAATTTTTCCTTCAGCAATGGTTTATATCGAGGATATTTTTTCTGCAGAAGTAGATAAAAAATATTTTTATAGAGTTGTGATTTATTCTATTATCATTGAATTTGTCGGTATATTTCACGTTTTTATTGCAATGGCAGCTTTGGGCGCGTCGCCATCTTTTAGCGCGGCAGCAATTGGATATACTGTCTCTGTTCTACTAATGATTATTTCCCCTTTTTTGCGAGGTTTAGGCGCAGTAGAACTCACGATGCTTTATATTTTTACTGCCTTTGGATTTAGCAACAGTACCGCTTTGGGCATTACACTACTCTATCGAATTTTCGAATTTTGGTTCCCGCTACTTTTAGGGATTTTTGCTTTTCTTTATAATGGTAGAAAATTATTTGCACGGATTTTTCCAGCGTTGGCAATCTTTTCTTTAGGTTTAATAAATATAATTTCTGTAATTACGCCACCTTTAGCCGACCGAATTAGTATCATGAAAAACTATTTGCCCGTTGAAGCATTGCATCTGTCAAAACTATTGGTTTTGGTTTTAGGTATTGCATTAATGGTAATTTCTGCACGTTTGATAAAAGGCTTAAAAAGCGCTTGGTATTTGGCAATTATTTTTTCTATCTTTTCTATTTTCGGAAATGTTTTAAAAGGCTTTGATTATGAAGAGGCCACCTTTGCGGCATTTACTTTATTTTTACTTATTTCAACACGGAAGCAATACGTTTTAAAAAGCAATCGTAAATGGTTGAAAATGGGTTTAAAATCAGTCTCAATAGTGCTTTGCGCAGTTTTAATCTTTGATTTTTTTAGTTTTTATTTAATAGACAAACGGCATTTCGGTATAGATTTCACGTGGAAACAATCGCTCTATTATACCTTTCAAAGTTTTCTTTTATTTTATACCGACCTTCCAAAACCCGAAACTGTTTTTGGTAAAGATTTCATAAGCATTACCAAATTTTTAGGATTTATGTCTTGGTTATTTTTGCTTTTTGCTTTATTAAAACCATTCAACCAAATATTTGGTGAAGGCGCGAAAGATAGCCGTAAACAGGCGGAAATTTTACTCAATAATTACGGGAATTCTGCCCTAGATTTTTTTAAAATAAGCAAAGACAAATTGCTTTTAGTCTCAAAAACTTTGGACGCTTTCACCTCTTATAAAGTTGCAAATGGATTTGCCATTGCACTAGAAGAGCCCGTTTGCAATGAAGAAGATAAACTATTTGCAATAAAAGAGTTTGAAGAATTCTGCAAAAAAAACGGCTTAAAATCGGCTTACTATCGCGTGCCCGAAGTAAATTTAGATCTATTTAAAATATTAAAAAAGAAAAAATTATTAATTGGTCAGGAAGCAATTGTAGATGTTCAAAATTTTACTTTACAAGGAAAAGACCGCAAATCTTTGCGAAACGGCATCAATAGTATTTCAAAAAAAGGTTTTGTTTCAGAAATTATTTTAGCACCACAAAAGGAAGAATTTTTAAATGAATTAAAAAATATTTCTGATGAATGGTTGAGTGAATTCAACAAAAAAGAAAGCGTTTTTTCGCAAGGTAGTTTTGAGACCGATTTATTAAAAAATCAAGACATTATTATTATAAAAGATGCAGAAGAAAAGGTTCAAGCTTTTCTAAATGTGATACCAGATTTTGCGCCAGACGAAACCACTTATGACTTAATCCGGAAAAGAAAAGCGGCACCTGGAGGCTGTATGGATGTTTTAATAGTAGCATTGATAGATTATGCAAAAAATAAAAATCTGAAATTTCTAAATATGGGCCTCACACCAATGAGTGGTTTAGACGCGCCAGATAATGCTGCAGAACAAATTATGAAATACGCGTATCACCGCGTTGGCAGTTTAAAACATTTTCAAACGCTGCGCTTTTTTAAAGAAAAATATGCTACAATTTGGGAAAACAAATACCTTATTTATGGCAATGATTTTGATTTGCTGCAGATACCTAATGCCCTAAATAAAGTAATGAAATCGCATCAAAAAGTTTAAAAATTAAGCGATCGCAAATGCCCATTAAAAAAAACAACCCGTAAAAGTGCAATGAAAAAATCGTCATATCTAAAAATAGTGCTGCTTGCAAGTCTAATGTTAATGATAAATTGCAAGCAATCTTCAGAAAATCCGGATTTTCCTGTGCGAGAACTAGATGCCAAAAACAACACGCCATTTATATTTTATATTAGCGGGGATGCAGGATTCAATACATTCTCTAAAAAACTAAGCGATCGTTTGCACAATGATCAGTTTGATATAACTGCATTAGATTCAAAATCTTATTTTTGGGCGCCTAAAACACCGAAAGAAACGACCGAAAAAATAAGTGCTTATTTGAGTGCAAAACTAAAAAATAGAAAAAACCAAAAAATAATTATGCTTGGCTACTCTTTCGGCGCGGATGTTTTGCCTTTCATTGTAAACAGATTACCAGAAAATTTACAAAAAAAAATCGCTGCTGTAGTTTTGCTGGATCCTAGTAAAACCGCAGATTTCGAAGTGAGTTTACAAGGCATGCTTCTCGATAAAGCGCGCGGCGATTACGAAGTTTTACCAGAAATAAATAAAATGAAAGTGGAAAAAACTTTAATTATAAGAAGCGATATTGGTTTAAAATTTCCGATAAATAAAGTTACGATCCCAAATTTAATTTCAAAACACCTTCCGGGAAATCATAGATTTAATTATGATTATGCAGAATTAGCACAATTAATTTTAGAAATTAATAAATCTTAATAAAATTTTCAGTTTTTTTTGAGTTTTATAAGATCTAAAAGTTTGCTATTGAGAAGAATAAAGTTAATTTTGTGCCGCTAAATAATTATGGGAAAAAATAAACAGGCACGTTTCGACGAAAATAAAATCTTACCAAACGTTTTTCAACCAACCAGAGCAGAAGTTTTGGAGCAATACAAACTCAAAGGAAAATGGAATGCGGAGGTTTTCAAAAATGAAAACCCCATTGTTTTAGAATTGGGTTGCGGAAAAGGCGAATATTCTGTAGGTTTAGCAAAAGCATTTCCAGATAAAAATTTTATTGGTATTGATATTAAAGGTGCAAGATTTTGGTTTGGTGCAAAAGAAGCAAACGAATCCGGTTTAGATAATGTCGCGTTTTTAAGAACGCAAATAGAACTCGTTGATTATTTCTTTGCAGAAAATGAAGTGGATGAAATTTGGATCACTTTCCCAGATCCGCAGATAAAATACCGACGAACAAAGCACCGATTAACGCATCCTGATTTCTTAGTGCGCTATAAAAAATTTCTAAAAAAAGATGGTTTAATTCATCTTAAAACAGATTCAGAATTTTTGCATGGCTACACTTTAGGTTTGCTTCAAGGCGCAGGTCACGAAATAATTACAGCGCACCACGATATATATGGCGCACCAGAATACGAAGCAAATACGCCACTTTTGCGGGAAATTCAAACTTATTATGAAGATCTTTTTGCAAAAAAAGGAAAAACCATTACCTACATAAAATTTCGTCTTCATTAATGAAAAAAATTACGAAAACACTAATGATTTTGAGTCTTGTTTTTTTCAGCCAAAGTTTTGCACAGAAAAAAACCGACAAAGAAAAGAAAAAATACAATTATGTTTTAACGACTACAAACATAAATGATATTGAAGAATTTCTTGCAACTGCAAATCATGAAGATCCAAGATATCCAATTTGTAAACGTAGATTGGTAGAATTGAAAAATGCAACTTGGATGAAAAATGGTCCTGTTACATTTATGCAACCACGACCAATTATGCAAGTTCCAAAAATGCAACAGCAATCTTTTGTAGATCAAACAGAATTTAATGAATTAAAAAAGAAAAATGGAGAAAAACACACTACAAAAACGGTCAATCTTCTTAATTCATTATTCAACCCAGATTTAAAAAGCGAAGAAAAAATCATATTGGTACAAAATCATTCTAATTGCAACATTATATTTTCAATACAAGGAGAAAAGGCAATAAAATTGGCGATTCCGGCAAAAGGTGAAGATTTTGCAATTGTGAAAAAAGGCGAATATCATTTAGAATCCAATATTTGTGGCATATCTTACAAAAGCACAAAAAATTTTCAGAAAAGCTCCATTTTAACATTGGAAGATCCTGTAATGTTAGGAAATAGATAAAATAAATGAAGATAAAAGCCGTTCCAATTTTTTTTGAGATGGTTTTTACAATATTAAACTTTAAGAACTATGCAATTGGAAATTTATCTAGTTTTTGAAAATATTGTTGCATTGCAATTCTAAAAAGTATTTTGGAGTTTTAATTTATTAAAAAATTAAAACGGTGTTCCAACTACAACAGAATTTCCCCATTTCCAGGCGTAATATAATTGCTTTATACTTTGTTCATAGGTCATCCCAGTTGCAGGATCGCTTACAACGATAAGCCCGTTCTTAGAAATCCTTTGTAGCAAAATAAAATGACCAACATGGGGATTATTGGTTGGATTTACAAATGCTATTAATTTCCAACCATCACGCAAAGTTCTATAAAGTTCTTGGTAATTAGCAGGGTAAGGAACGGTCCATGATTTAAAATTATAAGATTTAAGCAAATAATTAATTTCCGCTGGGCTTGCTGGTCTATCTTGCGGATATCCGGTTAATCTTGAAACGATTTGTGCTTGAGATTGCTTAACATTTGCTTGCCACAATGCACTCTGAATGCAAGAAGCCCAACACCAGTTTGGCTGCTCTTGAACGCTTATTTGCGCTACTAATTTTAATGAAAACGCAAAAAATATTAATAAAATTGTTTTTTTCATAATTTATGATTTTTATGTTTGATTAAATCTATTAATAAGGCTGTTTTCAAAATTACTAATTTTTTTTTAAAAGACTTTTCGCTGCCATCTAGCTAAAAACATTTTTAAAATTGATACTAGAAAAATAAAACATAAAAAAACCGAACTGTTTTCACAATTCGGTTTTTATATTTCAGAAAAAATCCTATTTTTCGTCGAAATCTGCATCAGCCTCTACTGATACTTTTTCGCCTTCTTCTTTAGATTTTTCTTTTTCTGCTTTTCTTTGAGATTGTCCTTCTTTGATGGCGTCTGCAACTACTGTTAATAATAAATCAACAGATTTTGAAGCATCATCATTCCCTGGAATAACATAATCTACTTTTCTTGGGTCAGAGTTAGTATCTACGATTGCAAATACAGGTATACCTAAACTTTTCGCTTCAGTTACTGCAATGTGCTCACGCAAAATATCTACCACAAAAAGTGCGGAAGGAAGACGAACCATATCAGAAATAGAACCTAAATTCTTTTCTAAATTAGCTCTTTGTCTATCTACCTGCAATCTTTCTTTTTTAGATAAAGTTTCGAAAGTACCATCTTTCTTCATTTTATCAATCTGGTTCATTTTTTTAACCGCTTTACGGATGGTTACGAAATTCGTAAGCATTCCTCCTGGCCATCTCTCTGTAATATAAGGCATATTAAGTTCCGAAGCGTGTTTTGCTACGATTTCTTTCGCTTGTTTCTTTGTTGCTACGAAAAGTACTTTTTTACCTGCAGAAGTTAATTTTTCTAAAGCTTTACAAGCTTCGTCTAATTTCACTGCTGTTTTATGTAAATCTACGATGTGAATACCGTTTTTCTCCATAAAAATGTATGGAGCCATATTTGGATTCCATTTTCTAGTCATGTGACCGAAATGAACGCCTGCCTCTAAAAGGTCTTTTACATTTGCTTTTGCCATGTTTTTGTTTTTTAGTTTACATTCCGCTGTTACGCAATCAACATTTCTTAAGATGGGAGAAAAGTTTGGGTGCTAAACTAAACGGGCAATTTTTAATTAAGATTTGTAGAGCCAAGAACCGAGAACCAAGAGATAAAAACTTTGAAAAGTCTTGCATCTTGAATCTTGCATCTTGAATCTGAAATTTTTTAACGTTTTGAGAATTGGAATTTCTTTCTCGCTTTTTTCTGTCCTGGTTTTTTTCTTTCAACCATTCTAGCGTCTCTTGTTAATAAACCTTCTGGTTTCAACAATAAGCGGAACTCTGCATTAATATCGCAAAGTGCACGAGAAATGCCTAATCTGATTGCTTCAGCTTGGCCAGTGTTTCCACCACCGAAAACATTTACTTTCACGTCATACTGCCCTACAGTTTCTGTTAACAAAAATGGTTGATTCACTTTGTAAACCATCACATCTGTAGAGAAATAATCTGCTGCGGCTTTACCATTTACCGTAATTTCGCCAGAACCTGGCTTAAGGTAAACTCTAGCAACAGAAGTTTTTCTTCTTCCTATTTTATGAGTTATAGACATATATTAATTATTTGAATTCGTTAATATTGATTTCTTTTGGCTGCTGCGCTTCATGCTTGTGATCAGTCCCTTCATATAAATAAAGATTTCTGAACAACTGACTGCCCAATCTGTTTTTAGGAAGCATCCCTTTGATGGATTTTTCTAAAACTTTCAAGCTGTCTTTTGTCTTTAGCTCTTCAGCAGTCATAGACTTTTGGCCACCAGGATAACCAGTATGCCAAATGTACGTCTTATCCGCCCATTTGTTTCCTGAAAGAGTGATCTTTCCAGCATTCAAAACAACCACATTATCTCCGCAATCTGCGTGAGGTGTGAAATTCGTTTTGTGCTTACCTCTCAAAATTTTTGCAACCTTGGAAGCCAAACGGCCCAACGGTTGGTTTTCGGCGTCTACCACAACCCATTCTTTATTTGCAGTAGCTTTGTTAGCCGAAACGGTTTTGTAACTTAATGTATTCACAATTTATCGTTTACGATTAAACATAATTTTACCCAATACGGGTGTGCAAAGGTAGGAATATTTTTTTGTTCTGAAAAGTATATTTCAGAATGTTTTAAAATTAAAACTAAAACATTGATCATATTGATTTTATCAAAAATAAATCTAGATTTTTACAGGTTTAGAAGCAATAAGTTTTTTTTATTTTTCAACTTCTGTACCAGCTGTCCACTATATCTTTTTTGTCATTGCGAGCAAAGCGAAGCAATCCGTTGAAAATTTTCGCAATTGCAATAACAAAAAAGGATGCCGTTCCCATCTGGGCTAAGTTGAGGATTAGAGTTTTGTTTGAACTAACTTCGATCTTTTTATATAATAATTGGATGTCCGATTTCAATCATAATGCTAATTTTTAACGCAAAGATTGAACTCCTACGCAGTTCTTTTGCAATATTGTTAATTTTTTCTACAAAGATATTACTCCTACGGAGCATTTTTATTTTTCGGAAAATTCAAAGATAAAATGGTATAGTATTTTTTTGGATATCCGCTTTCAACCATGTTGCTAATTTTTAACGCGAAGAAGAACGCAAAGATTTTTATTGATTCTCTGCCTAAATCATGTTTTTAAGGTCACAAATCGAAGATTCATCAATTCCTCTAAAACTATTATAAAAACATTGATCAAGCCGTTTCACTTCGTCGAATCTTTGATTTCACTTAGCAAAGTCCTTAAATAATAAAAAACATTTATGATGAATGACGGACCTACAGAAAATAAAAAATCAAACATTATTAATATTTATTTATTTTTGATAAAAAAAACAAATGAGCCACGGAAAACTTCGAACAGAAAAAAATTGTTTAAACTGCGGAAACATAGTAGAAGAAAAATTTTGCCCTCATTGTGGACAAGAAAACATAGAACCAAAACAACCATTTCATTCCCTTTTCACACATTTTGTAGAAGATTTTACGCACTATGATGGCCAATTTTGGAAAACAATCAAATACCTTCTTTTTCGCCCTGGGAAATTAACCAATGAATATTTGGCAGGAAAAAGACAACAATATGTAGTGCCAGTGAAGCTTTACATCTTTATTAGTTTTATTACATTTTTCCTTTTTTCTCTATATTCACCGGTTTCCACAGATCAAGTCTTCAATGACAGAGTAGTAAACAATGAGGCAAAAAAAAACATGGCTAATGAATTAAAATCAGATGAAGTTCTCGGACAGATAAACGCCATTAAACCTTTGGGCAAAGAAGATTCTTTGGCACTCTTAAAAGTACAAAATTTTGTAAAAGATTCGGCGAAATTCGATGAACTTATAGAAGAAACAGATATGAATAGCAAACTAAGTGAAAGTTCTGCCTATAGAGGTTTTAAGACAAAAAGTGAATATGATAAATATCAAAAATTGCATCCTTCTTGGCTCAATAGATTTGATAGACCTTTTGCTTATAAATTTTTCGAATTAAAAAAAATGGAAATTTCTAAAAAGGAAATTTTCATTAAATTTTTCGAAATCGCATTTCATAATCTCCCGAAAGCACTTTTTATTTACTTACCAATTTTCGCTTTTTTCCTGTGGCTTTTTCATAACAAAAAAATGTGGTGGTATTTTGATCATGGTATTTTTACACTTCATTACTTTTCTTTTTTATTGCTAATAATTACAATAATGTGGCTAACGGGAAAGGTATTTAATTTGCTTCCAGATAATGGTTTTGTGAATTTAATCCAAACCTTGGGTGGATTTGTAATTACAATTTATGCATTAATTTATTTTTTCTTAGCACACCATCGCGTTTATCACGCAGGTAAGAAATTTAGTGTCTTTATTGGGGTTATTTTATTTTTCATTAATTTTTTCGCTTTTTCTTTTTTGCTTGTAGGTTTGATGGCTTTAAGTTTTTTAATGCTTAAATAAATTGCAATTTTTGAGTAGGTTTCTTTTGAAATAAGAAAAAGCCATTTTCTTCTAATGAAAGTTTCATTAAAATTAAAACTATTTCAGGAAGATTTTATCTAATAACCTGAGTTCGATTATTATTCAATTTTCAAAGTATTAATTATCACCAACTTAAAAATATCAATTGCGTCGGGCTTTAGCCCGATGAAAGTAATGCGTCATTTGGCTTTAGCCAAAACGTATATTAGGTTTTGGCTAAAGCCAATTCTTATTTAAAACCTTATAAAACGGGCTAAAGCCCGTTCCTATTGATGTTTTTCAAAAAATTATTATTCGAACTTACGTTAATATACATTTTAAAACAAACCCTTTCAGAAGTTTAAAACCCTGAAAGGGTAAAAAAACAGCATCGTAATGCTATTTTTATCTAACAGAAAATAGCGCAATTCTGATTTCTTCTGAAGTTCATTATTTAGAATAATCAAAAAATATTTTAGAGAGTTAAAAATCAAATATAAGTTTCTTAATTACCTTTTGTGCATATAGAAAAATATTAAACGCAAAGGCGCAAATAATTTATTTTCAGATATTTACGTTTATAAGGCGCAAAGTTTTAACTTCGTTAAAAGATGAAAATCTTTGATTTTCTTGCGCCTTAGAACTATTTTCATAATAACTAAGTTCTTGCGCCTTTGCGTTTAACTTGATTTACGGCTAATTATGCAGCTTGTCTAAATGCACAACAGGTTCTTAATGATTAAAATGAGTATGAAAATATTGCTTAAAGAAAAATCAATAATACTAATTTCCAAGGTAAAATTGCATCTTTTTTCTTAAATTTGTAAAACTTTAAAAAAAATAATTAATTAAAATAAATTATGAATCTTCACGAATATCAATCTAAAGACATTTTAGCAACTTATGGCGTAAGAGTTCAACGAGGACACGTCGCGAATACAGTGGAAGAAGCAGTAAGCGCAGCACAAAAATTAACGGAAGAAACTGGCGCATCTGCGTGGGTTGTAAAAGCGCAAGTGCATGCTGGTGGACGTGGGAAAGGCGGCGGCGTAAAGTTTTCGCCAAATATGGATAAATTGAAAGAAAATGCTGGCAATATTTTAGGAATGCAGTTGGTTACACCCCAAACTTCGGCAGAGGGAAAAAAAGTGCATTCGGTTTTAATAGCAGAAGACGTTTATTATCCGGGAGAATCTGAAACTAAAGAATATTACGTTTCAGTACTTTTAGATCGTGCGCAAGGTAAAAATATGATTGTTTATTCTACAGAAGGTGGAATGGATATAGAACATGTAGCAGAAGTTACACCACATTTAATTCATAGTGAAGTTGTAGATCCTGCAGTTGGTTTACAAGGTTTCCAAGCGAGAAAAATTGCTTTTAATTTAGGTTTAAGTGGCGATGCTTTTAAAGATTTTACAAAATTTATAACTTCTTTGTATAACGCTTATGTTGGCATTGATGCTTCGTTGTTTGAAATAAATCCAGTTTTAAAAACATCAGATAATAAAATTATTGCAGTAGATGCAAAAGTTTCTTTAGATGATAATGCGTTATTTCGTCATAAAGATTTAGCAGCATTAAGAGATAAAAGAGAGGAAGATGCAACGGAAGTTGAAGCGGGCGAAGTAGGTCTAAACTTTGTAAAATTAGATGGAAATGTTGGTTGTATGGTAAATGGAGCCGGTCTTGCGATGGCAACTATGGACATCATTAAACTTTCAGGTGGAAATCCTGCAAACTTTTTGGATGTTGGGGGTACTGCAGATGCAGAAAGAGTAGAAAAAGCATTTGGTATTATTTTAAAAGATCCAAACGTAAAAGCGATTTTAATTAATATTTTTGGTGGAATTGTTCGTTGCGACAGAGTGGCACAAGGTGTTGTAGATGCGTATAATAATATGGGCTCTCTTCCTGTTCCTTTAATAGTAAGACTTCAAGGTACGAATGCTGTAGAAGCTAAAAAATTAATTGATGATTCTGGCTTACCAGTTCACTCAGCGATTACTTTGGAAGAAGCAGCCGACAAAGTGAAAGAGGTTTTAGGAAACTAAAATTTTAATTAAATAAAAAATTAAAAAGAAGATCAATTTTGGTCTTCTTTTTTCTTTGTAGTACATTAAGAGAATTTCTTAACTTTAAATAAAAATATGGATTTTAAAAATAATAGAAATGGAAACGGTGGCTTTATTTCTTTAAACAAAGAGGAGGAGGAAATTGGTAGATTAACTTATACTATTTTCGCCGATGATAATAAATTGGTTATCTCTTTTGTATTAGTCCATCCGAAATTTGAAGGTCGCGGCATGGGAAAATATCTTGTGGAAGAAGCCATAAAATTTGGACGAGAAAACAATTGGAGCGTTTATCCACATTGCAGTTACGCAAGATCTGTAATGAAGAGGATGCAAAATATTGAAGATGTTTTTTTAGAAAGTTAGCACTTCATTTAATAAAATTTCTTCAATATCATCTGGATAATTAACCTTTAATTGCTGCTCCGAATTTACCCAATTGCTGATTTCATTAACATCTAATTTTTTAGAATTTAAAACACCCATTTGGTGAAGTGCAAAAGCATTACATTCTTGTTCATATTGATTGCGAATAGGAATTACAAACAATTTTTTATGCAAAAAAAGTGCTTCGGCAGGACCTTCAAAACCAGCATTGCACAAAATACCTTCACAATTTTCAAAATGGTTTAAAAACTGGGTTTCATCTATCGGGAAAATTTCAACATTTTTTTCTCTAAACTGTAACTTGCAATGTTTGGAAAATATTTTCCAATCAACTTGTATTTGCGTTAAAACTTTAATTAAATTTTCATCCGAAAAGCTTGGCAAATAAACGATATAAAATCCTTTTTTGCTTGGATTCAAATTTCTTATTTTTCTTCTAATTACAGGTTTTTTAATTTTTGGATGATAATTTTCAAAGTGAAAGCCAATCTTATTTTCACTTGGTGCGTAATTATTTAAAATCCATTCGCCAAAAAGATCTTTATTTTTAGGTTTAGGTGTTTCATTAAAATTCAATGCCGCTTGGTGACTTAACTCTAACATTTTTAAATTTCTCAATTTGCAAGCCCAAGCCGTAAGTGGCTCATAATCATTAATTATTAAATCGTACTGCGACAATTCAATTTCTTTTATAGCTTTAAACGCTTTAATAAAATTATTTTGTAGAAGAATTTTTTTATAAGAAATTCCACCATTTTTATTGTACAAAAGGGAAATGCCTTTATGCTTAAAATTTATGGGAAAATCTGTCGTTAATTGCGATTGATGACCACTTATAAGGACATCTACAGAAGAATATTTTTTTAAGATTGGCACTATTTCTTGTGCGCGAGCAACGTGGCCATTTCCTGTTCCTTGAAAAGCATATAAAACTTTCATCCGTTTATACTTTTATTTTCAAAATTAAGTTGAAATTGCCCACCTACAAAAGTATTTGTTTGAATTAAAATTAGCGAAATCATATCAGGAAAATTGCGTTACAATTTTTAGAAGATCTTCATTGCTAATTTCTTGGTCGTCTTCTGCTTCTTTATCTGAAAATAAATGTTTATTATCTTCATAATAAAAGATTTCCCAATGGCCATTGTTGTATTCTAAAGAAGAAAGATTTTCAATCCAATCACCCGAATTTAAGTACATGCAAGAGCCATTTTTGGAGACAACTTGCCGCATTTGAGGTTGATGAATATGGCCGCAAACAACGTAATCATAATGATTATCAATGGCAAGTTCAGAAGCAGTTAATTCAAAATCACCAATAAATTTGACGGCTTTCTTTACGTTGTTTTTAATTTTTTTAGAAAATGAATACTTTTCTTTACCCATTTTCTCTAAAAACCAGTTAACGATGGTATTGATTAGTATCAATAAATCATACCCTTTTCCACCTAATTTCGCAATCCATTTAGAATGCTGTACAGATGCGTCGAAAACATCGCCATGGAAAATCCAAGTTTTTTTTCCGTCTAAATCGAGACAAAGTTTATTGCAAAGTTTTAAGTTTCCAAGTTCAAAATCTGCAAATTTCCTGAACATTTCATCATGGTTGCCCGTAATATAAAAAACATTAGTTCCTTTTGTGGCGAATGAAATAATTTTTTTAATTATTTTTAAATGAGATTTGGGGAAGTAAGATTTTTTAAATTGCCAAATGTCGATAAAGTCACCATTTAAAACTAATGTTTTTGGCTTAATAGAATCTAAGTACTTTAGCAGTTCTTTAGCTTTACAACCGTAAGTTCCCAAATGTACATCAGAAATAACAAGCAATTCTACGTCTCTTTTCATTAGTTAGTTTATACAAAGTAACTAATTGAAAATGAACTGAATATTAATGCAACATTATATTTTATAAACTTTCTAAAAGTTCATCCGTAATTTCCATATTGTGATAGACATTCTGCACATCATCATCTTCCTCAAATCTATCTAACATTTTCATATTAATTTTAAATTGCTCTTCTGAAACCTCTTTTGTGCTATTAGGAATGCGTTGTAATTCTCCACTCTTAACCTCGATTTTCAAATCATCTAACTTGTGAGACATCGCGCCGAAATCTTCAAAAGCAGTTGTAATAAGTACCTCATTTTCATCCTCATCAATATCTTCTGCTCCGGCATCAATCATTTCCATTTCAAAATCGTCCCATTCCAAATTAACAGCAGATTTATCCAAATTAAATATACCTTTTCTGTCAAAAATAAAAGCCAATTCTCCGTTTTTACCGAGATTTCCATCAAATTTATTAAAAATTGCCCGAACGTTTGCTACGGTTCTAGTGGGATTATTTGTGGTACATTCAACAAAAAAAGCCACGCCTCCTTGGCCATAACCCTCGTATGTGATTTCCTCATAATTTTCAGCATCTGCTCCACTTGCTTTCTTAATTGCACGTTCTACGTTATCTTTAGGCATATTCGCACCTTTCGCATTTCGAATGCAGTGGCGCAAAGTCGGATTAGTTTCAGGATCAGGACCGCCCGCTTTTACGGCCAAAGCAATATCTTTTCCTATTTTAGAAAATGTTTTTGCCATTTTATCCCATCTAGCCATTTTAGAGGCTTTTCTATATTCAAATGCTCTTCCCATAGAAATATTATAATTTATGTTTGCAAATTTACGCAAAATCATAAAAAAACGCCCTCAAAATTGAGAGCGTTTTTATTATGATTTAAAAAGAAATTCTAATTATTTTCTTTTTTTCTTCATTGATTTCTTTTTCACTGTTGCTTTTTTAACAACAACTGGAAGATCAGATTTTTGCATTGCATCAAAAGCATCTTTATCAACAGCAGTTACTACAACTTTTCTATCAGCCATTCTTTCAGCATCTGAGGCTGTTTCTGGCACTGTTGCATTTGCTTCACCTACACCTTTAGATTTCAATTGATCAGAAGATACACCTCTCGCTTCTAATGCAGCAACTACAGAAGCTGCTCTTTCTCTAGAAAGTTGCAAGTTATATGCTTCAGAACCTTTTTTATCTGTTTCACCAGTTACTAGGAAAGTTCCACCGTTTGAAGATTTTACAATACTAGCAGCTTGATCTAACTTATCACTAGATTCTGGTCTTAAACTAGCTTTGCCAAAGTCAAAGAAAATACCTTTAAGAGCCTTTGTTGCTTCATCAGCAATTTCAGTTTGAGGTTTTGGACAGCCATTGTATTCTGCTAAACCAGGAACTGTAGGACAAGCATCGTCTTTATCTAAGATTCCGTCATTATCAGTATCTGGCCAAGGACAACCTTTATTTTCAACTGGACCTGCAACTGTAGGACAAGCGTCATCTTTATCTAAAACGCCGTCATTATCAGTATCTGGCCAAGGACATCCGTCATTATCTGCAGGACCTGCAACTTCAGGACATTTGTCAACTTTATCGAATACACCGTCACCATCAGTATCTGGGCAACCGTTGAACTCTGGATTTGTTGAAGCAATTCCAGGTACATCTGGGCAAGCATCATCTTTATCTAAAATACCATCTTTGTCTTTGTCTGTATTACCAAATCTAAACAAAAGGGAAGCAGAAGCTTGCCAAAAGTTTACAACACTTGATTTATTTGTTGGCGTAGAAATATAATCACCTTGAACGCCTAAACCAAAGTTTTTCGTTAACCAGAAATTCGATCCTAAACCTGTTGCAACCGTAAAGTGGTTTGCTTTACCTGTAAGGTTTTTGTCACCATCATAAGTTGACTGAAGCACACCATTAACATCAGTTTGCGGGAAAGTAAGACCAGTATAATCGTGTCTTAAGTAATTCGCACCTACTCTTACATAAGGATCAAACCAGGAATCTTCATTCCAAAGTCCGTTTATTTTAAATTGTAAACCTAGACCTGTCTGCAAGAAAAATTCTTTTCCGTAAGAAAATCTTTTATTATCTACATTTCCAACAGTAGTCTGCCAGTCAATTACTAGATATTTGTTTAGATTTCTCGCAACAGTTAGTTTTGATAATGGTGGTGTAATTGTAAAATTACTAGCGTTGTACAATTCACCGTTACTTTTACCGCCAAAAGCAGTAGATAAAACATCGCCTGCTTTACCACCTGCTGCAACATGATTTTCACCATGTGCTCCAACTCCAATAAGCCATGGGTTGGTGGTAGTTTGGGCGAAAACAGTAGTGGCAACAGTAAGTGCCAATGCTGAAATTCCTAATTTTAGATTTTTCATAGAATTAAATGATTAAATAATTGATATTGCAAAATAAATATAATTTTTCCTTATAAACAAAGATTTCGCGAGTTTTTTTAACTTTTCTTTAATATTCTGTCCAAATTTCTTTTACTCTCTCTGTTTTTTATACTTTCTCTTTTGTCGTACAGTTTTTTTCCTTTACCGACTGCAATTAACACTTTGGCCTTTCCATTATCATTAATGTATAACTTCAGCGGCACGATAGTGTTACCAACGTCGTTCAACTTCTTATTAAATTTTAAAAGTTCTTTTTTATGCAATAGCAACTTTCGTTCCCTTTTTGCCTTATGATTATAGAATGTTCCTAATTTATATTCGTCAATATTCATATTTATAATATAAAGTTCACCTTCTATAAATTGACAAAAAGCCTCGGTAATTGATGCTTTTGAACTACGCAAAGATTTTATTTCTGTACCTGTAAGCACAATCCCTGCTTCTAACTCATCTAGAAGTTCGTACTCGAAGCGAGCCCGTTTATTAAATATATTAACTGTTTTTTGTATTTTCATTAATTAAAACTTTAAAACCTTACTAGACATTTCTATCATATATATAATGCACAAAATTTTGTACTTTTGCGCCAAATTTACAAAACAATATGTTAACAGTATCTAATCTATCCCTACAATTCGGCAAAAGAGTTCTTTTTGACGAAGTAAATATAAAATTTACCAAAGGTAATTGCTATGGTATTATCGGTGCAAATGGGGCAGGAAAATCAACTTTTTTAAAAATTTTAAGTGGAGAACAAGATCCCACGTCAGGAAACGTATCTTTAGAACATGGCAAGAGAATGTCCGTTTTAGAACAAAATCACTTTGCCTATGATAATTTCACAGTTCTTGATACTATTTTAAGAGGCAACAAGAAATTATTTGAGATAAAAGAAGAAATGGATGCTCTTTATGCAAAAGAAGATTTTTCTGACGCAGACGGTATAAAAGCTGGTGAACTTGGAGTGATCTATGAAGAAATGGGTGGTTGGAACGCAGAATCTGATGCGCAAACCATGCTTTCTAATGTTGATATTTCTGAAGATATGCATTACCAAATGATGTCTGAACTAGAAAATAAAGATAAAGTACGCGTCCTATTGGCGCAGGCGCTTTTTGGGAGTCCAGATGTTTTAATTTTGGATGAGCCAACAAATGATTTGGATATCCAAACAATTTCTTGGTTAGAAGATTTCCTATCAACTTACGAAAACACGGTAATTGTAGTTTCGCACGACCGTCACTTTTTGGATACGGTTTGTACTCATATTGGCGATTTAGATTTTTCTAAATTAAATCTTTACACTGGTAATTACTCCTTCTGGTACCAAGCTTCGCAATTAGCCACACGCCAAAAGCAGCAAGCCAATAAAAAAGCAGAAGATAAGAAAAAAGAACTTCAAGATTTTATCGCCCGTTTTAGTTCTAATGTTGCAAAAGCCAAGCAAGCAACCGCTCGAAAAAAAATGATCGATAAATTAAACATCGAAGATATAAAGCCGAGTTCTAGAAGATATCCAGCAATTATTTTTGATACCGAAAGACAAGCGGGAGATCAAATTTTAGAAATTAAAAATCTAGAAAAAACCAAAGATGGTGAATTGCTATTCTCCAACATTGATCTTAATTTAAAAAATGGCGATAAAGTAGCTGTAATATCTAAAAATTCATTAGCAATAACAGAATTTTTCGAAATTTTAACTGAGAATGCAACAGCAGACAAAGGCAATTTCAATTGGGGAATTACCACCACACAATCTTATATGCCTTTAGATAACACAGAATTTTTTAAAGAAAACATTAATTTAGTAGATTGGCTTCGGCAATACACCAAAAACGATGAAGAACGCCATGAAGAATACATGCGTGGTTTTTTAGGCAAAATGCTATTCTCTGGAGACGAAGCCTTAAAATCTTGCACCGTGCTTTCTGGAGGTGAAAAAATGAGATGCATGTTTTCTAGAATGATGCTGCAACGCGCTAATTTCCTTTTACTTAATGAGCCAACAAACCACTTAGATCTAGAAAGCATTACCACACTAAATAACTCCTTGGTAAACTTTAAAGGAGGGATTCTTCTTGCTTCACACGATCACGAAATGCTTGAAACCGTTTGTAACAGAATTATCGAACTTACGCCAAAAGGAATTATTGACCGCGAAATGACTTATGACGAATATTTAACAGACAAAAAAGTAAAAGAACTGCAAGCGGAAATGTACGCTTAAGTTTTTATTATAAATTAAACCTATTTTAAACTTTTTAGAAAGCAATTTAATTCTTTTTGTTTGTGTAGTTTTTCCGCTAAAGTCGGGCTACAAAAAAAATCCCTTTCAACCTTAAATTTGAAAGGGATTTTTGTAGAAAACATGCAAACAAAACTATATTTTTTTTCCGTATTTTTGTAAAATGAGTCAAAAATGGATTTTTCACGAAGCGCCCGCCGAAGAAAGTGTAGATGCAATCGCCTCTTCTCTCGGTTTTGGAGAGTTAGAATCCAAAATATTAATTTTAAGAGGAATAGATAATTATAACAAAGCACGCGAATTTTTCAAACCAAATTTAGGCGATATTCACAATCCATTCCTAATGGCAGATATGCAATCTGCCGTCGAGCGCATTGCAACAGCCATAGAAAACGGAGAAAAAATACTCGTTTTTGGCGATTATGATGTTGATGGCACAACAGCCGTTGCTCTGATGTATCTTTATTTATCTAAAATAGTTCATAAAAAATATTTAGATTACTACATCCCAGATCGTAATGTAGAAGGTTATGGCATTTCTATTGACGGCATCAATTTCGCCAAAGAAAACGGATTTTCATTAATTATAGCCTTAGATTGCGGCATCAAATCTTTAGATAAAATAGATTATGCCAACGCACTGGATATAGATTTCATCATCTGTGATCACCATTTACCAGGTGATGAAATTCCAAAAGCAGTTGCTGTTTTAGATCCAAAACGGAACGATTGCAGATATCCCTTCAAAGAACTTTCTGGCTGTGGCGTTGGTTTTAAATTGTGCCAAGGATTAAATACCATTTATAAAGTTCCCGAAAGCGAACTTTTTGAATTAACCGATTTACTAGCTATATCCATCGCTGCCGATATCGTTTCTATGACGGGCGAAAACCGAGTTTTGGCCAAACAAGGATTAAAAATTTTAAGAAAAACCAGAAATATCGGTTTGCGTTTATTAATCCCCGAAGAAAAATTATCCACTTTTGAAATCTCAAATATTGTTTTTGAGATTGCCCCAAAAATCAATGCAGCGGGCAGAATTTCCCACGGCAAAGCGGCAGTAGAATTAATGGTTTCTGATAATTTGAAACACGCCCACGAAATCGTGAGTAATATTTTAGACTTGAACACCTCGCGTCGCGAGTTAGACAGCTTCAGTACCGTTCAGGCTTTAGAACAAATTATTGAAACCAATCAAGTTAATAATTTTTCCACCGTCGTTTACGGCCCAGGTTGGAACAAAGGCGTTATTGGGATTGTAGCATCGCGTTTAACTGAAACTTATTATAAGCCCACTTTGGTTTTCACCGACGGCAACAATGGCGAGTTGGTTGCTTCAGCACGTTCTGTGGCAGATTTTGATGTGCATGCTGCATTAGACAAATGCTCAGATTTATTTTTAAGATTTGGCGGCCATCCTGCTGCTGCAGGACTTTCTATGGAAAAAGAGAAGTTCGAAAAATTTAAAATTAAATTTGAAAAAACAGTCTCCGAACAAATACAAGAACATCAAAAAAGACCTTCTTTAAAAATAGACTCAGAAATTAAAATTAAAGATTTAGATAAAGAATTCTTTAGTTTTCTGCGCAGATTAGCGCCTTTCGGCCCTGGAAATATGAAGCCCATTTTAGTTTTGAGAAATCTAAAAATTTCTGGCTATTTAAAAATGATAGGAAAAGATGATGCGCATTTGAAATTTAACATTTTAAACCCAAGCACAGGAAAAACCATTGAATGCCTTGGTTTTAAAATGGGAAAAATGGCAGAAAATTTTAGAACTAAAAAATTCGATCTCGCCTTCACTGTAGATGAAAATAATTGGCGCGGAAATGTTACTTATTTCCTCAATATCAGAGATGTGAAATTTTTGTCTTAACGTTGTTAAATTGTTAAGAAATTTTATTTAAAATTCGTGAGTTAGTGGCAAAATTTTAAAATGAAAAAAATCGGTTTATTTTTCGGCTCCTTTAATCCAATCCACATCGGACATCTGATTTTGGCCAACTATATCTTGGAAAATACCGATATGGATGAACTTTGGTTCGTTGTTTCGCCGCAAAATCCCTTCAAAGAAAAAAAATCACTTTTGAATGACCATAATAGATTAGCTATGGTGAGATTGGCGATAAAAAACTATCCGCAAATGCGCGCTTCTAATATAGAGTTTTCTCTGCCAACTCCCTCATATACAATAGATACTTTAATATATTTAAAAGAAAAATATCCAAAAAATTCTTTTTCATTAATCATGGGCGAAGATAATCTCAAAAGTTTGCACAAATGGAAAAATTTTGAACTTTTAATTAAAAATTATCAAATCATAGTTTATCCGAGAACATCTAGTGAAGAACGACCAGAAATCACTTGGAATCAGGAAAATATTCATCGTATTTCTGCGCCAATTATAGAACTTTCTGCCACGGAAATCCGCCGAATGATTAGGGATAAAAAAAACGTGAGACCTATGTTGCCGCCCGAGGTTTTTGAATATTTGGATGGTAGCAATTTCTATAGATAATTTTAGATAAAAGATGCAAAGATAATAGACAATTAAATTGTAGATTTAACTTTTAATACAAATAAATGGATTTTATAGATAAATTTTTCGCAAAATATTCAGAAGATAAATTAGTGCGCTATTTCAAGATTTTTTCTGTGGGAGAAGGTATTACTTGCTTTCTTCTTTATATAATTGCAATGCCGCTAAAACTCTATTTTCCGGAAGAGAATTTCGCACTTATTTTCATTATAATTGTTGGTAATATCCACGGCTTATTTTTCACATTATACCTTATATTTTGTCTGCCGATGCGCAAAATTTTTGTTTGGGACGACGAAGATTTCGTTTTTGCACTGCTTTCTGCTTTTTTCCCATTTGCCACTATTTGGATAGAGCGAAAATTCACAAAGCTAGATCGCGATTGATAATTTTTACAAATTTGAACTATAAATTTTTTACAGTTTCTATTGCATAAAATTTTTGCACGAATTTACGGTTTTACCAAACTGTTTATCATTCCATTAAAAATAAAATAATGAAAAGGTAAAACACTGTACCAATACAACCTACCAGAAAGTCCTAAAGGTCTGTAAATCGCAGTTTGATGCAATATTCCATCCACTATTTTAAATTCTAACCATGCTTCTCCGGGTAATTTCATCTCGGCAAAAAGCAGCAATTTTTTTTCTTTTTTATTGGCATAAAGTACGCGCCAAAAATCCAAAGTATCGCCCGCTTCCAAATAATTGAGGTTTCTTCGGCCACGACGCAAACCTACGCCGCCAAATAATTTATCAATAAAACCCCGAATAGACCACAGAAAATCGCCGTAATACCAACCGTTTTGTCCACCAATAGAAAAAATTCTATCTAAAGTTTTTTCTTCATCTATAACTTTTCGCACTTTTACATCCCTAAAACAGCCGTATTTCGGCACTTCCATATATTGCCAAACATTTTTTTCATGAAAATTTTCTGTAAAAGAATCGTACCAACTAGAGAGCACATCATTTTGTTTTATCTTATCAAATGCCAACTCTAGGGCTTCTTTGTAATCTAAAAGTTCAATCCCTAAAATTTCTGCTAAATTATTTTCTTTTGCAACCACATCAATTTTCATACTATTTACGAGATTTTTTGCCAAAGGATATGAAGTTGATGTGACGAAATAAAGCCAATAAGAAGATAATTTTGGCGTCATCACCGGAACCGTAATAATGCGGCGTTTTAACTTTCGAACTTCAGCAAATTTCAACATCATTTCTTTGTAAGTTAAAACTTCAGTTCCCGCGATATCAAAGGATTTGTTGAATGTATAAGTGTTTAAAAGAGATTTTACTAAAAACTGAATCACGTTACGAATCGCAATTGGTTGGCATTTTGTTTTCACCCAAATTGGCGTAATCATCACGGGCAATTTCTCTACCAAATCTCGGATAATTTCAAAAGAAGCGCTACCTGAACCCACGATAATTCCCGCTCGCAAAGCGGTTAAAGCGTATTTTGAACTTTCTAATGTTTCTTCTACTTGCTTTCTAGAACTCAAATGTTTAGAAAGATGCTCATTATTGACAATTCCCGTAAGATATATGACCTGTTTTGCGTCGGTTTTTTCTATAAATTTTTTAAAATTAATGGCAGAATCCCGCTCCATTTTCTCAAAATCGCCAGTCGTGGTGCTCATTGAATGGATTAAATAGTAAGCCGCTTCAATATCCTTCGGAATATTTTCTAAAGTTTCTGGAATTAAAAAATCGGTATGGATCACTTCAATAGAACCCTTGCGCAAATCAAAATCTTCATTAAATCTTGGCAAATCGCGCACACCACAAACCACGTGATGACCGTCATCTAAAAGCTGAATCAACAATCTTTTACCGATATAACCTGTAACGCCTGTAAGTAATATTTTCATACTATTTTTTTATAAAAGTACGATTTTCTTACTTTACTAAATAAAAAATGGTAAATTTTGAAAATTGCTAAAACTCCTGAAACAAATACCGATTTGGATAGTTTAATTGTGAAGATTTTCGCACACCATTTACAATAATATGTACGATATTCATTTGATCATCAAAATAATTATACATTAAACTTACCGCCGTTTCCACTTTTTTTGGATTTTCAATAGGTGAAGATTCTAAATAAATATCCACCGATTCTGCATCTTCTTCAAAGCCTAAATAATTAAGTTTAATGAATTGATTATTTACTTTTAATTTCAAATATTCCCCGCAATACTCTTTTAATAATTGATTAATTTGCTCTTTAAATTTTTTATCATTAAAACGGATTTCCTTTCCGTATTTATCATTCAAAGCATTTTCTAAATCATCCAAAAAAAACTTGGCAGAAACCTCAAAAGTTTTTGATTTTTCGTTGTACTTAAACTCCACGGAACCCACGTGATAGGGATGTTTTTCTTTAGCAAAAGCAGAAATAGCAAACAATAAAGTGAAGAATATTAGTAATTTTCGCATAGCCAAAAATAAAGATAAAATTTGTATTATCGCACTTTGTAAAATATTTATAAAATGCAAGGCTTTTTCTTTTATTTAAAACTTGGTTGGTCGCATATTATTTCTTGGGACGCATTAGACCATCAATTATTTATTTTGGCTTTGGTGGCCGTTTATACTTTAAAAGATGTAAAAAAAGTACTAATTTTAGTTACTGCATTTACCATTGGGCATTCTATTACTTTGGTTTTAAGTATTTTAGACATTGTGCGTTTTCCTAGTAACTGGGTAGAATTTCTGATTCCAATAACGATAGTTTTAACGGCGTTTGGAAATATTTTTATGTTTAAACACAGGCAGAAATTAATGAAACTGAATTATTTTTTAGCCTTAATATTTGGCCTCATTCACGGGATGGGTTTTGCAAACTCGGCAAGGATGATGATTTCTAGTGAGCAAAATATTGCGGCGCCACTTTTTGGTTTTAATATTGGTTTAGAATTGGGGCAAATTGCTGTAGTTATTTTAATTTTAAGTTTACAATTTTTATTGATGAGATACTTAAAATTACACAAAAAATATTGGCTTATTGTGGCTTCTGGTATTGCACTTATAATTTCACTTATAATGGCGATTGAGCGTGTTCCGTATGGGTTATCATAAAGTTTTGTTAAAATCCATTTATTTTAATTACATTTGAAACGCAAAAAAATATCAAGAAAAACAACGCTTAACTATGAAATTTCTTTCAACATTACTTTCTCTTTTAATATCGACTGTGCTATTTTCGCAAGACATTAAGAACAACCCCACGAGCAATCATGGGAATAAGTTTGAGGCTTTGGGCACCATTTTGCCCTCACCAAATGTTTACAGAACGGCTTCTGGCGCACCTGGACACGAATATTATACCAACAGAGCAGATTATGATATTTCCGCATATTTGGATGAAGACAAAAGAAATCTGAAGGGTTCAGAAACCATCACTTATTACAATAACTCACCCGACGATTTAGATTACATCTGGATGCAATTGGATGAAAATGAACAATCTAGCATAAAAAATGCTGGTTATGATGATAGTTCTACTTTACCCAAAATTACTATAACAGAAGGGTTAAAAACTACAGATCTACCTGCAAAAGACAATGGATATGGTGTGAATTTGGAGAAAATAACGCTCGCAGACGGAACGCCACTTTCATACACTGTCAATAAAACCATGATGCGAATCGATTTGCCTAAAATTCTAAAAAAAGGTGAAAAATTAGTCTTTAAAATAGATTGGAATTACAATATCGCAAACCGCATAGAAAAAGGCGGCAGAGGCGGTTACGAATATTTCCCTGAAGATGGAAATGACTTATATACAATAACGCAATGGTATCCTAGAATGTGCGTCTATAGCGATTTTAAAGGTTGGCAAAATAACCAGTTCACGGGAAGAGGAGAATTTGCTCTAGAATTTGGAAATTATAAAGTATCAATGAACGTTCCTGCCGATCATATCGTAACGGGAACCGGACAAGGAAAAAACTATAAAGACGTATTGACAAGCGCACAATATGCAAGATGGCAAAAAGCCCAAAACGCTTCTGAACCTGTAGAAATCGTAACCTTGGCGGAAGCAAAAAATGCAGAAAAACACAAATCTAAAGAAAGAAAAATTTGGAAATTTGAAGCCAATGACGTTCGTGATTTTGCCTGGACGTCTTCCCGAAAATTCATTTGGGACGGTATGAAAGTGACCATTCCAGAAAATAATAATCAGGTAATGGCGATGAGTTTTTACCCAAAAGAAGCCTACGGTTTATATAGAAAATATTCTACAAAATTAGTCGCACATACCATCAAAACGTATTCAGAATTTACAATTCCATATCCATATCCCGTTGCACAATCCATTGAAGCGGCAAACGGGATGGAATACCCGATGATTTGCTTTAATTATGGAAGAACCGAAAAAGACGGCACTTATTCCGAAGGTATCAAAAACGGAATGATTGGCGTAATTATTCACGAAGTGGGACATAATTTTTTCCCAATGATCATCAATTCCGACGAAAGACAATGGACTTGGATGGATGAAGGTTTAAACACTTTTGTAGAATATTTAACAGAGGAAAAATGGGACAATAAATTTCCCTCAAAACGTGGCCCCGCTTATACGATTGTAGATTACATGAAATTGCCAAAAGACCAATTGGAACCGATTATGACGAACTCTGAAAACATTGTGCGATTTGGTCCAAATGCCTACTCAAAACCTGCAACTGGGCTTAATATTTTGCGGGAAACCATTATGGGCAGAGAATTATTCGACAAAGCCTTTAAAACTTATGCAAAAAGATGGGCATTTAAACATCCAGAACCGGCAGATTTTTTCAGAACAATGAATGATGCAAGTGCAGAAAACCTCGATTGGTTTTGGCGCGGTTGGTTTTATGGCATAGAACCTTGCGATATTTCTATTGATAAAGTGACCGTTGCATCTGGAGATTTTGACACTTCACCAGAAGGCAGAAAAATGACTTACACAGTTGATAAACCTTTAAAACCTAGTTTTGATGATATTTCTAAAATAAGAAACAGGGAAGATAAAACCATAAAATTTGCTGCAGATCAAGATAAAGCGACGCAAGATTTCTACTACCGTTATGACCGTGGAATGGAAACTGTGGATACCGACAAAAAATATGAATTAGCCAATAATAATTTAGAAAAACCATCTGCAAAAGAAAAAGCAGATCTAAGCGATATTTACGGCTACCAAATAGATTTTAGCAATAAAGGAGGTTTGGTAATGCCCATTATTTTAGAATTTACTTTTGAAGATGGAAGCAAATTAGAAGATAAATCTTCCGCACAAATTTGGCGCAAAAACGAAAACAAAGTGTCGAAAACTTATTATTTTAAAAAGAAATTAAAATCAATTCAACTAGATCCAATGCAAGAAACCGCAGATATTGATACTTCAAACAATTATTGGGGCGATATTCCTGCACCGACTTCTAAATTCCAAGTTTTTAAACAAAAAATGGCGAACGCTGGAAGAGGCACTTCAAACGGAAAAGTAAACCCAATGCAGGCTGCAGGGAAAAAATAATTTTCAAAAACTTTTAAAATACCAAAAAATGCTGAATTTATTTTCAGCATTTTTTTTGTTGAAAATTTTGAAAAAAAATGCATTTTAGTGGCGTTTGACAAAGGTCTTCGACAGGCTCAGACTGACATCGCTAGAAATGAAATTCTATTAACGTGTCACACTGAGCCTATAGAAGTGCATTGTTTAATTATAAAATTAAGTTTCAGTGCCATTTGGTGAAAGTTTTATTTTTAAACCATTTTTCTACTCAATAATTCTGAATTATTTAAGATTTCAATGTAATGAATCTTGTTTTATAGTTGTTCTATAATTGGAAACAAAAAACAAATTAAACTTTTAGTATTGATAATCAATTATTTAAATTACATAACTTGTTATTTTTACTACTTTGTATTGCATATTACTATAATATTATTATATCTTTGCAATGTCAATTAATAAGAAAACGAAACAACCGATAAAATAAAAGCCGCAAAAACTGATAATCAAAAAAAACTAATAACTGCGGCCTATATTTTTTTTAAAAAACTTAATTATGAAAATTGTAATCACTTCACTCGCGCTTCTCGCCAGTTCCATTTTATTCGCACAAGAAAGCGCGAAAACAGATTCTACACAAACCAAAAAAATAGATGAAGTTGTAATGACAAAACGGGTTTTTGAGAAAAAAGCCGATAGAATGATATTTGATGTAGCGCACTCGCCCATCGCAAAAGGAACGACCGCTTTTGATTTGTTAAAAGAAACACCTTTGGTTTCTTCCACAGACGACGCCACTTTAAAAATTTTAGGTAAAAATAACGCCCTAATTTACATCAATGGTAAAAAAACCAATATGGATGCAGATTCTGTAATAGAAATGCTAAAAAATATGCCATCTGAAAATTTATCAAAAATTGAAGTAATCACCGTTCCATCGTCAGAATTTCAAGTGGAAAGCAATGATGGAATTATCAATATTATTTTAAAGAAAAAACAAACCGACGGCTTAAACGGAACCTTAAAATTAAGCGATGAACAAGCGTATTACAACAAACCGGCTGCTTCTTTAAGTTTAAACTATAGAAAAGGAAAACTTGGTGCTAACGGAAATGTGTACACAAGTTTATACCCGCATCGCCAATTTTATCATTTGAGCAATGGTAACAATGACTATAAAAACACCAGCGTAGGTTCTATTGACGACCCAAATGTGAATGTAGGCGGATATGTAAATTTGGATTATCAACTTACAGACAAGCAAAGTATTGGTCTTTCTTATAATACCAGATACAATTGGAGCAATAATTCACGTACTAATCTCAATAATTTTTCGCAAGATTTCACTACAAATACTACAAAATCTACAAATACCTATAATGTAGAAGACGCGCATTCTCGCAACAATTCTTTAAACTTAAATTATGAAATAAAAACAGATGATGATGGCAGTAAATTAAGCCTAAATGCATCTTACTTAAATTTCCAAAGATTGCAGCAAAATACAAACACAACCACCAATCTCGACACTCAAATTATCAACAGACAATTTTTGCAGAAAACACCGCAAAACGTTGATAATTATGGCTTTCAAGCAGATTATATACAAAAATTAAAAAAAGAAACAACACTTTCTTTTGGCGGAAATTATAACCATACCAAAACCGATAACGACACAAAATTTGAAAATCTGATCCCACCAACTGGCGAAGATGCAAACCTTTCTAATCACTTCGTTTATATGGAAAATATTTCTGGGTTTTACGGCACTTTAGAGAAAAATTTTGGTGAAAAATTTTCAGGGAAAATCGGGACAAGAATTGAACTAACGCACAACCAAGGTGACGTTTTAGATAAAGCGGATCCTTATTACCATTTCACAAATAATTATACCAGTTTTCTACCTTATGCAAGTGCGAATTACAATTTTAATAAAGAAAACTCTCTTTCTTACACATTTTCAAGCAGAGTAAGAAGACCATCTTTTTGGGAACTTAATCCGTCGCGACAATATTTAACGGAAAATAATTACATCCAAAATAACCCCTTTATGAAGGCTTCAACTTACTACACACAAGAGTTGAACTACATGTACAAAAGCGCTTACTTTTTGGTTCTTAATCACAGTTACGTGAAAGATGATAACGAGCAAATCCCCTTGCAAAAAACCAATGCAAATGGCGATGCAGAACTTCGATATATCAGAACCAACTATGGCGACAAGCAAGAATATTCTGCGAGTTTAGGAATGCAAAAAACCTTCTACAAAGGGATTTGGAATATGAATAATAGTTTTAATCTTACGCACGTCATTTTCAAAGGAAGTGTAAATGTAGATCCAATTACCAACGAAACTTTCCCAGAATTTAACATTAACAAAAAATCGACCTATTTTATGTTGCAATTGCAAAATAACATTCGTCTTTCTGCAAAAAAAGATTGGTATTTAGGCGTAAATTATTTCTATTTATCACCACAGGAAATTGCTTTGGGTAAATTAGGCGTTTTGCAAAGCGTGGATTTGTCCCTCAAAAAAACATTAAAAGATTGGACGTTTATGCTAGAATTAAATGATATTTTCAACACCAATCAAGTAACTATTAATGACTTACAAAGTTCTGGCTATTACAATACGGTCTCACAAAACAATTACAACCGCAGCGTAAGTTTAAAAGTAACCTACAATTTTGGCAACAAAAAAGTAGAAAAAGTACGTAAAACCGAAAGCGCAAACGATGCGATAAAAGATAGAACCTAAATTAAATTTTTCATTAAAAATTTTTTCATTAAAAATCACGGAAGACATTTCGTGATTTTTTGCTTTTGCGGAAAATTCTCAATGAGAATATCACTTCATCTAAAAATCTACATTTTCCTCTCCCAAATCCGAAAGCAGTTCCGAAAAATGAACATCTAAAAAATCAATCGGAATAGTTTGATTTTCATACGCCAACTCATAATTTTTTTTCGCTTCTTCTAAATTCCCTTTTTTGTGAAAATATAAGCCAAAATTTCTACAAGAATAACCTTTATTGTTTGTTCCTGTTTTTAGGGCTTCATTCAAATATTTAAAACCTTCTTCCAATTCGCCTTGTAAAATTAAAGCATAACCTAAATTATCATTAGCAAAGCCAAAATTGTCTCTCATTTCAATGGCTTCTCGAAAATACGGAATGCTTTCTTCTACAAAACCTTCTTTCAATTTTCGATATCCAAAATTATTTTTTCTAGTGGCAAATAAAATGTTTTCTTCTGCACTTTGAATTGTATTTTTTAGTGATTCTGTAATAATTTCGCTTTTTTCGATTGAGATTTTCGGATTTATTTCTAAGGAATTTATTTCTTTAAGTAAATTATTAAGTCGGAAATTAGATTCAATATTCCGCATTAATTCAACATTATTTTTCTGGATTTCATTAGGTAAATGTTTAATCCAATTAAAATTAGAATTGGGAAATAATTTGCAACAGAATGCAAAAGAATACAAAATATTTTCGGGCAACATTGGTGATGAAAAATGCCATTGTGTTTTCCTAAAACCGCTTCTTACAAAACCAACTTCATATCTGTTTTCAAAGAGAATAATACCGAAACCAAAATAAACGCCAGCTAAATACAAAAAATGTTCAGAAATATTTTTTTCATCTTTAAATAATTGATAAGTCATTAATTTTACTCTAATAAACTCAATTACTAAGTTGTAAATTATTTTTTTCTGCGTAATTTTTAGTGAATTTGCGATGAAAAAACAAAATTCATTTTCGTTTGGAACAGTAACTTGTATTTCATTGGTTTCTCCCTGTGAAGCAATAGCATAAATTGAACTGTCTGTTAAATCATAACTTGTTTCAAGGGTAATTTTTTTACTGTTTAAATCTAAAATTGAAATTAAATCTTCAAAAATATTTTCTAATTCAAATTTTTTAGAACTGAAAGTTTTCGGGAAATACTGTTCATTAATAATAATTTGTTCCCCTTTATTTTTAGGAAAACCACATTCTTTTAATAGAATTAAAAAACTGGTTTCCACCCAATTTCTTCGGCTTTTTTCTGTTCTAAAATCCATTTTTAATGCGAAAAAAAATTATTTAATTATTAGACGCGATAAATCGCGTCTCTATCATTTTTACATATTCCGTCTGTATCTTCCGCCCACTTCAAACAATGCATTCGTAATTTCACCAAGCGAACAATATTTCCCCGCTTCCATCATTACTTCAAATAAATTTTCTTGGTTAATGGCTGCGTGTTGCAAATCTTCCAAAACTTTTGCAGATTTCTCTTTGTGTGCTTGCTGATAATTTTTCAAATTCGCAATTTGGATTTTTTTCTCTTCATCCGTAGAACGCATCACTTCTTTCGGCAAAACTGTTGGCGAACCGTCTTTCCCCAAGAACGTATTTACCCCGATAATCGGAAATTCACCCGTATGTTTCAGCCATTCATAATGCATCGATTCTTCCTGAATTTTTGAACGTTGATACATCGTTTCCATCGCACCCAAAACACCGCCTCTCTCGGTAATTTTATCAAATTCTGCGTAAACGGCTTCTTCCACTAGATCCGTCAATTCTTCAATAATAAAAGAACCTTGCAGCGGATTTTCATTTTTCGCCAAACCTAATTCTTTGTTAATGATTAACTGAATAGCCATCGCTCTTCGAACAGATGCTTCAGTCGGCGTCGTAATCGCTTCGTCGTACGCGTTGGTGTGAAGTGAATTACAATTATCATAAATGGCGTAAAGCGCTTGCAAAGTGGTTCTGATGTCATTAAAATCAATTTCTTGCGCATGCAAAGAACGCCCGGAAGTTTGGATGTGGTATTTTAACATTTGGCTTCTTTCATCGGCACCATATTTCAGTTTCATGGCTTTTGCCCAAATTCTTCGTGCCACTCTACCAATTACAGCATATTCCGGATCAATTCCGTTGGAAAAAAAGAAAGATAAATTTGGTGCAAAATCATTAATATTCATTCCTCGACTCAAATAATATTCCACATAAGTAAAACCATTCGAGAGCGTAAAAGCCAGTTGCGAGATGGGATTTGCGCCTGCTTCTGCAATGTGATACCCGGAAATAGAAACCGAATAAAAATTTCGCACTTTATTGTCGATAAAATATTGTTGCACATCGCCCATTAATCTCAATGCAAATTCCGTTGAAAAAATACAAGTATTTTGCGCTTGATCTTCTTTTAAAATATCCGCTTGAACTGTTCCACGAACTGTTGCAATCGTTTTTGCTTTTATATCGGCATAAATATTTGAAGGTAAAACCTCGTCGCCAGTTAAACCTAACAATTTTAGACCTAAACCATTATTTGTTGGGGGCAATTCGCCTGTATAAACCGGTCTATTTAAATTTTTATCGTCGTATTTTTCTTTTAATTTTGCTTCTACTAAATGTTCTAAACCATTTTCAGCAATATATTTTTCACAATTCTGATCGATTGCCGCATTCATAAAAAACGCTAAAAGCATCGGCGCAGGTCCATTAATCGTCATTGAAACGGAACACATCGCATTAACCAAATCAAAACCAGAATACAATTTTTTTGCATCATCTAATGTCGCAATTGAAACGCCCGCATTTCCAATTTTTCCGTAAATATCGGGTGGCAGCGCGGGATCTTGTCCGTAAAGTGTTACAGAATCAAAAGCCGTAGAAAGCCTTTTGGCAGGCATATCTGCGGAAACATAATGAAATCTTCGGTTCGTTCTTTCTGGGCCGCCTTCACCCGCAAACATTCTTGTCGGATCTTCGCCAGTTCTTTTAAATGGATAAATTCCCGCCGTAAACGGAAATTGTCCGGGCACATTTTCTTGTCCTTTCCATTGGATTAAATCGCCCCAATCTTGAAATTTTGGTAAAGAAATTTTCGGAATTTTTAAGCCTGATAAACTTTTGGAAGAAGTTTCTGCTTTAATTTCTTTGCCACGAACGAAGTAAGAATATTCGTCTTCGCGCATTTTTTCCTTAAAGTTTTTCCAGCCTTTTAAGAATAAAATATTTTCTTCTGAAAGTTCTTTTTTTGTTTTAAGATAAACTTTTTCTAATTTTTCAGTCGTGGCTTTATCGTCTGTGATTAAATTTTTCGCGCCATCAATCAAATACATTCTTTTTGCCGTTAATGCCTGATTTTTAACATCTTCATCGTAAGCACGGTTATTATCCACAATTTCAGAGAGATAACGAACGCGTCGCGGCGGAATAATTGTGGTTTCTTCCTGGTGATTTTGTTCTACATATTCGTTAAAATTAAGTTCAGGGAATTTTGTATTTAATTTTTGAATTAAGATATTAAACAATTCCGTGGTTCCCCAATCGTTAAACTGACTGGCTTTTGTGGAAAAAACCGGCATTTCATCCAAAGTTTTTTCAAATAAAAGATGATTTCTTTGGTATTGTTTTCTAACGGCTTGTATGGCGTCTAATGCGCCGCGTTTATCGGATTTATTTAAAGCAATTAAATCTGCATAATCCAGCATATCAATTTTTTCCAGTTGCGTAGAAGCGCCATATTCCGGCGTCATTACATACATTGAAAGATCAGCAATTTCTGTAATTTCAGAACCAGATTGTCCGATACCAGAAGTTTCTAAAATAATCGCGTCTGGCTCGGCTAATTTTAAAATATTTAAAGCCGAATGAATGTAAGGCGAAACCGAAACATTATTTTCCCGAGTAGCCATAGAACGCATATAAACACGTTTGTCATTAATAGAATTCATGCGGATTCTATCGCCTAAAAGCGCGCCGCCGGTTTTTTTCTTGGAAGGATCAATAGAAATTATCGCGATTTTTCTGTCCGGATTTGAACGTAAAAAACGCCGAACCAATTCGTCCGTTAATGAAGATTTTCCTGCGCCGCCGGTTCCTGTAATTCCAATAATTGGGATTTTTGAATATTTTTCATTTTCTGAAACGGTGGAATCTATTTTTTTAACCAAATCTTGTTTTTCATCTGAAAAATTTTCAACGGCAGAAATGACTTCTGCAATGGTTTTCGAATCTTCAAAATTAATTTTATCTAAATCTTCAACCTGAATATCTCGACCAGTTGGAAAATCACTTTGTTTTACCAAATCATCTATCATTCCTTGCAAACCGAGTTCGCGTCCATCATCTGGGGAATAAATTCGGTCGATGCCGTAATCCATTAAATCCTTGATTTCTTCCGGCAAAATTACTCCGCCACCGCCACCGAAAATTTTAATTTGAGGCGCATTTTTTTCACGTAAAAGATCATAAATATATTTAAAATATTCATTGTGACCGCCTTGGTAAGAAGTTAAAGCAATTGCGTTTGCATCTTCTTGTATAGCGCAGTTTACAACTTCTTCGGCAGATTTATCGTGACCAAGATGAATGACTTCACAACCTGTTCCTTGAATCACGCGTCGCATAATATTGATCGCGGCATCGTGACCATCAAAAAGCGAGGCTGCTGTTACAATTCTTACTTTATTTTTTGGTGTATAATTTTCAGTTGACATAATAATTTTGGTAAAGTTCAAAGATAATGATTATCTAAAAGACAATAAAACAATTCCATATTTCATTTACAAAATCAATAAAAAAAGAAGCGAAATTTTATGGCTAAAAAACTCCATTTTTAATTAATAAAAAAGACCAAATCTGATATTCTTATCTTTGTGCTAGAATTTTTAAAAAATAATAATGTTAAATTTTGAAACGTACACACCAGAAAGCAAACCCACAAACGAAGAAAAAGAGGCCGTTGCCAATTTTTTGTTTAAAAGTTTGGAGCAATATGGCGATCCAAAAGCAGATATTTTAAAATGTATGGACTACGCTTTGAAAGAGACCGTTTCTTTTGGTGGATTTATTTGTGTTGCTTTTTTAGAAGATAAAATTGTGGGCGCAGTAATTATCAACCAAACCGGAATGAAAGATTATATCCCCGAAAATATCTTGGTTTATATTGCCACTGATGCAGAAAAACGCGGACAAGGAATCGGGCGACAATTGATGGAAAAAGCCATTGCAACAGCAAAAGGAAACATTGCACTTCATGTGGAACCCGATAATCCAGCGAAAAAATTGTACGAAAAATTGGGCTTTACGAATAAATATTTAGAAATGAGATTGGTGAAATAATGGCAACAATTACTTTACATCGCGATAGATTACGCTACAATTTTGAACGTTTGGATTATTTATTTAAAACCAAAGACATCAATTGGTCGATTGTAACCAAAATTCTTTGTGGAAACGAACTTTTTTTGAAAGAAATTTTGGCTTTAAAACCCACTCAAGTTTGTGATTCTCGCGTCAGCAACCTCAAAGTTATTAAAAAACTGGAGCCAGAAATGGAAACCATTTACATAAAACCTACACCAAAACGCTCCGTTCCAGATGTTGTGAAATATGCTGATATTAGCATGAATACGAACATAGAAACCATAAAAGCTCTCTCAAAAGAAGCCGTAAAACAAGAGAAAACGCATAAAATAATTATTATGATTGAACTTGGCGAACTGCGCGAAGGCGTAATGCGAGAAAATGTGGTGCATTTTTATAAACAAGTTTTCGATTTGCCAAATATTGAAGTAGTGGGTTTAGGCGCTAATCTTTCTTGCCTTTTCGGCGTTTTACCCAATACCGACAAACTCATCCAACTTTGTCTTTACAAACAATTAATAGAAGCCACTTTTAATAAAAAAATACGCTACGTTTCTGGCGGTTCTTCTGTGACTATTCCATTAATTTTTAAAAAAATGTTACCTGCAGGAATTAATCATTTTCGTGTAGGAGAAACACTTTATCAAGGCACAGACGTTTATAAAGATGAAAAAAGCAACCTTTTGGAGCAAGACGTTTTTACTTTGCAAGCAGAAATTATAGAACTTATAGAAAAACCTATGGTTCCCGAAGGTGATTTTGGAACTAATCTGGAAGGTGAAACCTATCAAATTGAAGAAAATTTAGTAGGAAAAACTTCTTTTCGGGCGATTTTAGATTTAGGAATTTTAGATTTAGACCGTGTGAATATTTTCCCAAAAGATGAAAGCATTGGCTATTTTGGGTCCAGTTCTGATATGATTATTTTGGATTTGGGAGAAAATTTAAACAATTACAAAGTTGGAGATTTACTCGATTTTTCAATTAATTATATGGGCGCACTTCGCGCTATGAACTCGAATTATATTGAGAAAAAAGTGGTTTAATTTTTCTAAAATTTTAAAAAAATTTCGTGAAAATTCGTGAAATATTTTGCTAAATTTATTTCAATTTCAAAAGCTTATTTTTGCAAAAATATTTTCAAATGCAACGCGCACTTATTTACTTTTTCGCTGGCACAATCGTTAGTTTTCTGCTTTATTATCTATTTGTAGATACTCAAAAATTACTATTAAATACTTACTATTCAGTCGCTTTTGGCTCTGCGTGGGGTTTGGCTTATTATCTTGACAATCCCAAATTTTCATTACCATTAAAATTGGGTGTTTCACTTCTGGGAATGGCAATTTTAGTGACAATAGGATTTTTTCTTTTCACGCCGCAATTGGCAGTCGCCTCCATTTTAAAATTTTCGATGATTTTTGTAGCTTATTATTTAATTGCGAGCTTTCGGCCAAGTAAATCTTTAAGAGAATAATATTTTCTTACACTTTAGGCAAAAAAACTTCAGCCAACATACATCTTGCACTTCCACCGCCATTGGTTTCGATGGTTTCTAAATTGGCGTAGATAATTTCACAATATTTTTTAATATTTTCTATTTGGTTTGGAACTAAAGATTTAAAAGCAGATTCCGACATTATTAAAAATTTTTCGCCATTTATGTTTTTCAATTGCAACATATTTCCCGCAAACTGATGCATTTGGCTTTCTGAAATTTCAATTAATTCTTTCCCAGAATTTTTAATGACTTCAATTACTTTTTCACGCTCAATTTCGGCATCAATGCATTCTAGGCAAATCACTACAAAATCTTCCGCCACACACATCATCACGTTGGTGTGATAAATTGGTAATCTTTCGCCATTTGCCGTTTGAAAAGAATGAAAAACGATAGGTTCATAACCAATTTTTACACATAAATCTTTAAATAAATTTTCATCTAATCTCAATGAAACAGAGCCATAAGCCAATTTCTTATCGTGGTCGAAGATAATACTTCCCGTTCCTTCTAAAAATAAATTTTCTTTTTCTGATGCCGATAAATCTACTATTTCCTTTAAACTAAAACCAGCATTTTTTACCGCTTCCAAAATTTCTGGGCGGCGTTCTAATCTGCGGTTTTCAGCAAACATCGGATAAAGAAAAGCACGCCCATTCTCATCAAAACTCACCCAATTATTCGGGAAAATAGAATCTGGCGTGTAAGAATCTGCACTATCTTTTACCGTGATTACATTTATTTTTTTTGCCCGAAGCTTGGCTACAAAAGCATTAAATTCTTCTAAAGCTTTCTCCTGTGTATTTGCATTTTCTGCATTGGTTTGGAAATAATTGTTTGCAGCAGTTTCGGCGTTAAACCCAAAATTCACGGGTTCTATCATCAAAACAGTATCGGTAGTTTGCATATTTTTTATTTAAAAATTTTTAAAGAATTACTTTTTTAAAGTTTGCACAAAAATAACTAAATTTAAAGGATATTAAAAAGAAATAAAAATGCTTGAAATTGCCTGTTTTGAAATCACTTCTGCCGAAATTGCGCTGCAATCTTCTGCCGATAGAATTGAACTTTGCAAGGAAATTACTTTGGGCGGATTGACGCCCGAAATTGAAGAATTCAAATATTTAAAGCAAAAATTTCTGAAACCAATTTACGTCATGATTCGCCCAAAAGGCGGCGGCTTTTTCTATGATTTAGAAGAATTTAACATGATGATTAAAAGCATTGAATTGTTTAAAAATTGGGGCGCAGATGGTTTTGTTTTCGGGATTCTAGATGAAAATAATGAAATTGATGTAGAAAGAAATTCTTTTTTAGTAGAACTCGCAAATCCAATTCCGTGCACGTTTCAACGCGCTTTCGACCGAACTAAAAATTTAGAAAAATCCTGCGAAACACTAATTGAAATTGGCTTTGAAAATATTCTAACTTCCGGTGGCGAAAAAACAGCAAAAGAAGGCCAAGAAAATCTGAAAATGTTAATAGAAAAATATTCCGACAAAATTAATATTTTAATCGGCGGAAATGTGCGCTCGGAAAATGTTGAGGAAATTAAAACATTTACTAACGGTAGGCATTTTCATTCTTCTGCAATACCAATCTATGAGCAGTTTGCAAATGATGAGGAAATTAGAAAACTGAAAAGGTTTTCTGTTTAGATTTTACCACAAAGTCACAAAGATTTTAAATGATTTTTAGTTAAAATAGGACACAAAGAATTATGGGTTTTAGGTTTAAATTTTAATAATTTCTCTTTAGATTTTACCACAAAGTCACAAAAATTTTAAACGATAAAACTTCGTGACTTTGTAGTGAAAACTTTAACATAAATCAATTAACACAAAAGAAACTGAATTTTCATTTTCTTTAAAAATTTTCTTTAAATTTTTAAAACTTAAAATTCCAATAAAATAAGCATCTTTTTTGTTGCCATAAAATTCTTCAATTTCCTCGAAAAATGGTCTAAAAAAATCGCTTTTTTCAATCGAATGACGGAATAAAACTTTTAGTTTAAAATCTTCTGTTAAATAAAAACCATCATTATTGATAATTTTTTTATACTCGTATTTATAATCATAACTCAGAGCCGAAATATCCGATAAAACAGCACTTGCAGTTGGAAAAGAACCCGCACCACGACCAGAAAAAAACTGTTTATCTGCAAAAGCGGTTTTAACTTTCACGCCATTAAAAACATCATTTACCGTAGAAAAAGAACTTTCAGAAGAGATAAATTTCGGAATTACCAACGCAATAATTTCCTTATCATTTTTCTTGTGCGCATAAACCAATAACTTAATCTGAAGGTTTTTCTCTCTCGCATAAGCCAATTCTAAATTGGATAAATTCTGAATTCCGAGATTAAAAACCTCATCAGGATTTGTAATAATCCCAAAAGAATGCGCCAATAAAATTTGCAGTTTTGAGCGCGCATCAAATCCGCCAGTGTCTAGAATTGGGTTGCTTTCTGCATAACCTTTTTCTTGCGCTTCTTCTAGAGCTGCAGGAAAAGCGACGTTTTCATGGTAAATTTTACTCAAAATATAATTGGTGGAGCCATTCACAATTCCTTCCAAAGATTCTAAAAAATCATTATTATAATATTCTTCTAAATTTCTGATGATGGGAATACTGCCACAAACCGAGGCTTCATAAAGAAAAGAAACCTGGTGTTTTTTCTGTAAATCGTAGATTTCTTGAAAATGTTCTGCGAGCATTTTTTTATTAGCCGAAACGACGGATTTTCCTTTTTGCATCGCTATTTTTACGATTTCAAAAGCGGCTTCAGAATCATCAATTAATTCTACAACAGTGTTAATTTCGTCATCATTTAGAATATCAAATTTATCGTAGGTGAAGTGATTTGCGGAAATATTTCTTTCTTTTTCCGGATGTTTCACCACAATTTTTTTGATTTTTGCATCTAGATTTTTTGCCTGATGAAGCACTTCATATAAACCGCTTCCCACAACGCCGTAGCCAAATAATCCTATATTTAATTTCTTCTTTTTCATTTAATTTTTTTTAATTTTTAAGACTTTAAATCTTCAAAATGATTTTTTAACAGTTCTGAAATTTTTTCAGTTTCCAGTAAAAAACCATCGTGTCCGTACAATGATTTTATAATTTCAAACTTGGCATTTTTGATATTTTTCGCTAAATATTTTTGTTCAGAAACTGGGAAAAGCAAATCACTTTCAATTCCGATAACAAGCGTTTTTGCCTTAATTTTAGATAAAGCATTTTCGATTGAAGTTCGGTTTCGTCCCAAATTTTGAGTGTCCATGCTTTTCGACAACATCCAATAACTTTCGTTTGTAAATCTTTTTTTTAATTTTTCACCCTGATAATTTTGATAAGAAGAAGCGCGGAAATGATTCAGTTTTTCTTCATCATCTTTTTGGGTTTCATTGAATGTTTCATAATTTCGGTAAGAAAGCAGCGCAATTGCTCGCGCCGCTTCAATGCCATTTTCACCAGAATGTAACGCCATTCTTTGGGCTTCATTAAAGGCAATTCCCCAAGGCGAATGTTTTGCATTAGTGGCAATCACGAATAAATTTTTAATAAAATCTGGGTTTGTAACTGACCATTCCAAAGCCTGCATTCCGCCGAGAGAACCGCCAAGCAAAAAATCTATTTTAGATATTTCGAGAAAATCTGCTAATCTTTGGTGCATTTCTACCATATCCCGAATCGAAATAATTGGCAAATTTTCTTCTGATTTGAATGAAGTTCCGTAACATGAGCCCAAAATATTTGCACAAATAATGGTATATTTTTCAGAATTAAACAAGTTATTTTTTCCGAATAAACCATTCCACCAATCTTCTACATCTGAATTTGCCGTTAACGCATGGCAAACCCAAACAATTTTTTTTGAAGGTGAAAAGTCACCAAAAATTTGATAGGCGATATTGACATCAGATATTTTTGTACCAGATTCAAGAACAAAATCTTCTGTTTTAAAATGTTTCAAAACTTTCCTTTTAAAATTAAATTGCAGAAAATCCGCGTTTGATATCTTCTAAAATATCATCAATATGTTCAATTCCCACACTCAAACGAACTTGTCCTGGTTTGATTCCCGCGTTTAGTTGCTCTTCTTCAGAAAGTTGCTCGTGTGTTGTAGAAGCAGGATTGATGATTAAAGTTTTAGAATCGCCCACATTGGCAACGTGGCTAATTAATTCTAAACTATTAATAAATTTCACAGCAGAATCTTTTCCACCTTTAATTTCAAAACTTAAAACCCCACCAAATCCATTTTTAAAATATTTTTTGGCATTTTCATAATCCGGAAAACTTGCTAAACCAGGATACAAAACCTTTTCGACTTGTTCGTGATTTTCTAAAAATTCTGCTACTTTTTGCGCATTTTGAACGGTTCTTTCCAAACGAAGCGACAAAGTTTCTAAACCGTGAATTAAAAGAAAAGAATTAAAAGGTGAAATGGCTGGACCAAAATCCCGAAGTCCTTCTACTCTTGCTTTTATGATAAACGCAATATTTCCAAAACTTCCATTTACGCCAAAAACGTCAGAGAAAACCAAACCATGATAACTTTCTGAAGGTTCTGAAAACTGCGGGAATTTCCCACTTCCCCAATCGAAATTTCCGCCGTCAATGATAATTCCGCCGATTGAAGTTCCGTGACCGCCAATCCATTTTGTTGCAGATTCTACGACGATATTTGCGCCGTGTTTTAGTGGTTGAAATATAAACCCGCCTGCGCCAAAAGTATTATCAACAATTAAAGGCAGATTGTGTTTTTTTGCAACTGCGGCAATTGCCTCAAAATCTGGCACATTTAAACTTGGATTTCCGATGGTTTCAAGATAAATGGCTTTTGTATTTTCGTTAATTTGCGCTTCAAAATCTTGTGGATTATCGTCTTTTGCAAAACGGCACTCGATGCCTAGTTTTTTGAAAGACACTTTAAATTGGTTAAAACTTCCGCCATACAAGTAAGGCGAACTCACAAAATTGTCACCGGCTTGAAGAATATTTGTAATGGCAAGAAACTGCGCCGCGTGGCCAGAACTTGTTGCCAAAGCAGCGACTCCGCCATGTAATGCGGCTACTCTTTTTTCAAAAACATCTGTTGTAGGATTCATTAAACGGGTGTAAATATTCCCGAATTCTTTTAAACCAAAAAGATTGGCGGCATGTTCTGCATCGTTAAAAGTATAACAAGCGGTTTGGTAGAGCGGAACGGCTCTGGAATTGGTGGTTACATCTGGTGTTTGACCTGCGTGAAGCTGTAAAGTTTCAAATTTTAAATTGCTCATATTTTAAATAATTTTATTTTAAATTTTTGCAACTTATCTTTTGAAAAGTGTTACCAAAAGAGCATAAAAAAAACTCTTTCGATAAGTTGAAAGAGTTTGATATAAATATTGAGTAATATTTTAATTTCTAATTCTGACTTATCTTTCCCGCTAATGCGAGTTGAATTTTGCACCTTATTTATTTCTAAACAGGTTGCCAAAGTTTCACTGGGTCAATTCCCTCCACTTTTCTGAATAAGTTGCGATGTTTTTAAAGAACGTAATTTCTTCTGCAAAGATAGAAATGTTTTTTTAATCTCCAAATTAATTTTAAAAAATTGGTTTACGCCCGGAGATTTTGCGAATGGGGTAGATTATTTTCTAAATTATTGCAGCAGTTTATTTTTTGCGATACTTGCGCCCCGGCCTGAGTGAAGCTCTTTTTTGTGCAGCGCAGCGGAACAAAAAAAGCGGGAACGGAGGACGGAAAAGGCGCCCAAAAAAAAATTAAAAAAGTGATTATTCGCGAATTAGTGGCAAAGTTGAGCAGCGTAAAAGGCCGCCCATTTTAGAGATTTCGCGGTAAGAAATTTCTTCAACCGTCATTCCCCATTCATTTCTTAAGTGATTGTTTAGTCTTGTAAACGTTTTATCGGAGACGATTACGTCTGGTGAAATAGAGAAAATATTTGGGTTCATTTCGAACATTTCTTCACTGGTGACGTGAAAGCAGTTTTCTTCGCCGAAAATATCTACGATGAGTTGATAATCGTTTTCATCTACGAATCCATCTTTGTAAATGATACATTTATCTTTCCCAACAGGATTAAAAGTACAATCTAAATGCAAAATTCCGACTGATGGATCTTGGTCATTTTTTTTGAGTTCAAAATCTAAAATTCTCTTTTTTGGAAAGTATTCTTTCAGAATTTCTATGGCATATTGATTAGTGCGTGCGGTTTTAAAATTGCGGTAATCTTCGCTGTAACAAGTGCCTATGAAAATAAAATCATTCCAAACAATAACGTCGCCGCCCTCAATATGTGCGGTTTCCGGAAGATTAATAATGTCGCGCCATTTTACTTTTTCAAAAATTTTTCGGTATGCTTCCTGTTCATCAGATCTGTCGTGAATGACGTTTGAAATAATCATTTTGTCTTCAATGACAAAGGCGACATCACGGGCAAAAACTTGGTTATAATCTTCAATAATTTCTGGGCGAAAGACTTCTACATCATATTTTTTTAGTACTTTTTCAAACGCATCCATTTCTAAAATAATATCTTCTTCTAAAGGATAAATATTGTTCTGAACGCTATGATAAGATTTCGCATCATAACTTTCTTCTAAATTTGGTGCTTCCCCCATAGAATTTGGCTGGCCGAGAACTACAGATTTTAATGTTCCTGTTTCGTTTTTTATATTTAATTTCATATGTAGATTTTATTTTTAAAAGGTCATATGTTATCGCCTTAATCTTCGTTAGAGTTGGTTTGTAAACTTGTTAATGGCGATTTCATATAAAGCGATTAATTATCTTTCAAATGTCTCGTTCAATCGCTTAGTTTGCTGCGTGTTTTGTTGCAAAATTATTATGGCGATTTCAAATGTTGAGAATTACACAAATATACGGAAATTGGATGTTAGATTTGGAGATTTGATTGTGAAGATTTTGAATACTTTTTCACGTAAAATAACGCAATTTTTAATACAATGGTGCAATGAAAGGGAATTTATAATTTGGGGGAGAAATTTTGAATATTTTTTTTGCGAAGACATCAAATTTTGGATACTGAAAAATCTATCCATAAAAAATCCCCTTAAAATAAGGGGATTTTCGATCAAATTATTTAATAAATATTAAATTTATCTTTCTTCTATTTCCACGTAATTTCTTGGAGTAGCACCTTGATAAACTTGTCTTGGTCTGCCAATCGGGTCACCGTGAAGACGCATTTCTTTCCATTGAGAAATCCATCCTGGTAGTCTTCCTAATGCGAACATTACTGTAAACATTTCTGTTGGAATTCCTAGCGCGCGATAAATAATTCCGGAATAGAAATCTACATTTGGGTAGAGTTTTCTTTCGATGAAATATTCATCTTCTAAGGCTACTTTTTCTAATTGACGGGCAATATCTAGGGCTTTATCTTCAATTCCTAAAGCATCAAAAATATCGTCTGCTGCTTTTTTAATGATTTTTGCTCTTGGGTCAAAGTTTTTGTAAACTCTGTGACCAAAACCCATTAAACGGAAATTATCGTCTTTATTTTTGGCTTTTTCTACATATTTTGCAACATCACCGCCATCTTGAGCAATCATTTCCAACATTTCAATTACAGCTTGATTGGCACCGCCGTGAAGTGGCCCCCAAAGTGCAGAAATTCCAGCAGAAACGGATGCAAACAAACCAGTATGTGCGGAACCGACCATTCTTACAGTAGATGTAGAACAATTTTGCTCGTGATCTGCATGAAGAATTAATAATTTATTTAAAGCATTTACCACGGTCGGATTTAATTCAAATTCCTTGTTTGGTACGCGGAAAACCATTTTATAAAAATTTTCTACATAATTTAAACTGTTATCGCCGTGGTTAATTGGCAAGCCCATTTTTTTTCTATAAGTCCAGGCGCAAAGGTGTGAAAATTTTGCGATTAACATTTCTGCGGCGTGGTCTAAATCGTCTTTGGAATTAACGTCAACTGCTTTTGGGTTAAATGCCGTCAATGCAGAAGTGAGTGAAGATAAAACGCCCATTGGGTGTGCAGACCGAGGGAAAGCATCTATCAAACGCTTCATTTCATCGGCTACAAAATTATATTTTTTTATACCGTTTTCAAAAGATAAAAATTGCTCTTTTGTGGGCAATTCTCCATAAAGTAACAGATACATCACCTCTGAAAAATTAGATTTCTCTGCGATTTGTTCTATTGGATATCCGCGGTAAAATAATTCGCCTTTATCACCGTCTAAATAAGTTATTTCGCTGATTGTAGCGCCTGTGTTTTTATAACCTAAATCCAGTGTAATTAGACCTGTATCGCCTCTTAATTTAGAAATATCTATTCCTCTATCGCCCATAGTACTTTCTATGATGGGAAATTCGAAAGATTTTCCATCGTAGTTAAGCGTAACTTTATTATCTGACATATTCTTTAATAATTTTTTTTAAATTTAGGTAAAAATACTACGGAATGCAAAAGATTTTGAAATAATATAATGCATTTTATCTATTATCGATTTATTTTAAAAGCATCAAGACCCAGGAAAATTGCTGTTTCTCCTAAAGCCTCTTCGATTCTTAAAAGTTGGTTGTATTTAGCCATACGATCTGAGCGTGAAGCGGAACCCGTTTTTATTTGTCCGCAATTCATTGCTACGGCTAAATCTGCGATGGTAGAATCTTCCGTTTCACCTGATCTGTGAGACATTACTGTCGTGTACTTATTATTCTGCGCCATTTGCACGGCTGCCATAGTTTCACTTAAAGTACCAATTTGGTTTACTTTAATTAAGATAGAATTGGCAATTTCGTTTTTAATTCCTTTGGCTAAAATTTCAGTATTGGTTACAAATAAATCATCGCCCACAATTTGAACTGTTTTTCCTAGTCTTTCTGTTAAAAGTTTCCAACCTTCCCAATCGTTTTCATCCATACCATCTTCGATAGAAATAATTGGATATTTTGAGGCTAATTCTGCTAAATAATCTACTTGCTCTTCACGAGTTCTTACAGCGCCATTTTCACCTTCAAATTTTCTATAATCATATTTTCCATCAACATAAAATTCTGAAGAAGCAGCATCTAAAGCAAACATTATGTCATCACCTGCTTTGTAGCCAGCGTTTGCAATTGCTTGTGTTAAAGTATCAAGTGCGTCTTCAGTGCCGTCAAAAGTTGGTGCAAAACCGCCTTCATCGCCAACTGCTGTAGAAAGCCCGCGTTTTTTCAAAATTGCTTTTAATTCGTGAAAAATCTCTGCTCCTTTTTGCAAAGCGTGAGAAAAAGAATCTGCTTTCACAGGCATTACCATAAATTCTTGAAACGCAATTGGTGCATCAGAATGCGAACCACCGTTAATAACGTTCATCATCGGAACTGGAAGCGTGTTTGCGTTAACACCACCGATATATTTATATAAAGGAATTTTTAAATCTAAAGCTGCTGCTTTTGCAACCGCCAAAGAAACGCCCAATATTGCATTTGCACCAAGGTTGGCTTTGTTTGGAGTTCCGTCTAGCTCTATCATTAATTGATCGATATAATTTTGCTCAAAAACTGAAATACCAATGATTTCCGGAGCAATAACTTCTCTTACATTTTCTACGGCTTTCAAAACCCCTTTTCCACCAAATTCTTTTGCGTTATCGCGCAATTCTACAGCCTCATGCTCTCCCGTTGAAGCACCGGAAGGAACTGCGGCCCTACCCATAGAGCCATTTTCTGTGTGAACATCTACTTCAATGGTAGGATTACCACGTGAATCTAAAATTTGTCTGGCTTCAATGTAAGAAATGTAACTCATCGTTTTATATTGTTTTAATTTTGTTGATTATAAAGTGATAGCAAATTTACGGAATATTTGGGGAAAATAAAAAAGTTGATTTTTTGATAAAATTTAGAAAAAATATCTCCGGAATTCTTGTTATTTAAGATGTTTAAAACTTAATTTTTCAGTAAGTCTATTTCTAAAATATTATTGTCTTTTGCGATTTCTTCTTCGGACATCTTTTCCACTTCTTTTCGGAACTTTGCTTGGCTTACCAATTTTCCACTTTCATCTTTGTAATCTGGGATATCGACGGCTAAATTTCCAGCAGGATTTTGGCGGTAATTTTGATAAATTTTTACATATTGTGGATAAGAAATTTTTACGTCTTGATTTCCATTTTTCAGTTTAGGATAAGTGAAATTTTCTTGTCCTTTTCTGATTGCTTTTAACTCAAAAATATGGTATTTTTCAGAATCTTCAATTTTAAGAATCAATCCTGGAAGGTTAGAAAATTTATAAGGCCCGTCTTGTATCGGGATTTCTTTTGTAAACCAAGCTACCCATTTTCTTCCAGCAAAATAAGTTGTCGCTTTCTGAACTTTGTAGCCTAAAATTGTCTCAAACTCATTTTTTAATTGCCATTTTAAATCAATTTCTTGGCTTACATCATATTTATCTCGTAGAACTTGCGTTATAAATTCAATGTTTTTAGAATTTATATGTTTTATCACACGATTGCTATTCATTTTCTTTTGCGGTGGCGGTGGCGGAGCAATTCCCACGGCTTTTTGTGATTCAGCGAGATTAATAGAATCCATTTGAAATTTTTCTAAAGAATAAAATTCAGATTTATCTTTATTAATATTAAGAACCATCATTTCAGTTTTAATATTTTGCTTGTTCGTAGAATCTGGGATTGACTTGTATTCGTATAAAAACACTTTGTTTTGGCAAAAAATCACATTTGAAATTAAAACAAAAAGTAAAATTTGAAGCTTTTTCATCTTTAAATTAATAATATTTGCTAAAAGTAGTAATTCCCCAAATTAAAATATCTTAACTTTATCATAAATTAAATTGTTATGAAAAAATCTGTTTTTATTGCCGCAATTCTTGGCTTAAGTTTAATGGCTTGCAAAAAAGAAAACAAAACCAACGCAGAAAATGATGCTCCAAATTTAAATTCATTAAAAATGGATGAAAATAAAAGTTATACTTATCTCGCAACCAATAGCGACCGAGCAAATCTTAGTTTTCAAAACGACGGGGACAATCATACAATCACCATTAAAGCCAATAATATGAAGTATGTTTTGGACAAAAAGGATGCTGATTCTGCCTCGATGGTTTTCGAAAGAAACGGTGTTTCTGCAAAATTGACGAAAGATTCTTTGAATATTATGCAGGGTGACAAAGTGATTCCGCTGGTAAGAACAAATTAAAATATAGTTTATTAACGCTTCATTTCATAATTTCTCGCCACATTTCGCGGTGAAATTTTATGGGAACTGCATTTGCATCTGGTGCTTCCCCAAACCGAACGATAATTAAATTTTCACTCGGAACGACATCCAAAAACTGCCCGTTTTTTCCCAAAGCGGCACATAAATCTTTTGGGGCAAAAGGATCTAAAGATTGTTTAAAACTCTGTGTAAGCCCAGGAAATGTGATGGAAGATTTGCCGTTTAACCACCAAAGATAGCCGTAAGATGGATTAATATTTTGGGAAGATTGCAGCATTTTTGTAAAATAATCGTCCCAATTAAAAATAAATTTGCCTTCAAATTTGCCTTTTTCTAAAATTAGTTTTCCAAAGTTTAAAAAACTTTTTGCATTGCTGAAATAGATATTTGCACCTTTATAATTCACCCATTTCCCATACATTTTTATTTTATTCCCGAGTTCTTGTTGGGTGAATTCATCTAAAGATTTATTGGTCGCTTTTTCTAAAATTTTGTGCAAAAGATAGTAAGCATCAGAATTGTAAAACCAAACTTTTCCTGGTTCGTCTTTATATTTTAAACAATTGGCAGCGTTGCAATTTTTATCAGAAATATAATCTAAGCCCGAATCCATAGACAAAAGATGGATGATTTTGATTTTGTTTTCCTGCGTTTCAGGCATCGCACTCCAATGTTGTCCCAAATATTTTGAAACGGGATCTTGCACATTTAAAAACCCTTTTTGCTGCGCAATTCCAAGTAAAACCGCACACAGAGATTTACTTGCTGAAGCCCAATACCAAGGCGAATACTCATCAAAATCTTTTCGTTTGCTAATGGTTTTTCCAAAATATTTTTCATTAATTATTTTGCCATTTTGATAAATGATGAACGCGCGAGAGTTATGATTGTCTAAAACAGTGTTTAATTCTGAAATTTTTTCTGGTGTAAAATGAATATTTTGCGCTGAACTTATACGAAAGAATATCAAAAAAAATAAGAGTGAATTTAAAACCCGCATAATAGTTTTATTTAATTTAAAAATAAGATAATTTATAACCAGAAAAGTTAAATCAAGAAATTGAAACTAACTTCCACGAAAATAAATTAAATATTTCAGATAAAATATTTTAAATTTCTAACAATTCATCAATATAATTAATAATTCCTAACTTTTTTATTTAATTATTTACTAAATTTGGAATTAAATGGATATTAGTTTCCACCTAAAAACTACAAATTTCTAAATTCTAAATATTTCAACAAGGAAGATTAAAAAGGAAAAAGATAATTTGTAACCTGTTTACCGCACAAACAATGCTATTTATGGATGCTACAAAAGATAAATTTCTTGATGATTTAAAGCGTAAAAATGCGCAATTAGAAAATCTCTTAAAGGAATGCACAGCACAATTACTTGAAAAAAACCGGGAACTTGAAATTGAAACTTCTTTAGAAAAAGTGCGCTCTGTAGCACTTGAACTAAAGAAATCTGATGAATTATTAGATGTTGTAGAAGTGCTTTACCATCAATTATTTTTACTGGGTTTTACTAATATTAGAAATTCTATAATAGACATTCATACCGATGAAATTGGCGGTTTTTTAGATTATGATTATTCCCCAGAAATGGGCAAAACACTTACCCGAATGAACTATAACGACCATCCTGTCCTTAAAAAACAAGTAGAGCAAATAAATGCCTCGAAAGATGGTTTTTTTGAAATTATTCTTGAAGGTGAAGACCTCCAAGAATTAAAAGAATTGCGCATAAAAAACGGCGAAGAAGAAGACCCAAGATTGAACGAAATAAAGCAACTTACCTATAATTTATACTCTTTTGGCGAAGGTGAGATTGGCATTTCAAGTTTTGGTGTTTTAGAAGAAAAACAAAAAATTCTTCTAAAAAGATTTAGAAACGTATTTTCATTTGCCTACAAAAGATACAGTGAATTGAAAGATTCAGAAACGCGGTTTAGAGAAGCGCAAATTGAAGCGGCATTAGAAAAGGTGCGTTCCAAATCTATGGCTATGCAAAAATCCGAGGAATTTGCAGAAACATCAATGGTCGTTTTCACGCAACTTTTACATCTTGGTATAAAACCAACTCGCCTATTTATCGGTATTTTTAAAGATGGTAAAAGTGAAGTTGAAGCCTGGGCAACCAATGAAAATGCTACAAAAATTGGCCGGAAATTTACATTGAACACCAAAGAAAATGAAACTGTACAAAAAATGTATGATGGCTGGAAAGAAGAAAAAATATCCATCAACATTAATATGCAAGGGCAAGAATTGCAAAATTATTTTAATTATATATCTGGTAAAATTAATATTCCACTTAAAAGTGGACTCTCTCAAACGCGTCGCATTCAAACCATTGCTTATTTCAGCCAAGGCGTAATTGGCATGGCTTCAACAGAAGAGCAGCCAGAAGAAAGCATAGAATTATTAGAACGATTTGCAGCGGTTTTTAATTTAACTTACACTCGATTTAATGATTTAAAAATTTCTGAAGCCCAATCTTTAAAAGCCCAAAAAGATTTAGTAAAAATAAAACAAGCCAGAAAACAAGCCGAAGAATCGCTTTTAGAATTACAATCTACGCAAAAGCAACTAATACAATCTGAAAAAATGGCAAGTTTGGGCGAATTAACGGCGGGAATTGCGCACGAAATTCAAAACCCTTTAAACTTTGTGAATAATTTTTCGGAAATCAGTGTAGAATTATTAGAAGAAATGCGAGAAGAAATAGATGCAGGCAATTTCGAAGATGCGAAAGAATTGGCGCAAGATATTATCTCAAATCTAGAAAAAATCACACACCACGGAAAGCGTGCCGATGGGATCGTGAAAGGAATGCTGCAACATTCCAGAAGTAGTTCTGGCATAAAAGAAGCCACAGATTTGAACACCATTTGTGATGAATATCTGCGGCTTTCTTACCACGGCTTGCGCGCAAAAGACAAATCTTTCAACGCTATTTTAAATACTGATTTTGATGACACTATTGGCAAAGTAAATCTAATTCCACAGGACTTTGGAAGGGTGATTTTAAATTTATTAACCAATGCATTTTATGCCGTAAATGAAAGAAAACACTTAAATGAAGAAAATTATAAACCCACAGTTTCTATTGCAACCAAGAAAGAAAAAGATGAAATTATTATCCGCATTAGCGATAATGGAAACGGAATTCCGGAGGAAATAAAAGCAAAAATCTTCCAACCATTTTTTACTACCAAACCTACTGGAAAAGGAACTGGTTTGGGACTATCAATGAGTTACGATATCATAAAAAAAGGACATAATGGCGAACTTAAAGTAGAATCTAAAGAAAATGAAGGGACTATTTTTACGATATTATTACCTGTTTAATTATTATTTAATTTAAAATAAAAAAATTAAAGAAGACCAACATTAAATGATTAAAAAAATTATTTTAAAATCTTTTATTTATATCTGTATTCTTTTGCAGGTAATGGTTTCTTGTAATAGCGACAATTCTCAAAATCCATCCAATAAAACAACTACGGCTGATGCTTTTGCGCCACCAACTATTGTAGAAGCAAAAAAATTCAACGTTAATCTAGTAGATAAATTTCAAGCACCAGAAATTTCGAAATTATCTCAAAAACCTCCAGCAACTGAAATTCCTGCTGGGTATTTTGCTAATATGCAATATTTCAACACAGAAGAAGGACTCGCTCTAGGGACTTTACTTTCGGGTTTTAAAGACAAAACGGGCAATCTTTGGTTCGGAACTTCAGGCAATGGCGTAAGCAAATATGATGGGAAGACTTTCACTAATTTTAATTCAAATTACGGATTAATTCACAATCAAATTACTTGCATCACGCAAGACAGCAAAGGAAATATTTGGTTTGGGACAGAAGGCGGCGTCAGCAAATATGATGGCATAAGTTTCGAAAATTTTACGACAGAGCAAGGGCTTCCTTCTAATGCTATCAACAAAATCGTTGAAGATAAAAATGGAAATATTTGGATCGCAACTTCAATTGGTTTGAGTGAATATTCGCCACCAAAAAAAGGAGAAAAATCGCATCAAAAAACATTCAGAAATTTCACAGAAAAAGATGGTTCCATTGACGAAAACATATACGATCTGATTTTAGATAATGACGGATTTTTATGGTTTTGCGGTTCAAACAGCATCAAAAAATTAGCATTTAATGCAAATAACAAAATTACTTTTACAGATAAAACCCAATTTTTTGATTTAAAAAATAAAGAAATTACCAGTCTCTCTTTAGATAAAAATGGAAATATTTGGGCAGCAGCAAATGGTATTATAAGTAAATATATGCCTGCAAAAAATGGCATTTCTGAATCACATCAACTTTATACGACACGAGATGGACTTCTAAATACGCAATATATTAGCAGTTTCTGCGACAGTGAAGGAAAACTATGGTTCGGTTCTAAAGAAGGTGTTTTAAAATATGACGAAAAAACGAAGCTATTTCAAGAATTTACAGTTGCAGAAGGCTCGCCTGATAATGATGTAAGAAGCATCACAGAAGATAATTCTGGCAGTATTTGGTTTGGGACTTACGGGGGTGGACTTTGCAGATATGATGGCGAAAGTGTGATAAGTTACAGTAATAAACAAGGTCTTCCAGGAAAAGCAGTCTATGCTTCTGCGCAAGATAGTAAGGGCAATTTATGGTTCGCGCCCTCAGACGCAGGAATTGTAAAATTTGATATTAATACCTCTTCGAAACAACAAAAAATATTTACAAATTATACAACTAAACAAGGCCTAAAAAAAGGAGATATTTATGCAGCACTCGCAGATAATAGTGGAAATGTTTGGTTTGGTGGATATAATGGTATTTTTAAAATTAATGAAAACAATATTACTAATTACAGCACGAATCAAGGATTATCAAGCCAAAACATCAATTCTATAAACAAAGACAAAGCAGGAAATTTATGGATTGGTACTTATGATGCTGGTGTGAGTAAATTTAATGGTAAAGCTTTCACCAATTTTTCCACAAATGAGGGATTGGTTCATAAAACCGTTTGGAGTATTTTAGAAGATAGTGATGGAATTATTTGGATTGCAACAAGAGGTGGCCTAAGCAGATACGACCCAAAATTTAAAAATAAAGACGGAAGCGAAGGTTCTTTTATGAATTTTAAAAAAGAACAAGGACTTCCAGACAATAAACTTTCTACAGTGATGCAAGACCGCTTCGGCAATATTGTAATCGGAACTTGGGGTGGTGGTTTATCTGTAATTAAAAAAGAAAGGGCTAAAAAACTATTTTTACCAAGCAATTCAAAATCAAAAGAACCCATTTTCGAAAATTTTTCTTCGTCTAATGGCTTACCAAATGATATTATTTATGGCATTATAGAAGATAAACTCGGCAATCTTGTTGTTGGAACGAGTGAAGGCTTCACCGTTTTTAAAAACGGAATAAAAAACGGTTTTAAAACGATTAAAAATAACGATTTCGAGAATTTCAATACCAAAACAGGCTATCCAATAAAAGACATAAGCAATAACCACAGTATGTTTTGCGATGAAAAAGGGATAATTTGGGCAGGAACTGGCGACAAATTAGTAAGATTTGATTATTCAAAAGTGCATCAAAATAAAAAACCAATTCATGTAGAAATTCAGCAAATTACTATTAATAATGAAAAAATAAGTTGGCGAAGTCTTCATCATCAAAATGCGAATTCTATCTCAAAAAGCGATTTTCCAAATCCAGTTTCCACTTCCATAACCGATGAATTGCTTGTTTTTGGTAGAAAACTTTCTAAAACCGAGAAAGATTCACTTGCACAAAAATTTAAAGATATAAAATTTGATAGCGTTTCGGCATTTAATAATTTGCCAGAAAATTTATCATTACCTTATAAAAACAACAATATTAGTTTTGATTTTAACGGCATCGTCACTACAAGACCTTCGCTTGTAAACTATCAATATAAATTAGAAGGTTATGATAAAGAATGGTCTCCGGCAACACATAAAACCACCGCAAATTTTGGAAATATAAAAGAAGGAAATTACACCTTTCTTGTAAAAGCACAGAATGGCACAAATTCTTGGAGCAAACCCACAGCTTTTCATTTTACAATAAGACCTCCATTACAACGAACTTGGGGCGCCTATTTTATTTATTTTTTATTGGTTCTTGGTGTCATTTACGCCATTGATAAATACCAACGAAACCGCATTCTGATAAAAGAACGCCAACGAAATATGCAAAAAGATTTGGATCATGCTAAAGAAATTGAAACCGCATACATCAATCTAAAAGCCACACAAAACCAACTTGTACATTCAGAAAAAATGGCAAGTTTGGGAGAATTAACGGCGGGCGTTGCACACGAAATACAAAATCCTCTGAATTTTGTGATGAATTTTTCCGAAGTTAGCGCCGATCTCTTGGCAGAAATGCAAGAAGAAATAAAAAAAGGCAACTTTGAAGATGCCGAAGATATTTTTAATGATATAAAACAAAATCTCAATAAAATAAAGCACCACGGCAAACGTGCGGATGATATTGTGAAAGGAATGCTGCAACATTCTAGAAGCAGCACCGGAACAAAACAACCGACCAATTTGAACCAAATATGCGATGAATATTTAAGACTTTCCTACCACGGTTTGCGCGCAAAAGACAAATCCTTCAACGCCACATTGAATTCTGATTTTGATGAAACGATAGGAGAAATCAATCTTAACGCACAAGATTTCGGTAGAGTTATCTTAAATTTGCTTACCAACGCTTTTTACGCCGTAAATGAAAAAAGACAACAAAGTGCAGAAAACTACATGCCAACAGTTTCTATAAGCACAAAAAATGAAAATCAAAAAATATTAATTACGGTAAGCGACAATGGAAATGGAATGCCACAAGAGATTATCGACAAAATTTTTCAACCATTTTTTACCACAAAACCTTCGGGGAAAGGAACTGGTTTGGGACTATCCATCAGTTTTGATATCATCACCAAAGGGCATAATGGGGAACTAAAAGTAGAATCAAAAGAAAATGAAGGAACTAAATTCACTATAATTTTACCTAATTAAAAAAATTATGAAATGAGAATGACCTAAAATAAGTTGCAAAACGCAATGTATGTGTTCGAATGAAATGCGATACTTAACACCAATAAATACCAACAGATGAAAATATTAGTAGTAGATGACGAGATGGACGTAAAAACACTTTTTGAACAGCGATTTCGGAAAGAAATTAAAAAGGCAGAAATAGACTTTCAATTTGCATTTTCTGGTGAAGAAGCCATCACCTTTTTAAAAAACCACCAGCAAGAAGCCGTTTTGATTTTGTCTGATATCAATATGCCTGGGATGAGCGGTTTGACTTTATTAAAACACATAAAAGAACATTTTGAAAAACCGCCACCAATAGTGATGATGATTACTGCCTACGGAGATTCAGAAAATTATATCGAAGCAATGAAACTTGGTGCTGACGATTTTATGACCAAGCCAGTAGATTTTATTAAATTAAAAGAAAAATTAAAACATTTCATGGCATGACAAAAATTTTAGTGGCCGATGATGAAGCCGATTTAGAAACGCTAATCCGTCAAAAATTTAGACAAAAAATTAGAGAAAAAACCTATGTATTTGTTTTTGCTGAAAACGGCCGCGTCGCATTAGAAAAAATTGTTGCAGAAAACGATATCGATATTGTTTTGTGCGACATCAATATGCCCGAAATGGACGGTCTGACACTGCTTTCAAAAATCGGAGAACAACATCCACTAATGAAAACCGTCATGGTTTCTGCTTACGGCGATATGGAAAACATTAGAGTTGCGATGAATTGTGGTGCATTTGATTTCATCACAAAACCCGTTAATTTCGATGATCTAGAAGTAACGATTGAAAAAACAATTGAGCAGGTTTTACAAATAAAAACTACGCTAAAAGCCATTAAAGAAAATAATATTCTGAAAATGTATGTAGATAAAAACGTGTTAAGTTTTATGGAAACACGGGAGTACGAATCATCTTTTACCGCCAATGAAATGATAGAAGCAACAGTGGCTTTTATAGATATTTGTGGCTTCACATCCATCAGCGAAAAAGAATCACCAGATGCGGTAGTGAATTTATTAAACGATTATTTTGATGTGATGGTGAAGGAAATTATCAATCAAAATGGCATTATAGATAAATTTATGGGCGATTGTGTGATGGCTGTTTTCAAAGGTGATTACCATTTAGATAGAGCAATAGATGCAAGTATTGCTATTAAAAATCATATTAATAATTTGCCTAAAAATAATGGCTTCTCGCCTGAAGTTTCTATCGGCATTAACTCGGGTGAAATGATTTCTGGCAATATTGGCTCTGCCACTTTAAAAAGATTAGATTTTACGGTAATTGGCGATGTTGTGAATGTATCGCAACGCCTCCAAAGTGCCGCCAAAAAAGGACAAATTTTAATTCCTGAAGCTTGTTATGAAAAAGTAAAAAGTTCTTTTCAGTGTGAAAAAATTGGATCGATAAATTTAAAGAATAAAAGTGATGACATCGTGATATATGAAGTAATTAGTTAATAAAAATAATTTATGCAATACAAAGAACTCTACCAATTTGTAATACCTGAACTTGAAAATAATTTACCAGATAATCTAATTTATCACAAAGTAGAACACACCAAAACGGTGATTGAAAACGCAGTTTATATTGCTGAAAAAGAAGGTATTTCTGCGGAAGAACTACTGATTTTAAAAACCGCAGCCTTGCTTCACGATATCGGTTTTCTATCCACTTATAGCGGGCATGAAGTTTCGGGCTGCGATTTTGCGCGAAAAAATTTACCAAATTTTAATTATACTCCAGAACAAATTGAAGCCATTTGCGAAATGATTATGGCTACCAAAATACCGCAAAATCCAAAAAATAAATTGAGCGAAATTTTGTGTGATGCCGATGTTTTTTACCTCGGAGGAGATCATTTCGACCACTATTCCGAAAAAATATTTTCAGAATTAAAAATAAATGGGTTTATAAAAAACAAAGTAGAGTTTAATAAAATGCAAATTGATTTCTTAAACGCACACCATTTCTTTACAAAAACAGCAAACGAAGAAAGGAATCAAAATAAACAAGAAAACAAAGCCAAATTGGAAACAACAAACCCAAACAAGAAACCTAAAAAAAATTATTCCAACGAAAATATTCAAGATTTTATTTCCGTTGTTTTTGGAGTCATAATTGCCGCTTTTGCCCTAAAATCTTTTCTCGTTCCCAATCAATTTTTCGATGGCGGCGTTACAGGAATGTCTTTATTAGTGCACGAAGTTTATCATTTTAATTTGGCGATTGTGATTGTGCTTTTAAATTTACCTTTAATCATTATCAGTTATTTCACCGTTGGGAAACGTTTTGCTTATAAAACTTTTATGAGTGTTGTTTTTCTAGGGCTTTGTCTCTGGCAAATTCCATCGGTTGATATTACAAACGATAAATTAATCGTCTCTATTTTTGGCGGTGCATTTTTGGGAATCGGCGTAGGTTTAGTAATGCGCGCCGGAGCGGCTTTAGATGGCATTGAAGTTTTAGCATTATATACTTTGAAAAAAACTTCATTCACAATTACTGAAATTATTTTGGGTATTAATATTATTATTTTTGGCATCGCTGCTTTAAAATTTGGCGTCGAAACTTCCTTATATTCGGTTCTCACCTATTTTGCAGCGACAAGAACTATTGATTATGTAGTTGAAGGAATCCAAGCATTTACGGGCGTTACCATTATTTCTGCTAAAAGCGAAGAAATTAAAAACCAATTGGTGAATAGATTGGGACGCGGAATTACCATTTACAAAGGCGAGCGCGGCTTTCTTCCCGGAAAATTTGATGTGAGTTCAGATTGTGATATTATTTACACCGTTATTACGCGTTTGGAAATGCGAAGATTAAAAAATCTAATTTATGACATCGATCCGGAAGCTTTTGTTTTTGCGAATACCATAAAAGAAGCGTCTGGCGGAATTATAAAAAGCAGAAAAAAGCATTAAAATTATTTATTGTCAAGATCAAACCTTCAAGGTTTTAAAAACCTTGAAGGTTTAGATTAATAAAAGTTTCATCAAAATATCTTGTTGCTCATCTTTCCCCAACATAAAAATATAATTTCCAAATTCGCTAAAATTATTTCTTTTGTAGAATTTGATGGCTCTTAAATTCTCTGTCCAAACGCCCAGCCAGACATACGCTTTATCTGCATTTTTAGCAATTTCAATGGCTTTCTCTAAAAGAAATTGCCCCACATTTTTGTTTTGATACTCTTTCGAAATATAAAGCCGTTCTATTTGAATCGCGCCGTGATCTTGCAAATGTGATTGCGATTCGCGAAAATTTAGTTTTAAATAACCAATCACTTTCTGCTCAAACACCGCGAAATAAATATCAGAATTTTGGTCATTCAGTTCTAAAATTAATTTTTCAGTAGAAAAATTACGGGCTAAATAAGTTTGCATATCTTCATCTGTATTTTCCGCTGAAAAGGTTTCGAAAAAGGTTTCGGAAGCAATCTTTTGCAATTGTGGAAGATCTGTAAGATTTGCTTTTTCAATGGAAATTTTTAACATTTACTACCTTCTATTTTAATATTTAAAAATAGCTAATATTTTTTCATAAATCGCTAAAAACAAAAAAATCCGTCCCGAAAAATATTTGGGACGGATTTTTATATCTAAAACTTCAGAAAATTATTCTGCAGTTTTTTCTTCTGTTGTATCTGCAGCATCCACTTCTGGTGCATCTACAGTTGGTTCTTCAACTACTGCATCTGTTACAGTTTCTTCAACTTTTGCTTCCACTTTTTCAGATTTAGTATCTAATTTTGCATCTGCAAGTGTTGCCACTTTTTCGGTTGCTTTTGGCGCTGCTGATCTTCTACTTCTTCTAGTAGTTTTCTTTTCAACTTCATTAGGATTGTACATTTCATTGAAATCTACTAATTCTATCATTGCCATATCTGCTGCATCACCAAGTCTGAAGCCAGTTTTGATGATTCTTGTATAACCGCCAGGTCTGTCTGCAATTTTTGGAGCAACAGTTCTGAATAATTCAGTAACCGCTTCTTTGCTTTGAAGATACGAGAAAACTGTACGTCTGTTATGGGTAGAATCTTCTTTGGATTTCGTTAAAATTGGTTCTACAAAAACTCTTAATGCTTTCGCTTTCGCAACTGTGGTGTTAATTCTTTTATGCTCAATAAGTGAACACGCCATATTAGAAAGCATTGCGCTTCTATGAGATGTAGTTCTGCTTAAGTGATTAAATTTTTTACCGTGTCTCATTGTAATTTATTTATCTGCGTCTAATTTATATTTCGCTACATCAAAGCCAAAGTTTAGCCCCTTTGCGTGCACTAATTCTTCTAGTTCTGTCAGAGATTTTTTACCAAAATTTCTGAATTTCATCAAATCAGACTTCGAATAAGAAACAAGTTCTCCTAAAGTTTCTACTTCTGCTGCTTTCAAACAATTTAGCGCTCTTACGGAAAGATCCATATCTGCTAATTTAGATTTTAAAAGTTGGCGTGTGTGAAGTGTTTCTTCGTCATACTGAATGGAGGCTTTCACGGCTTCTGTTTCCAAAGTAATTCTCTCATCGGAAAATAACATGAAATGATAAATTAAAATTTTAGAAGCTTCTGTTAAAGCATTTTGAGGAGAGATGGAACCATCAGTCTCAATATCCAAGATCAGTTTTTCGTAGTCTGTTTTTTGCTCTACACGGTAATTTTCAACAGTGTATTGTACTTTTTTGATAGGTGTGAAGATAGAATCTATTGCAATTGTACCAAGTGGCGCATTTGCAGATTTGTTTTGATCTGAAGGAACGTAACCTCTACCTTTTTCTATATTAAAAGTCATTTCAAAAGTAACTGCTTTTGTAAGATTGCAGATCACTAATTCTGGGTTTAAAACCTCAAAACCGCTTATTGAACTGCTAAAGTCTCCAGCTGTAATTACTTCTTTACCAGAAAGTTTTACAGAAACTTGTTCTGCAGAAGCGTTTTCAGTAGTTGCTTTAAGTCTTAATTGTTTAAGATTTAAAACTATTTCTGTAACATCTTCTATAACACCTTTGATAGTTGAAAATTCGTGCTCTACACCTTCTATTTTGATAGAAGAAATAGCATATCCTTCAAGAGAAGAAAGTAAAACTCTTCTCAAAGCATTACCGATTGTAAGTCCAAAACCAGACTCTAATGGTCTGAATTCGAACTGTCCTTTAAAATCATCAGATTTTATTAGTATTACTTTATCGGGTTTTATGAATGTTAAAATTGCCATATAATTGGGTTGAGCAAAAATTTGATTATTATTTAGAGTAAAGTTCGACGATCAACTGTTCTTTGATATCTTCAGGAATCTGAATTCTTTCAGGTGCTGAAGTAAAAGTACCAGTTTTAGTTTCGTCGTTGAAATGTAACCACTCATAATTAGATTTATAAGCGAGAGAATCTGCGATGATCTCAAGAGATTTTGATTTCTCTCTAACCGCGATTTGATCTCCTGCTTTTACTGTGTAAGAAGGTATGTTTACCAATTCACCATTCACAGTAATGTGACGGTGAGAAACAAGTTGTCTTGCTCCAGCTCTACTTTTAGCAAAACCGAATCTATAAACCACATTATCTAGACGGGATTCACAAAGTTGAAGTAAAACTTCACCTGTGATACCTTTGCTGCTGTGTGCTTTATCAAAAAGGTTAGAAAATTGTCTTTCCAAAATACCATAAGTATATTTCGCTTTTTGCTTTTCCATTAATTGGATTGCGTACTCGGATTTTTTAGCACCTCTTCTTCTGTTCGGGCCGTGTACTCCGGGCGGTTGGTTTTTTCTTTTTTCGAAGCTTTTATCATCTCCGTAGATTGCAGCGCCAAATTTGCGTGCAATTTTTGTTTTTGGTCCAATATATCTTGCCATTGTTTTAGATTTTAGATTCTAGATTTTAGATTTTAGATTTTAATAAATATGCGAAACGCCATTTAAAATTTAAAATTTAAAAATTTAAAATTATAGATTATACTCTTCTTCTTTTTGGTGGTCTACATCCGTTGTGCGGCATTGGCGTAACGTCAATGATTTCGCTCACTTCAATTCCTGAATTGTGAATGGTTCTGATTGCAGATTCTCTACCTGCACCAGGTCCTTTTACAAACACTTTTACTCTACGAAGTCCCAAATCGTGGGCCACTTGTGAGCAATTTTCTGCAGCCATCTGAGCCGCGAAGGGAGTATTCTTTTTAGAACCTCTAAATCCCATTTTACCAGCTGAAGCCCAAGAAATAACTTCTCCTGCTTTATTGGTTAAAGAAATAATGATATTATTGAAGGTCGCTTGGATATGAGCCTCGCCGATTGCTTCAACTTTTACTTTTCTTTTTTTTGTTACTTTAGTCTGTTTTGCCATAATTCTTACCGATTATTTACTTGCTTTTTTCTTGTTAGCAACCGTTTTTCTTTTTCCTTTTCGGGTTCTAGAATTATTTTTAGTTCTTTGTCCTCTTAAAGGTAATCCAAGTCTGTGACGTATTCCTCGTTGGCAACCAATGTCCATCAATCGCTTGATGTTCAGTTGTGTTTCAGAACGCAATTCACCTTCTACTTTGATGTTTTCAGTGATGTAGTTTCTGATTAATGCCAATTCATCGTCATTCCATTCGTTGACTTTCTTGTCTTCGCTGATCCCAGCTTTTTTCAAGATTTCGGCTGCTGTGCTTCTTCCTATTCCGAAGATGTAAGTAAGCCCAATAACGCCTCTTTTGTTTTTTGGTAAATCAATACCGGAGATTCTCGCCATAATTTAGCCTTGTCTTTGTTTAAATTTTGGGTTCTTTTTGTTGATCACGAAAAGCACGCCTTTGCGGCGAACGATTTTGCAATCAGCACTTCTTTTTTTAATAGATGCTCTAACTTTCATTTGTTTTCTTTTAATTTTTTTTAAAAGCTAAATGTAATCTTACGATTTCATTCTTTTTGTTTAATTTTCCAACGGTTAAATGCTCTCATTTTGATAACATCCCCTATCGTTTAAATATTTAAATGACAAACAAAATCCTAGGATTTCATTTTGTTTCCTTTTATAATAGTTTCAGAATAATCTGAAATTAATATCGAAATGTGATTCTGCCTTTAGATAAATCATAAGGAGAAAGTTCTAAGCGAACTTTGTCTCCAGGCAAAAGTTTAATGTAATGCATTCTCATTTTGCCAGAAATATGCGCAATAAGCATGTGCCCATTTTCTAACTCTACGCGAAACTGCGCATTTGAAAGTGCTTCGGTAATTAAACCGTCTTGTTCTATATGTTTCTGTTTAGCCATAAATTAATTGTTCGACGTTCTTGATAATTTAGATTGCATCAAACCGTCATAATGGTGATTTAATAGATAAGTATTAATTTGTTGAACTGTATCTAAAACCACTCCCACCATAATCAAAAGTGAAGTACCGCCAAAAAATAGAGCAAATCCATCTGTTGAAACCAAAGTACCATGCACTAGTGCCGGAAGGATTGCAAAAATAGCTAAAAATATTGAACCGGGCAAGGTAATTTTTGACAAAATATTATCCAAATAATCAGCGGTTTCTTTCCCAGGTCTGACCTTTGGAACTAAGCCTCCATTTCTCTTTAAATCATCTGCCATTTGATTTACAGGAATCGTAATTGCTGTGTAGAAAAATGTAAATACGATGATTAAAAGGGCAAATAAAAGATTATATTGCCAAGAAAAAACATTTTTAAAGCCTGCCAGAAAAGTGTTTGATTCGTCTAAACCGGTTAATAATCCTGGTACAAACATTAATGCTTGTGCAAAAATAATTGGCATTACACCTGCTGCATTTACTTTTAGCGGAATCCATTGTCTCGCGCCTTCCATTAAATTACGATTAACGCCACCTCTTGCTTGCGCGCGACTTACGTATTGAATTGGAATTTTGCGAACCGCTACAGATAATACGATTGCTAATAAAATAACAACTAGCCAAAATAGGACTTCGATTAAAAGTACGATTGCACCAGATCCTCCTGTAGTGGTTTTAGTGGTGAATTCCTGAATAAATGATTCTGGAAGTCTCGCTAAAATTCCGACCATAATCAAGATAGAGATACCATTTCCTATTCCTTTATCTGTAATTTTCTCTCCTAACCACATTGCAAAAACCGAGCCTGCAACGAGGATTACTATACTTGGTAACCAAAACATAACTGAGTTGGGATCTACAAAATAAGCGGATTGAAATTGCTGATAAGGTAAAAATACTTTTGTAATAGAAGTAAGATAAGACGGCGCTTGCACAAGACAAACCCCAATTGTTAACCATCTTGTAATTTGGTTTAATGTATTTCTACCACTTTCGCCATCATTTTGTAATTTCTTTAAGTAAGGTATAGCCATTCCCATAAGCTGCACAATAATAGAGGCAGAAATGTAAGGCATAATTCCCAATGCCATTACAGAAGCACGGCTAAACGCTCCACCCGTAAATGAGGAAAGCAAACCAAGCAGACCTGCGCCTTGTTTGCTACCACCTTGGCTTTGATATTTATCTAAAAGATCACCTACTTCGGCCATATTTATGGCAGGTAAAGAAATAAAAGATGCGAATCTATACACTAAAATTAAAGATAAAGTAAGCAAAATTTTGTCTCTTAATTCCTTAAGACTCCAAATGTTTTTGAGTGTTTGTATAAATTCTTTCATTTGATATTTGTCTGTTTTTTAGGACAAATGTAATCTTTCGATTTCATTTTAAATATTAAAGAGTAACCGCTTTGCCACCAGCTTTAGCAATAGCTTCTTCAGCAGATTTCGTAAATTTGTGTGCAGAAATTGAAATACCAGTTTTCAATTCTCCTCTTCCCATAATTTTCACGATTTCGCTTTTTTTAGCTAATCCGTTTTGTACCAATACATCTTGGTTAATTTCGGTAATATTTTGGGTATCAGCCAATATTTGCAAGGTATCAATATTGATTCCTCGATACTCTTTTCTATTTACATTGGTAAAACCAAATTTTGGTAATCTTCTTTGAATTGGCATTTGTCCACCTTCAAAACCGATTTTTCTAGAGTATCCAGAACGAGATTTCTGCCCTTTATGTCCTTTTGCAGAAGTACCGCCTTTGCCACTTCCTTGGCCACGACCCAATCTCTTGGAGTTGTGTGTTGCGCCTTTTGCAGGTTTAATTGTATTTAAGTTCATTGCTTTTAATGATTTAAAGATTAAAAAATTAAAAGATTAAAAAAATATTTACTAAAATTTTAATCTTTTAATATTCAAATTTTTTATTTATTTAGTAACTTCTAAAAGATGTCCCACTGCGTTTACCATACCCATAATGGCTGGTGAATCGTCGTGCTCTACTACTTGGTGAAGTTTTTTTAAGCCTAATGCTTCAAGCGTTCTTTTTTGAGTTTTGTTTCTCCCAATAGCGCTTCTTACTTGTTTTATTTTAATTTTTGCCATTGTTTTATTATTAACCGTTAAACACTTTATCTAAAGAAACTCCTCTCATTCTTGCAATTTCTTCTGGTTTTCTTACCTCTAATAATGCTTTGAAAGTTGCCTTTACTACATTGTGAGGGTTAGAAGAACCTTTAGATTTTGAAAGTATATCTTTAATACCTGCACTTTCTACTACGACACGTACTACACCACCCGCGATAACACCGGTACCTGCAGACGCTGGTCTTAAGAAAATATTTGCACCGCCATATCTTGCAGATGTTTGGTGAGGTATTGTACTATTAATTACAGGAACTTTTACTAAATTTTTCTTTGCATCATCTACCGCTTTTGAAATAGCTGAAGCTACTTCTTTAGATTTCCCTAAACCAAAACCGATGATACCATCATTATTTCCCACTACCACAATAGCGGAAAAGCCGAAGGCTCTACCACCTTTGGTAACTTTCGTTACTCTGTTTACAGAAACCAAACGATCGGCTAGTTCTAGGCCACCTGGTTTTACTCTTTCTATATTGTCAAATCCTAACATAATTCTTTAATTTTAAAATTTCAAACCACCTTCTCTTGCACCGTCTGCTAAAGCTTTCACTCTACCGTGATACACGAAACCGTTTCTATCAAACACTATATTTTCTATACCAGCGGCTTTTGCTTTTTTAGCAATTTTTTTACCTACAGCGGCAGAAATTTCAATCTTTGTACCTTTAACATCTACACCTTTCTCTCTAGAGGAAGCTGAAGCTAAAGTTTTACCTTCTAAATCATCTACCAATTGAGCGTAGATTTCTTTATTACTTTTATATACAGACAATCTTGGTAATTCAGCAGTTCCGGAGATCTTACCTCTTACTCTATTTTTGATTCTGTTTCTTTTTTGGGTCTTTGTTAATGCCATTTCTTTAAATTTTATGCAGATTTACCGGCTTTTCTTCTTACGATTTCTCCTACGAATCTCACACCTTTTCCTTTGTATGGTTCTGGTTTTCTGAAAGATTTAATCTTTGCAGCAACCATTCCTAAAAGTTGCTTATCATAAGAATTTAAAGTAATGATTGGGTTCTTCCCTTTTTCAGTCAATGTTTCTACTGTTACTTCTTTTGGAAGATCTATTACGATACCATGTGAGAAGCCTAAAGACAAATCTAATCTGTTACCTTGATTAGAGGCTCTATAACCTACACCTACTAATTCTAATTGTTTTGTGAAACCTGTTGCGGTTCCTACAATCATATTATTTATCAACGCTCTATAAAGACCGTGCAATGCTTTGTGTTGTTTAGATTCAGACGGACGGTTCATTGTGATGACACCATCTTTCTGCTCTAAAGTAATACCTTCCGTAAGAGTCTGCGTGAGTTCTCCTTTGGGACCTTTAACTGTTACTACGTCATCTTTTACGCTAACTGTAACACCGGCAGGAATTTCTATAATGGATTTACCAATTCTTGACATTTCTTCCTTTTTTACAATTAATAAACATAGCAAATTACTTCACCACCTACTTTTTCTTTACGAGCAGTTTTATCTGTCATTAACCCTTTTGAGGTTGAGATAATTGCTACTCCAAGACCGTTTAGTACTCTTGGGAGTTCTTCTGAACCTTTGTACTGTCTTAAACCTGGTCTCGAAGCTCTTTGTATAGACTTGATGGCCGGTTTGCTCGTCTGCTTGTCATATTTAAGAGCGATTTTGATAGTCCCTTGAACAGCGTTATCCTCAAACTTATAGTTTAAGATATAACCTTGATCAAATAAGATTTTCGTAATCTCCTTTTTAATATTCGATGCAGGAATTTCTACCACTTTGTGGCCTGCGCTTTGTGCGTTCCTTACTCTAGTTAGGAAATCTGAAATTGGATCTGTTACCATTTTTTGATTTTCTTATTAATATTTATTGTTATTACCAGCTTGCTTTTTTCACACCTGGGATTAGTCCTTTGTTCGCCATTTCTCTAAAAGTTACTCTAGATATACCAAAAGTTCTCATGTAACCTCTTGGTCTTCCTGTAAGTTTACATCTGTTGTGTAATCTTACTGGTGAAGCGTCTTTTGGTAATTTTTGAAGTCCTTCAAAATCACCTGCTTCTTTTAGCGCTTTTCTTTTTTCTGCGTATTTGGCTACTGTAGCCTCTCTTTTGCGCTCACGCGCTTTCATTGATTCTTTTGCCATTTCTTAGTTCTTTTTAAAAGGTAATCCGAAATGAGCAAGTAAAGATTTTGCTTCTTTATCGGTTTTCGCTGATGTTACAAAAGTGATATCCATACCTTGGATTTTCTTTACTTTATCAATTGCTATCTCTGGGAAGATGATTTGCTCTGTGATCCCAAGATTATAGTTTCCTCTACCATCAAAACCATCGGCTTTGATTCCAGAAAAATCTCTGATTCTTGGTAGTGCAGAAGAAGTTAAACGATCTAGAAATTCATACATTTTATCTGATCTTAGTGTAACTCTTGCGCCTACAGGCATTCCTTTTCTTAATTTAAAAGCAGCCTCATCTTTCTTGGAGATAGTACCTACGGCTTTTTGCCCTGTAATCTGTGTCATTTCTTCTACAGCGTAATCTACAATTTTTTTATCGGCCGTTGCTTCACCTAAACCTTGAGAAAGGCAAATTTTAACTAATTTTGGAACTTGCATTACAGATTTGTATCCAAATTCTTCCATCATTGCAGGAACGATTTTTTCTTTATAGTTTAGCTTTGGTCTTGCTATATATTCCATCTTCTTAATTATTATAAAGTGTTACCTGATGATTTTGAGATTCTTACTTTCTTGTCACCTTCTATTTTGTAACCTACTTTTGTTCCTTTTTTAGTTTTGGGATCTAATAGCATTACGTTAGAAATGTGCACTGAAGCTTCTTTTTCTACAATACCGCCTTGTGGGTTTCCCGCAGATGGTTTTGTGTGTCTTTTCACGATGTTTAAACCGGCAACAATTACTCTAGCGTCCTTGTTTTCTTTTCTTATCACTTCTATAACTTCACCTGTTTTACCTTTGATTTCTTTTCTTCCGGTAGTGATGATAACGTTATCTCCTCTTTTGATTTTTAACTTTGTCATTTTTTTAAATTTAAAATTTATAAAACCTCAGGGGCCAATGAAATGATTTTCATATATTCTTTATCTCGCAATTCTCTGGCAACTGGGCCAAAAACGCGAGTTCCTCTCATTTCTCCGGTAGTATTAAGAAGTACACATGCATTATCATCAAATTTGATGTAAGATCCGTCTTTTCTTCTTACCGCTTTTTTGGTGCGGATTACTACTGCTTTAGAAACTTGTCCTTTTTTTGCAGTTCCTGATGGGCTAGATTCTTTGATGGTTACTACCACTTTATCACCTACTGAAGCATATCTTCTTCTTGTTCCACCGAGAACTCTGATTACCAATACTTCTTTTGCACCGGTGTTATCAGCTACTTTTATTCTTGATTCTGTCTGTAACATTATTTAGCTTTTTCAATGATTCTTACTAGTCTCCATCTCTTGCTCTTGCTCAAAGGTCTTGTTTCAGTAATTTCTACTGTATCACCTTCGTTGCATTCGTTATTTTCATCGTGGGCGGTATATTTTTTCGTTTTTAATACGAATTTACCGTACATTGGATGTTTTACTCTAGTGGTCTCACTCACAACAATGGTTTTTTCCATTTTATTGCTGGAAACTACTCCAATTCTTTCTTTTCTTAAATTTCTATCCATGATAAAATGAAATTCTATTGTTGTTTAGTGGTTAATTCCGTTTGAAGTCTTGCGATTGTTCTTCTCAAGTCTTTAATTTGAATAGGATTTTCCAGTGGACTGATGCTGTGCGATAATTTTAATTTATTAAAATCTGCTTTCACTTCAGCCAATTTGTTCTGAATATCCTCTACGCTTAAATTTTTGATGTCAGCTTGTTTCATTTCTAAATTAATTATTGAGGTTTAACGAAATCATTCGCTACTACAAATCTTGTAGTTACAGGAAGTTTTTGAGCAGCAAGACGCAATGCTTCTTTTGCTACGTCATAAGGAACACCTCCTACTTCGAACATTATTTTACCAGGTTTTACTACAGATACCCAATATTCCACAGCACCTTTACCTTTCCCCATACGTACTTCCGCAGGTTTTTTAGTAATTGGCTTGTCTGGAAATATTTTGATCCAAAGTTGACCTTCTCTTTTCATGTATCTTGTTGCAGCAATACGTGCTGCTTCAATTTGTCTTGCAGTAACCCAAGCGCCTTCATTGGCTTTGATACCGAAAGTTCCATAAGCAAGTTGATTTCCTCTTTGGGCAATCCCCTTCATTTTCATCTTATGAACTTTCCGGAACTTGGTTCTTTTTGGTTGTAACATAATTTAAATTTTAGATTTAATTTACTCACGAATTCTTATTTTAATTTTGAGTTCGTGAATGCTTCGCATTTTAGATTTTAGATTTTAAAAAAGTAACGGTCGTTTAAAATGGTTGTCTAAAATTTTGAATTATTTTCTGTCTCTTGATGGTCTTCTTTCTCTACGGTCATTGTCTCTATTTCCTCCAGCAGATGGTCCTTTTTTCTGTTGCCCAACTAATGGTGTGAGATCTCTTTTACCATAAACTTCGCCTTTCATAATCCATACTTTAACCCCCAATTTACCATAGGTAGTGTTGGCTTCAGCAATGTGATAATCGATATCTGCTCTAAATGTAGATAAAGGAATTCTACCTTCTTTAAAGTTTTCAGATCTTGCCATCTCTGCTCCGTTTAATCTACCAGAAATTTGCACTTTAATCCCTTCCGCGCCCATTCTCATAGTACTTGCGATAGACATTTTTACTGCTCTTCTGTAAGAAATACGGTTTTCGATTTGTTTTGCGATACTATCTGCCACTAAAACGGCATCAAGCTCTGGTCTTTTGATTTCAAAAATATTGATTTGAATATCTTTACCAGTTAATTTCTTTAATTCTTCTTTCAGTTTATCTACTTCAGAACCACCTTTCCCAATAATTAGACCCGGTCTTGCGGTAGTAATAGTAACTGTAACAAGTTTTAAAGTTCTTTCTATATAAATTTTAGAAATTCCACCTTTAGACAATCTTGCCTCAAGGTATCTTCTGATTTTATAGTCTTCTGCGATTCTGTCTCCATAATCTTTCCCACCATACCAGTTAGAATCCCATCCTTTGATGATTCCTAATCTATTACCAATTGGATTTGTTTTTTGTCCCATACCTTGATTATTGATTTACTGTTTTATCACCTAAAATTAAGGTAATGTGGTTAGATCTTTTTCTAATTCTATGGCCTCTACCTTGTGGTGCAGGGCGCAATCTTTTCAATTGTCTTGCGCTATCTACCATAATTTCTTTTACGATAAGATTTGCTGCTTCAATATCTTGTCCTTCGTTTTTAGATTGCCAGTTAGCCATTGCAGAAAGCAATACTTTTTCCAATTTAATAGAAGCACCTTTTTTTGAGAATTTTAGAATAGATAAAGCTTTATCTACTTCTACTCCTCGGATGATATCTGCAACTAATCGCATTTTTCTTGGAGAAGAAGGGCAATCATTATATAAGGATTTTGCCACATCTTGATTTGCTATTTTACGTGCTAATGCACTTTCTCTTTTTCTTGATCCCATTATCTGCTTCCTTTATTTTTGTTACCACCATGACCTCTAAAAGATCTTGTAGGTGAGAATTCTCCTAATTTATGACCAACCATATTTTCTGTAACATAAACAGGGATAAAAGATTTCCCGTTGTGCACTGCGAAAGTTTGCCCTACAAAGTCTGGAGATATCATTGATGCTCGAGACCAAGTTTTTATAACTGTCTTTTTATTAGACTCTATATTTGCTGCGACCTTTTTCTCTAATGTATAGTGAATAAATGGTCCTTTTTTAAGTGATCTAGACATAATTATTTTCTTTTAGATAAAATGAAACGGTTAGACGCTTTGTTTTTAGTTCTAGTTTTGAAACCTTTAGAAGGTTGCCCGTTTCTAGATCTTGGGTGTCCACCAGAAGATTTACCTTCACCACCACCCATTGGGTGATCTACAGGGTTCATTACTACTGGTCTTGTTCTTGGTCTTCTACCTAGCCATCTGCTTCTACCTGCTTTACCAGATACTGTAAGTTGATGATCGCCATTGGAAACCGAACCTACCATTGCGATACATTCTACTAAAATCATTCTAGATTCACCAGAAGGCAATTTTACGATAGCATATCTTCCATCTCTGGAAGTAAGTTGTGCGGATGAACCTGCACTTCTCGCCATAATTGCGCCTTGCCCAGGTTTAAGTTCAATACAAGAAATTGTTGTTCCCAAAGGAATATTTTTCAATTTCATTGCGTTCCCCACTTCTGGTTCTACGCTTTCTCCTGAAACTACTTTTTGATCTACTTTAATACCATGTGGAGCGATAATATATCTTTTCTCTCCGTCTGCATATTCTAGCAAAGCAATAAACGCAGTTCTGTTTGGATCATACTCTACAGATTTTACTGTCGCTTCAACATTGAATTTATTTCTTTTGAAGTCGATAATTCTGTATTTCTTTTTGTGTCCACCTCCGGTGTAACGCATGGTCATTTTACCAGTATTGTTACGACCACCTGATTTACTAAGACCAACGGTTAGAGATTTCTCTGGTTTGTTGGTAGTAATTTCCTCAAAGTTGTTTACAACTCTGAATCTCTGTCCCGGGGTGATAGGTTTTAATTTTCTAACAGACATTACAATTGTTATTTATTAATTAGTTGCAAAAATGTCAATAACTTCTCCTCCAGCGAGGGAAACTACTGCTTTTTTCAATTTGTTGGTTTTCCCAACCTGAAGTCCTTTTTTTGTTTGTTTCGCAGTAACTTTCGGCGCATAAATCATAGTTCTTACGTCTGTTACTTTTACTCCGTAGGCTGCTTCTACCGCATTTCTGATTTGGATTTTATTCGCTTTTGGGTTCACCAAAAAAGAATAAGCACCTCTCAAATCTTGCAGATAATTGGCCTTTTCTGAAATAATTGGTTTAATGATAATCGACATGATTTATTTCTTTAAGTTATCTTGAAATTTCTCTATTGCACCTTCCATGAAGATTACTTCACCAGCATGAACGATGTCGTAAGAACTAATTTCGTTATAGTTCATTACTTTCGTTTTAGGCAAATTTCTTGAGGATAAATACACATTTTTATTAGCTTCTGGAAGAATAAACAATGCTTTTTTACCAGTCAACTCAAAAGCGGATAACAACTTAATGAAATCTTTGGTTTTTGGTGCATCGAAAGATAAATCTTCCATTACTCTTATGCTGTTTTCTCTCATTTTTTGGGAGATTACAGATTTTTTTGCTAATCTTTTTAGAGATTTATTTAGTTTGAATCTATAGTCTCTTGGTTTCGGTCCGAATACACGACCACCACCTTTAAAGACAGGAGATTTTATATCACCGTATCTTGCAGATCCGGATCCTTTTTGTTTTTTCAACTTTTTAGTTGATCCAACTATTTCACTTCTTTCTTTAGACTTGTGAGTCCCTTGTCTCTGTGCAGCAAGATATTGCTTCACTTCTAAGTAAACCGCGTGCTGGTTTGGCTCAATACCAAAAATGGCATCATCAAACTCTACTTTTCTTCCGGTTTCTTTTCCTGATGTATTTAAAACTACTAATTCCATTTTCTAACTATTACATAAGAATTTTTTGCTCCCGGAATCGCGCCTTTTACTATTAAAAGGTTTTGCTCTTCGTCTACTTTTAACACTTGAAGATTTTGAACAGTTACTTTTTCACCGCCCATTCTTCCTGCCATTCTCATTCCTTTAAATACTCTTGAAGGATCGGAACCTGCACCGATAGAACCTGGGGCTCTTAATCTGTTGTGCTGCCCGTGAGAGGCTTGCATTACGCCTCCAAAATTGTGTCTTTTCACAACACCTTGGAAACCTTTTCCTTTTGAAGTTCCTGTAACATCTACATATTCACCTTCAGCGAATAAATTTACTTTCACTTCGTCTCCTACTTTTAGCTTGTCAACAAATTCATGATAGAATTCTACTAACTTCGCTTTAGGAGTAGAACCTGCCTTTTTAAAATGGCCGGCTAACGCTTTACCAACGTTCTTTTCACTCTTGTCATCGAAACCAAGTTGGGCCGCTTTGTACCCATCTTTTTCTACGGTTCTGACCTGTAAAACCGAGCAAGGACCTGCCTGGATAACGGTGCACGGCATATTTTTGCCGTTTGCGTCAAACAGAGAAGTCATCCCGATTTTTTTTCCAATAATACCTGACATTATTTATATATATCTATTTATATTCTGGTTGCCTCACTTAAGTTTCGGTGATTTCTACATTTGAAATAGGCACACTTCTTCCTTAAATTGAGTGTGCAAATGTAAGAATATATTTTTAATTGACAATGAGGGAATTAAAAATTTTTTAATAAATTTTTGGGGGTTGAAAAAGAAAAACATCTCCTTACTAAAGAGGTGTTATTTAATTAAACAGCAATTTTGAAAATCGGGGTTCGGTATCAGTTTCTATTTTATCCATATTACTCCTTTTTCAATAGGATTATCATGTGCATTCATCCATTCCCAAAAATTTTCATTAATGCTTTCAATAATTTCTTTATCAGAACTTTGCCTTCCATTAAATGATACTGATACTTTTAAGTTCCCCTGCGCCAGATTTTGTTTATATTGAGAAGCTGGTTCCTTTATTAGATTTCGCTTGAAGGTTTTTTCTTTTTCTAAATCCCCCATCGGAATTGCCTGAAATGCTTTTACTTCGTCAGATTTTTTTTCAATACTTCTGGCAAAAAATTCATAATCATTATCTTTTGAACGTATTTCCAATATCAGACCTGGAAGCCCTGAAAATTTATATGGCCCGTCTTGGATAGGGATTTCCGCTGTGTACCAAGCCGTCCATTGTCTCCCACCGAATGAAATAGAAGCATTTTCACATACATGTCCCAAGATTTCTTTCTTTTGCTTTAAAAGTTCCCAATTTGCAGTAAATAAGTAATCAGAAGAATAGAATTTATATAAAATCATTTCATACTTTTTAAAAATGTTTTTTGAATTATTTTTAAAAATATTTGAATTAAAGTCGCTGTGATTTAAGTCTTGAAATTTAAAGAATGACTCTTTTGTTTCGGTGTTTATGTTTAAAAGGTATTTTTCAGATACTTTGGCACTATCGTCAACTTTTGGTCGGTATTTTACATCGTATCCAATGGTGTAATTTTGAGAAAATATAAAATTCCCACTGAAAACAATTAAAAAAAAAAGAAATTTTATCTTGTAATTTATTTTTCCCATTCAAATTCTGTTTCTAAACCATTTCTTTCTTGCTCGAAAACTTGGTTATTAGGGATTTTCTCCAATTCTTTCTTTAATTCTGGTGTGATACCATATCTTAAAATTGGATATTGATGAAAAGACACAATCTCGCCTTTATAGGAATCAAATGGATTTTTTATTTCCTCTGAATTTTCATTGAAATTAAGTAAAGACCATTTAAAGTTATTTGCATCGTCATAAACTTCATAAATGAGTCCTGGTGTATTTTTAAATTTCCACGGACCTACTGGTATTTTGACCTTTTCATCATACCATGCAAAGTAATGACGTCCTCTAAAATCTGTTTCGGCTTTACGTAATTTTATTTTATTTACTATTTTAAATTCTGACGATAAAATCCAACTCATCTCATAATCGTCGTTCAAGACATAATCTTTCTCTTTTACATTCGGAATATTTTCAAAAATGAGGGTTTTCTCACCTGGCTTTGAATAAATATAATATAAAGGTGTTTTTTTAGAAATAAAATATGTTTCAGGTGTACCTTCATTTGGTTTGATACCAAATTGAACTTTGTAAAACTTTATTTTAGTTTTTATTTCAAACTTTAAATTAGCGGGGAATACAAATGTTTTTCTTAAGTCTTTATTATAAACATTGAAATTATAATTTGCGTTAAAAGTTTGAGAACGACATCCGAAACTCATTACGCAAAATATTATATAAAAGTAATTCTTCATAGAAAGGTAAATAACAAATTGGCTTTTAAAAATGCCAATTTGTTTTAAATTAAATATATTTATACTGTCCTGCTAATTGAGCATCCATCAACACGATTTGCGCATGTAATCTACAAAATTTTTCATCGGGTTGAAGACTAACATCTGTTTTAACTACCGTTTGACTTCCATCTGCATAAATACGGTAAATTGTAGTAACACATAATAAATTTACTTGGTGATTAGTGCTCGTTAGAAGACTCTGATTTGAGGTAGAGTTTTGTGACGTGGTTTTAGCACTCATCATTCCCGCAACTCCAAAGGCTGCTAATAATAAAACTTTTTTCATAATACATTGTTTTTATTGGTTAATGTTTTACGAACCTAAAACTAAAACTACGCAAGTTATTTTATAAACTTTAACAAAATAATCGCAATTTGTAAACAATTAAAATAATTTCTCCAAAGTTATTTCCCTTTTATTTTAATAAATTTGAAAATAAAAAATCTCCTTGAAAGGAGATCTAACAAAATGTTGATTACATCCAAAATTTTTAATGATTATTGAATCCAACTTATCCCTTTTTCAATGGGATTATTATGATTATTCTGAAAATTTCTGAATTCATTTGTGACTCTTTTGTAAAGATCATTGGCACTCATGTCGCTGCCACTGGTGTCTTTCATTTTAACGTTTTTATACTTTAAGAATGTTTCACGGGTAAACATTGCGGGATCTTGTACCAGTTTATCTACAAGTTTAATATATTTCTCCGAAGTTGTCGAAATCAGATTTCCTGGCAGAATTATTTTGTTGGTGTTTTTTTCGATACCTTTTGCCCAAAAAGTATAATCACCTTTAGAATCTGAAATTTCTAAAATTAAACCGGGCAAACCATAAAATTTATATGGACCTTCACTAATTGGGATTTCTGGCGCATACCATGCTGTCCAACTTCTTCCGCCAAAATTCACAACTGCTTTTTTAACGCTATAATTGAAAATTGTTTTTTCGGAATCCATAAATTTCCATTTTAATTTAGGTTTAGGAATTTCAAAAGCAAAATTTTTACCTGCGATATTGCTAATTTCAGTGAACTTTTCTTTTTTGAAATCTTTAAAAATACCAAATTTTAATTCATATTTCATGGAAACACTCGGAGAAACTCCTGTTTTAGCATATTGTGCAGTTACTTGGTCATAAATAGAATCTAATTTAAATTTTGTTAAATTATAAAAATAAGATGTGCCATTATCAATTGACAACATCATTTCTTCAGTATTAAAATACATTTTTGTTGAGTCAGGTTTATATTTCACTTCATAAGAAATCTTTATCTGAGAAGAAAAAAAAGAAGAACTCAATAAAATGCTAATAAATAACACCCTCATCGTGAAGTTTAGGATAAATTTTTTCAATTTTGGTAATTTTGAATATATTCCCGCCATCCTTTGAACAATTGCAACTCTCATCTTTAATAAATGTATCAATGTCATTTTTATAAACTTCCGCGTAGTCACTCCAGGTTTGGAAAGTATTATTTTTAAAAATCTCGTTTATGTAAGCCATATCTAATTTTTGATATTTTTCATTATTAATTTTTGTTGCTGTGAACTCATAATCATCATCTACGCTTTTCACGTACAAAACAAGCCCATCTAGACCTCTGAATTTCCACGGACCCAAATCTGTTTTTATTTGTTCCGTATAAAAAGCAATATAATTTCTACCCCTGAAATTTGTTGAAGCAGATTTGCATTTATATCCTAAAATTTCTTTTGTTTCACTTCCTTTTTGCCAAATCATAATTTCGCTATCCAATGTAAAAATTCTTTTACTTAATGTCTTGTCATTTGCAAAAACTTTATTGTCTTTTACTACAAAAAAATCTGTTTTTTTATTACCGCGAACCGTATCCCCCTTTGCATCTACTTTTTTTCTCCATTGTGACATGTTATCCTTCTGATCGATTACCAACTGATAATCTAAAACTGCATCATTGTTTCTAAATTTATAATCTACAACTTGCGTAAAAGATTTGCTAAATAAAAATACTGATAAAAATACTATTAAATTCTTCATATTAATCTAAAAAAATCTGCCCTTAAAAAGGGCAGAATGTTATTAATGCTGTCCTGGATCTTCTTCTAAACCACAGGCTTTTCTCAATTTAGCCGCCGCACAATCATACGCTTCTTGATATGTAGTCCTACAACAAGTTACCGAAACATTGTCTCCATCTTCGTCTTGAGACGATTGTGTGTTGCATTCTGTTGCAACTATTTCTTCACCACTAATATTTAATAAAGTTGATGTACAAATTTCTGCACTCTTCGCACTGATCATTCCTGCAACTCCAAAGGCTGCTAATAATAATACTTTTTTCATAATACATTTTGGTTAATGTATCACGAAATTAAAACTAAAAATAAAATTAAAACTACGCAAGTTATTTGATAAACTTTAACAAAATAATCGCAATTTGTAAACAATTAAAATAATTTCTCCAAAGTTATTTCCCTTTTATTTTAATAAATTTGAAAATGAAAAAATTGTTTCTTTTTTTATTACTAATAATGCTCTTTTCCTGCGACAAAATAAATCCGCACGAGCATACTTTCTATTATTGGCGCACTAATTTAAGTTTAAACCAAGCAGAAAAAAAAGCACTTTCAACGGCTAAAATCCCGCTTTTATATACGCGCTTTTTTGATATTGATAAAATTAATGGCAAATTTCAGCCAGTGGCTGTCGTTACAAAAGATTCAAGTTTTGTAACCGATAAAAAAATAGTGCCGGTTGTTTTCATTAAAAACGAGGTTTTGTATGATGTTACACCAGATGAAATTAATTTTTTGGCAAAAAGCATCGATAATTTAATTACCAGAAAAAGTAAGGAACTGCAACTTCAGATCACTGATGAAATTCAGATCGACTGCGATTGGACGGCAGGAACCAACGAAGAGTACTTCGATTTTCTAAAGGTTTTGAAAGACATTTCACATAAAAATATCACCTGCACTTTAAGACTGCACCAAGTGAAAGACCGTTCACTCATCGGTGAACCGCCGGTGGATAAAGTTTATCTGATGTGTTACGTGACTTCTTCGCCATTAGAAAATTCTACAAAAAATTCAATTTTAGATGTTCCAACCTTAAAAAATTATCTCGTTCGCCTCAACAAATATCCTATAAAAATGGATGTTGCGTTACCAATTTATTCTTGGGGAATTGTAACCAATCATTTAGGTAAACATAAATTAATCAACGCTTTAAGTTTGTCGGATTTAGAAAATAATATTAATTTTAAAAAAATATCTAAAGACAATTTTGTAGTTCTAAAAGATGGCTTTTACTACGGAATATATCTTAGCAAAGGCTTTAATGTAAAAATAGAAACCGTTTCGCAGCAAGACTTAAACGAAACTTTAGATTTTATTAATGAAAAACTTACTTTTTATAACATTATATATTACCAACTCGATAGCCGTTTTATAAAAAATTACAAATTATAAAATCACAATTGAAGTGAAAATTACGACTGATTTTGAACAAAATAAATACAAATAAATACCAATGAAAAAATTAATAATCCTCGCCATAATAATATTTTACGGAAACACAAAAGCCTGCTCGTGGTATGATGCAGATTACGAATATTTTAATCTTTTCACGCAAAGTTTAATTCCGAATAAAGCATATTTGCCTTTTTTGCTAACCTACTCCAATGCCTTTTATGAAAACAAAAACATTCAAATTCCGGATGAAAACATCAAAGCGTGGCAAAGTTTTTTTAAAAATGAACTGTCTTATGACGAAACCGAAGCTTTGGTGAACAAAATAGACATCAAACATCTAAATAATTTAAAAGCTGGAAAAATTACTAACGATTTATTTAAAAAATTGGGCCTTGGTTTTTACACAAAAAATAAAGAAGCGCTAGATTATTTAATAGAAGCGAAATATTTGCAACCTTATATGCGCATTAGTTTTGAAGGAGACCCCGATTCTTTTTACGAAACCGAACCTTCAACTTTAAAAAATGCCACGCAACTCAATTATCAAAAAACAAATGCGGCGCTGCAAAATCTCTATAAAGCAGCGAAAAACCCAGAAATAAAATTGCGTTACGCCTACCAAATTGTGCGTTTTAACCATTACACAAGACATTTTAGCCAAGCGATAAAAGCCTTCACAACTTATGTGGAACCTTTGAAAAACGACACGCCCATTTATTGGTATGCTTTAGACCAAAAAGCGGGTGCAGAAAGAGGTTTAAAAATGTTTAATGAGGCGAATTGGGATTTTTTTCAGGTATTTATTCATTCTAAAAATAAAAAAGAAAGCGCTTATAAATCTATGTTTTTAGCAACAGATAAAGATTTTAATTGGCTTCTTCAAAAATCTAAAACATCTGAAGAAAAAAATATGGCCTATTTTCTTTTGGCTTATGCCGATTACAGCAACCCAGTTCCTTTAATGGAAAAAATGCTCGCGAATAATGCCGACTCGGATATTTTGAAAGTCTTGGTTTCTCGCGCTATAAATCAATTAGAGCGGTCTTATTTGCCTATTTATATAACTTGTGACGATCCAAATTGCAAGGACAAAGACAAGCGACTTCCTGTTTATTCGGAAACTTATTTACTTGATGACGGAAAAAGCAAAGATTTTGCCGCGCAATTAAGCGATTTCATTGCAAAAGCGCGTGCGGAATCTGACGGTGATTTTTGGCAAATGGCAGATGCTTATGTTCAGTTTTTAAATAAAAATTATTCTAAAAGCCAAGACATTTTAAGCAAAATAAAAACAACAGATGCCCAATTTTTAGCAGAAATAAAAAAAATGAAAATGCTGAACGACATCGTTTCTCAACCAAAAATTGACGCCGCTTTTGAAACTAAAATGATGCAAAACTATGCGGATTTTTTTAATACAGCCAAAAAGAAAAACACAGACTCTTATATGGATTTGCCCGATACGGAAGATTTTCTAAGAGATATTCTCGCAAACCGCTATTTTTTGCAAGCAGAAGACGGAAAATCTTTTTTAATGAACAATCAACTTTCTGATTTGCAATATAATCCTAATTCTAACTTGGTGAAAAAAGTAGAAGAATTCTATAGAAAACCAAATAAAAATGACTTTGAAAAATATATCGCAAAAAACCTCAACGACGTTGGTGATACAGATGCTTTCTTTAATGTAATTTATGGTGATTTTGCCATGCGACAAGCGGATTTTGAATTGGCTAAAAATTATTATGAAAAATCTAAAAACTTTAGCGGAATCCCTCGCGTGAATTATGATTGGTCTGAAGATACGCGAACTGAAAGTCCTTTAAAATATAAACCTTCTCAATACGACGGTTTTCATAATATTTCTAGTTCGATTTTCGGCCATAATGTTTGGGAAAGTTTTCAGAGCCCAGAGAAAGTTTCAATGCAAGCCGAAAAAATGAGCGATTTTTCCTTCATAAAAAATAATATGAATAAATTAGAATTGGCAGAAAATGCCATTCAACTTAATGCTATTGCACAAGAAAATTCAGAAAAAAGTGCAATAGCCAACCAACTTCTCGGGAATTTGATTTACAACACTTCTATTTTGGGTTATTATCGGCAAACTTTTGTGATGGATATTAATAATGAAAACGGTCCTAAATTTCACTTTGGTAATTCTGAAAATACCTTTCATTTTTATTATAAAAATTTCTCTCAAAGCAGTTTTATCGAACCCGATAATTTTGATCTCTCCATCAATTATTATAAAAAAGCATTGGCTTTAAATAAAAACAAAGAAGACCAGGCCAGAATTTTATTTCAAATGGCGAGTGCAGAACAGGGAAAATATTACCAATATGAAGCAAAAGGTGAACTCCCAATCAACTACGACGATCCAAAATGGGACGAAAAAGAAAAGCAAAGACAAGCAAAATTTGATCAAATAAAAAATGCGCAGTTCAGAACTTATTTTGCCAATTTAAAGAAAGATTACGCAGACACTAAAACCGTGAAAGGTTTAAGAAGTAGCTGTTTGTATTTTGATTATTATATGAAAAAGTAACTACGAAAATTGCAATAAAAAAGGATGTTTCAAATCGTTTGAAACATCCTTTTTATTAATTAATTATTTGAAATTATTCTTTAATAAATTTAGATTGTTGTGCTTTTCCGTCTGTGTTCAGAGTAATAACATAAACACCTTTTGGCAAATTGTTTACTTTAATTTCTGTTCCATTTAAGTTTCCGGAAGCAACTAATTTACCCGTCGTGTCATAAATTTTATAGGTAGATTTCGCAGATATATTTTTGACATTTAATACATCTTTCGCGGGATTTGGATAAAGTTGTAATTTATTTACTTTTGTTTCGCTAGTTTTCAAGGTAGCGGCAGTCAGCGTTACTTTATTTACGGCAAAAAAAACGTTTCCAATAGCAGAAACCCTCACGTAAGGCGTAGAAGCACCTAAAGTATCTGGGAAAGTGACGCTCGCTGTTCCATTGTTTGCGGTAGAATTGCTCAAAACCGTCCAAGTTGCACCATCATCATTTGTATAATCTATTTTCACATTTGCAACATTATAAGGCGAAGCTGTTGTGCCAGAAACTGCCCAATTAATATCAATAGGAGAACCGGCTTCACCAGACGCAGCATCAACGGTAAATGCAGCAGCAGAGCCTACTGTAATTGTGTTAGAAGCAAAAGCGGTTTGTTGTTGTGTTACATCTGGATTATTATCTCTTACGGTTAATCTAAAATTCATAGTTCTTGCAACAGTAGAAGCCGCTTCCCAATCAGAAGTGCTTTTTAAACTTCCAGATAAAACTGTACTTAATTTTGGAAAATATCTAGTCGGTGAAGTAGTTGGTGTCCAAACTCTAAAGTCTGCTCCATTGGTTTTATTTCCTAGATTTGCTATGGTACTTTTACTAGTCGCATCATTGGTTTGTTCCCAAATGTAAGTTAGCGGGTCGCCTTCTGCATCTGTAGCGCTTCCAGTTAAAACGAAGGCTGTTGATTTCGGAATGGTATAATTTGTTAATGCTGCCACAACTGGCGGATTATTGGTGATAGCGGTTTCAACATCACAAGTTTTTGATCCTAAAGCTAAGTTTGTTTGAATTTGAGAAATATTTAAAGTGTGAAACAATGCGTCTGAATGCGCTTGCACGTCTGTTGCGCCAGTAATACCTGCGTATCCCATAATAGTGGAACCAGAGCCAGGCTCTGCTTGCACTGTTGAACCACTTTCTATTCCGAATGACCAAGTATGATTCGCTCCCAATTGGTGTCCCATTTCATGAACGACATAGTCAATGTCAAAATTATCACCAAATGGTTTACCATCAGCTGGAGAAGTAAAGCCACTTCCTTTGTAAGAATTTGTAGCACCTCCACCAGTAGATAAAGTATTGTTACAAACGCAACCAATACAACCTGCGTTTCCACCGCCACCCGAAGCTCCAAAAAGATGCCCAATATCAAAATTAGCATCACCAACAACAGAGTGTAAAGTATTCATTAACTCCGTGTTCCATGCACCTCCCGCTCCTGTTGATGCAGCTGAGTAAGGGTCCGTAGAAGGATTTGTGTAAATAATAGTAGTATTATTGATCATATTCAAATGTAGTCCCAAATCTTTTTCTAGAACCCCATTTACTCTGGTCATTGTAGCATTCATTTGTGTTAGAGCACCTGCAACACCTCCAAAATATTGGGTATATTCTCCCGTTACTGATAATGCCAAACGCATAGTTCGGTATTTCTTATCTGAACTTTGTGCTTTGAACAAATCTCCGTTCACATAATTATTACCTTTTTGTAACAAATTATCAATTTCTTTTTGTGAATTTATGGGTTCATCAGTAGAGCAGAAAAAACCTTTTGTACCAGATTTGTCTGTTTTTAAATGTATGCCATATACGGTTTTACCTAAATTCGCAGGTTCTATAAATTCTAAACCACTCGTTCTAAAAACCGTAGATTGAAAATCGTTTGGCGCCACACTAAAACGCACTGTTGCAGTAGGATCTGTTTTACTTACACCATAATACGATCCTAATTGATATTGGCTTGCCAAAGTTTCATCCATTACAGGGAAACTATAAACTTCAAATTTCTCCATTTTACCCTCTATATTTGGTAAAGAGATTTCAACTGGCGCATTTTTGCTACTCATTCTCTTCGCTGTAGATAATTGCGACCGCAATTGCGACAAATCCAAAGAATAATAGGCTTTATCTTTTACCGTTTCGCTTACCAATTTGCCATGAAATGAAGTTTTGCGCCATTGCGCAAATGAGAACGAAACCATAGAAAGACATAGTAAAGTTGTAAAAATATTTTTCATATATTGATTAATTAATGTTAATTTGCGAAATTAATTTAAAATTTTTAAATAAATACATTTTTAATTCAAATAATTCAAAACTTAGATTAAAATTAATTTAGTTTTCAGGATACTTCAACGCCTTATCGCGCTCTATCACATTATTATTTTTACGGATGTATTTTTGATAACTTTTTGTAGCATCATTTATTTGATCTTTAGAAGTGATGCGAACGTTCATTAATTTTATAGTTTCATCTGGTTTATAGACGAAATTTTCTCTAATCTCGTGATAAGGATCATTATAAAAATCCAGTTTAATTTTATCTAAAGTTGCTTTGGTTACTAATAATGGCTTTTTATCCATTTGTGTTTCCAAAAAATCCATCGTTTTGTACGTTGAAGCTAATTGGTAACTTTTTATTAATTTAAAAATAAATTGCTGTTGCGAATCTGAAATTTCAAAAATTAAACCCGGAAGCCCTCGAAATTTATACGGCCCTTCATTAAGGGGTATTTCTGGATTAAACCACGCCGTCCAATTTCTGCCACCAAAATTGCTTGTGGCTTTCTGCAAATTATATTGGCCAACTTTTTTAGTTTCTGGTGAAAGTTTCCAATCAATTTTATCTATTGATTTGTATGCAAAATAATCGTTTAGAAGTTCAAAATTTAGATTTTCATTAGAATTTTTCTTCCTAACAATTGCGGGCGTGTCGTTCCAAATATAGTTTTTATAATCTCTAAGTTTGTTGATGGAATCATTTTTTGCATAATCATAATCATAAAACTTCACATCTACTGGGTTGATATCTAAAACCATATTCGTTTTTTCATAATCGGCCGAAGTAGAATCTGTTTTAAACTGGTATTCATAAATAAAACGATGCGTTTGCGCCGAAAATAAAAAAGGCAGAACAAGAAAAACTAATCTTTTCATTAGGTAATTTTTAATAAAAATAGAAAAAAATCATAAAAACGTTGGCTTTAATTCTGTTTGCAAGACAAAATCTTTAGCGCATTTGCTCCAAAAAGATATTATTTATGACTCAAAAGCCACAATATTATCATCATAAAAAAAAATGAAATGTTTTCGTTTTGGAATTTCATTCAAGTTTATTCCGTCACCAGACTAAAATCTTCCCAAAATTGCGGATAAGATTTTTCTACCACTTCCGGATTTTCGATATTAATTTCTTTCACTAAAGCAAACGGTGCAAAACTCATCGCCATTCGGTGATCGTTATAGGTTTTAATTAAAATAGTTTCGTCTGGCGTGAAAAATTTTGTAGATTTTATTTCATCTTCCGTGATTTCTGTAACGCAACCAATTTTAAATAATTCATTTTTCAAGGCTTCTAAACGGTCGGTTTCTTTCACTTTTAGAGTTGCCAAACCTGTTAAATGAAAAGGAATTTGCATTGCAGTTGCCGTCACACAAATGGTTTGTGCAATATCTGGAGAATCGTTTAAATCGAGAACAATTTCAGAGGGTTTCTCGTAATTATAATTAGGCAAAAGTGAAATTTTATGCTCTCCACTTTCTGAAATGGTATTGATGCCAAAATATTTCCAGAAAATATTTTGCAATACGGAATCACCCTGAATGGAATCTGATAAAAATTTCTGCAACACTATAGTTTCTCGCCCAATTGCGGCTAGAGAATAAAAATAAGACGCCGAAGACCAATCGCTTTCTACGGTGAAATGCTCAGTTGCGAGGTTTTCTCCTTTATTAGAAAAATTTTTAACGCTAATTAAAGTATCAGAAATTTCACATTCTATTCCGAGTTCTGTTAAAATTTCTCGTGTCATCTCCAAATACGGACGAGACGTGATTTTGCCTTCTAAATTGATGCGAATTCCGTTTTCTAATTTGGCACCGATCAACATTAATGATGTGATAAATTGGCTAGAAACCTTTGCATTAATGGAAACAGAATTTTTTACAATTTTTTTACCCGTAATTTTCAAAGGTGGAAATCCTTCGTTTTCCATATATTCTATCTCTGCGCCCAAACTTTTCAAAGCCGTTACCAAATCTTTTATGGGCCGCTGTTTCATTCGTTCAGAGCCTGTTAAAATTGTGGTTTTTCCTTCTTTTATAGATAAATAAGAAGTTAAAAAACGCATCGCTGTTCCGGCGTGATGAATGTCTAAAATATCACTTTCAGACTCTAACGCTTTTTTTAAAAGCTCTGTATCCTGCGAATTAGAAAGATTGTGAATTTTAAAATGGGCAAAAAGATGATTTAATATTAACAAACGGTTAGAAATACTTTTCGAACCGCTTATTTTTATGGTTTTGTTTGCTAATAATTTTCTTTTTTCTAATTTCATAAAGGGAATAATTTATGTCTGAAAGACGCAAAGATTTTCACGCTAAGTTTGCAAAGATTTATCTTAATGTTCTGTCAAAAGTATATTTTTAAGATTGTATTTAATTTATTTGTATTAAAAATTTCATTTCAACTTCTTATTATTTTGATGTCTTTCAAAATCGCGTTCCGTATTTTTCTTCATCTTTTTATTAAAAGCATCTTGCAAATCAACACCAGTTTGGTTGGCTAAACATAAAGTAACGAATAAAACATCTGCTAATTCTTCGCCTAAATCTTTGTTTTTATCAGATTCTTTTTCAGATTGTTCGCCGTATCTTCTGGCAATAATTCTTGCTACTTCGCCCGTTTCTTCGGTTAAAATTGCCATATTCGTCAGTTCGTTGTAATAGCGAACGCCAAAAGTTTTTATCCAAAGATCAACTTGTTTTTGAAGTGCGGTGATTTCCATTTTTTTTAAAATAAATGATAATTAATTTTTAAAAAGTGCTAAATCAATTATCAAACAATACTTATTGATAAGCGCCTAAAGTGGGATTTGTAGTTCTAGAATTTTTCTGAATATCTAAAGGCACAGAAGCCGCTGCGGTAGGGTTTCCTTTGCCTCGAACTGGCGAATCTGTTTTTACACGAAGATTTAATTTTTGTGTGTAATAATTTTCAAATAATGGGTTTTCGTTTTTTATAGAATTTATAATATTACCGTTGGTATCAAAATTAAATCCAGCGGAAGAAGTATTATATTTCAACAAAGAATTTAAAATAGTATAAGTAAAACTTTGCCCAGAAATAGGTTTTAAAACCATTGCATTATCACTTTGCCCATAAAGAATAGAGTTTTTAATACTTAAAGTTAAAGCGCCATTTTCTGTTCCACCCGCAGCATTTTGATATTCGTTTGTGGCGAAAATCGACAAAAACGGAAGCGAACTAGAGTCGAAATTTTCAAAAGCGGCCAAAGTAGAATGGGTTAAATTATAAATTCCGCCTTTAAAAATCCCGAAATCTGCTTGTCCACAATTGTTCATCACCAGATTTTCTGCTGTTATATTAGAATTTACGGCATAAATACCAAAATCTTGAAAGGTGTGAATAATTGAATTTTTAATATTCGCCGTTCCATTATTAAACTCTAAACCAGAAGTTCCGCCAAAGACTTTCGCATAATTCATATTCAATTTTGCTTGGTCTAAAAAATTAATAGAATTCCAATTCACAGGAATGGTGTCGTATTTCGTATCGCTTCTATCCCCTCGGAAAGTGACTTCTGCACCCAAATCTCCGTTTACGTTAAGAATAGAATTTTTCCCAATCGTCATTCCACTGTTTTTATGAAAATAGATTTTCGTCCCTTTTTCTATATTTAAAGTTTTGCCGTCGGCTAAAGACAAATCTCCGAAAATCACTTTCACTTTATCATTAGTCCAAGTTGTATTATTTGCCAAAACATTCGGATTGGTCTTGGTTTGAATAAAATATTCTGCATCTTGCACCACAGAAAAAAGTGTAATATGCTGATTTCCCGCAGGAGATTCTATTTTGATTTGGTCCTCTGCAATCGCTTCGGGCGCATTTGCAATGGGCGCAATTTCTACAAAAATGTACAAACTGTCTTTTTTTCTTAAAGTAACGTTGCTGAAATCTGTTCCTGGTTTTCCGTCCACATTAATTCTATATAAGGAAGCCGCGCCATTTCCCAAATAAATTCTTGGGATTTGGATGTCTTTATCTTCGTTATTATAAATTTTCACGTCGTAAGTTTCGGACCGCGCTTGGCTGTAAACCGTGTCGCAGAAGACGGTATCTTTAGAAAAACGAAGCATTTGGCTTGGCGAATCAAAGGTAATTTCGTCTCTATTGCACGAGATTAGGATTAATGCAAGCCAAAAACAAAGGGCAGTTAATATTTTAAATTTCACGTGTATTTATTTATTATTTTTAATTGTCACGTGTTATCGCCTCTTCTCGCAAGTATTTCTAAGGAAATTTAGAACGGGCGATTTCACGTGTATTTATTTATTATTTTTAATTGTCACATATTTTCGCCTATTTTCGCAGTATTTGCGAACTATATTATAAAAGGCGATTTCAGTTCATTATTTATAAATTCAAATTTAATTAAAATAGTTGAATTGTAAAGTTAAAATATCCAAAACAAGTCTTTGCAGATTAAATAATATTTCTTACTTTTGCGGTCTAAAATTTACCAGAAAAATAGCCATTACTATTTTTCAAAATAATTTTTATTAAATATTTATAAAATTCTTATGAAAAAAGATATCCACCCAAGTAATTACAGACTTGTTGCTTTTAAAGATATGAGTAACGACGAAATGTTTATCTGCAAATCTACCGCAGAAACAAAAGATACAATCGAGCATGAAGGAATTGAATATCCACTAGTAAAAATGGAGATTTCTTCTACATCTCACCCTTTCTACACTGGGAAAACCAAATTGGTTGATACCGCAGGTAGAGTTGATAAATTCATGAACAAATACAAGAAATTCGCGAAATAATTTTCGGATTTTTAAGATATAAGAAAGTCTTTCATTTTATGGAAGACTTTTTTAGTGCTTTTTAACCGCAAAAGAGTCAAAAGTGCCATCCAAAAACAAGTAATTTTAAAGGTGGCAAAATGTGATGTTTTGAATTTTACATTTTGCACTCTTTGTTAAACTTTAATTTGCAAAAATCTTTTGTTTCTTTTGCCGCTAAAATAATAAAGTCATTTTTTTTGATTAATTTTCCGCTGAAATCAATCATTTTTTATCAACAATCAATTATATAAAGATATGCAACTCGTTTTTTCTGACGCTCAATTTTGGGAAAATTTTCTTCCACTTACATACACAAGACCAACCGCAGAACTACGTTGCGGGATTTTAACCTTTTCAGAAAGATGGCAAAAATTATTAGAAAGTTCTGAAGTTTCTTTTATTACAGAAGATTATTTACAAGAAAAATTTCCAAAACCTGAGAAAGTAGAATCTTTATTTTTAGTTCCCAATTTTCTGCCGAGCGAATCGGTTTTAGATCAAATTAAGGGTTTAAAATTGGGTGAAGCCTTGGTTTACGAAGATGAATTGCTAGCCGCAAAAGTCGATATGCAAGATTTTTCTTTAAAACAAATTGAGAAAATGACGGATATTACGGAAGAATTAATTTTCTTTAAAAATGCAACCGATTTATTTTCTTTAAATGAAAAAGCCATCAATTTTGATTTTGAATTGTTGACTAAAAATAAAACGTCGCAGAAATTATCTTCAACGAATGGATTTTTGGGCGATGAAAAAGATTTATTCATAGAAGAAGGCGCGGAAATAGAATTTGCAACCATCAATTGCAAAACCGGAAAAATCTATATTGGGAAAAACGCAGAGATCATGGAAGGTTCCAACGTTCGCGGCCCATTGTCTTTAGGTGAAAATTCCAAAATAAATATGGGCGCAAAAATTTATGGCGCAACTACAATCGGTCCGCAATGTAAAGTGGGCGGCGAAGTGAATAATATCGTAATTTTTGGTTTTTCAAATAAAGGTCACGAAGGATTTTTAGGAAATTCTGTGCTTGGTGAATGGTGCAATATCGGTGCAGATACGAATTCTTCAAACCTAAAAAATAATTACGCAATGGTAAAATTATGGAATTATAAAACTAAAAAATTCCAGAATACAGGTTTGCAATTTTGTGGTTTAATTATGGGCGATCATTCTAAAGCAGCTATTAATACACAATTTAACACTGGAACTGTTGTCGGCGTTGGTGCGAATATTTTTAAAAGTGGTTTTCCACCAAATTTAATTGAAAATTTTTCTTGGGGCGGCATGAAAGGCGATTCGAAATTTAATTTAGAAAAAGCCTACGAAGTGGCGGAAAAAGCGATGGAAAGACGAAAATTGCCTTTAACGGAAATTGATAAAGGTATTTTGAAGTTTGTTTATAGTAATTATTAAATATGAAAATATTTTTTTTATTTGCATTTTTTCTATCAAATTATTGTTTGAGTCAAGTAAAAATTAATAATTTTGAAATTAAAGATTTAAGTGATAGCATAAAAACAAGCAATTATTTACATAAAGTGAATAATTGTGATTTATTACTTTTTGCGAATAAAAACTATAAGTTTTTCGCAGATCCAAATAACACTAAAAAGACTCAATTGATTTTTTCTGAAATATCTAAAAGGACCAAACAAGATATTTTTATTTTGGTTCGTTCAAGATTTGGAAATGAATTTATTAAAACTTTAAGAGAAAAAAATCTAAAGGAACAAATTGAATTCTTAATTAAGCACAATAAATGTTCTAAAAAAGTATAAAAGCAACATCATTTTTTTTAAAACCCTGAAAGGGTGAAATTTTTATAAACCAACCATCCTGCGTGTCCTTAAAACCCTGAAAGGGTGACACAAAAACAATTCCACCCCTTCGGGATTCATTTCTTAATGATTCTGGTTTTATAACAATTTCATCCCTTCGGGATTCATTTTTTAATGATTTTGGTTTTATAATAATTCCATCCCTTCGGGATTCATTTTTTATGATTCTGATTTTACAACAATTTCATCCCTTCGGGATTTATTTCTTAATGATTCTGGTTTTATAATAATTTCATCCCTTCGGGATTTTCCCTTATCTCATTAAGGTTTTATAATAATTTCATCCCTTCGGGATTTTCCCTTATCTCATTAAGGTTTTATAACAATTTCATCCCTTCGGGATTCACGCCGTCATAATAACTGCTAAAAAACAATTACATTCAATTTAATCAGTTTTTAAATTGATGTTAAGTAAACCCTGAAAGGGTGAAATTTTTATAAACCGACCATCCTGCGTGTCCTTAAAACCCTGAAAGGGTGACACAAAAACAATTCCACCCCTTCGGGATTCATTTCTTAATGATTCTGGTTTTATAATAATTTTATCCCTTCGGGATTTTCCCTTATCTCATTAAGGTTTTATAACAATTTCATCCCTTCGGGATTCACGCCGTCATAATAACTGCAAAAAACAATTACATTCAATTTAATCAGGTTCTAAATTGATTTTAGATAAACCCTGAAAGGGTGAAATTTTTATCATAAAAATAATTTCATCCCTCCGGGAATCTTGCCATAAAGAGTATTTTTTTATAACAATTTCATGCCTTCGGGATATGAAAAACTTGCTTGATTAAAGATAAACTTTAATTTTTGCGAAATTTGCAGCCCGACTTGAGTGGAGCTCTTTTTTTGTGGAGCGCAGCGGAACAAAAAAAAGCGGGAACGGAAGGCGGAAAATGCTGCCCAAAAAATTCGTCATAAAACAATAGATTGCTACGCTTTACTCGCAATGACGTTAGAATTTCTTATCTTTGCCGAAATATTTTTCTCACTTAAAACGTTGATAGCATGCAACTGTATAACAAATTAAGCGCAGAAGAAAGAGCCAAACTTATTGATGAAGCCGGAAAACAGCGGCTCACATTGTCTTTCTACGCGTACGCCAAAATCTTAGATCCCAAAAAATTTCGCGATGAATTATTTATAGCCTGGAATGCACTCGATGCACTCGGTAGAATTTACGTGGCCAATGAAGGCATTAACGCGCAAATGAGTATTCCTGCGGATCAATTTGAAGAATTTCGCGAGACTTTGGAAGTTTATGATTTTATGAAAGGAATTCGCCTAAATGTCGCGGTAGAACAAGATGATCATTCTTTTTTAAAACTAACGATAAAAGTTCGACACAAAATTGTTGCCGATGGTTTAATTGATGAAACTTTTGACGTCACAAATAAAGGAATTCACGTTAAAGCGCAAGAATTCAATGAATTACTAGAAAATCCGAACACAATTGTGGTTGATTTTAGAAATCATTATGAAAGTGAAGTTGGGCATTTTCAAGGTGCAATTACGCCAGATGTGGAAACTTTTAGAGAAAGTTTGCCGATAATTAATGAACAATTGCAAGATTTCAAGGAAGATAAAAATCTTTTGATGTATTGCACAGGCGGAATTCGCTGTGAGAAAGCGAGTGCTTATTTTAAACATCAAGGTTTTAAAAATGTGTTCCAGTTAGAAGGCGGCATTATTGAATATGCGCGCCAAATAAAGGAAGAAGCAATCCCAAGTAAATTTATCGGGAAAAACTTTGTATTCGACAATAGATTGGGCGAAAGAATTACAGATGATATCATTGCGCAATGCCACCAATGTGGGAAACCTTGTGATAATCACACCAATTGCGCAAATGATGCGTGCCATTTATTATTTATACAATGCGATGATTGCAAAGCAGTTATGGAAAATTGTTGCTCTAGCAAATGTTTAGAAACCATTCATTTGCCCGAAGAAGAGCAAGTGAAATTGAGAAGAGGTTTACAAGTTGGTAACAAAGTGTTTAGAAAAGGAAAATCTGAAGATTTGAAATTTAAGCATTCTGGCGATTTACCGGAACAAGCTTTAGCAAAAGTAAATTCAAAGAATATTCGCAAAAAAACTAGGGTTAAAAAAGTGTTGGTCGGCAAAGCGGAACATTATTTTACAAAATCTAAAATTGCACAGTTTTTGGTTGAAAAAGAAATATCAGTTGGAGATAAAATTTTAATTTCTGGGCCAACAACTGGAGAGCAAGAATTAATTTTAACGGAAATTTTTGCTAATGGAAAGTCTTGCGAAACGGGGAAAAAGGGAGATCAAATCACATTTGAAACTCCATTTAGAATTCGTTTGAGTGATAAATTGTATAAAATTTTAGACTAATACTTTTATTAATACTAAAATTGAAAACCGTCTTCATTATGTGAACGCGAAAAGGAAGCCGTTTCATAACTTTATGAAACGGCTTCTTTAAGGTAAGGAAAATAGTTTCATTAAAAAGCCACTAAATATGTTCTCTAATACTTCGACTAAAGAAATTCTGCGGAAAGTTTATTTAAAGGAAAGAATGGCTTTTTCAGATGAAGAATTGGAAGATTATTCGAAATTAATTTTTGAAAATTTCAAAAAAGGTTTTGAAGTTTCCGCAGGCATTAATATTTCAATTTTTCTCCCGATTAAAAAATTTAATGAAATAAACACGCGATACTTTATAGATTTTTTATGGGAAAATAAGGTAAATGTTTTTGTGCCGAAAATTTTTAATGGAGAAATGATTTCTGTAAAAATAGAACCATCAACAGAATTAGTAAAAAATTCTTGGGGTGTTTTGGAGCCAAAAACTAATGATGATTTTTCTGATAATTATTTTGATATTGTGTTTACACCATTATTGTATTGCGACCACAACGGAAACAGAATTGGCTATGGAAAGGGCTTTTATGATCGTTTTTTCAAAAAAATAAATAGAGATACACTAAAAATTGGTCTTAATATCTTTACACCAAATGAGGAGATTTCTGATATCACTGCCGAAGATGAACGATTAGATTATCTGCTAACGCCTACAGAAACACTATCTTTCTTTACAGGAACATCAAAATTTACAAAATAAAATTTGAATTCTTTTTTAAATTTAACGGGGTAAGCTTTTAGAATATATTGCGCGTTTTTATCAAAACTGCCGATTAATTTATTGTCTTTATCATAGTACTCCACATTAAATTTTGCAAAATCTAAAGTGTCTTTCTTATTAAGTTCTTTAGAAACTTCTATATTGCCAACTTTCACTGTTTTTACTTTAAAACTATCTAATTGTTGCAATATTGGTTTTAATTTTAGAGAATCTGGTGTAAGAAAATAACCATTCATTTGCGCATATATTACAGAATCAATTTCAGTATCTCGGTGCCCAGAAGTATAAAGGGTAGAAAGATCAAACAGTTCTTGTATTTTTTGTTTTGTGATAAAGGATATGGCTTGCGCACTATCCATCTTGGCAACAGGATAACTTATTTTATTATTGTTTTTTCGAAGTGTATCTAAATCGCTTATATTAGAATTTTCCTTTTTACAAGAAAAAACCATCATGGTTAGTAATAATCCGAAAAATACGTTAGTTAGAATTTTCATCTTTTCCTATTTTAAATTTTATCATATCTATTTTCCCCTGGCTATTGGTTTTGGTATCTATCACATCCAATTTTTCTAAGGAGTTAGAAGGCAAAGTAACCAAGTTAATATATCTTTGTTTGTCCATCGTTTCTACACCATATGTCTCATTATCATATACTTGGTAAATTAAGGCATTGTCGCTAATCAAATAATTTAATCTTTCTCTTTTTTTCTTTAAATCTTTTAGAGATTTAGAATAATAAAAAAGCATAAAAGCATAATCATTCGGTTTTAGTTCAATATTTTCTGTCCGCTGCGCCGTTTCTAGATTTCTTTGGATGGTATCCGTTTTATAATAAGGCGAAGAAACGACCATTGTTAAAGTTTTAGATTTTGTAGTGTACACAAAAGGAACATTTGGTTTTGCCACATACAAAATGGGCGACTCGTCATCTTTTAGTATTTGAACTTGTAATTCTGCATTTATTTTCGAATTTCTATCTGCATCAATAAAACTAAAATAATATTCTCTACTAAAAATTTCATCTTTAAATCCTAAAATTCCCACCACAATAAGTAAAAGTGAAGAAATTCCTAACCAAAGATATTTTTTTACAAAAGAAAATTTAGTGTTAGAATGCGGAACACTTTCCAAACTCAAATTTGATTCAACTACTTGGTTAACAGAATTATTATTTTGTAAAACAGATTTTTCCGCACTTTTAAAACTAGATTTTTCAGTCCTTTTAAGATTATAATCACTTTCCTCTGAAATATCTAAATTTTCATCTGAAATGTTTTTCATCTCAGAATCATTTTCTTCATTTTCCTTTAGTATTTCGTCGGCAAAAAGATGGGCTTTTTTAAAAGCATACCAAGTTTCGTATCCTGCATAAACAGAAAGAAGATTGAGCATATCTATTCTGGGCAATTTACTTACTGGAGCGTTTTTAAAATAGGTATAAAAAGACTTCTCGCTAATGTTACCTTTTGCGATTTTTCGCAGGTCTTCTTGGAAGTAAATAATATCAATACCCTTCCATTTTGAAATATCATCAAAGGAAGGTGTGTGATTTTCGATATATTTGGCCTGAACTTTAGATTTCAGTTGCTCAAAATGCAATAATTCTAAATCTGTCAAAATACTATATTGCGGTTAATTGTTTGATTATCAGTAATAATTATTTGTAAAACTGTTTTACAAAGATATTACAATTAATTTTCTAATAAAATTTTTTTTAGGGTTCTATCTTTGTCCCGTTGAAATGATATAACAATCGCTACAACAGAACAATTTAAAAACAAAGTAAAACAATTTAATTTAATTTATTATGAAAAAATCATTATTCGTAGCTGCTATTGCTGCTATTTCTTTAGTTGCTTGTAAAAAAACTGAAACAGTTGATACAGCAAACGCTACAGATTCTACTGCTTCTGCAATGACAGATTCTACTGCTGCTCCTGTAACTGATTCTACTGCTTCTGCAGTTGATTCTACTGCAGCTGTAACTCCTGAAGCTAAAGGTGCAGTAAAAGATTCTACAGCTACAAAAAAATAATTTATCACCAAGATAAATTGAAACCCACTCTCGAGTGGGTTTTTTTGTGTTTAAAAACCAGAAAATATTTAAATATTTCTTTGTCTAACTATTTCGTAACAGGAAATCGCAACTGCATTGCTTAAATTTAAAGAATCTATACTTCCCGCCATTGGGATTAGCACATTTTCGCCTTTCTCGTCCCAAAACTGCGAAAGACCGCTATGTTCCGTACCGAACAACAACGCGCTTTTTTTTGTGAAATCAATTTGTGAAATATCTTTGGCGTTTTGATGCATATTTGTTGTGAAAATTTGAAATTTATTCTTTTGTAGAAAATTATAAGCGGTTTCATTATCACTTTGAAAAACATTCATTCCGAAAAGACATCCGACGCTAGAACGAATGACATTCGGGTTATAAATATCAACCTTGGTATCGGTAATAATTAGCATTTCAATTCCGAAAGCTTCGCAACTTCTTAAAATAGCGCCAAGATTTCCTGGCTTTTCTACACTTTCAATAATAATTGCGGTGGCGTTTTCGCTTGGTGAATAGTTGTTTATATTTTTGCCTTTGGTTTCGTAAATACCAATTACACCTTCAGAAGATCCACGGTAGGCTAATTTTTCGTAAACTTTTTCGGAGACCAAAGTGATTTTTCCTTTCGGAAAATCTTCATTAAATATACTTTCACAGATAAAGAATTCTTGCGAAAGATATCCAAATTTAATTGCTCTTTCGTTTTCTTGTTTGCCTTCAACTACAAATAATCCAGATTTTTTACGAAAACGATTGTCTGTAATTAATCGGGCTAAATTTTTCACCTTCTCGTTTTGGGTACTTTCTATAAGCATATTTTGTTTGGTTTTAGGCTTCTAATTCATCAGAATTAGCTCTCAAAATAATATTTTCTGGTAAGGACTTCTTTGCTTTTGCACCCATTTTTTTCAATTTTTCTACGCTTGTGATTAGGTTTCCACGGCCATCCACCAATTTATTCATCGCATTATCGTATTCCGCTTTTGAGTCTTTTATTTTGTTGCCTATTTTTACTAAATCTGTAACAAATCCTTCAAATTTATCGTATAAAGCGCCGGCTTGCCTTGCAATTTCAAAGGCATTCTCTTGTTGTTTTTGGTTCGTCCACATACTATCAATCGTTCGCAAAGTGGCTAGAAGCGTAGATGGCGTAACGATTACAATATTTTTTTCAAAGGCTTTATTATAAAGATAGGTGTCTTCATTTAAAGCAATGGCGAAAGCAGGCTCTATTGGAATGAAAAGCAGCACAAAATCTGGGCTTTCCATCGCGTATAAATTTTGGTAATTTTTATTACCGAGTTGCTCCACGTGTCTTTTTATAGAAGAAATATGCTCTTTTAAATAATAACTTTTTTGTTCGTCTTCCTCCTCGTTTGTATATTTTTCATATGCATTAAGTGAAACTTTAGAATCTATTATCATTTTTTTGCCATCGGGCAAATTAATCACTACATCGGGAAGCACTCTGTTTCCATCTTCGTTGATGTGGCTTTTTTGCACCTCATATTCCCTGCCTTTTTCTAAACCAGACTTTTCTAAAACCCTTTCCAAAACTAGTTCTCCCCAATTTCCTTGTATTTTGCTATCTCCTTTTAATGCTTTTGTAAGATTCACGGTTTCTTTGCTCATTTGGAGATTCAAATCTTTTAAACCAATAATTTGCTGCCGAAGCGCGGCATGATAATCAATACTTTCTTTGTGTGTGGTCTCCACTTTTTTCTCGAAATTGTTTATTTTTTCTTGAAGTGGATTTAGAATATTTTTTAAATTTAATTGGTTTTGTTCCGTGAATTTCAAACTCTTTTTCTCTAAAATTTCATTGGCTAAGTTTTCAAATTGAAGTTTTGCATCTTCTTGCAGTTTTTTTAAATCTTCTTTTTGTGTATCTAAAAGAAGTTGTAAATTTTCATTTTGGGCAGAGAAGTTAGAATTCGCAGCAATTAATTTATTTAATTCTAAATTCTTCTGAATATTGATTTCTTTTTCAGAGTTTAAAGAAACGTTTAACTCTTCAATTTTCTTTTGAGCATTTTCTAAATCCGAATTGGATTTAATAAAATTACTATTCAATTCATCAAAATCTTTCCTTAAAACATGGGATGATTTTAATATTAAATAAATAATTATCGCGCCTAAAACGGCGCCTAAAATTGTAGAAATGATTGTATAAGTGATTTCCATTTTTCAAAATTACAAAAAGATTAATTCTGAAACTTGTTTTTTGGAAAAGTTATATAAATAAAAAACTTCCAGAAAATTTTCTGGAAGTTTCCCAATATTAATAAATATGGTCTTTAAAAACTATAAAGGGCGGCAATAAGAAAGTTGCCAGAACTTTTCAACGGTTTTCCATGTACATCAGCATAAATTTTTTCTGATGAGTTTTCGAACCTAAATTCTGGTTTTAACTGAAAGCTACCTTTACTTAAAGTCGCAGAAATAGTATTTGCAAAAACTGTATTTCCAACGCTTTGCCCTAGTCCCAAATAGTTGTCTTTATTGTCTAAATATTCTGCTCGGTAATTTAAAGCCAATAGATCTGAAACTTGGTATTTTAAATAACCTACGTATGAACTCCATTTTTGTTTTGTAGAATTGGAGTCATAAGTAATATCTACTAAAGTAGCATTTGCGCCTATTTTAAATTTATCGGTTACTTGATAAGTTCCCACAAAATCAAACTGCGAAACATTGCTGTCAGAAGGGTTATTGCTGCCTTGTTGCCCATTTAAATATAGCGCTAATTTATCTTTAGCATAACCAAGTTGCCAAATAAAATATTTGTTGTCAAAGTTTTTTCCAGCATCTCTTTTGAAGGAGGATCTTAAGTCAGTAGGATTTGCAACACCCGCCATAATATTAAAACTTCCTTCTGTGTAATTGGCTTTTAAACCGGTATGAAAAAAGGGACCGTAAGAAAATGCATAAGACATGCTATAAATATCATTATCTGGAGCGTCTAGCAACTCGTATCCGATATGAGTAGTCCAAGAACCAGCAGTTAATTTTAATTTATCAGTAGCATTATAATCTATGTACAGTTGTTTAATTAACAAATTTGTACCACTTTCTGCATAATCAAAAGCTTCTATTTTACTACCTAAACCCAAATCTGCTGTTGCGGAAAATTTTCCAGAAGTATGTACCAATTTTAAAGAAAACATAGCGGGTTCTATAGAATTATCTGGTACTGTGAAAGAAGTTTTTGTATTATCTCCGTTCTTATTAAAATCGGCTTTGTAGAAAATATCTGCGTATCCAGAAATTTTTAAATTTTTAAAGAAACTATCGCCATCTGTTTGTGCAAATACCATTTCGGTGCTGAACAAAGCTACAAGCAGTAATGTGATCCTAAAGTAAAGATTTTTCATGTTTTTCAAGTTTTAGTTATTATTTTAATTTTGAACATTATTCTACAGCTCTGAAATATTTTTCAGATTAAAACAGAACTGTAAAATAATTGTCTTTTTTTGAATTATAAAGATTCGCCGTGTTGAGATTTATCTAAACCTTCTACTTCATATTCCTCGGTTACTCGTAGTGGAGTAATTAAATTGGTAATGTAAAGTAGAATATAAGAGCCTCCAAAAGCAAATATTGATACGCCGACTAAAGCAATGATGTGTTTAAAGAATAAATGATATTCTCCAAAAATAAGTCCAGGCTCAGCAACAGCAGAATTAATAGCTGGGGAAGCAAAAACGCCGGTAAGTATCATCCCAACAAGACCACCAACTCCGTGGCAAGGAAAAACATCTAAAGTATCATCAATATTAGTTTTAGATCTTAAATCTACCATGTAACTACTTACTGTAACTGCAATTATACCTATCAATATAGAATGAGCAACACTCACAAATCCCGCAGCAGGTGTAATTGCAACCAAACCTACAACTGCGCCGATACAAACACCCATAGCAGATATTTTTTTGCCTTTAATTTTTTCTAAAAATCCCCAAGCAATTGCAGCAGCTGCAGAAGCCACAGTGGTATTTACAAAAGCTTGAACAGCAAGCGAATTAGAAGCCAAAGCAGAACCGGCATTAAAACCAAACCAACCAAACCACAACAAAGCAGTTCCCAGTATTACGTAAGAAATTCTACTCGGCTCAGATACCTTTTCTTTTCTTGGTCCTAAAAATATTGCTCCTGCCAAAGCAGCCCAACCAGCGCTCATGTGAACCACAGTTCCACCCGCAAAGTCTAAAACACCATACTTAAATAGTAGCCCATCTGGATGCCAAACCATGTGTGCTAAAGGCGCATAAATAAATAATGAAAATAAAGTAATAAATAAAATATAGCCCCAAAATCTTATTCTTTCCGCAAAAGCGCCTGAAATTAATGCTGGCGTAATGATTGCAAATTTCATTTGGAATACCGCAAACAATATTAAGGGAATTGTTGGCGCTAAAGACCAAGCGGTGGTAGTTCCTACATTATGGAAAAACAAATAAGGCGTTGGATTTCCGAAAAAACCACCAACTGAAGGCCCAAAAGCAACACCAAAACCTACAATTACCCAAAGAATAGAAATGATGCCCATTGCAATAAAACTTTGCAAAATAGTACTAATCACATTTTTTTTTCGAACCATACCGCCATAAAAGAAGCCTAATCCAGGCGTCATAATCAAAACCATTGCAGAAGCAACAAGCATCCAAGAAATGTCTGCACTGTCAAATTTTGGAAGATTTTTTTGATCTACCGGTAATTCAGGAAATAAGTTGTGTGAAAAAAGGCATATCAAACTGATCACAACCAATACGCCTAGCAAAATCCATTTTCTCATGTTATTTGTTTTAAAAATTATTCGTCAAAATTATAAATAAAAATTAAACCCCCAAATAAAAAAGGGGTCAATTGTAAAAAATATTCAAAAAATAGATAAAATGTATGTAAATTTAGAGGGTAAAAAGAAATAAACCTTAAATTAATTACAATTTAAGGTTTATTTGAAACTTTTAAGTTTCCTTTTTTGAAATGGTGATTGAAAAAGTTCGAAATAAATGAAAACAAGTAAAATACATCTAAATTTAGAGGGCTAAAATAAAAAACAATGAAATAATTGCAATTTCATTGTTTTTTGAAAACTTTTAGGTTTCTTTCTTTTTAAATGTAGATTAAAGAAGTTCGAAATAAATGAAAACAAGCCCAAAAAAATGTTTAAAGGCCTAAGAATTTAATCATTAATTCTTAAAAATTCTTTTGCAAGTTCTATCATTTTGGGATCGCCAGTGTATTTTCCTTTTTCGTCAGAAAGTTTTACCGTGGGAATCCAATCTTTATTTGGCGCTTGCACACCAATGAGTTTCATTACGATATTCATAGGCCGTAAGCCCACATCGTTGGTTAGATTAGTACCAATCCCAAAAGAAATACCGATTTTTCCGCGGCAAGCTTTCGTGATTTCATCTACTTTTTCCAGATTCAGTCCATCAGAAAAAATAATATATTTATACAAAGGATTGATGCCGTTTTCCTCATAATGTTGAATGGTCTTTTGCGCAAATTCTATCGGATCGCCACTATCGTGACGAACACCATCAAATAATTTTGTGAATTTTTTATCAAATTGTTTAAAAAAAACTTCAGTTGTAAAAGTATCAGAAAGTGCTACTCCCAAATCACCACGGTAAATATCTACCCAATGCTCTAGCGCAATTTCATTAGCCATTTTAAATCCATATTCTGCTGCATGAAACATAAACCATTCGTGTGCGTGCGTGCCAATGGGTCTAGTTTTATAGAGCATTGCCATGTGCACATTAGAAGTACCAATAAATGTAGAGTTTCTATCTCTTGTAAGTGCATCTAAAACCAAACGCTGCACGTTATACGAATGCCTTCTTCTTGTACCAAATTCCGCAAAAGTGACACCGAGATATTTCATGTGTCGCGCTTTGTCTAAAGTATTTTCGATAACAATTTCGTTTGAATTTCGCTCCAGATTGCCCATTGCATAATTAAGTTCGCTAATTAGAGAAAGAATAGGCACTTCCCATAAAATTGTGCGATACCAAAGCCCTTCTACTGTTACTTCCAATTCAGAGCCGTTTTGTGAAATATGCACTTCGGAGGGATCGTAGCGGTAACCTTCTAAAAAATCTAAATAAGGCAAATCTATGTAAGGACAGGTTTTCGCCATAAACATTTTTTCATCTTTGGTCAATTGTAATTTTGCCAAAGCATCTACAGATTTTCGAAGTTCTTCGCCAAAATTCTCTGGAAACTGATGCGCTCCTCGATTAATAAATTGATATTTCACCACTTGGCTGGGGAATAATTTCACTACAGCATTTTGCATGGTGATTTTGTAAAAATCATTATCGAGTATAGAATTTAATTTTACTAAAGGCATTTCACAAAAATTTTAGCGAAAGATAGGGAATTTTCCGATTTAGGCCCGAATTTTTGCGACTAATTATTTATAGACCAAGTCTAAATTTTAAAGTAAAACCTGAGCAATTTTTAGATAATACAACTACTTTTTAATAAATTTAAAAGTTTTGTTTCCAGCAGTTGTTTTTATTAGAATTAGATATGCGCCACTAGGAAAAGCACGCACATTCACTCTATCCTTAGAATTTCCAGAGTCTGTAAAAATAACTTTCCCGCTCATATCAAAGATAGAGATGCTTTCTATTTTTTCGTTAATCGCTCTCACAAACAAAATATCTGCTGTTGGATTGGGATAAATACTTAAATTTTTTGAAAGTTCGGCCGTCGCTAAAGTTGAATTAATTATTATTGGTTCCCGAAAAAATGAAATTTCTAGAAAATAATCTGGATAATTTTTTGCGAAATAAGCTTCGCAAGTATAATCGGTAAAATCTTCAACTTTTATATTATTGATATAATAATTATCGGCAGAACCCGCTTGCTTTTCATCTAGATTTTTAAACCACGTAAATTGATAATCTGTGCCGGAAAGTGATTGTTTCAATGTAACATTTTCTCCCAAAACTGCGGACACCGAAACAGGCTCATCATATCTTTGTGGCGAATAAGTAAAATCTGTGAATTTGGGCTTGGTATCTAGAAAATTTTTAATGTCTTCTAAAGAATATTTATTGTTATCTACAAAAGTTAGCGCAGGTATTGTGGTAGGAATTGCACCAGAAAGTTGATTACCTGTTAGCGACAACATTTGCAATTTTGGGAGTTGCAAAAGTTCCACCGGAAAATTATCTTTTAATAAATTATGGTTTAAAAAAAGTTGTTCCAGATTTTTTAAATCTACCAGACCAGATAAATTACTGGAAATTAAATTTCTTCCTAAATTAAGATGTATTAATTTGGTGAATCTTCCTATATTATTAGGTATGTTTTCTAATAAATTATTTTCTAAAGAAAGCCATTCTAGATTTGTTAGATTGTTTAATGGCGTTTCGTAGTTTGTAGCGAGGGAATTTCGGCTTAAATTTAAAGTGGTGAGTTGTGATAAATTCCCCAGTTCTGCAGGTAAAGTCTCCAATTGGTTCCCGGCAAGGCTAAATTCTTTTAAATTACTTAAAGTAGAAAGATTTTCAAAACCAGTTTTAAGTTGATTATCGCTTAAATCAAGTGATTCTAAATCATTAAATGTTGAAATTTTTTGAGGAACTGCTGTAAGATTTAGGCTGGCTATGTCTAATGATTTTAAATGCGAAAAATTTTGTAGAAATCCATCGATATTATTAATTACAAATAAATTATGACCAATAAAAAGTTCCGTAAGCGATGCAAGAGAACCAATACTTGAAGATGGATCACCCGTAAGTTGATTGTCATTAATACTTAAAGAAATAAGTTTCGACAAACTACCTATTGAAGGAGAAACCTCACCGCTAAGATTATTATTACTTAAATCTAAAACCTCAAGATTTGCAAACGTTGCTAAAGTTGCAGGGAAAATTCCAGCCAAAGCATTTCCACGCAAATTTATTTCAGTGACACTGTGGTTTTTAATTTTAATGCCATACCAGTTTTGCGGGTCTTTACTTAAGTCCCAAGATTGGCTCCATTTTTCTCCATTTGTGGAATTATAAATGGAAACCAAAGCACTTCTTTCCGCAGTAGATATGCTGTACTGGGAAAAGGCGAAATTAGATAGCAATAGAAATAATAAAAGTTTTTTCACCTATATAAAAGATTAGATAATTGCTGCAAATGTATTTAAAATCTATTATAATATTAAAAATATTTTCAATTGATTTATAAAAAGTTACGTAATATATTGTCCAATCAAAAATATTTCTTATTTTTGCACCCTGAATTATAAAAAACAAAAAGCAATTTAATGCCTACTATTCAACAACTAGTAAGAAAAGGAAGAGTCGCACTCACCAAGAAGAGTAAATCGGCTGCTTTGGATTCTTGTCCACAAAAACGAGGTGTTTGTACGAGAGTATACACCACAACTCCTAAGAAACCTAACTCCGCACTACGTAAAGTAGCAAGGGTAAGACTTTCTAACGGAAAAGAAGTTAACGCCTACATCCCGGGCGAAGGACACAACCTCCAAGAGCACTCGATAGTATTGGTACGCGGCGGAAGGGTGAAAGACCTACCGGGAGTAAGATACCACATCGTAAGAGGTGCATTAGACACCGCAGGTGTAAGTGGAAGAACGCAGAGACGTTCTAAATATGGAGCAAAACGCCCTAAACCAGGAGCAGCAGCACCAGCCAAGAAAAAATAATCATTAAAAAGGTAAAGAAACAATGAGAAAGACAAAAGCGAAAAAAAGACCGTTGTTGCCAGATCCAAAATTTAATGATCAATTGGTAACTAGATTTGTGAATAACTTAATGTTTGATGGTAAAAAATCCATCGCATTCAAAATATTTTACGATGCATTAGAAATCGTAGAAAGTAAAAAAGGAGACAATGAAAAAACTTCTTTAGAAATTTGGAAAGACGCTCTTACTAATGTGATGCCTCACGTAGAAGTAAGATCGAAAAGAGTTGGTGGCGCAAACTTCCAAATCCCTATGCCAATTCGTGCTGATAGAAAAATCTCTATGGCAATGAAATGGTTAATAAAATATTCTACTGCAAGAAATGATAAATCTATGGCTAATAAATTAGCTGCAGAAATTATTGCTGCTGCAAAAGAAGAGGGTGCTGCTGTGAAGAAAAAAACAGACACTCACAAAATGGCAGAAGCGAACAAAGCATTTTCACACTTTAGATTCTAAAAAATGAGTAGAGACTTAAAATTTACACGTAATATAGGAATTGCCGCGCATATTGATGCTGGTAAAACTACAACTACGGAAAGAATATTATTTTACACTGGTGTAAACCATAAAATTGGCGAAGTACATGATGGCGCTTCTACAATGGACTGGATGGAGCAAGAAGCAGAAAGAGGTATTACCATTACATCTGCAGCAACTACTTGCCAGTGGAATTTTCCTACAAATCAAGGTAAACCATTACCTGAAACAAAGCCTTACCACTTTAACATTATTGATACACCAGGACACGTAGATTTTACGGTTGAGGTAAACAGATCCTTAAGAGTTTTAGATGGTTTAGTATTTTTATTCTCCGCAGTTGATGGTGTAGAACCACAATCTGAAACCAACTGGAGACTAGCAGACAACTATAAAGTAGCGCGTTTAGGATTCGTGAATAAAATGGATCGTCAAGGTGCAGATTTCTTAATGGTAGTCAATCAAGTAAAAGAAATGTTAGGTTCTAATGCAGTCCCTATCGTTTTGCCAATTGGTTCCGAAGAAGATTTCAAAGGCGTTGTAGATTTAATTAAAAATAGAGCAATCGTTTGGGATGAAGCAGGGCAAGGTGCAACTTACGAAGTTGTAGATATTCCTGAAGATATGAAAGCAGAAGTTCTAGAATACAGAGAAAAATTAGTAGAAGCTGTTGCAGATTATGATGATACTTTGATGGAGAAATTCTTCGAAGATCCAGATTCAATTTCTGAAGACGAAATTAATGAAGCCTTAAGAAAAGCAACCATTGATTTATCTATTATCCCAATGACTTGTGGTTCTTCATTTAAAAACAAAGGCGTACAATTTATGTTGGATGCAGTTTGTAAATATCTTCCTTCCCCAATGGATAAAGATGATATTGTTGGTACAAACCCAGATACTGAAGAGGAAGTTTCTAGAAAGCCAAGTGTTAACGAGCCATTTTCAGCTTTAGCATTTAAAATCGCAACCGATCCTTTCGTAGGAAGATTAGCATTTTTTAGAGCATACTCCGGAAGACTTGATGCTGGTTCTTATGTTTTAAACACTAGATCAAACAGCAAAGAAAGAATTTCGCGTATCTATCAAATGCACGCTAACAAGCAAAATCCGGTAGAATATATTGAAGCAGGAGATATTGGTGCAGCAGTTGGATTTAAATCCATTAAAACTGGTGATACTTTATGTGATGAAAAACACCCGATTGTTTTAGAATCTATGGTTTTCCCAGATCCAGTAATTGGTATCGCGGTAGAGCCTAAAACTAAAGCAGATCAAGATAAAATGGGAAATGCTTTAGCTAAATTAGCAGAAGAAGATCCTACTTTCCAAGTTAAAACTGATGAAGCTTCTGGGCAAACAATCATTTCTGGAATGGGTGAATTACACCTAGACATTTTGGTTGACAGAATGCGTAGAGAATTTAAAGTTGAAGTAAACCAAGGTGAGCCTCAAGTAGAATACAAAGAAAATCTTACAGCAACTACAAACCATAGAGAAGTTTACAAAAAACAATCTGGTGGACGTGGTAAATTTGCAGACATCGTATTTACACTCGGACCTGCAGAAGATAACAAACCAGGTTTAGAATTTGTAAACGAAATTAAAGGTGGTAACGTTCCAAAAGAATTTATACCAGCAGTAGAAAAAGGCTTCAAAGAAAGTTTGAAAAACGGACCTTTAGCAGGCTTTGAAGTAGAAGGATTTAAAGTTGTTCTGAAAGATGGCTCTTTCCACCCTGTAGATTCTGATGCATTATCTTTTGAATTGGCTGCAAAATTAGGCTTCCGTGAAGCAGGGCGCGCTGCGAAACCAGTCATTATGGAACCAATCATGAAACTAGAAGTCGTTACGCCAGAAGAATACATGGGAGATATCGTAGGTGACCTTAACAGAAGAAGAGGAACCATCAACGGAATGGACGACAGAAATAATGCGAAAATCATTAAAGCTTTCGTACCTTTAGCAGAAATGTTTGGATACGTAACTTCACTTAGAACACTTTCCTCTGGTAGAGCAACTTCTACAATGGAATTTGAAAAATATGAAGCTGCGCCTTCAAATGTTGCCGAAAACGTAATTGCAAAAGCAAAAGGTTAATCTCTAAATTAAAGTAAAATGTCACAAAGAATAAGAATAAAATTAAAATCTTACGATTACAATTTAGTAGATAAATCTGCTGAAAAAATCGTGAGAACTGTAAAATCTACAGGTGCAGTGGTAAACGGACCAATTCCATTGCCAACTAACAAGAGAATCTTCACAGTGCTGAAATCTCCGCACGTTAACAAAAAAGCAAGAGAGCAATTTCAATTATCTGCACACAAAAGATTGATGGATATCTATTCATCTTCTTCTAAAACTGTAGATGCATTAATGAAATTAGAATTGCCTTCAGGCGTTGATGTAGAAATCAAAGTATGATGCAATTTGCTTCGGCAAAACATCAAAACTTATATTATAAAATCCCATTTCTTTAAGATTTGGGATTTTTTTTGGAGCATCCTAATTTTACATCGTCCGAAAACTCTACCTGCTATCCACTCTATCTTTTTCTTTTTTTGTTAAAAAAAGAAAAAGGATGCCGTTCCTATCAGGGCTAGGTTCGGGTTTATTTTTTCTTTCAAAAAATAAAATCTCACTAAACCTTGAATCTTGATACCAAAAATTCACTATTTTTATCAAAATTTAACTAATGAAACACTTTATTGCAGTCTTCTTATTCTTGTATATTGGAACTTCCGCTCAAACCCACCGTTTCATTTATGAAGTAAATTATAAAAAAGATTCTACATCAAATATAATAACTAAAGAATTTTACCATTTGGATATAAACCCGGAAAATGTAGAATATTATGGCAGAGATTATTTTATCATGGATTCTCTTATGACCAATAATGTGCAGATGACGGAGCAGAATAGTAAAGGCAGTCTGGGTGATATCATAATTCACGATAAAAACAGCCAAAATTATGACAATTATGAGTTGTTGCAATATGATATGATCCATCTAAAATCTGTGGACAAACAGAAATGGAAACTTTCTAAAGATAAAAAAACGCTCGGTCAATACAGTGTTCAAAAGGCAGAAACCAGTTGGGGAGGAAGACATTGGACGGCTTGGTTTGCAGAAGCAATTCCGTTTCCCGAAGGACCATACAAATTTAATGGGCTTCCGGGCATTATAATGGAATTATCTGATTCGAAGGGAAATTATAATTTTAAATTGATAAGATCTGAAAATTTTCCGGAAACCGTAAAAAGTCCTGTTCCTTCATTTTTTATATCAAAAGCAGTGTTAATCCTTAAAGAAAAATATGTCAAAACCAAAATGATGTATTATAATGATCCTTTGGCTTTTTTAAAAAATATGAATATCACATTAACGTCAGATAATTATGCAATACTAAAAGATGGAACAAAAGTCACATTAAATAACCAAAAAGAAGTAATCGCTAAACAACAAAAATTAATCAGAGATTACAATAATCCCATCGAATTAGACCAAGCGATTAATTATCCTTCAAAATAACTTTTTAAATTAATTTTATAAAAACAAGAAAATATTACATTATTTTAAGCTTAAATAAACCAAAACATTCAAATTAAAAATAAAATCATAAAATCCCATTTCTTTAAGATCAGGGATTTTTTTTGACCAAAAAAATTCCTAATTATAGAAGAAAATGATAGCCGTAAATTCAACAAAAATCACAAAAATTGAATCCTGAACAAAAAAGATTGATTTAAACTTTCACCATCAAAATTCTAAAATTTATGAACAATCTCTTTAACGTTCCATCAATTAAAAAAATCATACTATTTGCGTCGAAATTCAGATTTTTATTTCATATCTACTTTAACTATTAATAATTATAACTTTTAAAACATAAAACTTTTACTACTTTTGTGGTCTAAAATCTAATAAATGAAATTCCATAAAATTGCCATTTTACCCGTTCTACTATTGCTAATGACTTCTTGCAAAGTATCCATCAATACATTGCCAGAAAATCAAAAGGCAACGTCGGGCAAATCATTAAATAATATTACACTTAACGGAAAAATTTATTCTGCCCTTTGGCAGCAAAATGCGGGCGAATTTCGTGCACTTTGTTACCAAGCCTACAATATTGCACAAATGAGAATTGATGAAAATCTGCAAACAAAATCTACAAAACCTTTGGCTATAATTACCGATATTGATGAGACTTTTTTAGATAATTCCCCCTACGCCGTAACCGAAGCAGAAAACGGAAAAGACTACAACCCACAAACTTGGAAAAATTGGACGGCCAAAGCAGAAGCAAAAGCCTATCCCGGTTCATTAAATTTATTCAATTACGCCGCATCAAAAAACATCACCGTTTTTTATATCACCAATCGAGACGAAAATGACAGAGCCGGCACTTTAAAAAACCTTCAAAACCTAGGTTTTCCCTTTGCAGACGAAGCGCATTTACTAACCAAAACTACAACGTCCGACAAAGAAGCACGACGACTAGAAGTTCTAAAAAATTATAATGTTATTATCTATCTAGGCGATAATTTAGCAGATTTTTCTAAAATTTTTAATAAAAAACCACAAGCAGAACGCAATGCGTTGGTTGATGAAAACGCTAAACAATTCGGGAAAAAATTCATAGTTTTACCAAATTCTGGCTATGGCGATTGGGAACCCGCCTTGCCAGGTTTCAATTACCAATTGACGCCTTCAGAAAAAGACAAAGTTATTTTGGATAATTTGCGCGGATATTAGATTTCAACTTAAGGTTTTTACAAAATAACGCACAAACTTTTTAAATTTTACTTTTTACTTAAAATTAATGACAATAATTATCACAGGAAGTTCCGCCGGAATCGGTTTTGCTCTTGCAGAATATTTTGGTAAAAAAGGACATCAAGTTTTCGGCTTGAGCAGAACTTTTACGGAAAATCAATATTTCACCTCTATCTCCGCAGATGTTACTAAAAAAGAATCAATTTCAAATGCGATTTCCGAAATTTTAAAAGAAACTCAAAATATTGATCTACTTATAAATAATGCTGGAATCGGCATGGTTGGCCCTATAGAAGACGCATCGCAAGAAGATATATTAAAATTATTTAATCTAAATTTAGCCGGTTCTGTCATGATGATGAGCGCCGTTTTACCAAATATGCGTGCGCAAAAAAATGGAAGAATCATAAATATTTCAAGTATTGGATCCGAAATGGGCTTGCCTTTTCGCGGCTTCTATTCTGCCTCAAAATCGGCTTTAGATAAAGTAACAGAAGCCATTCGCTACGAAGTTTCACCTTGGAATATTGAAGTTTGCAGTTTGCATTTGGGCGATATCAAAACAAATATTGCAGAAAACAGAGTTCAAACAAAAGTTTCCGAAGCCTACAAAACTGTTTTTGAAAAAGTGTACGCGCAAATGAACAGCCACGTAAAAGATGGCACAGCGCCGATTGAAGTTGCGCATTTTGTAGAAAACTTAATCCATAAAAAATCCTGGAAAGCGCATTATTATTTTGGCAAATTTGGGCAAAAAATTGGCGTACCTTTAAAATGGATTTTACCACAGAATTTCTATGAAAAACTAATGCGGAATTATAATAAATTAGATTAAATATTGTTTTTAGTTAAACACAAAAGTGCAAATTTTTACAATATAAATCACATTATGCTGCAAGTTAAATATTGTTCTTTTGAGAAAATAAAATTAAATATCAATTTTAATTAAATTAAATTATTGAAATATCTTCTCTACTTTTTCTTATTTATTTGTAATTTTTCTTTGCACGCGCAAGAAAAAAAATTCATTCTGATTGATATTCAAAATAATCAAAAAAAAGTAGTTTCAGATTCGCTTTCGGCAGCAAAATTTTTAGATTCGCTTTCGCAGAATTCTTATTATTTAACGGAAGTTACGAACGTAAAAAAAACTAAAAACACCACAGAAATTTTCTTTGATAAAAAACAAAATTTCAATATTGCAGAAGTTCATCTTTCAGATTCTTTGGCGAAACAACTCAATTTATCAGAAAATTTTACAACCAAAAATTTAGATTCTTTAAAGCAAAATATCAATCAAAAATACCGCGACAAAGGCTATTCTTTTAATCGTGTAAAAACAAAATTTAAAGGTTTTAAAAACAAAATTCCGCAAGTAGATCTAGAAATTTCACTTTCAGAAAAACGCACAATTGATAAGTTTGTTTTAAAAGATTACGACAAAGTTCCAAAGCGATTTGTGAGAAATTTGGAGCAAGATTTTTTGCATAAAACTTATGACGATAAAACTTTACTTAAAATAAACAGCAGCCTGCAAAATCACCCATTTGTGCTTCTAGAAAGGCCGCCGCAAACTTTATTTAAAAGAGATTCTACAGAAATATATTTATTTTTAAAGAAAAAAGTCAACAGCACTTTTGACGGAATTATCGGCTTTGGGAATGACAAAACAGATAAATTCACTTTAAATGGCTCATTAAATTTGAATTTAAAAAATATTTTCAACGGCTTTGAAACCATTGGTTTATTCTGGCAAAGAAATCCGGATAGCGGACAAACGTTCAATTTAGGAACGGATATTCCGTATTTATTTAATTCAAAAATTGGCTTAAATTTAAACGTAAATATTTACCGACAAGATTCCACATTTGCGACTGTGAAAGCTATTCCAGGTTTTTATTATCATATTTCGAGCAATCAAAAAATCGGAATTCGTGGCACTTTTGAAACATCTGCGGTTTTAGATTCGCTTTACACGGCCGGAAAAGATTATACAAAGCAAGGCATTGGCATTTGGTATCAATTTACGAAACCAACAGAAACTGAAATTTTTCAATATCAAACGCGCGTCATTACAAATATCGATTATTTACGCGCCAATTATACGGATCAAAAATTTAATCAAATTCAATATTTTCTAAGCGCGGAAAATAATTTTCATTTGTCGGGAAACCATTACCTCAATCTCAATGGAGAATCGGCACTCATCAATGCCAAAAACGAACTTAATACGAATGAATTATTCCGCTTTGGCGGCTGGAATTCTTTGCGCGGTTTTAATGAAAACTCTTTGTACGCAGACTTTTACGCGTACGGCGGTGCAGAATACCGTTATCTTGTAAATCCACAAACTTTCTTTGATGTTTTTGGCCAATACGCGATTCTGAACAACCCAACTTTAGCAGGACAAGTTAAATTATACAGTTTGGGATTTGGCTTTAAATTCTTTTTGCCCATCGGATTAATGAGTTTACAGATTTCTAATGGTTCACAATTTGGCGAGGCTTTTAATTTGAAATCTACCAAAATTTCTTGGGGAATTTTGAGCCGTTTTTAAAGTGTTTATTTCACAAAAATTTTAGCAAACTTCTTTTAAAATTTATTTTGACTACATAAAAATTTTTTACCATTTTTTAAAATAACTTTTTAACTTTAGCAAATGGTAAAATTTTTATTTGGGATTGCGCTTTTTCTTTGCACCCCATTTTCAGCACAATCGGTCGCAAATAGTTCTTCCGAAGTCTATGACGATTTACTTCGCTTGCAAAATAATACGACAGTAATGTATTTGGCAGCACATCCGGACGATGAAAACACCAAAATAATTTCTTGGTTGACGCACGAAAAACACGTAGATGCGGTTTATTTATCTTTAAACCGAGGCGGCGGCGGACAAAATCTCATCGGGACAGAAAAAGGCGCCTTACTTGGTTTGCTCCGCACTCAAGAACTTTTGGAAGCCCGAAAAGTAGATCAAGGCAGACAATGGTTTACAAGAGCGATGGATTTTGGGTTTTCTAAAACAGCAAATGAAACCTTTGGATTTTGGGACAAACAGAAAGTTTTGTCGGATGTGGTTTGGGCGATTCGCAAAAATCGACCAGAAATTATTATTACCCGTTTCGATCCGAATTCTAATGGCCAAACACATGGCCATCACACGGCATCCGCAATTTTGGCGATGGAAGCCTTCGATTTGGCAGGTGACAAAAACGCATTCCCAGAACAGTTGAAATATGTGAAAATTTGGCAACCAAAAAGGTTATTTTTTAATACAAGTTGGTGGTTTTATGGCAGCAAAGAAAATTTTGATAAAGCAGATAAAAAAGATTTAATTTCTATCAATGTGGGTAATTACTATCCACTTTTGGGGATTTCTAATAATGAAATTTCTTCTAAAAGCCGCAGCAAGCACGCTTGCCAAGGTTTCGGAATGGCTTTGGAAAGAGGTAACGATTTAGAATATTTGAAACTTTTGAAAGGCGACCCACCAAAAACGAATGATATTTTTGATGGCATAAATTTAAAATCAGAATATAAACCTTTGCAAAACCAGATCGATAAAACTGTCGCAGATTATAATTTTAAAAATCCTGAACTTTCATTAAATAATTTGCTACAACTATACGATTTACTTCAAAAAGACAATCCCAAAGATTTAAAATTAGAAGCGGTAAAAGATTTAATTTTAAAATCCCAAGGTATTTATTTTGAATGGACTACGAAAAACACTTTCGGAACTTTAAATGAAGAAATCCCGACCATCATAGAAATTGCAAATAGAAGTGGTAAAAATCTGAAGTTTTCCTTTGATGATGCTTCTACAAAAGAAATTTCCGCAGGAGAAGATTTTAAAGAAAATCAAAAATATAAAATCACGAACGAAAAAATTTCTAATCCTTATTATCTTAAGAAATTGCCAAAAGACAATTTGTATGTTGTAGAAAACCAAGAAGATATTGGTTTACCGGAGATTTCAACCGCGATTAATAAAAAAATCACAATCGATTTTGGTTCTACAAAAATTGATTTTAATGTTCCGCTTCAGCAAAAAACAACAAATCCTTCTATTGGTGAACGATACGAACCATTTTACACCGTTCCGGCTTTTGTCGCTAATTTCGAACAGGAAAACTATATATTTAACGCCAAAGCGAAAGAAATTACAATAGAATTACAAAATTTTAGTGGGAATTCTAAAGCAAAAGTTTCATTAAAATCTGATAAAGATTGGAAAATTTCGCCTTCCCAAAACGTAAATTTCAAAGAAATTGGAGAAAAGAAAAAATTAATTTTCACTGTGGAGCCCCTTTCGAAAAATACGACTTCAAATTTAGAAGCCGTTGTAGAATCAAATGGTAAAACTTACAACCAATCATTAAATGTTGTTGATTATCCGCATATAAAGAGACAAATTTGGATTAAAAATGCGCAAGTGAAAATTCAAAATTTAGATTTAAAAATTCCCGATGTTAAAATTGCTTATATTAAAGGTTCGGGAGACGAAATTCCATCATCATTGCGCGCCATTGGTTTGCCGGTTAAAGAATTAGACATAAAAACCTGGAATCCCTCTCTTTTGAAAAATTATGATGTTCTAATTTTGGGGATTCGTTCTTACAACGTTAATTCTGAAATGGCAGTTATTAACAAAGATATTTGGAAGTTTGTAGAAAACGGAGGTTTGATAGTGAATCAATATCAAACAAATCGAGGACTTTTAACCGATGAAATTGCGCCATTACAATTAAAATTGGGTGGAAATAGAATTTCTGAGGAAGATGCAAAATTAAAAATGCTGGTTTCAAATCATCCTGTTTTTAATACTCCAAATAAAATTTCTGAGCAAGATTTTGATAATTGGATTCAAGAAAGAGGTTTGTATTTTGCGGACAGTTGGGATAAAAAATTTGTTCCGCTTTTAGAAGGAAATGATGCGGGAGAATCTCCGAAACAAGGGATTTTATTAGTGGCAAAATATGGAAAAGGTACTTATGTTTACACAGGATTGTCTTTCTTCAGAGAATTGCCTGCAGGTGTTCCGGGTGCTTATAAATTGTTTATGAATATTTTGGCTTTGGGAAATACCAAAAAATAGATATTAAAAAAATCGTACACAGATTTCACGGATTTCCACAGATTTTTTTTTCGTTACGATAGGAAAAAGTTATTTTTAATTTCTAAAATTAAAGTTTTAAATAATTTTTAATCTGTGAAAATCTGTGAAATCTGTGTGCTGATAATTATAAATAAAAGGTGTTTAAATATGAACGAAGAAAAAAATACAAACTGGAAAAAACTTTATATTTCACTTTTGATGTTTACTTTTTTGTTGATCATCGCGATGCTAATTTTTCAAAATCATTATAAATGAAGCAATTAGACTGGTTAGTTCTCATTTTCGTTTTGCTATTTATTGTGATTTATGGCATTTATAAATCGAAAAAAATAAAAACTTCCGAATCATTTCTAGGCGGAAAAACCAATCCGTGGTGGATGGTTGGGTTGAGTATTATGGCGACTCAAGCGAGTGCAATTACTTTTCTATCTACGCCTGGGCAAGCCTATAATGATGGTTTGGGATTTGTGCAATTCTATTTTGGTTTACCGATTGCAATGGTTATTTTATGCGTTTGGGTGCTTCCCAAGTTCTTCAAAATGAACGTTTTAACGGCTTATGAATATTTAGAAAAAAGATTCGGACTTTCTACCAGAATTTTAACCGCCATTTTATTTTTAATTCAAAGAGGTTTGGCCGCAGGAATAACCATTTTTGCGCCTGCCATAATCTTGTCAACAATTTTAGGTTGGAATCTAATGTTGACCAATATTGTTATCGGCAGTTTGGTGACGATTTACACTTTGGCTGGTGGAACGGAAGCGGTAAGCCAAACGCAAAAACAGCAGATGATTGTGATTTTTATCGGGATGTTTTTGGCGTTTTTTTTAATTCTAAAAAATTTACCTTTAGATTTGAACGACGCTCTTTTATATTCTGGTTCTATGGGCAAAATAAACCCCGTAAGTTTTAAATTTGATCTAAATAGCCGCTACAATATTTGGTCTGCGTTATTGGGTGGAACTTTTTTATTTTTGAGTTATTTTGGGACCGATCAGAGCCAAGTTCAGCGATATTTAACTGGGAAAAGTTTAAAAGAAGCGAGATTGGGACTGCTTTTTAATGGTTTATTTAAAATCCCAATGCAGTTTTTTATTCTTTTTATTGGCGTGATGGTTTTCGTTTTTTTCCAGTTTGAAAAAACGCCTTTAAACTTTAATCCATTATCTCAAAAACTTCAAAATAATACTGAATACAAATCATTAAATGCAGATTTTGATAAAATTTATCAAGAGAAAAAAGAAAAAATAGCAGAATGGGAAAATGGGCATTCAGACGCTGTAATGTCGGAATTAAAAGTTTTGCAAGCAAAGGAAGTGGTGATTCGGGAAGATGCTAAAAAAATAATTGACAAGGCTGCGCCAGACATCGAATCTAATGACAAAGATTATGTTTTTATCTATTACATTTTACATTATTTGCCAACGGGCATTGTAGGTTTATTAATTGCCGTAATCCTCTCTGCTGCGATGAGTTCTACTTCTTCGGAACTGAATGCTTTGGCAACAACAACGGTAGTAGATATTTACAAAAGAAATTTTGTGCCGAATATTTCCGATAAAAAATATTTATATGCGTCACGACTTTTTACATTAATGTGGGGAATGATCGCCGTCTTTTTCGCCGTCAATGCGAGTTTATTTGAAAATTTAATTCAGGCCGTGAATATTATTGGTTCTTTATTTTACGGAACTATTCTAGGTGTCTTTGCGATTGCCTTTCTACTTCCCAAAATTGGTGGGAAAGCGACAATGTGGAGTATTTTAATAGTAGAACCGATCATTATTTTGCTTTATTTTTTAAATGTAACAGAAGTCATTAAGTTAGAATTTCTATGGCTAAATCCGATTGGGTGTTTGTTGATGATTGGGGTTGCGGGGGTTTTGGAGAGATTCGTACGCAGAGAAGTGACGTAGAAAATTAAGAATGATAAATTAAGGAACTATTTAACATTTGAAAAAATAAAGTATTAACTTTTTAAGTTAAAGATTGTATCCAAATGATATTGAAGAAATTCTTTTTTAGGCAAATAGCGCTGAGGAAGTGATATCAATTTGTTCTCTAAACTTTCAAAATACTTGGCATAGTAATCTTCATCTTTCCTCTTTCTTAACTTTTCAGAGATTAAAATCTTATATTTTTCATTGATCCCGATTAGACCTTTGTCAAATGCCTTATCATAAAGTGCAGACAAACAAATTCCATTTTCGGGATTTAATCTTTCTTCTTCATTTTTTGACCAAGGAATGATGTGACTCGCAAAAAGTAATTCTGGTAAATCAATACCTGAAATTGCACATTTAACAGAATAATTAGCAACAACAATTTGTCTAAAAACATTTTGATTAACTCTTGTCTTCACCTCACGAATTTTAGTTTCCCCTTTTAAATTCCTTAAATCAAATAGCAATTCATCAAATTTGCTTTCAATTGTTAGATTTTCTTTTTCTGCTAAAATACTTTCACTCAGAAAAATTAACTCACCTTGATTTGTAAAAAATTCATCCCAGATTGGTTGACATTGTTTAATCCCACCAACCATTCCTTTAACACCGCGATTTTGATGATAAGGATCGCAAGAAGCAAAATTACCAAGTCTAATAGAAATTGAACTTGTACTTCTGCCAATAAGGTTAGCCATTTCAATGACCTCTGGTGTTTTAGAATGCATTTTTCCAAATGGCAATTTTAAATACAAATTGAACACTAATATTAATTCCTCACGAGACCATCATCTTTTTTCCATATTTACTTATTTAAAGCAGTCATCAAAATTTTATTTTATTTCCCATTATTTAAAATGCTATCTACTTTAAAAATCAAAAGTTTCATTATTCAGTCTAATTTACAAAAATGAAAAATAATTTTTTTTTCTAGAAATCATTATTTCATCCGGAAATATTTGATCTGATTATATAGTTAATTAAATATACATCAAAAAATTATAATTTAATATTAAATTAGAAAGTAATATAATACACTAGAACATCAGTTAAATGGTAGATTGAGTTGATTCAATATAATATCATTAATCTATTTTTAAAAGAAAAAGAGGCAGAAAACAAGAATTACTTGTCCTTATTAATTTTGATGTATAATATAAATCGGTACAGTTCAGTTTCAATACTTCAAATAATCCAGACTTTTTAGAAGAACAAGAAAATAAATAAAGAAAAAATATATATCAGCGGATTTTAAAAATCAGAAATGGGATCTGAAAAAACTTTATAACTACACTACATTTCGTGGCTCAGCGAAGCCTGTTACAATTTTCTTGGCAGAATTGATGCGGACCGTAAAGGCGTTGTGAAAGCAAAATGATGAAGAATATGGTGTATATCTACGACCATAAAATATAACACTTTTTCCGATTTAAAGCCAACGCAATCCTTTTTATATCATCATAAACTTACAATGTAACTTACTCTTTAGTTGCATCAACTTTTTCCTTACTTTTCCAGTAGTAATAAAATGGCAGACCGGAAAATATAAATCCAATTCCAATCAAAGATTTCCCTGGTGATTCCACAAGTGAGATCACCATTAGAATAATACAAAACAGAACAAATATGATCGGAATGACGGGATAAAAGGGGGTTTTGTAGGTTCGTAAAAGGTTTGGTTCTTTCACACGCAGAATAATGACGCCGAGAACAACCATACCGAAAAAAATAAAACCTGTGATCACCAGCATATCGGTAAGGCTGTCAAACGATCCGGAAAAAATAAGGATACACGCCCAAATGCACTGGTACTTTAAAGCATTGTGGGGCGTTTTGTTGGTTGAATGAATTTCTGCTGCACTTTTGAAGAAAAGTCCCTTCTTTGCCATCGCATAATAAATTCGGGAAGAAAGCAGAATAGTGGCATTTGTACAACCTGCGGTAGAGATGAGGATCATTCCGCTGATGATGTATGCACCACCACTTCCAAAAAGTTTGTTGATGACAACTACCGCAGCAATCCCGTTTTCATTCTTACCCAAAGTTGCCAGCATTTCATCAATCGGCATAATATAGAGGTACGCTGTGTTGATCAGCAAATAGGTTACTATTACAAATAAAATTCCGATAGTTAAGGCGCGGGGTAAATTTTTAGCAGGATTTTTTATCTCTTCGCCAATAAAACCCAAAGCGATCCAGCCTTCATATCCCCAAAAGGCATTTCGCATCGCCAAGACCATAGCCATGAAAATCCCAATAGCTGTAAATCCATCTTGCGGATAATCTTTTGAAACAGTTTCGAACGTTTCGATACTCCCGTGAGAACTTGCAAAAGCCGAAATAATGATGAGCAAAATAGCAGTAAGAATAAGCAATACAAATACAAGACTAATCTTCCCACTGCTTTTAGCGCCTTTTACATTTACCAATGTGAGTGCGATTATCAACATACAGGCTACAATCTTTCCTCCGAAATTAGAGAAAGGTTCCAATCCTAGAAAGCTAATATTCTGCAGTTGCTGCGGCAGTTGTGGTAATGTAAAAAAAGTATCGAGCGCGCCAGCAAAAACAAAAGCAATTGATGATATGGCAGCGGTCTGTATCACCGTGAAACAAGACCAGCCATAGAGAAAACTAACTGTTCTGCCATAAATTTTTTCCAACCAGCTAAAGGCACCACCCGAGTGCGGAAACATGACCGCCAGTTCGGCAATACTTAAAACACCAAATAAAATAATTATTCCCGCTAAAAGCCAAGCTAAAACCACCAACCAAGGTTCGTGAAGAAGTTCACTCATTGGTGCTACTTTTTTAAAAACTCCAGAACCTATAATAGAACTCATTAATATTACAATTGCCATTTTGAGTCCGAAGGAACGTAGAAGTGAAGTAGGTTTTTTGTGTTGTTGCATAAATAAAATAGATTATATTGGATCATCTTTACTAATTAAGAATACACTATTGCTATTTAACTGGTAAAGTTCTTTGAATTAAAAAATGTGTTTCTAATATACTATTTTAATTTTTAACGGATAAATTGGGGTTTAAAAATTATCTGAATTTAATAATTGACTTATAAAAGGTATTCGAAATCTATAAATCCTCAATTCGATGATTCTTTTAGCATCAAATACTTAAGTAAAAACTGTTTGATATAATGAGAAAGAAATTTAACCAATTATTTGAAACTTGTAACCTTATCATTGTTAAGATTCAGTAATTAATCTCCGACAGAAGAACAAGATCTGTTGAAATTAAGCAATGTCAAGATTTCCGCCCAAAAAAAATCCCCACACAAAAAAATGTGTGGGGATAAAAAAAACTGGCGGCGACCTACTCTCCCGCGTGTTGCAGTACCATCGGCGCTAGAGGG
>NZ_FNUS01000004.1 GCF_900108025.1 Halpernia humi
AACTCACAATCTTTTTCTAAATAAATTTATTAAAAAATAAACCGCTATAACTCCTACGCTCCCTCTATTCTTTCGATTTGAGAGTGCAAAAGTAGAATCATTTTACCTTATCACCAAATTTATTACACCTTTATTTTACGAATTCTTCTTAATACTCTGAATTTCAATTCTAAAATTTTTTAGCAGAACTAAACATAAACTAAAAATCTCAAAGAAAGAACATTTACAAGATGCTATTTAATAAAAAAAGCACTTCAAAATAAAGTGCTTTTAATATAATCTTTGCATAAATAAAATTTCTTTCAATCTAATTTAGTGTAAATAGTTGTTAAAAAATCGCCATAAGATTTTTCTAGTTTTAAAATATCTCCAGATTTAAAATTAATTCCGGCTGTTCCGTATGGATTAGCTTTAACTTTAAAAGAAGATATTAAAAAGAATTGCTTGCCTTCATACTTATCGCTTCGCACATTTACTGACGAGCCTAGAAACTTTTTTGTAGAGATAAGGTAAGTTTCGCCAGGTTTTATCATTTTTAAAACATAAGAACGAGGTTGCAATTCAACATCATTTCCGTTAAACCTAATTTTTTGAGGCTTATTGGAGGATGAAACGATATAGATAAAGTTCGATTGTTTTGGAAAATCATCCTTTTTAACTTCGTATAAACTTAACAAATAGTGCGCAGGATCTAGTTTTTTTGAGACACCATCAATAGTTGCGAAGGGTTTATATGCAAAAGCATTGGCCCCGACAGATTTGGCCTCTTTATAAATTAAATCAAAAACTGTGGTATCATCAGCAGAAAACCCTTGAACATCAAGTTCTCCTAAATATTGTGATTTTACAGAATCTGGATTAATTTTATAAAAAAATTTATCGCTATTTGTACCCACCTTCTCTACTTTATTTAAAGTTACATTTTGGCAAAATGCAAAATTTATTAAAAAAAGTGCAAAAATATTTTTGATATATTTCATTATGATAAATAATTATTGATACATTCTTCCAAACTATTTTCCCAATGTTTTAATTCTATATCATAATCTTTTTCAATTTTATCTAAACACATTGTGCTTCGAGCAGGTCGCTTCGCGGGTGTAGGAAATTCGGACGTTGTAATTGGGTTTAATTTAATTTTACTTTTAGAGTATTCTGCAATTTTTTGTGCAAAATGAAACCAGGTTGTTTCTGGATAATTTGAAAAATGCAAAATGCCAGGTTCTATATTTTCTGATAAAATAATTTTCATTATTGCTTGCGCCAAATCGTTTGCATTTGTGGGCTGGCCAAATTGGTCGTTTACGATACCCAATATTTCTTTCTGTGCAAATAGAGTAAGCATAGTTTTCACAAAATTTTTACTAAATTCTGAATAAAGCCAAGAAGTTCTAATGACCACGGTTTTGGGATTTTCTTCTAATGCGAGAATTTCGCCTTCTCTTTTAGACTTCCCATAAACGCCTTGTGGGTTTGTAAAATCTTCTTCGTCATACGGAAGATTGGTTTCTCCATCAAACACGTAATCTGTAGAAATTTGAACTAACACGGCACCAATTTCTGAACAAGCTTTTGCGAGATTTGAAACGCCTTCAGCATTAATTCTAAAAGCAAGTTCGCTTTCTTTTTCTGCCAAATCAACTGCGGTGTATGCGGCGGCATTCACACAAAAATCTGGTTTAAAATCACTAAAATAATCTTGAACTTGTGTTGCATTTGTAATATCTAGCGTGTTGGAATCTGTAAAAGCAAATTCAAACTGCGAAAAATCTTTACTAATTTTTTTTAAGCATTGACCAAGCTGGCCACTTCCGCCAGTAACTAATATCTTTTTCATTTCTGTTTATTCATTTTACGAAAATATTTTACACGACTTCCAAAATCTGCGTCTTCTATATCTACTTTAAATTTTAAAAATAATGCCTTAACGTCCTCTGGTTGTATTTCGGATTGGCGTGTTTTCATATTAAAATAGATTACTTGTACCCATAGAACGGCATGTATGGTTTGCTCGTCTTCACTTTTCATCAAAATTTCTATAGTAGAAGTTCGGTCTGATATGAAAACTGTTTTGCTGCTTATCACTACTTTTTGGTTGTAACGCACTTCTTTTAAATAAGCGATTTCATTTTGAATAGTAATCCACGTGCAGCCCGTTTTTTTCATCCAGGCTTCATAGGTGAAACCATAAAAATCTTCCACATGGTCTTCTCGGGCGTTGAACATATATTCTAAATATTTCACATTATTTAGATGTCCGATTGGGTCGCAATCGCTAAAACGGATTTTGACACTGGTTGAAATTTCTTTTTCCATTGATACAAAAGTACGATTCATTGAATAAAAAAACCACCTCAAAAAGAAGTGGTTTTATAAATTAAAATCTAAATATTAAAGACCTAATTCTTTTTTGACAAGTGCAGTTGCATCAGGACCAGCTTTGTAGATTAAACTTGGGCTGTTTGCATCAAAAATAAAATCCCAACCGTTTGCTTTTGCTACTTTATCTACCGCTGCATTAAATTTAGCTTCAATTGGGGCATAAGTGGCGTCTGTTTTATCTGCAACATCTTTTTGCACAGCTGCTGCTTTCGTTTGCAACTCCGATTGCATTTTCTGCAATTCTGCTTCCCTTTTTTTGTTTACTTCAGCGGTTTGCGTTGGCGCTTCTTCTTGATATTTTTGTGCAATTGCTTGATAAGGTTGTGCTTCCTTTTGCATTTCTGCTTGTTTCGCTTTGGAATAAGCATCTAATTGCTCATCTGCTTTTTTCTTTTCTGGCATTAAACTCAAAACACCTGCTACATCCATAGATGCTACTTTTTGAGCTTTCATCCCTACGCTAAAAAGCATCACTACGGCTGCAAATAATACACTTAATTTTTTCATAACTTACTATACTAATTTTAAAATTGTTTATTGATTGATTTTTTATCTGTTTTGTGAATCCATGCTTTTGGCTCGTGAAGAATTCATTTTTTTAATGCTTCCTATTTTTCCGTTTTTTTGGGGAGTGTTATTACTTCCATTTGTTTTTGGCTGATTTTTAAGTAGCAAATCTAAAACTTTATCTGTATAATCGTATCTTTTTTCTAAAAAAATTACACTAATGTTATTGCTTTTATCAAGAACTATACCTAAACTGTTTTTTTCTGCCATAGTTTTGATGGCATTCCAGATCTGATCTTGAAAAGGCTTGGTAAGGCTTGATCTATAGTTATTGATTTCGCCATTGGAGCCAAAGCGGCTATTGATTAAGGTTTTGATTTTTTTATCTAAATCGTCTATTTCCTTTTGTCTTTCTTTCAACTGATCTCCTACTAGAAGTACTTTTTCATTTTCAAACGCTGCTTTCTTTTTATCAAAATCACTTTGCATGGTTTGTATTTCACTTTGCCAAGTAGAAATCTGCGCATTCAGACGGCTTTCTGCCTCTTTATATTGGGGCATTTTTTCTAAAATATAGTTGGTGTCTACAACGCCAATTTTTTGAGCATTGGCAAAACCGCTAATCATTATAAAAAAGATGCCGAAAATTTTTAAATGCTTCATGATTAATTTAATTAAAAAAATTACAAACTTTGATTCAATAAGAAATGGGTTTTCCAACCTGCTGGATCGGTGTTGCCAATAGATTTATCAAAACCATACGCAAAATCAAATCCTATTAAGCCAAAAGCACCCATATAAACTCTGATGCCTACACCTGCAGATCTTTTTAATTGAAACGGATTATAGGTACCAAAACTATTCCACGCGTTTCCTGCTTCTAAGAAAGTTAAGGCATAAATTTTTGCAGTTTGATTCATTGAAATCGGATATCTTAGTTCTAAATTGAATCTATTATAAATTGTAGCGCCTCCGTATGGTGTGATATCATTCGTTTGGCCACCAGTTGAAGAGGCGTTTTCATAACCTCGTAATGGTATTAATTCTCGACCGTCAAAATTTCCACCTATTTGATTAACTCCACCTACATAAAATCTTTCAAAAGGCGGCGCGCCTAATTGTCTATTGTAACCATCTAAAAAGCCCATTTCTGCGGAACTTCTTAAAACTAATTTACCAATTAATGTGTTGTAAATATCTGCTTTTAATTTTACTTTATAAAATTCTAACAATCTGTATTTCTGACTTGGTGTTTCTGTAGAATAGTCTTTTTTATTAAATAGTGAATAGGGCGGCGTAAACTTCACAGATGCTTCTACATTGGAACCTTGCGTAGGGAATATTGGATCTACACCCGCAGAATTTCTACTTAAAGCAAGGTTGAAACTAAAGTTATTGGCCGAGCCAAATTCTTCTGTACTAGTACCAAACTGAAATGGATAATTACTAAAAGTATAATTTTGATACTGAATACCTGTGTAGAGCGAAAAATAATCGTCTGGCCAAGAGAGTAATCTATTCAAGCCAAGACTTGCAGAAAATATATTTAATTTTTGGTCTGAAACAATACCCGTTGTTGCATTTGCAACTGCACCATAATTCACCAAAGATTGATTGATACTGACAGAGAGTGCAGTTGGTTTAGTACCAAATAGCCAAGGTTCTGTGAAAGAGAATCCAAAATTTTTAAAATATTGCCCTGCCTGCGCGGTTAAAGATAAAGTTTGACCGTCTCCTTGTGGAATAGGTTTAAAATTTTTAAACTTTAAAAAATTCTTCAATGAGAAATTATTAAAAGTTAGACCAAGCGTTCCGATGAATGACCCACCGCCATAACCTGCTTGCAGCTGAACTTGGGAGGATCCTTTTTCCACCAAGGTCCAATGTAAATCAACCGTATTATCTTCTGGATGCGGCTGTATGTTTTGGCCAATCTGCTGAGGATCAAAGAAACTCATTGAAGCCAAATCAAAATACGTTCTCTTTATGTCTGATTTATTAAATAAATTGCCTGGTTTTGTACGAAGTGAACGCAAAATCACATGATCATGTGTGGTGGTATTCCCAGACCAAGTAACGCGATTCCAAGTGGCCTTTTCGCCTTCATTAATTCTAATTTCTAAATTTATAGAATCTCCTTTCACTGCTTTTTCTATTGGTGTAACGTTGGAGAAAAGAAAACCATTATTCATATATACCGATTTGATATCAGAATCATCTTCTTTACCGCCATCTAAGCCTACTTTTTTGTTAAAACCAACGGCGTCATAAATATCACCTTTTTTATAGCCCAACACTTTTTGAAGAAAATCTGTAGAAAAAGTAGTATTTCCTAAAAATGTGATGTCTCCGATGTAGTATTTTTTACCTTCATTTAGTTTCACATCTATCATATAATTATTCCGTTTGTTTCTGTAAACAGAATCCGAAATAATTTTTGCATCTCTAAAGCCAAGAGAATTGTAATAACTTATAAGATTTTCCTTATCATCTTCGTATTTACTGGCAATAAATTTTGATGGTTTTAGAATTCCGCTGATGCTTATTCTTCTTTGTTTGGTGTCTTTGAAAGCCTTTTTGCGCAATTTCCTATCAGAAACCACCTTATTTCCTTCAAATTCAATATGATCTATTTTTATTCTTTTGCCTCGGTCAACTTCAATCGTCCAATCTACTAAATTGGGGTCTTTTGCATTTACTTTATCTTCGATGGTTATATCTGCATCGGCATAACCTTTTTTAATATAATCTTTTGGGATATTTGTTTTAAGCGTTGATATTAGATTTTGAGTAATTTTTGTGCCTGGCTTGAGACCGTTGTCTTTGGCGAGTTTTTCACTTTTAGATTTACCAACGCCTTTACCAGTGAATTTTACTGTTCCTAATTCTTTTAAATCTTGAAGGTTAAATCTTAACACCACACTTTCGCCTTCTACGCTTTCTACATAGACTTCTACTTCTGAAAAATTGTCTGTTTCCCAAAGTTTTTTAATAGCATTACTAATTTTCATGCCGGGTATTTCTACGCTTTCGCCTTTGCTTAAGCCTGTAAACCGAAGAATTTGGTCTGCAGAGTATTTTTTCACACCATCTACAATGATGTTTTTTAGCACGTAGGTTCCGGCAGGTTTTTCAGTTTGTTCGGTAGTGTTTCCAGAGGTTTCTGGCGGCGTAACTTGGCCGTAGAAATTCGCCGAAACGACAAACATGATGATGGGTAAGAATTTAAACTTCATTATATATCCTAAATCTTTTATTTAATTAATGCGCAGTTGCTCGCTAGTTTTGCCGTATCTCCTTTCTTTTATCTGATAGTCTAATATGCATTGAAAAAAATGCTCTTTTGTGAAATCTGGCCAGAGAACGTCTAAGAACTGTAATTCTGCGTAGGCAATTTGCCACAGTAAAAAATTACTAATTCTCACTTCTCCGCTGGTTCGAATTAACAAATCTACTGGTGGGAAATTCTTGGTATAAAGATGATTTTCAAAGCACTTTTCTGTAATATCTTCAACTTCTAATTTACCATCTTTTACTTTTTGGCTGATTTCTTTTACGGCTTTCAACATTTCCTTTTGTGAGCCATAACTTAAGGCTAATATTAAATTACCTTTTTTATTGTCTTTGGTGATTTCTGCTAAACTATAAAGTTGATCTCTCACTAAATCTGGCAAAAGATCAACGTCACCAATGACGTGCATCCGAAGGCCTTTATTATGAATTTCTTCTGCTTCTAAAAGTAATGTTTCAGAAAGCAAATTCATGAGGGTATTGACTTCTTTGTCTGGCCTATTCCAGTTTTCAGAAGAAAAAGTATATAAAGTAAGGTATGGAATATTGATTTCGTTACAAGCATTTATAGCATTTCTAACTGCATCTATGGCATTTTTATGTCCAAATGTGCGTTCTTCGCCACGACTTTTTGCCCAGCGTCCGTTGCCGTCCATAATAATGGCAACATGCTGCGGAATATTTTCTAGGTTTATTTGGTCTTTTGCCAAGGTCATACTTTTACTGTTCACAATAACATGGTGGTCTTCCAAAAGAATAAGTAATGCCAATAGTGACACTATTTACCCAATCTTTAGAGTTAATATTTCCTACTTGTCTGCTTTTTATAAAATCTGCCTCTCTTTGCTGCGCTACTGTAAGATATGGATCCGTTTGCAATAGAGATTTTTTGCCTGTATCATCTAAAATATCTTTATTGTAAGATACCTTCACATCTTTGTTATCTATTACGCTATAATCTATTGAATCAGAGAAAGTTGGCCGAAACATAAATTCGCCAAAAAGCGCCCAGTTATAATTAAATTTATATTTTAAACCAACACCGAAAGGAATAGACATTGTTGCTTTCTGGCCTTGTGTGTAAGTTGTTTTAGTTAAGAAATCTGTGCTAGATGTGGGAGCGATTGCATTTCCTGAAGCATCTCTATTAAAATCATTTTCAATTTTTGCTTGTGCCACGTAAGTAATCATTCCGCCCAGTCCTCCGAAAATATAAGGACTTAGCAGGCTTTTCTGCTCATCATTAACAGGTAAAAAATTATATTCATACAGCACATCAAGTTCATAAATAGAATTTGTACCGTGTAGTTTTCGGTATCGCCTATAGTTTTCTTTTGCCACACGGTCATCAAACTGAATATGGCTGTAACCCAGGTTAAATCTTACAGTTTGGTATGGATTAAAATTCATTCTGTATAAGATACCGGCATACATTGGAATACCGTAAGTGGATAAACTTCCACCAATCGGCCTTTGCAAAATGTAAGAAGTGTTCCCAATATCGCCCACGAGATTACTAGCGCCTAACTGCACACCAATTTCATGGCGTTGCGCTTGGCAAAACGTAAGCATGAATATTGCTGAAAAAATGTATATAAATTTTAAATTCATTAAATAAAATGGAGTTTCTCTGCTCCTTTAAAATTAATTTTTGCAAATATAAAACAAATTTGTTTTAAGGGGCTTCTTAATGTTTCGTTAAAAAAGCCCAAATAAGCATAAAATATTGGTAATAAAACGCAGATTGGGATTAAATATTTTTAGAAAATTAAAAAGAAAGTGTTAAGTGTCTTTTAAAAATTAAAAACTAATTTTTATTAAAAATTCTCATGATTTTATTCCGTATTTTTATTAGGGTTGGTTCTGCATAATTTTTATCTTCTTCAAAATACCCGTAGCCATACCCGTAGCCATACCCGTAGCCATACCCATAACCATAGCCTTGCTGTACAGCGAAATCATTATAAACTAAGCCCAAATGTTTAATTTCTTGGTCTCTATATTTCTCCATTATCATCTTCAACATATATTTTTCTGTGTATTCATGGCGTACAACATATACAGTGGCATCCGCATGATTCATCAATTCAAAAGAATCCGCGACTAAACCTACTGGCGGGGAATCTATTATTATAAAATCATATATTTTTCTTAATTCTGAAATTAAATTGATATTTCGCTCGCTCATCAGTAGTTCTGAAGGATTTGGCGGTATTGGACCAGAAGTGGCAACATCTAAACCTTTAATTCTTGTGGAATTTATAATTTGATCCATTGTAACTTCGCCTGTAAGATAATTTGAAATACCATATTTATTATCTATTTTAAAATCTCCAAATATTTTAGGTTTACGCAAATCCATACCCAGAAGAATAGTTTTTTTACCACTTAAGCCAAGTACAGAAGCGAGATTTATAGAAATATAGGTTTTCCCTTCGCCTCCGACGGAGGATGTTACCAAAATTACTTTACTTTTATCTTCCTCATTAGTCAAAAATCTCAAATTAGCACGAATACCGCGATACGCTTCGGAAACAGAAGATTTCGGTTGTTCTAAAACGGTGAGATTATTATCGTGGCTATTTTTCCCGATTACACCCAAAAGTGGAATTTTCGTTACTTGAATAAGTTCTTTAATATTTCTAATTTTATTATCAAGCAATTCACTTAAAAGCAATATAAGCAAAGGTATGAGTAGCAACCCGCCTATAATTAAATACTTTGCACGTTGAATGTTTGGCGCGATTGGATATTGGCCTAAATTTTTTGCAGGATCGATTACTTTTATATCAGATTGATTATTACCTGCAAAGCGAATTTGAGTTTCATTTTGTTTGGAAAGAAGCGAATTGTACGTGGCCTCAATCATATTATAACCGCGCTCTACATCTAAATATTTTCGTTCTTTCTCTGGAAATGTGGTTAAATTATGATCGGCTGAAGCGATTTTTGAATTAATATCGCTAAGTTGATCTGCGAATATTCCATAATATTTCTGAAGGCTGCCTTGAGATTTTCCACGCGCATCACTTATTTGCCGATTTATTTCTAACATTGGTGCAGAATTTGGCTGATAAATCGTTGCTAGTTCTCGCCTTTTCTCATAAAGTGCTTTCATTTCTGAAACAGTTGCGGCAAACATACCATCATCAATTCCTGCTGCATTAAGGCTTATCAATTTGTCTAAATTTGCGGTCGCAACAGAATTTCTTATATTATTAAGAGAATTGATTTTAGTAATAAGTTCTGCCTTTTTTGCGTCGAGATCTTTTATTTCGGTGAGTAATTTTTCATCTCGGTTTGTGACATCATATAAGCCTTCATTAATTTTTAAATTATTTAATTTTTCGGCGCTAGAATCTAGTTTTTTTCTAATCTTCTTTAGATTCAAATCAATATAATCGGCAGTATTTCTATCTACTACATTTTTATCTTCTAATCGCTTTTGAATAAGTTCTGCGACTGATTTATTTAAAAAATTAACAGTTCCATTAAGATTATAACCTCTTTTGGTAATAATCATAATAGAGGCAATTTCACGATCAAAATCTACACTGATACTGTTAACTATCGCATTTACCGCATCATTTACAGTGGATAGCGAAATGATTATATTTTCTAATTTTATAGGTGTCTTTTCTGGGTTTTTCACCAGTTTAAAGCGCAAATTTGGACTTGTGTACCACTCGCCTACGGTTATGATTTTATTTCCTGGACGGGCAAAAGCGGGTACGCTTTGAAAGCCTTCTGCGGTGTAATTGTAGAGATAGGTAGATTGGCCTTCATTTGGAAGTTCCACTTCATATCTATCGCCACCTTTTGGTATCAAAGTAATAGCATAATTAACCTGCTGTAAATGGTTTTTATCTATTTCCATGAAAACAGGCGAATCATTTTTATCCAAATATGTTGCTTTAATGAGACCTTTTGTGGAATAGTTATAAAATAAACCCAACTGTTTCACCAAATATTCATTATGTGTTCTGGAAAGGAGCATTTTTTTTAAAAATACACCGTCCTGATTTCCTGTTTGCCCCCAAATAAAATTGATGGATTGGTTTGGTGTGAAATAACTTGCTGTATTGTTAGAAATACTCAAGGAAAGATTGGATGCGTAGATTCTTTGTGCGTAATATTTACTATAAATGTAAGAAATGCCATAGCCAATAATTCCCATCAAAACAAACCAATACCAATATTTGAGTAGTTTTCGAAGAAAATGCTCAATATCAAAAAAGGCGAATGTTCCTATTTTCTCTTTCGTGGGGCTGTCTGCCTTTATACTTTCTGGAATCATAGGCTTATAGTCTGGAGAGAATTAAATATATAGAAAGTGCTGTGGTAATTACACCAACGCCTGTAGTAATAGTCTGTATGGGGTCTTTACCGAATCCATTAAGATTTTTCGGTCTGGTGCTCAAATAAATTTCATCCCCATTTTGCACCCAATAATAGGGCGAGTTCATCGCATCTTGTCTGGTAAGATCAATGCGTGCTATCTTTATGCCTTCGGGTAATTTTCGGTGGATTTCTATGTTGGTTTTATCTACCGTTCTGTTTAGTCCGCCGTTATCTGCAAGTGCTTCTGTTAGTGTTAAAGTGTTCTTGTGCGCAATTTTTTCACCTGTGATGCCCACGGTTTCTGTATCGCCAATTATGGTATAAGTGATGCCACCAAGGCTTAATCTAACTTGAGATTTTCCATCTAAGAAATTTTCATTTACTTTTTGTTGTATTTCTTCTGAAACTTCTTTTATTGTTCTTCCTTCTGCTTTTATATAGCCGATACCAAAAATATTAATATCGCCATCTCTCTCTACTTTTAAACCATTAAAATAAATACTTGCATTTCCTGAACTTGATCCCACTCCTGCAGTTGAAACACCAGTAATATTAGGATTATTAGCAGAACTACTCGTGTTTAAAGAAGAATAAAATTGTGCAGCATCTCCTTTTGGCGTGGTCACAATATTCAACGTAAGAATGTCGTTTTGCGTGATTCTATATTCTGGTATATTGTATGGCACAAGTCCTTCTTCGTTAATCACCAAACTTTCACTAGGTTGAAAATATCGCACATCTTTAGATGTAACGCATGATGTAAGTAAAAATCCAGAAAATAAAATTAATATAAACTTAAGAAATTTCATAGTTGTGTATAAAGGTTGCAAAAATACAGATTTAATTGGTTTTTTTCAATTTATATTTAATTTCCGGAATTATAGCACCCACAAAACCAAAAAACATAATCAAAAATAGTAAAAGATTATTATTTAAATGTCTAAAAAAATAGGCAAATGCGACAATTAATAAATAATAAGCAATGATATAAAATGTAGATCTTCTGTGTGTATAACCCAAACGTAAGAGTTTATGGTGGATATGATTGGTATCTGCATCAAAAGGTGACTTACCCGTAAATATTCTTATTAAAATAACGTGCAAAGTATCAACTATAGGTAAAATTAATATCGCAACTGCAATTACAGGCGCACTTTCCAAATGGTAATGGGGAATATTTACTATTTTTCTATCTATAAAGATATTTATAAAACAAATTCCTGTAAATGCGAGCAAAAAACCTAAAACCATGGATCCTGTATCGCCCATAAATATTTTTTTATTTCTATAATTAGATAAATTATAATATAAAAAAGCAATAGCAGAGCCAACAATAATCGCAGATAATATCACCAAAGGATAGTTATAAGGTCCCAAACGAAAGTAACTGACACCAAAAAATATACTGCATACAACAGAGTACATACCTGCTAATCCATCAATTCCATCAATTAAATTAAAAGCATTAATTAAAATCACAAAAGTGACTACCGTAAAAACAACACTAAACCAATAGTTTAATTCATTAATACCAAAAACACCAAACAAACTCCCTATTCTCACATCTGAACCTATCACCATAAGCAGTGAAACGAGTACCTGGGCAATCAATTTTTTGTACGCCCGCATAATCATAATATCATCCATCACACCTATATAAAGCAAAATTATAAGTGATGCGAATAGAAATTTGTACTCATTAAAAAGTTTATTTGCGAAAATTGGTGCACAAACACAAAGTGAAAAAACAATAGCAATACCACCAAGATTAGATATTTTCCGCAGATGAGAACTTCTAGAGCCTGGTTCATCCATCAGATTCTTTCTCATAGATATTTTTATAATAGCAGGAATAGAGAAAAACGTAATTGCAAATGAACACAAAAATCCCAATAATAATTTAATCCAAAAAACTGGAAAATGCATTGTTGTCAAAAAAATTTCTAATTTTTCCATAATCCTAATTCCAAAGATAACTTTTATAACTATTCGGCGTAAAACGGCCACTTGCACCCTGATATTGCGTAAAAACAAAGTAATAAAAAATCACGAAAATCACCAATATTATATGCAAAAATTTTTTATAAGCAGTGTTTTGTATTATAGCCAAATTATTTGGAATTATAAATGCTGCAAACGCTAAATAAACAGCAGGCAATCTGGTAGAAAATATAGGGCTTCCTCTCATTATAAAAAATATACAAATCCCTATTAATCCTAAGTTGCGCATATATTCATAATATGGAATTCTTCTGCAAGATTCTTCATCAAACGTTAAAATGAAAAATAAATAAAGTAAACTTATTAAATCTAAAAATTTTATAGCTCCCGTTTGTTCTACTTGCACATTCACATAATCCGAATAACCTTGGTAAACCTCTTGCGGCGCTATTGCATTTAGAAATCCTAAATTATTATAAATCTCAAAAGGCGACAAAATCATACAAAACAAAACAATCGCAATTATTCTCGTCTTGTTGAGTTTCACTCTTACCAACCAATATGCAGGAAAAAAAACTGCTGCAGTTTTATGAAAACCTAATGCAAAATACATAATGATTATAAACATTAACAAATTTCTCTCTTTTATATATTTAAAAGAAAAAATACACAAACCCATTGCTAAACCTTGCCGCATTTGCCCACTATCTGAAAGAAAATACGCAGGTATTACATACAACATCAAGGCTGTTGCAGGAAAAACCACATTTTTCTCCATCGCATAATATTTCGGAACGATTGCTACGATGGAAACAAACAACGTAAAGATAAAAAATGGCAAACCAATAAGAAAAAATATATTGTTGAAAAACAAATAAAACCACTCAATCTCCAAATTATTATTTTGAAAAAGGGCCTTAGAAAATAGTTCCCCGAAATTAGTATTCAGCGGAAAAAAACTATACATCTGCTCATACACAGGATAATCTGCACCTACTCCTTTTCTAAAACCGGCTAGCAATATTAAGATTAAAACTACAATCCAAACACTTTTGTAGATTTTAAATTCATTAGCATAAACCTCCAAAAAGCTGTAAACAATTAGAATTATGATGGTAATCGTGTAAACAGGATGTAAAAATTGCATCAAAAGAGATTGTGTTTTATATAATTTTCCTTATCCAATTCTGCATTCCACAAAAACAGAATAAATAATATATCATTTTTTTTCGTGGCAAAGATAAGAGATAATTTTTACCAAACCTTTTATAACGCAAAATTTCACCAAGTTTAATGCGATTTTCTGTTTTAAATTCTAGATAATCTTTAAATAAAATTTCAGCAGTTTGCTCATTTTTTACAAAAGCATAATAAGCCAAAAAACTATAAACACCTTCAAATATAAAAAACCGTTTCAGTTCTAATTCCAAATCTGCAAAATCAGAATTTTTAAATGCTACCGCTACATTTTTTACGGCCTTAAAAATATCCAAACCTTTCTCTGTATGCGTTTTGCTAATAGAATTTTGCCTTTCAAAATACTGATAATGGTACTTTTGCGTGTGGGCGATCGTTTTACATTCTAGCAATATTTGCGGAATAAGTTCTATATCTTCAAAATGCATGTTTTTTTGAAATCGCTTCTCCAAGAACAAATCCTTTCGGAATAATTTGTTGCACGCGAAATAAGATAAATCAGCAAAAACAGAAAAATTTTTCCTTAAATCTACCACCTCAGGAAGATTCGGAATTTGCGTTAATTTTTGAACAATTTCACCTTTTTCATCTACTTTTTGCAAATTACAAATCACCATTTCAGCAGCATATTTTTCTGCTAAAGCATACATTTCATCAAACATTTCTTCCGAAATATAATCATCACTATCTACAAAACCGATGTAATCTCCCATCGCTTCATCAAGTCCGAAATTTCTGGCATCACTTAAGCCGCCGTTTTCTTTTCTAAACGCTTTTATTTTATCCGGAAACTTTTCTTGAAATTGATTAATAATATTTTGCGAATCATCTTGGCTTCCATCATTTACCACAATTATTTCTACATCATCTAAACTTTGCTTTACCAAAGAATTTAAGCATTTTTCCAAATGTTCTTCTACATTATAAACCGGAACGATGATGGAAACTTTTGGCATTTTATATTAATTTAATCTAAATATTTTTACAAAAAACACAAATTCAATTGCATTTTATTTAATGTTCTTTGGCAAATATAAAATTTTTAATAAATAAAACACCTCACAAAACAACGCAACAAAATCAAAACCAACTTCTTTGCACTTAAAAAAAAATTATTCAACTAATTTTTATAAAAATGACTTGGAAAAGCCTCTTCTGGCTTTTGCCGAAAAACATTGAGCAAAAACCAAGATTTTAGGAAACCAAAGCCGTAAGAAAAAAGTTGTATGTAACTGGAAATCACCGCCAAAGATGCAATACTTACATTTCTGGTTTTCCATAAAGCGTGAAAGAAAATTACAAATGTGTAAAGACCATAAAGCCCTAAAAGCAAACCATTTAGCCACATAAAATAATTGAAAATCCCCAGAAAATAACCCAGCAAAAAGAGCGAAGGAAACGCAAAAGTGAGTTTTGTAAACTCCGGATGACGTTGATTTAAAATCGGTCTCGCCACACCAAATTGATAAACTTGCTTAGAAAATTTGCCAAAATCTGTTCTTCTTTTGTGATAAACGCCAATATTTTCGAAAAATCTTGTCGAGAAATTGTGTTCCCACAAAGTCATCGACAAATCTGGATCTTCACCAATACGTAAATCTGAAAAACCGCCGACTTCTAAAAAAGCACTTTTTTTCACGCCCATATTAAAACTTCTCGGTTGAAATTTTGTGACGGATTTTGCATTCCCTCGAATTCCGCCGGTGGTGAAAACGGAAGTCATCGAATAGGAAATTGCCTTTTGAATTAAATTAAAACCTTTGTGCGCTTTATCTGCGCCACCAAAAGCATCACAAGGATTTTCTGAAAGATTTTTCTTAATATTTTCAATGTAATCTTCCTCAACAATCACATCAGAATCTACAAAAACCAACCAATCATTTTTGGCTCTTTTGGCGCCGTAATTTCTAGATAAACCTGGCCCAGAATTGGGTTTTCGGAAAAACTGAATATTCAAAGTTTCAGAAAAAAGTTCAATAGTTGGAAGCAAAGCGATTTTTGAACCATCATCAACAACAATAATTTCAAAATCTTTATCGGTTTGCGCCAATAACGAATTGAGCAACTCGAAAAGTTCGTCTTTGCGATTGTAGATGGCGATGATTATTGAGATTGAATTCAATTTAACAATGTATTTAATTTAAGAATGTAACAATTAATTTAGATCGGTATGTTAAACTGTTATATTGTTTCATTATTTAACTTATGAATCTTTTTCGTCCCTTCATACATTTCATATTGCAAAAATCTGCATTCTAATTTCCCGTTGAATAATTTTATTTTTCTGGAAGGTCTTAAACCCACTTTTTTTACGGCTTCTAAATCTGAAGAAATCATCCATGCTAAAGTATTTGGGTAATTTTTCTTAAAAGTATCGCCAATTTTGCTGTAAAAATCTTCGTCTGTAATTTCAATTCTCTCGTCATAAGGCGGATTGAAAACCATCAACAAAGGAAATAATTCTTTTTTACTGTCGAAAAAGTTTTGCTTTCTTACTTCAATCACTTCTTCCAATTCTGCGGCAGCAATATTGTCGCCTGCGGCGTCAAGCATCACATTATCAATATCATAACCGACAATTTTTCCGGTAAATTCTTTAATTCTTTTAATTCGGTTTTCTTTAATGGTCGAAAATAATTCGGCATCATAATTCGGCCAGTTTTGAAAGCCAAATTCTTTCCGGAAAATCTGCGCCGGCAAATCCATCGCAATCATCGCCGCTTCAATCAATAAAGTCCCAGAACCACACATTGGATCCAGAAAATTTCCTTTGCCGTCCCAACTTGCCAATTGCAACATTCCTGAGGCTAAAACTTCGTTGATTGGCGCTTCACCTTGGGTTTTTCTGTAACCTCTTTTAAACAAAGCATCACCAGAAGAATCCAAAGAAATAGTCACCAATTCACGATCGATATGAAGGTGAATTTTTATTTCAGGGTTTTTAGAATCTACATTTGGGCGCGTGTTGTACTTAAATTTAAAATAATCGACAATCGCATCTTTCATTTTTTGAACCATAAATTGCGAGTGCGAAAATCGGTCGGAATAAATGGTAGAATCTATGGCAAAACTCTGATCAACGCGCAAATAATCTTCCCAAGGGAAATCAAATAATTTATCATAAAAACGGTTTTCGTCCCAAGTTTTGAAGGTCAAAATCGGTACTAAAATTTTTAAAGCCGTTCTACAACTGTAATTTATTTTATAAAGAAAACCCAAATCGCCTTCGCAATTGACTGCGCGGTTTTTCACTTCCACATTTTGTCCGCCCAATTTTTTAATTTCCGCCGCCAAAATTTCTTCTAAACCGAAAAAGGTTTTGATTTGTATTTTTAAATTGTCTGAATCCATAATTAGTTGTTAGTTGATAGTTGTCAGTTGATGGTTTTTAGCAAATACATTTTTATCTACTAACATGTCTTATCACATTTTTGCAAATTTAGTTATTTTTAATGATTGATTATTTTAACCTGTTGTGCATATAGAAAAACATTAAACGCAAAGGCGCAAGTAATTTATTTTCAAATATTTACGTTTATAAGGCGCAAAGTTTTAACTTCGTTAAAAGTTGAAAATCTTTGATTTTCTTGCGCCTTAGAACTATTTTCATAATAACTAAGTTCTTGCGCCTTTGCGTTTAACTTGATTTACGGTTAATTATGCAGCTTGTCTAAATGCACAACAGGTTATTTTAGTATTTTAATAAGAAAATTTTTAAAAGTTACCATCAACTGACAACTAAATACCATCAACTATCAACCAAAAAACTTATTTTTGCGGAATGGAATGGTTTAATACTTGGTTTAATACGCCTTACTATCACATACTTTATCAAGACAGAGATTACAAGGAAGGTGAGCAATTTTTAGAAAAATTAATTGGTGTTTTAGATTTAAAACCGCACTCAAAAATCATCGATTTGGCTTGTGGACGAGGCAGACATTCGGTTTTTCTAAATAAGATGGGATTTGATGTTTTGGGTTTAGATTTGTCTAAAGAAAGTATTTTGTACGACAAAAAGTTTGAAAATGAAACTTTAAAGTTTGAAGTTCACGATATGCGAAACCCCATTAAATTTGGAAAAGTAGATGCTGTTTTTAATCTTTTCACCAGTTTTGGCTATTTTGAAACAGACAAAGAAGACCAGCAGGTTTTCTCTTCTGTTTCCGCTATTTTGGAAGAAAATGGATTATTTGTTTTAGACTTTATGAATGCGGCTTTTGTGAAAAATAATTTGATAGAAAACCAGGCAATTTTAAAACAAAATATCTTATTTCATATCAATAAAAAAATTGAAAATCAACATATCATCAAAACGATTTCTTTTCGCGATAAAGATGAAGATTTCAAATTCGAAGAAAAAGTAAAACTTCACGATTTAAAAGAAATGGATGCGTTCGCGGCAAATGCTGGCTTAGAAAGAATAAATATTTGGGGCGATTATAATCTAGATTTGTTTAAAGAAAAAACGTCTGAAAGATGCATAATTGTTTTTAAAAAAATAAAATAAAATGGTACAGATATTTATATTTATTCTCCTCTTAATGAGTGTTTTAGCGGGCGTTTTCCTTGGGAAATATTTCGGCAAGCAAGAAAAATTAGCAAAAAACCTACTTATTTTAAGTGCCGGTTTCTTAATTACGATTTGTTTAAATGAAGTATTTCCGGAAGTTTATGCGGCGGAAAATCATGCAATCGGACTTTGGATTATTGGCGGTGTTTTATTACAAATGATTTTAGAAAGTCTCACGAAAGGCTTTGAGCACGGGCATTTTCATAGCCACGGCGACCAAGCTATTTTACCAGTTGCCTTGATGATTGGCCTATTTTTCCACGCTTTTTTGGAAGGAATTCCTTTGGCTTCAGAAAGAGAAATTTTTTCGCCTTATTTAATGGGAATTTTATTTCACAACCTGCCAATTTCTTTTGTTTTAGGTGCTTTTTTAATTAAAAACAAGGCTTCTTTTAGTGCTAAATCTTGGCTGATCATATTAATATTTGCGATGGCATCACCAGTTGGGATGTTTTTGGGACATTATTTTAATCCGAATCTAAAAATATATTTCCTAGCGATTGTGGGTGGAATATTTTTACATATTTCTTCCGTCATTATTTTTGAAAGTAACAAAAATCACAACATAGATTGGATGAAAATTATTTTGGTAGTTTGTGGTGTTTTACTCGCTTTATCAGGACATTTGTTTCATTAATATTTAATAAAAACAATTTCAAGGGCTTTTATCTCAATTTATAAGAAATCATTACGCCACCGCGGTAAGGAATAAATTCGCCACTTTTGTTATAACCTTGCTCCACATCGTAACGCAATCCTGTTGTGCGATCGTATCCTTTATAAAAATCTTGAGAATTCCCGAAAGTGCCATAAATATCCATGTTCCATCTTTCTGCTAACTGGAATTGGTAACCAACTGTGGCTCCGATATAAAACGAGAAGCCTTTTTGGTAAAGGTTTGAATTTTCATATTCTACATTATTATCGTTAATGTAAATGCCTTTTTGCCAATAATTCCATTTTTGCAATTTAAATGCGGCTACAGCAATATTTGCCCCTACGTACCAATGTTTAAAAGCTTGATCGAAATAATACCTGCCTTCTGCCGATGCAGAATAATATTGTAACTCGTGATTAGCAAATGATTTCCATGGAGAAATTAGCACATCACCTTGCAAAGTGTAACGATTATTTAACTGGTATTCTAAACCCGCATTCATAATCCCAATAGGTAAAAAAAGCGCATTTGCTTTAACGTACAATGCCTTCTTTTCTTGCGAAAATATTTGCAAAAAGAAGGCTACAAAAAACAAAAAAAATAATTTCTTCATATATTTATTTTTTTAATTCTTCTAATAATGCGTCTGCTAAACTTGTGTCTTTCCCAGCCTGAGCAGCAATGTTTTTAGACATTTCAGCAAAAGATTTTGCTTTTTCTATATCGCCAGTTTTTTGATATAATTTTGCTAAAATATAGGTGTTTTCTGGATTTTCGCTTTTCATTACAGATTTTTCTGCCCAAACTTTGGCTTCGTTTAGTGATGCTTCATTAGTTACATTCTGACTAAAAATCCATGCTGCCTTGTCTAACTCTTTCGTTTCAAAATTATCTGGATTTTTATAGTATTCTAATGCTGCTTTTTCATAACCTGCAAAATTGCCAGTTTGCGGATAGAGGGAAATTTTCACTCTGTTTAATGCATTTTCTGCCTCCTCTTTACCCACGATTGGTGTTGCATTTTTGAAATAATAATCTTCATTTATTGTTCCATCTTTCTCATCAATAGACGCTTCCAAAACTTCCGACAATTTAATTTGATTATCAAATTGGGTATAAGTATCAAGTGGAATAATTTTCACTATTTCATCTTTATCGGCAACAAAAACTTTGTAAATAGGATCTTTTGTAGATTTTAAAAAATATAAGATATAAGAAACTTCTTGTTTGCTTAACTCTTTAGTTTTCTTTACTTCAAAATAACGTTCCGCTGCTTTTTTCGCAAATTCAAAATCCGAATTGGCATTATTTTTTATAATCGTTTCTAAAAATTGAGGATTAGATTCGCCTTTTTCAAAAAGAGCTTTCGGGGATTCTTTTGCATTAATTGGGTCTCCAACTTCTTTACCCAATGCTAAAAAATCACTAGGGCTCATGTAGCCTAATCCTTTCTGAATTACTTCTCCATCGCCATTTAAAAATAGAAGACTTGGATATGAGCGAATCATATATTTTCTGGCAATTTCTGGGCCTTCGCCTTTTTCCATATCGATGTGTGTATTGATGAAAGTTTTATTATAAAATTCTTTCACCGCAGGATCTGGAAAAACATTTCTTTCTAGTAATTTACAAGGGCCACACCAAGAAGCATATGCATCAAGAAAAACTAATTTTTTCTCTTTTTTTGCTTGTGCTAGAAGTTCTGCGAAAGGTTTATTTGAAAAATTAATGCTTTCCTGCGCAAGTAATTGCAGAGAAAGCATCAATAAAAGCACATATTTTATTTTTTTCATTACTAAAATTTAGAATGCGAAGTTAAAAATAATTTTTCCGTTGTGCACTTTGTTTTCGTTTAAAAAATGTTAAAAAGAATACACAACATTTAGAAATTTTAAAAATAAATTCACTATTTCTAAATACGAGTACCAATCAAATATGGATTTTCAAGCTATTTGTATTAAATAAAAAAAGCGTTAACATAATTGTTAACGCTTTGTGGTTTCTCCAGGGATCGAACCAGGGACACATGGATTTTCAGTCCATTGCTCTACCAACTGAGCTAAGAAACCATCACTTTGTTGTTTAAAGTGGTGCAAAAATAGAGACTTTTAGTATAAGTTGCAAATCATTTTAAATATTTTTTACAAATAATTTGAAACTCACTGGTTTTCAGTTTCAATATTATCTTGTTCCCTTCTATAATGTTCACTCATTTCTTCTAAAACAGGCTTAATGGTGCTTTCCGGCAAATCACTAATTCGGATATACATTAGTCCATCAATGGCATCATTAAAGGTTGGATCTACGTTGAAGGCAATTACTTTTGCATTTTGCTTAATGTATTTCTTAATTAAAACCGGAAGTCGCATTTCGGGTTCCAAATCATCAATTATTTTATCTAATTTATTAAGGTCAGAATCCAAATCTTCAAAAAACAAATGTTTATCGCGGTCTTTTAGGATGACTTTAAATTCATTTTTCGGGTGAACATATTGGGCAACTGCAGCATCATAATAATGTGAGCGCATGAATTCTATCATTAAAGATTTAGAAAATTCTGAAAATTTATCACTTATACTCACGCCGCCCATTAGAAATTTATGCTCTGGGTTTCTTAAGCAAACGTGTACGATACCGCGCCACAAAAGAAATAACGGTAATGGTTTTTGTTGATATTCTTGGGAAATATAGGCCCTTCCCATTTCTATTACTTTTCGGAAAAAGGGTTGTAATTCTAAATCAAATTCAAATAATGAACTGGTGTAAAAGCCATCTATACCATATTTTTTCATTATTTCGCAACCCAAGCCCATTCTATAAGCACCCACTAATTTTTGCTCTACATTATCCCATAGAAATAAATGGTGGTAATATTGATCGTATTTATCTAAATCAAAAGGCAGATTACTACCCTCGCCAATGGCGCGAAAAGTGAGTTCCCGCTGCCTGCCAATTTCCCGCATTATGGACGGAATATCTTCATATTTTGCAAAATAAATCTCATAATTTCCGTTAGAAAACATCATTTTATCTTGCTCTTTTAAGACCTTTACTTCCGCAATAAGATCTTCTTGTGGGGTTTCATCAATAATATTTTGAATGATATTTTCAGATTTTAAAATAGGAAATTTTAAGGCAAGATTTGGAATTTTTAATAGATCTGGTAGGCTTTTTCTTTTGTCATAATAAGATTTCAAGCGGTACACTTTTTTTCTTAAAAACGAGCCAAGTTCTTCTATCGTTTCGTTCTCTTCAATTAGTTTTACACTGACGGCCTTTCCTATTCTAATTCTAATTGGCTTATCTCGTTTATGCATCATTTCTGCTGGCAGCAAAAGTGTTTGCAAATCTGGATGAATTTTGGATACTCTATAAAATAACTGGCTATTTTTAGCATGAAAATACATCGGCACTACAGGTACTTTTGCTCGCTTTATGAGTTTCAATGCAGGTTTTTCCCATTCTCTATCTAATATTTCGCCATATTCATTATTAGTATTAGAAACTTCACCGGCGGGGAAAATCCCGAGGCAACCACCACTCTGCAAATGTTGCAAAGCGCCACGCATTCCGCTTGCACTGCTGTAGGCTTCTTTTCGACCTTCAAACGGATTCACAGAAATCACATACGGCTGCATAGGTTCAATTTTCGTTAAAAGAAAATTGCCCATTACTTTGAAATCTGGCCGAAGTTCCATAATTATTTTAATCATCAAAACGCCATCTATAGCACCAAGCGGATGATTACTCACTAAAATAAAAGGGCCTGTTTTGGGTATTTTTGCTAAATCTTCAGCAAAAACGATGTATTTTAAATTTCTATATTCAACGTACGCATCAAAAAATGCTTTTCCTTCCAGATGCTTCAGACTGTCATACATTTTATTGACCTCGTCAATCTTCGTTAATTTCATAAGTGCCGCCGCTGCTGGATTTTTTAAAAATCCAATCTTTTTAAGTCCAGCCGCAGAAATCAAATCTTGTTTAGAAATTAAACTCATCTGTAATTAGTTTTTAGTGTTCTTGCTTCTTAGTTTGTAACCATTTGCAGGGTTTTTTGAGATATTTGCTCGAGCAATATTTTTCTATTGGCGTAAAAATTTTCTAGTTTAGACGTATCGGCATTTCGGATGGTGAACAGGGAAACGTCTTTTATAATTTCTATATCAAAAAACTTTAAAAGTTCAGAATTAAGCAAATTTATGTTATTATATTTATCTTCTACACATAAAGCAAGAGAAATTGCTGAATTTTGCATCAATGAAATTTTAATTTTATTTTTTGCTAATTCAGAAAAAATGAGACTTAAATGTTCTTCTGCGATGAATGAAAAATCTCTTGTAGAAACATAAATTAAAATTTGGTTTTCTTTCAAAATATAACTTTCCACATATTCATTTTGGTCGCTTACGCTTACTTTTGTGCCCGCTTCTTTTGGGTTTAAAAAAGATTTTACAAAAAATGGAATATTCTTTTGTTTTAAAGGTTGCAACGTTTTTGGGTGAATAATGGAAGCACCATAATATGCCATTTCTATCGCTTCCTCATAAGAAATCCCAGAAAGCAATTGCACATTTTCAAATTTGCGCGGATCGCCAGTCATCACTCCAGGCACGTCTTTCCAAATCGTAAGATGATCTGCATCTAGGCAATAAGCAAAAATCGCGGCAGAATAATCTGAACCTTCTCTTCCCAAAGTTACCGTAAAATTATTCGGGTCTGAACCGATAAAACCTTGCGTTACAAAACATTCAGAATTATTTAGTGTTTTAATATTTTTCTCGGTTTCTTCCCAATTTACAAGACCTTCTCGGTATTGAGAATCGGTTTTGATGTAATCTCTCGCGTCAATCCAATTATTTTTAAACTGAATATCATTCAAATATTCACTTAAAATTTTAGAAGAAATCATTTCGCCACAACCAACCACTTGGTCGTAAACAAAATTATAATTTGGAGATTTATTTCTGCGTAAAAAAGAATTGATATCATCAAAAAACACCGCGATTTCCGATAACACAGGATGGTTTTCAGAAAATAGTTCTGATGTAATTTCAAGATGGTTTTCTTTAATTTTTTCTACTTCCGTTTCATAATCTTTCTTTTCAAAATAATTTTGAACCACCTTTTCCAAAGCATTTGTTGTTTTCCCCATTGCAGAAACCACAATCAAACATTTGCTAAAATGCTCAGTTTCTAATACAACCGCCACATTTTTTATGCCCTCCGCATCTTTCACAGACGCGCCACCAAATTTAAAAATTTTCATTTAAAAGTATATAAATCAATTTGTTAAGTTAAATAAATTAAAACTCTATGCATTTATTCAACCACCAAAAATATTAATTTAGAACGAGATATGAAAACTGAATATTTCCAATCTAAAGTTTAACGCTATTGTCTTTTTTTTAGACGATAAAATTTCCTTTATTAGTCTTATTCTGAAAAAGTTTTACGAAATTTGTAAGCAACCAAAAAAATCTAAAAATGTCGGATCAAACCTTTCAAACTCTGGGCGAATTTCTAATTGAGAAACAAGACGATTTCAAATATTCCAGTGGCGAACTTTCCCGATTATTAAGTGCGATTCGTCTCGCTTCAAAAGTGGTAAATCGCGAGGTAAACAAAGCCGGAATTGCGGAAATTATCGGGCAAGCCGGAAACCAAAATATCCAAGGTGAAGATCAGCAAAAATTAGATGTTTTGGCCAATGAAATTTTCATAGAAGCCCTTTCTCAAAGAGAAGTAGTTTGCGGCATTGCCTCCGAAGAAAACGACGAATTTATAGAATTAAAAAGCGGTACAAATGCACATTTAAGCAAATATGTGGTTTTAATCGATCCTTTAGACGGTTCCTCAAATATTGATGTGAATGTTTCTGTAGGAACCATTTTTTCAATTTATCGCCGCGTTTCTGAGCCTGGCCAACCTGTAGAATTACGAGATTTTCTACAAAAAGGTGTGAACCAAGTTGCCGCGGGTTACGTTGTTTACGGCTCTTCTACAATGATAGTTTACACGACAGGAAATGGCGTGAACGGCTTTACTTTAGACCCTTCAATTGGGACTTATTATCTATCGCACCCAAATATGACCTTCAGCAAAACTGGAAAAATTTATTCCATTAATGAAGGAAATTACATCAAATTCCCTCAAGGCGTGAAAGATTATCTAAAATACTGCCAAGAAGAAAAAGAAGACCGACCTTACACTTCCAGATATATTGGTTCTTTGGTTTCAGATTTCCACCGAAATATGATCAAAGGCGGGATTTACATTTATCCGTCCACATCACAATCCCCGAATGGAAAACTCCGATTGCTCTACGAATGCAATCCGATGGCTTTTTTAGCAGAACAAGCCGGTGGAAAATGCAGCGATGGTTTTCAGCGCGTTTTAGAAATAGAACCTACCGAATTGCACCAAAGAGTGCCGTTTTTCTGCGGCAGTTCTACAATGGTAGAAAAAGCGGAAGAATTTATGCGAAATGCGGGAAAAGGTTGAGGTTGAGGTTTAGGTTTAGGTTTAGGTTTAGAAGCAACAATATTTTTGTTTTTTTTTGAAGATTGGTCCCGCTTTCCGTTTCAATCTTTTTTGCGCGTCTCCGCCTTTGGCGGATCGCAGCAAAAAAGGATTTCCACTGCAATCGGGGCTAGAATTTCGGGTATATTTTCTTTCCACGGGAAGAAAGTTTCGCAAAATAAAAAATAATTCACCTGTTTGCGGTTTACCGCAATTGTCATTAGATCCTTTTTTCTATATTTGACATTAAATAAAAATATGACGATAGTCATACATATCCCAACGATTTTAGGTGGATATGTATAGTTTTGTCATACATATATACAAGTTGGGAAAAATCGCCCTTCGGGACGATTTTTCCCAACGTACGGCTCGGCTTCGCCGACAGTTGTGAAACCATCGTTGCATTCGCACGACGTTTTCACAACTGTCGCCTTTGACGCATTCTGAAAAAGAAGTTTTCAACTTCCTTTTCAGAACGACGACAAAGCCGAGCCGTACGTTAGCGGTCAGTTTAAAAACAGTATCAAGACAATGAAAACAGTATTTATTTTACATCATTCCTACGAACTTGAAGAATATGAAGAGACGAAATTAATTGGGGCTTACTCGACAAGAGAACAAACTGAATTAGCAATAAATAGACTTAAAGACAAAAATGGTTTTAAATACAGACCAGACGCATTTGAAATTTCGGAATACGAACTGGACCAAGACAACTGGACAGAAGGCTTTGCAACAATGACAACCATTCAGGTAAAAAGTAAAAACGATACTTGGATAACAGTCCAAGCCGAGTGTCTGCCAAATAATCAGTACCAAATTTGTGAACTATACGAAAATGATTTGCTTGGAGAATTTAAGCATTTGGACATTGTAGAGTGTGAAGAAAAAGAAAATGATTTATTTGCCGTTAAACTTATAAGTAAATCCGACACGCAATCAAGAAATGACGAAAGATAAAGAAAACCGAACCGCTAACATCACCTACCCAAAAGGCGGGGTTTCGTGTTCCAAAGACAGTTTTGTGGTTAATCAAACATTAATTTTTCAAATCAAGTTTTGTGGTAAAAGTCCCGCCCTTCGGGTAGCCGCCAACCGTTGGGAAAAATCGCCCTTCGGGACGATTTTTCCCAACGTACGGCTCGGCTTCGCCGACAGTTGTGAAACCATCGTTGCATTCGCACGACGTTTTCACAACTGTCGGCTTTGACGCATTCTGAAAAAGAAGTTTTCAACTTCCTTTTCAGAACGACAACAAAGCCGAGCCGTACGTTATATGCAATTTTAACAACACTATCCATAATTGACATTTATGAAAATTATATCAACTTTTTTTTTACTTATTACGACTATTTGTTCCGCTCAAAGTATAAAATTTGAGAATCCAGAATTTGAAAAATTAGTTTTAACAAAATATCCTGAAATTGACGCAAACAAAAACAATCGGATTGAACAAAATGAAACTGAAAGTTTGGAAAAACTAAGTTTAATGGAAACAAATTTAACAAATGCAAATGACGTAAAGTATTTCAAAAATTTGACCTATTTATCACTTACAATCAACAATATTGAAGAATTCATAATTAAGGATTTTTTAAAATTAGAAAAACTATATATCGCAAGAAATAAGTTGAAAAAACTTGAAATTTCTAATCTACCATTACTAAATGAATTTGCTTGTGGTTTAAATCAATTAAAAACAGTTAAAATTAAAAACTGTCCTAATATTGTGTCTTTAAATATTATGGATAATCAAATAAAAAGGATTGACTTAAGTCAATTTAAAAAATTAAAATATTTGACTATTGATAATAATAAATTAGAAAATCTTGACTTATCGAATAATCTCGACTTGATACAAATTACTATTGACGATAATAATATTAAGACAATTGATATAACGAAAAATCAAAATCTTAAAATGAATATACTTTATATTGATGATGATGTCAAGATTATAGGAACACCTGAACAATTATCTAGATATAAACCTGCAACAAAAGTTGGACCTCCACCTCCAAGTAAATAAAAACTACAGGTAACAAGGATAACCGCCCCACAACCCCAACATTTTCAATATTTTTTAAAAAAAATAAGATAAAAGAAAGTTCTTATAAAACGATTTTAGAAAGGTTTATTTTTATTGTAAGGATTTTTGCGTTTCTTAGAATGCGTTATTTTCCAATACTGCGCATGTGCAACCCAAGACCAACAAATAAATAATAGTAGAGAAATAACAGCTTATCTAATAAAATTACACTACATTTATAAGCACGGATTAAAACGCCGTGCTAACGTTCTAAAAAACCAAATGATGAAATGAAAAAAGCGTGTATTTTACTACCATACTCATTTTATTACGTCAACCTATATGATTTTAGCCAAATGGTTTCAATTTGTAAAACCTAACTTTAATTTCTTCAAAGACGGGTTTTTTGAATTTCCTTTCTTAGCCAATACGCCCGAATTATTTATCGAATCTACCATAAAATCTCCCGGAAGCAAACATGTTCCCGAAGAGCAAGCCGTTTACCGAAACAATCCCTTCATTAAAGGAGAAATGCGCTATCGCAAAATAGATGAAGGATTGTGGCTTACCATCACCAGTGTAAAATTCAAATACAACACCATAATCAAATCGGCTTACGACAGAGATCTTCCAAGTGAGCACTACTCTATTACTTTTACCGTTTTTGAAAGTGAAGTAAAACTTCAAAACACTTTTATCAATAAAATGCCATTTTTTAATAAATTTTGGAGTTTAAAAAAGCCCGGTACAGACGTGGGAGCGAGTTTTTATAAAGGCTCAAAATGCGAATTTTATATTTTTTACGTCAGCCCAAGTTGGTTAGAAAAACACATTCCGCTTGATAAATTGGATGCAAAAACTCCTTTTAAAATGTTTTTAGATTCCGATAAAGGTTTTATTTCTTACCAAGATATTGTGCCCAATGCAGAACATTTTGCGCATGAGATTTTGCATATTTTTAAGACTTTTAAAGAAGATGTTTTTAATGAAACACTATTAAAAACGCAGGCTTTAAGTTTGATCTCCTCTTTTTTTAAAAATGCAGTTGCAGATCTACGAAGCGGAAATTATCGGGAAAAAGGCAGCATTGATTATAAATTAATTGCGAAATGCGAAAGTATAATCTCTACCAATTTATCAGAACAATTTATCGGGATTGATGCACTTGCTCTAAAACTAAATATATCGCCAACTAAATTGAAAACAGATTTCAAATCGGTGTATGGAACCTCGATATTACAGTATATTATTGAGAAAAAAATGCAATTGGCCATGCAACTTTTGCTAAGCACCGAAATGCAAATAAAGCACATTTGCTATCAAGTGGGCTACGAAAGCCCAAGTAAATTTAGCGCAGCATTCAAGAAAAAACATGGCAAACTTCCTTCAGATTTTCGACCAGAAAACGCATCCAACTAATTCATTTTTTTTCGAGAAAAAATAAACAAAAGATGTCCGATTGGGCTATCGATTTGTCTGAATGGGCTACTGCAGATGATTTTTAGATATTAATTTTGCATCAGTAATCTAAGATCCAAACTGCATAAATAAAAAGTGTAGTCCTATTTTAATTTTTTATTAAATAAAAGTATAGTTTATTGGTTCTAAAGACACAATTGATGAAGAAAGTTGCACAAAAAAAATGTGCAGCTTTTTTTTATGAAAATCTCTCTAAATAAATTAATATTCTAAATTAAAACCTTTACTACAAAGTAACTTTTGCTACTTTTGCAATTAAATGTTTTGTAATAATGACAGCAAAATTCAAGCAATACAGTCTCAATTTTAAAAATCAGAGTTTGACAAACTTATTTTTGACAACTTAAAAGAAAATAATCTGTAAGACAAATTTGAAAATTAAGAAGCAAAAAAATCATATTCAAATATAAAAATTTAAGTGAAGTTATTCGTGCAGGACTTCGACTTTTAGAAGATGAAGAAAGTAAAGTTATTACTTTGAGAAATGCAATTCAAAAAGGTTTAGAAAGTCCAAGAGTTGAAGATTTTGACTTTGACGAAAATTTAATACGCCTAAAAGCCGAAAAAAGAAAAATCGGGATATTTAAAAGGAAGTAGCGGAGACAGAACTTACTTCTACTATCACAATTTAGAAAACTTAGAGCCTGTTTAAATTTCATTCAATAAATTTTTTATAGCCTTTTCTTAATTTTCTAAATTAAAATAAAATCTGTTTATTCTTAAATTTAACATTAAGAATTTCAGTGAGTTAAGTTTATTCTGATTAAGCAATCAATAAATTGATTTTTATTAAGTTTTTTAAGCGAAAATGGCTTAATTCCTTAATGGTAAAAATAAATTATAAATTTAAACAGGCTCTTAACAAACCAATTAAAACTTAACAATTTTGAAAAGCAAAATGTAATACGTAAAAATTATATTAAAAATTACAAAACAAAAGAAATCCATACAATTATTATAGCAGAAAAATAATCGAATACCTATTTGCAGTTTGGTGCAAATGTCAATTTTTTGGTAAATTTAATTTTTTAAATTAGCATTTGTAAATACTTTAGCGTTTTTATACTAAAATTAAAGTCAAAAGCAAAAAGCAATAAAATCAGGCAAAGTGTAGCAAAAAGTAACACCAAAAATACGACTAAAAAAATGATCCCTCAAAAAATAACTCCTTCAATTTGGGTCGAAACAACTGATGCCAAAGAAGTTGCCGATTACTATCTTTCCATATTTAAAGATGGTAAACTAAAACAACATCACAAATACACAAACCCACCAGAAGCAGGTGGTGGAAACTTTGAAACTGCTACCATTGAAATTGCAGGCCTAGAATTAAGCATTTTAGCAGCAGGGCCATTTCAGAAATTTAATGAATCCGTATCTTTAGTCATTAACACAAAAGACCAGGCCGAAACAGATTATTATTGGAACGCCTTAACTAAAAATGGCGGACAAGAAAGTTCCTGCGGTTGGTGCAAAGACAAATACGGCTTATCGTGGCAAGTAGTTCCCGTAAAATATTTTGACCTCATAAATAACGATGACCCAAATGTAAGAGATAAAGCGATTAGGAATACACTTAAACAGAAAAAGTTAATACTTTCCGAACTTATTTAATTATTTACAAACTGCTTTGCAGAAATTGGAAGACAAAATTCACACAGACAGAAAAAAAGACCCATTTGAGGACGCATCCAAAAGTGAGTACATAACAATATTCTTAAGGCAGATTTGTGCTTTTTCAAACATCTATTTTAAAAACTAGGTTTTGTAGTAGAAACCTTGCTCATCGACAAATATAAAATAGTTGGAAAATCAATTAAATTAATTAAAATGACCTCCAAATTCAAAAAATACATCCTCAACTTCAAAAATCCCAGCGGAACGTCGCGCGGTATTTTAAATATAAAAGAAACTTTTTTTCTAGAAATATTTGATGGCGATAAAAAAGGAATTGGCGAATGCGCACTTTTCCGAGGTTTGAGTTTTGATGATGTTCCGGCTTATGAAGAAAAACTAACTTGGCTTTGTGAACATATTAATGAAAACCCTGAAGTTTTAAAGCAAGAATTACAAAATTTCCCTTCCATTTGGTTTGGCTACGAACAAGCAATTTTAAACTTAAATCTACCAGAAAACATTTATTTCCCAAGTGAATTTACCGAAGGAAAATCTTCCATAAAAATCAACGGATTAATCTGGATGGGAAACGCCGCGTTTATGCAAAGCCAAATTGAAGAAAAAGTAGCGCAAGGTTTTGATTGCATCAAACTAAAAATCGGCGTAGATTGGGTTTCTGAAAAAGAAATTTTAAAACATTTAAGACAAAATTTTTCCAGCGAAATTTTAGAATTACGCGTCGATGCAAACGGTGGATTTTCTTTTGACGAAGCAAAAATAGTTTTGCAGGAATTGGTCGATTTAGAAATTCATTCTATTGAACAACCGATAAAAGCGATTTCAAAAGAACCAAGAACCAAGAGCCAAGAATCAAGAAATTCAACGGATTGCTTCGTTCCTCGCAATGAAATGGCGGAACTTTGCGCCGAAACACCTACGCCGATCGCTTTGGATGAAGAATTAATTGGCGTGATAAATTTTGCAGAAAAAAAACAACTTTTAGAACAAATAAAACCGCAATATATCATCTTGAAACCCGCTTTGGTAGGCGGTTTTTCTGGTTGCGACGAATGGATTTCTTTAGCAGAAAATCTCAATATCGGTTGGTGGATTACTTCGGCTTTAGAAAGCAACATTGGTTTAAACGCAATTGCGCAATATACTTTTACCAAAAACAATAAAATGCCGCAAGGTTTGGGAACCGGCGCGCTTTTCACGAATAATTTTCCTTCCGTTTTAGAATTAAATGGAGATCAACTTTCGTTTAAAATTTGATTATTTTATTTCAGTACAGAAAAACGGTAAGATAAACTGAAGCACATATAAATTCTTTTAAAAAATGATGGTTTTTTATCTATTTTATAAAAATCATAATTATTCAAGATGTAGTTAAAATTAATTAAATTTTGGCGCAAAAGTTTAACATAGGTAGAAAAATTTGGTTTTTTTGAAATGGTTTGGTTTAAAACTGAAAAATAATTAACCATTTTTCGAGAGGTGCTTATCTGCGAAATTGCATACGCGTTAGAAGCCACGTAAATGTAATAGTTCATTCGCATTTTGGTCGAAGTACTATTTGGATGTTGCCTAAAATAAACCAACGACTTATTTAAAAATTTAATTTTCCCTACATCTAAAAGTATCAATGTAAGAACATAATCAAAATAAATCTTATTTCTATCTTTTATTTTCGACATCCTTTCAATGATGTAAGGAATTTGATTAGAACGAATCAAAATCGTATGTCCCGCCACAATATTTTTCAAGGCTAAATCAATCGGGAAAGAATAATAAGGTTTAATTTTATTGGGATCTCTTTTTGATTTGCAGATCGTATTAACGTCGCTTTCATTGTATAAAAGATAAGAATTTGAAAAGTTCATCAAAACATTTTCATCTTCTTTCACCAAATCTGCCAATTGAATCTCGATTTTATTTTTGAGCCAAATATCATCTTGATCGGCGAAAAATAGATACTCAGATTTCACATATTTCAACCCAGAAAGAAAATTATTGAAATATCCTAAATTTTTCTCATTTTGATGAAATTCAATTCTATCATCAGTTAAAATCAATTTCTTTAAAATCTCAACTGTTCGATCCGAAGAAATATCATCAACAATAATTAACTTAAAATCTTTGTGCGTTTGGTCTAAAATAGATTGTATTTGTTGCTCAATAAAATCTTCACCATTGTAAGTACACATTAAAATATCAACTCTCATTCTTTCAATTTTACCTCAACTTTTTTGGTTGATTTAGATTTTATTTATACCAAAAATATTATTTTGCAAAATAAAGATAAATTAATAATACGGCGGAAATATTAATAATTAATTAAATCTATTTTTAATATTAGAAAATTGGATATGCAAAATAAAAATTCCCTCACTTTTGTTTAAATTTGCAAAATGAATAATCCTATGGAAGAAGAAAAAAAATCCCTCAATTTTATCGAGCAAATTATAGAAGAAGATTTAGCCAATGGTTTATCGAAAGACAAATTGCGATTTCGTTTTCCGCCGGAACCAAACGGATATCTTCACGTAGGTCACACAAAGGCGATTTGCATTAATTTTGGTTTGGGTGAAAAATATAACGCGCCCGTAAATCTTCGTTTTGATGACACCAATCCTGAAAAAGAAGAGCAAGAATTTGTAGATTCCATCAAAAAAGATATTGATTGGTTGGGTTTTAAATATGATAAGGAATTGTATGCTTCAGATTATTTTGATGATTTATACAATTGGGCTGTGCAAATGATCAAGGACGGAAAAGCCTATATCGACGAGCAAAAATCCGAAGAAATTACCGAACAAAGAAAAAATCCTTTTGAAGACGGCGTAGAATCACCTTACAGAAACAGGCCAGTTGAAGAAAGTTTAAAACTTTTTGAAGGCATGAAAAACGGCGAATTTGAAGTCGGAACCATGAGTTTGCGCGCAAAAATCGACATGAAATCGCCAAATATGAATATGCGCGATCCTGTGATGTACCGAATTTTGAAAAAAAACCACCACAGAACGGGCGACAAATGGAAGATTTACCCAATGTACGATTGGGCACACGGCGAAAGTGATTATTTAGAACAAATTTCGCACTCACTTTGTAGTTTAGAATTTGAAAATCACCGTCCACTTTACGATTGGTATTTAAACCAAATTTATAAAGAAGGAACGGTGCGAAATAAGCAGCGCGAGTTTGCGAGAATGAATGTTTCTTATTTAATTACATCCAAAAGAAAACTGCAAAGATTGGTCGCAGAAAATGTGGTAACTGGATGGGACGATCCAAGAATGCCGACAATTTCCGGGATGCGAAGAAAAGGTTACACACCAAATTCGATTAAAAATTTTATTGAAAAAGTAGGCGTTGCAAAACGTGAAAACTTAATAGACATCGCACTTTTAGAATTTTGCGTGCGCGAAGATTTGAATAAAGTCGCCAAAAGAATGATGGCGGTTTTGGATCCTGTGAAATTAATTATAGAAAATTATCCGGAAGATAAAGTTGAAATGCTGGAAACGGAAAATAATCCGGAAGATGAAAATGCAGGAACACGGCAAATTCCTTTCGGCAGAGAACTTTACATTGAAAAAGAAGATTTTAGGGAAGAAGCAAACAAGAAATTTTTCCGTTTAAAATTGGGCGGTGAAGTTCGTTTAAAATCTGGTTACATCATTAAAGCAGAACGCGTAGATAAAGATGAAAATGGTGAAATCACAACGATTTACGCTACTTACGACGAGAAAAGTAAATCTGGAAGTGGAACGGAAGAAAGTTTAAGAAAAGTAAAAGGAACGCTTCATTGGGTTTCTGCGAAAAATGCGTTGCCAATTGAAGTGAGAATGTATGAAAGACTTTTCACCGTAGAGCAGCCAGATGGAGAAAAAGAAACCGACTTTTTAGAATTTGTTAATCCAAATTCTTTAAAAATTATTAATGGTTTTGGTGAGCCAAATTTGAAAGATGTTGCCGTAGAAGAACCGTTGCAATTTCAACGTTTGGGTTATTTTACGAAAGACAGAGATTCTTCAGAAAATCATTTGGTTTTTAATCAAACTGTGACTTTGAAAGATAGTTTTAAACCGGAATAAAAAGTAGAATTTTTATAAAATTGAAGCGTTGATTTATTTTAAATCAACGCTTTTTTCTTTTTGATTTATAAATTTTTATAATTAAAATAAGCCCGATTAATTCTAATACAAGTCCAAAAATAAAAACGCTAATAAAAACATTGTCAGAAAAACGCAGTATTTTCTTTAATATGAAAGCAAAAGCCCATAAAAAAAGACCGACTACAAAAACTGGAATTGCAGGTGATGAGATCAGTTTTTTCATAAAAAATATTTAAAATTAATCTAAATAATCTGTCCGAAAGACTTCAAAAACGTTACATTTAATTTTTAGAAACAATATTATTCACGATCATTTCTGCGTGAATTCTTGAGTTTTCTATAAACCAAAGATGTGTGTCTTTGCCGCCGCAAACAACGCCTGCCAAATACAAATTGGGAACATTGGTTTCCATTGTTTCTTGGTTGTAAAACGGATTTAGGCAATCGCCTTGCAATTCAATTCCAGAATTTTGTAGAAATTTAAAGTTGGGCAAATAACCCGTCATTGCAAGAACAAAATCGTTTTCTATTTCCTGAATTTTTCCATTTTCATCTTTAAAAATGATAGAATTTTCTGTGATTTCTACTACTTCCGAGTTAAAATGTGCGGCGATAGATTTTTCTTTAATTCTGTTTTCAATATCTGGTTTTACCCAATATTTTACACTTTTAGAAAACTCATTGTGTCGGATGATCATTGTAACTTCTGCACCTTTTCGGTAAGTTTCTAAAGCGGCATCAACCGCGGAATTGCTCGAACCAATGACGGCAACTTTCTGTTTTGCAAACGGATAAGGTTCTTTATAATAATGTAAAACTTTAGGTAAATTTTCACCTTTTACGTTCATCAAATTTGGAATATCATAAAAACCGGTTGCAATTATTACATTTTTTGCATGGTAATTATTCTTGGAAGTTTCAACTAAAAAAATTTCATTTTTAGTAATTTTTAAAACTTCTTCATAAAGATTGATGTTGAGATTTCTTTGGCGTGCAATAGTTTGGTAATATTCTAAAGCCTCTCTCCTGCCCGGTTTTGGTGCCGTTGAAATAAAAGGAATTTCCGCGATTTCTAATTTATCTGAAGAAGAAAAAAACGTCATATACAAAGGATAATTATACAAAGAATTGACAATCGTTCCTTTTTCAATTATTAAATAAGAAAGGTCATTTTTTTTGGCTTCTAGTGCGCAATTTAAACCAATTGGTCCGCCACCGATAATTATTATATCAAATATCATTTTGCAAAGTTAGTGTTCTTTAATCACACAAGTTTTAAATAATAAATTTGGTGAGTTTTTATTTAAAAAATTTAGCAAATAATTTAGATTTTAATTTGTGTAAAAATCTACGTTATCTGCTAAATATTCGAGAATATTCTACGCGTAAATGTCAAAGATTAATTATTCCAAAGACGTGTGCCGATACTTGCCGCATCAAATTTGTAGCGCGTGTCATTTTCCGATTTATCGAGTTTTTTACTGATCGTTAACGCCCACAAAACCATTTCTTTACAGAAATTTTGATCTTCCTTGTTAAAATTTTCAGCATATTCTGCTACCAAATCTAAAAGCGGGGAAACACTATTTAAATTGGCATAAAATTCTTCATCAGTATCAGAAAAATTTAATTCAAGTTCATTGGTATTAAACCATTGAATTAAATCTGTATAAGCCGTTTTTTTACCTTCTTTTTCCAATTTTGGTATTTTTGGGAAAATAGTTTCGAATTGTTTCATCACTGCGGCATCAATTAAAATTTTTGCAACCTCATCTGCGCCTTCTTGTTCGCCTTCATAAACCAATTCAATTTTTCCCGTGATAGAAGGAATAATCGACATAAAATCTATCAATCGAACAGTGGTTTTTTCAGATTCAGATTCTATTAAACGTAATTTTGCGGCAGCCATTAAATTTTCCATTGCAGAAATGCTTAGCCTTGCGCTCACGCCACTTTTTGCATCTACAAACTCGCTATTTCTAGCAGCAAATGCCACTTCTTCCAATAAATTTTTGGCTAAATTTGGTACTTTAATCGATTTTGCATCTGTTTCAGAAATCAACGCTTCTTGCTCGGTAATTTGTCTGGCCAAAGCAATTGTTTTGGGATAATGGGTGAAAATTTGAGAACCAATTCTATCTTTCAAAGGCGTCACAATGCTTCCTCGGTTGGTGTAATCTTCTGGATTTGCGGTGAACACAAACTGAATATCTAAAGGCATTCTCAACTGAAATCCACGAATTTGAATATCGCCTTCCTGCAAAATATTAAATAAAGAAACCTGAATTCTCGCCTGTAAATCTGGCAATTCATTTAAAACAAAAATGCTGCGATTCGCTCTTGGGATCATGCCGTAATGCAAAACGCGCTCGTCGGAATAAGGCAATTTTAAGGTCGCCGCTTTTATAGGATCAATATCGCCGATTAAATCGGAAACATTTACATCTGGTGTTGCTAATTTTTCAAAAAATCGGTCATTTCTGTGAACCCAAGAAATTGGTGTTTCGTCGCCAAGTTCTTCAATTAAATCTCTTGCAAATTTTGAAATCGGCTGAAACGGGCTGTCATTAATTTCAGAACCTTTTACAATCGGCATATATTCATCCAACAAACTGACCATACTTCTGGCAATTTTTGTTTTTGCTTGCCCGCGCAAACCAAGCAAATTAATATGATGACCTGCCAAAAGCGCTTTCTTCAATTGTGGAACCACGGTGTCTTCATAACCCCACAAACCTTCGAAAACTGGTTGTTTTGCTTTTATTTTTTTAATTAAATTCTGCTGAATTTCTTCGTTAATAGTTTTATGAGTAAAACCAGAATTTTTTAATTCTTGGAAAGTTGTGTCTTGTTTCATTTGTAACTAATAATTATTATTTGACGGTTTTAAACTTCTAATGTATGTCTCACGTCTCAAATCTATTGTCTAATATCTATTTTATATTCTTTTAATTCTATTCTTCTCGTAATCTTCAAAAATCATTTCACCTAGGCCAGAAAGTCCGGTGAGAAAGGCTTTCCCTTTATTTTGCGCCGTGAAAAGTTCTACAAATCTGCGCAAATAAGGATCTTGCGCAATCATAAAAGTGGTAATCGGAATTTTTAATTTTCTTGCTTGTGCCGCTTTATTCAGACATTGCCCAACAATCATTTCATCTAAACCATTGCTATTCATGTAAAATTCTCCATTTGGCAGCCGCACGCAACTTGGTTTTCCGTCGGTAATCATGAAGATTTGTTTGTTGGTATTTCTCTTTCTGCGCAGAATATCCATCGCCAATTCTAAACCTGCAACGGTATTTGTGTGGAAAGGTCCGACTTTTAAATAAGGTAAATCTTTAATTTTAATCGGCCAAGCTTCGTTCCCAAAAACAATGATATCAATTGAATCTTTAGGGTATTTTCTTTTAATTAATTCCACTAAAGCCATGGCGACTTTTTTTGCGGGTGTAATTCTGTCTTCGCCATACAAAATCATAGAATGCGAAATATCGATCATCAAAACAGTGCTCATTTGCGCTTTATGCTTGGATTCTTCTACAATTAAATCGTTTTCCGTTAAGCGCAAATCTGAAATTCCGTTATTAACTTGGGCGTTTTTTAAACTTTCGGTCATATTAATAGTAGAAAGATCATCGCCATAATTAAAATTTCGGGTTTCACCATCGCGTTCATCTCCTACTCCAATTTTTTTGGTTTGATGATTTCCCACGCCGTTTTTCTTTAATTTACCAAAAATTTGGTCTAAAGCATATTCGCGAAGGGCGGCTTCTAATTTTGCCGTTAAAACATTTTTTCCTTTACCGGTGCCTGCGTTTCCGTCTTCATTGTCATTTTCTTCTTTGATGTAGCCGCGTTTTTTCAGATCATTTTCAAAATCTTCGAGCGAATATTCATCATTAAAAATGGTATATTCTTCATCCAACTCATTTAGCCAATCAAAAGCCTCTTCAATATCGCCAGAAGTGTGCGTGAGTAATTCTTTAAAAATATCGAAAACACGGTCGAAATGGGAGATTTCTTCGGGAATATGTTTGCTGAAAGTGAATCCTCTTCCAAAATTAAACCTCATTTGTTCTTTGTTATTCATATTATTTTTGAAATAAATTATTAAACAAGTATGTTTAAATATTAGTTTTACAATTTAAGTAAAAATATTTACCAAAAAAAAGATTTTGCTTCATTTTTTATAAAACGTTTTTAATGTTTTTTATTAAGGCAAAACTACTAATTTCTGTTTTTCAATAAAATCCAGCCATTAAAAAGTCTTCCGTCTGGCAAAGTTAAGATATACCAATAAGAATCTGTAGGAACATTGCGTTTATTCTCTTTGCCATTCCATTCTAAACGGGTGGCGCTTTCTTGCTGAAAGATTAATTTTTGGTAGCGGTCAAATATTTTTAAAGTGGCTTTTTGCCCGTCGAAAACATAGAGATTATCTATTATCCAGGTGTCATTTATACCATCTCCATTTGGTGAAAAGGCATTAATTATATTTAAAACCAAGCCTTGTTTTGTAATTGGTGCGCAAATAGAATCTAAAAATTTCACATAAAAAGTGACAACGCCGGAAGGTAAATCATTAAAAACATTGGCCGTTTGATAATGAATTCCGTCTATTGAATATAAAATAGTTTTGCTTCCTGTTGCAAGCACAGTGGCAGAATTTCCATTAAAAATAAGATTTGTGATGGTCGGAACTTCATACTTTATAACCTTAAAATTAGTAGTAAAACTACAGCCATTTGCAGCCGTTACATTTATGGTATAAACGCCTTCTGTGTTGATGTTTAGGACCTCATTATTTGTAGAAATTATTTTGCCAGAAGGATCTATCCACTCAAATTTCACAATATTTAAAGCCGAAAAATCGGGCTGAATATTTACAAAACCATCTGGGCAGAAATAAAAATCTGGCAAAGTAAACATAGGTGTTTTCTTCAAAGCAAGATTTATCACCACTTTTTCTGAGCAAAAACCTGGCGCAGAAATTTTTACAAAAATAGTTTTGGGGCTAGAATTTTCATTAAATAAATAAGTTTGCGGATTGCTTATTTTATTGCTATTATTATTCAAATCTGAAAGTGATGGGAAATATTCAAAAGTAGCATTTCCGGAATAAATTTGGCTTTGAAACTGCGTTACATCTATATTTTCAACGCCATCATTTCCTATGTCACAGGTATTGGTTACTGTGAATGGCCCATAATTATCGAGTATAAGTTTTTTACCTAAATTCAAATCAAAATAAGCCGTATCAAAACAAGCTGCAATATTTTCTATACGTACCCAAAGTCTTGTAGGAAAAGGATTTGTACTAAAACTTTCGGGATTCGGAATGGCATTTTTTGCTGTTTTAGCATCACTTTCTGAATAATAAAAAGAAAACTTATTTTCGGGGGAACTTTGGTTGACCATATTTTCGGTAAATGCGAGTAAATTAACATCATAAAGACCGTCTAAATTTTCATCGCAAACGTTATTAATTGTAGATTTTAAGGCTTTTGGTGGCAAAAAAGTCTGCAAACGAATGGGCGAAACCGAATAGCACGACGTGGATTTTGAGGTAAATCTTGCCCAAACTAAAACATTTGATAATGAAGTAGTATAATTGGTTGCTATCTGTTTTGCGGGATTTCCGGCATTTGCATCTGCTTCTGTCGCATAAAATGTAATTGCTAAATTTGCCAATGGAATGCTATTTTCGCTTTGAGTGAAAAGTTGTGGAAGCGCATCATCTAGATTAAAAGTTTCATTTAAATTAAAATTAAAATCACATTTTTGCAATAAGGCATTTTTTAAAATAATTGGCGCCAAAAAATTAAGTTTAATATCGATTTTGCTTACTGAAAAACAGCCGCCATTTTGAAATGAAATTTTTGCGAATACAGTTGCAGTGCCTTTTACAGAATAATTTTTAGGGTCCACAATTAATCCAGAAAATGAATTACTTGCGGAATTATAGGTGGTAAAATAAGAAAATGAAACTGCATTATTTCCAGTATAAATTTGGGACTCAAATTGCGTTAAATCTACGTTTTCTTCACCATTATTATTATTGTCGCAAACAGAATTTTTTACTAATGATATTTCAGGCGTTACAACTGGCGTTGGAACCAAATTAATATTGATTTCAAAAACATCATAACAATCGTATGAAAGTATTCTCACAAATAATTTTGCACTATTTGTAACGAATAATTGAGTGATAGGATTGGTATTATTTTGCGCATCCACTAATGTAGAAAAATACGTTACAGTCGCAGTTTGCGAACCTACAATGCGACTATTTAAAGTGCTTAAATTCACATTTTCTACACCGTCGTTTAATAAATCACAAACCAAAAAATTAGACTGTGCAATTACTACGTGAACCAAATTTATTGATAGCGCTTTCAGAGCGTAGCAGCCAGTAGAATCTGCAAATTTTACCCAAAAAACGGTACTTACAAAATTGCCATTATCCGTAATGGTCTGTAAATTTGAAAGTGGATTCTGATCATATTCCGCATCGTAAGCTGTTGCAAAATAAGTAGTTGTGATACCCGTAAGCGGACTCACCAACATTTCTGGCGAATAATCATCTAAATTTACCGATATATCTTTTTCACCATCGAAACAGATATAGACCGATTTTTCTGATGCTATAATTTTTATAAACGTGATATCTAAATTGATGGTTGCCACACTAAAACAGCCACCAGGACTTTCAACCCTCGCATAAACCGCATATTTTCCTTCGTGTATGAAATGTTCGGTATTGCTCGACCCAGAAATAGCATCGGCATAAGTATCGTAAAATGAAAATTTAACATTTGAATCTGTCGAAATCAAAGGCGCAATTTTCAATAAAAAATCAAATGGTTCTGTATCATTGTCTTTAAAATCGCAAGTTGTTAGAACAAAATCTATCGGAGAATTAATAGTTGGCGATGGTTTAAAACTAAGCGTAATTGGCCCAAAAATTTGGTTACAAGTTTGTGTTTTATAATTAACAAATAACTGTGTTCCGCTTCTGATATCAGTTTGGGTAACTTCATTTTTATCATTATCCGCGTCAGACTGCGAAAGAAAATAATGAATACTACCGTTTAAAGGTGCGCTAAATAATTTTAAATCAAAAAGAGATAAGAGATAATCTTTTTCGATGCCATCATTATTGTTATCGCAAATCTCGAGATTACTGGTTATCAAACTATTAGAAATTAAAGTTAACTTCAAAACTGACGTTCTAAAACAAAGTGGATCTGAAGGATTTTGGATCCGCACAAAATAAGATTTATTCGTAGTTAAGACAATATTTTTTGGCTGCGGATTTAAGCCACTTTGTGCATCTGCTAGAGAATTGTGAAAACTGAAAATTAAATTATTAGGATTTTGGGGCGTTAAATCTGCGCGATAGTCATCAAGATTTACATCAAAAGAAGAATTTCCGCAGAAAATTTTAGTATAATCTTTGGCTAAAGGAAAATCGGGTGCAAAAGTAACAGCTGAAGATTTTTCTAAAACTAAATTGGTTGTCCCACAAATTGCATAACTCACTTTTACCGTATAATTTTCATTTTCTTCGGGGCAAACAGTCACGCTATTTCCACCTCCAATGTTTTGGTTGTTAGAATTATACCAATTCACTTTCGGAATTATCGCGCCGCCAGTTGGCGTAAATTTCCAAGCTTCTTTTGAAGCCGCCCAAGTTCCAGTATTTCTTGTAGCGGGCGAATAACCCAAACTTCCGTCGCCATTCATGATTCCCAACAAAGATTCGTTAAACTTTGCTGTGGCACAAGGAAGCGGTTTTTCATCTACAAAAACTTCAATATTATTTGATCCTTCACTCAACACTATTTGTGAGGTGGAAGTTTGATCGCAACCCACAATTCTACCTTTGTAATAATTGATAATTAACTTTCTACAAGGCGCAGATCCGATAATGGCATAGTAAATTTCCGAATCATCATCTTTAGAAAAAACCAAATCTTGCAACACACCAAAAATGGCATTTTTAGGGAGTGATGCACTAGGATTTGTGCTGCGAAAGTTGGGGTAATTTACGCTTCCCAGTTGGGCACTATCAAAGGTTAGCATGCCGTTTGTGCCAATTATAAGCTCATTGTAACTGTTGCCAAAAAAGCAGAAATTAAAAGGCAGAACAATTTTTTTTAGAAATAAATCGTCTGCATTTGCATTAAGCGGCGTTCCAGAATTAAATGCTGCATACGGAGAAAATGTTTCTGAACTTACGCTGTAAGACGTTGTTTCATTAAATGTTGGATAAGTTGCATTTAAAGTTAAACATTTCCCATTTAGAGGATAATTGCAATTTATAAATGGATTTTCGGACCCAAAAGAATCTGTAATTTTTGGGCTATCACAAAATTGCTGTCCGAAAATCTGTGTAGAAATTAAGCCCAAAGAAAAAATATAAAAAAGTAATTTTTTTAGCATTTAAGAAGGGTATAAAACATTAATAACATGCAACTTAAAATGCAAATATTCGCTTTTTATATTTTACTTTGCATAGTTTTTATATTGCGCAAGGTTACGATTTTCTTGTAATAAATTTTCTATTTTATTTAATAAATTATTAATGATTTCCAAACCTGGCAAATTGACCTCTAAATCGTAATGCCAATTGGCAAAACGTTCTAAATTTGGCAATTCTTCATAAGAAATATACTTCACTCTTTCTTCTTCAAAAGTTTTTATCAAACCACATTCTTCTAAAGAATCTAAAAAATGAATCTCAATATTATAATTTTTTACAAGTTCTTCTCTTGATATTTTATTTTGCATTTCATCTTAATTTTTGGAGTTCCTCAAACAATTCTTTTTCTTTTGCACTTAAACTTGTAGGCAATTTTATTTTATAAGTCACCAACAAATCTCCAAATTGCCCCTCTTTTTTGTAAACCGGAAAACCTTTTCCTTTTAAACGAACAATTGTGTCATTTTGTGTGTCGGGTTTTACTTTTAATTTTACTTCGCCGTCTAGAGTTTTTATTAAAACTTCGCCGCCAAGAATTGCAGTGTAAAGATCCAATTCTACATCAGCAAAAAGATTATCGTCAATTCTCTTGAAATCTTTATCTAAGGAAATATTGAAAGTGATAAATAAATCACCATTTGGTCCGCCGTTAATGCCAGGATTTCCATGCCCTTTTAATTTAATTTTTTGGCCGTCTGCAACACCCGCCGGAATCGTGATGCGTACTTTTTTACCATTAATATTAAAAGTTTGCTGATGCGTTTTTGCCGCATCTCTTAAACTTAAATTAAGTTCCGCAGAAACATCTTGTCCTTTAAACTTATTTGAGGCACTTCCTCTGCTTTGTCCGCCAAAACCGCCTGCTCCGCCAAACATACTTTCAAAAAAGTCTGAATAATCTGCACCACCACCAAAATCTGCACCACCAAAACCACCGGAATTCCCGCCTTGATATTGTCTTTGTTGTTGCTGGTTTTGTCTTTCGTATTCTTCGCCATGCTTCCAGTTTTCGCCGTATTTATCGTATTTTTTACGATTTTCGGGATTGCTTAAAACTTCGTTGGCTTCATTAAGTTCTTTAAATTTCTGTTCTGCAACTTTATCATTTGGGTTTAAATCTGGATGCAGTTTTCTAGCCTGTTTTCGGTAGGCTTTCTTAATTTCGTCTGCAGTTGCCGTTTTCGGAATACCTAAAATTTTGTAATAATCTATAAATGCCATTTTTGTTTTCGTCTTCTCAAATTTACTCAATTTAAAATTTAAACCATCTTAAAAAACAATTAAAATTGATTTGTGAACTAAAATTTTAAACCACAAAGACAAAACTTAAATTTATGAAATACTTTATTTTTATAGAACTCAAGGAAAATTGAATTCTAAAGATTTTCAATAGGTGAACTTTTATTCTTCTGTTTTCAATCTTTGCGACTGTATGGTTAATTTAAATTTATTTAAAACTATAAAATCTCGCGCCATAAGAAAGCGGATTTTCCATTTCAATTCTATCTAAACCAAAACCGGAATTACTTTCTTGAACTGAATTTTTAAGTTGTTTCCGATGCAATTTTTCATAAGTTTCAAAATCAATTTCTTGTCTTTGCTTTAAAACTTCAAAAAGACGCCATTTTTCCACAATTTCTTTCCAGTTTTCAGAAATTTTTGCGGTGAAAACTTTCGCTTTTGAACCGCTTCCGTAAGCCAAAAAACCTATTTCTTTTCCCATCAAATCTTCATTTTCATTAAATGAAACTTGTAAGGCAGAAAACAAAGCCATAAAAATCGACGCAGTGTACATATTTCCAATTTCAGAAGAAGCGCGCTGCGACGTTTCTATTTTTTCATTAATAAATTTTAAATACGCTTCAGATTTTGCAACCGCTTTTTGATCATCTAAAGTGTCGAAAGGCAAATTATTTTCTATGGCAAATAATTCCGTAAAAACCCGTTTCCCATGAAAAGCATAAGGCAAATGGAAAATTAAAAAACGCCAATTTTCGTATGGTTTTTCGCTACTAATTTGAGATTTGTAGTGTTCATACGCTTCTCTAATTCTATTTTGATAACATTGGTTGGAATATTGTCCGTCAAAAACGGGTTCGTCAGTGAAAATTTCTATTTTTTCTGGCGAATTTTCTGGTAAATTTTGAACTGCGCTTTTCTCAATAATTCTTCTTGGTTTAAAGAAGTCAAAAACAGATTCTGTGGCAACGCCCCAAGTATTTTCAAACTCTAAAAGTTGTGGCTTATCGGAAACCAAAAGTGCGACAGAACCGCCGCCTTGCGTATATTCGCCGGAAGAAGCGAGTTCATATTTGGCATAATCTGCAGCAATTACAACGGCTTTTTTTCCGGGATTTGCTTTGCAAAAATCAATGCAGTTTTGAAGCGCATCGATGGCGCCAACGCAAGCGAAAGTCAAATCTACAACATCGCAATTTTTAAAAATTCTTTTGCCAAATTTTTCCTCTAATTTTTCTTCAACCATTTGCATCGCAAAAGTAGCAGTTGGTTTTGCAGCATCTAAAGCACTTTCTGTTCCTAAATAAATCCTGGAAATTTCCGCTGGATTTATATCGTAATCTGCGATTAACTTATATAAACTTTCTGCGGCAAAAGTGGCTGCATCTTCGTGCACATCGGCTAAAGCCATTTTATGCAAACCTAAACCTTTCTCTAATTTCGCGGGTTCAATTCCTCTTTTTTCTGCTAATTCTCTGATTTCTAAATACAATTTCGGCACATAAAAACTTGCCGCTTCAATCCCAATTTTCATTTGTAGTTGTTATTATTTTTATGGTCAAATGCAATCGCCTGCTTAAAATTCTCGTTTATTGATGAAATTTATTGATGGCGATTTCACTGTTTACTAATTTTTGAATAAAGGTAAGAAATTTTGAGGTTTTGATTGAGGTTTAGAATTTAGATTTATTCTAAAAAAGTACATTTTGTCATTCTGAAAGAATCTAAGCATAGATTAAGACAACGGCTGAGATTCCTACGGAATGACAAAAAAGTGGAAATAAATATTCTTCCGTTCGTTAAAAATTGAAAATTATATTATTATTAAAGCACGGATTGCAAATCCGCGCTATCGGATTATTTTTTTTGAAAGAATTGTAAATAAGCGTTAGCAGAGTTTTTCACCAAATCTTAATTGTTCCCTTAATTTCGAAGCCTTTTCTATTTTTGGCACCGTCAATAATTACGGTTAATGTATCTTTTAATTTTGGTTCTCGATAGTAAGTCCAAACTGCATTAGCACTATCAGCATTTTCCATATTTTGGATATCTAAAAAAATAGAATCATTTTTATTTCGGTCAAAACTTAAATTGTAAGGATATTTGCTAAATTTCAATAAATTTGTTTCTTCACTTGTATGAAATCCATATTTAAAACCTTTTTCAAAATATGGAATAAATTTAAAATTACTCAAATTTTGTGAGTCCTTTATCTTATAATTTAATTCTCGAACAAAAACACCCCTCTCTTTTGATTCTTTAATTTGACTTGTTCCCACTCTATATTTCCATGGCTTATACCCGTACCAACCCGCATACACATTTAATAAACTGTAAAGTAAAATTCCACTTATAAAAAAATATAAAAAGTATCTTGCCTTCAATTTTTAGAGATAATTTTTTTGAAAAGTCCATATCATATCTCAAATTTACACAAATTTTCTTAAAAATTCTCAAGTCCATATTTTTATAACACACCATAATTTTCTTCTCTTGAAAAGAAAAAATACAATTGAAAAATAGCCCCGATTGAAGGGAAAATCCTTTTTAAAAAAATGCACCGAAAAGGTGCATTTTTTTAAAAAGATTGGAATGAAAAGCGGGTACAATCTTCGCAAAAAGCGAAACCCGTCTTGCTCCTAATAAAATTATTTATAAGCCTCGATTGTTTTGCTAATATCTTCAACTTGGGCTTTTAAACTTTCGCTTGTAGGATTGGCTTTTAGTGCGTCTGTTTTTTTCGCCAAACCGTCTTGCAACATTTTCACAATCATCATTTTGGCTTGCGGATTGGCTTCAACTTGACCTTTCGCCTGCATCAAAATTTTGGTAATATTGTGCGTTGCTTTGGTGTTATCAGACGTCATGATCCAGTTGAAACCTTCTTCGGCTTTTGCGCCCAATTCTGGTTTTTGGAATTTTAAAAATGGATAAAAAGCGACAAGATTGCCAATTGCAGGCATTTGAGCGGTGATTTTATTGTCGACAATTGTTGGCAAAAGTGTCATCATCAAATCATCTGACGCGGTAGAAAGATCTAACTTATCAGCCAACGCCACGACTTTTGAAGGATCTAAATTAGCAATTCCTGCGAGTGAACTGGCTTTTACGGCATTTGAAACGGCAGACATATTTTTCTCAAACCAAGGTAAATATTTTGGATTTTTAGTCTTCACTAAAGCAGAAATTGCGGCCGCTTGCACCAATGTTTTAGAATCATTTTGGGCTAATTTTTCAACTTCGCTTAATGCTAATTTTGCTTCGTCGGCATTTGTTAAATCTAAAGCATCCAAAGCCTGAATTTTTATTCTAAAGAAAGGATCTTTCAAAGCAGCAACCAAAGTTTTAAGCGCGGCAGGATTTTTATCGGCATTTTTCGCGGCATCTTCTACGGCCAAATATCTGGCTAGAAAATCTTTAGAACCTGTATATTGCATTAAATATTGCTCTGGCGTTTTGGTTTCCGTAATCTCGGAAATAATGACACCGTCTGGATTTAGATTAATTAAATCTGGATTTTTTGCCGCAGAAAAAGTGAAAGAATTTTTTGCTTTTGCATCTACCCAAACTGTTTCTCTTTTTGCAACACCATTTACAAAAACATCAATATCTAAAGGAAATTGAAATAAATTGCTTTGCGTTTGCGCAATTGAAACCGTTACTTCTTTTTTCACGGGTTCGTAAGAAGTGGTGTAAGTTAATTTTGGATTTCCAGCGCCGTAATACCATTGGTTGAAAAACCAGTTTAGATCTCTTCCTGACACTTTTTCTAATGACAATCGCAGTTGTTGCGCTTCTCCATTTCCGTAAGCGTTGGTTTTAAGGTAATCATTTAATCCACCGAAAAAAGCATCATCACCTAAATAACGACGCAACATATTTAGAATTCCGCCACCTTTGTTGTAAGAAACGGCATCAAAAACATCTTCGCGAGAATTATATTTAAAACGAACCAAATCTTTTGTCGCGTTTTTTGGATTTCTTTTATAACCATCAATATCGTTCATCAAATGATAATCTGCGGCATCTTTTCCGTATTTGTGTTCTTCCCACAAATATTCAGAATAATTGGCAAAACTTTCATTCATGGTAATGTTACTCCAACTTTCGGCCGTTACCAAATCGCCAAACCATTGGTGAAAAAGTTCGTGTGCGATGGTATCTTCCCATTTATTTTCGTCAATTAAATCGCCGGCTTTTTGATAAGCACCTTCGCCGTGCAAAGTTGCGGTTGTATTTTCCATAGCGCCAGAAACGTAGTCGCGACCAACCATTTGCGAATATTTTTGCCATGGGAAAGGATAGTTTAAAATTTTTGAATAAAAATCTATCATTTCTGGTGTGTTTCCAAAAATACCTTTTGCGTAAGGTTCGTATTCTTTTTCTACATAATAATCTACGGGAACATCTTTCCATTTGTCTTTTACCACAGCAAAAGGACCAACTCCCATAAAAAATAAGTAAGTAGATTGGCGTTTGTCCATCACCCAGTGATCAGTTCTTAAATTATTGCCTTCGTCTTTGGAATCTTTTAAAACACCGTTTGAAAGCGTTACATATTTTGACGGAACCGTCATGTAAATTTCGTCTGTTGTTTTTTGGTTCGGTTTATCAATTGTAGGGAACCACGCAGAAGAAGATTCTGTTTCACCTTGCGTCCAGATTTCTGTTGGTTTATCGGGATCTTTTCCGTCTGGATTAATGAAATATAAACCTTTTGCATCTGTAATAGCAGCACTTCCTGCTTGTTTTACTTCATTTGGGCGCGCTGTATATTTGATGTAAACCGTGTAATCTTGGTTTCGGTTATAGGTTTTGTCTAAATTTATTTTTAAAATATCATTGCTATAATCATATTTTAAGGGTTTATTTTTTCCGTTTTCTGAAAGCGAAACATCGTGAATCAACATTCCTTTTGCGTCTAAAACTAAAGAATCTGTCGGGTAAAAATACGGACTTGCAGTTAACCATTCTTCGCCTGCCATTTGCTGTTTTGCATAATCAAAACTGACTTTTAATTTGGTGTGTTTTAGTTCAGTATGCTTTGTGTGGGTTTGTCTGTAAAGGGAAACGCCGGAAGTATCGGTTTGTGCAGTGGCAAGATTTCCGCTAAAAAAAGCGGCGAAGAAAAAGACTGCGATTGTAAGTTTTTTCATTTATAGGATTTTTTAAAGTATCTTATTAGTGTAGATTTTGAGGAAATTGTTAAAAATTAGGTAAAAATAATTTTATCTAATTTTCATATAAAAGTTCGCTTAATTTTTTGGGATCCTGTTTGCAATGCCAGAAAAGTTTAATAATAACATCTTCAGCAACAATTTCATAAATTAATTTTACTTGCTTTTTTCCAATAAATGTAAAACGTAAATTTGGGAAATCCTTTAATTTTTGGTGTTGAACAATTCCATCATTTAAAGTTTGGTTAAACTTTTTGATATCATTTCTTAAAATCGCTAGTTCTTTATTTGTCCATATTCTACGAACGAAATCTGTAATTTCTTCCAAGGAATTCAACGCCGTTTCCGTAAAAATAATTTTCATTTTTTATTGAAAATTGAATCCATCAATTCATCAGAATATTCTTCGAATCGTCCTTCTTCAAAATCCTTTTGACTTTGTTCTAAAACTTTCTTGAAAACATCAGAACTTTCAATTTCGTCCCAAGAATAGGTCTCGTCTTCAGAAATTTCCACGCTTTTTACACCTTTTAATTGCAAAAGCATTTTTTTTAGAAATGATATATCGGCTTTATCTTCAAGTTTTACAGTGAGTTCCATATCTGAATTTTTAGTAAAGTTAATAATTAATTTGAAAACTTTGTAAAAGTTACTCTCTTTGCTTGGAAAACTTTAACAAAGAGAATAAATAATATTTTTTTCATATTTAACTAAATTTAATTTTAATATCGCTTTCATATTTTTGCAGAACATTAAATTCAATTGCAAAATCGCGAATTTTTTTTATTTGAGTTTCAGTTAAATCTGAATTGCCAGATTTTAAAGAAAAAAGCAGACGTCTTTTACTAAAAATTGAAATATTAAATTTACCAAAAATCAGTCTCCAAAAGCCAGAATCTTCATCGATAATTATTGACAAATTTTCAAAGTTCACTTTTTCAATATTTATAATTCCAAATAAGGTTTTGTTTTCCATTTTTAGAATTTTTTCTGTCTCTAAAATTTCAATTTTAGTTATAAAATTTGATGTTAGATCACGATAAATATTTATAATTAAAACACCTACTAAAACTGAATATGATAAATTAAATTTTGGAAATGATTCGGAAAGAACATAAACAACTATAAATAATAACAATAGTTTGCAATAATTTTTTATTACTTCTTTTGCTTTTAGTTTTTTATTATAAGTGTAGATTGTTTTCAATTTGCAAAAAATTTTATACCGCAACCGGTGCTTTAATTCCCGGTTCTGGATTGTAATTTTCTAAAGTGAAATCTTCAAAACTAAAATCGAAAATATCTTTAATTTCTGGATTTAGTTTCATTGTCGGCAATTCCTTTGGCGAGCGTGAAAGTTGTCTTTCAACCTGCTCAAAATGATTATTATAAATATGAACATCACCAAAAGTGTGCACATAATCTCCCACTTGTAAATCGCAAACTTGCGCCACCATCATCAAAAGCAAAGCGTAACTCGCAATATTGAAAGGAACGCCCAAAAAAACATCCGCACTTCTTTGATAGAGTTGCAAAGATAATTTTCCGTCGGCTACATAAAACTGAAACAGCGCGTGACACGGCGCCAAAGCCATATTTGAGATTTCTGCAACATTCCACGCTGAAACAATTAATCTGCGGGAATCTGGATTTTTTTTAATTTGATCAATTACATCTGTAATTTGGTCGATTACTTTTCCATTCGCGCCTTCCCAACTTCGCCATTGTGCACCATAAACTGGACCAAGATTTCCATTTTCATCTGCCCATTCATTCCAAATTGAAACGCCGTTATCCGTTAAATATTTAATATTTGTATCGCCTTTTAAAAACCAAAGCAATTCATAAATTATTGATTTTAAATGGACTTTTTTTGTTGTCACCAAAGGAAATCCTTTAGATAAATCATAACGCAATTGATAGCCGAAAATACTTCTGGTTCCCGTTCCAGTGCGGTCGGTTTTGTCGGTTCCATTGGTTTTTATATGTTTAAGAAGGTCGAGGTAGTTTTGCATTAAAATTAATTTGAAAATTTGTAATATTCACAAAAATAAAGAAAATTTTCTTTATTTATTTTAACATGTTCTTTTGTCTTGAAACAAAAGAACCAAAAATTCAAGACTGGAAACTCACCTAAAAATTAAATTTTTAACCTAAAATTTTCAAACTTGCGCGGATAGCAAATTTTTGCAATAAATAAAGATTTTTGCCGCGCTTCAAACACTGAAAATTTTTTAACGGTTAAAAGTTTAATTTTCTTTACGGCTCCGTTTCCTAGGTCAGTTAAAATACTACCAAATTTTTATAATTTTTTGCTTGATATTATTTAAAGAAAAAAATTCATATTCTATTTTTCCATTCATTGCTTTTGCTAAAGGACTTTCTGGTGAGATCAAAAATATTTTTTGTTTATTAATTTCAATTGTTCCTAAAGAAACTGAAATATAAAACAAACCGTTTGAAGTTTCAACCAAAGTTCCAAAACCAATTGATTTATTAGCAGAAAGTGGAATTAACTTTAAAGAATTTTTGGCTTTAATATTTTCATTTAACTGAACTTGAAGATTATTAATTTCCTGTTGCACCATTTCGCGTGTGGTTTCATATTTATCGCCCATCGAACTTTTGGTTTCGTTGTTGGAAGCGCGTGTTTCGGAAATCAGATTTTCTAAAGTTTTTATTTTTAAATCTAATTTTTCGTGGATTAATTTTAAAATTTCGGGTTTGTTCATTTAAAATAAAAATAGATTTTGGCTAAAGCCTCTAAAATTCTTTTTAATTAAAAACGGGCTAAAGCCCGTTCCTATTGATAATATTTGATTTTAAAAATCTAATTTTTCACATAAACCGCATAACCCGAAACCGGCATTTTAAAAGATTTATTGGTAGAAAAATCTCGATTTTCTTTGGTGAATAATTCTTTAAAATTACCAGAAACTTCTGCATCATCAAGCGTGAAATCTACTGGTTCTTTGGACATATTTAAAACAACTAAAACCTCATCTTTTCCATTTTTGCGGATGTAGGCTAAAATTTTATCGTCGGCAGACGTTTTTACAAAATAGGTTTTCACGTTTGGATCGCCGCCGCGCAAAGCAGAATTGGTGGATTTTAAATTAAATAGAGTTTTATAAAAATCGGCTAATTGGTAAGTTCCGTTCCATTCGATTGGGTCTTTTTCAAAAAATTCCAAACGTTTCATATTTGGTAATTCTTGCCCAGAATAAGTTAAGGGAATTCCATTCCAAGTGGCTGAAAAGACAGCCAAAGGTTTTGCAATCACGCCATATTTTTCATATTCTGTGCCGTTCCAAGTGTTTTCATCGTGGTTGCTGGTGAACAAAGCGCGCATGGAATTATCGCCAAGTGCGGAATATTTTACTAATAAATCTCTTAAATCTTGAAGCGGTAGATTTTTCTTGTAATAATCTTCCGTTTTGTGCATCCATGTCCAAGAATAACTGGCATCAAAGACTTTTCCATATTCTGGATTATCCAACTCATCAAATTCTCCGATGAAAAATAGTGGTTTTATTTTTTCTACTTCTGGTCGTGCTTGTTTCCAAAAATCAACTTCTACCCAACTTGCCAAATCGCAACGAAAACCATCAATATCTGTATTTTTTACCCAAAATTTCATGGCGTCAATCATTGCTTGGCGCATTTCTGGTTTGCTGTAATCGAGTTCAATAATATCGTCCATCCCACTTGCGCGGTGAAAACTTCCATCGGCGTCGTGCAGATAATATTCTGGATGAGTTTTCGTCCAAACATGATCCCATCCTGTGTGATTTGCAACCCAATCGATGATTACATGAAAGCCCATTTTGTGCGCTTCATTCACCAAATTTTTAAAATCTTCCATCGTCCCAAATTCTGGATTGATAGAAGTATAATCTGAAGCCGCGTATTGACTTCCCATAGTTCCTTTCTTTTCTTTCTGCGCAATTGGTGTGATTGGCATAAACCACAAAGTGCCGACTCCCATTTTTTTCAGTCGTGGTAATTCTTTTGCAAAAGCGTTGAAGGTGCCTTCTTTAGTGTATTGTCTAACATTAACTTCGTAAATGTTGGTGGTGTGTTTCCAGTCTTTTGGTGATTCCATTTTGGTTTGGTTATTTTTTTTTGAACAAGATATTACTGCGAAGCCAAGAACAGCCAATAAAATTATTTTTTTCATCGTAGGTGAAATTTTAAAAATTAAAAAGAAAGCGAAAGATAATAAATTTTTCCATAAAAAAACCCGAGAATATCGGGTTTAAAATTTAAATATCATCATCGAAAGTATCGTTGTAGCCATCATCAAAATCATCGTCATCATCAAAATCATCTGTATCTTCTTTGAAATCTACAACATCTAAATCTTCAAAATTCATATCATCCGTCATTTTTGAAACTTTTGACGTGGATGCACCGGTTCTGCTTGGCGCTTTTAACGGTACATTTCCAAAACGAAATTGTGTGATTGGATAGTTGACGGAAGGTTTTTCATCTATAATTTCTAATAATTCGCAGAAAAATTCCCACAAATCCATAAAACCATATTGAAATCGCATTTTTGCGCCCACTTGTGGAAAGCCTTCTTTTAGATAAATGTCAGACATTATTTCGCCATCGCCATCGTCGCTCATATCTTCTAAAGGAATAGCTTGCAACTCGTTCCAATCATCATCTGAAAAGTAGAATGAAGACAATTCATCGCCCGGTAAACTGAAGGCACTTTTGATGCCTAAATGAAGATTCCACAAAGTCTGTTTTTCCTTAATACAAATATCTCGGAAAATGCTGTCTTTCGCATCTAAAATTACTCTGATTTTATAAACCATCTGAATCCTTTTTTAATTTTAATAGGTTTGAACTGCAAATATAACACAATTGAAAAATGACTAAAAAAAAATATGGTTTTTTTTCTAAAAAATATTTTTGTAATTGCAGCGAACTATTATACCAAATCTAGCAAAAAACTAAATGTTGTGCCTTCTAAATAAGTGCTTTCAACATGAATTTTTTCTTGATGTGCTTCTAGAATGTGTTTTACAATGGCCAGGCCAAGACCAGACCCACCATTTTGCCGATTTCTACTGCTTTCTACACGATAAAATCTTTCGAAAATGCGCGGCAACAGTTCGGGTTTTATGCCCATTCCGTTGTCTGAAACTTCAACTAAAACTTTCCTTTTTAAAACATTTGTCTTAATTGTAATTTGGGCTTTTTCTCTATTGGAATAATGAATGGCGTTCGAAAGTAAATTTATTAAAACCTGAGAAATTTTCTGCTTATCGGCTTTAACTAAAATAATGGCTTGCGAATTTTGAAGTGAAACTTTAGATTGTTTTTTTTGTGCCTCAAAATCTAATAAATCAATAGTTTCTCTTATAATCGAATTAATATCAAATTCGGAAATATTCAAAGAAATTTGCCCACTTTCATATTGGTTAATCATGTCCAAATCTTTCACGATAGAGAGTAGTCTTTCCACAGATTTATCAATTCTCTCGAGGTATTTATCTCGGATGTTTAAATCTTCCACGCCGCCATCCACCAAAGTTGCAATATAGGCCTGAATTGAAAAAAGTGGCGTTTTTAATTCATGTGAAACGTTTCCCACATAATCTTTGCGGTAAATTTCCATTTCTTTTAGCAAGCTAACTTCGGTGGCATTTTTCTCCGTTAAATCTATAATTCTTTCGCCTAACTGTTGGAAATTTAATGTTTCGTTTTGGGCTTGCAAATCGTCTGGCAAAAAGTTAGACATTTTTTGGATTTGTTTTTTACCATAAGTAGCAAAAAGCAAGTTTAAAACGATGTAATTAATAAAAAAAATTAAAAAAATGCTAACAATAATTTTATATAAAAATGTGGGTTTTAAAATTTCTTGTGATGTGTGCACATAATCAAACAGCAATGCCGTAAAAATCATGACCAAAGTAAGAAATAGACTTGCGAAAAAGGTAAGTTTGTGGAAGCGCATTTTAGTATTTAAACAATCAATTTATAACCAACACCTTTGGAAGTTTGAATAAAATTTAAGCCAAATTTTTCACGCAAACGCCTTATATGAACATCAATTGTTCTTTCGCCCACCACAACTTCGCTTCCCCAAACTTTATCTAAAATTTCTTCGCGCGTAAAGACTTTTTCGGTATTTGAAGCCAAGAGAAAAAGAAGATCAAACTCATTTTTGGGAAGCAAAAATAATTGCCCGTTTTTAGAAACACGGAAATTATCTTTATCAATAATTAAATCTTTAATTTCGATAACAGAATTGCTTTGAAACTCTTGATTGGTTAGTTTTAGAAGTGCATTTATTTTAGAACGCAAGATTTTTGGTTTGATTAATTTTACGATAAAATCGTTCGCACCTGCTTGGTAACCTGCTAATTGCGTATATTCTTCACTTCTAGCAGAAAGAAAAACGATTAAAGTGTTATCTAATTTTTTGATGGCGCGCAATTCTTGGCAAGTTTCTATTCCGTCTTTTTCAGGCATCATCACATCCAGTAAAATTAAATCTGGGATAATTTCTATCGCCTTTTGCAAGCCTTCTATTCCATTTAATGCGGTGGAAACGTCGTAACCATCTTGTTGAAGATTATAAGAAATAATCTCCAAAATATCTGGTTCGTCATCTATTAGTAATATTTTTTTGCCTTTCATTTCCAGATTTTTATTGTTTTTAAAGGTGAAATGGTATCGCCTAGTTTAGTTTGTTTTTATGTATTTATTGTTTGCTGGCGATTTCATTTCCAGATTTTTATTGTTTTTAAAGGTGAAATGGTATCGCCTAGTTTAGTTTGTTTTTATGTATTTATTGTTTGCTGGCGATTTCATTTCCAGATTTTTATTGTTTTTAAAGGTGAAATGGTATCGCCAATCTTCATTGATCTCTATCTACTTAATTTAATAAGGGCGATTTCATTTTTAAGTTTAACTGTAAAGATAAAAAATTAGTCGTTCCTATTTTAGGAATAGTTAAAAATTTACAAATTGTTAATATGCACTAAATTTCTTAAGATATTGGTAACAAAACCTTAAAACTGATTCAATACACTTGGCAGAAATTTCTAATTTCCTTGCAGCAACATTTAAAGAAAATTATGAGGCTTCAAAAAATAGGTATTTCAGTATTATTTCTCTACAGTTCGGTTTTAGTTTTCGGACAAAAGACAAAATCTGATTCTGTAAAAAGCGAAAAAAAAATAGAAGGTGTAATTCTGCAAGGTTCTACCAAAAAGAGCAACGCAGATAATCTCATCAATCTTCAAAAAAAATCAATTGGTATTACCGAAAATGTGGGTTCAGATCAATTGCAAAAACAAGGCGTAAGTGATGTTTCTACGGCATTAACAAAGGCATCTGGCACACAAAAACAAGAATCTACGGGTGCCATTTTTGTACGTGGATTAGGCGATAGATATAATGAAACAACTTTGAATGGATTACCAATTCCATCAGACGATCCTGAAAACAAAAATATCGATTTAGCGATTTTTAAAACTTCTATGGTAGAATATTTGTCTTTAGACAAAGTTTACTCTCCTACTTTTTTAGGTGATTTTGGTGGGGCAAATATTAATATTGTATCTAAAGAATTTTCTGGCAAACCTTACATTAAAATTGGTTTGGGAAGTGGTATTAATTTACAAACATTTGACAAAAAAGATTTTAAATTACAAAACGGAGGCCCTGGATTTTTTGGATATAAAGTTTCTACTTTTAAAAGTAATGTGGATCCGCAGGTTACTTATCCTTTTACCACTTCTTGGAATTTTAAAGATGCTAAAAATCCTTTTAATTCTAACTTCAATTTAGAAGCTGGAAAAAGTTTTACTTTTAAAAACGGAAAAAAACTGTCAGTTTTTGCATACGGCGGTTTTGATAATGACTATATCTATAGCCAAGGAAAAGAAGGCTTTTTTGATTCTACAGGTGCTTTCATAAAAGAACTAGATAAGGTGGAACGCTATACTTATAGCACAAATACTACTGGATTATTTAATGCGACTCTAAAACTCAACAGTAATAATAAAATTTCTTATACCAGTAATTTCATCCATACTTCTGTGCAAGATGCAAGATTTTACACAGGGAAATTGAGAGAAATCGGTAGCCAAAATCAAATTTATATTGCTAGAAATGATAATAAAATATCAAATCTTTGGATCAATCAATTATTCGGAAATCATAAAATTTCTGATACTTGGACGGCAGATTGGGCTTTAGGTTATAATATGCTCGATACAAAAAGACCAGATCGCTTGCAAAATACCTTTGATATTACAGATCCTACTTCACCAAAATTATTAACGGGAAGTATTATTCAAAACCACCGTTATTATGATGATTTAAAGGAAAATACCATACTCGGTTTTGTACATTTAACCAAAACATTAAATCAATTTAAAATTAATTTTGGCTATGATGGTCAATTAAAAAAACGTGATTTTAATTATACCACAATCGGCTTACAACTCAATTTCGTGCCCTCTTTTATTGATGTAAATAATGTGGATGGTATTTTTAACCCCGCTAATAATTCATCAATAATCTATAATACGCTTCGCGGTTACGGACACGGCGTTTTTGATCCTTTCTTTTATAATTTTAAACAAATCATTCATTCTAGTTTTTTAAATGTTGATTATAAAATTTCGGATCGATTAACCGCGCAAATTGGTGGAAGATACGATTACATCAATATTGATAATACTTGGGATTCTTCAGAATTAGGAGCAGGTGTGAAAGTGACGCGTTATAATAAATTTTTACCCGCTTTAAACGTAAAATATGAAGTATCCGACAAGCAAAATTTGAGATTTGCCGCATCTAAAACTTATACTTTGCCGCAACCCAAAGAACTCGTTCCAATTGCTTATTACGACGTTACGAATAACACATACGGGAACCCAAAAGTATATCCATCAGACAATTACAATGCTGATTTAAAATGGGAATACTTCCCGAAACGTGGCGAAGTTCTTTCGGTAACTGCTTTTGGAAAATACATTAAAAACCCAATTGCAAGAACGACCTATTCATCTGCTTCTTCAAGCGATATGACTTATTTTAATATCGCCGATTACGGTACTATTTTCGGCGCGGAAGTAGAAATTAGAAAAGATATTTATGATTGGGGGAAAACCAGACTCTATACTTTCTTAAACGGAAGTTATATGAATACCAATCAAAAATTAAATGCAGATAAAGTCGCTAGAGAAAACGGAAAAAGCATCGAATTTAGCGGACAAACCAGTGAAAAAATTCAAGGTGCTTCAGATTTTCTAGCGAATGTAAATTTAGGTTTGAACCATAAATTTGGCGCTAAAAAAGATTTTGACTTTGTGGTTTCTTACGCTTATGTCGGTAGAAGTTTATACTCCATCGGAACTAATAATACAGGTAATTTTTACCAAAAACCAATCAATGTTTTAGATGCTACATTAAATATCAATCTAGATGGAATCGGAATTGGAATTTTTGCGAAAAACTTGCTAAACCCGAATTACATCATCACCCAAGAAAACAAAGCAGGAATTTTTACCAATAGAGATTACACGAGAGGCAGGGAGTTGGGATTCAATATTTCTTATAAATTTTAATTAAATAAAATATCACTTAAAATTAATTACTCATGAAAAAGTCAATTTTTAAAGCAATCCATTTACTTGCTTTTACAACGCTAATTGCTACTGCGGTAACATCTTGCGGACGATCTGCAACTGAAGACGTTGTGGCACCAACTGGACCAACCGTAAATCCGGCAAAATTTGAAGGCCACATCACAACAGGACAAACGGTTACTTTAGATGCGACACAAACTTATCACCTTACAGGAAGTTTAATAGTTGATAACGGAGCAACTCTTGTAATTCCCGCTGGAACACACATTGTCGGAGAAAAAGGTGCCACTTATCTTTTAGTAGATAGAGGCGGAAAAATTTTCATCAACGGAACTGCTGCAAAACCAGTTTTATTTGATGGTGCGCAACACGGACAAGGTTATTGGGGCGGTGTAGTTTTACTTGGCAATGCACCTTCAAACAGAAGTGCAGCCGGAACTTCTACTTCAGAATTAGGAGATTTAACTTATGGTGGTACAAATTCTTTAGATTCTTCAGGGATTATTAATTACTGCATCATTTTAGACACAGGTTTTAAATATAATCCTGAAAAAGAATTCAATGGTTTATCACTTTTCGGATGTGGAAGTGGAACCACTATTTCTTACGTTTACATTGCAGACGGTGCAGATGACCCATTCGAATCCTTTGGTGGATCACCAAAATATGACCACTTGGTTATGATTGGCAATCAAGATGATTCTTTTGATTGGACGGAAGGATTTTCTGGTTCAGCAAGTTATATTTATGCTGCAAGAAATAAAAAATACCAAAACGGAACAGATCCAGGAAATAGAGGTATAGAAGCAGATACACAAGATACAGATCCAAATACAACTAACGGAAATGGTGTTTCTAACCCAGATATTTCTAATGCTACTTTTATCGGAAATACCGCAGGATCAGAATCTCAAGGTATGAAATTGAGAGCAGGAAGCAATGGTAAATTTAACAATATCGTCATTGCAAACTTTTCAACAGGTTTAGATTTTGAAACCGACAGAACTTATGATTGGTTTAAAGGTGGAGCATATCTAAACAATATAAAATTTGTAAATGTTGCTACAAAGTGGAAATCTAAAGCAAGCACAAAATATCCAACTGCTCCAGATATGTCAACCGCTTTTACAGAAAGTACCACTGCAACCGGCGCTGGAAATGGAACTGCGCTTCCAGATTGGGCAAAAGGTTGGACAGGTCTTACATCTTGGGATATTGCAGATTCTAGCAATTAATTGATACCCAATTTTTAATTGATATAAAATAAATTTTTCATAGAATTTTCACTCTTCATATCAATCAGAAAATCCTGCATCTCGCGGGATTTTTTGTTTTTTCTTTCATTCAAATTGTTCTAGATAAAAACTGAAAGAAAAACCTTCCACTTCATCTTCCGTATCTTCTAGAGTTTCTAATAAATCTTCAAAGGTTTCTAACTGATCCACGCTCATATTTATAAATTCTATATGAAACGGTAGTTCCAACTCGCCAGAAATCACATCTGAAAGCGCATCTAGATTATCACCAAAATAATCTGGCAAAATTATTTTAGATTTTAAGTCTGCGTAGAAATCTTCATAATCGCCGATGTTTGTGAAGTCTATATAAATTGTTTTTCCCATTTTAGTTGAATTTCCAGTTTTTTGTTTTTAAATAATTTTTACATTTTTCACAGAAATCGGTTTCTTCATTTGTCGGATTTCCGCCTTCTGCATCCCGCATAAAACAAGTTTTTATAGGGCAGTGATTTAATCCTTCCGTGTGTCCCAACTCGTGAATCGCAACTTTATAAAATTGCTCATTATTTTTTTTATCTAATCTAAATTTTGATGCAACGCAGGCTTTTCCTGGTTTAAAACCTAAACCCATAATTCCAAAATCTGGATTTTTTCCTTTTGTTACACTTATATCTTTCGATGTTAAACCTAAAGTTATAAATCCGTTTGCCGTTTTTGAATTCAAATATTTAATAATTGAATCGGCTCTATAACGATTTCTTGGTGCATAATAAGAATTTTTAGGAAAATCAATCGGTTCTAAAACTCTTATTTCAGGATAAATTTTTCTAATATTTTCTACCACCTCTTTTAAATCTCTTTGGCTTAAATCTTTAAAAGGCTGAATTAAAATAACTTTAGGTTTAATGGTTGTTTCTGAAATTTTTTCCTTCGAACAACAAAATAAAATTAAAAAAAATAGCAAACCAAAGTATTGTAATTTCATTGCTTTTGAAAACTTTTATAATGATCGGTCGTCAAATAAACATCGCCGTTTTTTGTAAAAATTATGCGGTCTGCGTTTCGGTTTCCGCAATTGTAATTGACGTCCGCTTCAAAATATTTTTCTCCTGAAGGCAGTTTTTTTTCTCGGTTGCTAAAATAATCACCGCCAATTGCTTTTCCCGGCAAAACCTCACAAAGATTTCCTTTCGATGAAATCCAACCTTGTTGTTTTGCTTCGTTTTTAGTTAAGTAAAATTCTGGCAAATGGTGATTGGTTTTTACATAAGAAATCACTTTTTCTGCTTTTGTAATTTCTGAAATATTGGCAGAAGTATTTTGATTATTTGATTTTAAAACCTCAGTTTTTGTATCGTTATTTTGATTTTCAGCAGAAGTATTTTTCTTTGGAAAACCATTAAACAGATACATCACCAAAAACATCCCCATTCCACCGAATAAAAAAGCGAGGAAAATTTTTCTTTTTTCTGGATTCATAAGTTAAAGTTGATGATTAATATTTGACTTTGAAATTTCAAGTTCTTTTTTGGCAAGAATTATCATTAAAATTAAATAAACTACGAAAAAATAAAACCCATATTTGAAGTCTGAAAATTCTTCTATAAAACCAGAACGGATAAACAATATTGTTGAAATAATCATTAAAAGCAAATTCAATAGAGATAAAATCAGAAAAAGCAAAAATTTATTGTAAAAAGCAAAAACAACGGATAATGCACAATTTATCACTATTAGCAAATAAAAAAACATCGGAAGAGAATTCCAATCAAAGTATTTTTTCAATTGGAAATCTTTTTCGTTTAATTGTGTTAAACCACTTAACTGATAAGCATTTAAATTAACTTCAATTTTCGCTAAACCATCTAATTGATATGTTGGAATATCAACAGTTTTTGGTTGTTTTCCAATTTGTTTCTTTGTATCGAAATCTCCTATTTGAGTTGAATCTGCAATCTTTACAGGTTTATGACACATTCTCAAAAATGGCATAAAAAAAATCAGAAAACAAATTGGTGTAAAATATTTAAATTTTAAAATTATTAATTTCTTCATTATTAATTTCTCCACTCTTCCGGAATATCACACACCGGAATTGGGTTTATTTTGTGTTGCGCGGCTTTGTTCATTTTAGAAAATATTTTAAAAACTTCCAAATCTCTTCCGTGATAATCCGCTTCCGTTTTTGTTCCCCATTCTTTTTGAATTTTTTCTAATTCTGGGTAAGTTGCGCCAATTTGCTGCTCATCAGTTCTGTCAACATCCCACAAACCGTCCGTCGGAACTGCTTCCTGAATACTTTTAACCAAATCTAAATCACGAGACAATTGGTAAACTTCCGTTTTATATAAATCTGCAATCGGCGAAATATCGACACCGCCGTCGCCATATTTGGTGTAAAAACCGATGCCAAAATCTTCTACTTTATTTCCTGTTCCGCAAACCAAAAGTCCGTTTATTTGGCCATAATAATACAACGTAAGCATTCTTAATCTAGAACGTGTATTGGCAAAAGCCAATTTTTCTGCAGGAAATTTTTCATCATCCACATCAAACGTTTTGTATAATTTTTCAAAAACCGGCGTTAGATTTACCGACATTCCTTCTACATTTGGAAATTTACTTTTCAAATCTTCAATGTGTTCTTTGGCGCGATTTACTTGGTCTTCTTTCTGGCGAATTGGCATTTCTAAAACTAAAACTTTTAAACCTGTTTTTGCACATAAAGTGGAAACTACGGCAGAATCTACACCACCTGAAACACCTACAACATAACCATTTACACCTGCTTTTTCAGCATAATCTTTAAGCCAATTTACGATATAATCTATTACTTTTTGTGATTGCATTTTTTATTTTTTTTAAATTAAACTGAAATTGTAATAATTAAATTTTAAAATCACGAAGGAATTTTTTGTTCAATTTGGATATTTCATTTCTATTCCCTACACAAGTTTTCCGCTAAATTTTCACTAATTTTGCGTGAAAATTTAACTTGGTAAAAATAATGAAGTTTTTTAAATATTTTATGCTTTCGGCGGTTCTAATTTTTGTACTAAATTCTTGCAAAAAAGATTCTGCAAATAAATGGGACATTAAAATTGAAAATGAATTTCCAAATGTGAAATTAACAGATATTTCTAAAGAATTTTACGATTCTACAGTTTCTTTAGAAGAGTTTAAAAAACAATATCCTTGGTTTCAAGGAAGCGTTACAGATGCCGATTATAGCGCAAGAAGAGCCGATTCAGCAGAAATAAAAATTTACAAAGAAGCAATTGCAAAAATAGACCAACAAAAATTAAAAACCGAATTGTCTTCACTTTTTGCGCATATTCAATATTATTTTCCCGATTTTAAAACGCCACAAGTTTATCTATTTTCTTCTGATTTGCAGATGGCGCAAGACCCCATTTTTTTAGAACCAAAAAATAATTACCTTTTTATTGACATCACTGGTTTTATGGGAGAAAACAACCCGAATTATAAAGGCATGGATCTTTATATTCAAAAATCCATGAATCCACAAAACATCATCCCAAAAGTATCTGACATTATTGCAAATCAACTCATTAGACCAGATGCAAAACATCAAAAGTTTTTAGATAAAATTGTTTTTCAAGGAAAAATTTTAACGCTTCAAGATGTCTTTTTGCCACAAGAACCAGATTATCTTAAATTGAATTACACACAAAAACAATATGAATGGTGTGAAGCCAATGAAGAAAATATCTGGAATTTTTTCGTAGAAAACAATCTGGTTTATAGCGATGATGCACGATTGGAAGAACGTTTCATGTCGAAAGCGCCATTTTCTAAATTTTATACAGCGATCGATAATGAATCTTCGCCACAAGTTGGAAATTTTGAAGGCTGGCAAATTTGTCGGAAATTTTTCAAAGAAAAACCAAATACTACTCTACAGGATTTTCTGAAAATGGATGCCCAAACTATTTTTAATGAGGCACAATATAGACCGAAAGTTGATTGATATAGTAATTAAGTGTTTGAGTATAACAAAATAATTTGATAATTTGATAATTTGATAATTTGATAATTAAAAAGAATCTTTTAATTTTTAACCCTTTAATTAAATAAAAAAAATGCGTGAAACCAACATAAATATCCGTGTAGAACTCGATGAAAACCACGTTCCTGAAAAATTGTATTGGAATGCCCAAGATGGCGGAATTGAAAATGAAGAAACAAAAGCAACCATGATTTCCGTTTGGGACGACAAAAAAAAGGAAGCCTTAAGAATCGATCTTTGGACTAAAGATATGCCAGTGGATGATATGAAAATGTTTCTTCACCAAATTTTATTATCAATAAGCCACACTTACGAAAAAGCCACTGGCGAAGAAGATGTGGCACAATGGTTGGAAGATACCGCCGAAACTTTCGCGGTAAAAGCAGCAATAAAAATGTAAAAATAATATAACAATTTGCAAATGTAAAAATGTAGCAATTAAAACATTGGTAAACTGTTAGACTATTAAATTGTTAAATTAGAAAAATATGAAATTCAATACCAAAGTAATTCACGGAAATCAACACCCAGAACCTACAACCGGCTCAGTAAATGTTCCCGTGTTTTTAACTTCCACTTTTGCACAAAAATCACCCGGAAACCCAATCGGAGAATACGAATATTCCCGCGCTGCAAATCCCACAAGACAAGCGTTGGAAGACAGTTTGGCAAGTATCGAAAACGGCACAAAAGGTTTGGCATTTGGTTCAGGTTTGGCTGCGATTGACTGCGTTTTAAAACTATTAAAACCTGGCGATGAAATTATCGCTGTAGATGATTTATATGGGGGAAGTTACCGACTTTTCGTGCGTTTATTCGAAAAATATAATTTAAAATTTACCTTCATTAATTTTGATGATGTTTCAAAAGTTGAAGATAAAATCACGGATAAAACGAGATTAATCTGGATTGAAACGCCGACAAATCCGCTAATGAAATTGGTAGATATTAAAGCCGTTTGCGATTTGGTAAAAGGAAAAAACATTTTAGTCGCTGTTGATAATACTTTTGCAACACCTTATTTGCAAAAACCATTAGATTTAGGCGCCGATATTGTGATGCATTCTGCCACAAAATATTTAGGCGGACATTCCGATTTGGTTGCGGGCGCGTTAGTTGCGAAAGATGAAAAATTAGGCGAAGAACTTCATTTTATTCAATTCGCAAGTGGCGGAATTCTTGGACCGATGGATTCTTACTTGGTTTTAAGAGGTATTAAAACTTTGGCTTTGCGCGTACAAAGACATTCTGAAAACGGAATGAAAATCGCGGAATATTTAGAAAATCATCCGGCGGTTGATAAAGTTTTTTATCCAGGATTAAAATCTCATCCGCAAAATGATTTAGCCCAAAAACAAATGTCAGATTTTGGCGGAATGGTTTCTTTTACCTTTAAATCAGGAAAAAAAGAAGATGCTATTAAATTTTTAGAAAACTTAAAAGTCTTTACTTTAGCAGAATCTTTGGGCGGCGTAGAATCTTTAGCCAACCATCCTGCATTGATGACACACGCTTCAATTCCTGCAAAAAAACGCGCAGAATTGGGCATTACCGACGATTTAATACGTTTAAGCGTCGGCATTGAAGATGCTGAAGATTTATTGCAAGATCTGGAAAACGCTTTTTCTAAATAATATAACAATATATCAGTTTAACAGTTTAGCCATATTTTTAAAATCGTTAAACTGTTAAATTTTTGCATTGGTAAATTTACTAATATGACAGAATTTCAAAAATACATTCAGCGTTATTTGGATCTAATTCCGACAGACCATTTTTTTGACGAACTTGGTCAATCTGAAAAAGCAACTTTAGCCATTTATTTAAATTTAAACGATGAATCTGCGCTTTATAAATACGCAGAAAACAAATGGTCTTTAAAAGAAATTTTGCAGCATTTGATTGATTGTGAAAGGATTTTTCAATATCGTGCGTTGGCGATTTCCCGCGGTGAAACCCAAAATTTACCGGGATTCGATGAAGAAATTTATGCTAAAAATTCAAATGCAGACATTCGAAATGTTTCAGATTTAATTGCAGAATTTTCTTTGGTTAGACAATCTTCCATTTTATTATTCAAAAGTTTTACAGCCGAAATGCTTTTAAATAAAGGTTTTGCGAATGGAAATGAAATTTCTGTGGAAACAATCGAAAAATTGATTGTGGGACATAATCTGCATCATTTGAATGTGATTAAAGAAAGGTATTAAAAGAGTAAATTTTTACAAATCGATAGGAACGGGCTTTAGCCCGTTTTTAATTTTGATTAAACAATTGGCTTTAGCCAAAATCATAATTTACAATTTCAAAGAATATTTTTAATGAGATAGGTTTTGGCTAAAGCCAAAAATGATTCCAACCATTAAGCGGGCTAAAGCCCGCTCCTATTGATCAAAACCTAAAACGTATTCAAAAAGGTGAAATCATTTACTATACGAAAAAATCACTAGGAACGGGCTTTAGCCCGTTTTTAATTTAGATAAATTGATTGGCTTTAGCCAAAACTTACAAAAATTCATACATTTGAATAAATAATTTTCCTAATGTCGTTTATTAAAATTTACATTCATTTGGTATTCTCAACGTTAGAAAGAAAGCCATTTCTTAATTCGAAAGATTTAAGAATTAAAGTTTGGAAGCACATTAAAGAAAATGCAACGGAAAAAGGAATTTTTATTGATATGGTGAATGGATATTCAGACCATTGCCACTGTTTAATTTCACTTTCTTCAAATCAAAATATTGAAAAAGTAGTTCAGTTGATAAAAGGTGAATCTTCATTTTGGATAAACAAAAATAATTTAACCGAAGAAAAATTTAACTGGCAAGAACAATATTTTGCAGTTTCCGTTTCAGAATCAAATATTGAAAAAGTAAGAAATTATATTAAAAACCAAGAAAAACACCATCAACAAAAGACTTATACTCAAGAATATGAAGAATTTATTGAGAAAATTAATTTTAAAATAAATTAAAGTTGGAAAACCGCATTTCATCATTTCCGCCAATTATTGATGACAATTCTAAGATCTTAATTTTAGGCTCAATTCCCGGTGTAAAATCTTTAGAAAAACAGCAATATTACGGACATCCGCATAATAAATTCTGGAAAATTATCTTCCAATTATTTAATGAAGAATTTTCCGAAGATTACATAGAAAAAATTAAACTTTTAAAGAAAAACCACGTCGCACTTTGGGACGTGATTGATTCCTGTGAAAGAAAAGGAAGTTTAGATTCTGAAATAAAAAACGAAGAAGCAAACCCAATATTTGAACTTTTAGAAAAATATCAAAATATTTCCGCCATCTTCTGCAATGGCGGAAAATCTTTTAAAATTTTACAAAAGATTTTAGGTAAAAACTTTAAAATTCCCATACTTTTACTGCCTTCCACAAGTCCGCTTCACACGATTTCTTTTGAAAAAAAATTGGAAAATTGGAAAATTATTAAAAATTATCTGTAAAATTTAGCAAAATTACTCCCTTTAGGGTCGGGGCAATAATTTTGCTAAATTTTTAAAGGATTTTTTTAAATTTTTACTTCACTTCTGGCGCTACTTTTTCGCCAAATAATTTTATAGAATCCATCATAATGTCGTGCGCTGGATCACCAACATCCATGTGACCTATAAATCTGGTAATACCGAAAATCTCTTTCATGTAATTTATTTTATCGGCAACTTCTTTCGGATTTCCGATAAATAAAGCACCATCTTTCATTCTTCCGCCTTCATACTGCATTTTTGTGTATGGCGCCCAACCGCGTGATGAACCAATTCTGTCCATTTGCGATTTATAATTTTCAAAATATCCGTCGATCACATTTTGATCTTCACTTACAAAAGTGTGAGAATGAATGGCGATCTGCATTTCTGCTTCCGGAAATCCTGCTTTTAAATATTCCTGTTTGTAAAATTCTATTAAATTTTTAAACTGAATCGGCATTCCGCCAATGATCGCGACAACAAGCGGCATTCCAAGTCTTGCGGCACTTAAAACCGATTGTGGCGTTCCACCGACGGCGCGCCAAATTGGCAATTTTCCACCATTTTTTGCTCTTGGATAAACGGTTTGGTTTTCCATCGGCGCACGCAATTTTCCTGACCAAGTGATATTTTCCTCAGAATTAATTTTTAATAATAAATCTAATTTTTCATCAAAAAGTTCTTCATAATCATTTAAAGAATAACCAAACAAAGGAAAAGATTCTATAAAACTTCCTCTGCCCACAAATATCTCTGCTCTTCCATCTGAAATTAAATCTAAAGTTGAAAAATTTTGATACACTTTTACTGGTTCCGATGAACTTAAAACCGTTACACCACTTGCCAATTTTATATTTTTTGTGATACTTGCAGCGGCGGCCAAAAGTATTTCGGGTGAAGAAACTGCATATTCTGGACGGTGATGTTCACCCATCGCAAAAATATCAATTCCCACTTCATCCATTAATTTTACCTGTTCCAAAATCTCACGAAGTTTTATTCCGGCATCTCTGTATTTTCCTGTGGTTTGGTCAAACGCAAGATCGCCAAACATTCCTATTCCTAATTCCATTTTGTTAATTTTATAATACAAATTTACAGCAAACAACATCCAAAAACATTGATGTATGATATATTCTCAAACGTAAAAAAGCGAACATTTTTTCCCTATTTTTGTACATTCAAAATCTGATTTAAACGATGTTTAATTTTGTTTAAAAGATTTAAAAAAAATTATGGAAAACATTATAGAACTATTAAAATCAGGCGGAACGATACTTTATCCAACGGACACGATTTGGGGAATTGGTTGCGATGCGACAAATATTGAAGCCATTCAAAAAATATTTGAAATCAAAAAAAGAGAGCCTTCAAAATCAATGATTATTTTGGTGGAAAATGACAAGCGTTTGCAGGATTTAGTCGATGTTCCAGAAATTGCTTGGGAAATTATGGATTTAAGTGAAAAACCAGTAACAATAATTTATGAAACAGTCAGAAATTTACCAAAAGAACTTTTAGCAGAAGACGGTTCTGTGGGAATTCGTGTGGTGAAAAATGATTTCTGTAAAAAATTAATTTCAAAATTAAATAATCCTTTGGTTTCAACTTCTGCTAATTTAAGTAGTGAAAAAAGTCCAATAAAATTTTCTGATATTTCGCCGGAAATTAAAAATTCTGTCGATTTTGTAGTGAAAGATTTGGAAGATAAAGTGTCGGAATTTTCGGGTTCTTCTATTATGAAAATCTGGAATGACAGTAGAATTAAAATAATTCGTGAGTAATATAATTTTCTAATTGTATTTTAATTATCTTGGTTTTTAAGACCATTTTTGTCATTCCACAGGAATCTAAGCGGTTGAGATTCCTGCGGAATGACAAAATTATGTTTTATTTGATTTAATTTTAAACTAAAACACTCAAAATATTTCTGAATCGTATCTTTGCAAAATGACCATCAATCTTACTCAAAATAAAAATTTTAAATTATTTAAAACCATTTCTGCAGTTGCGGAAAAGAATAATCAATCGGTTTTTATTGTCGGCGGTTTTGTGCGGGATCTTTTGATGAAACGAAAAGCGCCAACTGACATTGATTTCGTCACCGAAGAAAGCGGAATCGACCTTGCAAAAGCCGTTGCCAAAGAATTGGACCCGAATTTAAAAGTGTCTATTTTTAAAACTTACGGAACGGCAATGGTGAAATTCAACCATTTAGATTTGGAATTTGTTGGTGCGAGAAAAGAAAGTTATAATGAAAATTCAAGAAAACCAGCCGTGGAAAACGGCACTTTGGAAGACGATCAAAAACGCCGGGATTTTACAATCAACGCTTTAGCGATATCATTAAATAAAGAAAATTTTGGCGAATTAATTGACCCTTTTAACGGACAAAAAGATTTAACCAATAAAATTTTACGCACGCCGCTCGAACCTTCAAAAACCTATTCTGACGATCCTTTACGAATGATGCGCGCTTTGAGATTTGCATCGACGCTGAATTTTACGATTGAAGAAAATTCCTTAGAAGCCATAAAAAACGAAGCCGAAAGAATTAAAATCGTTTCTCTGGAACGCGTGATGGTTGAATTTAATAAAATTATGCTTTCGGAAAAGCCTTCGGTTGGTTTAAAATTAATGGAAGAAACAGGTTTATTAAATTTAATTTTACCGGAATTAACGGCGTTAAAAGGTATCGAAGAAAAAGAAGGACAAACGCACAAAGATAATTTTTGGCATACTTTGGAAGTCGTAGATAATATTTCTGAAAACACTGATAATCTTTGGCTTCGATGGGCGGCTTTGCTTCACGACATTGGAAAAGCGCCAACAAAAAAATTTATAAAAGGAATCGGTTGGTCTTTCCACGGACACGAATTTGTAGGTTCAAAAATGGTAAAAAATATTTTTTATCAGTTGAAATTACCTTTGGGAAATGACATGAAATTTGTGCAGAAAATGGTGAAATTATCTTCTCGACCTATTGCTTTAATAGACGATGGAACCTCAGATTCTGCTTTGCGACGTTTGCTTTTTGATGCGGGTGATGATTTGGAAGATTTATTTATTTTAAATAAAGCCGATATCACTACAAAAAATGCAAAAAAGCAGGAAAAATTTAAGAAAAACTTTGAATATGTCGCCGAAAAAATAAAAGAAGTGGAAGAAAAAGACCACATCAGAAATTTTCAACCGCCCATTTCTGGCGAAGAAATTATGGCATTATTTAATTTAAATCCTGGTCGGGAAATCGGGATTTTAAAGGAAAAAGTAAAGGAAGCGATTTTGGAAGGCGAAATTTCAAATGATCCAATTGAAGCGAAAAATTTCGTGATTTTGGAGGCGGGAAAGATGGGTTTGGTTTTAGCAAAATAATTACTGTAAAAAATATTTTAGCAGTACATCCTATTAGGTTTTTGTCTTTCCGTAGGAATCTAAGCAGTGCAATTAAACCGCCTAGATTCCTTCGGAATGACAAAAGTGGAAGTATTATACTCGCAGATTTGGCTGATTGTGCAGATTTAATTTATAGCATTTAAAACTTATAATCTACGCCAACTGTATAATTTCGGGGTTTCATGGTAAAGCCGACAACATCGACGTAACTTGTATTAAATAAATTACCAATGTTTGCAAAAACCGAAAGGTTTTTCACCAACGTCTGGCTCACATTTAAATTAAATAAATGGTAAGATTTCAACTCAACCGGAACAACGGCGAAAGTAGCGGAATCGTAATAGGAATCGCTTCTTTTTGAGACAAATTGGTGCGTGAAATTGATTTTATTTCCCTTAAAAGCATCGATTTCTAAGAAAGAATTGACCCGTTGTTTTGGCTGACGAAGCATTGTTGCTTCTTTCTCTTTTTCCACATAACTGAAATTTCCGCCTATGTTAAATATTGGATTAAATCTGTATTTAAAACCAACATCAAAACCTTTCACTTTATTAGAATCTACGTTTAAAAATTGACCCGCGTAACTCACAAAATCTACTGTTTCGTAGGCAAAAGCATCCTTTTCCTGACGTTGATAAAGTGAAGCATTAATGACAAAACTTTGGTCTTTTTTACCAAAAGACAAATCAATTTCGTGGGAAGAATTGGTTTCTGGTTTTAAATCAAAGTTTGGCAAAGTGTAAGGCAAAGAACCAAAATTTTGGTATAAAGTCGGCGCAATAAATGCCGTGGAATAAGAATATCCTAATTTAAAATAATTTTCATCAAATTCTTTTAAATAAAATGGATTGATGCTATAAACCAAATGATTACCAAATTTCGATTGGTTCGTATTTCTAATTCCCAAGTCTAAATTAAAGCCAGAATAATTAAAATTGGCTTGTGCAAAAGCATCGAAATTATTGTTTTTTGTATCACTTTTTAGCAATACATCTTCTAAAGAATTTCCACCAAAAGGCAAAGATTTTGCACCCATATTTTGGGTTTCATACTGAATTCCGGCAACTAAACTAATGTATTTTGAAAATGAGTATTGGTTAAATAATTCCGAAAAAAAGTTGGCTCCTGCGTAAGAATATTGATCTTGATAAGCATTTCCCACAAAACTTTGCCCAACTCTCTCCGTTGCAGAAAGTCTGGAATTGAAATGAATCTCGCCATTTTTATAAGTGTATTTTGAACTTAAACCTGCAAATTTTTGAATGTCATTTCCCCGATTATTACCGTCTGTGAAAGCGCCGTCATCGTAATGAAACAAATTGTGGCTGTAATTTCCGTTTACATTTAGGCTGAAATTATTTTTGTTGTAGCCCAAATTTGCCGCAAAATTCTGCTTTTCGTAGCCATCTTTATTAAAATTTTCACCTTCTGCAGAACTCAAACCTTCTGATTTTTCATTAAAACCGGAAACCTCATAATTAAAATCTGACAATTTTCCTTTTAAAGTTAAATCTTGCGCAAAAGTGGAAAAAGAGCCGCCACGCGCGGAAAGCAAGCCTTCAATTTTCTTATTTGCAGATTGTTTGGTTTTAATATTAATCACCGAAACTGTTGCGTTGCTACCGTACAAAACCGAAGACGCGCCATTTAAAACTTCAATACTTTCAATATTTTCTAAAGCAATCAAGCGTAAATCTGAAACGGTGTAATCATTTCCTGTAACGTCTTTCAGCGGAACGCCGTCCATTAAAATTAAAACATTGGCACTTTTTCCGCCTCTAATTTTCAGCGATTTTGGCTCGGAAGTGTTGTTGAAATTTCCAGTGATTTGAAAGCCAACCAACTGATTTAAAACGTCATTCAAATTCTGACCTTTAAATTTTTCTAAATCTTTAGCGGAAAGCAACTGGACGTTTTTTCCTGATTTGTAAATAGGTTTTGAAGTTTTGGAAGCAATCGTCACTTCCTGAATTCCTGTTTCTTGTTGGGCAAACGCGCATGAACTTACGATAAGCATGGCTCCAACTAAAATTTCTTTTTTCATTTTTTTTGAAAATAAATTTGGTTAAAGTATGACTTATCGGAAAAATGTAGGCAAATAGAACTGAACCGAAAAATTCAGCAAATTTGGCTTTTCCTCCGAAAGCATAAAAATTAAAAACAAATTTGGCAGGTCTCCTGACTTTCACATTTTTTGCGCCTTCCCATCTTTAGACAGTGGCTAGTTTTGCAAAAAAATTTTCGCGTGATTTACAGTTGCGGGGACAGTTGAAGATTTGCGCTTCATTCCCTATTAATCCCGATTTTACTCAGGAACCAAAAGTTGGGCGAAGATAGTTATTTTAAGTTAATTGAGTTTTTGAGTTTTTGAGAATGTGAAAATGAAATAATTTGGAAATTATTCGCCATGAGAATATTTGATGACTCTTTGATTTTTAACATCAACTTCACCAAAAGCAACGCCGCCAAAACCTTTACTATTGAAAGTTCCACTAACAAACCAAACAGAATCATTTATTTTTTTGGCTTTCAAAGGTTGTTCTTTCGCCATTGTTTCTTTGCCATAAACTTCATTAAACTTTTCTTCAGCGATTTCAATGGCTTTTTGGCTTTTCTCTTGGCCAGAAAGATTTTGATAATTGTATTTTGAAACTTCTTCTTTTTTATTACAAGAAAGTACGATTAATAAAAAGAAAAGGTAGATTTTCATAGGTATAAATTATTTTTAAATTTAAAAAAAATACACAGAACTGTTTAAAATTCCATCAAAAATTTTCCCCGGCCCTAAAGGGTGTATTTTTGATGGAATTTTTTTCGAAATTTTCCTGCCGAAAGAAAATATCATTTGTGTACATTTTCCCAAATTTAAAGAAAAAATACAGTCGCAGAGACTGTTTAAAATTCCAGCAAAAATATTTCCCCGGCCCTAAAGGGTGTATTTTTGATGGAATTTTTATCGAAATTTTCCTCCCGAAAGAAAATTTCTTTTGTGTACATTTTCCCAAATTTAAACAAAAAAAACACCTCATTTCTGAAGTGTTTTTAAAAGTAGTATTAAACTTTGTGTCCTTATTTTAAATAAGAAAATAAAATCTTTGTGACTTTTTGGTAAAAATAATTAGTTTTTCAAACTTTTCATATCAATCACGAAACGGTATTTGACGTCGCTTTTCAACATTCTTTCATACGCTTCGTTGATGTTTTGCATGTTGATCATTTCAATATCAGAAACAATATTTTTCTCACCACAGAAATCCAGCATTTCCTGAGTTTCCGCAATTCCGCCAATTAATGAACCAGCAATAGATCGTCTTCCTAAAACAATAGGAACTGTGCTGATTATTGATTCTAAATTTCCGATGAAACCTAATAAGACCAAAGTTCCGCTCACGTTTAAAGTAGAAACATAAGGATTCAAATCGTGTTCATAAGGAACGGTGTCGATAATGACATCAAATTTCCCTTGCACTTTTTGCATTTCTTCTTCATTGGTAGAAATTACGACTTGATCTGCGCCTAAATCCAAAGCATCTTGCGTTTTTTCTGGCGAACGTGAAAATAAACTCACGTGTGCGCCCAAACCTTTAGCCAATTTGATTGCCATGTGACCAAGACCGCCCAAACCAACAACCGCAACTTTAGAATTTTCATTCACATTCCAGTGTTTTAGCGGCGAATAAGTTGTGATTCCCGCGCAAAGCAAAGGTGCAACTGCGGCTAAATCAAGATTTTCTGGTACTCTTAAAACGTAATTTTTATCAACCACCACTTTTTCAGAATAACCACCGAAAGTATGGCCGCCCAAATGTTTGTCGTTTCCGTTGTAAGTTCCCACCATTCCTTGAGTGCAATATTGTTCAAGATTCTGTTTGCAATTCTCACATTCACGGCAAGAATCTACCATACAGCCAACTGCTGCCAAATCACCTACTTTAAAATTGGTCACTTCTGCCCCAACATTGGTGATTCTACCCACAATTTCGTGTCCGGGAACAGCAGGATATTTTGAACCGCCCCAATCATTTCTTGCAGTGTGAAGATCAGAATGGCAAACGCCACAAAACAAAATGTCAATTTCCACGTCATTTGCAGTCACTTCTCTTCGCTCAATATTCATTTCTTTTAAATCCGCCGTTTTGGATTCTGCACCAAAGGCTTTTACTGTAGTTGTATCCATATATTTATTTTTTTCAATTGTAAATTTAAGGCCTTAAAAATTGAATATCTCACAATTTCATTTTTTGAGAAAATTTTAACATTTGTAGAATTTTTAGAAGCAACAAAGTTTCAGATTTGTCGGAAGATTCGTCCGGCTTTTCATTCCAATCTTTTTCTTTTTTCAGGAAAAAGAAAAAGGATTTTCCCTTCAATCCAGGCTAGAATGACCGGGATTTTTTTGTGTGAGGGAAGAAGTATATGTTTTCAACTAATAAACAATTGATTCGAAAAAAGAGAATGTGGTGCTGAAATTAAATTAATATCAAATTTTAAAGATGGTTCAATTCTAGAACTTGCGTTATGAATACGAAAAGAAATTTGCCAACCTTCACTTAAGGTAACTAAAAGCGTTGTTTTAGAGTTATCTTGATAAACAACTTCTATTAGTCGATTTGGTAATTTTAATTTTTGAATTTTTGCTTTTGGTTTAATATTTTCAAAGGGCAAATTCAAAGTCCCGTGCAAATTGTAGGCTTGAATTTCGACCTTATTTTTACCTTTTATTACTTTATAAAAATCTTGATTTCCAACTAAGTATTCAACTAATTTTTGTGCAACTAAACTGGGATTTTGCTGATCTAAACGTACTAATTCCTTTTTAAAAGCATCTAGAACAGGCATATAAACAGAGGAATGATAATCACCGAGGGTATTCCATTTTTGAGTTGCTTTACTTGCCGTTCTTAACTTCGCTAAATTATCAAATATAGGTTTGATTTCTTCAAAATAAGAAACAGAACAAGGATAACCTAACCATTTTTGTCCGAAATCAATGTCATTCGATAGTCGAGAATGTTTAACCGCTCTATGATTATTTTTTGCTGAAATTCCAATTTCCCAGGTTTGTAAAGATCTTATTGCTAAAACATCTCGAACATTACCGGTTTGACAGCCTTATCTGGAACAATTTCTAGTTGTAAAATGTCTTGATCACTAATTCCATTCGACAAACGTGGTTCTATATCAAGCAAAAAATTTAGTATCCAATTAATAAAATTCCTTTTAAAGGTAGATGAAGACGATTAGAAATATACAGAGTTTCTAAAAAGGTATGTATAATCTCAAAATCCTTGTGTTTACGATATACATTTCTAACAACAATAACTAAATATTCTACTTCGAACATCATGCACGCTTGAAAAACATCTTTTAAAAATTGATTATTTTCAGTTGCTCTACCTGCTTCAATTTCAATCACAATTTTTCCATCAGAACTTACTGCATCAGCATTAAACGACTTGTCTATTTTGTTATCATAACCAAACAATACTGGAACACTTATTTTTTTTGCGGCTGTTTTACCTGTCTCGCAAGTGAAATTAATTTTCTCTAAATGAGGTCTTACAATTTCTAAAACATCATTACTTGAAAGGTTAAATTCTGGGGATTTTATATTTTGATATTCCAAATCAAAGCAAGAAATTATATTTTGTATTTCTTTTGTAATTCCTTGTGAGCGCGGAAAAAACTGAAATCTTAACATAATATCTCAATTTTTAATAATTTTAATAATTCTTCTTCAGAATAATATATTTCACCTACATCAACAAAATAATAAATACTTTCATCAACTGCTACTGCTTCCTCAGAGACATAACTGCCATCATTATTTAATAATAATTTATTTAAAACTGTAGTTGAAATGTTAACATTTCCTACGTTGGGCAACGTAATTTGTCGCACATCATATTGTTTGTTTTGAAATAGTATTTTATCCATTTATAAAATTTAAACACAGAAAAAAATTAAAACATTAATTTCAAATATACTACTTAAAATTAATCCTTTCAAATTAAGAGTGAAAAACTATTTAGAAAAAAGAAAATTTTCATTAAGTTAAATGAATTAAAATCCCTCACTCTTCCGCCACCCAAACCGAAACATTTCCCGCCGGAACTGGGAAATTTCCCCAACCGTTTTCATCTATGGTTACTTTGTCTTCAAACCAACCGAGATAATCGCAAAAGGTTCTTCCAGCATAATTTTTCCCGACTTCCATCGCCTTTTCATAAGCATCTTTATTGCTTAAAACCACGGCGCAACCGGCGTGTTCATCATTTCCTAAACGCACCCAACCGAGACAATTCGCGTCTTCAAAATAATCTTTTTGCTCGCCGTAAGCGTAATTTTTTCGGGCTTTCAGAAGTTCTTCTATTTTCTCGACTTTATCTAAAAATATTTCCTGATCATTTCCTTCCTTGTCCTTATCTGTATAATGAGCGCCAAATAAATCTGGATAAAAAACGCATGGAAAACCGTTTTCGCGCAATAAAATTAACGCATACGCAATCGGTTTGAACCATTTTTCAACGGGCGCTTCCAAAGCCTGCAAAGGTTGTGTATCGTGATTATCAACCAAAGAAACAGAATGTTGCGGATCGGCTAAAGTTAAAGTTTCATTGAAAATCTCGCGCAAATCATAAGTATTTCCCTCGGTTGAAGCCGTGTGAAAATTTTGTTGCAGAGAAGAATCAAACAAATTCATGCAGCCTTCCGTATAATCAATGTATTTTTGAAGAAGCGGCAATTCTCCTGGTGCCCAATATTCGCCAACTGCGAAAATATTTTTCCCTGAATTGGTACGCAATAATTGCAGCCATTCTTTGTAAAATTCTGCCGATTGATGTTTCAACGCATCCAAACGAACGCCGTCAAAATTGGTGAGTTCTTGGTACCATTTTGCCCAATAATTGAGTTCTTCGCGCACGAAAGGATTTCGGTGATCAATGTCATTATACATCAAAAAATCATAATTTCCTTTTTCATCGCTAATCATTTCTTCCCAACCATTGCCGTGATCATGAATAATTTGAAAAATTCCTTCATCTTGACCTTCGGCAAAATCCACCCCAGAAAAGCAAGTGTAATTCCACACAAAATCTGAATATTTTTTTTCTCTGCTCGGAAAAGTAAATTTCGTATAACTTTCAATTTCAAAAGGCTCAGAAATATTTTTCTGGCGGTTTTCTGGATCGACTTCCACCGCTAGAAATTTTTCTTTTTCATCGCCGCCGGCTTTGTGATTGAGAACAATATCTACAATTGTTTTGATGTTTTTTTCCTTTAAAGATTTGATGGCGTCTAAATATTGATCTTTTGAACCGTATTTTGTAGGAATTATGCCCTTTTGATCAAATTCGCCCAAATCAAACAAATCATAAGGATCATAACCGACAGAATAACCGCCGGCATTTCCTTTCATGGCGGGCGGAAACCAAACATAATCTATTCCTAAATCATTGAGATAGTCCGCAGAATTTTTTATTTGGTCATACAATTGGGAATTTCCATCTGTGTACCAATGGAAAAATTGAATCATGGTAGAATTCATATTTTTATTATTTTTATGCGGACTAAAATTATTTACAACTTATAAGAGCCTATTTAAATTTCATTCAATAAATTTTTTATAGCCTTTTCTTAATTTTCTAAATTAAAATAAAATCTGTTTATTCTTAAATTTAACATTAAGAATTTCAGTGAGTTAAGTTTATTCTGATTAAGCAATCAATAAATTGATTTTTATTAAGTTTTTTAAGCGAAAATGGCTTAATTCCTTAATGGTAAAAATAAATTATAAATTTAAACAGGCTCTAAATATGGTGAAAACTTTTTTAAAAGTGTAAATTTTTACAATTTATGGCGAAAAAAAATCTGTGGAAATCTGTGCGCCAAATTTTAGTTCATAAATTTCAAAAGTCTTCAAAAGGAATTTTCAACTGTACGGAAATCTGCTTTTTCTCTTCCGTATTTAAGTTTGAAAGCGACAAACCCAAAAGCCGAATCGCTTTATTATAAGGTCTCGCTTGCCAAAGTTGAAGCGCTGTTTTATAAAAATCTGAGGAAGTTTGGTAAAAATCTAATTGGGTTTTGCTACGTGTAAATTGGGTAAAATCTTTGTATTTTATTTTTAAAGTTAAAGATTTACCTAAAATATTATGTTTTTGCAAACGCAGTTCTAATTCTGCGCTTAAGTCCTTTAAACGTTCACTAATTTGTTGGTCATCATTCAAATCTTCTGAAAATGTGCGTTCTACGGCGACACTTTTTTGAATGCGATTTGGTTTTACCTCACTATTGTGAATCCCACGAACGACATTAAAATAATAATTGCCAGATTTCCCGAATAAATTTGTGAGTTCTTCTAAAGTTTTTTGTTTTAAATCGGCACCATTAAAAATATGTAGAGTGTGCATTTTGTTGGCCGTCACTTTTCCAATTCCATAAAATTTTTCGATGGGTAGTTTTTCTAAAAATTCTGCAATTTTTGAAGGATGAATAGTTTTTTGTCCGTTTGGTTTGTTGATATCCGAGGCTACTTTTGCCAGAAATTTATTTACGGAAATCCCTGCGGAAGCCGTTAAACCGACCTCATCGAAAATTCTTTTTCTAATTTCTCGCGCCAAATCATTAGCAGAAGTGATGTTTTTTTTATTTTCTGTAACATCAAGATAGGCTTCGTCTAAAGACAAAGGTTCTACCAAATCTGTATAATCTAAAAATATTTTGCGGATTTGTTGCGAGATCTCTTTATAACGCACGAAACGAGGTTTCACGAAAATCAATTGTGGGCATTTTTCTTTGGCGATTTTACTCGGCATTGCAGAACGCACGCCAAATTTTCGGGCTTCATAACTTGCTGCTGCAACTACGCCTCTTTCGCCACCGCCTACTGCCAAAGGTTTTCCACGCAATTCCGGGAAATCCATTTGTTCTACAGAAGCATAAAAAGCATCCATATCGATGTGGATAATTTTGCGTTGTTGCATGTTGCAAAATTACGGATTGAGTTTTAAAAAAAGGCATAAAAAAAACTGATGATTCTGCTTTAGATTTTTTCAAATCCTTTGCTGAATCATCAGTCTAATAAGTTTTCACTTTATTCGTTTCGTATAAATCAACTTTAATTTTTTAATTCTTTTCACCTTTCGGTTCTATTTATTAATTTCTTTTCCGTTAATTTTTTTTGTCGAACAAATTGTTTAACCTTTGTCTCTATTTCTAACTTTGAAGTCCAATTTCAATCTTTGCGATTTATTTTCTTTTTTCAATGTTTTACGTTAAGACTTTTTCGTTTTAACATTTAAAGTTCCAACTTATACAATCTACACTTGTGTTTTTTGCATTTCCAATTTTTCTTTCGAATCTTTTACAATACAATTTTTCAAGTTTTGATTTTTAAGCCTTCGCAAAAAAAATTTCGATTTTAATTTTCTTCTAACTCATTTTTGATTTCTAATTTCCATCTTTCGATTTATTTTAAAATTCAACAATTCATTAAATTTGAAATTCTTTTCTAATTTTTTTCAATTTTTAATTTTAATCCTCTTACAATTTTTAAAATTAAATTTTACTGCTATGCTTTATTGTTGAATCAAAGATGGGGCAAGAAATCCTTAAATGCAAAAAAAAATGTCCGTTTTTACAAACAATTTTCCTACAAGATATAAACCTTAAATTGTGGATAAAAAAAGCCGTAAACAGTACAAATTCAATAGCTTATCTACATTTTAATTAAAATTTTTTAAACAATTTAATTCTAAAATTTAGTGAAAATTTAAAGATTTTATCTAAAAAAATGAATTCATAATAAAATAGAACGGTAAAAAATCTCTTTTTTCAGAACTTAAAATAATTTAATGCATTAATTTCAAGTTCAACATTTCATTAATCATTTTATTTATAATTTCTCGCAAATACCTCCTAATTTTTCGGGTGTTTTTCCTGTATGCCGATATATTTATTTTAATTTATCTTTAACAGATAATAAAATATTTATATAAAATCGCCAGTAACAAGCTTGCAAACACTCTTAAACTTTGGCGATTGCATATTAACTTTAAAACAATAAAAAAATCACCTATGAAAACCAATTATTTTTTTTCGATTGCTTTCGCAATTTTAACCTGTGGCGCACTATCTTCTTGTAATGAACCAAAAACGACCGAAGAACAAACCAAAAGTTTAGAAGTGCCTTCACATCTTATTTCTGTGGCACAAAGTGTAACGATGAAGAAAGAGTATGAGGAAAATATTGCATCATTAATTAAAAAAAGTAAAATGGATGGAAAGTATCAACCGACCCAGTTTGCGTACATAGAACTAGATTCGCTGAAAAAATACATTGCTTTTTTAGACCAAGTAGGAAAATTGAATAATAAAGAAATATCTGGCATTAGAATTTATTATGGTGCATACCCTGAAATAGGAAGCAAAAACATTGAACATGCAGGTCGCGAAACTTTTTTCTTTGCTCCAACAATTAAGCAAAACGCACCTGGAAAGATGACAGAGGAACAAAAGAAATACAATTATCTGCAAAACGTGCCATTTTCTATCGCGGCAAAAGATGCTAAAAATAAATTCATTGGGGATTTTACACCGATTAATGAACTTCTTTTTTCTAAAGATGTTCGGGTAAATATAGAAACGGCATCTCTAGAAAACAGCACACAAAAAGCGTCTTCTAAACAATCCCTAAATGAAAATGAAAATACAAGTGTAATATTAAACGAATTAAACATTTGCCCACCACCTGCTCAATAAAATTATTTATGTTTTTGTCACAAATACCTTTAGAAATATTTAAGAATGGCGTTTTGTATTTTCTCATCATTACGGCTATTCTATCTACTGTTTTTTACAATAAATATAAATCAACCTTTCTAAAATACTTCATGCCACTCATTTGGCTTGAGTTAGCAACAGAGTTATTCGCACCCTACTATTCGGCATATATTGATCATAATAATACTATTATATATAATATTTACAGAGTAATAGAATTTAGTTTTTATTTTCTATTATATCGCCATTTGGTAGTGAAGCCACAAAACAGGAAATTTATTAGCATTTTTCTCTTCATTTACTACCTTTCTGTCTTTATAAACTGCTTTTTCCAAAATTTTAGATTCGATTATTTTTCTAATACCTATTTTGTTGGCGCAAGCCTTATTGTCATCAGCATCGTGCTATATTTTTCAGAAATTTTGAATTCGGAAAAGATTATTATTGTCACAAGAATGTTTTCATTTTGGATCAGTATTGCGGTTTTCATCTATTATGTAACCAGTATTCCCTTTAAAGTTATCATAAATTATTACAAATACTCACCTACAATTCCATATATTTATGCGTTTAATTATGCTGTGGTCTTTATTTTTTATCTAATTATTTCAATCGGTTTATTTTGGAGCAAGAAAGAACAGTCTATCTAATAACTGCAATGATTTCACTTTTTTTATTAAGTGGCGTCACGATATTTCTGTTTTTAATTTTCCAGAAAAAGAAAATATACTTAATAAAAAAGCAAGTAATTGAAAAAAAACAGTTCGATGATGAAATCATTAATTTGCAAAGCGAAATAAAGGAACAAACTTTAAGAAACATCAGTTGGGAATTGCATGATAATATCGGCCAAATGCTCACTTTGGCAAAAATACAGTTGCAAACTTTAGAAGGAAACGCAACTTTAGATGAAGTGAAAAACACCTTGGGCAATGCCTTACACGAAGTAAGAGCTTTAACCAAAAGTATAAATCCCGAATTTCTAAAAAGCATCAGCCTTTTTGATGCAGTAGATTTGGAAATAAAAAGGTATAACCGCCTGAATTTTATAAAATCTGATTTGCGCCAAGAAGGCACCACATTCAAAATTTCGAAAAAAATTGAAATCGTTTTATTTAGAATCTTACAAGAATTTTTCACCAATACCATCAAGCATGCGCAAGCAAAAGAACTTCTGGTAACTTTTAAATTTGATGAAGACAACTTAACGATTGTGGCGAAAGAAAATGGAATAGGATTTAATCTAAAGAATTTAAAAAACAATGGCATCGGAATTTTTAATATTCAAAAAAGAGGAAAATTAATAAATGCTGAAATAAATATTGAATCTGAAATTGGCGCTGGTTCTAAACTTACTATAAATTACAAAAAGCAAGAAATATGAAAAAATATAGTGTTGCAATTGTTGAAGATTATAAATTACTTTCGCAAGCAATTGGTGAAATCATCAATAGTTTTGACAATTTTGAACTATTATATACCTGTGAAAATGGCAAGGAACTTATAGAAAAAATAAAACTAAAAAATATTCCAGATATTATTTTAATGGATGTGAATATGCCAATAATGGGCGGTATAGAAACCACAAAATGGCTGCAAAAAACCAATCCTGAAATCCATATATTAGCACTTACCGTAGAAGATGACGAAAAAACGATCATTACCATGATAAAATCTGGTGCAAAAGGCTATTTGCTAAAAGATGTTGATAAAAGCACGCTAGAAAATGCAATGATTTCACTAATGAAAAACGGCATTTACCACACAAAATTAGTGAACGACGCCATGTTTCATTCCATAAACGAAGATGAATTTAATCTTAAAGAAAACGAAATAAAATTTATGGAATTGGTTTGCACTGAAATGACTTACAAAGAAATTGCCGATAAAATGTTCCTAAGTCCCAAAACAATTGATGGCTACAGAGACCATCTTTTTTCAAAACTAAATGTAAAAAACAGAATTGGATTGGTGCTATTTGCCATAAAAAATAAAATCTATGTGCCATAACTAGCACTTTAGTTAAAATCCCTCACCAAACCTCTCACAATTTTTATAACATTTGGCGTTGCTTTTTTTGCCGCTTGTAAAACTTCATCGTGCGAAACAGAAAAGGCAATTTCTGGCCCGCCCATATCTGTGATAATTGAAATTCCGAAACAATTCATACCCATGTGTTTTGCAACGATAATTTCAGGAACAGTGCTCATACCAACGGCATCGCCACCAAGAATTCTTACCATTCCATACTCTGCTGGCGTTTCAAATGTAGGGCCTTGCAGACCAACATAAATACCTTTTTTAATAGAAATATTTAGAAGATTTGCTACATTTTCGGCAACATTTAGCATTTTTCGGCTATAAGATTCGCTCATATCCACAAAACGCGGCCCAAGTTCATCCAAATTTTTTCCACGAAGAGGATGCTCGGGAAACATATTAATATGATCCGTAATCAACATAATATCTGCCACATTAAAATCTGGATTTACACCGCCGGAAGCATTAGAAACAATTAAATTTTTAATACCTAGAAGATGAAAAATTCGCATCGGAAAAGTGACCGTTTGCATATCATAACCTTCATAATAATGAAACCTACCGCTCATTAAAAGTACTTTTTTGCCTTCTAAAAGCCCGTAGATTAATTTTCCGCCGTGCCCAATTACAGTTGTTTGTGGAAAATTGGGGATTTCTGAATAATCTAAAGTGTGAATGGCATCAACCTCATCTTTCAATTTTCCCAAACCAGAACCTAAAACTATTGCAAAATCAGGAGTATCTTTTATAATTTGTTTTATAAAAGCGGTGGTTTCTTTAATTTTTTCTAACATAATCTAAAATAATTTGGTCAAATTTCTCCTTCTCCTGAATGTTCACATTTATTGGCCAATAATACATTTTATCCCTTAAATAATCAAAAGTTTTTAAGCGAACATAATCTTTTTCAGTCGTTAAAATTATTTTGTATTCGCCTAATTTTTTATATTCCGAAGCAATTTTTTTTATATCAGTATCACTGAAGTGGTGATGGTCTTTAAATTTCAAATGTTTTACCCTACTGCTAAATTTCTTTAAATGTTTTAGCAATAAAGTAGGATTTGCGATCCCAGTTATCAACAAAATATCATAATAATTAAGGTTATTGTCTGGCAAAAATTGGTCTTTACTGTACACGTTTTCGTCGTAACTTATGGAACTAAAAAACACTTTTTGGTTATGTTGTGGCTTAATTCGGCTAATGTAATACTGCTTTTTTTCTTGCGTTAATTGATCTGGACATTTTGTGACGATGATTAAATCTGCCCGTTTTACGCCATTTCTGCTTTCGCGCAAATCTCCGGCTGGTAAAATAAAATCTTTAAAATAAGGATCATTATAATCCGTTAAAAGTAAATTGAACCCAGGTTTAATGGCGCGGTGCTGGTAAGAATCATCTAAAACTAAAACCTCCAAATCCATATCTGAAATTAATTTTTTTGCACCAGGAACGCGCTCTTCAGAAAGCCCAATTGCAAAACGGTTCTTAAAACGTTCGAATAATTGCATCGCTTCATCGCCAACAGTTTTATAATTGCTGTCGTAATTCACCACAGCATAACCTTTCGTAATTCTCCCATAACCTCTAGAAAGCACGCCTGTTCGGTAAGTTTTAGATAATAATTCTGCCAAATACATCACCATTGGCGATTTTCCACTTCCACCAACAGACAAATTTCCGACGCCAATTACGGGTGTCTTAAAAGTAGTCGATTTATAGATTCCCCAGTTATAAAGGCGATTTCGGAGTGAAGTTGCCACATGATAACCGAGAGATAAAGGGTAGAGATACCATCTTTTCATATAATTCTGGTCAAAAAATTTAAAATATTTAGTCCTTACTTTTAAGTAAAATACCAATCTGCAAAATTACTGAAAATAAATTGGTGAAAAAACCTGATTTTTTTTTAAAGTTTCATGTTGTAAATACGATATAAAATCCAGTCGAAAATTAACAAACTAAGCCTATTTTTCTTAAACCATCAAATAATTCAAAAATTTATCTTGCACAATTCAAAAAAATGTAATTATATTTGCAACTTATTAAGTATAAAATCTAAAAAAAACTGAAGTAATGTTCAAATTAAATCAATTTAACACCAACAACTTACCACTTTCTGTGGTAATGCTTCGGGCTTTTACATTCTCATAGAAAATTTTCTTAAATGATAAAACAAACCCGAAGTTGAAAAATTTCGGGTTTATTTTTTGTCAATATTTTTCAATTTAAAACTTCTCCGAAATTTTTGATGCCAATTTAACTGTTGATTATTTCAGCAGCATTATTCTTGCAAAAATGTGCTAATGTTTTGTGAAAATAACTATGGATTATCCATAAAAAACAGATTTCAAAAAGAAGTCTGATTATTAAAATTAAAAAAAATGGGAAATTTAAAATTAAAAGGGAAAGACATTTTAAAGTTGGGATATCCTAATAATAAAGTGGTTACAACAGCTTTGGAAGTGATGAAGAAAAACTTTCCGAACAAAAATATCAATTATGTAAAAAGTATTTTAAAAGACATTATTTTGCAACCAGAACACTATAAAAATCATTTGTCATTTGGGCAAATTGCTGAAGAATTATTATCATTAAGCAAAGTAGAAAAAAGAGAAATACAATCTCAAAGAGCGCCCTATAAAATTTTTGGAGAAAATATTGCGAACGAAGCAATTAACCAATTATACACCGCTTTAAAATTACCAATTTCTGCGAAAGGAGCTTTAATGCCCGATGCACATTATGGTTACGGCTTACCAATTGGCGGAGTTTTGGCAACAAAAAACGCAGTAATTCCTTTTGGAGTTGGGATGGATATTGGCTGTAGAATGTGTTTAAGCATTTTAGACACACCAGTAACTTATCTAGATGGTGCAAGAGATAAATATGAAAAAGCACTTAACGACAACACGAAATTTGGAATGAATGAAGTGCACAAATCACAATTTGAAAATGAAATTTTTGATCGTGATACTTTTGATTTGCTACCAATTTTGAAAAGATTAAAAGGAAAAGCAATCAAACAATTGGGAAGTTCAGGAGGTGGAAATCATTTTGTAGAATTCGGCGAAGTAGAAATTTTAGAGGAAAATAATGATTTTGCTTTGCCAAAAGGCAAATATTTAGGCATTCTTTCTCACAGTGGTTCACGCGGTTTGGGAGCAGAAATTGCACAATACTATTCAAGAGTTGCAGTAGAACAATGTCCGCTACCAAAGGAAGCACAGCATTTCGCTTGGTTAGATTTAGACACGCATCTGGGTTTAGAATATTGGGTTGCAATGAATTTAGCGGGAGATTACGCTTCAGCCTGTCATCACGATATCCACAGAAGATTAATAAAATCTGTGGGCGGAAGATTAAAGGCGCGAATAGAAAATCATCACAATTTTGCTTGGAAAGAATTGCACAATGGCGAAGAATTAATAGTCCACAGAAAAGGTGCAACACCCGCATCTGATGCCGAAATTGGTTTTATTCCAGGTTCTATGACGGCAAAAGGTTTTATTGTTCGTGGGAAAGGAAATCCAGATTCTATAAATTCTGCTTCTCATGGGGCAGGAAGAGCGCATTCTAGATCTTCAGCAAGAAATTTATTTACAAAAAATGATATTAAAACCGAATTGAAAAAACATAAAGTTAGCCTCATTGGAGGTTCTGTGGAAGAAGCGCCAATGGCGTATAAAAATATCAATGAAGTGATGAATTCTCAAAAAGATTTAGTAGATATTTTAGGAACATTTCAACCGAGAATTGTTAGAATGGACAAATAAAAATAGAAAAAATGGAAAAAATAATACAAATTTCTTCTGGAAAAGGGCCTTTGGAATGCCAATATGTGGTAGCAAAAGTTCTGAAGGTTTTCTTAGAAGAAACTAAGCAAGAAAATTTAGAATATGAAATCTTACACAGGGTTTGTGGCGATGAAAATCTAAGTTTAAAATCTGTAACTATAAGATTAACAGGCAAAAATACCAGTATTTTTCTGAAAAATTGGTTGGGAAGTATTTGTTGGATTGGCAAAAGTACTTTCAGAAAACTTCACAAAAGAAGCAATTGGTTTATTGGGATTTTTGAAATTAAAACCTTAGAAAAAATAGAATTTAATGAGAAAGACATCCAATTTCAAACTACAAGAAGCCAAGGAAGTGGCGGCCAAAATGTAAACAAAGTAAATACCGCAGTTCGCGCCACACATTTGCCAACAAAAATTTCAGTTTTTGCACAAGATACAAGGTCGCAACTAGAAAATAAAAAACTAGCAACAGCCAGATTGAAAGAAAAATACAAAAATTTTGAATTGCAACAACTAGAACAACAGTTGCAAGAAACTTGGTTTTCACAATCTCAATTAGAAAGAGGAAACCCAGTGAAAACCTTTACAGGAAAAGATTTCAAGAAAAATGAAACAAACCCATCTTTCAAAAAGAAAAGAATTGTTTTGAAAAATGAACTAAAAAATTACCGAAATGAACTTAACTAAAAACAAATATTATTTCGAAGCATTAGATTTTTATCCCTACAATTTACCCGATTGTTTAGAGGCTTTAAATTACGCTTTGTCCTATGATCCCGAAGATTCAGACGCGCTTTGTTTAATGGGCAGAATCTATTCTGAAGTGCTAAAAGATTACGAAAAAGCCAAAGACTATTTCGAAGAAGCAATGCTTCACAATGTTTCAAATATCAATACGCCACAATATTATATCGCCTGTTTACTCAATAACGAAGATTATTATGAAGCAGAAAAATTAATCAATTATGCACTAAAAATAAAAGGAATTGATAGATATAACCTACTGTATTACAGATCTATACTCTCTGAAAAAAGAGGAAGTTTGCGCAACGCTTTGCAATTTTTAAAAGATGCAGAACAACTCTGTTTCTGCGCTTCAAGTTTAGAAATAGTGAAAGAACGAAAGAAATTCATAAAATCTAAAATTGCGAAGAAAAAATCTAAACAAAAGAAGGAAACCAATTAAGGTTTCTTTTTTTTGGGCGCCTTTTTCCGTCCTCCACTCCCGCTTCCGCCGAGGCGGAGAGCTCCGTTCAGGCCGGGGCGCAGATTTTAGCGATTTTCAAAATGATCCATCAGTAAGAAATTATTTTTGATAAAGCACTTCGACAGGTTCAGTGTGACAGTGATTTTTATCAAAGTTAGTCTGAATCTCTCGCCGACTTCTTTTTCTGGCGTAAAACGTAGAGATAAAGGCTTTCCACTTTTGCTCTTGCCCAATCTGTCTTTCGCAAAAACTTTAAAGAAGAATTGATGCTTGGGTTATCCGTAAAACATTTAATATTAATTTGCTTTCCCAATTCCTCAAAACCGTTGTAATAATCTACTAATTCTTCAAGAATAGCATCCAAGCGTTTCCCGTGCAAAGGATCTTTTGATTTTTGTTCCATAATTAGATGTAAAATTACTCAAAAAATTTATTTATATCTTAAACCAAAAGATTGCTCCCTTCCTCGCAATGACGCAAAAAAAGTTTACTAATTTTGCCGAATGCAACTTCCAATAATTAAAATTCCAATCACCGAGATTTTATTAGGTAAAAACGTTCGTTTATTTCTAAAACGTGAAGACTTAATTCACACAGAAATTTCAGGAAATAAATTTTGGAAATTATTTTACAATATTAATCTTTATTTAGACCAAGCGATTAAAGAAAAAAAAATAATCACTTTCGGTGGCGCTTTTTCCAATCATATTTTCACAGTTTCGGCGGTTGGTAAAATATATAAAATACCAACTTTAGGATTGATTCGTGGTGAAGAACTAGCAGGAAAATGGCAAGAAAACCCAACTTTGAGAAAAGCAAAAGAAAATGGAATGGAATTCCGCTTTATTTCTAGAGAAAAATATCGGGAAAAAGAAATTTTAACCAAAAATTTAAAGAAAGAATTTCCCGATGCTTTAATTATTCCTGAAGGCGGTTCAAATACACTCGCTATAAAAGGAATACAACATATGCTCACAGATGAAACCAAAGAATTTGATTATCTTTGCAGCGCAGTTGGGACGGGCGGAACTTTAGCAGGAATTTCTCATTATGCAGCAGAAAATCAGAAAGTTTTAGGGTTTAATGTGGTGGAAGATTCTTCTTTAGAAGAAAAGATTTTTAATTGGTCTGGAAAGAAAAATTTTGAATTAATTTCCGCGAGTTTTGGTGGATATGGAAAAATATCTGCGGAAAATGTTCGTTTTATAAATGGTTTTAAAGAAAAATACAGCATTCAATTAGACCCAATTTACACCGGAAAAATGATGCAGAAATTATTTGAAATGATTGAGAATAATTATTTTGAAGATGGAACTAAAATTTTAGCATTTCATACTGGTGGTTTGCAAGGCATTGAAGGTGCGAATTTATTATTGCGCAAAAAATTTGAAAATTTGAAAGTTCAATAGTTTGAAAATGGGCTAATTAGAACATAATTTTATTTTTGCGAAAAACCGCAGCCCGACTTGAACGGAGCTCTCCGCCGCGGCGGAAGCGGGAGTGGAAGGCGGAACAAGCTGCCCAAATAAAAAAGAAAAATATGAAAAGATTATTCCAATTAATTGGTTTTTTAATATTAGCAAAATTGGGCGCTCAAACCTGGGCAACTGAAGACCAATACATCCAAAGATTCGCTCCTTATGCGGTGGAAGAAATGGAAAAATATAAGATTCCTGCAAGTATTACTCTCGCGCAAGGACTTTTAGAAACAGCAGGCGGACAAAGTATTTTGGCGCAACAAGGCAATAACCATTTTGGTATAAAATGCAAAGATGACTGGACGGGAAAAACAATGAAACACACCGATGATGCACCAAATGAATGTTTCCGCGTATATGACGACCCAAAACAATCGTATGAAGACCATTCAAAATTCTTGGCCTACAGAAAATATTACGTGAATCTTTTTAAACTAGACCCGAAAGATTACAAAGCCTGGGCTTATGGATTGAAAAAAGCAGGCTATGCTACAAACCCACGCTACGCCAATATTTTAATTGATAAAATTGAAAAATACCATTTGTATGATTTCGATAATACTAATTCTAAAACGGTTTTGTACGCGATTCTTAAAATGTATCCAGACCTAAACAACGACAAAGTTTTTATGGCAAAATTGGGGCAAAATGCAGTAATTACAAAACCGAAAACTGTTATCGTTCCGTATAAACAAGAAACTTATGCCAACCAACAAGTACGCGTTGAAAAAATAAAAACCAAAAGCGAAATTTTAAATTCTATTTTAGTTAAAAACCATCCAAATGGCGGTTTAAAATTCATCATTGTTCCGGAAGATTTACCTTTAAAATCAATTGCTGAAAAATTCGACATTAGTGAAAAACGACTCGAAAAATGGAATGAGCTGACTTCGACAAACCTCAAGAAAAACGATATTCTCTTTTTAGAATCCAAGAAATCTAGTGGAAACGTAGATACTTATAAAACCGTTTTAGGCGACACAATGCACAGTATTGCACAAAAATTCGGCATAAAAGAAAGAAAATTATATTCTAAAAATAGAATGAACGACGGACAACAACCACGCGTTGGACAATTAATTTATTTAAATCATAAAAAACCAAGAAATTAATGTTATACGAAAGAAGCAGTAAACTTTTTGAAGAAGCTTATAAATATATTCCTGGCGGTGTAAATTCACCAGTTCGGGCCTTTAAATCCGTCGGTGGAACGCCACTTTTTATGAAAAACGCACAGGGCGCTTATTTAACAGACGAAGACGACCGACAATATATCGATTATATCAATTCTTGGGGACCAGCAATTTTGGGACACACGCATCCCGAAGTTTTAGAAGCCATTAAAAAACAGGCAGAAAAAGGTTTTTCTTACGGAACACCAACAGAACTGGAAACGGAAATTGCAAAATTTATCGTGGAAAATGTGCCTAATATCGACCAAATCAGAATGGTTTCTTCTGGCACAGAAGCCTGTATGAGCGCAATTAGATTGGCGCGTGGTTTTACGGGACGAGAAAAATTCATCAAATTTGAAGGCTGTTACCACGGGCATTCCGATTCTTTTTTAATAAAAGCCGGAAGTGGTTTGGCAACGTTCGGAAATCCAAGTTCACCAGGTGTGACGAAAGGAACGGCAAAAGATACTTTGACGGCGGAATACAATAATATTGAGCAGGTTGAAGATTTATTTAAACATAATTCTGGTGAAATTGCAGCAGTGATTATAGAACCAGTTGGTGGAAATATGGGTTGTGTTTTACCAGAAAATAATTTTCTTCAAAAACTTCGCACTTTGTGTGATGAAAATGGTGCTCTACTGATTTTTGACGAAGTGATGACTGGTTTTAGATTGGCTTTTGGCGGCGCACAAGAACTTTACAACGTGAATGCCGATATTGTTACTTATGGAAAAATAATTGGCGGTGGACTTCCTGTCGGTGCTTTTGCGGCAAGAAATGAAATTATGGATTATCTGGCGCCAAAAGGTGCGGTTTACCAAGCCGGAACTTTAAGTGGAAATCCTTTGGCGATGCGCGCTGGTTTTGAAACTTTAAAATTGATTAAAAAAGACGAAAATTTCTATAAAAATTTAGCCAAAACCACGGAAACTTTAGATTTTGAAATCGGAAAGATTTTGAATGAAAAAGGAATTCAGCACAAAATTAACCGAAAAGGTTCGATGATGTCTATATTTTTTCATATTTCTTCGGTTTCTAATTTTGCAGAAGCCGGAAATGCGAATCATGCTTTGTTTAATAATTTTTTCCATCAATTGTTAGCAAATGGTATTTATTTGCCGCCAAGTGGCTATGAAAGTTGGTTTATCTCTGACGCAATTAAAGAAACAGAAATTGATAAAACTTTGGAAGCGGTAAGAAAGTTTGAGTATTTTAATTAAAAGTAGATTTTATTTTAAACGCGAAGACGCAAAATTATTTTCTAAACTTTGATAAGGCGCAGGTCGGCTTCGCCGATGGGAAAAATTTAAAATTTTAAAAAAATAGGTGTTAATCAGCTATTATAAAAAATACAAAGGCACAAAGATTTTAAAAAACTTTGTGCCTTCGTGTTTAAAAAATTTTTAAAATCACGGTTTTGCCCGCAAATATTGATGCGGAAAAAAGCAATCTCGCTCTGCTTTAAATGAACTTTCTACCGCAAGATATGGATTTCTCAAAATCTCACGTGCTACGAAAATTAAATCTGCTTTTAGATGTTTCAAAAAACCGCTTTTACTGCCGTTTAATATTTTCACCTATTTTTAAAACGCATTATTAACCATTGCGCTCATTGCGAAATTCATAGCGTCATTGCGTGAAAATCACGGTTTTGCCCGCAAATATTGATGCGGAAAAAAGCAATCTCGCTCTGCTTTAAAAGAACTTTCTACCGCAAGATATGGATTTCTCAAAATCTCACGCGCTACGAAAATTAAATCTGCTTTTAGATGTTTCAAAAAACCGCTTTTACTGCCGTTTAATATTTTCACCTATTTTTAAAACGCATTATTAACCATTGCGCTCATTGCGAAATTCATAGCGTCATTGCGTGAAAATCACGGTTTTGCCCGCAAATATTGATGCGGAAAAAAGCAATCTCGCTCTGCTTTAAAAGAACTTTCTACCGCAAGATATGGATTTCTCAAAATCTCACGCGCTACGAAAATTAAATCTGCTTTGCTTTGCATAAGAATTCCTTCCGCCTGTTCCGCTGAAGTGATTAAGCCGACCGCGCCGGTTTTAATTTCGGCACCTTTTTTCACCGCTTCAGCCATCGGAACTTGATAAGAAGGAAAAACCGGAATTTTTGCACCATGAATATTTCCACCACTGGAAACATCGATTAAATCTACATTTCTCTCTTTTAAAATTTTAGAAAGTTCTACACTTTCCTCTAAATCCCAACCATTTTCAGCATATTCTGTGGCAGAAATTCTTACAAAAAGTGGGTGATTTTCATCTAAAACTTCATTTACAGCATCAACAATTTCGATTAAAATTCGGCTTCTGTTTTCTAAACTTCCACCATATTCATCCGTTCTGGTGTTTGATAAAGGCGACAAAAACTGATGCACTAAATAACCGTGCGCCGCGTGAATTTCAATAATATCAAAACCCACATCTATAGCACGTTGCGCTGCTATTTTAAATAAATTTACCGTTTCTTTTATTTCTTCTTTGCTAAGAGAATGCGGTTTTCTTTCAGCTTCTTCGTAAGGAATATCGCTTGCAGAAACCGTTTCCCAGCCTCCATTTTCCAAAGTTAGTTGCTTATTTTCCCACGTGGATGCTTTTCTACCAGCGTGCGCCAATTGAATTGCTATTTTACTTTCAGAATTGTTTTTAGTAAACTTTACGATTTCACCTAATTTTGCAGCCTGCTCATCATTCCAAATTCCCATGCATTTTGGCGTAATTCTCCCCTCTGGTGTTACAGCAGTTGCTTCCACCATAATTAATCCGGTTCCACCTTGCGCACGACTTCCATAATGCACGAAATGAAAATCGTTGGCCAAACCATTTTCGGATGAGTACATGCACATTGGCGACATTACCCAACGATTGGGAAGTTCTAAATTTCTAAATTTTATTGAAGAATATAACATACTATTTTTATTTATTGCACAGCAAAAATACGATTAGCAGAAAGAATAGCTTAAGTAAAATTGATAAAAAAAATCTATCTTTACATCCCTTAATTTAACTAATGCAAAAAGAAATTAATATCCATTTTGAAGCGATTGAAAATTATCAAGCATTAAATGATGTTGAAAAAAAGTTATTTGATGCAGCGATGAACATAAGAAAAACAGCGTATGCGCCATATTCCGAATTTTTAGTCGGCTGTGCAATTTTACTGGAAAATGGTGAAATCTACACCGGAACAAACCAAGAAAACGCCGCTTATCCTTCAGGTTTGTGCGCAGAAAGAACCACAATTTTTTGGACTGCATCTAATTTTCCAGATGTGAAAATTAAAAAACTTTTCGTGATTGGCGCGCCAAGAGACGCAACTTCTTCTACGCCAATTCCGCCGTGCGGCGCTTGCCGACAAAGTATTTTGGAATATGAAGCCAAGCAAAAAGATTTAATTGAAATTTATTTTGCTTCTTTGGATGGCGAAATTTTTAAAACAAAATCTATACGGGATTTACTGCCGTTTTCTTTTGATGCTTCGTTTTTGTAGAATTTTTAAAATAAGTTTTTAACCACAAAAGGCACAAAAGTATAATGCTTTAAAAGATTATATTACTACGTTTTAAAGTTTGAAAAAGGCTAAACTACATGTTTTTTTCAATAATTTCAAACAACTTGAAATAATAAAATTTACTTTAAAATCCGATCTAAAACCTGAATTTTCCCGTCAATCGGTTCGGTGATTTTTAAGCCTAAAATTTTTGCGATTAAGGGATAAACATTCACGTTTGAGAATTTATTAATTTCTAAATGTTCTTTAAAAGCGGGACCGAAAGCGTAGAAAGTCGCACGCATTTCAGGTGTTGTTTTTGGGTCGTAACCATGTTTTCCTATTGAAGTTTTTTTGCCTTTTTCAAGAAAAATATTTGGTGCTTTTGGAACTAAAAGAATTTGACCAATTCTGTTATAGCGATCGTCTTTTTCACTGAAATGTAATCTTTTGGGAAATCTTTTATCTAAAAATACTTTGTAATCCTTGGTTTCATTTTTTTTCAATTCGTGGTAAACGCTTTTTACTTCTGCGGGATTTTTCACCACGACGCGCAATAAAGTTTGAGAATTGAAATAATCGAATCTTTTTTTATCTAACAGCATTTCAGGAATTGCGATTGGTTCTTGTTTATTCACTTTTATCATGCCGTGATCTGAAAGGAAAATGATATTGACATTTTTTAAGCCCAAATCTTTTACTTTTTGCACCAAACTTCCGACTGCCGCATCAATTAAATGAACCGATGCTTCTGTTTCCGGCGAATCTGGACCAAACTTATGACCTTCGTGATCGACTTCCGGGAAATATAAGGTGATGAAATGTGGTCTTTTATCCATCGGTAATTTTAACCAACTTACTACTTTTTCGACTTTATCTTCAGGTGAAAATTTTTCGTGATAATTGTAATAATAACTTGGTCTTTTTCCGCCTGCATCACTTTCTGAACCCACCCAAAACATTGATGCAGAAAGCATTCCTTGTTTTTCTGCTAAAGACCAAAGTGGTTCGCCGCCATACCAACTTCCGTCTCGAACGCGGTCTTTATTATTCATGGCATAAAAATCTTTACGTTTATAATCATAAAAAAAATTATCCACCAAACCGTGGTGAGACGGATATAAACCTGTGATTATTGAGTAATGATTTGGAAAAGTAATGCTCGGAAAACTCGGCATCATGGCTTGTGCCGCAACACCATTTTCTGAGAGTTTTAATAAATTTTTTGCATTGTATTTTTTAGCATAATCGTATCTGAAACCATCTGCAGAAATTAAAATGACATAAGGTTTGGTTTCTGAAAGTTTTGAGTTTTCTCTTTGTGGAATGACGATTTGCGCCGTATCTGATTGTGAAAAGAAGAAATTGAAACTTAAAATTAAAAGGAAAAATAAGTGCTTTTTCATGGTTTAATATTTAAGGGCAAAAGTAGATAATTTGTGCGTGAAGTTGAGTTAAATAAATATTAATTTCATGATAAATTCTGCTCTTTTTATTTAAAAAAAACCGCCTTAAAAAATTAATTTTAAGACGGTTTAAACAGTTGCAATTTATTTAAAAATGATATTTTAAATTGAGTCCGCCAAAGAAATACGCTTTGTTTGGACCAGGATTAAGGTCGGTTTGTTGATTTCCAAATTGTGAACCTTTATCGCTGTCATTAATATTAGAACCTAAAAACAAGAAGGTATAATTTATTTGACTTGTAAGATTATTTCCTGCGATGTATAAATCGGTATCAAATTTACCAAAACGCATTTTGTAACCCAATTTTGCATTGTATTGCGTGAAACCTTTTACGAGTCTTTCATTTGCAAAATCTGCATAAACATCGCCTAAATAAGTGAAAGTATTATTTAGATAAAGTCCAACATTAGTATCTAAATCTAAACCAATTGCAAGTTTATTACGCGGAACTCCCACAACAGTTTTGTGGTCATAATTACCCGGTACAGTAACACCTCTTCCAACAATTGTTTTAAAATTAGTGTATTTAAAATCATAGTAAGACCAGTTTACGAAAGGGCGAACTGTTTTTAGAAAACTATTATTTTTGCTATAAACATAACCCAAACTTAGTTCTAAACCTTGGTTTCTTTGGTCGCCGGTGTTCGCAGTGTAAGTGTAAATATCTCCTGTAGAAGTAGATGTTGGAATGGTCGTTAATTTATCTTTTACATTTATTCTAAAAACGGAAACTTGATAATCAAATCTTGTTTTACTTAAAAGACCTTGCACACTAAAATCCCACATTTTTGCACGTTCTGGTTGCAAATTTTCATTGGTAGAATTAATTGGTGCCCCAATAAAAGTAGCAGAAGAAGTTGGCGCATTATAACCTTCGCTGTAGCTCAAATTAAAAATCTGCTCCTTATACACTTTTTGCAAAGCGATATGCGGCGTGAAAACAGTATTGTATGTTTTGCTGAAAGAATTATCTGTATGACCAGGAATTAAATTTGGAATGGCAAGTAGATCTTCACGGTTATATTTGGTATTGTTGCCGCTTAAACCTGCGATTAAAGTTAAATCCCACGGTTTGTAAGTCACTTTATCTATGGCAAAAAATGAAAGGGCTTGGTTGTAAGTTTTTCCATAAGACGAGCCTGCGATTCCTGTGGTTTCCAAAGGAACTGTTATGCTTCCGGTAAATCTATAACTGGTTCCTAAAGACCGCGAAATTTGATATTCTGTCCCAAATTCAACATCGTTTTTGAAGTTTTCATCAATATTATTTTTTAGATGAAACACAGATCTAAAACCGTAACTAGGATTTGAAGAATTACCTAAAGCACCTGCAGAAACGCTATTTGCATCTAAATTTGAATAAAAAATGGATGTTTGATTGCTTAAATTTGGTAGCATTTGCCAATTGTGCGTTACTGATGCTCTAGTTGTAATAAATTTATTACCAGAATTTTTTCTAGTGTACGCATCGTTTCCTTCTACACTTCCAGCGTAGTAACTGTCATAAGGAATTTGTCCTGGCGTACCTTCATGCGAGTAATTTTGGCTGGCATAAACCGTCAAACTTTGCTTTGGATTTAATTTAAAATTACTTAAAAAAGCATAATCATTACGTAAACTTGAGCCGTTTGGTCTGTAACCGTCGCTTTGGATATGGCTATAATTAAACATCACAGAATAATCATCACCAACTGCATCTACTCTAGTGGCAGATTGCAACAATCCGAATGAACCGCCCGCGGTTTTTTGTGATAGAGTAACGCCTTTTTGAGTTTCTGGGCGCATATAAAAACGTGCAACGCCGCCTACTCCGCTGCCGTACATTGTTCCGGCTGGTCCTTTGATGACTTCTACACTGTTTATTAAAGAAAAATCGATTCCTTCTAGAATAGTTGTATTATCTGCATTTGTAATTGGAACAGAATTTAGGTAAAATTTCACACCCCAATTGTTGAATTTTTGATCGTTTCCGTAACCACGGATTACAAATCTTTGTCCACCAAGATTAGTGCGTTTATCTACTTGTACGCCTGCCATGGTATTCATACTTTGTTCTATAAATGCAGAATTATTTCTGTTCAATTCATAGACGCCCAAAGTTTCGGTGCTTTGCGCATGTCTAGAAAATTCGGCGCGTTCGTGTTTAATTTTATTTCTACCTAATATTTGGACAGAATCTATGGTTTGCTCTCGGTTTTGTGCCAACGCAAATGGAGATGCTAAAATAGCACCTAATAATAGTTGTATTTTCATTTTTGAAAAGTTGTTGAGTTGTATAATTGCGAAGTCGTGAAGTTGTAAAACAGCATAGTTATGCATTTGCAAAGTTTTTACAAATACTTCAACAATTAATATTTTAAATTAATTAAAAAAAGGGTTTTAAAAAATTTAAACTTCTGGCGGAATACTAGGTTTTTCAATAAAATCTGAAAATTTAATTGAAAATTGATAGAAATGAACATTTGTCTTCAAAAAAGATTGACCCTCGATTTTCACAAAAAAATCTGAATTATTCTTAAAAACTGGGTTTAATTTAAAAATTTTTACAAAATATGGTTTAATTTCAGGTTTGCTGAATTTAACAGAGAAAATATCTCTTATTTTGGATTCTATATTTGCTATTTTAGTTTCTTTTTTATCTTTAAAGCAGTAGTGAATTTTTTCTCCGTTTATGATTTTGATGGAGACTAAATCATAATAATAACCCTCAAAAATAAATTCTTTATCCTCAATCCATGTAGCTTGTTTTAGATCTTTGGCATTAAATTTTACAATTTCTTTAGAATCTAAATTTTGGAGAAAAATCTGAGTTCTCACTTCTTTTTTCACTTCATTTTTTAGATGGCGCAAAAAAGGAAGAGTCATAAACGAAAGGCTTATGATGACTGGAATAAGAAGAAAATAGTAAAATTTTAATTTCAAATGGATGATTATTTTAGAAATTAATTTTTGGCTCTAAACAAATTAATCTTCGGCTAATTTAACAAATTTTAACAAAACAGAAGGTTTTACAGACTATTTATTTTATTTAAAATTAAAAATAAAAAAAAGAAGCAGAAAAAATCTGCTTCTTTAGGTTCATATTAAATTAGAATTTTATTTCTTCATTAATTTTAATGCTTTGTTTCCTGATTCGGTTTTTACTAGAACTAAGTAAACTCCTTTTTGGAAATTATTTACATTAATATTGATTTTAGAAGTTGCTGTTTCGGAAATTGATTTCACTAATTTGCCTGATGCATCATAAATACCAACCTGTATTTTTCCTTTTAAAACTGAAGGTAGATAAAGAGTTGTACTTTCGCCCGCAGGGTTCGGCGCAATTATGATACTATTTCCTTTTGCTATATCAGAAGTGCCTAAGGTAGTTGAAGGAATGATGGATTTTATCAACCAACCATATCTATTTTCTAAAGGGTCTGTAGTTAAACGCAGACGAACTGCAACTTCATCGCCTGCTGTAAACTTCGAAGGGAAATCTAAAACACTAGTTTTGAATTGCGATCCTGATGCTAAAACTTGACTTGAAGTATTGATATTGGTCCAATCTGAATAAGATTTTTCATCATAAGACCCTACAGGAACCCAATTAACTAAATCTTTTGAGGCTTCTACAACTGCAAAATCATAATCACCTTCCGTAAATGCTGCATGAGTAAGAGTTTCCGAAGAATTAGCACCTACAACAATTGGAGTTCTAAGATAAGTTTGATAAGTTGTATTAGCTAAATAAGGATGATCAGAATTATTTAAAACATTATAAGTAAATTTACCACCTACTTTATCTACTACAAATTTACCTCCACCAACGTACACATCAGAAGCTGTAAAAGTCGGCAAATTAATATTTGCTGCACCAGCATTGAAACTAATAATTTCGACAGACTTCGTTTCTTTTAGACTTTCGTTTGGACCGTAAACACCAACTACAGAAATAGTATGTGTTCCTTCTGAAAGTGCATTCGTACTTGTGAAAGTGTAATCTGTATTTGCAACAGTGCCTGAAATTGTAGAATCGTAAACATTGTCTACATAAACTTTTAATGCTGTAACAGAAGTACTTGTATAGTTAAAAACCGCTTTTCCATGCATATCATGAATACCCGCTTGGCTAGTGCTTTTAATATTTGGTGGTCCCACAAAATCTGGTAACACATAAGTCGAAAGTTCTGGGATAGTGGCCGTCCAAACGCCTCTACCGTGAGTAGCAAGAACTACTTGATCATCCACTATTTTCATTCCCCAAACTGATACTGGTGGAAGGCCTGTAATTAAATACCAAGAGGCACCACCATCTGTAGTTTCAAAAACACCTACATCTGTACCTGCCCATAAGACATTAGTATCAAAAGGCATTTCTAGTAAACTGTGTACTGGCACATCTGGAAAACCAGTATTAGTAGAAGTTGAAAAACCTGTAATGTCTGTCCAAGTTGCACCATAATCGCTTGTTTTCGCAATCTTTGCCATTCCCGCTACACTGAATAAAACATAAGCTTGAGCAGCGTTCACACTTGACGCAGAAAGGCCAGATATATAATAAGCACCATTTATTGGAAGCCCACCAGTTGTTTTTGCAAAAGTGGCTCCATTATCTTTAGAAACGTTGATTTTGTAAGAACTCGTTGGTGAATTTGAAGCAACAGCTCCTGCCCAAACAACATTAGGATTTGCAACAGAAACTTTTACAGTTGCTGGCGATTGTGATGCATAAGTCCAATTGCCGTTGTCTGTAGTATTAAATGCAGTAACCGACCAACTAGCACCAAAATCTGGACTTCTCCATACCCCAGTGGAAGATACTGTAAATACTACATCTGGATTATTATTGGCATTTGCTAATTTAGAGTAAAAAGGAGATTTTGCTGAACCTTGGTCTGCATTGGAGGCATTAATATAAGTTGTATTTTGGACACCAGTAACAGATCTCGCAAAATTATTATACTGTGAGCCGTAAATTAATTTGTTTGTGTCTTTGTAATTCCAAAGCACTTCGAAACCATCACCGCCTAACATAGGAAGATAACTTGAAGTTGCAGAAGATGGTGCAGTTATAGTTGCATTACAGCCATTATCTTGCGCACCAGCAATATAAGCATCTACGCCTTTCTTTTTATCAGCACCGTAAAATTGCGTGGCATTTAATCCAACTGCTTTTGCTTTGAAATCACCTTCTGTTTCACCCGGATTTGTTTTATAGTCTGTGTACCAAACGCCGCCATCATTATTTAATAATAATCTAAATTGGCTTGCATTATTCGGATTCACTTGGCAAACCAAGCCATGTTGATCTGGATGCACATAAGTATTTAAGGTACCTGCTGTGTAACCACTTGCAAGACTTTTCACAGTATAAGTATTAGCAGTTGCATTTACAGTAATTTTCGCAAGATAAACGCCACCTACATAAGCAACATTCACATTTGTTGGGTGCGCTGTGATGACATTATCATACCATCCTTGGCTACTTAAAACCGCGCTACTGTCACCGGAAGCGTAGGCAAGTGCAGTCCAAGTTGTACCTGCGTTCTTACTATAATACATACCTGTTAAGTTTCCAGTATTCAGTTGAGTACTTAAGTATATTCTATTATTATCTGCTGGTGAAACTGCAATTTCGATTCTATTAACGCTTGTTGGGGCTGAAAATGCTGTAGTCCAAGTTGCACCACCATCAGTAGATTTTATAACACCTACAGAATTTACACCACCATATATTGCACTAAAATCTGCATTCGATTTTAAATCTTGAACATTACCCGCACTACTGGTTTTTGCCCAAGTTGTTCCACCATTTGTACTGCGATAAACACCTGAAGATGTGCCAACTAAAACTTTATTTGCATCAGCAGGATCTACTAAAACTCTCCCTACACTACCGAAAGCAGAAGTATTTGAAAGATAAGACCAAGTAGCGCCACCATCAGTTGATTTCACAAGGCCTGAACCTGTAATATTATCTAAGTTTCCAAAAGGCTCTCCAGTTCCCGCATATACTATATTAGCATTTGCAGGAGAAATTGCAATAGTTGATGTTGCTAAATTTGGAACCGCATAATCAGTGGTATTTGCCCAACTTGTACCCGCATCGTTAGTAATCCACACACCACCGCCTGCAGTTCCATCATACCATTTGTCTGGATTTGTTGGTGAAACCACAATTGCTCTACCTCTTCCTGGTACATTATTTGGCCCTCTTTCCGTCCAAGTTACGTTGGCTAACGAATAACTGTTCGGTTTTCCTGTCTTGTAATTTGCCGCTTTTGCTTTTGCTAAAAACGGACTTTGAAGTGCTTTTTCATACGCAGTTTCCAAAAATCCATTTTTGTAAAGCATTTTATTTGTACCTAAAGGCATTGTAATATTTCGGCGATATTCTGCCATTTCCTCAATACCTGTTTTTGCATTTGGTGATCTACCTTTGAGTTTTTTATCTATTGCATCTTTATAGATATTTTCGCCCGGTTTAGAAAGGCTCATTAAGAGTTCTTTTCTAACTTCCGCTTGGCTTCCATTTTCATCCAAATTACGGAACACATCATCAAAATCTGACTTTTCATTTTTGGTGGAAGCGAATTTCTTGTCATGTTGCGCTAGACCTTCTGTTTCCTCTTCTTCTGCTTCAGACATGGCCGGCGTAATAGCTTGTCCATTACCAATCAATACTTTTCCTTGCTCAGAAGGACTTTGATGAGGGATATTTTTGGAGTATGAATTATTAAAATGCTGGCAAGCACTTAATAAAGACAAGGAACTCGCAATTATTAATCCTCGGATTAAATAGTTGTTTTTCATAATTAATAAATTATTTTATCTTGATTAAAATTTCGTTCGGTTGATTTATTTCTCCTACTACATCACTTTTTTGAATCATTTCTGTGTAGGGTATAATGGCTAATGTATTGCTATCTTTCCAATAAATTTTTTCAGCAGCGATACTTTCAATCTTTTTCACCATCTTACCTGTATCGGTATCAGTGACGTAATATGTGAAAATTTTCACTGGACTATTCATATTTTCAGCGATTTTATAATACAATGTATAAGTATTATTTTCACTTAAAGATTTTCTGAATGTACTCTGCTGATCCATCATTTCACTATTTTTATTGAGTTCTGTGGTTTTACTTACATTGGTTTTGCAAGAAATTATAGAAAACGCAATTAAAAATAGGTATTTCATATTTATAAGTAAAAACGGGATGCTTTACATAAATTTTATCAAATATATTAATAATTTTTAATATTTCAGGTCTTAATTTAATTTTTTTTTAACATAAATAACAAATAAAATGAAATAAGTTTTGTTAAAATTTTATCAATGAATTTGATTATAACCTACTAAAATATAAATATTTAAACAAAATAAATGGAACTTTAAATAAATAAAAATGCCACTGCAAATTGCAGTGGCATTCATAAAATATCTTAAAAAAATATTAAGCTTGTACGTTGTTATTTTGTCCAACTACGAAAGGTTCCATTTCTTTAATTTCGCCAAATTGTTGCTCATAATTAGCAATATTTTGCTGTAAAGCAGCCATCACTCTTTTTGCATGCAAAGGTGCAAGAATTACTCTTGATCTTACGTTTGCTTGCTGAACGCCAGGCATTAATTGGATAAAATCTACCACAAATTCTGAAGGTGAATGGTTTACTAATCCTAAATTGCAGTAAACACCTTGTGCTACCATTTCATTAAGGTTAATGTTGATGTTATTTTGATCTTGATCTTGATTGTTGTCCATTTTTTTAATTTTTAAATATTATTTATTGTTGTTTAATTTCGTTTGATATTGTTTGAAAAATTTAAGCGATGTTAAAAATTTCAAACAACTTCAAACGATTTAGAATTATTAATTTAAATCTTCAAATTCTTTGTTAGAACCGACGATTACATTTTGATATTCTGCTAAACCAGTTCCTGCAGGAATTTTATGACCTACAATTACATTTTCTTTTAGACCAGTTAGGTAATCTATTTTACCAGAAACGGCTGCCTCATTCAATACTTTGGTTGTTTCCTGGAAGGAAGCGGCCGACATGAATGATTTGGTTTGCAATGCTGCTCTTGTAATTCCTTGAAGCACTGGTGTCGCCGTGGCAGAAAGCGCTTCGCGCACTTCTACTAAAGCTAGATCTTCACGTTTAAGTTTAGAATTTTCATCTCTTAACTCTTTAGTGGTAATCATTTGTCCTGGCTTAAACACTTTGGAATCACCCGCATCTGTTACTACTTTCAAGCCGAAAACACGGTTGTTTTCTACCAAGAAATCGTATTTATGCTCTAAAGCATTTTCTAGGAATTGCGTATCACCGCCGTCCACTACAGAAACTTTAGTCATCATTTGGCGCACAATTATTTCAAAATGCTTATCATCAATTTTCACACCTTGAAGTCTATAAACCTCCTGAATTTCATTAACCAAATATTCTTGCACGGCAGTTGGCCCTTTAATTTTAAGGATATCATCTGGAGTTACAGAACCGTCTGATAAAGGCGTTCCGGCACGTACAAAGTCATTTTCTTGAACTAAAATTTGGTTGGATAATTTTACTAAATATTTACGGATTTCACCAGTTTTGGCTTCCACGATTAACTCGCGGTTACCTCTTTTGATTTTTCCGTAAGAAACTACTCCGTCGATCTCCGTTACAACAGCAGGATTGGAAGGATTTCTCGCTTCGAATAATTCTGTTACACGTGGTAAACCACCGGTAATATCTCCAGATTTTGCAGATTTACGTGGGATTTTAATCATGACTTTACCTGCCTTAATTTTCTCACCATCATTTACCATAATGTGTGCTCCAACTGGAAGGTTATATGATTTAATTTCTTCACCTTTTGTATCCACAACTTTCAATGTAGGAACTGCTTTTTTGTTTCTAGAATCAGAGATTACTTTTTCTTCGAAACCGGTTTGCTCATCAATCTCTAATTGGAAAGATACACCTTGTATAATATCTTCGTATTCTACTTTACCAGCAGATTCTGCAATAATTACGGCGTTGTATTGATCCCATTTCGCAATTAGATCGCCTTTTTTAACTTTATCACCTGGTTTAACGGATAAAACTGAACCATAAGGTACGTTTGCAACCATTAAAGGTGTTCTTAAAGCATTATCGGCAACTAATCTAAATTCCGTTGAACGTGATACTAAAACTTCTGCTTTATTACCGTTTTCGTCTTCTGAAGTTACTGTTCTTACCTCATCCATTTCTACAATACCGTCGCGACGTGCAACGATGCTAGGATTTTCAGTAATATTTCCTGCGGTACCACCTTGGTGGAAAGTTCTCAATGTTAACTGAGTTCCTGGTTCACCGATGGATTGTGCCGCAATTACACCTACGGCTTCACCCATGTGGATTGGTTTTCCTGTGGCTAAATTTCGACCATAACAAGCGGCGCAAATTCCTTTCGGTGCTTCACAAGTTAATGGAGAACGAACTTCTACTAATTCTATACCAGCTTCTTCAATCTCTCTCGCTAAAGTTTCGTTGATAATAGAATCTGCTTCTAGGATTAATTCATCTGTTTCTGGGTGGTAAACATTATGCAAAGAAACACGACCAAGGATTCTCTCGGAAATTCTCTCTACAATATCATCATTTTTCTTCAAGGCGCCAATTTCAGTACCTCTTAAAGTACCACAATCCGCTTCAGTGATAATTACATCTTGTGCAACATCTACTAATCTTCTCGTTAAGTATCCAGCATCTGCTGTTTTCAAAGCGGTATCTGCCAGACCTTTACGTGCACCGTGGGTAGAAATAAAGTATTCTAAAATTGATAAACCTTCTTTAAAGTTGGCCACAATTGGATTTTCAATAATTTCTGCACCACCTGCGCCGGCTTTTTGTGGTTTTGCCATCAAACCACGCATTCCTGATAACTGACGTATTTGCTCTTTGGAACCACGCGCACCAGAATCAAGCATCATATAAACAGAATTAAATCCGCCTTGATCGACTTTCATACGGCTCATGATCATTTCTGTTAAACCTGCGTTGGTATTCGTCCAAACATCAATTACTTGGTTATAGCGCTCTGTATCTGTAATTAAACCCATGTTATAATTGGCTTTAATTTCATCTACATTTTCTACGGCGTCGGCAATCATCTTTTTCTTTTCATCTGGGATTACTATATCTCCAAGACTAAAAGAAAGACCACCTTTAAATGCGTTTGCATAACCCAAATCTTTCATGGCATCCAAAAACTTCACAGTCGTTGGAAAATCGGTTTGATCTAGAATTCTACCAATAATATTTCTCAATGATCTTTTAGTTAAAAGTTCATTAATGTAGCCTACGCTTTTAGGAACGATTTGATTAAATAAAATTCTACCAACAGTTGTTTCTGTTAATTTAATGACTAATTCGCCATTTTCTTTTACAGGAACTCTACATCTTACTTTTGCATTAAGAGAAACTTGTTTCTCTGCATAAGCAATTTCTACTTCTTCAGGAGAATAAAAAGCAAGACCTTCGCCTTTCACTTTCATATCGTCTGTTGATGATAATTCTTTGGTCATAAAGTAGAGACCTAAAACCATATCTTGAGATGGAACTGTGATTGGGGAACCATTTGCAGGATTCAAAATATTTTGTGAACCCAACATTAAAAGTTGTGCTTCTAAAATAGCTTCTGGCCCTAAAGGTAAATGCACCGCCATTTGATCTCCATCAAAATCCGCGTTAAATGCGGTTGTAACTAATGGATGCAATTGGATTGCTTTTCCTTCAATCATTTTTGGCTGAAACGCCTGAATTCCTAATCTGTGCAAAGTAGGCGCTCTGTTCAAAAGTACAGGATGACCTTTCATTACGCCTTCTAAAATATCGTAAACAACAGGTTCTTTTCTATCGATGATTCTTTTAGCAGATTTTACGGTTTTTACAATTCCTCTTTCAATTAATTTCCTAATGATAAACGGTTTGTAAAGTTCTGCTGCCATATCTTTAGGAATACCACATTCGTGAAGTTGCAAGTTTGGCCCCACAACAATTACAGAACGCGCTGAATAATCTACACGTTTTCCTAATAAATTCTGACGGAAACGTCCTTGTTTTCCTTTTAAAGAATCTGAAAGCGATTTCAAAGGTCTGTTAGATTCAGATTTTACAGCAGAAGATTTTCTTGTATTATCGAAAAGTGAATCTACAGATTCCTGAAGCATTCTTTTTTCGTTTCTTAAGATTACTTCTGGTGCTTTTATTTCTAATAATCTTTTTAGACGGTTGTTTCTGATGATTACTCTACGGTAAAGATCATTTAAATCTGAAGTTGCAAAACGGCCACCATCTAGAGGAACTAAAGGTCTCAATTCTGGTGGAATTACTGGCAAAACGCGCATAATCATCCACTCTGCTTTATTGATCATTCTTGTGTTTGCACCTCTTAAGGCTTCCACAACATTTAATCTTTTTAAAGCTTCGGTTCTTCTTTGTTTAGAAGATTCATTGTGTGCTTTGTGACGAAGATCAAAAGAAAGCGTATCTAAATCTATTCTTTTTAATAATTCTTCTACCGCTTCCGCACCCATTTTGGCAAGGAATTTATTCGGGTCAGAGTCATCAAGATATTGATTTTCTTGTGGTAATGTTTCCAAAACATCAAGATATTCTTCTTCCGTTAAAAATTGCATTTCTTCGAAATCTGAACCATCGGCTTGTTTTGCAATACCTTGCTGAATTACGACATATCTTTCGTAGTAGATTATCATATCCAATTTCTTGGATGGTAATCCTAAAAGATAACCAATTTTATTTGGCAAAGAACGGAAATACCAGATGTGCGCAACTGGCACCACCAAACTGATGTGCCCAATTCTTTCTCTTCGTACTTTTTTCTCTGTTACTTCTACACCACAACGGTCACAAACGATTCCTTTGTAACGGATTCTTTTATATTTTCCGCAAGCACATTCATAATCCTTCACAGGACCAAAAATTTTCTCACAGAATAAGCCGTCTCTTTCGGGTTTATGGGTTCTGTAATTAATCGTTTCTGGTTTTAAAACTTCACCTCGTGAATCTTGTAAAATAGATTCTGGGGAAGCTAAACCAATACTGATTTTAGTAAAATTACTTGTTTTATTTTTATTTGACATTTGATTAGATTTTAGATTTTAGATTTTAGATTTTAGATTAAATGCAAAGCGCAATAATTAAAATCATCTAAAATTCATAATTTAAAATTTAGAATTACTCTTCCAGTCTTATATCTAGACCAAGACCTTGTAACTCATGAAGCAATACGTTGAAGGATTCCGGAATACCAGGTTCTGGCATTGCTTCACCTTTTGCGATGGCTTCGTAAGTTTTCGCTCTTCCAATCACATCATCAGATTTCACGGTTAAGATTTCTCTTAAAATGTTGGATGCACCGAATGCTTCTAGTGCCCAAACTTCCATTTCTCCAAATCTTTGCCCACCAAATTGCGCTTTACCACCTAAAGGTTGCTGCGTAATTAATGAATATGGCCCGATTGATCTTGCGTGCATTTTATCATCTACCATGTGTCCTAATTTCAACATGTAAATAATACCAACAGTTGCAGGCTGTGTAAATCTCTCGCCGGTTCCACCATCATAAAGATAAGTGCTTCCAAATTCTGGAACACCTGCTTGCTTGGTATATTCTGTAATCTGGTCGATATTTGCACCATCAAAAATTGGCGTTGCAAATTTTAACCCAAGCTCTTTACCTGCCCATCCGAGAACGGTTTCGTAAATCTGGCCAATGTTCATACGAGAAGGTACACCAAGCGGATTTAAAACGATATCAACTGGGGTTCCGTCTTCCAAAAATGGCATATCTTCTTCGCGCACAATTCTGGAAACAATTCCTTTATTACCGTGGCGACCGGCCATTTTATCACCTACATTTAATTTACGTTTTTTAGCAATGTATACTTTTGCTAATTTCATAATACCTGCAGGCAACTCATCACCGATGGAAACTGCGAATTTCTCGCGGTTTTTCACACCTTGTATTTCGTTGTATTTGATTTTGTAGTTGTGAATTAATTTTACAATCAACTCATTTCTATCTGCATCAACCGTCCAGTTTGCACCACTTATATTTACATAATCTTCAACGCTTGATAATAATTTTTGGGTGAATTTTACACCTTTACCAATTACTTCTTCGTCTAAATCATTGGTAACACCTTGTGATGTTTTGCCGCTTACCAAAGTATTAAGTTTCTCTAATAAAACTGCTCTCAATTCATCGGTTTTCGCTTTGTATGCGTTCTCGATTTCTTCAAGTTTCAATTTCTCTTCGCTTCTTTTCTTTTTGTCTTTGATGTTTCTTGTAAATAATTTTTTATTAATTACAACTCCACGAAGTGAAGAATCTGCTTTTAGAGAGGCATCTTTCACATCGCCGGCTTTATCACCAAAGATAGCACGAAGCAATTTTTCTTCTGGTGTTGGGTCAGACTCGCCTTTTGGCGTAATTTTCCCGATTAAAATATCACCAGGTTTTACATCTGCACCAATACGGATCATACCGTTTTCGTCTAAATCTTTGGTTGCTTCTTCGGAAACGTTCGGGATGTCGGAAGTTAATTCTTCCATACCTAATTTTGTATCTCTTACTTCTAGAGAATACTCATCTATGTGGATTGATGTAAACCAATCTTCACGCACTACTTTTTCATTAATAACGATTGCATCCTCAAAATTGTAACCTTTCCATGGCATAAATGCCACTTTTAAGTTTCTACCAAGTGCTAATTCACCTTTTTCAGTTGCATAGCCATCGCAAAGAACTTGTCCTAAAACTACTTTATCTCCTACTCTTACGTTTGGTCTTAAAGTAATGGTTGTTCCTTGATTGGTTTTACGGAATTTTGTTAATTTATATTCTTTAACAGAAGTATCAAAACTAACTAAATCTTCATTTTCAGTTGATTCGTAATTAATAATAATTTTATCTGAATCTACATATTCTACAACACCATTTCCTTCTGCATTAATTAAAATTCTAGAATCTTTTGCAACTTGTTTTTCTAAACCAGTCCCTACGATTGGTGCTTCTGGATTTAATAATGGTACGGCTTGACGCATCATATTGGATCCCATCAAGGCTCTGTTTGCATCATCATGCTCCAAGAAAGTAATTAATGAGGCAGAAATACCAGAAATTTGGTTTGGTGCAACGTCAATTAAATCAACTTGTTGTGGTTCCACAACTGGATAATCTCCATCTAAACGAGCAATGACACGGTCAGTAGAAATTGTTCCATCGTCTTTCATTTCCACATTCGCCTGCGCAATTACTTTATCTTCTTCATCTTCTGCATTTAAGAAAATCGGTGCAGAATTTAATTCTACTTTACCGTTTGTTACTTTTCTATAAGGCGTTTCAATGAAACCAAGATTGTTAATTTTTGCATAAATACCAAGGGAAGAAATCAAACCAATGTTTGGTCCCTCTGGTGTTTCAATCGGGCAAATTCTGCCGTAGTGCGTGTGGTGAACGTCTCGTACCTCAAAACCTGCTCTTTCTCGTGAAAGTCCACCAGGTCCTAGTGCGGAAAGTCTTCTTTTGTGTGTAATTTCAGAAAGTGGATTGGTTTGATCCATAAACTGTGACAACTGGTTGGTTCCAAAGAAGGAATTAATTACAGAAGTTAAAGTTTTAGCATTAACTAAATCTGTAGGTGTAAATATTTCATTATCACGAACGTTCATTCTTTCTTTAATGGTACGTGCGATTCTGGATAAACCAACACCAAACTGACCGGAAAGTTGCTCACCAACAGTTTTAATTCTACGGTTTGATAAGTGATCAATATCATCTACCTCTGCTTTAGAATTCACCAACTGAATTAAATATCTTACAATTGCAATGATATCATCTTTGGTTAAAACTTGTTTGTCATCGGCAATTTTTAGATTCAATTTTTTATTTAATCTATAGCGGCCTACTTCACCTAAAGAATAGCGTTGCTCTGAGAAGAATAATTTTTCAATAATTCCGCGTGCAGTTTCTTCATCGGGTGGATCTGCGTTTCTTAATTGTCTATAAATATATTCAACGGCTTCTTTTTCAGAATTGGTTGGATCTTTTTGTAATGTGTTTTGAATAATAGAAAACTCATTAGAATTTTCTTTGTGAATCAAAATAGTTTTCACACCTGAATCTAAAATTAGATCTAAATGTTCTTTATCTAAAATAGTTTCACGGTCTAGGATAATTTCATTTCTTTCGATAGAAACTACTTCCCCAGTGTCTTCATCCACGAAATCTTCGAACCAAGTGTTCAAAACCCTTGCGGCTAAAGTTCTACCTTCTACTTTTTTTAATGCTGCTTTAGAAACTTTTACTTCTTCTGCTAGATCAAAAATTTGAAGAATATCTTTATCAGATTCGTAACCAATTGCTCGAAGCAAAGTAGTTAAAGGTAATTTTTTCTTTCTATCAATATACGCATACATCACATTATTGATGTCGGTTGTAAATTCCATCCAAGATCCTTTGAAAGGGATAATTCTGGAATAATATAATTTTGAACCATTCGCGTGATAGGTTTGTCCAAAAAACACACCCGGAGAACGGTGAAGTTGTGTTACAATTACACGTTCTGCACCATTGATGATGAAGGATCCAGAAGGCGTCATATAAGGAATTGGCCCTAAATAGACATCTTGCACAACCGTTTGAAAGTCTTCGTGTTCTGGGTCTGTACAGTATAATTTCAAACGCGCTTTTAGTGGCACATTGTAAGTTAAACCACGTTCCACACATTCGTCTATAGAATACCGTGGTGAATCTACCAAATAATCCAAAAACTCCAATACAAATTGGTTTCTGGAATCGGTAATTGGGAAATTTTCTTCAAAGGTTTTATACAAAGATTCGTTTAATCTCTGCTCTGGAAGGGTATCCAATTGAAAAAATTCTTTGAAGGACTGGATCTGAATGTCCAAAAAATCAGGCATTTCAATTTTTCCTTTTGCTGTAGAAAAATTAATTCTTTCTGTTTCCTGAGATCTTGCAACTGCTTTAGATTTACTCATAAAATTTTTAAGAAGGGTTAAAAAATATTTTGATTTAAAAAATATCAGAAAAGCAAAAAGTAAAAAGTAAAAAGTAAAAAGTAAAAAGACCGTGTGTTTGAAGCACTATTAATGAGCCTTTATCCTTGATTCTTGATTCTTATATTCTTAATTCATTTTCTAACTGCAACACGGGTATATCTTTTCACAGTGTAGTGCAAAATATTTTTTTTCTGTATGAAGATTTTAGATAAAAAAATCATTAAAACAAGAAAACCCTTTTAGTAAATTAAAAGAGTAAGTTATTGATTTTCAATAATTAAGATATGTATAGGCTTCAAACAGGAGTGCAAATTTACGATAAATTTTTTATTAATCAAAAAAAAATCCACCCCAAATTTTAATTTTGGGGTGGATTGGTTTTAAAGATTTTTTACTTTTACGGTTTCCAAAAACTCCATTTTGTACCATTGAAAACGGCTAAACGTTTTGCACCCGGTTTGTTAACATAAACCAACATTCCTGGTGCCGGTTTTGGGATTAATTGCACGTCGCTTACGATTGGTAAAACCATAGCTTTCGGTATTTTCTGTCCACTCGTCGTTAATGGTGATTCTAGAACTAATACGCCATCTGCGGTAGTCGCCGGATTACCAATAATTGCTTTTGCTGTGGCTGATTCCGAAACTTGTGCAATAGTTGGCTGAGTGGATAATGCAGAAGTAACATCTCCATCCTGCCCGCTAAGATCCGCCCAGGCGCCGTTGTAATATTTTACGCGTGCTTCTGTAGGTATTCTTGCATCTAAGATAAGCGTACCTCCTGTTGGTGAAGAGGGCAAAGTTCGAACATAAGGTAAAATAAGACCTTTGTTTTGGCCTGCTGCAAATTCTAAGATTACAGATTTATTATTTGGTGTTCCAGGTACCGTTTCAGGATAAGTAGATACCGTTCCTGTTGCATCTCCGATGATGACTTGGGCATTAGTTGCTGTTATGAATCCCAATAGGATTATTGAAAGTATTTTTTTCATTTTTTTTCATTTTTAAAATTAAACTGAATCGGAAAGCATTTCTATTCGAAATACTTCCCTTTTTCAATTATTAATAATTATGGACAAGTTGGGGTATTAAAACAACTCCAAGCGGTTCCATCATATAATTTTAAACATTTCGCTGTGGTATCATACACCATCATCCCTTCTTGTGGAGAGACCAGCGTGCCTATTTGAGCAGTCGTTAATCTAGTGATAACGAAACCTTTGGTGTTAGATTCTAATGCCGTCAAGCCTGAATTTCTATTCATTGGCCAGTTGCCATTGTCTGCGCCGGCTCTCTTTAATAAAGTAATGCCTTGCTTCGTACCTGTTGCTGTGCCTGTAAGGTTTGGCAGATTATAACATATACAAGAGTTAACCGTTTTATCTATAGAAGAACCAACGCCTTGCCCAATATCTGCAGTAGTTGGGCCAGGTACATCTGTATTATCTGCGACACCCGCTAGATTAGAAGGATTAGAAACTGTATTCAAATTATTTCCTGCATTATTTACCAATTGGGGAACACCTAACGAAGCAGGCGTATTACTAATAATATTTGGTGGTGTATTGGTAGTCGTACCATCATAAGTGACTTTTATCTGTCCTCTTAAATTGTAATTAGGATCTGTTAATGCTAATGTTAATGGATACACCTGATCAACTATTACATTTTCTGAACCCTCTACAGCATCGGGGCAACCGTCATTGTCTGAATCCACATCTAGATAATCTGGGATGCCGTCATTGTCTGAATCTACAATACATCTGGCTGCTGACCCATCGACCTGGCTTAGTTTTGTTGTTAGAAATTTTATAGCAGTATTACCTACATTTTCTTCTGCTACCACATAAGTCAGTACATCTCCAGGATTTAGAGTAAGTGTGGCTACATTTGTAATACTTGCTAATCCATTATTGGTGGTAGAGCCGTAAGCATTTTGTAATTGATAGACTTTTACATTATTTTTATATAGAAAAACATGGTCATCTCCATAATCTAAATCAAACTGATACTTTCCTGCTTCAACCGAGGAAATGGTTTTACTAAAGTAAATCGCATAATCTTCTCCGCCATCATTGGGGATATTGGAGCCTATAAAATTCGATATTTTAGGATTTGTTGAAAGAGAAGTACCATCTCCTTGATAATTTATAGAAAGTGCCTTGTTGGTCCCTGCTAACTCATTGTAATCAAAAGTAGCAAGTTTTGTGTAAGAAGCAGCCGGAAATGATGTTGCACCAGACAAAAGTGCCCAAGAGTTTGTATTTGGAATATCATATAATATGCCATTAAAACCTGAAAGACTTGTAACTCCTGAAGTGGGAGAACAAATTCCCATCTCATCTACATCTAAAATACCATCATTATCCTCATCTAGATCATCCAAATCACCGATACCATCATGATCTGAATCATAGGAATAAGTACTAAAACCGTCGTTTCCTAACGGATATATAGAAGGGGGCGGCCCATTATTTGTAAAATCGCTCACTGTAACGTGATTTGCTGGTGTACCAACATAACCGCTTGCTTGGCCTTGGTTAGTATAAGCTTTACCAACAATAACATTAGTAACGCGAAATTTTAATAAGATTTTAATATAATTTGAAGTAATATTATTAGTTAAAGCCTGGCCTGGATTCAATAAATTTTTATTTGTCGTCCCATTATAGCTTGGATTGAGGGTAAGCCCAGATGGATTGTCTGTAGCAGGATTTATAATACTCGTGCTAAGATTTGAAATATTAGCCGCACCAAATATCGACCCCAAATCATCAGTAAGTTGTACTTCTTGTAATTTTACATTCCCAGTATTTTGCAAATAAAGCTCGTATTCTAAATCTGAAGTATTGCTGTTAATTGTAGTATTTTTTAACAATCGCTTTGTAGAACCGATTGAGGTATAAATAGAAGTGTCATCTACAGGCGAATCACCGTTAGAAAATGTAGAAACACTAGAAAGTGTTGAACTTGCAATATCGTATAAGTACGAATAACAACTACTGCTATCAAAGCCCGATAATTGTAACTGATTATTAATAAAGGCAATCCCGTAAACAGCTTTCGGAATATTTTTTAAGAATACCGCTGTTGCGTTACCAGTTGTACTACCATAGTTGGTAATTTCATATAATTTAGATGCTGTAGTTGCACCACTACCATTAACTGCGGAGCCAAACACGGCATACATTTTACCGTCCGCAACAAATGTCATATCACCTGAACCCAATGATTGCGGTTTGTTTGCAAGGGGAAATTGCACAGTCTGATTAATGATTGTAACGCCAGTTGCTATATTAAATTTATTAAATGTCGCAGTTGCAGAAGTTGAGTTATACCCGCTTATCGAATAAACATCTCCTCCCTGATCGATAGAGAAATTATCTACACGAAAATTATAGGTGTAAGTTGGCGCTCCAAGTGTGGGGCAAGCAAAAGTTTGTGTAGGCAAACCTACATCATAACGCCATACTTTGGTTGAGTTTGTAAATCTTTTTGCAAGATATATATATAATTGTCTTTTGCATCATATTCAACAAATGCATCATTTAGGTCTCCTAAAGTTGAAGAGACGTTACAGTCTAAAATTAAGGGATTTCCAGGAACCGATTTATCAGTGAGGGAAATATAAGGTGTGGTGGAGCCGCAGGAGTTGCTACCTAAATTTACTAAAATAGATTTAGAGTAGGTTTGGGCGTTGAAAAGGTTTGCGCAGCAAATTAACATTAGAAATATAACGCTGTATGCAAGCGAATTCATTTCCTTGTATTTTAAATATTTATTTTTCATTATTGTGTTTGTGTGTGTGTAATAAATACCACAAATTGATCTAAAAATTATTGTGATATTTTTAAAATTATTGAGGTAAAAAAAAATGGTGAAGCTCACGCTAACAAGTAAGGAGGACCACGCCCAGAAAATTGAGGAAAAACAACATTTTTATAAAGTAAAGAAGTTGTTATAATTAAAAGAGAATTACATTCAGAAGGAGATAATTGCAGGCGAAGATTATTTGCAAAGACAAAAACGAAATCCTTAAAAGTAGTTGAAACTAGACTTCGGGTGCTTTCTGAAATAAACTTATCTGCATCTGAATTTTGATTTTTAAAAAAATGACTAAAATCGTAAGCAATAGTTGCGCTTTTACGCTCTGCTTCATTTTTAATTTGAACTTTTTTATTGCGAACTAAATTTTTCTTATCAATCAGTTTTTTGTGACTGTCCGCTTTTTGGGAAACATCCACTAATTTTGAAACTGTTTCTTGCTCTAATTTATCACCTTTAGAAGTAAGAATTTGTGCATCGCCAACTAAAACAATCTTATCTGATTTAGAACTAAGAATTTGTGCATCACCAATTAAAACAATCTTTTCTGAACCAACAGAAGTAAATTGGTTTACAGAATTTTGTGCAAAAACAAGTGAATTGCAGGAAATAAAAAAACCTAAAAACAACAAAAATACTTTAGTGTAAAATACATTAAAGTTAGGGTACCAAGAAAAACTTGAAAAATATCTATGTAGAAAATTTTTCATCAATATTTGTGTTAATGCAAAGATAATAAATTTTAACTAATAGCAAAATTTATATTATTCTCTTGAAAATCAAAATCTTAATTTTCAAGACACCAACCGCTTAGATTTTTCGGAATTTGGTGCAAAAGGCTGTAAATATTGCATTTCAAAAAAGCACACTGGTGTTTTATCTTTTGTGAAATTATTTTTTTTAAACCAGGAGAAATTTAATCTAAAGAAAAAATATTACTTTGATAAAACTTAATCAAAGCTTGGCTGAAAAGAAGTTCGTATTTAGATTTTATAAAGTCTGATTGCGATGCTATGAAACTGTTTTTTGTAGTATTTACTTCATTAGCAGAAATCTTTCCATATTGAAATTTTAACTGATCTGCATCCAAACTTTTTTGCGCAAACTCAAAAGCAGACCTAGAAGCATCATATTTCTTGTACGCCACTTTCGAATCATTGATGGCTTGCAAAAATACTTACACCACTTTGTCTTTTTCTATTTGGGTTGTAATTTTAGATTTATTATAAAGCAATCTGCTTTCTTTTAAATTAAAAATATCCTGCATCTTATTAAAAACAGGAATAGAAATACCAATTGAAAAATTATTAGAAAAATTTTTTTTATTTGCTGATTTGAATTGAAAAGAAAATTAGAATTATAAAAAGAAGTTCCCAAATCTAAACCAGTAGAAATGGTAGGAAACAAAGGCGATCTTGCAATGGAAATATTTATTTTGGCTTTCTGCTCGTTTATTTTTGCTATAGAATAGGTAGGATTTACCTCTAGAACCTTTTCAAGAAGTGTTTTAGAATCCATATAATCGGTATCTGAAACTAATTTCTCACTTGGTTTGGTTAAAACTTTTTCTGTTTCTAAAGTGTTTCTATTGATTCTCTGTCTAAATCATATTTTTAAGTTCGCAAATCGAAGATTCATCAATTCCTTTAAAACTATTATAAAAACATTGATAAAGGCGTTTGACTTCGTCGAATCTTTTATTTCACTTAGCAAAGTTCGTAAACAATAAAAACATTTATGCTGAATTACGGACATACAGATTTTTTTTAATTAAAAATGGTTCACGATTTATTTTAAAAAAAAACCATCTTCACAATAAATGTAAAGATGGTTTTAATTAATATTTTAAATTAAATTTTTACGGTTTCCAAAAACTCCATGTGGTGCCATTGAAAACAGCCAAGCGTTTGTAAAAAAATGGGCTAACTCCAGCGACATAAACCATCATGCCTGGTGATGGGCTTGGAATGTTTTGCACATCTGCAACTGTTGGTAAAACCATCGCTTTTGTTGTAGATTCTAATACTAATACGCCATCTGCAGTGCTTGTTGCTGCGCCTATTATTGCTTTGGATGTAGCCACTTCTGGGGCTTGTGCAATAGTGGGTTGAGCGGATAATGCGCTTGTAACATTTCCATTCTTACCGCTAAGATCCGTCCAGGCGCCGTTGTAATATTTTACGCGTGCTGCTGTCGCCGTACTTGCATCCAAGACCAAAGTACCTTCCGTTGGTGAAGTTGGCAAAGTTCGAACATAAGGTAAAATAAGACCTTTGTTTTGTCCTGCTGCAAATTCTAATAATACGGATGTTTTGGTTGCCGCAGTTCCTGTTGCATCTCCGATGATGACTTGTGCATTGGCGGTTGCTATAAATCCTAATAGGATTATTGTAAGTGTTTTTTTCATTTTTTTTATTTTTAAAATTAAACTGAATCAGGAAGTATTTTTATTCGAAATACTTCCCTTTTTCAATTATTATTAATTATGGACAGGTTGGGGTATTAAAACAACTCCAAGCGGTGCCATTATACAATTTTAAACATTTTGCTGTGGTATCATAAACCATCATTCCTTCTTGCGGAGAAACCAAAGCATTTACTTGTGCAGTCGTTAATCTGGTGATGACGAAACCTTTGGTATTAGATTCTAATACTGTAAAAGCAGATTTTCTTATCATTGGCCAGTTGCCATTGTCTGCGCCGGCTCTTTTTAATAAAGTGATGCCATGTTTTGTATCGACTCCTGCTGTGCCAGTATTTGGTGCGTTGTAACAAATACAAGCGTTAACTAAAGCATTTGCAGAGTCACCCACACCTTGCCCAACATCGGCTGTTGTAGGTCCTGGTACATCTGTATTATCTGCAACTCCTGCTAAATTTGATGGATTCGTTACTGTATTCAAATTATTTCCTGCATTATTTACCAATTGAGGAACACCGTACGCTGAGGCCGATTTACTGATAATATTGGGTTGTGTATTGGTGTTAATACCATCGTAAATCATTTTTATACGCCCTCTGTTGGCATAATTAGGATCTGTACTTGGTAAATTTAAAGGCCACACCTGATCAATCGTAACGTTTTCTGAACCTTCTACTGCATCTGGGCAGCCGTCATTGTCTGAATCTACATCTAAATAATCTGGGATGCCGTCACCATCGGTGTCGATGCTTAATATAGATTGCCCAATGGCAGCAAATCCAACCAGGGTTGGTGCTGAAAAAACCTGCACTTCAATTGTATTTGCACCTGTATGCCAACCATTATTCAGAGTTATCGTTGTTGCATTAGTATACTCTTGGCCTACAGGGGGATTATAAACACCATTTACATAGAACACAGACAAGTTATCCGAAACGGTGCTCATTTGTAGTGAAATTTTTGTAGGATCCAGACTAGACGGAATGTTAACGGTAGTCCGGAATTTTAAGAGAACAAAATCACCTGTTGGTCCGTTCAATGGATAACCGGGGTTACCTTCCAAAGCGAATCCATCCCTGTCAGCATCGGTGTGGTTACCAATACCATTGTTGGCACCCGGAAAAACATAAGAAATCCAGTTACTGCCAGCAGGTGTATTTAAATAAGGACCGGGATTTGCAATTACTGTAGCTTGAACCGGGAAAGTACCTGTTGGCGCAGCATAATTAGCCAACACAGTATAATCAAATCCAGAAGAAACGAATACTTTGCTGAGTTCAGCGGATGTCGGCAGCGCCCATGTAACCGTCCATTTGGGATCGTTGGTGCCTATGGCAGTGGTGCCAGTTCTTAAATCCAGTAAAGAATAGCCTTCTGCCGTATCCAATATCCCGTCATTATCATCGTCTAGATCATCAATATCTGCAATACCATCGCCATCAGAATCTTTCAGTACAGTAATGGTTGCTATCGCAGTGGTGCAATTAGTTGGGACAACATCGCATATTTGATATGTGATAGGATATACTCCTGGTGCAACCCCAGATCCTACGGATATTGTTCCATTGCTATTCACAGTAAATCCTGCAGGTACACCAACACCAGAAACAGTAACATTTGAGGTAGTTGCAGCACCTCCGTTATATAAATCATTTGATAATACTGAGGGAGTTGTAAAACCAGGGTAGATGGAATAAGCATCATTATTTGCCTTTATAACTGAAGTGGCAGAAATTGATTTTACAAAAACACCGGAATCTAAGGCTGCATCTCCAGTATCCGCAATAGCAATTTTAAAGTTATAAGTAGCACCTGGGGTCAGGTTAGAAATACTAAAAGTAATTCCCTTTGTAAGCCCATTAAACTGAACTGCTACAGGAAATGGGCCTGGATTATTATTTGTATTAATGTAAGGCCCATTTGCATTGGAACTTGTAGTTATGGTATGACCATTCCTAACATATAAAGCTGACTGACTCAAATCAAGACCATATTGGCTTCCAGTATTGGTATTACCACTTACACCTTTAATTCCGTAATTCACAGCATTAATAGATGTAGGATTACCATTTGGCAACTTTCCTAAATTTTGTGTTCCAGTAATACCAGGTCCAGAAACAAAGAAACCAAATAAATCGTTATATACAGACCCAACATAGTCTGGATATTCTTCTGAAGCAAATTGATAAGTAATACTCAATTTTGATGCGTTAGCAGCTAAAGTGACATTAAACGAATAGGAAACCACATCATAGATGGATTGTGGATTAATAGCTGTTAAATCACTATCATTATAAGTGGAGGCAGCAACAAAATCACTATGTTGTACGTCGCCGCCGCCGCTGGTTGCATTAGAATTACTATTTTTCCTCAAAAGACCTGCATTAGTTCCTGTTCCGAAAAAAACACCTTGATCTAAATCTAATCCCGCTGCTGTCCCACCTGTAAAAGTGGCTATTTGACTATTTCTTACCCCTGAATTAAGGACTCCTCCCGTTATGGTCACCCCAGAAGATTGTAAAGCCGTGTTTATTTGTGTATTTGTAGGACCACTAGTATAAGATACTACTGTCTGGCCACTTACATCAACTATAAACAACAATAGAGTTACTATAAGTTGAAATTTATTTAAATATTTAAATTTATTTTTCATAATTACTTATTTTTATTAATTAATATACTATCTACCGAAGTAAACGGACCATCTACAGTATCTAATTCCACAAAAGCAGAATAAACATTCCTAAAAAAAGGCGGATAATCCTCAACTCCAATTATAAGTTGTTTGATAGCGCTCCAACTTGAAGCAGAAATACTTCTTAGCGCACTGGCAATCTTACCTGTATTACTTATTAATGTAACTAAAGCAGATCGCGTGAAACCATTACTTTTCTCACTAATCGTTCCTGTTATTCTTTTTGATGCCGTACCCGCTTTTGAAAATACAAATACACTGCTCATAAAGCTGAGTAATGAAAATATCTTAAGTAGTTTATTTATCATTTTTAATTGAATTGTTAGTTGAATTTTGAATTTTCATTGTATAAAAACTTTGGTATTTACGATATATGACACGTCTAAATATTGAAATAGGATTTGCATCTATTTCGCATTTAGAAGTGAATAAAAAGTTTTTATTATTGCAGTATTATGAAAACTGAGGCGGCGCGCGCAGAGAAGAATTTCTATATTTCTTAAATTGTAAATAAGAAAGTGAGGTATAGAATTTTTGTTTTTTTAACTGTGTATTTATTTTACTTATTTGATAAAAATAAGTGGCAATTGCAAAATTTTTCGAGAAACTAAAAGACGAAATCACCGCCTGAAATGCAAACCCAGATTTTTGTTTAATATCTGAATTACTTAAAGGTGAATTATTGAAACTAAAATCATTTTTTTTATCAATTTTTGTATTTTTTTCTTGTTGATTTTTGCTTGCTTTTTCTTTGGCTTTCTTTTGGGACAAAGCAGTTTTAGTTCTATCGGAAAAAGTAGAATCTTTTGCTTTTTTTGATTCTTTTCTTTTTGCGCTACTTGCTTTTACAATTTTAGCCTTATGAAAATTCGAGAAACCTACAACATCTGCGCCTTCGCCTACAAAAATAATGGCAGAGGAGTTTTTTTGTACAGAATTTTTTTGATGATTATCCTTTTGCTTTTGAGAAGCCATTAAAAATATTGGCAAGAAAAATAATAGAAGAAGAGGTAGCCTTACAGATAATAGTCCTGCAGTACTATAAAAATCAAAAGAAAATTTATTTCTCATCTATTATAAAAACACAATTCATGCAAATATATAATTTAATTGTAAGTTAATCTAATAAAAGTTAAAGTATTGTTAATAATTGATAAATAATTAATATTAGGATAAATAATTAATATTAGTTAGAAAAAAAAGACCTTTTCTTTCGAAAAGGTCTTTATAATTTAAGCGTGAAAAGTGAATTATTTCAATTCTACTTCTGCACCTGCTTCTTCTAGTTGTTTTTTCAACGCTTCTGCAGCATCTTTAGGAATTCCTTCTTTGATGGCTGTTGGAGCAGAATCTACCATATCTTTAGCATCTTTCAAACCTGCGCCTGTAAGATCTTTTACTAATTTTACGATTGCTAATTTAGAAGCACCTGCTGATTTAAGAATTACATCGAATTCTGTTTTTTCTTCAGCAGCCTCGCCACCTCCACCTGCAGCAGCAACCACAGTTGCAGCAGCTGGCTCAATGCCGTACTCATCCTTAAGGATAGTTGCTAATTCATTTACGTCTTTTACTGTTAAGTTTACTAGCGATTCCGCTAAAGTTTTTAAATCTGACATTTTAATAATGTTTTTTTGTTGTTAAACGATTTATATTTTTTTTTGAGTTTAAATTTTAATAGAAATTGAAAGCTTACTCAGCGCCTTCTTCTTTCATTTTATCTTGGTTTTGCAATGCAGATAATACATTTCTAAGTGGCGATTGTAGTAATCCGATAATCTCACCAATCATTTCCTCTTTCGATTTAAGATTTGCAAGGGTTTCAAGATTTTCATCTCCTACATAAAAAGTATCTCCTAAAAACGCAGATTTCAATGCAGGATAGGCTGCTTTTTTTCTGAAGTTTTTAATCAATTTTGCTGGCCCATTGGCAATTTCGCCCACCATTATAGCGGTATTACCTTTAAATGTTTCATACATTTCAGAATAATCTGTACCATCCAATTGCTCCATCGCTTTTTGCAGCAAAGTATTTTTTACCACTTTAAGTTTGATGTTTTGCTTGAAAGCCTGTCTTCTGAAATCTGAAGTTGCAGCGGCGTTTAAGCCTTCTAAACTTGCAACATATACTACTTTTGCATCCTGTAACAAATCTTTTATCTCCTGGATCGCAGTTACTTTTTGTTCTTTAGTCATTGTTTCTCAGGTTTTAGTTTGTTTTAGTATCAATTGCAATTCCAGGGCTCATTGTAGAAGACATATAAATGCTTTTTACATAAACACCTTTTGCTGCAGTTGGTTTCAATTTATTCAAAGTTTGAATTAATTCTGTAGCATTTTCTTTGATTTTCTGTGCATCAAAAGATACTTTTCCAATCGCGGCATGTACGATACCGTATTTATCTACTTTGAAATCTATTTTACCTGCTTTTACTTCTGCCACTGCTTTACCAATATCCATGGTTACAGTTCCAGATTTTGGATTTGGCATTAAACCTCTAGGTCCTAAAACTCTACCTAATGGGCCTAATTTTCCCATCACGGCAGGCATAGTAACGATTACGTCAACGTCCGTCCAACCTTCTTTTATTTTTTGTAAATATTCGTCTAAACCAACATAATCAGCACCTGCTTCTTTCGCTTCTGCTTCTTTATCTGGAGTTACCAAAGCCAAAACTTTTACGTCTTTCCCGGTTCCGTGTGGTAAAGAAACTACGCCACGAACCATTTGATTTGCTTTTCTTGGATCTACACCCAATCTTACTGCTAAATCTACAGACGCATCAAATTTTGTAGTATTTATTTGTTTCACTAATGCAGCTGCTTCTTCTAAATTATAGATTTTATTTGCATCTACTTTGCTGTGTGCTTCTTTTTGCTTTTTTGTCAATTTTGCCATTTCTATTAGTTTTAAGCGTTAGTTGGTTTCGTTCCTGTTACTCTTAAACCCATAGATCTTGCGGTTCCTGCCACCATTGTAAGTGCTGAATCTATTGTGAAACAATTAAGATCACTCATTTTATCTTCAGCAATTTTTTGAACTTGCGCCCAAGATACTGTACCAATCTTTACACGATTTGGTTCGCCTGAACCTTTTTTTTGCTTAGACGCTTCTAACAATTGAATTGCAGCAGGAGGTGTTTTAATAATAAACTCGAAAGATTTATCCTCGAATACTGTAATTGAAACTGGTAAAACTTGCCCTGGTTTATCTTGCGTTCTTGCATTAAACTGTTTACAAAACTCCATGATGTTTACACCAGCGGAACCCAAAGCGGGACCAACTGGTGGTGAAGGATTAGCAGCGCCACCTTTCACCTGGAGTTTCACCATTTTAAAGACTTTTTTAGCCATTTTATTTTTTTAAAAAATTAATAATTTATGAATGTGGAAGCATTTATAAATCTGCAGATTACCTCTCATCTGGCAACTCTACATTTCGGACTGCAAAATTAAGATTTTTTTTCTATTATACAAGATAAATTATATTAATTTTAAATAGAATTACAAAAAAAGTAGCGATAAAAAAGCAGTACATTTTAAATTTTTAAATAAATACAACTTCATTAATGGAATTTAACTTCAAAAAGTTAGAAAAATTTCGAAACACATCACTTAAAGGAAAAAAAAACTATTTTAGACTAAAAATAAACCATCATTTTGGTATTTCAACTAAAAAACCACTCTTTAAAAGAGTGGTTTTGCTATATTTTAAAGAAAAAATTTAAACTTTTTCTACTTGCATAAAACTAAGTTCCATTGGTGTTTTTCTTCCGAAAATCATTACCGAAACTTCAATTTTTTTCTTGTCTTCGTGTATTTTTTCTACTGTTCCGTTAAATCCGTTGAAAGGCCCGTCTGTTACTTTGACGCTGTCTCCTACAATAAAAGGAATATCCATATCTACAGCAAACTCAGAAAGTTCATCCATTCTACCAAGCATTCTGTTAACTTCAGATTTGCGCATCGGTACAGGATCTCCACCTTTGGTTAAACTTAAAAAAGAAATTACACCCGGGATATTTTTTATAATGTGAGGGATTTCTCCGACTAAATTGGCTTCCACCATTAAGTAACCTGGATAATACGGTTTTTCTTTTGGCACCTTTTTGCCATTACGCATTTGGATTACCTTTTCCATTGGAATGACAACTTGGGTAACGTCGTTTTCGAACCCCAATCTTTTCATTTCGTTTTCGATATAGGTTTTCACCTTATTTTCTTGCCCGCTAATGGATTTTAGGACGTACCAATTTGTTTCACTCATTTCTTTAGGAAATTAATATTATTAATTAAACATATTAATCAAACTGCCTACCGCATTTTTGATTATCGTACTAAAACCAGTATCTACAGCAAAAGTAAATAGGGCTAATAGCACAGATGTTACAGCAACTACTACGGTAGAAGATTGCAATTCTGCCCATTTTGGCCACTCTACTTTGGTGGTAAATTCGGTATAAGAACCTTTTATAAAATCTATTAATGAACTCATAATAATATTTTGCACGGGCACAAGGATTCGAACCCTGATCAACGGTTTTGGAGACCGGTATCCTACCATTGGACGATGCCCGTAGATTAAAAAAATTCCGCAAGTTTCCCTGCGGAACATTTTTTATTTAATTTTAATTAGTCTAGGATTTCAGTTACCTGTCCTGCACCAACTGTTCTACCTCCTTCTCTGATTGCAAATCTAAGACCTACGTTAAGAGCGATTGGTTGTAATAATTCAACAGTAATAGTTAAGTTATCGCCTGGCATTACCATTTCTACACCTTCTGGTAAGAAAATCTCACCTGTAACGTCTGTAGTTCTTACATAGAACTGTGGACGATATTTGTTGTGGAATGGTGTGTGACGACCACCTTCTTCTTTTGAAAGAACGTAAACCTCTGCTTTGAATTTTTTATGCGGAGTTACAGATCCTGCTTTCGCAATAACCATACCTCTTTTAATTTCAGTTTTCTCAATACCTCTTAACAATAAACCAACGTTATCTCCCGCTTCACCTCTATCCAAAATTTTACGGAACATTTCAACACCTGTAATTGTAGAAGTTAATTTTTCATCACCCATACCTACGATATCTACAGCATCTCCAGTATTGATAACACCTGATTCGATTCTACCAGTAGCAACAGTACCACGACCAGTAATAGAGAATACATCTTCAATTGGCATTAAGAATGGTTTATCTTGATCTCTCACAGGAAGTTCAATCCAAGAATCAACTGCATCCATCAATTCTTCTATTTTTGCAACCCATTTTGGATCTCCATTAAGACCACCTAAAGCAGAACCTTGAATAACTGGTGTGTTATCACCATCATAATCGTAAGAAGAAAGAAGATCTCTTACTTCCATTTCTACTAATTCTAATAATTCTTCATCATCTACCATATCCACTTTATTCATGAATACTAAAACGTTAGGTACGTTTACTTGACGACAAAGCAAGATGTGCTCTCTTGTTTGTGGCATTGGGCCATCAGTAGCCGCAACTACTAAAATTGCGCCGTCCATTTGCGCAGCACCAGTTACCATGTTTTTTACATAATCCGCGTGACCTGGACAGTCAACGTGAGCGTAATGTCTATTTGCAGTTTCATACTCAATGTGAGCAGTATTGATTGTAATACCTCTTTCTTTTTCTTCTGGAGCAGAATCGATAGAAGAGAAATCTCTTGCAGTTCCGAATCCTTTCTCAGATAATACTTTACTGATTGCTGCAGTAAGTGTAGTTTTACCATGGTCAACGTGACCAATAGTACCAATGTTCAAGTGGGGTTTGTTACGATTAAACGTTTCCTTTGCCATGATTTAAATATTTATTATTTTATTAATTTATTTGATTTTTTCAGTGCGCAAATATAGTGAAATTTTGAATAAAAAAAATTATTTACTTTAATTTAATAACTTTTTAACAGTCAAACCCACCAAATTGTACTATAGCCGAAAAAATTAGAAGTGCAAATTTACGAATTTTTTTAAAGAAATGAAAACCAAAATCTCCCTTAAAATAATTTGCATAAAAAATCCTTAATACAAACCAAGAATTTCTAAAAATTAGAGCCAACTACGGGAATTGAACCCGTGACCTCTTCCTTACCAAGGAAGCACTCTACCTCTGAGCTAAGTCGGCAAAAAATAAAAAAATCACAAACGAACAAACTTTTGTGATTTTCCTTGGAGCGGAAGACGAGGGTCGAACTCGCGACATTCAGCTTGGAAGGCTGACGCTCTACCAACTGAGCTACTTCCGCAATTTTTGTTTCCAAAAATATTGATATACGTTTCGCAAATTTAAAGATAAATCCAATTAATAAAAAAAGTGGGGAGAGCAGGATTCGAACCTGCGAAGTTTTCACAACTGAGTTACAGTCAGTCCTCGTTGGCCGCTTGAGTATCTCCCCGCTATCCTTTATTTTATTGAGCCTCCAGAGGGACTCGAACCCACGACCTGCTGATTACAAATCAGCTGCTCTAGCCAGCTGAGCTACGGAGGCAAAGATTTTAATGAACTTCTTATCTGTTTTTGCGAGTGCAAATATAAGATAGTTATTTTGAAATCTACAAATTTTTTCTAATATTTTTTTAATTTTTTTTTTAAGCCAATTCTTTTTTCTTGATTAACAGTTTTTTAGCAACTTCAGCACATAGATCCAAACTCTCTTCAAAACTTGCGCTGGTCTTCTTTACAACTATATCATCACCTGGAACACCTACTATAATTTCAGCCGTTTTATTCTCTTTTTCTGAACTATTTTCTACCTTCAAAAACACTTTGCAATCTATTATTTTATCATAATAAGTCTCTAATTTATTTAGTTTTTTTTGTAAATGCTCTTCAAGTGGTGCATGCGGAGTTAATCCTAATGATTTTACGTGTATTTTCATTTTAATAAATTTTGGTTAAAATTAATTTATTTATCTTGCTTTTTTGCTCTCGGATGTGATGCATTTAATACTTTTTTTAATTGCTCAATATTTGCCGAGGTGTAAACTTGTGTAGAAGCCAAACTGCTGTGTCCTAATATTTTTTTTACTTTGCTAATCTCTGCGCCGTTTTCTAAAACCTGCGTCGCAAAAGTATGCCGAAGTATGTGTGGACTTTTTTTCTTCTTTAAAGTTACAAGACCAAGATAGAAATTTACCACTGAATAGACAAACTTTTCATTTAGTTTTTTACCCTTTTTACTCACAAAAAAATACATCTCGCTATCTATCAATGCCTTTCTTTCTGCCTCTAGGTAATGTCGCAATTTATTTCCCAGTTTTTCACTAATGGGAACGATTCTTATTTTGTTCCCCTTTCCTGATACTAAAATTTCCCCTTTATTAAAATCCACATTTTTCAAAAGAAGATTGCATAATTCTGCTTTTCTGATACCAGTTTGATAGAGCAATTCAACAATACATTCTTTTAGCAAGTCTTGGGACTTTCCAAAAACCTTTTCCAAATTCTCCATCTCTTCCAAAGACATCGGAATTTGCTTTTCGGGATAAAATTTTAATAATGAAATACTTTCCATCGGATTGATCGAAATATCTCCTACTTTTAATAAAAAGAGATACAAAGATTTTAAAGCGGAAATTTTACGATTGATGCTGCGTTTAGAATAATTTTGTGACGAAAGTTCAACTACAAAATTGCGAACTACTTTTTTTGAAACTTCAAGTAGATTTTCTGAATTTTCTGTTTTTAATATAAACGTTTGAAAATCGGCCAAATCTTTAGCATAACTTTTCACTGTGAGAGGCGAATAGCGTTTTTCTACCAATAAATAATCTAAAAACTTCTGAATCATAAGCAAAAAAAATCACTCCTCAAATATAGTAATTTAAGAAGTGATTTTATGTTAAAAAGGTAAAAACCTAGGATTTCTATCCTTGCTCTTCCTTGCTGATTAATCTTTGTTTGTGCGCCGCTTTTAAATTGGCTTGTCTTTTTACAACAGAAGGTTTGTTAAATTGTTGACGGCTTCTCAAAGCTCTAACTGTCCCTGTTTTATCAAATTTTCGTTTGTATTTTTTAAGGGCTCTATCGATAGCTTCGCCATCTTTTACTGGAATTATTAACATAGTTTACATCTCATTTTGGTTTGCAAAAATACGATTATTTTTTAATTCTACAATTATTTTTTTAAATTAATTTCTCGTGAAATTCTTCTATTTTATTTACCAATTCCACTACAATTCCCAATTTCTTCTTGGCAATTTTATTTAAACCAGACACAAATATTTTATCATAACCCAATTTTTCTGCCTCCGAAATCCTTTGCTCAATTTGCGGAACCGGTCTTATCTCGCCACTCAAGCCAATTTCACCCGCGAAACAAAATTTTTCAGAAATTGCAACATCTTCATTGCTTGAAAGAATGGCAGCAATTACAGCTAAATCCAAAGCGGGATCATCAGTTTTAATTCCGCCTGTAATATTTAAAAAAACATCTTTTGCACCGAGCATAAAACCTGCTCTTTTTTCTAAAACCGCCAAAAGCATATTTAATCTTTTTCCATCAAAACCCGTAGAACTTCTCTGCGGCGTTCCATAAACCGCCGAACTTACCAACGCTTGAATTTCTAATAACATCGGGCGATTTCCTTCTAAAGTTACGGCAACTGCGTTCCCAGAAAGTTCTTCAAATTTTTTCGTAATTAAAAGTTCCGACGGATTTTTTATTTCTCGTAAACCTTGTGAAACCATTTCATAAATCCCGATTTCTGCGGTAGAACCAAATCTATTTTTATTTGCTCTTAATAATCTAAACATGTGATTTCTGTCTCCGTCAAAATTTAAAACCACATCAACCATGTGTTCCAAAACTTTTGGGCCGGCAATTTGCCCGTCTTTTGTGATGTGCCCAACTAAAAAAACTGGAGTTCCGGTATCTTTTGCGAATTTTATAATTTCGGAAGAACATTCTCTGATTTGCGACACTGTTCCCGGCGAACTTTCAATCAATTGACTTTGCAAAGTTTGAATAGAATCTATAATTACAAAATTTGGTTTTAATTTTTTGGCTTCCGTTAAAATTTTCTCTACCGAAGTTTCCGTGTAAAGAAAACAGTTTTCTTGGTGAATTTCTGTTAATCTATCAGCGCGCATTTTTATTTGCGAAGCACTTTCTTCACCAGAAACGTAAAGCACTTTTTTTCGCATTTTTAGTGCGATTTGCAATAATAAAGTTGATTTTCCGATTCCGGGTTCGCCGCCAATTAATGTGACTGAACCCAAAACAATTCCGCCGCCTAAAACACGATTTAGTTCTTCTGAAGGTGTAGAAATTCTTTGTTCTGCGCCAGTTTCTACATCAATAATATTAACGATTTTCTGTTTCCCAGAACCCAAAATATCATAAGTAGAACGCGGCGATTTCTCGATAATTTCTTCCACCAAAGTATTCCATTCGCCACAGGCTTTGCATTGCCCCATCCATTGCGAATAATTGGTGCCACAGTTTTGACAGATGAACGCGGTTTTTATTTTTGCCATAGATTACAAAATTGCGGAAAAAAAAATGATGTAAAAAATTTTTTCGGTAGAAACGCGATTTATCGCGTTTCAATTAAATAAGATTGAGTTTCAATTAAAACAAACAAGATCACCTTTTATTAAATAACGATTCAGCGCATTTTGATTTTAATTAAATTAGATATTAAACAAAATTAACCGAAAACGCGATGAACCGAAAACGCGATGAATCGCGTTTCTACGGTTATTTTAACGAATCATTATCCCAATTTTCTGGATTATTTTCTATATATTTTTGAATATTTTCAAATGATTTGCTATTTCTTATAATATGATCATAAAATCTCGGTTGCCATTTAAAACCAGACGAAATTTTATTGATTTCAAATGTACATCTTCCTTTATACCACCTAATTATTGTGGAAATATTTTGATGCAACATTGGATTTTTAATTCCTGTGATTCCGCCTTTTTTTTGAATTACTTTTTCTTCTGATTCTATTTGACACGCGATAAATCGCGTTTCTACGGGTTTATTATTTATGATTAAAATCCCGTGAATGTGATTGGGCATTATGACGAAATTTCCCAATTCCACAAACGGAAATTGAACAGGAATTTCTAACCAAATGTTTTGTGCTATTAATCCTAAATCATTTAAAATCATTTCGCCATTTACTACTTTCCCGAAATAATTCTCTCGATTTGCGGTGCAAATGGTTAAAAAATAAGCGCCGTTTGCAGAATAATCCCAAGATTGCAAACGTACTGATGAAATTCGATATTTATTTCGAAATTTTTTATCCATAATATTTACCGTTGAGACGCGATAAATAGCATCTCTACTCTTACTGATTTTTCTACCTTTCAGACAAAGTTACCGTCAAACTTTCCACAATATTTTTTTGGCTTTTGTATTTAGAATCACAGAAATTAGAAGTGAAAGTATAATTACCTTTATCAACAATTAGATAATTTTTATCGTGTTTATAAATAGGCAAAGTATAATTTTTTGTACCATAAATTCTAACAATAATATTGCAATTAGTAGTATTTTCAAAAACAAGTGCGGCCACTTTATCGCTCGGACTGTCGTTTATTAATTGAGTGACAACTGCTGCACTTCTTTGGTTTCTGTCTAATTTGTCTTTTTGCATTAAAGCTTCAAATTCATTTTTTTCAGTATAAAATGAAGAATTATTTGTATTAAACACTCTATTTGATGGATAATTTGTACTCTCGCAACTGTTAAAAATTACAATTAAAATAAAAAGTAAAATGGCATTTCTCATCGATTTAATTTTATATAAATTTAAAAAAAATTGAAAATTAAAACCTTATATTTATAAAGTCTAATTTTAATCTCTAATAAATCAAAAACTTTATGAAATTATCATCTACTTTAATTGCCTTATTTATAACCATCCAATTTACAATGGCACAAACACTAAAACCTGTTTCTTATAATGACGGAACTCAAAAATTAAATGGTTTTGTCACTTCAAACTCAGGGAAAAATTTACCAGGCGTTTTAGTTCTTCCCGCTTGGAAAGGCATTGACGATGAAGCAAAAAACACCGCTTTAGAACTAGAAAAAGCAGGCTACATTGCTTTTGTTGCTGATATTTATGGTGAAGGAAATATTCCTACAGATAATGCTTCTGCGGCAAAAATTGCAGGAAAATATAAGAGTGATTACAAAGCCTACCAGCAAAGAATTTTTTTGGCTTTGGAACAATTGAAAAAAGCGGGCGCAAACCCTGATAAAATTGCCGTAATTGGTTTCTGTTTTGGCGGAACAGGCGCTTTGGAAGCCGCAAGAGGGAATTTACCGGTTGTAGGAATTGTTTCCATCCACGGCGGACTTTCTAAAGATGCAGCAAGAGAAAACACAGCAATTACAACAAAAGTTTTGGTGGAAAATGGCGCAGATGATCGCGGTGTAACGCAAGAAGTTTTGGCAGCACTTACAACAGAATTAAATGTGGGGAAAACCGATTGGCAAATGATTACTTATGCCAATTCAAAACACACTTTCACTAATCCAGAATCGCCAGATTATAATGAAACCATGGCAAAAAGAGCGTGGCAACATACTTTGATGTTTTTGAATGAGATTTTGAAATAATTGCGAAAATTACTGCTCGCTGATTTACCAGATTAGGCAGATTATAAATTCACAAACGAAAATTTTCATTATTGATAGCGAACAGATTTCACGGATATACACAGATTTTATATTGTTTTTAAAATAAAGTTTTGTTTTACACATACACCGCAAAAGGGATTGAAGTGGAAATCCTTTTTTGCGAGGGCAAATATAAAATATAAGAATAGAGCGGCTGGAAAAAAGATTGCAACGGAAAGCCCGACCCGAGAAATGGCAATTGCGGCTGCGAGGGATTTGCTATAAATGTTTTCTAATAAAAAAATTAAAATTAAATCCCGTTCAGATTTGCCAATCAAACCAGATAGTTTAACTTTGCGCAAACCTAAACTAATGAGCAAAAAACAAACGAAATACATCTTCGTAACTGGCGGTGTAACGTCTTCTTTGGGAAAAGGAATTGTATCTGCTTCTCTCGGACTTCTACTAAAACAACGCGGTTTTAACGTCACCATTCAAAAATTAGATCCTTATATTAACATTGATCCAGGAACACTAAATCCTTATGAACACGGCGAATGCTACGTTACGGAAGATGGCGCAGAAACTGATTTAGATTTGGGACATTATGAAAGATTTCTAAATTCCCCAACCTCGCAAAACAACAATGTAACGACCGGAAAAATTTACCAAACCGTCATCGATAAAGAACGAAAAGGTGATTTTTTAGGAAAAACCGTTCAAGTTATTCCGCATATTACAAACGAAATTAAGCGAAGAATTAAAATTTTAGCCAAGAAAAATTACGATATTATCATCACCGAAATTGGTGGAACTGTCGGTGATATAGAATCGCTTCCTTATATAGAATCTGTACGACAACTGAAATGGGAATTGGGCGAGCATAATTCTATGGTGATTCATTTAACTTTATTGCCTTTTTTGGCGGCAAGTGGAGAGTTAAAAACAAAACCTTCACAACATTCCGTTCGTCAATTAATGGAAAGTGGCATTCAAGCAGATGTTTTGGTGTGCAGAACTGAACATAAAATACCAAAAGAACAACGGGCAAAACTGGCGCAATTTTGCAATGTTTCATTGGAAAATGTTATAGAATGTATGGATTTGGAAACCATTTATGAAGTCCCACTTTATCTGCAAAAACAAGATTTTGATGATGTTGTTCTTAAAACTTTAAATTTAAAAACAGAGCAAGAAGCCGACCTCAAAAACTGGAAAGAATTTTTGAAAAAATACAAACATCCGAAAAAAACGGTAGAAATTGCTTTGATTGGAAAATATGTGAAATTGCAGGACTCTTATAAATCTATCACAGAATCTTTTATACACGCAGGTGCAGCGCAAGAAACTGAAGTAAAAATTAGATGGGTTTACTCTGGTGATTTATTAGAAGATAATATTGTTAAAGAACTGAAAGGCGTTGATGGAATGCTGATTGCGCCGGGATTTGGCGACCGAGGAATTGAAGGAAAAATTTTAGCCGCAAAATATGCGCGCGAAAATAAAATACCACTTTTGGGAATTTGCCTCGGAATGCAGATTATGACCATAGAATTTGCCAGAAATGTTTTGAATTTATCCCAAGCAAATAGTGTAGAATTCGACACGGGAACGCCCGAACCTGTGATTGCTTTAATGGAGGAACAAAAAAATGTGGTAGAAAAAGGTGGCACAATGAGACTTGGCGCGTGGAAATGTACTTTGAAAAATGGCTCGAAATTAAGTGAAATTTATGGCAGCAGAACGATTTCTGAACGGCACCGCCATAGATATGAATTTAATAGTGAATATAAAGAAATCTTTGAAAAAAATAATTTCATCGCTTCTGGAACAAACCCGGAAACCGATTTAGTAGAAACCATTGAGTTAAAAGACCATCCATTCTATATCGGCGTGCAATACCATCCGGAATACAAAAGTACGGTTGCCAATCCGCATCCTTTATTTTCTGCTTTCATAAAAGCGGTTTCTACAAAGTAATTTTTTGTAAACCACAAAGATTTCATTAAAAAAGATACAATAAATTTTTCTTGGCTTTGTGGTTTGCAATTTCACAATTTTTATTGATTGCAAAATATTAAAATAAAAATAGTAATTTTGCAGCCAAAAATTATTGGAAAAAGTACGTGCAAAATCGTGCACAATTCCATCATCAAACAAACAAAATGCAACAAAATAACGGCCTCGATAAAAACCAAATCATCAGTTTTGTCCTTTTTTCATTAGTATTATTCGGTTTTATGTTTTACTTTCAAACAAAACAAGCGAAAGAAACAGCGACCAGTAAAGCAAAAGAACCGGTAAAAACCGAACAAGCGGAGATAAAACCATCAGAAGTTCAGAACATCAATCCGCAAATAAATCAGGATTCCATAAAAACGGTAAGCCTTAAAAATGACTTACTAAATGTTCAGTTTTCTAGTTTGGGCGGGCAAATTTCTTCTGTTGAATTGCTTAAATTTAAAGCCTATAATAAAAAAACAGATAAAGATACAGATCCACTTTATTTGTTTAATAAAAACAATGCATCTTATGGTTTCCAGTTTAAAGACAAAACTGGGAAAGTGTTCAATACCAAAGATATGGTTTTCAGCCCAAGTGTAAAGGGAAATACTGTGACGATGCAATCCAACATTAATGGCGCAATCATTCAGTTTATTTATACTTTAAACGAAAAATATGCTATTGGTTTTAAAGTAAAAACGCAAGGTTTAGCACAAATTGTAAATGACGGAAAAGCAGATTTCACTTGGGATTACACCGTTCGTGGTGCAGAGAAAGGCCGCTCACAAGAAGAAACGCATACAGAATTTTCCTACGCATTTAATAATTATAAATCGAACGATTATGATGGTCGCACCACCATGGAAGAACCGAAGGAAACTTTGAATTGGATCGCTGTGAAACAACAGTTTTTCGGCGCAATTATAGAAGCGAACAGTGGTTTTACAAATTCTAAAGGAAACCAAGACCCCATAAAAGAAGGCGAATTTTTGAAGAAATTCACCTTTGACGGACAAGTAAAAATGGCTGGTAACGAACTGAATCAAGATTTCACTTGGTATTTTGTACCGATGGATCTAAAATTATTAAAATCTTACGATAAAAACTTTGATGAAATTATCCCGCTTGGATGGTCATTTATTGGCACTTTAAACCGACATTTTTTCATCCCGATTTATAATTTGCTTACCTCTTGGGGAATTGCTGCGGGTTGGGTGATATTTTTAATGACGATTATTACAAAAATTATTTTGTCGCCTGTGATGTTTAAGCAACATAAATTGAGCGCGATGATGCGTGTTATTCGTCCAGAAATAGATGAAGTAAACGCAAAATATAAAGATGCAGACGCCATGAAAAAACAGCAAGCAACGATGGCTGTTTATAAGAAAGCGGGCGTCAATCAGATGGCGGGATGTCTCCCGGCGGTCTTGCAAATTCCGATTTTTTATGCGCTTTTTCGATTTTTTCCTAATAATCTGGATTTGCGTGGGCAAAGTTTCTGGTTTGCAAAAGATTTAACGGCTTATGATGATGTGATAAAATTACCCTTCAATATTCCATTTATTGGAGAACATTTAAGTATTTTCGCTATTGCGTGTACCATTGTAATTTTAATTTACACTATCCTTACTTCTGGTAATATGCAGCAACCAACGCAACCTGGAATGCCAAACATGAAGGTTCTAATGTATATTTTCCCTGTAACGTTTTTATTCTTTTTAAACACATCGGCATCTGGTTTATCTTGGTATTATTTCGTTTCGAATGCAATTAACATTGTCATCATCTTGGTAATTAAATATTGGATTTTAGACGAGAAAAAAATACATGCACAAATACAGGCAAACAAACAAAAAGAGCCGAAAAAAGAAGGAAAATTTCAAAAAAGAATGCGAGAAATGATGGAGAAAGCGCAGGAACAACAGAAAGCGCAAGGCAAGAAATAGATGTTAGATGTTAGATGTTAGATGTTAGATGTTAGATGTTAGACGTTAGACAAAATTAAAAGAATCCTGGCAAATATTGTCAGGATTTTTTTTGTAATTATTTAATACTTCATAATTCATACTTCATAACTCATACTTCATAACTCATACTTCAAAACTCATACTTCATCCTTTTAAAATTTTTATATCTTTGCCGTCCATGAGAAAAACAGCTTGTTGATTTCAATTTATTTTGGAATAGGAAAGTCCGGACACCAGAGAGCAGCAAAGCGGCTAACAGCCGTCGGTCGCGAGATCAGGACAAGTGCAACAGAAAGTATGTATATTAATTTATAGTGAAACCAGGTAAACTCTTTGCGGTGCAATGTTAAGTATATCGATGCTTTTAGATTCGTCTAAAATAGGAGTTGCTCGCTCCGAAAATCGAGGGGTAAACAGCTAAAGTCTTGCAGCAATGTACGATGTAGATAAATAACAGGCGTTCAATTTATTTTGGAAACAGAATCCGGCTTATCGTTTTTCTCGTGGTTTTTTTTCAATTCGATGATTCAATTTCTACTTTCCCTAAATTCTTATTGAAAAATTTTATGCCGAAATAGATTAAAATTATTCCCCCGAAAGTCGTAATTAACCAATAAAAAATATTAAAATGAAGATTGGTTAAATTTTCTATTAATGTCGCTCCATAAAATCTTATAAGCGAAACAATTAAATTTACAACAAAATGAAAAACTAAGGTGTAAGTTATATTTTTGGTCTTTACATAAATGTATCCAGCAATTACTCCAAATATAAAAGTCGGTAAAAGATTTCTGAAATTTGGAAAATGAAAAAGTGAAAAACATATACTTGAAAATAGTATTGCTTTTTGAACGGAATTCTCTTTTAGCAAATTGCCAAGTAAATATTTTCTAAATATTATTTCTTCAAAAATCGGCGCAACTACTAATGATGAAATTAGAGAGAAAATTAAAGAAATATTCAATTCTACATTTTTAGTATGCTTAAAAATATTCAAGAATTCTTTTGGTACAAAAATTTTATCGTACATATCAAACAATGGTTTTTCAAAAAACTCTAAACCAATAGCAATTAAGATAATTGGAAAAATTAAGTTGTCACTTATTAAACGAAAACTTGCTTTAACCTGTATATCTGTTTCTTGTTTTAAGATATATTTAAAAAACAAAAAATAAGAGATAATCGTTGTAAAAACATCAATTATTGGAGCCGTAACTTCTTGGTATTTTAAGAAATATTTTATTATTCCTCCTAAAGTTCCTACTAGTAAAAATATTACAAATAACTTCAAAAATTGCAAAAATGCTTTCCGAACACTCATTCTATTCACTTTCCAAATTTAATTTTGCCACTTCCAGTTCGCCCAATTCTGTATTTGATAATGTTGGAAATTTCAAATCCATTTCTTCTAAATTTTCTATGATAATTTGAAGTGCCGCCAATCTCGTAAACCATTTGCTGTCGGCTGGCAAAACATACCACGGTGCATAATCTTTAGAAGTCTCGTTGATCGCATCTTCATAAGCTTTTTGATAATCGTCCCACAATGCGCGTTCTTTCATATCTCCCAAACCAAATTTCCAATTTTTATCTTCTTCATTAATGCGGTCTAGAAATCTTTGTTTTTGCTCATCTAAAGAAACATGAAGGAAAAATTTTATAATTTTTGTGCCATTTTGGGCAAGGTGTTTTTCGAAATTGCGGATACTTTCATATCGGTTTTTCCAAAATTTATCATCAAAATCCTCCACATTATCCCAAACTTTTTCGCTTAAATTAAATGCAGGATGCACTTTGCAAATCAAAACACTTTCATAATGCGAACGATTGAAAATTCCGATTTTTCCTTTTTGCGGTAATGCTAAATAATGCCGCCAAAGAAAATCATGCGAATAATCTTTTGAAGTAGGCGTTTTGAAACTCGTTACTTCACAACCTTGGGGATTAATACCACCAAAAACATGCTCTATTAAAGAATCTTTCCCAGCGGCATCCATCGCTTGAATAACTATTAATAAAGATTGGCTTCCATCTGCATAGAATTTTTCTTGCAAAAGACGAAGTGTTTTCATTTCATCTTCCAGCATTTTTTCGCCATCATCTTTAGAAATTGAACCCTTATAATTTGTTTCAGATTTTGAAATATCAAAAGTACCTTTTACAATTAAACTTTTTGAAAAACTATCAATCATATTTTTTAATTTTTAATAAATTTAATAAAAAAAAACCGCCCAAATATAAAATTTGAACGGTTTGAATATTTTAATTAAAAAAGATTAGTAAAAAGCAAAGTTAAGCAAAACGATTAAATCCGTTGCTATACAATGTTTTATAAAGAAGTAGTCTTTATTTGGAACTCGGTGTCTGATAGGTTTTGGGTTTGAAATGACAAAGTTAAGTTACTAATTCGTTACCGATTAATAGAGGTTCCTTATTAGTTTAAACGGTTATATTTCAGTGTTTTGCACTTATTTTTATATTTCCTTGTAACTCAATGTAAATTAATTTTAAACATTAAACATTTGAGTTATGACGCAGACAAAAAAATCAACGTTCAAACTGCTTTTCTACTTGAAAAAGAACGAACTAAAAAAAAATGGTAATGCTCCAATTATGGCACGTATTACCATTGACGGAACACCTAAAACTTTTGGGACAAAGTTAGAAATTGACCCTAGCAATTGGGATCTAAAATATGGAAGAGTTGAGGGCAAAAGCGCAACAGCTTTAAATATTAATAAAAAGTTGGATAACATACGTGGGCGTATCGACAAAATTTATGAAGATATGCTGAAACACGAGGGCTTTGCTACTTCCCAAAAAGTAAAGCTCTCATTCTTGGGTGTTGGTGTAATGGATGATGCAATTCTAAAAGTCTTTAACGATAAAAATGAGGATTTTAAAAAATTGGTTGACAAGGAAGAACGTTCACAAAGCACCTACAACAAGTACATCACGGTTTATAATCATCTTACCACTTTTATCAAAGAACGCTATCATCGTGATGATATGGCCTTTCGGGAATTGACTGGAGATTTTATTAGGGAATTCGATTTTTATCTTCGGTACGATTTACAATCTACACATAATACGGTTTGGGTTTACACGATGCCCGTACTAAGTCTGGTAGAATTGGCTATAAAAAAAGGTTTGATACGTGATAATCCGTTTCAAGATTATGAAATTAATATGGAAGAAACCGACAGGGGTTATATTCTTAAAGAAGATGTAGAAAAACTGATGATGTGTGCACCGCCCCACCCACGGTATGAGCTTGTAAAAGATCTTTTTATTTTCAGTTGTTTTACCGGACTTGCTTATGCGGATATTAAAAAACTAACAAGGAACAATATTCAGTCTTTCTTCGATGGCCATCAATGGATCATCAGCAGAAGAAAAAAATCAGATATTGCTTCTAATGTTCGGTTAATGGAAATCCCAAAACGTATCATAGAAAAATACCTCGGTAGCACTCGTAATGAGTTTATCTTTCCAGTTCCAACCAATGTAACCTGCAATACTCACATTGGCAAATTAATTGAAAAAGCTAAAATTATTACAGAACAAAAAGTAACTTTTCACACCGCAAGACACACATTTGGAACGATGTTTTTGACAGAAGGTGTTCCCCTTGAAAGCCTTAGTAAAATGATGGGGCATAAAAATATTTCTACTACACAGATTTATGCTAAAATTACCAGCCAAAAGATTAGTAAGGATATGGATTTGGTAGCTCCTAAATTTAAGGAGATTGAAGAAGCGTTTTTACAGGTTATATAGTTAATCACAATTTGATAATTACGAGCAGAACTTAACGGTTCTGCTTTTTTTATGCCCATATTTTATAGCCAAAGCACATTTACTTCGCTCTGCTATTCCCTTTCTGTAAAAGAGCTTTTCGGCTACTTCTGGAACAGAAGATTAAAAAATGTTGCCATCTACGCCTCCCACACAAATACAATTTTTTAATCCTCTATTAGTGTGGCTTTGATAGCCCCACCGCTTTAAAAAAGTGTTTTAAAAATTCAGCGAATTGGAAGTGTTATTTCAATTCACTGTAAACCATTTCTCAATGCCATCTTCTTAGCTTCCACATTCATTTTTATCCAAAGACCCGTATGCTTTTTGTCCCATTTCAAGAGCAAAGGTATTTCCGTGTTCTTAACGCATCACAAAGGTCAAGCAAGTTTGGAAAATAATCTCCACCCGTTGGGTAGTATTTTTTTCCAAAACCTTGGTGATGCTAAACACGAACCTTTTATGCTCGTGAAACGAAACATAGCATACTCCGGCTCTTTAAACGAATAAAAAAAATGTCAGATACGAAAATTAAAAACATTGGAAATGGTAATGAAACGAAACAGCACCTCCTCTCATTGCCGAATAAATCTAAAAAAAATCAAAATCAATAACTAAAAATTAAAGAATATGAACATCACAGGAAGACTGACAAGGGATGCGGAAGTACGCACAACGTCACAGGACAAACAAGTAGTAAATTTTTCAGTAGCGACCAACGACAGCTACCGTAACAAGCAAGGCGAACGCATAGAGCAAACAACCTATTTCGACTGCTCCTATTGGATAACCCCGAATGTAGCCAAGCTACTCACAAAAGGCACTTTGGTAGAACTATCGGGACGAGTAAGTACAAGAGCGTGGACAGGTAATGATGGAGAGCCAAGAGCAGGTCTGAATTTCCACACCTCACAAATCAAATTGCACGGAGGTAGTAAGAGAACCGAAAGCGTACAAGCTACTGCACAAACAGGAAACAACAGTACAGCAGGAAAAGGTACAGAAGACGACCTTCCATTTTAATCAAGAACATTCAATCCATTTTTTATATCAAAATTTTAAACATTATGGCACATAATATCAATTTCAACGAGAGAACAGGACGTTATTCATTTTTCAGCGTTCAGCAAAAAGCGTGGCACGGTTTAGGGCAAATCGTGGAGCAATACCCAACAAGCGAGGAAGCTATCAAACACGCAGGATTAGATTACGAAGTCGTAAAATCCCCACTATTTACCAAAGGTTCGGGCATTATCGAAACCACCAACGGTATAGAGATAGGCAGTAGCGAATTGGAAGTACCTAACTATTTCGCCAACATACGCACCGATAACAATGCCGTATTGGGCGTAGTCGGTAAGGATTACCATATCGTACAAAACCGTGAAGCCTTTAATTTCTTTGATGCTATTGTAGGCGGTGACGAGGGCATTCTGTACGAAACCGCAGGAGCAATAGGCAACGGAGAACGCATTTTTATTACAGCCAAATTGCCCGATTATATTCGTGTAGGCAATGGCGATGATGTTACAGAAAAGTACATTTTCCTTACCACTTCGCACGATGGTAGCGGAAGCATCACAGCCGCATTTACGCCTATCCGTATTGTTTGCCAAAACACGCTGAATGCATCTTTACGCAGTATGACCAATGTTGTTCGTATCAAACACACTTCGGGAGCAAAACAACGTATCGAGAACGCTCACAAGATTATGGGACTTGCCAACACATTAAGCAATCAATTGGAGAGTATTTTCAACGAATGGGCAAAAGTAAAGGTAACGGACCAAGAGGTTAAAAAGCTAATCCAATTGGCACTTTGCCCGAATAAGGAAACGCTTGACCTTATCAAAAAAGGTGCAGAAGATGAAATTTCCACCGTGTTCAAAAACACCGTTGAAGATGCTTTTGCATACGCAATGATAAGCGACACCCAACAAATGGATACGACAAAAGGAACATTGTTCGGAGCTTATAATGCGGTTACAGGTTACTATCAGAACGTAAGAAATTACAAGAATGATGAAGCCAAGTTGCAGAGCATTGTATTGGGTGGCACTGCTCAACTCAAATCACAGAAAGCATTTGAATTGTGTAATGGTTTTGCTTTAGATGGTGCAGAAATCCTAAACCTTAATTAAATAACAACAGGCTACCGCTTTAATCGGTGGTAGCCTACTAAAAACAAAAGTTATGGCAAATTGGTGCAGTAATACAGTTGTATTCGAGGGGAAACCCGAAACAATCACAGCAATACAGGAACTTTTTCAATCAATGAAGGAAAAGGAAGAAAAAACCGAAGAAGGGCAACTACCCGAATTTATTTCTAAAAATAATGGTGGTTATTTCTTCAATATCTATTGGAATGAAGGCGATGAAGGGCAATTTCAGTATGAAACAAAATGGTCGCCCAATATAGAAGTAATTCAAAAGATAGCGGAACATTACGAAGTGAACTTTACACAGGATTATGAAGAAATGGGCAATCTTATATATGGTAGGGCAACATTTTATGACAAGCTACTCACAGATATTTATTTGGAAGACGAAGATTTTGAACAATACGGGTTTGATGAAGAAACGGACACCTACCATTTCGAAGGAGAAATTTACGAAAGTGATTACGAGATATTGGAAACCTTGTTGGAACGAAAAATCAAAAATCAGCAACCTTAAAATCTACCGCAATGGAAATAGTAACAATAATAGCCACAAAGTTTGTACGCCACGATGTACCCGAATTGGCAACCCTGCAAAATGCAAAGGTTTACTTATTAAGGGAAAAACTGAACAAAGGCGAAAAATTGAACCGAGCCGAAAAAAATTGGCTTGCAGAAGCAGTAAACCGAAACGCCTATTTCAAAAGAGCTGTACCGCTTATGGGTTATCGCTTTGGATTTGAGGATGTTTTAAAATCCTATATCGTAAAGCAGTACGGTAGTTGGGCAGAATACAACGCTCCCGATAAAACAAGTCTTAGAAGTATCATTTATGGCAGGATTGACCAAATAGCGGAAATCAGCAAATAACACTTAAAGCCAAGTACGATGAAAATCATAGATAAAAAAGGGAATTGGATTGAAGTTACCGACCTCATAAAAGCTATTCAACAAACAGGTTGGTATAAAGAATATCAGCACCACCCACCAACAGAAACAGACAAGGAAAGACAGGAATATTGGGCAGATATGCACGAGAAACTTAAAAAAGAAAAAAGTAATAACAATTAAAATTTAAGAACGATGAACACCAATTTTTTCAATCAGATACAGCAGTTGGACTTTACAGGAGTATTACAACTGAACATTTCAAAAGGAATAGAAAGCAACCTAATTGTAACAGTATTGCTCAATAACGAACAATGCGGAGATAGTGCAAAAAATCTAATTCCACCATTGACCTTTAACGCCACACCCCAGGAGTTTGACGAGGGATTTTTTGAGCAGATAACCACACCTATACAAAAGGTATCGGGCTTAATGGTGGATATGGAGAAATTTCAAAAGCAACTTGATGAAGCCAAAGCACAATCGGCAATCGAGAAAGCAAAAACCGAAAAAGAGAAAAAAGAAAAAGAAGTCAAAGACAAGAAGTTTAAAGATGCAATGGCAAAGGCGGACGAGTTGGAGAAAGAGGGCAAATTCCGTGAAGCGTGGATAAAAGTTCCCGATATAACGGAGTTTCCCGAAAAAGCAGACGAGATACGCAAACGCAAAATAGCATTATCCGACAAATTCGCAACACCGAGCCTTTTCGGAGCAATGGACGAAGCAAAACCCGAACCACCAATAGAGCAAGAAATTACTGCCGATTATCCTATTGATGAAACAGACGAAGATGAAAAGAATAGTAATCATTAAAACAGAACATTATGTTATTAGCAACGCAATTAGAAAGAGTTTTTATACTCAAAGATAAAGGACAGGACATAAGACTGACCGACCCCGAACCACGTTGGAGCGTGGAAGCCGTAATGAATTTTTACGCCAATATGTACCCGATTTTGACTACGGCAAAAGCATCTGCACCGCAGATAAAAGACGATGCAGTCGAGTACAAATTTGAGAGCGTAATGGGAACGAAAGGTTAAACCAAAATTTTAAAACAATGAATTATGCAACGCAACATCATATCGGGAACTATCAGCATACCCGAACAGAAACGACAACGGCAATTGCACCGACAGTTGGGCGAGTTCGCCAATTGGCTACAAAGACCAAAGGACGCAAACCAAGTGCAGAAAGACAAGCAGAAATCCGTACCAATAGCAATGCTACCAATGGTATTCTAAAGTGTACGTTTCTGCCAAAACTGAAAACAGCAAAATCCGTACAGGCTTGTCAGAAAACGGAGAGGGATTTTTACAAGTCCCTTTCCCAACTTGCCGAGCATTACAACATTGAGGCAACACAGACCAAGGATTTTGGTTTTCCCTACAATATCGTATTGGCTATGTGGGATATGGAAACCAAAGTAAAACGTACCAACAAAAATTGGGATAGTTTCAAATTGGTACAGGACAGTAAGAAAACCTTTTTCGTAAGCGAGGAAAGGTACAATGTGGGTACGACCTTGTATTATATTCCAATTATACCACTATTTCAAATGCTCAAAGACCCGAAGCGTAAAAAGACTGCACCGCTTCTATTATCAGTATGTAGTTATCTGTACCATATTGCCGATGTGCCGTATTACAGACAGGAAGACAGCTATCTGTATTGGTTATATGAAATGCACAAAGATTGGGTGGAACAGGACGAGAAAACGGACGAAACGGAAAGTTACAAACGTGAGTTGAGAAATGCCGAATACATTGGCGATAGAATAGAACAAAAGCTATTTAATCGAACTAATCTAAAGGTATTTGAACAGCGTTTGAACCGATTTAAAAGTGTTGATATGTTCGACAAGGAATGTTGGCAAGTGGCTTGTAATGCGTTTGCCCTTTGTACAGAATATCCGAACACCACTATTTTCAGCAACGCAACATTGCCCGAAAAAGACCCTTATGATGATGACGAAAATGAAGTAATCGGAATGGAAAAGTACATTTCATTTATTGCAGATACCAGAGGCTGGTTATACGAAAGCCTTTCAGATACCATCAACAATGAATTTAACGAGTACGGAGCAATGGAAGAACCTACTATTTCCAAGCGATTTGACGGAAGCGAAATACCAACAGCCAATCTTGATTTTGAGAACCGTTTGTTTGGTTTATTGAATGATTTGAGTGGAATATTATACGAATACAAAACGATAGAAAAATGAATACAACAACAGATATAACAGACCATTTTGGCACATTGTACCATCCGAAATCTGCTTTGGTTTTCTATGAAACCAAAGGAACTGAAAACGATATGTATGTTGAGCATTTTGATATGGACATCAACGGAACGCCTATCAATGCCCATCCATTAACTGTAAAAGAAGCCAATATTTTAGCAAAGTCCTTACAGACCGATGAAGAAAAGAACCAAGCTTTTTTAAAACCAAAAGGAATTTTGCCGACCAATATCTTACACATCAATCCAAATGCGGAAAAAGGTACGGTACTTTGGTACACCAAAACACAGCAACGGAAACTGTATTTTGTGGATAGTTTGGGCATACCCAGCGGAATGGCACAAGTACCGCCAATGCTTTGGTTGGCAAGCAAAAGCAGTCTTACGTTATTTGCTTTGGCAAGCGACAGAAGACCCACCGAGAAAACGCCATTGCATTACGCACCTTACTTCAATATCTACGAGAAAGGCAATGTTTGTATGGGTACGGTGAGTGTTGATATTAAAAATTCGGCTTCGGTTGAGGAATTTCTACAGGCTTGGGAACATTATTTTTTCAAGTCCTATTTCAGTCATTCATTATGCGAAAACTTGACGAAAAAAAACATTGTGAACCTTTGGAAAGACCTTATCAATACCGATAAACCCTTTCCTAAAGAAGTATTGAAAAAGAACAACAAAATCCTTAAAAATCTATTGTGATGAATACAGCAAAAACCGCAGTTCATTTTACAGATAATTACCTGCTCAATCCTACCAATCCGATTTCGGTAAACCTTATCGGGGCAGGTGGCACAGGCTCAAAAGTATTGACTGCTTTAATGGAAATAAACGAAAGTTTGATTGCGTTGGGACACGCAGGGTTACAAGTCCGCCTTTGGGACGATGATGTTATCACGAGTGCCAATTTGGGCAGACAGCGTTTTGCAGAAAGTGAAACAGGATTATACAAATCCGTTGCTTTAGTCAATCGTTGTAACCGTTGGGCAGGAACAAATTGGAAAGCCGAAACGGTAAAATTTGAAAAAGATAATTTTGGCAGACCACCCGAAAAAGCAAGGGTAACCATTACCATTACTTGTGTGGATAATGTACAGGCGAGGTTTGGTGTTGCTGAAATTCTTAAAGAAATAAGTTACCGCAGACATTATCAAGACGAACCAAAATATTGGTTAGATTTTGGCAACAGCCAAGATACAGGACAAGTGCTACTATCTACTATCGGAGAGATAAAACAACCAAATTCTGAAAAGTACGAAACGGTGGCAAGCCTGCCATTTGTTACCGATGAATTTGGCGAACTATTGAAGCAATCCGAACAAGAGGACAACACGCCAAGTTGCTCACTTGCCGAAGCGTTGGAACACCAAGATTTGTTTATCAATTCATCATTGACACAAATGGGTTGTTCGTTATTGTGGAACTTGTTTCGCAAAGGAATGACCGAATACAGGGGATTTTTTCACAATCTGAAAGATTTCCGCACCCACCCGATAAAAGTCGCCTGACCCGAAAATTTGGGTGGCAAAAATGCAATTCCTCGCTACGGTCGGAAACGCATTTTTGCGGTTTAAAGCGGATGCAACCACTTTGTCAAAATGCACCACTACACAATTGCCTTTCCTTACATTTTACCAAACAGATTGCTAAATTATTACGTGGGATATTCGCTATCCCATTTGCTGTATTTAGTATTGACTTCTTTTCTTTCCACACAGCGATCAAAGAAAAGCAAAAGAACGTCGCCTGATTAATGATCGCTTATGACCTGTTTTTCGGATAGAAATATTTCGAAGAAAATTACTATTTAGCAGCTTAGCAGCAATATGAATTTAGTAGACAATTTAAGCTAATAACAAACTTAAACTGACAAAAAGTCTGAACCAAATAAATGGGCAACTGTTTGATATATAAAGATGTATAAAAACTAAAATTATGAAGTTATCAAATAAAGATTTACAAAACTTTATTGAGAAGATCAAACTGCAGCCTGAAAATATGGGTAAATACAGAGATCAAATCAATAATTTGAAAGAAAAATTAGAAAAAAAAATTGCTGAAGATGATAGTCACGGATTAAAAGTTCAAAAGTACATTATTGCTGGTTCGTGGAAAAAGCATACAATTTTAAAACCTACTGGAGAAAACCCTATAGATATAGATTTGGTACTCTTTATTTCTGGAGATAAAGAAATTCATAATGATCTACCCAAATTATATGATTATATTGTTTCCTATTTAAAAAGTATATATCCACAAAAGGATATTCAAAGAGATGTTGATGCTAAAGGAAATACAAAATCAATAACAATTTCCTTTAGTGGAACAGGTTTACAAGTTGACATTGTTCCTGTTGTTCCACTACAAGATATAGCCGAATATGTTTGGCAGCCAAGTCGACGCGGTGGAAAAAAATATATAACAAGTATCAGTAAACAATTAAGCTTTTCACTAGAAAAAAGGCAAAAAAATCCATCTTACACCTCCATTGTTAGAACAATAAAATGGTGGAAAAATTATAAAGAATTGCAGCCTACAGACAACGAACCAGGTTTATCATCATTTTCAATTGAATTAATTGTTGCTTATTTAGATGAGAACTATGGTATAGAAGAAAGTATTGAAGAAGGTGTAATTCGATTCTTTCAATTCGTAAGTAATCCATCATTTCCCATAATTGAATTTAAAGATTCAATTAAATCAATTCCTGGCAATTATGACTCACCTATTTACATTGCTGATAATACAAACAAAGAGAACAATATTGTGAAACGTCTTGATAAAAACAAATGGGATGAAATTATTGAAGAAGCTGAAGATGCCTTTGATACCTTAAATATTGCCGAATCAAAAAATAATAAAGGAGACACTATTCAAGAATGGAAACGTGTTTTCGGACCAACTTTTAATTTAGATTAATGCCTATGTACGGAACAACTACAAAAACCAGCACTTATACAGTTTTAGATATAAGAAAAACCTTTGAAGGCTGTGAAGCTGATATTAGAACAATTGCACGAAGAACTGGAAAATGGACAATGGAATATGTTGATAAACTATTCTATGACATACTTTTATTGGCTGAAAATGAATATTTATATTCAGTTGATGTTGTATTACTAAACAGCGAGACAGAAAGAGTAATTCGAGCTTCAAAATTTATTGTGAATTCTCTTGGAACATCTACAGAAAGTGAAAGAGCAGGTAAGAATAATGATTGGACTGACATTCCAAATACAAGATTATCAGTCATTTTGGCATATACTCAAAAATGGAAAAATTTAAATGCTTCAGAAAAAGAAAATTTTTCAAAAGGTTTTAAATTATCATGGACGGCATCCTCTATTGATAATTCATTCCCCAGTCTTCAAAGTTCAAATGCTCAATTATATGCTAGCAAAGGATATGAATTAAAAAAAACTAATTACAAATAGCTATGAATAATATTTTTGACAATATAGTTGAATTACCTAACAAGGGTATACAAGAAAGAGCAAAGAACTTAGTTGGTTTTGATTCAAAATTCGATAGAATTTTTTCTAACTTAAAATTATTACTTGATCAAGAAGGATTAAGTGAATGGAGTAAAAAGTTTCACAAAGTAGAGCTACCGATTATTTCTCAGCTTCAAGAGAAGTATCCGCTAATTATACTGTCTGGAGACGCAGGTACCGGAAAAACAATTTCCGCTGAAGCAATTGCAGATAGAATGTTACGAGAACTTAAAAAAGACGGTTTTTTTCTCAAACTAAGTACAAGAGTAAGAGGAGAAGGTTTACATGGTCAAATGGGTAACTTGGTAAATGATGCGTTCAGTGAATTAAAAAATCAAGCGGGAAAAAGAAGAATTGCATTTTTATTGATTGATGAGGCTGATGCTATAGCCTCAACTAGGTCAACTATGCAAATGCATCAAGAAGAAAAGGCAGCTGTTAATACATTAATTCAAAAAATTGACGAATTAAGAGAATTAAATGGTAGAGCTATTTTATTCATGTCAACAAATAGACTTCATTTTCTGGATGAAGCAATTATTCGAAGAGCTGCAATAATATTAGAATTTGAGAGACCTACTTTTGATGAGAGAAAGCAATTGTTTGAAAAATCAATTGGAGAAATTGGATTAAACGATAAAGAATTAGAAACTTTAGCAGATTTAACTGGTGAAAAACATAATAATGGTTTAGCTTTTTCTTTTTCAGACATTCGATTGAGAGTCTTACCTGAAGCAGTATCTAAATGTTTTCCTTCAAAAGCATTGGACTTTGAATCGGTAAAAGAAACAATCATTCAATTAAATCCAAGTCCAAAAATAATATGAAAGATAATCTCATAAAATATACCATACCTATTTTACTTATTATTATTGGATTATTTGACAATGATTTTTGGCATTCTCCATTTACAAGAGCAGGTATAATTTCTTTAATAACATTGATTTTAGGTTGGTTAATAGATAATTATAAACAACTAATATTAATTATTAATACTCAAATTTTGCACCGCAAAAAAGATTTTCGTTTATCAATTGCGTATCTGTACAGAATTAAAGTTGACAATGAGTATTTACTAGTAAAAAGTAGAACCAGAAATTATTATCAGCCAGTAGGTGGATGTTATAAAACATTACCTAGTAGTAGTGCTATTTTTGAAAAATTAGAAGTAAAACCTGACAGAAAGTTTGAAACAGAAAAAGGAATAGCTAAAAATGATTTGAGAGTTTATGTTAGGGGAAAAAATGTAATCTCTTTTCTTAAATGGTTCGATTCAAAAAAGGATAGGGAAATTTCTCCATGGAGAGAGTTTTGTGAAGAATTAATCTCAGAAGACATTTTACCCTGGAGACAATTTCGCTTCATTGATTATGTAGGCTTCCCCTTTTTAGTACAAGTTAAAAGTATACAATATTCTATTACGTTTACAGTTGAAGGACTAAGTGATGCGAAGGCGTAGCCGTAGCGGAACGCAGTCCTTCAACTGTTTTTTCTTTCTTTATTTTATAGTTCACCGGGCTAATACCCTCTAGAGAATCGTGTGGTCTGTGGTAATTATAATCTTCTATCCATTGGTCGCTTATTTCTCTGACTTGGTCAATGCTATCGAACAAATATGCATCGAGTACGTTTTCACGATAACTTTTGTTAAAACGTTCTATTAAAGCGTTTTGTGTTGGTTTACCTGGTTGGGTGTATTTAAATTCAATTTCCATAACTTGGCTCCAATCCTGTGCTAATTTAGCAATAAATTCAGGTCCATTATCCATTCGTATTCGTTTTGGCTTTCCGTGTTTATTTACAAGGTGTTTTAAAACCCAAATGACTCTGCTGCTTTTGAGTGAATAATCAGTTTCTATAAATAATACTTCTCTATTAAAATCATCAATAACATTAAAACTTCTGAACTTTCTTCCGTTGGTTAAACTATCGCTCATAAAATCAATACTCCAAGTGTGGGTAAAACTTTCAGGAATTTCAATAGTTTCTTTAACTCGCTGCGGTAAGCGTTTTTTAGTCTTTCTACGATGAGGAAGACCAATCTGTTTGTAAACCCTATGCAATCGCTTATGATTTACTTTGTCTCCATCATTACGAAGGCGATAATAACATTTCCAAAAACCTTCTCTCGGATGGTCTTGAGCAAATTTCTCTAATCGCTGGATTAAATCAGAATCATTTTTGATGGATTGATACTCCAAGCTACTTCGACTAGTCTGTAAAATACGGCAAGCCTTGCTTTTGCCTTTCGGATATTTGGTCAAAACATCTTTTATGATAGCTCTTTTATGGCAAGGCTTTAAAGCTTTTTTTCAATGATGTACTTAGCCATATCTAATTCTAAAGCCAAATCAGCATACATCCGTTTGAGTTTGGCGTTTTCTTCTTCAAGACCTTTTATTTTCTTTAATTCACTTGCTTCCATGCCGCCGTAGCGTTGACGCCACTTATAAAACGTAGCTTTGCTAACTCCATGTTCTCTAACAATTGTATTAATATCTTTTCCAGATTCAAATTCTTGAAGGATCTTCGAGATTTGAGTGGGACTAAATTTACTACTCTTCATAATTACAGTTTAGTTTAAAATTAATAATTTTTCTCGTTTTAAACTGTACTTTTTTTGGGGGAGCTTACAATTATGAATTTAAAAAAAAGATTCAATCTCCAATTATCAAATTAGATAGCGGGGGTAAAGGGATATTTATTTTTGAAATTTTTGATTTGGTTATTAATAATGAACAATTACCAATTCTAGAAAAACTAAAATTAGAAAAAGAATCAAACAAATTTATTTGGGTAACTGACGATTTGATACAGACACTTGGACATAGTTTAAATAGTAAGGAGTATATGTTTGAAATCTCACCCCATACTAAATATGCTCAAAACTTAAAATGGGAATAATATATGAATACTGATAAAAACAAATCAAACGAACAAATTACAATTAAACTTTTAGACCAAAAAGATTGGAAAATTGTTAAAGAAATAAGTGTTGTTTCAACAAACCAATTTGGTGTTGAAATTACTATTGGTGTTATTATTTATGATCGTCAAATTACGAGTGATTATAAGCTTAACGATGATCCAGAGCCAAATCAGATAAAAAGATTATTAGATTATCCTAAACAAGAGCTATTTACAAATGACGAGCTTGATGAATTAATCTTAAGTGCTGTAAAAAGTAAGTTTCCAAAATCCTTTGTAAGGAGTCATCAAGTTTTATGGGATTCTGATAAAAAAAGATATGATTATTTACTAAAAAGGCCAAGTGAGAAAGCATTTTTAGAAATTAGACCAGACTTTTCGAGTATAGATATTTACAGTTTAAATGGTAAAACCTTTACTGTATTCAATAAGGAAATAAATATCTATCAAGATTTTACGTTGGAAAGTATTAAATCTCATTTTTTTACGGTAAACTGTGATTTTGAAAGAAGAGAGAGTTTAATCACTGAACTCTATAAAATAATATTCAAGTAAAATAATTGTTATAACATTCATATTATTAGTTAGAGCTATAGACAGCTTGGTCAATGGCTCTTTTAAAATCATCTGCATCGCTACCAATGAGTAGATAACCTGCAAAACCAATGTCTAAAAGAGGTTTACCGACTTTTTTATCATCAATATCACTATGTGCAATCAGTTTTATTGTTGGATATTTTGTTCTTAATTCTTGAAGTTCAACCAAAACATTCTTGTTGTAAAAATCAAGGTCGATAATACAAATTTTCGGGAGTTCATTTAATGAAGATAATTGTGATAGTCCATCTTCAATGCTTTCCGAACGAAATAAGACTTCAGTTCCTGAAGCAATGAGGTCTTTACAAATGAAATCTAAAATTGGGCTTTTATCATTGATAAAGGCGAGTGTAATTTTTTGTTGTGCTGTACCAGTTTCCATATCATCATACTTTTTTAAAGTTGATGTAGCCCTGCACAAAAAGAAAGCGCAGGCAACTACACTTACCGCACATTGAGGTACTGGTATACCCGACAACGAATAAGCGAGCGCCCACGCCTATGGCATGAGCGTTCTTCCTTATCGTCCCGTTGTCTAAAAATTACCAGTTTTCAATGTGGGACTTAAAGCAAAAACACTTTAAGTATTTCTATATTTTACATAGCAAAGATACTAAACTCTTGCTATTAGATGTATTAATGCAACAAAAAGCTTAGCCTGAATTTGTTTTGTGATTGATATAATTCTGCTCCAATATTGTCATCAAATCTGTTTCCTTATAAATAATTTTGCCACCGATCTGAATATACGGCAGGATATTATCATCACGGTATTGCTGTAAAGTCCGTTTGCTGATATGTAGCAATTTGCATACATCTTCGCCCGACAAATAAATTTCTCCGTTCATTACAGGACGATAATTTTTTAATATGCTTTCAATACGGTTTCTCAACTGCATTATCATTTGCTGTTGTTCGATTACTTCTTCAGCTTCATTCGTCAATAAATTCATTGTCATTGGTATTGTAGGGGTGTCCAGCTTCGAGCAAAGACAGTACATCCGAGCGTTTATAATAATTTTTGCGGTTCAGTTTGGAATATGGCAATAGCCCTTTGTCTTTATAGGTCTGCAAAGTCCGTTTGGTAATATCCATCATCAGGCACACTTCCTGGTTATCGAGCCACTTTTCTTCTTTGAAAATTGGAGTATATTTCCGTACAGCATTTTCGGTCATTTCTAAAAGTGCTTTTAGTTCATTCTTCATTCCGTCTAATGTGGATTTTTGTATTGCAATAACTTCCATAATCTGCTCAATTTTTCTGTGGAAGTGGAATTTATCAAGGATTTGTAAAGGCTTGGAAAATGTTGTATTGATTGGCGTTGAAAGGTAGTATTTGTCGCCACGATATAAATTTCAAGATAGTTTATTTTGTAAATTTGAAGAATATAGGTTACTGATAAATTAATTTTAAATGGCAGTATTACAAAAAGGCAATTCAAATTATCCGTTTTGGGGAGCATCAATAAGTCTAATCACTGGACTTGACCCGTTAGGCCTTCAAACAACCTCAGAAGCGACTTACGCCACTATGTTGCCTGGAATTTCCAATTTGACTAATCGTCTCCGTTATTATGGGTTTTATTGTTGGCTTTTAGACTTCTATTTCAAGACCGAGAAGAAAGGCAACTCAAAAGAACAATATCGTTTTATCCGCAGAGCTGAATTGATGATTGCCATAATTATGCAAAGCGAGCGTAAAGGAGTTCAACAGATAACAGGAAGTAACTTTGCTTCAAACCTAATAAATACAGCTGAGGAAACTTATTTTGACTTAGCCGAAGGAGCAGACAAGGACAATACCGATAAAAATGTTTATTGGAAATATCCATCCGGTGCATTCGGACAATATTATTACGGAGCAATGCAGGCACTTTCCTTAATTATTACAGCAATAAATGATGATGGAGATGTTATTTACAACATTAGTAAACCACACCCAAGACAAAAAGTTTCTGGGAAACAATTAGCCGAGGCTTTTGAAGGATCATTGTCACCACAAATAAAAGAGTTATTTTATATTAATATCAAAAAAGGAAAACTCTACCAAGATGATATTTCAGAACTGATAAAGTATTTTGCGATTGATACGGTACAAACAGAAAATGCCGAATGGCAACTATATGTAGAAATGCTTTTGGACAAAGACGATCCAAGTCAAGAAATGGAAGAACGTTTTACTTTTCACAGAAGGGAAACAATTTTGTCGCTCTTAAATACAGCTGTTAAAAATGAAAATAATTACGACTGGTATAGATTTCTATTGGAAAGTTACCGAAAGAAATTGGGAACAAATGGTTATCCTGAAACGGAAACTAATATTGGTTGGTACTGCTATCAATTAAATGAGTATTGGCAGTACAGTTGCGGTACGATGTTTTGGGCTGTATTACAACATCTTTACGATTTCCAACAAGACCAATATCTACCATTGTTTGTAAAGAAATTTTCAAGCAGTATTACAAATGAAATATGCAAAGAGCTAAAGCAAGCTACAGAGCCAACAAGTTCACTTGCAGAAATTTTGGAGTTAATCCCTGACACAGAAGATGAGGAAAACATCAAAAAGGAAATTGATGGAACAAACGACCCTGTTATAGTAGCAAAATATGGCTTTATTCTTTTGCTTCAAATATTCAAAAATAATAGAGAGCAACTTCATCCATTGAAAGAATTTATGAGCAGAAAAAAGATAGAAAGGGATGGGAATATGGTTGATGGTATCTTGACAGTTCACACAGCAGAAAACGATACACTTCAAGATTTTGTTGAACAATTTATTTTACGCAAAATTATTTACAGGCACTCAATGGTTGCACTCAGAAAAATGGGCAACGGCTCACAGGCTACTCACAAATTTTTTATTGAGGAACAATACATCCGTTTCATAGATACATTTCCTCCAAGAAACACATCGCCAAGAATGAACGCCTTGCAAAACATAATGTTTGATTTACAGGTAATCAACGACCAAAGGGTTTTATCGCCATTACATAAGAAACTTTTGATTGACTGATGATACTAGAAAGAGAAAACATACTAACATTGATAGGAAGCAGAAGATATCATTCTGCAATTCTTACTACCTTCAGCTTTGACTTTTATTTTTTTGAAATGAAAGCAATGAAATGGTTGCGTTCTTGTGGCGTGAGAAACATCAACGTTTTTATTGATGGACATTATTATTCAGAGTTAATGCAACAAGCGACAGGAGAAGAAATGCAACTTTCTGCCGGTTATTCACTTTATCCTGTTTTTCAAAAGTCAGTATTCCATCCAAAAATTTGGATGTTGTTTGGTGAAAAAGAAGGATTGCTTATTGTTGGTTCTGGAAACCTTACAAATTCTGGAAATGGCAACAATGATGAGATTTGGGGAGCATTTCATTTTGATATTCGTTCAACCGAAAATTCATCAGTCTTTTCGTCAGCTTGGGATTATCTATCAACTCTTTCATCGTCAGTTAAAGGACAGATGAATGAAAAAACTACAAAATGGATACTTGAACATTCTAAATGGCTGAATGAATTGCCAAAGACAAAACCATTTCAATTTTTCGAAACGTCGCAAAAAGAGAAGGTTGCTTTCCTGTTTAATACTGAAACAACTTCTATTTGGAACGAACTTTTAAAACATCTTAGCAATGAGAAAGTAGTAGAAATAACTACCATTTCTCCATATTATGACAAAAATGGGAAAGTATTGCAAGAACTTAATTCTCTTTTTCCTTCAGCCATAGTAAAAGTCATATTGGATGAAAGTGGTTTAATCCCTTCTGCAATGCAAGTGAACAAAGCGTTTACATTTTACGATTGGTGTGATGCAGGCGTAAGCAAAATCCAATATGCAAAATCTGGAAACTCAAAATCAAAACTTCACGGGAAGATTATTCATTTCAAGACAAAAAATGGAAAAGAATTTTGCTTGTTCGGTAGTGCCAATATTACACCTGCAGGATTGGGATTATTGGGCAAAAATTCAAATGCAGAAGTTTCACTTCTTATTCAGTCAGAAAAAGGTGGATTATTAAATCAATTAGGCATAAAACTGAAAACAAGCAATAGTAAAAGCCTTGATGAATTTACAGCGACTACAAATCAGTCAATTTATGAAACTATAATCAAGAACAATCAATTTAAAGTACAGTTGCTTTGTGCAGAGTTGATTTATGATGAATTTATACTTCATTCCACTGGAACTTATACCGATGAATTCAAGGTTGTTTTCTTCGATAAACAAAACCGATTTTTGTATTCCAAAACTTTCTCAAATTATGCGAAAGAGCTAAAAATAACAGTCAATTTAGAATTAGGCAGTTTCCTATATGTGCAATTGACAAATGTTAATGATGGGATTATCTCAAATAAACTATTAATTTCCGATTATTTCCTTTTGGCGAAAACGCATCCTAACCCAAAAACAGAGGAAATTGAGAAAATTTATAGCGAAATTCAAAATGGCGAACTAAGTAAAGTTCTTGACTTGTTGCATTACGCCATCTTTGACGAAACAGAAAATGAGACAGGAGCCAGCTTTTTAGATAGTAGGAGAAGCACGTTTACAAAGCTGAATGATGACAAAGAACCTGAAAAACTTTACGATCTCTCTTCCTATAAAGCAATAGAAAATTCTGGATTTGAAAAAAACCTTCTACTCTCTTCTCTTTCCCTACGTGTTTTAGATGTTTTGAAGTTCATCAATTTAAATGGAATTTCAACAAATAAACAAGCTGATATAAGTATTGATGAGCAAGAAGACGATTTAGGCAACATAAATGGAAATGAGGAAGGAGAAGTGGCAACGGTTCGTAACCTCTCTTTTGTCATTCTTAAATCTGAAAAAAGAAAGTTGATGAACTACTTTGATAACCTTTACAATTACCAACAAGAAATTCTCTATGGGAATAGTCGACCAAAAACATATAGGCCTACACTTACAGATTTGACTAAATATTTAATCGCTCTTGAGTTGATAAGTGAATACGGAGGGAAATCTGCAAAGTATGACGAACAAGACACGCACCATTTTTTCAGTTATTTACCATTTGTAGACGATTATGACAATAACAATGTAAAGGGTTGTTGTTTAAACTTAATTGGCGACTTTTTGATGCTGGCAAGAAGCGGATTTAAAGCGTATGAATTTGACTATACAAAAAAGAAAATCGAGGAACTAAAAAAAGAGGCACTCATAAATACAATTGTTTGCTTAATTAACAATCGATGGAAAGATGATGAATTACATTACTTTTTTACTATGGCTTTAAATGCACTTCATTATTTAGGTTGTAGGAATGTAGATGATTTCAATAGCAATTTTGTAGAATTAAAATCCAAAATTAATATTAGAATTTCCGAGCTGAAAAACAGAACAAAAGGATTTGAAAAAAACTTAGAGATATTTTACGAAAGACTATGTCCTTCGTTTATAAAAGTGATTGAACAGATTGAAGATAAGAACTTTGATACATCAGCAGTTAACGGGCAAATTATTTACAAATCGCCTTGGGGTTATAGCTACGTTCAGTACGTAAATAAAACAAACGATTTTACTTTAATCAGACCTGGCTTTATGTGGGACTATGATAAAGAAGATTACATAAAACACAGTCCAGACGAAATTTATTTACCTCTAAAACTCTCATCTTTTATATGCACCGATTTGTAAGTTAAAAAATCGGATAACTTTTGGGTTATCCGATTTGCGCTATTTAAGTCCTGTTTTGTAAGTGTTATCAAGTTTGTTATGAATAATTGTAGCTACAACCAATACTTCAGTCATTTCTGAAAGTTGAGTGTCTTCTAATATTTTCGGGTTATGCGCTTTTGGATTTCGGTACATAGAAAAAAATCCTTTACAGAAGTTGCCGAAACCCTTATGCTCACTTTCTTCGCTTGGATTATTCAGCATATTAAAAGCAAGCATAGGTCTTTTGTCTTTTCCTAAAGCAAAACAATCATCAACCAGATCTACTCCATCTGAAGTATAGCCACTTTTCTGCCTAAGTCTTTCCGCAACACTTTTTGTGATTTCTAGTATAGAGTGAAAATAATTTTCTTTCAGCCATTCGGCTTCGCAGTATGGTAAAATTTCTGAATGAACTCCGATACCGTGTACTTTTTCTTTGATTTTAAGTGACCTGCTTTTAGCTTCTGAAATGGTTTTAGCCTTTTCAACTAGTCGGGGTTGTCCGGTTTTATCAATTTCTATCCCTTCGTAAACTAATTTTTCATTGATAGTTGTTCTGTCTCTTTCAAATTCGTCTTCGGAATTATATCTTTTAGGATTTAATAACCTAACTACAAATGCCAATACATTATTTCCACAATTGTCTTGTATTTGCTTTTCTTTTAATGCATAAAAAAGTCTGTCGGTTTTGTTTGTACCAATTTGCGATTGAGAAATATTAGCACCAGCTAAATGTTCTGTGATTTTTGTATGCGTTAATAGATTTGATATAATGTCAGATATATTTCGCAAGGTTATGTCATCAAAGGATTTTGTCATTTAAAAATGATTAATTCTGTTTCTGGATTTCCATGTTTTGGATTTCCCTATCTTTTTTCTCACGAGAATAAACCCAAAGTGATAAAAGTCCAAATATAATCAATCCATAAGCTATCCATTTACCAACCTTTTCAATAAATTTAATGAAAACCGAACTTTCATAAGATGAAAAACCTTCGGCTCCCATCGGACCACGCCTGTAAAACTTTCGTCGGTTAAGCCAATAGCGAAGTCCTAAACCTGCAATCAAAAATATTATTCCTATAACCAATGATGCGACCATAACAAAACACTTAAAATCTACTTTTTAAATTTACAAAAAAAAACAGTTTTAATATCCCTTAAAAAGAGAAATCCTGCTTTTTGTGGCAGGATTTCATTGTTTTTAATCAGCACTATTAAACTGAAAACTTATCTGTTTTTCATTTCCAAAGCTGTCCGAAATCCAAACATCAAAGGATTGCGAAACGGCAGATGTTGAAGTATAGTACAACCGAAATTGCTCTGTGGGTAATGGGTATAAATCGTTCGGTAAATATGGTTGCTCATCGTAATACCGCAATATGCCTTGTCCGTCAAATTGGAAATAGCGAAGAAAATACTGTGTGTTGCTGTAATTGCCTGTTCGCTGTATGTCAATGCGTATTTCTACCGTTTGTCCATTGGCTACATCTTTTGGAACTGGCATCACGTTTACCTCGAAAGGAAAATCGTTCTGTATTTCGAGTTCATCATCTTTACTACAAGATACTAAAGTTACCGAAGCTGTTAGGATTGCCAGCATTACATATATCGGCACTAATCCTATTCTGAATTTATTAAATATAGCTATCATTGTTTTAAGTTTTTAAAAATTAAACCTTAATCCCACACCTGCGGATGGTCGGAATTGCTCTAAGTCCGTACCCCAAAATACTTTTGTGCGTCCTTGCAGGATTAACACAAAACGGTCTGATAGATATGTTTCAAGAGTGAGCCGTCCACCAGCTCCGTAGATGAAGTTATCCTCGCTCAAAATCTTTGCTCCGTCATACAACATCGCTTCGCCACGATTGATGCTTTCATAACCGACAACACCTGTTATTCCGAAGTTCAGCGTAATGTTTTTACGAGCATCGCCCAAAAGGAAGAAACTGTAGCCGCCTTCGGAAGTGTAGGTTTCCTGCGGTATGCGGAGGTCTTTGTAGTCGTGGTATTGGTGGGTGTATTCCAATGCCCAAAGCTGATAGTTCCCGTTTTTACCGTTCACGGTCATTCCAATATTGAGGTAATAATCATTACCAATTTTATCTTTGGATACTACACCTGTACTTACTTCCAGTCCTTTCTGTTTTGGGAGCATTCTTTGTGCCTGTGTAACCGTGATGGCCATCAAGATGAGCATCACGGTATAGATATACTTTTTCATATTATTGGATTAAAATGTTATTAAAATTTTAGGTGCATATCGTTTATTAAACGAGCTTTTATCAAATCCGAATTTTCTACCTGCAAAGTTTGATGTCTGCCACCGTTCTTCTCGAAAATCTCAATCAACAGTACCTTGTCATCGGCAATGGTAAATTGGTCTAACAGGAACACGTTTTGTTCGGTTAGTTTCCCGCCAATCTCGTCCAAAGGCTTGTAAGTTCTGAGGGGTATCATCGGGCGTTCTTGTACCACAGTACGTTTGGCTACCTTTTTATCTACTACTTTGAAATTGATAAAATCAATCTGGAAAGGCACATTGGTTTTATTTCTCAATTCCGTATGGAAATAGTATTTGCCGTTGTGGATATAAATGCCTTTGAGAATAAACTGAATGCCGAAACTCTTAGCCCCAATGTGCTTTACAATCCGATTATCATTTTTGTAAATTGTTTCTAATAGCAAGCCTGCTAGTGAAGGCGAATTATTGCCCAATTCTTCAAAAAGCACATCGTTTCCATTGGCTTTATCCACTGCCTTTTGCATTGTAAGTAGGTCGTAGCTCATTGCCTCCGGGTAAGAACTGTAATACACATTAAAGCTGTAAAAACGTCCGTCATTCGTAATGACCGAAAAATTGGTTTCAGGTTCGAAATCCCTTACCGTTGCTTTTACACGCAACACGTTTTCCGCATCTTCTGCTTTTCCTGCAATTAGATATTCGCTTCCCAAATCCACATAACGGATAGCGGTCGGAAAAATCAAGTGCGAAGTTTTATCGTAGGTAACTTCCATTTTATACGGTTCTATCTTGCCTAATGCAAGCGGAGTTCTGATGCTGTCTTGTGCAAAAGATTGTACGGCAAAGCCGAGTATCAGGACAATTGCCCAAAAGGTTTTTAAATGATTTTTCATTATTAAAATTATTTGAGTTCAACATTATTTTTTAGATACCAAGAAGACTTGATATCCTGCTTTCAGCGTAACTTTTGGGGTTCTTACCTTTTTGGCGAAGTAGCCCGAAATTCCCTGTACCACGCCACGACTAAGGTCTGCTGCAACCTGCTGTCCAGCATTTTGCGTGAGCATTACGCTTGTTCCGCCTGTCTGGCTCATATTGCCTGCCATTTCGGTAAGGGCATTCATTTCCGGCGAATATGGAACGTACAAGCCTTGCTGTCCGTCCAAATCGTAAATGGTTATATCTACCGGGATGATATTGCCCTCCAGTTCTATCGAGGTAACTTTTAGTTGTAAACGCCCTCCCTGAAATTTCGCATTAGCCGTTAAAATCGTTCCTTTTGGAATGGTACGGCTCGGTGTTTTTGCAGGCTCTAATAATCGTAAACGCACACCTGTTTCGCCAACTACTGTTTGGGCATCGTGTACACAGGCTTTGATACTGTTTTTGGGTTGTGCCATTTGTTCCACAGAACCAGCGGTATAAAACCCACGGTTCTTTGTTTCGCTCCAATCCGCTAAAAAAGCACTGTCCGATGGTTCACGGTAAAGGGTTGATACTGTATTTTTTCTTGCTGATGTGAACGATACAAAATGCTCTTTTTGGTTAGTAGCCATAGCACTAATAGCATCCGGAACAGCACCATTAGCAGGTGTTGAATTTTCGGTATTCGCATTTTTTGGCAGATACTTTGCTGCCATTTCATAGGATTTCTCCATTAGCTTCAATTGGTCATCAACTGTGGCCACAGGTGGCACATCCTTTTCTGATAATTTTTCTTTCAATTCGTCCACCTGCTTACGCAGTTCCATTGTTTCAGCGTTATCATCTTGATAAAAGGAACTCAATGCGCTTTGGCTATTTCGATAGCTGTTCAAAGCAGGGTTACTGCTTCTTGCCGAATTTCTCCCACTACCGCCAAAGCTGTTGTTTTCCTCTTCTTCATTAAACGGTTCGTCGGTTGGCTCTTCTTTGTCTTCTGTATTCCAGTAGTCTGAAAGTGTAGCCAATGCATTGCGTTTTTCCTGCTCTTTGCGTTCGAGCATTTCCTGTTCATACGCCTTGCCTTTGTCGGCAGGCATTCCAGTTCCAGTAGCCTCTGGTACCGCATCGTTCAGCCCTACATTTTCAATTGTCTTTTTGTCTTCGGATGGTTTAAATATGAGGTACATACAACCCACGAAAACAATCGCCATTAAGCCGAAAATTAAGGGCTTTTTGAGCTTCTCCTTATTATTCTGTGTGCCGTCTTGCAACACATCAGCAGTTGCTGTCGAGTTCCCCTCCGTTACCCGAACAACCGATTTTTTGTTCTCATTTTCTTTCATAAATTTGATTTTTTAAAATTGTTGATACACTATCCTGCAATCTTGCAGGACTTCCATTTTTTTTGAGGACAGGATTTTCGATATGCTCTATGATCATATCGTTTCCAGACTTTGAGGTATCGTACCAGACTTTGAAAATTACACCTGTGGTAAGCAGTAGATATCCCACAAAAAAGTACAGGGTATATTGGTGCTGCTTGCGCACTGGCAATGCCTGCCAACGTTCGTCGAGCTTATCAAAATACCTATCCATATTTGCTCTTAGTTTTTTCATACTCTTAATTTTTTATGATGATGTTAGAGCTTGAACCGCTTGGAGATTTTACCCACATTTTGCTTTTGTTCATCATTAACCAAAGCAATAACCTCAACTGCATTGGGTACGACTATTAAAGAGAGGTTTGTCAGTTCCGATTTTTTTAGCAATTGCCCAAATTGGTCTTTTCTTGCCACCTCCATTCTGTTGAGTGAGAATTTGCCGTTCAGATAATTTACCCACATACTGCATTCTACACTTGGCTTGTCTTCTCCCGACCATTGTAGGTAGCCTGTCAACAACAAGTCTTGTTTAGGCAAAGTATCTGCACCTTTTTGGCAGCTTTCAAGGTAATCGCTGATACTTTCTTTCAGCTTTCCGGCATACGCACCCTGCGTATGAAAATAGCCGTTATATCCTTTTTCTGTAAGGATTTTTGCGAACGTGTTTAAATCTGATAATGTTTCCATAAGATTGTTTTTTAGCGTTCGATGACTTCTATATCCCTGTTTTCCACGACTGCAAATTTTTCGATATTGAAGCCTTGTGGGTTGTTGTCAGAGCGAACGGAGTTGACTAGGTAGCAGGAAGTAATTAAGTTACGTCTGGTTACATTGCTTGACCGAATGATGAATTGTTTTGCATAGGTTCGTACCGCATAAGGATGGGTATCGAAATTGCAGACCACACTATCTACTTCGATGCGTTGCTGTACGTTTCCTGATATAATACGACTGTAATAGCCTTTTTCTGACAAGTCTTTATAGTAGTCGAAGGCACTTTTGTCGGCAAGATTGAATGCCCTGCTCATATTGCTTTCTATAGCGTTTTTGTCGGGAGCAAGTGTAAAAAACAGCTCGTGAAAACGTCTGACGTGTTCCCTTGCTTCCACAGGTCGGTTGATACTTGCATCTTGCGATAAGGCAAGCATCAAAGATTTGCCGTTATCCAATACATAGATTTTTTGGCGTTGTTCTTCTGCAAAGCGGTAGGACTGCCATACGGCATATCCTACCACGCCAATACAGAGAACCGCAAACACAATGGCATATAGTCTTATCTGCCTAAAGCTGTTTTCGATATTTCTTAGCGTTTTAAATTCCATTTTTTTGAATGATTTATTGTTATTTATTCATCAGTTTACCGCCGATGTTTCCTACTGTAGATCCTGCACCAGCACCCGCAAGGTTTCCTGCCTTCATCGCTGTTTGATTTACATTACGAGTAAAGTTTCCTGCACCTCCGGCTTGGATTACCCAACCTGTTACTGTTGGAATTGTGAAGTAGCCAACGATACCGATAATCATAAAGATGATGTACACCGTATTGCTCGTATCGGGTATGTAGGTCGGGTCGGCAAGCATTGCTATATCCCTTTCCAGTATGAGGGATTGTATTCTTGCCAGCATCGAGCTGAACAAATCGGAAACAGGAAGCCAGAGATATACGCTGACATATCTCGTGATCCACTGTGTGAGCGTGGACTGAAATCCGTCCCAAACGGAAATAGCAAAAGCTATTGGTCCGAGTATCGAAAGGACTATCAGGAAAAATGTTCGTATGGTATCAATAACTAAAGCCGCCGCCTGAAAGAGTATTTCCAATAAATTGCGAAACCAATCCTTTATTGCTTTCTCTATCTTGTAGGCTTGCCTGTCCATATACATTCCTGCCATTGTACCAACGTCCGATGGCGACCAGCCCAATTCATCCAGCTTTTTATCAAACTCTTCGTCTGATGCCATATAGGCGGTTTCGGGATTTCGTACCATTGCTTCGTATTCCAATTGGTCTTTCTGTTGCTGGAGTTGGTTGAGGTCAAGCACCTGGTCTTCGAGTATGGCGTGAGTTCCTGTAACTACCGGGCTTAATACTGCATTAATGGTTCCCAACACGATGGTTGGAAAGAACATTATACAAAGACCCAGAGCGAATGGACGCAGTAACGGAAACACATCGATAGGCTCGGCTCGGCTTAAAGCCTGCCAAACCTTTAATGCTACATAGAACAACGCACCCAATCCCGCCAATCCTTTAGCCACAGCCGCCATATCACCTGCAAGCGGCATCATATCGTCGTAAAGTGAACGAAGGAGTTCGTGAAGATTATCCCATTCCATTTTTACCAGTATTTTTGGTTAGAAGTTCCGTAGAGTTCAAGAACTCTCTGTGCGTCGTTTTTCTTTTTCGCTCTTAGGTAGCTTACAGAAATGTTCTTATTAGTGTAGTAGCGTACAAGGCTGTGGTAATCCTTTACCTCTTTGTACACACGATCAATAATATCCATACGCTCTTTGTCGTTTAGCGAAAGGCTTGAAGAGGTTATAATTTGCTTCAATTCTTTCAGCAGTTCGGTACTTTCATTGAGCAGTGCCGAATAACCATTGCCGATTGCAACCAATTCCTGTGGTGTGAAATTGGGATCGTTCATCATTTTTCCAAAGTTCTGAACATATATTTCGGACACATCGCCTACCAACAATACGGTTTGCTGTACTTTACGGGCATCTTTCACAAGGTTGTTGATAGCTTTTAGCTTGTCGTAATATTCCTTGCCCTGATCGTACACTTTTTTCACTTCGTTGAAGTTCTTTACGACATTGCTCACGGTGGAAGAAGTCTGTATGATTTCGTTCGCACTGTTGATAATTCCTGATGCCAGATTTGCAGGGTCAGTTACTACAAATTGAGCTTTCGCTGACGGTGCTACGGCGAGCATTAGTGCCGTACACACCAGATACAATACTTTTTTCATTGTTTCTGAATTTTTAAATTGTTAATTGACTATTGATTTACTTTGTCCCGCCTTTGCATTGCGATATGCTTGATGGCGAGTTCTACATTGCCGTCCAGTTCAGCAGCAAGCTGCATCACTTCCATTTTTTCGGTTTCTTCGGTGGTGTAAGCAAGGTATTCCTCCAAACTAACTTCGGTGGCATAGACTGCCGAGTGCGTACCACCTAAGCCTATCCAAACCTCTTTGTAAAGTCGGCTTGCATCGTTGTTCATATTGATAGAAAGTACCTGCCCTTTTTCCTTATCTGTAAGCCCCAACATCGCCTGTATATCATCAAACTTGTTCATATACTTGCGTTGGTCTAAAAGGATTTTACAATCACTGTTGTTAATGATACTTTCCTTAACAATGGGCGACTGGATGATGTCATCCACCTCCTGCGTTACCACGATGGCTTCACCGAAAAACTTCCTAACCGTTTTAAACAAATACTTTATATATTCTGCCATACCTTCCTTCGCAATCGCTTTCCAGGCTTCTTCAATTAGTATCAGCTTTCGGATGCCTTTCAACCTCCTCATCTTGTTGATGAAGACTTCCATAATGATGATCGTGACTATGGGAAAGAGGATTTTGTGGTCTTTTATCGCATCAATTTCAAAGACAATAAAGCGTTTGGAAAGCAGGTCTAACTGCTTATCGGAATTGAGCAAATAATCATACTCACCGCCCTTGTAGTAGGGTTCGAGTACGTTAAGGAAATTGGCAATGTCAAAGTCTTTTTCCCTTACCTGTTTTTCTTCGAGTACCTTGCGGTAATCGCCTTTTACATACTCATAGAAGCCATTGAATGATGGATAAATATCTTCCTGTTTGATGCGCTCGATATAGCCTGATACAGCATTCGATAATGCTACTTCTTCTGAACGGGTTGGTGGTTCATCATCACGTTTCCAGAGTGTCAGTATCAAAGTCTTGATACTTTCACGCTTCTCAATATCGAATACGCCATCATCGGTATAGAAAGGATTAAAGGCAATTGGGTTGTCTTCTGTATAAGTAAAGTAAACACCGTCTTCGCCTTTGGTTTTACCTTTAATGAGTTCGCACAAACCTTGATAAGAATTTCCGGTGTCCACAAGCAAAACGTGAGCGCCTTGCTCGTAATACTGTCGTACCATATGGTTTGTGAAGAAAGATTTACCACTTCCCGATGGACCGAGTATGAACTTGTTACGATTGGTAATAATTCCACGTTTCATCGGCAAATCCGAAATATCCAAATGGATAGGCTTTCCAGTCAGGCGGTCAGCCATCTTGATACCAAATGGTGATGGCGAATTGTGGTAATTGGTTTCTTCCGTAAAAAAGCACAATGCAGGCTCAATAAAAGTGTAAAAACTTTCCTCTGCGGGAAAATCACCTGCATTACCCGGCATTCCTGCCCAGTACAATGTTGCTACATCCGTAGTGTTGTGTCTGGGTTTACATTCCATCAATGCTAAAGCACTTCCACAATCATTTTTTAGCTGTTTCAGTTCTGCCGGATCATCCGACCACGCCATAATGTTGAAGTGAGCACGAACAGAAGATAGCCCAAAACTGTGGGCTTCGTTTAGGTACTTTTCTATCCACTCTTTGTTGATTTGGTTGGCACGACTGTAACGAGCCAGTGAGTGCATATTCCTTGCGGACTTCTCAAACTTTTGTAGACTGGCTTCGCTGTTATCCAAAAACAAATATTGGTTGTAAATGTGGTTGCAGTTTAACAACAAGCCCACAGGTGCGGCGAATGACAAACGGCAATCACTTCGGTCGGTAGATAGCTTTTCAAAACGGGTATCAGCCGACACCATTCCGGGTAAATCGTCAGTATCGGACAAGGTGTGCAGGCTCAACCTTTTGTTCCCGATACGGACTTCTTCCGTTCCGAGAGCGATGTCCTGCATCGGTGTTCCAGCTTCCCTTGATAGCGTAAGGTACTGTTCCAATAATCCCTGTTTTTCGTCCGTTCCGATAATGTCATCTTCGGTAAGACGTTTCAGGGTTATGAAACCGCTATCGTTTACGATACGTTCAAACTGTGCCACCGCTTCCATAAAACGGTGTATCGTTTCCTTGTTCCTGATTTCCTTTGGTATCAGCGAACCTTTGCAAAGCGATGAAAAATTACTTTGCATACGCATACGCTCTTTAGTTGTCTTGGTTAAAAAGAGGTAGCAGTAATGGTTTAGGAACGGTCGCTCATTAAAATGACGTTGGTAAGACTTCGATAAAAAGCTCTGGTCTTCGATTGCCAAATTGGGCGTATAGCTTTCCTTAATATACCAATCCTGTTTGTGAATAACTGTAAAATCAGGCAAGGTCTTGATAGCCTTGTGCCAAGCGGAATGAATGGCTTCATATTCCGCAGAAGCGACCGTAAACAGTTCCGGCAAACGCACTTCAAAACAGGCGGTAATATCTGCATCTTTAGATAAGATGCAGTTGTTTTCTACCGCCAACAACGGAAATTTGTTCTCCAGCGTTGTTGTTTTAGATATATTTCTCATAGGGCATTCTGTTTAGGAGTGAATTTTAAATAGCGGTGTACAGGCTTGCGACAGATGATGTATCGGGGATGCCGCTTATTCGCGGCTATTTTCATCAATCCGTGCTCGCCATATTTCCTGTTCAGTGAAAAGGTCTGCCATACAATCAGCGAAGCACCACCAGCACCGAGAAACAGGCAGATGTAAGAGTTTATTCCTGCCATATACAGTATCATCACGAAGATGAGCGTGCCGAGCAGCCCACCTGCGAAAATGAACAGGTATTGTGCTTTCAGACCCTTAAATTCCACCGTTCTTCCTATGCCTTTGTTTATGTTGTAATTGTTCATAAACTAGAGGATTAAAGAAAGAATGAACGCAGGATGGTAGCTGCCACGATTAAAAAGATACACGCACCAAACCAGCTTGCCGCAGTTTTGGATGTATCGGGGTCGCCCGAACTGAATTTGTTGTACACCTTAACACCTCCGATTAACCCGACTACTGCACCTATGGCGTAGATTAATTGGGTTGCGGGGTCGAAATAAGACGTTACCATTTGGGTAGCTTCCGTGATACCTGCTGTACCATTTCCCTGGGCGAATGCACTGATTCCTGAGAGCGTTAAAGTAGCTGCCAGCAAAACTTTTTTTCTTTGTTTTTCCATGATTTAAACACATTAATTTGTTATTATTTCCCCGCTTCCTGCGGGCTTTCTGGACAAAGATGTCGTGAAAATAGAGGCGTTACAACGAAGTGGTAGTGAGAGGAATTACTTGGCAGCGAGTGGCGAAAACCGCAAGAAAAAAAATGAATTAAAGCCAAACTTTTCGATTCAGAATAGTTGATAGAACACTTCCCTTTTGAATTTATGAATTATCCATTCCCCTGAAAAGCCACTGGATATTCTATTGATCTGTTTATGCACATTACAAAACCAAAAGAGTCTAATTCCTATCAATTAAAAAAAAACTTGTTTAAAAGTACTTATTTAAGAATTTGCTTAATAAGTATTTTATCATTAATTTTGCGGATTAGTAAATCATAAATAGGGAAATTATGGGGAACAAACAATCATGCATTAGAGTTTTTGCCGACAAGGTTCAAATAGACAATTGTAGAGTAATACTTCAAACCAACGACAAGGCATTCAGCCAACTGAGTGGACTTTTAGCATTGGCAGGAAACGAAGTAAGGTTGAAAATCTTATTTCTCTTAGAAGAAGAAAACGAACTCTGCCCTTGCGACCTTTCAGACATTCTCGGAATGAGCATTCCTGCCGTTTCGCAACACCTCAGAAAACTAAAAGACGGAAACGTCATTGAAGGGAGAAGAGAAGGACAAACCATTTTCTACTCTTTGAAACAAGAGCAACTGACTTTACTTCGTCCATTTTTTAAACACATCATAAACAATTCAAAAAAGGAAACAGTATGAACAAGAAAAACAACAGACTTGTCGGAGCGGGAGTGCTTTCGGCAGTAGCAGCATCACTTTGCTGCATTACACCAGTATTGGCACTTATTTCAGGAGCATCGGGAGTGGCATCTACATTTTCGTGGATGGAACCAGCAAGACCTTATCTTATAGGCATCACCGTTTTGGTGTTGGGCTTTGCTTGGTATCAGAAACTTAAACCACGAACAGCTGAAGAAATCCAATGCGATTGCGAAGAAGACGAAAAGAAACCCTTTATGCAGACCAAAACATTCTTGGGAATTGTAACCGTGTTTGCAGCCTTAATGCTCGCTTTTCCAAACTATGCACACATTTTCTATCCTTCAAACGACAACAAGGAAGTTGTAATCGTCAATGCTTCTGACATCCAAACGGTAACTTTTGATGTAAAAGGAATGACTTGCAATGGTTGTGCTTCACACGTAGAAAATGACGTGAACAAATTACCAGGCATTGTTAAGGTAGATGCGATTTATGAAGAAGCGACTGCCAAAGTAGAATTTGACCAAACCAAAGTGAGTCTTGCTCAAATTGAAGAAGCCATCAACGGTACAGGTTACAAAGTGGTTGGCAAGAAATAGTATTTTTTTGCCCCTCGTATTTAAGAACTTAATTAAATAATTATACTATGAAAAAGAATTTAATTCTATTGAGTGCTTTGTTCCTAATTGGAATTGCTCAGCTTAATGCTCAATGTTGCAAACCGAATGACAGTAAAGCACAAACAGCAAATACAAACCAGCAAGAAGGTAAAACCCTGAAATTGAAAATAACGGGAATGACTTGTGCAGGTTGCTCCAACCATATTTCAAATGCCCTCAAAGAAGTGGACGGCTTTATTGAACACAAAGTGAAATATCCGGGTGATTTGGCAACTATCCATTACGACCCAAAGAAAACGAATCCTGATGCTATCATCGAAGTTATTGAGCAGACAGGTTATAAAGCCGAAATCCTCAAGGAAAATCAAAAAGAGAAATCATTATGAACAAAGAAACCATAAAACTTGACATCACAGGTATGACCTGCGACCATTGTGCCACAGGCATTGAAAAACTACTTTCCAAAAACGAAGGTGTAAAAGAAGCAAATGTGAGCTATCCAAAAGCTACTTGTGAATGTTCTTTTGACCCTACCAAAACAAGTAAAGAAGAAATCATCAATACCATTAACGGCACAAAAAACTATCGTGTAAAAAGTGAAATTTCTGAAAATGGAAATAGTAGGAATAATCAATTTGATTTAATCATTATCGGTGGCGGTTCGGCTGCATTTTCGGCAGCTATAAAAGCCGAAAGTTTAGGTTTAACGACCTTAATGGTAAACGGTGGTTTGGACTTTGGTGGTACTTGTGTCAACGTGGGTTGTGTGCCTTCTAAAAATCTTATTCGTGCAGGCGAGTCGGCTTATCACGCTACACATTCCAACTTTGAAGGCATCCGACCAAAAGGCGTTGATATTGATTTTGCTCAAATCATCAAAGACAAGAAAAAATTAGTAGCCACACTTCAAGAGAAAAAATATATGGATGTGGTAAGCGATTTTGAAAACCTGACTATGCTAAAAGGTTGGGCAAAATTCAAAGACAACAAAACCATTTTGGTTGACGGCAAGGAATACAAAGCCCTCAAATTTTTAATTGCTGCGGGAGCTACGACCAACATTCCGACTATTGAAGGATTGGACAAAATTGACTACTTGACCAACGTTTCCCTTTTCGACTTGGAAGAAAAACCCGAAAGCTTGACCATTATGGGAGCAGGTTACATAGGTTTGGAAATTGCAATGGCGTACAATCGTTTAGGCGTTAAAGTCCGAATCATTGAATTTACCGACCGTGTTCTACGGACACAAACCCCAGACATCAGTGAAGCATTGGAAACCCAAATGCGAAAAGAAGGCATTGAAATCTTACCTAATTTCAGAGCCGTGAAATTCGAGAAACAAGGGAATGAAACCATCATTCACTGTAAATGTCCTGACGGTTCATTTACGCAAATTATAGAAAAAGGTAAGGTAGTAATTGCCACAGGCACAAAAGCCAATACAAGCCAATTAGGGTTAGATAACATTGGTTTGGAACTCACCAAAAGCGGACATATCGCTGTAAATGAAAAAATGGAAACCAATCTACCTAACATTTACGCAGCAGGTGACGTAACCAACACCCCTGCATTTGTTTATACAGCCGCTTTTGAAGGTAAAATTGCCGTTGAAAATGCGTTCTCAGGAACAGATAATAAAGCCGATTATTCTTCTTTACCTTGGGTGGTGTTTACTGACCCACAAATTGCAGGGGCAGGTTTAGATGAAGCACAGGCAGAATCAAAAGGCATTCCGTTTGAAGTGTCAAAATTGGAATTGAAAGACGTACCGAGAGCCATAGCAGCCAACGACACAAGGGGTTTCATCAAACTCATTCGTAACTCGGAAACTGACAAACTTATAGGCGCAAGAGTAGTCGCACCCGAAGGTGGAGAACTCATCCAACAATTAAGTATGGCAATCAAATACAGAATAACAGTGAAAGACTTAGCAGACAGTTTCTACCCTTATTTGACTTTGGGAGAAGGCATAAAATTAGCAGCAATAACTTTCGGAAAAGACGTATCGAAATTGAGTTGCTGTGCGAGTTGATGTTTGTAAGTGTGCTATTAAAAAAGGTTTAACCCTATAATATTTGCGTATTTAATAACATATCCAAATACTTTAGTCCAATTAAGATAATAATTTCAAGCAATCTGCCAGCGAAGATGGATAGGTTGCTACTTTCTCCATTCTCCCACGCTTTACAGGTTTTCTGGACATTGCTGTGCAGTGAGTGGTAATTTCATCAATAATTTGGCATAAAGCACGTCAGAACAAAATGCTGTCTGACGGGCTTCTTTCTAATCCTTTTTTATAAGGCTACATTTTTCGTCCTTTGTTTCCTTGCTCTTTTTTTGAAGAGAAAACAGGTTTGTTTTGGAGTTTTTTCTTGGTCATTTTTTCTTTCAGCACCTTCAGGTTTTCTGTTATTATTTGTGGTAGAAATGTTTCCTTCCAGGGAATTGTCTTTGCTTCAAAATGAGATTTTAAACCTATACGTTTTAAATCTTCTTTGATATTCCAACCTCCGTTTCGATTCCATCCGATAGGGTCAAGTTCTCTTTGGAAAGGGAATTGAACTGCGATAAGGTCTTTTGGTAATTCCAGAATGCTGTCGTAGTCTAATTCTTGGAATTCATGTATTTTGGGATTGTAGGGAATGATGTAAGCATTCGCTTCCTCGGAGAAGTAATGATCTATTTCATCAAAGACGATTCCTTTTGACAAAAAATCATCTTTAGGACGAAGCATACCCATTCGGATATCAACATAGAAGGTATGACCTTCAATATTGATTGTAGGAAGCATTCCCTTTTGGGTTCTGTCATTGAATGCCGTCTGATCCACCATCAAGTCGAAGTCTGTTTTATTTTCTAATTCTTGGGGTGTTAGCTTATACTTTTCTGCCATTCCTGCTGGATCAAGCACAACGAGTTCCGGTATCTTTACTGAAGTGTCTTCTCCGTTACTTATAAGGTTCGGAATGTTCTTCTCCTGTAGACTATAGTTAAAAGCGTAGCCATCTTCTACATCGCTCATTACGTAAATTGAAATGGTATTGACTGGATTGTTTTTTTCCCTTAACTCGACCTTATTTATATCGATCAAGAAATCTGTTCCCTCGATATTTATACTGGGCAATTCTCTTTCCATACTTCGTTGTTTTAAAAGACAAAGGGAAGTCTATACAAACTCCCCAATGTCGAAATTTTCCAAATCATTTTTCCGCAAAGTGGAAGAACTGGTTTCCGTTTCAGAAGAAAGGCTACTATCCAATAGCTCTGCTATTTTACGAGAAGTGCCTTCCATAGAATTTTCCAAAAGGCTGAATAATTCGGTTCCCTGTATTTTCTGAACTATAGCTATCGCTGTTTCCTTTTGAGATTGCTCCAGTTTTTCTTTTTGAAGCAGTATCCCCACGGAGCTTAGTTCTTCAAAGGTAACCCCTTGGGCGAAACCGTTATCGCCATCGGATAATTCGTACCTATTCCATTCTTCCTCCTCTTCCCCAAAATCAGGCATATTACTGAAAACTTCGTCCAGCTCTTCCTGCGGAATTTGAATGCCGACGTTTTCATTTTCGTCGTATTCTATGTCAAAATTATCAGGATTTATTTCTGGTTTTTCAACTTGGCTTTCGGTGGCATTGTTTGGCACCGAAAGGCTTCTCTTAGGTCTAGGTTGCCCCATAATATCGGGCAGTTTAGGGTTGCTTTTTTCCTGTATCGGTTTTCTTTCTGAACTTTTTTTGATTACAATCTTGTCCTGCACAAGCAGGGCAATCACAATCAGCAGGCATATCACAATTACTATTTCCATAACTATAAAATGGGTTTAAAACGTTCGTTGAAATAATCAGTAATATCATCCCCAAACTCCCTAAAGTGGTGTTCAAGGATGTTGTCGATATAAGAATAGAGTGTAGTCTTTTCTTCTCTTGTTAATTGCACAATGCGGATTAACCTTTCGTGGTATTCGGGACGTATGTAAACGACCTTTCCGTTTCGACCTGAAGGAAACCGATTGACCAGAAATGTCTCCTCATAATCCACCTTCTTTGAGGAACTATTGCGGGCTTTTTCTTTTGGTTTTGTTTCCTTCTGTATTTCCTGTTGTTGATTGGCTTCGGGTACAGTAAAAGACTGATTACCACTCATGATATTCATGATTAATTCTTCATCAACAACAGGTTTATCGAAGTCTTTTCTTCTCTTATCTGTTGACATACTTAACTATTTTAGAGGTTAACAATTTTTAAAAACTCCTCAACAAACAAATCCATTCTAGTTACTTTCATAAGCTGTGGTTCGGCAGGTAGCAAACTTGACCGGAATACACTGTTCAAGGTATCATCCGTTTCTTTCCTGAAACGTTTACTATCCATGATTTTTGAGGTCATTACAGATAAATCAAGCTCGTTAATGACACTTTGATAAGCCTCGTATATTCCTGTCTTTTCCCGGCCATCTACCTGGTTCCAAAACATCCACATTTTCTGATCCTCATTACTCTCAGCAGTTTCGGGTAAGCCAAGGAATGCTTTAGTAAAGCTCAACGTACTTTCCATAACCAGACGGTCAGCACTGATTGGAGAAAAAATAAAATCCATTGTTCTTAAGGTAGTAAGCACACCTTTTGTATTAGCTGTGCCGGGAAGGTCAAAAAAAGTTATATCAGGCTCTATTGTAGATTGATTTACGTATTCCAAAGCCTTTGACAAGGCATCCTCCGCTTTACAACTGATAATCGGATATGCCTTTTTATTGATGCTTTGATACAATTTCATTGCAGATCTTTTATGGTAATCATTCTGCATAATAGTTTTCAAATCCCTTTCTCTCATATTGGCTAAGCTGTGTTGTGGAAAATCACAATCCATTACAAGGACATTAAATCCTAAACGATAATGCAATACACTTGAAAGTAGTGCAGTCATAGTAGATTTTCCAACACCGCCTTTAGGCGTTGAAAAACTGATTTTTAAAGTTTTCTTTTCTGTTTCCATTATTTAAAGATTTATTGTTACACATTTTATTTGTTTGACAGGTTTGAATATTGGTGTATTTAAATAGCACCTATTTCCCGTATGCCTGTATTCCCTTTTTGGAAATTTTCTTGATTGTTATTTGCTTTCATTACCGCTTGGTGGGTAATCATTTTTAGCAACTGGTAAACCTTGTAGCTAGTAAATTGCTTTACCGCTTTTATGCTTTTACACTTTTATTGTTTTATGCTTTTAAAACCCTATGCTTTTATTCCAAACCGCTTGTTTGCAAACCTGATTTTCTTCTTTGTTTAGATACATTTTTTACTACCTGCACTAAAATTATACGGCAAATAAAGCGATTGATTTGCCCGCTGATTGCGGTGTGGCAGTGTTTGGCGTTCAAAGGCAGTGTTTGGCACTGCTATACAGTACAATGCTTTCGTAAACAGGGCTTTACTTTGTACAATGATTTTTATTAATGGATTTATGCAAAATTCTTTTGACAAATCGGAGGGCAACAGGAACGGCATCGAGCCGTTTTTCCCTGTTACATTTAATCCGTCCCGCAGGGCGGATTTTTGTGTTCGACAGAACACGGCAAGTTGTGTTTTGAGGCACTCGAAACCGAGTTAGTGCCTCAAAACAACTTGCCCTGCCGGGAGCTTAAAAAACCACTCCGAAGTCGAGGTTTTGTGTGAATTTAAAATGGATTAGTGATGAATGAGAATAATAACAGAAAACAAAATAAAGGCGGACGGAAGGCAAAAACCGACCCAAGTATCCACCGCCACGTCTTTCGTCTTACTGATGAAGAAAATGCCAAACTTTTATCGCTTTTTGAAGCATCGGGAATGCCTAACAAAGCAAAGTTTATCATTTTCCTGTTGTTTGGCAAGGAAATGAAATCGGTTAAAATTGATAAAGGAACAGTTGATTTTTATATGAGATTAACCTCGTTTCATAGTCAGTTTCGTTCTGTGGGTGTCAATTACAACCAAATAGTGAAGCTTTTGTACAAGAATTTTTCCGAGAAAAAAGCCGCAGCATTCCTCTATAAATTAGAAAAACAAACTGCTGAAATGGCGATGTTATGCCAAAAAATCATTCAGATAACTGAAGAATTTGAAGCAAAACATTTGAAAAAATAGCAGTAAAAATGATAGCAAAAATCGGAAGAAGCGGAAATTTATACGGAGCATTGGCGTACAATCAGCTCAAAGTGGAGAATGAAAACGGACAGATTTTGTTTGCAAACAAGATGATTGAAACTGCCAACGGTCATTATTCTGTTGCGCAATTGGCTCAATCTTTTGAACCTTATCTAGTAGTCAACCGCAATACCGAGAAACATACCCTACATATTTCACTCAATCCTGATCCCAAGGATGAAGTAAATGATGATAAGTTTAGGGAAATGGCGGAAGAATATATGCGTGAAATGGGTTACGGTGAACAACCATTTGTAGTATTTAAGCATACCGATATTGATCGCAGTCATATTCATATCGTATCGGTTTGCGTAGATGAAGTGGGCAAAAAGATTTCAGATAAATTCGAGAAAATGCGGTCTATGAATATTTGCCGTGAACTGGAAAGGAAATATGGATTGATAACCGCAGCTGATAAAGAACATAAACAGAAAGACAAGATTTTCCATCCGGTAGATTACAAAGCTGGAGATGTAAAAAGCCAAATCGCTTCGGTTGTCCGCCACCTGCCTAACTACTACCAGTACCAAACTTTGGGTGAATATAATGCTTTGCTTTCCCTGTTCAATATTACCGCCGAAAAAGTGGAGGGCGAATTGCTAGGGAAAATGCAACAGGGTTTGTTGTACATCCCGTTAAATGAGAAAGGCGAAAGAGCCGGGCATCCATTCAAGGCTTCCTTATTCGGAAAAAGTGCTGGACTTCCTGCTTTAGAATTGCATTTTGCAAAAAGCAAAGAGGCTTTAAAAAACCAACCGACAAAACCAACCATTAAAGCTGCCGTTACCTTTGCTCTGCAATCTACAAATAACGAACAGGCTTTTAAAAATCAGTTGAGCGAACAGGGCATTAACGTTGTGGTTCGTAGGAATGACACAGGTCGAATTTATGGTATAACTTTTATAGACCACAATTCTAAAACGGTTTGGAACGGTTCACGTTTGGGCAAGGAACTTTCTGCCAATACCTTTAATGATTATTGGAATAATAATATCAAATCTGGGATAAAAGAACCAGTTGAATTACAATCGAAAATATCAAGACCAAATGATGCAGATCTTTCTGCGGAAGAACCTCATCACTTGTTCGACTTCCTGAATACTACTGAAAAACACGAAGACGGTTTGATTGAAGCATTAGGCGGTTTGCTTCCCGAAGCACAGGGCGAAGATTATGAGGAACAAGATTTTGCTAATAAAATGAAGAAGAAGCGTAAACGCAAAAGAAGTCAGTAATAAACATTTAGCCAAATACCGCCAAATACCGCCAATAACTTCCACATTTTAAGAGCCGATAGCAACAGCCTTTAAATTCACGCCCGAACATTAAATCTTAAAATGATGCAGGGAGAAGACGATTTAAGAGGGCTTGCCAAGATAATGGCTTTTATGAGGGCAGTAAGTATTCTTTTGGTACTGATGCATCTTTACTGGTTCTGTTACGGTTTCTTTAAAGAACGTGGATGGACATTAGAAATAATCAACAAAATTTTAGGGAATTTCGACAGAACTGCGGGTTTGTTTTCGCAAAATTTATACACCAAAGTATTTGCGTTGGTATTGCTGGCTTTAAACTGCCTGGGAACTAAAGGCGTAAAAAATGAGAAGATAACCTGGTCTAAAATCTATGTGGCTTTGGCAATTGGCTTTGTCCTATTTTTTCTGAACTTTCCATTATTGAAGTTACCTTTACTTACTGCCACATTTCTATATATTCTTTCTACAGGTTTAGGTTATGTTGCTTTAATGGTAGCCGGAGTTTGGATGAGCCGTTTGCTCCGCAACAACCTGATGGACGATGTATTCAACAACGAGAACGAAAGTTTTCAGCAGGAAACTCGTTTAATGGAAAACGAATATTCTGTCAATCTCCCCACGAAGTTTTATTACAAAGGAAAGTGGAACAATGGCTGGATTAACATAGTCAATCCTTTTCGAGCCTCGATTGTGTTGGGTACTCCGGGTTCAGGAAAATCTTATGCAATCGTAAACAATTACATCAAGCAGCAGATTGAGAAAGGCTTCTCAATGTACATCTACGATTTCAAGTTTGACGACCTATCTACCATTGCATACAACCACTTATTGAAGCATCGGGATAAATACAAAGTTCAGCCGAAATTTTATGTGATAAATTTTGACGACCCACGCAAGAGCCACCGTTGTAATCCTTTGAACCCCGACTTTATGACGGACATTTCGGATGCTTATGAAGCGGCTTATACCATAATGCTTAACCTCAACCGAAGCTGGATACAGAAGCAAGGGGATTTCTTCGTGGAAAGCCCAATCATTCTTTTGGCTGCTATTATTTGGTATCTGAAAATCTATGAAAACGGTAAGTATTGTACCTTTCCACACGCTATTGAATTACTGAACAAAAAGTATTCGGACGTATTCACGATTTTAACTTCATATCCTGATTTGGAAAATTACTTATCGCCTTTTATGGATGCGTGGCAAGGCGGAGCACAAGACCAATTACAGGGACAAATCGCATCTGCAAAAATTCCGTTGTCAAGAATGATTAGCCCGCAGTTGTACTGGGTAATGACTGGCGATGATTTTTCTTTAGACATCAACAATCCAAAAGAGCCAAAAATTTTATGTGTTGGTAATAATCCCGACCGTCAAAATATTTATTCAGCAGCGTTGGGATTGTACAATTCAAGAATTGTAAAGCTCATCAACAAAAAAGGACAATTGAAGAGTTCTGTTATCATTGATGAGCTACCCACTATTTACTTCAGGGGATTGGATAATTTGATTGCAACGGCGAGAAGTAATAAGGTAGCCGTGTGCTTAGGTTTTCAAGATTTTTCCCAGCTTATCCGTGATTACGGAGATAAAGAAGCTAAGGTTATACAAAATACCGTTGGTAATATTTTCAGTGGACAGGTAGTTGGTGAAACGGCAAAAAGCCTTTCGGAACGCTTCGGAAAAGTATTGCAGAAACGCCAAAGCATGACGATTAACAGGAATGATAAATCTACCTCTATTTCCACACAGTTAGACAGCCTTATTCCGGCTTCTAAAATCTCAACACTTACACAAGGAATGTTTGTGGGTTCAGTTTCGGACAATTTTGATGAACGTATTGAGCAAAAAATATTTCACGCTGAAATTGTCGTGGACAATGAAAAAGTTGCCACAGAAACTAAGGTATATCAGAAGATACCGGAAATCTTATCCTTTGTTGATGAACACGGAGAAGACAAAATGAAACAGGAAATTGAAAGCAATTACCGTCAGATAAAACAAGATATTGTACAGATTATAGCATTGGAATTGGAGCGTATCAAGAACGACCCGAACTTACAGCATCTGATACAAGAGTGATAGTAATAATAACGCATCTATTCTATTATTTTGTTGAATAGATTTTTATACCTTTGCAACAGGAAAGTTAATGATGATTACCTCATTAGATAATTGATAAAAATGAACAAACGAGAATTTAAAGACAAGGTATATACGGAATTATCTAAAATCGTTAAAGCGATGGCTAACCCACATAGGTTAGAAATAATAGACCTATTGGCGCAAGGGCAATTTAGTGTTGAACAAATAGCAAAAAATACAGGGCTTTCTATAGCAAATACATCACAGCACTTGCAGAACCTTAAAAATGCAAAGCTTGTCAAGATAAACCGTAACGGTAATTTTATCAACTATTCACTTGCAAGCGAAAGTATGTATAGCACGATGGTATCTCTTCGGGAGTTGGGTATGACTTTTAATGCCGAGGTTGAAAAGGTCATCAGTGATTTCCGTAGTGGTCAAGGCGGAGATATGCAGGCTATCGATGTCGATACCTTGGCAACAATGCTTGAAAATGATGAAGTGATACTATTGGATGTACGACCTGAAGAAGAATATAAAAGGGGGCATATCCACAAGGCATTATCAACACCAATAGAGAAGTTGGGCAATTCATTAAAGAATTTTCCCAAAAGAAAAATGCTTGTGGCATATTGCAGAGGTCCCTTTTGTGTCTATGCAGATGAAGCTGTTGCAATGCTTACGAAAAATGGCTATAATGCAATTCGCTTAGATGAGGGTTTTCCAGAATGGGCGTTAAAAGGTTATCCTATAGAAAAGACTGAAGTTTCGTAAAGACACGAATAAGATAATTTGTGACAGGGTATCTCAATTAAATTGGGATACCCTTTTCGTTTTTATGCATTTCAACCAAGGTTATTTAAACAAGAGAACTTATTCAAAAAATAACTATTCAATAATTCTATTGAATAGTTATTTTTTTCTTTATCTTTGCCTTAATAAAAGACATCAGTTATGAGTACACAGGAAATAACAGTAGCAGAACTACAAAAAATGTTTCAGGACGGCAAAGAAGTGGTCGTATTGGACATAAGACCACAGGAACAAAGAGAAGAATGGCAAATTGCCAGCAGTGTTCATAAGAACGTGTATAACGGTCTTGTGAATGGCGATAAAACGGTCTTTGATGATACTGCGTTTGACAAAGACACTCCCATTGTAACCGTATGTGCCGGAGGAAAAACGAGCCTTATCGCTGCCGAAATACTGAACGGAAAAGGTTATAATGCTTCGTCCTTACAAGGAGGTATGAAAGCTTGGAACTATGCGTGGAACACAGCAGAAATAAAAGATGAAAATGTAACGATTGTACAGGTAAGGCGTGTAGCCAAAGGTTGTATCTCATACATTATCGGATCCGATAATGAAGCTATTATTGTGGATGCGTCCTTAGACCCAAGCGTCTATTTAGAATTAGCAAAAAAATACGGTTGGACAATCAAATATGTAATGGACACCCATATTCACGCTGATTACATTTCACGTACTATCGAATTGGTTAAAGCAACAGAAGCAACACAATTGTTTACAGAGGGTGCAGATGTTGAATACCCTTTTACACCATTCAAAGACGGACAATCAATCCTGTTTGGTGAAAGTGAATTGAAAGCTATTCATACTCCTGGACATACTCCCGAAAGTATCTCATACCTTATCAACGAAAAATATCTTTTAACGGGCGATACGCTATTTACCAATGGCGTAGGAAGACCTGACCTTAAAGCAGACCAAAAACAAGCTGTACAAAAAGCCAATCAACTGTTTGCTTCTTTGGAGAAAATAAAAGCATTGAACGGAAGTACAGCAGTATTACCAGCACATACTTCCAATGCAGTTGCTTTTGACAAAGAACTGATTACAGATACCGTTTCCAATTTGTTTGGAAAGATTGAGCTACTAAAATTGTCGCAAGCAGAGTTTGTAGAACAAACGATAAAACGCATTCCGGCTACACCTCCAAATTACATTCAGATTGCCACGCTTAACAGAAGCGGAAGCTACGAGGGCATTAATCCTGCGGATTTGGAAGCTGGAGCAAACAGGTGTGCGGTTTCATAACCTATATTTTTTCTAACCAAAAAGCAAGTACAATGAGCAAGACTATTTTAATCATCATCAATGATGCGCCATACGGAACATAAAAAGCATATAATGGCTTACGCATCGCCAACCAAATGAATAAAAGCTATTCAGACATTCAGGTAAATATCTTCTTAATGGCGGATGCCGTCAGTTGCGCTATTGCTGGACAGAAAACCCCTAACGGCTACTATAATATAGAGCGTATGATGAAACTCTCCCTGAACAAAGGAACTAAAGTAAAACTATGTGGAAGCTGTTCGGATGCAAGAGGGCTGACCGCCGAGCAAATTATCGAGGGAACAGAAATGAGTAATATGGAGGAATTGGGCAATTGGATTGCAACGGCAGACCAAACCCTGACCTTTTAAAACAGGATTTTAAGTGAAGAATATACAATTAGGATTAAAAGAAAACTGGCAACAATTTACCTTACTTGTCCTCGTCAATATGATGGTCGGCGGTATGGTCGGTTTGGAAAGAACCGTAGTGCCATTAGTTGGGACTGAAGAATTTAACATACAATCAGATATTGTTGTCTTTTCCTTCATAATCGCATTTGGCATAGTCAAAGCGTTTACCAATTTGATTTCCGGTGTCTTGGCAGACAAGTACACCCGAAAGAAAGTATTGATTTGGGGCTGGCTTGTCGGTCTTCCTGTTCCATTCTTATTGGCTTTTGCACCATCTTGGAATTGGATTTTGTTTGCCAATGTGTTGCTTGGCGTTAGCCAGGGATTAGCTTGGTCAATGACTGTTAATATGAAGATTGACTTGGTGGGAAAGAAAAGCAGAGGCTTGGCAATGGGGCTAAACGAAGCTGCAGGTTATGGCGCAGTTGGGCTGACGGCTTTATTAACAGGTTACTTGGCTTCGCACTACGGATTAAGACCCGAGCCATTCTATATCGGGATTGCTTATACCATTGTAGGGATATTACTGTCCATTTTCTTGGTAAAAGACACGCGGAAACACGCAGAATTAGAGGCTGCCCAAATTCAGGCAACTACCTCGGGCGAAGAAGCCCACAAGCCGAATTTGTGGTGGGTATTTAAACAAACATCGTTCAAAAGCAAAAATCTATTTTCTATTTCACAGGCAGGACTGATCAATAATCTCAATGACGGGATGTCTTGGGGTGTATTTCCCTTGCTCTTTATGTCGTTGGGTGTCGGTCTGGAGGGTGTCGGGTGGATAAAAGCCGTCTATCCGGTGGTATGGGGTGTTGGGCAAATCGTGACCGGACCTTTAGCCGATAAATGGGGAAGAAAACCGCTCATTGTTTGGGGGATGTTCATACAGGTATTGGGTCATATCGTTATTGGTATGGAGATCTTGGATCCATTGACCGCAGGTTTGGTCGGTTCAGTTCTTTTAGGTTTAGGTACTGCAATGGTTTATCCAGCATTGTTAGCCGCTATAAGTGATGCTGCACACCCAAATTGGAGGGCATCTTCTCTTGGTGTTTACCGATTTTGGAGGGATATGGGGTACGCCATAGGTGCGCTGATGGCTGGTATCGTAGGAAACTTCTTTGGACTCATGTGGGCAGTCCATATTGCAGGTATCATAACATTCATTTCAGGTATTGTTGTTTGGGTACGGATGAAAGAAACATTGGAAAAATAACAAGTTTAACTATCTAAAAACTAAAGATATAATGGAAAGCAGAAGAAATTTTTTAAAAACAGGGGCTTTATTTGGTGCGGCTTGTCTTACTTCGCCATTGATTGCTTCTCCGCTGGTCAGCTTAGACCCGCCACAAAAGGAAACAGAGCATAAAAATAGCATTGAAAACTATTCGGCAGGTACTCTTTTTTTCCTGCGGGTATTTGACTCCACGCTGGCACAGACCAGTTATGTCGTGGGCAATAGGCAAAGCAATGAGGTTATTGTCATTGACCCGAAACGTGACATCGATACCTATCTAAAAATTGCCGAAGAAAATAATCTGAAAATTACTCGGGTAACAGAAACTCATATCCACGCTGACTATTTAAGCGGTGCTCCTGAGTTGGCATATGCTACAGGAGCAGAATTGGTACTATCGGGCGAAACCGACCCTAATTGGAAATATGAAATTCCGCACAAGGCAATAAAAGATAGCGACAAAATCATAATGGGTAGTATTATATTGCAGGCCATGCACACGCCGGGGCATACGCCCGAAAGTTTGACCTACTTACTGACCGATCTGTCCGTTTCCAGCCTACCTCAAAAAGCATTTACAGGCGACTTTATTTTTGTAGGTGATGTGGGTCGTCCCGATTTATTGGAAAAAGTAGCCGGACAGACAGGCTCACAGGATATTGGAGCAAAACAGTTATTCGCTTCCATGCAACGTTTTGCAACCCTTCCCGATGATTTAGAGATATGGCCAGGTCACGGAGCAGGCTCGTTCTGCGGTAAATCGCTAAGTGATGTACCACAATCTACCTTAAAACACGAGAAATCGACAAGCAAAGCCTTTCAATTTATAAATGATGAAAAAGGGTTTGTAAAATACATCCTTGACGGGCAGCCAGAACCGCCAAATTATTTTGCTACAATGAAGCAATGGAACAGGATGCCCCGTCCCTTGTTGGTTGAGGTTCCAAAACGCCACAAATTAAGTGCACATGATTTCCTGACAGCACAGAAAAATGGTCTAGCTATTGTTGATGCTCGTAAATTAGGAATAGTTGCAAAAGGTCATATTCCAAAAAGCCTGCATATTGAGGGCAACAAATCATTTTCAACCTTTATGGGATGGCTGTTGAATTACCAAACGCAGTACGTTTTGATTGCAGACGAAAGCGAAATTGAGGATTTAACCCGAAAACTGATGCGTATCGGGATGGACAATATGTACGGGTATGTCAGCAATCCGCAATCATTGGGAATTGCTTTAAAGCAAACGAACGTTCTGTCTAAAAGTGATTTTAAACCATACTTCAATAACAAAAATGCTCAGATCATTGACGTACGAAGTAAGGACGAATACAAATCCGGTCATATTGCAACGGCAGAAAATATCGTATTGGCAGACTTGGAAAACAGTCTCAACAAAATAAGTAAAGACAAAGAGATCATTGTGCATTGCAAAAGCGGTGTACGAGCGGCAATGGGCTATTCCATTCTGAAAAAATACGGTTTTGAAAACGTAAAAACCTATACAGGGGATTTGGACGGATTGATAGAAGCTGATAAAAAATAAGACTTAATAAAAAAGATAAAATTATGAAACCAAGTAACAAAAAAACAGGACTATCTACTAAATGCGTACACAGTGGTGAAATAGCAAACGAGCACGGTTCGCCACATACGCCAATATATAACTCTACAACCTTTACTTTCGATACGACTAAAGATTTGTTGGATGTTGTGGACGGGCATAAAGCAGGAAGCCTGTACACACGATACGGCCTTAATCCGTCTATCACTTCACTGGAAGCTAAATTGGCAGAGTTAGAAGATACAGAGGCTTCTTTGGTTTTTAGCTCAGGAATGGCAGCAGAAGCAGCCTTATTCCTCGCATTAGGAAGAAGAGGGGTTATTTGTATAGGCGATGCCTACGGCGGTACCCTTGAATTATTGAATGTTCAGCTACGCAGTCTGAACATTCCTGTACATTTCCTTTTAGGGTCTGAATTGAAGAAATTGGAGGAACTGTTACAGACAGGCGTTGAAATGGTGTTTTTTGAAACCCCGACCAATCCGACCATTGAAATACTTTGCGATGATGAAGCACTTAAACAAAGTTGATCGCCCGTTGCTTATAGATGTTCCGAAACATCCAGAGCTAACCAAAGAGCAGTTTATTTCTGCCTATGAAAAAGGTATTAAGGTAATAGATACCCGTAATAAAGTAGAATTTGCCAAAGGTTTTATTCCTAATACGCTAAACATTCAGGGTAATAATTCTTTCGCTACTTGGTGCGGTTGGTTATTGAATTATCAAGAGCAGTTTATTTTGGTAGCCGAAGACAGTCAGATGGAAGATTTGACCCGTAAATTGATGCGTATCGGCTTGGACAACATTTTCGGATATATTTCAGATGTAAATGCTACAGGAATTGAGCCCCATACTTCAGATGTCATTTCTTTGGAAGAATTTAAAACCCAGATAGGAAAGGATAATGTGCAGATAGTAGATGTTCGTGGTGCATCGGAATATGAAGCAGGACACGTTGAAGGTGCAGAAAACGTTTTTGTTGGAACATTACAGGACAACTTGGGTAAAATCAGCAAAGACAAACAGGTGGTTATACATTGTCAGGCAGGTGACCGATCAGCCATTGCCTATTCGATCCTTGCCAAAAACGGCTTTAAAAACGTGAAAAACTTTTCTGGAGGAATGAAAGAGTGGTTAGCAGAAAATGGTAAAACAATTGGATGTAATGAAGCATCTTGTACAAAAGCTTAAAATTTAAAACTATGGGACTTTTTTCAGCAATATTTGGCAAAACAGATAACAGTCAATTATCAGAAGCTATAAAAGACGGTGCGTTTTTAGTAGATGTTCGCACACCTGACGAGTTTTCGGCAGGCAGTGCAAAAGGAGCGGTAAATATTCCATTGGATAAAGTACCAATGGAATTACCAAAATTCAAGGGCAAGAAAAATATCGTTGTTTTTTGCAGAAGTGGAAATAGAAGCGGACAGGCAAAAAGTATTTTGGAGCAGAGCGGTTTTCAGAATGTTATAAACGGTGGCACTTGGGAAAATGTAAATCAGTTGATAAATGAGTAAAGAAGAAAATAATATAGCCTGTTGCGTAACACAATGCGAAAACCCACTTGACCAAAACTATTGGAATGAACGGTGGCAGAAAAATGAAACAGGATGGGATATGGGACAGGCTTCGCCTGCTATTACGGAGTATATGACACAATACCATGATAAAAATGCAGCTATTCTTATTCCGGGTTGTGGCAATGCCTATGAAGCAGAATTTTTGATAGCGAATGGATTTACGAACATTACACTAATAGATATTGCACCAAAAGCAGTTGAAGCGTTAAAAGAAAAGTTTGCTGACAAAACACAGATAAACGTTTTGTGCGAAGACTTTTTCAATCATCAGGGTAGTTACGATTTGATCATTGAGCAAACATTTTTTTGTGCCATTCCACCTGCTAGAAGAATTGAATATTCAAAAAAAACAGCTTCAATACTCAACGGAAACGGTAAAATAATAGGTGTGCTATTCGACAAACAATTTAACCAACCGTTTCCACCTTTTGGAGGTTGCCCTTGCGAATACAAACCTGTTTTTGAACCGCATTATTTCATCAAAACAATGGATGAATGTTATAACAGCATTCCTTCAAGAGCCAACTCGGAAGTGTTTATTAACCTCATAAAAAAATAGAGAAATGAAAAAGAACATGGGAACAGTCGATAAAGTAATCAGAATACTAGTTGCTGTAGTTATAGGTGTTTTGTACTTTACAAATGTCATTTCAGGAACATTGGCAATCATATTAGGCATATTAGCAGTAGTATTTGTGCTTACATCATTCATTAGTTTTTGCCCCTTGTATTTGCCATTTGGCATTAGCACTTTTAGAAAGAAAATAAGATGATACACAATATAGCAGTAGAAAACATTAAATGTGGTGGCTGTATGAACAGCATAAAAACCGCTTTAATGAAAATAAATGGTGTTGAAAATGTAAGTATTGACAAAGACACCGAAACCGTAACTATTGATGCTACGGTTGAAAAAATATTTCTTATAAATGCTCTTTCAAAAATGGGTTATCCCGAAAAAGGAAATAATGACCTATTAAAAAAAGCAAAATCGTATGTGAGCTGTGCTATTGGAAAAATAAATTGATTATGAAAAACTATCTAAGAACTTGGAATTTTATGCGTGTATTGCGATTGGCATTAGGCATTTTCGTGATAGCACAGGGTATTCAGTCAAAAGAATGGTGGTTTGTGGTAATGGGTGGATTATTTTCTTTAATGCCTATACTTAATATAGGATGTTATGGTGTTTCGGCTTGCAATACATCTATATCAAAAAACAACAAAAAATTGGAGAATACAGCCTATGAAGAAGTATGTTAGTTAAACAAATTTAATGTTGGAAATTAAAGATTTAGTGATTATGGATACAAATAACAAAAAACAGCATTGGGAAAACGTTTACGAAACTAAAAACCCTAACCAGGTAAGCTGGACACAGGAAATGCCTAAAACATCTCTTGATTTTATTTCTTCGTTCAGATTGGGGAAACAGGCAAAAATTATTGATATAGGAGGTGGCGACAGCAAATTAGTTGACCATTTACTTAATCAGGGGTATGAGAACATTAGTGTTCTTGATATATCAGCAAAAGCACTTGAAAAAGCTAAAAATCGCTTAGGAGACAAAGCTAAAAAAGTAAATTGGATAGTTAGTGATATTACAGAATTTCAACCCAATAGACAATATGATATTTGGCATGATAGAGCAGCATTTCACTTCCTAACAACAACAGAACAAATTGAAAAATATTTGTACATAGCAAGGATGTCTGTAACTGGCTTCATGATGATTGGAACTTTTTCCGAAAGCGGACCAACAAAATGCAGTGGTCTTGAAATCGAACAATATTCTGAACAAAGTTTAACCAAAACACTTGAAAATGGCTTCGACAAAATCCTTTGCATTTCAGAAAGCCATACGACACCTTTCGATACAACTCAAGATTTTTTATTCTGCAGCTTCAAAAGGAATATGTAGGAGATGATGCAAGCATTATTAATATTGATGTTGACAATTAACCTCAAGCAGCAACAACACATAAAGTACGAAGTGTACCACTTATTATTATTTAAAAATGGTAAACAGCTTTGGCGTCAGTCGGGCATAGTACCTCTAAAAGAATTGGAAAGATTAATTAACGAAAATATATAAAAATAAATGTTAGAATTTTTGAAACAACCTTGGCCTTGGTACATAGCCGGTCCGTTAGTGGGGCTTACAGTACCAGCATTATTAATTTTAGGAAATAAAAATTTTGGCATTAGTGCCAATTTACGTCATGCTTGTGCAGCTTGTCTGCCAGCTAATATTTCTTTTTTTAAATATGATGGAAAAAAGAAATTTGGAATATATTTTTTGTAGTTGGAATACTAATTGGAGGTGTAATCGCTTTTAGTTTTTTAGCCAATCCAAACCCTATAATCATTAATGAGAATTTGAGAACTGAATTAGCAAGCTACGGTATAACAAATATCAACGGAATGTTGCCACAAGAAATTTTTTCTTGGGAAAATCTCTTTACAATAAAAGGATTTTTAATGATGGTTGTCGGTGGTTTTATGATAGGTTTTGGTTCTCGTTATGCAGGTGGCTACACAAGTGGACATGCAATTTCTGGATTATCAAATCTGCAATTGCCATCGCTAATTGCTACTTGCTGCTTTTTTATTGGCGGATTAATTATGGCAAACATTATACTTCCAATAATTCTCTCTCTTTAAATTATAATACAAATGAAAAATATAGATAAAAACAAAGATTTCGAAACCCGCTCATTAGACACAGTATGCATAAATGAAAGCCATTTAGAGCACAAATGGTACCACAATATCAAATACTTAATAGTAGGTTTATTATTCGGAATAGTATTTATAAAAGCCGAAATAATCAGTTGGTACCGCATACAAGAAATGTTTCGTTTTCAATCTTTTCATATGTACGGTGTTATTGGTAGTGCTGTTATAGTTGGTGCAATTTCGGTTTTTATGATTAAAAAACTTAATATAAAAACCATTTATGGCGAAAAAATAGAGTTTCATGATAAGAAATTTAATAAAGGTCAGATCATTGGTGGACTTATTTTTGGTTTAGGCTGGGCTATTACAGGTGCGTGTCCTGGACCTATTTTCGCACAAATTGGAACTGGAGTGACTGTGATGATTATAACTTTATTCTTTGCGATTGTTGGCACATGGGTGTATGGTTATTTTAGAGATAAGCTACCTCATTAATTAACGTTTATGTATTGGTTTAAAAGATTGCTGGTAACAGCGATATGGATATTTATTGTCCAAACTTTACAGGCACAAGAACATTACAACACTTGGTTTCGCGGTACTTTGAGCATTCCAGTCGGCGAAAAATTTAAAATAGATAACGAGCTTCAGCACAGGAGACAAAACGGCTTTGAAAACGAGAATATGTTAGGTGAAAACTTGATGTTTGCTTTCAGGAATTGGTTACATTATCAACACAGTCAAGATGTGAAATTTTCCTTATCTCCCTTAGCTTATTTTAAGAACTACAAGATTATTCAAAAACATTTAGACGAAACTACTATACCAAGCAGTGAAATTCGTTTTTCGGCGGCAGTTGAATTACAACACGAGATACTGAAAAAATTTTATATAGTAGATAGGTCAGCTGCCGAATATCGAATATTTGACAACAATCAAGCAGACATCATCCGGCTTCGAAACCGTTTTGGCTTTCGCTACGACTTTACTGGAAGACTAAAGATTGGTGTTTTTGACGAATTGCTTTTTAATCTTTCTGGCACAACATACCATCATTTCTTTGATCACGATCGTTTAGGGCTGAATATCGAATACAAACTTGTACCAAATGTAAAATTTGACATTGGTTATATGCACATTACTCGCTTACCTTTGAATAGTACAACAAAACTGCATGAAAATAATCTCTATCTCAATTTTACCTATCAACTAAAAAAGAAGAATAACAAAACATCAATTCCACCAATGTAACAAAAGTTACAGTGTAATGAAAACAGATAGCCTAACTTTGCGAGTTAAGAATTTCTAAATAATGTTGATTATGCTAATCAAAGGAAAGTTTACGACTATTATGGTTGTATTTATAATCTTGTTCTTTCACGGAAATAAATTACAAGCCCAAAGCTATTTTTTTGAGCGGGTATATGATGAAACACTTGCACAGGCAAGTTTTGTCATCGGTGATCTGAATACCAAAGAAGCTATTGTTATTGACCCCAAACGCGACATAGATACCTATTTGGAAATTGCCAAAATTAACAATCTCAAAATAATTAAAGCAACTGAAACGCACATCCATGCAGATTTTTTAAGTGGCTCCCGTGAATTGGCTGCTGCCACAGGTGCAGAGTTGTTACTATCTGATGAGGGAGGAACAGATTGGCAATATCAATTTCCACATACGGGATTGAAGGAAGGCAGTATAATCTTCATTGGACAGGTAGAAATTAGCGTAATGCACACACCCGGACATACACCTGAAAGCATCACTTTTTTGGTAAGAGATACGAAAGTTCCTGTAACACCACAAAGAGCCATTACGGGAGATTTTATTTTCGTGGGCGATGTTGGTCGTCCTGACCTACTGGAAAAAGCAGCTGGGCAAGAAGGCTCACAGGAGCTTGGCGCAAAACAGCTTTATGCTTCCATACAGAAGTTTTCAAAATTGCCTGATGATTTGGAGATATGGGCTGGACACGGGGCTGGATCATTCTGCGGTAAGAGCCTAAGTACCATTCCTCATTCTACACTAAGGGAAGAAAAGCAGAACAGCAAAGCATTCCAATTTAAAAATGATGAAAAGGGGTTTGTGCACTACATCTTGAACGGGCAGCCAACACCACCAAAATATTTTGCTATGATGAAGCACTTGAATAAAGTAGATCGACCGTTGCTGATACAGGTTCCTATTCATCCAACACTTAACCCGACCTCTTTTCAAAAAGCAATAGATAACAAATTACTGATTATTGATACCCGCAATAAAAACGAGATTGCCAAAGCTCACATTCCGGGAAGCCTGCATATAGAAAACGGAAAATCATTTTCCACTTGGGTAGGTTCTTTGATAGATTATCAACATCAAATTGTATTGATAACTGATGAAAACCACATGGAGGATCTGACACGTAAGATGATGCGTATCGGGATGGACAACATCTACGGGTTTGTGATCAGCTTAAATAAGATGAATGTGGCACTGGAAAAATCCGATCTCGTTAACATTGAGGAACTGAAAAAGCACTTGAACAAGAAAGATGTTCAAATCATAGATGTGCGAACCGAAAGCGAATACGACAACGGACATATCAAAGGTGTAGAAAATATTGTTCTTACTTCATTAGAAAAAAATATTCAAAAAATCAGTAAAGATAAGCCTGTCATTGTTCATTGCCAAAGCGGAGTGCGAGCTGCAATGGCATACTCTATATTGAGAAGAAACGGAATTAAAAACCTAAGTATTTATTTAGGTGGTATTAACGAGTGGACAGAACAAAAGAATGAATTAACCAGGTAATTTAAACTATCTAAAGCGTCAAATTAAAATAGTAGTGGATGTTAAAAAATATTAAAACACAGGCTTTCGTTTGGATTGTTAGTTTAATTAAAGTATTTTAGCATATTGATGGATAATAAAATATCACATAGTCTAAAAAGTTTTCAGCGATACCTTTTTGTATTCGCTGCATTTCTTGTGATGTTTCTTTCATCTTGCTCAGTTAAGGCTAGTATTAAAACACTTGCTGGTTTCCCTCCAAAAACTGAACAAGGTATACCTAAAGGCAACCATAATTTATCTGTAAATACATTTGAAAAATGTTCACAGATTGATTTTGTCGATAGCCAAATTGATCATAAATCATCGTATAGTCCTCACGATTTATTACCAGTAATTCTTCTTGCAGTTACTACTATTTTCTTTTTTGGTATCCGCCAAGAAAGAAAAGAAACTAAACACCCACTTTATGGTGGTAGTGGAAAAATTCGTAATTCTATCTCTATCTTTTTAGAATACCGAAAACTTCTCATTCATTTCTCCCTTTAGTTTCTTTTCCTAATTTGAACGCAATGTCTCATTTAGGATGTATTTCTATTTTTTCCCTTTTTAAAAAATAAACTGAAGTCGTCATGACGGCTTTTAAAAATCGTACATCAATATGATAAAACATATTATGGCGGTCACTTTGTTGTGGCTAGCCGTTGTTGTTGCTTTTCCGCTATATGCGCAGCAACACAAGGAACACACCTTAGGCAGTTTGTGGCCTAAAGTTGAAGAAAATTATCCGGGTATTAGTGCAAAAACATCGGAGATTGATGCCGCAAAATTCAACCAACGGGCAGTTAAGGGCAATATGCTTCCCCAAATTAACGCACAGGCACAAAATACTTATGGAACTTACGAAGGTAGTGCAGGTGGTTTTTTCCCACAGCCTGGTTTTTTTAACGTAAATGGCCCAGTACCATTAGATGGTAGTTCTACCGCAGCCAATACCTTTGGCTCCGCTATTGTGAATTTTGAAATGTTCTCTTTCGGAAAGCTCCGTAAGCAGAACGAGGCTGCGGGTGCTTTATATAACAAATCGGTCAGCGATAAAGATGCTTACCTGCTCAACCTAAAAAAGACATTATCTGAAAGGTACATCATTCTTCTTTACAATAATGCTAAGCTGCAATGGACCCAAAAGAATGCCGAACGTCTTGACGACATCCGGAAAATAACTTCGGGATTGTCAGCATCAGGCCTAAGACCTGCGGCAGACAGCTTGCTTGCTTCATCATCGTATGTGCAGGCAATGGGCGAGCATGACAAATGGTATGGCTTTAAAAATGCTTCTTATATTAAACTATTGGAGTTGTATGCCAATGATACCATAGATTTCACAGCATCAATCGACCGTTTCGGTAATCCCACAGAAAATGGTTTAAATAAATTAAATACCATTAATCCTTCGCACCCCATATTAGATGCGCTAGACAAGCAGTCGGAGTATTATACTTTAAGTGGTGAGGCACAAAAAAGAGCTTCTCTGCCTTCGATCAACTTGCTGGGTGGTTATGCTTATCGGGGCACTGGCATCAGCCCTAACGGAAACGTATCGGGAGCATGGAAAGACGGGTTCAGCAATACCACCAATAATTTTTTGGCAGGTGTCGGCATTACCTGGAATTTGACTAATCTGCATACTAACCGGATGAAAGGCGAACAACTGTTTAAAGAAGCCGAAAGTACGAAGCTACTTCAATCACAGTACCAGCTGGCAATGCAAGCAGATTTATCTGCTTCGCAGGCAAAAATTGTTCAGCAATACCAACAGCTTCAGAAAACGAAGCTGGCCGTACAGCAGTCGCAAGATGCGTACAATATGTACCTCGCAAGGTACAAAAGCGGTTTAATTACGCTAAGCGAACTTTTACAGATACGCATTTTGCTTGAACAGGCAGAGAATGTACATATCGAGGCTTCACGTGAATATTGGGGATTGCTAGCTTATGAAGCGGAGCTAACTGCAGATTTCGACTTTTTATTCAACAACCTTTAAATAATCGTATATGAACATTATAAGATTTGCGTTAAGAAAACCAATTGCGATTATGGTTGTCGTACTAGCAATAGCTTTCTTTTCCTATAATACCGTAAAAAAAATAAACGTAGACATTTTTCCCGAAGTGGAATTGCCTGCGATGTATGTTGCTATGCCTTACGGTGGACTGTCCCCAGCTTATATGGACGGGTTTATGGCTAACGAGTTCCAAAAGGTACTTCTTTTTGTGAGTGGAGTAAAAAACATTGATTTTAAAAGCGTACAGGGGCTAACCCTGATGAAGCTGACCTTTTATCCCGGAACGGATATGGCACAAGCTGCTGGAGAGGTATCAACATCGGTCTCAAGGGCAATGGGTTTCCTACCGCCCGGAGCAGTTCCACCTATGGTAGTAAGATTTGACGGTAGTTCGCTTCCAGTAGGTAACCTTGTTTTTGAAAGCGACCAGCGTTCCGTAAATGAAATACAGACATTGGCATTGACCAAAATCAGACCAATGTTCGTACAAATCCCAGGCATTACTTCTCCCGCTCCTTTTGGCGGAAATGTACGTTCCATTGTGATCAATATCGATCCTGACGCAATGCAAGCCAATGGATTAAGCCCCGAAGATATTACCGTTGCCATCACTAAAAATAGTCTTCCATCTCCTGCTGGAAGTATTCGCATAGGAGATGAAAACTTGATGGCTCCTATAAACTCTATCGCTAAAGGACCTGCAGAACTATTGAAGACCCCTGTAAAAACAAGCGACAACCGTACTATATATGTTGGCGATGTAGCCCGTGTGGAGGACGGAGCAGATCAAACAGTAGGCTACGCTTTGATAAACGGAAAACGTTCTGTTTACCTGCCTATTATCAAAAAAGCAGATGCCTCCACATTGGATGCCGTGGAGAACCTAAAAGCTGCCATTCCGATGCTGAAAGACCAATTACCTGAAGATGTAAAAGTCAGTTATGAATTTGACCAATCAAATTATATCGAACGTTCCCTTTCCAACCTTATACACGAAGGTATTTTAGGAGCTGTTTTCACGGGATTGGTCATACTATTGTTCTTGGGAGACACACGTGGAGCTATCATTGTGGTATTGACTATTCCAATTGCCATTCTTACAGCAGTTACTGTTTTATATCTCTTAGGGCAAACCATAAATATCATGACATTGAGTGGTCTTGCTCTTTCCATCGGTATTCTCGTTGATGAAGCCACAGTAACCATAGAGAATATCCACCAACATATGGAAATGGGTAAACCCAAGCAACGGGCAATTATAGATGCTTTAATCGAAATTTCTATACCGAAATTATTGATCTTACTATGTATTCTTGCTGTATTGACCCCTGCTTTCATTATGACAGGCATTCCTAGAGATATGTTTATGCCTCTGTCGATGGCGGTTGCCTTTGCAATGATTGCATCCTTTTTGGCTTCACAGACCTTTGTACCGATACTGGCCAACTGGATGATGAAGAACAAGCACAACACAGCAGCCAATACTCCAAGAAAGCGAGCTTTTTTTGAAAAATTCCGGGTAAACTATTCTTACAGGATGCGTAAATGGTCAACCAAGGCTATCCCACTTTTTGTTGTGTATGTGCTGGTAGCGAGTGTAATTGCTGGCGTTTTATTAACAGTTGTTGGCACTGATGTAATGCCAGTTTCCAATAATGGAGATTTTCAGATACGCATACAGGCTCCACAGGGAAGCAGAATAGAAAAAACAGAACAGATTGTTAAAGATATTACAGGAGATATCAAAGCAGAACTGCCTGACAACGGTTTAAATATTACCTCTGCATTTGTAGGTATGCACCCCGCAGGGTCTCCGATAAATCCGATATTCCTTTTCAGTAATTCTTCTCACGAAGCTATACTGCAAATATCTGTCAATAAAGAAGTGTATGATGGATCAATGGAAGAATTCAAAGAGAAAGTCCGTAAAAAGATTATAGAGAAGTACCCCGAAGTCGCTTTTAATTTCGAACCAATGGAACTGACCGAAAAGATTATGGGTCAAGGAGCGATGACGCCTATTGAAGTTAAAGTTGGAGCCAATCAGATAAAAGGTGCTTTTGCCCATGCATCAAAAATTGAAGCCAATTTAAAAAAAGTTCCATATCTGAGGGATGTGCGTATTGCCGAACCTATTGCCTATCCAACAATGGAAATTGACGTAAACCGTGACCTTGCTGGACAATTTGGACTGACGATGCAGGATATTACACGTAGCCTTGTTACGGCTACATCATCTACACGCTTTACGGATAAGAACCTATGGATTGATCCTAAATCAGGACTGGTTTTTCAAACACAAGTACAAATTCCAGAGGGCATTATGTCGGAAGAAAGACTTCGGTCACTTCCCTTGAAAGCTGGAAGTCTTCGCCCGGTACTTGAAGATGTAGCAACCATACGAAGGGTTACTTCTCCTGCACAAGTAAACAGAAAGGGGCCTAACCGTTACGTTACCATTGTGGCTAACCTTTACGGAAAAGATTTAGGTACAGCTTCACGAGCAGTTAAACAAGCTATCAAAAATGCTGGAGAGCCACCTCGTGGAACTATTGTTTGGACAGAAGGTACACTACAGCTTTTAGATGATACTTTGGGTAGTCTTTTGGCAGGTTTAGGTGTGGCAATTATAGCTATATTCCTTATGTTGTCGGCTTTTTATCAATCGTTCAAAGTACCGCTTATTATTCTATCGGTATTACCTGCCGTGATTGCCGGTAGTCTTATCATTCTATTCCTCACAGGTAGTACGCTTAACCTGCAATCCTATATGGGTATTATTATGTCGCTTGGTGTATCGGTTTCTAATGCAGTATTATTGGTTAATCAAGCCGAACATTATCGAAAAAAACTGGCACTTAAGCCTGCTAATGCAGCAAGGCTCGCTGCTTCGTCGAGGTTAAGACCAGTGTTGATGACAGCAGCGGCGATGCTTGCCGGAATGTTACCAATGGCAATGGGCTTAGGCGATGGAGCCGAACAAGTAGCACCCTTGGGAAGAGCTGTTATCGGGGGGCTGATTGCTTCCACTGTAACCATCTTGTTATTAGTTCCGCATTTCTTTTCTTCCCTAATGTCGAGGACTTCAATAATCAGTCCTTCGTTAGACCCTGATGATGAAGATAGTAGGTATTATGCAGAACAGTCCGATAAACAAACGATATAATAAACTTAAAAACAAAAACAATGTATCACAGCATTTCAATCAATAAAAAATCAACAACCATACTGGCATTTACCATATCAATGGTATTGTTGCTATCCGCTTGTTCACAAAAAGAGCACGAAAAAGGACAAACGCAAAATAAGCAGGCAAAACCTGTAAACTATAAAACGGCTCCTCTACAGGTCATCAATCCCGAGTACGAAATAGCCGTTCCAGCAGAACTCAAACCTTTCGAGCAGGTAGCGGTCTATGCAAAGGTTACAGGATTTGTAAAACAAATGTATGTTGACCGAGGCGATCGAGTTCGCAAAGGTCAGCTTTTAGCCGTACTCGAAGCTCCTGAAATGCAACAACAGTATCTTTCTGATAAATCTACAGAGCAAAAGGTTTATAGTGATTACCTGTATGCAAAACAGGCTTATGACAGATTGGTAACGGCTTCCAAAACAACGGGAGCGGTTGCGGATATCGAACTTGACAGAGCTAAAAGTGCGATGGAAAGTGCCAAGTCTGCTTTTGATGCTTCTAAAGCGGGAACGGCACATTCTTCACAGTTACAAAAGTACCTTCGCCTTACAGCACCGTTTGATGGCATAATAACCCAAAGGAATGTTTCTGTTGGGGCATTAGCCGGAACAGGAGGTAATACACCTTTGTTTATGATGGCACAGAGTAATAAACTCCGCCTTACCTTATCCCTACCGGAAAAACACGCATCATCTGTTTATGACGGTATGTCTGCTTCTTTTACCGTAAGCTCGCAGCCAGGTAAGACGTTTGATGCCAAACTATCTCGAACATCTGGATTGCTCGACCAACATGATCGCTCGCTAACACTTGAGTTTGACGTAAATAATACATCGGGCGAATTGCAGGGAGGTGATTATGCGCAGGTCAAGTTGAAATTAAAACGTAAAAACGTGTCTAACTGGGTACAAAGCAAGAGTGTTCTAAACACCCAATCTGGAACGTATGTACTAACATTGAATAACAACGAAGTAAAACGGATTGCTGTAAAGGAAGGTATCCGTTTAGATACAATTACAGAGGTTTTTGGTAATCTTTCTCTGGCCGACAAAATCATTATCAAACCATCTGAAGAAATCAAAGAAGGGAAAATAAAAAAATAGTATTATGAAAATGAATATCAAAAAAATAGCCATACTTCCATTAATAGCAATTACGGGATGGGCATACGCATCAATAAATCGAAATGGCATTAATGCAACTGTGAGCGCAAATCAACAAATAAATATCGAACAGAAATTAGTAACCAATTCTCAAGAAACGCCAGATTTAAAGTTTAAGGACGAAAACGGTAAAACCATTTCGTTAAAATCCTTAAAAGGAAAGGTCGTTTTCATTAATCTTTGGGCTACTTGGTGTCCGCCTTGCATTCACGAAATGCCATCGATTAATGAACTGCGTAAGATTTTTAAGGACAATAAAGATGTCGTATTTCTAATGGTAGATGTGGACGGAAAAATAGAAAAATCAAAAGAGTGGATGAAAAGCAAAAAATTTGATTTGCCAGTTTATGTTCCCGATGGCGAAATACCCCGTGAGTTATTTTCAGGCTCTATCCCTACTACTATTATCGTAGATAAGCAAAACAATATCATCGCAAGGCATGTTGGCGGAGCTGACTATTCGTCAAAGGAAGTGGTTGACCTAGTGACTAAACTATTAAAAGAAAAATAATTAGTAAAACAATGAAAAAGATAATATTTTTTGTGGCATTTTTATTCGCAAGTGCCGCCTCTTTCGGACAAATACTAAAGCCTGTGAAGTGGTCGTATGCTTCTAAACGCGTTAGTGATAAAGAAGCTGTATTGTTCTTTAAGGCAACAATAAACGATGGCTGGCATATCTATTCGCAAACGGTTCCTAAAAACGGTCCACAGCCTACAAGTTTTTCTTTCCATTCGTCAAAAGCTTATCAGTTAAGCGGAAAGGTTCAGGCGGCTAAACCAATTGTCAAACACGACACGACTTTTGATATGGAAGTGGGTTATTATGAAAAATTAGTGGTTTTCCAGCAAAAGGTAAAATTAACAAGCAATGCGCCTACGGTAAAAGGTACGCTTACCTATATGGTTTGTAACGATAAGCAATGCTTACCGCCTGAAGAAGTGGCGTTCAGCATTCCCATAAAATAAAGAATTTAATATGAGATTAATATCAAAAATATTAACGGTACTATTCATCTTTGGTTTGGTGGCTGTTACTGCAAATGCGCAGACAGACAGCCTCGTATCGCATGATGATGTGGAGTTTACAGAAATAACCGAGCAGCAGCCCGTTCAGAAGGAAAGTATTGCAACATCCAAAGAGCCAGAAACTTTGCTAACTAATGAAAACGGGGTAACATTGCAAAAGAATGAAGCTACAACCGATAAAAGTTCCCTTTGGGCAATCTTTATTGCGGGTTTTATCGGCGGCTTTGCAGCATTGTTGATGCCCTGCATTTTTCCGATGCTGCCCTTAACGGTAAGTTTCTTTACCAAAAGCGGTCATACGAAACGCAGGGCGGTAATCCAAGCAATGATATATGGATTGTCTATCATACTCATTTACGTTCTATTGGGTATTTTCATTACGCTAATTTTCGGTGCGGATGCACTCAACAGTCTATCTACAAACGGGATTTTTAATTTTGCTTTCTTCGCTCTTTTAGTTGTATTTGCCTTTTCCTTTTTCGGTGCATTTGAGCTTACATTGCCTGCCTCGCTAGCGAACAAGTTAGACCGTAAAGCTGATCGAGGAGGTTTGCTAGGGCTTTTCTTTATGGCAGCAACATTAGCCGTAGTGTCCTTTTCCTGTACTGGTCCAATTATCGGAACGTTGCTGGTACAGGCTGCAACAATGGGGGAACTTTTAGGTCCCGCCATTGGGATGCTCGGCTTTGCATTGGCATTAGCAATACCGTTCACGCTTTTTGCAATGTTCCCAAGCCTTTTAAAAAGCCTTCCATCTTCGGGAGGTTGGCTGAATAGCGTAAAAATCACACTCGGATTTTTAGAATTAGCTCTTGCTTTGAAGTTTTTGAGCAATGTGGATCTGGCATATCATTGGAATTGGTTCGACAGAGAAGTCTTTTTAGCACTTTGGATTATAATCTTCGGATATTTAGGTTTCTATTTATTAGGAAAAATTCGGTTTCCGAATGATAGTCCAATGGATACATTGAGCCTGCCGAGAATGGTACTGTCAATACTTGTACTATCGTTTACCCTGTATATGGTTCCTGGATTGTGGGGAGCACCTTTAAAATCCATTTCGGCATTTTTACCACCACAGACAACACAAGATTTTGACCTGTATACTTCTTCATTTGGTAGGACAGAGACAAATAATGTCGTCGATAGCAAAGCCCGCAAATATTCGGATATATTCCACGCACCCTTAAACCTTAATGTCTTTTTTGACTATGAGGAGGGAATAGAATATGGAAAGAAAGTGGGCAAACCTGTCATGCTCGATTTCACAGGGCATGCCTGTGTTAATTGCCGTAAGATGGAAGCATCCGTGTGGTCTGATAAAGACGTACACAAGCTATTGAACGAAGAACTTATCATCATCCAACTTTATGTGGACGATAAAACAGAATTACCACAGGCAGAACAATTTGTATCATCATTTAGTGGCAAAAATATACGTACCATAGGAAATAAATGGAGCGATTTTCAGGCGAGTAAGTTTAACTCCAATTCGCAACCTCACTATGTACTTTTAGACCCATCTAACGAGGAAATACTGATCAAACCTACTGGAGCAGATTACAATCAGAAAAGCTATTACGGTTTTATTCAATCTGCAATTAACAAATACAAGAGTAAAAATTTATAGAATAAGTAATTAAAATCATTTAGTATGAAAATGCAATTTAAAAATTTGGCAATTCGTTCTGGTCTTTTCATAATCACAGCTATATCGCTGGCTGCTTGCGGGAATACGGATAAGAAGAAAGAAAATAAGGTAGAGAGCGAGCATTCGACGACGACAGGAGTTGGGACAACGGAAGCACAGGTCTCAACAACTGCCAGCCTTTCCTTTACTGATAAAGATGGAAAAACCGTATCGTTAAGTTCATTAAAAGGTAAGGTAGTATTTATCAACTTTTGGGCAACTTGGTGTCCGCCCTGCATTCAGGAAATGCCTACCATTAACGAACTAAAAGCAAAGTACAAAGGCAATAACGACATCGTATTCCTGATGGTAGATGTAGACAACAAGATGGAAAAATCCACTGCATTTATGGAGAAGAATAAGTATGATTTGCCTGTATATGTTCCAGCCAGCAATATACCTTCTGAATATTTAGGCAGTTCAATTCCAACTACGGTCATACTAGACAAAAGCGGAGATATGATTGCCCGTATCGAAGGTGGTAGGGATTATACAAGTCCCGAGATCATCAAAGTTGTGAATGAACTTGTAGATAGTAACTAATTGATAAAAGAATGAATTATGACTAACAATAAAGAAGTTTCTAATAAGAAACCACCACAGAAAAAGCTACAGTACATTAAGAAAAATGCATTTACCATATTTATGGTAATTGCCGTCGGGATATTGCTTATCAGCCCCGATGCAAAATCATTTGTGCTGCGCCAACTAATGTCAACAGGAATTTTTAACGCGAGTATAGACAAAAAGGATGCGGATACAGTAAGCCTTACAAATACTGATTTTACTTTTACGGACGGAAAAGGGAGCATACAAAATACCTCATCATTAAGAGGAAAAGTAGTGTTTATCAATTTTTGGGCATCTTGGTGTCCACCCTGTCGGGCTGAATTTCCATCTATTGAAACTCTGTATACCCAATTTAAGGATAACCCTGGCATTTTCTTTCTAACCCTCAACGAGGACAATGACCCGGCTGCGGGAAGGGCATATCTGGAAAAAGAAAATTTTTCAGTTCCAATGTATCAGTCCAGCGGTAATGTTCCAACGGAAGTGTTTTCCGGTTCATTACCAACAACCGTAGTATTGGATAAGAAAGGTAAAGTCAGGCTTCATCATACCGGATTTGCCAATTACGCATCTGAAAAATTTGTAAAGGAAATAGAAGAATTAATAAATGAACAATAAAAACAATAAAATGAAAAAACTACAAGCTTTGCTAATAGCCGTACTATGTTTTATGTCTATTAGCATTTTTGCGCAACAAAAACCAGATACCACTTTTGAGCCCGCGAAAGCATACAAAAAACATTACAATGCGCTTTATATCTTGAACGAAGCAGAGGATAAAAAAATAAAGGGGATCCTTCGCAACATCAATAATGTACTAAGTGACCCACGGTTGAAAGGTAAATTACAGATAGAAGTCCTTGCGTTTTCTGACGGTGTGGAAATGTATAAAAAAGCTAACAGCTACCAAAAATTATTGGTTGCACTCAAAGATAAGGGCGTTTTATTTGTCCAGTGTTCTAAAACAATGGAAGAACGAAAAATTGACAAGAACGAATTGTTTGATTTTGTGAACTACGTCCCTAGCGGTAATGGAGAAATTATATTAAGGCAATACGAAGGCTGGGCAATTGTTCATCCATAATCAAAAATGCTTTAAAACTTTAAATTATATATAATGGAATTATCAATAGGATTTATAAATGATGTACACGGTTATCTTGAACCACACCCAGAACTATTTTATGGTAAGGACGGGGAATTTATTAAAACAGCAGGAGGCTATGCAAAAATCGCCTCTGTTTTCGAGAAGATAAGAAAAGAGAATGAACACACCTTGTTTTTTGACGGAGGCGATACCTTTCACGGAACCTTACCCGTAGTGGCTTCCAGAGGCGAAGTACTAATTCCAATTTTAAACAAACTTAGTTTTAGTGCAATGGTGGGACATTGGGATTTTGCCTATAGGCCGGAACATCTTTTAGCATTAGATAAACTACTTAATTATCCCGTATTAGGTGTCAATGTTTATAAGGATGACGGTACCCTACTGCTGAAACCGTATTCATTTATTGAGGTAGGTAATCAAAAAATTGCTGTAATCGGTATTTGTGCCAATATTATCGATAAGACGATGCCCGCTAAGTTCAAACAAGGAATTTATGTAACTGACGGAATGGATGAAATAAACGGTTATGTAAAAGAAGTAAAGGGATTGGGAGCAAGTTTGGTCATATTACTTTCGCACAATGGCTACCCGCAGGATATTGAATTACTTAAAAGTACAACAGGAATTGATATATGTTTAAGTGCGCACACCCACAACAGAATATATGAACCTGTAAAAGTAAAAGATACCATAATAATACAGTGTGGTTGCCACGGCTCTTTTGTGGGACATCTTAAACTTTCCATCGTAGATAATAAAATTATAAATTATCAATACAAGCTTATAGAAGTGAACGAAGATGTTGCGAGCCATAAACCAGTAGAACATATTGTAAATGACATTATGGCTTCATACAGAAACTTGCAAGAAGATGTTGTTGGGAGAACGAATACCATATTACATCGGTATGATGCTTTCTCATCATCTATGGATAATCTGTTATTAAAAGCAATTAGCAAGGCTGCTGGTGTAAACATAGCATTTTCTAACGGATGGCGTTACGGTGCGCCTATTGATAAAGGAAATATTACGATGTGGGATTTGTACAGTATGGTTCCTATGAACCCAATCATTTCTACCGTTGATATGACGGGACAAGAGATCATTGATATGTTGGAAGAAAACTTTGAACGTACTTTTTCAGCTAATCCTATGAAACAAATGGGCGGTTACTGTAAACGATATTTAGGATTACAGATCAAATTCCACATTGAAAATCCGTATGGCTATCGTATTGAGGAAATCTACTACGAGAACGAACATTTAAAAAAACAAAAAACATATAAGGTTGCCTATATCACTGAACAAGGTGTGTCAGAAAAATATGGAACCAACAGAACACATTTAAAAGTAACTGCGGTACAAGCTCTTGTTGATTATTTAAAAACAAATTCCTAACACCATAAATCTTTTTGCAATGAAAACCACATAGCTAAAATTATATCGGGGTTCTTACCCATTACGATTTTAATCTTAAACTAAAATCTATGGAAAAATACTATAATGAATGCGTACAGAAACTCGAAGAAAAAATCAAGGAGTTGACATTGGAAGTAGATGACCCAATCTTACTGCCACAGGAAGTTATTGTGCTTATAGTAGATTGCTTATCAAAGTTAAAAGAATTTGTATTAAAACGAGGTTTTAAAAATAAACAAGAAGAAATCTACTTCTTTAAAAAGTTGAAACCTGTTATTCTGTCCAAATTAATTTATTACAATGCTATTTATAAGATAGAAACCAAAAAGCCTTATGGAAATGGGAAAACAATAAAGAAGTATATTGACAATGAATTAGCAAAACTAAAAAGATTTTTTGATAACAACCTCGAATTTTATAAGTATTATAGAACCAATAGCATCTATCTTGATGAGAGGTATTTTGTAAGAGGTGGTTATGATGTGAGATTAAGCATAGATACTTACTATTTTGAAACTGATCACAATTTTACAACTTCACACGACTATAAAGTAGCTAAAATAATTGCCAATGATTTGATACAAGTATATCTCGAAGACCAACTGAATAATAAAAATCAGAAAAAAGTATTTGATTATTCTTCATTAAATTGGACTGGAAGTAAAACTGCTTTAACCGAATTGGTTTACGGCCTATATTCACAAGGAGTATTTGATAATGGTAATGCCGATTTAAAACTGATTGCTAAAACATTCGAATGTACCTTTAATATTGATTTGGGGGATTTCTATCATACATTTATGGAGCTTAAATCACGAAAAGTGAACAGGACAAAATTTCTTGATAGTATGCGTGATACTTTGATCAAAAAAATGGATGAGGAGGATGAAGTAAAATAACTTTCTTATTAAATTCCTCTTGATAGATGAATTGTAATAGCTTTTGTTTGTTCATTCTCTTTTGAAATTTTTATAGTTTGCTTCTGTTTTTCGGTTTGTTCTGCTGGTTCTTCTTTAGGTTCCGGAGTGATAGACAACTGTATCTTCCGTTCAACGGCAGCCAGTTCCGTTTTGAGTTCGCTCAATCGACTCTCTTTAGACCACATACCGTTTACCACGTTCTGAAGAACAGGTAAATCCTTCTGTATTTCCGCAATTTTCTTTTGCTCCTGCTCGATATAGCCCGGCAATTTCTCCAGTGCATTAAGAAAGTTCATAGCCGCCAGCTTCTCATCTTTAGCAATTAAACCGTTGTTGTAGGTATATTTGATATTGCCCTCTCCCTGCACTAAAAAGCGGTTTACCCGTATATCCACGCCCTCCTTTTCGGACATTTCGGTTTTGACATACAAGGTAAATCCGTACAGGCTTCCTATTTCTTCATACTGACCTCCGGTGCGGGCTTTGTCCGCAAGCTGGTTAAGCTTTGCACCGATTTGTTTTATATCCGCATTGGGCGGTAAACCGTCCAACTGTACAGGATTTGCAATTGTACCATCCGAACGTTTTTGAATACGCCCTTGTAGATTATTCCAATCAAGGCTCATACGGTCAAAGCGGGATTGGGCTTTATCAAGTTCAGCCGTATAGTCTTCCAATTTGTACTTCGCACTATACTTTGAACGGTTGAACGCCTGTTTTTCGCTTTCTAACCCCGCAATCTGTTTTTCTAATTTAGCTTTATCCAACAGGTCGGTATTTCCTGATAGGATAGCCACATATTCCGAAAAATTCATTCCCGATTTTTCGTCCATACTGCCCTCGTCAATGGTTCGTTTGCCGAGATTGTTGTTTTTCAATTGGTCTATGAATAGTTGTTTATTGTATAGTAGGTTAAACTTATAGCTGTCCAATGATTTTTCTACGGCATAAATGATTACATCTACTTTATTACCTGCGAAGAACTTGGCAATTTCATTGCCTTTGCGAACAGCTCTGCCGTCCCTTTGGGCAAGGTCACTTGGTCGCCACGGTGTATCCAAATGGTGAACAGCAACGGCTCTTTTTTGTGCGTTAACTCCTGTGCCCAACATACTTGTAGAACCGAAAAGTATGCGGATTTTACCTTCATTCATTCCTTTGATAAGCTCTTTGCGTTGCTTGTCATTTTTTGCTTCCTGAATAAAACGTACTTCGTTCGCAGGGATACCGTGGTCTTCCACAAGCTTGCGTTTGATTTCGGAATACACATTCCATTCGCCTGGCTTGTAGGTTCCCAAATCGGAGAAAACAAACTGCGTTCCTTTTTGTGCATTATATTGGTTGTAATATTTAGCAATGTTGTCCGCACAATGCGAAGCCTTATTGTCGGGGTGGTCATCATACGCACCGCTTACCATCCGCATATCCAAAGACATCTTACGGGCATAATCAGTAGCGATGAGCATTTTTGCCTTTTCTTCAGATGGAGATAAAGGAGCTCTTCCTAATAAAGAAGCATTTCCCGATTTGGCAAATTCCATTAGTTTTTGAATAAACACTTCCTGATCGGGTGTAGGTGGTATGTTATATAATACCTCATTCTTGTTAGGGCGGTCAATGCCTATATCTTTTGCCGTCCGGTAATCTGTGATTTCCGAGTAGAATTGCGCCAGCTCCGGCACTTTGATAAAGTAGCGGAAACGTTCTTTTGCGACAATGTTGTTAGCAACCGAAAATTCATAATCGGTCGTTTTCCTTGCATAGATGGCTGCCCACGCATCAAAGGAATGGATACCCTGTTTTTCCATTGCTCGTGGTCGCAGGTATTTGAACAGCAGGTACAGTTCCGTCAGTGAGTTGCTGATGGTAGTCCCTGAAAGAAAGGTTGCTCCCATATCTGCATTGGTGCGTTCCTGAATGGTACGGATAGCAAAGAGCAGGTTCAATGCCTTTTGGCTGCCATCCACATTGCCCAATCCGGCAACCCTTGTATGCCGTGTATTGAACATTAGGTTTTTGAATTGATGACTTTCATCTACGAACAAATGGTCAATGCCCATCATCTTAAAGTCCACCACGTCATCTTTGCGGTTCTCAATATCGTGTTGCAGGGTTTTGAGTTTTACTTCGAGATTTTCTTTCCGCTTGATTACTCCGGCAAGCATCCCTCTGGTAACTTCCTTGCCTTGCGATTGCAGGGCATCAAGGTTACGCTCTACGCTGTCTAATTCTATTTGGAGTATTTCTTTTTGAATTTCGGGGCTTTGGGGTATCATTCCGAATTGGTCGTGAGTGAGGATTACACAATCCCAATCGTTATTTTTAATATCCCCGAAAATCCGTAGGCGTTTTTGAGGTGTAAAATCCTCTTTACCCGGAAACAGGATTTTAGCGTGTGGGTAAGCAGTGCGGTACGCTTCGGCAATTTCGTGAACATTGCTTTTCAGCCCGATAATCATCGGTTTGTGTGCCAGTCCCAAACGCTTCATTTCCTGTGCTGCCGTACACATAACCAACGTTTTTCCTGCACCTACTTCGTGGTCGCAGATAGCACCGTTGTTCAGCTTTATCATCCAAACCGTGTCCTTTTGGCTTGAATACAGGTCTTCAATGCCCAATGCCTTACGGTCTAATCCCGGAAAGTCCTGATGCGTTCCGTCATAGTTTGGTCGGACAAAGCAGTTAAAAGTATCGTTGTATTGGTCGGTCAGCCTGTTTTTAAACTCATCATTTTGGGCGTGGAGCCATTCAGTAAAGGCGGTACGGATTTCGTCAATCTTGGTGTTCGCCATTTGTATGGCTTCCATATCCCGTACCTTGACCTCTTGGTCGCCAACCATCACTTTTTTGGTAATATCAGGCGTGGTATTGACAAGGGCGTGTTTGAGCAGGGCAATCCCGTCAAACGTCCGGCTTTCGGCTTTGACGGCGTATTTCTCCCAAATGTGCATATTCCTCTGATGGCACTTTACGGAAAAGTCATCGGAGCTTTCGGAATAATGAACGAGTACATCTGCATCGAACAGGTGTGAAGCAAAACGGGCGTAAATGCCTGTGGGTATCCAGCGTTCGCCCAAATTAAAATCGAGTTCCTCAAACTCAATTCGTCTTGGTCGGGCTTCTTCCAAAACGGTAAGGCTTGTTTTGGCTTCGGTATCATTGGGATTGTTTTCAATGTAGTTCTGTACCTCTTGGGCTTTCTCTACTACATTGCCCGCAATCCAGCGTTCGGATATTTCATATTCCTTTTGCAAAGGATTGTAGTAAATGCGACCGTGTAAGGCTTCTTTCAAAGCATCATCGGTCATACAGCTGATTTCGGACATATAGTCCAAATGCACGCTTCCGTATTTGTTCAGCGAAGCTGCTAACGCTTCTTCGGGATTGTCCGTTGCTATGGTTAAGGTGGAGAAACTTACAGGACGGCTGAATATATCCGCCTTATGGGTTACGCCACCAACGACACGCTCCAAATAAGGGATTTCCTTGCCGGAGCTATCCGTTTTGATGAGCTTGATATTATCTGCACTGTTGAGATTTCCGTACCTTTTGACAAAGGCATCGTAAAGGCGGTTAAGGGTTTCCCGTTCTTCCTTGTGTTCGGTCTGAAACTTTGCCTCTTTATTGTAAAGCTCTTGGTAAACATCACGTACAGCAATGTACGCTTCGGCTCTTGCTTTCTGTAAGGTCGGTAAAGCTAAAGGGTGGAAAACTGCCGTACCGTCTGATGTATCTACATCTTGGAGATGACCGACCCAACCATTATCTACAACAAGGCAATCGTTACGATGGAACGGATGCAGTTTGCCACCATAAGGAGCAGGTTCGGGAATGGTGTCGGGAACGGCTGGTTGAGCATCTTGGCCATTCCCGTTTATTTGTGAAAACAGGTCGCCGATAGCTTCCTGTTTTTTACCATTGGTAGATGTATTTCCATTGGTGGCTCTATTAGTAACAGGGGGCGTATAAGGTTGCTGCATCGCACTGCTGAACAGGTCAGGTAGGCGACCTATTGCACCTCTTCTTTTGTTGGTGCTTTGCCTTTTAACTTGTGTCGTTCTTTTGGGTGGAGCAGCAACCATTACAGGCTCGTCCACATTTTCAAACAAGTCGAAGATGCTTAGTTGCTTTAATTCCTGCGGACTTTCCCGATTGATTATAGGAACAGATAAAGATTGTATTTCCGGTTGAATGGTTACAGGTTCGATAACCGGAGGTATAACCGTTGGTTCAATCGGAATTTGTATTACAGGCTCATCGTTTCGTTCGCCTTTATATAAACTCAAATTCAGGTACTTTCCAAAATCTTCGGAAAGCATTTGTTTGAGGTCTTTGGCAATTCCATTAACGCCGTCTTTATGAGTATAGATGAGTGCAGGTTGTCCGTAAGGGTCGGTATCTAATTTACGGTCGGTATGCACAATTCTTGTGCTGTCCTGAAAGAGCGAATTGCCCGGAGTATTGTATTCTGTTTGCCTGCTTTGGCAAAACAGTTCCTCGGCTTCGGTCAGGCTTTGTTTTGCCGTATTCTTTTGCAGGATAATCAAATCACTGCCAACTTCTGTACCTGCATAATCTGTAAACAAGTTGTTGGGCAGGCGAATAACTGAAATGAGATTATTATCCTGCATTAACGCCCTGCGTATGGGTTCGTTCTTGGGGCTATTGGGGATGCCCTGCGAAGTAACATAAGCCAATATGCCACCATCACGGAGCATATCTGCACCTTTCAGAAAGAAGTAATTGTGTATGCTTCGGGCTGCCTGTACTTTTGCGCTGTCTTTGTTGCGGGAATAGGAAAGGTCGAAAACGGAAGTATCTCCAAACGGTATGTTGCTGGCGATTACATCATAGCTGTTTTGTTCCTTTTCGGGAATTTCCTCAAAGCCACTTACACGGATATTGCTTTCGGGATAAAGCTGCTTTAAAATCTTGCCTGTGAGCAAATCCTTTTCATAGGCGGTAACACTGGCTTTTTGATTTTCCGAAAAGGATTGTACGAATGAGCCGATACCTGCGGAGGGGTCGAGAAATTTATCAATGTTCAGACCGCTATCACGCAAGGTTGTGGAAATAGTATCTATGACCTGTGGCGGTGTATAAAAAGCCGTCAGTACAGAGCTCTTCATACTGTCCACATACCTGTGGTATTGCTTTTCGTCTTCTGAATTTTCTTTGAGCAGTTGGTGGAGTTCCTGCGTAATCGGGAAAAGGTCGTGTTCTGTCTTTCTCCAATTGTTGATGTCTATTTCGTTTGCTATGGGGTTCAACACGAATTTAAGACCGCCAAATCCGCTATAACGCATCATTGACAGTCTTTCGCCTACAGTGGCTTGCCGTTTCTCCTTTTCCAGTTTAAAAGCAATTCGCAGGGCATCAATGTTCTGTTGGAGATGTTGCTTTTTACTGAAGCCCATTTTCCTCTATCCATATTGCGATGGTTCCGGTTATTTCGGTATAGAGCAGGTCAAACTCATAACCGTATGCGAAGTCATCGGTTAGTTCATAGCCGGAGAAAACAGGCTCACAAATGGGAAACATTTTAAGGGCGAACGGTCGCAGTTCCTCGTCTGCCATTAGGGTATCGAACTCATTGCATACGACTTGAAAAACCGTATCGAATTTGGAGAAGTGCAAGCCCTCAAAAAGAATGTAATTGGCTATTTCGTTGCATTGCTCAATGGCGTTTCCCGAACTAAAAGCACCCTCGTAGGCATTGGCAGCCCACGAAGAACGTTGCTCAATAAATTTTTGGTCGTTTGCCTTTTCGGGGAAGCTGGTGTTTAATAATTCTTGCAGTCGTAACCTGAAATACGATAAGTCTTTTTGCTGTGTATCCATACTATAATTTTTGTTTAGAATTTTGCTTGAAGCCTAAAATTATAGCAGTAGATAAGCCCCTTTGCAGAAGTGGCAGGGTTTGGCTTTGAGAGGTAGGGTTTTACCACTTAGTAAATTGAAATAGAAACTTGAAAAGAATTAAGATTTGAATATTTTTTCATAAACTACTTTTGTGTTTAAATTTATTATCGTAATATTGCGATGTAAAAATGTAAACTAATGGGACTTACCAAATCAGAAATATTTACAGACCAACAGAATAAGCTGGCTTCTCGATTTAAAGTTTTGGCACATCCTGCAAGGATTGCTATACTTCAATATATCATCAATCAAGATGTCTGCATCTGTAACGATTTGGTTGAGGAATTAGGGTTGGCACAGGCAACCATTTCACAACATCTAAAGGAATTAAAAAACATCGGTATCGTTCAGGGAACCATTGAGGGAAAATCTGTTTGCTATTGTATTGATGAAAAAGTATGGAATGAAATTCAAGAGGAATTTAATGCGTTTTTCAATCAGGAGGTAAAAGTAACCAAGTGCTGCTCATAGCATTTTTTTAATATTTAACATCGTTATATTGCAATATAACATTTATTGTACTACTTAAAATTCAGTTAATATGAAACTATCAAAAATCAAAGAAATCTTACCAGCATTAGAGAATGTTGAATTTCAATTAGAGAACGGAACATTTGTACCGGAACACTTCCACGTTACAGAAATAGGTGTTGTTACAAAACACTTCATTGATTGTGGTGGAACGATTAGAAATGAAAAAGTTGTCAATTTCCAATTATGGAATGCTGACGATTACGAACATAGATTGAAGCCAACCAAACTATTAAACATCATCAAACTATCCGAAGAAAAATTAGGTATGGAAGATGCCGAAATAGAAGTAGAATATCAAAGTGATACTATCGGTAAATATGATTTGGATTTCAACGGAAAAACATTCGTACTGAAAAGTAAAACAACAGCTTGTTTGGCTCAAGATGCCTGCGGTATTCCTTCAGAAAAACAAAAGAAAAATTTGGCTGAATTATCTGTAAACAATTCTCACGCTTGTACACCAGGAGGAGGTTGTTGTTAATACTAAAATTAATAAGACAAAATTTAAACAATAAAAATCAATAAAAATCAATAAAAATGAACATTGCATTATTCAGTGACATTCACGCCAATCTACCTGCATTAGAAGCATTCTTTGAGGATATGGAAAAAAGAAATCCCGACAGTATTTATTGCTTAGGCGATTTGGTAGGCTATAATATTTGGGCTAATGAAGTAGTGAACGAAATCCGTAAAAGGAAAATACCAACCATTGCAGGGAATTATGATTTTGGCATCGGGCGTATGAGCAATGATTGCGGATGTGCTTATAAAACCGATAGTGAAAAAGGCAATGGCAGCGTATCTATTTCCTTTACCAACTCTATTATGAAAGATGAAGAAAGAGCCTATTTGCGTACACTTCCGGCACATATCAAAGTAGAATTTCAGTTGAACGAGGACAAGCTCAATTTACTATTGGTACACGGTAGCCCAAGAAAGATAAACGAATACTTATTTGAAGACAGGGAAGAAAAAAGTATGCTTAGAATTATGGAACAGGCAGACGCAGACATTATGTGTTTCGGGCATACGCATAAGCCATACCACCGTATTTTAAATTCGGGAATTGACGGACAAAACCATTTCAGACACGCCATCAATATAGGTTCGGTAGGAAAGCCGAAAGACAGCGATGTAAGAGGCGGTTATGTAATACTTACTATCAACGAGCAAAGTTCTGTATTGGATAAAGACAGTATCAGTGTGGAATTTATACGCTTTGATTATGATATTGAAAGAGCAGCAAAAGCAGTAGAGGAAAGCATTTTACCAAACGAATACGCAGAAAATTTAAGGAGAGGCTACTAATCTAAAAATTTATAAAAATGGAATTTCCAACCGATAGAAAGTATTCAAAAGAACATACGTGGATAAGCGTACACGACAACACAGGTACAATAGGCATTACAGAATTTGCACAAAGCGAATTGGGCGAAATCGTATATGCAGATTTACCCAATGTTGGATATAGTTTTCAGCAGGATGAAGTATTCGGCTCTGTTGAAGCGGTTAAAACGGTCAGTGATTTATTTATGCCTGTATCGGGTAAAATCATTGAAACGAACCAACGCTTATTAAAAGAACCAACACTAATCAATTCAGAACCTTTTGGAAATGGTTGGCTGATAAAAATTGAAATAAAAGATATTGCAGAATTAGAAAAATTATTGACATCAAACCAATATAAAGAACTTACAAATTAGCCACGCAATGCAACCAAAATTAAAATTCTTAGACAGATACCTTACCTTATGGATATTCCTTGCAATGGCAGTAGGTATAGGTTTGGGATATATCTTTCCCGGTATTTCAAAAATTACAAATGCCCTATCCGTAGGCACTACAAACATTCCGTTGGCAATAGGTTTAATATTGATGATGTACCCGCCATTGGCAAAGGTTGATTATTCATTGTTACCTATGGCATTTAAGGATAAAAAAGTAATCGGTATATCCTTATTGCTGAATTGGATTATCGGCACGGTACTGATGTTCGGTTTAGCAGTTTTGTTTTTACGAAACGAACCCGATTATATGACAGGCTTAATTCTTATCGGTTTAGCAAGGTGTATTGCAATGGTTATCGTGTGGAGTGATTTAGCTAAAGCTAACAGAGAATATACAGCTATGTTAGTTGCATTAAACAGCATCTTTCAGATACTTTCTTATAGCTTCTTGGTTTGGTTATTCATCAATGTATTACCTGAAAAATTAGGGTTAGCCAATTTCAATGTAAGCGTATCAATGAAAGATGTTACCGAAAGCGTATTGATATATTTAGGCATTCCATTCTTGGCAGGTTTTTTAAGCCGTTACTTCCTTGTAAAATCAAAAGGTATAGAATGGTATAACCGGAAATTTGTACCCCGAATATCGCCCATTACATTATATGCTTTACTGTTTACGATAGTATTAATGTTCAGTCTGAAAGGCGATAAAATATTAGAGTTGCCAATGGATGTAATAAAAGTAGCCATACCGCTAATCATCTATTTTGTACTGATGTTTTTTGTGAGCTTCTTTATCAATAAATCCCTTAAAGTTCCTTACGACAAAAACGCATCCATCGCATTCACAGCCACAGGAAACAATTTTGAATTGGCAATAGCCGTAGCAATAGCAATTTTTGGTATTCATTCGCCACAGGCATTTGTGGGCGTTATCGGCCCACTGGTGGAAGTTCCAGTACTCATATTATTGGTAAGGGCAAGTTTATGGCTAAAGAAAAAATATTACTAAAGTTAATTTAAGAACGTACAAGAGCATTTTGAAGCATCAAAAAACTAAAGAAAACCCTCTGAATTAGAGGGTTTATTGTTGGTTTAAGATTTTGAGCATTCTGCCGACTTCAATATCCATTCTCGAAAAGGCAAACCATTTCTTGCCCAGGTCTTTGAGTGATGCTCCGATATGGTAGAGTTCCGTATCGTCAATAATTAAAAAGCGGTCGTGAGCATCGGAAAAAATCTCAATCTCAATCGGAGGGTATTGGCTATTGTACCGTTGTACATCCAGCCTTAGCTGGTTGCTGATATTTTTGGTATAGATAGTTGCAGTTACAGCATCGTCACGTTTGCCCAATAAGGTTAGTACCGTATCATCTACATAATTATCCAGCAGGATAATGGAGTTTTTGGCATTACGAACAATGTCTGATACAAAGACATAGGCATCAAAAACCTGCCCATTGTAGAAAATTCCTTTTTCACTGTGGAGCTTATCGCTTTCCAAAGCCTTAAAAATCTCTTCAAATTTTTGGTCGGCTTCTAATTGTTTCAGTTCAATGTTATCTAAACGATGAAAAAGAGAGGCATTGCTGGTAAGCATTCTCCGCATTTCTACAAAGGCTTCCATAATTTCAACACTGACTTTAACCGCTATATCTGAACGGAGTATGGCAGAAGCCATTGCGACCCCTTGTTCGGTAAAAACATAGGGCAGATAACGTCTTCCGCCGTAGCTCAAACTTGAGGTTCCAATTTGGAACCTCAAGTTTTCAACGTCCTCTTCGGTCAGTTGAAAGCAGAAAGAAGCAGGAAACCTTTCAATATTTCTTTTTACGGCTTTGTTGAGGTTCTTTGTTTCCACTTGGTATAAGGAAGCGAGGTCGCTATCCAACATCACTTGCTTTCCACGTATGGAATAAATCAGGTTTTTGATTTCCATTATGCTAATAGGCTTATTTTCCATTACTTTTTGTAGCTTTTATTTTTGGTAAACTCAAAAGAGGTTTTGCAATCCTCATTCAACACGATATAAGCATCGAATTTCTTACCTGCCTTGCTTTTCATTCCTTTGATGAGTGAAGTTTTCTTTTTATTGATAAGGCTTTCAATATCGGCTATGCCGATTTGTACGCCACACACATTACGGAACTGAACCCAATTACAAGCCTCATCAGTACACTTCACGATTTTATCACGGATAATGAGTTGCTGGCTTTTGCATTTCGGGCAAATGAGTTTTGGCAAGTTGTTTTGGGCAATGGAAGTCTGCAACAGCTCATTGGTAATAGATGAGGCGTAATTTTCCATTTCCTTTTGAAACACCCTTGCATCTGCTTCGTTGTTTTCGATTTTCTGCAATGTGAGTTCCCATTCGGCTGTCATTGCCACGTCTGCAATTTTGCGATTTTTGACTAATTCGTAAACCTGTAATCCTTTCTCAGTTGGTATTAAAGATTTCTTATCTCGTTGGATATAATTTCGAGTAAACAGGGTTTCGATGATGGAGGCCCTTGTAGCGGGAGTGCCGATACCGATGTTTTGCAACGCTTTCCGTTCTTCTTCATTTTCTATTTCTCTTCCAGCACTTTCCATAGCTGATAAAAGTCCTGCTTCGGTATAAAGTACAGGTGGTTTGGTTTTCTTTTCGAGAACGGAAGCTTCTTTTATTTTGAGTTCATCGCCCTTATTTAGTTCAGGTAAATCCTGTACAGGCTCAATATCATCATCGGAGAAATTCCCTTTGATGGAACGCCAACCAGGTTCAATTATCTTACAGCCTTTTGCGGTAAAATCATAATGCAATGACTGTAAAGCAACATCGGTTATCTCCTTGATGCAGGCTTGTGAAAGGGCTTCGAGCAATCGAAAGGCAATCATATCATAAACGGAATTTTCCTTTGCATTCAGTGCTGAAGGAATTTTATCTGTAATCAACAAACCGTGGTGATCGGTAACACGCAAATCGTTCACAATACGTTTATTGAAGCGACCCCATTTCATTTTTGTAATCGCTTGTTTGCAGCTTTCTCTGTCCTGTAAAGCCCTTACAAGATTGGGGATTTCTGCCCACATATCCTCAGGAATATATTTGCTTCCGGTACGTGGATAAGTGATAAACTTCTTTTCATAGAGGCTTTGAGCAATATTTAGGGTTTCGTCAGCAGACAAATTCAGTTTTTTATTGGCTTCTTTCTGCAATCCGGTAAGATCGAATAGCAAAGGCAGTTGTTCCGTAACGCTTTTGGTTTCTACTGATGTAATTGTTGTAGTTTCGTTTCGTTGAATGGCTTTCAGCGTATCAACGGCAAGTTTTTGGTCTTCCCATTTTGTTTTGGAAATACTTTTAAAATCTATCAACTCTTTATTATGCGATAGCTGTATCTGCCAATAATTCTTAACCTTGAAATTCTTGTTTTCCAAATAACGTTTGCATATCAAAGCCAAGGTAGGCGTTTGCACTCTTCCGAGGGAATAGATACCATTTCCTGCGGCAATGCTCAATGCTTGTGTTGCATTAATGCCTACCAACCAATCAGCTCGGCTTCTGCCTTGTGCTGCTTGGTATAATCCGTCAAATTCTTTTCCTTGTTTTAGGTTTTCAAATCCTTGCTTGATGGCTTTTTCGGTCAACGAACTTATCCAAAGCCGTTCAAACGGTTTGTTGCATTTCAGGTATTCGTAGATGTAACGAAATATCAATTCGCCTTCACGGCCTGCATCGGTAGCCACAATAATGCTCTCGCTTTTATTGAAAAGCTGTTCAATAATTTTTAGTTGCTTTAACGCTCCTGTATCGGCTGTATAGCCTTTATCTTTTTTTACTTTGCGAACAGTTAATAAAAAAGAATTGGGTAAAATTGGTAACGCTGTTTTATCAAATCCCGAAATTCCATAATCTTCGGGCATTCCCAACCCTATTAAATGTCCGAATGCCCAGGTAACAAAATAGCCGTTGCCTGTAAGGTAGCCCTCCTTTTTATCAGATGCTCCCAAAAGTCCGGCTATTTCCCTTGCTACGCTTGGTTTTTCTGCAATGATTGTTTTCATACTTTAAGATATTTTTTTGCCTCTGGTTTTTGCTGGAGCTTTGGGCTTTTCCTGTTGTTCCTGCTGTTGTTTGTTTTTCGGTGTTTGTTGACCAGACTTCAAAGGCTCTTTGATATTTTTGGTCGCTTCATTGGTCTTGCCCTCCGAATTGACAGCAGTTTGCGTTTTATGGGCTTCGGTTGGTTTTACTCTTTCCTTGTATTGATTTGGAAATTCAAAATTGGTTTTTCCATTTTCTTTATTGAAAGTGATATAACCTTGATATGGTTGCCCTTTTTTATCTTTCAATCCATCAATGTAGATGGTTTGACCGGCTTTAAAATCCTTATGTTGATCATCGGTCAATTCTTTACCTCTGAATGTTTTTGGAGCTTCCTGAGATTGGTTTTGCTGATTGTTTTGAGTTTGTCCATTGCTTTGGGTTTGCCTGTTAGAATTGTTGCGGTCAAACAGAAACTCCACATATCGCTTGTCTGCATTGAATTGTACTGTTGCCGAAAATTCTGTTCCTTTGGTAGAAATCATACCCTCTAACTTTAGCGGTTTACCCTCCATTAAGGTTTGTTTCTGGGCATCGTCCAATTTCACGCCTTTAATTTCATCTGGAACTTTTATAAAATCCGTCCTCAATGCAATTACATCATTCGTTAGTCTGTCTATACTGATAATGGAAGGCATCAGTTCGCCAGTTTTGGAATTTTTCAAATCTACCACACGCCCCATATTACCAGTTTCGAGCAGGTTCTTTTTGTCTTCATCCGTAAACTTGTGCCCGAAAAATTCAAAATGCAAATTGGGTTCTTTTTTGATGCCGTGTATTCCTACCACAACTTTTCCGTCTTCGGCTTGCTGTAAAGACAAGCGGGCATCTGTACGAAGAATTGTACCACCGAGGTTGACACCAATCGGTAAGAGTTCATTCGTTTTGTAACCTTTCAATAAAGGTTCAAGTAGGTTTCTCTTTTCAAGGTATTCCTTGCTTAATCCGAGATTGGTCATAGTATCCCAATCAATCTGCTCCGGTTTGTAGCGGTATTCGCTTGCTTGCTGTGTTGTTTCTGTTGTTGCCATATTATTTTGATTTACTTGTTTTTTATCCGATTGCTGTTCTATTTTTACTTCGTGATCTTTCATTATTTTTTCGCCTTCAGGAGTTGGCTTGTCAACCTGCTTTTGCATTTCCTGTGCTTTTTCAACAGCGACAGGTGCAGGCACTTTAAAGAATGAAAAATTGGTAGGGTTCTTTAGCTGGCTGAAAAAATTGGAGAAGAAGTTCGAAAAGAAATCACCACTTTTGTCCACACGCATAAACTGGTTTTGGTTTTTCTTCGTGGGATCAACAGTTTCCATTTTCCCGTTTTCGTCTATACTCTTTACGGCTTGGATTTTCATTTTTTCTTTATCCAGCACCAGCAATATGTCCGATAACTGTTCGGGCATTTCCTGCTTATTTGTTGTTTCTTCACTCATAGTCTGAAAATTTTAAAATTCAATGCCGAATGTAAAGGAAGCCTTCACTGAATTGCATTACTTGGCACTCAAAGGCAGTGTTTGTCACTTATTGACGTTCATCTTAATTGTGGGTGGGTTAAAGCTATCTCTGATGAATTGATGAACATCAGACAATTTGTAATAAAGCTTTCCACTAATAGTATAATAGGGCAGTTTGCCGATGGAGCGATACCGTTGCAGGGAACGGTTGCTGATTTTCAGCATCTGAAGTAAATCCTGGTTATCGAGCAGTTCCTCGCCATCTATGCTATTACGTTTCTTCTGTAAATCATCTATATTATCGCCCAGCATATCAAGACGTCCCATTAAGCGTTCCATCCACGCCAAAAATTCCATTCTGTCAATATTCATAATGATATTTTTAAGGGTTCATACCTATTTTTTATCTGTCTTTAGCTTTCTGCCTTTTTCTATATAGCTTTTACCTTTTGCCATAAGCTCCTGTACAAATTCCTCACTACTCTGTATGGCGTTGGCATTAAGCATATCTTTTATGGATCCCATGGTGTAGAAATATTGACCGTAGATTTTTGAATAACTAATCTCGCCTTTGGTTCTCATACGCCATAAGGTTTTTTCGCTGATATGCAGGTATTGGCATACCTCGTGGTTATTGAGCCACAGGTCATCATAGCTTTTATCTTCCTGTCTTTTCAAATAGTCGGCAATGGCATTGATACGGCTATTTAGCTGTATCCACACGTCTTCTTCGATGGTTATTATTTTCATTGCATAGCTTTTTAAAGTTCACTATGCAAAATTGTGAAAGGTGGCAGTGTTTGTCTGCCAAGCCTTGCCAATTGGTTTGTCTGTTTTTTTAAAATTTTTACAATTAGGGAAAACCCTTGTTTAACAAGGTTTTTATGGGATTTTGGATATTTTGTAATGAAGTTTTGAGAGCATTTGCCAATTGGCAGATATGGGCAAAGAAAAAAGCAGTACGTTTTGGTACTGCTTTCAAACGGTTATTTTTGATATAGCTAAAGGTCTTTATCCATATATTCTTCGAGGGATATTTTGAGTTGGTCTAAAAATGCAGTTCTTGAACCTGCTCTTGTTTTCATTCGGTGGAAAGAATGATGAATATCATTTAAGGGAGTTCGGAATAGCACTTGAAAAATCAAAGCTAATTTTCGGATGCCTATTTTTCCGTATGCAATGGAATTTGAAGCATACAGAGCATATATCAGTTCGATAAGTGCATTTTGAGAATTGGTCCACGAAATATCCTTGTTTGTATCTAAATTTTGTAATATTGTATCGGGATTTTCTTCAGGATTTATTTTAGTAAGAGTGTAAGTATAAAGTAGTTCATTGGCAATAATATGTGCTATTTTGTTGTCGTAATATGTGGAGAAGCTAAGGTCAATTTCAAATACGCCACTCTTTAATCCATCGTGATAGTTAATCTTTCCGAGCCTGAAATAAGTGTGATCACGGTCGGTTCTGCCAGCACGGTAATATCTGTAGAAATCTTCATTGCAAATACTTTCTTTATATTCTAACTTGAGATTTTTTAAAACATTTTCATAATAACTTTGATGTATTTTACCATTACTCACGGGACAGGTAGTTTCTATCCGAAATACTTTATTGTAATAAATAAGTTTTCCAAGGATTTGCGGTTTAACATTCTTAAAGAAATCAACCTCTTGATCTTCATTTAAAAATCCAACTTGCAATACTTCAGTTTTAATAGCACACAACATTTCATTTAGAAACAAAGTCATTTGATATGCTTCATCAGATGACCTTATCATTTGAGAAGAAATTTTGTCCTCCTTATGCCGAATTTCTGATAATATTTTACTCAATATAATTTCCATAGCATAGATGTTTTTAAAGTTTACAGAATTTTATTCAGAACTCATCTAGTTCTTGGTATGCCAAAATTTGGAAATAATATTGAAACCAACACCACAGGTTCCCCCATATTGGGAAAGATTTTTTTGAATATTGTGTGCAAAAAGGGTAAAGCCTTATAGACTTTACCCTTTTATTTATTAAATTTGCAAAGATGATTTACAAGGTAATTCAATGAAAGTAAGCGCAGTGTGCACCATTACTAAATCGTTACCGATAAGGTTTTCAACTTTTGTAAACTGCTCTTTATTAGCCAATTTTGGCTATATTAATCTTTTTAAATAAAAAAAATTAATTTTTTGCTGGTTTTTGAGGTCTCATAGTCGAAACTTCATTTTTAGCAGGTGCCATTTGCGCTGTTTGTGCAGCAACTTGTGGTGCAGGAGCCGCATCACCAGTAACAATACCTTTTATATAAAGCACACTTCTACCATTTTTTGGATCGTTTGAGTAAACTTCAATTAATTTTTCAAAAGGATTTACCAATTGTGTGTTATATCCTACTTTTATTTTCGCCGATTTTCCTGGCATAATTGGATCTTGGCTCCATTCTGGCGTTGTGCAACCACAAGAAGGTTGTACTTTAGAAATAATTAAAGGCTTGTCGCCTGTATTTGTAACTGTAAAAAAGGTATGCCCATCAGAACCTTTTGCAATAGTTCCATAATCGTGAGTCGTTTCATTAAAAGAAATCGTCTGTGCAGAAGTAACTGCAAATGTTGCTGTTAAGAACAAACCTGCTAAAATATTTTTCATTTTTCTAAAATTATTTTTAATTAATAATAGGCAAAGTTAAATAATAATTAATAAATACAAGAAATGTTTTTTGATTATCTTATTTTTGCAAACATTACGTTTTAGAATTAAGAACTATGCAAATTTCAGAGAAATACAATCCGACCGAAACCGAAAACAAATGGTACAAATACTGGCTAGAAAATAATTATTTTCACTCCACGCCAGACGAAAGACCACCTTATACCATCGTTATTCCTCCACCAAACGTTACCGGAATTCTTCACATGGGGCACATGCTGAATAATACCATTCAAGATGTTTTGGTTAGACGCGCCAGAATGCAAGGTTATAATGCCTGTTGGGTTCCGGGGACGGATCATGCTTCTATTGCTACTGAAGCAAAAGTAGTGGCAAAATTAGAATCTGAAGGCATAAAAAAAGATAATTTAACACGGGAAGAATTTCTAAAACACGCCTGGAAATGGACCGACGAATATGGCGGAACAATTTTAGAACAATTAAAAAAACTCGGTTGCTCTTGCGATTGGGAGCGCACAAAATTCACATTAGAAGAAAATCTTTCTAAACAAGTCGTAAAATCTTTTGTTGATTTATTTAATAAAGGTTTAATTTATCGCGGATACAGAATGGTAAATTGGGATCCGAAAGCCAAAACCAATATTTCTGATGAAGAAGTAATTTTTAAAGAACAAAACGGCAAATTATATTATTTAAAATACAGAGTTGAAAATTCTGACGAGTTTTTAACCGTCGCCACTACCCGACCAGAAACCATTTTTGGCGATACCGCTGTTTGCGTGAATCCAAATGATGAAAAATATTTTCATTTAAAAGGAAAAAACGTCATCGTTCCCTTAGTAAATCGTGTGGTTCCTGTGATAGAAGATGATTATGTGGATATTGAATTTGGAACTGGCGCTTTAAAAATTACACCAGCGCACGATATTAACGATTATGAAATCGGTAAAAAACACAATTTAGAAATCATAGATTCTTTGGATGATGATGGAAATTTGAATTCATTCGCACCAAAATATGCGGGAGAAAACAGATTTATTGTCAGAAAAAAAATCGCAAAAGAACTGGAGGAAAATGATCTTCTTTTAAAAGCCGAAGATTACGTAAATAAAGTGGGAACTTCCGAAAGAACAGGCGAAATCATCGAACCAAAATTGTCGGTGCAATGGTTTCTGAAAATGGACGACATTGCAAAACCTGCGTTGGATGTTGTGATGAACGACGAGATAAAATTCTTCCCAGAAAAATTCAAAAACACCTACAAACATTGGCTAGAGAACATTCGCGATTGGAATATTTCGCGGCAACTTTGGTGGGGACAGCAAATTCCTGCGTATTATTTCGGTGAGGGCGAAAACGATTTCGTAGTGGCGGAAAATATTGACGAAGCCTTAATTTTAGCAAAAGAAAAAACCGACAACCGACAACTGACAACCGACAACCTAAAACAGGAACAAGACGCGCTTGATACTTGGTTTTCTTCGTGGCTTTGGCCAATTTCAGTTTTTGATGGTTTAAATAATCCCGAAAACGAAGAAATAAATTATTATTATCCCACAACAGATTTAGTAACCGCGCCTGATATTATCTTTTTTTGGGTGGCAAGAATGATCATGGCAGGTTTAGAATTTAAACAAGAAATTCCATTTAAAAATGTTTATTTCACTGGAATTGTGCGCGATAAGCAGCGTAGAAAAATGTCAAAATCATTGGGAAATTCACCTGATCCCATAAAACTGATTGAAAATTATGGCGCAGATGGCGTTCGTGTAGGAATTTTATTGAGTTCAGCGGCGGGAAATGATTTGCTTTTTGATGAAGATTTAATGCTTCAAGGACGAAATTTTGCCACCAAAATTTGGAATGCTTTCCGATTGGTTCAAAATTGGGAAAAATCTGAAGAAATTAAACCAAATTCAGCAGATTCACAGGCGATTGATTGGTTTGAAAATCAAATTAATAAAACGCTTATTGAAGTTGCAGATCAATTTGAAAAATTCAGGATTTCTGATGCTTTGCATTTAATTCATAAGTTAATTTGGGACGATTTTTGCTCTTGGTATTTAGAAATTATCAAACCCAATTACGGCGATCCAATTTCTAGGGAAGTTTATCAAAAAACCATCTATTTCTTCGAAGAGTTAATGAAATTGGTGCATCCATTTATGCCATTTTTGTCTGAAGAACTTTGGCAGCAAATGGGAAATAGAAATATTGATGAAGCCTTAGTTATTTCACAGCAGAAAAAAGCAGAAAATTTTAACGAAGAATTGGTGAAAAACTTTGATTTCACGAAAGAAATAATTTCGGGGATTAGAAATTACCGCCAATCTAAAGGCATTTCGCCTCGCGAAACAGTAGAAATTTTTACCAATGCAGATGCTTTCAAAAATGAAGATATTATTAAAAAATTAGGAAATTTTGATGCTGTTTATTTTAAGCAAAAAACAGAAAAACCATCTTTTACCTTTTTAGTTGGAAGTACAGAAATCTCAATTCCTTTAAGTGAAAACCTTGATTTAGAAGAAGAAAAAAAGAAAACTGAAGAAGAACTAAAATATTTACAAGGTTTTTTAATTTCAGTGGAAAAGAAATTATCCAACGAAAAATTTGTTGCAGGTGCGCCAAAACAAGTTTTAGAAAACGAACAAAATAAGAAGAAAGACACGTTGGATAAAATCAAATTATTAGAGGAAAAACTGAAAACGCTTTAGGGTTTTTAACAAATAAGTCACATGAGAAGAAGTAAATATTGGTATTTAATTAGATCACTTTAGTTTTTTTACTTCCTCAAAATGACTTTAACTTTAAAATAAAATCGGGTATTTGTAATATTAAATACAATTTTTAAACTCGGAGGCACAGAGATTATTTTTGCTTCATATCCAAAAAGGACAAAGCCGTAATTATTGAAAATATAACAGAAAAAATGAAGCATTTAGAAAATTTAGCAAAATTATTCAGTAAAAATTTAGCAGATAATATCTTAATAGATACTTATGAAGCAGGAGAATTGCACATTAGTTCTGGAGAAATAATTGCGTGCGATCCGCTAATCACCAATGATAAAGCACCATTTCTAACCCAGTTTCCAAAAGGCGATTTTCCAATTTTAATTCATAAAGAAAAAGAAAGTAACTGCGTGGCTTACGTTGAAATTACCTTTTCAGATAAAGCGATAAAAAACTGGGAATTAGCGCTTTGTGAAAATCAAAACATTAAAGAATTAGCAGACGGCGAAATCTTTGGATATCCCGTAAAAAGCGGAATGGGCTGTTTTATGGACGTAAAAACGCAGGAGAGTTTAAACCATTTAGAAACCCGACTTTACCACAGAAAAGGTGCAGATTTTATGGGCATTTATGAAGAATTTTTTCATCCATTTTTTATCGATTTAAGCGGTGCTACCAACCAATTCTCTATTATAAAACCTGATGAAGATGAAGCAGAAAATATGATTGCTTTTGAAACGGGCTATGGTGAAGGATTTTATGGAACTTATATCGCATTCGACTTGCAAAATAAACCCGTAAAAATTATTTCAGAATTTATAGAAATGGCTTAATTTTAGCAAAAAGAATTTTTATTTTTTAATATGAATATTCAAAACATGAAATTTAACGCAGATTATTCGCCAAAAATTGTGGTAGTAGGCAGTTGTTCAATCGATTTGGTTCTTAATACTTCCCGAATGCCACAAGCAAACCAAACAATTCTAGCAGACCGATCGCAAAGTTTTTTCGGTGGAAAGGGCGCCAACCAAGCCGTTGCAACTTCTAGATTGGGCGCAAGCGTTTATTTTATTGGTGCAATTGGCGCAGATCCCCACGGACAACAAATTTGCCGAAATTTTCGTGAAGAAAATATTAATTATGGATTTCTAGTTGAAAAACCTGCAAGTTCCACAGGCACAGCATTTGTCATCGCTTCTGAAGGAAAAAACGCAATCACTGTAGTTCCAGCAGCAAATAATTTGCTATCTCCAAAAGATATTGATGCCGCTGAAAAAGTAATTTCGGAAGCAGATTTGGTTCTTACGCAATTAGAAATTCCCTTGGAAACTATTGAATATTTGTATAAAAAATGCGAAAAATTAAAAGTAAAAATTGCCATTTACGCCGCGCCAGGACAAAAACTTCCACAAAATATAATTGATCAATCGGAATTTATTATTGCAAAAACCTGCGATTTAGGCGCTATTTTCGGCCCAGAAAGTAGAGAGCAAATTATGAAAAGCCTGCCCAACAAATTATTTGTGCGAGACGATACCAATTCTACCATCTATTTTAATGGGTCAGAAATGAGTTATTATAGAAATGATCCAGCGCAAACAGCCCACAAAATGGGAATGGGTGATGCTTTCACAAGTGGATTTGCCATTGCATATTGCCATAAAAATCAGATTAAAGATTGTGTGAAATTTGGAAATGATGTTTCTCTTAAAGTCGCAGAAAATAGAGGCTCACAAAGTGGATTGCCATTCTTAAAAAATGTTTTGGTTTAGTCTTTAACTACAAAGCACAAAAAGATTTTTACTTTTTATCACGAAGAGCACAAAAATAAATATAGAAAATTGTAAATTTTTATTTACTTCCGAAATCGATTTAATTTTAATGGAATATTCAAATTTTTTCATAAATGTTATACTTTAAATGAAAGAATTAAAATTAAAAAACAATTTGAGCCAACCGATTGTCGCAACTCTTTTTGAACCCAAAATTTCAAACGGAAAACTCATTTTAATTAATTCTGCAACAGGCGTAAAACAACAAATCTATTTTAAAATTGCTCAGTTTTTTTCAAAAAAAGGTTTTACGGTTTTCACTTACGATTATTCTGGAATCGGCCTTTCTAAACCAAAAAATCTGAAAAACCACAATAGTTCTATGCGAACTTGGGGCAAGGAAGATTTTACCACCTTGACGGATTTTATAAAAAACAACTATCCAGATTTTGAAAAATATTTAATCGGACACTCTGTTGGCGCGTTGATTTTGGGTATGAATGAAGATTCTAAATTGTTTAAAAGTTTTGTTTTTATCAGTACACAAAAAGCCTTTGTGGGCCATTTAAAATTAAAAATCAAAATTTTAGGCTATCTCGGCTTTGGCATTATACAACCACTTTCAACAAAACTTTTCGGATATTTTCCAGCTCATAGATTTGGTTTGGGTGAAAGTTTACCAAAAAATGTAGCGAAAGATTGGCGTACACTTATTTTAAATAAAAAATCGACCAATGCACTTTTAGAAAAAATGGGTTTTAATTTTTCGAGTGATTTACACCAAAAAGTTTTGGTTTTGCGCGCCGAAGATGATGCTTGGCTTACTGAAAAAGGAGTGAAAAGTTTACTTAATGAAACCTTTCCAAATCTGAAACCTACTTATAAAATCTTAAAAACTTCAGATTCGCCGAAAGTTGAGGTTGGGCATATTAATTTTTTTCGTTCTTATAATGAACCGTTGTGGACGGTGATTTCTGACGAATTTTCTCGCGCGGATTGAGCATTTTTTTTGACATTTCTGAAAAACTTACGCTCACAGATTTTGCTGATTTGGCAGATTTTAATGCTTTTGAAATTTAATATTCTTTAGAATTTATCGCGTGGATTTCACGGAATTGCAAAGATTCCTTTTATAAAAATTAACTTATTTAACATGTTGTGCATATAGAAAAATATTAAACGCAAAGGCACAAATAAATCATTTTCAAAGTTTTACGTTTATAAGACGCAAAGTTTTAACTTCGTTAAAAGATGAAAATCTTTGATTTTCTTACGCCTTTGAACTATTTTCATAATAACTAAGTTCTTGTGCCTTTGCGTTTAACTTGATTTACGGTTAATTATGCAGCTTGACTAAATGCACAACAGGTTTATTTAATCAATTTAAAATTGAGAGTTGGTCTTGGTGATATGCGCTAATAAATCAGGAAAAAAAAGATTAAATTTTTCTTGTAAAAATGCTTTGTTTTTGAGAAAAACTTCGAAAATTGGAATATCTTTTTCTAAATATTTTGCTTTGTTTAAAACATTTTGGAAACTGTATTTTATACCCCATTCAAATCTATAATTGTAGAGCCAATTATCTTTTTGCATACCATTTAAACGGCTTTCAAAACTTTCAGGAAAAAAAAATTGGTGTTTCCGCAAAGCTAAATATACTTTATCTGTATGGCTTTTCAACTCCTTTTCTGCTAAATGATTGGCCAAAAAATAATCAAAACTTACATCTATAAAAGCACCTGAATAAAGCCGAACTAACGGTTGATAAATCTGTTTGGCTTCTGAAATTATGGGGTGAGAATCTGTGAAAGTATCTATTTCGCGATGTAAAATTATGCCTTGCTGGATTTGTTTTGGTAAATTTCCCCGCGCATTATTTTTCACATAATCTTCTAAAAATTGCCCTACAATTTGCTGGTCTGAAAATGAGAGGTAAGAATGCGCCAAATAATTCATGGGAGTAAATGTAACTAAAAATAAAAAAATTCTATGATTTAAAGGAAAATCATAGAATTTTTTTTTTTAAAAGGTATTTTTAAGCTTGTTTCACAAACTGAAATTCGCCAGAAATTTTCACCTCATCGCTTACCAAAACACCGCCAGTTTCCAAGGCAGAATTCCAGTTTAAGCCAAAATCTTTTCTATTAATTTTTCCCTCCACCGAAAAACCGGCTTTGGTATTTCCCCACGGATCTATATTGATTCCGCCAAAATCTACGACCAATTTTACGGGTTTTGTAACACCGTTCATGGTTAAATTACCCGTGATTTCGTCATTCAAAGCATCACTTTCAAAAGTAATCGTCGGGTTTGCTTCTGTGTTAAAAAAATCAGCGCTTTTCAAGTGCTTGTCTCTGTCTGTATTGTTTGTGAAAATTGAATCTGTTTGGATTGTAGCGGTGGTTTTCGCATTTTTAAAAGATTCGTCTTCTGCTTGGATTTCTGCATCAAATGTTTGAAAGTTACCCTTTAAATTTGAAATCATCATGTGTTTTACTTTAAAAGTAAGTTCACTGTGCGCTGGGTCTAATTTCCATGTTGTAGCCATAATATTATCTATTTTATGATTAATTATGGTGCAAATTTATGGGAATATCAGTTTAAGAAATCTTGATGTAAGTTAAGAAATAGATTCTTCGGCTAAAAATTTCGTTAAACAAAAAAAAGAGAAAATAAAATATATTTTCTCTTTTAAAAACTCTATAAAATGGTTTTATTTAATGAATTTTACAGATTGTTTGTTACCGTTTGCATCTTCTACAACACAGAAATAAGTACCTTTTTGGGAAATATTTAAACTCATTTTTTCGTTTGCACTTAATTTTTTCTTGCTTTTAGAATTTAACAATTTTCCAGAAACATCATATACCTTAATGTCATAAACACCAGATTTTTTGAGGTATAAATTTCCATCAATAATTTCTGCTATTTTCGGAGCAAGATTTACTTCTTTACTTGCTAAAATAACTTTTGCGGGTGTAAATGCGAAATTTTGATCAGCAGTTTGCCAAGTTGAAGCACTACCCGGATCGGGCGCACATTCATAGGTTTGCCCTTTTCTAATAATAAAATACCCATTAGAAACTTCGGTTCCGTCTGGTAGAATGCCTCCTGCACCATCAAAATTATGGGTTTTAAAATTTATGCTTGCTTCGTATTTATTGGTTGATGCGTTATAATACATTTTAATTAAATTACTTGGGTCGCAATTATTCCATTGGTCGTGGTATTCCCAAACGGTGGTGCTGTTATTGGTATCTATTCCTAGATAAAGATAAAGTGGGTTTTCACTTTGCGGGTCTAATTCTGACCAGCCTGTTACTGGATCTGGGCCGTAAGTGATTGTTACAACATCATTGATGGTTCTTGGATAGGGCGTTACTTCAATTTGTGAGAAAAGCATCAAGCCATAAACTGAAAGTAAAACTGATAATAATTTTTTCATTTTTTTTCGTTTAAATGTTTTTCAAATTTAAAAATTTATTTTAGATATAATAATTTATTTTTTATAAAAATATATGCAAGTTTTTTTATAAAAATTTAGTTATTAACAATTTACCAGTTAAAATCATTTAATATCAAAATCCAGGCAAAGTCATTGATTCTAAAAACACGCAGATAAAAAAAATTCTATGATTTATTGAAAAATCATAGAATTTTTAAAATGGTTTTAATTTGAAATTATTAAGTTTTAAAAAGCCTTAACCAGTTTGAAACTGATATTTGTGCCCATATTGTAGATTCCTAAATGTCCGTTTGGAGAGGCGGAATATTCTTCAAAATATTTTAATCTGCTTAAGTGATCTTGGTAGGCAACATTAAATAAATTGTTGGCCAAAACATAAACATCAAACAAATTATTACCTTTTTTATTTAAAATAGAAGTTCCAAAACCAACATTTATCAGAGAATATCCTGGTGTAGGTGTTTCTGTATTATCGTAGCTGTAAACTCTATTTTGTGTAGCAGTATATTGAAGTTGTAATTTCACAAAAGTTTTAGAAAAAGTATTTGATTTTTCCTCAAAATTATAACGCAATTCTGAAAGTAATCTAAATGGTGGCATTTGTGGCACATATTTATTTTCTACGGTTCTTTCTGCGCCAGTAAAACTTTCATTGTCGCCATAAATTAAAGAAGCAGAATTTTCAAAATGTAAATTTTTAAAAATATGAAAATCTATATTTCCCTCTAAACCATAAAGCAGAACTTTGCCTTGTTGAAATTTATAAGTAGGATATTTTTGCCCACCACTTTCACTTAAAACATCGGTTCCATCTGCATTTTGCAAACGTGAGTTGTATATATAATTATTGATATGGTTTACAAATAAACTTGCGCCCGCATTTACAAATTTGGAAGAAAACGTTCCGCCCAAATCGGCTTGCGTACTAAATTCTGGTTTAAATTGATCATTACCAATTTGATACAAACCCGTCCCTGGATGAACACCATTTGCAGAAATTTCTGAAACATTTGGCGCTCTGTATCCTCGGGCTAAATTGGATTTCAAAGCCCATTTTCTGTTAAAAATATAAGTAGCACCAAAACTTCCTGTTACACCTTCAAAGTTGGTAGAATAGTCGCTAAAGAGTTTGTCGGCTCCAACTCTATCACTTCCATAAACTGGCTGATCAAAACCACTGATAGCATTTGGCTTGGTATATAAGTCATAATTACTAAATTTTCTGTAATCATAGCGAATTCCACCTGCTAAATTTAATTTATCCCAATCTTTTTTAAATGTAACGAAAGCACCTAAATCAAATTGGTTGTAAGACGGAATTACAAATTCGGTTCCGCCAAGAACGTCGTTTTTTTGATACATCCCATTAACACCAAAAACAATATCCCACTTATCAAATTGAGGTAAATTGTATTTCACATCGTAATTAAAAGTATTTAGTTTTAAATCTAAACCAGGCACATTTTGGTAGGGCACTTCGGGATGGCTAAACTCTTGTCTTTCACTTATTTGATAAGCAAAATTTGCATCTAATCTACTATCTCCTAAATAGAAAGTATTTTTTAAAAATGCTCTGTAATGCTGCACTTTTTGATGCAAAACCGATATTTTATAAGAACTCAACTCACTATCTGGAACAATTGGGCGGAAAGTATCTGCTTCTGTAATCTGGCTGGTGAATTTTCTAGATAAAGAGTCTCGGCTTCCGTCAGGAATTTCTTGTAAATCATTAAATAAAGAAACATTCAAATGGCTAAAACCCCACTTTTTATGCAAACCTAAAAAAACATCGGCCGCAGTTTGGTTAAAACCTGTATTGTAAACGCGGCCATCAATTTTATTGCGATAATTAGTAGCGGCTTGTTTAGAAATTCTACCGCCGTATTCGAAGCCATTTTTATTTCCTGTTAAAAATAAAGAGCCGCCATACATGCCATTATTGGTTTGATATTCTGTTGTTGCAGAACCCGAAATTTTATTTTCAGGACCGGCTCCGGTTGGTATCAAGTTTACAACGCCCGCCAAAGCATCGGATCCGTACATTAAACTTGCAGGCCCTTTTATCACTTCTATATGGTCTATTCCATAATTATCTACTTCAATACCGTGTTCGTCTCCCCATTGTTGGCCTTCTTGGCGAATGCCATCATACAAAGTGAGAATTCTATTAAAACCAAGACCTCTAATAATAGGTTTTGAAATGTTTGGTCCACTCGTAACTGTGCTTACGCCAGGTGTTTTTGCAATGGCATCAATAATATTAGTTGACAAATTCGTCACAATATTGGCTTTGCTAATACTCACAATCGGCAAAGGTGATTTTTTGATTTGGACTGCTTTGGAAGAGCCTGTGATCACGACTTCGGCAATCTCGGTGGCGCTTTTATCTAATTTAAAATCGGCTGTGGTTTCACCTTGAATCTTTACCGTTTTAGAAAAAGATTTATAATCACTCGCGGTAGCTTCAATCACATAAGATGCCGCTGGAATATTTGAGAAATGGTAATTTCCCATTGCATCTGTAAGAACAGAATTATGCAAATCTACAATGGTTACTTTTGCATTTGGGATTGGTTTATTTGTGGTATCGTCCACTATTTTTCCCGATAAAGCATTTTGCGAATAGCCTAAAAAGCCTAGAAATAAGCCTAAAAAAAGGCTTAAAATATATTTAAAATTCATTTTTTTTATTTAAAATTATTGCAACAAACTATTATAAAACATTTGCTGCATTATATGTAAAAACTGAGAATAATTGCGTCTATATATATAATGATATAAACAGTTTTGAAAACTAAAAACATAGTAATTACCTCCACTACATTGGTGAGATAAGCATTACTAATTTTCAAAAAACTTTAAATAAATTGTGGCGGTCCGCGCAGATGGCGGTGGAAAAGTGATATTTTGCTTATGCGATAATTCGCTTCAGTGATTTTTAATTCAGTAAAATTAAAATCTGATAGCGTAACCGCAAATGAAGGTGGCAAAAGAATTGGCGCTGAAGCAAAATGACATGAAAGACAATCATCGCTATTATTGATGGTACTTTGTGCGCTAATTTTAGCGGTAGAATTTTTAAAATTAAAATCCTTGTAGAAATAGCCAGCATTGTGCTTGTGGATGTTTGATGCAATTAAAAACGCAAAAATATAAATGCTGGAAAACAGCACCGATAAATACTTTTTTAAATTATTATTGCAATTCACGTGGGCAAAGTTACAAAATAAGTGTAATATGGTTACAAAAAAAGTGTAACATTCACCTATAATTCATATAAATTAAAAGTGAATTTTGTAAATTTGCAGTGAAAAAAAATATATATGGCAGAAAGTGCAGTGAAAAAGATAGCGGTTTTTACTTCTGGCGGTGATGCACCAGGAATGAATGCAGCAATAAGAGCGGTTGTAAGAACAGCCAATCATTTTAATATTGAATGTTTCGGCGTTTGGGAAGGCTACAATGGTTTAATAAAAGGCGAATTTATAAAAATGGGGCCACGCTCCGTGAAAAACATCATAAACCGAGGTGGTACAATTTTGAAATCTGCGCGCTCTTTAGAATTTAAAACAAAAGAAGGACGGCAAAAAGCCTACGAAAATTGCAAAAAAGAAGGTATCGATGCCTTGGTTTGTATTGGTGGTGATGGAACTTTTACTGGTGCAACTATTTTTAATGAAGAATTCGGCATTAAAACGATTGGTATTCCCGGAACGATTGATAATGATATTTTTGGCTCCGATAATACAATTGGTTACGATACCGCCCTCAATACTGCGATGGATGCTATTGACAAAATTCGAGATACTGCTACGTCGCACAACCGCGTATTTTTTGTAGAAGTAATGGGGCGTGATGCAGGTTTTATTGCTTTAAATAGTGGTATTGCAGCGGGCGCTTTGGATATTATTATACCTGAAACAAGAGATAATATTGATGACCTTTTTGAAACTTTTGTAAAAGCACAAAAAGCGGGAAAATCTTCTAGTATTGTGGTGGTTGCAGAAGGCGAAAAATTAGGGAATATTTATGGTTTAGCAGAACTCACAAAAAAACAATTCCCACATTATGATATTCGTGTTGCAATTTTAGGGCATATTCAGCGCGGTGGTTCTCCATCTTGTGCAGATAGAGTTTTGGCAAGTAGATTGGGCTATGGCGCAGTTGTAGGCTTGATGGAAGGCAGAGTAAATGTAATGGCTGGTTTGCAAGCCAACAAATTAGTATTCACGCCATTTAGAGAAGCCATTAAAAAACACAATAATATTAATGAAGATCTATTAAGAATATCAGAAATATTAGCAATTTAGCGATTGTATATTTCAAAAAATTAAATAAATAATTAATACAAAATTAAAATTATGTCTAAAATTAAAGTAGGAATTAACGGATTTGGTAGAATTGGCGGACTTGTCTTTTCTGCGATGTCTAAAAGAGAAAATATCGAAATTGTAGGAATCAATGATTTGATTGATGCAGAATACATGGCTTACATGTTAAAATATGATTCCGTGCACGGACAATTTCCAGGTGAAGTGCGTGTAGAAGGAAACGATTTAATCGTTAATGGCAATAGAATCCGAGTTACTTCTGAAAGAGATCCTAACAACTTAAAATGGAATGAAGTAGGTGCAGAATATATTGTAGAATCTACGGGTTTATTTTTAACTAAAGAAAGTGCGCAAGCGCATCTAAATGCGGGTGCAAAAAAAGTAGTTCTTTCTGCCCCATCAAAAGACGATACACCTATGTTCGTAATGGGAGTAAATCACAAAAATTTAACAGCAGATGTCAATATTTTTTCGAACGCCTCTTGTACCACTAACTGTTTAGCACCAATCGCTAAAGTTTTAAATGATAACTTCGGTATTGTAGAAGGTTTAATGACGACAGTGCACGCAACAACTGCTACACAAAGAACTGTAGATGGACCTTCACATAAAGATTGGAGAGGCGGCCGTTCTGCTTTATTAAACATTATTCCATCTTCTACAGGTGCTGCTAAAGCGGTAGGAAAAGTAATCCCAGAATTAAACGGAAAATTAACAGGAATGTCCTTTAGAGTACCAACTGCAGATGTTTCTGTGGTAGATTTAACTGTTAGATTAGAAAAAGCAACGTCTTATGACGAGATTGCTCAAGCGATGAAAACGGCTTCAGAAGGAGAATTAAAAGGAATTCTTGGTTATACAGAAGATCAAGTTGTTTCTCAAGATTTTATTGGTGATAAAAGAACTTCTATTTTCGATAAAGGAGCGGGAATCATGCTTTCACCAAACTTCGTGAAAGTAGTTTCTTGGTATGATAACGAAACTGGATATTCAAATAAATTAACAGATTTATTAGAATATTCTTCAACTTTGTAAGATTTTAACTAAAATAAAAAAGAACCTCTCAAAATAATTGAGAGGTTTTTTTTGCCTAAATATTGAAGTGTGGATTATAAATTGTTCCTTTAAAAAAAATGAAAAAACTGCATCGTTTTTCCCAATCCCAAAAGAAGCCGTGCAAAACATTAAAAATGACGTTGCTTTTTTGAAGATTATATAAAAAGTTACTTCATAAATTAGGATGGCAAAGAAGTCATATTTTGAAGTGGGTTTACCATAGAAACACCTTCATCGTCTAACCTTCTTTTTAGTTGAACGTAGGCTTCACTTCTTACTTTTAAGAAACTTTCGCCAGTGGCCATCCAAAACCTAACATCTATATAATATACCCCTAAACTTTGTTTTACTACAATTATTTGTGCTTCATCTGGCCTTTGTACACCTTCTAATTTAGTAAGTTCATCATGAAGCACTTCTTTTACTTTTGTAAGATTTTCTGTATTTGGAATTTCTAAACTTATATAAATTTTTCTAGCATCAGAAGCAGTGACATTCACAAATGGAGCGGTGAAAATCAATTGATTTGGAATAAAATATTTTCTTCCATCATCGGCTGTTACTTTAGTCGTTAGCAAACCAATTTCTAAAACAGTCCCAGAAACGCCATCAATAGTTACATAATCTCCCACTTGAAACGCTTTATCTGCACCCACTAGCATTCCAGAAAAAATACTGGAAACCAAATCCTTCAATGCAACACCAGCAACAACACCAGCAACTCCCAAACTACCTACTAATTTTAGCATAAAACTACCAAGCCCCATTACTTCTAAAGAAATAAAAGTACCCGCGAGTATAAATAGAAATTTAAAAAAACCCACTAAAGATTCTATAGTTTCGGTTTTTTTTGTTTTGGGAAATAATTTGTGAAAAGTTCGGAGAGCAACTTTGCTCAAAAATTTATTAAAGGCAAATATGACCAAGAATACTAAAATGCCGATCAAAAGCCGAGGCGTAAATTTTATAAAACTGTCCATCCACTTGCCAAATACCTCATCAATCGTTTGAAAATAATCCATATACAAAAAAATTTAAATAATAAAAAAACTGTAAATATAACATTTACAGCCATTAGAAACCCTGAATAGTTTCAATTATTCAGATTTCATATTACTTACCGCTTTTGAGGCAGGCAAAAAAATGTTTAAACCTAACCTAAACGCAATATTAGATGTTGTTCCTCTATTACCAAAACCTAGATTACCGTTCAGTTTTAAAGAAGCATCCAATCCAATATTTGGTGTTATAAAATAAGTATAACCAGGTCCGATTCCTAAATCTAAACCATTTGCAGAATCTCCACCGTCAGAAATGGTTGTTCCGCCAATTCCTGCATTTCCTTCTAAAAAGAATCTACCATGTTTTAATAAACTATCTACACCTTGCTCACCTGGAGATAGATAATATCTAGACAAAGCACCTACTCCGTAACTAAAAGTGGTTGGCGAACTTTTTGCTCCCGAAAACCCTAGCCTTACATAAGGCCCAACGGCCCAATTATCTTGTACAAAATAAGCGGCTTGAGGCGTAATTTGCACGTTATATCCTGCTCCTTCATTCAATCCAAAATTAGCCGCAGCCAATTCTCCACCTACCATCCAATTTCCTTTTTGTATTTGAGCATTGGTTGCTGTGAATAAACCTGCACCAATTATTGCGCAACTTAAAAATAACTTTTTCATAATATCTTTTTTTTTAAATGTTAAAATAGATTACAAAAGAGTCAAGTTTTATGCCACTTTTAAAAAAAAATTATTATAAAACATAAAAAAGCGAATTTATTTTACGAAAAATATAATAACAAAACACTTAATATTAATCCACCCAAAGTGTACAACATCCCTCTTTTAAATACTTTAGACTTCACATTAAACATCCAAAAACTAGAAATCACAAAAAACAATAATGATACAGCAAAAAATATATTTAGTGGCGCCAAACGTGATTTTGATTGGGCTTTATGTAAATTCGCCATCTGTTTCAGAAGATATGGCAAATCTTTTTTAGTATATTTTGCAACGCCAGTTTCCTTATTATAATTTCCATTTTTGAAATATATTGTATTTTTTATCACTTTATAAACTTCAAAATTTTTGATTTTTAACTCTTTTTCCAATTTCATTTCTGATAAATTTTTGCCCAATTTTTTTTCAATAGTAATTTCTTTTTTAAAAAAATCAGTATCTCTGAAGATTAATACTATACCACTGAAAGCATAAATCGCCATAATTCCTGCCATAAAGAACCCTAAATAACGGTGCGTAATTCTCATAAAACTTCTCGTGTCTTTTATTTTTGCCATAGTTTTTCGTTTTAAAGTTGAAAAAGCGGCAAGCGAAGTTGCCACTTTTAAAACTTATAATGAATGAATTTAATTAATGAATTTAAAGTTTATACGTCAAAGTAAGATAAAAATTTCTAGGTGCAATCGGGTTTACAGAATAATTTTCGTGCACAGTATAATTTATCACATCAAAAAGATTTCCCACTTTACCCATCACGCTGAATTTTTTAGACTCATAACCAAATGAAAGCGCAATTGTTGTATAATCTTTTACTGAAAATATTCTTGAAACTCCGTTTCTTTGGTCTAAACTATTATTTCCCGTTTTGGTGTCATTCCAACCCGCTAATCTGTCGCCGATAAAATAAACTGTTGCACCTGCTTTAAAACCTTTTAAATATTCTGTAAAAGTGTAAAATGCCGAAGCGTTAAAAGTAGTAGCCGGTGTTCTCACAATTCTTTGATTTTCAACAAACCCAAATTGATCTGGCGTATCTTTATAAACAGAATGGTTATAAGAAAAACCACCAATTAAAGATAAATTCTTGGTTGGATTACCCGTGATATCAATTTCAAAACCTTGGCTTTGCAATTTCCCCGCAAAATCTTTTATGCTAGAATCTGAGTTTGGATTTCCTTGTGCATTAAATTCTGCTGTTTGATAAAAATTTTGATTGATTATTTGATAAGCAGAAACATTTAAGGCCACAGCATTATTCCAGAAGTTTTTCTTTAACCCAATCTCATATTGGTCAATTATTGAAGGTTTTAGTGAATTTAAATAAATATCAGTTCCAGTATTTGCAGAGAAAGAATTGGTGTAAGTTCCATAAATCGTCATATTTTTATTGGGTGTAAAAATTAACCCAAACTTTGGCGAAAAAGCCCGATTTACATTTCCTGCACTTTGAGTTTCAATGTTTTTAACAAAATCTTTTTTCTCACTACTTTTATTTTCGATATAAGACCATCTTAATCCTGCTAAAATTTTAAATTTTGAAGTTAAACTAATGAAATCTTGCGCATAAACGCCAAATCTCTGTGTTGGGATTCTATTTCTACTAATTTTTTCCGCTTCTGGAATTGCGCCACTTGCCCAAGTTGAAGAATCATCTAAATAGATTGTTCCATTTGCTAAATTTCCGTTTGTACCATAACTTGTTGGATTATTATAAACGTAAGAATCGGCTTGTAAAAAATCTCCATCTGTTCCTATTAAAATTTGATGTTTAACTTTTCCAGTGTTAAAATTTCCATTGATATTAATTTGCGCAGATGTATAATTTTGTTCTGTGTAAGTCTTGTTTAATGGGCGATCCCAAGAAAGTCTATCATTTTCGTCATAAACCCATCTTACCCTTTCTGTGGAATAATAATCTTTAGTATAATTTTGATAAGAAAGCACCGAATTTAAACCCCAATTATCATTAAACTGATGATTTACAATTATATCAGAAGTGGCTTGTTGCACATTTTGATATTGCCAGTTTGCACCGACAAAAGAATTTCTTTTTAATAAATCATTTAGTTTGTAAGTGCCGTCTTTATTGGTAATACTTCCAATTCCAAAATCTGGGGTGAAATCATTTTTTAAATAATCACCTTCCAAAATTATTTGTGTATTTTCTCCAATATTAAAAACGAAAGACGGATTAAAATAATATTTTTTATTTTCTACCACGTCCCGAAAACTTTCAGCAGTTTCATAAGCACCATTCACACGGAAAGCAATTTTTTTAGAAAGTGGCCCATAAAAATCAACGGTTGGTCTATAAACGTTCCAACTTCCTGCGTTCAAAGAAATACTTCCTCCTTGCGTAAAGCGTGGTTTTTTAGTGATTAAATTTACAATTCCGCCGGCAGCCGTATTTCCATAAAGCATTGCGTTACTACCTTTTAAAACCTCTACTCTTTCTAAGCCAGAAACTTCAGGAAAAACGCCGCTGTTTATTCGTGCGCCATTTTTAAAAATATTATCATTCCCAAAATTAAAGCCACGACCACCAAAACTGTCTTGCGAATTTCCTCGGGAAGATGTAACATACAATCCATTTACATTTTGCAAAACATCACTCAATTGCTTAGATTGCTGCTGCTCGATAATTTCATGTGTGACGATAGAGATCGGTTGCGGCGTGTCCATAACGGATAATTGCGATTTTCCACTTTGTAAATTGGCTTTATTTGGATTTCCAGTTTTGTGAAGTTGCACGTCTTCAATTTCTTGAATTTTTAAGGTATCGATAATTGGTTTATAACTCAATTGGGCTTTTGCAAATCCGGAAATACAAAGTAAACCGAAGTAGAAAAATGTTTGTTTCATAAAATTATTTAGAATTATTATAAATAAAAAGCAAAAGTAAAATTTAATTATATCCGAACAAAGTTTATTTAGAACAATTAAAAATAAAAACCAATTTCAAATCCTATTTCATTGTTTTATAGCAATATAAGTCGATATGATTTTAATCATTATCACAAAATTGATAATAAAAAAACCTTGTCAAGGTTTTGAACCTTGACAAGGATAATTATAATCTAAGTTAAAAAACACGTGGGAAAATTTCATTTTCAATAATTTATGACAATTCAACATTTTAATTATAAGTTCTTTCTAAAAGCAAAAAAAAAACCTTGTCAAGGTTTTGAACCTTGACAAGGATAGTTTAGTGGGATTTTAAAGTTTGCTTTTCCTATTTTCTGTTTCTTTTCAGAACCTTGTCAAGGTTTTGAACCTTGACAAGGATAATTAAAATCTAAATTAAAAAACACGTGGGAAAATTTCATTTTCAATAATTTATGACAATTCAACATTTTAATTATAAGTTCTTTCTAAAAGCAAAAAAAAACCTTGTCAAGGTTTTGAACCTTGACAAGGATAGTTTAGTGGGATTTTAAAGTCTGTTTTTTCTATTTTCTGTTTCTTTTCAGAACCTTGTCAAGGTTTTGAACCTTGACAAGGATAATTAAAATTATTTCTGAAAATTAAAGAATTATTCCTGCAATTCTAACCAGCGCAATTCCATTTCATCTAAATTATCCGATATTTTTTGAATTTCTTCCGATATTTTTGCAATCACATCATAATCGCTTTCATTGTTTAAAGAATTTGCGAGTTCTTCACGTTTTTTTTCAAATTCTGGGATTTCTTTGTTTAATTTATCTAATTCAGATTTTTCTTTAAACGATAATTTCCGAGCCGCAACTTCCACTTCTTTTTTCACAATTACAGTTGGCTCTGCTTTTATTTCAACTTTCACTTCTTGGCTTTCGACTTTTGAATCTTGTTTTTTATCTTGTTTCTTTTCAAACTCTCTGTATTCCGTGAAATTCCCTGTGAAATCCTTGATTTTTCCATTTCCTTCAAAAGCCAAACAATGCTCTACAATTCTATCCATAAAATACCTGTCGTGAGAAACAATGATTAAAGTTCCTTGAAATTGCTGTAAGAAATTTTCTAAAACCGTTAAAGTTGGTAAATCCAAATCATTCGTCGGTTCATCAAAAATTAAAAAATTTGGGTTTTGATACAAAACATACATCAAATGCAAACGCCGTTTTTCTCCACCAGAAAGTTTAGAAATTGGCGAATATTGAGTTTGATCATCAAATAAAAATAATCTTAAAAACTGCGACGCAGAAATAGTTCTTCCATTAGCAATCGGGAAATTTTCAGAAATATCTTTAATAAAATCAATCACGCGTTGGTCTTCTTTGTACTTCAAACCTTTCTGTGAAAAATAACCAAATTTTATAGTTTCACCAGTTTCAATTTCGCCCGAATCATATTTTTCTAAACCTTGAATAATATTTAACAAAGTTGATTTTCCAGCGCCATTTTTACCGATAATTCCCACTTTTTCGCCACGTTGAAATTGATAAGAAAAATCTTTAAGCAAGACTTTATCACCAAAACTTTTAGAAATTTTATGCAATTCTAAAATCTTTTTACCCAAACGTTTCATTTCAAATTCCAGTTCTAGACTTTGTTTTCGTGTGTCCATTTTGGCAACTTTTTCCGTTTCGTAGAAATCGTCTTGCCGGCTTTTAGATTTTGTAGTTCGCGCTTTTGGTTGGCGTCGCATCCATTCCAATTCCTTTCTGTAAAGGTTGTTTGCTTTGTCAATGGTAGAATTCAAATTATCTTCCCGAATCATTTTATTTTCTAAATACGTTGCATAAGAACCATTATGAAAATAAAGATTTTGATCTTCCATTTCCCAAATAATATCACAAACTGCATCTAAAAAATATCTATCGTGTGTTACCAAAAGTAATGTTACGCGCGCTTTTCCAAGATAATTTTCCAGCCATTCTACCATATCTACATCGAGGTGATTGGTCGGTTCATCCATTATTAAAAGCGTGTGTTTGTGCTCTGCCCTGGTTTCTACCAACAATTTTGCGAGCGCGACACGTTTTATTTGTCCGCCAGAAAGTGTGTGCATTTTCGCCTCTAAATCTGTAATTTTTAATTGCGATAAAATGTTTGCCATTTCATTTTCCAAATCCCAAGCTTTGTGAATTTCCATTTCAGCCAAAGCATTTTCCATATCTTCTGGATTTTCAGAATGCAACGCAGAATGGTAATTTTTTAAAGCCATAATTGGCGCAGAACTCAAAGTCATCATAAATTGTTCGATGGAAAGTTCGCCTTCAAAATCAATTTCCTGATCAAATAAAACCACTTGAATGTCTTTATTAATAATCACATTTCCGCTGTCTGCAATTTCTTTTCCCATTAAAATTTTAAGCAAAGTCGATTTTCCGGTACCATTTTTCGCAACAATGGCAATTTTATCACCTTCATTGACGTTGAATGTAATATTTTTAAAAAGTGTTTTTACACCGTAAGATTTAGTGAGATTTTCTGCCGTTACGTAATTCATAAAATTCTGGAAAAAGGAGTGGTTTATTTGACGCGGCAAAAATACGAAATATAAAAGGGAGATTTTTATGATTTTTAAGTCACAAAAAAATTACGATTTGAAGTTAAAAAAAAGAAAATTTAACCTCACAAATTCATCAAAGAAAAAAAACACTAAATGATTTCTTTTAAAATTATTTTATTAATATTGTTATTCTTTCGAAATGAAAAACAGACTTTTATATTTTAAATCCATGAAAAAGATTACTTCAATTTTAATTTTAATATTTATTTTGAATTCTTGTGCAGAATCTGTAACAGAAAAAATAATGCGTAAAAGCGAAAATAATCCTGTTGGGAAGGTTCTTCATTTAAAAGACGCCGATATTTATTACGAAGTTTACGGCAAAGGAAAACCTCTTTTTCTGCTTCACGGAAATGGCGGAAGTATTGATGCTTTCACTAAAGAAATTCCAGAATTATCTAAACATTTCATGGTAATTGCAATGGACACAAGAGCGCAAGGAAAAAGCACAGATACTTCTACAGAGCCACTTTCTTACCGAAAATTTGCCGACGATGTAAAAGCACTTTCAGATTATTTGCACCTAAAAAAGATAAATATTTTTGGCTGGAGCGACGGCGGAAATACAGCGATAGAATTTGCCATAAAATACCCGAAAAATTTAAGAAAATTTATCACAAGTGGCGCGAATGTTTTTCCATTAGGCGTGGGAAAAGAGGAAGTAGAAAACATGAAAAAAGATTTGGCCCAAATGGTAGCAGAAAACAAACCTAAAAATGATATCAGACTGCTTCAACTAATGATTGACGAACCAAAAATCTCAAAAGAACAATTAAATAAAATAAAATCTAAAGCCTTAATAATTGCTGGTGATCACGATATTATTCTTCGTTCTCACACAGAATATATCGCCAAAGAAATCCCAAAAGCGACAATGAAAATTTACAAAAACGCCACACATTCTATCCCAATTGAGCATTCTGAAGAATTAAATAAAGATATTGAAGATTTTTTGAAATAATTAATCTAAAGTCAAACGCTTCAAACTCCAAAGTCCGCCATTGTAAACATTGATGTCCACTTTTGTATTAATTCCGTACACAATTCCGTTTTCAGAAAATTGCCAAAAATCCCAATTATTTTCTGGGTTTGGCGTGGGAACATCGTTATAATTGGCCAGCCAAAGCGGATAATCTTTAAAATCTTCCGCCAAAAAATCTTTGTAGAAATAATAATAAGTGTAAATAATCGGTTTTACGCCATATTTTTCCTCAATGATTTTGCACCAAACTTTTAGATCTTCTTTTAGTTTTTCGTTGGATTTACGCCGCGGAATTTTTTCGATATCCAAAACGGGCGGCAAATCTCCACTTTCTAATTGCACATTTTCAAGAAAATTATTGGCTTGCTTTACAGGATCTTCATCTGCGCGATAAAAATGATAAGCACCACGAATGAGTTTATTTTTTTTTGAAATTTCCCAAAATTCTTTAAAGTGTTTATCTGCATTTCGGTTTCCCATCGTAGCGCGCAAAAGCACAAATTGCAGCGGAATACTTTGGTTGGCAATGCTTAAACTATCCCACAAAATATCTTCTTTTCTTTGGTAATGAGACACATCAAAACCAAAAACTTTATCGGTATTGTCACCGATGATTTTTAAAATCCTTTGGGTTTCAAACGCATTATTGGTTAATTTTTTATGCTCAATTTTATTAAAATACATGGCAAAATAAAAACTAATTTTTTCTTTTAAATAATAACCAGTTCCCAATAAAATAAAAGCAAAAACGACCAACAAAATTTCTCGGCGAAACAAGAAACTTCTTTTCCGCTTTTTGTGAATTTTTCTGCGTGTTTTTCTTTGGTAAGTTCTTTTTGCCATTCCAAGTGCAAAACTAAACTTTTGATGCGAATATCAAAACAGCAAACAGCAACAAGAATTAATTTTCAGATAATTTTTTTAAAGAATTTAACCCTTCAGAATATGATTTTTCCATGTGTCCATCCATAAATAATTTCATAATATTCATAGGATATTCCATTTCCGTATCCATATCCCAAGTTACTTTGGTAGCGTTTCCCTCTGTTGTAAACGTTAAGTTTGATGTTGCTTCTCCTTCATAAGGACGAATAAATTTCATTTCTGTTTTCATTTTTTTCATTGGTGAAATTTCCAAAATCGTCTGCTTTCCATAGCCTGCATCATCGTTTTTGCTATCCCAAAAATAGCCATCTCCTACTTCGCCAGCATTGCCAAAATATTCCATTTTCATTGCCGGATCTATCTTTAACCAAGGATTCCATTGGTTGAAAGATTTCATAGAATTGGCATTATTCCATACTTTTTCTATCGGTGCATTTATCACAATAGATTGTTCGTAGTGGTATTTTTTTCCAATTACAAACATTGCAATTACTAAAACAGTAATAATTGCGACTAAAATTTTTAGAAACTTTTTCATATTTATGTTTTGTTTTTAATGTTGAAATATTTTTGGCGTGTTCTCAAATTAATTTACGCTCAATTTTTTATTTCCACTGAAATCGATGCTTTTTTAATACTTTTCAAAAATATTAGTGGCGATTTCTATGTATTTGTTCAATTTTCTATACTCAAATATAATTAAAATTGATTAAATGAAAATTCTTTATGATGAAGTGTAATTCTTACATTTGAAAAAAATATTAATGAAACGAAAATTAATTTATCTTACAATTTACTTAGGTTTTTTTGCAACTTTTTCCGCACAAAAAACCAATCCCATTATTTTCGCTGATTTTGGTATCGGAATTGGAAATGATATGACCGCAAAAGGTGGTTTTCTTTTTTATTCAAGTTTAAACTACGAGAAAAATAAAAATTTGATCACTGTAAGATATTCGCAACTGAATGAACTTGGTTTTGATGTGGTTCCGGTTGCTTTCATTGTTTTTCCGCTTGTCACAAATGATGTTAATGCAAAAGAAATTGCCATAATGTACGGCAGAAGATATACCAAAGAAAATTTTTCATTCAGTTTTTCAGGTGGAATTTCTACTAATATTTACGAACAAAATTTAAAAACCGAAGATGGAAATTATTTTAAACAAAATACAAATTACCTTGGTTTGCCTTTAGAGTTTTCTATAAAATGGTTTAAAAGAGAGAAAAGTCCGTATAGAATTTATGGCTTAATTCCAGTCGGAAAACCAACTTCGCTCGGAAATAGCATAGGTTTTAAACTCATCGGAAATATTTCGCAACACAGTTACATTGGCCTCGGATTAGATTTTGGAATTGGTTATCATAAAGAATATTGATAAATTTGTAAGATGAAAAATCTACTTTTAAAAAAATTCCAGACACCATACGAAACTGCACCTTTTAACGAAATAAAACCCGAAGATTTCGCCCCCGCTTTTAAACAATTAATCGAAGAAAGTTTAGCCGAAATTGACGAAATAGTTTCAAATTCTGACGCACCGACTTTTGAAAATGTGATTGAAACTTTGGCTTTTTCAGGCGAGCAATTAGATCGTGTTTCGAATATTTTCTTTAATCTAAATTCTGCCGAAACCAACGACGAAATACAAAAAATTGCGCAAGAAGTTTCACCTTTATTAACAGAATTTTCTTCTAAAATTTCACAAAACGAAGCACTTTTTAATAAAATAAAAACCGTTTATAATCAAAAAAATGAAAATTTAGACGAAGAACAAAAAATGCTTTTAGAAGAAACCTACAAAGGTTTTGTGAGAAGCGGCGCAAATTTGAATGAAGATGACAAGAAAAAATTAGAAAAAATAAACATAGAATTATCTTCAAAAACTTTAAAATTTGGCGAAAATGTTTTGGCTTCTACCAATCAATATTTTAAACATATTACAGATATTTCAGATTTAGACGGAATTCCAGAAAGTGTGTTAGAACAATATGCGTATGATGCAAAAGACAAAGAATTAGACGGTTACGTGGTTACGCTGCAATATCCAAGTTATGTTCCTTTTATGACTTACGCCAAAAACCGAGAATTGCGCAAAGAAATCAGTCTTGCAAACGGCAAAAAATCTTTTGCAAATGATGAATTTGATAATCAAAATTTAATAAAAGATATTCTTAAATTAAAACAGGAAAAAGCAAAACTTCTCGGCTACAAATCTTATGCATATTACGTTTTAGAAGAAAGAATGGCAAAATCGCCTGAAAAAGTTTTGGCATTTTTAGATGAACTTTTAACGAAAGCAAAACCTTTTGCGCAGAAAGAAATTGAAGAATTAAAAATTTTAGCCGCAAAAGATGGCATTGAAGATTTGCAATCTTACGATCATTCTTATTACGCAGAAAAATTGCGCAAAGCAAAATACGATCTAAATGACGAAGAATTAAAACCTTATTTTCAACTAGAAAATGTGCAAGCCGCCGTTTTTAATTTAGCGGAAAAATTATTTGGATTAACTTTTAAAGAAGTGACAGATGTGCAAAAATACCATCCAGAAGTGAAAACTTACGAAGTTCTAGAAAATGATGATTATAAAGCCATTTTGTACGCCGATTATTTCCCAAGAAAAGGCAAAAGAGCCGGCGCTTGGATGACGAGTTACAGAAGTCAATATCAAAAAAATGGTGAAAATATTCGGCCGCACATTTCTGTAGTTTGCAATTTTTCTAAACCGACTTCTGATACGCCAAGTTTATTGACTTTCAATGAAGTAACAACATTATTTCACGAATTTGGACACGCCATTCACGGCATTTTGGCGAATACAAAATATCCAAATTTATCCGGAACTTCCGTGAAATGGGATTTTGTGGAATTACCGTCTCAATTTTTAGAAAATTTCTGCTACGAACCAGAATTTTTGAAAACTTTTGCAAAACATTATAAAACCGGCGAAGTTTTATCTGACGAAAAAATTGAAAAAATTTCTTTGTCCAAAAACTTTATGGAAGGTTACCAAACTTTAAGACAACTGGGTTTTGGGAAACTCGATATGGCGTATCATAAAACTTTAGAACCGATTGAAGATGTGAAAGCCTTTGAAGATTTGCAAACCAAAGAAACACAACTTTATCCGATGAACAGGGAAACCGCGATGAGTCCGAGTTTTTCACATATTTTCCAAGGTGGTTATTCTGCGGGATATTATTCTTACAAATGGGCGGAAGTTTTGGATGCAGACGCGTTTCAATATTTTAAAGAAAACGGTTTGTTTAATAAAGAAATTGCCGAGAAATATAAAGTTTTATTGTCTTCCGGCGGCACAAAAGATCCGATGGAATTGTTTAAAAATTTTCGTGGAAGTGAGCCGAAAGTGGAAAGTTTGCTGAAGCGGGCGTTTGGCTAAAAGAGATTTTGAAAAAAAGAGTTGGGAATTTTTCTCTCTCAAATTTGCCAAGACTTTTCACTTAACTGCGAGATGCCGCAGATTTGCTCATCTACATATTTTAGTCGTCAAAAAAAATCAACAATGAAAAAGTTACTTTTATCTTTATTTACAATTTTATCTTTGCCCATGTTTGCACAAAATAGTTTTGCTAATTATGAAAAATATGAAGCAGAAAATCTGGCTTTAAAAAATAAAACAATCCATTTTTTATTTTTGGGCGATTCCATCACAGAATTTTGGAAGCTAAAAGACCCTGATTTTTTCAGTAAAAATAATTATGTCAATCGCGGAATTTCTGGGCAAACAACTTCTCAAATGGTTTTGAGGTTTCAGCAGGATGTGATTAATTTAAAACCAAAAAATCTCATTATTCTAGCCGGAACAAATGATATCGCAGAAAATACAGGGCCAATTTCTAATGAAAATATTTTAGATAATATAAAATCTATGGTAGAAATTGCAAAATGCAATCACATCAAAGTCACGCTTTGTTCAGTACTTCCGGCTTATGATTTTAATTGGAAAAAAGGCCTAAATCCCGCACCAAAAATATTGGCTTTGAATTCTCTGCTAAAGAAATATGCGCAAGAACACAATCTGAATTATGTAGATTATCATTCCGAAATGAAAGATGATAGAAATGGTTTAGACCCAATTTATACGGAAGACGAAGTGCATCCAAATGCAAAAGGATATCAAAAAATGGAAGAAATTTTACGACCATTTTTGAAATAAATTGAACGGATTTTTGAACGCTGCCGCACGATTGCATCGTATGGCTTTTGAGATTTGGCTTTTAAGATTTTTGATTTATATTATGACCACACGAAAGGATTCGTGCGGCAGCGGTGGAATATTGCATTTTGCTGGCGCGAGCGTCACGCTCGTCTCCAACTATTTATAATGATATTTTAGCGTTTGTTCTTTATTTCAGCACGAGCGTGACGCTCGCGCCAGCGGAGGAGGTTCTATAAATTTTACGAACACGGATTGCAAATTCGCGTTATGCAGTTTTTATTCGTATTGGCTATAATCAATGTCTCGATAATGTATATCGGGTGTTCTCTGCTTGCTTTTGTTAGGGATTCCAAATGCGTATGGTCTTATGTCAATCAAAAGGGTTTTTTCACCATCCTTTTCAATTTCTTGAATGTCAATAATTTTTCCATAAACCAAATATACTGGTCTTCTTCCTATTCTCCACGATGCTGTTGACGAAGTAATATACATTGGATCAACTTTCCATTCAACAAAAAATGGTTTTCTTCTTATGTGAATCAATGTTGGAGTTGAGTTTTCGTCAATTATCTTTTCTTTATATGTTCTTCCATATACACCTCCTGAATAAAAGCAATATTTTCCAACGATGCCTTTTTTTATTTCTGAAATTTTCAACAAATCATCTAAATCGTAAAGTGTTATTTTTGAGAGAGTAAACAGCAACATTTCGTAATAGTGCTGAATAAGCATAGTTGATCCATACATTGCAAAAAACTTAAGTGGCGTATTTTTGTTCAGATTATACTTTTCATAAAGTTCTGGATTGATGTTCCCAGTTTTTAAAATCAGATTATTATCAAGAAGTCTATCTGTATAAACAGTAATAGGGATTTCACTATTTATTTGTAAAGCAAGTTCTAAAACTCTATTTACGTTTATGTAATCCAGATCGTTCACATCGCCATCAAGTGCAAGTCTTTTTATAGAATTACTTTCAACTTCTTTTTCCCATTTTGTTTTTGCTCGTATAATATTTTTTGGTGTAATTTTATTCGCCAAAGCCTCTCCTTCCCTATGTGCAAGTTCATGGTCATTTGGGCATAGAACAGCGAGGTTTTCGTAAGAATTATCTTGACTTTTATTATAGTGTTCTATATGATGAATTATATATGCGTCACTTTTATGTCCTTTACAAATACAACAAGTGAAAGCACTTCGTTCTAATAATTCTTGAATAATATCTTCATCAATTGGATGACGAGAAATACTTCTTTTTAAAATCGTTGCTTGATAATCATTGAGATTATATTTATCAACAAGATTTCTTTTAGATGTATTTTTTATAGTGCTTATATTTAGATTTTTTGATTCTGCAATAGTTGCTAAATCATTGTCAATTCCATATTTGATAAGGTTGTTCATTTATTTTTGTAGTACTATGATTTATTTGCGGCTGAGTGATATATAATGCTTACTTGTACTTCTAACAATTTATACTTTGAAAAAACAGTTAAATTTAAGATTTCGACGCGCTGTTATAAAAATCAATGATAGTCCTGTTCTTATATCACTAAATTCATATCAATTGAATAACCACTGTTTCGTAATTCTTTAGATAAAATTAATTTCCAATCATCATCTGTTGAAATATATACAACTCCCGAAATATCATTAGGTTTTTCAACGTTTCCTTTAACTAAGGCACACACATTTTTTCTTCCAATTTTACCTATTAGAAAACCGTGTTCAAATATGACATTTTGTCTTGCTCTCGGATTTAATTTCTTTGGTTCACCCTTTATTGCGCCAACATCACAAGGAGTATAAAGTACAACTCCAAATCCAACATTAGAATTATCTTCTATTTTTTCAATTATGGTTTTTCCTGAACTTGCTTGCTCGTGTAATATTATTGGAGTTAAATTTAATTTCTCAATAAACCTTGCAACCTCAGTCTTTAGCAATGCATCATGTCCATGCACTATGAAAACTTTACTTAAGTCCAAGTCAGGTGTAACAATCTGTTTCTTCAATTCACCTGTTTTAGGAAGTATTCTTAAGCATGCTGTTAGTGAACTTATTATGATATCTTTTTGTTTCTCTACTTCTTCTGTATAATTTCCATCAAGGTTATTCCTTTCGAATCTCTCAAAGATTCTCCAAGGCGCGCTTTCATGCCCATAATTAGATAATATAAAATCTTCACATTCTGCAATCCACGCTTGAAACTCTGGGTTAGGTCTCGAAAAATAGCCTAGACCATTAGCATAATACCTATTATTTTCAAATGTATGACTTTTAGATTCATCAATAAGTTGCTTGATTTTTTCTTTCATTAGTAATCTGCAAATTCGTTTTAAAAAATATGGTTAATTCATCCTTTGTTTTTCATCACAATTCTTTTGTTTTATTTAATTGCTAATATAATTAATATTCTCTAAAATTTTAATCTTTTGAAAAATAGAAAATTCCGAAATTCTAGCCCCGATTGAAATGGAAATCCTTTTTCTTTGCGATAGCAAGAAAAAGATTGTAATGGAAAGCGGGACCAATCCTCGAAGAAACGAAACCGTCTTGCTCCTAATTTTTAAAAAAATCCAATAGATTGCTTCGCTTTGCAAGCAATGACATGATTAAAATTTCAGTATATTTACTTCAAATATTAAAACTATGATAATTCTTTTGGTAATTCTCGCATTGGCCGTGATCTTCGTTCTTTACGGCGTTTCTATTTATAATAGATTGGTGAAACTTCGCACGATGGTGCAGGAAGCGTGGAGCAGTATGGACGTGATGCTGAAAAAACGCTACGACCTGATCCCGAATCTGGTGGAAACCGTAAAAGGTTACGCCGCACACGAAAGCGGCACTTTTGAAAGCGTGACGCGCGCCAGAACTCAGGCGATGAACGCGAACACGGTGGAAGAAAAACAGGCGGCAGAAAAAAATCTGGGACAGGCAATGGTGAATTTAAACGCGGTTGCAGAGCAATATCCGGATCTGAAAGCGAACACGAATTTCCTTCAATTGCAAGGTGAATTGACGAATCTGGAATCTGATATTGAAAAATCCAGAAGGTATTACAACGGCACCGTTCGTGAAAATAATATTTTGGTGGATACGTTCCCTAGTAATTTTATCGCGAACATGTATAAATTTACAAAATCGCCTTTCTTTGAACTGGAAAATACGGCAGAACGCGCCGTTCCATCTGTAAAATTTTAGGTTTTTGAAATCGCCGTAATAAGTTTGTATAATTCCTATGAACTTGGGCAATTGCAATTGACCTTTGAAAAAAATTAAATAACTTCATATGAAAAGATTTCTGGGGTTTCTCTTCGTTTGCTTTTGGGCATTTTCTTTTGCGCAACAGGATTCATTAAATACTGAAGAAAGGATTATTTCTTTTCATTCTGATATTGTGGTAAATGCAAAAGGCGGCATTCAGGTTTCTGAACATATTAAAGTTTATGCGACCGGAAATACGATACGGCGCGGGATTTTTAGAACGCTTCCGGAAACCAGAAATTTGAATAATAAAACGCAGAAAGTCCGCTATACCGATATTTCTGTAACTAAAAATGGCGAACCGGAAGATTATCATACAGAAACGAGTAACGGAAATTTGGTGATTTATGTCGGTAAAAAAGATGTTTTTTTAACGCCCGATGTTTATGATTATGTCATCAATTATTCCACAAAAAATCAAATCGGATTTTTTCCTAAATACGATGAATTTTATTGGAACGTCAATGGACTGAACTGGGATTTCACAACTGAAAATATTTCCGCAGATATTAAGTTACCACAAGGCGCAAAAATTCTTCAAAACTCCTGCTACACCGGAAAGTATGGCGAAAAAGGCGACGATTGTACTTTTCAAAAAATTTCGGATAATGAAATCTCTTTTTCCGCAAAAAACTTTACTTATAATGAAGGTTTAACGGTTGCCGTGGGTTTTCAAAAAGGTATTATTCTTCCGCCACCACCGCCGACTTTTTTAGAAAAATATGGCATTTTAATCACAGCAACTTTATTTTTAATCGGTCTGTTTTTGTATTTTTTCAGATCCTGGGACAAATACGGCAGAGATCCTGAAACACCGACGGTTTATCCGCAGTTTAGTCCGCCAAATGATTTGTCGCCTGCTTCTTTTGGGTATTTAAAAAAAGAAAGATTTGATAATAGTTTTGTGACAGCCGGCGTGGTAAATTTAGCCATAAAAGGTTTTCTAAAAATTACCGAAAATGAAGACGGCGGTGTTTTTGGACTTTTTAAACAAAAAAAATACACGCTCACAAAAATTAAGGAAAGTGAGGAAAGTTTGCCCGCAGAAGAACAGCAAATTTTGGAAAAATTATTTAGAGAAAGCGATGTCGTTACTTTAGATAACACTTATGACAGCAATATCGAAAAGATGGTAAAATCTGTGAGTGCAAGTCTTTCTTTCGCGCACGATGCTTTTATTAACAAGGGAAATAATCAGAATAAGTTGATTCTTCCGGCACTTGCGGTTTTGGCTTTTTATGGTTTGGGTTTAATGGTCAGCTATTTTCTCGATCCAGATTCTGGTAAGGTGGTTTTAGGTGGCGTTATTTTCGTGGTTTTAATGGTGGTATTTTTCATCGTTCAGTTTTTTGGGAAATTTAAATTTTCCTTTAAACTGTTTTGGTTTGTGCCGTTTGCTTTCTTTTTTCTTTCCGGTTTGGGTTTAAAAGTGGGTTTGACTTCTTTAGATGATCAGAATTTTAATTATTGCTACATCTTTTTGATGGTCGCTTTTTCGGGTTTAATTATTTACAGTTATCTCATCCGCCAGCCAACAGTGGAAAAATTAACGCAGAAATCCTTGATCGACGGTTTTGAAATGTATTTAAGCGCTGCAGAAAATGAGGTGATGAAATTTCACAATCCACCACAAATGACACCCGAAATTTTTGAAAAATATCTGCCTTTTGCAATGGTTTTAGGCGTGGATGATATTTGGGGCAAAAAATTTGAAAGCATGCTACAATCGATGAATACGCCGTATCAAAATAATTGGTACATCGGAGGAAGTTTTCAGAATATGGCTTTTGCAAATTCTTTTAGCAGCAGTATGACGAATTCTTTAAGCAGCGCAGCAACGCCTCCTTCAAGTTCGGGAAGTGGTTCCGGCGGCGGCGGATTTTCCGGCGGCGGTGGTGGCGGCGGCGGCGGCGGCGGTTGGTAGAAAATTAAAACTAAATTTAATAATAGTTCTGCTTTGTTTTTAGATTTTTTCTTTCCAGACAGATGTTTAGGTTGCAACAACATTATCGCAGCAAATATTTTTGTTTGTGAAATTTGTAAAAATCAAATCGATTTTTGTAATAATAAATTTGAAGATGAAAATGTCTTGAAAGAGCAATGCAAAACTATTTTCCCCATTGAAAACGCTTTCGCATTAATGAGGTTTCAGAAAGAAGGGCTTTCACGAGAGTTAATTCATAATTTAAAATATAATAAAAGGAAAAATTTAGGAAAATTATTCGCCAAATGGACGATTGAAAGGCTAAGTTTTGATAAAAAACCAGATTTGCTGATTTCCGTTCCGCTTCATCCAAAAAAAGAAAAAGAGCGCGGTTACAACCAACTACATCTTTTTACGGAAACAATATCAGAATTTTACAACATTCCTTTCGACCATCAAATTATTAAAAGAAATTACTATGCAAAAGCGCAGGCTTTAAAAGATAAAGAAAACCGTGAAAAATCAGCCGATTTATTTTCTCTTCAAAAACCAATTTCTGGCAAACACGTTTTGATAATTGATGACGTTTTTACCACTGGAAATACAATGAGCGCGATGGCTTGGGAAATTTTAAAGAATAAAAATAATAAAGTGAGCGTTTTGGTGATGGAGCAAGATTATTAAATCGCTAGAACTAAAAAATGTTAAAAATATTTTTTAACCACAAACTTGTCTGCGGATAGGCAGGAGGAATAAAAGCGAAATGAGCAATTTTGAATTCTAAAGTGTAAGAAGGCGAAATGTCTATCACTATTATTTTGCAAGATTTTGGATTATTTAGAAAATCAGATTTTCTTTTGCTTCTTTTGTGATAATTTCTTTTGTGATATACTAAACAATTTTAATTAAAAAAATCTACAACCTAAATTACTATATTTGCACTTATGGAATACAATACGGAACGATCGCACTTAAATATGCCAGAATATGGCAGAATTGTGCAGGCTTTGGTCGAACGCTGCAAAATACTCGAGACAAAAGAAGAGCGAAATGAAATGGCAGTGGCGATAGTAGATTTTATGGGACAAAGAAACCCACAACTTCGCGACGAAGAAAATTATAAACACAAACTTTGGGATCACCTTTTTATTTTGGCAGGTTACGATTTAGATGTAGATTCTCCTTACAAAATTACGACTCAAGAAGAATTGCAGAGCAAACCAAAACCAATGGAATACCCCAAATTGCAAGGCGATTTTAAATTTTATGGTAAAAGCATTTTGCAGTTAATTGAAAAAGCAATTGAGTTAGAGGCAGGCGAAGAAAAAGAAGCATTGATAGAGGTTATTGCAAATAATATGAAAAAATCCTACAATGTTTATAACAAAGAACACGTGCACGACGATGTTATTTTTCGCCATTTAAAAGAACTTTCAGAAAACAGATTAGATCTTACAAACATTGAAAGTTTAGATAAAAGTAAAATTTATTACGCTACCAATAAAAACAATAAAAATAGCCGATATAACAATAACAACAATCAAAATAAGCGAAGAAATTTTAAATCTAAAAATAATAGAAACTAATGAGTGGAGCCTTCCAAATAAGAGGTGGGAAACAATTGCACGGCGAAATTACGCCTCAAGGTGCAAAAAATGAAGCCTTACAAATTCTTTGCGCAGTTTTATTAACGGATGAAGAAGTTAGAATTACCAATATTCCAGATATTCAAGACGTAAATCGTTTAATAGAAATTCTTGGAGATTTCGGTGTTAAAGTAACTAAAAATGGTCACGGTGATTTTACTTTTAAAGCAGATGAAATTAATTTTGACTACATAAAATCAAAAGAATTTAAAAAAGATGGCGCAAGACTTCGCGGCTCAATAATGCTATTGGGTCCTATGTTAGCAAGATTTGGCGAAGCCTACATGCCAACACCGGGTGGTGATAAAATTGGCAGACGCCGATTAGATACGCATTTCCAAGGTTTTGTAGAATTAGGTGCCGAATTTCATTATGATGAAAACGAATATTTTTACACTTTAAAAGCAAAAGAACTTCGTGGAAAATTTATTTTGCTCGAAGAAGCATCTGTCACAGGAACGGCAAACATTGTGATGGCAGCAGTTTTAGCGAAAGGAAAAACAAGAATTTACAACGCCGCTTGCGAACCCTATTTGCAGCAACTCTGCAAAATGCTCAATAGAATGGGCGCGCAAATTTCGGGCATCGGTTCTAATTTATTAACAATTGAAGGCGTAACACATTTGCACGGAACAACACACAAAATGCTTCCAGATATGGTAGAAATCGGCTCTTGGATTGGCCTTGCAGCGATGACAAAATCTGATATTGTGATAAAAAATGTTCACTATAACGAACTTGGCGTTATTCCAAATACATTCAGAAAACTTGGAATTACTTTAGAAAAAAGCGGTGAAGATATTCATGTCCCGGCGCAAGAGCATTATAAAATTCAAAAATTTATTGACGGTTCTATTTTAACCATTTCAGATGCGCCATGGCCAGGTTTTACGCCAGATTTATTGTCTATAATTTTGGTCGTTGCAACCCAAGCGAAAGGAACACTCTTAGTTCATCAGAAGATGTTTGAATCGCGCTTATTTTTCGTCGATCGCTTAATAGATATGGGCGCACAAATTATTTTATGCGATCCGCATCGCGCCACAGTTGTTGGTTTAAACCACGAATCGCCTTTGCGCGGAACTTCTATGGTTTCACCTGATATTCGTGCAGGAAACGCTTTGCTTATTGCGGCACTTTCTGCAGAAGGAAAATCCACAATTCATAACATAGAACAAATCGACCGCGGTTATGAAAATATCGACGGCCGTTTAAAAGCACTTGGTGCAGATATTATTAGAATTTAATATTTTAATTAAATTTATCTAAAAATCTTTCCTTTGTTGAAAGATTTTTTTTTGATTTTTGTAATTATTTTCAATAATTACATTGATAGCAAAAAACCATTGCGAAAACCATTGCGAGCATTGCGTGGCAATAATTCAGTTTTGCGTGAAAACTCCACAAATCTTTCCGTGAACAATTTTTCCTTTATCTTTGCAAAATGATACGAATCACAAAAATTTTCACTTTCGAAACCGCCCATATTCTCTATGGTTATGACGGGAAATGCAAAAATATGCACGGCCATTCTTACAAACTTTTCGTCACTGTAAAAGGAAATCCTATCAATGATTTAGATCATTCTAAAAACGGAATGGTGATGGATTTTGGGGATTTAAAAAAAATTGTCAATTCTCAAATCGTTAATGAATGGGATCATGCAGTGATGCTAAATGCCAATTCTCCACACAAAGGATTGGGACAAAATTTAGAAAAGGAAGGACATAAAGTAATTTATTGCGATTTTCAACCGACTTGTGAAAACATGCTTTATGAAATTGCAAAAAAAATTAAAAATAAATTGCCTTTAGAAATTCAATTGGCTTATTTAAAGTTGCACGAAACTGAAAATTCTTTCGGCGAGTGGTTTGCAGAAGATCAGGTTTAATTTGAAAATTTGTAAATGAGATAATTTTTAAATTAAACAATTTATAAATATTAAAGCCATTTGAAACAATTTCAAACCACTTAAAACGATTCTAAATACGTAATAAGTCAATGACAAAAATCCATTTACAAAAAAATAAAAAAATATATTTCGCCTCTGATCAACATTTTGGTGCGCCAAATCCTGCGAGCAGCAAAATCCGAGAAAATAAATTTATTTCTTGGCTAGATGAAATTAAAAATGATGCACAAGTTTTGTTTTTAATGGGCGATTTATTTGATTTTTGGCACGAATGGAAACACGTTATTCCCAAAGGTTTTGTGCGCGTTTTAGGAAAATTAGCCGAAATAAAAGACGCCGGAATCGAGATTTATTTTTTTGTAGGAAATCACGATTTATGGATGAAAGATTATTTGGAACAAGAAATTGGTGCCACAATCTTTTTCGAAAAACAATATTTCGAAATCAACGAAAAAAACTTTCTTTTGGCGCATGGCGATGGACTTGGACCTGGTGATAAAGGTTATAAAAGAATGAAAAAAGTTTTCACAAATCCTTTTGCGCAATGGATTTTTCGGTGGTTGCATCCAGATATTGCGATGAAAATTGCGATTTATCTTTCCACTAAAAACAAAATGATTTCTGGCGATGAAGACAAAGCGTTTTTAGGCGAAGACAAAGAATTTTTAATTCTTTATTCAAAAGAAAAACTCAAAACTGAAAAAATTGATTTCTTTATTTACGGGCATCGTCATCTTCCAATGGTTCTTGATTTAGATACTTCGACTTCGCTCAGCACGACAAAAGCCAAATACATCAATCTCGGCGACTGGATTTCTTATTTTACGTATGGTAAATTTGATGGCGAGAGTTTTGAACTAAAAAGTTATTAATAATGGCTTCCGGTACTTATTCGCAAATTTATATTCAACTGATTTTCGTGGTTAAAAACCGGGAAAATCTTTTAAATAAAGAATGGCGAGAAGAAGTTTTCAAATATATGAGCGGAATTGTCACGGCAAAAGGACAAAAAAGTATTATCATAAATGGTGTAGAAGATCATGTTCATCTCTTTATTGGTTTAAAACCAAGTATGAAACTTTCCGATTTGGTAAGAGACATTAAAAACAACACTACCAATTTCATAAACGAAAAGAAATTTTTGAAAACTAAATTTTCATGGCAACTTGGTTTTGCTGCATTTTCCTATTCACAATCGCATATTGATAATGTTTATCAATACATTTTGAAACAGGAAGAACATCATAAAAAGAAAAGTTTTAAAAGCGAATATATTCAACTTTTAGAAAAATTTAATATTGATTTTAAAGAAGAATATTTGTTTGATTTCCTAGAATAATTTCACTGCTTCGCAGTTTTTTTAATGTAGTTTATGATTATTACAAAAATGACACTGCTTCGCAGTTCTGGTTAAGATTTTGGTAAAATATAACAATATTATTAGTTGGAAGTTTTTATTTAAAATATTTTTTAGAATTTGTAATTCCGAAGGAATGCTGTTATTATAACTAAAGTCTAAAGCAAAAATGTGAACACCGAAGGTGTGAAATAATTAAAGTGAAAGATATTTTCAACATAAAAACCGAACAAGAATTCCAGCAAAGATGCTTGGAAACATTCCGCTATCAATATGAAAACGTTGAAGTTTATCAAAAATTTGTAGATTTTTTAAATATTGATATTTCAAAAATTGATGAGGTTAAAAAAATTCCCTTTTTGCCAATTGAAATGTTCAAAAACCACCAAATTTTAGATAAAAATAAACCCGCAAATTTATATTTTCAAAGTTCTGGAACGACTTTGCAAACACGAAGCAAACATTGGATTGCAGATGAAAATTTGTACCAAGAAAGCATCATTCAAAGTTTCGAGCAGTTTATTGGCAAAACAGAAGATTATATTTTCCTCGGACTTTTACCCAATTATTCTGAAAACGAACATTCTTCCTTAATTTATATGGTCGATTTTCTGATGAAAAAATCAGGTAAAATTGAAAATGGTTATTTTCTTTATAACCACCAAGAACTGTTTTATTTGCTTAAAAAACTGTCCCAAGAAAACAAAAAAGTGATTTTGTTTGGCGTTTCGTTCGCGTTGTTAGATTTTCTGGATTCCACTCTATCACTCAATCAGTCAATCACAAAATCACCAAATCTTACAGTAATCGAAACCGGCGGAATGAAAGGTAGAAAGGAAGAAATGACAAAAGATGAATTATTAAAAATTTTGAAAAATGGTTTTAAAACCGAAAAAATTTACTCCGAATATTCTATGACAGAATTGCTTTCGCAAGCTTATTCTTTGGGAAATAATCTTTATGATTGTCCACCTTGGATGCGCATTTTAGTTCGAAACACAGAAGATCCTTTTTCCTATGAATCGGCTGGGAAAACGGGCAGTTTAAATATTATTGACTTGGCAAATCTTCATACCTGCAGTTTTATTGCAACGCAGGATTTAGGTAAAATAATTGAAAATAAATCAGAAAATAATTTGCAATTTCAAGTTTTGGGAAGAATTGACCATTCCGATATTCGTGGTTGCAGTTTATTAGTAAGTTAAAAAAATGGTTAAAGTAGAAGAATTAACGCACGCTTTTGTTTCAAAATTTTGTGATTTTGAGCGGCATTTGGTTTTAACGAATCACTTTCACACGGATTGGGAAGCCGATATTTTAATTATTGATAAAGAAGGAATTAGCCATGAAATTGAAATTAAATTATCTAAAGCCGACTTTAAAAATGACTTCAAAAAATCTTACACCAACAAAAATTCTAGCGAGAAATTTTTGAAACACGACAAAATAAAAGGCGGCGATTACGTTTGCAATTATTTCAGTTTTCTGCTTCCGATGGGAATGGTAGATTTAAAAGAAATCCCTGAAAATTGTGGTATAATCGAGTTTTATCACAACCCAGATTCTTGGGAAACCGAGTTTTTTGAAATTCGAGAACCTCACAAAATACACGAAGATTCTTACTGGAAACTAATTGATAAAGATGCATTTATGAGAAATTTATCTAAAACCCTTTTGTTTAAAAAATTTCAAGTAAAAGGTAAAAAGGAAGAATTGATTTTTAAAAATTATTACCAAAATAAAATTTAATCTCTTATATTAAAGAATATTAAATTTCCTGAAATATTTCATTTAAAATTAACTTTAAATTTGTGTTTATTTTTTTTATATATAAAATTAATTTATATATTGCGAGCAATTAAAAGGAAAGATGTATGACGAAAATTAAAGTGCAGTACGAATTTACAATGCACTGCCTTTCAGAAATTTTATACGAGTATATGGCGAGCGCAGAAGGCTTGGCAGAATGGTTTGCGGATGAAGCAGTAGAAAGAGGTGACGATTTTTATTTCTCTTGGAACGGCGGAATGGAAGAAAAAGCAACATTGATAAGGTATAAACCTGAAAGTTTTGTACGCTTCCGATGGGAAGAAGACGAAGGTTCGAAATATTTTTTCGAAATGACGATTGTGATAGACGAAATCACAGACGATTTATCTTTAAATATTACCGATTTTTGCGAAGAAGACGATAAAGAAGAAAACAGACTATACTGGGAAAATCTAATTGAAAATCTCCGCTTGAAATTAGGCGCAACATAATTCTAAAAGTGGTAATTTTTTATCACTTTATTTTTTTACTTAATTTTAAAATTTTTATTGATGAATGCTGACTTGCAAAACAGAGCCTTTCTATTTGGTGATGCGGTTTGGGTGTCTTTCTATGTACGAAATAGCGCACTTTTTTTAGCGGAAGAATGCTATTTTTTCCTCATGTCTTCTATGCGAAAAATGCGCATGCATATTCCGGTAGATTATACTTTAGAATATTTCCAAAACTATTTTCAAACTGAATTTTTAGATAAAAATTGCCATGAAGGCATTATTAGAATGATGGTTTATCGCAATTCTGACACCGCAAATTTAGCAAAAGCAGGCGTTTCAAATTTCTGCGAGTTTATAAAAAAAGATGATATTTTAAACATTGAGAAAAATATTGAAGTGGATTTAATTAAGGAAATAAACGTCAATAATAATTTGTTTAGTAACATTTACACGCATTCTCCCGAAAATATTTACGCTGAAATTTATGCGCAAGAAAATGATTTGGATGATGTCATTCTTTTAAATCCACAAAAAAGAATTGCAAGAAGTAGCAACGGAAATTTACTTTTTTTATCAGAAAAAAGCGTGAAAATACCAAGGCAAACAGAAGGCGCTTACATTTCTCCATTGATGGAATCTTTCGTTACTTTTTTACACAAAAGCAATTCTGCCCGAATAGAAGAAGTTGAAATGATGGCCTTTGAATCCCAAAAATCAGAAGAAATTTTATTGATTTCTGAAGCAAAAGGCATTTTTTCTGTTTCCAAAATTAGAAATCGAAAATTTGGAAACGACAGATTCTCCGAAATGCTAAAAAATTGGAAATTAAGTTTAAACTAAAATTGACAAACTCGGTAAACAACCAGTTTATTAGTTCTTCACCGAGTTTTAATTTTTTTTAAAACAATTTCTTTAGTCCAAAATGTTTTAATGTTATATACCCAATAAACGTTTATAGTCTCTTAAAAAGTGTTTAAGAAAATCCTAAATTTTTGTTAAATTAATTCATACTTACATCTTCTGGCGCATTTGCCCAAAGCAAATATTCGCCACCCAGATTTTGCATCATATTTTTCCACAAACTTTGGTCGTTTGGCGAGGTATAATCTAAATTGTAAACATCCACAATCGTCCACATTTTGGCCTGCAATTCCGTTTCAAGCTGCATACCCGCCCAACCGGAATATCCAGAAAATATTTTGATGTCTTCCTTCGCCACTTTTCCTTCAGTATAAGCATTTATAACAGAAGTGAAATCTTCTGTCAGAAAATATTGGTCGTTAATAGGAATGCTTATTTCAGATACTTTTAGGCCATTTACGATAAAAAATAATTTATCAGTTTCCACCGGTCCACCGTCATAAACTTCAATAGGAAAGCCAAAAAGGTGTAATATTTTTTTGGATGCTTCCGGATTTTTCTTATTTAAAATTAAGCCAAATGCACCATTTTCATTATGCTCGACTACCAAAACTACAGATCGTGCAAAAACATCACCAGAAATATCGGGCGTGGAAATTAAAATTTTACCTTTGCAAGAATAATTCATATTCAAAAATAATAAATTTTCTATGGAAAACCTTTATGATAAACGAAAAAATTACGAGAAAGCAGAACTTTTAGAAAGTGAAATAAAAAATTCACCGGTAGAACAGTTTAAAATTTGGTTCAATGAAGCAGAATCTTCGCCTGAAATATCCGAAGCAAATTCAATGTCTATTTCTACAGTTGATAGTGACGGATGCCCAAGAACGCGGATTGTTTTATTAAAATCTTACGACGAACACGGATTTGTATTTTTTACCAATTACGACAGCCAAAAAGGAAAATCATTGATTGAAACAGGAAAAGCCTGTCTTCATTTTTTTTGGCCCAATTTAGAACGACAAATATGCATAAAAGCAACTATTGAGAAAGTTTCAGAAAAAAATTCTGAGGACTATTTTCACTCGCGTCCGCGCGGAAGTCAGTTGGGAGCAGTTGTTTCGCCGCAAAGTTCTGAAATCCCAAACCGAGAATATCTACAAAATAATTTAAAAATATTAGAAAAAGAATTTGAAGGCAAAGAAATTACACGTCCCAAAAATTGGGGTGGTTTTAGAGCAATTCCTTACGAGATAGAATTTTGGCAAGGCCGACCAAATCGTCTTCACGATAGAATAGTGTATAGAAAAACAGAGGGCGAAAATTGGAGAATTTCACGTTTAGCACCATAAAAAAATGCCGCTTTTGAGCGGCATTAATATTTTTTAAAATAAGAAATTATTTCTTTTTTGCACCCATTACGGCGTTCGCCAAGTCAGAACCTGCTTTAAATTTTGCAACGTTTTTAGCGGCAATTTTTATTGGTTGTTTAGTAGAAGGATTAATGCCTTGTCTCGCTGCTCTATGTGCTACAGAAAAAGTACCAAAGCCTACTAAAGAAACTTTACCGTCTTTTTTTTGTAAGGCTTTTGTAACGTTGGATACAAAAGATTCTAATGCTTTTTTTGCTGCTACTTTGGTGATGTCTGCATCACTTGCAATTGCATCAATTAATTCGGATTTGTTCATAATAATACTGTGTTTTAAAGTTAGTTTTTAAAAATGACATTAAGCAAATATAATACATTTTTAATAATACGCAAACATTTTTACTGTTTTTAATTAAAAATTCAGATGATTGATAGAAATAAATGCTAAATCATAATTTTGGAAAAATACAGTTTGTGGCGTTGAAGTCTTGCTTATTTGTAAGTGTACATTATCAATACTCAATTTATTAAGACTTAGGATAATTTTTCCTAAATTATTGATTTCGCATTTTTAGTATTAATTTTTTACTTAAAATATCACTAATATTTTTTAAAACTATTTCAAATTATGACCTGCGAAAATATAAGTAAAACCTTCTATTTGCAATAAACAATTTTATGTAAATTTGCGCCATGTTATTAGAAATTTTTAAATCCAAGATTCATCGTGTAACTGTCACCGAATCTGATCTTAATTACATCGGAAGCATCACTATTGACGAAGATCTTTTAGATGCGTCTGGTATTTTAGTTGGCGAACGCGTTTTTATTGTAAACGTCAATAACGGCGAGCGTTTTGATACTTATGCCATTAAAGGTAAAAGAAAATCTGGCGAAATTTGTCTCAATGGCCCTGCTGCTAGAAAAGTACAAAAAGGCGATATCATTATCATTATGTCTTACGCACAAATGACGCCCGAAGAAGCAAAGTCGTTTCAACCGAAAATCATTTTCCCGAATGAAAATACCAATCTTTTAACCTAATTAATGGACGATCTAAAGAAGAAAAATCCCCTAAAAACTTTTCTTACCATCCTAATTTCTTTAGCCATCGCGGCGGTTTTTTTGTGGTTGGCTTTTAGAGGTTTAGAAATTGATAAAGTTTTAAAATCATTAGAAAACGCCAATTATTTCTGGGTTTTTGCAGCCATGCTTTTTGGTTTGGGAGCGTATTGGTTTCGCGCCATTCGGTGGAATTTATTGCTGGAACCAATGGGTTATAAAATTTCAAATTCCAATGCTCTTTGGACGCTTTCTTTCGGTTATTTAATGAATCTCACCATTCCCAGAAGTGGCGAAGTTGCCCGCGCAACAGCACTTTACGGCGTAGAAAAAGTGCCTGTAGAAAAATCTTTCGGCACCATTATTTTAGAAAGAATTGTAGATTTAATCTGCATGATCTTATTTTTAGGTTTGACTTTAATCTTTAAATTTAAAGCCATTTCTTCCTTTTATACATTCGCCACTTCGCAAAAATCAGCAGACGCAAAAACGTCGTCTTCCCTTTTATATTATATCTTGGGCGGTATTTTTCTGCTTTTCTTTTTGCTTTTCTTTATTTTTAAATCTAAACTTCAAGCGTTTTCTATCTATCAAAAAATCGCCAATTTTGGAAAAGGAATTGTAACCGGCTTAAAATCTATTTTCCACCTAAAGCAGAAATTCAAATTTATTTTTCTTTCACTTGCCATTTGGGTTTGCTATTTTTTCGCCACCTATTTGGTTTGTTTTGCACTTCCAGAAACCGCAAATTTTACCATTGCAGACGGCTTTTTCATCATCGTTGTTGGCACTTTGGGCATGATGGTTCCGGCGTCTGGTGGGATTGGCGCGTTTAATTTTGCAATGAAAATCGGTTTCACGGCACTTTTTCTTTCAATGGGTTTAAACCCAAAAACTGGTGCAGAAATCGGTTTGGTTTACTCATTTATTTCTCTGCCTTTGCAAATTTTCATCATGTTCGTGATGGGCATCATTTCCATTCCGATGCTTGCAAAAGCGCGTAAAATTAAGATTTAGAAGCAAGACAGTTTTCGCTTCTTCGAAGATGAGTCCCGTGTTCCGCTATATCCCGCCGCGGCGGGGATGCCGCTTCACCCGGGGCTAAAAATTTCGGGTGTTTTTTCTTTCGACGAGAAGAAATTTTCGTAAAACAAAAAATAATTCATCTGTTTGCGGTTTACCGCAACTGCCATTCAATCCTTTTTTATATCTTTGATATTATATAAAAGTATGACAATTGTCATACATATCTCCCCGAATTTGGGTGTTTATGTATGGTTTTGTCATACATATATACAAGTTGGGAAAAATCGCCCTTCGGGACGATTTTTCCCAACGTACGGCTCGGCTTCGCCGACAGTTGTGAAACCATCGTTGCATTCGCACGACGTTTTCACAACTGTCGCCTTTGACGCATTCTGAAAAAGAAGTTTTCAACTTCCTTTTCAGAACGACGACAAAGCCGAGCCGTACGTTGGCAGTAATTGTAAAACGCTCATCTATTAAACATGAATCTAAAAAAAGAAGAACTCTTAGAATTATTCAACAGTTCAATTGATAATGCATTTTACATGTATGAATGCTCAAGAAAAATTTTGTTTGAACTTGAAAAAAATAAATATCCAAGTTTAGGATTAGCCGAATTATCTTTAGAAGAGTTAGGAAAATCTTTTAGTTGTTTAGCATATTATTCCAAAGCGCAGAATCTTGGTGATTGGAAAGATTTCTGGAAAGAATGGAGAAATCACGATATAAAAGCTCATAGAGCATTTTTCTATGAATTCTTCTGTCTATTAAGGCTTGAGTTAGAATATGAGAATGAAGACGAAGCTTTAGAATTTCCTTCGGTTAGGGGAAATTTTTCAAAAGAAAAAGAAGCAAGTTTTTATGTTGATATTGATAAAGGTAATCGGAAAATTCATAAACCTGAAAATGAAATTTCAGATGAAGAATGTATAAGAAGAGTTACAAGTCTATCGGGCTTATTTAATGCTGCGTTTTATATTAAAGATTGGTTTGCAGAAAATCCGAATGAAAATTTCAGAAATGCAATTTCAGATTATGCGTATAGAACTATATCAACCGAAATGTATCAACAAGATGTTTTAGATACTTTAAAAGAAATGAAAGGTGAAAATGAAGAATACAATAGAGCTTTGAAAAAAATTGAAATGTTATTTAATCCCGAATAAAGAAATCAACAACAGCATAAAAATCAGAATATGACAGAAAAATTTACTTTAAGAGATATTCTCGTTTATACACTTTTAGGATTAATAGTTTTATTTTTTACTTATTTATATTATCCTTTTGAAATTGGTTCTATCATTAAGGATTCAAAAGACTATTCGGATTTAACCGTTTTATTATTAATTCCTATTTCATATCTAATTGGACATATTTTGATGAGTTTAGATGATGTGATTTTCAATGGTATTTTAGTGCGTTTTTTTCCAAAAGAAAAGCCATTAAAAAACAAATACTGGAAGTTTTACAATTTCTTTTTTTTTGGTTACCGAAATATAGGAATTCGAAATAAAGAAGAAATAACAAATGAAACATTTCTAAAAACTTGTGATAAGTTAATTACAGAAAATAAATATGAGAAAGCAGAATATTATCAAGTAATGAGCGACTTATTTAAAGGTATCGTCCTAATTATATTCATTAGCATTGTTTTCGACATTTATCTCTGGCGTTTTGAATTTTGGAAGCTAATATTAATTTTCTTGATTTGGTATAGAGCCAAAATGTTTTCAGCTTATTATGTTAGAATGATAAAGCGGAATATATAAAAACAACTACTGCCAACACACGTTTTGCGCTATTGCGAATTTTGTGCAAGCCGGACATTTTTCTTTCGCAAGAAATATTATCTTTAACAGAAAATAATTCGTTCCGAAGCTCGCAACAGCGCAAAGCGCGGGAACGTTGGGAAAAATCGCCCTTCGGGACGATTTTTCCCAACGTACGGCTCGGCTTCGCCGACAGTTGTGAAACCATCGTTGCATTCGCACGACGTTTTCACAACTGTCGCCTTTGACGCATTCTGAAAAAGAAGTTTTCAACTTCCTTTTCAGAACGACGACAAAGCCGAGCCGTACGTTAGAGCCAATGCAAAGAAAAAAGACACGCAGACAGATTTTGAGACAACGACATACTTTGACGTAGACTTGACATATTTTTGAATTTTTAAAATAGGGAAGCCGAAAACTAATCAGAGTAGGCGTAAAACATAAAAACTAACAAAATGGCAGAATTTTATTGTAAAAATTGCGGTTACAAAGCATCAAGTGTTTCTAGTCTTACAAGTCATACTTGCAGCCGACACCCACTTGGACCAAACAAAGGTAAATGCGAATTGTATGAAGGAAGTGTAAAAAGCAAATATACCTGCAAATATTGCGGTTATAGTGCTTCAAGCATTTCAAGTTTGACAAGTCATACTTGTTCAAAACATCCAAGTGGAGCAAATAAAGGAAAATGTTCACCAGCAATGTAACAAACAAATAATTGGCAGGGCTTGCCCTGCCAATTATTGTTTTAAATTTTAAATTTTTATGGAAGCATCAACAACGGTAAATAAAATGTTAGCAGGGAACAAAATATTTGTTCCGACTTATCAAAGGGCATATTCTTGGGATACGGAATTTGATAAAAGTAAAACTCAAAAACACGTGAATGTGTTTTTAACAGATTTAGAAGATTATAATAAAAGTTCGGCTTCAACACCTTACTATTTTGGTCATTTTCTATTTGAAGAAAAATCCGAAAGTAATTTTGGAGTTATAGACGGACAGCAAAGACTAACAACAATTGTTATCTTTCTTTCTGCTTTATTTTCAAAGTTAAAATCAATTCGGACTTTAACCGAAAATGAAGAAGTGCTTTTTGAAAATATGATTAAGCGTAAATCAAATTACATTTTTTCAACCGTTGATTATGACAATCAGTTATTTAAAGACTATGTTATTGACCAAACCAAAAAAAATAAAAATGGTTTGGAAACCGAATCAGCAAGACGAATAGTTAATGCGTTCGACTTCTTCACAAAAGCCTTGACCGACAAGTATGAAGTGTATTTGTCGAAAATGCTGAAAACTGTAAATGAAGCATCTTGCTCAACACATCCAGTTAAAAATGAATCCGAAGCGATTCAAATGTTCATTTTTCAAAACAATCGTGGCAAAAAGCCTTCAAACTTGGAAATTATAAAAGCCCAGTTTATGTTTAATGTTCACCTATACGGTGGAGATGAAAAAGATAGTTTGATTGATGAAATAAAAAACCGTTTTGAGAAAATATATAAATCAATTTCGTCTATCGAATACAAAATCGATGAAGATGATGTTTTAGTTTACACATTACGAGTTCATTTCAATTCACTTTGGGAATCAAATGCAATTGACAAAATCAATAAACTATTATCAGAAAACAATCCAATTCCTTTCATCAAATCATTTACAAACTCGCTTGCAGTTAGTTTTGAGCATTTGACTACATTTTTCGGCAAAGACGAAAGAGAAAATATTGAAATCCATTCATTAATAACATTAGGTGGTTTTGCAACAGCAATCCCATTTGTTATTAAGGCTTATTCTTTCGGACTGCAAACAAAAGAAATTTGCAAAATTTGTTCATCAATGGAAGCAATGGTTTTACGCCACAGACTTATTGGGACAAGAGCAGAATTAACATCAAGAATTAATGATGTATATCAAAAATTCACATCAGAGCAGCCAGACGTTAAACCGATAGTTGACAGAATTGAATGGATGAAAAATATACCAAATGATTCTTGGTGGTGGGCGTATTGGAATAAAAACGAGTTAGAAAAAGCAATTCAAGGCGGAATGCATCATTCAACAGCAAAATTCTTGCTTTGGAAATATGAGAATCACCTTGAAAATCAAGGTAAAAATGGATATTCCCTAACTCGTTTTGACAATATTGAAAGCCCAGAATTAGAACATATTGCACCACAGACCCCGACAAATGGAGAACCAATTGCAGCAGGTTATTGTGAGTATGATGAAGAGTTCAGAAACCAATATATTGACTGTTTAGGAAATTATTTACTTCTTTCTAAATCACACAATTGTTCGGTTGGAAACAAACCATTTAGCGAGAAAAGAAATTCGTATAACCATCTTGGACAACAAAGAGAAATTCAAAAAATGACAGCGGAATCGGAAATTTGGGACAAAGAAAAAATCAGTCTGCGTAAAGACAAAATAGTGAAATTTATACTTGAAAACTTCTAAGAAAATAATGCACATGGCTCTAACAAAGGCTATATGCAATAAGGGTTTCAGTGGTAATTCAAGCATTCTACCCCGCTCAAAATTCGGTGTAGGTGGACAGGAAAGTAGCCCGCAATCCCTTACTGCATATAGCCTCAACCGTTGGGAAAAATCGCCCTTCGGGACGATTTTTCCCAACGTACGGCTCGGCTTCGCCGACAGTTGCGAAATCACGCTGTCGCACGAATCCTTTCGTGTGGTCATAATATAAATCTTAAAAGCCAAATCTCAAAAGCCACACGATGCAATCGTGCGGCAATTAACGTCGGCAAAAACTCTCAATTTATTTCAACATAATTTCCGTCCCTTCAAAAAAAGCGATTCCCCACTTTCTAGCCCGGATTGACTCAATTATTTATATTTTTTTATTTGAATCGTCGAAACTCGTTCCTCGTTTTGCAGCGGCATCCTTTCCGCTTGCGGAAAGATATAGCGGAAAGCCGGACTCAATTTCTAACAGAAAAACCTTCGGCTTGCTCCTAAAAAATTCTTAAATTTGTAGAAATTATTTTGTTATGCCGAAAATTTCGCAGCGTGCCGCAGAAATGCCCGCTTCACCGATTAGAAAACTGATTCCCTACTCTATTGAAGCCAAAAAAAGAGGGACAAAAGTGTTCCATTTAAACATCGGGCAACCCGATATTGAAACACCCGAAACGGCCCTGAATGCTTTAAAACATATCGATCTAAAGGTGTTGGAATATTCACTTTCTGAGGGAAATTTAGAATACAGAACGGCGCTCAATACATATTACCATTCTTTGGGTTTTGAAGATCTGACGACCGATAATTTCATTGTAACCAACGGCGGTTCGGAAGCCTTAAATTTTGCAATTTCCACCTTGTGTGATGCAGGTGATGAAATCATTATTCCGGAACCTTACTACGCGAATTACAACGGTTTTACAAGTGCATTTAATGTAAAAGTGGTTGCAATTCCTTCCTCTATTGACACAGGTTTTTCCTTGCCGCCGATGGAAGATTTTGAGAAAAAGATCACCGAAAAAACACGCGCCATTATTATCTGTAACCCGGGAAATCCGACAGGTTATTTATACACGAGAGAAGAATTACAAAAATTAGCAGAAATTGCGGTGAAACACGATATCGTCATTATTTCTGACGAAGTTTACCGCGAATATGTGTATGATGGAAAACAACAGATCTCGATGTTAGAATTTCCAGAACTTGCTGAAAACTGCATTGTCATTGATTCTGAATCCAAACGTTACAGTATGTGCGGCGTGAGAATTGGTTTTATGGTGACGCGTTCCAAAAAAATCCACGATGCGGCGATGCTTTTTGCACAGGCGAGATTGAGTCCGGTTTTAATTGGACAAATTATCGCAACCGCAGCGCACCAAAATGATAGGGATTATATTTTGAGCGTTCGGGAAGAATACACCAAACGCAGAAATCTAATGGTCGATTTACTCAATGCAATTCCCGGTGTGATTTGCCCAAAACCAAAAGGCGCTTTTTATTGCGTGGCAGAATTGCCGGTTGACGACACGGATAAATTTGCACAATGGCTTTTAGAAAAATATTCCCGCAACGGCGAAACCGTGATGGTTGCACCAATGGGCGGTTTTTACAGCGACCCGGAATTGGGAAAAAAACAGGTTCGAATGGCTTATGTTTTAAAAGAACAAGATTTAAGACGAAGCGTGGAATTGTTGAAAGATGCGCTTTTGCAGTATAATTCGGTGGAGATGTGAGATGCTAGATTTGAGATATGAGACGTGAGATTTTAGATTAATAAATAATAAATGCATAATTTTCAAAAATTAATATTTTGGCAGAAATCAATGGATTTGGCGAAAGACGTTTATTTGCTTTGTCAAAAATTGCCAAGTGATGAAAAATTTGGTTTGGTTTCGCAAATGAAAAGATGTGCAATTTCAATCCCGTCAAATATTTCTGAAGGTGTAGGCAGAAATGGAAATAAAGAATTTAATCATTTTCTTGGAATTTCAATCGGCTCTTCTTGTGAATTGCAAACACAATTAATATTATCTGAAAAATTAGGACTTGTAGAAAATCAATCCATTGAAGAATTATTAGCCTCTGTAAATGAAATTCAAAAGATGATTTTTACATTTATGAAAACATTAAATTAGTCTAATGTCTAAAATCTCAAATCTCAAATCTCTCAAAAACTACAATACATTCGGAGTTGACGTATTGGCAAAATATTTTGCGGAAGTCTTTTCTGTGGAAGAATTAATTGAAATTTTAAAAAACCATCAACCGACAACCGACAACCGACAACCATTAATTCTCGGCGGTGGTAGTAATATCCTTTTTACCAAAGATTTTGACGGTTTGGTAATTCAGTTGAATTTAAAAGGAATTTCAGAAGAAATCATTAATGAAAATGAAGTTTTAGTGACCGCAAAAGCAGGCGAAAATTGGCACGAATTGGTGCAATATTGTTTGGCTAAAAATTATGGCGGATTAGAAAATTTATCTTTAATTCCGGGAAATGTGGGCACTTCGCCGATGCAAAATATCGGTGCTTACGGCGTGGAAATTAAAGATTCTTTTGTGAGTTGCAAAGTTTTAAATCTGAAAACTTTAGAAGTCGAAACGTTTGCCAAAGAAAAATGCGATTTCGGTTACCGCGATTCAATTTTCAAAAAAGAAGGCAAAGGAAAATATGTGATTCTGGAAGTGACTTTTAAACTGACCACAAAAAACCACCTCATCAAAACGGAATACGGCGCCATAAAAGTGGAATTGGAACAAATGGGAATTGAAAACCCGACAATTCAGGACGTTTCAAAAGCGGTGATTGCGATTCGGGAAAGTAAATTGCCCAATCCAAAAATCATCGGAAATGCAGGAAGTTTTTTTAAAAATCCAACCATTTCCAAAGACAATTATTTAGAATTAAAAGAAAAATTTGAAACCATTCCCGGTTTTCCAAATGAAAATGGAATTAAAGTTCCAGCAGGTTGGCTGATCGAACAATGTGGCTGGAAAGGCAAACAGATTGGAAATGTGGCGAGTCATAAAGACCAATCTTTAGTGATTATCAACGCGACCGGAAAAGCAACGGGCAAAGAAATTTTTAATTTTTCACAGATGATTATTGATTCTGTTTTGGAAAAATTTGGGATTTTATTGGAACGCGAAGTGAATATTATTTAAAATTTTGATCTTACATTCTTTTGCCTTGAAGCAAAAGAACCAAAAATTCAAGACTGGAAACTCACCTAAAAATTAAACTTCTTTCCTAAAATTTCCAAACTCGGGCGGAAATTTAATTTATTTTTTTGTAATTGGCTTTTTGCCGCCACTCAAACACTGGAAATTTCTTAACGGAAAAAAATTTAATTTTCTTAACGGCTCCGTTTCCTAGGTCATTTGAAAATACTTACATTAAATTCGACTTAAAATTTTAAAAATCTACGTCATCCGCAAAATCAGCGAGAGAAAAATCTTTAGTTAAAATCCGCAATAATAATCATAACCTCTTTCATACCAATAATCTTTTGGGCGCTCGTTTGAGAAATAAATATTGCCAATTCTCTTCAAATGTTTGACGCCATATTTTACGGGAATAATTAAGCGAATTGGATAACCTTGGTTGGCCGGTAACGGTTTTCCGTTCATTTCATAAGCCAAAATCGTTTGTGGCTGAATCATACTTTTATGATCAATTCCCACGTAATATTTTTTATCCGGCGTGCTCATTCCTACGTAATTCAAAGAATTTTCATTTTCCAAATGGTATTTTTTAATAAAATCTGTAAACTTCACGCCGCTCCAATTGGTGATTTGGCTCCAACCTTCAATGCATTTAAAATTAAAAGTAACATCAGTTTTCGGTAATTTCTTAAGTTCATCAACGCTCACTTTTAATGTGTCGCCATTGTTTTTAATGACATTAATGAAATAATTTTCACGATCGGGCGCAGTTTCAATTCCAACATAGCCATTCACACGGACATTTTGCGCGGCTTCACTTTTATCAAAAACCCGCGTTTTTTTGTCTGGACTGAAAACTTTATTCGCTATTTTTTCATTAAAATCTAAAGTTTTGCGCAAAGTTGTGGGCGTTCCATTTTCCTTGTTTTCGGCTTTCAACTTTTTAAAAAAATAAATTCCGCCAAAAATGAGGACGATAAAAACAAGGAAAGAAATAATTGAATTTCTTCTGATATAGGCTTTAGAAACGGATTTATTCTTCATCTTTAATGTTTTTCTTTCTATTAACTTCAAAACCTCGAACCATTGCGGCAAAATTTTGCCAACCTGCTAAAATCACCTGTATTACATGAACCAGAAAAAATAAGCAGAACAAAATGGTTAAAACAAAATGGATAATTCTGGCGTTTGCATAACCACCAAAAATAAAAGTCAACCAACTTAACTGAACTGGTTTGTAAATCGCCAATCCGGTAAGTAAAGAACCGAGCCCCATCACGATTACCGAAGTGTAAGCAATTCTTTGTGCGGCGTTGTATTTGGTTTGTTCGGGTTTGGTTTTTCTTAATTTTAAATCGTATAAAATGACTTGAAAAGATTCTTTAAAGGACTTTTTTTGCGGCAAAAGCAACTTATATTCTTTAGAAAATAATAAATATAAAACGTAGAAAATACCGTTAATAAAGAAAAACCACATAAAGAAAAAGTGAAGATTCATCCCTTCTGCCAAGCGATAGGGAATTCCCAGCGCTTTGAAAAATTCTTTCGGGAAAAAGTGAAATAAAACCGTGTCGCCAATTTTAATATTATAAACACTACTTGCCCAATAAATCAGCATGCCACTCCAAATCATTAAGGACAAAATGGGGAAATTTATCCAATGAAACCACCTGATTGCAAGCGGATGTTTTTCAATAATTTCTTCTTTTTCATTCATTTTGAAGTATTTATACAAAAGTAAAGGTAAAATAATTTACTAAAATTTTTAAATAAAAGTTTTTATTCCTATTTTATTATTGACAATTTAACCCTAAAATAGTTATTTAAATAGTTTTTCAATTTAATTTTATATTTTTAACAGATAAAATAACCATTAAAAAAAATTATTATGGAAGAAAAATCTCATTTTGAAAAATTCGATGACCTTAGTTTAAATACCTCAATAAAATCTTTTCTAAAGGAAATTGCTAAATGGGCAAATTTTCTCTCAATTATAGGTTTTATCGGTATTGCGTTTATCGTTGTATTTGCTGTCTTTTTTATGATGTTCGGATTTGGTTCCTCGGTTATGAGTAGTAGGTTTGGCGGTGGGTTTATGGGTGTGGGTATTGCAGTATTTTATTTGCTTATAGGGCTTTTATATTTTATGCCGGTTTACTACTTAAATCGCTTTGCAAGTAATATGAAAACTGCATTAAACACTAATGATGATCGCACTTTAACTGATGCCTTTCGATATTTAAAATCACATTACAAGTTTATTGGGATTTTTACACTTGTTATTTTAGGGTTTTACGTTCTGATTTTTTTGTTTGGGATTTTAGGCGCGGGAATGAGTTTATTCCATTAAAAAATTTTGATTTTGAATTGATTTTGCCCTTCTGTCACAAAAATTTATTTGGTTCAAAATTTGTGAAACTTATTTCATGAAAAATACTGAATTAAAAATTTCTGTTTTAGACTTGGCAACGGTGAAAGAAAACCGAAGTTTAAAACAAACTTTTAATGAAATTTTAGAAACTGCGCAACATATAGAAAAATTAGGCTACGAACGTTTTTGGCTTGCAGAACACCACAATATGGCAAGTATTGCGAGTTCGGCCACTTCCGTTTTAATTGGTTACGTGGCGAATGGAACGAAAACAATACGTGTTGGTTCTGGCGGAATTATGTTGCCCAATCACAGTTCTTTGGTAATCGCGGAACAATTTGGAACCTTGGAAAGTTTATTTCCCGGAAGAATAGATTTAGGAATTGGAAGAGCGCCCGGAACAGATGGTTTAACCGCGCAGGCTTTGGGAAGAAATCCAAGTAACATCAACCAACATTTTCCAAGTCAAATTTTTGAACTGCAACATTATTTTTCTGCAGATAATGCTTCTGCAGCCGTTCGCGCCATTCCCGGCGAAGGACAAAATATTCCAATTTATATTTTGGGATCAAGTGCTGAAAGCGCTTATTTAGCGGCAGAACTCGGATTGCCTTACGCTTTTGCCGGACATTTTGCTCCAGAAATGATGCGCGAAGCGTTTTATATTTACAGGGAAAATTTTCAACCTTCAGAATATTTAGATAAACCTTATGTAATTGCTTGTGTTAATGGAATTGCTGCTGAAACTGAAGATGAAGCAAAATCTGTAGCAACCACACTTTATCAAGCATTTTTAAATATCATTAGAAACGACAGAAAACCTTTTCCAGCGCCATCAAAAGATATGGATGAAATCTGGAATCCGATGGAAAAAGCCGCCATTCTGCATAAATTAAAATACAGTTTCATCGGAAATCCTGAAAGTATTGAGCAACAAATAAAAGATTTTCAGGACACTTTTCATGTGGATGAATTGATGGTTACATCGCATATTTACAGCCAAGAAGCAAAATTAAAATCTTACGAGATTTTAAAAAAAGCGGTTAATAATCTGAATAAAGAATTGGTAAAGTCCTTTATTTAAAAAAATTTTAAAATTTTTAAAATACAATTTTGTCATTCCGTAGGAATCTTAGCGGTTGAGATTCCTACGGAATGACAAAATGGTTTTAATTTAGAAATCTTTAAAGAGTAAATTTTCGTAATTTTACGCTCAAATATTTTTATGAAATCGCCTTTAAATATTGTTCAAAAATGATGTTTAATTCGGACAGGCGATAACATATGTTTTTTAAAAAAATAAGTAAATACATATGAAATACCTCATTCTCAGTCTCATTTCCGGTGTGCTTTTAAGTCTTTCTTGGCCCACTTACGGCATTCCGTTTTTTATATTTTTCGCCTTTGTTCCTTTGCTCATGATGGAACACGACATTTCAAAATTCAGCAAAATAAAAAGAAAATCCTTAGCGGTTTTCGGTTTGAGTTTTTTGTCTTTTATGATTTGGAATATCTTCACCACTGGTTGGCTTTACAACGCTCTAAATCCAGACGGAAGCCATTCTTTAATGGCAGTTATTTTCCCGGTTTTGTTTAATTCTACGGTTATGTCTGTTACATTTTTAATTTATCATAAATACAAAAATGCTGCAGGAACTTATTTCGGATTGGTCTTTTTTGTCGCGATTTGGATGTCGATGGAGCAATTAACTTTAACTTGGCAATTTTCTTGGCCCTGGCTCAATTTAGGAAATGCCTTTGCAGATTACCCAAAAGTGATTCAATGGTATGATACTTTTGGCGCAACAGGCGGCACTTTTTGGATTTTGCTCATTAATGTTTTTGCATTTTATACATTTAGAATTTGGGAAGCCGGAAGAATTCCTAAAAGTTTATATAAAAATTTGGCCATTCTATCCGTCATTATTTTTATACCTATTTTAATTTCTGTAATTAATTACAATAGCTTTGATGAAAAACCAATCGGCGAAGTAAAAGTAGATTTATTGCAACCAGAACTCGATCCTTATTCCGAAAAATATACCACAGATAGTCTCACAATCACAAATGATTTATTAAAATTAGCCGAAGTAAAACCGGGCGCAAAAATAGATTATTTCATTGCACCAGAAACGGCACTTCCCGGCTATGGCTCTATTTCTGAAACAGGTTTTCAGCAAAGTTTGATTTTAAATAATGTAAAAGATTTTTTAAAAAACCACCCAAATTCTATATTTGTTACCGGTATTTCTTCCCACAAATTCTATCCCAACGAAGAATCAAAATCTGAAACTGCTTATCTCAACCCGCAAGGTTATTACGTGGACAGTTTTAATTCTGCCGTACAAATAATGCCCAATAAAAACGTAGAAGTTTACCACAAAGGAAAACTCGTTCCTGGCGTAGAAATGTTTCCCTACATCAATATTTTAAAGCCAATTTTGGGCAATGCGATGATAAATTTGGGCGGCACAACCGCTTCTTTGGGAATGGATAAAACCCGAAAAGTTTTCACAAATCCTTATAACAAAGGAAAATTAGCCCCAATCATTTGCTACGAAAGCATTTATGGCGATTACGTTACACAATATGTGAGAAACGGCGCTAATTTTTTAGCCATTATGACCAACGATTCTTGGTGGGGATTTTCGCAAGGTCACAAGCAATTGATGGCTTATGCAAGACTTCGCGCCATAGAAAACAGGCGGGAAGTAGCGCGCTCTGCAAACAGCGGAATTTCTGCACACATCAACGCTCGCGGCGACGTTTTGTCAGACACCATTTATGGCGATCAAACCGCGCTTCCAGCAACAATTCAACTCTATAATCAACTCACTTTTTATAGCAGAACAGGCGATTTACTCGCTAGAATTTGCATGTTCACACTCGGATTTTTGGTTATTTACTATTTCGGTGAAAAATTTCTAGCAAAGAAAAAACATTAATAATAGACAAGTTTTAAAAGAGGAAACAAAGCAAATTCCTTTTAAAATGGATTAATTTTTTTTGATGGTAGAAATATTTTTTAGATATTCCGAAGGTGTCATCTTTGTAACTTTTTTAAAAGCTCTATTAAAAGTTGACTGGTGCTTAAATCCAGCTTGTGAATATAAGTACGCGAGTTTGTATCTTGTGTAGTTTTTATTATGGATTTCATTTTTTAAAAATTCTATCCTATATGAATTTACAAAATTGTTAAAATTCATTTTTGCATTTAAATTTATGGCTCTAGAGATGTAAGTGCTGTTAGTTTGCAGACTGTAAGCTAAATCTTGAATGTTATAGTTTGCATCCTTCCACGGGATGGTGGTTTTAAAATGCTGCTCTATTTGCTTAAACAATTCATTATAGAAAATAACATCTTTTTCTTCGTAATCCGTTTCGCTTATTTCGCTTACACTCAAAGCAGAAAAGTTTAAATTTTGATCCTGTCTTTTCTTGTATTTACTATTATATTTTGATTTTAGTATTAAAGTATTGTAATAAAATATAAATCCAAGAATAATAGCAAAAGAAACAATAGTTTTAATATTATCATAGGCTGCATTTTCTTTTGGAGGAGATAATGAAAATAAATCATTAAAAAAAAATATTGTTAAAAATATGGCTAAAGCAGATGCAATACTCCAATAGATTACCACTTTTCTTGAAAAGATCGTATAAGTTCCAAAAGGGAAAAGAATAGTAAGAAAAAGTGTAGCTGGGTTTGAATTCCAATTTAGCAAAGAAAAATACCAAAGAAATAAAAAAACTACTATTAAATATGGAGTTACTAGTGGATTGATAATTTCAAAATCTAACTTATAAATTACTGTAACGACAAATAAGTCACAAACAAATGCAAAAAAAAGAGTCTTGTATAGGATATTATTTTCTAAATATAGCCAAAGTATATTAAATGCCAATATGAATAGTAAAACATAATGAAAGTGGATAAAATATCTTTTCAATAAAGCTTTTTCTTCAAAAACATTATTATTAGAACTATCCATAAAAATTATTTAATTGAAAGTTTAAAAAGCATTAAAATGTATTGTTACTGCAAATATAAATGTAAAAAATTCATTTATAGTACTAATACAATAAACTAATTTAGATATTGCATTTATAACCTATTAATAATCAATTAGTTTGATAAATATCAACACATTTCGGTAATCAAAAAAAATTATAAAAATTAGTTTACGATAAACCATATTTTTACGTAAATAAATAATTTAATAATGTTTCCTAATAAAAAAAAGAATTTACTAATTAAAATCTTAAAGATTTTAATGATAAATGCTTTACGGAGAAATATTATTTTAAGGAAAAAAGCGAGTAATGTTTCAAAAATAGATAACGTAAATTTTGGAAACAACATTTCTATTATAAATAGGGCTTTTGAAAATGATTTGGAAGATGTTTTTGGTGCAATAAAAAAAACTGTGGTAGGAAGAAAACTAATTAATTACAACAAGTTTTATTCTAATAAAAAGATAGTAAATAGAAAAAAGATTTTTAAAACCCCTATTGAACCTATTTTTAACAGAAATGCTCTATTTAAAATATATGATTTAATTGAATTGAATTACTATAAATTATTTTGTCGAGAAAACGTCTATTCTAAAAACACATTTTTATTTTATTTAAGCGATGAGAATTGCGCAAACTATAACTCGAAAATTACATTATTAAAGGTATTCGAGTTTTCGCAAAGAGCCCCACCTATTAGTTTGAATAGTAAGTATTTATAAATTCAAATTAATACCAAAAAAAGTTATGAAAAAGAGAACTATCATCGTTATATTAAGTTTACTATCTGTCTTACTTTATGGACAAGTAGGGATAAACACGGCAAACCCACAGGGAGTTTTGGATATCAAAAACAAGGCAAAGAAAATGGGATTGGTAATGCCTATTGTAGATTCTGCACAAGTAACAACTACCCCTGCAAACTCTACAGCGGTAGAAGCTACTGTAGTGTATGACTCTTTGAATCAATGTATTAGATACAAATCAGCGAATGAATGGTCAAATTGCCTGCTAGACAAAGACCAGGTAAAAAATGAGATTAGTGTATCTGTAATTGGAAAGGAATTTTGGTTATCTTCACCCCCTTCTCCAAGTTTAAGTAGTTATTATAAGAAACCAACGACTTCAGGAGATTACTTTTCACTTTTTACCTATACAGGAAACTCAACCTATCTCTATGGTGCTGGAAATTCTTGGGCAACTGGAAGTAATGGCACGGTGAATCCTGCAAATAAAAGATATAATATTAAACCTTCTTATGTATTAGCGGGTTCTGGTAGTTCTTTTATTGTAGCTGATGGCAAATTATACGTGTCTGGATCAAACACATATAGGCAACTTGGTGTTGCTGGAACATCTTGTGCCACTTGTGATGTGCAAGGCTTTAAAGAAGCACCAATGCCATTTAGTTATGCAGATGAAAAAGTGCTTTCTGTAGCAAATATAAATGGAAGCGCCACTACAGCATTACTAACCGACAAAGGAAATGTTTACACCACTGGATACGGATTGTATGGACATAATGGCAACGGAACAACGGCAAATCAGACTGCTTTCACTAAAGTGACATCGCTTTCCAACATTGTAGCATTGTTTGGAAACGATCAAAACAATCTTGTATATGGAATGTTCGTTGCAATAGACAAAGATGGTAAAATATTTGCTTGGGGAAGGCATTATTACAATTATATTCCTGGGTTTAGTCTTACTCAAGTTGTTTCTACTCCTGTAGATATAACTTCTGCCTTTACACCATTTTTATCTTCTGGAGAAAAAATTGTAAAAGTTTCAATATCTTATTATCAAACCATAGCATTAACCAATACCGGCAAAGTTATTGTGGCTGGAGAAAACTATAGAATAGGTTATGGTACTGGTATCGTAAATACATTGACTGCGGTAACCCCATTTACTCTTAATGCCGGAGAATATGTAGTAGATATGGAAGCAGATTCTGGTGGAGGAATAATTGCCACAAACAAAAGAATATTTGTGGCAGGACTTAATCCATTCGGTAGATTTGGGACAGGAGATGCTTCAACCAAATATTCGTGGACTCCTGTGTCTATACCTGATTTAGATCCTAGTTGGAATATTGAATATATTGATTTGGCAACGAATCGAACATTTATTACAATGGCACCAACACTTTCAGATGGAGGCGGAAGAATTTTGGGAAGTGGTTCTAATATTTATGGCACTTTAGGAAGTAATAATTCCTTGTACCAATTCAAACTTATGAAATTCTAATTTAACTGGTAAAACATAAGTACGATTTGTTTTACCAGATTTTCAAATTTAAAAACAATAAAATATTAAAGCTATCAAATAAACAATTACAAGTTAACACAAAATGAAAAAAAACCTTTTATTAGTGAGTATGTTTTATTACTCTCTATCATCTAGTCAAGTGGGTATTAATACTGAAACACCATCAGCTTCTCTAGATTTAGTTTCTAAAGGAAATACTAGTGCCACAAAGGCTTTAGAAATAAATAACAGCAGTTCTAAGGAATTATTTACTCTTCTAGACAATGGCAATCTTGGAATAAACGCCCCCGTTCCAACTGCTATTTTACATACAGATGGTACCGTAAGACACGAGAATCTTCCTACCAACAATAATAATATTAATTTCTTAACAACAGACAATAGCGGAAATGTAGCTTTAAGACAAGGAAGTTCACTTTTCCCAACTTTTGCAAGCGGAGGTGGTAAAGCAGATGCAATTTCAACAGTTACAGTAGACGCTACTATAGGAAATCCTGGTTTGGTAAATTTAATCACCCCGATTTCTGTGAATCTCACAAAACGCTCCTTGGTAAATATCAATTATACCGTTACTTATAACATTTCCACCATTACTCCTTCAGGAAATCCACCTACAGCTACCAATAAATTTATTGGTGTAATATTATCTATGCCAACAGCTGCTGCAGGAAGTGGCTTTAGCAATAATGATATTTTGGACATTACTTCTTTTCCCTACAAAGCAAAAGTAGGCAATGATCTTACAGGATTATATTTTTTAAATGGAAGTAGAAGTTTGTTGTTAACTCCAGGTAATTACACATTTTTGTTAAAATCATATCTTAGTGTGAACAGTGATGATACCTCTGGATTTAGAGTTATTTATGGACAGGGATCAAACGATGTGTTAGATATCGTTGTAACCCCACTACAATAGTACTTTAAATATTTATTAACATATTACAGCACGTTATATTGTATTTCAGTTTTTATCGGATAAAATTTTTGCATGGGTTTTCTAAAAGTTAATTAAAATGATTAAAATTCCCAAAAGAGAATTTATCCCTAAGTTCATTAGAAATCCATGTTTTACTATAAAAAGAGTGTTACCAAACATTTTTCACTAAATGGATAATCCAAATTTGCACGAAAAAACCAACGAAATTGAAGGCTATTTTAGTCACTTTGAAAATCATCTAGATTTACATTTAGATTTGATTTTAAAATACAAAATCAATTACTTCAAAAGGTATGTATATTTCTCTACTGAAAATGAAGTATTTTTTAGTCATAAAGTTCATCCAATTATTTATGGAAAAATGATGAGAAAAACCTATCTCTGAAATAATTGTATTGAATATAAAATTCAATGCTCAACTATTAGTTTTAGATTTATTAATGCTCAAATATTTGTATTTGTTTAATTATTAGGTCAAAAAATTACTTTATAAAAAATATTAGCAGTAAAAAATGAAAAATATTATCTTTCTCTCTTTAATAATTGTGTTTAGTTTTATTGGAACTACTATTAAAGCGCAACAGGTTACCTTTCCTTATGATGGAACCAATAACCTAACTCAAACTACGACAGGAACTATTAACCAAGGCATACAAATTAACTTTAATGATCTTGATGTAGTTAATAACTTTTATACTGAAAACCAAACCACCATTTACATGTATATTGCTCTAGAAACAGACAATGTTTTGAGTACATGGGAATATCCTTATGGAGACATTAACAATACCTCTACTTTAATTGCTGTGCCATTAGTAGCCGATACAAATTCAGGAGCAAGCCCAAATTATTATTCTGTAACAATAAATCCACGCCAATATTTTACAAGCGTACCAGCAGGAACTACAGTCTATGGATATCACCTTTTATTTCGAAATCAATTTGGAACAGGAGGCAATAATCAAACTGTAAATTTATACATTGATTTACAAGACGCTGTTTACTCTTCAACATGTACAGGGGGAAATGGTAATTATGATGATGCAGACTGTGATGGCGTTTTAAATATAATAGATCTAGACGATGATAATGATGGTATTCTTGATACGGTAGAATGTACTACTACTGTTGGTTCTGTTTATGCTAATGAAAACATGACCACTGCTCCTTCTACGGATATGAGATTAGATGGCGTTGCTGGATGTTCATCTGGAACAGCAGACAATGCTGATGGTAACCCTAATAGAGCGGGAACCTATAAGTTGAGCAATGGTAATATGACCAATTATTCTTGGGGAACACCTACTGGAATTATCTCAGGAGCTGTACCATCTTATGCTAGTGCAAATGCTCCTTCTGGTGCATATATGATAATTAATGCATTTGGTTCTTCGGGATTGTGGTGCGAATCTATAACCGCCAATTTAAATGGAAATAGTACCAGTTCAGAATTGGTTTCAAAAACGTTAAGTGCTGTTGCACCAGGTCAATATAAATTAGGAGCTTTCTTTGCGGAATTAACTAATACAAATCCTGAAACCGCTTCCTATCAATTTGTTGTTAAAAATGCTTCCACAGGAGTTGTAATTGCTACAAAAACTTTATATAATATTACCCAGAATAATAAAGGATGGCAGTATAATGAAACCGATTCATTTACAATTACCTCACCAACTGACCTAATCATTTCCGTACAACAAACAGTAAATAGAGATACTGGAGCTGATATTGCAATGGATAATTTCACTCTATATCAATTTACGTGTAATACAGACACAGACGGCGATGGCATTCCAAACTATTTAGATTTAGATTCAGATAATGATGGGTGCTTGGATGCAATTGAAGGTGATGAAAATGTTGCAACGGCAATGTTAGTTAATGTAGGCGGAACCTTAACAGTAGGAACAGGTTCTTCGGCAAATAATCAAAACCTATGTGCAGGAAGTACTTGTGTAGACGCAAACGGAGTTCCAACTGTTGTAAATTCTGGAGGAGCAGCGGATATTGGTGCAGACCAAGGACAAGGTATTGGAAATTCTCAAACAGTTGGTTCTGCAAGTAGTATTACCACTCAACCAACAAATAAATCAATTGTAGCAGGGAATAATACAAGTTTTTCAGTGGTTGCTTCCGGAGGTTCAGGAACTAGACAGTACCAATGGCAAGTAAGTATTGATGGTGGAGTTACATATTCTAATATTTCTAACGCAGGGGTTTATTCTAATGCAACCACCAGCACATTAAATATAACAGGAGCAACAGTAACCATTAACGCTTATTTATACAGAGTAATCATTACTCAATCTGATTATGCTTGTGCAAATGTAACCAGCAGTTCTGCTCTGCTAAATGTTTTCGCCTGTGGAGGCACTAGCGAATATACATTAGCAGGAGATGCTACTATAGATTCGGGAAATATTCGTATCACAAGAGCTGTTAATGACCAATACGGAACGGCCTGGTCTAATATTAATTACAATCTCAACAATAATATTTCTCATTCCTTCAAAGTATATTTAGGAACCAATAATGCGAATGGAGCAGATGGTATGGCCTATGTAATTAGAGGAGTGGGAAGTGCTTCTTCTGGGTTAACAGGTAGAGGATTGGGATATGGTGGAATTACACCTTCCGTAGATTTAGAATTTGATACTTACCAAAATGCCGACTTGGGAACAAATGATCCTGCTGCAGATCATTTATCTTTACATCATAACGGAGATTATAATTCTACTGGAATTATCCCCGGAACAAGTGATGTCCTTTTAAGTAATATAGAAGATGGACTTTGGCATGATGTTACCGTGAATTGGGACGCCACCACAAAAAATTTGAGAGTTACTTTTGATGGAATTGAAAGATATAATATTACTAGAGATTTGGTGGCTTTAGATTTTGGAGGAAATCCGAACGTAATTATAGGAATGACGGGATCAACAGGAGGATTTAATAATGAACAAAGATTTTGTCCAAGTCCAATTAATATCACTTCCCTTGCTTGCTACAAACCCGCCACCACAGGAGCAGAAGCATTACCAACAATCCACGGAATTACCGCTTTAGGAAGAGCAGGTACAGATAATGGAAATTGGCCTATGGCAAGAAATGGAGCTTGGACTGCTTTAGAATCCAAAACCAAAGGATTTGTAGTGAACAGAGTAGCAAACCCATCCACAGATATTGCAAGCCCAGTAAAAGGAATGATGGTTTATGACACCACAAATAATTGTTTATCTATAAATACCGACGGAACTACAACAGGTTGGAAATGCTTCAATACCCAAACCTGCCCTACTGTAAATTAAAGCATCCACTTTGTCAAAGTTGTAAAGTTTCAGCAAAATAACTTTGACAAAGTTTTTTCAAAATAATTAAGGAAAAATGAATCGCA
>NZ_FNUS01000007.1 GCF_900108025.1 Halpernia humi
ACCAATCAATAAATTGATTTTTATTAAGTTTTTTAAGCGAAAATGGCTTAATTCCTTAATGGTAAAAATAAATTATAAATTTAAACAGGCTCTAAAAATTACAAGTTTTTAAACCACAAAAGGAACAAAAGTTTTATTCTTAAAGCATTTAATTAATACGTTTTAAAGACCAAAGAGTATTTAATTTTTTTTGTCATTCCGTAGGAATCTAGGCTGCTGAGATTCCTACGGAATGACAAACTCTCTTCATATAAAACTTTTGTGGTCTTAAAAGCGATATATTTTTCCATTTATCTTTTGTGGTTAATCCTTCGCAACTTTCACTTTTGCATTATTTTCTAAACCATAATTTCCAGAAGTAATAATTCTGTCTTTTAAATTAATATTTCCTGAAACTATTTGCACATAATTTTCATTCTCGGTTCCTTTTACGATATCCATTTTTACCGCGGTATCGTTGTTTTTTAATTTCATTACCCAAAATTTAGATTGCGTTTCATCCGTTAAAACGGCACTTTTTGGAACGTAAATTCCAGTATTATTTTGCTGATGTTTTAAATTAATACTGACAATTAAATTTTCAGGAATTGAAATATTTTCGTTTGGTTTTACTAAGACTTTTTCGGTTTGAGAAATCGGATCAATTGAAGGCAACAATTTTGCAATATGCCCGTGAAGCGTTTTTCCGTCGGGTAAATTAATTTCTAAATTTTTATTGTTGATGAGCATTTCGTGGTATTCATACGGCACATTCATCACAAAACCGAAACTTGAAGCATCGGTAATTCCGGCTAAAATTTCACCTTCCTGAACGTAATCGCCAATTTGATGATTTAAAGAATTTACAAATCCACTTGCCGGACAAACCACGGAAGTAACGCCAGAAAACCGGAAAGATTTATCCAATTTATTAATCGTATTTCCAAGCGCGCGCGATTCTTTGGTTTGCACAGAAAATAAAATTTGCCCTCTTCGTACATTATCGCCCAAATTAATTCTAAGATTTGTGATGTAACCAGTTGCGTTCGCTTTCACATCAGATTTTAATAAATAAGTTGCCGTTGCATTAATGGAAATCGCGTTATTTATAGAAAGCGTATCCGTGGGAAATACCACAGAAACTGGCGTAGCAGAATTTACAGCAGAATCTTGCGCAACAGTTTCCGTATTTTTTTTACAAGAAAAAAGTATGAAAACGAAGGTAAAAGTCAGGATAATTTTAAATATTTTTATCATGGTAGAATCATGTTATCTAATTGATTTTCTAAATGTAAAATCTGCATTTTATATTGCAAAAGTCCACTTTTTAAGTTGGTGTAATTGGTAATTGCTAAAATAAAATCGACCATTTTTACATCGCCAGTCGGTAATTGTTTTAGGTTGGCTTCAATTAAAGTTTTGGAATATTTCATTTGTGTTGTAGCCAGATTTACCATTTCGTTGTACTTTGAGATCTGGTTTTTTATTACCGCTTTTTGTTGTTTAAATTGCTTTTCATAAAAATCGGTGTAATTTTTTCGCGTGTCGAGTTCTATTTTTTTCTGTTGCAAAGACAATTCTTTTTGATGACCATCATAAATCGGAATATTTAAAGAAAAACCTGCGCTAATGCCAAAATTTTTATACGGCGTTTGCATTAAAGCGGAAGAATAACCGCCATCTGCATACAAGGAAAGTTTCGGTTGGTAACTGTAATTGATTAAATTAATGTCGTTTTCTAATTTCAAACTGTCTGTTTTGAATTTTTTAGAATAAATACTTTCTTTAAAATCCGGTTCTAATTGCAAATTAAATTCTGGTTTTTGCAAGTCTGAAATGTCTTTTTCTTCATCGCCAGAAAGCAATTGCAGCAATCCAAAATTATTCTGAAAATCGGCTAAATGTTGCTTAAGTTGCAATTCATTTTGCTGTTGCGTCACTTTAAAACTCAAATAATCAGTTTGCCGAAAGACGGATTTTTGGGTTAATTTTTTTAAAATTAAATCTTCTTGCCCGAAAATATCAATAATTTCTTGGTCAATTTTTGTTTGCTCTTGGTTTTGATACGCCAAAAGATATTGCTCTGTAATGGCTTTTTTTAAATTTAAAGCCGAAAAATTTTTCTGATTTATTAATTGCTGAATCGCTAAAGAAAAAGAATTCAGTTTTGCATTATAATTTTTTTTACTTAAAAAATCACGGGAAACTCTGCCCAAAAAAGTGAGATTATTTCCGTTAATCGTGGTGTTTCCGCTATATCCGTAACCATTAATTACCGGCGAATAAGACGCATCTGCAATGCCATTTACTTTAAAACCAAATTCTTTGCGCATTTTTATGCTGTCCAAAGAAGTAATGCTCATTTGGTTGTTGAAATCTTTTAAATTCGGATTATTTTGCTGGGAAGTTTTTAGATAATAATCGAGTGTGTTTTGCGCCGTGAAAAATCCCGTATTTAAAAAGGAAAAAAGCAGAAATAAAAATAATTTTATTTTTTTTGACTCGAACATTTAGGATTAAATCTGGAAATTAAATTCAAAAATAAAGTTTAATTCTGTATAAAAACTGAATTTTACAAACCAAAATATTTAATTTTAATAGTATGTTTAAAAAGGAATGCACCAGTTTCTTCACAAAGGCACGAATTTCATTTTTCAATTTAAGCAACATTTTTTGTCATTCCATAGGAATCTAAGCAAAGAAAATAAACCGCCTAGATTCCTACGGAATGACAAAAACCGGTTTTAAAATGTTTTTTAGGTTAAACTCAGTTTCCTTCGTGAAATCTTTGTGTCTCTGTGGTTAATTTAAACGGTTTAAAACAAAAAAATGGCGGTTTTCCTTAAATTCATAACTTAAATTTAAGTGGAAAGCATTGGCAATTTGTTTCGCAATTTCTAAACCTAAACCCGTTCCTTTTTCTTTATTATTTTGCCGTTGAAATCGGTTGAATAATTTTTCTTTATCTAATGCTTTTCCATCTGATAGATTAGAAATTAGCAATTCGTTTTCGCTAAAAACCACTTCTACTTCGCTGTCTTTTGGTGCATATTTTAAAGCATTTAAAAGTAAATTTCCCACCAAAATTTCGGCTAAATTTTCGTCTATTTCAACAATAAAAATTTCTGATAAACTCGTTTTTAAATAAAGATTTTTAAATTTAATTTGCTCTTGGTAATTTTTAAAAAATTTTTCTGCCAAAAGATTAAGATTAACGTTTTGAGTTTCAGAAAACTGTTTGTTTTCAATCTTCGAAAGCAACAAAAGGGATTTGTTGAGTTTGCTCATTCTGGAAGTCGCATTCGAAATATCGTTTAAAATTTCTGCTTGTTGCGCCGAAATGTTTTCAGTTTGCCAGAATAATTCTAAATTATTTTGCACAATTGCAAGTGGCGTTTGCAACTCGTGAGAAGCGTTTTCTGTAAATTCTTTTTGAGATTGATAGACTTTTTTATTGTTGGAAGAAAGTTCGTTTAGCGAAAAATTCAGGTCATTAAACTCATTAATCTTGCTTTTTTCTAAATTCAATTCATCTACTTTATCTACGCGAAACTGTTTTAATTTTTCTAAAGTTTTATAAAATGGTTTCCAAACTTTTTGCTTGATATTGTAATTTATGATGAGCAAAGTCCCGACTAAAACGAGCAAAATTGAGATTAGAAGTTTTAAAATAATTTTTAACAAATCTTCACTTTCCACCAAAGATTCTTTTATTTGAACATTATAATTAACGCCATCAGACTTCACTGAAAACTGTAAAATTCTATAAAATTCTTTTTCGTTTTCTATATTATTATAAATTTCTTTTGTGAAAAGTTGGTCTTTTGAAAAGGCATTTGAACTTTTAACTACAGTTATTTCATTTTCTAAAATCAAAAAATTCTTATCGTGTAGATTTTGTAATTTTTCAGTTACCAAAGTTTTTTGATCTTGCAGACTTTCATCAATATTATGTGTTAAAACCGATTGCAACACAAAATAAAAAACAGGAATAGAAACCAGCATTACTAAAACCGAAACACCGATGTAACGCAATGAAATATAATGCGTTAACTTCATTTCGCTTCAATTTTATAACCCATTCCGTAAACCGATTTTATGCAATCTTTTGCGCCAATTTTGGCTAATTTTTTCTTGATATTTTTTATGTGCGCGTAAAGGAAATCAAAATTATCAAAAAAATCAATATTGTCTTCTGCGATGTGTTCTGCAATGGCGTTTTTAGAAATAATTCTGTTTTTATTCACAGAAAGATAGAGCAAAATATCGTATTCTTTTCGGGTAAAATCAATGGCTTTTTTATTAAATAAAATGATTTTTGAATCGGTGTCAATTTCTAAATCATTAATTAAAATTGTAGAATTTCCTTTAAATTGTCTTCTTCTAATGACAGAAGAAATTCTGGCGCCGAGTTCGGCAAGATGAAAAGGTTTCGGCAAATAATCATCTGCGCCGAGTTGCAAACCAAGAATTTTATCGTCTAAAGAATTTTTAGCAGAAATAATAATAACGCCGTCGGATTTTTTTTCTTCTTTTAAAAATTTTAGAAGATTTAGGCCGTTTCCGTCGGGCAAAGTGATGTCTAATAAAATGCAATCGTAGGCGAAAGATTCTAATTTTTCTATGGCATTAGAATAATTTTTGGCGACTTCACAACTGTATTTTTCGTTTTTCAGGTATTCTAAAATACTTTTGCTGAGTTGGTCTTCATCTTCGATTAATAAAATTTTCATTGAAATTTTTTAGAAAATTAAGTCTTAAAACTGAATAAAAACTGATTTTTTCTTAAATCATCAGTCAAAATGTTTTTAAAACCCTATTTAAATCTATCCCAAAGCTTGCTGCAAATCATTTACAACATCTTCCACGGTTTCCAAACCTACTGATACTCGCACTAATCCGTCTGTAATCCCTACAGATAATCTTTCTTCGACGGATAATTTACTGTGCGTTGTAGAAGCAGGATGTGTAACAATTGTGCGAGTGTCTCCTAAATTTGCTGAAAGTGAGCACATTTTTATTTTGTCTAAAAATGCTCTTCCTGCTGCCAAACCGCCTTTTATTTCGAAAGAAACAATATTTCCGCCCAAACGCATTTGTTTTTTTGCTATTTCAAATTGTGGATGCGAAGGCAAAAAAGGATATTTCACGGTTTGCACGTTTGCATTTGATTCTAAAAAAGTTGCAATTTTTAGTGCGTTATCACAATGTTTCTCTACTCTAACAGCCAATGTTTCCAAACTTTTAGACAAAACCCATGCATTGAAAGGCGATAAAGCTGGCCCAGTATTTCTAGAAAATAAATAAATTTCTCTTATTAAATCTGCCCTTCCTACTGCGATTCCGCCCAAAACACGACCTTGCCCATCAATCAATTTTGTGGCAGAATGAATAACGATATCTGCACCAAAAGCAATTGGATTTTGCAAATAAGGCGTTGCAAAGCAATTATCAATGATTAAAATGAGATTGTGCTTTTTTGCAATATTTGCTAATAATTCGAGGTCAATTATATCTACAGCGGGGTTTGTAGGACTTTCGGCGTATAAAATTTTTGTATTAGGTTTTATAAATTGTTCTATTGTTTCTGGCTGATTTATATTGAAATAACTTGTTTCTATATTCCATTTTGGAAAATATTTAGTAAATAAAGCATGAGTGGAACCAAAAACACTTCCTGCAGAAACGACGTGATCGCCGGCATTTAATAATGCTGCAAATGTAGAAAACACGGCTGCCATACCTGTTGCAAATGCATAGCCTTCTTCTGCACCTTCCATTTGGCAAATTTTTTCTACAAATTCTGAAGTATTTGGATTAGAAAATCGGCTGTAGATATTTCTTTCTTTTTCTTCAGAAAACGATGCTCTCATATCTTCGGCATCTTCAAAAATAAAACTGGAGGTTAAAAACAAAGGAACAGAATGTTCTTGGTATTGCGTTCGTTCTAATTGGTTTCTAATAGAATTTGTTTCAAAACCTAGTTTCTTTTTATTCATAATGTTTCAGAATTTAATACAATTTTATAATTAATCTCGGCCGTTGGTTCTATAGTTTTGGCAACAGAACAATATTTTTGAAAAGACAAATCAGCTGCTTTCAAGGCTTTTTCCTTACTTATATTGCCCTCTAAATAGATCATTAAAGTAATTTTTTTAAAAGGAGAAGCAGCATCAATAGGCACGCGAATCCCTTCCACTTCTGTCCGAAATGAAGTGATGTTTTGTTTTTGTTTTTTTAAGATTGAAATAATATCAATACTACTACAACCCGCTAAACTCATCAGTAAAAGTTCCATTGGGCTTGCTGCCAAATCTTGACCGCCAAACTCCGCTCTACTATCCATTTCAACGATGTGTCCTCTTTCATTTTCAGCTTTGAAATGATATGCGTCACCAATTCTATTTAATTTAATTTTCATTTTTCTTTAATGCTTTCTATTCATTTTCCTTTCAAAAACTTGTATTATTAAAATACTTATTTGCAAAAATGTATTTTTTTTAACATTCTGCCACGTTCACCGCTATCGCCAAACCGCCTTCGGAGGTTTCTTTAAAGCGCTCACTCATTTCTTGCGCTGTTTCCCACATGGTTTGGATGACTTGATCGAGTGAAACTTTTGCTTTTTCGGGATCACTTTCCAATGCGATATTTGCCGCTGTGATGGCTTTCATAGCGCCCATAGAATTTCGTTCAATACAAGGAATTTGCACCAAACCGCCTATCGGATCGCAGGTTAAACCAAGATGATGCTCCATCGCAATTTCAGCGGCCATCAAAACTTGGCCCGGACTTCCGCCCATAATTTCCGTTAAACCCGCTGCTGCCATCGCAGATGAAACACCTATTTCTGCTTGGCAACCGCCCATCGCTGCTGAAATAGTTGCGTTTTTTTTGAATAAAGTGCCAATTTCGCCAGCAACTAAAATAAATCTGATAATTTCTTCGTCTGAAGTAAACTCGGTAAAAGCTTGCGCAAACATTAAAACTGCTGGAATCACACCACTTGCGCCGTTTGTGGGTGCAGTAATTATTCTACCAAAACTCGCATTTTCTTCATTGACAGCCAAAGCAAAACAAGACACCCATTTATTAATCGTAGTGAAAGTTTCTTCCGCATCTACAACCAATTTAAACCATTCATCAATATTTTTGTAAATTTTATCGCCCAAAAGTTTACGATTTAAATTTGCAGCGCGACGCGTCACATTTAAGCCGCCTGGCAAAGTTCCTTCAGCATTTACACCTTTGTAAATGCATTCTTTTATCTGTTTCCAAATATAAAGCGCTTCTGCCCTAGTTTCTTCTTGTGTTCGCCAAGATTCTTCATTTATTAAAATTAAATCTGAAATTCTATCTAAATTTAATCGCTCACAATAAAACCTCAAATCTTTTGCTTTATGACAAGGATAAAGCGTTCTAATGCAAGATTCCTCTAAAGAATTTTCTTCTTTGGTTGCTACAAAACCGCCGCCAACAGAATAGTAATCTTGGCTTAAAGTTTCACCATTTTCAAATTTCGCGGTAAAGACCATTCCATTTGGATGAAAATCTAAAGATTTTTCTTTATTTAAAATTAAATTTTTTCCATAAACAAACGGAAGAATTTTCTCACCACCGAGATTTATTTGCTTGCTATTTTTAATTAATTCTATTTTCTCGGAAATTTTTTTGGTATTAATAGTTTTAAAATTTTCGCCACTTAAGCCAAGCATTCCAGCGATATCAGTTCCGTGGCCAACACCAGTTTTTGCAAGTGAGCCAAAAAATTCTACATTTATCTCAGACACATTTTGTATGCTGTTTTCACGTCTTATTTTATCTAAAAAAAATTCTGCGGCGTTCCAAGGCCCCATTGTATGAGAACTAGACGGACCGATGCCCACTTTTATAATTTCGAAAATACTGATGGATTGCATAATATGTTGAAAAATGTTTGTTAACAAAGATAAAAAATTGATGTTAACTTTTGAATAAATTTTAACACAGTGGCAAGAAGGTTTCTTTCATAAAAAACAGAGTGGTAAATTTTGAAAATAAAAAAAGTTAAAATCCTTTAAAGTTTCCTAAAATATTAATTAGCGGATTTGTCTTTTGTATTTTTACCTCATAAATTTTTGAAATGCAGACAAATTACGACTATATCATCATCGGAAGCGGCGCAGGTGGCGGCACAATCGCATACACTTTAGCCGAAAGTGGGAAAACAATTTTAATATTAGAACGAGGAAATTTTCTTCCGCAAGAAAAAGAAAATTGGGATACTGTAGAAGTTTTTGAAAAAGAAAGGTACCACACCAAAGAAGTTTGGAAAGATAAAAACGGTGAAGATTTGCATCCAGGAACAGGTTATTGGGTTGGTGGAAATACGAAAGTTTATGGTGCAGCACTTTTTAGATTAAGAGAAGAGGATTTTGGCGAAATCCAACATTTTGGTGGCATTAGCCCGAGTTGGCCTTTAAAATATGAAGATTTTGAACCCTTTTATGATAAAGCAGAAAAATTGTTTGACGTACACGGAAAAGCAGGTGTAGATCCTACAGAACCGTTTCGAAGTGCGCCATTGCCATTTGAGGGCGTTGCAGATGAACCTAGAATTGCAGAAGTTCGGGAAGGTTTAACGAAAATGGGACTTCATCCGTTTGATATTCCGCTTGGTGTAAAATTAAATGAAAAAAATCTACTACAAAGCAAATGCATAAAATGCGATACTTGTGATGGTTTTCCGTGTTTGCTGCATGCGAAAGCAGATTCTGACATCAATTGTATTCGGCCAATAATGAATAGAGAAAATGTAACTTTATTAATAAATGCTAAAGCCGAAAAATTGCTAACTAACGATGAAGGCACCAAAATTACAGGCGTTGAAACCAATTTAAACGGAGAAAAAATAATTTTTGAAGGCAAAACAGTCATCGTTTCTTGTGGTGCTATAAATTCTGCTGTTTTATTTTTGAAATCTGCTAATGAAAAACATCCAAATGGTTTAGCAAACAAAAGCGACCAAGTTGGGCGCAATTTTATGAAACACCAAAATGCTGCGATGCTCGCGATGAGTTTTAAAGAAAACCCTGTAAAATTTCAAAAAACTTTCGCTATAAATGATTATTATTTTGCCGATCCGCAAAACGAAAATTTTAAATTTCCGATGGGCGGCATTCAACTTATGGGAAAAAGCAACCGCTACATGTTGACTGGAGATGCACCCTTTTTCACGCCTTCGAAAGTATTATCTGAAATGGCCGAGCATTCTGTAGATTGGTGGTTTATGGCGGAAGATTTACCTATGCCAGAAAACCGTGTGGAATGGAAAAATAATCAAATCCATTTAAATTATACGCCGCACAATGAGGAAGCTTTAGACCAATTGTTAAAAAAATTCTCTAAAGTTTTAACGGAAATGGAGGATCATATTAAATTTTTACCAGAAAATATTAACGTTAGTAAGAAGATTCCATTGGCTGGTGTTGCGCATCAAAATGGAACTTTAAGATTTGGAAATAATCCTGAAACTTCAGTTTTGGATATCAACTGCAAAACACACGAGATTGATAATTTATATGTTGTAGATGCCTCGTTTTTCCCAAGTTGTGGCGCGGTAAACCCATCTCTGACGATTATTGCAAATGCGATTAGAGTTGGAGAACATTTAATGGCTTTGGAAACTAACTAATATCATTTTGTCATTAAAATTAGTTTAAAAGATTAAACTCCTTCGGAGTTCTTTTTAATCTTATTCATTTTTTTACACAGATATTGCTCCGATTGAGCATTTTTTTCCGGAAAAAAACCAGGTTAAAATGATAATATAAAAATTTTCAATTTCAGATTAATTTTTGAAAAAGAAACTTACAAAGGCAGGAAAAAAAATCTGTAAATCTGACTTTCTACAAACAAGTAAGTGGTTTCAAGAATTAAATATCTTTAATAAAATCTTCATAATCCAAAAACAAAGTTTCCATTTTATCCATATTTTCAACAAAAAATTCGAAAATATCGCGCCAAGTATTTTTGTTGAAAATACTAACGCCAGTTTTTTCTACCCAGATTTTACTGATTATTTTTCCGTTTTGTAAAGTGAAATTTTCATCTAAAAAAAGTTCTGGGATTTCTCCAAGAAAAAGATTTTCTAAACTTTGTATTTTTTCAAAATAAGCATTTCGGAAAACTTCATCATTCATTTCTATATTTAAAGAAACTTCCGCTTTTTTATTATCGGCGTAAAATTTAAAGGAAAGATCTTTAATTTTTGTATCATACAACAACCATTTTCGGGGAAAAGATTTCCCGAAAGCAGTCCAAAATTCTTTCTTTAAGGTTGCGGCTTCTTCTTTTGAAAACATTTTTTTCTTATTTACTTTTCGAACTTTAAAATACATGCTATTTGAAATCTATGTCGTAACATAGCACTTTTAAATTTTTATTGAGAATAATGCAGTAATTGCTATTTGGTAATTTATAGATTGTATCTCCAACAGTTATTTTATTATAAAGTTCTGAGGTAGAATTAATAAAATTTTCTTTATTTTTAATTTTCAAATCTTTACAGAGCAAAATTTCATTTCTTAGATTATATTTTTTAAAGACCACAGCTTTAAAAGAGGAATCAAACAATTCTTTATTATCTTTTTTTTCTAAAGAATTTGAATATAGCCAACCAGATATTAATGCTATAATTATAACAATTTTAAAAACAAGATCACTATTATTTTTTAAAAACTGCATTTATCAAAAATTTATTAATTAAATGATTTTAAAAATTCAAAATTCTTTCTTTAAAGTCGCGGCTTCTTCTTTTGAAAACATTTTTTTTAATTATTGGTCACGGCTTTTTGTAATTATTGCCGAAAGTCGGAAGACTTTGCGCAGCGCGGTTTAAACATAGGATATTCCGCAAACATTAAATAAGTTTTTCTTTATATTTCGAGCCTAAATAATATAATATTGGAATTAAAATTAAAATCCAAATTAAAAAAATTCGGTTAGGTGTTAGAAAGTGAGTAGCGCTTTCAGTCTGAATAACATTGTGCGTTACATAAAAAAAAACATTTCCAGACCAATGCATAAAACCAGTAATCCAAAGATTCTTAGTTAAAATCAAGGGAATAATAAGTAAAACACCCAAGAAAAAAATATAACTCAAAGTATCAAAACTTTCATTAAGCCTGTAGATGTGATTTAATAAATAGACAAGAGAAGAAATTAGTACAATCCATATAACTTTTATTTTATTATTAAATAAATTGAACACAGTTGCGCGAGTCAAAACGTCTTCCGAAAATGATGAAAACATAACACCGAAAGCAAATGGCAAACTTAATTTTAATATATCTTTCCAATCAGGAATGTTCGTAATAAATTCAACTCTAATTGAAAGCGAAATTAAATAAGGAATTGCATATAATAAAAGGCCTAAAAATATCCCTATCATAAAATGTTTGAGTTTCAATTTCGAAAATGATAATCCCCAAAATGTAAGACCATTGTTCATATTCCAGTTTCCAAAAAACCAAGCCGTTATAAAAAAAAGGAACTGAAAACCAAAAAACCCTGCAATATTATTATTAAATAAAAGCATGTACTCAGCGGAATGGTAAAGCAAAAATAAAACAATAAATGAGACAGAAATTTTTAGCACTTCTAAATGTCTTGCTTTTAAATCTAAATTTCGAAAAATTTTACCCATTTCAAAAGTTTAATTTTTTTCCTTGAATTCTAAAATATTACAATTATCATATTTAACACTTTAATCTTGTGTAAAATTTTAAATCACGCCCAATTCTTTCCCCACTTTTGTGAAACCTGCAATTGCTTTATCCAACTGTTCTTTGCTGTGCGCCGCAGAAAGTTGCACGCGAATTCTGGCTTTTCCTTTTGGCACGACGGGGAAGAAAAAACCGATGACATAAATGCCTTCATCCATTAATTTTTCCGCCATTTTCTGCGCCAAAGGTGCGTCGTAAAGCATCACAGGAACAATTGCCGCATCGCCATCTGGAATATCAAAACCTTTGGCTTTCATTTCTTTACGGAAATATTCTGCGTTTTCCATCACTTTGTCTCGCAAAGAAGTGTCGTTTGAAATCATTTCTAAGACTTTTATGGATGCGCCCACAATTCCTGGCGCGAGAGAATTTGAAAATAAATACGGACGCGAACGTTGACGCAACATATCAATAATTTCTTTTTTACCGGACGTAAATCCGCCCATTGCACCGCCCAAAGCCTTGCCCAAAGTTCCGGTGATAATATCCACTCTTCCCATTACGTTGTTTGCTTCGTGCGTTCCGCGACCGGTTTTGCCGATAAATCCTGTGGCGTGACAATCATCTACCATAACCAAAGCGCCGTATTTATCGGCTAAGTCACAAATTCCTGCTAAATTAGCGACGATTCCGTCCATTGAGAAAACACCGTCTGTGACGATAATTGTATGGCGGTGATTTTGTTTTGAAGCCTCAATTAATTGCGCTTCTAAATCTGCCATATTATTGTTTTCGTATCGGTATCTCGCTGCTTTACAAAGTCTTACACCATCAATAATGGATGCGTGATTTAATGAATCTGAAATTATACAATCTTCTGCTGTAAATAATGGCTCAAAAACACCACCATTGGCGTCAAAACATGCGGCGTATAAAATGGTATCTTCCATTCCTAAAAATTCTGAAATTTTGCTTTCTAAAGTTTTGTGAATATCCTGAGTTCCACAGATAAAACGAACGGAAGACAAGCCGAAACCGTGAGAATCCATCATTTCTTTGGCCGCTTTTATGACTTCTGAATTATCGGAAAGTCCGAGATAATTATTCGCGCAAAAGTTGAGTAATTCTTTGCCATTTGCAGTAATTTCTGCCGATTGTGGCGAAGAGATGATGCGTTCTTTTTTGTATAAACCTTCGTTTTCGATAGTTTGAAGTTCGGATTGTAGAGTTTGAAGAAATTTTTGTGAAAGCATGATTTTAGATGTTAGATTTGAGATTTGAGATTTGTGATGTGAGATGTGAGATTTGAGATATTAGTTTAAAATCTGTAAAATTATTGAGTCGCTAAATTACGAAAAATGGAAATGATTTTTGGTTTTGATTTTGAAAATTGCAATTCTATGTAATGAAATGATTCTAAGGAATTTGTTGATTATAGTGAAATTTTAAAATCAAAACTTTAATTTGAAGATTATTAAGTTTTTTCGGGACTTTTGGTTTTACTAAAAAACTTTGTCAAAGTACTTGCTCTGCGCTTTAAAACTTTGACAAAGTGGATGGGATTTCTTGCAGGAATTATTCGGAATTATTGGAATTATTTGGATTTTCCGGATTTTAAAAATCTAAACTTTAAATTATATTATTAACAACTAGAATTATGAAGATTTGGAGATTATTTTGTTTTTTCGAGTCGTTTAGTTTTACTAAAAAACTTTGTCAACGTACTTGCTTTGCGCTTTAAAACTTTGACAAAGTGGAGCGAAATATATAAAAACTTTGTCAAAGTACTTGCTTTGCGCTTTTAAACTTTGACAAAGTGGATGAAAATATATTTTTGAAAAAGTACGTTTATTCTTTAATAAATTTAAAATTCTGACCTGCAATTTTTAAAATGTAAAAACCTTTAGCAAAACCAGAAATATTAATATTTGAGTTCGGGTAGAATTTTCCACTTTTAACTTTTCTGCCATCGGCTGAATAAATTTCAAAAATTTCGCTTGTTTGTAAACCAAAAATTGTTAAAGAATTTTTGGCTGGATTTGGATAGATTTGAAGTTTAGAATTTATTGAATTTTGGTTTGTTTGCAAATTTGAGTTTTGCGTTATAGTTGAGTTTTTCTCGAGGATTTGCAACTCATAATTGAATTCAACATTAGCAACAGTAAAATTTAGTGGTTCAGTAAAATATTGATTATTACTGTCATTATCTAAAGCAAAATAGGCGGTTTCGCCCAAAGTTCCTGTCACTTTTATTGGCAATGGTATTTTAAAATAAGAAACGGAAGAATCGCTTTGTGTTTGTGAAATTTTAAATGTAATACTTTGGTTTACAGAAGATTGTTTATATTGAATAGTATAAGTGGGATAGCCTTGTCCGTAAATCCATTCGTTAAAAAATTCTGTAAAATCTTTGCCAGTTGATTGAAGTAATGAATTTTTAAAATCTTCAGTTTTTGCGTAATTGTAAGCCAAATTTGGTCGGGAATTATAATCTCTTAAAGCCTGATAGAAATTATCATCACCCAAAATCCATTTCAACATTCTTAGCACATAACCTCCTTTTGCATAAGATAAACGACCGTCAAAAATGGCATTAATATTTGCTAAATTGACATCAGAAACGTAAACACTTCCGCTTGGCAGCGATGTAATGAAATTTTTTTGATTTAATAAATAGGCTTGAAATTCTGCGGGCGTATTTAATAATTTTTCGCGTGTAAGATGCTCGCCAAAAGTTGCAAAACCTTCATTTAGCCAAATGTCGTTCCAAGCGCCGCAAGTTATTTTATCACCAAACCATTGGTGAGCAAGTTCGTGAGCGATTAAAGTCTGCGTCCAGCCGCCCATAGAAGTTATTGTAGCGTGTTCCATGCCGCCGCCCCAGCCAAATTCCATGTGACCGTATTTTTCATTTCGGTAGGGATAATCGCCAAAAAACTGCTCATAAACTGGGAGAATTTGTTTCGTCCAATCGATGATGCTCATTTTGTTGGCATCCGCTGCGGTAGAAGGATAAACATAATTTACAAAAGGAAAAGGCGGTGTAGAAATCACATCATTAAATTTGGTATAATTGGTGATTCCTAAAGCGATTAGATACGCTGGAATTGGATATTTAGTTTGCCAAAATGTGGTTTTATTAGCGCCAGAAACTGTTTCAGAAATTAATTTTCCGTTTGAAGCCACATTATATTGCGAAGGCGCCGTTACAATCATTTGAATTTTTTCAATTTTATCATTCATACTTTGCTTTGTGGGAAACCATTCTTGCGCACCGTAAGGTTCAGAAAGCGTGTATAAAACTGGTGTTCCGCTCTGTGTGCTGGTTGTGAATGCTCCTGTTGAAAGATCTGGAATCCCAGAATATTTTATTGAAAGTGAATCTAAAGTATTAGAAGGAAGCGCATTAGCAAAATCAATTTTCAATTCTTTTGTCGGAAGTTGGGTAAAAGTGAGATTATTACCATGAAATTTCACTTCAGAAACCGTTAAAGTATTGGCCAAATCAAAATAAATTGAATTTATATTTTGATTGGGAACAAATGCTGAAGTTACAATCCCCGTAACCTTTTGTACAGAAGGATCTAATTGTAATTCTAATCTTTGAGATTTCAAATCATAATTTAAAGTATTGGGATTTATATTAAACGAAATCATTTTTTGATAAGTGCCTGCTTCGCCGTTTATCATTGCTTTTCTATCTCTCTCTTCGCTAATATTTTGCGCCGAAAGAAAGGGGGTAAAACAGTACAAAATAATAATTAAATATATTTGTTTCATATGTAAATATTTATTGTTTTTAAGGTCATATGTTATCGCCCTAATCTTCATTTGTGTTGGTTTGCAATTTTATTATAGGCGATTTCATTTAATGAAAATTTAAATAGTAAAGATAAAAAAAACCTTCCGATAATGTAATCAAAAGGTTTCTCATTTGCGAATTTAGAAATTTTACAATTCTAACGTTGGTATCAATAACTCTTCCATTTTTTTCTTAACATCAGCAACTGAACCAGCATAATTATTAACTAACAAAGAAAAAGTTAACGTTTTGCCAGTTTTTGTTTTAATGTAACCAGCAAGTGCTTTTACTTTATTTAAAGTCCCTGTTTTTGCGAAAATTTGGCCGTTGGCATCGCCGTATAAAAACATTCTTCTTAATGTTCCAGATTGCCCTGCGACCGGTAAAGATTCAAAATAATCTTTAAAATAAGATTCATGCATTCTGCTTGCTAAAAATTTTACTTGTGCAATTGGCGTTACCGTGTTGCTGTGAGACAAACCGCTTCCATCGATATAATTTAAACCATTCAAATCAAAGCCAATATTCGTGAGATGATTGATTACTGCTTTTTTACCAGAAGTAACTGATTGATCTCCGTATTTTTGGAATCCCACCATTCTCATAATTGCTTCCGCTAAAGCATTATCACTATGTTGATTAGTATAGTGCACGATGTCTAATAAAGTAGGCGATTCATAAGTATAAAGCACATTTCTGTGATCGGCCGTTGTTTGGGTTTTTAAATTAATAACAGAACCCGTAATCGGCAATTTACTTTTATTTAAAGAATTTTTTAAAAGTGTTGCTAAATATGAGGGCGCTTCTGGCAACGCCGTACTTAGATAATTTTTACCATCAAACACATCAGCAAAAGCCATTTTGTTGGTGAATGGAGAAACATAAAAATACCTTTCGGTTTCGTTGAATGGATTTTTTGCAGGAACAATCAACTTCTCATTTCTTGGATCAACATCTGCTGTAGAACCAGCCGGTAAATAATAACTTCCATCTTCTACCCAAACAATATTTTCTGGTAAAATCGGGCTTTTATTCACTTTAAAAACAGCAGTTTGAATAATGATATTGCCTTTAATTTTTTTGATACCAGCATCAGCAATGGCGTGAATATAATCTGTAACAATTTGTGTGTAAGATGCAGCACCCGCCTTTCTCGTTCCCAAAGAAGGATCGCCGCTGCCAACGATGTATAAATTTCCCGTAAGCGTGCCATCTTCATCAATATCACCTTTATATTCGAGTTGAGTTTTCCACTTAAACTTATCGCCCAAAAGACCAAAAGCCGTATCCGTCGTTAATAATTTAGTTGTAGAAGCGGGCACAAGAGGCGCTGTTTCATTATAAGAACTAATAATTTTTTTTGCAACAGGATCATAAACTACAAATCCCCAATTTGCATGACGCAAAACAGGATCGCTCATCATTTTGGTAATTCCGTTATCTACTTCTTCTTTTGCTGCATTTATATTTACTGAAGGAATTTCTTTTTCATTCGGTTGATTATCAGCGGCTGAATAATATTTATTGGATGCAAAAGTACCTTGCGAAAAAGCAAAAACTGAAACTGAAAATGTCGAAAGTAAAAGAAGATTTTTTAGTTTTATCATTTATTATTTTATTTATAAATTCCGCCAAATAGTGGATTTATTTTAATTAAAGATAAGAAATTATATTTAAAAACGTTCAAAATTAGAAATTATTGCCGAATGAAACGCCCATAAAACCTATAAATTGTCGATAAAAACTGTTAAATTATGTTAAAAATCAACAGTTATAGACTTTTTGATAGAATGATAGCCTGTAATTTCATCAAATTCTGCTAAAGATTTCAAAATCAAATCTTTATAAATCTGATAATTTTTCCCTTTAGGTAACTTTAATAAAACCTGAAATTGATAGAGATTTCGCACTTTTCCAATTGGCGATTTCTCTGGGCCCAAAATACATTCTGGAGGCAAATATTTATGCAAAACTGAACCTAAAAACTGCGAAGCGCGGTCGGCTTTGTCTTCCCTTCTATGTTTCAGTTCTATCAAAATTAATTTCACAAAAGGTGGATAAAGAAATTTCTTTCTTTCCTCCAAAAAATGTTTATATATTCCAGCCGTATCATTCTCACGAATAAGTGTAAAAACTTGATGCTGTGGATTATAGGTTTGAATTAAAATTTTACCTTCGCCCGAAGTTCTTCCTGCTCTGCCAGAAACTTGGGTGATTAATTGATAGGCTTTTTCTTCTGCCCTAAAATCTTGCGTATAAAGCAAAGAATCTGCTTTGGGAATAGCGACTAATTCTATACTATCAAAATCTAAACCTTTGGAAATCATTTGTGTACCCAGAATTATTTCGGCTTCACCACTTTCAATTTTTTCGTATAATTTCTCGTAAGCGAACTTCTTTCGCATAGAATCCACATCCATTCTATCAATTTCACTTTCGGGGAATAATTTTTGTAATTCTTCCTCAATTTGCTCAATGCCAACGCCTCTTTCATTAATTTTTTCTGAATGGCATTTTGGGCAAATTGCTGGCTTCGTGGCTTTTTGCCCGCAATAATGGCATTTCATTTCGCGAGAATATTTGTGGTAAGTCATCACCACATCGCAGTTGCTGCAATAATTCACATAGCCGCAACTTTCACATTCTACCACGTGCGCATAACCACGACGATTATGAAGGATTATACTTTGTTTCTTTTGTTCTAAATTTTCCTTTAATTTTTCAATTAACTTAAAAGAAAATTGCCCTTTGGATTGTTGCAATTTTTGGGCTTCTTCAAAATTAATGAGTTCAACTGTCGGCAAAGCAACGCCACCAAATCTTTTTCCTAAAAAAACGTATTTTAATTTTCCTTTTTCAGCCAAATAAAAACTTTCGACCGAAGGCGTGGCAGAACCAAGAATAACATGAGATTTATAGAAATTTGCTAAAACCAAAGCCGCATCTTTTGCATTAAAATAAGGTGAAACTTCGCGCGGCCGATAAGAAAAATCGTGTTCTTCATCTACGATAATTAATCCTAAATTTAGGAAAGGTAAAAAAAGTGCATTTCGCGTCCCGATTAAAATCTTAATCTCATTATTCCTCACTTTTCTCCACACTTCTACCCTTTCAAAATCCGTCAATTTGGTATGATAAAAACACAAACTTTTGCCATATTTTTTTTCTAACCTTTGGATAATTTGTTTGGTTAATGAAATTTCTGGCAGCAAAAAAAGGACATTTTTTTCATTATTAATGCATTCTTGAATATGTTCTAAATACAGATGCGTTTTTCCGGAAGCCGTTACACCATGGAGTAAAACATTAATATTTTGTTTAAAAGAAAGATTAATTTCTTCATTTGCTGCAAACTGTAAATCTGTTAATTTTTCTAAAGTTTCAATTTCTCCCTCGAAACTTTCTAAACGGTCTTTTTGCAACAAATACTCTTCTATTAAATTTTTTTCTAATAATGATTTGAGTTGAGAATGCGAAAAATTTCCTTCCTCGAAAACGAAGGATTTTTTAACGGGTTGATTTTCATTCTCTTGTTGCTTGCTTAAAATTAATAAAAATAGATCCTTTTGTTTAGGCGCTTTATCAAGACTTTTTAAGACTTCTGGCAAGAAATTATCGCGCAAAACATCTTGATTTACCTTCAAATAAGAAATTTCTTTTGCTTTATATTTTTCCGCAATTTTTTCATCCACTTCGATGTATTGCAAATCTATCAACGCATTGATGGTTTTTACAATTAATTTTTTAGGAATAAATGCTTCAATCTCCGTCACATTAATCATTTGCCGAACTTCTAGGGCTTGAATGAGATACATTTCATTCACGTCTAAATTTTCGAAATTAATTTCTGTGTTTGGTTTTAATTTCAAATAAGTTTCACTTTCTAGTTTTAAAGAAGATGGAAATGCAAAACGATAAAATTCCCCGATATTTTGCAAATAGTAGGTTGAAAGCCAATTCCAGAAATGCAATTGCGCTTCCGGAAGAATGGGTTTTTCGTCTAAAATACTGATGATTTCTTTCGCTGTAAAAGTTTCCGGTTGGCGATTGTGTATTTCGAAAACAATGCCTGTATAAATTTTTTTGCCACCAAAAGGAACTAAAACGCGCATTCCGATTTGGATTTCTTGCAGCAATTCTTCGGGAATTTTGTAGGTGAAAGTTCCTTTAAGATTTAAGGGCAATATGATTTGGGCGAAATATTTTATTTTGTTGAACGCAAAGGCGCAAGTTTTTTATTTTTTCCCCATGGGTTAAAACCCATGGCTATTTTTGTTACGCCACTTCGTGGCTTTCTCAATCTCAACTCTTCAATTTTGACTCTCGATTCTTGAATCTTGATTCTCGATTCTTGAATCTTGACTCTTAAGCCTTGATTCTTGACTCTCGACTCTTGATTCTAATTTAAATTTTTCCTACGTTTCAATTCTTTCGAAATCAAAGCGAGTTCTCTACCGGTTTGCCCGGCGACAGAAGTATTTTCTTGTGCACGACGCGTTAAATAAGGCACAACATCTTTTACGGGACCATAAGGTAAATATTTTGCAACATTATAACCCATTTCGCCTAAAACGAAAGAAATATTGTCACTCATGCCGTATAATTGTCCAAAATAAATATGTGGATCGTTGTTTTGCAAGCCTTTTTCTTTCATTTTATCCATTACCAATTCTGTAGATTTCTCGTTGTGTGTCCCAAAAAATGCTGAAATTCTTCCTAAATTATTTAAAGTAAAATCAATCCCAGCATCGAAATTATCGTCTGTTGCTTGTTTTGTAGGTTGAATGGGATCTTCATAATTCATTTCTGCGGCTCGATTACGTTCTTTTTCCATATAAGCGCCACGCACAAATTTGTAGCCGAGATAGAAATTGTGTTTTTCAGCGTTCTCTAAATCTTTTTGCAAAAATTCTAACCTTTTGGTTCGATACATTTGCACAGTATTCCAAACAACGGCTTTTTGCTGATTGTATTTCTTCATCATTTCAAAAATCAAATCATCTGCCGCGTCTTGCATCCAAGTTTCTTCGGCGTCAACCATAATTTTTACATTTTTTTCAAAAGCCATTTTACAAACCTCATCAAAACGCATTACGACTCTTTGCCATTCTTCTTTTTCACTGCTGGTTAATTCTTTGCCACGTCCTACTTCTGCATATAAATCTAATCGCCCAAAACCAGTTGGTTTAAAAACTACAAATGGAATTGCTGCTTTTCCTTCGGCAAATTTTATATTTTCTTTTATTTCTTCTAAAGTTTTATCAAACGCCGCTTCTTCTTCCATACCTTCGATAGAATAATCGAAGATACTTCCTACGCCGTATTTAAACATTTTATTGACAACTTTAAGACTTTCTTCGCGTGTTACGCCACCGCAGAATTGAGAAAATAAAGTATATTTCACCAAATCGCCCGCAAAAGGAATACTGTTGCTAACGGCAAAATTTAGCACCGACGTTCCAATTTTAGTTAAAGTGGGTTGCTCTATTAACTTAAACATCCAAAACGCTTTGCGTAATTCGGCATCCGATTTATCTGCAAAAGCAATCTTGGTATTATTAAAAACTGACATAAATAGAAGTATTTTATTAGATTCCAAATTTACTAATATTATTGCTTTTTTTTAATTAATTTTTTAGTGGATTTTAATAACATAAATTTCTTTAAAGAAGACACACAGAGATTTTTCTGCTCATTTAAAAACAGTTGAAAAAGAGGTGAATTTAGCTTCAATATTAATGAATTTGTATTCTTTTTAATTATCGTTCATTAATCCTTATCAAGATTATTAAATTCGTGAATTATGGGCTTGTTAAAGAATATTTAATTAATGTTCTAATATTATTTTTAATATAATTAAATTTGTAAAAAACTATTTATGATCTCATTTTTAGATTCAGATTTTACACAACTTAGTCTATATATTTCCAACTTAAAGCCGAGTTTACTATTATTTTTGGTGGATGAAAACACACACGAGCATTGTTTGCCAACAATTTTGGCCAATTTAGAAACCAAAGTTCAATTTGAAATTATTGAAATAGAATCTGGCGAGGAATTAAAAAACATTCAAACGGCGACACAACTTTGGGAAATTTTGGCTGAATTTAAAACAGATCGAAACGCATTAATGCTAAATATTGGTGGCGGTGTCATTACGGATTTAGGCGGTTTTGTGGCTTCAACTTACAAAAGAGGCATCAAATTCATCAATCTTCCGACGACGCTTTTGGGAATGTGTGATGCTTCAATTGGTGGAAAAACTGGGATTGATCTTGGCTTTTTAAAAAATATGGTCGGAACTTTTGCGCATGCTGAAAATATATTTGTGTGTACCAATTTTCTTAAAACTTTACCTTTCTCGGAACTTCGTAGTGGATTTGCGGAAATGCTTAAACACGGTTTAATTGCTGATGAAAAACATTGGCAAGATCTAATTTCGATAAAAGAATTATCGGCAGAATCGATTGCGCCATTTATTAAAAAATCGATGGAAATAAAAGAAAATGTAGTTGAAATTGATTTTAAAGAGCAAAATATCCGAAAAACTTTAAATTTCGGGCATACTTTCGGGCATGCTTTTGAAGGTTTATTTTTAGAGCAAAAGACTTTAATTCCGCACGGGGAAGCGGTTGCAATGGGAATGATTTGTGAAACTTATCTTTCATATTTAGAAGAATTTATTTCGAAAGAAAAATCAGAGGAAATCATTAAGCAAATCAAAAGGTTTTTTCCTTATCATAATATTTCAAATTTTAAAGATGAAGAAATCATCGAATTGATGAAAAACGATAAAAAAAATACATCTGGACAAATAAAATTTTCTCTATTGGAACGATTAGGAAAAGGAAATTTTGACATTAAAGTTTCGCAAGAAAATGTGGTGAAAACACTTCATTTTTATAGAAATTATACTTTTTAACATTTCATCTAAATTTAATTTTAATTTAGAATGATTCTAAATAATCCCCTAGAATTTATCCCAATTTCTTGATTAATAACAAATTAACTTTTTCAAAAAATTAATTAAACGTTTGTTTTAATTTAAAATTTAAACTCCTGTTTAATTGTGGCAAAGAATTTGAAATTATGCCCAAATCAAACTTCAAATAAAGAAAAAATGAAGTTTAATTTAAATTAAAAAAAGTTAACATTATGAAAAAGTTATTTTTAGGTGCAGCACTTGCATTAGGAACATTGACATTTGCGCAACAAATTGGTATTAAAGGTGGAATGAATGTTTCATCGCTTTCGAAAGATTCAAATTTAAGCGATCAGAATTCTAAAATTGGTTTTAATGCAGGTGTTTTTTTAAATGCGCCGATTTCTTCACAGTTTAGTATTCAACCGGAGGTTTTGTATAATGATTTGGGTTCAAAAATTACACAAAGTGAAGTGATTGCAGGAAACACTTACACAACTTCAAAATCTAGAAACTTAGGTTATATTTCTGTTCCTGTAATGTTTCAATACAACGCAACGCCACAATTCTATTTAGAAGCAGGACCACAAATGAGTTTTTTGGTTGATGCTAATGATAAGTTTAAAAGTTCTACAAATGGCAATACAAATAGCAGCACAATAGTTTCTCTAAACAAAAACAATTATAACACTTTCGATTTTGGTGTTGGGATTGGTGCCGGTTATTATTTCACCCCAAGTATTGGTATTACTGCGAGATATGTGGCTGGTGTTACAGATATTTACAAAAATAACTCTGGTGATTCTGTAAAAAATAATGTATTCCAAGTTGGATTGGCGTACAAATTCGGAAAATAATTTTCTGAAAAGTTTTAAGTAAAAAATTAAAATTCATTATTAAGCTGGGCTTTTTTGCTCGGCTTTTTTATTAAAAGATTGGGTGAAATTATTATTTATTCAAAAACAAGTTTCACTTAAAAAAATTCAACGAGATTTTTTTCGAAAAAAATAATTTTTATAATTAATTATTGTTGATTTTCTTAATTTCTTCTGAAGCGATTAACTTTTCAAATTTATTGTGTATGATGAGAATTGCAAGTCCAAATAATATGGCAACAACAATTAAGGCGTCATTAATAATTCCGCTTACTGAGAAGGATATTCTTATAAGAATAGTTGAAATAATAAAGCCCGAATTTCGAATAACTTTATGAAATTCATCTGTAAGAAAAAAAGAAAATAAAAGCAAAATGACATCTGCAATTATCAAAATATTAAAAAACTGTTCAAAGAAAATATTATTAATATTTTTAAAAGAAATAAAATTGGTGGCATTAGATTGAAAAACACCTATACTCCAACTTAAAAATGAATAAATTGCACTCATAAATAATATCGGAACTAAAGCAGTTGCAATCCATTTTTTAGCGTTAATAAATTTTGTAACACTTACATATCTGATTTTTTCTTTTTCATCTTTTCTATAAATTTTTGTTTTTTGTTTATGAAATAGATAGATTAAATAAAACAAAATAACCGATGCGACTAAATCGTAAGTAAATTGGTTGTCATTTTTAATGCTAAACCAATCCGCGGAGAGTGATAAATTTGAAAGATCTTTAAACAAACGCCTAATAATTATAAGCGTAATAATTTCATATTGTTTTGAAATATATGTGGAAGTAGATTTTGGCAGGTAGTAAATTAATAAATATACCTCATAAACTAATATAAAAGAAAATGGCGTATAAATCGCGGCAATAGGATTCTTTAATAGATTTGAGTGTTCATTAATGGAAATAATATTAAAATGAACCAAACCAATTATTGATAGGTGAATTATAAAACTCGCTAAAGCAATCCACAAGATGGCATGTTCACTTTTTTCTTTAGTTTTTTTGGAAAGTAATTTTTGATAAATCTTTTCAGAAAGTGTATTGATTTCCATATTAAATGTCTTTTCTAAAATAAAATTATACGATGTAAATAATCATTTTTACGTGAAAACATTAAATACATTTTTGTAATTGGGTGGTAAATAGAAACCAAAATTATTTCATTATGCTAAGTTAAATCTTTTTTGAGATAAAAAAATTTTCAATATCAAAAACAATAATAAAATTTGCTAGTTTTTAGAAATATCTTTTTTTAATTTTAAAAAAAGACAATTTCGCGCTTTATTTACTTTCAAAAGAAAAAGATATAACGAACTTCAGGTATGATATTCGAAATAGAAAATACTGGTATTGCTCTTAAAAAATAAGATTCAAAAGTCTTTTATGAATTTTCAATGCTTAATTTTAAATTGGCAAAAGCGTCGTTAATATTTTTAAAGATTTTGTTTTCCGATACTAAATCAGGAATTATATCTATGGATTTTAATTTATCCAGAGGTTGCTCTTGCAAATTAACGAATAAAACTTGCACGCCTCGTTGTTGTAAATCAAACACAATATCTTCTAAAATATATAGACCCGACTGATCTACGAAAGGAACCTCATCCATGCGAATAATTAATGCTCTAATATTGCTATCAATAGCGGCTACTTGATTTTTCAAATGAGCAGTAAATCCAAAAAATAGAGGGCCTTTTAAATGTTTTATGAGGATTTTGTCTTTATACTTATCGTAAAATGGCAATTCATCTTGCCAAGGTTTTTCGTCTTTTAAATTTTCAACTGTTTCTAAAAAAATTCCTGCTTCACCAAGATCGCTCGCCTTTTTCATAAATAAAATACAAGCCAGTGCTACTCCAATCCCAACAGCGTGAATCAAACTACCAAAAGTAGTTATCAATAACACTAAAACCAAGACCACCGCATCGGCTTTCGGTACGCGAAATAAGTGCTTTAAGCCTTTGATATCAATTATTTTAAATCCAATAGGAATCAATAATCCCGCTAATACAGAAAGCGGAATATAGGCTGCAAGCGATCCCAATCCTAAAAGAACAACTAATAAAAATAAGCCGTGTATAACACCAGAAATTCGTGTTTTGCCTCCAGCGTTGATATTAACGACGGTACCTTTTGTTGCGCCCGCACCTGGTATTCCACCAAAAAGAGCGGCTAGCATGTTACCAATGCCTTGCCCAATCAATTCTCGATTGCTATTGTGCCGTGTCTTTGTCATATTATCTGCAATCACAGACGTTAATAAAGAATCTATACTGCCTAAAACGGCGAGTACTGCGGCGTATTCTAAAATCAAGGTATAAGATTCTGGTGTAATATTGCTAAACATTTCGCCTATCTTCAAATTTGGAATGCCTGATGGAATTTCGCCAATAATAGGCACATCCCATCCTAAAAAGTAACTTGTAAGAGCAGCAATCACTAAAGCCACTAAAGCACTAGGAATCGCTTTAGTAATTAAGGGAAATAAATAGTAAATCAATACAGTTAAAACACCAAGCGCAAGTGCATAAATATTAAATTCAGCAAAAAGCCTGGGAACATCTTGAATTACTGCAAAAGTTGATTTAGCAGAAGTTAGCCCAAAAAAAGGAAATATTTGAAGAATTATAATAATTAGGCCTACTCCACTCATAAACCCAGATACAACAGAATAGGGAAAGTATTTTACATAACTCGCAATATTTATAAAGCCAAAAACAATTTGCAAAACGCCACCTAAAAGAAAACTTAAAAGAATGATTCCCATGGCTGATTCTAGACTTCCCGTAATGCTGATTGCTGCGGTAACTAAAGCGGCAGACACAACAGTCATTGGCCCTGTAGGCCCACTGGCTTGCGTTTCGGTGCCACCAAAAAGTGCGGCAAAAATCCCCACCATTATCGCGCCATAAAGACCTGCCGTGGCTCCCATTCCCGATTGTACACCAAAAGCAAGCGCTAGTGGTAACGCAACTACACCTGCAACTAAGCCGCCCGTGAAATCGCCTTTTATATTGCTAAAATCTAATAATTTTTTAGGCATAATTTTAATTGTTTGTTTAGGTTCTTAACTAGAAAAACTTCTTCAAATCCAAAAAATAAACATTTGAAAACGAAATTGAAAAATTAAAATTTATTCATTAATATTTCTGGCTTTAATTAAAATTTTTTAGGTTTAAAACTAAATTATCATATCAGAAAAAATATTTTGCAAACTTCTATGATTTTCGAAAATGACTATTTTCTGTTAAAGATAAAAATTTTCTCGAAATATAAACGTGCATTTACTGTAAAATTTGCAATCTTTCTAAACGCCTATTTTGCGGAAAACTAATTAATTTTAGACAGTTTTAGAGTCTGCATTAATCTGGTTTTTTTTCCATTAAATTTTTTTCATATTGAAATCCAAATCATAAATATTTGGTCAAAAAACATTGGTATAAATAAAAAAATCACCTGTTTAATTCTATTTCTACAGGCGGGCTAAAAATACAAAACCTTCATAAATCTCTAAAAACGTCGCACACGCTTGTAGAAATATCTATTTTGGCGAAGTTTCTTTTAAATTCGTTTTATCTATTTTTTTTAGAATAGCGCCATTCAATTTCCAAATAATAATGCTTGTAATTACTAAAATCCACCAATACAGATTCTGTTCAATTTTGTCATCTTTAATTTCATTATATTGATCTTGCGTAATATTTAAAATCTTATTATACTCTTCGATTTCCTTCGTTTTTAAATATTTTGGTTTTGATAATTTTTTATAGATTTTATTTTGTTCAGTTAGTAATTCTATTTTTTTTGACTGATTTTTATCAAAACCTGAAATTCTCACCAAAATTATATTCGCAAAAATTATAAAAAGAATTACCATAAAATATCTTAAAAATTTTAATGTTTTAATTTTATTCTGAATTAACATAGTTTTGTTATTAAAATTACTTTAAAAGATTGAACTCCTCCGGAGTTCCTTTTCAATATTATTCATTTTTTCTACACAGATAATGCTCCTACGGAGCATTTTTATTTTAGGGAAAATTCAAAGATAAAAAGGTATAACATATTAATCTAGGTTTAAAACAATTTTTAAAATGCGGCACTTTATCGATCTTTAAAATTATACTTTTGGTTAATAATTATTCCTCCTGAATCTTTGAAAGTTCCAAATGATCCACACCAATTTACTAAATCATTTGTGTTTTCAGAGTCCCAAAGAATTATTCTATACAAATTGCTGTGTTTTTCCATGCAAACAATAAAGCTTTGCGAAAATAAATTCACAAAGCTTTTTAAATATTAATTATTATTAGAATTATACATGTTTGGGTGAAAAACCGTCGTCATCCAATTCGTGAGGTGTATAATCTGCGTGCATTTCTTTTTCATAATCTATTTTATTTTCTTTTGAAAAACGATGAATCAGACCATCAAAAATGGAATAAACAACCGGAACGATTACCAAAGTTAAAAACAATGAGGAAATTAATCCACCAATTACCACCCAAGCCAAACCACTGTTCATTTCTGCGGCTGCACCTTTTGCAATCGCAATCGGAATCATCCCGAAAACCATCGCAATTGTCGTCATCAAAATAGGACGAAGCCGCGCATGATTTGCTTGTATCAAAGCACGGTAAGTCGATTCGCCTTCTTCTTTCCTATGGTTGGTAAAATCGACAATCATAATAGCGTTTTTGGCCACCAATCCAATTAACATTATCATCCCTAAAATGGTGAAAACGTTGATGGAATTATTGGTTAAAGCCAGCGCGATTAAAACTCCAATTAAGGCTAAAGGAATAGAAAATAAAACCACAAACGGATATACAAAACTGTTGTAAAGTGCCACCATTACAAGATAAACCAAAAGAATTGCAGCCGCTAAAGCGATTCCTAAAGTCCCGAATCCTTCAGATTGATTTTCTTTATCACCACTCCAAATCCAATTTACACCGGCTGGTTTTTTTAATTTTTCAAATTTTGCTTGCCATTCATCTGCAATTGTTCCCGATGGTTTACCAACTGACTGTGCTTCAATGGTTACAGAAGGAGATTTATCTCTTCTTTCTAAGAAACTTGGCCCGGATCCTTCTGTCACTGCGGCGAACTGTTCTAAACGGATTTGCTGTCCTACTTTATTAACAAAAATTAAATTTTTAACATCATTAATGGTAGAACGTCCTTTTTGGTTATACTGAATATTAATATCATATTCATTATCCCCTGCTCGGTATTTCCCGTCGGTATTTCCGCTAAAAGCAGTTTGCATGGTTAATCCTACAGTTTGTAAATTTAAACCTAACAAAGACATTTTATCTCGATCAACTTGAACGTTAATTTCTGGACTTCCGCCTTCAATGCTTAGTTTTACTTCTGCAGCACCAGGAATTGTTCTTAATTGTGCTTCTGCTTTTTTGGCATATTCTAAAGCACTTTTTAAATCTGAACCAGTAATAACCAAAGCCAAAGGTGCACGTTCTGCGCCTAAAAGTCCGATAGGAACAGTTTTTACTTTCGCCCCAATTAAAACATTTTCCAGAGCGCGTTTTAATTTTGCCGCCGCGATGAATGAATTATCTGCTCTTTTTGATTTATCTACTAAAATAACGTCAATTTCAGATTTATAAGCCGTTGCTTGTGCACCACCAAAACCGTCGCTCGTTTGCCCTACAGTTGTAATAATGCGCTCCACTTCTTTTTGAGAAGTTAGAAATTTTTCTGCTTTTTGAGTCATAAAATTTGATTGCTCAATAGAGGCATCTTTCGGTAATTCTATCTGAACTAAAAATTCACCTTTATCAATTTTAGCGAAAAATTCACCGCCAATAAAGCCACCGCCGAATAAACCGAAGATTGAACCAAAAAACAAAACAGTTACTAAAACCATTGTTATTATTTTATTTCTTCTTCTTTTTAAACACCATTTCAATAAACCTGAAACCCAGTGCGTGAACTCATCTAATCTTTTCTCAAAAGCCAAAATAAATCGTTGAAAAATATTTTTTCCTGTTAAAACTTCTAGTTTTCCAAATCTGGAAGAAAGCCAAGGAACAATAGTAAAAGATGAAAGCAATGACAATAATGTTGCAATAACAACCGTCACACAAAACTGCGAAATAATATTAGAAACCAAACCCGTACTAAGAGCAATCGGCAAAAATACAACCACAATCACAAGCGTAATCGCCATTACCGTAAAACCAATTTCGGAAGTTCCATCATAAGCCGCGCGGACTTTGTTTTTGCCCATTTCCATGTGCCTGTAAATATTTTCTAAAACAACAATCGCGTCATCTACTAAAATACCAACAACAAGTGAAAGCCCGAGTAAACTCATTAAATTTAAAGTATATCCCAAAAGATAAATCCCAATAAATGTGGCAATTAAAGATGCAGGAATGGAAACCATCACAATAAATGCATTACGAATACTGTGTAAAAACAGCAACATCACAAGTGCTACTAAAACCACTGCAATCAATAAATCATGTGTTACATTATCTGCGGCAGTTAACGTGAATAAAGTTGAATCATTTACAATATCGATTTTTACATTTTCTTTTTTATAATCGGTTTCAATTTTTTTAATTGCAGCGCGAACAAGTTCACTCACTTCCACAGCATTTGCGTCGGTTTGTTTTACCACTTGCAAAATAATCGCTGCTTTTTGATCGACTCTCGCAATTTTTTCTACATCTTTTTGTGCATCTTCTACAAAAGCAATATCGCCCAAACGAACTTGAGCGCCATTTTTTGTTTGCAGAACTAAATTATTTAATTCCTCAATACTTCTGTATTTCCCAGAAAGCCTAATAATTGTAGAATTGTCTCTAGTTTTTACATTTCCAGTTGGGAAATCAAGGTTGGAACTTAATATCGCTTGTTGAACTTCTGGAACTGATAATCCGTAACCTTCAATTTTCGATTGATCAAGATTTACTTTTATTTCACGTTCCTCTCCGCCAACTAATTTCACCTGCGCCACACCTTTTATTCGTGATAAAACGGGCTCAATTTTCTTATCCAAAAGATCGTAAAATTCTTTTTGGTTTAATGATGAAGTTGCACCTGCTGTAATAATTGGCAAATCGCTTAACGAAAACTTTAGCAAAGACGGTGGTTTTGCATCTTCAGGTAAATCTGCAAGAATTGCATTTATTTTTCTTTGGGCATCATTGATGGCGTAGTTAGTATCTGCACCTGCATTAAGCGTAACTGTAACCAAAGAAAGACTTTCAAAAGATTTTGATTCTACTTTTTTTACGTTTTCAAGCGAAGAAATGGCATCTTCGATTTTTTTTGTGACAGAATTTTCTACCTCACTTGGCGAAGCACCTGGATAAACCGTTGAAATTGTGATGGTATTAATATCAAATTTCGGTATCAACTCATAACCTAAACTTTTGTAACTAAATATTCCACCAATTGTGAGAATAGTAAAGAGCACAATAATTAAGGTTGGTCTTTTTATGGATATTTCTGCTAATTTCATATATCTATGATAATTTTTTATGGTCATATGTTATCGCCAATCTTAATCAATGATTGTTTATCATGTTTTGCAAGGGCGATTTCATATTTATTTTAAATAACTGAATAACATTTAGAATAAATAAAATCCTAAATTTTAAATTCTAATTTTATTTGGCAATTTGAATTTTGTCGCCATTTACAAGATTTATTTGTCCTGTTGTTACAATTTTTTGGTCTGGTTTTAAACCATCAATAATTTCAATTTGGTCGCCAAAAACTCTTCCTGTGGTTACTTTTGTGAGTGTAACTGTGTTGTCTTTATTTATCACAAAAACTTGTCCGCTACTTACGCCATCTACGAAGGCTTCTTTTGGCGCCACCAAAATTGCATGAGAAATACCTTTATCTTTAGAAGAAAAAACGGCCGTTCCATACATTCCTGCGCGCAATTTGTTTTGAGAATTATTTTCAATTTGAATTTCTACTGGGAAACTTAAAGAAGCATCTGCCAAAGGCGCAATAAATGTTATTTTTCCTTGAAAAGTATCTTCTGGAAAAACGCTGGCTTTCACTTCAACCGTTTCGCCTAACCTTAAATTGGCAACTTGCGATTCGTTCACGGTTACTTTTAATTTTAAACTAGAAACATTTACAATGTCAAACATTCTTGTTCCTGGTGCAACAACGCTTCCTGGCTCAATATATCTCACATTAACGACTCCATTTATAGTTGCTTTTACATTGGTATCGCCAACTCGGATGTTAGATTGTTCTAGTTGTGCTTTTGCATTTTTCAATTGCAAGCGAGAATTATCTAATTGTTGTTTCGTAACTCCGCCGGTTTTAAAAGCGTTTTCATAACGTTGGTTATCGATAATTGCATTTTGATAATTGGCTCTCGCTGTAGAATTATCAACTTCCAACTGGTCTTTTTTAATGGTTGCTAATGTTTGACCAACTCTCACATAACTTCCTTCATCAACAAAAACTTTTACAATTCTACCGCTAATTTCTGACGGAAAACTTAATTCTTGAAATGGTGCAAAAGTACCGTTAGAGGAATAATCTGTTGCAATATGTTCGTATTTTACAACCGCAGAATTCACCATAATTGCATCATTTGTTTGTGCAACAATTGCTGTTTGCTCCTTATTTTTTTCTTTATTTTTCATTAAAGTATAGGCGCCTGCAATAACTAAAATAATGGCGAGTGCCGAGTAAATAATTGGTCTTGCTTTTTTCATATGTAGATTTTTATTGTCTTTTAAGGTCATATGTTATCGCCTTAATTTTCATTTGTGTTGGTTTGCAAAATTGTAAATGGCGATTTCATATTTAAAAATATTTCTATTTAATTTCGTTTTTATTTGATATAATGTTTCAAGTCGCCTTGCGATTTATAATATTGAATTTCGGCAATTTTATAGTCTAAAACGGCGTTGGTGTAATTATTTTTGGCTTGTACTAATGAGTTTTCTGCATCAAGTAAATCCGTTAATGTCGCCAAACCATATTGATAATTACTTTTTGTATTGCTTAAAACTGATTCTGCTAAACTTACGTTTGCTTTTTGATTGTCAATGGCTGATAAACTATTAATAATCTGAGATTTAGCATTTTGATAATCTAAATCTAAAGCCAATTTTCTGTCCGCAATATCGGCGTCATTTTTCTCAATATCAATTTGCGCTTGCGCAACTTTGGCTTTCGTTGCAAAACCATTGAAAATAGGAATTCTAACACCTAAACTTATCGTAGAATAATCCGACCAAAACACACCGTTTGATCTGCCGTTGGTTAAAGGAAATTTATTGCCTTGTCCTTGCCAATTGTAGCCAGCGTTCAATGTTGCCGTTGGGTAATACTCTGCTTCGTCTGCTTTCTTTTGATATTCTAGCAACTCTTTTGTTTTCGTTAAAATTTTAATTTCAGTTCTATTATCTGTGGAAATAGTATCGTCTAATAGATGCGGTGTGATTTCCATATCGGCAGCCGCTACGGAAATAGGTGTGTGAATTGCCATTCCCATGTAGAATTTTAAAGCATTTTCTGCTTGGGTTACGGCATTTTTATTTTGAGTAATTAGCGTTTTAATATTTGTTAAATTAACATTAGTTCGGTCTAAATCAATTTTTTTAGCCAAACCATTATCATATAAACTTTTAATAATATTTCTTGCTTTTTCGGTACTGCTGTAACTATTTTCTAAAGTATTTAATTTTTCTTTAACTGTAAAAACTTGAAAATAAGCCGTAGAAACGCGTTCGATAATTTGCTCTTCGGTTAAACTTGCATTCAATTCATAAAATTCTTTAGTAGATTTTGCAGCTTTTAATCCAACAAAAACTTGTTGATTAAATAAAGCTTGAGTTAAATTTACACCTCCATTTGCTATCCATTTTTGCCCGAAAGGCACTAAAATAGTTGTTCCTGGAGCACCGAAAATTTCACCTGGCAAAGCGCTTTCTTGTAAAATCGGATTATAGTTTAAATTTGCTTGCCCGTTAATTTTTGGTAGCGCACCCGCTTTGGCTGCCATAATCTGGTAGTCTGAATTTTTAACATTTAACGACGCTTTTTTTGCATCTGCTTTATTTTGCAATGCAAACTCAATTGCTTCTTTTAAAGTAATGCTTTGCTGTGCATAGCCTTTAATGAAGGTTAATGCTAAAAAAATGATACAAATTAATTTATTCGACTTGGTCATTTTGTATTGTTTTAATTTTCTTTAATATTTTGATTGTCGATTTCAAACTCTTCTCTAAAACTCATTTTTTCTAAAATTTTTCTACCTTCTTCCGTCACAATTGCTTTTAGATAAAAGACAATGGTTTCTGTACAAAGGCATTTTTTATCATTAGATTCGTCTTCAAACAAAGGAGAACTATCGAAAGAAAGAAATAATTGCAAAATAAATTTAGTGTAAAGTTTCTCATCAAAATCCAATTTATATAAGCCTTGCTTTCTTCCCAATTCTATATTATTACAAAAAACCACCGTCATTTTTTCTTGGAGATTTATAATGTGGTCATGATAAATTTGCGGATAATATTTTATAAGTTGACGGATAAATAAATTTTTATTGGTTTGCGTGAATTTTTCAAATTCCTCATCACGCCACATCATTTTAGCAATTGCATTTTCTTCATTTTTTTCTGCAAGCGTCATACTATCTACGACTTTGTCTAAAACTGAGTTTAAAACTAATTGCAATAGATCTTCTTTATTAGAATAGTGTTGATAAAGTGTTTTCTTGGAAATAGCAAATTCTTTAGCGATGTCATCCATCGTTAAAGATTTAGCGCCATGTAAAAGAAATAATGGGGCTAATTTTTCTAGAAATTCAGTTTCATTTTCTAAAATCATTTTGCAAAACTACACAAAGAAAACTAAAAAACAAAAAAAGTTTCCTAGTTTTTACCTGTTTTATTTTTGCAGAATTAATTCAGAAAAAACTCGAATTTATTTACAGTATTGAATAAGGCCAAAGTTTCTTCGTTAATCGCGATATGCGTTTGTATTGAATGCATTTCTATATGCGAATCTTCTTGTTTATTTTTAATATAAAAATTTAACTTTTTATCGCCTTTTTTATTGATTAGAGATTTAAAAAATTCTATATCCTTTTTCCGTAGATCTTCTAAATTAACAACCACACTCATGCTTTTTGCGAATTTCTGCAAAGATTCTCGCAAATCTTCCACATCTGTAATATTCACGAATACACGCCCATCTGCAGCCAAAGAATATTTGAATTTAATAATCACAAAACGCTGCACATCTACTTTATCCCGAAGTCGCAAATAATCGCGGTCGCCTAAACGAAAACTTTGACTTCCTGTATAATCTTCCACGCTTAAAAACGCGATTTTTTCGCCGCTTCTCGGGCTGTCTTTTACTTCGTAAGAAGTGATTAAACCCGCAACTGTGAATTCTTTACTGCGATCGTTTAATTTTTTTCGTTCATTCCAATCCATTTTATTATCTACAAATAAATTTGGATTTAGATCCCCAAAAACCTGATTTTTATAAACTTCTACTTCATCTAAATTTAAAAAATTAAACGCACCTTTTGGCTCTACTTTTTTCAAAACTTCCTCTGCTATTTCTTCATCGTCTTCAACATTTTCTACCAAATCTAAAATTTCTGCATCGTCATTTTCATCTAAAATTTCAGATGGCAAAATCACGTTCTCAAGTTCGATTTCTTCTTTTTTCGTTTCTAAAATTTCTTTTCTGGAAAGCGCGCCCTGAATAAATTTAAACTGATATTGAAATTCATCCAGCGGATGCGCGGAAAGATAAAAACCTATAATTTCTTTTTCTTTATTAAGTTTGTGCATATTTTGCCATTCCGGTGCAGGGTTTATTTTTGGTCTTTCAATTTTCACTTCATCGGCAAAATCGGCAAAAAGCGAATTTTCAATTTCATTCTTACTGTCCTGAAAACTTTGGCCGTATTTTAAAAGAATTTCCAAATTTGTTCTTCCGGAATTATCGGTATCAAAATATTGTGCGCGGTGGTAAGAATCCACCTCATCAAATCCGCCACCCAAAACCAGACTTTCCACTACTCTTTTATTGATTTGTGATGAAGGAACGCGTTCAAAAAAATCATAAATATTTTTAAACTCGCCATTTTTTCTTTCCTTAACAATCGCTTCACTTGGACCTTCGCCAATTCCTTTAATAGCACCCAAACCGAAGCGAATTTGTCCTTTGTCATTCACCGCAAAATGAAAGGCAGATTCATTTACATCAGGCCCTAAAACATCAACACCAATATTTTTACAATCTTCCATGAAAAGTGTGATTTGCTTGGTATTATTAATGTTATTGCTCATCACACTTGCCATATATTCTGCGGGGAAATTGGCTTTTAAATACGCGGTGTGATAGGCAATTAAAGCATAACAAGTCGAGTGAGATTTGTTAAAAGCGTACTCTGCAAAGGCTTCCCAATCTTTCCAGATTTTATCTAATTTTTCTCTGTCCAGATTGTTTTTTTCACCGCCTTCGATGAATTTTGGATACATTTTATCCAGAACCGCTTTCTGTTTTTTACCCATCGCTTTCCGCAAAGTATCGGCTTCACCTTTGGTAAAATTGGCGAGTTTTTGGGACAAAAGCATTACCTGTTCCTGATAAACGGTGATGCCGTAAGTTTCGCTTAAAAATTCCTTGGTTTCTTCTAAATCGTAAACAACCTCTTCGGAACCATTTTTTCGGTTAATGAAATTTGGAATATATTTTATCGGTCCAGGTCGGTAAAGCGCGTTCATGGCTATTAAATCCTCGAATTTATCTGGCTTTAATTCGCGCATATATTTTTGCATTCCCGGACTTTCATATTGAAAAATACCGACGGTTTTTCCTTCTTTAAATAACTGAAAAGTTTTCGGGTCGTCCAAAGAAAGCGTGTCCAGATCAATTTCAATATTGTGTTTCTGCTTAATTAATGCAATAGCGTGTTTTAAAATCGTTAAAGTTCTTAAACCCAAAAAATCCATTTTCAGCAAACCTGCATCTTCCGCCACGGAATTATCAAACTGCGAAACCAAAATATCCGCATCTTTCGCCGCAATCGTAATCGGAACTAAATTTGAAATATCTTCAGGCGTGATAATCACACCACACGCATGAATTCCAGTGTTTCGGATGCAGCCTTCCATTTTTCTTGCTGCATCTAAAACGGCAAATCTATTATCAGATGAATTAGACAAAATGGTTTTCATTTCATCGGCTAAAACACGGTCTTCGGGACGTAATTTTTCGGGTTTACTTAGGGCTTTTCCAATGTTCATTCCGGGCGTTCCGGGAACTAATTTTGCAATATTATTGGTTTCAGAAATAGAAACATCCATTACTCTTCCTGCATCTTTTATGGCAGATTTTCCACCTAAAACTGAATAAGTGATAATTTGCGCCACCTGATTTTTACCGTATTTTTCCACCACCCATTTTATGATTTTATCACGGCCTTCATCATCAAAATCAATATCAATATCGGGCATTGAAATACGTTCTGGATTTAGAAAACGCTCAAAAAGTAAATCATATTTTATCGGATCTACATTGGTAATTCCCGTGCAATATGCCACAACAGAACCGGCGGCAGAACCACGACCTGGACCAACCCAAACGCCCATTTGGCGCGCCACTTCGCAAAAATCTTGAACAATGAGAAAATAACCGGGATAACCTGTATTTTCTACAACTTGAAGTTCAAAATCAATTCTTTCCTTTATTTTCTCTGTGATTTCACCGTATCTTTTTTTCGCGCCTTCATAAGTTAGATGCGTTAAATACGCCATTTCACCGCGTTTACCTGCATCTTCTAAATCTTTAGAATCTAAAAACTGTTCTGGAATTTCAAACTTTGGAAGCAGAACATCACGCTTTAAAGTATAAGGCGAAAATTTTTCTAAAAACTCTGTATAATTTTCAAAAGCATCCGGAAAATCCTGAAAATCTTTTTTTAATTCTTCTACATCTTTTATGTAGTAATTTTCACTTTTTAAACCTCGTCTTTTGCCAAAACCTTTTCCAATTTCAGTTGTTAATTTTTCGCCATCTTTGATACAATATAAAATATCCTGAATTTTAGAATCTTCTTTTTCGGTATAAAAAGTTTCATTTTGTGCTAAAATTTTAACCAGATAATCATCCGCAAACTGCAGTAAAATCTGGTTTAAATAATCTTCTTCCGGCAAATTATGGTTTTGAATTTGAACATAAAAATCATCGCCAAATTCATTTTTCCACCATTTGAATAATTCTTCACCTTTCTGTTCCCCAAAATTTAAAATTGTATCGGGAATATCGCCATTTAAACTTGAGGTTAATGCAATTAAATCTTCTTTGTACTCGGAAATCATTTCTCGACTAATTCTAGGAACGCCGAAATAAAAGCCATTAACAAAGCCTAAACTTGAAAGTTTTGTTAAGTTTTTATAACCGTTGAAATTTTTTGCCAAAAGCACCACGTTTGTTCTTCTATCCGGATCATCTTTGGTAAATTGCTTTTGCTCTGGCCGGTCTGAAATATAGAATTCACAACCTAAAATGGGAATTAATTTCTTTTTTAAATTATCTGAACTATTATTATTTTTGTCCTTCTGAGCCTGTCGAAGAATCTCGCTTTCGTCTAAATTTTCTAAAGTTTTATTGTATTTCTCAACTTCTGTCACAAATTTAAAAGCGCCCATTAAATTCCCCAAATCAACCAAACCTACCGCCGGAAAATTATTTTTTGAAGCCTTTGAAATTAAATCCTGAATGCTCGAAGAAGATTGCAAAGACGAATAAATACTGTGGTTGTGAAAATTAAAATAATCACCGATTTCTATTTCGTCCGTGTCACCAAAATCGACTTTATTTTTTCGGTTTTTATTGGCTGAAACCTGTCGGCGAATGACAATATCAAAGGGTTTTATCGGTGAAGAATGTTTGGATTGAAACTTCTGAAAAACCTCATCGCTAATTTTTAAATCTTCCGCTGAAATAATATTTAAGCGCATCATTTCAAAGAAAATCTGCGCAGTAGCATTTACATCTGCTGCGGCGTTGTGCGCTTCATCAAATTTATGCTGAAAAAGAATTTCAAATAATTCTTCCAGTTTTGGCGATTTCCATTTGCCGTTTTTACCACTTCCGAGTTTGCAATAATCTGTTCCCAAAATCATTGTGTCCGCAGATGGAATTTTCTCTAAAGGGTTTTCTAAATTTTTTCGTAAAAATTCGGCACCGACAATATTGTAATCAAAAATAATATTATGACCAACGCCAATTTTTGTTTTCTTTAAAACCTCGGTAAATTCTGCTAAAACATCTTGCAAATCTCGACCTTCTTCACGTGCCATTTTAGTAGAAATTCCGTGAATTCTTGTGGCATTAAACGGAATGTCAAAACCTTCAGGTTTAATAAGATAATCCTGATTTTCCAGCAAAGTTCCATCATCATCGTGCAACTGCCACGCAATCTGCACCATTCTCGGCCAGTTGTCTGAATCTGTGAGCGGTGCGTTGAAATTTTGAGGTAAACCAGTGGTTTCGGTATCGAAAACTAAATACATTTAAAGGAAGAATTTTTGTAAAATTAGTTTAAAATTAGCAGAAAAAAAAGTTGGATTTCAGAGGATAAATTGATTATCATTTGTAATTTAATCTAAATAAAACATTAATTAAAAGCAAATTTTTTTTCTATATTTGGAAATCGCTTAAAATTTTTTCTATCGGTATTAAAAATCTAAAGTGGAACTTTGATTCTCACTTTTTGAAATCTACCATATTTTTCTTTCTAACAGAAATAGAAAATTTCTTAAAAAGCAGGGTCGGACTATCCGAAACAGAGACCTTCTAACTAATTGAAAGTAGGAATTAATTAAAATAATAATATTTTGAAAACTAAAATTTTACTCATTTTTTCAAAAATAAATATCATCTGTTTTGTAATTTTATTCTCACTTTTTTATTCTCAAGAAAAAAGTACTCAAAAATGGGACAAGGGTATTGTATTTGGACCAAACGTTTCCTACTTTTCCAGAGAATTGGTAAATTTCTCGTTTGGGTTTAAAATTGGATATTTTATGAAATCTAATCTTAACAAGGAATTAACTATACATCTTGAAGGTAACTACTCATATAAAAGTGCAAATATTTCTGCTACTTATAGTATTTTTGATGAAAACAATAATTTAGTAGATATTTTTGGAGTAAGACCCATTGCACAAATGGGAAGTATTGATATCCCGATAATGCTTAAATACAAAATTTACAAAAAGTTTTTTATTGAGGCAGGCCCTCAAATTTCATTCTTGTTGCATTCTGATTTTAGGGATAAATATAAGAACGTTTTATTTCCTAAAAATCTTTTCACAAAAACGCAATTGTATGGAAACGTTGGCGCAGGTTATAATATAAATACCAAACTTTCAGTTGATATTTTATATGAAATTGGTTTATCAAACAGTTCAAAAACTTTGAATACAAAGACTAATACTTTTGGATTAAACCTATATTACAAATTGTGATACCATTGCATATTAAAACATTCTACCCTGTCAAATTTTAAAAACTTGGCAGGGTTTTATTTTGGCATAATTTCATAAAAAAAAATCACAAAGCACTATTTTCCAAATTCCCCAAACTTTCCGTAACTTTGGTTTCTATGGAACTTAATACTGAAAAAGTCATTTCGAAAGACATTTTACAACAGGCTTTTCACCACATGATGCTTGCGAAAGCCACCGCAGATATTTATGAGGAAAATAGAAATATTTGCAAATATGTCCATTCCACTTCTCGTGGGCATGAAGCCGTTCAATTAGCGACGGCATATCAGTTAAAAAAAGATGATTGGGTAAGTCCGTATTACCGCGATGAAGCGATGCTTTTGGGAATGGGATTTTCACCTTATGAATTAATGCTTCAACTTTTAGCCAAAAAAGACGACAGGTTTTCCGGCGGGCGTTCTTACTATTCTCATCCGTCAAATTTAGAAGAAAATTTTCCTAAAATAATTCACCAAAGTTCCGCAACCGGAATGCAGGCGATTCCCACGACAGGCGTTGCGCAGGGTTTAAAATATTTAAAAGAATTTAATTTAAAACAGTTTGATGAAAACCTTGTCGTCGTTTGCAGTTTGGGCGATAATTCTGTAACGGAAGGTGAAGTTTCCGAAGCCTTTCAGTTTGCGGCTTTGCATCAATTGCCGATCATTTATTTGGTTCAGGACAATGAATGGGGAATTTCCGTAAAAAAAGAAGAAGCCAGAACTTCTGACGCTTACGATTTCGCCGCAGGATTTGTAGGTTTAGAAAGAATGAAATTCAACGGAACTGATTTCGTGGAAAGTTTTACCCAAATGAAACAGGCTTTTGATTTTGTGCGTTCCGAACAAAAACCTTTGTTGGTTTGCGCCAGAACAGTTTTAATTGGCCATCACACTTCTGGCGTTCGTCGGGAATTTTACCGTGATGAAGCCGATTTAGAAAAACACAGAAGCGAAGATCCGGGAATTATTTTAAAAAATTATTTACTTAATGAAGGTTTTAACGAGAATCAATTAAATGAAATTGAAAGAGAAGCCCGAAGAATCGTAGAAAAAGATTTTGAAAAAGCCGTTTCGGCGCCAGAACCTGAAGAAAATTCTGTAGAAGATTTTGTATTTGTTCCCACACCCATTTTAGAAGAAACCGGAACCAGAGTTCCTGCCAATACAAAAGAAAAAATTGTAATGGTCGATGCGGCGATTCACGCCATTCAAGAGATTATGTACAAACATCCTGAAGCATTGCTTTACGGACAAGACGTTGGTGAAAGAATTGGTGGCGTTTTCCGCGAAACTGTGACTTTAGGTAAAAAATTTGGCGATAAACGTGTTTTTAATACGGCGATCCAAGAAGCCTATATTATTGGTTCTACGGTTGGAATGAGCGCAGTTGGCTTAAAACCAATCGTGGAAGTCCAGTTTGCAGATTATATTTATCCGGGAATAAATCAATTAATTACAGAAATTTCAAAATCATCTTATTTAAGTTGTGGTAAATTTCCAGTTTCAAATATTATCCGTGTTCCAACGGGCGCTTACGGCGGCGGCGGACCATATCACAGCGGTTGTGTTGAAAGTATTTTAGCAAATATTAAAGGAATTAAAATTGCCTTTCCTTCAAACGCGGCAGATTTTAAAGGACTTTTAAAAGCCGCCTATTACGATCCAAATCCCGTGATAATGCTGGAACATAAAGGTTTGTACTGGTCGAAAGTTCCTGGAACGGAAGATGCAAAAACCATCGAACCTGCGGAAGATTACATTTTACCTTTCGGGAAAGCCAATAAAATTTTAGAAGCAGATAATTCTGAAATTCAAAAAGGCAGAACAATGGTCATCATCACTTATGGAATGGGCGTTTATTGGGCAAAAGCAGCGGCAAAAAACCATAAAGGAAAAGTAGAAATCATCGACTTGCGAACTTTAATTCCTTTGGATGAAGACTTGGTTTATGAAAGTGTAAAAAAACACGGCAAATGTCTAGTTTTAACGGAAGAAACTTTACAAAACTCTTTTGCGGAAGGCTTTGCAGCGAGGATTTCCAAAGAATGTTTTAAATTTTTGGATGCGCCAGTTGAAACTTTAGGTTCTTTAAATTTACCAGCCGTTCCAATTAATTTAATTTTAGAAAAAGAAATGCTTCCAAATGCAGAAAAAGTGTCGGCGAAAATTGGGGAAATTTTGGCTTATTAGATTTCATTATTTAGTCAAAAAATAGAGAAATAATTTTCTATTTCATTCTTTCTAAATATTTGTCATAAATAATTCTCGCCACAGGTTTATTTTCTATTTTACTTTCCAAATAAGAAATAATATCTAAATATAAGAAAGCCCGTCGCTCAAAAGGATGTGCTTCATAAACCTTTAATTTCTTATGAAAATCTATAAAACTTTGCTTTATGTTATGCGGGTAAACATTTTGTAATTCTCTTATAAATTTTATCATTTCTTTTTGTACTTCATGCAAATCGTTCATTTTTATCAAAAAACGATAGGTGCTTTTTAGCAAAAATTCCAAATCATCGTCTAAACCCGCTTCATAGTGCGCCAAAATATTTAAAACACGTGCAAAACAGAGCAAATCTTCACGCATCGCTAAGGTTTTATTAGAAATTATTTTGTTCAAATAGTAAATACTTTCCTTGTTATTTCCCGCGCCAAAATGCAAACTGGCAAATTTGAAATAGAAAATCATTTTATGATGCTCGTCTATTTTAGAACTGTAATTTTTAAAATTAGATTCAATTTTTGGAATTAATACCAAACCTTCCTGAAAACTTCCATCAATAAAATGCTGATTAATACGATGAAAATTAAGGTATAAAAATTTCAAGGCTTCTACATTTTCATCTTTTGGAAAACTGTTTTCAGAAACTTGTACTTCAAATTGATGCAGTGCATTTTGAAATTTTACTTTATTTTGAAGAAAAAATAAAGTTTCCAAATGATAGTTGCTACCTTTCAGAAAAAAAACGGGATTTAAAACAATCATATTGGGGTTTTGATGAAATAAATCAACCCATTTCGCTGCATATTTATAACTATTTAAGAAATCTTGAAGTATAAAATTATACCACAAAAAAGCGTTGTAAACCCATAATTTTTCACGAAAACCCAAATTTTTTATTTCATATTTAGGTAGTCTATCCTCCAAATATGCTGTTATCTTATCACTTTCTTCTTTGTTTTTTACATAGCCCGATTTTAAAATAATGCTGTATAATTGAAGCGATAAATTAGATAATTTGCTAGAAATGACATTTAACTGGCTTAATTCTTTTGCCTGAACGGATAATTCATCTGCTCTGGAAGCAATACTTCTGGTGATGTATTGGGATTCTATTACTTTTTCGAGTTCTACAATTTCATACGCCATATTTTTTTCCTCATATTCCATCGCTGTTTCTTTGGCTTTATCTAAAATTTTTAAACTTTGTTTGTAAAGTCCTTTGTGATATAAAATTGAAGCAAAATCTAACTGCTCGCGGAGAACAGAGCGGATGTTTTTATGTAAAGGTGTTAATCTTAAACTAATTAAAATTTGTTTGTACAAATGTGCTTTTACATTGGCTAATTGCTGCTTTTTCACCAAGGCACTTTTCAAAATATCTTTTTCGTTGTAAGAATTAGCCTTATCTAAAAAATTAAAAAGATTGAGATAAATGGAATCTGAATTCACGTCTAAACGGCCAACAAATAATTTAAATTGGCGCTTTTCAGATTTGTTTAAGGACTTTATTAGAGAAAAAAGAAAATCTTTTTGGTCGTTTGCTATCACACGAAAATTATTTTAAATCATTCATTATCAACGTTTTAAAAATTCAAAATAATTTTGAACATCGTAAAACATTGTTCAAATATAAACATAAAAAAAATTCTAAATGTAATTTCGTTTGAGAAAATAAAAATATACACAATCCAATGGCTAAAACACCTATTCAAATATTTGATACCACGTTGAGAGATGGCGAACAAGTGCCCGGCTGCAAATTAAATACGTCGCAAAAATTAATAATTGCAAAACAACTTGATTTGCTGGGAGTTGATGTAATAGAAGCAGGTTTCCCCGTGTCTAGCCCCGGCGATTTCGAATCTGTGATGAAAATTTCTAAAATAGTAGAAAATGCCACAGTTTGTGCTTTAACCCGCGCCGTAGAAAATGACATAAAAGTAGCAGCAGAAGCGCTAGTGAATGCAAAAAAACCGAGGATTCACACAGGAATTGGCACTTCTGATTCACATATTAAATTCAAATTTAATTCCACGCGAGAAGAAGTTTTAAAACGCGCTTTTTCTGCGGTTAAATATGCAAAATCCTTTGTAGAAGATGTAGAATTTTATGCTGAAGACGCGGGCAGAACTGATAATGAGTATTTAGCAAGAGTCTGCGAAGTAGCCATAAAAGCGGGCGCAACTGTTCTAAACATTCCAGATACCACAGGTTATTGCTTGCCAAGTGAATATGGCGCAAAAATAAAATATTTAATGGAGAATGTAAAAGACATTGAAAAGGCCATTTTATCTTGCCATTGCCACAATGATTTAGGTTTGGCAACAGCAAATTCCATTGAAGGTGTAATAAATGGCGCGCGCCAGATAGAATGCACCATCAACGGCATTGGTGAACGTGCAGGAAATACTTCTTTGGAAGAAGTCGTCATGATTTTAAAACAACATCCTTATTTAGATTTAGACACCAATATTAATACGCAAATGCTATACGGAATGAGCCAGTTAGTTTCCGACAGTATGGGCGTTTACGTGCAACCGAATAAAGCAATTGTTGGTTCTAATGCTTTTGCGCACAGTTCAGGAATTCACCAAGATGGAATGATAAAAAATAAATCTACTTACGAAATTATTGATCCTAAAGATGTGGGCGTCACAGATTCTGCTATTATTTTAACGGCGAGAAGTGGCCGCGCGGCTTTAGCATACAGAGCAAAAAATATAGGTTATGAACTAACAAAATTACAGTTAGACGTGGTTTATGCTAATTTTTTAGTTTTTGCAGATCTAAAAAAAGAAATCAATGATGATGACATCCATCAAATTATTGAAAAAAGCAGTATTTATGAACAATTAATTTCAAAATAATGGCAAAAACACTATTTGATAAAGTTTGGGACGCACATGTCGTAGATGCCATAGAAAATGGCCCACAGATTTTATATATCGATAAACATTTAATACACGAAGTTACTAGCCCACAAGCTTTTAATGAATTAAAACAAAGAAATATACCAGTTTTTAGACCTGATCAAATTGTTGCAACAGCGGATCATAACACACCGACGTTAAACCAACATTTGCCGATAAAAGATGAACTTTCTAGAAATCAATTAGAACAACTTTCTAAAAATTGTGCAGAAAACAACATCACATTGTATGAACTTGGGCACAAATATAATGGCATTGTACACGTAATTGCGCCAGAATTGGGAATTACACAACCGGGAATGACCATCGTTTGCGGCGATAGCCATACTTCTACTCATGGCGCTTTTGGAACAATTGCTTTTGGAATCGGAACCAGCCAAGTGGCGCAAGTTTTCGCTAGCCAAAGTTTACTTTTAACAAAACCAAAAAGTTTAAGAGTAAACGTTAATGGAAAACTGAATAAAGGCGTTTTACCAAAAGACGTTATTCTCTACATTATTTCGCAAGTTGGAACCAATGCGGGAACAGGATATTTCTGTGAATATGCGGGCGATGTTTTTGAAAATATGTCTATGGAAGGGCGAATGACAGTCTGCAACATGAGTATAGAAATGGGCGCACGCGGCGGAATGATTGCACCAGATGAAACCACTTTTAACTACATTAAAGGAAGAGAATTTGCACCAAAAGGCGAAGAATTCGACAAAAAAGTAGCCTATTGGAAAACACTTCCTTCAGATAAAGAAGCAAAATTTGACAAAGAATATACTTTCAAAGCAGAGGATATTGAGCCGATGATCACCTTTGGCACAAACCCAGGAATGGGAATGAGTGTTTCTGAAACAATACCGAAAACAAATGACACATCTTTTGAAAAATCTTTAGATTATATGGGCTTCAAAAAAGGGGAAAGCCTAATAAATAAACCTATAAATTATGTTTTTTTAGGTAGTTGTACCAATTCTAGAATTGAAGATTTTCGAGAAGCTGCAAAATATATTAAAGGAAAGAAAAAAGCTGAAAATGTAACGGCGTGGTTAGTGCCGGGAAGCAAGCAAGTGGAGGCGCAAATCATTGATGAAGGACTTAAATCTATTTTTGAAGATGCAGGTTTTGAACTTCGGCAGCCCGGCTGCTCTGCATGTTTGGCGATGAACGAAGATAAAATTCCGCAAGGTGAATATTGCGTTTCTACCTCTAACAGAAATTTTGAAGGAAGACAAGGGCAAGGCGCTAAAACTATTTTAGCAAGTCCATTAATGGCCGCCGCAACCGCAATAGAAGGAAAAATCATCAATATTTCACAGCAATTAAATTAATATGCAAAAGTTTACAAAATTAGTTTCGACGGCAATTCCGTTTGATATAGAAAATGTAGATACAGACCAAATAATTCCAGCGCGTTTCCTAAAAGCAACCGACAGAGAAGGCTTTGGAGACAATGTTTTTAGAGACTGGCGTTTTGATAAAAATGGCAATATTAACCCAGATTTTATCCTAAATAACAGCACTTATTCTGGAAGCATTTTAGTGGCAGGAAATAACTTTGGCTGTGGTTCTAGCCGTGAACATGCAGCTTGGGCACTTTCGGGTTTTGGTTTTCAAGTAATAGTTTCTAGTTTTTTTGCAGATATTTTTAAAGGAAACGCTTTAAATAATGGTTTGCTTCCAGTTCAAGTTTCGCCAGAATTTTTAAAAATTTTATTAGCGAAAATTACTGAAAAACCAGATACAAAAGTTATTGTAAATCTGGAGCAGCAAATGATTTCTATCTATGAAACAGATTTTAAAGAATCTTTTGAAATCGATGCCTACAAAAAAACTTGCATGATTAATGGCTACGATGACATCGATTATCTCTTAAGCAAAAAAGAAAGCATTGAAGCATTTGAAAAACAAAAAACATATTAGAAAAAAAATAATTTTATGAATTTAAATATCGCGGTTTTAGCAGGAGACGGAATTGGGCCGGAAGTTACTGCACAGTCTATTAAAGTTTTAAATGCAATTGCATCACAATTTAATCACAAATTTGTTTTTAAAAACGCAGTTGTGGGAGCAATAGCAATTGATCAAACAGGGAATCCCTTGCCAGATGAAACTTTGGAAATTTGTAAAACCACTGATGCTATTTTATTTGGCGCTATCGGTGATCCAAAATATGACAATGATCCTTCTGCAAAAGTGCGACCAGAACAAGGCTTGCTAAAACTTAGAAAAGAATTGGGTTTGTTTGCAAACATTCGGCCGGTAAAGGCCTATGAAACGTTGATAGAAAATTCTCCGTTAAAAAGAAATATTATAGAAAAAACTGATATTAGCATCTATCGGGAATTGACAGGCGGCATTTATTTTGGTAAAAAACAGACAAGTGAAGATGGCAATACTGCCTCAGATTTATGTGAATATTCTAGGTTTGAAATTGAACGCATTACGCATTTAGCCTTTAAAGCCGCACAAAATAGAAGAAAAAAACTAACTTTAGTAGATAAAGCAAATGTGCTAGAAAGTTCTCGTTTGTGGAGAAAAGTGGTCACAGAAATCTCTCAGCAATACGAAGATGTCGCCTTAGATTTTCTTTTTGTAGATAATGCTGCAATGCAGATGATTTTAAATCCAAAACAATTTGATGTAATTCTAACAGAAAATATGTTTGGTGATATTATTAGCGATGAAGCCAGCGTTATCGGCGGTTCCATCGGTTTACTTGCCTCTGCCTCTATTGGAGAAAAATATGTGATGTTCGAACCAATACACGGTTCTTACCCACAAGCAAAAGGCAAAGGAATTGCAAATCCATTGGCTTCAATATTATCGGCGGCACTTCTCTTAGAACATTTTGGTTTATATGATGAAGCCATTGTCATAAATAAAGCTGTTGAAGATTCTTTAAAGTATGAAATAACTACTGAAGATTTAAATAAAAGCGAAAATAAAATATCTACGGATAATGTGGGCGATTTTATCACAGATTATATTTACAACAGATTAGATTCCGACATGAATTACACCAACATTAATTTAGGACAATCCACCATCATCTAAATTTTAAAAATTTTTACGCAATTAACATAAAAAATGAACGCAAAACTTAACCCATATTACAATGAAAACACCATCATATTTGTTGATGGTGAATTTAAAAAAGCCTCAGAAGCAACTATCGACTTATATTCTCAAACCATGCATTACGGCTACGGTGTTTTTGAAGGAATAAGAGTCTATAAAACCGAAAATGGCCCAAAGATTTTCAAAGCAGAAGAACATTACGAAAGATTACTTAAATCAGCGGAATTAATTCATATTCCATTTACTTATTCTGTAGAAGAATTAGTGGAAAAAACATATCAACTTTTAAAAATTAATAACCTTGAAAGCGCTTATATAAGACCGCTGATTTTTTGTGGTCCCAACATGGGAATTAGTAAAGCAAATGAAGTGTCTATAATGATTTGCGCATGGGAATGGGGCGCATATTTGGGAGATAAATTAATCAGTTTATACCAATCTTCTTTTTGCCGTCCTCATCCAAGATCAACGAAAATTGAGGCAAAAGTTTGTGGACATTATGTAAATTCAATTCTCGCATCAATTGAAGCAAAAGATAAGGGTTTTGATGAAGCATTGCTTTTAGATTGTGATGGCTATTTAGCAGAAGCACCTGGCGCCAATTTATTTTTTGAAAAAGATGGCCAATTATTTACACCACAAACAGGAAATATACTTCCTGGAATTACCAGAGCAACTATTTTTGATTTATGCAAAGAATTAAACATTACTGTGAGTGAAGGTGCTTACAAACCAGAAATGTTAGAAAACGCAGATTCTGCATTTTTTTGCGGAACTGCCGCTGAAGTAGTTGGCATTAAATCCTTTAATTCTAAAGTTTTTCCGCTCGAGTGGCAAGATAGTCTTGGCAAAAAATTACAAACCGCTTATTTAAATTTAGTTTTAGAAAAAGAACTACTAGCTCAAATATAATTACATGGAACTTAATAAATACAGCAAAACTGTTACCCAAGATCCCACGCAACCCGCCGCGCAAGCCATGCTTTACGGTATTGGTTTAGATGACAAGCAATTAAGTCAACCTTTTATTGGGATTGCTTCAATGGGATATGACGGAAATACTTGTAATATGCATCTCAATCATTTGGCTGCTTTGGTTAAAAAAGAGATCAATGAAAACGATATGGTAGGCTTAATTTTCAATACAATTGGAATAAGTGATGGCATTACCAACGGAACTGATGGAATGAGATATTCTCTTGTAAGCAGAGAAATAATTGCTGATAGCATAGAAAGCGTTGTGGACGGTCATTATTACGATGCTGTGGTTGCAATTCCGGGTTGTGATAAAAATATGCCGGGTTCTATTATGGCGATGGGCAGATTAAATCGACCTTCAATAATGGTTTACGGTGGAACAATTGCACCAGGGAAATATCAAGGAAAAGATTTAAATATCGTTTCAGCTTTCGAAGCTTTGGGAGAAAAAATTGCAGGCACCATTTCAGAGGAAGATTTCAAAGGAATAATTAAAAATTCTTGCCCAGGCGCAGGTGCTTGCGGCGGAATGTACACGGCAAACACAATGGCAATCGCTATTGAAGCACTCGGTATGAGTCTTCCCTACTCTAGTTCTAATCCTGCGGTTTCATTTGAAAAAATTAAAGAGTGTGAAGAAGTTTCGCACTACATTAAACTATTATTAGAAAAAAATATTTGTCCAAAAGACATTATGACTTTCGAGGCTTTTGAAAATGCGATTACGACTTTAATTGCTCTTGGTGGCAGTACCAATGCCGTTTTGCATATTATTGCCATGGCAAAAAGCGTGGGTGTGAAAATTACCCAAGACGATTTCCAGAGAATAAGTGAAAAAACACCATTAATTGCAGATTTTAAACCCGGTGGAAATTATTTAATGCAAAATCTTCACGAAGAAGGCGGTGTTCCTTTGGTTTTAAAATATCTTTTTTCTAAAGGAATGCTTCACGGAGATTGCATCACCGTAACCGGAAAAACCTTAGCCGAAAATTTAGAAAATGTTGATGAAATTGATTTTGAAAATCAAAATATCATTAGACCTCTTGAAAATCCAATTAAAAAAACGGGACATCTCCAGATTTTATACGGAAATCTTGCTACGAAAGGTTCGGTCGCAAAAATCACAGGCAAAGAGGGCGAAAAATTCACGGGTCCTGCCAAAGTTTTTGACGGTGAAAAAGAATTAATAAAAGGAATAGAAAATAAAAAAATACAAGCTGGTGATGTTGTAGTCATTAGATATGTTGGTCCAAAAGGTGGCCCCGGAATGCCAGAAATGCTAAAACCAACTTCAGCAATTATTGGTGCAGGCTTGGGGAAAAGTGTGGCATTAATTACAGACGGAAGATTTAGTGGCGGCACGCACGGCTTTGTGGTCGGCCATATTTCTCCGGAAGCCTACGATGGCGGCACTATCGCTTTGGTAAAAGATGGCGATATTATAGAATTAGACGCAGTCAACAATTCAATAAATCTAGCAATTTCTGATTTGGAACTGGAAAATAGGAGAAAAACCTTTCAGCAACCAAAACCAAAAGTGACTAGTGGCGTTTTATACAAATATTTAAAATTGGTTACGGATGCTTCAGAAGGCTGTGTAACAGATGAAAATTAAATTTGCTAAAATATTATGGAAGCAATAAAAGAAAAATTAAATGAACCTTTAATAGAAAAGTTTCACAGTACATCTGGCAGTCTCGCAGTGATTGATGCCTTACTTTCAGAAGATGTAACAACAGTTTTTGGGTATCCTGGTGGTGCAATAATGCCGATATACGATGCGCTTTTTGACTTTGAAAAATCACTCAAGCACATTTTGGTTCGCCATGAGCAAGGAGCAATTCACGCAGCACAAGGATTCGCAAGAGTGAGCGGCCAAACTGGTGTTGTATTTGCCACTAGCGGACCAGGCGCGACTAATTTGGTGACAGGTTTAGCCGATGCACAAATAGATTCTACGCCATTGGTATGCATTACAGGTCAAGTTTTTGCCCATCTTTTAGGGACAGATGCATTTCAAGAAACGGATATTATTAATATCACAATGCCCGTTACAAAATGGAATTACCAAATAACGGATGCCAATGAAATCCCTGAAATTTTAGCAAAAGCCTTTTATATCGCAAGATCTGGCAGACCAGGTCCTGTCTTGGTAGATATTACAAAAAATGCACAACTGCAAATGTTTGATTACAAAGGTTATAGAAAATGTATTCATATCAGAAGTTACCGCCCAGAACCAATTATTAGAAATGAATATATAGAGCAAGCAGCGGCAATTATTAATAATGCTAAAAAACCCTTCATCGTTTTTGGTCAAGGCGTTATTTTAGGAAATGCAGAAAAAGAATTTTTAAATTTTATAGAAAAAACTGGAATTCCCACCGCCTGGACTATCATGGGAATGAGCGCCATCCCAACCAATCATCAATTAGGAGTTGGTATGGTTGGAATGCACGGAAATTATGCGCCCAATTATTTTACCAATGAATGTGATGTTTTAATAGCCATCGGAATGCGCTTTGACGACCGTGTGACGGGAAGATTGGATAAATATGCAAAACAAGCAAAAATCATTCATCTCGATATTGACCCTGCAGAAATTGATAAAAATGTAAAAACCACGGTAGGCGTTTGGGGAAACTGTAAAGAAACACTGCCTCTTTTAACGAAATTAGTTGATGAAAAAACACATGCAGATTGGTTTGCAATGTTCAAAGAAAAAGAAAAAATAGAAACAGACAAACTTATTTCAAAAGAACTGAACCCAACAGAAGGCGAACTTAATATGGGTGAAGTTATCAATATTTTAAATGAATTAACCGCAGGCGAAGCTGTAATTGTCACAGATGTTGGCCAACATCAAATGGTGGCTTGCAGATACTCAAAACAAAATTTATCCAGAAGTAATATTACGAGCGGCGGTTTGGGAACTATGGGATTTGCAATTCCTGCGGCAATAGGAGCAAAATTTGGCGCGCCAGAAAGACAAATAGTTGCGATAATGGGCGATGGCGGCGCACAAATGAATCTTCAAGAATTAGGAACAATAATGCAATTTAAACCCAATGTGAAAATTATTATTTTAAATAATAGTTTTCTCGGAATGGTGAGACAGTGGCAAGAATTATTTCACAAAAGAAGGTATTCGTTTACAGATATTCAAAGTCCAAATTTTGTAAAAGTAGCAGAAGCTTACGGCATCAAAGGAAAGCAAATTTCTGAGCGCGAAGACTTAAGATCAAGTTTAAAAGAAATGTTAGACGCGCCTGAATCTTATCTTTTAGAAATCGCTGTGAAGCATGAAGACAACGTATTCCCGATGGTTCCGCAGGGAAAAGGCGTTTCCGAAATAGTTTTAAGCAAAGAAGAAATTTAAAATAATACCGCTATTAATAGTTGATTAAATTTAACAAAATGGAAAAAAGTTCCATTAAACTTAAAAAAATAGGATGAATCCATTAAAAGAAGAACACACGTTATCCGTTTACACCGAAAATATGGTAGGTTTATTAAACAAAATTTCCATCATTTTTTCGCGCCGGAAAATAAATTTAGAAAGTGTAAATACCTCGCCAAGCGAAATAGAAAATATTTACCGCTTTACCATTGTGGTAAATGAAACCCCAGAAGTTGTGAAAAATTTAGTGCGTCAAATCGAGAAAATTGTAGATGTTTTCAAAGTTTATAGCAACGTGAATGATGAAATTATTTACCAACAAATGGCATTGTACAAAGTGCCAACTTCCGTCATTATGAAAGATGTAAAAGTAGAAAGACTTTTGCGCGAATATGGCGCAAACACTGTGGTGATCAGAGAAGATTATACCGTTTTTGAAGTTACAGGGCAGAAAGAAGAAATTAATAAACTGCTGAAAGAATTAGATAAATACGGTTTAATAGAATTTGTGAGAAGTTCTCGCATAGCCATTATTAAATCTAGTGAAGGCGTGCATAAAAAAGTACTGAATATGGAGAAAAATGACCCACGCAAATCACCAATTAACAATGAATTTTTAAGTTTGAAAAGCAAAATTTTTCAAATGTAAATTTTTAAAATAGGAAAAAGCCAACAAAAATTAAAACAAAAAAAATGTCAAATTATTTCAACGAATTACCACACCGCTTAAAAGTACAAGAATTAGGAAAATGCGATTTTATGGATAACGCAGAGTTTTCTAACGGTGTAGAAAAATTAAAAGGAAAAAAAATAGTAATTGTAGGTTGCGGCGCGCAAGGTTTAGCGCAAGGTCAAAATATGCGCGATAGCGGGCTAAATGTGGCTTACGCTCTCAGAAAAGAAGCAATCGAAACCAAAAGAACTTCTTTTGAAAACGCAACAAAGAACGGTTTTGAAGTTGGCACTTATGAAGAAATGATTCCCACAGCAGACCTCGTCTCCAATTTGACGCCCGATAAACAACATACTGACGTCATTAATAAAGTGGTTCCTTTAATGAAAAAAGGCGCGTGTTTGTCTTATTCCCACGGTTTTAATATCGTAGAAGAAGGCACAAAAATTCGTGAAGATATCACAGTGGTTATGATTGCCCCAAAATCTCCAGCATCAGAAGTGAGAGCGGAATATTTGCGCGGTTTTGGCGTACCAACATTAATTGCCGTTCATACTGAAAACGACCCAAATGGTGACGGATTAGAAATCGCAAAAGCCTATTGCGTAGGAACTGGCGGCGATAAAGCAGGCGTTTTACATTCTTCTTTTGTGGCCGAAGTAAAATCAGATTTAATGGGAGAACAAACTATTTTGTGTGGTTTATTGCAAACCGGCTCCATTCTGAGTTTCGATAAAATGATAGAAAAAGGAATTGATGCAGGTTACGCCTCAAAATTAGTTCAAAATGGTTGGGAAGTCATTACAGAAGCCTTAAAGATTGGTGGAATTACCAATATGATGGATCGTCTTTCTAATCCTGCCAAAATAGAAGCCTTTAAATTGGCCGAAGAATTAAAAGAAATAATGACGCCTTTGTTCAACAAACATATGGACGATATTTTGTCTGGACATTTTTCTAAAACAATGATGGAAGATTGGGCAGAAAATGATAAAAATTTACTAAAATGGAGAGAAGCCACAGGCGAAACTAATTTCGAAAAAACACCCGCAGGAAATGTAACTATTAGCGAACAAGACTATTTTGATAACGCAACTTTAATGGTTGCTTTCGTAAAAGCAGGTGTAGAATTGGCCTACGAAACCATGACGCTTTCTGGTATAAAAAATGAATCTGCTTATTACGAATCTCTGCACGAAACTCCTTTAATAGCAAATACAATTGCACGCAAAAAATTATTCGAAATGAACCGTGTGATTTCAGATACCGCAGAATATGGTTGCTATTTATTTGACCACGCCTGCAAACCACTTTTAGCAGATTTTATGAAAAAAGTGGATACCAATTTAATCGGGAAAAACTTTAATGAAACAGCCGATAAAAATGTAGATAATTTTGAATTGGTAAAAATAAACGCAGCCATCAGAAACCATTCAATCGAAAAATGTGGCGCAGAACTTAGAGCAGCGATGACAGCAATGAAAAAAGTGGTTTAAACGCCACTTTCTAACTAAATTTTTAAAAAACAATGGTTTCAGAAACAATAAAACTAAGTCTTTTAGAAGAAATTCAAGACGCGAAAAAGAAATTTAAAGGTGTAGTTTTCCCTACACCATTATCGCTTAGCAGAAACCTTTCACATGATTTTGAGGCAAATATTTTTCTAAAAAGAGAAGATTTACAAGTCGTTCGTTCCTACAAAATACGTGGCGCTTACAACAAAATGAGCGCGCTTACATCTTCAGAAAAAAAACAGGGAATTGTTTGCGCAAGTGCCGGAAACCATGCGCAAGGCGTGGCATATTCTTGCCATCTTTTGCAAATATTTGGTAAAATTTTCATGCCAAAAACAACACCCAAACAAAAGATTAAACAAGTGCAACTCTTTGGTAAAGAATATGTTGAAATCGTTTTAACGGGCGATACTTTTGATGATTCTTTTGCTGCCGCGAGTGAAGTTTGTACCGCAGAAAATAAAATTTTCATCCATCCTTTTGATGATATTAAAGTAATTGCCGGACAAGGAACTGTCGGTTTAGAAATTTTAGAAGACGCCAAAATGCCGATTGACTATGTGTTTATCCCAATTGGCGGCGGCGGTTTGGCATCTGGCCTTTCTACCGTTTTTAAAAAATTAAGTCCAAATACAAAGATTATTGGCGTAGAACCTGAAGGCGCACCTGCCATGAAAACTTCCATCGACAATGGAAAAAATACAAGATTAGAAACCATCGATAAATTTGTAGATGGAGCGGCCGTAAAACAAGTTGGGAATCATAATTTTAAAATTTGCAAAGAAAATTTAGATGATATCATTCTTGTTCCAGAAGGAAAAGTTTGCTCTACAATTTTGCAGATGTATAATGAAGAAGCCATAATTGTGGAGCCAGCTGGCGCGTTAACAATCTCTGCGTTAGATTTTTACAAAGAAAAAATCAAAGGTAAAAATGTGGTTTGCATCGTAAGTGGTAGTAATAACGATATCGAAAGAACAGCCGAAATTAAAGAACGTTCTTTGTTATATGAAGGTTTAAAACACTATTTCTTAATCCAGTTTCCGCAAAGACCGGGCGCTCTAAAAGAATTTGTAAACGATATTTTAGGAACTGATGATGATATTACCTATTTTCAATTTAAGCAAAAAAACAATAGAGAATCTGGCCCCGTGATCGTTGGTCTAGAATTAAAAAACAAGGCCGATGTTGCACCTATTAAAGATAAAATGCAAGAAAAAGGCTTTGAATTTCAATACCTTAACGACAAGGAAGATTTATTTGCACAGTTAATTGGTTAAAATATTAAAAACATTACGTTTTTTTTTTAATTTTAATATTTAAATAAAAATTTTGTGTCTTTGTGGTTAAAAAAATTAAATTTGTTTATTAAGATTTAACCACATTTATGTCAATAGAAATTCAACAAAAAATAGAAGACCTTCGCAAAGAACTTCATCAATATAATTACGCCTATTATCAAAATGATGAATCTCTAATTTCGGATTTTGATTTTGATTTAAAATTACAAGAACTACAAAAATTAGAAGCGGAAAATCCAGAATATTTTGATGAAAATTCACCGTCAATGCGAGTTGGTGGCGGAATCACGAAAAATTTTCCTACAGTTCAACATCAATTTAGAATGTATTCTTTGGATAATTCTTATGATTTTGATGATCTTGAAGATTGGGAAAAACGCATCGAAAAAACCTTTGGAAAAGATGAAGTAGAATTTGTGGCTGAGTTAAAATACGACGGCGCTTCCATTTCAATTTTATACGAAAACGGAAAATTAATCCAAGGAATTACACGCGGCGATGGTTTTCAGGGCGATGAAATTAGCAATAATGTCCGCACAATTTCAGATATTCCTTTAACCTTAAATGGCGATTTTCCTGAGCGATTTTTTATGCGTGGCGAAATTTATCTCACCCGAAAAAACTTCGATAAAATCAATGAAAAGCGCGAAGAAGAAGGTTTAGATTTATTTATGAACCCAAGAAATACCGCAAGTGGAAGTTTAAAAATGCAGGATTCTGCAGAAGTCAGAAAGCGAAAATTATCTGCAGTTTTATACCAGTTTATTTCAGAAGATATTCCCGTAGAAACGCATTGGGAATTATTGCAAAAAGCAAAAACTTGGGGTTTCAGTATTTCAGATCAAGCGAAACTTTGCAAAAACTTAGATGAAATAAAAGATTTCATTAATTATTGGGATAAAAAACGCCACGATTTACCATTTGAAATTGATGGTATTGTTTTGAAAATCAACAACATAAAACAACAACAGACTTTAGGTTACACCGCAAAATCGCCGCGTTGGGCGATGGCGTATAAATTTAAAGCAGAAAAAGTTGAGACGAAATTAGAAAGTGTGGTTTATCAGGTTGGAAGAACGGGCGCAATTACGCCGGTTGCAAATTTAAAACCCATTCTTTTGGCGGGAACTACGGTAAAAAGGGCGACTTTGCACAATGAAGATCAAATAAAAAAACTCGATTTACACGAAGATGATTATGTTTTCGTAGAAAAAGGCGGCGAAATCATTCCGAAAATTGTGGGAATTAATTTAGAAAAAAGATTACCCAATTCTAAACCAATCGAATACATCAAAAATTGCCCAGAATGCGGAACTGAACTCGTAAAAATTGAAGACCAAGCCAATCATTTTTGTCCGAACGAACTGCATTGTCCGCCGCAAATTGTGGGAAGAATGATTCATTATGTTTCCCGAAAAGCCTTGGATATTGAAAATCTGGGAAGCGAAACAATTGAGCAACTTTACAGAGAAAAATTGGTAGAAAATCCCGCAGATTTTTATGCTTTAACCAAAGAACAACTCTTGCCTTTGGAAAGAATGGCAGAAAAATCGGCGCAAAATATTATCGAAAGTATCGAAAAATCAAAAGAAATTCCATTTGAAAAAGTATTGTTTGGAATTGGCATCAAACACGTTGGTGAAACCGTTGCAAAGAAGTTGGTAAAAAACTTTTCAACTATTGAAGAACTTCGAAATGCAAGTCTCGAAGAATTGGTTCAAGTGGAAGATATTGGAATTAAAATTGCCGAAAGTATTCATGAATTTTTTCAAAATTCAGAAAATATTTTAATGATTGAAAGATTGAAAGAATATGGCGTAAAACTGGAAAAAGATGAAAATTTTAACCAAACTATTTCCAATGTTTTAGAAGGAAAAACCTTTCTTTTCACAGGTAAATTATCATTATTTACAAGAGAAGCCGCAGAAGAAATGGTCGAAAAAAACGGCGGAAAAAATATCTCTGCGGTTTCTAAAAATCTTAATTATTTGGTTGTCGGCGAAAAAGCCGGAAGCAAACTGAAAAAAGCGCAGGATTTGGGAACCATCACGATTTTGGATGAGCAAGAATTTTTGGATTTGTTCAATTAAAAATCGAGGAATTTCAGTTAATTTTCTAGCGGATTTTTAGATAAAGCAGAATAATATTAAGAAAAAATAAAAATTTCTGTCATATTTTTTTAAAACTTGTCACTAACATATTAGAGACAAAAAATATTAACTTAAAATTTAAAAAAAAATGGAAAACAGAAAACAATTCATTCAAACTTTAACAAGAATTCAAATCATTAGCAGCATTGTATGGGCTGTTTTACTCATCGTTTCTTATTTCGTTTTGGGTGAATCCAACAAAGAAATTAGCCTTTTTCTAATTTGTGGTTTTTTTATTGAATTTTTACTCATCAGTTCATCCAAAAACAACATCAAAAAATTAGAAGAAAAAACTGCATAAATGCGTTCTGAAACATCTGAAAAAATGAGAGCACAAAAAAATGATGCTTATTTTGAAGAAATTATAGAGAAAAATAAATACAAATTATATAGGATTTGCAGCATTTATGCGGTTAATCCAATTGAGCCAGAAGACCTTTTTCAAGACGTCATATTTCAAATTTGGAAATCTTTAGAACACTTCAAAGGAACATCAACGATTGATACATTCGTTTATAAAATTGCATTAAACGTTTGCATGCGTTCGAAAATGAAATTTGAAAAAACAAATGATAAAACAGACCGGTTTCAATCGATTCATTTTACACCAATAGAAAATGAAATTGATGCTTCTGAACAAGAAAAATTTCGCTTTTTAAAAGAATGTATTTCTACTTTAAATGAAACAGATACTTCACTTATTGTGCTTTATTTAGATGATTTATCTTACAAAAAAATTGCAGAAATCACAGGATTTTCAGAAAACCATATCGCTGTAAAAATGAAAAGAATAAGAAAAAAATTATTTGAATGTATCGCGCCAAAAATCAAATAAAATGTTAGAAAACGACTTAAAAGAAATTTGGAATAACTCTTCTAAAACATCAGAAATCGCCATTGAAACCAATCTTTTGAAAGAAGAATTGAATGCTAGTTTGCAAAATATTCACAAGAAAATAAAATATAGAGACATTAGAGAAATTTCTGCATCCGTTGTTGGAATACTTATTTTTGGCTATTTATTTTTTGAAATTCCTTTCCCTTTAACCAAAATTGCTTGTGTTTTGACGATAGTTTGGTTTTTATTTGTACTTTTAAAATATAGAAAATCAAAGATACAGAATTCAAAAATCGATTTCGATTTGCCTTTAGCAGAACAACTAAAACAACAAAAAAATTTTATGCTGAAACAAGCCAATTTATTAGATTCTGCGCTTTATTGGTACGCAATTCCGCCCTTTATTTTAAATTTTCTATTTATTTTGGGCTTGGGAAATCCTTCCGATTATTTTTGGAATAATAGTGTTGCTGATAAATTATTACCTCTTTCTATAGATTTGAAAATAATAACATTGATAGGTTTAGTAATGTTTTATGCTTTCACTTTTTGGATTAATAAAAATGCATTAAACAGGGATGTAAAACCACTTTTAGAAAGTATTGAAAAAATACAAAAACAAATAAATACTTTTGAATAACCAAAATATAGAAATCTAATTTTTAATAATAATTTGAACTATTTGTTCCTCGGCGAAAAAGCCGAAAGCAAATTAAAAAAGGCACAGGATTTGGGAAAGATCACGATTTTGGATGAGCAAGAGTTTTTAAATTTGATAAATATTTAACAACAGAATATTTAATAACCTGTAGAATAATAGCACACAGATTTCACAGATTTTCACAGATTTTTTTTAAATTAATCAATAATATTTGTGAAAAATATATCATAATATTGTTTTAAAATTCGTGTAAATCTGTGAAATCTGTGCGCAAAATTTTGTAAAAAGAAAAGGGACAAAATATCCAGTGATAAAAAAACAATGAATTCCAAATTAATAGAAAAAAAATTAGAACTAAAAAATATCGCCATTACTGCGATGCGTAAACTTGTTTTGGATGTTTTTCTGCATCAAAAAAAAGCGGTTTCATTGGCTGATTTGGAAGAAATTTTAAACAATTCTGACCGAAGTACGTTGTACCGCACTTTAAAAACTTTTGAACAAAAAGGACTTATTCACGGCGTTCAGGAAAACAACAAAACCCAATATTTACTTTGCAACGACGCTTGTGATGAAGAAAATCACTACGATTTTCACCTTCATTTTTACTGTAAAAACTGTGAAAAAACCACTTGCTTGGAAGATGTAAATTTCAATCAATTAAAATTCCCAAAAGGTTATAAAATCCAGAATCTAAAATTTGTGGCAAACGGCATTTGCAAAGAATGTAGTTTAATATCTAAATAGATTTTGCTTACTTCAACGCAAAGGTTTGCCAAAAGTTGAATTGCCAATGTTTAAAAAATTGACAAAGTCAATTTCTTTGCGCCTTACTACAAAACCATTCAAAAGATTTGCGTCTTAGCGTTGATTTTTTTCTAAATCATTTTACAACGAAATATTGCAATAGTGTTGCATTCTGTTTTTGGCTAGTTTTGTAAAAAAAGATAAATGTCACAATCCTGCTGCAGTACAGAAGAAACTTCTCATAAAAAAGACCACGATCACGAAGGTCATGATCATTCCCACGAAAATCTGGACGGAAGTTTAGTCAAATTATTTGCGCCTGCAGTGATATCTTTTCTGCTTTTGGGAATTGGTTTAAGTTTAGATTATTTTTTTAAACCTGAATGGTTTCAGGCTTGGGCGAGGATTTTACTATACACTTTGGCTTATTTGCCCGTCGGATTTCCGGTTTTAAAGGAAGCCTTTGGAAGTATAAAAAAAGGACAGTTTTTCTCAGAATTTTTCCTCATGAGTATCGCCGCAATTGGCGCTTTTGCAATCGGCGAATATCCGGAAGGTGTTGCGGTAATGCTGTTTTACAGTGTTGGCGAAGTTTTCCAGATCTTGGCAGTTCAGCGCGCGAAAGGAAATATTAAATCTTTACTGGATCAAAGACCAGATGAAGTGACGATTTTAAAAAATAATATACCTAAAATTGTTAAAGCCGAACACGTTGAAATTGGACATTTGCTTCAATTAAAACCTGGTGAAAAACTGGCTTTAGATGGCGAATTAATTTCGGAAAAGGCGAGTTTTAACACCGCGGCTTTAACAGGCGAAAGCAAACCAGATTCCAAGAAAAAAGGCGATCCTGTTTTTGCCGGAATGATTAATTTGAATTCAGTTTCAGAAGTTGTCATTACCAAAAAATACAACGACAGCAAACTTTCGAAGATTTTAGAATTGGTGCAAAATGCTTCTTCTCAAAAAGCACCGACGGAACTTTTCATTAAAAAATTCGCAAAAATTTATACGCCAATCGTCGTTTACTTGGCGATTGCAATTACCGTTCTACCCTACTTTTTTGTAGCAGATTATGAATTTAAAAACTGGTTGTATCGCGCTTTGGTTTTCTTGGTAATTTCCTGTCCGTGTGCTTTGGTGATAAGCATTCCTCTTGGTTATTTTGGTGGAATTGGCGCCGCGAGTAGAAATGGAATTCTATTTAAAGGTGGAAATTTCCTTGATTCTTTGGCTAAAATCCAAAATGTGGTGATGGATAAAACTGGCACGATGACGGAAGGTGTTTTTAAAGTTCAAGACGTAAAAATTGAGAAAGATTTTAATGAAAAAGATATTTTAGAAAAATTAAATTTAATTGAAAGCAAATCAACACATCCGATTGCCACGGCGATTCACGATTATGTTGGCGAAATCAATCACGACCAAAAAATATCAAATATCGAAGAAATTGCTGGTTTTGGTTTAAAAGCAAATTTTGACAATAAAGATTTTTTAGCAGGAAATTTTAAATTATTAGAAAAATTTAATATTAAATACGATAAAACTTTAGAAAATATTCCGGAAAGTGTGGTTGCGATGGCTTTTGACAATCAGTTTGTTGGTTATATTACCATCGCTGACGAAATTAAAAAAGAAGCAAAAACCGCCGTTGATTCTTTAAAAAAATTAGGCATAAAAGTCACCATGTTGAGCGGCGACAAAAGTGCCGTCGTGGAAAAAGTAGCGAAAACTTTAGGCATTCAAAGTTATTTTGGAAGTCTTTTGCCGGAAGATAAAGTGGCAGAATTAAATAAAATTAAAGCAAAATCTGAAACTGTTGCTTTTGTCGGCGACGGCGTAAATGATGCGCCTGTTGTCGCGCTTTCTGATGTTGGAATTGCGATGGGCGGTCTTGGAAGTGACGCCACGATTGAAACCGCAGATGTTGTAATTCAAGATGATAATCCCGCAAAAATTGCGATCGCAATAAAAATTGGGAAGGAAACTAAAAAAATTGTTTGGCAAAATATTTCATTGGCATTTGGCGTGAAATTTATTGTTTTAATTCTTGGCGCAGGTGGTTTAGCAACCATGTGGGAAGCGGTTTTCGCGGATGTTGGAGTTGCGCTTTTGGCGATTTTAAATGCGGTGAGGATTCAGCGGATGAAGTTTTGATTTGAGAATTTGAAAATGAGTTAATTCAAAAATTTAAAAAATAGATAATTCCGTAGGAATAATATCTGTGTAGAATTAGCATTAAATTAAATTAAATCAATCATTCCATTGGGATGAAATCTTTTTGAATGATATTTTTATGGAAGTTTATTGCGAAAATAAAAGATTGTATTCCTACGGAATACTTTTTTTTGTGGTCTATTTTCTTCTACAAAGATATAATTCCTACGGAATTTTTAAGAGCCTGTTTAAATTTCATTCAATAAATTTTTTATAGCCTTTTCTTAATTTTCTAAATTAAAATAAACTCTGTTTATTCTTAAATTTAACATTAAGAATTTCAGTGAGTTAAGTTTATTCTGATTAAGCAATCAATAAATTGATTTTTATTAAGTTTTTTAAGCGAAAATGGCTTAATTCCTTAATGGTAAAAATAAATTATAAATTTAAACAGGCTCTAAGAATATCTTTGAAAATTTGTAGCTTTTCAATTTAATATACTTTTTATTTCTGCGAAAATTGCGCCCCGACTTGAGTGGAGCTCTCCGCCGCGGCGGAAGCGGGAACGGAAGGCGGAAAAGGCGCCCAAAAAATTTCTTTAAAAATTCAAAATCTGTCTATTTTAGAGATTGTTTTAATTTTCTTATTTTAGAGCCAATAAAATTTAATATGAAGAAACAGATAATTATAGCAGCAGTTTTTTTGAATTCTGCTTTTGCATTTGCGCAACAATACGGTGGAATGTGGATTCCGACAGAAGTGAACGAAACTGAAATGAAATCTTTAGGAATGAAAATTTCCGCCAAAGATATTTGGAGTACCGATAAACCTTCGATAAAAGATGCCGTTGTACAGTTTAACGGCGGTTGCACAGCAGAAATAATTTCGCCAAACGGTTTGCTTTTAACCAATCACCATTGCGGTTTTAGTCAAATACAGTCGCATTCTACGGTCGAAAATGATTATTTATCTGACGGATTTTGGGCTAAAGACATGAAATCTGAACTTTCTAATCCGGGTGTAACGGTCGATTTTATCACTGATATTAAGGATGTTACGCCACAAATATTAGCAAATACTCAAAATTTAGGAGAAAAAGAAAGTGCCGCAATGATTAAAACTAATATTGCAGCAACAATCCAGAGTTTCAAAACTAATCCTTACCAAAAACTGGTAATAAAGCCGATGTATGCAGGAAATAAATATTATGCCTTCGTTATAGAAACTTTTAAAGACATTAGATTGGTTGGTGCGCCACCTCAAAGTATTGGTAAATTTGGTTCTGATACGGACAATTGGGTTTGGCCGAGACATACCGGAGATTTTTCTATGTTTAGAATTTATGCAGATAAAAATAATAATCCAGCTGAATATTCGCCAGATAATGTGCCTTACAAACCGAAATATTTTCTACCGATTTCTTTAAAAGACAAAAAAGAAAATGATTTCACTTTTGTATTCGGATTTCCAGGAAGAACCAATGAATATTTGCCTTCTATTGCGATAGAAAAAGTTATTAATGACATAGATCCTGCAAAAATAAAAGTGCGAGAAATTGCCCTTAATACTTTAGATAAAAAAATGCGCAATGATAACGAAACACGTTTGAAATATGCTGCAAAATACGCTTCAGTCGCTAATTATTGGAAAAAATGGATTGGCGAAGTGGAAGGTTTAAAAAAATCTAACGCTGTGCAAAAAAAGCTAGATTATGAAAGTGCTTTAGAACAAAAAAATCCAGATATTAAAAACACGATTTCTAAATTTAATACTTTATATAATGAACAAGCGCCTTTTGCTTTAAACAACGCTTATTACGGAGAAGTGGTGAGAAATGCAGAAACTTTGAGATTGGCCAATTACTACATTAATTATGTAAACGCAAAAGAAAGTGGAAAAATAACACCTGAAGCAGAAAATCGTTTTGCAGAAATACTTTCAAATTTTTATAAGGATTACGATGGCGCTTTGGATGCAAAAGTAACCGCAGAATTATTAGCTTTGTATCAGCAGAAAACGCCTGCAGAATTTTTACCAAATAATTTTAGCCAATTTAGCGACGTTAATAAAAATTACACAACCGTAGAAAATTGGTCGAAAAATTCATTGATTTCTGGACGTGGTAATTTGAATGGAAAAATGGCAACTACAAATGTAAAAGCATTATTAGATGACGCCGATTTTGTAGATTCTATTAAAAAAGATCCTTTTTATATTTTAGCAAATGACTTGAAAGAAAGTTATATGTCGAAAGTTGATGGAAAATTCAATGACTATCAAACGCAGATTGATGCGCTTCAAAAAACCTATATGGCACAATTGATGGCGACCGATAAAGAGCGAAAATTTTTCCCTGATGCAAACTCTACTTTGCGCGTCACTTACGGACAAGTGAAAGGTTCAAACCCACGAGATGCTGTTTATTATGGCTATCAAACGCATTTGGCAGGTGTTATGGAAAAATATGTGCCGGGAGATTATGAGTTTAATGTACCGAAAAAACTGATTAATCTTTACGATAAAAAAGATTACGGCATTTATAAAGATGCAACGGGCGATGTTCCTGTAAATTTTACTGCAACCAACCACACAACAGGCGGAAATTCTGGCAGCCCAACATTGGATGCTTATGGAAACTTAATTGGTCTAAACTTCGACAGACAATGGGAAGGAACGATGAGCGACATCAATTATGACCCAAAATTATGCAGAAATATTATGGTTGATACCAAATATGTGCTTTTCATTATCGACAAATATGCGGATGCAAAATGGCTTTTAAATGAAATGAAGATTGTGAAGTAAAAGACTTTACAATAGTTTTAGGCCGTTTCAAATTTAATTTTGAAGCGGTTTTTTTGTTAAATGCTCAATCTATAAATACTAAAAAAAAATGCGCCAAAAGACGCACTTTTTTAATAATTTTTTGCTTTGTTTAAGGTACTTTTACCAATTCTACATCAAAAACCAACCAGGCATTTGGCGGAATTACGCCACCTGCTCCTCTCGCTCCGTAGCCTAATTCTGACGGAATCAATAAGGTTGCTGTTTCGCCTTCTTTCAGAAGCATAATTCCTTCATCCCAACCTTTTATCACTTGGCCAACGCCTACATTAAATTCTATTGGTTCGCCACGTTTGAAGGAAGAATCGAATTCAGTTCCATCTACTAATTTCCCTGCGTAATGCACAGAAACTTTGTCGCCCGCTTTTGGCGCTTTACCATCGGTTGTTTTTGTAATTTTATAATACAAACCCGAATCTGTTTTTTGCATTCCCGCTTTTAAGTCTTCTACCATTTTCGCTTGTTTTGCTTTAAATTCTTCTTCTTTTTTCTTCTTTTCTGCTTCTGCTTTGGCTAAATAAATTTTGTTATTTTCTTCGATTTTAGATTTCCCTTCTTCAAAAATTTTCGCCGCATCATAATGCTTGTATTCTTTGCCTTTTGTGATGATAGAAACTTTTTCTAAAACTACAGGCACCACAGGTTTATCTTGTGGACCTTTTTGCACATTTGCAATAGAATCTATAGTTGCTTCACCCTTGATCACGTGTCCGAAAATAGTGTGTTTTCCATCTAACCAATGCGTTGGAACTTCGGTTATAAAAAATTGCGAACCATTGGTATTTGGGCCAGAATTCGCCATAGAAAGCGTGCCTTTTGCGCTGTGTTGCAAATCATTTTTTTCATCCGCAAATTTGTAACCCGGATCGCCCATTCCAGTTCCTTGTGGGTCGCCTCCTTGTATCATAAAATCTTTTATAACACGATGAAAAATAGTGCCATCATAAAAAGGTACACCTTTCTTTTTGGCTTTATTCTCGATTTTTCCTTCTGCTAAACCTACAAAATTTGCAACCGTCACTGGCGATTTTTCATCCTCCAATTTTACGAGCATTTCGCCTTTTGAAGTTTTAAGATTTGCGTAGATACCGTCTGCGAGTCCGTTGTAAGTGTCTTTGTCTATGTCCAATGTTTTACAGTTTATAAGTGTTAATAATAATATTGCGTAGCTAAATAATTTTTTCATTTTTGATTATTTTGAAACCTTTTAAAAATCCGGAATTGTTTATAATTTTATTTAAAAAACTTTTATTTTAATGATGAGCGGCAAATCATTTGATATTTTATTATTGTCGCCATACGTGCCAAATGCCAACCCAGAAGGCACTAAAAGCGTTGCCTCTTCGCCAGATTTCAGATAATGAACTGCATTTTCAACTGCTTTTAAATCTGAAAACTTTCCCAATTTCACTTCTTTTTTAACGACAGGTTGCGGATAAATTTTTGCTTCATCAAAATCATATAAATCATATTGATAACTTACAGTTGTTCCATCCACTTTCTTCGGCGATTTTAGAAGATCTTCTTTGTTTACCCAATAATTCATCGCCATTGGATAAAATTTTTCATCCTGATTTTTGATCCACTCTTTTATTTGCGCGCGTTCATTTTCATTTAAACTGCGGCTTCTATTGCGCGAGATTTCTAAATCTTTTTGACTTAATTGCCCACCGACAGGCGGATGAACCTGTGTATTTTTGGAACAGGAAACAATGCAAAAAAACGAAAGTAAAAAAATATTTTTCATAAAAAACTTGTGCAAAATTAATCATTTTAGTTCAAAATAAATAAAGAAAAAACCGCAAAATTTTCGCGGCTTTTACTTTTATATCTAATATTAGAAATTATGCTTTTTCCAATATTTTTCTTTCCACTTTAAATCTCCACCCAAATGGATCTTCAGCTTTATTGGTTTGAATATCAGTTAAATCCTTTTTTAAAGATAATGCAAAACTTTCTTCATCCGACAAAACAGGCAAAGTTAAAAGCCGATCTTGATAACCTAAAGATTTGAAAACACTAGTAACAACAGCAGTTCCAACTCCCCAAACTTCTTTTAAAGTACCATTATCAAACGCCTCAACAACGTCCTTCACTCTTACATCACCAATAACCACTTCAATGCCGCGTTTTTCGGCTAATTTTATAAAACTATCTCTTGTAACGCCATCTAAAATTTTATCTGAAGTTTTTGGCGTGTAAATGGTGTCGTTTATTCTTACAAAAACGTTCATGGTTCCACTTTCTTCGAAATATTCGTGCGCGATATCATCTGTCCAAATCACTTGCTCAAAACCCTCTTCATTTGCTAATTTTGTTGGATAAAAAGAAGCCGCGTAATTTCCTGCTGCCTTTGCAAAACCCACTCCACCGTTTGCTGCGCGTGAATAATGATCTGAAATTTTTACTGAAACCGGTTCGGCATAATAACTTTTTGCTGGCGTTGCGACAATAGCAAACATGTATTTATTAGAAATCCTAGCTTTCAAAACTTCTTCCGTTGCAAATATCACTGGTCTAATATATAAAGACATTCCCTCACCCTTTGGAATCCAATCACGATCTAGATCTATCAATGTTTTTAAACCTTCCATAAAAATATCTTTTGGAATTTCTGGCATCGCCAATCTTGAAGTTGACTTATTTATCCTAGAAAAATTTTTTTCAGGACGAAATAGAAAAACATCATCATTTTCATCTTTATAGGCTTTCATACCTTCAAAACAGGCTTGCCCATAATTGACGCCCATCATTGCGGGTGAAAAACCTATTGGCCCATAAGGCATGATTTTTGGCTCGCCCCATTTCCCGTCTTCATATTCGCAGATAAACATGTGATCTATAAAAGTATTTCCAAAAGAAAAATTTTCAAGGTCAAAATTAGATATTCTTGGATTTGCAGATTTTTGAATTATCATTTTAATTATTATTTCGTTGTCTTACAAATATAATATAATTTTTTATATGTGGAAATTTAAGTTTAAATTTGAAAAAAAAGACAATGCAAAGAGAAATCATTAGCACCAAAGATGGTTCTAAAACATTATATATCAAAGAATTAAATGAATCCTACCATTCTACACATGGTGCAATTTTAGAAGCAAAACATGTCTTTATCAAAAATGGATTAAATAAAGTAAATAATTATGAAATTAATATTTTAGAACTCGGTTTTGGGACAGGTCTGAATCTTTTGGTTACGATTGATGAATTTTTGAAAACTGACAAAAATCATATCATCAACTATTATACTGTGGAAAAATATCCCGTAAACGAAAGCGAAGTGCAAAATTTAGCCTATTACAAACTTTTTGAAGAAGAAAAATTAGAGGAAATATTCCAAAAAAGCCATGCTTGTGAATGGGATAAATTGGTTGAAATATCGCCTAATTTCTTTTTTAAAAAAATAGAAAAAGATTTTCATTGCTTAGAATCTATTGATCTTCCGAAGATTAATTTGGTCTATTTTGATTGCTTTGGCGCAAGAGTGCAACCCGATTTGTGGGAAATAGATTTATTAAAAAAAATTAAAGAAAAAATGTCTCCCAATGGTTTAATAACAACGTACTCTTCTAAAGGCACATTTCGCCGTGCTTTGCAAGAAATAAATTTTAAAGTAGAAAAATTAAAAGGCCCACCCGGAAAACGTGAAATGATAAACGCAGTTTTGCAATCGGAAGATTTTTCTTAATTTTAAATTTTAGAAATTAAATATGATTGATAATTTTAATATCAGAGTGTACGCTTGTATTGTAAAAGATAAAAAAGTTTTGGTTCTACACGAAGAGTACGCTGGCGATTTTTTAATTAAATTCCCAGGTGGTGGTTTAGAATATGGCGAAAGCGTGACGGACTGTCTTCATCGAGAATTTTTAGAAGAACTCAATGTTAAAATAAAAAATATAAAGCATTTCTACACGCAAGAAGATTTTGTAGTTTCTAGGTTTAGGCCAAACGAGCAATTGATGACTTTATATTATTTAGCAGAAATTGTGGATGAAAGTGAATTCCTAATCATTGATCCTTGCATTGAAAAAACTGAATGGCTCCCGCTTCAAACTGAAGTAGAGCCATTAAAATTACCAGTAGATAAAATTGTTTTCAGAAAATTGCAAGAGGCTTTTCTATAATTTTTTACAAAATATCGTTTAAAACTTTTGCTAATCTCAAACCGCCATAAAGAAGTTGTCGCTCCAAAAGTGCTTCAAATTTATAATCGTAATCGTAGGCATAACTTTTTCCTGCTTCAGAATTGGCGTAGATTCGGTTGGCTTGCAAATGGCTATCGTACAACCAATCTTCCAAAGTTCCGTCTTGTATTTGTTTTACCTCATCAGGAGATTTCACATCTAAAACGCGGGCAAATTCTGTGTAACTGTATTGCGTAAAATCAATTAATTTAGAGTCCCACAAGGCGTGCAAATTAGTATCTTGTCCAAAGAATTTTAGTTTAATTCTATTGCCGCCCAAATCTTCGTAGCGCCCTGTGTGCATTGGCTGCGCAAGATCGCCCACTAAATGAATTAAAAAATAAAGAGCAATTCGTTTATCTTTTATAGCGGTGTTTGGATCCTTAATTTGTGCTTCCAAAATGGGGATTTGAGTATATAAATTTGGCCCTTTTTGGCTTTTTATAGCGGCTTCAAAATCTTGAAAATTATTCTGTTTATCTATGTTGATATAATGCCACGCGGAAGTAGATTTCCACACTCCAGTGGTATCAGACTTTATAAAATCTGGCCAATTCGCCCAATAAGCCATCGGCTCATCTCCTAAAAGTTTCTTTAAATGGCGTTTTGCTTTTGCGGTTAAATGATTTTGCGCAATTTGTGCAACCACTCTATGCCCTGTTGTTCCCCAAGAATAACCAAAATTATAGGCTAAAAGGAAAGTAAATACAAAGGCGAGTTTTAAATGTTTCATGTGTGAAATTATATTAAATTTTTAAAGTTCAAATTTATTAATTTATCACCACAAATCATTTCTTTTAAAGATATCTTTTATAAAAATTTAGGTTTCGGTTTTAGCATTGAAAATTGAAATTTTATACCTAAATCTTTCAAAAGTTTTTTTCTTTTAATATCTACTTTTTTTAAAGATACTTAAAGATAAGTTTTAAAATTTATTTCCTGATTTTAAAATCCCTATAACCAGGGTAAGGTTGCAAATAGCCCGCATTCCAACTTGTTTGCAAAAGACTTTCAATAAATTCATCTACACGATTGGCGTGCGGATCGTAGGCTTCTTTAATATCAACATCTGCAATATTACCTTTCACATTCCACCAAAAAGCACTCCAACCACCTCGAAGTCCTTTTATAATTTCATACACAGTTTTCCCAGTGGCACGATCCATTAGTTTAGAAAAAATTTGGCCTTCAGATGTTGTTAAATTTTTTAATTTCGCTTCATATTCGTCTGCCAATTTATTTTGTCGATCTCGTACGTAGGCTTTTCTTTTCGAAACATCAATGGTCTTCAGTTCATTTTGAATATCTTGATATTGTTCTAAAGCCGTTAAAAACAAAGGGTAAACGCGGTTTAATTTTTTATTAAGAAAGAAATAATAATTTTGATCTAATTGATTATTAAAATGCGGTTTTCCTGCCAAGATCAACTCATCCATCACCACCACGGTTTCGCCATTTATATCGTAGATTTTCGCTTTTTGGCTTTCATCATCAATATATTTGTTTCCAAATTCATCAATTTTAATCATACTTTTGGGGTACTGGCTAAAAGATTTTGCCACAATTGTATCTTGCGCCAAGATTGAATTTAGGCCACCAAATAGAAAGACGATTGGGAAAAATTTATAAAATTTCATTACTTTTACCATTATAAAAACAAAACAATTTATCAAATATCATTCCTTAAAATGAAGTTTAAAAAAGAATCTTTAAAATTTTTAGAAAATTACCTCAATGTGGCTTCTCCAACCGGTTACGAGCACGAAGGACAGAAAATTTGGAAAAATTATATCAAAAACTATGTAGACAAAGTAGAAGTTGACAATTATGGTACAGTTTACGGCGTCATTAATCCTGAAGCAGAATTTAAAGTCGTGATAGAAGCGCACGCCGATGAAATTTCTTGGTACGTGAATTATATTACAGATGATGGTTTAATTTACGTCATCAGAAATGGCGGTTCTGATCAATTAATTGCGCCCTCAAAAATCGTCAATATTCACGGCGAAAAAGGCTTGGTAAAAGGCGTTTTCGGTTGGCCAGCAATACATACAAGAATGGGCGCAGACAAAGAAACCACGCCAAAAATTGAAAATATTTTCATCGATTGCGGCGCTACAAGCAAAAAGGAAGTTGAAGATTTAGGCATTTTTGTCGGTTGCATGATCACTTATCCCGATACTTTTTTTGATTTAAACAACCGTTATTTTGTTTGCCGCGCTTTGGATAATAGAATTGGCGGTTTTATGATTGCCGAAGTTGCCCGACTTTTAAAGGAAAATAAAAAGAAATTACCTTTTGGTTTATACATCGTGAATTCTGTGCAAGAAGAAGTCGGTCTTTACGGCGCAGATATGATTGCAGATTCCATTAAACCAAATATCGCAATTATTACGGATGTCACGCACGATACCACAACGCCGATGATTGAAAAGAAAAAAGAAGGCGACCAAAAATGTGGCGACGGACCTGTTGTTTTTTTCGCGCCAACGGTTCACCACAAAATTCGCGAATTGATCGTGGAAACGGCAAAAAATAATAAAATCCCTTACCAAAGAGCCGCTTCAAGTCGCGTGACAGGAACTGATACCGATGCTTTTGCACATTCCAACGGCGGCGTTCCAAGTGCGTTGATTTCTTTGCCGTTAAGATATATGCACACAACGGTGGAAATGGTTGCAAAAGAAGATGTCGGGAATGTGATCAAATTAATTTATGAAACTTTGCTGAAAATTACGCCTGAAATGATTTTGAAATACCATTGATTAAAATTTTAAATTATGAATTTTAAATTATTTTTTTGGGCAGCAATTTCCGCCTTCCGTTCCCAAAACGAGGAACGAGTTTCGATGATTCAAATAAAAAAAAATAAAATATTGAATCAATCTTTTTTTCAAATGCAAAAAAAGGATTTCCACTCAAGTCGGGCTGCGTAAGATTCATGTTTTAAATTAAATAAAAATAAGCAATGAGAAGATTACTTTTAATTTTAATCGGTTCAATACTTTTTACTAGTTGTACTGATAAAAAAACTGAACAAAATATTGAATTAAATAGAATAATGAATGGAGTTTTAAAATATGAAAGTAAAAGAAAAAAATTAGATAGTAATTACAAATTTTTAGTTAGTTCTGAACTTGACAAATTAAAAATTTATATTCCAAGTCAGAAAGAAATATTAGGAGAAGAACCAGGACCACCACCATTTTTTAACAGAAATATTATTAGATTATTAGACTTAAATAAAGATAATAGCGAAAACAGAAAATCTGATTCATTAAATTTATTAATACAGAATAATTATGTTTTTGATTCAATTCAATTAGAAAAGTCAATAAATAAAAATATAATTGTTGCCAATAAAAACGAAATAGATAAACGTAAAAATTTATATATTTTTTCAAATCCTGTTTTTTACAATGATAAGTTCACATATATAGAAACTAACTTCTATGATTCTTCTTTTGGAATTGGTTTTGGATATATTCTTGAAAAGCAAAAAAATGGCAATTGGAAAGTAATAAAGATCGAAAACACATTTATTACATAACAAGAAATTCAAAATTTAAAATGACACAGATTGTAAACAAATTCTTAAATTTTGGTTCTTGAAATTTAAAATCAAACAAATCATGAAAACAAAACTAATCTCACCTTCCCTACTTTCCGCAGATTTTGGAAATCTGGAACGCGATATAAATATGCTAAATGATTCCCAATCCGACTGGCTTCACGTCGATGTGATGGACGGAAGATTTGTCCCAAATATCTCTTTCGGATTTCCAGTGATGAAAACCGTGCAAGAACATTCCAAAAAATTTGTAGATGTTCATTTGATGATTGTAGAGCCAGAAAAATATGTGGAAGAATTCATCTATCTGGGCGCAGATTTGGTTTCCGTGCATTATGAAGCGTGCACACATTTGAATAGAACAATAGATTTAATTCAAAAAAAAGGCGCAAAAGCAGGTGTCGTTTTAAATCCTGCAACGCCAGTTTTGATGTTAGAAGATATTATAGAAATGGTAGATTTGGTTTTATTAATGAGCGTTAATCCTGGTTTTGGCGGACAAAAATTTATTAAAAATACCTATAAAAAAATCGCGGAAACGAAGGATTTAATTTTAACAAACAATTCCCGCGCTTTAATAGAAGTGGATGGCGGCGTAAATCTTGAAAATGCCTCAAAACTATTTGAAGCAGGCGCAGATGTTTTAGTCGCCGGAAATGCCGTTTTTTCCGCCGAAGATCCAGCAAAAATGATTGAACTTTTAAAAATTTAATGAGAAAATTAGAATATAAAAATCCAATAAATTGGGCAATTGCAATTATATTTCCAATTCCTCTTCTTATTTTTTCGATAGTTGTAATTACACTTTTATTATCCATAATTATTGATAAAGATATTTTTTCAAAAACTAATTATTTCGAATTTTTAGTAGTTTTTTTAGCATTTGTTGTTTTTATACTTTGGATGTGGCTTTGGAACACTTTTGGAAAAACAATATTAATTTTTAATTCTGAAGAAGTTGAAGTAAAAAAGAAATTCAATATTTTTTATAAAAAGAAAAAATATCAGAAAAAATCAATAAATAAAATCTTAATTCGAGATCGAAATATTGAAAAAAAACAATATTACATTCGAATCAATGGTCTATTTAGTGATGAAAATCAATGTATTGCTTTAAAGATGAATGATGGAAAAATAATCAAAATTATTGATTGGCTAAACAATTCTACGGCAGAAAATTTCAAAAAAGAATTGCAAAAATATTTAGAAGAATAAAACTTCTAAACAAAAGATTTAATTCTCAGTAATAATTCCACCGCTTTAATAGAAGTTGATGGTGGCGTAAATCTTGAAAATGCCTCAAAACTTTCGAAGCCGGCGCAGATGTTTTAGTCGCCGGAAATGCAGTTTTTTCGGCGGAAGATCCAGCAAAAATGATTGAACTTTTGAAAATTTAAGTATTAGTTTTTAGTTTTATTTAAATTACAAAAAATAAACCTCAAAATATTGCGTTTTGAGGTTTTACATTTAAAATAATACTTCAGAATATTTTAGATTGAATAATTGTTGACGATATGTCTTTTATCTTTTTTCTATTTTCATTAACCTATTTAAAATATAAATTTTGTTGAGAGAAAACTCGATTCTTCATCCGTAACAATTTTATTGATTATCGCTTTATTTTCTTTATTTTCTTTTGTTGCAACAACGGTTCTGATTGAAAAAGAACGCAATGCATCATAAACAGAAAGTGTTCCTTCCGCCGAATCTTTTCTGCCCGTAAACGGAAATGTATCTGGACCTCTTTGGCATTGCACATTGATATTTACACGCGAAACTTGGTTGACCAAACCATCAATTAAATGCGAAATTTCTTTAGTATCTGTACCAAAAATACTTACTTGTTGTCCGTAGTTTGAGGTAATCATATAATCAATTGGCTCTTGCAAATCTGTAAAAGAAACAATCGGAACCAAAGGGCCAAATTGCTCTTCTCTAAATAATTTCATTCCGTCTTTCACAGGATAAATGACGGCCGGAAAAAACAAACTTCCATTTTGTACACCGCCATTTTTATTAATAATATGGCCACCTTTTGCTTCTGCATCAGAAATGCAATCATTCAAATATTTGAATTTGTCCGCTTCTGGCAAAGGTGTGATTTGCACTTTTTCATCCCACGGCATTCCAAATTTTAAAGCATCTACTTTTTCACAAAATTTCTTTAAAAATTCTTCCTTTATATTTTCATGAACATATAAAATTTTCAACGCCGTGCAACGCTGTCCATTAAAAGACAAACTTCCTAAAACGCACTCATCAACAGCGTTTTCTAAATTAGCGTTTTCTAAAACAATCGCTGGATTTTTCGCATCTAAACCTAAAATTGCCCGCAAACGATTTACTTTCGGGTGTGCTTTTTTTATGTCAGATGCTACTTTTGATGATCCAATTAATGTTAAAACATTAATTTTCCCAGTATTCATCAAAGGTTGGATGATTTCGCTGCCTTTTCCGTATAAATAATTGACTACGCCTTTCGGAAAACTTTTTTGGATGGCTTTTGATAAGGAATAATGCAACAAACAGCCGTGTTTTGGCGGTTTAAATAAAACAACATTTCCCATTATTAAAGCGGGAATTAGCAAAGTATAAGTTTCATTTAAAGGATAATTATATGGGCCGATACACAAAGTTACGCCCAAAGGTGAGCGCCGAACTTGCCCAATTACGCCTTCTTCAATGGTAAAAGATGCAGATTTTCGTTCTAATTTTTTTAAAGATTCAATAGTGTCGTAAATGTATTTTATGGTTCTATCAAATTCTTTTTCAGAATCTTTTTCAGATTTCCCAATTTCCCACATTAATAAATTGACCACTTCCGTTCTCAAATTTATCATTTCGCCTACAAATTTTTCCACGTGAAAAATTCTTTTTTCTACAGACATCATTGGCCATTCACCAAAACCATTATCATAGGCTTTTTCGGAACTTTCTAAACATTCAAATGCTTCTGGCAAACCTGTTTTAGGAATTTCGCCAAGAGAAATACGTTCTAAACCGTCGGTAGAATTTGGTTTACAAATTGCGGAATCAATTTCTTTAAATGGCCCATTCCAAGCTTTAAATTCTCCGTCAACTAAATATTCTTGTTGATTAATATGTGGAATTTTCATCGAATCGACTGATGAAAAAGTATCAAATAATTGATTTTTAGTAATTGGGTTTTGCATAGTTTTTAAATTCAAAGAATGAAATTACAATTTTGAATTTAAATAAAAGAAAACTAATCGAAAATATTATTTAAAACTTTAAAAAAAACTAATGTGCAAAATAAAACCGCTTCAAAATTTAATTTGAAGCGGTTTAATATTTTATTTAAAAAAAATTAAAAAATTTCTTTCCCAGCAAAATGAAATGCTGCTTCTATAAGTGCATTTTCATCAGAATCTGAACCGTGAACTGCATTTTCGCCGATTGATCTTGCAAACATTTTTCTAATTGTTCCTTCTGCTGCTTCCGCAGGATTTGTTGCGCCAATCAAAGTTCTAAAACTTTCTACCGCATTTTCACCTTCTAAAACTGCCGCTACGATTGGGCCAGAAGACATAAATTCTACCAATTCGCCGTAGAAAGGTCTTTCTGCGTGAACTTCATAAAATTTTTGCGCATCTGCAACCGTAAGTTGTGTTAATTTTAAAGCTTTAAATTTAAAACCAGCCTCTGCGATTTTTCCTAGAATTGCACCAATGTGGCCGTCTGCAACTGCATCTGGCTTAATCATCGTGAACGTAATTTTTCCTGACATTTTATCTATTTTAATTTAGCGCAAAAGTACTGAATTATTACAGAAAATGAAAACTATCTTTAATTTATAATTTATGGCACAAGATTTGAAATAACCTCAACGATTCTCATGTTTAATTGAGTTTTCATGGTTATTAGTTTTTACCCCAATTTCGGTTGGGGTTTTTTGTTTTTAAAATTAAAATAAATAATCCACGAAAAAAATTAATTTTTCCGTGGATTATTTTAATCTCGCTTTTTATCTTTCTGAACGCGCTAAAAAAAGCATTGTAAAAAAATGCTTCAAGCACTTTGAAAAAATTTGCTACGAAGTTTTATAAATCTGCTCGTAGTATTCTGTTGCCATTCTATCACTGTTAAATTTATCTTTCACATCTTCCATTGATAATTTTACAACGTCACGCCATTTTTTGGGTTGATCGTAATACATTGGGAGAATTTCATTTTCCAGCATATCGTAAAGGTTATTCAGATCAAATTCATCTTGGTCGTAAACACTCAAATTATTGTAGTCTGCTTGCGGAACCACGAAAGAATTTTTACCACTTTTTGCAAATTCAGGAATCCAACCATCATCGGTAGAAAAATTAACAGAACCGTTCATCGCAGCGGTCATACCAGATGTTCCAGACGCTTCTCTTGGAACTCTTGGATTATTTAACCAAAGATCTGACCCCTGTTTTAAGCTTTTGCTTAAGGCTAATTCATAACCAGTTAAAACAGCCATATTCTTGTAATTTTTACTTTGTTCTACTAAAGAATTAAAAGTTGAAATTGAAGAATAATCCATTGGATAAGGTTTTCCGGCCCAAATAATTTGCACTGGATATTTAGGGTTATTTAATAGTTTTTCAAATCGTGCTTTGTCGTGCAACAATAAGTCTGCTCTTTTATAACCAGCAAAACGGCGCGCCCAAACAATGGTGAAAACGTCCGCATCAAATAAATTTCCTGTTTGATCTGCTACTATTTTAAACATTCTCTTTTTTAAATGTTTTTTGCGATGATCGAAGCCTTTGTTGTCTTTGTCTTCTTTAAATTTATAAAGTGGGTGATCTGCCCAATATTTATATTCTTGTGCATTTGTGATGGCTTTTATCTCACAAATATTAGGATATTTATTCCACATTTCTCGGGAAACTTCGCCGTGCAATTGGGAAACTGCATTAGAAATCCGCGCCATTCTCAAGGCACAAAGTGAATGGTTGAATCGGTCATCTGCAACACCTTCTATCGCCTTAACTTCACTAATTTTTAAACCAGAAAAATAAGACATATCATAGCAAAGATGCAGATTGTGTTTTTCATTTCCTGCTTCTTCTGGTGTGTGTGTGGTAAAGACCAATTTTTCCTTTACTTTCTCTTTGTCGCCGTTGTATTTATTTAATAAATAAAAGGCAGCTGGTAATCCGTGGGCTTCGTTAAGATGATAAACTTCTCTTTCGAAATTCATTTCATCTAAAAGTTTTGCACCACCTTTTCCGAGCAAAATCATTTGCGCGATTTTTGTGGACTCGTTGGCATCATATAAACGATGGCAAATAGTTTTAGAAATATGATCGTTTTCTGGTAAATCCGTACTCAAAAAAAACATCGGTGCTGTGTTGAAAGTATCTGGGTTCAGATAGTATGCTTTTACCCAAACTGGAGCACTGTGAATTTCGATCTGAAATTTTATGCCTGTGTCTTCTAAAAAACTATACAATTTGCGTGTCCAAGTTGGTAGTAAAGTTTGGTCTTGGTTTCTGGCTTGGTCATAATAACCATATTTCCACAAAATCCCAATTCCTACTAAATCTTGCTTCAAGTTAAAAGCACTTCTCATGTGAGAACCAGCCAAAAATCCGAGACCGCCAGAATATATTTTTAAAGCCTGATCGATGGCAAATTCCATAGAAAAATAGGCTACTTTTTCAGAAAATTGTTTGTTGATGCTGTATGGCATCTCATAATTTTTAAAGTCCATATTTTAGTGTTAGTTTATTTTATGTCAGCAAAGATAATATTTTAATTTTTCCTTAAAAAACAGCCGAAAAAAAAGTTCAACATAATATTGAACTTTAATACTTTAAAATAAAATTACATTAATGAAAACACGCTGTATTTTTAAAATAATCTGAAAGAAATTTTATTTTGCCGTTTTCATTAAATGAAATAATGGTGCAAATTGCGTTGTCATAAATGCCATTTTTGAACATTACACCAATGGAAGTAGATTCATAAAAATACCGATTATTTCCGAGATTAAAAATCTCACCTGCTTTCCATTCTAGTTTTTCATATTTTCTAAAAATGGCCCGAAAAAGGGCTAAAATTCTGCCAGCGCCAATAATTTCACCCGCAGGTGGAATCCAAATTTTGCTTTCACTATTAAACCATTTTTCTAGGTTTTGTACGTTTAGAGAATTAAGATCCTCCATAAATGCGGTTACTTTACAGGTCATACTCGAATATACGATTTTGCGATGGCTTTAGATTAGTATTTAGCAAAAATATACTTATTTATTGTTTTATGCATAACATTGTAAGAAATTAATTCATTTAGCGCTAAACTATTTTATTGTTATTTTCAAAATTGACCTGCTCGAAATAAAAAACAATAATTTCTAAAGTTCTACAACATATTTAACGCTCTCGAACTTCGCTAATTGTGAGTAAATCTGTTACAAATATTTTATGATAATCGAAACTTAAATACACATATCCATCGGTTCCCCAGTCTTTTCCCCAAGAATTTTTTATAATAAAATTATCGCCATCTACACCCACAATATTCACGGCATGCCCGCCATAATGCTCATCTACAGGATCTGTTCTAACAAAATAAAAATCGCTATTTTCTTGAAAAATTTTCTTAAAAAAATCTTTTCCATAAAGGCGAGTGCCTGCTGTAGCAGGAAATAATCGGCCATTACTTAGATTTTTTATTTGGTAGCCACAATTATTAATTCCAACAGGTTTAGAGGTTGAAACATCATTTTTTTTCCAGCCTCCCATATAAAGATGGTAAGAAACTGCAACAGATTTGTATTTTTTTAGCAGCGCAATTACAAATTTTGGATTTCTAATTGAATCTAAAGGATAAGATTGAACGGCATAACTTGGAATTGTTTTTTTTACCTTTGGAACGTAATTTACCAATAAATCTACCGGACCCACATCGGCTTCCAAAATTACTTTACGCAGTTTGATATCGTCTTTATTCATTTTATATTGAAATGTTGGATTGTATGGCATCAAACTTTCAGGTAAAATACCATATTTCGGCAAAGTAGCAACGTACTCCTTTAAATGCGCACCCGGAAAAAAATCTTTATACATAAAATCTACCGTTTTCATACTTGCATAAATGTACTTTTCACTCACATCAGGATAAGAATTGGGTAAAATTTCTATTGCAGCGGCGATTGCAAATGCGGTGCAAGTTCCTCTAAAACCTTGGTCTTTCACTGGACTTTGCAAATTTCTGAAATCTAAATTTGTGGTGTTTTCTTGTGCAAAAATATTTACACTCAAAAAAAATAACCAAAAAATATTTAATTTTTTCATAATTATGATAGTTTAGAATATTTCAAAACTACAAATCGAGATGTAAAAATAATATACGACAAATGCCCTATGTTTTAATATTGAATAAATGCTAATATTTGCTAAAACCATCAAAAATGAAAAAATTAATCTACTTATTTCTATTTTCAATCTTCAATTTTGGCTTTGCTCAAATTCTACCAAAAGTGTCCTATGAAGACTTTGGCTGCTCAAAGCCAATTGCTAAAATGGAAATTGTTTACTATTCGTTTAAAGACAAATTTGTACTCGATATACGTAAAGAAATCTATCACTTCAATAAAGAAGGCAAACTTGAAAAAATTGAAAAAGAAGATTATGATAATTATTCAAAATCTGAAATCAATTATTTTTATAAAAATGGCCTTTTAACGAAAGAAACTCTTATCAATAAAAAAAATCCGACAGAAAATTACGAAATGATTTTTGAGTATAACAAAGACAACAAAGTAATTGCTACAGCCTACAAATCACAAGAATATAACGAAACTTATCGCTACAAATACCAAGGTAAAAATCTTGTAAAAGCAATCGGAGAAAGCGATGGAGAGAAATTTGAAGAAAATTATTTATACGATAAAAACAATAATCTATATCAATTAAAAAGAACAGATTTTTCTTCTAAGCAAAAATACAACACAACCGTCCTCTATCTAAAAGGTGTTGAAATTGGCGGATATTCTCAAAATTATGACTATCCATATTTTGTTTTTAAAAATGAAAAAGCAGAGATAAATTTTGGTATTATTTCTGAAAAAGGAATCGAGAAATTAAAAAATTTAGAAAACGAATTAGCGTCAGGAAATGACTTGGAGCGCGAAGATCTAAACAACCAAATTTACCAATTGGCTGATAAAAAAGTGGATGCGGAATTTTCTTATGGCAATTTCAATTTAATAAAAGATGGTTCTATCGTCGCAAATGCCGATTTAGAAAAATCAGGAAAAGACCCAGAATTTTTGAATTTTAGAAAAATATATTTTGCAGACGGAACTGAAGTGGGAACCTCAGATTTTGATATTTTTGTGTACAACGAAATCAAACATATTTTAAAAAATTAAAGTAATGAAAATTTATATCAAGCAAATTGCCATTCTCCTAATTTCAATTTTTTCCTTCCAAAATCTATTAGCAAATGCTGCGCAACCAGGCATTTGGAACGCAGGCGGAACGGTTTTCACCATGCTCTATCCCGAAGATTCTGCAACTTTCAAAAAAGTGCAGATGGAAGAAGAGCATATCTTTATTCAACTTTATAAAGGTTTTGCCGTTGTGAAAGGTTGGTATAAAATGACCAATACCACTGCAGAAAACTTAAATTTTAAAATGGGTTATCCCGTAAACGGAATTTATTCTGGCGGCGGCCCCTATTTAAATGAAGTGAAACTGGATGCGCTTAACCGATTTAAAATAAAAACAGATGGGCAATATTTGCCAATTTTAAAACAAAATTTAGGCGAAGATAAAACAGAAATAATGCGCGGATTTGGTGGAAATTGGATTTCTTGGGAAATTAATTTTAAACCAAATCAAACTCGTTTAGTTGAAGTTTATTTTATCGTAAATACCAATGACGCAAAACTCACAAGAGGCTACAGCAAAGAAAAATACAATGCTTTTATCTATCTGTTAGAATCTGGAAATGTCTGGAAAAACCCCATAAATAGTGGCTCTTTTTATATACAATTGAAAGATGATTTATCTGAAAAAGACATCGAAGGGCTTTCAAATGGGTTTAATTTTAAATGGAACTCTTCAAAAAATATACTTTTTGGGGTTAAAAATAATTTTACACCAACGCCAAAAGATAATTTAGTAATTACATATTTTGAAAACCAAGAAAATTTTAATTACCCTAAAATTTTGAATGATGAAGATCAATTATTTCAAGAAATTGAGCAATTTTCAAAAGTGGTAGAATTTCAAAAATTTAGCGAAAAAGCAACAGAGAAAGATCCGTACGAAGTTTCTACAAGTTTTTCTTCTTGGCTCGTAAGCACCGCAATTATAGGCATTTTTGTTCTTCCCTATTTAATTGTCGGTATTATTTTGCTCGTAATTTTCTGGTGGATTTTTAAATATTTAAAGAGAAGAAATAACAAATAACTTGCCCACAAGCAATCAATTTTGCACTAAAATATCTTTTGTAAATTTGCCCTTCGAATTATGAATGCAAATTATACTAAAAAAGCGGCATTTCACACTTTAGGTTGTAAACTAAATTTTGCCGAAACATCAACAATTGCAAGGCAACTTGTGGATTCTGGTTTTCAAAAAGTAAATTTTGAAGATTTCGCAGATGTTTATATCATCAACACTTGTTCGGTCACAGAAAACGCAGATCGCGAATGTAAACTTCACGTAAAGCGCGCTGCAAAAGCCAACCCAGAAGGTTTGGTAATTATAGTGGGTTGCTACGCCCAACTGAAACCCGAAGAAATTTCTAATATTAAAGGTGTAGATTTGGTTTTAGGCGCGAAAGAAAAATTTAATATTTTAAGTTATATCCATGATTTGCAGAAGTCTGAAAATCATGCTTTGGTGCATTCTTGTGAGATTGAAGAAACTGATTTTTTCATAGGAAGCTATTCCATCGGCGACAGAACACGCGCTTTTCTTAAAGTGCAAGATGGTTGTGACTATAAATGTACGTATTGCACCATTCCTTTGGCACGCGGAATTTCACGAAGCGACACCATTGAAAATGTGGTGAAAAACGCCACAGAAATTGCGCAAAAAGGCATTAAAGAAATTGTATTAACTGGTGTAAATATTGGCGATTATGGCAAAGGTGAATTTGGAAACAAAAAACACGATCATATTTTTTTAGAATTAATTTCAAATCTAAATGAAATTGAAGGCATAGAAAGAATCCGTATTTCTTCCATAGAACCTAATTTGTTAACCGACGACTGTATAGATTTGGTTGCAAAAAGCGAACGATTTGTGCCGCATTTTCACATTCCTTTGCAATCTGGAAGCGATGATTTATTAAAGAAAATGAAACGCCGTTATTTAACTAATTTATACCAAAATAGAGTTTCAAAAATTAGAGAAGTTTTGCCAAATGCTTGCATCGGCGTCGATGTAATTGTAGGATTTCCGGGTGAAAGTGAAGAATATTTCCTTGAAACTTATAATTTTTTAAACCAACTCCCAATCAGTTATTTACACGTTTTCACGTATTCTGAACGCGAAAATACTGAAGCAGCATCGATGGAAAATCCCGTTCCAATCTCGGAAAGAAAGCGACGCAATAAAATGCTTAGAATTTTATCGGAAAAAAAGAAAATGGCGTTTTACGAAACACAATTGGGCAAAACGCTTCCCGTACTTTGGGAGCACGAAAATAAAAACGGGCAAATGTTTGGTTTTACAGAAAATTACGTGCGCGTACAAAAACCATTTGACGAAAATTCTATTAACAAAATTGAAAAATTAGAATTAAATAAAATTGAAAACGATGGAACCGTTTCTGTGAAGGCTGGTTTTGAGGCGTTTTTGGCGAAGTTTTAGGATTTGATAGTATCAAATTAACATTTTTCTTAACATTCTTATTTTTTGTTTTAAAGCATTTTTCATTCTTTCAAAAAATTCTTACATTGAGTTATTATTGTAATTTTGAAAAAATTTTAGAAAATGAGAAATAAATTCTTACTGTGGGGGGCAATTTTAGTGGTTTTTACCTTATTAGTTGCACTTTGGTTAAAAACTTATTATTGGATTCCCTTGCTTTTGGGCAGTATTTATATCTTGGGGGTTTATAATGCAACACAAACGAAACACGCAATTCTACGCAACTTCCCTGTTTTAGGCTATTTTAGATATTTTTTCGAAGAAATTTCACCAGAAATGCAACAGTATTTCATAGAGCGTGAAACCGATGGCAAACCTTTCCCTAGAAACCAAAGAGCGGCCGCTTACAGACGTGCAAAAAATTTGAACGACACCGTTCCGTTTGGTACACAACTAGAAATTAACCAAAGAAAATATGAAGGTTTAAAGCATTCTATTTATGCAAAAAGTCCATCTGAAGAATTACCCCGCGTTTTGGTGGGAAACGAGCAATGTTCGCAACCTTACGACGCATCTTTGTTTAATATTTCTGCGATGAGTTTTGGTTCTTTAAGTGATCGCGCTATCGTTTCCCTAAATCGAGGCGCAAAAAAAGGAAATTTTTATCATAATACTGGCGAAGGCGGACTTTCCCCGTATCATCTGGAAGGCGGCGGCGATATTTGTTGGCAAATCGGAACGGGGTATTTTGGTTGTAGAAAAGAAGACGGCACATTTTCACCAGAAACTTTTAAGAAAAATGCTACTTTACCCGCAGTAAAAATGATTGAAATAAAATTATCCCAAGGTGCAAAACCTGGGCATGGCGGGGTTTTACCAGGCGTAAAAAATACTGAAGAAATTGCTAAAATTAGACATGTAAAACCTGGCATCACAATTCTTTCACCTCCCGGACATTCGGCATTTTCAAATGCGGCAGGATTACTAGGTTTTGTGGCACAACTTCGTGAATTGTCTGGCGGTAAACCAATCGGTTTTAAATTATGTATTGGAGATACGGCCGAGTTTGAAGAAATCTGTGAGCAAATGAATGTGCTGAAAATTTATCCCGATTTTATTACTGTAGATGGTGCAGAAGGCGGCACAGGTGCAGCACCTCCTGAATTTTCCGATGGCGTTGGTATGCCTTTGGAACCTGCCCTAATTTTTGTAAATAATACTTTGAAAGAATTTAATGTTCGCAAAAAAATTCGAATTATTGCGAGTGGCAAAGTTTTAACGTCTTTAGATATTTTACGAGCCGTTGCAATGGGTGCAGATATGTGCAATAATGCGCGTGGTTTTATGTTTTCACTTGGTTGCATCCAAGCCTTGAGATGCAACACAAACACTTGCCCAACTGGCGTTGCAACCCAAGATAAAATGCTGATAAAAGGTTTGGATGTAGCAGATAAAAGCGAGCGTGTTTACCATTTTCATAAAAATACTTTGCACACTTGTAACGAACTTATTGCTGCTGCCGGAAGACATTCCTACAGCGAAGTTGACGCTTCTATGTTTATGCGTGGTGATGAATTTGATCATCTTTCTGATCAATATTTCCCTAATATTTTGAGTAGAAATAAACCTTAAAAAAAATTAACTTTAATGAAAATCTGATGTCGATTGGTGTTATATTTTTAACATTAAACTTGTCAACAAATTGTAAGTAAATCAATTGCATCGGGATTTAGATTGATGTGAAAATTGTAAATTAATAAGTTTTAGCCAAAATTTAATATACACTTTGGCTAAACCTATTTTGAAGTAAATTTTTAAAAACAGCCCAAAACCCCTTCTTGTTGATGTTTTAAACTTGTTGAAAATCGAACTCAGCTTAAATATTTCTTGGCGATTCTAATTCTTCCTTATCGAATTTAGATTGTGAAAGTCTTGGTTGCAAAAGTTTTGCGACAATTGCCGTCCAACCTGTTTGGTGAGATGCGCCTACTCCACGTCCTGTGTCGCCGTGGAAATATTCATAAAACAAAATATAATCTCTAAAATCCGGATCTTCTTGAAATCTTGGATATTGCCTGTTAAACACTCGTTTTCCGTCTTCACCTTTTAGAAAAATACTTTTTAAACGATTACCAAGTGAAGTGGCGATTTCATCTAAATTGTAATAATTTCCACTGTTTGTAGGATATTCTACTTTAAAATCTGGACTGTAATAAAAGAAAAAACGTTGCAAACTTTCTATGATTAAAAAATTAATGGGAAACCAGATTGGTCCACGCCAATTACTATTGCCACCAAACATAAAACTGTCGCTTTCTGCTGGCAAATATTTCACACAAAAATCTTTACCATTCAAATTAATGTGAAAAGGCTGATCTTCATATTCTTTAGATAAAGCACGAATACCAAACTCACCTAAAAATTCTTTTTCGTCTAGCATTCTAAAAAGTAAGCGTTTTAAACGATGCCCACGAAGCAAACTCAATAAATGTTTAGAATCTTCACCTTTCACTTCCCAATGAGAAACGAGTGCCGCTAATTCTGGCTTATTATCCAAAACCCACTGCATTCTTTCTTTAAATTTTGGTAATTTTTCCAGCATTTCATCATCAATAACTTCTATGGCAAACATTGGTATCAAACCAACAATTGTTCTTAATCTTAAAAATAAACCACTGCCATCTTTTAATGAAAGCGCATCATAGAAAAACTCGTCTTGCTCATCCCAAAGACTAAAATTATTTTCACCCATATTATCAAGCGCTTTTGCAATGCTCAAAAAATGCTCAAAAAATTTGGTCGCCATATCTTCATACACTTTGTTGTAAAGTGCCAATTCCATTGCGATGCGCATCATATTTAAGGCAAACATTGCCATCCAACTGGTTCCGTCTGCTTGTTCTAAACTTTCGCCATCGGGCAATTTTTGATTTCTATCAAAAACACCAATATTATCTAAGCCAAGAAATCCGCCTTCAAAAATATTGTTACCATTAAAATCTTTTTTATTCACCCACCACGTGAAATTCATGAGCAATTTCTGAAAAATGGCTTCTAAAAATTCTAAATCTGGTTTATGATTTAATGTTTCATCTATTTTAAAAACACGAAAAGCCGCGTAAGCGTGAACTGGCGGGTTTACATCACTGAAATTCCATTCATAAGCTGGCAATTGTCCGTTGGGATGCATGAACCAATCCAGCGTTAATAATTTAAGTTGATGTTTTGCAAAATCTGAATCTATCAAGGCAAAACTAACGGCATGAAAGGCCAAATCCCAAGTCGCAAACCAGGGATATTCCCATTTATCTGGCATCGAAATAATATTGAGACCATCTAGATTTTTCCAGTCATAATTTCGAATTTTTTTTCTACTTTCGGGTGGTCTTACTTGGCTAGGATCGCCTTCTAACCATTTTTCTACGTTGTAGTGGTAAAATTGTTTGCTCCATAAAAGCCCAGCAAATGCTTGTCTTTGCACCAATTTTTCGTCTTCATTTTCTATTCCTTTTTGGATGTCTTGGTAAAATTCATCGGCTTCATTTTGTCTAGTTTTAAACAATTTTTCAAAATCTTCAAAAGGTTTTTCAAAATCTTCATTACAAAGCCGAAATTCAAAAACTTTTGTTTCTAAAGCCTCAAAATTTTCATCAATTTTAAATGCGACTTTTGTTCCTATTTTTTCAGGATTTATGGAAGATTCGCTTTTATTTAAAAGATAATCATTGATGCCATCTTTGCAATATTTAGAAGTATTTGCTTGGTGATAAATTTTTTTCTGATTGGTTTCATTATCACAAAAAAGGGCTTCTGCAGCAGTATCAGAATAAAGATTTTTTAAGTTTAAATCTTTGTGATTTATTTTTATTTGATTTTCTTTATCTAATGAAAGTTGCGGTTTATAATCGTCATAACCCCAACTCCAAGTATTTCTAAACCATAAAGTGGGAAGCAAAACCAAAGATGCTTTTGTATTTGCTTTATTAGTTACCGTTAATTTTATTAAAATATCTTCGGGAGAATTTTTCACATATTCAATGAAAATATCGAAGTATTCATTTTGGTCGAAAATGCCTGTATCAATCAATTCATATTCAGGGTTTTCTTTTCCTGCGGCAGCGTTTTTATTAATTAAATCTTCGTAAGGAAAGGCATTTTGCGGATATTTATAAAGCATTTTCATGTAAGAATGCGTTGGTGTATTATCTAAATAATAGTAATATTCTTTCACATCTTCGCCGTGATTTCCTTGCGAATTGGTTAATCCAAACAATCTCTCCTTAATGATTTGGTCATTTTTATTCCAAAAACCAACGGAAAAAACGAGCAATTGTTTGTCGTCGCAAATGCCGCAAATTCCTTCTTCGCCCCATCTATAAGCGTAAGATTCTGCGGAAAAATAATTGGTAAAATCCCACGCATCACCATCTGCGCTGTAATCTTCGCGCACCAAACCCCATTCTCGGTTGCTTACGTAAGGACCATATTTTTTCCAATTTGAATCTAAAAGGCGTTTTTGTTCTTCGGTCATATTTTATGATTATTGATGAGTGATGAATGATGAGTGATGAAATTGCTTTTTATAATAAAAACTTTGAAAATTGCGATAATCTGCGCCCCGACTTGAGTGAAGCTCTCCGCCGCGGCGGAAGCGGGAACGGAAGGCGGAAAAGGCGCCCAAAAAAAATAATAAATACACATTCGACGAAATTACATAGACGCCCAAAAAATTTTATCCATTTTCTGAAAAACTCTCAAAAGTCGTCATTGCGCCGTCTATAAAAATGCTGGTTCCTGTGATATAATCTGCGGCATCGCTCGCTAAGAATACGGCCAAGTTGCCAATGTCTTGTGGTTGGCCAATTCTGTTGTAAGGAATAAGCGACATTAACGAATTTAGTGCTTCTGGCGTGCTCCAAGCATTTTTGTTGATATTTGTTTGAATTGCGCCCGGACAAATTGAATTGACACGGATTTTTCTATCGCCAAATTCTTGCGCCAAAGTTTGCATCAACATTCGGATGGCGCCTTTGCTAGAAGCGTAATTGGCGTGACCTGCCCACGGAATAATTTCGTGAACGGAAGAAATATGAATGATTTTTCCACAAGCGACGGAACGACTTTCATCGATGCCGCGTTTTAAAAATTCTTTTATGGCTTCTCTTGCGCACAAAAATTGACCTGTTAAATTGACACCAATCACCGCGTTCCATTGGTCTAAAGTCATTTCCGTGAATTTTGCATCTTTTTGAATTCCAGCGTTATTGACTAAAATATCTACGGTTCCGTAAGCGGAAACGACGTCTGCAAACATTTTAATCACTTCATCTTCTTTGGATACATCGCATTTGCATAACATTCCTTTTCCACCTTCGTCGGTAATTTCTTTTAAAACTGTTTCGGCGTCTGAAAGTGCGCCATCAAAAGGATAATTGATGATTACTGTGGCGCCAGATTTTGCCATTGATTTTGCAATTCCGGCACCGATACCGCTTGAAGAACCCGTGATAAGCGCCACTTGATTGGCAAGAGATATTTCCATTTTTTTATATTTTTCTCAAAAATAGCAAAGTGAAACTTTAATGGAAAATATAAAAACCTAAAGTTTTCTTAAATTTATTAATGCTCAAAATAAGTGTTCAAATATTTTACACCGGCTTCAATTCTAATCGGTAAAGAATTTTCTTCTGGAACAATTGGGCAGTTGTAATCGTAAGGATTGTAAGCGCAATACGGTTGATAAGATTGGTTAAAATCTAAAATAATTTTATCAGATTTTGGGATTCTTAAATCTAAATATTTTCCGCCTCCATAAGTTTCGTGCGTGTTCGTAAGATCATGAAAAGGCAAGAAAAGGTAATCTTCTAAACCTGCTTTTTTCATTAAATCTTGGCTCTGATAAATGGTTAAAGTATAATTTTTTCCGCCTAAAATAAAACTCGCTTTTCCAAAGGCTTTATAGATTTTTGTTTTGCCAGAACTTGTGGGAAATTCAAAATTTGGACTGTTATTTAGTTTTGTAAATTTGGCTTTTACACGATATTTTAAATTGATGGGAAAGAAAGGGTGAACGGTAAAATTTTTAAAATTTTCCCCACGCAAAGGCGTTTCTTCGGGGTTTTGATATTCTTCATTTAAGTTTTTTTGAAACTTTTGAATATCCGCAATTTCAGATTTATTTGTCGCACTCGCGCAAGAAATAATTAGAAAAGAAATAAAAATATAGAAAATATTTCTCATGTTATTTTGTATGATTTAAAGATTAATATTATAGACATCCGTTCTGTTTCGCTTAATTTTTGAAACATAAAAACCGTCGCTTTCTGGTATAATTTCAGCCAAATCAAAATAGGTGCAATCTTTTGGTAAAGCACTAAAAATCAGAGTAAACCAATAATTTTCTACCAAGGGAACCTCCATCCATTTTGGACCAAAACAAATATTGTCTTCAAAAAGCAGTTTGCTTTTATGAGCTGATTGCGCGTCTAACAAAAATGTTGTTTTCCAGATTCTAATAAGGTTTCCAAATGCAAAATTATTTTTGAAACAACAATGTACAATGACCTGTTTCTCCACGGCAATTTCGTTTTGAATTTCCTTTAAAATTTCCGCTTCAATGAAAGGTTTTACAATTGTGGACAAATTATCGGTTTTTAAAATTATACTTTTAAAAGAATTTAATGAAAAAATTAGAAATTAAAACATTAAGATTTATGAAGGAATTAAGAATATTAAGGTCTGGAAAATTTGTGTAAATTTTTTAAATACGTTTAAATAACTAATTTCGTTCAACTTAATTATCTTAATATCTTAATCCAGTCTTAATGGTAAAAAGTATCATATTAATAGTTTAATTCCAATATCTCTTTAGAATAATTCCTCACTTTTTCAGTTAACTCGGCGTTTTCTGACAATTTCTGACCATAACTTGGAATGATTTCTAGTAATTTTTCATACCATTCATTTTGAAGTTTGTCGCCAAAACATCCTTCAATGATATGAAGCATCGCATGAGCCGCAGTTGAAGCGCCCGGTGAAGCGCCTAAAATTGCAGCGATAGTTTTGTTTTTATTTATAACTACTTCAGTTCCAAATTCTAATTTTCCACCTTTTTCGCCATCTTTTTTAATGACTTGCACGCGTTGTCCTGCTACTTTTAATTCCCAATCTTCTTCTTTTGCATCTTTTACAAACTGCCTTAAATGCGCCATTCGCTGAGATTTTGTCATCGCCACTTGCTCTATTAAATATTTAGTTAAAGGCAAATTATGCCACCAAGCGCCGAAAAGCGAACGAATATTTGAAAAATTAATGCTTTCCGGCAAATCTAAATAACTGCCTTCTTTTAAAAATTTCGTAGAAAAACCCGCAAAAGGCCCAAATAATAAGGCTTTTTTACCATCAATTAATCGCAAATCTAAATGTGGAACGCTCATTGGTGGCGCATTTAAACCGGCTTGCGTGTAAACTTTCGCTTCATGTTGCGCCACTAATTCTTCATTATGAGTCACCAACCATTGCCCGGAAACCGGGAAACCGCCATAACCTTCACTTTCTTTAATATCAGAACTATCCAAAAGTGGCAGAGAATAACCTCCTGCACCTAAAAACACGAATTTTGCGGAAACTTTCTGGCTTTTGCCTGTCATTCTGTTTTTCACTTTCATTTTCCAAGTGCCATCTTTTTCTATATCTAAATCTTTTACTTCTTGGTAAAGGAAAACATCAACCAAAGAATCTTCGGCTAAAAAACGTCCCATTTTTCGGGTTAAACTTCCAAAATTGACGTCCGTTCCGAGATCCATTTTTGTGGCAGCGAGAACTTCGTTTTCCTTTCTTTTAGACATTATTAAAGGAATCCATTCTTTTAACTGTTCAAAATCGGTGGAAAATTCCATGCCTTTAAATAAATTCGAAGTCACCATTGTATCATAGCGTTTTTTTAAAAATTCGGCATCCTTTTCACCAAAAACCAAACTCATGTGCGGACAAGAATTAATGAAATCTTTCGGATTGGCAATGTATTTTTTTGAAACCAAATAAGACCAAAACTGTTTTGAAACCTCGAACTGCTCGGCGATATTTTCGGCTTTGGAAATATCTATTGTTCCATCTTCTTTTTCGGGTGTATAATTCAGTTCACAAAAAGCGGAATGTCCTGTTCCGGCGTTATTCCAGGCGGCTGAACTTTCTTTTGCAAAACGCCCCAAACGTTCAAAAATGGCAATTTTTAAGTTCGGATCAAACTCGTGAAGTAATGTTCCCAAGGTGGTACTCATTATTCCGCCACCGACTAAAATGACGTCGTATTCGCTTTTTATATCTGTATTGGTTAAAAAATTTGGCATAAATCAATTTTATGCTACGAATTTCGGGAAAAGTTTTGTTTTGGGAAATTTATTGGGAATTAAATTTAATATTACCTATATTTGTATTTAAAATACACCACAATGAATACAATTGAAACCAAAAAAAAAGCAACTTCTTTACGATTGAATTCTAATTTGTACAACTACATAGAAAAATTGGCAAAAAAAGAAAACAGAAGTTTAAATAATTTTATAGAAACTACACTTTTTGATGCTTTGGAATATAAAGAACCAAATGAAGACACTAAAAAAGGAATTGCAGAATCTAAAAAAGAAAGAGCATCTTTGAAAAGATATTCTGAAGTGGAAGATTTATTTCAAGATGTAGAAAATGAATTATAATTTAGTTCCTTCAACTCGATTTAAGAAATCTCTTAAAAAATATTTGAATAAACCTTCAGAAAGAAGTAAAATATTAGAATTGTTGGAATTTCTTAAATCTGGTGGCTTTGATGCTGTTCCTTTTAAAATGAAACCTCATCAATTAATTGGAAATTACAAAGGTTGCTTGGAATGTCATATTTTACCCGATTTACTTTTAATTTGGGAACAAGATGATGAATTGAAAGAGATTTATCTTTTGGATATTGGATCGCATTCGGATTTGTTTTAAAATATAATCCTAGAATTTTTCGGGAAAAGTTTTGTTTTGGGAAATTTATTTGAATTAAAAAAATGTATTGCTTTTTTTTGAACCTTATCAAGGTTTTAAACCTTGACAAGGATAATTCTCAAAAAAAAACCTAATTCAACTTCAGCGTTAGTTTTTTAAACAATTTTTCAGCGCTTTTTTCTTCGTACAAAATATTGTAAATCGTATTGATAATCGGTAAATCCAACCCTTTTTCTTTTCCTGTTTTATAGACAGAATCTGCGGCGTAATAACCTTCCGCAATCATATTCATAGATTGAATGGCAGATTTTACGGTGTAACCTTTTCCAATTAAATTTCCCAAACTTCGGTTTCTAGAAAACAAGGAATAAGCAGTTACGAGTAAATCGCCGAGATAGGCGCTTTCATTCACATCGCGCGGTTCTTCATAAATGGCTTCTAAAAAAACTTCCATTTCTCGAATCGCATTTGAGACAAAAACAGCCGCGAAATTATCGCCATAACCCAATCCACTCGCCATTCCGGCGCCAATGGCGTAAATATTTTTGAGAATTGCGCTGTATTCATTTCCTAAAATATCCTTGCTCGTATGAACATTGATAAAATCTGAAGCAAATAATTTTTTTAAAATTTCGCCCACTTTATCTTCTGCAGTTGCAATTGTGAGATAAGAAAGTCTTTCCATCGCGACTTCTTCCGCGTGACAAGGACCGGCAATGACCGCCTGACAACGAAATCCGATTTTGAATTCATCCCGAAGATAATGCGCGACCACATCATTCACTTTCGGCACAATTCCTTTGATGGCTGAAACGAAAATTTTGCAAGTATAATCGCAAGTCATTTTTTCAATCGCATCCGACAAATAAATGGACGGCGTCGCCAAAACTATCACGTCACAATTGGAAACCAACTCGTTTATATCTGTTGTAATTGCCAGATTTTCTTTGTTAAAACTAACTGAAGTAAGATAAACTGGATTATGCCCGCGAAGTTCAATAGCACCTTTTACAAATTCATTTCGCACGCACCAATGCACTTTTTCAGAGTTTTCTACCAACATTTTCACAATGGCCGTGGCAAAACTACCACTTCCGACTACCCCAACTCTAGGTAAGTTTTCATCAAAATTTTTACAAACTTTTTTTTTATCAGCGCTAATTTTTGTCATAATAATTTCTCAGGGTTACAAAGATAAGTAATGTGAAGCATAATTTAAAAACGATTTTTTATGAATTTAATTTTAAGTTCAACTCATAAAGTTTGTTAATTCTACATTATAAATACAATAAATTTTTAATTTTGCCGTCTAAAATTTTAATTTAAAAACTTGATATGCGACAATTTCTGAAAAGAAAGAAAAACATAAATTTACTTTTAGGCGTTTTTTTATTTTTAATATTTGCCCAAAGCATCATTATAGCAAAGTTATTTTCAGAGCGAGATGATAAAAACTATGTGGTGAATTTAGTAAAAATAAATACTAAAAAAGACAGTATCGATTATTTTAAAATGAAGACAGATTTAGGCCAAATCGACCAAACTGTTCGGGATTTACATCAATTTTTAGCCTCAAAAAATATTGAAGACTCTAGAATTAATTATCTTGCAAAAGATAGTTTAAATAACGCTATTTATCTTTCTAAACAAAGCAATCGCTACAGTCAATATTTGGTAAATCTTCAAAATAAATTGCAGACAATTCCTTTGGGAATTCCCACAGATGGCTATATTTCTTCAAATTTTGGTAAAAGAATAAATCCAATTCCAAACAGAACGGTGATATTGGCTTCAGTAAATAAATCTGTCGCAAAAGATAGTTTAGGTAAAACGCCAACTCAAGCAAATGCCGCACCTGAAGCCGATCAAATTCAGTTTCATAAAGGTTTGGATATTGCCGTTGCTTACGGAACGCCTGTAAGATGTGCTGCTGCGGGAAAAGTTATTTTTGCTGGGCAAAAAGGGGGTTACGGAAATTGCATTATTGTTTCTCACGGAAATGGTTTAGACACACTTTACGGACACCTTTCGGAACTTTTAGTGAAATCAAACGACGTGGTAAAAGTAAATGATGTGATTGCAAAATCTGGAAATACAGGTCGCTCAACCGGGCCACATTTGCATTATGAAGTGCGTAAAAATAATACGCCGGTGAATCCGAGATTGTTTTTGAATTTGTAAAATATAAAATCCTGAAAATTTTCAGGATTTTTTTGTTAACGACCTTTGTCATTCCGTAGGAATCTAAGCAGCAAAGATTCCTACGGAATGACAAAAACTCTCTTAAAAATATTTTTAAATTTTAATTAAACAATTTTCACAGAAATTCCTTCTTCTGTTTTTTCAATTTTTATCAAATTATTTTTGGCTAAATTTTTAGAAGATTTATCCCATTTTTTACCCGAAAATTTTGATTGTTCTTTTAAATCATTGAGTGACATTTCGCCGTTATTTTGATTTAAAAGTTTTAAAAGCAATTCATCATCTTCTGACAATTCTACTTTTGGCAAAACCTTTTCTGGTCGCATTTGTGGGAAAAATAATACTTCTTGGATGCTTTCATTATTGGTTAAAAACATGATCAAACGATCCATTCCGATTCCCAAACCAGAAGTTGGCGGCATTCCGTATTCTAAAGCGCGAAGAAAATCATTATCGATAAACATCGCTTCATCATCGCCTCTTTCTGAAAGTGCCATTTGCGCTTCAAAACGCTCTCTCTGATCAATTGGATCATTTAATTCTGAATAAGCGTTTGCAATTTCTTTTCCACACACCATTAATTCAAAACGTTCCGTTAAACCTTCTTTTGTTCTGTGCTTCTTTGTTAAAGGCGACATTTCAATTGGATAATCTGTAATAAAAGTTGGCTGAATGAAGTTTCCTTCACATTTTTCGCCAAAAATTTCATCAATTAATTTTCCTTTTCCCATTGATTCATCAACTTCAATTCCGATGGATTTAGCGAAAGTAAAAAGTTCTTCTTCCGTTTTTCCTGTAATGTCAAAACCGGTAAATTTTTGAATGGCTTCCGTCATTGAAACTCTTGGATAAGGCGCTTTCCAATTAATTGTGTGCTCGCCAAAAGTAGATTCTGAAGTTCCATTAACCTGAATTGCAGAAAATTCTAACAATTTTTCGGTGAAATCCATCATCCAGTTGTAATCTTTATAAGCGACATAAATTTCCATCGCCGTGAATTCTGGATTGTGCGTTCTGTCCATTCCTTCATTTCGGAAATTTTTAGAAAATTCATAAACGCCATCAAATCCGCCAACAATTAATCTTTTTAAATAAAGTTCATTTGCAATTCTTAAATACAAAGGAATATCTAACGCGTTGTGGTGAGAAATAAATGGTTTTGCTGCTGCACCACCCGGAATGGCTTGCAAAATTGGTGTTTCAACTTCAAAATAGCCTGCTTCATTAAAATAAGTTCGCATTGCATTGAACAATTTTGTTCTTTTAATGAAAACTTCTTTCACTTGCGGATTTACAATTAAATCGACATATCGCTGTCTGTAACGCAATTCAGGATCGTTGAAAGCATCATAAACTTTACCATCTTCATCGGTTCTTGGTTGTGGAAGCGGGCGCAAAGTTTTAGTTAATAGAGTGAAATTGGTAACTTTCACGGTCATTTCGCCAACTTGAGTGGTGAATAATTCGCCTTCAATCCCGATGATATCACCGATGTCTAAAAGATGTTTGTAAACGTCGTTGTATAAAGTTTTATCATCACCTGGGCAGATTTCATCTCTATTAAAATAAACTTGAATTTTCCCTGAAGAATCTTGCAATTCAGCAAAAGATGCTTTTCCTTGAATTCTACGAGACATTAATCTTCCTGCAATTTTTACTTTTTTGCCTTCAGAAAACTCTTTTTTTATGGATTCTGTGGAATCTGAAATTTTATATTCATCTGCTGGATACGCATTAATTCCTAAAGCGTTTAATTTAGTTAATTTTTCTCTGCGAATGACTTCCTGTTCTGATAATTGCATTATTGTTGCTTTTTTAAGATTGCAAATTTAATGATTTTTTAACGAAAATATTCTAAATCTTAAGTTCAATTTAGATCTAAATAATTACTAAATTATAATTTTTAGAACAACTTTTTGCTTTATTTTTAATCATTCCAAATTTTTTTTAATCGGTTTTTTCTGGATTAAATTCATTAGATTTGCTTTGTGAAAAAATATGTCGTTTACTTTATGATTTTTACTTACTTAATTTCCTTTTGCGAAGTTAGGCAAGTTGTAAAACTTCCTAATTTAATCGGACATTACATCACACACAAAAAAGCAAATCCTAATATGTCGCTTTACGCATTTTTCAAAATGCATTATTTAGACAAGCAAGTGAAAGATAAAGATTATTCTGATGACATGAAATTACCTTTCAAAACTCATGATAATTTCACGTCTTTTCTTACTATTAATATCCCGCCAGAAAAGGCATCCATAAATGTTCCGCATCCTTTAATTTATGTGGATTATTCTTCCAATTTTTCGTATTCAGAAAAATTCTACCCTTCTATATTTAAGCAAATTTGGGAACCGCCCAAAATTTAATTAATTATTTCTCTTTTGTTTTTTTTAAGTCATATCGCAAGATTTTGACTGAATTTAATTTTAAATTAATTTAAAAGTTTTGCTAGAATTTTAAATTCTAACGAAGCCTAAAATCTCCTATAAAATGCTTAATAAAATTATAGAGTTCTCTATAAAGAATAAACTTATTGTTGTCTTAATGACACTCGGTTTAATTATTTATGGACTTTTCGAACTCACAAAACTTCCTATTGATGCCGTTCCCGACATTACAGATAATCAGGTTCAGATTATCACGGTTTCGCCAAGTTTGGGTGCACCAGATGTAGAACGTTTCATTACTTTTCCTTTAGAACAAATTAATTACAATATACAGGGAATCAAGCAAATGCGAAGTTTTTCGCGTTTTGGCTTATCAGTTATCACCATCGTTTTTAAAGATGATGTGGATTTGTATTTGGCTCGTCAACAAGTTTCAGAACGTTTGCAACAAATTTCAAAAGATATTCCAGCCAATTTAGGCGTTCCACAAATGGCGCCAATTTCCACAGGATTAGGTGAAATTTATCAATATGTTGTTCGTCCCAAAAAAGGATTTGAACACCGCTATAATCCTATGGAATTACGAACCATTCAAGATTGGATTGTTCGCCGACAATTACTCGGAACACCGGGCGTTGCAGATGTTGCGAGTTTTGGTGGAAATCTAAAACAATATGAAGTCGCCATTAATCCAGCCATTTTGAAATCAATGGGCGTTACGATTTCCGAAGTTTTTAGTGCGCTTCAAAAAAACAATCAAAATACGGGTGGCGCTTATATTGAAAAAGGACCAAGTGTTTTATTCATTAGAACGGAAGGTTTAATGAATAAAATCCCAGATATTGAAAATACGGTTGTTAAAAATTTACCAGACGGAACACCGATTTTAATAAAAAATATCGGAAAAGTTCAGTATGGAAAAGCCATCAGATACGGCGCTATGACTTACAACGGGAAAGGCGAAGTTGCTGGTGCCGTTGTAATGATGATGAAAGGTGCGAATTCAAATGAGGTTATAAAAGAAGTAAAAACAAAAATTGCAGAAATCCAAAAAACTCTTCCCGAAGGTGTAAAAATAGACGCATTTCTAGACCGAACCAAAATGGTAGATAACGCCATTGGAACTGTAAGCAAAAATTTAATGGAAGGGGCGTTAATCGTGGTTTTTGTTCTGGTTCTATTTCTTGGAAATTTCCGTGCAGGTTTATTGGTGGCGTCGGTCATTCCTTTGGCGATGCTTTTTGCGATTATTATGATGAACATTTTCGGGGTTTCTGGGAATTTAATGAGTTTAGGCGCGTTGGATTTTGGTTTAATTGTAGATGGCGCCGTCATAATTGTCGAGGCTATTTTACACCGATTTAAACATTTGAATAAATTTCAAGACAAAAAGATTTCACAAGAAATGATGAACCGAGAGGTTTACACTTCTTCTAGCACGATGATGAATTCTGCGGTTTTTGGGCAAATTATTATCTTAATAGTTTACTTACCGATTTTAACCTTGCAAGGCATTGAAGGAAAAATGTTCAAACCAATGGCGCAAACGGTAATTTTCGCATTACTTGGTGCGTTTATACTTTCTCTGACCTACATTCCGATGATGAGTTCCATATTTTTATCTAAAAAAATAAATAATAAGAAAAACTTTTCTGATAAATTAATGGACAAATTAGAAAGTTTTTACCACAAAACTTTAAATAGAGTTTTAAAAATTCCAAATATAATTTTCTTCAGCGTTGTTGGTTTATTTTTCATTTCATTATTTGTAATGTCAAGATTAGGTGGCGAATTTATCCCAACACTTCCCGAAGGCGATTTTGCAGTTGACACGAGAGTTTTACCCGGAAGTAATCTTAAAACTTCCACAGACGCTATTTTAAAATCACAGCAAGTTTTATTAAAGAAATTCCCAGAAATTGAAAAAATTGTCGGGAAAACAGGAAGTAGCGAAATCCCAACCGATCCGATGCCGATTGATGCAAGTGACATGATGATTATTTTAAAACCAAGAAAAGAATGGAAATCTGCAACTACTTATGACGATCTCGCCGCAAAAATGTCTGCTGAATTAAAGAAAAATATTATAGGCGTAACCTACTCTTTTCAATATCCTGTTGCCATGCGTTTTAATGAATTAATGACAGGCGCAAGGCAAGATGTCGTTTGTAAAATTTACGGCGAAAATCTGGATACTTTAAAAGTTTATGCAGAGAAATTGGGTGCGATTTCGAAGAAAATTAACGGCGCTCAAAATATTTATGTAGAACCAATTTCTGGAATGCCGCAAATCGTGATTTCATATAAACGTGACGCACTTTCGCAATACGGACTCAATGTAGAAGATGTCAATAATATTGTAAACACGGCTTTTGCAGGGCAATCCACAGGTTCTGTGTTTGAAGGCGAGAAGAAATTTGATTTGGTCGTTCGTTTAGATGGCGAAAAAAGGAAAAATGTGGAAGATGTGAATAATTTATTGATTTCTACACCTTCAGGAATTGAAATTCCGTTGAGTTCTGTCGCAAATGTTGAGTTAAAAGAAAGCGTCAACCAAATCCAAAGGGAAAATGCGCAGCGCAGAATTATTGTTGGTTTTAATGTACGAAACCGCGATATTCAGTCCACTGTAGAAGACTTGCAAAAAGTAGTCGATAAAGATTTTAAACTTCCACCTGGATATTCTATTACTTATGGTGGAACTTTTGAGAATCTACAACAGGCAAAATCCCGTTTGATGATCGCCGTTCCAATTAGTTTACTATTGATTTTATTGATGCTTTATTTTGCCTTTAATTCCATAAAATACGGTTTACTGATTTTTTCTGCCATTCCACTTTCGGCAATTGGCGGCATTCTCTCACTTTGGATCCGTGGGATGAATTTTAGTATTTCCGCAGGTGTCGGTTTTATCGCACTTTTCGGGGTTGCCGTTTTAAATGGAATTGTCTTAATCGCAGAATTTAATCGCCAAAAGAAATTACATCCAGATTTAAAAGACGTGGTAAAAATTGGCGGAAAAACCAGATTACGTCCAGTTTTGATGACCGCTTTTGTGGCATCTTTAGGTTTTTTACCAATGGCATTAAGCACCGGAGAAGGCGCGGAAGTTCAACGTCCTTTAGCAACTGTAGTAATAGGCGGTTTGCTTTTAGCGACCTTTCTCACACTTTATTTTTTACCCTTAATTTATATTTGGTTTGAAGAACATTTCCCAGATACGCGTAAAAAAATTGTGGAAGTTACAGATGAAGAAGATGGTTACAATGATGAAGTTTAGAATTTTTTGGGCAGCAATTTCCGCCTTCCGTTCCCGCTTTTTTTTGTTCCGCTTTGCTACACAAAAAAAGAGCTGCACTCAAGTCGGGCTGCAGGTTTTCGCAACCAACAAGTTTAATTAAATAAAAAAAACAATGAAACAAATTATAAAAATATTCGCCGTCTTTTCTTTATTATTCGGATTTTTAATGAAAGCCCAAACTGCAATTTCTTTGGAAACTGCTTATGAAAAAGCCTTCAAAAATAATCTCAATTTAAAAAACGGCCAACTTCGAATTGATTATCAAGACAAGATTAAGAAATCTTACGCCGTAGTCGATCCGCTCAATATTTCCGGTGAAATCGGGCAAATTAATTCTGCTTACACAGATAACAAATTTTCTGTTAGTCAAACTTTAAGATTACCTGGATTTTACAATTCTCACAAACAAGTTTTGCTAGAAGAATGGAAAAATTCTATGCTCAGTTTAGACGTTCAAAAATGGCAACTGAAACGGGAAATCGCTTTGGTTTATAATGAATTGATTTATCAAAATGAAAAAGAAAAACTGCTTTTGAGAGCCGATTCTATTTACACCAATTATTATCAGCGCGCAGAACTTCGACTGAAAAAAGGCGAAAGTAACATTCTGGAAAAAACAACCGCAGAAAATTACAGAAGTCAGGCCAAAATTCAACTAGAAAATCTCAGAAAAGACCGACAAATTTCCCTTTCCCAGTTTAATTATCTCATTAATGATGACAATTTTTATGTGAACGAAAATTCTGATTTTTACCATTTAAATCTTGAAAATCTAGAACTTAATTATGCGGGAAATCCAATAGTTTTAAAACAATTAGAACAGCAAAAAAATATAGAATTGGCAAAATTAAAAGCAGAAAAGTCTAAACTTTTACCAACTTTAAATTTCACCTATTTCAATTCTAGCATGTACGGAAACGGCGCAGATAATAACTTCTACGGAAGATCAGCGCGTTTTAATTCTGGAATGATTGGCGTGGGAATTCCACTTTTTAATTCCGCTCAAAAATCTGTAATTGAAGGTCAAAAAATAAACCAACTTATTGCAGAAAATAATTATGAAATCGGTTCTAAAAACCTTAAAAACCAATATGCAATGCTTCTCGGCGAATATGAAAAACTGAAAAGTGAAACCGATTATTATAAAAATAAAGGTTTAGCAAATGCAGAAACTATTATGAAAACTGCCAATCGATTGTATTACGAAGGTGAAATTAATTATTTAGAATGGTCTATTTTAATTAATCAAAGTTTAGACGTGCAAAATAAATTAATTGACAGCCAAAAAATGCTGAACGAGAAAATCATTCAAATCAACAACTTAACTCAACAATAATTTATTATGAAAAAAAATACAGTTCTACATCGATCTCTACATTGGATTATTGCTTTGGGAATGTCGGTTTTATTTATTACCGGATTTTTAAGAATGTACTGGATGAGCAAAACCGTTATTACAACAGCGATTAATAAAAATGTTGAAATCCAAAGTTTAAATTTAGACAAACAAGCCTTGCGGCCAATTGTTCATTCAATTCAGTCGCCAATGTTTGATTGGCACGTTTATGCCGCTTATCTTATTACTTTCGCGTTTATTGCGAGAGTAGTTTATATGCTCGCAAAAGGCATAAAATTTCCGAATCCTTTTTCTAAAAATACTTTAAATAAAGACAAATTTCAAGGTTTGATGTATCTCGCGTTTTATCTTTTAATTGCCGTGCAAATAGTAACAGGCGCAATTTTAAAATATGATCTTGGTTCAGAATCAATTCGTGATCTTTCAGAAACAGTTCACAAATTCGCAGTTTATTGGACTCCGGCTTTCATTCTTTTACATTTCGTAGGAATTGCCATTTCAGAAAATACTAACAGAAAAGGCATCGTCTCAAATATGATTGGCGGTGACGCTTAACAAAACTTTTTAAAATGAAAAAAATACTTTTAATATTTATCAGTCTATCAATTTTATCCTGTTCTAAGGAAGAAACGCAGACGGAAAAAACTTCGGTAGTAACTGGAAATCAAATTACTTTAACAGATTTACAAATTAAAAATTCTGGCATTGAATCTAAAAATTTAGATAAATTAGATATTGCCAACAAAATTTTTCTGAACGGCCAAGTTGATGTTCCACCACAGACGATGGCGAGTGTTTCCGCGCCAAGCGGCGGTTATGTGAAAGTGTCGAGATTTATGCCTGGAAATTTTGTGCAAAAAGGCCAAACTTTAGCAGTATTAGAAAATCCAGAATTGGTGCAATTGCAGCAAGATTATCTTTTAGCAAAGTCGAATTTGCAATATGCACAACAAGATTATTCTCGCCAAAAAGATCTGAATGCAAATAAAGCCAGTTCAGATAAAGTTACCCAAAAGGCTTTCAACGACTCTAATAACCAAAATATTACGATGAAGGCAACTGCCCAAAAATTAGCAGCGATGGGCATTAATCCAAGCACTTTAAATGCAAACAATATTAGAAGAACTTTTGCCGTGATTTCGCCCATTTCAGGCTACGTTTCTTCTGTTAATGTAAATATCGGGCAATATGTTTCGCCGATGGATAAAATGTTTGACGTGGTGAACACAGGCGATCTTCACTTGGCTTTAAAGGTTTTTGAAAAAGATTTGAATAAAATTTCAGTTGGGCAAAAAGTGTTTGCTTACACCAACCAAGATCCAACAAAAAAATATGAAGCACGCGTTTTTATCATCGGAAAAGATTTCACGCCAGACCGAAGTGTTTTGGTGCATTGTCATTTTGCTAATGAAAATTTAGCACTTATTCCGGGGACTTTTATGAATGCTGAAATAGAAACTAATGCCCAAAAAGCACTCGCAATTCCTGATGAAGCAATTGTAACTTGGGAAGAAAAACAATATATTTTTGAGGAAATTAAACCTAAAACTTACAAAATGTTTCCCGTAAACATTGGTAATTCTGAAAATGGTTTTACTGAATTATTAAATTTCAGTGCAGAAAATGCTAAGAAAAAATTTGTAACAAAAGGCGCCTATCAGTTATTAATGTCATTAAAAAATGTAGAAGAATAGAATTTTTCACAAAAAAAGCAGCTATTATTTAGCTGCTTTTTTTAAAGTAAAATATTACTTATTTTGCCATTGCGCTATCAGTTTTTGCGGGCATTGCTGCTGCAGTAGAATCCATTGGCTGAGCCGTTGCTGAACTATCAGACTTCATTGCTGCGCTATCTGGTTCTGTCATCATGGTGTTGCTTTCTGTTGATTCTGCTTTTTTTGAACAAGATGTAAGTGTTAATGCGCCGATAAAAGCTGCTACGAATAATTTTTTCATAATAATATTTTTTAATTTTATCAAAGATAATGTTAATTTTTCCCAAAAAGCAAATATTTATCATTTTTTTTAAATAAAATGAATGATTTCAAAAAAACTTTTTTACATTTGCCTTTCAATTTACAGATAGAAAATGAACAAAATATTAAACAAAAATTGGTGGTGGCATTTCAACTCTTCGCGGGTCTGAAATACATTTCTTATGTTTAATTTTTAAATAAATAGATTAAGATTTTAAAAGACTTTAGCGATACGTTAAAGTCTTTTTTTATGTCTTTAAATTAAAAAATATCAAAATAAAATATGCAATTTTCACAAAAAATAAATTTTAAAACCACCGTAAAATCTACCTTAAGCGACCTTTTTACGCCAGTCGGAATTTATCTTCGCTTGCGCGACCAGTTTCGAGATACGGTTTTATTGGAAAGTGCGGGAAACCAAAATACCCAAAATAATTTCTCTTTCATTGCCGTAAACGCCATTGCAGGAATTGAAATCAGAAATTTTGATGAAGCAGAAATAAAATTTCCCAACGAAGCCTCTTTCAAAATGGATTTAAAGAATGAAAAATTAACAGCGGTTTTACAAAATTTTTCTTCTTGTTTTAATGGCGAACAACCCAATTTAGAAATTGGCAAATCTGCGCAAGGTTTATTTGGCTACACAAGTTACGACGGCATTCCTTTTTTTGAAAACATTAAATTTAAAGCGCAATCTCCCGAAAATAAAATTCCATTATTAAGATACAGATTCTACCAATTTGTAATTGCAATTAATCATTTTAATGATGAAATGTTTTTGATTGAAAATAAAATAAAAGGCTTAAAATCTGAAATTTCTAAAATTGAAAATCTAATCAATCAAAAAAATGCACCTGTTTTTCCTTTTGAAAAAATTGAAGAAGAAAAATCTAATTTAACAAATGAAGAATACCTAGAAAACGTAGAAAAAGCAAAGAAACATTGTTTCCGGGGTGATGTTTTTCAATTGGTTCTAAGCCGAAGATTTCAGCAAAAATTTCAAGGTGACGAATTTAATGTATATCGCGCTTTACGGAACATCAATCCGTCGCCTTATCTATTTTACTTTGATTATGGCGATTATAAACTCTTTGGTTCTTCCCCAGAAAGCCAATTAATTATTAAAAACAGCAAGGCAATCATCCATCCAATCGCGGGAACCTTTAAAAGAACCGGCGTTTTAGAAGAAGATTTAGCATCCGCAGAATTATTAAAAAAAGACGCCAAAGAAAACGCCGAACATACGATGCTTGTTGATTTGGCGCGGAATGATTTAAGTATTATTGGCAAAAATACAACGGTCACGAAATTAAAAGAAATTCAGTTTTTCTCTCATGTGATTCACATGGTTTCTGAAGTCACAGCAGATGTTTCTGCTAATCAAAATCCGTTTGATATGATTGCAACTACTTTTCCACAAGGAACTTTGAGCGGTGCGCCAAAATATAAAGCAATGGAACTTATTGATAACTACGAAAACACGTCTCGTGGTTATTATGGCGGTTGTTTGGGTTTTGTAGGTTTTGATGGAAGTTGCAACCAAGCGATTATGATTCGCACGTTTCTAAGTAAAAATAACACTTTATTTTACCAAGCGGGCGCAGGAATTGTCGCAAAATCTTCCGCTGAAAATGAATTACAAGAAGTAAATAATAAATTGGGCGCTTTAAAAAAAGCCATTATAAAAGCAGAATCTATTTAGTTGATCGTTTTTAGTTGTCAGTTGACAGAAATTTCACAACGACTAAAAAATAAATTATAAAAAAATGAGTAAAAATAAAGAACAACCGACAACCGACAACCGACAACCGACAACCAAAATTCTGGTTTTAGATAATTACGACAGTTTCACATACAATTTGGTTCAAATGATTGAAGAAATTGTAGGCGAAAAAATTGATGTTTTTCGCAATGACGAAATCGCCTTGGAGGAAGTGGAAAAATATGATAAAATCATACTTTCGCCCGGTCCGGGAATTCCCGAAGAATCTGGGATTTTATTAGATTTAATTAAAACTTACTCGCCTACAAAATCAATTTTCGGTGTTTGTCTTGGTCTGCAAGCAATCGGTGAAGCCTTTGATGGAAAATTAATTAACCTTTCTGAAATTTTTCACGGCGTTGCCACAGACGTTAAAATTTTAAATAATAACACAGAAATCTTTAAAAATTTCCCAGAAACATTTGAAGCCGGAAGATACCATTCTTGGGCCGTTTCCCCAGAAAACTTTCCCGAAGAATTAGAAATTACTGCGGTTGATAAAGATGAAATGATTATGGCTTTGCAGCATAAAACCTACGATGTTCAAGCGGTTCAGTTTCATCCGGAAAGTATTTTAACACCCAAGGGAAGAGAAATTTTGGAGAATTTTCTTACTTAAATTTTGATAAAATGAAAATTATAAGTTGGAATGTTGAACGACCGAAAATTAATCAATTTGAAAAAATTAATTTTATTGAAAATATTATAAAAGAAAATAATGCCGATTTAATTTTCTTGAGGGAAACCAACTCAATTCTCAATTTTGGAAAAGAATATTTCAAATTAGAATCGAATATTTTGCCTGAATTTTTTGAAAATCAAACCTATTTCAAAGGAGAAAATCGCGTTACAATTTACAGTAAATATGAAATTTTAGAGGAAATAAAAACGTACGACAACTTTACATGCATCAGCGGAAAAATAAAAACTGAATTTGGAGAACTTGTTTTGTTCGGCAGTATTATAGGAAGTTTTGGAGGTCGAGATCAATATTTTAAAAACGATTTATTAAACCAAAAGAAAGAGATAGAGAATTTAAAAAGTAATATTTGTTTTTCTGGAGATTTCAACATTTCATTTTCTGGTTTTAAATATCCCAGCAAAGTAATTGTTTCTGAAACGATGAAATTTTTTGAAGATAATGATTTGGCTATTTTAACTAAAGAAAATAAAGATTGTGCAATTCATATTGTTTTAAATAATGAATTTCTAAAAGATAAAATTTACACTAATAAAATGATAGAAATTGACCGAAAATTTTCCGACCACAATTTAGTTATTTGCGAAATATCTGCGAATAAAAAAAAATAAATTTAAAATAATGAAAGAAATATTACAATATTTATTTAACCACAATACGCTCTCAAAAGCAGAAGCAAAAGCAATTTTAACGGAAATTGCGCAAAATAAATTTAATGAAAATGAAGTGACGGCTTTCGTTACCGTTTTTTTAATGAGAAGTTTGACTTTAGAAGAACTGGAAGGTTTTTGTGAAGCTTTAATGCAACTCGCAGTTCCGATAAATTTAGGCGAAAATCTTGCCGATATTGTCGGAACTGGAGGCGACGGAAAAAACACTTTTAATATTTCTACGCTAACAAGTTTCATCGTTGCAGGTGCAGGACAAAAAGTTGCGAAGCATGGCAATTACGGCGTTTCTACAGTTTCTGGTTCATCAAATGTTTTAGAAGAATTGGGTTACAAATTCAAAAATAATGAAGCAGATTTAAAAAAGGATTTAGAAAAATCCAAGCTTTGCTTTTTACACGCACCACTCTTCCACCCTGCTTTGAAAACCGTTGCGCCACTCAGAAAAGGGCTTGGTTTGCGAACTTTTTTTAATATTTTGGGCCCGCTTGTCAATCCGGCGCAACCAAAATTTTCAGTCGTTGGCGTTTACAATTTAGAAATTGCGAGATTGTATCAATATTTGCTTCAAAATCAAAAGAGAAATTTCACAATCGTTCACGCATTAGACGGCTATGACGAAGTTTCGCTAACATCAGATACCAAAATCATCAATAATTTCGGAGAAAAAATAGTTGCACCCGAAGATTTGGGATTTGCTAAAATTGAGGCGGAAAAATTATTAGGCGGAAATTCCATTAAAGAAAGTGCAAAAATCTTCAGGACCATTTTAGAAGGCAACGGAAGTTATGAGCAAAACGCCGCTGTTACAGCAAATGCAGCGATTGTTTTGGAAAGCACACAAAAATTTGGCGATTATGAAACCTGTCTTAATTTAGCCAAAGAAAGTTTAGAAAGTGGAAAAGCGTTGAAATGCTTAAAGTTGTTAGTTGACAGTTGATAGTTGTCAGCAAAAATCATCAAGCAAAACCATCAACCGACAACTAAAAACAGTCAACCAAAATGAATATTTTAGATCAAATCATAGAACGTAAAAAAATCGAAGTTAAAAAAGCAAAAGCCGAAGTCTCACTTACCGAGCTAATGGATTCGGAATTTTTTCGAAAAAAAGGCATTTCATTAAAAAAATCATTGGTAGAAAAATCTGGAATTATTGCAGAATTTAAACGCCAATCGCCTTCGAAAGGTATCATTAATGATCAATCTGATGTTTTAGAAGTCGTAAAAAATTACGAAAAATTTGGTGCAAGTGCGGTTTCAATTTTAACAGACAAGCAGTTTTTTGGCGGAAGTTTAGACGATATTTTGCGGGTAAGAAAATCAATCGAAATCCCGATTTTGCGCAAAGATTTTATGATTGATGAATACCAGTTTTACGAGGCAAAATCCTTTGGTGCAGATGTAATTTTATTGATTGCCGCCAATCTTTCAGTAGCGCAAGTTGAAGATTTCACGGCACTTTCTCATCAAATGGGTTTGGAAGTTTTACTTGAAATTCACGATGAAAAAGAATTAAAACACATTAACAAAGACGTCGATTTTGTTGGCATCAACAATAGAAATTTGAAAGATTTTAAAGTGGATTTGGATCATTCAATCAACCTAAAAAATCAACTTCCGGAAGGTATTTTAAAAATCGCCGAAAGTGGAATTTACAGCGTTGAAGACTTTAAATTTTTAAAAGAAAAAGGTTTTGACGGCTTTTTAATGGGCGAATATTTTATGAAAAATGAAAATCCAGGAAAAATTTTTGAGGAATTTGTAATAAATGTAATAATTTAATAGTTTACCAATGAATTCAAATCTAAAAATAAAAGTTTGTGGCTTAACAAAGTTAAATCAAATTGAGGAACTAAATTCCTTGGAAATAGATTTTTTAGGTTTTATTTTCTTCGAAAAATCGACGAGATATGTTTTAAATTTTCTGAATTTAGAGGAAATAAAATCCATAAAATCAGATTCAAAAGTGGGCGTTTTTGTTAATGAAACTTTAGAAAAGATAATTGAAATTTCCGAGAAAGCAGATTTAAATTTTATTCAACTTCACGGCGATGAAAACCAAGATTTTATTTTAAAACTAAAAGAAAAATTGAATCCAAAAATTGAAATTATAAAAGTCATCCGAATTGGAAATCAATCTAAAGAAGAATTACAAAAAACTATCAACGGACAACCGACAATTATCAACTATTTATTATTTGACACCGATTCTAAAGCGTTTGGCGGCACAGGAAAAACTTTTGATTGGCAAATTTTAAACGATTTAAAAATCGAAAAACCCTACTTTTTGAGTGGCGGGATTTCTAACGAAAACGTAGAAGAATTAAAAAACTTTGTCAAAGTTAATCTTATTGAAAATCAAACTTTGACAAAGTTGAAAAGACAAAACCCTTTTGCTTTAGACATCAATTCAAAATTTGAAATTTCGCCGGGTTTTAAAGATTTGCAAAAAATTAGAATTTTTAAAAATTCTTTTTAATTTAACTTTAAGCGGAAGAATTCATAAAATCTCTTATTTATTTTCTGCCAATTTCTCTTCAATCACAGCAAGCGCGGCTTTCACATTCGTCATTTTTTCCATAGAATGGTTATCAATTTCTATATCAAAAACTTCTTCTACATCTAAAATCACATCCACCAAATTGGCAGAATTAATGTTTAAATCATTAATAAAACTGGTGTTTTCCGTTAAATTACTAAGTGCTTCTTCGTTTTTAACGTAAGGTTTTATGATGGCTTTTAGTTTGGTCAACATTTCTTCTCTCTCCATTTTTTTTATTTAAAATATTTCTTAAAGATAACACATCCGTTCACATCACCAAAACCGAAACTCACTTTTGCAGCAATATTTATTTCCGTGGAAATCATTGTTTGGGGAATTGATTTTTTAGAAATTAAATCCAAAATTTCTGGTTTCAAATCTTCGCAATTAACGTTTGGTGCAACAAAATTATTTTTTAATTGCAAAATTGTGGCGACAGATTCTACACTTCCGGAGGCGGAAAGACAATGTCCAACAAGACTTTTCAGGGAATTGATGTAGGGAAACTTTTCTCCATTTCTATTTAAAGCCTTCGTTAAATTTTCAATTTCCAGTGCATCTTTGGAAGTTGCCGTTAAATGTCCGTTGATGTATTCTATTTCGTTTGCGTTTATTCCACTTTCTAAAATAGCATCTTTTACACACTTTTGAACGGCGGTAGAATTGGGCGCCGTCATACTTCCATCCCCTCTTTGTCCACCAGAATTGATGTTTCCACCGAGAATTTCACAATAAATTTTTGCATTTCTAGCCAAAGCAGATTCTAAATCTTCCACCACAAATGCTCCCGCTCCACTTCCGGGAACAAATCCTGCGGCAGTTTCGCTCATTGGTCTGGAAGCCTTTTCAGGACTATCATTTGATTTAAAATTACAGACTTTTATCGCATCAAATCCCGCCCAAATATAAGGTCCGGAATCGCTTGTACTTCCGGCTAAAATTCGCTTTGCTCTTCCAGATTTTATTCTGTCAAAAGCCATTAAAATTGCTTCTGTTCCCGTTGTGCAAGCCGAAGAGTTAGTTGTGACTTGATTTCCTAAACCTAATTTTCCGCCCAAATATGCGGAAATTCCGCTATTCATGGTTTGAGAAACTGCGGTGCTTCCTAATTTTCTTGTTTGTAAATCATCAATTTTATAAATACTTTCCCGAAATTTTCCAATTCCCGAAGTTCCCGTTCCGAAGATTGTTCCGCTTTCCCAATCGGGATTTTCTTCATTTTTAATCTCTAAACCTGCATCTTTCCAAGCGTCTAAACCTGCGATTACGCCATAAAGAATTCCCGTGGAATTGAAATTTCGAAGTTCTAATTCAGAAAAATATTCGCGTTTTTTTTCTTCGGAAATTTCTGGTGTTCCCGAAACTTGACAAGAGAATTTTAAATCTGCCAATTGTTGGTCAAATTTTATCCCAGATTTTCCCTCTTTTAAAGCAATTAAAAAATCATCAATTGTAATTGCATTTGGTGCAACGACGCCTAATCCTGTTATTACGACTCTATTTTCTTTCATTTTTCATAAAAATTGTTAATAATTTTCACACTGATTTCCACAGATTTTCACGGATATTTTAAGATTTAAATTTTAAAAATTTTAAAGAAAATCTGTGGAAATCCGTGCGCCAAAAATCTCTAATTAATTTAATATCACTCGAAAAATTATTTAACAAAGCCAGAAATTATACCTTCACAAACAGTTTCACCATTTTCGTTTTTCATTAAGACTTTACATTTCAATTTATTAAATCTAAAATATATTTTTTCAGAAATCACGGCTACTTTTTCATTTGGAAAAACGGGTTTCAGAAATTCAATTTGTGTCGAACTTAATGCAACTAAACTTTTTTCCGTCAAATTTTTAATTAAAAAAATTCCCAAACAAACCAAGCCAATTTGCGCCATGCATTCCGTTAAAATAACACCCGGCGTAATTGGATTATTTTCAAAATGACCTTTGTAAAAATCTAAATTCTCGTCAAAAGTGAAAGTTCCTTCTACCCCATTTTCATCAACTGACAAAATTTCATCAACAAATAAAAATGGTTTGGAATAAGGTAATTTGTTTAAAATTTCTTCAGATTTCATTTAAAAATTTATTACAAGTGAAGATGCAAAAAAAATACTTCAGTTCAATGTTTTTTTCACTTAAAATTTGAAGTCTATAAAAGTAATAGATAATGACTAACACCACAAAACTTAAACAGCATAGAATTTGCAAAGCCTAGATTTAATAAATTAAAAAACATTTAAATGAAACTATTTGAAAAATACACTTCAAAAAATTTAAACTTAAAAAACAAAATCGTAATGGCACCGATGACAAGAAGTCGGGCAGACAATTCTGAATACCTTGCCAATGATTTGATGCAAACTTACTATGCGCAAAGAGCAACTGCGGGTTTAATTATCACGGAAGGCATCAATATAAGCACAGAATCAGTTGGTTACATCAATGTTCCGGGAATTTACACAAAAGAACAAACAGAATCGTGGAAAAAAGTAACAACTGCAGTTCACGCAGAAGGTGGAAAAATATTCGCTCAATTATGGCACGTTGGAAGAATTTCTCATCCTGATTTCCACGACGGAAAACTTCCTTTGGCGCCATCCGCCGTAAATCCCAATTCACAGGCTTACACATATAATGGTTTTAAAGATACAGTCGCACCAAAAGAAATGACTTTGGAAGACATCAAAAGAACAATTGAAGATTATGTAAAATCAGCGGTAAATGCAATTGAAGCGGGATTTGATGGCGTGGAAATTCACGCTGCAAATGGTTATTTATTGCACCAATTTTTTGCCTTGACTTCTAATAAAAGAAATGATGAATATGGCGGTTCTATCGAAAATAGAGGCAGAATTTTATTTGAAATTCTAGATGCTGTCGCCAAAAAAGTTCCGATTTCAAAAGTTGGTTTGCGTCTTGCGCCAGATTTAGACGGACTTTTTGGAATGGTGAAAGATAATGAAACACAGGAAATGTTTGAATATTTGGTGAAAAAAGTGAATGATTACGATTTGGCTTATTTACATTTCAGTGGATTTACAGAGAAAGGCGATCATCCACAGAAATCAATTTTTGAAATTGCGAAACATTATCGTGAAATCTACAAAGGAACATTTATAATCAATGGCGGATTTTTAAAAGAATCGGCAGAAAAAGCACTTGAAGAAAATCTGGCGGATTTGGTTTCTTTCGGTGTTCCATTTATCGGAAATCCAGATTTGGTTCAGCGTTTTGCCGTTGATGCGCCATTAAATAATCCGGATCAAGATACTTTTTACACGCCTGGTGCAAAAGGTTATACAGATTACCCAACTTTAAAATAAATTTTTAGTAAATATTTAAAAAATCCATTCAAATTTGAGTGGATTTTTTTATTGTAAATGTTCGCCACCATCGACGGGAATTACATTTCCGGTGATCCATTTTGCTTCATCTTTGCATAAAAGAGAAACCACATTTGCGACATCTTCTGGCGTTGTTAATCTTTTATTCGGATTTCTTTGGATGGAATTTTTAATTAAATCTTCGCTTCCGGGAATCATTTTTAAAGAACGCGTTTCTGCAACGCCGGCTTGAATGCAATTGCATTTAATGCCAAAAGGTGCAAATTCTAAAGCGATACTTCTCGAAATGGCTTCCAAACCTGCTTTTGCGGCGGAAACGGCGGCATAAAATTTCCACGGTTTTGTGCTGCCTTCGCTTGTAAAAGCAATAATTCTGCTGTCTTGTGCGAACAATTTATTTTTAAATAAAAGTTGCGTCCAATCATACAAACTAACCGCCATTGCCTGAAATGTAATAAAAAAATCATCCGTTGAAAGGACATTCTCGTCTTCCGAAACCATCGCTTTTAAATTTCCTTTTGCAATGCTGTGAACAAAAACTTTTATCTTTCCATCTTCGCCTAAAACAGAATTTAATTCTTTGATGATTTTCGCCTGACTTTCAATATTTAAAGCATCTAAATTGAAATTTAGAAAAGAAGTATTTTGAGATTTAATTTCTTCAAATTCTACTGAAATTTCTGCCATTTCCGCGCGGGAATTTCTATGAACAATGCAAATATTAAAGCCGTCGGAAGCCAGTTTTTTAGCCGAAGCCAATCCCAAACCGGAACTTCCACCCAAAATTAAAGCCCAATATTTTTTATTATTTTCTACCATTCCAATAAAACGCGTTGCGCTGAAAAACCCGGGCCGAAACTGAGCATCAAACCGATTTCGCCTTTCTGCGGTTTTTGATTGATAATATCTTCCAAAACATATAAAACGGTCGCGCTCGACATATTTCCATACAATCTTAAAATTTCTTTCGTTGTATCAATATTTTTACCCAATTCTGAAAATAAACCTTCCACCATCTGAACAATTTTTTTTCCGCCGGGATGAAAAATTAAATAATCGACATCGTCAATTTTTAAATTTTGTTTGGCTAAAAATGGATGCACAATTTCAGGGAAATGCGCGGCAATCGTATCGGGAACTTCTATATCAAGAATCATTTTTAAACCAGAATTTGTGAGTTGAAAACCCATCATGTGTTCATTATTATAAAAATGATACATTTCTTCGGCGATGATTTTCGGTCCTAAATCTTCTTCGTACGAACTCAAAAGCGCACAACTCGCACCATCGCCAAAAATTGCGGCACTAACAATATTTGCCATCGAAAAATCTTCCAATTGAAAAGTTGCAGTTGGTGCTTCTACAGCGATAACGGCGGCTCTTTTATTTGGATTCGCTTCCAGGAATTTTTTAGCATAAATCATCCCCGAAACGCCGGCTGCACAACCCATTTCTGTAACCGGAAGCCGAATAATATCCTGACGGAGATTCAATTTATTAATTAAATACGCATCCAAAGATGGAATCATAATTCCGGTGCAACTCACGGTGATAATATAATCTAAACTTTGTCCGTCCCAATTGGCCTTTTCTAGCGCATTCGTTAAAACCTGTTCACCTAAAAGCACGACTTCACGCGCATAAATATTATTTTTTTCTTCAAAAGAAGTTACGGTGAAAACTTCCATTGGATCCATGATCGAATAGCGTTCATCAACAGCGGCGCCTTCGAAAATTTTCTTTACTTTTCTTTGAAAGCGATCATCCTGATCTACCAACCATTGGTCTAAAAATGGTAAAACTTCTTCAGTTTTTCGGGAATATTTTGGCAGTTGCTTGGCAACTGAAACTACTTTTACACTCATATTTTCTCTATAATCCATTGGTAACGAAACGCCCATTTCCATTTAATACTGTACTTTTTTAAACCTAATTTTTTAGAAAATTTCTCTAAATCGGGTCTTTTAAAACCTCTTAAGATAGAAATCAAACCATCATTTGCGGTCATTTTTTCTAATCTAAAAACAAAAATTATCGCTTGGAAAAGTCTGTAAGCCAATTTGCTTCGCTGCAAATCATTAACCACAATTCCCTTTTTTACAATATTAAAAATAACTTTCATTAAATTTAATATTTCATCGTCTTTAAAGTGATGTAAAGTAAGCGTAATTAGGGCAATATCAATATTATATTTTGAAAAATCGTAAAGAAAAATATCTTCAGCCAAATAAGAAATATTATCAAATTTTTCGGAACATTTTTCGGCATGTCTTATAGAAGCGGCATTGGCGTCAATTCCAATTAAATTAAATTTTATATTATTTTTTTTGCCAAAATCTGCAAGCATTCGAAGCATATCGCCGTTTCCGCAGCCAAAATCCATAATGGTAATCGTTTGATCGGCTGGAATATCTTTTATCAGTTTTTTAACGCCGTCTAACGTCACAGCATTTCCGCCCAAAAGTTGGTTAATTTTTGCGATATCGTCCAGCGCGGTAATTAAACCTTCATTATCCATCGAAAAATCATCCATAGATTCCTCTAAATCAGTTCTGTATGTGGTATCTAAAATCATTATTTATTGATCACGATTTCTTTGCCGTGTGTTTTTTTAATTATTAGGGGAAGCATAAAAGGAAAATACGTGATTAATTTTGTTAAAGTTTCCGAAAGCGCAGAATTTTCGAAAATTTTGCCAAGCATTCTTCCGTAATGCAGTCTTTTTTTAAAATTTAGATTCCAGTTTTCGGAATATTTTTTTTCCATTTCTTCACGCGAAATTTTTTCTGTTAAAAAATTTTCAACCTGTTCTGAGGCTAATTTTGCGCTGTGAATCGCCATTGCCATTCCGTTTCCGCACAAAGGATGAATTAATCCAGCGGTGTCACCCAACATTAAAATGTGGTTTTCTACATTTTTTTTCTTCTCAAAAGAAACCTGAGAAATCGTTAAAGGTTTTTCGAAAATCTGAACTGAATTTTTTAAAATTTTCTTCAAATGCGGATTTCCTGAAACCACATTTTCCTGAAAATCTTCAATGTTTTTATGTTCTTTAAAAGATTTAAAATTAGTTAAATAACAGATATTAATCTCATCATTTTCCACTTTTGAAACGCCACAATAACCGCCTTTAAATTTATGCAAACCGACAACATCTTCGGGGAAACTTCCCGAATAGTGAGATTTAACGGCGAGCCAAGGTGATTTATTTTGAGAAAAATCACGCTTCATATTCAAATCTAAATTTGATCTTTTACCAAAAGCACCGAGCACAATTTTTGATTTTAAAATTTTACCTGAATTTAATTTAACTTCAAAATGATCATTTTCATAATGAACTTCATTCACCAAATCTTCTAAAACAATACAATTCTGAGAAAGCGCTTTTAAATAAAGTGCTTCATCTAAAATGTAACGGCTCACGCCAAAACCACCGAGCGGCAATTTTGTTTCGATCTCTTTTCCGGATTCTGAGGAAAATTTTAAAGTTTTAATATGCGTTGGTTTTAACGCTTCAATATCAACGTTCAACCATTTAAAATAAGGCAAAACTTCATTCGAAATATATTCGCCACAAACTTTATGTTTCGGGTAAGAATTTTTTTCGATAACGACCACAGAAAAACCCAACTTTGACAAGTGAATGGCGGAAGTTAATCCGGCTAAACCGCCGCCGATTATTGTGATTTGGGGGGTTAAATCAGTCAATTTTTGAGATTATGGGTTGCCAATTTTGTTTTGCCATCAAGGAATCAATTTTTTCGTAAAAATTTACTAAACCTAAAGTTCCTCTTTCACCAAAATCAGAAATTGTTTTAATTTTTCCACCATCAAAAAATATCTCAATCTTTTTGGTTGGTAAATCATTTCCATTCACTGCGTAATGGTCAGATAAATTTTTGAAATCAATTTCATTTAAATCATTTGACAATTGAGGAAAATTTTTAAAATTAGTTGTAAAATATTTTCCATCAAACTTTTTATAAAATTTTGTACTAAAAAATACTGAATCTTTTTTGAAAGTTAGATTGTAAGTTGTAGTGGGAACATAGCCGCCAATCAATGTATATATAATTTTGTCTATTTTATGATTTTGATGTGGTTTTACAAATTCAGTCAGTTGATTATTTTTTATCATTAAAGTATCACTTCTCAATATGTCATTTCTGTCATCTAAACTTCGTTTGAAACTTATCAATTTTATTAAATTTTGGTTTTTATAATTTATAATTTTAGAAGAAAATATATCATAAACTTTTCTTTTTCCTGGATTCAAAAGTTTGTAACCATCATTATTACTTAATAGTAAAGCACAAGTCTTTATATCGTTAAATAAAATTCTTACTGGTATTCCATTGTCTTTATCTTTTTTTTGATAATGAAAATTAATTAGATAATCTTCTTTCCCATCGTTATTAAAATCGGCTTTGTAAATTGCTTTAAAATGTTCTTTTTCAATAATTTTCCGAAACGTTTTTATAGAGTCTATGAAATTATCACTAGAATTAAAATCAGTTCCCAGTTCCATAGATTCGAAACCTGTCTGTAAATGAATTAATTCTAAAATTTCTTTCTCGTTAAGCGTTTTTTTCTCACAAGAACTTAATAGAACAAGACCGAAAAATAAAAGTATATATTTTAACATTTAAAAAACTAAAAAATAAAGATACAAATAAAAAACCTCACATTTCTGTGAGGTTTGATTTAATATCTAAACTTTCCCATCTCTAATCTCATCCACAATCTCAGGATTCAGCAAAGTAGAAGTATCCCCAAAATTAGAAAAATCGCCTTCTGCAATTTTACGAAGAATACGGCGCATAATTTTTCCAGAACGTGTTTTTGGTAATGCAGAAACAAACTGAATTTTGTCCAACTTAGCAATTGGTCCCATCGTATCGGCGATGACGTTGTTTATTTCTTTCTTTAAATTTTCTCTGTCTCTGCTTTCGCCGGTATCTTTTAAAATCACAAAACCATACAGCGCGCTTCCTTTCACATCATGTGGAAAACCGACAATGGCGGATTCTGCAACGGCAGGATGAAGATTGATGCTGTCTTCAATAGGCGCAGTTCCCAGATTATGGCCGGAAACAATGATGATATCATCCACTCTTCCCGTAATTCTGTAATAACCCACTTCATCTCGCAAAGCGCCGTCGCCAGTGAAATATTTCCCAGGAAATGCCGTGAAATAAGTTTCTTTATATCTTTGGTGGTCGCCCCAAATCGTGCGCGCAATTCCTGGCCACGGAAAACGGATGCATAAATTTCCATCAACCTGGTTTCCAGTAATTTCATTTCGTTTATCGTCCATCAAAACAGGCTGAATCCCCGGAAGTGGCAAAGTAGCGTAAGTTGGTTTTGTGGGTGTGATAAACGGAAGTGGGGAAATCATAATTCCGCCCGTTTCGGTTTGCCACCAAGTATCAACAATTGGGCATTTTTTCTTGCCAACATGGTCGTTGTACCAATGCCACGCTTCATCGTTAATTGGTTCACCAACAGAACCGATCACTCTTAAACTCGATAAATCGTGTTTTTCTACCCAATCTATAGATTCTTTTGCTAAAGAACGAATGGCAGTTGGCGCCGTGTAAAATTGGGTGATTTTATGTTTTTCAATCACTTCCCAAAATCGGTCGGGTTGTGGATATGTCGGAATGCCTTCAAAAATAACCGTAGTCGCGCCATTTAAAAGTGGGCCGTAAATAATGTAAGAATGCCCGGTAATCCAACCAATATCTGCGGTGCACCAATAAATATCATTTTCCTGATAATCAAAAACATTTTTAAAAGTGTAACCTGTATAAACCATGTAACCCGCCGTTGTATGCAACATTCCTTTCGGTTTTCCTGTGGAACCAGACGTGTAAAGAATAAAAAGTGGGTCTTCTGCATCCATAATTTTCGTCACAAAATCTGGCGATGCTTTTTGATATAAATCTTCCAACCAAAAATCCCGACCTTCCTTCCAATTGACTTCACAACCCGTTCTTTTCACCACTAAAACCTTTTCAACCAAAGGTGTTTTTTCGATCGCTTTGTCGATAATGACTTTTAAATCAATCGATTTATTGCCCCGAAAACTACCATCAGAACAAATAATTACTTTCGCACCGCAATCATTTACGCGCGATGCAACGGCAGAATCTGAAAATCCTGCAAAAATAACAGAATGTACCGCACCCATTTTTGCACAAGCCAAAACGGAAACCGCCAATTCTGGAATCATGGGCAAATAAATACAAACTCGGTCGCCTTTTTTTACGCCTAAATCTGCTAAAACATTCGCCATTTTACAAACCCGTTGATGCAAATCTCGGTAAGAAATATGTTGCGCTTCTTCGGTCGGATTATTGGGTTCAAAAATAATGGCAGTTTTATCACCACGATCATTTAGATGCCGATCCAGACAATTTTTAGTGATGTTAAGTTTAGCATTTTTAAACCATTCTATTTTGGCATTATCCATGTCATATTTTACAACTTTGCTCCAGCGTTGGTACCAAACAAAATTTTCATCAGCAATTTTATCCCAGAATTTCTTAGGGTTTTTTATAGATTTTTTATATTCTTTAAAATATTCTGGTAAATCGTGAATTACATAATTTTTCATATATAGATTTTTATTGTTTTAAGTGGCTATTTGCAATCGCCTTTTCTTCATTGGTGTTTGTTTGCAAACTTGCTAATGGCGATTTCATAATAATTTCTTATTTCGTTTTTAATTTTTTTGAAGCCGGGAACCTGCTATCCGCTGCAATCTGTCATTGCAAGAAAAGATCAAATCCGTTGAATTTTCTCGCATGCAATGCCAGGATTTCCGCTTCTATCAGGGCTAGTTAAGCTTCGGCTTTTTAATCAAGTTTTTTGTTCGTTTTTAAATTTACAAATATTTCTTTTTATAAGTGTTCATTTTTTCTTGCAATTCTGCTACAATACTTTCATCATCAATTGTAGATGGCATTTGATATTCTTTTCCGTCCAACATCGTTCGGATTAATTTTCTTAATATTTTTCCCGAACGGGTTTTCGGTAATCGATTGACAACCAGAGCATTTTTCATACTGGCAACCGCACCAATTTTTTCTCGAATTAAGAGTACAATTTCCTTTTCCAAAACCGATTCATCAATTTCAGAGCCCGATTTTAAAACCGCAATCGCAAACGGAACCTGCCCTTTCAAATCATCATCAATCCCAACCACGCAACATTCTGCAACTTCTTTATGACTAGAAACTACTTCTTCCATTTCTGCGGTGGAAAGTCGGTGTCCTGCCACATTAATTACATCATCCACTCTTCCAGTCACGAAAACATATCCATCTTCATCTTTAATTGCGCCATCACCAGAAAAATAATAGCCAGGAAATCTAGATAAATATCCAAATTTAAAGCGTTCTGGATCGCCCCAAATGCCCATCATCGCACCCGGCGCAAGTGGAAGTTTAATAACCAAATATCCTTCATGATGCGGTTCTAATTCTAAGCCTTCTTCACTAAAAACTTTGATATCATAACCTGGAATTGGTTTTCCAGCCGATGCTCTTTTAATTTTTACATTTGCAATTCCAGGCATTAAACCCAACATTGGCGAGCCAGATTCTGTTTGCCACCAATGGTCGATGGCGGGAACGCTTACAAATTCATCATACCAATCCAATGTTGCAACATCACATCTTTCACCTGCTAAAAACTGAGTTCTGAGAGAAGATAAATCGTATTTTTTTACAAATTTTCCTTCTGGGTCTTCTTTTTTAATGGCTCTTATCGCTGTTGGTGCCGTAAACATTACCGCAACTTGATGTTCCTCAATTATCCGCCAGAAAGTTCCCGCATCTGGCGTTCCGATGGGTTTTCCTTCAAAAATAATCGTTGCATTTCTGTTAATTAATGGGCCATAAACGGAATAACTGTGCCCAACTGCCCAACCAATATCCGAAGCTGCCCAAAAAGTTTCGCCTTCTTTTGCGCCATAAATATTTTTCATAGAAAATTTCATGGCAACAGCATGTCCGCCATTATCCCGAACAACGCCTTTCGGCTTTCCCGTCGTTCCGGAAGTGTAGAGAATATATAAAGGATGCGTAGATTCTATAGAAACGCAATCTGCAGGTTCAGATTCTGTCAATAATTTTTCAAAATCTACCAAAGTTGAATCATTTTTAAAATCTATGCGATTACCCAATAATTTCCTATCAAAAGCCACAATGTAATTTGGTTGATGTTCCGACATAGAAATGGCTTCTTTTACAAAAGGCAAATATGGAATTCTTCGCGAAACTTCCATGCCAGAACTTGCCGTGATGATGGCTTTTGGTTTGCAATCGTCTATTCTAATCGCCAATTCTTTTGGTGCAAAACCGCCAAAAACCACGGAATGTGTAACGCCCAATCTTGCACAAGCCAACATTGCAAATACAGATTCTGGAATCATCGGCATGTAAATAATTGCAGTATCACCTTTTTCTAATCCTAATTTTTGCAAACCACCTGCAAATTTGGAAACATTTTCTAAAACTTGATTGTAAGTGTATTTTATAATTCTATTCGTAACGGGCGAATCATAAATTATCGCCACTTGCTCGCCAAAACCATCTTTTACATGTTTATCTACGGCCAGAAAACAAGTATTTAATTCTCCGTCTTCAAACCAGGTTGGGTAATTTATTCCGTCGTCGGTTAAGATTTTGCTTGGTTTTTTAAACCATTCAATTTGGTCTGCCTGTTTTCCCCAAAATTTTTCTTTTTGAGTGATACTTTCGCTAAACATTTGGTCTGCATTCATGGTAATTTAATTTAGGTTTGAGGTTTTTAATTAACTTTTAATCATCAATTATTTTAAAAGTTCTTCAACCCTTTCCGTGAGTTTTTTTATGGAATATGGTTTTGTAATATAATCGTCTGCACCGAGTTCTAGCCCTTTTTGGATGTCTGCTTCTTTGGTTTTTGCAGAGAGGAAAATTACCTTGGTTTTATCTAAATTTTTATTTTTTTTAATTTCTTCAAGCGTGGTATATCCATCAATATTGGGCATCATAATATCAAGCAGTATCATGTCTGGAATTTCGCTTTTTAATAATTCTAAAACTTCGGAACCGTCTCTTGCAATGAAAACTTCATAGCCCGCCTTTCGAAAAGCATACTCTAATGTCATGATTATTTTATGTTCGTCGTCCGCAATTAAGATTTTTTTCATAAAGTTTTTTCTTTTTTCCGTAAGTTTTACATACGGTTATTATAATTGAACTCTTCGAGTTCTTTGGTGTTTTTGGGCGGCCGCGAAGCGGCCGAATGTTTTAGCCGTATGTGAAACTTACGGGCTGGTTTTATAAAAAATATTTTTCATCAAATTCAATTTCATTTTCTTTTAGCAATCTGCGGTATTCTTTTTCGAAATCTTCGTTGAGGTGGTGTTTCTTCTGATTTTTAATGTAATTGATAACTACATCTTTATCATTAATAGAATAGGTAAATGCACCATAACCTTGCTGCCACTCATCAAAAAGAGGAAATAAACCGCTCTGTTTCATCCAAAGATTACTAGCCACTTTAATATCTTTCACCAAATCGCTTAATCTAATAGTTGGGTGTAAACTTGTGAAAATATGCAAATGATCAGGCATTCCATTAATTCTATATAAAGTGCATTTTTTATTTTTTATAATTCCCCAAATGTATTTGTAAAGTTCTTCTTCATGCTCAATGTTAATCACTGATTTTCTATATTTTGTAGAAAATATTATATGATAATATATTTGCGTGTAACTCATCTTTATTAATTTTTTAATTCAACTAAACTGAGCCGTAAGTTTCACATACGGATATTTTTATTGAACTCTTCGAGTTCATTTATACTTCCTTTAATGGGCAAATAAATATCAAAAATGACCCCAATTTCTTTATTTTTTACTTTGATGTTGCCATTTTGCGCCAACATAATTTTTTTGCAAATCGCTAAACCTAAGCCACTTCCGACTGGTTTTCGTAGGTTTTGATTTTTAGATTGATAGAATTTTTCAAAAACAAATTCCAAATCTTCTTCGGGAATTATTTTTCCTGTATTGAAGATGGAAATTTCTAAATAATTATTTTTAACTTGAAATTTTGTTTGAATCATTCCTTGTTCATTAGTGAATTTCAGGGCGTTTCCTAAAATATTTTGAAACACCTGAATCATTCTTTGTTCATCATATCTGAAATTTTCTGCTTGTAAAAGATTCACTTCAGAATGGTGAAGATTTCTTTGTTCAAAAAGATGAAACAAGGGTTTTACTGATTTATGAAAAGTCTCAATAATGTTATTTTCCTCAATTTTCATCGGGATATTTCCGGTTTCTAATTTGTCTAAATACAAAATATCATTGATGATTTCTGCCAAACGGTCGGATTCTGAAATAATATTTTCCAAGAAATCTCTCTTTAAATCTGCGGGCATATCATCATCCAAAAGAATTTCTCCTGTGGCGCGGATTGCTGTGAGAGGCGTTCTAAGTTCGTGCGCAACGCTGTCTAAAAATTCGTCTTTTTGCTGGTCTTTCACAATCAGATGCTCGTTTGCATTTTGCAAATCATCAGATAATTTAATTAATTGATGAGATTGCTCGCTCAATTGCTTATTAATGGTAATATTTTCTTTAGATTCTTCTAAAATTTTTAAAACTTCTGGAAGTGTAATTTTTTCTTCTTTGGCAACGCCTTCAATTAAAATTTTTGCAGAAGCAGTACCGATTCTTCCACTCAAAAGATTTTCGGAAAACTTGATGAATCGGGAATCTGCAGTATCATTTTCATCGCTAATGTTATATTTTAAATTAAATATTTTCAGCGCTTGTGCCGCTTTTTTATCACCCAAAAATCTTACTAATATTTTCTGAATATCAGAAATATTTGCAGTGCCTTTCCAGATGTAAGAATTTTCGTGATTTTGAATATAATCATCAATATCTGCATAAATTTCCGCGTAATTTCTTTCCCGATAAGTAGAAATGGTATTAGTGGAAACGAGCAGAAATAAGAAAGCATTTATCAAAATACTCCAGAAAAAAATCTGCGAAATGGACGATAAATAAGGAATATTAAAAAAACTGAAAAAACTGCTATTGTAGAAATTACTCAGTAGAAAATGTTCTGAAAAACTTGGCAAAAACAAACTGAAAAAACAAATGGCAACGCCTGCAATAATCCCAGAAACTGAACCTGCATAAGTACCTCGTCGCCAGAAAATTGCACCAAAAAAAGCGGGCGCTAATTGCGCAATGAGTACGAAAGAAAATAAACCGACACTGTATAAACTTTTACTTAAAATTAAATATTTATAAAAAATAAATGCGGAAATAATCAATAAAAAAATACTGATTTTTCTAATGTTCACAATGTTTTTGGTATTGTCTTTTTCTGAATGTACTTTAAATTTATTCAGCCAACCATAAGGAATGATAATGTTGTTTGAAAGCATGATGGAAAGCGAAATACTTGAAATGATAATCATGGAAATACAAGCACTTAATCCACCAAAAAAAACCATCACTGAAATGGCAGTATTTTCAAATTTTTGAGGAATTAAAATGGAATATAATTCTGGATTAACGTTTTTTCCAAAAAAGAGTACTTTTCCGCCCCAAGCAATCGGAAAAACGAAAAAATTAAAAATTAAAAGATAAAGCGGAAAAAGCCAAATGGCAGTTTTGAGGTGTTTTTCTTTCCTATTTTCTACAATTGCGGTGTGAAATTGTCTTGGTAAAAGAAATATCGCAGACATTGAAAGCATAGACATTAGAAACCAATTAAAACCGCCTTCTAAACCATTAATCGTGTTTTTTGAGGCAAAATCTGGAAGTTTTTCTGCTTGTGTATAAATATCTCCAAAACCATTAAAAACGCCATAAACTACGAACAACCCAAGAATTACGAAAAATATTAATTTTAAGAAACTTTCTAGGGCTACTGCAGAAATAATTCCCAATCTTTTTTCGGACGCATCTACATATTTTGTCCCGTAATAGGAAGAAAATAAGGCAATTATGAGCACTACATAAGTTGCAGAATCAAAAAATATATTGGAAGATTGATGGGTTTCTGTAATCAAATGGAAGGTTTCAGAAATCGCTTTGATTTGCAAACCGATGTACGGAATAATCGCAATCATACAAACTATTGCGACCAAAGCACTTAGCGAACGGCTATTTCCGTAGCGTAAAGCAATAAAATCTGCAATACTACTGATTTTATTAACCCGAGAAATTTTGATGATTTTTGAATTAATAAAAATCCATGATGGAATAATGATGATGGGACCAATATAAATTGCCATATATTCTAAACCTTGGTTTGCGGCAACGCCAATGCTTCCATAATACGTCCAAGCGGAACAATAAACCGCCAAAGAAAGAGCATAAACATAAGGATTATTCACCAGAAAATTACTCTTCCTTTTCTCCGCAAAATGCGCGATGAAAAACAAAAGTCCCAAATAAATGATGACCAAAACGAAAAGCAGAGAACTATTCATCGAACTTTTTAAATATTACAAATGAACTGATGGAAGATGCTAACCAAACCGTGAATAAATAGACATAAATCATCGGTAGTCCAATTATTTTCTGTGAACTATTAAACAAAAGCAAAACCGGCGCATTGCATAACACGAATAATGCGATGCTTAATATTACCAGTTTTTGTTGATGTCTTTTTTTCATTTTTTTAATTAAATAAAAACAACGGGAAACGAATTTCCCGTTATTTATAGAGATTTATAGTGTTAAATTTTTTCGTCAGAATATTCCCCCGACAAAGAATACCATCCAAAAGTTCCTAAACCTCCGACAATAATCGGCATCAAAACCGTGAGAATTATCCAGCCAAATACATTGTCGTCGGTTTTTTCTGACATTACTTTTGGAATTCCGAAAACGGTAAATCCATAATAAGCCACTACAAGCGCGATGATTATCCAGAGAATTCCTAATATTTTTTTTATTGAATCCATTTTTTTGTTTTTTAAAGTTAGTGTAATTTGAAAAATAATTTAGTTAGACTCTGCAATCTTATGAATCAGAATTTTCTACGATAATTTCTTCAACAATAGAATCTTCCGCCAAACTTTTATTTTTAGTTTTTAAATAAAGCGTACCAATCACGAGACAAACTCCAGCGACGACAATCGGGTACCAAAGTCCTTCCAAATACCATTCTGAATGTCCAGCATCTTTTCCAGAAGTTACCAAGTAAGTTGCTACAGCAGGAAGCAAGCCTCCGAAAACACCATTCCCAATATGATACGGCAATGACATGGAAGTATATCGGATTTTCAAAGGAAACATTTCTACCAAAAATGCCGCAATTGGTCCATAAACCATAGTTACAAAAACAACTTGAATAAAAATTAGAAAAATTAAAAACCATCGTGTATCAGGGTTTACAGTAATCTGTTCTTTGATGAGTGCTGCTTCTGGTTTGCCTTCTTTAATGATTGGCCCTGTTGCAGCCCAATGAACAATGCTGTCTTTTTTCATTAAAGTTCCATCCACAAATATTTTTTCTTGATGAAAAGTAATCGTGCTATCTGTCGCAATTTTATCATGAACTTTTGCGGTTCTTTTTTCAGTTAAACCATTTTTTGCCAAAACTTTATCTTCAATTTTTACAGAATTATACATGGCTTTGTAAATCGGTCGATAAGCCAATATTGCGATCAACATTCCAATCATCATGATTGGTTTTCTACCTACTTTATCAGATAGCCAACCGAAAAAGACGAACAAAGGGGTTCCTATAAATAATGCTAAAGCCATCATTGTATCCACTTGCGCAGAGTCTATATTCATTACCTTTTGCAAGAAACTCATCGCGTAGAATTGACCCGTGTACCAAATTACGCCTTGCCCCATAACGGCTCCAAATAAAGCCAACAAAACAAATTTGAAGTTAAATTTATTTCCAAAACTTTCTTTTAAAGGATTTTTTGAAGTTTTGCCTTCTTTTTTGGCCTGTGCAAAAAGTGGTGATTCTTTCATATTTCTACGAATAACATAAGAAACGCCAACCATTAAAATAGAAATCCAGAAAGGAACTCTCCATCCCCAACTATCAAATTCTTCTGCAGAAAGTGAGGTTTTTGTTACCAAAATTACAATCAAAGAAATAAATAATCCTGCAGTTGCCGTGGTTTGAATCCAAGACGTCCAATAACCTCTTCTGTGTGGTTGCGAATATTCTGCAACATAAGTTGCCGCTCCGCCATATTCTCCACCTAAAGCCAAACCTTGTAATAATCTTAAAATTAAAACTAAAATAGGTGCTGCATAACCAATACTATCATATCCCGGAATGCAACCGATGAGAAAAGTAGAGAAACCCATAATTAAAAGAGTCACCAAAAAAGTATATTTTCTACCAATAATATCTCCTAATCTGCCAAAAAATAAAGCACCAAAAGGACGCACAACAAAACCTGCTGCAAAAGTTGCCAATGTGGATAAAAATGCAGCAGTTGGATTATCTGAAGGAAAAAATTTCGTTGCAAGAACCACGGCTAAACTTCCGAAAATATAGAAATCATACCATTCTATGAGGGTTCCCAGTGAGGAAGCCATAATGACGCCCCATATCGTTTTATTCTGCTTTTTTTCTGCAACATAAGCATCGTGCTCTTGTTGAGAGTTAAATGTTTTAGACATAATTATTTTGTTTTTTTGTTTTTAATGAGAATCTGAAAACTTTAAAATGAATACATTACTCTTACCATTCCACGGAAATTTCCCACTTCTAGCATATTATTTTGTGCTTTTCCTTCTGCATTGATGTCGCCCCATTTCGCGGTGGTATATTCTATTTCTGGGGAAATATTGAATTTATTTTGTTTAAAATCTACTCTTGCAGAAGCGCGCCAAACTTGGTCTAAAATTCTTGCTCCAGAAATTCCTCTTACATACAGATTTTTGTAACCTGCATTTACACCAGAATTTTTAGTATATCCAAAGAAAACGCCGGGTGCAATTTTAGGATTTGCACTCGCAACATCGATCCACATAGAAGAAGTTTTTGTAGGCCGATAAGATTCTTGTCCGTTCGGTTCAGTATAACCTGCAAATCCACCAATCATTACCAAATGATAAAGATTTCCACCCGTGATTCCGTATGCTTTTGCAATAATTTTGTCATTGGCATATTTAAAATATCCAAAGTAGGTTTCAGAATTCAATTTTTCGTTGGAAACTAAACCAGCCGACTCAATCACCGGTTTTAGAGATTGATATTCTGCACCAAATCCCGTAGTAATTGTTTTTGTTTTGTATTGCAATTGCCCATGAAAAGTAGGCGTTACAGAATTAAAAGTGGCACTATTTAATGTTGCTCCCGTCGCTGTTGCAGTTTGAAATTCTCGATCTTTGTAGGCAATTAAACTTAATGTTAACTCGGGTGTTAATTTTTGAGCAATTTTTATTTGCCCCGCCCATCCGAAAGGATTGAATAAAATACCCGCATTAAAATTAGCAACTCCCGGATAAACTTCCGGAATAAAAGTAGGATACCAAGTTTGCCCAAAAGTAAGTGCTGTTTTTGGCCAAGTTAAAGTGGCTGTTGCGTGACGAAGTCTTAATAAACCAGTGCTTCCACTTCCAGCGGAAGATTTGTTGAGTTCGGTATTTCCAAAAAAATCTGCCTCAATATTTCCGGTGGCTTTAGCGCCCCAAACATCCGGTCCTTTAAATTTTACACCAATTCTAGTTGTGATGGCGAGAAAGTTGCTTGCACTGGCCGCGTTTATGTCTTTTCCATTCGCATCTAACTTTTCATCTAGCGGATACAAATTCAAATTATATTCTCTGGCATAAGCAGATTGGCGAGAATCAAAACTATATTCAGTACGAACCCAACCATATAAAGCGGCATCCCATTCTTTGGGCTTATTTTTTTCTGCTTCTAATGTTTCTATTCTTTTTAATAAATCTGCGTTAGATTGCGTTTCTTGTGCATTTAGAATACTTGAAAAACATAAAAATGAAACAATTCCTAATGAAATAGCATTTTTCTTCATGGTTTAATAAGTTTTAATTTGTTTTTTTATTGAAACGAAATTGAAACTAATATTTTAATTGAAGAAATTTAATATATATTTTTGTATTTTTAATATATACAAGAGAAAGTGTGAAATCTGCTATTTACAAAATTGATGTTCAGAAAAGAAATCAATTTAGAATAAAACCCCGCAAACTATTACTTATCTTTGAATCTTTCCCATTTAATCATCATATATTTATCCCCAAATTCTGTAATAAGTAAGCCAGAACCTTTGATGTTTTTTTCATTAGCAATATATTCAAGCAGTTCATTTTGTTTAAAAACTTTGTAAACGGGATGAAAATCTGAATGCGGCGGACGGGTAATGTTATATTTTTTAATCCAAGAACTTACCGTGTTATGAGAAACACCTATAATTCGTTCAATTTCACGATAACTCAAACCTTCCAAATAGAGTTGCAAACCTTTTGTAACAAAGTAATCATCAATTTTTTTTCCTAATTTTTTTACTGTGAAATAATAGTTGCAATCTTTGCATAAAAACCTTTGTCTTTCTTTTATAATTCCACTTTTCACAATATTTTTTTCATTACATTTTGGGCAAGAATTAGGCATAACTATATTTTTTTAGCAAATATATATTAAATTACCAACAATATAGAGATGAACTTAATATTATTTATAGAAAATCACTTTTAATATAAAATATAATTAAATAAACACATAAAGAAGAAATATAATCTGTAAATATTAATATTTTTAGTGTTTATCACTAACATATTTTTTTATTTAGTAATTATTTAGTTCTATTTTGTATTTATAAAGATTATTTATCTTACATTTGCTGCTTTAAAAGATAAATTAAATGAAAATAGAAGTTTCCTCAGAAAAACATTTAAAATATGCAGAGGAAATCCGATTAGAAATGGAGGATTCTGCACTAAAAAGAGGAACAGGAATCGCAAAACGTTCCATTGAATATATAAGCGCTAAAATTTTAGAAGCAAAAGCCGTTGTGGCTATTGATGAAGATGAAACCTGGATCGGCTTCTGCTACATAGAAACCTGGTCACATGAAAAGTTTGTGGCCAATTCAGGTTTAATTGTTTCTGCTAACTACAGAAATAAAGGCATCGCAACTTTAATCAAAAAGAAAATTTTTGAATTGTCCCGAGAACGATATCCAAATGCAAAAATATTCGGATTAACGACTGGTTTGCCGGTTATGAAAATCAATGCGGAAATGGGTTATAAACCGGTGATTTATTCAGAATTAACGCAAGACGAAGAGTTCTGGAACGGTTGCAAAAACTGCGTCAATTATGAAATTTTAATGAGCAAAGAACGGAAAAACTGTCTTTGCACCGCAATGTTATATGTCCCAAAAATTGAAGAAAATAAAATTAGTAAAGAGAATAATGATGAAGAAAAAAGTAGTATTAGCATTTAGTGGCGGTCTAGACACCTCGTATTGTGCAAAATATCTAAGTGAAAATTTGGGTTGCGAAGTTCACGCTTTAACCATAAATACAGGTGGATTTTCTCAGGAAGATGCGACTGAATTAAAGTTAAAAGCAGAAAAATTAGGTGTTTTTTCTTATAAATTTATCGACGCAGTTCACAACTATTACAACGATTGTGTAAAATATTTAATCTTCGGAAATGTCTTAAAAAACAACACTTATCCACTTTCTGTAAGTGCTGAAAGAACGGTTCAGGCACAAAATATCGCAAAATATGCACTTGAAATTGGTGCAAATGCGATTGCGCACGGAAGCACGGGCGCAGGAAATGACCAAGTTCGTTTTGATCTAATTTTTCAGGTGATGTGTCCGAATATCGAAATTATCACACCAATCCGAGACTTGTCTCTTTCCAGAGAAGAAGAAATTTTATTTTTAAAAAATCACGGTTACGAAATGGATTTTGAAAAAGCAAAATATTCCATCAACAAAGGACTTTGGGGAACTTCCGTCGGCGGTAAAGAGACTTTAACTTCAAAAAATAATTTACCGGAAAACGCTTTTCCTTCTCAAGTTGAAAAAACCGAACCTTCAGATTTAGAAATTGAATTTAAAAACGGTGAAATTTTTTCCGTTAATGGCGAACAATTTTCTCATCCGGTTTCAGCCATTCAGAAAATTGAAAAACTCGCTTCTGTTTACGGAATTGGTCGCGACATTCACGTTGGCGATACGATTGTCGGCATAAAGGGACGTGTTGGTTTTGAAGCGGCTGCCGCGACAATCATTATCAAAGCGCATCATTTATTAGAGAAACACACGCTTTCGAAATACCAGCAAACCATTAAATCCCAATTGGCAGATTGGTACGGAAACTGGCTTCACGAAGCACTTTTCTTAGACCCAGTGATGAGAAATATTGAAACTTTTTTAGAAAATTCGCAAAAAACGGTTAATGGAAAAGTTTTTTTAACGCTTCATCCCTACCGTTTTGTTTTAAATGGAATTGAATCTGAAAATGATTTAATGTCTGCAAAATTCGGAAGTTACGGCGAAGCAAATCTTGCCTGGACTGGCGAAGATGTGAAAGGATTTACAAAAGTTTTGAGCAATTCATTGTCTATTTATCACCAAATCAATAAATCATGATAAAAACGGTCGGAATTATTGGCGCAAATGGTTACACAGGAAGCGAACTGATAAGAATTTTAAGTTTTCACCCAAATGTAGAACTACAATTTTTGTACAGCCGTTCAAATTCTGGTGTAAAAATTTCTGAAATTTATCCGGATTTGGTTTCCGTTTGTGACATGACTTTAACAAACAAAATTGAAGAAGTAGATATTTTATTTTTGTGTTTGCCACATCAAGAAAGTAAAAATTTTCTCGCTGAAAACTCAATAAAAGAGAATGTTTTAATCATTGATTTAGGAAATGATTTCCGTTTAGAAAATATTTTTGAAAATAGAAATTTTGTTTATGGTTTGCCGGAAATTAATAAAAATGAAATAAAAACCGCTAAAAGCATTGCAAATCCGGGTTGTTTTGCCACAGCAATTCAGTTGGCGATTTTGCCTTTAACAAAATTAAATTTACTTGAAGACATTTACACTACAGGAATCACGGGTTCCACTGGCGCTGGACAATCGCTGCAAGCAACCACACATTTTACTTGGCGAAATGATAATATTTCTGCTTACAAAACCCTCACGCACCAACATGTTGATGAAATTTTAAAAACTTTAAATCAGTTTAATGAAAAAGAAATTAACCTGCATTTTGTGCCGTGGCGCGGCGATTTTGTTCGTGGAATTTTCACAAGTTCAACCTTAAAATGTGACTTGAAACTGGAAGAAATTCAGAAAATTTATCAGGATTTTTATAAAGATGCTGCTTTCGTAAGCATTTCAGAAAAACCAATCGACATGAAACAAGTCGTGAACACCAACAAATGCGCAATTCATATAGAAAAAAACAAGGAAATGATCGTCATTCATTCCGCGATTGATAATTTATTAAAAGGCGCATCCGGACAAGCCGTACAAAATATGAATATTGCCGAAAATTGGGACGAAAATTTAGGTTTAAACCTAAAAGCAATCGCATTTTAAAAACCATCAACTATCAACCGACAACTATCAACTAACATGAATTTATTCAACGTTTATCCATTATTTAATATTAATCCTGTAAAAGCGGAAGGTTCTTTTCTGTGGGACGAAAATAGCAAAAAATACCTTGATTTTTATGGTGGACACGCTGTGATTTCCATTGGGCACAATCATCCGTATTATCAAACTAAATTAAAAGAACAGTTAGAAAAAATTTCTTTTTATTCAAATTCTGTTCAAAACCATTTGCAGACGGAATTAGCAGAAAAATTGGGTGAAATTTCTGGCTACGAAGATTATTCTCTTTTCCTTTGCAATTCTGGCGCAGAAGCCACAGAAAACGCTTTAAAATTAGCCTCTTTTCATAATGGAAAAAAGAAAGTTGTTTATTTTTCCGGCTCATTTCACGGACGAACTTCTGCCGCAGTTTCGGTGACAGATAATCCTAAAATTGTTGCACCAGTTAATTTTTCTGAACGGTTTATAAAATGTGAATGGAATAATATCAATCAATTAAATCAAATTTTTCAAGACCATAAAAATGAAATTTCCGCAGTAATTATAGAAGGAATTCAGGGTGTTGGTGGCATTATTTTGCCTTCGGAAGAACTGATTTTTTCGTTAAAAAAACTTTGTGCTGAAAACGAAGTGATTTTAATTATGGATGAAGTTCAGTCTGGTTACGGACGAACTGGTAATTTTTTCGCACATCAGGAATTTGATATTCAACCCGATTTAATTACAATCGCTAAAGGCATGGGAAATGGTTTTCCGATTGGTGGCATTTTAATTAGCCCGAAATTTAAAGCCAGCAACGGTTTATTGGGAACCACTTTTGGCGGAAATCATTTGGCTTGCGCGGCGGGAATTGCAGTTTTAGATGTCATTAAAAATGAAAATTTAATTGATAATGCAGAGAAAATTGGAAGTTATATTGAAAATAAAATCAAAGGTTTTCCAAACATTAAAGAAATCAGGCGGCGCGGTTTAATGATTGGGATTGAGTTAGATGAACCTTGCGCAGAAATCCGTAAGAAAATCTTAAATGAACATCATGTTTTCACGGGAAATTCTAGCAATCCAAATGTTTTGAGACTTCTTCCCGCATTGAATATTACAGAAAAAGAAGCCGATTTATTTATCAACGCTTTAGAATCTGTACTTCAAAATCACTAAGTTTTTAAAACTTTATCAATGCCCAAAAGGCAAATTTTAATTAAATAAAATGCAAAATTTCACTTCCGTAGAAGATATTAATGATCTTCAATCCATTATAAAAGAGGCGCTTAAGATTAAAGAAAATCCTTTGGCAGAGCCAGATAAAGGAAAAGGAAAAACAATTGGACTTGTTTTTCTAAATTCGAGTTTACGAACAAGATTGAGCAGCCAAATTGCCGCACAAAATTTAGGTTTAAATGTTTTGACCTTAAATGCCGCGCAGGAAGCCTGGAATCTCGAATTTTCTGATGGCGCGATCATGAACGGCGACACCGTTGAACACATAAAAGACGCCATCGAAGTGCTTAACCAATACTGTGATATCATTGCAGTACGTTGTTTTGCGGGCATGAAAAACAAAGAAGATGATGTGAATGAAAGTATTTTGTCGCAATTTTTAAAACATGCAAAAGTCCCGGTTATTTCCTTAGAATCTGCCACAAGACATCCTTTGCAAAGCCTTGCAGATTGCATTACGATTACTGAAAACTGGAAAGAAGACCGCAAACCAAAAGTAGTTTTAACTTGGGCGCCACACATAAAACCCATCGCGCAAGCCGTTGGAAATTCTTTTGCAGAATGGATGCAAGAAATGGATGTTGATTTTGTGATTACAAATCCGGAAGGTTATGATTTGGATCCAAAATTTGTGAAAAACTCTACTGTCATTCACAATCAAAATGAAGCGTTAAAAGATGCAGATTTTATTTATGTAAAAAACTGGTCTTCATTTGAAAATTACGCTCAAATGCCTGAGGTAAAAGAAAACTGGATGTTAACAAATGAAAAATTAAAATTAACGAATAACGCAAAAGTAATGCATTGTTTGCCTGTTCGTAGAAATGTAGAATTGAGCGATGAAGTAATGGATAGTGAAAATTCTATTATTTATCAGCAGGCGAAAAACAGAATTTTTTCGGCACAAACAGTTTTTAGTGAAATTTTAGATGAAATTTCTAAAAGATGAAATTAATGGAAAAACAGAAATTATACGTCATTAAAATTGGCGGTTCTTTAATCGACAACGAAGGAAAATTAAACGAATTTTTAGAAAAATTCGCATCTATAAAAGCACCAAAAATTTTAGTTCACGGCGGCGGAAAATTGGCTTCAAATTTAGCAACGAAACTCAATATTTCTCAGCAAATGGTCGAAGGCAGAAGAGTGACTGACAAAGAAACGCTGGATATTGTTACCATGGTTTACGCCGGAAAAATAAATAAAAATATTGTGGCGCAACTACAAAATTTTGATTGCAACGCCATCGGATTTTCTGGCGCAGACGGCAATTTAATAAAATCAAAAAAACGTACAAATTCTGAAATTGACTTTGGTTTTGTAGGCGATGTTGAAAAAGAAAGTGTAAATCAAAATTTATTAAAAGAATTATTAAACCTTAATTTAGTTCCTGTTTTTTCGGCAATAACACACGATAAAAAAGGCAATTTATTTAACACCAATGCAGATTCTGTCGCGTCCGTTTTGGCGCAGGCTCTATCTCAAAATTTTGAGGTCGAACTACTCTACTGTTTTGATAAAAATGGAATTTTAGACGATATAAATAATCCCGATTCTCTTATCAAAACTTTAAATAAAATAGAATATTTAGAATTATTATCTGCTAAAAAATTAAATGAAGGCATTTTGCCGAAACTTAAAAATGCTTTTTTAGCCGTAGAAAATAACGTTAAAAAAGTGGTTTTAATCAACGAAACCAAATTAGTAAACCAAATAAACCACCAAAATGAAGGAACAGAAATTTACTTATAATTCGGAAGAATTACTAAAAAACGCGACTGATTTATTAAAAAAACTCATCGCCACACCTTCTTTAAGCAAAGATGAATATGATGCGTCTTTGGTTATTGAAGGCTATTTTCAGCACAGAGATATTCCTACAAACAGACTGAAAAATAATATTTGGGCGACTAATAAATACTTTGATGAAAGTAAACCTTCAATTGTTTTAAACACGCACCACGACACGGTAAAACCAAACAAAGCCTACACTTTAGATCCGTTTTTTCCTCTTGAAAAAGACGGTAAAATTTTTGGCTTGGGAAGCAACGATGCAGGCGCTTCTTTGGTGACGATGGTTCAGGCTTTTCGGTATTTCTATGAAGCAGAAAATTTATCTCATAACTTAATTATTGCACTAACTGCCGAAGAAGAAATCTCTGGAAATGACGGAATCGACCTGCTTTTCCCTCAACTTCCAAATGTGGAACTCGTAATTGTGGGCGAACCGACGCAGATGAATTTAGCGATTGCAGAAAAAGGACTTTTGGTAATCGACGGCGAAATGCAGGGAACGCCTTCTCACGCCGCGCACCCAAACGATAATAATTCTATTGTGAAATGCATGGCAGATTTGCAGCATATTTTAAATTTTAAATTTCCCAAAATATCGCCTTATTTGGGTGAAGTGAAAGTCACACTTTCCATGATTAATGCAGGAACGCAGCATAATGTGGTGCCGGAAAAATGCAACTTTACTTTAGACGTACGTGTAACCGATGAATACAGCAATCAGGAAGTTTTTGAAATTATCCAATCTGAAATGAAATCTAAAATATCGGCGAGATCTTTAAGATTAAATTCCTCTAAAATTGATGAAAATCACCCAATTGTGAAAGCAGGTTTAGAAATCGGAAGAACAACTTACGGCTCGCCAACGTCCTCAGATCAAGCGATAATTCCCTGTACTTCTATAAAAATTGGTCCGGGCGACAGCACAAGGTCTCACACTGCAGATGAATATATTTACATCGATGAAATAAAAGAAGGCATCGAAATTTATACTAAAATTTTAGAAAAAATATTGTAAAAAATCACTCTAAATTTTAGCAAAATTACACCCTTTAGGGTTGGGGAAAATAATTTTGATAAAATTTTAGAATACAAAACCATTTTTAGGATTTTTAAAATAAAAAAATAATGAAAAAAATTTGGCAAAAAGATAAAACATTAACCAACCAACTGGTCAATAAATTTACCGTTGGTAAAGATCTGGATTTCGACGATCGATTGGCAAAATACGACGTGATCGGGTCTTTGGCACATTGTAAAATGTTAGCAGAAGTTGGTTTAATTTCAGCGGAAGAATCGCAGGAACTTCAATCTGTTCTAAACGAAATTTTAAAAGAAATCGAAAATAATTCTTTTAAAATAGATCCGGAAGCAGAAGATATTCACTCACAAATTGAGTCTATTTTAATTGAAAAATTAGGATCAACCGGAAAAAAAATCCACACGGCGCGATCCAGAAATGATCAGGTTTTATTGAATATTAAATTGTATTTATTAGATGAAATCAGAGAAATTGGTGAATTAACAGATGAATTATTTCAAATTTTAATTCAGTTGGCTTCTCAAAACAAAGATCATTTAATGCCCGGTTACACGCATTTTCAAATCGCGATGCCTTCATCTTTTGGCTTGTGGTTTAGCGCTTATGCAGAAGCCTTGGTCGATGATTTGGATCTGCTTTTATCGGTGAAAAATATCATCAATAAAAATCCTTTGGGTTCCGCCGCCGGTTATGGTTCGTCCTTCCCGATTGATAGAAAAAGCACGAGTTATCATCTTAATTTTAAAACCTTAAATTACAATTCCATTTATGCGCAAATGACACGCGGGAAATCAGAAAAATTATTGGCGTCGTCAATGTCAGTTTTGGCAGGAACTTTAAGCCGATTTTCGTACGACGTCTGTTTGTATTTAAGTCAAAATTTTAATTTTATTAGTTTTCCGAAAGAATTTACCACCGGAAGCAGCATTATGCCGCACAAGAAAAATCCGGATATTTTTGAATTGGTAAGAGCGCGTTGCAACAGAATTCAGGCTTTGCCGAATGAACTTATTTTGCTCACGAATAACTTGCCGTCTGGTTATCACCGCGATATGCAGTTGAGTAAAGAAATCCTATTTCCGGCGATTGATTCACTGAAAGAATGTTTAGAAATCTTAATTTACACCTTACCAAATATTGAGATTAAAGAAGGAATTTTAGACGATGAAAAATACAAATATCTCTTCAGCGTAGAAAAAATAAATGAAGAAGTAAAAAACGGAAATTCCTTTCGTGACGCTTACGTAAAAGTGGGAAATGCTATCGAAAATAATGAATTTGAATATGATGCAAAAGACCTAAATCATACGCATCAAGGAAGTATTGGAAATCTTTGTTTGGAAGAAATCACGCATCATTTTCATAAAATTTCTTCTAAACTTTTGGCTTGAAAAAATATTTGAAAAAGATAAACGCAAAGGCGTAATAAATTGATTTAAAAGCATTTGCCTTTTTAAGGCGCAAAGTATCAACTTCGTTAAATTGAAAAATCAAAGATTTTTCTTGCGCCTTAAAACATTATATTAAAATAATTGCTCCTTTGCGTTTAAACTGATTTATTATACTTTTAAAGGTGAAGTAAATTGCAAAATTTTAGTTTAATCTATTTTATATTTCGTGGTTTTTTTCACCTCAGATAATGCAATTAAACTGTGATATTGCCAGATATTTGGCGAGTTAGATATGACATTAACAGCGAAGTCGTTATAAGAGTTAATGTCCTTTACGATAATTTTCAACATATAATCATATTCCCCAGAAAGACTGATTATTTCTTGCACTTCTTCAAACTTCTGCATGTGTTTTTCAAAATCTTCCAAAGTTTTTTGAGATTGCTCTTTCAGTCGGATGTTGCAATAAACAATGATATTTAAACCAATTTTTTCTCGGTTAAGAATGGCAACATACTTTTCAATCACATTGTTTTTCTCAAGTTGCTTGATTCTTTCGTACGTGGGTGTAAATGTAAGACCAATTTTCTCTGCAACGTCCTTCACCGAAATGGTAGAATCTTCCTGTAGCAAACCGAGAATCATTTTGTCTTTGGCATCCATATTTTGATTTTGAACAAAAATATTAAAATTTTAATAGAAAGATGCTTCTTCGAAAGGAATAGTTTCATTTAGTTGAAAAAACAATTTTTAGATTTCGAAAAATATTCTATCTTTGTACCCAATGAAAATAAAATTTCCATTGAACGATTTTAGAAAAGACGGCTTTGCCGTTTCACAATATTTTTAATTAAACGAAGTCTTAACGGCTTCGTTTTTTTTTGTTTAAAATTTAAAAAATGCACACATTAGAAAACTTAGACAAGGAAAAAATTTTAGCCCTTTTAGCATTGGCGAATGATTTTAAAAATGGTTTAGAAGTAAAACTTAAATCGAAAATTTTTGCCTCGAATCTGTTTTTTGAAGACAGCACGCGCACGAAAATGAGTTTTGAAATGGCCGAACGAAAACTTGGTTTTGAAGTCATTCCTTTTGATGCCTCAAAAAGTTCCGTCAATAAAGGTGAAAGTCTTTATGATACGGTGAAAACGCTGGAAAGTATTGGTATAAATTTATTGGTGATTCGGCATTCTCAGAATAATTTTTATAATGAATTAAAAAATATTAAAATCCCGATTATCAATGCTGGCGACGGAACGGCAAATCATCCAAGCCAGACCATTTTAGACTTAATGACGATTCAGCAGGAATTTGGTGATTTTGAAAATCTAAAAATAGGAATTGTGGGCGATGTAAAACATTCCCGCGTGGCGCATTCACTTTCGGATGCCTTAAGAAAAATGGGATCTAAAGTGTTTTTTTCTGGTCCAGAAGAATGGTTTGAAGAAGCCAATTTTATGAATGACACTTATCGGAATTTAGATGAATTAGTTCCAGTGGCGGATGTTTTAATTTTCTTAAGAATTCAACACGAAAGACACGGCGAAAAAAAATACAAAGACGAAGATTATTTAAAAAAATATGGTTTAACAAAAAAACGAGAGCAAAAAATGAAACCAACTTCTATAATTATGCATCCAGCGCCGATCAACAGAAATGTAGAAATAGATTCTGATTTAGTAGAGTGCAAACGTTCTAGAATTTTTAAACAAATGGAAAACGGCGTTTTTGCGAGAATGGCAATTTTGAGTAATGCTTTGCAATACAGAGCCAAGAGCCAAGATTAAAGAACCAATCAGAAAAATAAGACATGCATAATTTTGAAAATCTGCAATTCTGGAAAAAATCGATTCTTTTAACTAAAAGTGTGTATTTAATCTGTTTAAAAATAAATAAAGATGAAAAATTTGGATTAATTTCTCAAATGAAAAGATCTGCAGTTTCAATTCCTTCAAATATTGCAGAAGGTTCCGGACGAAATAGTGATAAAGAATTTAATCATTTTTTAGCAATTGCTTTAGGTTCTTCATTTGAATTACAAACGCAACTTATTTTAACTAAAGAACTTGAACTTTTAATAGCAGATGATGTAGATAATTTAATTTTAGAACTCAAAGAAATTCAAAGAATGATTTACGCCTTCAAAAATAATTTAAATAAATAAAAATTTAATGTGCAATTGTCAATCTTGACTCTTGGCTCTTGCATCTTGACTCTATAACAATGAAAAAAATATTAATATTAGAATCCGGCGAAGTTTTTCACGGTGCAAGTTTTGGAAATCATGAAAACACTTTTGGCGAAGTGGTTTTCAACACGGCCATGACAGGTTATCAGGAATTAATTTCAGATCCTTCTTATTGCGACCAATTGGTTTGCATGACGTATCCTTTAATTGGAAATTATGGGATTAACCGTGACGATTTTGAAAGTATCCAACCTTCCATTAAAGGATTAATCGTAAAAGAACTTTGCGATTTTCCGTCAAATTTTCGTTCGCAAATGACTTTGGATGAATTATTTGAAAAGAAAAACATTTCCGGAATTTCTGGAATTGACACCAGAAGGTTAACCAGAGTTCTAAGAAATTCCGGCGTTGTGAAAGGTAAAATCATTAATGCAGATTCAGATATCGACGCAGAAATTCAAGTTTTAAAAAATGAAACTTTCATTACAAATGAAGTCGAAAAAGTTTCCACTAAAACACCTTATGCCAATCCAGGACGTGGTTTAAAAGTCGTTTTGGTAGATTTTGGTTCTAAACTGGGGATTTTAAGAGAATTAGGAAAACGCGATTGTGACATCACTGTGGTTTCTCACGATGTTTCAGCAGAAGAAATTTTACTGCTAAACCCAGATGGAATAATGCTTTCCAACGGTCCAGGAAATCCTGAAGACAATACTTTAGCCATCGAAATGATTCAAAATTTACTTGGAAAAATTCCAATTTTTGGGATTTGTCTTGGTCATCAATTAATTGCTTTGGCGTGTGGCGCAAAAACTTTTAAATTAAAATTCGGACATCGCGGCGGAAATCATCCGGTTTTAGATTTAAAACAAAATAAAGTCGCAATTACTTCTCAAAATCACGGTTACGCCGTTGATCAAGAAAGTTTAAAAAACACGGATTTAGAGGAAACGCACATAGCATTGAATGATAGAACCAACGAAGGTTTAAAACATAAAAATTATCCTTGTTTTTCCGTGCAATACCATCCGGAAGCAAGTCCTGGTCCAGAGGACGCTAATTATTTGTTTGATGAATTTATCACTTTAATGGAAGATTTTAAATCTAAAAAATTATTAAAATAAAAATGGCAAAAAGAACAGACATAAAAACAATTTTAGTAATAGGAAGCGGCCCAATCATCATCGGTCAAGCCGCAGAATTTGATTACGCAGGAACGCAGGCTTGTTTGGCTTTGCGAGAAGAAGGTTACAGCGTAATTTTAATCAATTCAAATCCGGCAACCATAATGACGGATGTGGAAATTGCCGACAAAGTTTACATCGAACCAATTTCTTTGGAATTTGTCAGTCGCATAATTCGCAAAGAACGTCCAGATGCACTTTTGCCAACTCTTGGCGGACAAACCGGTTTAAATATGGCGGTAGAATTGCAAAATTCTGGTATTTTAGAAGAATGTAAAGTTGAGATTTTAGGAACAAAATTATCAGCCATAAATAAAGCCGAAGACCGCGATTTATTTAGGAATTTAATGAAAGAATTGAACGAACCAGTTCCAGATTCTGAAATCGTAAATAATGTAGAGCAAGCCATAGAATTTGCTAATAAAATTGGTTTTCCTTTGATTGTTCGTCCTGCTTTTACGATGGGCGGAACTGGTGGCGGAATCGCTAATAATTTAGAAGAATTAAAAGAAATTACGAGTTTTGGTTTAAAATATAGCCCGGTTCGTCAGTGTTTAATTGAAAGATCAATCGCAGGTTACAAGGAAATTGAATACGAAGTAATGCGCGATAAAAACGACAACGCCATCGTGGTTTGTAATATGGAAAACATCGATCCAGTCGGCGTTCATACGGGCGATTCTATCGTGGTTGCGCCTTCACAAACCTTGTCTGATAGAGAATATCAAATGCTGCGAAATTGTTCTTTAAAAATTATTCGCGCTTTGGGAATTGAAGGTGGTTGCAATGTTCAATTGGCTTTAGATCCCCATTCTTTTAAATATTTTATTATTGAAGTGAATCCAAGAGTTTCGCGTTCATCGGCTTTAGCAAGTAAAGCGACAGGTTATCCAATTGCGAAAATTGCTGCGAAAATTGCAGTGGGTTTGACTTTAGATGAAATTATGAATCCAGTTACCGGAACTTCTTACGCATGTTTTGAACCGGCTTTAGATTATGTCGTAACAAAATTCCCGCGTTTTCCTTTTGATAAATTTGAAACTGCTGATAGAAAATTATCAACTCAAATGAAAGCAACTGGCGAAGTAATGGCCATCGGTCGAAATTTCGAAGAATCTTTACAAAAAGCCATTCGTTCTTTGGAAACTGGATTAAGACATTTAGGTTTAAAAACCAAAGTGGCCGAAGCAATGTCGGATGAGGAAATTGAAAGAAGAATTAAAGTTTGTGATGATGAAAGATTATTCATTATTTGCGATGCTTTGAGAAAAGGTTACGATTGGGAAACCATCGTAGAATGGAGCAAAATTGACAAATTCTTTATCTGGAAATTAAAAAAACTAATAGATTTTGAAAAAGAAATTTCAGCCCATAAATTAGATTTAAAAACATTAGAAAAAGCCAAAAAACTCGGTTTTTCTGACATGAATATCGCGCATCTTTGGAACATTTCACAACGCGAAGTTTTTGATTTTAGAAAAGAAAACGACTTGATGCCCGTTTACAAAATGGTCGATACTTGTGCGGCAGAATTTAAAAGTGAAACGCCCTATTTCTACGGAACTTACGAAGAAGAAAACGAAAGTGTACCTTCAAATCGGGAAAAAATTATCGTTCTCGGTTCTGGCCCAATTCGCATCGGTCAAGGTGTAGAGTTTGATTACGCCACGGTTCATGCGGTTTGGGCGATCAAAGAATTGGGTTACGAATCCATTATTATCAACAATAATCCGGAAACGGTTTCTACAGATTTTTCCATTTCCGACAAACTTTATTTTGAACCTTTAACGGAAGAAGATGTCATGAACATCATCGAACTGGAAAAACCAAAAGGCGTTTTTGTTCAGTTTGGTGGACAAACTGCAATCAATTTAGCAGATAAATTAGCAGCGCACGGCGTTCAGATTTTGGGAACTTCTTTGGAAGATTTAGACCGCGCCGAAAATAGAAATAAATTTGAAGCCGCACTTCAAGAAATGGGAATTCCGCAACCTTTGGGAAAAACCTGTTTCACGAAAGAAGATGCTTTAATTATAGCAAATGAAATCGGCTTTCCGGTTTTGGTTCGTCCGAGTTACGTTTTAGGCGGAAGAGCGATGGAAATTGTTTATGATGCCAAAGAACTCGATTATTATATGAATAACGCGGTGAAAGAAAATTCTGAACATCCTATTTTAATTGATCGTTATTTAACCGGAAAAGAAGTTGAAGTTGATGCCATTTCTGATGGTGAAACGGTCATTATTCCGGGAATTATGGAACATATCGAAAGAGCAGGCGTTCATTCCGGTGATTCAATCGCGGTTTATCCGCCACAAAATATTAGCGAAAAAAACATTGCAACTTTGGTAGATTACACCGAAAGATTAGCAAAAGGATTGAATATAATTGGTTTAATGAACATTCAATACGTCATTTCTGAAGACGAAGTTTACGTTATCGAAGTCAATCCACGTTCCAGTAGAACCGTTCCTTTTTTATCTAAAATCACTGAAATCCCAATGGCAAATTTAGCAACCAAAGCCATTTTAGGACAAAAATTAAAAGATTTAGGTTACAAAACCGGTTTAGCGCCAGTTAAAAATGGGGTTTTTGTTAAAGTTCCTGTTTTTTCTTTTTCTAAATTAACAAGAGTTGATATTTCCCTCGGACCTGAGATGAAATCAACCGGCGAAGTGATGGGCAAAGATTCCACTTTAGAAAAAGCGCTTTATAAAGGTTTAATCGGATCTGGTAGAAAAGTGCCTTTAAATGGTGCAATTTTATTCACAGTGGCAGATCAACATAAACCAGAAGCCTGCGAATTAGCAAGAAGATTTCAGGAAATTGGCTTTAGAATTTGGGCAACTGAAGGAACCGCCAATTATTTTGAAGAACACGGAGTTAGTGCAAAAATCGGTTATAAAATTGAAGAAAATCCGGAAATTAACTTGATTGATTTAATTCAAAACGGAAAAGTACAATACATTGTAAATACCATGACCAAAGGAAAACAATCCGAAAGAGACGGTTTCCAAATCCGAAGAACTTCGGTTGAAAACGGCGTTCCGTGTTTGACTTCGATGGACACTGTTGAAGCGATTTTAAAAGTCATTGAAAGTATGAGTTTTAAAATGGAAGTGATGTAAAACACTTTATTTTAACTAATAAATATCACATTTAAACCTTCAAGATTTCTCTTCTTGAAGGTTTTTTTATACTTAATTTTACAAATAATTAAAATAATAAAATGAGTTTCCTTACCGCCGAATGGAATAACCTTGCCATGATTAATTACGAAATTAATCCCAAAATTCTGGAAAAATACGTGCCGCCCGGAACTGAACTGGATTTATTCGAAGGTAAATGTTTCGTCAGTTTTATTGGATTTTTATTTGAGAATGTAAAAGTTTTAGGTTTAAAAATTCCTTTTCACAGCGATTTTGAAGAAGTAAATTTAAGATTTTACGTTCGCCGATTTGAAAATGGAATTTGGAAAAGAGGCGCGGTTTTCATCAGTGAAATTGTTCCGAAATTTGCCATTTCATTTGTTGCAAATACTTTTTATAATGAGCATTATAAGACGTTTCCAATGAAACATACTTTGAAAGTAAACGAGAATTCAAGAGAATTTCATTACCAATGGAAAGTAGGAAATAACTGGAATTCCATTCATTTAGAAACCAGGAAAAATCCGATTGATATCGAACCGAATTCAGAAACCGAATTTATTACAGAACACTATTTCGGATATAATAAATTAAGCGAATCCCAAGCAATTGAATACGAAGTTAGACACCCAAGATGGCAACAATTTGAAGTGATTAAAAACACTTCTATCATTGATTTTGAAGGCGTTTACGGAAAAGAATTTGCCTTTATAAAAGATTTAAAACCGAGTTCAGTTTTTCTGGCAATCGGCTCAAAAATCACCATCGAAGCCAAACGAAAATTCTGATTCTATTACGCGAAAAAAAATATTTGCTAAATCTTGCAAAATATTTCATTTTATTTAAATAATTGCTTTTAAAAAGTAGAACTTAAGTTTTGGAAATATTCATATTTAATTATTTTTTGAATTTTGGGAAGTACAAAATACTTTTTTAACTAAAATATTTCTAAAAAATTACCTGTTCATTTTTCGGTTGTGGGATAGTTTTAGTTAAAATAAATTTGTTTTAAATTTAGAAAATGAATCTGACTGACGAAATAATGTACCAAGCGTCTTTGGATAAAAATCCAGAATTTCTCGGCGTTTATTGGATGGCTGTGAAAACTACTGGGATTTTTTGTCTTCCAACTTGCACCGCCAGAAAACCGAAAATAGAAAACGTAGAATTTTTTCAATCTTCGAAAGAGGCATTGGATAAAGGTTTCAGACCTTGCAAAATTTGTAAACCTTTGGAAAACTCGGATTCTACGCCAACAGAAATTCAAAATCTATTAAAGGAAATTTCTGAGAATCCAGATTTAAAATTAAAAGATTCGGATTTGGTTGAGCGAAATATAAATCCTACAAGAATCAGACGCTGGTTTTTAAAAAATCATGGGATGACATTTCATGCTTTTCAAAATCAATTAAATTTAAACAAGGCCTTTAAAAAAATTCAGGAAGGTGAAAATATTATGGAAACGGCTTACGATAGCGGTTTCGAGAGTTTGAGCGGTTTTAATGAAAGTTTCAAAAAAATATTCGGGAATTCACCGAAAAATTCAAAAACTCAAAATATTGTTGATTTAAAAAGAATTGAAACGCCGCTCGGAATTATGTATGCCGCTGCAACAAAAGACGGAATCTGCATGTTGGAATTTGCCGATCGAAAAAGTCTAGAAACCGAATTTTTAGATTTAGCAAAAACTTTTAACGCAAAAATCACAATCGGTGAAAACGAGCATTTCAACTTATTAGAAAGAGAATTAAAACTTTACTTTGAAGGAAACTTGAAGAAATTTTTAGTTCCACTTTCGCCTGTAGGAACGGAATTTCAAAAATCGGTTTGGGAAATTTTAAGAAAAATCCCGTTTGGCGAAATTTGGACTTATAAAAAACAAGCGGAAACATTGGGCGATCTAAAAAAAGTTCGTGCAGTTGCCAATGCAAACGGTTTAAATAAAATTTCCATCATTATTCCTTGTCACAGAGTGATTGGTAGCAATGGAACCTTAACCGGATATGGCGGCGGAATTTGGCGGAAACAAAAATTACTAGAAATTGAGCAAGCAAATAAAATGTAATTTGAAATAATTCAATCTTTCTCAAATATTATAGAATGTTATTTTTACAATAATTTACAATTAGTAAAACTTTTTACAAAATAAAGCCCTGCAATAGTTTTCAAATACATTAGAAATCCTTAATTTTGTGTGATTAAATCAACTTTTTAAGTTAAAAATTATACAAAATAAAAAATGGCAACATTAAATTATAGAAATCCCGACCTAAATGGCTACTATGGCGAATTTGGCGGCGCTTTCGTACCTGAAATGCTCTATCCAAATGTAGAAGAATTACAGGAACAATATCTTGAAATAATTGAATCTGAAGAATTTCAAAAAGAATTTCAAAATTTATTGAAAGATTATGTAGGTCGCGCTACACCACTCTATTTTGCAAAAAATTTAAGTGAAAAATACAAGACTCAAATTTATTTAAAACGTGAAGATTTAAACCATACCGGCGCACATAAAATTAACAATGCGCTTGGGCAGGTTTTATTAGCAAAAAAATTAGGCAAAAAACGAATTATTGCAGAAACCGGCGCAGGTCAGCACGGCGTTGCAACCGCGACTGCATGCGCGCTACTCGGTTTGGAATGCATCGTTTACATGGGTGAAGTCGATATCGCCAGACAAGCGCCAAATGTCGGCAGAATGAAACTTTTGGGCGCAACAGTAATTCCTGCAACGTCAGGCAGTAAAACGCTGAAAGATGCCGTAAATGAAGCTCTTCGCGACTGGATTAATAACGCCACAACAACGCATTATATTATCGGAAGTGTGGTTGGTCCGCATCCATTTCCAGATTTGGTGGCACGTTTGCAAAGCGTCATTTCTCAAGAAATAAAATGGCAGTTGAAAGAAAAAATTGGTCGCGAAAATCCGGATTATGTGATTGCCTGTGTTGGTGGCGGAAGCAATGCAGCAGGCGCTTTCTATCATTTTGCTAATGAAATAGATGTGAAATTAATTGCCGCAGAAGCGGGCGGTTTTGGTTTAGAATCTGGCAAATCTGCAGCCACCACTTTCCTCGGAACTTTGGGAATTTTACACGGTAGCAAAAGTATTGTGATGCAAACAAAAGACGGTCAGGTGATCGAGCCACACTCAATTTCCGCGGGATTAGATTATCCAGGAATTGGGCCATTTCACGCCAATTTATTTACAGAAAACCGTGCAGAATTTTTCAGCATTACGGATGAAGAAGCCTTAAAATCTGCTTTCGAACTGTCCAAAATCGAGGGCATTATTCCGGCTTTGGAAACGGCACACGCTTTATCGGTTTTTACAAAGAAAAAATTTAATGAAAATGATATCGTGGTGGTTTGTTTAAGTGGACGTGGTGACAAAGATTTAGATACGTATTTGCAGTATATTTAGACGACATTTGTAGCTTCGAGCCTGTCGAAGACTTTGGGCGCCAATTTCCGTCTTCCGTTCCCAATCTTTTTGCATCGAAGTTTTTGTTTAAAAGCAAGTTTTCAGATTGCAAAAAGGATTTCCACTCAAGCCGGGGCGCGGTGATCGCCAATTTTTACCATTATTTTTATAAATTTAAATTTATCGAAAAAACAAAATTAAAACATGACAAAAAAACTCAATATATATTTCACAGCAGGAATTCCAAAACTGGAAGACACCAGCGAAATCATGAAAATAATCCAGGATTCTGGTGCACAAATGATGGAAATTGGGATGCCATATTCTGATCCGGTTGCAGATGGACCAATAATTCAACACGCGCACGAACTGGCATTAAAAAACGGAATGTCAATCGAAAAACTTTTTTCACAATTAAAATCTGTTAAAAATGAGATAAACATTCCAATAATTTTAATGGGTTACATCAATCCTGTTTTGAGTTTTGGTTTTGAAGAATTTTGTAAGAATTGTGCTGAAGCGGGCGTAACAGGATTAATTATTCCAGATTTGCCACCAGTAGAATTTGAAAAAAATTACCAGAAAATTTTAGAAAAATACAATCTAAATTTTACCTTTTTGGTAACACCAGAAACTTCTGACAAACGCATAAAATATTTAGATTCTTTAAGTTCTGGGTTTCTTTACGCAGTTTCAAGTTCATCAACAACTGGAAATGAAAACAAAGCCGTAAATAACGAAGATTATTTACAAAAACTTTCCGAAATCGAATTAAAAAATCCTTTGTTTATCGGTTTTGGTATTAAGGACAAAAATGATTTTGAAGCTGTTACAAAAAAATCAGATGGTGGAATTATTGGTACCGCATTCGTTAATATTTTACTAAATGAAAAAGATTGGAAAGAAAAATCAAAGGATTTTATTCATAGCATAGTAAATTAATTTTCTTAAATTTGGCTTATGAAAGCCTTGTTTGAGCATAAATTTCTAAATGTGCTAATCAAATAATTTAATGTAATGACTGCTACACAAAATAAAATTTTACAATTTGAAGATTTAGGGTTAATGGATTATCAAAAGGCATTTGATTATCAGGAAAATCTAATGCAGTCTATTATTAAACAAAAATTATATAATCGTGACAGAACCGATGGAAATTTTGAGGAAACTTCAAATTTTTTATTATTTGTAGAACATCCGCATGTTTACACGCTAGGAAAATCTGGTGATGAACATAATATGCTTGCAAATGCCGATAAATTAAAGGAAATTGATGCTACATTTGTGAAAACAAATCGTGGCGGTGATATTACCTATCACGGTTTCGGGCAGTTGGTGGGCTATCCTATTTTAGATTTAGATAATTTTAAATCTGATATTCACCTTTATATGCGAAATCTGGAGGAAGTGATTATCAGAACTATTGCAGAATATGGTTTAAAAGGCGAACGCTCTGAAGGTGAAACTGGCGTTTGGCTGGATGTTGGAAAACCTTATGCTAGAAAAATTTGCGCTTTGGGTGTAAAAACTTCGAAATGGGTAACAATGCACGGTTTTGCGCTAAATGTAAATACGAATTTAAAATATTTCGATTACATAATCGCTTGCGGAATAAAGGACAAAGGCGTTACATCGCTCAAAGCAGAGCGCGAAAAAGAATTTTCTGCCCAAGAAATTGTTGAATTAAAAAATAAAATTAAAAAACATTTTGAGGAAGTGTTTGAAGCAGAAATACTTTAATTCTGAAAATAATCTCAATATCTATTTTTCTTTTTGAACTTATTTCATAATTATAATATGTTCAAAAATTATATCTAAAAATTATTAATCCAACAATTAATATATTTTTTTTATCTTTGTATAAATCATAAAATTAAAATGGCAGAATATAAATTATTACTTCCGTCAATGGGAGAAGGCGTAATGGAAGCTACGATTATCGACTGGCTTTTCACTGAAGGCGATCAAGTAAATGAAGATGATTCTGTTGTAGAAATTGCGACCGATAAAGTAGATTCTGATGTTCCGACGCCAGTTTCGGGGAAAATCATCAAAATTCTAAAGCAAAAAGATGATGTTGCTAAAGTCGGTGAAGCGATTGCTATTTTAGAAACAGAAGGTGCAAATTCTGCCGAAAAACCTTCTGAAAATACAGTTGATATAAATATTGATGAAAATTCTGATGTCGTAAAAGGCCTAGAAGAAGCAATTAATGCTTCTATGTCGGAAACTGGAAGTAATGCGCAAATTACTGAAAACGCTGGTTTTCTTTCACCTTTAGTAAAATCTATAGTCGAGCAAGAAAATATTTCCAATCAAGAGTTAGAAAGCATCAATGGAACTGGTTTGGAAGGTAGAATTACTAAAGAAGATATTTTAGATTTTGTCGCCAAGCGTGGAAATTCTAAAGGCGAAAATACAACTCAAGAAAAACCACAAACTGTCTCTATACCTGCTCCTACTCCACCAATTCCGTCTGCTCCTGTTAAAGTGAATGCTGGTGATGAAGTGATACAAATGGATCGTGTTCGAAAAATTATTGCCGATGCAATGGTCAATAGCAAGCGCATTTCACCGCACGTAACATCGTTTATAGAAAGTGATGTAACCAATGTGGTGCGATGGAGAAATAAACATAAAGATCTTTTAATGAAACGTGAAGGCGAAAAATTGACGTTTATGCCGATTTTCGTTCATGCTATTGTAAAAGCGATTCAAGATTTCCCGATGATAAATGTGTCTGTGGACGGTGATAAAATTATCAAGAAAAAAAATATCAACATTGGAATGGCAACGGCGCTTCCTGATGGAAATTTAATAGTTCCGGTTATTAAAAATGCTGATCAACTTTCACTTTTAGGTTTAACTAAAGCGATTAACGATTTGGCTTATAGAGCGAGAAATAAAAAATTAAAACCAGAAGACACACAAGGCGCAACTTACACCATTTCTAACGTGGGCGGTTTCGGAAATCTTATGGGAACGCCAATTATTCCGCAGCCACAAGTTGCGATTTTAGCAGTTGGTGCAATTGTGAAAAAACCAGCGGTTTTAGAAACCAAAGATGGAGACGTGATTGCCATTAGAAGTTTGATGTTTATGTCGCATTCTTACGATCATCGTGTTGTTGATGGTTCTTTAGGCGGTATGTTTTTAAAACATGTTCACGATTATTTAGAAAATTGGGATTTAGAAACTGAAATTTAAAACTTTAAAGCCTTCACAAATTGTGAAGGTTTTTTTATTTTTTTTACATTCAAACTATTATATTTGTTAAAAATCTTCATTATGAAAAAATACTTTATTTTTTTAATTGTTTTTAGCCAAATTTTATCTGCACAATTCAAAGATTTTAACACTATAAAAGAAGTTGAAGTTCGCAATAAAGGTTTGGTGGTTTCCGCTCATCCTTTGGCAAGTGAAGTCGGCGCACAAATTTTAAAAAAAGGTGGAAATGCCTTTGATGCTGTAATTGCAACACAATTGGCATTAGCAGTCGTTTATCCGCATGCGGGCAATATTGGCGGTGGTGGATTTTTAGTAGGCTACAAAAATGGAGAAAAATTTACTTTGGATTATCGGGAAACGGCGCCAGAAAGAGCATCTGCAGATATGTATTTGGACGCAAAAGGCAACGCAAATACAGATTTATCACAAAACGGAAGATTAGCAGTTGGCGTTCCAGGCTCGGTTTCGGGTTTTTTTGCAACATTAAAATATGCAAAGTTACCGATGAAAGAATTAATTCAACCTGCAATAGATTTAGCCGAAAAAGGCTTTGCAATAACAGCCAAGCAAGCTTCCTTATTAAACGAAACGAAGGCAGATTTTTTGAAGCATAATAAAAATAAAATCGCTTTTGTAAACGAAAAACCATGGAAAGCAGGCGATTTATTAATTCAAAAAGAATTGGCAAATACTTTAAAAAGAATACGAGATTTTGGCGAAAAAGGCTTTTATGAAGGTGAAACTGCAAAAGCAATAGTTGCAGAAATGAAGCGTGGAAATGGCATTATTACTTTAGATGATTTAAAAAACTATAAAACAAAAGCAAGAAAACCTATGGTTTTCGACTATAAAGGAAACGAAATAGTTTCAATGGGTTTGCCATCAAGCGGCGGGATTCTTTTAGCACAAATGCTGAAAATGAGCGGTTACCAAAATCTTGAAAAATTTCAGCAAAATTCTGTGCAAGCCGTTCAACCAATGGTGGAAGCAGAAAGACGTGCTTACGCAGACCGAGCAGAATATATGGGCGATCCTGATTTTATAAAAGACCAAACTGCTAAATTAATTTCTGATGACTATCTTAAAAATCGTTGGAAATCTTATAATCCTGAAAGAGCAACGCCGAGTTCTGAAGTAGGAACTATTATTTCTCAACCTGCTGAATCTACAGAGACAACACATATTTGTATCATTGATAAAGACGGAAATGCCGCTTCTGTAACAACGACTTTAAATGGTTTATATGGAAGTAAAGTTGTGGTTTCTGGCGCAGGCTTTTTCTTAAATAATGAGATGGATGATTTCTCTGTAAAACCTGGCGTTCCGAATATGTACGGCGCAGTTGGAGGCAAGGCAAACGCCATCCAACCAGGGAAAAGAATGCTGAGTTCTATGACGCCTACTCTAGTTTTAAAAAATGGAAAAATTTTAATGGTAGTAGGAACGCCTGGTGGAACGACCATTCCAACGTCTGTTTACCAATCTATTGTAGATGTTATTGATTTTAAAATGGACGCAAACCTTTCTATAAATTCTCCAAAATTCCACCACCAATGGTTGCCAGAAGTAGTTTTTGTTGAAAAAGATTTTCCTGAAAGCACCATTAATTCTTTAGAAAAAATGAATTATAAAGTTGAAAAAAGAGATAAAATTGGAAGAACAGAAATGATATTATTAAATGCTGATGGCAGCACTTCTGCCGTTGCTGATGGGCGCGGCGATGATTCTGTGGGTGTTGAGTAGGATAATTTAAGTAAAAAAGTCTCGCAGATTTATTAGATTTCGCAGATTTCATTTTTATTGAAAACCTTTTGAACCTTATAAATCTGCGAGAAATAATTTTAAGGCTTAGAAAAATAGGCTTCCAAAATATTAAACCGACTTTCAAAAATAAACTTCACTTTATTTAAAACTATTTTTCCAGCGATTAAGTCTCCAATAGTGCCCAACGGCATTTTAAAGTTAAGTAAGTCTATCATTAAAGTTTCAGTTTCTGATATTTTTTTGAAATGATGCTCGTGGTGCCACATTGCGTAAGGCCCGAAACGTTGTTCATCTACAAAAAACTCTTTGTCTTTTAATTGTGTAATTTCCGTCACCCAATTAGATTTTACAAAGGGTAAAATGCCAATTTTATAGGTAATAATTTGCCCTGGATACGTTTTATCTGGAGGATTATTGGTGATGTTAAATTTCATTTCGGCGGGTGTAATTTTGTCTAAATTTTTTGGTGTAGAGAAAAAATCCCAAGCTTGATCCAAACCGATTGGCAAAACCTGCTCCGAGGTAAGCGTGTAAATTCCTGATTGTTTTTTGATATCTAATTTCATTTTTTGAATTCTATTTTTTTTTGTGGTCAAAATTAATCGCCGAATATTCTAAATATTTATCGAGGATTTTCTTAAGGCCTTTTTTATTTATTTTTAAGTGATGTTCCACTTCTTTTTCAAATATTCAAAGACCAGCAAAATACCGTACATTAAAGAAAAACAGTAAAAGGAATCTTCTAAAGGCATCGTTCCTACTCTATAGCCTAAAATTTCTGCGCTATTGTAATACACAACCGGATTTTCTGAATAAGCGCCCGTCAAAGCATTATTAACAAAGAAAAACGGAATATAAATGATAACAAAACTTAAGTAAAAACGCTGTGCATATTTAAATTTAAAAATCAATTGCATTAGCATTAACAATGAAAATAAACCAAAACTGCAAAAAGTGTAAATTTTATCTGTGTGAGAAACTGCGATAAAAAGTGAGAAACCAAATAAAATTGAGGTAATAATATAGGTGGCTTTTCGAGATAATTCGGGCTTTGGAAAAAAATATAATAGTGAATAATGAATAAAAAGGCTTGAATAGGGAATTAATAAAAAGAATAACCATTCTTCTAAAGGCAATTTAAAAATGTAAATGCCAAGTAAATATTGCGCACTAAAACCCCAAACATTCTGATAAGTGAAATAAATATCCCACGCGAGAAAAAACAAGCCTACTAAAATAATTGCGCTGAAAAATGGCTTCCAAAAGCGAATGAAATGCATCATTTTTCGCTCAAAACTGAACGCAAAAGGGATTAAAAAAGAAAAAATATCCAGAAGAATGTAGTAATAGTTCATTGCTACATTTTAAAATATTTTAGGGGCACATAAAGCATTCCGAAACATTCGCCGTCTTCTTTGCCAAGATGTTTATGGTGAATTTTATGTGCTTTTCGCAAGCCTCGCAAATAATAATTATTGGTTTTATCAAACCATTTGAAACGGCGATGAATCAATACATCGTGTACTAAAAAATATGCAATTCCGTAAAAAAGTATGCCTAAACCGATAAAAAATAAATAATTTATTCCTCCTCGCGTTCCGAACCAGAAGAGCAAAATACTGGGAATTGCACCAACCACAAAGAAAAAATCATTTTTCTCAAAAACATGGGGATAGCCGGGTTGATGATGATCTTCGTGAAAATACCATCCAAAACCATGCATCACATATTTATGGGTAAGCCAAGTTGCTACTTCCATCAATGCAAAAACTGCAATCGTAAGTAAAATATAAAATATAATCTGCATTTTTTTAATTTTTTAAAAAGCCATCAATTTGCTTCACTAAAGTCAAATCTTTAGAATTCTTATAATTTTCTTCAATAAATTTCTTGTCCTCTACAATATTTTTGTTGTAGCCTAAAAAACTTGGCATTTCAACTTGGCAAGTGTAGCGCATAAACCGAATCTCTAGATTATTGGGTGCTTTTGCAACAGCAGACTCCAAATATTTTTTACCTTTCTTAAAATAAGACATTTTCGAGAAAGGATTGATGGCATGTTTTGCCATAAAAAAGTTGCCCACACCAATATAAGATTCATAAACTGGAGATTTCGTTTCTTGGAAATCGTGTTTTGCTTTTGCCAAAAATTGCTTTGTAGCGAGTTCTGATTTCTCTGATTTTAGCATGAGATCTGTGTACTCTGTCCTACTATTTTGCGCTTCCATGAGGCCTATTACAAATATTAGTAAAAAACATATTTTTTTCATTAGAGCAAATTTAAGTTTTTTGTAACTAAAAGTTCACACATTAAGTACGCTTTTCTAGCATTACTCACACGTATTCTTTTGGTTAACAAAACTTTGGGCTCTGTATTTTTTATTTTTCTGAATAAATTCATATAATAGCGATAAGCCATAAAAACTGCTAATTTACTAGAAATTGGCAGCATTTTTATTCCAATTAAGGCTTGTTCGAAATCAATTGCGATATCTTTTTCTATGGTTTTTTTATCTTCTAGCGTAAAATTATTAAAATCTACACCTGGGAAATACATTCTATTTAAAACTAAAAAATCGGCTTGAATATCGCGTAAAAAATTAATTTTTTGAAAAGCGGCGCCCAAACTTTTAGCAAAAGGTTCTAGTTTTTTAAACTCATTTTTGTCTCCATTCACAAATACTGTAAGACACATAAGGCCGACTACTTCTGCGCTGCCATAAATGTAAGCATCATATTCTGCTCGATCTTGGTAATTAATTTCACCCAAATCTTTGTACATAGAATCTATAAAAGCGTCTATTAAACTTTGATCTATTTTGTATTTTTTTACGGTTTTAGTGAAGGAGTGCAAAATAGGATTTAGAGAAATCCCTTTATTCATCGCGTCTTCATACTGATTCATAAAATCGTCCATCAATTCACGTTTCGGAAAATCGTGAAAAGTATCTACAATTTCATCTGCAAATCTCACGAAACCATAGATATTGTAAATTGCCTCGCGAATGTCTTCCGGAAACAGCAAAATTGCCCGCGAAAATGAACTGCTGTAAGATTTCGTAACTAATTTGCTACAATTAAAACTCACTTGGTCGTGTAAATTCTGTGTCATTTATTATTTATTTTCGTCATTGCAAATTATGCGAAGCGATTTTTTGCACTTTTTATTCTTAAAACTGTAAAACTTTCAAAAAACAAAGCCATTCAACTTATAAATTTTCCAACTTATATTTCAAAAATAGTCAATTCTTTTTATTATATGAAATTAATTATTTTTTTCTATTCTCTTTAAAATATAATCTGTTACAACTTTACCGGAAATCAACGCTGGCGGCACACCAGGCCCAGGAACAGTTAATTGACCAGTATAAAATAGATTTTTTAACTTTTTATTGTCTATCTGGGGTCTTAAAATAGAAGTTTGCATCAGTGTGTTTGCTAATCCATAAGCATTTCCACGACAAGAATGATACCTTTCTTTAAAATCTTGTACGCCAAAACTTCTTTTAAATAAAACGTGTGGTTTTAGATCTTCACCCGTATTTTCTTTAATTCTATCTAATATTAAATTAAAGTAATGCTCATGAATTTCTTCAGATTCTTCCAAATCTACAGCGACGGGAATTAAAAAAAACCCAACTTCTTTTCCATCTGGTGCCAAATCTAAATCGGTTATACTAGAAAAGTTTGCATAAAACAGAGGTTTCACCGGCAATTTTGGTTCATCGTAAATATCTTCCGAATGTTTTTCAAAATCAGTATCAAAAAATAAATTATGATGTTGCAAACTATCTACTTTCTTATCGAAAGCGACATAATATAAAAAGGAAGAGGGCGCAAATACTTTCTTTTGCCAATAATTTTCTGAATAATTTCTAAACTCCTTGTCGAGCAGTGTTTCTGTGTGTGCGTAATCTGCGCCAGAAATCATGATATCTGCGGTATAATTTCCTTTATTTGTTCTTACATTTTTTACTTTATTTTCAGTAGTTTCTATTTTCGAAACCTCTTCATTTAAGTGAAATTCAACACCTAATTCTGTCGCTAATTTTGCCATTCCCTTTGCAACGGCATTAAAACCGCCTTTCGGATACCAAGTTCCTAAGCCAAAATCTGCATGATTCATAAAATTATAAAAAGCAGGCGTTGCACTAGGTTTCGCGCCAAGAAATAAAACTGGAAATTCCAAAATACTTCGCAATTTGGGATTTTTAATATTTTTGCGAACGGTTTGCGATATATTTTGCACAAAAAGTGGCAAGCGCTTCGCTGTTTCTAAACCCACCAATTCTAAAATCGATTTTCCCGGATTATAAACCAAATCTTGCATTGCAATTTCATAGTTTTTCTTGGCATCTGTCATAAATTTTCGAAGATGTTTCCCACTACCAGGCTCTATTTCTTCAAATTTTGCAATAATTTTTTCTGGCTCATCAGAAATATCTATAAAATCATCTTTACCAAAATAAACGCGATAGCTGGGTGATAATTTTTCAAGTGTGTAGTAATCTGACACCTTTTTACCGAAATCTGCAAAAAATCTTTCAAAAATATCTGGCATCCAATACCAACTCGGCCCCATATCAAATTTGAAATTTTCTTTCTCCCAAATGGAAGCACGGCCTCCTATTTGCTCATTCTTTTCTAAAACAGACACTTCAAAGCCCGCTTTGGCCATATAACAAGCTGATGCAAGAGCAGAAAAACCGGAGCCAATGATGAGTGTTTTTTTCATATAACAAATGTTTGGTACAAAAATATACTATTTTTAATACTTTAGAAAATATTTTTACTATTTTTGTACTTTAATTAATTAAAAAAATTATTAAAATGGAACATATAACAGTAGATAAAAAAACAATTCTTAAAATATATAGCGATTTTGTTTTAAGAAACAACCATGCACCAAAAAACGTTTATTCATTTTGTGAAGATAATAAAATTGCTGAAAATGATTTCTATATTTTCTTTGCAAATTTTGAACAAATCGAAAAAGAATATTTGATTTATTTCTTCGAAGAAAGTCTTTTACTTTTGGCAGATGATGACCAATTCGCAGAAATGAATAGCAAAACAAAGTTGCTAAGTTTGTACTATACTTATTTTGAGCAATTAACGATGAATAGAAGTTTAATATCCTATCTTTTACATCATAAAAAACCGTTAGAAAATTTAAAAAAAATATCCAAGTTGCGAACTTTGTTTATAGATTTTGTGAAATCTTTGGATATCGCTGCAACCAATTTAGATTTAGAAAATACCAGTTTGGAAAAAATTAAAAAATTGAAAAACAAAGGTATAGAAGAACTATTTTGGAATAATTTCTTGCTAACGCTTAAATTTTGGATGGATGATACAAGTTCATCTTTCGAGAAAACGGATATTTTTATTGAAAAATCTGTAGAAGCAAGTTTCGAATTGGTCAATACAAAACCATTGGAGAAATTATTAGATTTCGGAAAATTTATTTGGAAAGAAAAAGTGAGAAACTAGCAATATGAATACCTTAAATAAAATTCCGACCTCGAAGATACAGAGGGCATCTAAGTTGATTTCGACAGGTGCAAAAGTAGGTGTAAATTACCTTAAATATTACGGTGATAAATTCACCAAAACTGAAGAAGAAGCCAAAAAAACTTTAGATAAAAATAATGCAGAAGACATTTATGATAGTCTAAAAGAACTGAAAGGAAGTGCTTTAAAAGTGGCTCAAATGCTGAGTATGGAGAAAAATATTCTGCCAGAAGCTTATACTGAAAAATTCTCTTTAAGCCAGTTTTCAGTACCACCACTTTCCGCGCCATTAGTGTCGAAAACATTTAGAAAATATTTTGGTAAAAATCCATCGGAAATTTTCGATAAGTTTAGTTTAGATTCTGTGAATGCTGCAAGTATTGGCCAAGTTCATAAGGCTGAGAAAGATGGTAAAAAATTAGCAGTAAAAATACAATATCCCGGCGTTTCTGAAAGTATTTCGACGGATTTGGCGATGGTAAAACCTATTGCCATGAAGATGTTTAACATTAAAGGAAAAGACTCCGACCAATATTTTAAAGAAGTTGAAAATAAACTGTTAGAAGAGACCGATTACATCTTAGAAATGAAACAAAGCCAAGAAGTGGCAGAAAATTGTAAAAATATCGAAAATCTGCTATTTCCAAATTATTATCCTGAATATTCTACAGAGCGCATCATCACGATGGATTGGATGGAAGGTGTTCCCTTATCAACCTTTTCTAAAGGCAGCAAAAGCGATGACACAAGAAACAAAGTAGGGCAAACATTTTGGGATTTTTATATGTACCAATTGCATTATTTGAGAAAAGTACACGCAGACCCGCACCCTGGAAATTTCTTGGTAAATGAAAATAACCAATTAATTGCGATTGATTTTGGTTGCATGAAGGAAGTTCCAGAAGATTTTTACAAACCTTATTTTGAACTTGCGATAAAAGAAAATATCAACAATCCTGAATTTTTTGAACAAAAATTGCTTCAATTAGAAATTATTCGCGATGATGATTCGCCTGAAGAGCGCACGTTCTTTAAAGACATTTTTAAAGAATTATTAGTACTTTTTACCAAACCCTTACAAAATGAAACCTTTGATTTTTCTGATGATAAATTTTTCACAGATATTTCAGATTTAGGCCAAAAATATGCGAAAAACACCCAATTGAAAAACATGAATGCCAATCGGGGTTCAAAACATTTCATCTATATCAACCGTACTTTTTTCGGACTTTATAGTTTGATGCACGAAATTGGAGCTAAAAATGTGAAAATAAATAATTATCTTTCGGTTCCAAAAAATGATAAAAACAATTAAAAACAAACACATATGAGTTTAAACCTAGTAATTGACCTACTTGAAGAGGTTAAAGATTTTGAAGAAAAAAATCATAAAAGAAGTATAACTGTCGAAGATTTTAGAAATTTTTTAAACGAAAAAGCGTATCAGCAAGAAAACCCAGTACGTTTAGCAGGAAAATTTGACATGGAAGTTAATAATTGCGAAAATGAAATCGCAAAACAAGTAATTCTACTTGGTCGATACGCAAAGCAATTGCTCCGAAAAGGATTAGAAAGCCACGAGCACTTGGCGAATGAAGATTTTACCTATCTCTATCGTTTGATGGATTATGACTCTCTCACAAAAACGCAATTAATCGAAAAAAATGGCCACGAAAAACAGAGCGGTATTGAAATTATAAAAAGACTCACCAAACATGAATTAATCTCTGAAACACCCGATTCTGAAGATAAAAGAAGTGTAAGAATTTCCGTTACCGAAAAAGGAAAAACCGTTTTCAAAAACTCTATGCAGGACATCACCAGAGTTTCTAAATTATTGTGTGGAACACTCACAAATGAAGAAAAACTTCAATTTTTGGAAAGTTTAAAGAAATTAAACATTTTCCATAACACCATTTACATGAACAAAAAAGAAGAAAGTTTAGAAGAATTGGAAATGATGCTATGAGCGAAAAAATAAATATTTTTTGGTTCCGAAGAGATTTAAGATTAGATGACAACCACGGTTTATTTGTGGCGCTGCAATCTGATTTAAAAGTTTTACCCATTTTTATTTTTGATGAAGAGATTCTCTCTAAACTGCCGAGCAAAAAAGACGCTCGTGTTGAATTTATCCATAATTCTTTAGAAAAATTGAACGAAAGTTTAAAATCTATCGGCAAAGGAATTCAATACTATCACGGTAATGTTTTAAATATTTTTAAAGAATTAGTTTCAAAATACAAAATTGAAAAAGTCTTTACAAATGAAGATTATGAGCCACAAGCAATAGCGAGAGATTATGACATTGAAAAATTATTAATCTCTCAAAATATTGGTTTTGAAAGTTTTAAAGACCAAGTCATTTTTCACAAAGATGAAGTCTTGAAAGCCGATCAATCGCCTTACACTATTTACACACCCTATTCTAAAGTTTGGCTAGAAAATTTTAAAAAGGAACCACCAAAAAATTATCCTTCAGAAAAGCATTTAAAAAATTTAATTGATATTTCACCAAAAAATTTTGGTTTAAAAGACTTTGGTTTTGAAGAAACTGAAATTGATTTTCCATCGCAAAAAATAGATGAAAAACTCATTAAAGATTATGATATAAATCGCAATGATCCCTTTGCTGATAAGACTTCTCGCCTAAGTATTCATTTAAGATTTGGAACAAAAAGTGTTAGAAAAATTGTGGAAGAAACTAAAAATCTGAACGAAATATTTTTAAAAGAACTTATTTGGAGAGAGTTTTTTATGCAAATTTTGTATCATTTTCCAAAAGTTGTAAATCAAAATTTTAAGCCGAAATACGATGGGATTAAATGGTTGAATAATGGCGAAGATCTCAAAAAATGGTGTGAAGGAAAAACCGGCTTTCCTATTGTGGATGCGGGAATGCGACAATTGAACGAAACTGGTTTTATGCACAACCGCGTTCGAATGATTGCAGCAAGTTTTTTAGTAAAAGATTTATTGATTGATTGGCGAATTGGCGAGGCCTATTTTGCGGAGAAATTGCTAGATTATGAACTATCTTCTAACAACGGCAATTGGCAATGGGCAGCCGGAACTGGCTGTGACGCGGCGCCTTATTTTAGAATTTTTAATCCCACTTCCCAGCAAGAAAAATTTGATAAAGATTTTAAATACATCAAAAAATGGGTACCAGAATTTGGAACAAAAGATTATCCACAACCAATGATAGAGCATAAATTTGCACGAGAACAAACTTTGGAAGCCTATAAACTTGCTCTTGATGAAAAATAAAATTTATATAATTTTGTCATTAGAAGTACTTTAAAAGATTGAACTCCTTCGGAGTTCTTTCTCAATATTGTTCATTTTTTCTACAAAGATATTGCTCCTACGGAGCATTTTTATTTTTCGGAAAATTCAAAGACAAAATGGTATTAGACCAAAATTTTTAAACTTTTAGGAAAAACTTTTACATCAATCGGAGATTCAATTTCCATATATTCGCCGTCTAAATGCCAAGTTTTTGTCTCTACAGAAAACTGAATTTGGGCGGTAGAAATATAATGAACGAATTTGCTGGTTTTTAATTTTCCTGCAAACATACGATAGGCAAAAATTGGTGAATAATAAAATGGAAATTTTTTCACTAAAGCAATCTCAACCAAACCATCGCAATAATCAGAATTTGGCGAAATAAAAGCATTATTTCCAAACTGACGCGTATTGGCAAGATTTATCATTAAATATTTCCCATTATGCTTGGCTAATTGACCGTCAAATTTTATTTCTACAGGTTTATATTTAAAAAATGTCTTTAAAGTTACTTTAATATAATTGCTAAAACCCCGGCTCGTTTTCTCGAATCTCTTTACGACTTCGCCATCAAAACCTGTCCCGGAAACATTGATGGATAAATGATTGTTGATGGTAAAAGTATCAATTTCTAAAAATTTTTTATTTTTAATTTTACTTAAAAGTTCATTAATATTTTTACTAAAATTAACTTCTGTGGAGAAACCGTTTCCCGAGCCAGCGGGAAATCCGCCCAAAATTTTATCGGTATTCAATAATTTCTTTGCAACGCTTGAGAGTGTGCCATCGCCACCAATCGCGATGAAAATATCGACTGTTTTGAAATGATCATCAATAAATTTTTCGGTTCCTGTGGTAGATTTAGATATGTAAACCAAAGGGTTTTCAACAGTAGATTTTAAATTTTCTAAAAAACTATGATAATTTTTCTTTGCCGAAAAAGGGTTGATAATAAAGGCGACATTTTGCATCCTCAAAAATAGAAAATATTTAGCATAAAAAAACAGTCTTAAGAATAAGACTGCTTTAAAAAAAATAAAATTTTTTATTATTTATTTCTTAAATCTGGCAATGCATCTGGATTATATTTAGAATCATCAAATGCTAAAATTGGCAGAAAGATGAAACTTAAGAAAAATAAACCTACTGTGAAACCTTCACTCTTTCCAAAAAATTTTGAAAGCCTGTTCAAATCAACTATCATGAGGTAAAACCCATAAAAAGGAATCCAATACATAAAAAATTCCCACCACGGTCTTTTAATGATATCAATTTGAATAAAACTGGAATAAATTGGTATAAAAGCGCCCCAAGCATCTTCTCTCCCTGCTTTTTTAAAGATTTTAAACATACAAAAAAGAAAGAAAAATAGAAATGCGAAAAAAAACAGTACCATTCCTACACCTAAACCTGCAACGGCAGCGGTTTCACCAGAACTCATCCCGGAATAAGGATCAGTTTGTAATAATGTGATCAAAAATAATGTCGTCATAATTTTAGTTTTTAATGTTTATCAAATATAAAAAAAAGTCTTTAATAAATTAATACTAAAGACTTATTTTTATAATGATATATTTATAATTACACGTCAATATTCGCATATTTCGCATTTCTCTCTATAAAATCACGTCTTGGTGGTACTTCATCGCCCATCAGCATTGAGAAAACGTTATCTGCTTCTACAGCATTATCAATAGTTACTTGTTTTAAAATTCTATTGTCTGGATTTAGAGTTGTATCCCAAAGTTGCTCCGGATTCATTTCACCAAGACCTTTGTAACGTTGTACTTCCACTCCTTTTCCATCAGCAGAAAGTTTGTAAGTTTCTTCCTCACGATCTTTTTCATTCCAAGTATAGACTTTTTTGCTTCCTTTTTTTAATAAATAAAGTGGCGGTGATGCAATATAAATGTAGCCATTTTCTATTAATTCTTTCATATATCTAAAGAAGAAAGTCAAAATTAAAGTAGAAATATGCGCGCCATCAATATCAGCATCACACATGATGACTATTTTGTGATAGCGTAATTTTTTGATATTTAATTCTTTAGAATCTTCTTCTGTTCCTACGCTTACGCCTAGTGCGGTATAAATATTTTTGATTTCTTCATTGTCATAAACCTTGTGAAGCATTGCTTTTTCAACGTTTAAAATTTTCCCTCTTAAAGGTAAAATCGCTTGAAACATTCTATCTCTTCCTTGTTTAGCAGTTCCGCCTGCAGAATCTCCCTCTACAAGAAATAATTCACTTTCTGCTGGATCTTTAGAAGTACAATCGGATAGTTTTCCTGGCAAACCGCTTCCGCCCATTGGTGATTTTCTTTGCACCATTTCGCGGGCTTTTTTTGCCGCTTGTCTTGCTTTTGCTGCTAAAACTACTTTCTGAACAATAATTTTTGCCTCGTTCGGATTTTCTTCTAAAAAATTAGAAAGCATTTCGCCCACAATTTTATCCACTGCACCGGCAACTTCAGAGTTTCCTAATTTCGTTTTGGTTTGTCCTTCAAACTGTGGTTCCATTACTTTCACAGAGATAATTGCCGTCAAACCTTCACGGAAATCATCACCCGTCACTTCTACTTTTTCTTTTGCAGGCAAACCAAGTTCATCAGCAAATTTTTTCAAAGTTCTTGTTAACGCACGTCTAAAACCAGTTAGATGCGTTCCGCCTTCATGTGTGTTGATATTATTGACATAAGAATGAAGGTTTTCAGTATAAGAAGTATTGTATCGCATCGCGACTTCTACCGGAATATCGTCTCTTTCACCTTCCATGAAAATTACTTTTTCCATGATAGATTCACGGTTTCCGTCAATATATTCCACAAATTCCTTTAAACCGCCATCTGAGTGAAAGGTTTCTACTGGGAAAGAACCATCTTCATTGGGTTCTCTTTCATCAGTTAAGGTAATTGTAATGCCTTTATTTAAAAAAGCCAATTCTCTTAATCTTGATGCAAGTGTGCTATAATTAAATTCTAATTCATTAAAAATAGAACCATCTGCTTGGAAAAAAACCTCTGTTCCTCTTTTGTCAGAAACACCAATTTCTTGCACGTCTGCTAAAGCAGCACCTTTTGAATATTTTTGTTGATAAATTTTTCCTTCTCTGAAAACAGTCGCAATTAAAGATGTAGAAAGTGCATTTACCACTGAAACTCCCACACCGTGTAAACCACCAGAAACTTTGTAAGAATCTTTATCAAATTTACCACCCGCGCCAATTTTTGTCATTACAACTTCAAGGGCAGATTTTTGTTCTTTTTCGTGTAAATCAACGGGAATTCCACGTCCATTATCTTTTACAGTAATGCCATTCCCTTTATGAATTATAACTGTAATAGTATCACAATGTCCTGCTAAAGCCTCATCAATGGAATTATCAACTACCTCATAAACCAAATGGTGAAGTCCTCTCACACCCACATCACCAATGTACATGGAAGGTCTCAAACGTACATGTTCTATTCCCTCTAAAGACTGAATACTACTTGCAGTATATTGTTTATTGCTCATTAATTTTTTGTTTTTAAAAATACCCACAAATATACAAAAAATTAGGTGAAATATTTTATCAGATTTTAGATATTAAAATTTGAAAGTCTTTAAAAACCTCCAAGTTTTTAGATTAAATTTTAAATATTTTATGTGCTGTAATTTATAAATCAAAATTTTAAATTTAATTTTTCAAATAATAGAATAATTTAATTTTAATAAAAAAATTCGCATTTACTAATCATTTTCAATAAGATAAAATATTAAATATTCTATTTTTATAATTATTACTTAACAAACTTTAACGGCTGTAAATTTTCACACCTCATTAATAATTAAGATATTTGCGCATTATTTTTAAAAATAAATATGAAAAGACTATTTGTATTATCTTTCCTTTCCGCGGGCTATTTTTTACACGCGCAAAGCATTGGTAATTCTCCTTACGCTTCCTTCGGCATTGGTGATGTTAAATATGATAACACAGTGGATATCAATTCTATGGGCGGAGTTTCTACTGCCTATGTTTCAGATTTTAACAATTCTTTTAATTTTGCAAATCCAGCAGCTAATCTTAATTTAGAACTAACTTCTATTAAGGTTGAAGGCACAAACGAGAACAATTTTTATAAAACCAACGTTGATAATACGAAAGTTACTAAGCATTCCACCTATCTTTCTAATATTTCTATTGCATTTCCACTTTCTCCGAAAGTGAAATTTGGCTTGGGATTTCAACCTTATAGCAGCAAAAATTATAATTTCATTAATACAACCGTTAACAATAACAACACAGTAGATACTTCTGATGATTACACAACGGTTAATAGATTCACCGGCACAGGAACCATAAGCACAGTGCAAGGCGGTTTATCTTACGAAATTACACCTGGTTTCGCTTTAGGGCTGCGCGGAAATTTTTATTTTGGAAATCTCTACAATACCGAAGAAATTACCAATTCTGCCGCCACTTTGATAAATGGCTACCAAACAAAAAACAGAATTGAAACCTATGATTTCACTCTAGGAACTGTGTATCAAAAAAAGTTGGCGAATGATCGGAAACTGACTTTGGGTGCAACTTATACTTTTGGCGCTACAGGTAAAACAGAAACATATTATAAAAATAGCACCTATTATTACGGCGTTGCAGGTAACTTGGTGGATGAATTTATTATAGATGAAAATCTACAAAAAGACAACAATCTTTTCCCAATGAAAGCGTCTTTTGGCGCAGGTATAGGCAAAGATTTGAATTGGTTTTTAGGTGCGCAAGCAGATTACAAACAAGGTCAATCGGTATTATTTTTAGGAAAAGATTTTCAATATAAAGATTCATACAAAGCCTCAATTGGTGGCTGGTATCTGCCAAACGCAAATAATTTTAGAAGTTATTTGCAACGTGTTGTTTACAGATATGGCGCGTATTATGAAAAAGGAAGTCTCTTTTTAAATGGAAAAAATATTAATGAATTTGCACTTACTGGCGGTGTTACTCTTCCATTTACTGGTAAAACAAATGCCGCAAGCGCGCTAGAAATTGGTATTGAAGTTGGTAAAAGAGGAACTTTAAAAAATAATTTAATTAATCAAAATTTTATTAATTTAAAAATAGGTATTAATTTTGCCGATAAATGGTTTAGAAAATCCCTATACGATTAATGTAAATGACTATTTTTTTTAAATATATCTCCTATAAAAATATAGCGGCTTTCGTAAGTGTCGCTATATTTTTTTCTTTGCTTTCTTGTGAAGAAGATATGGCAAAAGCCAGAGGTACAAAAAAAATTGATTTTCCTTCGAAAATTATAAACGGAGCGCACATCATACAACGCGATTCTGGTTTTGTGAAAATCCGCGCTACAGCACCATTAATAGAAGAATACGAATTAATAGACACTCCATATATAGAAGCCAGAAAAGGAATTTACATACAATTCTACGACAAAAAGAAACCCAAAAAACCCGGAACTATAAAAGCAAAATATGCTAAAATTATCGAGAAAAAACAGTTTTACGAAGCCAAAGGAGATGTAAAAATTGTAACCAATGACGGCCAAATTTTTGTGACACAATCTATTTTTTGGGATAAAAATAATAGAAAAATGTACACCAATGATACGGTTTTTGTAACAGATAAAGATGGCTCTACGCTGGTGGGCGCAAACGGAATGACGGCGAAAGATGATTTTTCTGATTACACGTTCTTCAATAATTCGGGTGATATTAATGCAAAAAAAATCCCAGAAACAAAAAGATAAACTTTCTAAAAATAACGATGAACTCCTACTTTGCCATAGGCTTAATGTCCGGAACCAGTTTAGACGGTTTGGATATTTGCTACGCAAAGTTTTCTCTTAAAAATAATCATTGGGATTTCGACCTTTTAAAAACGGTAACTATCCCCTATTCAGAGGTTTGGAATAAAAAATTGTCCTCCGCTATTGATCTTTCTGCTTCAAATTTATTAGCATTAAATGCAGAATACGGTTTCTATTTAGGCGATAAAATTCAAGATTTTATTAGTAAAAATAATATTGCAAAAATTGATTTAATTGCCTCTCATGGCCATACGGTGCATCATCAACCACAAAAAAAATTCACCTACCAAATTGGAGATGGCAGAGCCATAAAAACTAAAAATAATTTCCCAATTGTGTACGATTTTCGCAGCCAAGATGTCTTACTGGGCGGCAACGGCGCACCTTTAGTACCAATTGGTGACGAACTGCTTTTTTCGGAATTTGATGCATGTCTGAATTTAGGCGGATTTTCTAATATCTCACTAAAACGACACGGAAAAAGATTGGCTTTTGATATTTGCCCTGTGAATATTGTTTTAAATTATTTCGCCGAAAAATTTAATCAAAAATTTGATGACAAAGGCAACATTGCCAGAAATGGAATAATTAATAAAGAAATCCTATTTCAACTAAATCAAATAGAATTTTATAAAAAAACCGAAGCCAAATCTTTAGGTTTTGAATTTGTACAAAAAGAAATTTTCCCTTTCTTGAAAGAAGATTCCGCAGAAAATATTCTAACCACTTTCACAGAACACGCTGCCGAAAAAATAGCAGAAATTCTCCATCAATTTAAAATAAAAAACATACTTGTAACTGGTGGTGGCGCTTATAACCAGTTTCTTTTAGAAAAAATCGAAGAAAAAACGAATACAAAAATTGTGATTCCTAAAAATGAAATCATCGAATATAAAGAAGCTTTAATCTTTGCATTAATGGGTGTTTTACGACTTCGAGGTGAAAATAATATTTTAAGTTCTGCAACTGGAAGTTTACAAGACCATTGCAGCGGAATTTTAATTTAAAAAGGACCAAGGAAATACTTTTTAAAAAATTACAAATCAATTTAGTAGAAATAATAAAAAAAATCTTTCTAAAAGTAGCGACTATTATAATAAAAAAACTTTGTCAAAGCACAATTACAATTCGTGAAACTTTGACAAAGTGGAATGTAAAATAAAAAACTTTGTCAAAGCACAATTACAATTCGTGAAGCTTTGACAAAGTGGAGAATGCGTAGTTTAAATCTACAATTTTTCCAAATTATCCGTTAATGCATTAATAAAATTTTGAAGCGGTTTTTCTACCATCATTTTTATAAACGGATTAAAATCGCCTTCAAACAACAACTGAACTTGTGTTTTTCCTTCTTCGGCATCTTCCATATTTCCCGTTAAAGAAAAATCTAAACTAGAACTAGCAGATTTTAAAACCACCTGATTGGCCAAAACTTCATCTATTTTCAGGGCAATTTCTGGCATTCCTTTTAAACTAAATTTAAAACCATCTTCTCGTGCTTCAAAATTCTGGAGAGATTCTGGCATCAAATGTCTATAATCTTCCGGATTTTTCAACATTGCTACCAAATCTTCGCGAGATTTATTTACTAATATTTTCCTTCCTTCTAAATTCATTTTTTATATTTTTGTATTAAATTAAAGCCTTACAAATGTATAAAGTTTTTGTGAATGAAAAAAAATTAAGTTTAACACAAACGCCCGAATTAAACGTAAAGCATATTAAATTTGATGGCTCACACAGTTTAGAAATGGCGACCGAATTTTTAGAAAATACGGCCTTAAAAACCGTGAACATTTATGGTGAAAATTTAGATGAAATTTGGTTGCATTTCAAAAAATTATTTCGCGAAATAGAAGCGTCTGGAGGAATAGTTTACAACCCAAAAAATGAAATATTATTTATCCATCGGCTCGGAAAATGGGATTTGCCTAAAGGAAAATTAGAAGAAGGGGAATCTATTGCAGAAAACGCCATACGTGAAGTGGAAGAAGAAACAGGCTTAACAGGCTTGATTTTAGACCAATTCATCAACCAAACTTATCATGTTTACACGGAGCGAAATGGCGAAAAAATTTTAAAAAAAACAAATTGGTTTAAAATGTTTTATAATGGAAATGAAATGCCAATGCCACAAATTGAAGAAGGCATAAACGAAGTTTCTTGGAAAAATACTGCTCAAATAAGCCAAGACGTTTTACCAAAAACTTTTCAAAATATTAAATTAATTTTACAGGAAGTAGAAAAATTAAAGCACTTCTAGCACTTTTTCCAAAGCAATGCCGCGCGACGCTTTAAGTAAAATATTTTTAGTTTCTATAGGATTTTTTAGAAGTTCTGCCATTAAATCTTGCGTGGAAGCGAAACTATTTTCTGGTGAAACTGCCATAAAATGAGAGCCTACACAAATTATTTTATCAAAATTTAGACTTTTTGCTAATTTTAGCAATTCCCAATGTTCAATTTCACTTTCGGTTCCCAACTCTAGCATATCGCCAATTATTATGGTTTTTGAACCTTCAAACTGGCTGAAATTTTTCAATGATTCTGCCATAGAACTTGGGTTTGCGTTGTAAGTATCCAAAACCAAAGTTTTACCATTTCGCTCCATAATTTGGCTGCGCATATTGGTTGGTTTGTAATTTTCGAGCGCAAGTTTAATTGCATCAATCGGAACGCCAAATTCTAAGCCCAAAGTAACGGCTGCGGAAAGATTGGTGAAATTATAATCACCGGTTAGATTAGACAGGATTTCTTGATTTTTATATTTTAGACCAACTAAAGTATTTTTTCTCAGCAAATCAAAATAATACTTACTTTGATCGGTTCCAAAGGTAATTTTCGACGGATAATTTTTGGTTTTTTCTACTTGAATTGGATCATTTTCATTAACCAAAATAGTTTGATTATTTTCAATTAAAAAATTATAAAGTTCAGATTTACCTTTAATAACACCTTGCACACCACCAAAACCTTCTAAATGCGCTTTTCCAAAATTTGTGATATAGCCAATATTTGGTTGAGAAATAGTACAGAGAAATTCTATTTCTTTTTGATGATTTGCGCCCATTTCTATAACGGCTAATTCGTGAAAATCCTTTATTGAAAGAATACTAAGTGGAACACCAATGTGATTATTTAGATTTCCAAAGGTATATTGCACTTTAAATTTTTGCGATAAAACGGCGTGTATTAATTCTTTAGAAGTGGTTTTGCCATTGCTTCCAGTTAAGCCAATTATTGGAATCTTTAGTTGTGCTCTGTGATGGATGGCGAGTTGTTGCAAAAATACCAAAGTAGAAGGCACGTAAAAAATGTTGTTTCCTTCATTCTCAAAAGATTTATCTTCTACAATAACAGCCGATGCGCCCATTTCTATTGCAGTTTCAGCTTGTTTTGCAGCATTGAAACTTTCACCTGAAAAGGCGAAAAATATATCATTTTTTTCAATTTTTCGGCTGTCTATTGAGATTTTGTTTGACTTTAAAAAAAATTCGTAAAATTGTTTAATATTCATAAAAAATTATTTCTAAAAAAATACTGCTTAAAAATAAAAAAACTTAAGCAAAATTTTTACTTAAGTTTTTAAAATTAAATATTTAAAATCTTGGCTTAAAAACTATTGGAAAATATAACTCAAACCAACACTTAAGATCTGCTGAGATTTTTTCTTACTACCACCAGCAAGACCGTTGGCAATATCTATTGGTGAATTTTTTAGATCTGGGTAAGCATTAGATAAACCAATGTCATATTTAACTGATAATTCTAATTGTCTTTTGTAGCTGTATCCTAAACCAACTCCCAAGTTAAAATTAAACGAACCCGCCTTGCCATAAGTATCTTTTTCATAATCTGGGTTCACAGCATTTTTTACATTTTGCGCAATTAAAAAATCAAATCTCGGACCTCCAAAAGCGAAAAATTCACTTTCAGCTTCGGAGAAATAGCCTTTAAAATTTATAGGAACACTAATATAGTTACAGATATACATCGCATCATACCCTTTACTTGGTTTATCTTTATAATATTTATCCTTTCCAGACTCTCCTGCAGCAACGTATAGCACTTCTGGTTGAATATAAAATTGATTATTATCGTCCACAGGAATTAGGGCTAAAACTCCAGCATAAAAAGCATAACGGGGTCCTGAAGGATTATGCGCATTTTGCACGCGAGAATAATTGGGACCTGCTGTAATACCGTATCTCGTGCTGCTAAAATCAATCTGCGCTGATAAAAGTGTTGCAGCAAGAATAGCGCTTAAAGTTAATAATTTTTTCATATTTGTGATTTTAATGTTATGCTAAAACTTTGGCAACTGTTTTACCGATATCTGCAGGAGAATCTACCACATGAATTCCATTTTTTCTCATAATTTCCATTTTGGCTTGCGCAGTATCATCTTCACCGCCAACGATTGCACCTGCGTGCCCCATCGTTCTACCTTTTGGTGCGGTTTGGCCAGCAATAAAACCAACTACTGGTTTTTTAGAACCGCTTGCTGAATACCATTTTGCAGCTTCTGCTTCTAAGTTTCCGCCAATTTCGCCAATCATAACAACGGCTTCAGTTTCTGGATCGTTGATAAACATTTCTATCGCTTCTTTTGTAGTTGTTCCGATAATTGGATCGCCGCCAATTCCGATTGCTGTAGAAACACCAAAACCTGCTTTCACCACTTGATCTGCAGCTTCATAAGTTAACGTTCCAGATTTTGAAACGATACCCACTTTTCCTTTTTTGAAAACGAAACCTGGCATAATACCAATTTTTGCTTCGTCAGAGGTAATAATTCCTGGGCAATTTGGCCCGATTAAACGGCAATCTTTATTAGAAATATAATTTTTTACTTTCACCATATCTTCCACCGGGATTCCTTCAGTGATGCAAACAATTACTTTAATTCCTGCTTCTGCTGCTTCCATTATGGCATCTGCTGCAAATGCTGGCGGAACAAAAATTATACTTACATTAGCGTGTGCTTTTTCTACGGCTTCAGCTACGGTATTAAAAACTGGTTTTCCCAAATGTTCGGATCCGCCTTTTCCGGGCGTAACGCCGCCAACGACGTTGGTGCCATAATCAATCATTTGTCCGGCATGAAATGTTCCTTCATTTCCCGTGAAACCTTGCACAATTACTTTAGAATCTTTGTTTACTAATATTGACATTTTTTAATTTTTATATTTTTTAGTTTTAAAATCAATTTTCACAAATTTAATTAATAATAACCGAAAGTAAAATATTAGAAGGTTTTATTTTAAATTCTTTAGTTTTATTTCTTTTTTTAAATAATCTCGAAATTCTTCCGCCAATTGGCCGAAATAGGTTTTGCCACCTTCTAAATCTTTATTCACGCCTGTTTTCCCTAAAATTATTGCGCCTTTGCCTACTCTTTTCCCCGAAGCCATCGCGACTTGCCCCCAAATGGTGACATCTTCTTCAATAGTGCAGCAACCTGCAATGAGAACTCCTGAAGCCACTAAAGTTCTTTCGCCGAGCACAGTATCGTGCCCAATTTGAATTAGGTTATCGAGTTTTGAACCTTTTTTTATAATGGTAGAATCTGTTACGCCACGATCGATGCAGCAATTATTTCCAATTTCGACGTTGTCTTCTAAAATAACGTTTCCAACAGAAATCATCCTATCATATTCTCCGTTTAATTTTCTATAATAAAAGGCATCTCCACCCAAAACTGTGTTGGATTGAATGATGCAATTGTCGCCAATTTGCGTTCTATCTCCCAAAACTACGTTTGGATAAATAGTGCAGTTATTTCCGATTTTTACATCATTACCGATTACTACGCTTTTGTGGATGTGTGTATTTTCGCCGACTTCAAAATTATGAAGTTCTTTTAAGAAAGGATTTGGCGAGGTGAAATGGGTATTTATTAAATTAAAATCCCGAAACGGATCATCCGATATTAAAAGTGCTTTTCCTTCGGGCGCTTCAACTTTTTTATCTATTAAAATGATAGTTGCGTCTGAATTTAACGCTTTATCGTAATATTTTGGGTGGTTTACAAATACAATTTCGCCGGCTTTTACTCGGTGAATTTCATTAGAACCAAAAACAGGAAAATCTTCTGCGCCGACAAATTCTGCGTGAATTAATTCTGCAATGGATTTTAAAGTTTGAGGTTTGTTGAAAGTCATTTTTTGCAGTATAAGATTAAACTTACGATAAATTTTGTTTTTTGTAGTATTTGCAGCCCGACTTGAGTGGAGCTCTCCGCCGCGGCGAAAGCGGGAACGGAAGGCGGAAATGTCTGCCCAAAAGAGTTTAGACTACTTCCAACAAATTGTTTCTGTTCTCTCGCAATGACTTTTATTTTACACGTTCCAAGTAACTACCATCTTCCGTATTTACTTTTATTTTGTCGCCTGGCTCTATAAATAAGGGTACATTTACCGTTGCACCAGTTTCTAATACGGCTCTTTTCAAAGCGTTGGTTGCGGTATTTCCTTTAATGCCTGGGTCGGCTTCTGTTACTTCTAAATATACAGTTGGCGGGATTTCAGCGGAAAGTGGAGACTCATCTGCTTCTTTTAAAATGATGGTTACTTCTTCCCCGGCTTTCATAAACTGAGAATTTTCGATCATGGATTTATCAATATAAATCTGCGAATAATCGTCATTATTCATAAAGTGAAAACCGTTTTCGTCATCATAGAGATATTGAAATTTTCTGGTGATTACTTTTACCTCATCAATTTTATTGCCTGCAGAAAATGTATTTTCAAGAACTTTTCCGTTGGTTACACTTTTTAATTTTGTGCGCACAAATGCTGGACCTTTACCTGGTTTTACGTGCAAAAATTCTATTACTTTGAATATGTCATTGTTAAATTCAATGCAAAGACCTTTTCTAATATCGCCGCTTGTTGCCATTTATTTTTTTTAATATTTTATTTAATTTTTCAATTTATTCTTTACCGCTTCCGTATCCTTTTACAATTCCGCGAGGTGAATTTTGTATAAATGTTAGAATTTCATCGCGTTCCAAAGTTGGAAGCATTTCTTTTTCTATATAACTCACGGCTTGTGAAACATTAAGTTTCATTTGGAATATGGCGCGATAAATTTTTTGAATCTCGAAGATTTTCTCGTTGCTATAGCCTCTTCTTCTTAGGCCGACAGAATTAATTCCTGCGTAAGAAATTGGAACTCTTCCAACTTTTACGTAAGGTGGAATATCTTTTCTAATGAGTGAGCCACCAGAAATCATGGCATGTTTACCTATTTTGCCGAATTGTTGTATTGCAGAAAGTCCTCCCATAATTACAAAATCACCAATTTCTACGTGTCCTGCTATTCCACAGCCATTTGCAATAATAACGTTATCACCAATTAGACAATCGTGCGCAACATGAGAAGTAGCCATTATAAGGCAATTTTTTCCTAGTTTGGTGTAGCCCAAGGCTTTGGTACCGCGGTTTACGGTTACACATTCTCTTAATGTAGTTCCATCACCAATTATGACTTGTGTGATTTCACCATCAAATTTTAGATCTTGTGGAACTGCAGAAATAACAGTTCCGGGAAAAATTTTGCAATTTTTGCCAATTCTAGCACCATCCATTATGGTGACATTCGGCCCTATCCAAGTACCATCACCAATTTCTACATCTGGCGCAATGCTTGTGAAAGGTTCTACTACAACATTTTTACCAATTTTTGCTCTTTTATCTACAACTGCTAATTGATGGATCATAGGCTTTTAATCTTGTTTCATTTTGGCAACTTGCGCCATTAGTTCTGCTTCTACAACTACGCTGTCTCCTACATACCCATAACCTTGCATGTGAACAATGCCGCGTCTAATAGGTTCTAACAATTCGATTTTAAAAATAATAGTGTCACCTGGAACTACTTTTTTCTTAAATTTTACTTTATCAATTTTAATAAAATAAGTAGAATAATTTTCGGGGTCTGGCACGCTCGCTAAAACTAAAATCCCTGCTGCTTGCGCCATTGCTTCTACTTGCAGAACACCTGGCATAACTGGTTCTTTTGGAAAATGCCCTTGAAAGAAAGGTTCATTCATGGAGACATTTTTCAAACCAACAACATGATTATCCGATAACTCTAAAATTTTATCAATTAATAAGAATGGCGGCCTGTGCGGCAATAAGCGCATAATTCCGTTAATATCAAAAACAGGAGGTTTCGTTAAATCAAAATCTGGAACGTTCTTCTTTTTTTGAAGTCTCCATTGCCTAAAAAGTTTTCTTGCAAACTGAGTATTAACGTGATGCCCTGGCTTATTGGCAATTACTTTTCCTTTAATTTTAACACCAACTAAAGCTAAATCTCCCACAACATCTAAAAGTTTGTGTCTTGCGGCTTCATTTGGGTGATTTAATGTTAAATTATCTAAAATTCCATTTGGTCGGATGGCAATTTTATCTTTTCCAAATGCTTTTTTAAGTTTTTCTGTGGTTTCTGGCGTTAATTCTTTATCAACATAAACAATTGCATTGCTGATGTCTCCGCCTTTAATTAAACCGTTATCTAAAAGCATTTCTAATTCGTGCAAAAAGCTGAAAGTCCTTGCATTTGCGACTTCATCTTTAAATTCAGAAATATCCTTTATTGAAGCATTTTGAGTTCCTAAAACTTTGGTACCAAAATCCACCATTGTTGTAACTTCATAATGATCGGATGGAATAATTGTAATTTCGGAGCCAGTTTGCGCATCTACATAACTCAAAACTTCTTTTACCACCAAGTATTCTCGATCCACACTTTGCTCTACTACGCCTACTTTTTCTATGGCTTCCACAAAAAACTTTGAGGAGCCATCCATAATTGGTGGTTCGGCATTGTTCATTTCTATATAGCAGTTGTCTACATCCATACCGACTAAAGCAGCAAGTATATGTTCACAAGTATGAATTTTAACGCCCAATTTCTCTAAAGTGGTGCCTCTATCAGTTGTGGTAACATAAGTAACATCGGCCTCAACTTGTGGGTTGCCTTCCAAATCTGTACGGACAAAGACAAAACCTGTGTTTTCTTTGGCAGGTTTTAGATTAACGTTCACTTCTTTTCCTGTATGCAAACCAATGCCAGAAAGTGTAACTTCTTCGTTTATGGTTTTTTGCTTATCACTCATTCGTACTATCTTTTGAGTTTTTTTCTAATTTATTTATTCTTTCTACAATATCTGCAAAATTTCTAAAATGCACATAATTTCTTCTGTATTCTCCGGCGTTCATTGAAGGTGATCCGTATAAAACTTCACCATCTTTCACATTGCTAATAATTCCGCTTTGTGCTTGTATTTTTACTTGATTGCCTATTTTTACATGTCCTACAATTCCAACTTGTCCGCCAATCATATTCCAATCCCCGACTGTAGAAGAGCCAGCAATGCCCGTTTGCGAAGCAATCACATTATGCTTTCCAATTTTCACATTATGTGCAATCTGAATTAAATTATCAATTTTTGTTCCTTCACCAATAAGCGTAGGACCAATTGTTCCGCGATCTATACTGCAATTTGAACCAATTTCTACATTATTTTCAATAATAACATTTCCCAGTTGTGGTATTTTCTCAAAACCTTTTTCTGTAGGCTGAAAACCAAATCCATCGGAACCAATTACTGTATTGGAATGAACGATACAATTGTCGCCAAGCACGCAATAATCATAAATTCTTGCACCACTATATATTTTACAATTTTTACCAATTTTAACATTTTTACCTACAAAAACTTGCGGATAAATTTGTGTAGAATCGCCAATAATTGCTTTTTCTGAAATGTAGGTATGAGCACCAATAAAAATATCGCTGCCCAATTTTACAGTTTGATGAATGGTTGATCCTTCTTCGATGCCAGATTTTTTAGATTGCATTTCTTGGTACAAATTCATTAAAATTTGAAATGAAAGATAGGCGTTTTCAACTGAAATTATCGTGGGTTTGTATGATTGTTCTTTCAGTAAATGTTCTGATACAATTAGTACAGAACATAGTGAATTTTGTAAATAATCGGAAAATTTTTCTTGTGCCACAAAAGATAGATGTCCTTCTACCCCATTTTCTATAGGTGAGACACCATTTATACCGGCGTTTTCATCTCCTATAATTTTGCCGCCAATAATGCCTGCGATTTGCGCTGCTGTAAATTCCATATCCTGCAAAGATAATAAAAAACTCTTTTATTGAAATATTTAATGAATCCAAAATTATTATCCAATTTCTCGTGGGAAATATAGAATATATTTGGTCTTCGCTTGTGAGATTGATGAAGACAAAATTTGATTTTCAGATTCTTCTAATTTTACTTTTTTTCCATCTTTATTAAGCAAATAAATAGACTGATTTTCAGCATCATAAGGCAATAAAATTCTTTTTATTGTACCTAGCATTTCGTGGCCATTTTCTATTTTAAAATATTGATTTGCTTTTCTAATTTTTTCATTAATAAATTCTTCTGAAAACGGTTTGGAAGAAATTATTGTTTTAGGAAAATTTCTCTCGATAATAGATTTACAATAGTAAGACAATAAAAAATCTGGAGATTTGGTCCAAATTTTTATACTTAAAAAAACGTCATAGTCATCAAGTTCGGTGAATCTTGCAATGTCATCCTTACTTGTTTTTGAAAGTGGATTTCTATTCAGAAAATATTTTAAATTTTCTGAAGCTGGTAAATCGATGCCTTCGGAAGATAAATATTTTGCCCGCTCTAGAATTTTAACTAAAAAATGTTCTGCCAAAGAAGCCGTTTTATGAAAATAAACCTGCCAATACATAAACATTCTGGCCGTGAGATAATTTTCAACAGAATAGATACCTTTTGCGTCTATCACCAATTCATCCTCAGAAACATTCATCATAGAAATAATGCGCTGTGTATTTATATTTCCTTCAGATACGCCAGAAAAAAAACTATCTCTTTTTAAATAGTCTAGCCGATCAACGTCAATCTGCGAAGAAATTAATTGATTAAAAAATTTACGTGGATATTTCCCTTGAAACATTTCAATTGCAGTAGTCAGTTCGCCATTAAACTCTTCATTCAACTGTTGCATAAGTAACAAAGACAATTTCTCGTGGTGCCAATCTTCAATTAAAATATTTTCTAACGCGTGAGAAAACGGCCCGTGACCAATATCGTGTAATAAAATCGCTAAAAGTGCAGATTTTTCTTCCTCCTTGGAAATTTTAACACCTTTAAGTTTTAAATTTTCGAGCGCTGTAAACATCAAATGCATCGCACCTAAAGCGTGGTGAAATCTCGTATGTGTAGCGCCGGGAAAAATTAAATTTAATAAACCAGTTTGCGAAATTCGCCTTAAGCGCTGAAAAATAAGATGTTCGATTACATCAAATAAAATCTCGTATGGAATTTTTATAAAACCATGAACCGGATCATTTATTATTTTTAATTTATTGGTCATTTCAATTTTCATTAAGGCAAATTTAAAGTTAAAAAAAGAAATCGATTTACATTAATTATAAAAAACAAAGGAAAAATAAAAAAACTTTAAATTTATTGTCTTTCAAAGATTTTGAAAATGATTCCAAATAATTCTATAAATTTTATAAAAATAGATTTAGATCTGAAGAATTAACTAATATTTAACTTTAAAATAGCATATTTTGGGTATTTCAAACGAAGAAATTCTTGTAATTTTGAGGAAATAATTTAAAATAAATAGATGGCAAACAAAATATTATGGATTGATGATGAAGTGGATCTTTTAAAACCACATATAGTTTTTTTAGAAAACAAAGGCTACGAGGTGAAACCCATTAATAATGTAAATGAAGCGCTTGAAATTTTAGCAAAAGAAAAATTTCAGTTGGTACTTTTAGATGAAAACATGCCAGGAATTTCTGGCTTGGAAGCCATTCCTTTAATTAAAGATAAAGATTCTTCCTTAAAAATTGTGATGGTTACCAAAAATGAGGAAGAAAATATTATGGAACAAGCCATTGGCTCGCAAATCGCAGATTATTTGCTTAAACCCATTAATCCCAACCAAGTTTTATTGTCTTTGAAGAAAAATTTACAAAGCGAAACTTTAGTAGAACAGCAAACCATTTCCGAGTATCAGCAAGAATTCCGAAATCTTTCGATGGAACTGTCTTATTTAAAAACCTATAAAGATTGGGCAGAATATTATAAAAAAATCCTTGCTTGGGAAATAAAATTTGACAAAGTTTTCGATAATGATTTTGCAGATTTACTACAAAGTCAAAAAGAAGAAGCCAATATCCAGTTTTCAAAATTTATAGAAAATAATTATGAAGATTGGTTAAATACAAATGACAAACCATTAATGAGCCACACACTTTTTAAAGAAAAAGTAAAACCTGTGGTAGAAAAAAGTAAAACTTTACTCTTGATGGTAGATAATTTGCGCTACGACCAATGGAAAATGATAGAGCCACTTTTTACAAAATACTACAACAAAACCTCAGAAGATTACTATTACAGTATTCTGCCGACAGCCACACAATATGCTAGAAACTCTTTCTTCGCAGGACTTTTGCCCTCCGAAATAGAAAAAAGATTCCCCGATAAATGGTTTAATGATAATGAAGAAGGCAATAAAAATGAGTTTGAAAAAGAATTTTTAGAAGACCAAATGAAACGACTCGGGCTTTCTGCAAAGACGATCAAATATTTAAAAATCTTAAATTCTGACTTTGAAAAGAAAATATTAGATGATTTTAACCAATACAAAAGCAATGATTTATTGGTAATTGTTTACAATTTTATAGATATTCTATCACATGCAAAGACCGACAATACCATTGTAAATCAATTAATTAGAGACGATAAAACCTTTCGCGCACTTACGCAACATTGGTTTGAAAACTCATCATTAATTAAAATTATAAAACTAGCCGCAGAAAACGGTTTCAAGTTGGTGCTTACAACAGACCACGGAACTATTTATGTAAAAAAACCAAGCAAAGTAGTTGGCGATCGAGAAACATCAACAAATATCCGCTACAAAACAGGGCGAAGTTTAACTTATGAAAAAAGCGACGTTTGGGCAGTTGAGAATCCCGAAAAATTATTTTTACCAAAAGGAAACCTTAGTTCAAAATACATATTCGCAAAAACAAATTATTTTTTAGCATACCCGAAAAACTACAACCATTTTGTAAATTATTATAAAGAAACCTACCAACACGGCGGCATTTCTTTAGAAGAATGCATCATACCAATTAGTATTTTCGAACCCAAATAGTTTTTTTTTCATAGTTTATTTTCTTTGGGTTTAGGCGCGAAAAATCAGAAGATTTTTCGCGCTTTTAGAATAATCCCTCTCCATTGGAGAGGTTTTTTTTTCGAAAATAAGGAGCAACACAATTCTGCCTTTTCTGAAAATCCGTCCCGTCTTCCACTCTATCTTTTTTGGCGCATCTCCACCTCTGGCGGATCGCGCCAAAAAAGGATGCCGTTTCAGCCGCGGCTATTGAAGAAAGATTTTCTCACTTTCCGAAGGGAAGATTACAACGAAATAAACATGCACAATTGACCTCGAAAACTGAACCTTTAAGAAAATTTGATATTAATTCATTAAAAAATTCCTCTGTTTGCTTCAATATTTTATTTTAATCTAATGAATCAGAGAAATACCATTTGATTGTCGGCAAAAAAATAACAACTCAGAAAATAAGCAAAATTTACACCCGAGTTTTGGAAACCCAACAAAGTGGTTCGGCGACTTGTAAGGAGTCAAATTTTGGGCAAAAATTTATTTTTTAGTTGAGTTTCCAGTCATAATTTTTTGGTTATTTTTTATCAAGAAAAAAGAACAAATTAATTTGTACAAAAGATATTCGTAAATTTGAAATCATATAAAATAGAAAAATGAAAATAATATCCTACAACGTCAACGGCATTCGAGCCGCCTTCACAAAAAATTTTTTAGGCTGGCTGCAAATTGAAAACCCAGATGTAATTTGCATTCAAGAAAGCAAAGCCGGAACCGACCAAATTGATATTGAAAGTTTAGAAAAAGCTGGCTATTTCAGTTATTGGCATTCTGCGCAAAAAAAAGGTTACAGCGGCGTAGGAATTGCCAGTAAAACTGCACCAAAACATATTGAAATCGGTTGTGGAATTGAAAGTTACGACAATGAAGGCCGCATTATGCGCGCCGATTTTGAAGATTTTTCGGTAATCTCGGTCTATGTTCCTTCCGCTACAAATATCGACAGATTAGATTTTAAGATGCAATTTTGCGAAGATTTTTTAGACTATATTAAAGAATTGGAGAAAAAAATCCCAAATCTGATTATTTGTGGAGATTTTAATATTTGTCACGAAGAAATAGACATTCACAATCCAAAAGGTTTGAAAAACACGTCTGGTTTTCTACCGATGGAAAGAGAATGGATGACCAAATTTTTAGCAGAATGTAATCTCACAGACAGTTTCCGATACGTTCATCCAGAAACACAAAAATTTTCTTGGTGGAGTTACCGCGCCGGTTCTCGTGGTAAAAACCTTGGTTGGCGCTTGGATTATCATTTTTTAACGAAACCTTTAATTAAAAAATTAAAATCCGCAGAAATTTTAACTGAAGTCGTGCATTCTGATCATTGCCCGATTTTGGTGGAGATTTAAGGAGAATTTTAATTTAGATTTTGGATGGAAATAACAATATTTCAAAAAACTTTGTCAAAGTTACTATTGCGACGCTTTAAAACTTTGACAAAGTGAGAGATAGCAAGAAATTTAAGTAAAAAATAAAATTATAATTAATTTAAAACTTTGTCAAAGTTACTATTGCGACGCTTTAAAACTTTGACAAAGTGGAAATCCAATGAATATTGACAAGGATGAAATAAAAATGAAATATATCGTTTTAATATTACTTTTAGGAATTTGTTGGAATTGTAAAGATTCCACAAAAAATACAAGTCAAAAAAATCAGATTCAAAATTCTGTAGAAAATCTTTCTGAAAAGGATTATGAAGTAATACTTCAAAAAATTTTAAATCTCAAAAACATTAATCAGTACTTTCATAAACGCGAATTTTATATTTATTCGGAAAATAAGAATATTAATTCTAAACTGAATTTAAAATATAGAAATAAGAAAATAATTATATTAAATCAAAAGAATCTCCTTTCTGTAAATCAACGTGATATTTTTGAAATTACTAAAATAGAACTAAAAGGAAATGTGGTTAAAGTTTCATTACATTATAGTTTTCAAGGCATGTCTTCAGAAATTTCATTAACAAAAGTGAATAATATGTGGGAAATTATTGATGAACATACTTATGAAACCTAAAAGAAAAAAAATGAATACAAATGTTTCAAAGTTTTAATATGTATCTAAAAAACTTTGTCAAAGTTACTATTGCGACGCTTTAAAACTTTGGCAAAGTGAGAGATAGCAAGAAATTTAAGTAAAAAATAAAATTATAATTAATTTAAAACTTTGTCAAAGTTACTATTGCGACGCTTTAAAACTTTGACAAAGTGGAAGCCCAATAAACCTTGTCAAGGTTTTGAACCTTGACAAGGATGACAAAATTAAAGTTACTACCTCTTCGCTAAAAAACTTTGGCAAAATAACCGAACCTTCAAGGTTTTTAAAACCTTGAAAGTTAAAAATAAGGAAAATGTAAACTTTTAAAAAATCCTGTGATGGTTTTAATCCTTAACAAATGAAAATTACTAGGAAAGAAAACTAGGTTTTTTAAAGTTTAAAATTCTGTGGAAAACATAAACTATTTTAAAATCTAAATAATCGCCTCTCTAACTCGAGTAAGTTTTTGCAATAAATCTTCCAACAAATCCAATCGCAACATATTTGCGCCATCGGAAAGGGCAACTGCCGGATTTGGGTGCGTTTCTATGAATAATCCATCTGCGCCAACTGCAATACCTGCTTTTGCGATGGTTTCAATTAAATCTGGTCTTCCGCCAGTTACACCAGAAGATTGATTGGGTTGTTGCAAAGAATGCGTCACATCAAGAATAACGGGTGCAAAATTTTTCATTGTGGGAATTCCTCGGAAATCGACAACTAAATCTGTATATCCAAAAGAATTTCCACGCTCGATAATGGCGGTTTTTTTATTACCTGAATCGGTCATTTTTTCGACTGCAAATTTCATAGATTCGGGCGAAAGAAATTGCCCTTTTTTCAACGTAACACATTTTCCCGTTTTAGCGGCTGCAATTAAAAGATCTGTTTGCCGAACCAAAAATGCAGGAATTTGCAACACATCAACATATTGCGCCGCCAAAGCGGCGTGCTCATTTTCATGAATATCTGTGGTAGTCGGAATATTGAAAGTTTCACCTACTTTTTTTAATATTTCTAAAGATTTTTCTTCGCCAATAGTCGTAAAACTATCCACTCTAGAGCGATTTGCTTTTTTAAAACTGCCTTTAAAAATATATGGAATTTCATACTTATTGGTAATTTCAATCACTTTTTCTGCAATTCTTAAAGCCATATCTTCACCTTCGATGATGCAAGGTCCGGCAATAAGGAAAAAATTTTTTGACTTTTTATGCTGAATATTCTCTAAATATTGAATCATTTTTATTAAAATTTGGTTTGGTAAAAATAATTAAAGTTTATTTAAAAATTCCCGAATCTGAAAATAGATTTTTTTTTAATCAATTTGCTCCTTTTCAATCGCAATAGATAAGAGCCTGTTTAAATTTATAATTTATTTTTACCATTAAGGAATTAAGCCATTTTCGCTTAAAAAACTTAATAAAAATCAATTTATTGATTGCTTAATCAGAATAAACTTAACTCACTGAAATTCTTAATGTTAAATTTAAGAATAAACAGATTTTATTTTAATTTAGAAAATTAAGAAAAGCCTATAAAAAATTTATTGAATGAAATTTAAACAGGCTCTAAGTCTTTTATCAATTAAAATTATTAAATTTGGCGCTAATAAAATATGGAAGAATTAGTAGTTTTAGTGACGCCTGAAGACCAAGTTTTGGGGCAAATGGAAAAAATGAAAGCCCACCAAACCGGACTTTTGCATCGGGCGTTTTCTGTTTTTCTATTTAATGAAAAAGGCGAAATGCTTCTGCAAAAAAGAGCCGCAGAAAAATACCATTCTCCAAAGCAATGGACCAATGCAGTTTGTTCTCACCCAAGATTAAATGAAACTTATTTGCAAGCCGCAAATAGAAGATTAGAAGAAGAATTAGGAATTAAATGTGAATTGAAATCTAAATTTAATTTTATTTACAAAGCAGAAGTAGGCCAAAATCTTTGGGAACACGAGTTAGATCATGTTTTTGTGGGACAATATGAAGGTGATTTTAAATTGAACGAGAAAGAAGTTTCGGAAGTACGTTACATTTCTATGTCAGAATTAGAGAAAGAAATGGCTGCAAAACCTCAAGATTTCACAGAATGGTTTAAAATTATTCTGGAAGAATATAAAGAACACTTATAAACTGATTTTCTTCCTTTGAAAGAAAAAAATAGTAGCGAAAATTAGCCCCGATTGAACGGTTTGTTTGAGCTCTTCCAAAAAAATCGCATTTGGATTTTTTTTGGAAAGCGAGCCGTGAAAGCGGGAAGATAAGTGGAAAAATATAAAATTTTCTGCTTCTAAAAAATAAAAATATACAATTATGAGTAAAACGGCATTGTACGAAAAACATGTTTCTTTGGGCGCAAAAATGGTAGATTTTGCAGGGTTTGAAATGCCTGTGCAATATTCTGGGATCAATGAAGAGCATTTTGCAGTGCGCGAAAAAGTGGGGATTTTTGATGTTTCGCACATGGGGCAATTTTATGTAGAAGGCGAAAAAGCAAAGGATTTATTGCAATTTACTTGCAGCAATAATGTAGAAAATCTGGAAAATGGGAAAGCGCAATACACTTGTTTACCAAACGGAAAAGGCGGAATTGTAGATGATTTAATTATTTATAAAATTAATGATACGCAATATTTCGTGGTTGTAAATGCGGCTAATATCGACAAAGATTTTGCTCATTTCCAAAAATATAATGAAAATTTCGGGGCAGAATTAAAAAATGTGTCTGATGAAATGTCGTTAATTGCTGTGCAAGGGCCGAAAGCGAGCGAAACTTTACAAAAATTAACCGATACAGATTTAGCAAAAATTCCATACTATCATTTCGGAATTGGTAATGTTGCTGGTTTTTCGGATGTAATTATTTCAAACACTGGCTATACCGGAAGCGGCGGTTTTGAAATTTATTTTAAAAATGAAAATGCCGAAAAAATCTGGGATGAATTGACAAAAGCAGGGGAAGAATTTGGACTTTTACCTTGCGGTTTAGCAGCAAGAGATACTTTGCGTTTAGAGAAAGGATTTTGCCTTTATGGAAATGATATTGATGATTCTACTTCGCCTCTGGAAGCAGGTTTAGGTTGGATTACAAAATTTGAAAAAGATTTTGTGGACAAAGAATTTCTTGCAAAACAGAAAGCAGAAGGCGTTACAAAAAAATTGGTTGCGTTTGAAATGCAAGAAAAAGCCATCCCAAGGCACGATTATGAAGTGGTAGATTCTGAAGGAAATATTATCGGAAAAGTGACATCTGGAACGATGAGTCCGATGAAAAAAGTTGGAATTGGTTTGGCTTATGTGGCGAAAGATTTCACAAAAGTGGGAAGTGAAATTTTTATAAAAATTAGAAATAAAAACATTCCTGCCAAAATTGTAAAATTGCCTTTTGTTTAGGAAATAGCAGCAAAATCACGAATTTTAATTGTTTACGATATTTTTTATTCATTTAAAATTCGTGATTTGGTTTTTAAAATTCATTGAAAAAATCGGTTAAATTTTCAATATTTTTCTTGTCATTTCCAACAAATATTTCCTTATCGGTTACGAAAACTGGGCGTTTTAGAAAACTATAATGTTCTAAAATTAATGTTTTAAAATCGGATTCTTTTAAAGTTTTAACATCAATATTTCGCGCCTTGATTTGGGTAGATTTTTTACTAAATAATGCTTCATAAGAATTGGTGAATTTGTATAATTCCGCTAGTTCTTCTTCTGAAATATTTTGAGATTTTAGTTCGCGAAGTTCCCAATCTGAAAGATCGAAAAGGTTCATAATTTTTCTACAAGTGCCGCAGGTTTTTAGATAAAATACTTTTTTCATATGTAGATATTTATTGTTTTTAGGACATATGTTATCGCCTTATCTTCATAGGTGTTGGTTTGCAAATTTTTTAATGGCGATTTCATATTTCTAATTTAGTAATATTTTTTCATTACTTTTAAATTTAATTTAACCTGTTGTGCATTTAGACAAGCTGCATAATTAACCGTAAATCAAGTTAAACGCAAAGGCGCAAGAACTTAGTTACTATGAAAATAGTTCTAAGGCGCAAGAAAATCAAAGATTTTCAACTTTTAACGAAGTTAAAACTTTGCGCCTTATAAACGTAAATATCTGAAAATAAATTATTTGCGCCTTTGCGTTTAATATTTTTCAATATGCACAACAGGTTTAATTTAAAAAAATCTAGTAAACTTATATAAAATGGTTTCGGATTTTTTTGAAGAAAGAATTTTAAATTATGAAAAGCGACAATTACATTCTTATAAACGGTTTCAAACATATTTCGTACAATTCTTCGGCCGATTTTGACGAAAAAACAATGCTAGAAAAAAGTGAAGCATTTTTAGAAAAAATAAATACAAGAAGATCCATTCGCACATTTAGCGATAAACCAATTTCTAAAAAAATAATTGAAAATATTATACTTTCTGCTTCTACCGCGCCTTCTGGAGCGCACAAGCAACCTTGGACGTTTTGCGCCATTTCTAATGCTAAACTCAAAAAGAAAATAAGAATTGCGGCGGAAGAGGAAGAAAAAATAAGCTACGAAAGCAGAATGAGCGAGCGTTGGAAAAAAGATTTAGAAAAATTAGGAACGGATATGAATAAGCCGTTTTTAGAAAATGCGCCATGGCTAATTATCGCTTTTAAAAAAGTTTATGAATTAGACGAAAATAATGAAAAACAAAACAATTATTACGTAAATGAATCTGTGGGAATCGCTTGCGGATTTTTGATAGCGGCCATTCACAACGCTGGTTTAGTGACTCTTACGCACACGCCAAGTCCGATGAATTTTTTAGCAAAAATTCTCAATCGTCCTGCAAATGAACGTGCTTTTATTTTATTTCCGGTTGGCTATGCGCATTCTGACACTTATGTTCCTGATATTGAAAGAAAAACTTTGGACGAAGTCAGCGAGTTCTATGAGTAAATTTATATTTGTAACATTTTAAATAAAATATTTTTTATTGTAAATCACCAATTTTCATTTTCAAATAATATACTTTTGCACAGCAAAAAAAATAAAAACCATGACCAATTTACCTGTTATTTTTCAGTTTATATCCGAACCTTCAGACGTTAATTATGGCGGAAATGTACACGGCGGAAGTGTGATGAAATGGATTGACCAAGCGGGTTATGCGTGCGCCACAACTTGGAGCGGAAATTATTCTGTAACCGTTTATGTAGGCGGCATTCGGTTTTTTAAACCTATAAAAATTGGCGAAATTGTAAAGGTGGAGGCGCAAGTCATCTACACCGGAACTACGAGTATGCATATTTCTATTAATGTTTTTTCGCGAAATATAAAACAACCGGTTTTTACTAAAAAAACGCATTGCATCATCGTTTTTGTGGCTGTTGATGATAATGGAAATTCGCTTCCAGTTCCAAAATGGATTCCCGAAACAGAGCAGGAAAAACAACAAGAACAATACGCAAAAAGGCTAATGGATTTGCGGAAAACGATTGAAGATGAAATGAAACCGTTTTTATAAAATTTTAAATAAAACTGAATTAGTTTATATTAGTTCAGTTTATGTTTTAAGGCAAAAAGAACAAGGCCTACTCTATTTTTTACATCTAATTTCGCGAAAACTGAATCTCTGTAGCCATCTATGGTTTTGGGACTTAAGAACATAATTTCGGCTATTTCTTTGTAAGTCATTTCGCTGCACGCCAACTTGATGAAATCTTTTTCTCTTTCTTTTAATTCTTCCACACTATCCTGCACTGCATATGTTTCTGTGGGAATATTTTGCAAAGATTGTGTTACCAAATCTGTATAAAAAACACCTTTTTCATAAACGGCATCAATGGCTTCAAATAAAATTTTCGGCGACATATCTTTAAGTAAATAGCCTTTTGCACCAGAATTTATCATAGAAATAATGGTTTTTTCATTATCTTCCATCGTTAAGGCAATGACTTTAATTTCAGGGAAATTTTCTTTTAAATATTGTGTGGTTTCCAAACCGTTTTTTACTGGCATATTTATATCCATTAAAACTACATCTGGTAAAATATCGTTATTTTCAAGCGTATTCAAAAATTCTTCACCGTTACAAGAATTACTAACGACATTATATTTTTCATTACTTGAAATCATTTTTTCTATAGCAGCAGAAAGCATTTTGTGATCGTCTACAATTCCTACTTTGATAGTTTCCATCGTTTTGTTTTATTTAATTTTTTTATAAACTAATTTTATGGTAGTGCCTTCACCTGCATTAGAAGTAATATTAAAATCTGTATTTATAAGATTGGCTCTTTTTTGCATGCTTATAAGTCCGCTACCATTTTTAGAGTCATGATTTTCAAACCCAATTCCGTCATCTTTTAATATAATTTCTACCGATTTTTTTTTATCTTTCAATGAAATGGTCAGATTTTTTGCGCGAGAATGCTTTAAAACATTATTAATACATTCTTGAATAATTCTAAACAAAATAAGGCAATCTTTCGGATTTACATCAATTTTTTCAGAATCATTTTGAAAAATTATCTGCATTAAATTTAGCCTATCAATTCTAGAAACTTCCTTTTTGATTGATTCTATTAAGCCAATATTTTCTATCTGCTCGGAAATAAAACTTTTACTTAGGTTGCGAATATCTCTTATGCTTTCGCCAATAATTTCATTAATTTCTAATAAAATTTCTTTTTGACTACCTTCTGCGTTTTCTAAACATTGATTGACCATTAGTTTTGCGACAGACATTTTCTGGCCTAAATCGTCATGAAGTTCTTGGCCAATGTAACTTAGCGTAACTTCTCTCATTTCTATAATGGCAATAGTCAATTCTTGCTGAAATTGCGTCTCTTTAAATTGTCTTTCGAATAAGAGTTCAGATTTTTTTCTGTAGAAAAATATATAGACAATCACCAGTATCATTATAATAGTTAATACCAATAATGTGGTAAAAATGTATATTAAATTGAACTCTGAAAAATCCATTATTTATCTAATTTCTTTGCTTTAAACAAGCCTATTAAAAGAGTTCCATAACCCGCAAGATTGACTAAAAAAACTATAAACGACCATAAATTTAAAGAATTTTTGCTACTTACAATTTTACTTATAAAAATGGAAGGAACAACGCCAAGATATATTATTATTAACCCTAATGAAAACCAAAATGGATAATAATGGCTTATTTCTAAAATTAAATCCGTTTTAAAAGTATCTAATAAAAATAAAGATATACCGAATATTAGTAGAAATACGTTGATAAATAAAATAATATCAGGGAAACCATTTGAAATTTTTATTGTAAATATTTTATAAAAATATAAAATCAGAAAAAGAACAGTGATAAAGGTTGATATTTTTTTTAGAAGACGATCCTTAATTAAATTTTGATACATTAAAAAAATAATCAGAAAAAAAAGCCCAAGACCGCCATAAATGTAAATATAAAGAATATATATATTATTAATACTCGAACAACGGATAATAAACGTCACCAGATCGATAACATAAGTTAAGCCCATTGCAGCCATCATATAATAAAAATATTCGCCTAAAACAGTTCTTTTTTTGAACAACATTACGCAAATACTCAACATTAAAATATTGATTATCGAAAGGCCTAAATTAGTATTCCATTCCATAATTAATTTGGTGGAGATAATTGTCCAAAATCAAAAGTTTTAATTCCATCTGGATCACATAAATGTTTTAAAGAATCATTCGGTGATTTTATAATTTGTTTTATTGTCGGCTTCAAAAAAACAGTTTGATAGCCCAAGTAATTTGGATTCAGTCTTTTGTCAAAATCCCCATTATTTGGATATTGTCCGAAAGCAATTGTGATGCCTACATTTGCAATTCCTTTACTTTTTGCTTCTGCTTTTACGTATTGAATGTATTGTTCTAAAACATCAATATCATAATAAATTTCTTTAGAATCTGGCGTTTTCCGCTGGGCGTTTATTATTTTATAATTGTTATTCTCATATTCAGTTGCTAAAATTTTTGCTTGCTCCTGAGTTATAAGATGGGCTTCTAATTCTGGAGAGTTTGACACATTTCCCGAGCGAGTTTTATCCTTACAGGAAATGATTGTAAAAATTATTGAAACTGCAACTGCAGAAACAATGAAAAAAGGTTTAGATTTCATGTTACTAGTTTATAACAAATATATTAAATTGAATTAATTAAAATATAAGTGTTTTACCCGTTTTCTCTAAATATTTAACTAAAAAAAATACCAATAAATTTAATTATTGGTATTTTTTTTAAGTTTTAAAAATTTTATCTCGCGATATTGACAGCTCTGGTTTCTCGAATTACAGTGATTTTCACTTGTCCAGGATAAGTCATTTCATTCTGAATTTTTTCCGAAATGTCATAAGACAATTGCGCTGCAACATCATCTGAAACTTTTCCGCTTTCTACCATTACTCTTAATTCTCTTCCTGCCTGAATGGCATAAGCGCTCGAAACACCATCAAAACTTAGCGCGGCTGCTTCTAAATCCTTCAAACGCTGAATGTAAGATTCTAAAACCTGTCGTCTTGCGCCCGGTCTTGCACCAGAAATGGCATCTGCAACCTGAATAATTGGCGATAAAAGTGATGTCATTTCAATTTCATCGTGGTGCGCGCCGATGGCGTTTACAACTTCTGCATTTTCGCCCAATCTTTCGGCCCATTGCATTCCTAGAAGTGCGTGTGGCAATTCAGATTCTTGCTCTGGCACTTTTCCGATATCGTGTAATAAACCTGCTCTTTTGGCTAATTTTACGTTTAAACCTAATTCTGCCGCCATTGTTGCAGCAATATTCGCGACTTCTCTGGAGTGTTGCAGTAAATTCTGGCCATAAGACGAACGGAATTTCATTCGCCCAACAACTTTTACTAACTCTGGATGAAGACCATGAATTCCCAAATCTATAACCGTTCTCTTCCCTACTTCAATGATTTCTTCTTCGATCATTTTTTGGGTTTTTTCTACCACTTCTTCAATTCTCGCAGGGTGAATTCTGCCGTCTGTTACCAATCGGTGCAAAGATAATCTTGCAATTTCACGACGAACGGGATCAAAACAAGATAATAAAATGGCTTCTGGCGTATCATCAACGATAATTTCTACTCCCGTTGCAGCTTCTAAAGCACGAATATTTCTACCTTCTCGCCCGATAATTCTACCTTTAATTTCATCAGATTCGATATTAAAAACAGACACAGAATTCTCTATCGCTTGCTCTGTTCCAATTCTTTGAATGGTTTGAATCACGATTTTTTTGGCTTCAGCTTTAGCATTCATATTTGCTTCTGCCATTATGTTTTGCACGTGCGCTTGGGCTTTGGTTTTGGCCTCGGCTTTCATCGCCTCTACCAATTCGTTTTTGGCTTCTTCAGCAGAAAAATTAGCCACTTTTTCTAAAATCTCTACTTTTTGAGCGGTAATTTTATCTAATTCTTGTTGTTTTCTTTCAATAATTTCAGTTTTTTTGTCGAATTCTGCTGATTTTCTTTCCAAATCTTTTTCTAATTTCCCAGTTTTACTGAGTTCATCATTTAGTTTTTGTTCTTTGTCTTTTATTCTATTTTCTGCATCTTGCATTTTCTTTTCGCGACTTTGGATATTGGCATCGTGCTCAGATTTAAGTTCTAAAAACTTTTCTTTTGCTTGGATGTGTTTCTCTTTTCTAATCGCTTCCGCTTGAAGTTTAGTTTTTTCTAATAAGGCATCTGCATTTTTCTGTGCATCTTTTAAGAGAAAATTCGCTTTAGAATTCAGCGTACTTTTGCTGTATAAAAAGGCGGCAATTGCCCCTAAAACTAGGCAAATTATACCGACTGTTATTGTTGTGATCATTTATTGTTATTTATGTTAATGTTTGTTTTTAATATTTTTTATCTCATTTTTTTTTGCATAAAAAAAGCCTACAATAATTCAAAAGATGTAGAGTAAACTCCTAATCGACACGTTTTGAACTCATTTTCCCCGTCTGTAATCCGAAGTAAATCGGCGCGCCATTCTGGGAACATTTGCTCGGCTTTTTAATAGTGTTGAGTTTACCTTAATGTGTTAGAACTATTGTAGGCAGATTTTGGTGGAAAAGAACAATCTACTTTTCCAGTTCTTCTAAGAGTTGGTTTATTTTTTTCACCCGCTCTGTAGAAGCAATAATATTTTTTTCTTGAGACATTTTCGCTACTTCTGCGTCGGTGCCCATTCTTAAGGCACACATTGCAATCGCATCTTGCTTATCTCGTACATCGAAGTTGGCTTCGAATTCTTTAATCATACTTTCAATTTGCTTTCCCACGCGGCGAAGCGTTTCTTCTTCTGCGGAAGGCACATTTAGCGGATAGGTTCGCCCTGCGATATTAATTGTAATTCTTCTTACATCCATTATAAACCGCTGTTTTGCAATTGCATTATACAAGAATCTACTTCTTTTACCAATCTATTGATGTGATTTTTCATCAAGCGATTGTGGTCTGAGTTTCCTGAAAGTGCTGAATAAAGTTTTATATTTTTCTGTTCTTCTGCTAATTCCTGATTTTTTTTGCGCTCTTCTTCATATTTCTTTTTCATTAGCTCATACTCTAGACTCAATTCTACAAACTGCTCATTCAAATTTTTATAATTCTTATGAAGATTGAGAATTTTTTTTTCTAAAACTGAAAAATTATTTTCTAAGTCTTGAAGCATTTCAGGTTTTAATTCTAACTTTTACAAAAATATAAAATTTAAATTTCATATTACTATAAAGTTAAATTTATTTGAATTTTTCTAAAATGTGATAAAATTTATTTAAAAAAACTCTAATTAAATTACGTGTAATTGATTTAAAAGAGCGGATGATAATCTATATTTTTGGATTTTTTTGCCCATTATGGTATTTGTTTCCACCCATCTTGAGGAGCAGATTTTATGCTATCTGGAACTGGATATTCTACTAAAATTTTAGAAAGACCTTCGTCACCTGAAACAAAGATTGTAATAAATCTTATTATGTAAATCCTTTTTATTATTATAATATTCATCTGAAACACCTGATGAACCCGTGTAGTTTTTATTTTTAACTAAGTAAGAATAAAAAACTGTTCCGCCACCTCCTCTCATAAAATCAAACTTATTAACAATTCCTATTGTGTATTTTCCATTTTTGTGAAATTTTGGTTGTAAAAAATTTTTCCGTAAAAATACATTATAGCAAAGGGACTTAATAAAATGATAAGTGCCATTGGACGGGTGATTTTAATTTTATTTTCCATAAATAAAATTATCAGTTATAAAATAATTTTAATTTGTTAACTGATATAAATTAACAAATATTTTCTAATTTAAACTTACTTTTCTAATGTAAATGTAAAGCCATTACGACCTTATAAAATTTTTTGAAAATATTTAAGAATGTAAATATAGGGAATAGGTAAAATTATAACTATTAATAAAAGATATAAAATAAAAGAAATAATAGTCTTTTTGTTTACTAAAACAAAATATAATAATAAATCAATTATTAGTGGCAAAAATGTTCTAAAAAACACAATATTCATGATTGAATACTGTGAATCATTATTAATCCGGACATTAATTAATGAATCTAAATCTATAATTCTATAATATACAATTAAATAATAAACAAAGTTCACGCTTATTAGTATTAAAATTAATTTTAATACTGACAAAGAATTTGATTTATTAATAATTGTTTTCAAATCGCTACTCAAACTTCAAAATAAACATAAATGCTCTACTTTGCATCGTAGAAATTGCCGCAGCCCAATAAGGCGGCGTTGTTGCATTGTCTGAAACCAATTCGTTATTGGTGAAAAATGTGCCACGAAAGGCTGGTGTAAGTTTAAATCTGGAAAAATAAAACTGAATGCCTAGTTCGGCAGTCCAACCAAAATTAGTAGAAGTGGACCTAAAAACACCTTGCTGATTATCATCTGTGGCCGAACTGTTGGATTGCAAATTCACAGCGTAATTGATACCTGCAGCGGCGTAAGGACGAGAATTATACCAACGATCGCCATGAAATTCTAGCAACAAAGGAATATCCAAATAAGTTGATTTTACTTTTCTAAATTTATCCGCTTCGGTCAAAGTTAGAGGCGTAAAAGGTGCATTAGTCGTAGTTCCTGCGGCATATTGATCATTAGATTGCGTATCAAACGTTAACTCTCTATCCACAAATTGCAAGCCTGGCTCTAATCGCAAATCAAAATTATCATTCAAACGCAATCTACCGATTAGTCCTGCGCCAAAACTGAAAGTGGTTTTACTTTGCACTAAATTTTTCTGACCATCCATGCCATATTTTGGGTCTAAAACTAATTTATAATCAAATTGATTGGCGTTCAGAAAAAAGCCGTAACTCATTTTTTGATCATCTACCCCTTCTAAATTATCCATTCGGTCTTTGGTACGGAATAGTTGCGCCTCTAGAAGTGTGGCTGCAGAAAATACAGTTAAAAATATTATTTTTAGAAATAATTTATTCATCATTATTTTGTGGCTTTGTAAATTGTGGCAACGCCCAAAGTTAATTTTTTATATTCAACTTTTTTAAATCCTGTTTCTAGCAAAATATTTTTCATTTTTTCACCATAAGGAAAAGCGTTTACTGAATCTGGCAAATACGTATAAGCACGCGCATCTTTAGAAACTAATCGCCCAATTTTTGGTAAGATATTTTTAAAATAAAACATATAAAATGGCGCTAGAAAGCCTTCCACTTTTGAGAATTCTAAAATAAAAACGCTTCTATTTTCTTTCACTACTCTTCTCAATTCTTCCAAACCTTTATTTAAATTTTCGAAGTTGCGCACTCCAAATGCAACGCAAACAGCATCAAATTTATTATCTGTGAAAGTAAGATTTTCTGCATCGCCTTTTATCATTTCAATTTGGGAATCTAAATTAATATTTTTAATTTTAGTAATCCCAACATTAAGCATTTGCTGCGCAAGGTCTAAGCCAACCACCTTTGCGCCGGTTTTTTTCTGAACAGCAATGGCTAAATCTCCTGTGCCGGTTGCAACGTCTAACACCAATTTTGGTGCATCTTCATTCATCCATTTCACTAATTTATTTCGCCACAAAACGTCAATTTTCATTGATAAAACGTGGTTGAGCAAATCGTATTTCGGCGCGATATTATCAAACATATCTTCTACTTCGCGCTTTTTTCCGGCTTCTGTGTTATAAGGCGTAACTGGTTTCAAATTATTTTTTTTATTTATTTTAATACTTTTTTAATGATTAGTTTAAAAAAGTATTTTTTTTAGTAATTGTTTCTTTTTCTCTTAAAAATCAAAATTTATAAATCGATCGATAATAATTAATAAAATCTTGTTTTCTAAAAATCTTAGTGCGAGATTCTACAGTGGCTATATTTTTAATAATCTTATCGTAATCTTCATCTACGTTATAATAAAAATCGTCGGTGTAGAGTTTATTAAAGTGTTTTGCACCGCCAAAATATCTTTTGCCATCAATTTCTATAATATCTTGCGAGCGCAAAAGTGAATCTTTGTTCAAATTATAGCCATAATATTGACGGTAAATATAATAATCTTCATGCGCAATATTTATTAAACCACGGATTTTTTTTACTTGGAAAGTAGAATCGTACAATGGTTTTTTAGCCTCATCAAAAACAGCAATATTATTGCTTCCCTTTTTTATTTTTACTCTTACACTTTGGCCAGCAGCAACTACATTTTCTTCACCATTATTAATTTTGAAATAATAATTTTTTTGGGAAGGATTATCAACAACATAATAATTTTTTTTCGCTAAATAAAGAAAGTAGATAGTAAACGCAAATACCACTGCCAAAACCGCAATCACAAAACCTCTTACCGCTGCATTGTTTTTCATAAAATTTAAAAATATAGATATTGCAAATTTAATAATAAATTTGTTTAAGTACGATTTTAATATAAATTCATAACTTTGCTCCTCAAATATTTAGTTTTAAAATGCCAAACACTATTATCATCGGTTCTGGAAGCCATATTCCTGAAAGAATTATCACAAGAGAACATTTCCTAAACTCAGAATTCTACTCCGACGAGGGAGAATTATTAACCAAACCAAATGCGGAAGTTATTCAGAAGTTTGTAGAAATTACAGAAATTGAAAACCGAAGGTATATAAAAGATGAAGAACACAATTCTGATATCGGGTTTAGAGCAGCAGAAGAAGCGATTATAGATGCTAAAATAAACCGCGAAGATTTAGATTATATCATCTACGCTAGCAATTTTGGTGAAGTGGATACCAATGGAATGAGCAATTTTATGCCATCACTTTCTGCACGTGTTAAAAATAAATTGGGAATTAAGAATCGGAACTGTGTAAATTATGATATGATTTTTGGTTGTCCCGGCTGGGTTGAAGCCATGATTTTGGCGGATACTATTATTAAAGCAGGCAAAGCAAAATTGATTTTAGTGGTTGGCGCAGAAACTTTGAGCCGTGTTACAGATCCACACGATAGAAATAAAATGATATTTGCTGACGGCGCCGGAGCCGTTGTTGTAAAAGCAAGTGATGAAGAAAATGTTGGAATAATTTCTAATAAAACCTACTGCGATAATGATGCAGAATTAATGTTTTTAGAAAATTCGCCTTCACTAAACAAATCTGCCGAGCAAAAAACATTATACATCAGAATGCACGGACGAAAAATTTATGAATATGCCCTGAAAAATGTTCCCGATGCCATAAAAGAAACCATTGATGCAGCAAATTTGGGAATTGAAGATATTGATAAAATACTCATCCATCAAGCAAATGCCAAAATGGATTACGCCATGATTTCTCGGCTTTTCAAATTATATGACATTAAAGACTACGACCATTCTATAGCGCCAATGACGATTCAAGATTTTGGTAATTCTTCTGTTGCAACTATTCCCACAATGTTTGATCTTATTATTAAAGGTAAAATGGAAAATCAATCCTTCAAAAAAGATGGAAATATTGTTTTCGCTTCTGTGGGCGCAGGTATGAATATTAACGCTATAGTCTATAGATTTCCTTCAAAAAAATAAATGCAAAGTAGAATATTAATTATCACAGGAATCGTATTTCTGTTAGAATTTTACGTTTACCAGGCATTTAAAACACTTACTAGTAACACCTGGCTTCGTATTTCTTATTGGATTATTACGGTAGCCGTTTACGCTTTTTGTTTTTACCAGATTTTAAATTTTAATCGTGGCGATCGGGATCAGCACAAAATACAGACTTTAGCGGCTATTTTTGTGATATTTATTATTCCAAAACTTTTTATTGTTTTACTTCTTTTGCTAGAAGACGTTATCCGGATCTTCAGTTACGGCATAAGTTCTGTTGGTTCTAGTTCCACAGCGCATTTTCCGGCGAGAAGAAAATTTTTATCAATTATTGGTTTTGGAACAGCATCTTTGCTTTCGTATGCTTTTATTGATGGTATTATTTTTGGAAAATACCGCCATAAAGTGAGAAAAGTTAAAATTAAAATTGCCAATTTACCAGCAAGTTTTAAATCTTATAAAATTTTACAAATTTCCGATGTTCATAGCGGAAGTTTTTTTCATCCAGAAAAATTGCAGCATGCGGTAGATTTAATTAATGAGCAAAACGCAGATTTAGTTTTATTTACAGGCGATATGGTTAATAATTTTGCGGAAGAATTTGAACCATTTATTCCTTTATTTAAAACGATAAAATCTAAAGACGGAAAATTTTCCATTCTCGGCAATCACGATTACGGCGATTATGCAGATTGGCCATCACCAGAAGAAAAAGCAAAAAATATCCCAAAATTAATCGGGTTTCAAAAGCAAGCCGGTTTTGAAATGCTCCGAAACGAGCACCGAATTATTGAAAAAAATGGGGAGAAACTTTATATCTTAGGTGTAGAAAACTGGGGAATAAAACCATTTCCGCAATATGGAGATTTAGACAAAGCTTCTGAAAATGTCCCGCCAGAAGCCGCAAAAATATTAATGAGCCACGATCCTACACATTTTGATTATATTGTAAAAAAACATCCTTCAAACGTACAACTCACACTTTCGGGCCATACACATGGAATGCAATTTGGGATAGATTTAAAGAATTTTAAATGGTCGCCGGTAAAATATAAATATCCAAAATGGGCAGATTTATATGAAAGTGAAGGCAAAAACCTCTACGTAAACAGAGGTTTTGGAGTGATTGGTTATCCTGGAAGAGTTGGGATTGAGCCTGAAATTACTTTATTTGAATTGAGATAAAATACTATTTCTTTAGTTTAATTCTTAAATTTTTCAACATATCTTTCGTCATTTCAGAGATATCAAAAGTATAATTTAAATCCCAATCTTTTTTGGCGATAGAATCATCAATAGACGCGGGCCAAGATTCTGCAATTTTTTGGCGAAAATCTGCTTCGTAAGAAATTTCGAATTCTGGAATTTCTTTTTTTATTTCCGCTGCTAATTCTTTTGGTGTAAAAGTCATTCCGCCCAAATTATAAGAAGTGTGAACCGTCAATTTTTCTTTTGGAGCCGCCATTAATTGCAATGTTGCTTCAATCGCGTCATCCATATAAAGCATCGGCATTGCGGTGTTTTCTGTGATATAACTTTTGTATTTTTTTTCTTCTATTGCTTCATAAAAGATTTCTACAGCATAATCTGTGGTTCCGCCACCGGCAGGTGTTTTCCAAGAGATTAATCCTGGATATCTGATGCTTCGTACATCTACGCCGTGTTTATCAAAATAATATTCACACCATTTTTCGCCCGCCATTTTAGATATTCCATAAACGGTGGTCGGGTTTAAAACCACATCTTGCCCCACATTTTCTTTTGGAATTCCTTTCCCAAAAACAGCGATAGAACTTGGCCAAAATATTTTTGAAATTAAACCTTCTCTTGCCATTTCACAAAAATTGAGCAAAGGTTCTATATTAAGTTTCCACGCAAAAAGTGGCTGTTTTTCAGATGTTCCGGAGAGTAGCGACGCTAAATGATAAACCGTGGTAATTTCGTAATCTTTGATAACTTGCCGCACAAGTTGCGTATTGCTCACATCCATTCTCTCATAATAGGCGGCAGAAGTTAGATTTTTCTGCCATCTATCTAATCCTGAAGCAACGACATTTTCAGCACCATGTATTTCTACCAAACGATTGGTGAGTTCGGTTCCAATTTGGCCTAGTGCGCCAGTTATAAGTATTTTTTCAGTTGTCATAGTTAGATTTATGCTTCGCAAATTTAATAAAATTAAAGCTTCTAAAATAAATCATTTAATTAAAAAAACATCCGATTGTAAAAATTGTTAACATTGATTTTCATATTTTTGGAGTTGAAATAAAATAAGTATGACAGAAAATAAATTTATCATCAGAAAAGCCACAAAAAATGATGCAGAATTAATCTATAATTTAATAGTAAAACTTGCCATTTATGAAAAGATGGAAAATGAAGTTGTAACTTCTATTGAAGAACTAAGTGAAAATATTTTTGAAAATAATTTTGCCGAAGTTGTTATCGGTGAAGAAAATGGAAACGCTATTGGCTTTGCACTCTATTTCTTTAATTTCTCAACATTTTTGGGAAAACCCGGTTTATATTTAGAAGATTTATTTGTAGAAGAGGATTGCAGAGGAAAAGGTTATGGTAAAAAGTTATTGCTTCATTTGGTGAAAATTGCTAAAGAAAAAAACTGTGGCAGAATGGAATGGTCGGTTTTAAACTGGAATGAGCCTGCTATAAAATTTTACAAATCTTTGGGTGCCTTGCCGATGACAGAATGGAGCGTTTATCGTTTAGATAAAAAAAGTCTTGAAATACTTGTTTAGAATTAGTTTAGAAAAACAAGTAAGAATATTAATTATAGTAAAACCTGTAAGTTTTTTTACAGGTTTTTTCTATATAAAGCCTTGTAATTGAATAAATTTTATTATTTTTGCACCTTGAAATTATTAACAACTAATTTACAATTATGAACAATTACGAAACTGTTTTCATTTTAACTCCCGTTCTATCTGAAGCACAGGTGGAGGAAGCAGTACAAAAATTTGAAGATTTATTAACTTCAAACAAATGCGAAATCGTTGCCAAAGAAAATTGGGGACTGAAAAAATTAGCGTATCCAATTCAGTTGAAAAAGAATGGATTTTACACTTTAATCGAATTTAAAGGCGAAGGAACTGTAGTTGCAGATCTAGAATTGGCTTTTAAACGTGATGAAAGAGTTATCCGTTATTTGACGACTAAATTAGATAAACACGCTATAGAATGGGCTGTAACCAGAAGAGCAAAAAGAAAATCTGCTAAAGCTTAATTAAAATTTAACCCTTAAAAAAAGAAAAAGACATGGCAATAGATGATATGGCACAACAAGCTGCTGCTGGTGGAGAATCTGAAATCAGATATTTAACTCCAATCGACATCAACACAAAATCTGGAAAAAAATATTCTAGATTCGAGAAATTCGGTATTAAATATGTGGATTATAAAGATCCAGATTTTCTTTTACAATTTGTAAACGAGCAAGGTAAAATCTTACCAAGACGTTACACAGGAACTTCTCTAAAATACCAAAGAAAAGTATCTTCTGCAATCAAAAGAGCAAGACACTTGGCTTTGATGCCTTACGTAGCAGATTTATTAAAATAACATTAATCATTGGTTGTTGGTTTTCGGTTATCAGTTGTTAGTTTTCTAACATCTAATTTCTAAAATCTAACTTCTAAATAAAAAGGACAACAACAATGCAAATTATCCTAAAAAAAGACGTAGAAAACTTAGGTTTAGAATTCGATACTATCGATGTGAAACCTGGCTATGCAAGAAATTTCTTATTACCAAAAGGTTATGCACTTTTAGCAACGCCTAAAAACAGAGCCGCGCTTGCAGAAACTTTGGAAGCGAGAAAAGAAGAAGAAGCAAAATTAGTTGCTGCTGCAAATAAAATTGTAGATCAATTGAAAAAAACTGCTTTAGTTATCGAAACCAAAGTTGGTGCTGGTGATAAACTTTTTGGTTCAATCAACAATGCTAACATTTCTGAAGAACTTAGCAAAAAAGGAATTGAGATTGATAAAAAATATATCAAAATCCCTGGAAATACCATTAAAAGAACTGGTAAATTCTCTGCAAAAGTAAGATTACATAGAGAAGTGGAACATGATTATAGTTTTGATGTTATTTCTGATGCGCCACCTGTAGTTGAAAAACCAAAACCTGCACCTGCTCCAAAAAAAGCAGAGGTTTCTGAAGAAACAACAACAGAAGAAGCATAAGCAATTTCTAAAATATAAAGAAAAGTCCCGACATAAATTGTCGGGACTTTTTTTATGAAAAAAATTTGATAAGCAAACCTCATAGGTTTAAAAAACCAATGAGGTTAAAGGAAATTAAAAATCATTTTGTCCAGTTGATTTTTATTTTTTGAACGTCGTGCGAATTGGTTCCGACCATAATTTCAAAATCGCCAGATTCCCAATCGTATTTTAAATCATTATTATAAAATTTTAAATCTTCAGGTGAAATTTTAAAAACTACTTTTTTACTCTCGCCTGCCTTTAAATATATTTTTTGAAAACCTTTTAGTTCCTTTACAGGTCGAGAAATACTTCCCACCAAATCTCTGATATAAAGCTGAACGACTTCTGCGCCATCATATTTCCCAGAATTTGTTAAAGTTACACTTGCATCAATAGTTGTATTTCCTTTTGGTTTTAAATTGGAAACATTAAAATCCGAATAATTAAATTGGGTATAACTCAAGCCAAAACCAAAGGGATAAAGTGGCGTATTGCATTCATCAAAATAAGCACTTTTGAATTTTTCAAATCCACATTTTTCGGTTAATTCTGTACTCAAAGGTCTCCCAGTATTCAAATGGTTATAGTAAATTGGAATTTGGCCCACACTTCGTGGGAAAGTCATGGGAAGTTTTCCGGATGGATTTACATCGCCAAAAAGAATATCGGCAATCGCTAAACCGGCTTCAGTTCCGGGAAACCAGGCATCTAAAATAGCATCTGCTTTTTTACTTTCGTCTACAATTGTAAGCGGTCTTCCATTGAAAAGCACTAATACAATTGGCTTTCCTGTCTTTTTTAGTTCATTAAACAAATCCTTTTGCGCTTCAGGAATATTAATATTTGTTCGTGAACTAGATTCTCCCGACATTTCTGCACTTTCACCAATGGCCAAAATGATAACATCGGATTTATTTGCCGCATCTAATGCTTCTTGTAAAATAACTTCTTTTGGTCTGGAATCTCGCATTGTATTTTTGCCAAACATCGCTGCTCTTTCCTCCAATTTTTCATCGTAATAAATATTGCTGCCTTTTGCGTAAATAAATTGCGCTTTATCCCCAACTACTTGTTTTAAACCTTGTAATAGTGAAATAGAATTTTCTTGTTTTGCACCAACGCTCCAAGTTCCGGCCATATTCAATTTATTATCCGCTAAAGGGCCAATTACAGCATAAGTTCCTTCCTTTTTTAATGGCAATAATTGATGGTCGTTTTTTAACAACACCATTGATTTTGTGGCGACTTCTCGGGCAAAATTTTGATTGGCTTTGGTGAAAACTTCAGTTTTTGCGCGGCTAGAATCATTATACCTATATGGATCATCAAATAAACCCAAATCATATTTTGCTTCTAATATTCTTCGTGTGGCATTGTCAATATCTTTTTGTGTAACTTTTCCTTCGGAAAATGATTTTTTTAATGTTTTTAAAAATCCTTCGCTCACCATATCCATATCAATTCCGGCCTTTAATGCCAACGCTGAAACTTGTTGCAAATCGCCGATGCCATGGTCTGTCATTTCACTGATTCCGGTGTAATCTGTAACTACAAAACCTTTAAATTTCCACTGATTTCGCAAGACTTCTGTTTGCAACCATTTATTTGCAGAGGCTGGAATATTATTTACAGTATTAAAGGAAGCCATCACAGAACCTACACCAGCATCCACAGCGGCTTTATATGTCGGGAAATATTGGTTATACATCTTCAATTTGCTCATATCCACAGAGTTATATTCTCGTCCTGCTTCGGCCGCACCATATAAAGCAAAATGTTTTACACAGGCAAGTCCAGTATTATTTTTTGCTAAATCTGTGCCTTGATAACCAAAAACCATTGCTTTAGAAATTTCACTTCCTAAAAAGGGATCTTCGCCTGCACCTTCTGCCACTCTCCCCCATCTTGGATCTCTAGCCAAATCCACCATCGGAGAAAAAAACCAATTAATTCCCTGTGAAGTGGCTTCATTTGCGGCAACTCTTGCTGTTTTTTGAATTAAATTTGGATCCCAAGAAGATGCTAAAGCAATCGGAATTGGAAAAGTGGTTTCGTAGCCGTGAATAACATCCATCCCAAAAATCAAAGGGATATGCAATCTACTTTTTTCAATGGCTATTTTTTGAACGTCTCTTATTTTATCAACACCTTTTATATTAAATAATCCGCCAACTGCACCTTCTTCAATTTTTTTTGCAATACCAGAACTTTGGGCTGTTCCTGTGGTAAAATCGCCAGAAGATGGAAGATTTAGTTGCCCAATTTTTTCATCTAATGTCATTTTTGACAAGAGGTTATTCACAAATTTTTCTTTTTTTATTTGGTAGTCTTTCGTTTGAAAACTTTGGACGGGCTGCGATACTATTTCTTGCGCTGAAAAGCATGTTGCCAATGCTACAGATGCCATTATTATTGCTTTTTTCATATGTTTTCGTTATTTATTTTTTCAAGTTAATATGGAATCGCATCATTTCATAATTTTTTTTGCAAACTTGTAAACGGCGATTTCTAATATAATTTTTATTATGTAGTGAACTAATTTTTATTTATCTAATTTTTGTGCAAACATCCATTCATACAATTTTGGGTTAGAATAGGCAGAATCCCAAGAATTGTGATTGTCATTTTCAAAAATGGTGTAATGTACATTTGCATCACAGGATTTTAATGTTTTATACATTGTGGTACTATTTTCTAGCGGAACAATATCATCTAATGCGCCATGAAAAATCCAAATTGGTTTGTCTTTTAGTTGCATGCATGCTCTGGAAAGTGTCGGCCGATTCATCGGGCCGCAAACGGGTGCTACGGCAGCAAATAGTTCTGGATGTTCATCAGCGAGTTTCCAAGTTCCCCAACCGCCCATAGATAAACCTGTGAGATAAACGCGGGTTTTATCTACATTATAATTTTTTAAAATATATTGCAGTAATTCGTAAACGGCGGTTGTATCCCAATATTGATTTTCTGGGCATTGCGGTGCTAAAATTGCGACGTCTTCTTTTATTAAGTTTTTGTAAGTAAATGGACTGTGCGCTTTTACTTTGTCTAAATCTGTACCGCGCTCGCCTGCTCCGTGTAGAAACAAAATTAATGGAAATGGTTTTGTTGTATCTTTTGGTAAATCTAAAATATAATTTAAAGATACATTTTGTTTAACTTCTGCCGAAAATTCTTTGCGGATTTCCTGACTTTTTAGCGGAAAAAATACTAAAAAAAACAAAAATGTAACTAGCCCTGATCGCAGTGGAAATCCTTTTTTATCGGCGCGCAAGCGACGAAAAAAAGATTGAAACGGAGAGCAGGAAAAAGCTTCTAATAAATATTTCATAATTTTTTCTTTTAATTAATGTGATGTTGTTTAGACTTAAAACCTAATTTTTGTAAACCTGTTCTAATTTCTGGTGCATTCATAAATAAATCCCAAAGCAAGCCTGTGCGGTAATTTTCTATCATCGGGGAAATTGTGCCTTGGTCTATGGCGAGATATTTCTTGGCAACCCAGTCGTTATATTGAATTGAAGTGGCGTCGTAAGGACCTGCAACGCCAATGAATTCTGGTTTTGTATAAATAAATTTTAGAAAATCCATCGATTTTTTTGGTGTATATGGAAAACTAGAAAGTGCAGCGGTTGGTGTAATGACGCCATTGTCATTTGTCGGCGAATGTGCGGTGTAGCCAATGCTTCCGTCTTTATTTCTGGTGTAACTTGCCGTTAAACCCCAATAATTTTTGCCGTATCCTTTGAAGTTTTTGGGATTTTCTAGGCAATATTTGTAATCGATTAATACTTGGTTTTTGTTTAAATCAAAGTAATTTTTCACATATTTATCCGATAAGCCTCGTGGATCTAACGCTAAATATGAATATTGCGACCAAAAAAGTGGACCGCCGTATTCTTCTGAACCATTGTGCTTTACGAAAAGTGGTAGATTATACTTCTTTTTATCTGTAGTGTAAGTGCCGTTTCTGCTCCAGCCTTTTTCAAAGGTTTCTCTATCAATGGAATATTTGGGTGAAGATCCTGCTAAAACGTAGGTAATTAAGCATTCATTATAGCCCTGTAATGGAAAATTCATTGCCCAGCCGTAATCTGGCGACCAATGCCAATAGAGGACTTTTTCGCCGCCTTTTGTGTACCAATTCCATTCTACGCTTCGCCAAAGTGCATCACAATTTTCTGCTAGCTTTTTTTCTTCTGCATTTCCGTTTTTAAAATATTCTCTTACGCAGATTAAACCTTGGGTTAAAAATGCGGTTTCTACTAAATCTCCGCCGTCATCTTTTTTACCAAAGGGTACAGTTTTGCCTGTTTCACCGTTGATCCAATGTGACCAAGCGCCATGAAAACGATCTGCGTTTTTTAAGAATTCTGTAATGTGCGTCAATCTCTTTACTGCTTCGTCGCGCGGGATAAAACCACGATCGACACCGACAAGAATTGACATTAGGCCAAAACCAGAACCGCCTGTTGTAACAACATTTGGATCGTTTTGCGGATAGATTCCATCGGGATGAAATCTTTCTCTTCCCATAAGTGAGTTTGGCTCGGCATAATCCCAAAAATATTTTAGCGTTTGTTTTTGAACTAAATTAAGAAGTTCGGTATCAGAATTAGAACTATTTGCTGTGCTTCCACCATCGGGAGATTTTGTAGCGCAGGAGAAAAACATTAAAATAACAATTGATAGGGATACTAATTTTTTTAGCATATTTTAAAAATTATATTTTGTGGAATGAAAGCCTAATTTTATTAATCCTTGTTTTACTTCGGGTGCATTCATAAATAAACTCCAAATAAATCCTGTTTTATAATTTTCTACCATTGGCGCAATTGGCCCTTGATCGATGGCTAAATATCTTGGTGTAACCCAATTGTACTGTAAAGAATAGGCATCATAAGGCCCAGCAACGCCGATATATTTATCGTAATTATCATTATATAAAAATTTTAGCATTGCCATACTTTCGGTTGGTGTATAAGGAAAACTAGAAAGCGCCGCTGTCGGAGAAATTATACCCAAATCATTAAGTGGAGAATGTGCAGAATAGCCCGTTGAACCGTCTGCATTTCTTGAATAACTAGCGGTTAAACCCCAACTTTTTGCACTGTAACCAACATAACCTTTCGGGTTTGCCAAACAATACTGGTACATTATTTTTGCATGATTTGTGGTTACATCTTGGTAGTTTAAATTAGCATCAGACAAGCCATTTGGATCTAAACCTAAAAATGAATAATGGGAAAAAAACATGGGCCCAACATTTCCGCTTGCGCCTGCATGGTTTGCCACGACAGGAATTCCGTATTGAACTGCTCCATTTTTAATACTTCCACCGGATTCATAACCTTGATCAAAAACCACTTTTGGAATGCTGTGCGTTGGTGAAGCGGCAGCCAAAACGTAAGTCATTAAACATTCATTATAACCCTGAATTTTTAAATTAATTGCCCATTGATTGCTCGGCGACCAATGCCAATATAGCGCATTTTGATTTCCTTGTCTATACCAATCCCATTCTACGCCTTTCCAAAGTGCGTCTGCTTTGGTAACCAAAGCCTTCTCGGTAGGATCGGTAGAATCTTTAAAAAATTCTCTTACGCAAATTAGACCTTGAACTAGGAATGCAGTTTCAACTAAATCACCGCCATTATCTAAATTTCCAAACGGAATTACTTTCCCTGTCGAACCGTCAATCCAATGCGGCCAAGCGCCATGAAAACGATCTGCATTTTCTAAGAATTGCAGTGATGTTGTTAATCTGGATACGGCTTCAGAACGTGAAACATAGCCATTTTTTATGCCCACTAAAATGGTCATTAAGCCAAAACCAGAACCGCCAGTGGTCACTATATTTGCATCTAAACTAGGGTTATCTGTATTGTAACGTTCCCGTGCTAATTTTGAATTAGATTCTGCATAATCCCAAAAATATTTTAGTGGATCTTTTTCTGCTAAAACTAAAAGTTCGGCTTCCGAATATTGGGTGGTTGTGGGAGGGTTTCCTGAACCGCCTCCAATTGGAGTACCGCCACCAGTTGGTGTAGAATCTGATCCACTACAACTCATTAGCATTAAAAAAATCAGGATTAAAATTGAATAAATTTTCATATGTAGATTTTTATTGTCTTTTTAGGTGATATGCAATCGCTCAATCTTCCTAGGTGTTTGCAATTGCAAATCATGGCGATTTCATAGGTGTTTATCTATTGTTTGCAAAGGTTATATGCAAAAGAATAACTTTATCAGTGTTTATCTCTCAATTAAATTATTTTAATCAGAATCGATGATTTTTCAATTGTTTGCAAACATGTTAACGGCGATTTCATAAAATAAATTTAAAAAAAAAGAGCCAAAAAGTGGCTCTTTTAAATTAGAAGTTAGCGTCCATCTTTTTCTAGTTTATAGAGCGCAGCAACATCTGCGCTTGGCAAAGCAATGTTGTAAATCCTAAATTCATCTAGCATGCCTGCATAACTTGTAGCCCAACCTTGTGGACCGCCATTATTAAGTGGTGGCGTAGTTTGAAACTGATGGTTGCCGAAAAGTACCTTTCCATTTGTACCCTTCATTAAGAAATCTCCATATCCTGCTGCATTATTTGGATTATCTAAACCTCCAGGATTATCTGCAAATAATTTCGCAGATCCTTGAACGCCACCTGCCGGAGCATATGGAAAATTTCCCAAATTAGCCGCAGGTTCTCCATCTTTATATGCGCTTAAGGTACTGGTCTTAGCGTCGTAAGTATATACAACGTGAATCCATTTATTTTTTGCGTTATCAATATTCATAATAGCACCTTGGCTTCCCCAAGCAACTCCTGGTCTTCCATTTTCTAAGTCAATTTTAAGTCGAATTCTATCGGGAAATGCACCATCTGGATTTTCTAAAAACAGATTAATTCCGCCCCAAAACTCTGTAGGTCTAACAATGGAAAAAATACCTTGTGCACCTTTTCCTTGGCCTGCAACAGCAGGATCTACAGTGCCTGCACTGTTCATCCAAAAGGCAATTGTAAAACTATTTAAACCAGTAATTGAAGCATTTGCATCTCCCACGAAATAACGCATTTGGCTACTAGAACCTTGGTAAGCGTTACCTTTTACTCCTGCTACATAAGCAACATTCGTTGGTTGTGCATTTGTTATTGCAGCCATTTTGTCTGTTAGAGCATTTTCAAAACTAAATTTTGAAACTAAATTGCCGGAAGCAATTGCATCAGAATTTTCGTAACCGCCAATTGCCGGATATGGAATTGATGGATTATCTTTATCTATACTCTCATTATTACAATTGATAAAAAGTGTCGAAATCACTAGCGCTGCGGCTGTATATTTTAAAAATTTAATATTTTTCATTTATTTAATAATTTGTATTAATATCCAGGATTTTGGGCTGTTAAACCTTTGGCTTCAGAAATAAAACTTTGAGGAATTGGGAATACTTCATTTTTACCTACTGTGAAAGTTTTACCATCGGCAGCCATTGCTGCAGCGGCTTGACCAGTTCTTACAAGATCAAACCATCTGTCGTGCTCGAAAGCCAATTCTAGTCTGCGTTCTTTCCAAATTGCAATTCTCATATCGGCTTGCGAAACTGCGGTTGTTTTTGGTAAGTGTGCGCGATATCTAACTTCGTTTAAAAAAGGTGCGGCTGCAGATGTTTGGTTCAATTCATTCATTGCTTCAGCTTTCATAAGCAAAACTTCTGAATATCTTAGGTAACGGATATTTGCATCAGAATCATCATCCCCAGTAAAATTAGAAGAATAGCATTTGTAATTATAATAAGGATTTTCAACTGTTGAAGGAACTACTCTTCCATCATATAGTGTAGAATTTCTAAAAATTATAGTGGCATCTCTTCTTACTGTATCTCCTGCAGCATTGTATGCATCTACTAGATTTTGAGAAGGCGTATTAAAACCCCAGCCCCAGCCGCCAGCGCCACGAGCACCTTGGGTTTGCGAGTATTGCTGAATTCCAGGTTGTGATTGGCCACCTTTTCCTTGAATTTCGAAAATAGATTCTTGATTATTTTCACCTGATATTTTATAAATATCCGCAAAGTTTGGTGTTAAAGAATAGCCTACAACTAAATTACAATTATCAATTACTTGTTGCCATTTTTTTTCATAAAGTGAAACTTTAGCTAATAAAGCGTAAGCGGCACCTTTGGATGCTCTACCCACATTTGCGCCAGTATATGCACTTTTATCTGGCAAGGCTGCAATCGCATCTTTTAGATCATTTTCAATAAATGCGTAAACCTCTTCTTTTGTTTTTTTTGTTAAAAGCATCGCTCTATCTGCTTCATCACCTGGATTTGCCACGTGATCTACAATTGGAACTCCACCAAAAGAACGAACAAGTGTAAAGTAGGCAAATGCTCTTAAAAATTTTGCTTCACCAATTAATCTCGCTCGTAATGAGGCATCCGCTTTATCAAGCAAAGGTAAAAACAACAAGGCTTGATTAGACCTGTTTATGGCTTGGAAATTACCTTGCCAAACATCTTGAAACGATGGCATTGTTGCGTTAAAATTTAAAGCGTCTAATAAATCTTTATCTGATCCTGTATCACCTGGCGAAGAGCCTTTGTCGGCATCATCAGATGTGATACTTGAAACACCATTCCAAGAAAAAGAACTGATATTCCAATCTAAAAATTTTGCATAATTTGCTGTAATGAAACTTTCTGCGCCTGCATTGTTATTATATAAAGAAACGTCTGTTGCAGAAACCGCTTCTGTTGGTTTTACATCTAGAAAATCATTTGAGCAACTTTGATTTACTGCTGCAAAAATTAACAATGTAGAAACTAGTATTATTTTTTTATTCATTTTTCTAAATATTAAAAATTAAAATTGAAGATTAAGTCCAACTACGAAAGATCTTAAAGTTGGATAGGCATCTAACTCTACGCCTGTATTTCCATAAGGATTTCCGTCGGCATTAAGTTCAGGTGAAAAACCAGAAAATTTCTGGAAAATAATTGGATTTATTGCACTTACATATAGTCGTACGCTTTTAAGATAATCCACTGGTTTTGTTAGAGTATAACCCACTGAAATATTATTTATTCTGAAGAAATCTCCAGATTCCAAATAATAGTTTGAAGCAATAGGCACTGTATTAGATGGTGCTGGGTTTGCAGCGCCAGTGTTTGTGCTAGACCAAAAATCTGTAGCAACACTATATTCTATGTTTTCGCCAGAAAATCGTTGTGCTTTTTTACCATTATAAACTTTAGAGCCAATTGTTCCGTAGCCATTGGCAGAAAAATCTATATTTTTATATTTAAAACCAACGTTTATACCATAAGTAGAACTTGGAATGTACGAACCGAAGAATTTTCTATCTGTGGCGTCATCTGCACCCGTTTTACCGTTTCCATTGGTATCAACATAAGTAAAATTTCCGTTTGCATCTTTCCCAGCAACTTCCCACAGCCAAAAACTACCTAAAGGTTGCCCAACCGCTGTTGCATCTAATAATTTTGTGTATTGCCCATTTCCTAAACCACCACCTCTAATAGGGCTTACGTTGGCGTCACTTAGGCTTGTGAGTTCATTTTTATTATAGGAATAATTTCCACCGATATTATAAGTGAAATTTTCATTTACACGGCCATCATAACTTAAAGTGGCTTCTATCCCTTTATTTACGACAGAGCCAAGGTGAGATAAACCACTATTCGAAATACCAGACGTTGAAATAGGGATTGAGGCTAGAATAATATTAGTAGTTTCTCTGTTATACACATCTACACTCCCTTTAAATTTTCTATTTAAAACTTCGAAATCTACACCTGCACTTGTTTCTTCAGTAATTTCCCAAGAAAGATTCGGATCAAATATTTTATCAATAGTGGTTCCGCTGCTATTTGGCATATTATTAAAAGAATAGTTATAATTAACACCAGTAGCGAATGGAAGGTAGTTGGTCGGTATATTTTGATTTCCTAATTTTCCCCAACCACCGCGTAGTTTTAATAAATTAAAAAACGTGCTGTCTTTTAGGAAATTTTCTTCTGAAATAACCCAACCGAGACCAAATGCTGGAAATGTTCCCCACTTATTACCATCTGAAAATTGGGAAGAACCATCTCGTCTAATTGTTGCGGATAATAAATAACGATTCATTAATTTATATTGTGCCCGCGCAAAATAAGAATTAGTGGTATTTTTATTTCCATTTACGCTATTAAGTTGTAAAATTTGGTCTAAATAATTGGTTCCAGAAACATCCCAATAATTTGGATCATTGATGACGTTTTTTCTTAACATGTAGAGAGAATTTATACCGTCTTTCACTGTGGCTTCGGTACCAACTGTGGCTTCGATATCATGGATTCCAAATTTTTGAGCGTAAGTCAAATAATTAGTTAACGTCCAGTTAAAATAATCTTGTGTATTATTTGCCAACGTATTGGTGTATTGACTTGCAGTTTGCCCAATTAACCTCTGTTGACCATCAAAAATATACGATTTAAAATTAGAATATTCTCCTGAAAACTGTGAAGTAAATTTTAAATGTTTAATAATATCAATATCTAATTTTAAACCACCTTGCATTAAGTAAGATTTCTGTTTTTCATCGTTAAACGCCAATTGTGCGACAGGATTTCCTACATTATTAAATTGTGAGATCCCCGTTGCGGAAGCAAAACCATCTGCCCCAACAATCGGCACACCGTATTCCCCATTTGGAAAAAATACTGGAACTATCGGTGACTGTTTATAAGCAGTAGTGAACGCACTTAATGGCTTGGGCGTTGTATGATTAAATGTTACACTAAAATTTTGGGTAACAACAATTCCTTTTCTAATTTTAAATTCATTGTTTGTTCTAACCGTAGTTCGATTATAATCTGTTCCGTTCAAGATAGATTTTTCCTCATAATTGCTTAAACTTAAAAAATATTTTGCACTTTCTGACGCGCCCGATAGCGAAATGCTATTATTACTGTACATGCCCGTTCTTGTAATTTCTTTAAACCAATCCGTATTTACTGGTTGATCTTGTGAAAACTTAGTAGCACCTAAAGCCGTATTGGTATAGTAAGAAAACAGATTACTACCCGCCATCTTCACTTCTTTAAGCGGCATTCTTACACCCACATAGCCATCATATTCTACATGAATTCCCTTTCCTCGTCCTGTTTTAGTTGTAATGATAATAACTCCATTTGCTGCTCTGTTACCATAAATTGCCAATGCTGAAGCATCTTTCAAAATATCATAACTTAAAATATCATTGCTGTTGATGTTATTAATATTATCTACAAACAAACCATCTACAACATACAACGGATTTCTACCAGATAACGCAGTTCCTAAACCTCTAATTATAACTGTAGGTGTGGAGCCTGGTAAATCTGAAGCAACAACAGTAACACCTGCCGCTTTACCTTGTATTGCTTGTGTGGCATTTAAAACTTTAGTTTTATTTACCTCTTCAGAATTGATGGTGCTTATAGAGGTAGTATTATCTACCTTTTTCCTGCTTCCATAACCAATCATCACAACTTCTTCTATTTTATTTTCTTTAGTTAGCGTGTCTTGTACTTGCTGCGCACTTAGATCTGCAGTGAAATAAAAGACAGCAATTGCACTAACAAATTTTAATTTTTTATTTTTCATATATATACATTTTTACTTTTAACAAATATAGAAGATTATTTTCTGAGTGTTAATATTTCTTAAAATACATCAATGACACATCTATTAAAATATTCTACAAAAAAGACACATAAACCATACATTATAAGATACTTATGGAATTTTTTGTAAAGACTATTAAATTATTATTGATGTAGTTATGATGTAGTATAAAATAAAAATTGATGTACTTATTGCTAGTAAAATTGTATAAAAAACACCAATTTAATCAACGAAAAATTGTCTGCTTTGTATATAGTCATTAAAAACTGATCATATATTTGGATAAATTAACTTGAGAATCTAAGTTCATTTTTTTTCTGAGGCGATATCTGTGGATTTCTACTCCACGATAGGTGATCGAAAATAGCGGTGCTATTTCTTTTGAAGACAAATTCATTCTAAGAAAAACGGAGAGTTGTATATCTTTTGGAGTTAAATTAGGATGTGCTTTAATAAGTCGTTTTATAAAATCATTGTGTACAATGTTGATATTCGCTTCAAAAACTTCCCATTCTTTTTTAGATTTGTTTTGGTTGATCATTCTTTTTAATTTCTTTTTCAAATCTTCATCTTCACTTTTTGAAACTAAACTGTTAATATCGTCTTCCAATCTGTTGTATTTTGCTAATAATAAAGCTTTGGAAGCTAATTCTGAGCTTTTTAAATTATAATCTGTTTCTATTTTATGTTTTTCTAAAGAAATTTGGGCTTTTTCTAACTCTTTTTTCTTTTCTAGCATTTCCATTTCGTGCAAATGTTTATTCTCTTCTTCAATGAGTTTTATTTTCTGTTTTGTCTTTATATGCTGAACATTAAAATAAATATAAATTCCAAAGAAGAGAAATAAAATATAAAATAGTATCATCCACCAAGAAAAATACCATGGGGAAGCAATCTTAATATCTACCTTGTCTATCTGTTGTATTTTATTTTGGATGTTTTGATAGATTTTTATCTCATATCTTCCAGAGTTTAGGTGTGATAGATTGATCTGATTATTTTTAATAAGAATTGGCGCCAAATCATTGTCTAAAGAATAGTATAGAACTGGCGCATTATCTCCATAATACCCACTTAAAACATTTAAGAATAATTGCTTATGCTGAAAAGGTATATTTTTTTTAACATTGAAAACAGAATCTTCTATTTTTATTTGATATTGTAATTTTGCTTTTTTATCCGAAATATGATGCGGATTAATTAAAAAGAAACCATCATCCAGAGTAATGAAAACAGTATCTGAAGACTTATCAAAATCAACAAAATTTGGGATAAGTTTACCTCTATAATACTTTTCTTGAATGGGAATGCTTAAAAATTTGCCATCTTTATACTTAACCAAAAAAGCGCCTATATCATTAATGAGAAACCATTCTTTATCACTTATATTATAGACTTCTAAAGTATTTTTGAATTGATTGTTTAGCAGTTGGTTTTTTTCTAATTTTTCTGTGATGGGATTATACTGATAAAAAATCTTGTCTACCAAAAAATAAACATTGGCGTTTAATTCTACCAAAGAACAATGATAATCTTCCTTCAAATTGCTCTTCTCAGTGATATTGGTGGTAGCAAAAGATTTTAAATCATTATCATACTTTATAGCATAAATACCTTTTTGAAAATCTAACGCAAAAATAATATTCTTATGAATGGTCGATATTTTTTTTATAGGTCTATTTGGATAATTTATTTTCTTCCAGGTCCAATTTCCATTTTTATATTCATACAAAAAAACTCCAATATAGGAAGATTGAACATAATAATTAGGAATACCTAAAGCTTGAAAATCTGTACCGCTGTTGTTGTTAAGCTTTGTGGATTGTTGGTTTTTATAAATATAAGTGCCATCATTTCCACCGCAAATAAATTGATTTTCAAAGGGGAAAATATCCCACATCTGCCCTTCCGCATTAGGAATTTTTTGCAATTCATTATCATTAAAACGATACAAACCATGGTTTGATGCGAGTAAAAATTCTTTGTCGTGATATTTTAAACTATAAACAGAACCCAATTTTCCGCTTAAATCCGTCATAATTTTATAAGGCGAATTAAACTCTAAATATGCAATACCATTATCTAATCCCAACCAAATATTTTTTTCTTTATCCTGAAAAATGGCAAGCACAGAATTGTTCATCAAACCCAAACTATGATTTATAATTTTGTAGAATTGGGTTGCTAGATCATATTCTATTAAGCCATTATTTACGGTCCCAATAAGCAATTGGTTGCTTGAAATTTGAAGAACATTATTAATTAAACTCTCTTTCAAGATTTTGTTTAAAGGGCTAGACAAAGTCACTAAAGTTTTATCCTTTAAAACAAAAACGCCATATTTTAGGGTAAAAATCCACAATTGGTTATTTACATTCTTTATCGAATGGATAATCTTATTCGATAATTCTGGAAATCGATATTTGAGTGTAATTTTATCATTTTTAAGTTGATAAATTGCGCCAGAAACACCACTTATTAAAATTTCATTACCAACCACATAAGCAAAAGTAATAGTTTCGGGAAGTGGAATAATTTTGATTTTACCAGAATCTAGAATGTAAATTGTATTAAAAGATTGAAAATAAATTTTATTCCCAAATTTGAATATTTTCCAGATTTCTTCGCTACTTTGTTTAGAAAAAAGATTCTTGTTTTCGGTTAATGAATGGTATTTATACTCAAGATTTTCATCTGCTTTCCAATATCCAAATTCTTTATAAGAGCCGCAATACAAACGATCTCCATCTGCAAAAACAGAACGTATAACGGTCTGTTTCGGATACTTTAATTTTTGCCAAAAAGCACCATTATATTTTAAAATATTATGATTATTAGCAAAAAACATATTCCCAAAATTATCTTGCGCTACAGACCAATTCTGGTTTTCACCAGAATAATCATTTTTAGAAAAATTTTGATAAAATGGCAAAAGATAACTTTGAGCTTGCAACGCTAAACTCAAAAAAATAAAAAAAAGTTTAAGATATTTCTTCAACATATTGGTGTAGATCAATATTCAAAAATAGCAATTTATAAATTACTTAAACTATTATAGAAAATTAAAATATTTGCAGTGCGAAACTACTTTTAGTATTAAATATAAAGTAGACAGTAATTGAAATATACTATTATCTAAACAATTTGAAAAAGAAAAAAATATTTATCTTTCTTTGTTGAAATTTTGTAACTTCTTGGCTCAATTTTTGAGCGTCGAAATCTGAAAATTTTATGATTACAAATTAAAAACATATAAAATGAAAAAAAATTTTATCATCGTTGCGGCTGTTTCTACTGTTGCCATTGCTTCTACAGCAACTTCTTGCGTGGCACTTGCTACATCAAGTGTTGGTTTAACGATTATTAAACAAGTTTTACTTGGCGGCATTACAAAAGGCCTAAATATTTTTAAAGATAAAAATAGTTTCCTTTCCAATAATTTAATAGATCAGGCTATACCTACACAACTGCAAAAAGTAAATTCTACTTTGCAAAGTATTGGCTTAAGCAGTCTTGTGGCAAAAGAAAAAGATTACATTGCGCAAGCAGCCGCATACACAGTTGGAGTTGCCCAACCCATCTTAACCAACGCCGTAAATAATTTAACCACAGAAGACGCTGCTAGAATCGCGCAAGGAGGTTCGGGCGTTGCCACTCAAATTTTAAGAGAAAAAACTGAAAGCCAGTTAATTGCTGCCATTACTCCTAAAGTAGATGAAAAATTAAACCAATTTGGAATCGTTAAATCTATCAACACGGCTTTAAGCGGAAGTAATTTGCTTGGTTCACTATTAGGAAACAACAATTCTAATAGCAGCGCTTTGAGTGGTGGTTTAAGCCATTTGGCTTCTCAGCAATTGGTAAATGGATTATTTAATATCATCCAAAAACACGAAATAGACAATACTTCTTTACTGAAAAATGCACTGAATCAAAATTTAAAATAAACAACTTTCGTAAGGAAGTTTTTCATCAATTATAAATAAAAAACATGAATATAGTAGGCCAAAATACCACTTCAGATCCAGAGGCTTTTTACGAATCATTAAAGGAAAAATTAGAGCAAACACACAATTTTCCCGAAGATTATTTGTTCAAATTTATCATCACAAACAATCAATCAAAACTAACGGAAATTTACCGCGTTTTTGATGGAATAAAATACACACTCACAAACAGAGATAGCAAAAACGGGAAATACACTGCGGCAAGTTTTAACGCTTTTGTTTTAGACGCCAATCAGGTGATAAAAATTTATAAGGAGGTTGGCTCTATTGAAGGTGTTATGATGCTTTAGCACACGTTTATTGAATTAAAAATCTCTTTGAATATTAATTTTAATAAAAAATTAATATGAATTTCTTGTTAACGATTTACTAATTATATTTTATATTTTACTTAAAAAAAAACTATAATATTAAGTTATAGATAAATCTATATTTTCAAAAACGAAGCGAGGCTTTTAGCTTTTACATTTGTACCGAAATTTTTTATTAATTAAAAAAAAAGGTTGATTATGAATCTAAAAGTGACTTTGTTATTTATTTTTTTTGTTAATTTCTATTTTGCACAAAGTATTTCAGGTATTGTGAAAGACAATATAACGGGTGAAGCCGTTGTGGGTGCTAAAGTAGAAATAGAGGGAAACAATCAAAAAACCGTCGTAAAATTAGATGGTACTTTTATATTAAAAAAAATTCCGCCCGGATCTTATACGCTAAAAATTTCATCACCCAATTACGCGAAACAAGAAGAGCAAATTTCAGTTCTAGAGAATCAAAATACAAAAGTAGAAGTGCTTTTGCATGCCAAAAACGAAAAATCAATAGAAACGGTTTTGATAATTGGAAACCGTGAATCTGACAGAAATATTCAGAATATTGAAAAAAATTCCGATCAATTAAAAAATATCGTGTCTTCAAAGAACATTGAATTGATGCCAGATATTACGGTTGCAAATGTATTGCAGAGAGTTTCAGGTGTAAATATTGATAGAAACAATAGTGGTGAAGGCAGATATCCGGTAATCCGAGGAATGGATAAAAGATTTAACAGCACTTTGGTAAACGGAATAAAAATCCCAAGTCCAGATAATAAAAACAGATATGTACCGCTAGATTTATTTCCTTCCGAAATATTAGAAAGATTAGAAGTCATTAAATCTTTAACTCCCGATATGGAAGGCGACGCAATTGGTGGCACCATCAATTTAGTGATGAAAGACGCTCCAAGTAGAGAATTATTACAGATTAATTCTTCTGAAGGTTTTAGCACTAGTTTCACAAAAAACAATCCTTTTTTATCTTTTAACCATAGTGTAATAAATAAAAAATCGCCTTCCGAATTATATGGCGAAGATTACCACGCCGTAAGTTCAGACTTTCCTAGGGCAAATTTATCTTACACCAATCGAAATATGCCGCTTAATTATAATTTCGGCTTAACTTACGGAAACCGGATTGGAAAAAATAAAAAATTTGGATTTCTACTTGCGGGAAGTTATCAAAAAAATTATACAGGTTCCTCTTCAATTTTTGTAAAACCAAATGCGGAACCAAATGCGGGAAATGAACCTACTTTTTCAGATATTTTGATAAGAAATTATTCTACAGAAAGCGCAAGATTGGCCTTAAATGCAAAATTAGATTATCGTTTTAATTCAAAAAATAAAATCAGTCTTTTTAATCTTTACACAACTTTAGACCAATATCAAGCAAGACATACTGTAGATTCTATATTTGCAATACAACGAACAGGACCCGGAAGTGGAAACGTGCAAATTTTTGAAAGAACATTCAGACAACTTCAACATATTTATAATACAACCTTGCAAGGCGATCATCAATTAGCTAATAAATTAAAATTTGATTGGAGCGCTGTTTATTCTCGTGCTAAAAATGAGTTGCCAGATTGGGCAGAATACAGTTCACTTCACGCCGTATATCAAAATCAAAGCGTTACAGCCGACCAACTTCAAGGTATGGAAAGGCAATGGACCCGCAACACGGATCAAGATATTTCTGGTTATATTAATTTTACTTACGCCCCAGAATTTTTCGGACGAAAATCAAGTTTCAAACTAGGTGGAATGTATCGACGTAAGAACAGGAATAATTATTTTAATTCCTATTCGTTTTCAGCGATTCTCAATCCCGACGGTAGTCCACAAGTTTTTACTAATATTTTTGATGCGCAATATGGTTTTAAAGGCACAAATACAGGTTTAGCAGGAGATCAAGGTGCAAATAATTATACATTTGATGAAGATATAGCCGCAGGTTATCTTATGGGCAAAATATCATTAACGGATAAATTGGAAGTCTTAGGTGGTTTAAGAATAGAAAGTACCCAAGCTAAATACAACACTTTAGCAGGTGATACTTTTGATTACAAAGACGGTAGAATTTCTTACAATGATGCTTTACCAAGTGCTCAAATAAAGTATGAAATAAATAATCACCAAAATATTAGAGCATCTTATTACAAAGCAATTTCCAGACCTGGTTTTTCTGATATTGTGCCATTGAGAATTATTGGAGATGTTTATGACGAAGTGGGAAATCCATTTATAAAAAGAACGCAATCAAGCAATTATGACTTAAGATACTCTTATCTTTCAGGTGTAGCAAATCAGTTTTTGGTGGGTGCTTTCTATAAAAACATCATCAATCCAATTGAAACGACTGTGCAACACCTCGGTAATTTACCCGGAAATGTTGTATTAACACCATCTAATTTTGGTACATCTGTTAATTATGGTTTAGAGGTAGTTTATTCAAAATATTTTGGAAATCTTGGTTTTTTAGCAAATTACACCTACACACATTCCGAAATTACAACAAACAAATTACAACAAACAAGCAGCAATTTACCAGAAATTGTACAACAAAAAAGACCTCTACAAGGACAAGCAGAACATATAGGAAATCTATCATTAATATATAAAAATCCGAGATTGGGTATCAACACTCAAATCGCCTTTGTTTATACCGGACAGCGAATTGCGCAAGTGAGTGCTTTTAAAGATTTAGATTATTGGCAAAAAGCATATACCAAATTAGATTTTTCTTTGGAAAAAATATTCGCCAAAAAGTTCTCATGTTTTGTGAAGATCAATAATTTAACGAACTCTCCTTACGAGTTATTTTTAAAACAACCCAATATTTACCGTTCAGGAAAAGGCATTCTACCAATTCAGGACAGCGACAATAGAATTAATGTTCAAAGAGATTATTACAAACCCTCATTTTTATTAGGCGTTAGATTTAAAATGTAAAAAATAAAAAATTATGAAAATTTCCCATCTATTTTTAATCGGTATTTTACTTAGTTTTATTTCGTGCTCAAGGTTCGAAGAAACTAAAACTGATCTTTATGCTCACGTCGATGCACCATCTAATCCTGTGAGTGATACAGCGCCATTGCACGGAAGCATTAAAGGAACTATGTTGAAAGGAAAAACCTACACTATTGATGCAGATGTTTATGTCAATAAATCGGATACACTTATCATTCAAGAAGGTGTACACCTTAATGTAATAAACAGCGCTGGAATTCTTGTGAAAGGTGTTTTTATTAGTCTTGGTACAAAAGAAAACCCAAATTGGATTACCGTGCCGAATGTCGTTAAAACGGATGAACCTGGCGCAGATGTAAACAGCGATCCGGCTTATAAAGGATTATGGAAAGGGATTTTAGCAACTCCAGATTGCCCTTTAATGGTTATAAAATGGACGCATGTGGAATTTGGCGGTGCAGCAGTTATGGGCTTATTTTCAGATATTGGTTTCAACTCTGGGAATAAAGGCGCTTATGATATATATTTTCAAAATCCCGCTGGATTATTTGTGCTAGAAGATTCATGGATTTATGGTTCGGTAGATGATCCCGTTAGAGTTTTAGGCGGCCGAGTTGAAATGTTTAGAAATACATTCGAAAAGTGCGGTTACACGGGCGGTGAAGCGGTTAATTTGAAAGCAGGTGCGGTAGGCGATTTTGCCTATAATCTTTGTATTGGTATTGCCACAAATGGCCCAAAAGCGTCTAATAAATCTGCAACAATTGCACAAACTAATATGAGATTTTATAACAATACCATTGTAAATTGTGGCTTTAGAAGAGCAGATCCAGGGAGAGGTGGTTCAATAAATTATGAAGAAGGAGCAGCAGGAATGTACTACAATAATTTGGTTGTAAATTGTAGATATGGCCCGAGAGTAGTTCCCAATCCAATTGCAGACATTGCACATTTATTTTACGGAAACACTTTTCAATATGCAGATGATGCAGCGATGGCTTCTGAGTTTTATCCCCATGGTTACATTCAAATTCCACAAACATCAGATTTCCCGAAACCAAGTACATTTCTCCCAGCTAGTTACCAACCAGGAGATGTTTATGATGGCTCATCATTAGTCGGTTTAAATAATCCGCAATTTGTTAATGCTCCAATTCCCACCCCACCCGGTCGTCAAGCTAGTGATTATAGCGCCGTAAATAATTTTAATTTCTCACTTAAACTTAATTCGCCTTGTATAGGTAAAGGTTTTACAGGATTTAAAGCATTAGGAAATGAACAAAATTTCCCTATTGATTTAAAATATGGTGCTTCAGAAATTACTCCGCCAGGAAAAGACATCGGTGCCTATCAAATTAACGGAACAGGAAATCAACATTTTTAACAAAAAATAAATATCCAATAATAGATTAGTTTAAGGCAAATATTACTTATAAAACTTTCTGAATTTACCGCATTTGTACGCCAAACTTAATATTAAAATCAAAGTTTTTGGCGTACTTTGTATTTAAGAATTTATCACAAATGCTACAGACATTTTTGTTTTGAATATAGCAAGATAATTTTCATAAAATAAGTTCAGTTTATTTTAATTTATTTGTTTAAAAAGAACTTTAATATCTTAACCTTTTAAAATTAGAAATTGAAAATATTAATTACAGGCGCAACTGGTTTAGTTGGAACAGATTTAGTTAAAAAATTACGCGAAAGAAATCACGATGTAAATATTTTAGTTAGAAGAAAAACGGGCGCACAAAACGAGTTTATTTGGAACCAAAAAAAGGGTGAAATAGATGAATCTGCATTCGATGGCATAGAATCTATTATCCATCTCGCAGGTGCAAGTGTCGGCAAAAAATGGACAGAAAATTACAAAAAAGAACTCTATAGCAGTAGAATAGATACCGCTCATCTTCTTTTTAAAACCTGTAAAAAATTAAATTTAAAACTAAAATCTTTCATCATTGCTTCTGGTGTAAATTACTATGGCACTTATACTTCAGATGAAATTTTAACTGAAACAGATTCCGTGCAACACCAAGATTTTCTCTCTCAACTTTCCGTAGCTTGGGAAAATTCTGCGGACGAATTTCAATCTGTTGCAGAACGAATTGTTTGGCTTAGAACCGCCGTGGTTTTATCAAATAAAGGTGGCTCATTTCCACTGTTAAAAAAACTGACAGATTTCAACTTTGGCTCAGCAATCGGCTCTGGAAAGCAATGGATGAATTGGATTCATCTTGAAGATTTGGTAAATATGTACATTTTAAGCGTAGAAAACACAGCGATTTCAGGAAAATATAACGCGGTTGCAGATGAAATTCCCACCAATAAAGAATTTATGCAGAAGTTAGCAAAATCTTCAAATAAATTTTTCTTACCGATAAATGCGCCCGCTTTTGCAGTGAAATTAGTAATGGGAGAAATGTCTGAAATTATTTTAGAAGGCACTCGCGCCTCCAATTTAAAAATTAAAAATGCTGGTTTTGAATTTAAGTATAAAACTTTAAATCAGGCCTTTGAGGATTTAGTTTAGTAGAAATAATATTTTCTTAAGTTTCTTTTGCGGTAGAAAATTTTTACCAAAAATGCGCTATTTCCCAATAAAGTATTTCACATTTTCAATAGGTCTTCCAACCATTGCGATCTTTCCTTTTATTAAAATTGGTCTTTGCAAAAGTTGCGGATGCTCGCATAATAAATCTATAATTTGCTCGTCAGAAAGTGCGTCAATATTCAAATTCAGTTCCTGAAATTCTGTGTCGTGAAACCGAATAATTTTCTTAGGATTGCAATTTAATTTTTTTAAAACCGTCTGAATTTCCATTTTTGACAATGGATTTTCTATAAAATCAATAATCTCAAATTTTACATCATTTTCATCAAGATACTCCAAAACAGTTCGCGATTTTGAGCAAGAATTGTTGTGTAAAATTTTTATCATTATTTATTTAAACGCTTTAATTTTTAGTCTTAATTTTAAAAATCTTATTAAAATATATTTTAAAGCCTAGTTAAAAGAAATTAAAACACATATTTTTTAAGATTTTAATTGATTTTTTTTACTTAAAATAAACCGTTTAATTCTGCATCAATTCTTTCTAAAATAAGACCAAAATCTTCAGCATTCGCCACGAAATCTAAATTATTTACATCTATAACCAATAATTTTCCTTCGCTATAACCATCAATCCACTTGTCGTATTTTTTGTTGAGTTTTTGCAAATAATCTATGCTCATTTCCGCTTCATAATCTCTGCCGCGTTTTGCGATTTGCTTCACCAAAGTTGGGATTTCTGCCTTTAGATAAATTAGCAAATCTGGTGCTGTGGTAAAACCTTTCATAAGGTTAAAAACCGCATTATAATTATTAAAATCACGCTCCGACAAAAGATTCATTTCACTCAAATTTTCCGCGAAAATATAGGCGTCTTCATAGATTGTTCTATCCTGAATCACGCTTTTTCCGCTCTCGCGAATTTCTTTTACTTGGCGAAAACGGCTTCCCAAAAAATAAATTTGCAAAGCAAAACTCCACTTCGACATATCTTTGTAAAAATCGTCTAAATACGGGTTGTGATCCACGTCTTCAAACTGCGCTTCCCAATTGTAATGTTTTGCTAACATCGTGGTTAAAGTGGTTTTACCAGCGCCAATATTTCCCGTAACTGCAATATGCATGTCTTAATAATACTTGATGATTAATGAATAATAATAGAAAAAGAAATTAAAATTTCTGTTCTTTTTCGATGTTGTAAAGATAAAGTTTGTTTCCTACCAATGCGAAATATTTAGTTGAATTTTTATCCACAATTTTTGCGTTTGGTGCTTCAAATATTTTACTAAATCCTTGCGCTAAATTCCATTTAAAAATTTTATCATTTTCAATAATAAAAAAATCTCCGTTTTCGCGGCGTAGTTTTCTTCCTCCGTCAATTTCAGTTTTAAAAATAAGACGACTTTGAAAATCGTACACAGAAAATTCTTTTTCCTTTAAAATGTAAATGTTATTTTTAAAAACTATTAAATCTTTAATGCCTTCAAAACTAAAATTCATAAGGTAAGAATTTTGCACATTTCTATCTCGAAAGCGATATTTAATGAGCCTTTTTGTGCTGTCTTCCAAAAGCCAAATGTTTTGCAAATCGGCACCAAAAACCATCACCATAGAACCGAAATTTTGCCGCAAATTTATTTTCTGAATTTCTACTAAATTTTGATCATACAATCTCATTTCTTGCGCATTTTCAGAAAACGCAAAAATATTTAATGGGTTTTCTACAGATTGTATCTTAAAAGGCAACGTAAACATAATTTTTCCCAGTTGCAAACCAGTAGAATCATATTTTGTAAAACTAAAATTTTTGTTTTTATAAAGGTAAATATTGCCATAATCATCAGCAAAAAAATCTTGAGTTTCCTTTAAATTCATAGAATCTAAAGGATTTATTTTTTGTGCTGAAATGCAACAAAAGGAAATTAGAAAAAAAATAAAAATTGGTTTAATGTTTTCTTTATTTTAAATGTGACTTGGCAATAATTTACCGAATAAAATTATTCACTAATTTTAACCTCATAAATTTTACTCCAATTTTTACCTGTGACTAGCATGTTATCGCCCTTGAAAGCAATTCCATTTAAAACAGAATTTTCATCAACTTTATTTTTATTGAAAATATCCGAAAAATCAAAAACTCCCACGACTTCCCCATTTGCAGGATTTATTTTTAAAACAGTAGGTTTTTGCCAAATGTTTGCGTAGATAAATCCATTGTGATATTCCAATTCATTTATATTATCAAACCCTTCTGTATGGCCCGCGACAGAAATGTAACGCTCCAATTTTGATGGATCATTTGGGTCTAAAAAGTAAATATTTTTGGTGCCATCAGAAACAATTAAACTTTTACCATCGGTCGTCATTCCCCAACCTTGGCTAATCATAGGAGGATAATCAAATTTTCCTAAAACTTTAAAAGTATTTTTGTCATAAATGTAACCAAATTTTGTGGTATAAGTTAGTTGGTACAATTTATCACCTACAATAGAAATACCTTCCGAGAAAATATCATCTGGCTGTTTCACTTCCAAAATCGGTGTTGTGCTACCCAAAGTGTATTTCATTAATTTTGATTTTCCTTCTAAACCAATACTTTCATAAACCGTGTTTCCATCTAGAAAAAAACCTTCTGTAAAGTTTTTGGTATCGTGTGGATATTCCTTTACAATTTCGTGGCTTAATTTTTTCTCTGGGTTTTTCGCAAAAACATTAATGGTAGCATCTTGCTGAAGAATTTCACCGTTTTTTTTGGTTATATTATAGGTAATATCATTTTCGCCCAAAGTGAAATAATTGGGATCTACCACCATTTTATCTAAATCTTTATCACCAAAACTGATGGAAATACTTTCTGCATTGTCCGTTACATCTTTGGGCAAATCTAACGCATCGCCAAAATGGTAGCCTTTGCTTTCCATAGATGTGCTGTAAGAATTTAATGAATTTAAAATCTCTTTATCTTTATTACATGCTGTTAATAAAAATAGCGAAAGCAATCCTACAAAAATATATTTTTTCATTTTTTAATTTAATAATTTGCCCAAATTTACAAAAATTTGCCGTTTATTAGCACGCCGCAAGTTGCAACTAAATTCTTCTGTTTTGTAGAAACGATTTTAAAATTAAATGAAAGCCAAATCTTTCAAAATGTCGATTTTTACTTAAATTTACAAAAGTTTTGAAATCAAAATAATGTCAAATTGATTATATTTAAAAACTAGGACATTCATCCACATCTTAAACTTTAAACTAATAATGATTATATTTTTTCTCTTAATTCTCATTTTAATTTTGGGTATTTTCTTGTTTATGAAGCAAGCAAAATTTGGCAAAAAACCCTCCGGAAAACGTTTAGAAAGAATAAAAAAATCTCCTCATTACAAAAATGGAAGTTTCAATAATATTAATTTTACACCACAACTTGCAGAAGACACTTCGATGCCAAAATTGCTGTGGAAATTTCTTTTTGGTAAAAAAGTTCAAGTACAGCCAAGCGCGGCATTCAATTTTGCAAAAACAGATTTAAAAAATCTAGATCCTAATGAAAATCTATATGTTTGGATGGGGCATTCGTCATATTATCTGCAAATTGATGGCAAAAAAATTCTTGTAGATCCTGTTTTTAGTGGCAATGCTTCGCCCGTTTCTTTTACTACGAAAGCATTTTCGGGAACAGATTTATATTCTACCGAAGACATCCCAGAATTAGATTACCTTATAATCACTCACGATCATTGGGACCATTTGGATTATAAAACCGTTAAAAATTTAAAACCAAAAGTACAAAAAGTAATCACAGGTCTTGGAACCGCGGAACACCTTGAATACTGGCATTATGACCCAAATAAAATTATAGAATTGGATTGGTTTGAAGATTTTGATTTGGGAAATGGCTTTAAAATTTATTGTGAAACTGCGCGGCATTTTTCTGGGCGAACTTTTACTCGAAACAAAGCAATTTGGGCAAGTTTCGTCTTTGAATCGCCTAAAAGAAAAATCTACATTGGAGGCGATTCTGGTTTTGATAATCATTTTGAAAGTATTGGTAAAAAACATGGCGGTTTTGATGTAGCAATTTTAGAAAACGGCCAATACAACAAAGATTGGCGCTATATCCACATGCTTCCAGAAGAATTTTTTGTGGCTACAAAAAACTTGAATTCTAAAAGAGTAATTGCCGTACACAACTCTAAATTTGCTCTCGCGTTTCATCCTTGGGACGAACCATTAAAGAAATTAACGCATTTGAATGACAAAGAACACCAAAGATTAATAACACCAAAAATTGGTGAAAAAGTAAATTGGGAAAATGATGAGAAAATCTACGAAAAATGGTGGGAACACTTTAATTCTTAATTAAAAATTAATTATGATTTTAGAATTCAAAAATTTATTTTTTCACTTTTACCACTAAAATATTTTACTGTAAACTGTAATTTAATTTTAAAAACAATGACTTTAAATCATTAAAATTATACAATGAAAAACGCATATATTATAGACGGAACACGCTCTGCAATTGGGAATTTTAAAGGAACACTTGCAGATTTACGCACGGATGATTTGTTGGCACAAATATTAAAGAATTTAATGGAAAAAAATCCAGAAATTCCTTTAGATAAAATAGATGATGTGATAATCGGATGCGCAAACCAAGCGGGAGAAGACAACAGAAACGTAGCAAGAATGGCTTTGCTTTTGGCAGGATTGCCGTTTTCGGTTCCGGGTGAAACCGTTAACAGATTGTGCGCTTCGGGAATGAGCGCCATCGCTCAAGCCGCAAGAGCGATAAAATCTAATGAAGGCGAAATATTTATTGCAGGTGGCGTGGAAGGTATGAGCAGAGCGCCGTACGTCATTTCTAAAAGTTCTAGCGCTTTTGGAACCGATTCTAAAATGTATGATTCTAGTTTCGGATGGCGTTTTACAAATCCGAAAATGGCAGATTTATTTGGTGTAGAAGCGATGGGAAATACCGCCGAAAATCTAGCCGAACTTTATAAAATCTCACGAGAAGAACAAGATGAATTTGCCTTAAATTCTCAATTAAAAGCCACAAAAGCGCAAAAATCTGGGAGATTGGCGCAAGAAATTTCGGATATAAAAATACCACAAAGAAAAAAAGAAGATTTAATTTTTAATGAAGATGAATTTATAAAACCTAAGTCCTCGCTTGAAGTATTAGCAAAACTTCGCCCTGCTTTTAAAAAAGAAAACGGAAGCGTAACGGCGGGAAATTCTTCGGGTTTAAATGATGGCGCGGCCGCAGTTTTAATTGCTTCCGAAGATGCTGTGAAAAAATACAATTTGAAACCATTGGCTAAAATTATTTCTTCTGCCGTTGTTGGCGTAGAGCCAAGAATAATGGGAATTGGCCCGGTTGAAGCCACAAAATTGGCCTTAAAAAGAGCGAATTTAACATTAGACGAAATTGATGTAATTGAACTAAACGAAGCATTTGCCGCGCAAAGTATTGCCGTTTTAAAAGAATTAAATTTAAAAAATGACGATTCTCGTGTGAACATTAATGGTGGCGCAATTGCACTCGGTCATCCACTCGGAATGAGCGGCACACGCATCACGCATTCCGCGGCATTAGAATTAAAAAATTCTGAAAAAAAATATGCGTTAGTAACCATGTGCGTTGGTGTTGGACAAGGTTATGCCGTGGTTTTGGAAAATACTTCTATTTAAACTTTTGTGGGTTTTTATAATTTTTTTTAACTAAAACAAGTTTTAAATAAATTTCAATTTTTTTCAATCTAAATTGAAGGAATTTTTTCTACCAAAACAGAATTTCCTTTTTTATCAAAATAAGTGCAGGTCATTTTTTGTAAATCTACCACCCAATTATCTACTCCATTTTCTGCGCAATCTTTGCAAAAAGTTAAAAAATCTGTTCCGCCTTGCTGATGCAGTTTTAAACGTTCTTCAAATTTCGCTACATTTAATTGATCTGAAATTGAAAAATTATTAATTCCATCGAAGGAAATTTGTTCATTGTTTTGATCAAAATATTCTGTAAGACCATTTGATACAAACGTTTTAAAATTAGTAACACCAATTTCTTTTAATTCTTTTACAAGTTTTGGAAAATTAAAATTGCTATTAATATTCGCTTTTTCAATTTGATTTTTATTAAATTCCATCTTTGTTATATTTTTTATTTCTAAATAATTTACTTTTTATGTATTTCTTGGGCTTCTTCCATTAATTTTAGATAAGTAATGTAGCGCGACTCTTCTATTTTATCATCCTCTAAACCTTTCAAAACAGCGCATTTTGGCTCGTTGATGTGCAAACAATTGTGAAATTTACATGCTCTTCCGAGTTTAAAAATTTCTGGAAAATAATGCTGAATATCTTCCTTTTCTACGTCTATCATTGCAAACTCACGCACGCCAGGTGTATCAATCACGCTTCCACCAAATTTCCAAAAATGCATTTGTGCAAAAGTTGTAGTGTGTTTTCCTTTTTGATGAATTTCTGATATAATGCCCGTTTTCAAATCCAAACCAGGTTGCAAAGCATTTACCAAAGTTGATTTCCCACTTCCCGAGTGTCCGAAAAAAACTGAAGTTTTATCTTTGATTTTACCCAATAATTTGTCCAAATTTAATCTTGAAACGGAAGAAATAAGCATACTTTGATACCCAATATTTTGATACATTTTTTGAATTTGTTCTACAAACTCTATTTCTTCTTCAGACAAAAGGTCGATTTTGCTGAATAAAATTAGTGGTAAAATATTGTAGGCTTCGCAACACGCGAGAAAACGATCTAGAAAACCAAATGAAGTTTCGGGTTGTTTTAACGTGAAAATAAAACACGCAACATCTACATTTGACGCAATAATATGTGATTCTTTAGAGAGATTTACAGATTTTCTAATCAAATAATTTCTTCTCGGATCAATCTTCGTAATCCACGCAACATCATCAATTTCTAGTTGAAATTCTACATGATCGCCCACAGCCAAAGGATTTGTTAATCTACTTTTTAACAATTTGAATTTCCCACGGATTCTTGCCTCAAAAATATTTCCGGTCTTTTCTTCCTTTACTTGGTACCAACTTCCGGTAGATTTTATAATGAGGCCTTTCATATTATGGTTATCAGGTGTTAGTTGTCAGTTATCAGTGATTAATTTATTTAACAAAAGAAAAATAAATTGGTTTAACTTCTAAAAAAGCCATCAACTATCAACTGACAACTATCAACCCAATTCTTATTTATTAATCATAATGCTATTTTGCACTTCAATCGATTCTTCGTGAATGGCTTTAAAAACTTTTTCGATAAAATCGCTACTCATCCCAGTTTCTTCCGCTTTTTGCGAAGCATATTCGGTGATAATTTTCCAACGATCTGGCTGAAAAATAGCAATATTATTTTCTTTTTTTATAGTTCCGATTTTCTCTGAAACTTTCATTCTTTGCGATAAAATATCTATTAACTGGAAATCAATATCGCTGATTAAAGTTCTGTGACGCGTCATTTCATCATCCCATTTAGAAATATCAGAATTTCTAATTTTTAGATTTGAAATTAATTCTGCTAATACTGCAGGCGTAATTTGCTGTGAAGCATCGCTCCAAGCGTCGTCTGGCGAAAAATGACTTTCAATCATCGCACCTTGGTAACCCACATTCATCGCTTCTTGTGTAATGGCAGCCAAGCCAGTTCTATTGCCACAAATATGCGATGGATCTACAATCATTGGGATATTTGGAAACTGATGGCGGAAATCTAAAGCGATTTGCCAATTCGGAATATTTCTATATTTTGTTTTTTGATAAGTTGAAAAACCCCGGTGAATGGCACCTAAATTTTCCACACCTTGCCCAAGAAGTCTTTCCATTGCGCCAATCCACAAAGCCAAATCTGGATTTACAGGATTTTTTACAAAAACTGGTTTTTTAGTTCCACGAAGTGCCACTGCAATTTCTTGCACGGTGAAAGGATTTACAGTTGAACGTGCACCAATCCAAAGAATATCTACATCGGCTTCTAGTGCTGCAAAAACGTGGTTTGCATTTGCTACTTCTGTTGCGGTTTTAAAACCGTATTCTTCTTTTACTTTTTTTAACCAATTTAGGCCAATTACTCCAACACCTTCAAAACCGTTGGGTTTGGTTCTCGGTTTCCAAATTCCAGCACGAAAAACGGGAATATCTGCGTTCGATTCTTTTATTTCTTTAGCCGTTTGAAGCATTTGAGATTCACTTTCTGCACTACAAGGACCCGCAATAATAAGCGGTTTTGGGAATTCATTTACCCATTCATTTTTCAATTCTTTTAATTCCATCTACGTTTTTTCTTTGTCAAATTTTTATCATTAATTAAGTAAAATCAAATTTCATCAGATCGTTTAAATCATTTAAAACTGGATTAATCTCGGCAAATTTATCAAAAATTTTGCGTTTTGTGAGTATTTCTTTTTTAAGTTTGGTATCCATCTTATAAGAAACCGCAATATGAAAATTATTTACCTTATGTTTAAAATGATTAAAAAACTGTGCGCTCACAGTATTAAATTCTGATTTTGCCATTTCTGATGGGCAACAAACTTCTATGCCGTGCTCATCTATTTTATTGAGTTTAAAACTATTTATAGCATTATAAACCAGAGAATTACTTGTTTTTAAATCTTCTAAAAACAGGTTCCATTCTGTTTGCAAATCGGTATCTGTGAAATGGTTTTGCGGTTCATCTTTATGAGGCAAGGTAATGCTTTTTGTTTCCTTTTTTACCTCTACTTTTAGCGCATCTTCAATGTTGAATTTAGATTTTTCTTTTTTCTGAACTAATGGTTTTTCTGCTTTTTGAATCACCACTTTTTGCTCTAATTCTAAATCAATTGCTGTTTTTTCGTCTTCAACTTTCGGAATTTCTTTTTGTAGATCTTTAATAGAAACTTCAGAATTTTTCTTTAAAACAAGTTTTTCTTTAAGAAAAGGCGCTAGAATTATGAATTTTTTTTTTTAGAATCTAAATTTTGGTTTAAACTAGACAATTGCATCAAAGCAATTTCTACCGTCAAACGTGGGTTTTTAGAATTTTTGTAATTAATATCTGCGTGGTTGCAAATTTCAACCGCATCAACTAAATCTTGGGCCGACCAATTTTTACTTTGTTCGCTGTATTTTTGTTTGCTTTTTTCACCAACTTCAATTAATGCCAAAGTAGTTGGGTTTTTTGCCATCATTAAATCTCTGAAATGACTGCCTAAACCAGCGATAAAAATATGCGGATCAAAACCTTTTTTTACAATATCATTGAACGCAGAAAGAATTTCTGGAATATTATTTTCTTGAGCCAAATCTGCAATTTTCAAATATTGGTCGTAATCTAGAATATTCAGAACTTCCGCTGTTTTTTCTAAAGTAATATTGTTTTGCGAAAAAGTCACCATTCTATCAAAAATGGAAAGTGCGTCGCGCAAAGCACCATCGGCTTTTTGAGCGATTAAAAAAAGCGCATCTTCTTCATATTTCACACCTTCTTTATCAGCAATACTTTTTAGATGACTTTCGATGTCTTCAATCTGAATTCTTTTAAAATCATAAATCTGGCAACGCGATAAAATTGTAGGAATAATTTTATGCTTTTCAGTGGTCGCTAAAATAAAAATCGCATGTTCTGGCGGTTCTTCTAAGGTCTTCAAAAAGGCATTAAAAGCCGCAGAAGATAACATGTGGACCTCATCTATAATATAAATTTTATATTTCCCGACTTGTGGTGCAAAGCGAACTTGATCGGTTAAATTCCGAATATCATCTACAGAATTATTGGAAGCGGCATCGAGTTCAAAAATATTGTACGCGAAATTATCTTCTGAAGTTGAGCCGTCTTTTTCGTTAATTTTTCGGGCTAAAATCCTTGCACAAGTGGTTTTACCAACGCCACGTGGACCGCAAAAAAGCAATGCTTGTGCGAGTTGATTATTTTCTATGGCGTGTTCTAAAGTATCTGTAATGTGAGATTGTCCGACAACAGTATCAAACTCTTGCGGCCGGTATTTTCTTGCAGAAACGATGAAATTTTCCATTGGTCAAAAATAGGGAAATATGTCTTTACTAAAAAATGGAATCATTAAAATTTTAAATAAAAAAAATCGGGCTAAAATAATTTTTACCCGATTTAATTTTTAATGAAAACTTCTTTTAAATTAATTTTTATTTCAGGGAAAACAGTACTTGTTAAAGTTTGAGATTCAGAAAATGGTTTTAAACCGATGTATTTTCCTTCTTTCAAAGCATAAACTAAAACCGTTTTTTCAGAAGGTGAAACAATCCAATATTCTAAAACTCCGGCTTCTTCATAGAGATCAAATTTAATATCCATTTCTTTTTCAGAATTTCCGGGTGAGAGAATTTCTATAATTAAATCTGGCGCACCAACGCACTTTTTACCATCTGCCAATTTTTCTGCATCGCAAATAATGCACAAATCTGGCTGCACAACAGTAAAAATTTCATTTTCTGATGTAGATTTTTTTTTATTGATCAATGCCACATCAAAAGGCGCAACAAAAAGATTACATTTTCTATTTTGTAGTGAACTAAAAATAATATTTGTCAAACGTAAAGAAATATTTTGGTGCGAAATATTTGGAGCTGGACTCATTTTAAAAATTTTCCCTTTAAGCAACTCCACTCTTTCTTGAAATTTCCATAAAACATAATCTGCATAAGAATAAGTTTTATGCATGTCTAACTGATTAATATTTGTAATGAATTTTTCCATTTTATTTTTTATCAAATTTACATAAAAATTGTTTCTTGTATTTTATTAAACTAATTTTAACTTTTTATATCAAAAATAAGTATAAAATAGTTCTATAACTATTGGTATTAAAATTAGGAAAGATAGTTTTTGACATTAACTTTTTGAAAGTACTAAAGTTTTTTTATACGAATGACACGAATTAGATTGAAGAAATTAAAAAAACCGGGCAAAAATAATTTTACCCGATTTAATTTTTAATGAAAAGTCTTCGACAATATTCAGACTGACAACTTCTACTGCGTGGCTTTTATCATATCATTAGTAATCTGATTCAGTTTTTCATTGGTATAAGTGGAATCATAAGGTTTCATGATTTCAAATAAATACTGATAAAATGGTGTGATTTTTTGCACGTCTGATGATTTATCCATGGCTTTTTCTTTGCCCATCTGTTTTAAATCTCCTATAAAAGTATTGAATCTTTTATCAATCGGACGGATAGAACTTACCAAATAATCGTAAGCTTTCGTGTCTTGCCCAATTTTTTTGTAAGCGTCTGCAACTGCGCCAACAACTAGGGAATACTCCATTGGTTTGCTTCGCATTTGGCGTCCTAAATATTTCTGATCTTGGTCGCTTAAGGAAGCGTAATAATCATATTCTGTAAAAATTCCTTTTTTCAATTCATCGGCTAATTTTAATCCCTTTTGCTCTTCACCGGCAACGATATAGCCATAAACCATTGCACTTAAAGACCGCGGATCATTATATTTCTGCACGGGAATTTCTTTGGCTGCAAGATCTAAAACTTCCAATGCTTTTTTCTTTTCGCCAATTAATGCTAAAGCTTCTGCGGCACGACTTGCTGAACCTCTGTAACTGATAATGTTTTGAGTACAAGTTTCATCAAAATGTGCGTTTAAATCTTTAAAATTTCCCCAACGGTAATTTTTTACAATATTGTACAAACTATTGGCATCTACTCTACCCATATCTCCAGATTCGGATTGCTTTGTTTCTATAGGCGTTAAGCGATAACTGAAACCGTCAAACTGAAGGAAATTATCTAAATAAAAAATATTTTCACTATCATAAATACCACCAGATGAAAAATTAATCGGACGTTTCCAATCAAAGTTTGCTAAAATATCCATCATCATCAGGTTATTTTTAAACATGCCTTGGCTTTTATAGGTAATCATAATATTATCTACGGCTTTATCGGCATCTTTTGCGGCTAAAATACCAGATTTTATGGCATTTGTTTTATTTACTGGCAAAATAAATTTGCTAACTGGGAGTAGATTGAATTTTTCAAATTTTTCATCACCAAAAACCATTTTCAATATTTCATTCTTATCTTCAGATTTTGTGTTTAAAAAATTCATGGCTTCTTTAAAGGTCATAGAATCTTGGGTTAAATATTTCCGATATTCTGACATTGCGGTATCTGGTGCGCCTGCATCTTTGAGGTTAGCAAAAATATTTTTCCAATCTCTCTTTGTCATCACAAAAACCTGATCATTGGTGCCATCTCTATAATCGGCATGGCTTAATTGCGACGGAACTGGCATCGCCTTATAAGTTCGTCTTTTAACTTGATCAATATCCCAAGGTGTAGAAAGCAAGGTGAAATTCACAACTTTCACATCTGTTCGAAACTCCGAAGTCTCTTGAATGGCCCATACAGGATAAGTATCATTATCACCATATACAAATAAAATGTCATCTTTTGGCAAAGATTTTAGAACGGAATAAGCATAATCATAGGCTGTATAACGGTGGCTTCTATCGTGCGCATTATAATTTTGAAACCCCATCATAAATGGAACGCCTATTAAAACAATCCCTGCAACAACATTAACTGTATTATTTTTTAATTTATTATTTAAAAACCAGATAATTGCGGCCGCTCCTAAACCAATCCAAATAGCGAAGGCATAAAATGAGCCGACCATTGCATAGTCTCTTTCTCGCGGTTCAAAAGGTTTCATTCCGGTATAAAAAACAATGCCGACACTGGTTATTATAAATAATGAAAGAAGCGCATAAAATCTGCCAAAATCTTTATTGAGTTGAAAAAAGAATCCAATTAAACCTAATAAAAAAGGTAAAAAGAAAAATGCAACTGTACTTTCGTTATGAAATTTTGCAGGCATATCTTTCTGATTTCCCCACATGGCATTATCTATAAAGGGAATACCAGAAATCCAATTTCCTCTGGTGTTTTCCATATTTCCTTCCAAATCATTTTGGCGACCAACGAAATTCCAAAGTAAATATCTTATGAAATAATATCCATTTTGGAACGTGAAAAAATAATCTAGATTTTGGCCTAATGAAGGCCGCTGAACATTAATTAAATTATATTGTTTTGCCCCTAAATAATCCGAAACTTTAATAGTTCCATCTTCGTATTTTTTTCGCAATTCTTTGAAAGCCTGCTGCGCTTCTGGGCTATCTGCAATGTCTGGATTATCATAATTAAAAGTAAAATCTGGAGCACCGTACATAGACATATAGTTTGCCATCACGTCTTTATCCTGATCAAACATTCTTGGCATGAAACTCACTTGGCTTTTTTCGAATACATAATCCGACCGCTCACCTGTTTTTCTGTAAGTGCCTGTGCTTTCATCTTTTTCATATACATCGCCAGTTTTCTTGGTTTTAAAACTACCATCTTCATTTTTTTGAATTCCGTTTGCATCTAAATATGCGGTATAATTTTGGCCATAAATAGTTGGCCAATCGCCATATTGTGCACGGTTATAATAATCTAACATTCCAAGAGCGTTATCTGGGTTATTTAGATTCATCGGTGGATTTGCTGTGGCGCGAATTGGAATTACCATCCAGCAAGAAAAACCAATAACCATATAAACCACTGAAAGTGCAATAGTTTGATAAACTCGTCTTTTAGAATTTCGAGAAATTTTAATTATAAAATAAGAAATGGCGACCAAAAGAATAAAGCCGAAAACAGTTCCCGAATGAAAAGGCAAACCTAAACCATTTACGAAGAAAATTTCTAATTTTCCGAACATCGTCATTATAAATGGAAAAACACCTTTAAAAACTAAGGCTAAAATAATTAATGTTACAAAATTAGCAATGATAAAACTTTTCCAAGTAAAGGTATAATTTCTGGCGTAATAGATTAAACAAACTGCAGGAATAACAAGCATACACATCATGTGCACTCCCACCGAAAGACCAACTAGAAAAAATATTAAAATAATCCACCGTTCATTATCAGCATCATGAAACTCGTTTTCCCATTTGGTGATAAGCCATAAAATTAATGCAATAAAAAGTGACGCAAACGAATAAACTTCACCTTCAACTGCCGAAAACCAAAAACTATCTGAAAATGCAAAACAAAGCGCGCCAACTAAACCCGCAAATAAAATAGTAATTTGCTCGCCTCTAGTAACTTCAGTAAACTCTTTATGAAACATTCTGCGCACCAAATGCGTGATAGTCCAAAATAAAAATAAAATCGTGAAGCCGCTAAACATGGCAGACATCGCATTTATAACAATAGAATAATGGTCGCCATTCCCAAATGCAAACATGGCAAAAACAGCGCCTACCAATTGAAAAAGTGCTGCTCCGGGCGCATGAGTTACTTGCAGTTTCACCGCGGAAGAAATATATTCACCACAATCCCAAAAACTAAAGTTGGGTTCTATTGTAGATAAATAAGTAAGAAACGCGATTGCAAATACAAACCATCCTAAAATGTTATTCCATCTTTTAAAAGACCAATTTTTCATAATAATTTTCTAGTGCTGCGAAATTAACGATTTTAGTTTATACAATGTTTATTTTAACAAATTTTAAAACATTGAATGTTTAATTTTTAAGAAAAAAAACTTTGAAATTAAAATCATAAATTATTAAATTAGTATGCGATATATCATAATATATCTCCAACTTTCTTTTTTTGATTATTTTTTTATTATTTTTGCATCCAGTTTTTTAGAGACAAAATGATAGAAAATGACTAATGTACACGAAAATATTCTTGGCTTAATAGGCAACACGCCAATGGTTAGACTGAACCGAGTTACTTCAAACATTCCAGCAAATGTTTTTGCAAAGTTGGAATCTTCTAATCCAGGCCATTCTACTAAAGACCGAATTGCGCTTCACATAATAGAAGCCGCAGAAAAAAAAGGATTATTAAAATCTGGTTCTACGATTATTGAAACTACGTCGGGTAACACTGGTTTTTCTATTGCAATGGTAAGTATCATCAAAGGATACAAATGTGTTTTATCTGTTAGTGATAAAACAAAACCAGAAAAAATTGCTTATTTAAAAGCTTTGGGAGCAACAGTTTATGTTTGTCCGGCAAATGTTGCAGCAGATGATCCTCGATCGTATTATGAAGTTGCAAAAAGATTAGCGACTGAAATACCGAATTCAATTTACATCAATCAATACTTTAATGAGTTAAATATTGATGCACACTACCAAACAACAGGCCCAGAAATTTGGGAACAAACCGATGGTAAAATAACTCATCTATTTGCTTGTACGGGAACGGGCGGAACCCTTTCTGGTTCTTCAAAATTTTTGAAAGAAAAAAATCCAGATATTAAAATAATTGGAGTAGATGCCGATGGTTCTGTTTTAAAAACTTTTCACGAAACTGGAAAATTAGATAAATCTGAAATCCATTCTTACCAAATTGAAGGTTTAGGGAAAAATTTAATTCCGGGTGCTTTGCTTTTCGATAGAATAGATGAATTTGTGCGTGTTAATGATGAAACTAGCGCTTACCGAACGAGAGAAATCGCTTTAAAAGAAGCGATAATGGGTGGTTATACAACAGGAGCAGTTGTTCAGGCTTTGCTTCAATATGCACAAAACCATTCATTAACCGATAAAGATGTAATCGTTTTAATATTCCCAGACCACGGTTCTCGCTACATTTCTAAAGTTTATAGCGATGATTGGATGGCGCAACAGGGCTTCAGTAATAATTGTGTTCACAATTACGAAGAGGTTTTCAAAACTGAATTTATTAAGTAAAAAAATATATTAGATAATATAAATCAGCCTTTAGTGAAAATTAAAGGCTTTTCTTATGTCGTATATTTCACTAACTTTGCAGAGGAAAAATTTATATATAAAATTTAATGGATATATTTGAACGTATTAGGAACAATCCAGGTCCGTTGGGGCAATTTGCAGATTATGCTGAAGGCTACTTTGTTTTCCCAAAATTAGAAGGTCCTATTGGTCCAAGGATGATTTTTCAAGGTAGAGAAGTCATATTTTGGAGTGCAAACGATTATTTAGGTCTTTGCAACCACCCAGAAGTTTTGGAAGCAGACGCAAAAGCAGCAGCAGAATATGGTATGTTTTACCCAATGGGCGCAAGAGCAATGTCTGGCGAAACCGATCAGCATCAACAATTAGAACAAGAATTAGCGGCATTTGTAAAAGAAGAAGCCGCTTATTTGTTAAATTTCGGCTATCAAGGCATGGTTTCTACGATAGACTCTTTAGTTACGAGGCACGATGTAATAGTTTATGATTCTGATGCCCACGCCTGTATTGTAGATGGTGTACGCTTGCACATGGGAAAAAGTTTTACCTTTCGTCATAACGACGTAGAAAGTTTAGAAAAAAACTTAATTCGCGCAGAAAAAGTGGCGAAAGAAACTGGTGGAGGTATTCTTGTAATCACCGAAGGCGTTTTCGGAATGCGCGGAATGCAAGGAAAAATAAAAGAAATTACAGATTTAAAATCTAAATATAATTTCCGAATTTTGGTTGATGACGCGCATGGTTTCGGAACTTTGGGTGCAACGGGTGCTGGTGTTGGGGAAGAACAAAATTGCCAAGATAAAATTGACGTTTATTTTTCTACTTTCGCAAAATCTATGGCTGGTTTCGGTGCTTTTATAGCAGGCGATAAAGAAATTATTCGCTTTCTAAAATATAATATGCGTTCACAAATTTTTGCTAAATCACTTACAATGCCCATGGTAATTGGTGGTTTAAAAAGATTAGATTTGTTAAGATCCAATCCAAGTTTAAAACAAAAACTTTGGAATAATGTAAACAAACTTCAAAATGGTTTATTAGAAAGAGGATACGATATTGGTGAAACCAATACTTGTGTAACGCCAGTGATGATGAAAGGTGATACTATTGAGGCTACTCTTTTGGTTAGAGATTTAAGAGAAAATTATGGGATATTCACTTCAGTTGTGGTTTATCCTGTTATTCCAAAAGGGATGATTTTACTAAGATTAATTCCAACTGCATCGCATACAGATGCCGAAATAAATATCACTTTAGATGCTTTTGATGCTATTCACGAAAAACTCATTTCTGGCCAATATAAAAAGCAAGCAGAAGCCTTTTTACAAGAAAATAATTTAACTTTTAAAGAATCCTAGAATTGGATTTAAAATAAAGTACATAACCGTTTAATAAGATTAAACGGTTTTTTTATGTAAATTTCTAAAAAAACATTACGATACCTGCTCAAAAAATTTGCAAAAACTTAGAGCCTGTTTAAATTTATAATTTATTTTTACCATTAAGGAATTAAGCTATTTTCGCTTAAAAAACTTAATAAAAATCAATTTATTGATTGCTTAATCAGAATAAACTTAACTCACTGAAATTCTTAATGTTAAATTTAAGAATAAACAGAGTTTATTTTAATTTAGAAAATTAAGAAAAGACTATAAAAAATTTATTGAATGAAATTTAAACAGGCTCTTATTTGAAATTATTTTTATAAAAACGTTTGCTAAAACAAATAAAGCCAATTTATCTACTTAAAGTTTAAAGAGATACACTTAAAAACACGCTGTAAATAACTAAACTTAGTAGAATGTAAATGCAATAACAGTAAAAAAAGGTCGATTAAGCAAAACATTGCTGTAAATGTAAAAACCCTTTCAGCGATTTAAACGCTGAAAGGGCAAAAAAAAAATTCCACTAAAAGAATTAGTGGAGTTTTATATTCATTGAAACCGAAATTATTCAGCCAAAATAATCCCATTATTATTGTTAAATTCGATCACACCGCTTTTAACTTCAAAAGAAAAAACATTATCATTTTCTCGTTCTTTTCTAAAGTATTTCGCATACTCACTAGAAATTTTGGAAGTGTAAAGTTTGACATTCCCACCTACCAAAGAAGAAACAATAGCAACGTGATCTTTCATTATCTGAAAATCACCATTTTTACCAGGAAGCAAAACCGAATTTACTTCTCCTTCAAAAATAACGTGCTCTGGTGTTAATATTTTTATGTTCATTATTTTTAAGATATGAGATTAAAGAGCCAAGAATCAAGATGAAAATAATTATCTTGATTCTTGATTCTGAAATCTTGTTTCTATTATGCGTTTTCTGCTAGTAATTTTTCACCTGCTTCAATTGCCTCTTCTATTGTTCCTTTCAAGTTGAAAGCAGATTCTGGCAAGTGGTCTAATTCACCATCCATAATCATATTAAATCCTTTTATGGTATCTTTAATATCAACCAAAGAGCCTTTCAAACCTGTAAATTGCTCCGCAACGTGGAACGGTTGAGATAAAAATCTCTGAACTTTTCTTGCGCGGTAAACTACCAATTTATCTTCTTCAGAAAGTTCTTCCATACCAAGAATTGCAATTATATCTTGTAACGCTTTATAACGCTGTAAAATTTCTTTTACATCTTGTGCACATTTATAATGTTCTTCACCAATAATTTCTGGTGCTAAAATTCTAGAAGTTGAAGCCAAAGGATCAACCGCCGGATAAATTCCTAAAGAAGCAATTTTACGATCTAAAACCGTTGTTGCATCTAAGTGGGCAAAAGTTGTTGCTGGTGCAGGATCCGTTAAATCATCTGCAGGAACGTAAACCGCCTGAACTGAAGTGATGGAACCATTTTTAGTGGAAGTAATTCTTTCTTGCATTGCACCCATTTCTGAGGCCAAAGTTGGTTGGTAACCTACCGCAGAAGGCATACGACCTAAAAGTGCAGAAACCTCTGAACCTGCTTGTGTAAATCTAAAAATATTATCTACGAAAAATAAAATATCTCTACCTTGCCCAGATTCTCCACCATCACGGTAATATTCCGCTAAAGTTAATCCAGAAAGTGCTACTCTTGCTCTTGCACCAGGAGGCTCATTCATTTGTCCGAAAACGAAAGCCGCTTTTGATTCTTTCATTACCTCTAAGTCAATTTTAGATAAATCCCAACCGCCATTTTCCATAGAATGCATGAACTCATCACCATATTTTATGATGCCAGACTCTAACATTTCTCTTAAAAGGTCATTTCCTTCTCTAGTTCTTTCGCCAACTCCAGCGAAAACCGAAAGTCCACCATGTCCTTTCGCAATATTATTAATTAATTCTTGAATCAAAACTGTTTTACCAACACCTGCTCCACCGAATAAGCCGATTTTTCCACCTTTTGAGTAAGGTTCAATCAAATCAATTACTTTAATTCCTGTATAAAGAATTTCTGCTGAAGTAGAGAGTTGATCAAATTTTGGTGCATCTCTGTGGATTGGTAATCCGCCTTCTTTAGAAACTTGCGGAAGTCCATCAATAGCGTCTCCTACAACATTAAACAATCTCCCGTTGATTCCTTCACCAACTGGCATTGTAATTTGCTGTCCTTGGCTGATTACTTCATAACCTCTTTGAAGTCCATCTGTAGCATCCATTGCGATACATCTTACAGAATCTTCGCCAATGTGTTGCTCTACTTCTAGAATTACTTTTTCACCATTTTTTTTGGTGATTTCTAAAGCGTCATAAATCTTCGGAAGATCTGCTGCATCTGCAAAAACAACATCGATAACTGGACCGATAATTTGAGAAATTTTACCTTTTAATTGGTTTGCCATTGCTAATTTTTTTCTTGGTGCAAATATAAGAAATCCCGTGAAATCTGCAATTGGTTTGAAAGAAGATTTTTATCATATTTGCACAGCCAAAAACTTTGTCTTGAAAATAAGTAAAAATCTGTCTTCATATAACGAAAATACACCCCTCGCACTATCAATTGGAATGTTTGATGGTGTTCACAAAGGGCATCAATTTATCATTTCACATCTAAATAAAGTCGCGAAAGAGCAGAATTTAGAATCAGCACTATTTAGTTTTTGGCCGCACCCTCGCACATTTTTTAATCCTGAAGATGATTTAAAATTATTGAATACTTTAGCTGAAAAGCAAATTCTTCTAGAAAAAAATGGCATTAAAAATTTATTTTTACAAAAATTTGACGAAGCATTTAGAAATCTTTCTGGTGAAGAATTTGTTCGAGAAATTTTAATTAAACAATTAAATGTAAAACACTTAATTATTGGCTACGATCATACTTTCGGGAAAAATAAATCAGGTGATTTTCAGCTTTTGGAAAAATTAGCACCTAAATTGGATTTTACAGTTGCACAACTACCAGCAGTGGATTTACACAATAAAAACATTAGTTCTACACAGATTAGAAATACGCTTGCCAAAGGAAAAATTGTAGAAGCAAATGAAATGTTGGGTTATTCCTATTCTCTTTTTGGGAAAGTGGTTCATGGTAAAAAAATTGGGCGAACAATTGGCTATCCTACTGCAAATCTAGAAGTAGATTCTATAAAATTATTACCTAAAAACGGCGCTTATATTGTGGAAGTTTTTGTGGAAAATAAATTCTACAAAGGCATGTTAAGTATTGGTACAAACCCAACGGTAGAAGGAAAAACCAAAACTGTTGAAGTTTATATTTTAGATTTTGACAAAGATATCTATGGTGAAATTATTGAAATAAAATTCCGGGAATTTTTACACGAAGAAATAAAATTTGAAAGTCTAGAAAAACTAATTGAAAGGTTGGACGAAGACAAGATTTTGACGGAAAAGTTTGAGTTTTAAAATAATAATTAAAATTAAATTTATGGATAATCAATTTTTTCATCCAACTCAATTGGGTTATTATATTTTTTGATGACCCTTTGAATGTTCTTTTCTACTTCTCTGTAATCTTTGGCTGTATATTTTGTACCATCATCTTTAAGCATCATTGCTTCTAATCCAGTTTTATATTCTGGAATTGGATTATTATAATAATTTAGTTGAACAGCTTTCCAATCCTTTTCTTGAATTTTTATTTTGTTTACACCAAGATATTTTTTTTCAATTATTTTTGAAAAATCTATTTCTTTATTAAAATTTTTATTCTGAATAAAAATGAAATGATAGTTCTCTTTTGCATCATAAATTTCCAAAATTAAACCTGGTAATCCGTTAAAAACATAAGGCCCATAACTAAATGGTATTTCATTAGTAAACCATGCAACCCAATCTCTTCCACCATATTTAGCAGTTGCTTTTTGAACGGTATAAATACCAATTTTCTTAATATCATTACACAATACCCAAGAGATAGTTTTGTGAGTTTTATATTCATAATAATTTATCCCACCAAGACTATTAAATATATCTAGGCTATTATCATTTTTATTCCATTTTACAATTTTTTGAAACTTTGGGTATGCAAACTCAAATTTTGCACCATCTCTATCATTTAAAGAATCTGTAACTAAATAATCGTTGCTAAAAAAAGAATTATGGTCCTTATTGATTTCCAATACCACTACATCTTTTTTTATGTTGATAGAATCTATTTTAAAAGTTAAATTATAAAAGAATCTTTTTGTTTGTGTTATTCCCTTTCCAAAACACAAAAACACGATAATTATTATAAGATTTTTTTTCATTTAGATTTTTTTATAATATTTAGTCCGTTTTCTCATTGCATTCTTTGCAGTCAATTTTCCCAAATTTTAATGGCTTATCTCCTTCTTTTAAAGTTGCATTTATTTTATTTTCAAATTCTGTTTGTTGGTTTTTTAAAACATCTTTGTAATTTTCATTAGGTATTGCTTTGGCGAAATCATATTTATTTTGAAATTCGTCTATTTTATTGTCGACTTTTTTGAAAATTATTTTTTCAGCATTTACTTTTAGTTTACCATCTTCGGTATATACTTCTAAAATCAAACCAGATAATCCATTAATTTTGAGTGGTCCATAATTCATAGGAATATCTTTTGCAAACCAAGCAGTATACTTTTTACCATAAAATATTGTTTCTGCTTTTTGGCATCGATAATTAATAATTTCTTTATATTCTGGAAAAATTTTCCAAACAATATTTTTTCGTGCTTTTAAAATTGTCTCAAAATCAGAATTGATAGCGTTATTATAAAATACATTTTGTTTTTTATTATAAAAAATAAATCTCGTTTTATTTGCTAAACTATCTATAGTATTTGATGGATATATTATGCTACCATTTGAATTTTGAATATTTGTATTTTCCTTCTCATTTTCTAAAGTATATAAAGAATATTTACCATTGAAAAACAAATGTCCTATTGCCTCTTTCATTTTTGGCAACTGAGTTATTTGTGTGTAAATAATCTCGCCTTCTATTTTTTGAGATTTTACAATAATTCCCAAGTAAAATATAAAAATAAATACTAACTTAAAGTAGTTAACTTTTAGCATTTTGATAAATATTAGTTTATTTAATTAAAAAACAAGTGCGAAATTAATTCGCACTTGAATAATTTTAAGGTCCTGTACTTTCAGAAATTGTTACGTCAGGACACTGTACCTTCACCCAATCACTACTATTTTATATTCTGTAGTAGATCCGTCACCATTACTTGTTGAAACTGTCCTACAAGTTCTTTGGTAACATTCACCTGTAGATATATCTACAAAAAAAGTTTCAGAATTCGTCAATAATCCTTTTACTTGCCTACTATTTTTTAGGTTTATTGATATACAACTTTTAACATCAATATTTTGTTTTTTTATTTCTAATTGGTTTGCACTCATTATTCCAGCAATACCAAAAAATACTAAGAGCCTGTTTAAATTTCATTCAATAAATTTTTTATAGCCTTTTCTTAATTTTCTAAATTAAAATAAACTCTGTTTATTCTTAAATTTAACATTA
>NZ_FNUS01000002.1 GCF_900108025.1 Halpernia humi
TAATGTTAAATTTAAGAATAAACAGAGTTTATTTTAATTTAGAAAATTAAGAAAAGGCTATAAAAAATTTATTGAATGAAATTTAAACAGGCTCTAAATATTAAAAAAGATTGCAATGCATCGGCGTAGGTTTTTATCGTATTTTGGCTGTAGCGTTTAGAATTGAGGTAATTTTTAAATTTTTGCAATTCTAAATTTCCTTGCTCATTTAGTATTTCTATTAACTTTATATTAAATAGTTTTCGATGTTCAGGCGTATCAGAAATATACCAAGCAGTTTTTTTGGAACTCCATACCGATCCTTCAATTGATTTTATTATTTTAATTAACTCATATTTTTTCTCAAAATAGATAAATATTACCTTTTGGTTTTTATAAACACTTGGTTTGAAAGTAAAATGTTCTAAAGATTCCATTTTAAAAAGTATTTTCTTCAGTCAAAAATACTTTTTTAATCTAAAACGTCCAATACTTCCCTTCAAAAGAAAAACCACCCGAAATTCTAGCCCCGGGTGAAGCGGCATCCCCGCCGCGGCGGGATATAGCGGAACACGGGAAAGGTTTTCGAAAAATGTAGGATTTTCTTGCTTCTTATTTCAAAAAACGACGGATTGCCTCGTCATTCGTTCCTCATTCCTCGCAATGACAAAGTAATAAGGAACAAAAAAGCCCGAAATTTCTTCCAGGCTTTTTTTTATTTCAAATTTGTTTTTATACCACGCCTTGCGCCAACATGGCTTCTGCAACTTTTACAAAACCTGCAATATTTGCACCTTTCACATAGTTCACATAGCCGTCTTCTTCTCTGCCGTAATTTCGGCAAGCGGTATGAATGCCAACCATAATTTCTTTTAAACGGGCATCTACTTCTTCGGAACTCCAATTGAGGCGAATGGAATTTTGCGTCATTTCTAACCCGGAAGTGGCTACACCTCCAGCATTTGAGGCTTTGCCAGGAGAAAATAATACTTTGTTGTCTATAAAATAGTTGATGGCTTCTAAATCGCAAGGCATATTTGCGGCCTCTGTAACGCACATTACGCCATTTTCTACGAGTTTTTTAGCATCCGTTACATCCAATTCATTTTGTGTGGCAGAAGGAATTGCCACGTCGCATTTTACTTCCCAAGGATGTTTCCCCGCGTGAAATTCTGCATTTGGATATTTGGAGATATAATCTTCTGCGCGGTTGTTTCCGATTGCGCGTAATTCTAATAAATAATCTATTTTTTCGCCAGTGATGCCGTCTTTATCGTAAATATAACCGTCTGGCCCTGAAATGGTAACGACTTTGCCGCCCAATTCATCTACTTTTTTGATAACACCCCAAGCCACATTTCCGAAACCTGAAACGGCAAATACTTTGTCTTTAATGGTTTCACCTATAGTACGAAGCATTTGCTCGCAAAAATAAACCACGCCATAACCCGTTGCTTCTGGGCGAATTAATGAGCCGCCATAAGCAATTCCTTTTCCTGTTAAAACACCTGTGAACTCGTTTCTAATTTTTTTGTACTGCCCAAAAAGGTAGCCTATTTCGCGTGCGCCTACGCCAATGTCTCCCGCAGGAACGTCGGTTTGTGGGCCGATGTGTTTGCAAAGTTCCGTCATAAATGCTTGGCAAAAACGCATCACTTCCATATCAGATTTTCCTTGAGGATCAAAGTCTGAGCCGCCTTTTCCACCGCCCATTGGTAAAGTCGTTAAAGAATTTTTAAATACTTGCTCGAAAGCCAAAAATTTTAAAACGGAGAGATTGACGGTCGGATGAAAACGAATTCCGCCTTTATACGGGCCAATTGCCGAGTTCATTTGGATTCTGAAACCGCGGTTTACTTGTATTTCTCCTTTATCATCTACCCAAGCCACACGAAAAATGATGGTTCTTTCTGGCTCTGCCATTCTTTCCAAAAGTTTCATCCCATTGTATTGCGGTTTTGTCGCAATAAAAGGTAGTACAGTAACTGCAACTTCTTTTACGGCTTGTAAAAATTCTGGTTCGTTGGGGTTTTTGGCTTCTATTTTTGCAATAAATTCTTCTATTTTTTGCTCTACGTTATAATGTTCCATTGTATAGATGTTTGTGTAACAAATTTAATTTTTTTTTGAAATACTGCAAATCATTTTAAAGATTTTGTTAAAATAAAGATTTTTGAGCTTAAATTTTTATTAATCTCATAATTTTGGTATTAAAAATAGTAATCTTTAAATATAAAGGAAATTTCTATAAATTATCAATAAAAGAAGATAATTACTTTACTGAAAATTGTTTCCCCGAAAAGGATTTCAATAGTCCTAATAGTTCTAGTTCTAATATTAATCCAGAAACTTTGTAAGATGGTTCTTCTAGTTTTTGTGCTAAATCATCCAAAGTAATTTTAGGATGCTTTGCAATAATGTTGTAAACTTTTTCTTGATTTTCAGACATTAGTTTTCTTCTTTCAGACGTTGGGAAAAGTTCTTCGATTTTTTCTTTGGGTTCTGTGAAACGAAGGTGGTCTAAAAGCAAATCTATGGTTGAAATAATTTGGGCTTTATTTTGCAAAATCAGTTGGTTGCAGCCCTGGCTGTATTTATCTGTAATTTTTCCGGGCAACGCAAAAACATCTCTGTTGTAAGAGTTAGCGAATGTTGCGGTGCTCATAGAGCCGCCACCAAAGGCCGATTCTACGACAATTGTAGCGGGAGAAAGCCCGGCAATTAGGCGGTTTCTTTGGATAAAATTTTCGCGATCCGGTTTTTGGGAAGAATTAAACTCTGTAAATAAACAGCCATTTTCTTGGAGTATTTCTTGGGAAAGTTTCTTGTTTTTTGCGGGATAAAATGTGTGAAAACCGTGCGCCAAAACACCAACTGTAGGAATGTTGTTTTTTAGCGAATATTGATGAACTTCGGCATCTACACCCAAGGCTAAACCGCTAATTGTGAGGCAGTTTTGAGGCTTTAAAGCGCCTGTGAGTTCTTCGATAAATTGTTTTCCGTAGGGTGTAATATTTCGCGTTCCTACGATGCTAATTTTTTTCTTGGCTTCGTCGAAATTGCCTTTTTGATAGAGTATTGCGGGTGCATCTTCGCACTCATTTAGCAATTTCGGAAGTTGGTTTAAATGGCGCAAATTAATTTTAATATTATTTTTAAAACAAAACTCCAGTTCTTTTTCAGCAAACGATAAATGCTCTGGATTGCCGATGTCTTTTAAAATTTTGGCGCCAATTCCATCAATTTTTTTCAAACCAGATTTAGAAATTTCCCACACTTCTTTCGCGGAACCAACGGCTTCTACTAATTTTTGAAAATTAATATCACCAATTAAATTGCTGCGCCGCAATGCGATGGAATACAAGTGTTCGTCTGAAAACATAGGCCATTATTATGCTTAAAAATCTTACTAAATGACAAAATTTTGCGGTAAAAAAATGCTTATTTAATTTTTGTCTAGTACTAAATTCAAAACTACAAAATTTTAGTGGTTTTTTCGTATTTCATCTAATCGGTCCCATACATTTTCTTTCTTTATTTGTGGCATTTCTTCGAAGTCGTTTGGATGCTGTTCTTTGTATTCTTGCCAAAGTTTATCGTCTTTTTCGCTATAATAATTAGGGAATTGCCAAATAAATCTATTTTTTTTATTACCGATTTTTTTAAATAAAAAAGCCATAATACTCCCAACAAGTGCGCCCGCAAGATGTGTTTGCCAAGAAATTCTGCTTGGTTCTGCTAAATGCGAAAATAATTCTTCGGGCAAAACGCCCCAAATTAAACTGCCATAATAAAACGCAACGACTAATGAAACGGCCATTAATTTTAAATCCCAACGAAATATCCCACTGAAAAAAAGAAAAAAGGCCATTAAATAAACCAATCCACTAGCACCAATTATGCAGGTGTACATATATTTCCCGGTAAAAACATCAATTGGTGGTAAAAGCCAAACAAGTAAGCCCGTTAAAACCCAGCCTAAGAAGAAAACCATATTGGCAATTCTCGGATAAAAATAGTAGAGCAGAAACATCAAAATGCCTATCGGAATACTATTTCCCATAATGTGTTCTAAACTGCCGTGCAGAAATGGCGAAAAGAATATCCCTTTTAAACCTTCGGGAACAAGCGGAATTATTGCGCCGCTGCAAGACTCAAAAAAGCCGTGCATCTGCAATAAAAAAACAAACCACATACCACTCAACATTAGCAAAGGGTATAGGATTGGACGATATAAGCGTGCTTTTTTCAACATTTTAGAATGGGGGCTCAAATGTGAAGCCAATATTTAGAAGTAAGTAAATTTGGCAATTTTTATCTAATTAAAATAGAAATTTTAAGACAAATGGTGAATTTTAGGACAATTTTTAATCGCAAAGGCGCAATTTTTTTAGTTTTGATGCTTATTTAAGGCGCAAAGCGTGATTCACTGTCTGCATATTTTTATTTTTTTGGTTGCTAATTTTTTAATCGCGAAGGCGCTTTTTTTTTTAGTTTTGATGCTTATTTAAGGCGCAAGGCGTGATTCGTTGTTTGCATATTTTTATTTTTTTGTTTGCTAATTTTTTAATCGCAAAGGCGCAATTTTTTTAGTTTTAAGGTATGAATAGATTGCAAAATGCCGTTTTAATTTTTGAGAATTTTCTATTTTATGAGGCTTATTTTTGTTTATTATGAAACCCGTTTTAAAGTTTTAGGTATTTGTGTTTTAATTATTTGTTTTTTTTAAATTAAATACAATATTGCAACTAATTTTTATTCAATACTTTTGCAAATATTATTTTAATGAAATTATGAAGTGGACAGGCTTTTTCCTCCTGTTTTTTTGTTTTTATAAAGGACAGGAAAGTAATTATCTACAAACAATTGATTCTCTAAACCAACAACACTGGCAGAAAAACGCTGCTCGCTTAGATAGTATTTCTGAGGTGAAATTGTTACCGATTTTCGTGAAACCAGCAGATACTTTGGCGATAAACCACACGCTTTTGGTGCCAAATACACCACAAGATATTCCACTTACGCCATTTAATCTGCTGCGCACAAAAGATCCAAAACATTGGTTTTATTATGGGCAAAACACTTTGGTTTTTAACCAATCTGCTTTTTCTAATTGGAACAGCGGAGGGAATAATAATATTGGCGTAATAGGTAAGGTGAATTATCAGATCAATTATAAAAAAAACCGGCATTTTTTAGATTTTAATTTTAAAATGGGGTACGGTTTTGTTGCTAATTCTGGTCAGGCAGCCCGCAAAACAGATGATTATATGGATTTTAGTGGAAATTATGGGTATGATTTGGGACAAAATTATTACCTCTCCACAGGCTTGCAATTTGTATCGCAGTTTATGCCAGGCTACAATTACAGCAGCACGCCCGATCCAACACGTTCAGATCGGATTTCAAATTTTTTAGCGCCGGCTTATGTGAATTTGGGACTTGGTATTTCTTATAATCCGCAAGAAAATTTTCAAATTATTTTTCGTCCCATTAATGGAAAATTTACCATTGTAGCAGATCATGAATTACAAAAAGCGGGTAATTTTGGTTTGGAAAGAGACGGGCAAAGTTTGCGGAGTGAAATCGGTGCGATGCTTAATGTACAGTATCGTGTGAATATTTTTAAAAACATCAATTTTACTAATAATCTTAATTTTTTCACCAATTATCTCTTTCATCCTGAACGTGTTGATATTGCTTACAGCGGTGTTTTGAATATGAAGTTTAATAAATTTATAAGTACTTTGGTGAGTTTAGACTTGCTTTATGATCACGATCAGGTACAAAAATTGCAGTTGAAGCAATCTTTAGGTATTGGTGTTTCTTATAATTTTGGTTTTGTGGATGATGACAAGGAATTGAAAAAGAAGTTGATAAAGCCTTTTATTGCCAGATAAATTCAAAAAATGATTGCTTATAAAAAATAGCAGTTATAGAAAATTATTAGAAAATATTAAACTTTAAGCCAAAGTTTTGGTCGTAATGATTTTAGCATTGAAAAGATGGATTGATTTTAAGAAAAAAAGAAGCGGTTTCTAGATGAATTCGATTCATGAAAAATGTAGGGCTTAAAAATTTCTAAAAAATTTGCTCTTAATGAAAAACCAATTGTAATGTAGTGAGAATCTCGCGCCTCGGCTTGAAGGGAAATCCCAGCGGCAGCGGGATTGGGAGTGGAAGACGGATAAAGGCGCCCAAAAAAAATTAATTTTTTGAAAAAGACAGTTGTAAAAAAAACCGCTCCATTTCTGAAGCGGTTTGTTTGTTGAAAGATAAGGATTAGTACCCGAAAATTTCTTCTAAAGTCAAGACTTTTACGTCGCCTAATTTTTTTAGTTGTTCCATTGATACTTTTTTATCGGAAGCAACAATTGCATAAGTGTATGGCTTTCCTTTAAAATATTCATCGTGAAATTTATCTAAATCTGCCATTTTTACGTCATCCACTTCGTTGTAAACTTTTTTACGAATATCTTCATTTAGTCCCAATTCTTTTGCTCGCAAATAGTTATAAATTATACCATCTTGTGTAATTCTTTCCGTTTGAATGTCCTTTTTGACTTGGTTTTTCGCCAAAATAAGGTTGCCTTCTAAATTGGGTAAGGTGTTTAGAAGTTCGTTCATTGCGTCAGTTGCTTCGTTAAATTTATCTGCTTGGCTGCCCACATATCCCAACAGATAATAATCCTGGTCTTTTTTCTGTGGACTTACGTAGTAGCCGTAAGTGCTGTAAGCCAATGCTTTACTTTCGCGAATAGTTTGGAAAACGATGGAGCCCATTCCGCCGCCAAAATAATTGTTGAAAACATCAATTAATGTGGTTTTTTCAGGATTGTAAGTGTCTGTGTTTCTAATCCATCTTGTTTCTGCTTGCACCATATCATAGTTTGCAAATAGAACCTGGTTGGTGGCCGGTTTTATTTGTTTAAATTCCTTTTTCGGGCTTCCCATTGTATAGGCTGCAGGAACTTTGTGCTCTGTTTTTAAACTTGAAACCAATTCATTTAAAGGTTTAGGGCCATAATAAATAATGGTTTGCTCAAAATTATTTAGATTTTTTAAACGATCTACTAATTCTTGTGACGTAGTGGCGTCTAAATCTTTATCGCTTAATGTATAATTAAATTTATTATCTGCGCCATAAATTGCATAATTTGTGAGGCCTTGCATAATTGCGCCTTTGCTTAGTTTTCGGTCTTTTCTGCTTTTTTGAATTCTTGCAATCAAACTTTTTAAAGCCGCATCATCAGGTTTAATATTGTTGATGATATTTTCATAAAGCGAAACGGCTTTGTCAAAATTATCTTGCAATCCTTCGATGGAAACCGTGGTATATTCTTCACCCGTAGAAATATTAAAACTACAAGCAATTTTATAAAACTCTTTAGAAATTTGCTCGGCAGACATTTTATCGGTTCCTAAAAACTGAATATAACCTGCCGCTAAAGATTCTTTTAAATCGTTTAAAGTTCCCACTTTGTAGCGGTAACTTAAACGGAAAATAGAATTGTCTTTATTGGGAACATAAAGAACTTCCGCAGCGCCTAAATTAGATTTTTGCAAATCTTTATTATAATCTAAAAACACTGGCGCAGAAGGATTATTTGGCATATCATCTACCATTTTCACAAAAGGCGATTGCTTGTCTGGATTGGTTTCTACAGCAGTAATTGCTGGTTTTTCAACCTTTTCGCGGTTTTGTTTTTCACCTTTTCTTTTTAAAACCGCCACGTAATTATTGCCCAAATATTTATTAGCAAAATTTACTACATCTGCTTTAGTGATTTTAGATAAATCATTCACATAAGCAACTTGATCGCGCCAATTGAGTTCAGAGGTAAAAGCGCTCATTAAAGAATTAGCGCGGCTTCCGTAAGTTTCACTTTCGTAAATTTTATCTTTTTTGATATTATTAACGATGGAAGTAATCAAAGATTCGTCAAAATCTCCTTTTTTCAAATTTTCTATTTGGCCCAAAAGCAATGTTTTCACTTCGTCTAAAGACTGGCCGGTTGTTGGTGATGCCTGTAAATAAAGCACACCATGATCAATCAACGTATAGGTGAAGGCATAAGCGCTCAGTAATTTTTGTTTTTTTACTAAATTTAAGTCTAATAAACCTGCTTTACCATTAGTTAAAACTTGGCCAACCAAATCTGCAATTAATACATCTTTGTCTTTATTGCCTGGAAGTCTGAAACCCATGGTTAAACTTTCAGCGTCTGGACCTACAATTTCTTTAATAATTGGAGTTTTTATAGGGCTTTCTTGCTCAAAAGTATATTTTGGGACTGGTTTTGCCACCATATTTTTAAAAGAAGCATCAATTTTTGCAATCACTTCATTTGGATTAAAATCTCCCGACATAATGATGCCCATATTATTGGGAACATAGTAGGTATTAAAATAATTTCGGATTTTTATTAATGAAGGATTTTTTAAATCGTGAATTGTTCCGATGGTGGTTTGCTTTCCGTAATTATGTTTTTTAAATAAATTCGCAAATAAAGTTTCAAAAACTTGCCGAGAATCACTATCTAAACCACGGTTTTTTTCTTCGTAAACCGCCTCTAATTCTGTGTGGAACAATCTTAAAACTGGGTTTCTGAAACGTTCCGCTTGTACGGTAATGTATTTATCAATAGAAGAACTTGGGACATCATCCGTATAAACCGTTTCTTCAAAACTGGTGAAGGCATTTGTTCCTTGTGCGCCCATAGAAGACATTAATTTATCGTATTCATTTGCAATTGCAAACTTACTTGCCACGCCAGAAACGGAATCTATTTTATGATAAATTGCCTTTCTTTTCGCTTCATCCGTTGTTTGATTGTAGGTTTCGTAAAGCGCATCAATTTTATCCAATTGCGGTTTTTCTTTTACCCAATCCAAAGTGCCATATTTATCGGTTCCTTTAAAAAGCATGTGCTCAAGATAATGCGCCAAACCTGTGTTTGTTGCAGGATCGGTTTTGCTGCCGGCTTTCACCGCTACATACGCCTGAATTCTTGGGTCTTTCGGTGTTGGACTTAAAATTACAGTTAAACCATTTTTCAGTTTGTAAAATCTGGCTTTCATTGGGTCGTTTGAAACGTACTTATACGTGTAACCTCCATCTGTGGCGGTTTTCCATTCAAATTTGCTTTGCGCAAAAAGGTTGACTACCAAAAATAAAAGTAGAAATTGTAATGATTTTTTGATCATATTGATATTTTTTTTGATTAAAACAAATATATAGAAAATCCTTTTACAAGTGTCTTTTTTCTTTTTTACTTAAAAAAAAGCAGGATTTGTTTTCGATAGTTGTTTTTTTTGACAATAAGTTTTTTAGAAAAACCGCTGTAAGAACCTTCAAATAATACAATTACTTCGGTGCTTCTACTTCAGAAAATAGTTTTTCTAGGCTGCCATTATAACTTTTAGTAATGGGTTTTCCGTCTCTTGAAAATGGTGCTAGAGTTCCGTCATCTACTTTTCCCCAAAGAACGTATTTTGCGGTGCCATCTACTTTGAAGAGACCAAAATGGTTTTCGGAACCGGCAGGATTTGCGGCATCTTTCCAAATTTCATCAAATGCCTCAAAATAAAAACAAGTTATGTTTTCTTTATTGGTCCATGCTCTCATGGCGTCATAGTAGATTTTTTGTTTGTATTCGTCTGTTGCTCTAGATCCTTCGTTGCCATAAAAACCGTCTGAAGAACTTGCCCAGCCTGTTTCGCCAATATGTATTGGTTTATCTACGCCTAAACTTTCCATATAATTTTTTACGGCGGCATATTGCCCTTTTGCATAATTTTTGGCGCGCAACATTGCTGCATCTATTTTTTCCTTCTTGCTGAGGTTTTTTTCAGATTCTGGCGTTTTCCAAAAATTGGGATTATAATGTGTGTCGTGCATTGGATAGGTGTGCATGGAAATATAATCAACGGCTTTTATTAATTTTTCTAGATCTGGAGTGTGGTATTCTGATCCACCGCCTCCCCAAGAAGCAAAATTATCTGAACTTGTAATCCAAATATCTTTAGAAATTACATTTTCTTTTTTTAGTTTTTGGAGATAATTCACCCATTTTAATATAATGTTGGGCTGCACATAATAGCTTGTGGCCCATTTTACCATTGCTTCATTTCCTACGGCAATTATTTTAACAATATCTGGATATTGCTTGGCAAGCGCCACAGCATTTTTTATTTCTAATTCATTTGCTTCTAGATTTTCTGCATTATGATTGGGTTCTAGATTGGTAAAAGCGTTTTCGCAATCAATCCAAACGCCAAGCATCATGTACATTTCAAATTTTGGATCTTCTTTTTTCAATTCTTTGATGGCTTCTAGTACAATTGAAGATTCGTTGTATTTGGTTTTGTACGTTCTCACAATTTTGAAATTAAGCGCTGCCAAAATTTTCAAATCTTCTTTGGTTTGTTCTAAAGTCGGTCTCGCATCTCTATTATTTTCCCGATAACCACTGTAACAAATTGCTTGATAATTGGGGTTTCCAAGTATTTCTTTTGCAGTTTTATCTGAAGGTTTTGGAGCGGCAGTGCAAGAAATAATATTGGATAAAAGGAGCAAATAACTAACTAGTTTTGATAATAATTTCATGGTAAAGTTTTTTAATATATCGAAATTTGGTATTCTGAAAAATTTTATAGGCTTAAAATTAAATAAAAATATTATGAAACTTCAATCTATTTTGCAATAAAATTATGGTCTATCAAAAGGCACTATTTTGCCAGTTTTTTAAAGCAAGAAATCTTCGCAATTGTTCTGGCTAATCACTTTGAAATCACTTTCTGGATAAGCTCCTGAAAATTGTTTCGGGACTTTTAAATTTGCTTTTGCATTCCATTTGAATTCAAATGCTTCTAATTTTCCATCGCTTTCTTCTAGCCAATCGCTTTCTTTTTGCTCTTTAGTGCGCCAAAACCAATAATTTTTCCATAATTGTTGGTAATTTAATTTTTTAATTCTTTCTGAAACCAAAAAGTTTTCCCACAACTTCCCAATATCTTCGCGGTTTTCTGCAATTGTGAAATTGGCGATTAAGGCATTGCGGATTCCATTATCATAAAAATAATTTTTTTTGCTGCTCTTCAGTTCATTTACGCTATTCGCCGATTCAAAAGAAGAACTTCCTGTAGCGATTAATTGTATGCTTGGAATTTCGTCTGTAATTAATTTTAATTTTAAACCAACATCCGGTATTCTTTGGGCTTCATCGATAATCACAAATTTTTTATTCCTGAAAAATTGTTTTAATCTTAAAAAATTTGGGTTTTCAAATAGATTTATAACGTCTTGTTCATCTGCATTTAGCCAAATATAATCGTTTTCGTTTTCGAAAATATTTTTCAGTAAAGTGGTTTTTCCCACTTGTCTTGCACCCATTAAAATGATGGCTTTTCCTTCATTAAATTTTTGTTTCAGTTTTGCTTCCAAAAATCGTTTAACCATAATGTTGCCATTTTTATTAAAAAAAATTCAACTTTTTTGGATTTTAGCGAAATTACAGAACTTTTTACACTAACCTTGTCAAGGTTTTGAACCTTGACAAGGATAGTTGCGTGGGATTTTAAAGTCTGTTATTTTTTTTGTCGATTCTTTTCAGAACCTTGTCAAGGTTTTGAAACTTGAAAAGGTTAGTAAAATTAAAAAACAAATCTTGTTTTATACACGAAACTGCGCCCCGACTTGAACGGAAATCCCCGCCGCGGCGGGATTGGGAGTGGAAGGCGGAAATTGGCGCCCAACTAAAATTAAACTCGCTCAAACAGCAATCTTTCGCCGCATTTTTCTTGATTAATTTCACCGTTTTCATAAACCAAATTTCCATTCACGAAAGTATGCGTTATTTTTGAATGAAAAGTTGTTCCTTCAAACGGGCTCCAACCGCATTTTGCTAAAATATTTTCTTTTGAAACTGTGTATTTTTCATTCAAATCTACCAAAACTAAATCTGCCTTAAAACCTTCTTTTAGAAAACCACGTTTTTCAATTTCAAACAAAATGGCAGGATTATGACACATTTTTTCTACCAATTTTACCAAAGATATTTTCCCGTTTTTATAATGTTCAAGCATTTGATTTAAAGCGTGTTGCACCAAAGGCCCGCCAGACGGCGCTTGCAAATATTTTTGAGATTTTTCTTCCAAAGTATGCGGCGCGTGATCGGTTGCAACTACGTCAATTCTATCATCTAAAAGCGCTTTCCACAGTGCATCTTGGTCTTTTTGGGTTTTTATGGCAGGATTCCATTTGATGAAATTTCCTTTTACTGAATAATCTTTATCGCTAAAACTTAGGTGATGCACACAAACTTCTGCCGTAATTTTTTTCTCTTTTAAAGGAATATTATTTTGAAATAAATCCATTTCCTTTGCTGTTGAAAGATGAAAAACATGCAATCTTGCGCCCGTTTTTTTGGCCAAATCAATGGCTTTTGAAGATGAAATGTAGCAAGCGTCTTCACTTCTAATAATCGGATGCATTTCTACGGGAATATCTTCGCCGTATTTTTCTTTGGCTTTTGCTAAATTTTCTTTTATCGTAGTTTCATCTTCGCAGTGAACGGCGATTAATAATTTAACATTCGAAAAAATTTTCTCTAAACTTTCTGGATTATCAACGAGCATATTTCCTGTTGAAGAACCGAGAAAAAGTTTAATTCCCGCCACATTTCTGGGATTTGTTTTTAGTAATTCTTCCAAATTATCATTAGTTCCGCCCATCATAAAAGAATAATTGGCGTAAGAATTTTTGGAGGCAATTTTATATTTTTCTTCTAAAACTTCTTGCGTCACAGCATTTGGAACTGTGTTGGGTTGCTCAATAAAACTCGTGATTCCGCCAGCAATTGCGGCGCGAGATTCGCTTTCAATATCGCCTTTCCAAGTTAGGCCTGGTTCGCGGAAATGCACTTGGTCGTCTATAATTCCAGGTAAAAGATATTTTCCTGAAGCGTCAATTATTTTATCAACATTTTCTTCTGAAATATTTTGTGCAATTTTTTTAATTAAATCATTTTCTATGAGCAAATCACTTTCAAAAATTTGGTTTTCATTGACGAGTTTGGCGTTTTTTATTAAAATTTTCATGTCTTGAGATTGGAGGTTTAGAGATTAAAAAATTTCTTAAACAAGGATTTAGACAAATTTAAGTATTATCAACTTAAGAAAAAACTCTTTTAAAATCTCGAATCTAAATAATTATCTTTGCAAAAAACTAATTAGATTTTGTATAAAAAATTATTGGGACAAACGGCAATTTATGGTTTAAGCACGGTTATTATCCGCCTTTTTCCATTTATCATTTCGCCAATTGTTACCGCAAGATTTGGCCCCACTGCTTTAGCACCTTTTATTGATTTTTATTCCGTTGCAGGAATTATCATTGTTTTGCTTTCGCACGGCATGGAAACCACTTTTTTTCGGTTTGCAGAAAAAGAACAAGATTCTCGGAAACTGATTTCTACAGCCACTTTAAGTGTGGTTTTTGCGTCACTTATTTTTGTCATTTTTTCATATATTTTCCGAGTAGATTTAGCCATTGCTTTCAAAACGCCAGATCAAATTAATCTATTATTAATGATTGTTTTTGTTTTAGGTTTAGATGGTTTAAGCACGATGCCGTTTGTGATTTTAAGAAAAACGGGACGTCCAAAGAAATATGCTGTGATCAAAATTATAAACGGTGTCATTAATTTTTTGCTGGTTTTATTTTTTTTAGTTCTACTTCCGAGATTGGGAAACACAGGATTTTTAGGTTTAAAATATAATGCGAGTTTAGGAATTGGTTACGTTTTTATTGCTAATTTAGTGGCAAGTGGCGTTACTTTTTTGCTGCTTTTTCAGGAATTAAAAAGTGTAAGAATTACTGCTTTCGATTGGCAATTATGGAAAAAAATGATGGCTTATTCTTGGCCGATTACAATTGCAGGTTTAGCGGGCGTTGTAAACGAAACCATGGATCGCCAGTTTTTAAAATATTTATTACCCGACGGAATTAATACTGAGCAAATGGCAATTTACGGCGCTGTTTGCAAAATTGTGACTTTTCTCACTTTATTCAGACAAGCCTATTTATTAGGAATAGAACCTTTCTTTTTCTCTCATGCAAAAAACGAAAATTCTGGTAATTCTTACGCAAAATTAATGGATATGTTTGTGGTAGTAAACTGCGTTATACTTTTGGCCTTATGTGCGAATTTGAATTGGTTGGCGCATTTTTATTTAAGAAATCCTGCGTATAATATTGGGATTCCGATTGTACCGATTGTTTTGATGGCAGCCGTTTTTCTGGGTATTTATCTCAATATGTCTGTTTGGTATAAATTGTCTGATAAAACTATTTTTGGTGCTTATCTTTCTGGGTTAGGTGCAATTGTAACCATTGCGATAAATGTTTATTTTATTCCAAAATATGGGTTTTGGGCTTCAACTTGGGCTACTTTTTTTTCCTATTTTTCTATGATGACGGTTTCCTATTTCTTAGGTCAGTATTATTATCCTGTTCCATACCACCTAAAGAAAATTTTGCTTTATTTAGGTGGAAGCATATTATTTTCGGTGCTTTCTTTTTATGTTTTTAAAGGAAATTTAGTTATTGGGAACGCACTATTATTATTGTATATTGCAATAATTAGCATTATTGAAAAAGACCAAATAAAAAGACTCATTCGGTAATTTTAGAAAAATATAGTAGTTTTGCACATCTAATAAAAATTAGAAAAAAGAATTAAAATTATGAAAATAATAGTTCCAATGGCTGGAAGAGGTTCCAGACTTAGACCACACACACTTACTGTTCCAAAACCACTCATCCCAATTGCGGGAAAGCCAATTGTGCAAAGATTGGTAGAAGATATTGCAAAAGTTGCGGGAGAAAATGTGGATGAAATCGCTTTTATTATTGGAGATTTTGGAGTAGAAGCCGAAAAATCGTTAATGAAAATTGCAGAAAGTCTTGGCGCAAAAGGAACAATTTATGTTCAAGACGAACCGCTTGGCACGGCACACGCTATAAAATGTGCAGAAGATTCTATGCAAGGCGACGTAGTTGTGGCTTTTGCAGACACTTTATTTAAAGCAGATTTTAAATTAGATACCAATTCTGACGGCGTAATTTGGGTGAAAAAAGTAGATGATCCTTCCGCTTTTGGTGTGGTGAAATTGGATGATTATGGTTTTATCACAGATTTCGTAGAAAAACCAAAAGAATTTGTCTCAGATTTAGCCATTATCGGGATTTATTATTTCCGAAGTGCAGAAAAATTAATGGAAGAAATAAATTACATTATTTCTAATGATATTAAAGAAGGCGGCGAATACCAATTGACGCGTGCTTTGGAAAATCTTCGCCAAAAAGGCGCAAAGTTTTCTCTTGGTAAAGTCGATGATTGGATGGATTGTGGAAACAAAAATGCAACAGTAGAAACCAACGGTAAAGTTTTGAAATATGAAGCCGAAGCAATGTCGCATTTTCCATCTTCTGCAGAAATAGAAAACTGTATGATTATTCCACCATGTTTTATCGGTGAAAACGTGAAGATTAAAAATTCTAAAATTGGGCCATGTGTTTCTTTAGGGAACAATACTGTAGTAATCAATTCTAATATAGACAATTCATTAATCCAAGAAAACACGGTGATTGATCACGGTAATTTAAGCAATTCTATGATAGGGAATTCTGCGCATTATTATGGCGTTGCAAGAGAAATTTCTTTGGGAGATTTTTCAGTTTTAGATTTTCTGTCTAAAGGCGAGAATTAAATGAAAAACTTTTCCGAAAATAAAAGCAAATCAGTGTTTAAAGCACAAAATGGCGCAAAAATTGTAAACTTTCGGTTTAAAAAAAATTTATGAAGAAGTTCTTTGTCTTAATTTTTTGCGCACTTATTCTAGGCTCATGCAAAACGAAAACCGCGATTAATAAACCTATTGATAGCAATGCAGAATTAGCATCATCTAAAGTATTTTACAATTCTATTTTAAAAGAATCTACCTACGAAGGCCTTAAAATTAATAGCAAAGTAAATATAGAAAACGGTAGTTTTATCCCCACATTAGACGCCACAATTTACCTTGAAAAAGATCAAAAAGTTTGGCTAAATATTACCGCTTTATTTTTGCAAATGGCACGCGGAATCGCAACAACAGATGGCATAAAAGCCTACGAAAAATACAATAAAACCTATATAGATTCAGATTTTAGCTACTTAAATCAGCTTTTGAATGTTAATTTTATAGATCTGAAATCTTTGCAAAATTTGCTAATTGGCAAAACTTTCATTCCAATCGACGAAAATGATTTTAAACTGACGAGAAATGCAGAAAATTATACTTTAACTTCAATAAAAAATCAAGAAATAAAAAGCAACGGAAAAGTAAGCGAATATGCAATAAAAATGGTTTATAACACAGATTTTAATTTAGAAAGCGTGAGTTTAAAAGATGCCAGTTCTGATGATAATTTGGAAGTTTTCTACAGCAACTGGGAAATAGTAAATAATATTCCCTTGCCACAAAACGTTAAAATAATTATAAATGGTAAGAAAAGGAGCGAAATTTTATTAGAAAACACGAAATTTGACTTTTCTAAAATGGAAACGCCGTATTCCGTCCCAAATAATTATAAGAAAACTGTTATTAGATGATTTTAAAGAAAGTAATTTTTTTTATCGGGCTGCTTTTTGTAGGTCTTTTTTCTGCACAGAAAAAGGAGCAATTGCAACAAGAAAATGCCGCACTTAAAAAACAAATTGCTTCTATTAATGCTAATTTGGCCAAAACCCAGAGCCAATCTAAACTTTCTGTGGCTTATTTAAACGGTGTAAATCAAAAAATTCAACTTCGCGAGAAAGTCTATAGCAATACGCAAAAAGAAAAAAGATTAATAGAAGATGATATTTATCTTCGTCAACTAGAAATCAACCGCCAAAATAGAGAATTGGCAATTTTAAGGAAAAATTATGCTGATGTTTTGGTGAATGCTTACAAAAACAAAGGTGTGCAGAATAAAGTGACCTTTATTCTATCTTCAAAAAATTTAGGCGAAGCGTTGAGGAGAGTTCAATATTTGAAGCAATATTCTGATTACCAAGACAAAAAAGCAGCAGAAATTACTAATGCGGCTATTGTTTTAAAACGTAGCATTGCATCGAGACAAAAATCAGTGAAAGAGAAAGAAAATTTACTCGCCAACCAAGAGAAAGATTTGCAGACTATAAATATAGAAAAGGTTCAAAAAGAAAAGTTATTGGCAGATTTTAAAGCCAATGAAACCAAACTTACAGCAGAATTGAAGCAAAAGCAAGCGCAATCTAATGCATTAGAGGCTAAAATCCGAACTATTATTAATGAAGAAATAAAATTAGCCAAAGCAAAAGCGGAAGCCGAGAAAAAAGCGGAAGCCGAAAGAGTAAGATTAGCGAAAATAGCCGCAGACAGAGAAAAAGCAAGAATTGATGCGGAAAACAAAGCCAAAGCAGACGCCTTAGAAAAAGCCAGAAGAGATGCGGATATAGCAGCAAAAAAAGCCGCTGATCTCGCAGCAAAGAAAGCGGAAGAAGAAAAAAAACGTATTGCTGATGCCGCAAAAGCAGATGCTAACGCGCGTGATGAAGAAAGAAGAGTTGCAGCAGCCAAAGATGCTGTTGCCGCAGCAAATGCTTCAAAAATTGCAGCTAATAAAGCGGCCGAAGCAAGAGCCGCCGAAGAGGCGTTAGAAAAAAGCAAAAACGAAGAAAAAAAGGCCGCTGAAAGCAAAGCAAACAAAAACTTTGGCGTAAATCCCAACTTGTCGGGAAGCAGCTTTTCTGCAAACCGCGGTAAAATAAGTATGCCGGTTAGAGGCACCATTACACATAGATTTGGACGGCAGCAGCACCCCGTTTTCAAAAATATTGTAGAAGACAATATCGGTATAAAAATAGCGGTTTCTGCGGGTACGAATGCGCAGTGTGTATTTCCCGGTGTGGTTTCTAGAATTATAGCAGATGGTGACTCGAGAACCGTGATTGTGAAACACGGCGATTATTTCACAGTGTACAGCAACCTTTCTAGCACTAATGTTTCGGTTAACCAAAATGTGGCTGCGGGAACAGTGGTCGGACAAGTCGGGAAAGATTTTGATGGCACTTACACATTAGATTTTCAAGTCTGGAATGGAAATACGCCGGTTGATCCTTTAGGTTGGGTTTCTTATTAAAAAATAATATAACTTTGTTAAAATTTTCAAAATGATTACAATTACTATACTAAATTTATCTTGGCAACATATTTTAATAATTGCCTTAGTTTTAATTCTACTTTTCGGAGGTAAAAAAATCCCAGAATTGATGCGTGGAGTAGGTTCTGGCATTAAAGAATTTAAAGACGCTGTTAAGGAAGACGACAAAAAACCATCGGCGGATAATACATCAGATAAAAACCAATAGCCGAGTTTAAAACAATAGAGATATGTCTTTTTCCGAAACCGCATGGAAAGTTTTTAACCAATCCATTGAACAATATCATGTAAATGATGATGTTGATTCTTTAATAGAAAACCCCTTCGAAGACCATTCTTTGGAACAAATTTTGTATGCAAAAAACTGGATAGATTCCGTTCAATGGCATTTAGAAGACATCATAAGAGAAGAAGAAATTAATCCCGATGAAGCCCTAAAACTCAAGAGGAGAATTGATGCTTCCAACCAGCAAAGAACAGATTTAGTGGAATATATTGATGCTTGGTTTTACAAAAAATATGAGAATATTTCGCCGAAACCAGATGCTAAAATTAATACCGAAACTATTGCTTGGGCTGTAGATCGCTTGTCTATTTTAGCATTAAAGGTCTACCACATGCGGCATGAAGCAGAAAGAGAAAGTGCTTCGGAGGACCATAGGCAAAAATGTCAAGCAAAACTAAACGTACTTCTGGAGCAGCACGAAGATTTATCTAATGCTATAGATCAATTGTTAATTGATATTGAGAACGGAACCGTAAAGATGAAAATGTACAAGCAAATGAAAATGTACAATGACGAGTCTTTGAATCCAATCTTATATCAAAAAACAAAAAAATGATAAGAATTTTTGGGGTAGCCTTTGTTTTTGCAATTTTAGTGACGAGTTGTTCCACAGAAAAGATAAATTTGTCGCCTATTTCAGATAGTATTGTCAATGATATGTCGTCTACAGGTGATGTCGGCGTAAAATCTGAAGCAGTTACTTACCAATCAGAACTGACCAATTTAATGTCTACTTTCCCAAAATTCAGAAATACTGCCGTTAATAGAGAGGTTCAACAATTAAAAACTTCGATTACGAGTTACATTTCGGCAGATTTAAGAAAAGATAAAAAAGCGCAAAAATCTGCGTACAAAGATTTTTCTGATTCATATAAAAAAATACAGAAACTCCGAAAATACATGAATGCGGATGAAGATGAGGTTTTAAATCGCTATCTCGTACGTATCAAAACCAATATTAATTTGTTGGAATCTTTAAATTAATTACTATAAAAATAACCTTTACTCTTAAATGGTACAATTACAAGCAGAATCTTTAGTTCCCACAGATTTCGGGAATTTTAGAATAATGGCGTTCTCAGAAGTTGATAACAACTGGATGCCACACCTCGCAATAGTTGCGGAAAACACCGATTTTTCTAAACCAGTCAATGTCCGTTTTCATTCGGAATGCATCACAGGAGAAGTTTTTCACTCCAAGAAATGTGAGTGTGGTCAGCAATTAGACGCCGCTATGAAATACATGGCTGAAAATACGGGTATAATTGTTTATCTTCGGCAAGAAGGTAGAAATATCGGAATTATCAATAAACTGAAAGCGTACGCTTTGCAAGAGCAAGGTTTTGACACTGTGGAAGCAAATCTTAAATTAGGGCTTCCTGCAGATGATCGAGATTTTACCGTTGCAATCGAGATTTTAAAAAAATTAGGCATTGCGGAAGTTAATTTATTAACTAATAATCCACTAAAACTAGACGCAGTAGAAAAAAGCACAGTAACGCTGAACTCCCGAATTGCTTTACAAATGCCTTCCACTAAAGAAAGCAAAGAATATTTGCAAACTAAAAAATCCTATTTTGGCCATCTTCTAGAAGATGAAACCGAAACACAAATAAAAGCAACTGATTAATTTCAGTTGCTTTTTTTATCAAAATTCTATTTAGAGACTTTTTATATTGCTTTCTTTTATATTATAAAATTTTGCTACACTTGCATAATCCGTTAAATCTAAATTTGCGTTTTTCCCAGTTGAAGCTGGAACTACAACTACCCGAAAAGTTTGATTATTAATATAAGTAGGTGCTAATCCTGGGTCAAAAGTTCCACCTGCTCTTATCAAAATATCTACTTTACTGAAATCATAGTCATAATCCAATTCACCTTGCGTTAAATACAGCGTTCTTGGGATCGATTGCCATACTGGGCTTCCATTATTTGTTGTTCCAGATTTTCTGAAAATTAAAACCACATCACTTTCTACCAAAGGATTATTAAAATTTCTACCAATCGTGTAATTTCCATTGCTGTCTTTGGCAAAACTCACATTGTTTAAATCGTAAGCGGTAGAATACGTATCGTTATCTTGCACTTGGGCTACAGTTTCAGTTGTTCGGGTACAACCTACAACGGTAAATGTTAAAAGCCCAATAATTGCTAAAGAAAATATTTTTTTCATCTTTTTAAATTTAATTAATTTTTTACTTTCAAAATATATACCAATTAAGTGCCACTTTAAAATAATTAAAAAACGTATTTTTGTTTTTAAACCAAATCAGAGACATGCAAAGTTTTTTCTCAACCCTTCTTTTAATATTTGTAATCTTTACACAGAGCATAAAAGCCCAGTATTTGCCGAAAAACATCACACATAAAGACAAAAAATATGCTCAAGAATGGGTAGATTCTACTTATCAAAATTTAAGTCAAGACGAAAAACTCGGGCAATTATTTATCATCGCACTTTACACCAATAAAGATGAAGCGCATATCAATTTTGTAAGAAATTTAGTAGAAAAAGAAAAAATCGGCGGTTTAATTTTAATGCAAGATGATGCCGCTCGTGAAATTGATTTGGTTAATGAATTTCAACAACGATCTAAAGTTCCATTAATGATTGGGATGGATGCAGAATGGGGCTTGTTTCAAAGAATTGCCGCTGCGCACAAATTTCCTTGGGCAATGACTTTAGGCGCCATTCAAGATAAAAAACTAATCTACGAAATGTCTTCACAAATTGCCGAAGATTGCAAGAGAATGGGCATTAACTGGGATTTCGCACCGGTTGTAGATGTGAACACCAATCCAAATAATCCAATTATCGGTAACCGAAGTTTTGGCTCAACCGTAGATAATGTGGTGAAATCTGCAACCGCTTATTTCGAAGGATTGCAAGATCATAATATTTTAGCAGCCATGAAACATTTTCCCGGTCACGGCGATGCAGACACCGATTCGCATTTAGATTTGCCCGTTATAAATGGAAGTCTTTCTCGTTTAAATTCCGTTGAACTCGCACCTTTTAGAGAATTGGCACATAAAGGAATAGGCGGCGTAATGGTCGCACATTTATATGTTCCCGCTTTAGAAACAAAAAAAAATCCTGCTTCTTTGTCTTATGAAATTGTAACGAAACTTTTAAAGGAAAAAATTGGTTATAAAGGTTTAATAATCACGGACGCCTTAAATATGGGCGCTGTTGCAAAACGATACAAACCTGGTGAAGTTGATGAAATGGCGTTCAAAGCAGGAAATGATATTTTACTTTTTTCCGATGGCGTTGTAGAAGCCAAGAAACGCATCCAACAGGCCATTGATAATGGCGAAATTCCTGAAAAAAGAGTAGAAGAAAGCGTGAAAAAAATTCTTTTAACGAAATATTATTTGGGCTTAACGAAATACGAACCACGAAACCCAGAAAATATTAATGAAGATCTAAATAATGAAACGCATATAAAATTATCGCAAAAACTTTACAGCAATGCTTTAACTTTAATAAAAGATGATAAAAAACTATTGCCTTTAAATTGCAAAGAAACCTATTATTTTGTGCCTTTAGAAGAAGCACCTTACCAAACTTTTCTTGATCAATTAAATTTAGAAACAACGGTAATATTAAAAAAACCTTCTGAAATCTCGACAATTCCGGCGAACTCTAAAGTCATTGTAGGTTTTCATAAAGACAATTCTACGGTTTATAAATCTTTTAAAATTTCTGCCGAAAGCAAAACTATTTTAGCGGAATTAAATAAAAATCAAAACGTCATTCTCACCGTTTTCGGAAGTCCTTACGCTTTAAAAGATGTCGATATTTCTAAAACTTCTACCGTTTTAGTGGCTTATGAAAATAATGACGATTCTCAAACTGCAGTAGAAAAAGCACTTTCCGGTGAATCGACCATTCATGGTAGAATTCCAGTTTTGGTGAATGATAATATTAAAGAAGGAATGGGAATGGATTTGGAAGTGGAATTAGAAAAAAGTGAAAAGAAAAAATAATCTTCAATGTTAGCCCCGATTGCAGCGACATCCTTTTTCTTTTAAAAAAAGAAAAAGATACAGCGGAAAGCGGGACTGAAAGTGAAAATAGCAGTAACTTTCTGCTTCAAAATATTTAAATTAAAGAAATGAAAATAGGAATTCTCTGCTATCCAACTTACGGCGGAAGCGGCATTGTAGCGACAGAATTGGGAATGTCTTTGGCAAATAAAGGCTATGAAGTGCATTTTATTTCCAGTGCGATGCCTGCAAGATTAGATATTGCAAATCCCAATATTTTTTTCCATAAAGTGAATGTGCAAACGTATCCGCTTTTTCAATATCAACCTTATGATATTGCATTGTCTTCGATGATTTACCGTGTTGTAAATCTTTATAAATTGGATATTTTGCATGCGCACTACGCGATTCCTTACGCTTATGCCGCTTTTACAGCAAAGCAAATGCTGAAAGAAGTCAATGCAGATGTTCCTTTAGTTACAACGCTTCACGGGACGGACATTACTTTGGTTGGGCAACATCCAAGTTATAAACATGCGGTGGAATTCTCTATCAATCAATCAGATACGATTACTTCAGTTTCTGAAAGTTTGAAAGTGGATACGCTGCAAAAATTTCATATTAAAAAAGAAATCCAAGTCATAACCAATTTTATTGATAATTCTGAATTTTCTAATCACGAAGTTTGCGCAAGAAAACAACTTGCAAATCCTGACGAAAAGATCCTAATTCACGTTTCAAATTTACGGCCGGTAAAAAGGGTTTCTGAGGTTTTAGAAATTTTTAAAAACGTTCATAAAAAAGTAAAATCCAAACTTGTTATCATCGGCGAAGGTCCTGATATGGAAGTAATTAATGAGTTTTTGGAAGAAAATCCAGAATTGATGGATAAAGTTCGTTTGATGGGAAAAGTAAATGATTTGTATAAAATTTTAGAACTTTCTGACGTTTTTCTTTTGCCTTCAGAACAAGAAAGTTTCGGTCTTGCCGCGTTGGAAGCAATGGCGGCTTCAACGCCGGTTATCAGTTCAAACGCCGGTGGAATTCCGGAAGTTAATATTCAAGGTGTGACGGGATTTTTAGCCGAAGTTGGAAACGTAGAAGCGATGAGCAATTACACAATTAAACTATTAAGCGATGAAAAACTTCTCGCACAGATGAAAATCAACGCGAAAGAACAAGCCATAAAATTTGATTTAAAAAACATTCTACCGATTTACGAAGAAATGTATGAAGAAACTTTGAAAAAATTTCATGCAATGGCGTAAATTATTTTCACGCAATGACGCAATGGGAATGCACGCAATGGGCGCAAAGATTTTTATTGAAAATATTTAATTGGAATTCGATGCTTATTAAAGTTTTTTCATGCAATGGCGTAAATTATTTTCACGCAATGACGCAATGGGAATGCACGCAATGGGCGCAAAGATTTTTATTGAAAATATTTAATTTGAATTCGATGCTTATTAAAGTTTTTTCACGCAATGGCGCTTGTTTTCACGCAATGGTGCAATGGGAATGCACGCAATGGGCGCAAAGATTTTTATTGAAAATATTTAATCTAAATTGGATGCTTATTAAAGTTTTTTCACGCAATGGCGTAAATTATTTTCACGCAATGACGCAATGGGAATGCACGCAATGGGCGCAAAGATTTTTTAAAGGTAAAATTCTAAATATTCAAATATGACTGAAAATGAAATTGCTTACAAAATAGTTGGAGCATCTTTAGAGTTGCACAAAACGGTTGGTCCTGGTTTATTATAATCTGCATATGAAGTTGCTTTGGCTTATGATTTACGAAATTTAGGTTTAGATGTGAAGCAACAAGTTTCTATGCCATTTTCTTACAAAGAAATAAATTTAGAAGTAGGATATCGAGTGGATTTAATAGTAGAAAATAAAGTTTTAATTGAACTAAAATCAGTCGAAAACCTATTGCCAGTTCATTTTGCACAAACATTAACTTACCTGAAATTATCAAATTTAAAATTGGGTTTATTAATAAATTTCAACACAAAACTAATCAAAAACGGCATCCATAGAATTGTAAATAATTTATAACTCATACATTTGTGAATCAAAACAAACCATTTCGCCATTGCGTGAAACCGAGCATAATAAAATAAAACTCATACATTTGTGAATCAAAACAAACCATTTCGCCATTGCGTGAAACCGAGAATAATAAAATAGAACTCATACATTTGTGAAGCAAAACAAACCATTGCGTCCATTGCGAAAAACCATTGCGCCAATTGCGTGAAACCGAGCATAATAAAATAGAACTCATACATTTGTGAATCAAAACAAACCATTTCGCCATTGCGTGAAACCGAACATAATAAAATAGAACTCATACATTTGTGAAGCAAAACAAACCATTGCGTCCATTGCGAAAAACCATTGCGCCATTGCGTGAAAAATAAAAATGAACGAAAAACTCCTACAATACCTCTGGAATTTCAAAATTTTCACCAGTTTTGATTTTAAAGATATTGCCGGAAATTTTATAGAAATTCTAAATTTTGGGCAATGGAATTTTAATTCTGGCGCCGACTTTTTAGATGCTAAAATTAAAATTAATGATTTAGTTTTAGCCGGAAACATCGAACTTCATGTGAAATCTTCCGACTGGATTTTTCATCAACATTCTGGAAATCAGGATTTTGATAATTTAATTTTGCACGTTGTCTATGAGCACGATTTGGATATTGAAGAATTTGCAGAGAAAAATATTCCAACATTAGAACTTAAAAATTATATTGAAAAAAGTTTAATTGAAAAGTATTCTAAACTTTTAAATGGAATTTCATTCATCCCATGCGAAGAACTATTTGATATAAAAAAAATACCTTTCAACTTTGCAGATGAAACTTTACTTAAAAAATTAGATGAAAAATCTGAAAAAATAAGTTTGCAATTAAAGGCTTCCAAAAATAATTATGAAGCGGTTTTATTTCAAAACCTTGCGTATGCATTTGGTTTAAAGGTGAATGCAGAAATTTTCCAGCAGTTTGCGATGCAAATAGATTTTAATTTAATTAATAAAATTAAGCAAAACGAATTGTATTTAGAAGCCTTGTTTTTTGGCATTTTTGGTTGGCTGAAAAATCCAGAAGATGAAAAAATGCATATTTGGAAAAGAGAATTTGAATTTTTAAAAACAAAATATAACCTTTCAGAACTTTCTTTTAAACCAAAATTTTTACGATTAAGACCGCCAAATTTCCCTACAATTCGCCTTTCTCAATTGGCAAATTTGTATGTTGCTCAACCGAATTTATTTTCAAAAATTATTGCAGCAAAATCTAAAGCCGATTTATTTTTAATTTTTAAAAACGTGAAAGCGTCCAAATATTGGGACAATCGTTTTAATTTTGGAAAAATTTCGCCCATTGATTCTCCTAAATTAGTAAGCGAAAATTTCATTAATTTAACTATTATTAATGCAATTTTACCTTTAAAATATCACTATCATAAAAACACTGAAGAAGAAATTGCAGACGAAATTTTGAAATTTTATACCGAAATTCCTGCAGAAAAAAACACGATTACAGAATCTTGGAAAAATTTGAAATTGCCTATTAATAGTGCTTTAGATAGTCAAGCATTTCTTTACCATTATAAAAATTTTTGTAAAGAGAAAAAATGTTTAAATTGCAGTATCGGTTTACAACTGCTTAAAATTTAACGCGTAAATTTGTAAAAAAGTAATAATACCACATGAAAGAACCAAAAATCATCAATAATTTTCGGCATCGAGTAGAAAGAGAATGGTTTGGTGTGCTAACAAGAATGGGTACAAAACTTGGCATTCCGGTGTCAAAACTGCGGGTATTTTTTATTTATTCCACCTTTGCAACAGTAGGAATTTTCTTTTTAATTTACCTTGGCTTGGCTTTTATGCTTTGGATAAAAGATATGTTTATTCTTCGTCGGCCGAATGTTTTTGATCTTTGAATTAGATTTTTTAAAGTTTCCCCTTTTTCATTAAATAAAAAATAACTGAAAAATATTCTAAATATTTATTTCACCTGATATTCTAGTTTTATCGTAATACTCGCTTCTTTTTCTTTCGAAGAAGTGTTAAATGTTCCGCCGTAAGAATAATCTTCATTAGAATTTGGTGCCGTAATTTGGATCACGCCCATCGTTGCTTTTTTCAGGTTTCCCAAACTTGCACCTGCATTTTCCGCGATTTTTTCAGCCCGTTCTCTTGCGTCTTTTGTAGCGTTTGCAATCATTTCATGTTTTACTTGCGACAATTTTGTGTAAAAATATTGCGGTGGAGAAGACGTGAATTCAATGCCGCGGTTGATGATTTCTGTAATATTACGGCTCAGATTTTCAATTTTTTGCACTTCTTTACTTTCTATAGAAACCGTTTGCGTTAAATTATAGCCCGCAAAAATTTGATGACTTCTGCCATTTTCATCACTCGTATAATTATATGTTTTTTGAATATCAACTGCAGAAAAAACCATTTCGTTCGGTTTAATACCTTTTGAAATTAAATAATCTGAAATCACTTTTCTATCAACCGCCAAATCATCATAAGCCGATTTTAAATCATAGTTATTTTTTGTAAAACTTCCAGACCAGGTGATTAAATCTGAAGTAAATTCTTTAGAACCCAATCCAGTAACGGAAATCGTATTATCTGCTCTGTTTCTATTTTTGATCGCATTTCCTAAAAAAGCCAAACCGATAACGAAACCTAGAGCAGCGATCGTGATTGCAATTATTGATTTATTCATAACATTAAAAATTAGATTTAAAGTTACAAAAATTTTAATAAACTTACTTTTTCGGCGTATAAGTCTTAAACTTTTTATGCAGTAAAAACTCTATTTCAGCGATATCAAAATCTTTGCGATATAGTCGCGCCAATTTTAACTGTTGATTGGCTTCTACTAAAAAATTTTCCAATTGTTCCTCGGAAAGTCCATATTTGTAATAATAATTTTTATTGATACTTTCTTTTAATTTTTTTAAAAAGTCTTGGGTTTCATTGTAATCGGGTTCTGTAATTTTTGGTTTTGTCCATTTCCCAATTAATCCCGCAACGCCTTCTGCTAATTTTTTTACATCAACTTGTCCCGCAGAATAATTTGGCGGCGCAAACGCAGAAGGCGTGGACAAACGCGGCATAACTTCGGTTGGTTTGTATTTCAGTGATTGCGTAATTTCATCTTGTAAGCGCCGGGTTTTTTTATATTTTGGCAACTTATCTAAATCTTTTTTTAAATTTCCTGTAGGTTTAAAAGCAAGCGAAACTTCTTGTATTAATTCTGGCGAAGCGAAAATTGTTACTTTTAATTGAGATTTAAAATCATCGCTTTTTAAGCGAAATTGAACGCGGTCGTATTTATTTTTCACCACACGCAATTCGTCATTTTCGATTGCTGCAATCATAAAATTACCATTTGAATCTGAAAAAACAACTTGATCGGTTCTCATATTAATAATTTCAGCGCTTGAAATTGGCGTTTTGCCTTCGTCAGAAATTTTACCAAAAATATAATCTTGCGAAAACACCTTCAGGGAAATAAGTAACATTAAAAAAATTAATTTAAGTTTCATTTCGCAGATTTTTTAGTTAAATATTCTGGCGCCATTTGTATTAATGCAAAACTTACTTTATCAATATTTTTTTGTTTAAATCCGTTTGCAACATCAGAATTTGTATTAATCGCAAAACCTAAAAAATCTGAAATTTGCTTCTCTGGAATTTGGTTTTCTTTAAAAAAATCCTCTTTTAAATTCGCTTTTATCCATTCTATTTTTTCTTGAAAATCTTGATATTTATAAAGTCTTTTTTGCCGACGCGCTTTTCCGCTAGCCAAATCGTAAATGCCTTGCACGTTTAAATTTCCAAACAAAATCGGTAAAAGAACGCTCTTTTTTAAATCGGCTGGTTTTTCTCGTGGTTTTTCTGGGTTTTTGGGCAGGCCGATATTTTCTTCCAACTTGGCAATTTTATCAACTTTATTTAATTTTTTAGAATCTTTGGATAAATCACCAGAAGGCACAAAACTTAGATCTACAGTTTCTATTAATTCTGGAACGTATTCCATAAAAACTTGAAGGGGAATATAAAAATTTTCAGGTTTAATGATTTTTGATGCGCGCTCATAATTTACTCGCACAAAGCGAAGTTCATCATTTTCTTTTGCGCGAATGCTAAATCTGCCATCTGCATCGCTTACGGTTTTCTCATTCGTATTAATGTTTACAACCAAAACACCAGAAAGTGCAATTTTTGAATCATTAAAAACTTGCCCCGAAACATAAGTTTGAGAATAGAAAAATTTTAACGAAAAAAGAAAAATTAGAAAGAATAAAGATCTTTTCAAAGGCTTTTTGTTTTATGTAAATTTAATCTGAAAAATACTTACATTCTAAACTTTAACCAGACTTAACGCGATTTAAGAATTATTGGTAATTTTTTTTTAAAATTTTCTTAAAATATCTCAAAGATTTCTTCTGATTTTTAAAGTCTCTCGCAGATTAAGCAGATTGAATTCCATCCAAATATTTAAAATTAACCTGTTGTGCATTTAGACAAGCTGCATAATTAACCCTAAATCAAGTTAAACGCAAAGGCGCAAGAACTTAGTTATTATGAAAATAGTTCAAAGGCGCAAGAAAATCAAAGATTTTCATCTTTTAACGAAGTTAAAACTTTGCGCCGTATAAACGTAAATGTGTATAAATAAATTATTTGTGCCTTTGCGTTTAATATTTTTCTATATGCACAACAGGTAAAATAATTCTATTAGAATGCAATTTAAATTCTGCGTCATCTACAAAATCGCCGAGAATATAGCATTTGCACCAACAAGAGTTAAAAAAAAATCTGCCAAATCTGCCAAATCTGCGAGAGATTTTTCCTAAATTGCATTAATTCAAATAAACTTTAATGAAAACCTATTTCGCCATAAACGCTTCTGCAGGTTCTGGGAAAACCTATTCTTTGGTGCAAAAACTTCTCATGATTTGCCTAGAATTTCCCGATAAAGCCGATGGAATTAGCCAAATTTTGGCTTTAACTTTTACCAATAAAGCGGCGAATGAAATGAAACACAGGATTTTGCAATGGCTAGAAAATTTCACAAAGGAAGATTTTGAGCAATGTGATGAACTTTTAAATATTCAGAAAAAATTTACAGAAAGCGGCAAAGAGATTTCATTAAATGAACTTCATCGCCGTTCGAAAAAGGTTTTAGATTATATTTTGCACCATTATTCTACTCTAAATATTGGGACAATCGACAAGTTCAATGCGCGATTGGTGCGCAGTTTTTCTAACGAATTGGGTTTGGCGCAAAACTTTAATTTGGAAATTCAGGCCGAACCTTTTTTAATTGAAGCCGTAGATAAAATGCTCGATAAAATTGGCGCAGACGAAAAAATTTCTGATGCGTTCATGGATTTTATTAATTATAATCTTGATAATGAGCAGCGCGTTTACATGAACCAAAGTTTGTACAAAAAAGCGAAGCAATTTGTAAGCGATGTTCATTATGATGAACTAAAAAATAATAAAGATTTTGATTGGGAAGTTTATGATAAATTAAAAACCAAACTTCGGAAGGAAATTGCAGCGCATGAAACATTTAACCAAGAAAAAGCAAAAGAAATTATTTTGCTTTTTAAGGAAAAAAATTTGGAAGTCGCCGATTTTTCGGGTGGAAATAGCAATGGTTTAGGAAAGTTTTTTGTTGAATTTTTAAAATTTAGTTCTGGTGAAAGAGCAACTTTTCCATTTCCTGGCGATGAAGAAAAAGCAATTGCAACTTTTGAGAAAGGCGCTTCTACAAAAGGGAAACATAAAGAATCTGATATTTTTGAAATCTTAAATTACCTTTTAGAAGCACGAAAAAATATTATTGCAAATTACATTTCGGTGGTGAAAAAAGAGAAAATTTTGCAAGAATTATTGCCTTTAAAAATTAATAAAGAAATCCAAGATCAATTGGCCATTATTGAAGAGGAAAACGATTTGGTTTTGCTCTCAAAATTTAATGTTCTTATTAATGAAAATTTAAAGAATGAGCCGTCTTCTTTTATCTATGAAAAAGTGGGCACGAAATACAACCACTATTTTTTAGATGAATTTCAGGATACATCTAAAATGCAGTGGGACAACATTTTACCTCTGCGCGACCACACCATAAATTCTGAAGAAAACACTTTCACTTTGGTCGGCGATCCGAAACAAAGTATTTACAGATTTCGAGGTGGCGACAGCGAAATTATGCTCGATATTTTGAATAAAAATGAGCAGACAAACGTAGAAGTGAGTTTAGAAAATCTTGAATTTAATTATAGAAGTGCAAAAAATATCGTTGATTTTAATAACCAATTGTACGCTTTTTTATCTAAAGATTTGGCGCTAGAACATGCGCGATTATTTAATGAACATGCGCACCAAAATGCAATGCAAAAATTCAGCGGGCGGGTAAAAGTGAATTTACAAGATTATAGCCAAAGTAATTCTGACTTTTTTGAAACTGCGACTTTGCAAATGAAAAACGATATTCAAAATTGTTTGGACAATGGTTTTCGGTTTTCAGACATTACGATTCTTTGCAGAGGTGGCTTTGAAATAAAAGAATTTTCGCAACTTTTGGGGCGCGAAAAAATCGTCTATAATAACGAAGAACAATACATAAAAACCATTTCTGAAAAAGGTTTAACGCTAGATTTGTCTTTAACCGTAAAAGCACTTTTGGAATTTCTAAATTGGAAAGTGCAGCCGAAAAACAAGCAATTTTTGGTTAAAATGTTTTATTATTTAAAAGAATCTGGGCGAATCTACATCGAAAATTTTACTGCAGAAATGCTGAAAGTTTTAGAAATTACGGAGCAGGAAACCTTAGAAAAATATATATTAGAAACTTTTCAGCTCAATTTGAATCCGAAAGATTTGCCGCAACTTAATCTTTATAATGAAATAGAATTTTTTGTCCACGAGTTTTCAGTAAAAAATTATGAAACAGATTTTCTGTTAAATTTCTTAGAAATGCTTTATAATTACAGCCAAAATAGTGGGAAAACCTTACAAGATTTTCTGCAATATTGGGAAGAAGAAGCGCATAAAATATCTATTCAGGCAAGTGAAAATGTGGATGCGATTCGGCTAATGACGATTCATGCAGCAAAAGGTTTGGAGTTTCCGGTGGTTTTTTTACCTATGAAAAACAAAAATAAAGATGGCGAAATTAATGATTGGTTGCCGCTGGATGATTATGGTGAACTGAAATCTGTGAACATCAACGGATTTATTTCTGCGCTGGAAAATTATGATACGGAAATAAAAAATTTCAACACAGAAAACACGTACAGAAATAAAATTGATCGCTATTGTTTGCAATATGTGGCGACCACCCGAGCCGTAGAGCAATTGTTTTTTTATCTTCAAAATAAAAGTAAAACAGGTGGAAACAGCATTGAAATGCTGGATTTTATTGAAACTAAAAACCCAGAAAATCTACAAGAATTAGAACTTTATCCGCAAGAAAATGCTTCTTTTAAGAAACAAACTAAAGAAAAGGAGCAGAAATTTAATACTAAAAACATTAAATCTTTAACGGAGAAAACTTCGGCAAAAAATAATTTAAAAATTGCAACACCGTCAAAAAATTATCAGGTTCGGAATGAGAAAGTGAGGTTGGGGATTTTCACACACGAGATTTTATCTAAAATTAATCAGGAAAATGAAGTGAATTTTGTGCTAGAACAATATGTTTTAGATGGCATTATTAGCCGAGAAGAAAAAGAAAATATTTCAAGCAATATATTTGAAATCATTAGAAATCCGGCGAATGCAGATTACTTCAATCCCGATTTAAAAATCATTAATGAAAAAGATATTTTAATAACAGAAAACGGAATATCAGAATTTTACCGGCCAGATCGATTAATTGAAAAAGAAAATGGCTGGCTGATTGTGGATTTTAAAACGGGCGAAGAGACTGATGAAAAAAAGAAAAAATACGAAAAACAAGTTGCGACTTACAAATCGGTCTTAGAAAAATTGGGTAAAAAGGTTTTGAAAACGGAGATTGTGTATGTTTAATAAAGATAAACCTTCAAGGTTTTTAAAACCTTGAAGGTTTGAGTAAATAATTTACTTTTTCACTGCGGTAACAACTTGCCCTTCTAGTTTTGTAATATTATCAAAAATTTGCTTGAAAGCGGGATAATATTCTTTCGGGAAAGAGGAGTCATCTATGATAGTGGTGGTTTCTACAGTGAGTTTATTGCCTTCTTGTGTTACTTTGTACAAATATGAAATGGAATCGTCTTGTGTGCGAAATTTTTTGGAAGTTGGGACGTTTTCAAAAGCATAACCTTCTGGTAAAGTGATTGTTACTTTTTTGTCGCGGTCATACGCACAATAAAATTCTAAAGGTGCTTTTCGTTCTTCTTCTTGGTTGAAGTCGTGGTTTTTTGAATATAAAAAAAGAAGGGGGTTAAAGACTAATTTATTACCAATGGCATCTACAAATGTATCGGCATCAAAATCAAAAGAGGTAGAAAAATCGCCATTTTCGGTAGGGCCAGATTTAATATTTTTAAAAGGAAATTTATAGCGGTTTTTGTATTCTTTCTGATAATCTTCTTTGTTATCTTCGTAAGATTCTCGCACCATCATCGCAAATAATTTGGTGTCTGTATCTGTAAAATGCCCAGAAAATGTGCCGTCGTCATTTAGTTTTGCGTCTACAACTAAATCTGTTTCGCTTCTATCCGGAAATACAACGTTTAGTTGTTTTGCGTCTTTATCTGTCATTAGAAAGCCGTAGTAATTTAATGCTCGAGGTGGAATGGTATTTTTACTCGAATATTTGCTTGTGGCATCATATAAATATATTTTGTTACCACTTTCTACTGCTGCAATTACGTAATTCAATTGGGCTAAAGAAGGCGAATAAGAGAGCAACAGCCCGCGATTAACGGTCGATAAAACAACAGGATCTGCTGTAATTCCTGCGTCGCGCATTAGCATGATTAGCAGTAAATTAATTTCTGCACTATTTCCGATTTTTGTTGAAATAAGGTTTCTAATGCCTTTGTCTGTTTGGACATCTATTTCGTTATTCCATTTGTAGTTTGTTTGTACAAATTTTAAGATGGCATTTGCTTTTTCTTCCGTATTGCTAATTGCTTTTATGTCTTCTGGTAAAAGATTTTTAACGGCACCTGTTTTTTTGAGTTGTAAGCCAAAATCGTCACTTTCGTATAATCTTTTTCGTACATCATTCCAAGTTGTGGTAAAGCTTCTGAAAACATTATTTATCGTAGAACTATTGATTTCTGCTTTTATAGAAGTTTTGTAATTATCATTGTTTCTCACAAAGTTTTCTTCTTTGTAGGCGGGAACGTTTTCATAGGCAAAACGATAGCTATAATGCTCACCGCCATAGATGTTTTTTTCTTCCACATCTCTAAATGTGGGTTTTAGATCTCCTTTGTAATTTATTGTATAGCCCAACTGTTTTGGGGTTTCGAATATATATTCTATATATTTTGTGGGGATATTTCTTTCTATCATCACACGTGGAACTACCCAATAGAAAGGCGTTTCTATGGTATATTGGTATTCTACCACCGAGCCATTTTTCACATCTGGAAAGGCAAATTTTGTGATGTTATAATTTTTGTCTTCTGCGGATTTAAACTTAGAATCTTTTTCAACTTTTGTGGCTTTTATTTTTCCGTCTTCATAGTTATAAGTGTAGGCTTTTAGATTTACTAATTTTTCACGCGAGCCATTGCCGGAATCATAGAGTGGGATTTCGGTATCAAGATAATCTCCAGCCTTATCTTTATCATAAATTTTTATTCTACTAATAATATCAGCATACATATTACCATTATAATCTACTCGGTAATGGTAAGATTTGTATAGTATTTCTGCTGCTGCATCTGCTTTGAGATAAGGCGTCATATTCTGAACTTCGGCATCAGTAATTTTTGGAAAATCCAAGTACTTGTGTTTTTGTGCAACAAATGAAAGGCTACAGAGTAGGGCTGAAAAAATAAATAGTTTTATTTTCATTTTTAATGTATTTTAAGATTTGGTAATTAAAACTTTTGTATTATCAAGATTTGCGGTTTTTTTACGAAATGCAACATAGTCTTGGTATTTTTCTTTTGGATAAGTTCCTCTATTAATGGTTAGAATTCTATGAACTTGTAATTTTCCGTTTTCATTTTTAAAGGAGATAGAGTAATGCCCAAATTCTGATTTTAACTCTCTATTTTGTGGCATTTCAGAAAACTTATAGCCTACTGGCATTTCAAAATCTACGGTATAATCATCTTGAAAAGGAAAAGAGGTTTCGAATGGTAATTTTCTGTCGGAGTCGGACGACATTGTAGTGGCGCTATAAAATGGCATCACACGAAAAAAAATATCATTGCCCAATTTTTTAGAAAAATCTGCTGCTTTAAATTTTAATTCATAGTTAATTTCCGCATCATCTCGATTATTAGTGAGGTTTAAAACATCCAAATCTTCAATCCGAAGGTTTGCATGTCTGCTTTTGAGTGCTTCTTTTACTTCAGAATTGTCGTAATAGAAAAGGGGCATATTTAGATCATATTGCCCACCAGTAAAAGAAAATTTAGAATCTGTACTGATGCTGTTATCAGCATTTATTTTTACGTTTGATCTAATTATTTCTTTGCTGTCTTCTGGTTTGTAAACGGGCGTTTTTACGAGTTCGATACCATTTTCCTTTACGGCCAAAACATTTCTGTAATTGCAAGTGTAACTTAAATGATTGAATGCTATATTTTGTGAAGTGTTTTCGAGCCAAATGGTATCTTTTTCTGCGGGTATCATCAAAATAGCATGGTTTCCGGAAATTTCGGTAAAATCTGGGTCGAAGGATTTTGCCGATTCATTATCATTTATAACGCAATAATAGGCTTTAATACCCGCCGCTTCTAGAAGAGTTCTCATATAATTGGTGAGCGCTTTGCAATCGCCGTATCCTTTTTTCCGCACGTCATCGGCAAACATTGGTTTCCAACCGCCAATGCCCATTGCAACTAGTATGTAATGGGTTTTGCTCTGCATATATTGGTATATTTTTTTTATTTTTTCTGCTTTTGTTCCCGTTAAATTCAGATCATTTACTTCTTTCTGAATTTCTGGTGTTACAGTAGAAACGGGCGCAATTAAATCATTATACATCCACTTACCCAAACTACTCCAAGATGTGTTATCGCCTTCTCTGCCTGCAAGCGAAAATTTTTGCATCGCAAAATCTACATGCGGAACAAGCACGTCAATACTTGGTGCTAAAGGTTCTTGCTGCAATGCAGGTATATTTTCGTAAGTATATTGCGACATCCCAGCGACTTCAGATTTTGAAACTTTCGCTAAAAAAGTATCAACTATTTTTGTGTTTAAATTGATGCCCGACTTATTCGTAATCGTCATTTGTGACTTTTCTACTGCTAAGTTATACGCTCTTATAGGGTTAAAATCTAAAAAAGCAGTGTTGCTGGTTTTTGTAGAATAAGAATACTTCAATGTGTATGGATATTGCGTCACAACTGGCTTAAAGTAAAGCACGCGATCGTCAACATAAAGGGCGTTCGATGGATTATTAGAAATATCTGTAAAATCTTTTTTATAAAATTTTTCAATTTCTTTTCCGTTTTTATCATAAACGAGCACTTTAATGCTGCTCACTCTTGTATCGGGATCGTATGGAATGCCAATTATAGAAAATCCTTCGCCGCTAGAACTCAAAATACTAATAACCGTTTCCGTTTCAATTTCCATATCTTTTATAGAATTGATGGTATAGTTCTCGGTGTGGCTCCTGATAACGGCATAGGCATTGGCGCGCAAATTATCGGGTATGGAAGCAGTGGTGAAATCTTGGCCTAAAACTAAAGAAAAAGAAAAGGGTAAAAATAGAAGAAATATTTTCCGAAGCATCTAAATGTTAAATTTTTGTTAAATCAAATATAAAAAAATTTTTGATAGTGGAACTAAAAAAAGCAGAGATTTTTCTCTGCTTTAGTTTATTTATGAAAAACAAAATGTTTTTAGTTTGTTTGCGATTGCATCATTGCTGCCCCATCTTTTCTCATTTTCATTTTTTTCCCCTTCATGTTTTGTTTTCTGGCTTTCATATTATCTTTCCATTTTGTGTATTGGTCTGGAGTTAAAATGTTTTTCATTTCATTATCCATATTTTTCCGACTTTCTTGTTTATTTGCTTTGTTGTTTGCCTTGTTTTTTTCATGGAAAGCTTTTATTTTCATTACCTGATTGTCATTCAGATTAAGTCCTTGTTTCATCCTATCCATTTGTTTTTGGCCTCTCATCTGCATACTTTGGGGGTTTTTCCCATTTCTCATATTAGTGGGCGAATCTGCTTGCTGTGCCATAGCAAAAGTTCCCAAACCTACGATTGCCATGCTTAAAAATAATTTTTTCATTTCTTTTATTTTAAATTAATAATTGTTTGTTGTACGTCTTTTTGATATTATTTTAAGACTTTAGTTAAACCTTTTTTAAAATTTTTATAGTTAAAGTTTTCACAAAAAAAACAGGCCGAAATATCGACCTGTTCTAACATTAAAAAAACTATTAACTATGAAACTATCTAAAACCACCTCCACGGGTAGATGTATTACTTCTCGCACTTACTTCTCTAGTCGCTGACTTTTGTGCAGTTCTGCTTCCAGAATTTCCACTTCTAAAACCGCTATTTTCGCGGCTTTCTACTCTCGGCTGAGACCTTTGTGGTGGCATTCTGTTTCCAGAAGTGCCATTTCTAAAACCGTCGTTATTTCGGTTTTCAGATTTTGGTTCAGAATTATTTTGCGGCGATCTATTATTCTGTGAACTTACACCCGATCTAAATCCATTATTTTCAATATTTTGTCTAGGCTCTATATTTCTAGTGCTTTGGTTTTCATTTCCGCTGCCTGCTCTGAAACCATTATTTTCTCTCACGGAAGCTTTAGATTTTTCTAATGAATTATTTCTTAAGCCATTACTTCTATAATTCGGATCATATAAACCATTATTCGCTCTACGGTTTTTATAAGTATCTCTATCTACTCTATACTTTATAATATTTACATTTCTGTATTGTCTTTGCACGTGAAATCTTGGCACATAATAAGTTCTTCTATAATTTTGAAAATAAACTACAGGATTATAGCCACGATAGTAATTATTTTGAAATACTACAAAAATTCTAGGTCCTAAAATATTTTGCAAAGCATAAAATCTTTCATAATACCATCTGTCCGGATTAGAACCGTAGTAAGAATCCCAGGCACTAAAAGTTGGATATAGTTGGTTTAAATAAATAATTTGCTCAATCTGATATCTGCTTAATCTGTATTTTCTAAAAAATTGGGACCAATTAATAGAAACGATGCTATTGCGGTAATCATTATAATAACTTTCATAATAACTTTGTGGATAATAATCTGTAGGATAATCGTAGTAATAATCATCTGGATAATCGTAATCATCTCCATAATAAAAGTTATTATAATAATCATTAGAATTACCATAATTATTATTTGCCGAATCATACTGCGCAAAAGATAAACTTGCAAACAGTAAAAGACTAGAAATTAGTATTTTTTTAAGTGTGTGAAGTTGTGATTTCATTTTTTATAATTTTAAGAACGTTGGTTCGCTCTACATTTAAGATATAAAAAACAAAAAAAAGTTAAACGATTTGCTTAACTTTTTTTAAAAAGACTTTCTGTAGGCTTCTAGAAGAGGTTTTTTAAAGTTGAAAATTCTTCAAACTTCATTTTTAATCTTATTAAACAATAATTTCTACCTTTAGAAATACAATATTTTTAGGGTTAAAAAAATTCGGTTAAATAAATACTAATTTCTATTCTCTACCAGAATCCACAATCCAACTTGCAATCTTTTCATTAAAATCTTTTTCAATCACTAAAGACTCCAAATTAAGATGCATTCTGTATCGCCAATAGTGCGGAAAAACGTCTGGCTGGTTGATTCTCTCATTTTCCATATTCGGATTTGTGAGTCTCGCATCTGTTGCAAAAAATTCTTGAATTGGGAAAATAGCCAACATCGCATTATTATACAAATGCTGTTTCATAATCATTTCGGCTAAATCTGGTGTTAAATCCCAAGGTGCTGTTCCGTATTGATGGAGTTGTTTATTAAAATATTTTTGTGTGAGTTCTCGGTCTTCATGCCACCATTGGCGAAGCGTTGAACTGTCGTGTGATGAGGCGGTGACTACATTTAAGTAACCCGCATATTCTGGGTTATAAAACGGAATATTATCGCTCGGCATTCTTTGTACTTTTAGCGCAGTAAGCCCTAATCTGTCCATCACTTGTGGCACAGAATCTGGCACCAAACCAAGATCTTCTCCACAAATCAACATATTGGTTGCGTTTAAGATTGGTGGCAATTTTTCCATCGCACTGGCGTACCAAAGTCCGTCTTGGCGTTTGAAAAAATAATCTACATACAAATCATAAATCTGTTTTTTCTCGAAGTCGCCCAAAAATTTGTAAGAATCCGTTTTGTTAATATTGAATCTTGGATGGTAAACGTAATCGCCGCCGCCTTTATCTTCCTGCAAAAACAGCACATTTGCGCAAAGACGCAATAATTTTTCCTCTTTCCAATCTTGCGGATGTTCTACAAAATAATTTTTGAGTTTTCGCTGCGTGTCGAATTCTTCTTTAAAGGTATAATTCCCGTTAAAATGATTGTTCATAAAATGTTCCGCCACTTCTTGCTTCTTTTCACCGAAATAATTCCACAAAATTTCTTCGTTGATAAATGGCTTGCAATATCTATCAAAATTAAAAGGAATGTTTCGAGCCTGAAATTCTTCAATTCTCACCGGAACGGCAGGATAAAAATAGCCCAAAATACCTTGTGTAGCACTCATCGGCATACGCCAAATTCTAAAAAAACCAAGAATATGATCTATGCGCATCGCATCAAAATATTGTTCCAAAGCTTTAAATCTTTTTTTCCACCAAGCAAAGCCATCTTGCTTCATTACTTCCCAATTATAGGTTGGGAATTCCCAGTTTTGGCCTAAATCTGAAAAATTATCTGGTGGCGCGCCAGCTTGAAAATCCATTCCAAACAATTCTGGTTCTGCCCACGCTTCCACAGAATATCTATAAATACCAATTGGCAAATCGCCTTTTATAGAGATTTTAGATTGATGCAAATAATCGCGCGCTTCGGTAAGTTGCAAATGTAGTTGGTATTGAACCCAACAATGAAGCATAACAGTTGAAAAATCTTTGTGTTTTTCTGCAAATAATGCGTTGATTTTTCCTGCAATGTACTTTTTATGCGTTTTCCAATTGTTGAAATTGGGCGTTTTGTAGCGGTCTCTCAATAGGCAAAATGCCGCGTATGGGAAAAGCCAAGATTCATTCTCTTTCAAGAAAAGTTTAAAGTTTTTATCCTTTAAAATTTCTGTTTTATGTTCTTTAAATATGCCTTTTAAGTATGTCCATTTTGAAGAAATAACACGTTCATAATCTATTAATTCACAATTATTTAACTCAATTTTTTCTAATTGATATTTTTCTGCAGATTTCTTATCTAATTTAAAATCAAGATGTTCGATCGATAAATATTGTGGATGCAAGGCATAAACCGAAATGGCGGCGTATGGATAAGAATCTGTCCAGGTGAAATTTGCAGTTGTATCATTAATCGGTAAAATTTGCACCGTCGACAATTTTGCCGCTTTCGCCCAGTCACCTAGAATTTTTAAATCTAAAAATTCACCAACGCCGAATCCGTTTTCACTTCTCAACGCAAAAACGGGAACGGCAACGCCCGCTGCGTGGTACAATTCATTGATGCCAAATCTAAAATAATGGTCGGCTTGAATTTGCAGTAAATCGCTTTCTAGATTGCCATCGCAATAGCGATTGTTTCCACTTTCCATCCAAATAATTTCTCCAGAATTATCATCTATAATGGCGTATTTGTATTGAATTGGATATTTGGAAGAAATTTTCGCTGCGATTTCCCAAACTCCAAAATCTGTTTGCGACATTTTTAATGCATTTTCGGCTTTCCAATTTCCCAATCCCGCATCATTTCCCATTAAAATAATCGACCAATTTTTCTTGAAAAGTGGCGCTTCTAAACGAAAAAGATGCGAATGTTTTTTTAGAATATTTACCTTTTGAGGTTTAAATGGATGCAAATTATTTTCTAGAATTTTCGTGGTAAGATAATTTTCTGGAAAGTTTTTTAAATTCCAAACATCAAAAATTTTAAAATCTTTAAAATTATTCGGAAAATTTAGGTTATGCGCTACATATTCTTTGTCTAAAACAGTATCGTTCTCATTTTTAAGGATATAACTGTAAGTAATAGATTTAGAATACCAGTCTAATTCTAAAGTCCAATTATTATTAACGTCATAATTAAGTGCATATTCGCGATCATCACCTTTCTCATCTGTTACTTTTAGCGCAAGTTTTTCGCCATATTTTGTAGCGAAATTGATGTTTAAGTATAGTTTCATCTGTCTTTTTCTATAGTTTTTGTGGTCAGACGTACATCTATTTTGATTTTCGATCAATAGAAGAAAATTAATTTTTTATAGATGTTTCATTAATGTTGTTTGTACTTGCTAAATTAAGAATTTTTTAACTAAAATTATCAATATTTAAAGAAAATATTTTCTAGTTTAATAATTGTAAATCAGATGGTTACAAGTATCATTTTGAGACATAAAAAAACTCTGAAATAAATTTTCAGAGTTTTTTAAATAAAATCCTTGAAAAGGCACTAAAAACGATTTTTTTTATTTCTGTCGTTTAAGTTTTAAGGGATTTTGTCTTACATCAAAAACATCTGTAATTTCAACCCTACTTTTATCTTGATTGAACCAATTGATAATCTTATAACTTTTGTAAATCAGATATCTAAATTCTTCTTTTCGTTCTAAAAGTGAATCTTCCTTTTGTCCTATTTTAAATTGAAAATCTAATGAATTGGCTTTGTTTACAATTCCTTCTATTAGGTTATGAGCAACTTTTGAACTTACTCGTAATTTGTAATAATTGAAGATATTCTTTAGTTCGCTCTTTGCAAAGTCTGTCCAAAAAACTTCGGTTACCATTGATTTATTTCAGAAAGTAATTGGCTTGATTTTGTAACTCTATCATTCTTGGAATCTTCTAAAGATTTATCAATTCTCTCGTTAAATTCCTCAATTGTAAATGGTTTAATATCTTCGTCCTTGCTTTTCAAAAGACATTCTAAAAGAGAATTTAATTCCTCGCTTTGAACTTTCAAAAACTCTTGAACAAACGCAATTTTTCTTGTTTGAATATCCATTTTAATTTTATTTAATTCTAAAATACGATTATTTTCGGTTTAATTACAAATTCCATTGTAAAATGAAATTGTTTAAAGTTTTTCTTCCAACTAAATTTTTTATATTATTGGAAAGGTAAATATTGTAGAATCCTTTAAATGGTTCACTATTACTCTTAACTGTATATAATCCAAAATCCAATCTCAATCTTTTAGATATTATTGGAAATTTTATATCTGGTAACTCGTTTTTTTTATTTTGCTCATAGTGACAATTGAAATATTTTAACCAACATAAAATACTCAAAAATTCATCTTCATTAAATTCAAAATCAGTTTCATCGACGATTTTAATGTCATCTGGAAGTCTTAATTGTATTTCTTTAATTTGGGCGGATTTTTTCATCATTTATTTTAATTTATTTCAACTAATCGAATAACTCGTTCCATCTCTCCCATCTTTTAGTTCAATTCCCTCAGAAAGTAATCTGTCGCGGATTTGGTCTGAAAGTTCGAAGTTTTTTGATTTTCGCGCTTGGTTGCGCAAATCGATTAAAACCTGCAAAGTTTGGTCTAGTTTTGCATTGTTGTTGGCCTCTAATTTTTGCAAGCCCAAAACGTCAAAAACATAAGCGTTTAAAGCAGATTTTAGATTTGACAAATCTTTAGAACTAATTTTTTCTTTGCCATCATTTAATTTAAAAATAAAATTCACGGCTTCAAAAAGATGGGCAATTAATATTGGAGAATTAAAATCGTCCGCTAAAGCGTCATCAGATTTTGTTTTCCAGTCATTAAAATTAAAACTAGATTCAGATGAGGTTTCAGTAAAGTTTTCTAATAATTTCAAAGCCTCTAAAAGCCTTTGCAAGCCTTTTTCGCTCGCAAGCATCGCTTCATTAGAAATATCCAAAATACTTCTGTAATGCGCTTGCAAAAAATTAAACCGAACGACAGAAGGATGAAATGCTTTTTCAAAAAAATCATTTTCACCAGAAATGAGTTCTGCGGGTAAAATGTAATTGCCTGTAGATTTACTCATTCTTTGTCCGTTCATGGTGAGCATATTGGCGTGCATCCAGTAATTGACGGGCGAAGTTCCGTTCACCGCTTTTCCTTGGGCAATTTCGCATTCGTGGTGCGGAAATTTTAGATCCATTCCGCCGCCGTGAATATCAAAATTTTCTCCTAAATATTTGGTGCTCATTGCGGTACATTCCAAATGCCACCCTGGGAAACCTGCGCCCCACGGAGAATTCCAGCGCATAATGTGTGCGGGAGAAGCGGCTTTCCAAAGGGCAAAATCTGGCGGATTTTTCTTTTCAGATTGGCCGTCTAAATCTCGTGTATTAGAAATTAATTCTTCAATATTTCTTTTGGAAAGCTCGCCGTAATGCAAACCTTTTGCGTTGTACGCCAAAACATCAAAATAGACAGAACCGTTGCTTTCGTATGCAAACCCCGTGTCTAGTAATTTTTGCGTGAGTTCTATTTGTTCTAAAATATGTCCGGTTGCTGTAGGTTCAATTGTCGGTGGCAGCAAATTAAATTCATCTAAAACCTTATGAAAATCTATGGTATATTTTTGCACAATCTCCATTGGTTCTAATTTTTCCAAACGGGATTGTTTCACAAAACGGTCGTTATTCACATCGCCATCATCGGTTAAATGTCCTGCATCAGTTATATTTCGCACATAGCGAACATCGTATCCGAAATACATTAAACTGCGGTAAATAAAATCGAAATTTAAAAAAGTGCGCACATTTCCAAGATGCACGTTGCTATAAACTGTGGGTCCACAAACGTACATTCCAACTTTGTTTTCGTGGATGGGTTTGAAGATTTCTTTTTCTCCGGAGAGTGAGTTGTATATTTTGAGTTGCATGTTGCTAATTATTGTTGGTTGGTAGTTGATGGTTTACTGTAAACTGGATTTATCTTTAAATTATAAGAATCTCTTGACGTTGCTAGCGAAAAATTTAATCCAATTTTGTGTGGCTTCCCACATAATGCAAAAATTCTTGTCGTGTAATTGGGTTGCTTCGGAAAATGCCGCTTAATTCTGCTGTTATGGTAGAACTTGCCGTGTCTTTTATGCCGCGACAATTCACGCAAAGGTGTTTTGCATCAATAATACAGGCAACATCAGTTGTGTTCAAGGCTTCTTTCAAAGCATCAACAATTTGCATCGTCAAACGTTCCTGAACTTGCGGACGTTTTGCATAATAATCTACAATTCTGTTAATTTTAGAAAGACCGATCACTTCGCCGTTTGAAATATAGGCAACGTGCGCTCTTCCGATGATTGGTAAAAAATGATGTTCGCAGAAAGAATAAACCGTGATGTCTTTTTCCACCAACATTTGGCGGTATTTGTATTTGTTAGAAAAACTGGAAATGGTGGGTTTGTTTTCTGGCAACAAGCCCCCAAAAATCTCATTCACATACATTTTGGCAACTCTTTTTGGCGAATCTTTCAAGGAATCGTCGGTCATATCCAAACCCAAAGTTTCCATTATTTTCCCAAAATGATGCTGAATGATTTCGATTTTTTCTGATGGTAATTTTTCAAAAGCATCTTCGCGCAAAGGCGTATGTTCTTTGCCTGTGAAAACATCATCGTCATTATCTAAAAAATCTTGCATTTCTGTTATTTAAAACACAAAAATAGGGATTTTAAATAAAAGTAAATTGTAAAATATTTTAGGTTAATTTTTAAGCGCAAATCTGTCTTTCGGCAGGCAGGTTTGCGTTAGAAATTTTCAGTAATAAAATTATGCAAGATTCTATTTCAAAATATTTCCTCTTGGCTGATTGGTTTCAATTAAAACCGTTTCAGAATGCAATATTGTTGCTGCCTCGCGCGAATCTTTAACTTTAATAGCAGTTCTTTCCAGCATCTCTTTTTCAAATTGATTTAAAACGGAAGTTCTAATACCGTCTTCTCGCCAGTTTTTATATTTGCAATTTTTGTAAATTATTTTTGCTAATGATAAAGCATCAAGCAAAGCCTGATTCGCGCCTTGACCTTTAAACGGACTCATCGGATGCGCCGCATCGCCAAGTAATGTTACCGAACCGATTTTTTTAAATAAATCAGAATTTAAAACCACGCGATCATAAACGGGATATCCCGAAATATTTTCTTGTGGCGTTCCCGAAATAATGTCTGAGATGGGCGAGTGCCAACTTTTCGTTCGCTCAAAGACATCGTTTTTTAGGGCTTTTGAACCTTCACGACTTAAATTTAGGGCTAATTCTTCCGAAATTGGATAGCTGAATTGCCACATAATTTCGGTTGATGAATAGGGCATCATATACATTCTTTCTACGCCATTTGCCGTTTGAAATACTGTTTCGGAATCTAATAATTCGCTTTTTAAAGTTTTATTTTTTTTTAAAGGACAAATTCCTAAAATCACAATGCAATCTAAATAACGCAATGGCGACAGTTTTTCATCAATAATAAAATTCCGAACTGTGCTACGAATTCCGTCTGCACCAACAACCAAATCTGCTTTTGTGGTTTTTATTTCATCATTAATTTTAAATTTTAATTCTACAGTTTTGTCTGTTAAATTTTTTAAATCTAATAATTGGTGGTTCCATTTTACGGCATTTTTTTCATCGAGTTGCTGAAGAAGTTCCAAGCGCAAAGATTGCCGTGCAATATGCATATTGGAGCGTCTAGTTGCGGTTTTTTCATTATTGGCCAACCATTTTCGTTTTCCCCATTCGCCAAGAATTTTGCCTTCAATGTTGTGCACCACGTGTCTTGTAGAAACTATGCCGTCTTTTAATTTTTTAATTCCGAAAGCTTTGATAGCGACATTGGCTTGTTGCAAAGTGAGACCGTAACCTTGCATTCTGGCGTTGAAACTTTCATCTTTTTCGTATAATGTAAACGGAATACCACGGTGTAAACAAGCGACTGCTAAAGCAACGCCGCCAATTCCGCCGCCAATAATGGCGATTTTTGGAAAATGTTCTGTATCGGGAATTGGATAATTTTCACTTGGAATTATACCTGAAGCGTTGCAATTTTCACAGATTTTCAAATGGCTTTTTGGGGGAATTGGTTTTTCTCCTTTTTGGTCAGTATTTTCATAAATTTCTAAAGCCTTTTCGTAGTAAAGTTTTTTCTTTCTCTTAATTTTTTGGCGTACTCTGCCTTGTCCGTTGCATTCTGGACAAATTTGCCATTTTTTTGCAATGTTTTCTTGGTTTTCCACTTGTGATGGTTTGGAATTCTTTTAAATTAAAAAATAGAATAATTAATACACGGATTTTCAACAAAGAACATTGAATTATTTGTTTGGATTTCTACTTAATTACAAAAAAGTTTTTTAAAATTCACACTTTTTTACTTAAAATTCTGCAACTCTACCAATTTATAATAAGTTGATTTTTTGTCCATTAATTCTTGATGCGTTCCCTGTTCTACAATTTCGCCGCGTTCCATCACCACAATCCAATCGGCTTTTTGTATGGTAGAAAGTCGGTGCGCGATGATTAATGAGGTGCGGTTTTCCATCATTTTATCTAAAGCATCTTGCACAAATTTTTCAGATTCTGTGTCTAAAGCAGAAGTGGCTTCATCCAAAATCATAATCGGTGGGTTTTTTAAAACCGCTCTTGCGATAGACAATCTTTGTTTTTGCCCGCCAGAAAGTTTGTTTCCATCATCGCCGATATTGGTGTTATACGCTTCTGGAAGTTCGGTGATGAAAGTATCTGCATTTGCAATTTTCGCTGCTTCAATTACTTCTTCCTGGGTTGCTGAAGGTTTCCCCATCAAAATATTATTGTAAACAGAATCATTAAATAAAACAGATTCCTGTGTTACCATTCCGAGTAAATGGCGGTATTCTTTGATGTTTAATTCTTTAACATTTATGCCGTCAATTAAAATTTCACCTTCCGAAACATCATAAAATCTGGCTAGTAAATTGGCGATTGTGGTTTTCCCACTTCCAGATTGTCCGACCAAAGCAACGGTTTTTCCTTTTGGAAGTGTGAGGGAAAAATGTTTCAATATCACATTATCGACATCGTAATAAAAACCAATATTTTTAAATTCAATTTCATTTTTTAGATCTAAAATTGAAATTGGGCTTTCTACTTCTTCGATTTTTAAATCATAATCTAAAACTTCTGAAACCCGATCTAAACTCGCCATTCCGCCTTGTATGGAGGAAATAGAATTCGATAATTTTTTTGCAGGATCTAAAATTTGAAAAAACAAAGCAATGAATGCTAAAAAAGTAACAGGATCATTATTGGTTCCGTTAATGATATTTACGCCGGCAAACCAAGTGATTAAAAGTATGGTGATGGAACCGAGAAATTCACTCATCGGTGAGGCCAATTCTCTTCTACGGCTCATTCCGATGGCGAATTTTTGCCAAAGATTGGTGGTATTATTGAAGCGGTTTTTTAAAATAACATCGGCATTGAAAATTTTGATGACTTTTGATGATTTTAAGGTTTCATCTACTAATGAGAACATATTTCCCAATTCTTCTTGTGCTGATGTGGCTTGTTTTTTTAAACTTTTCCCTACCCAAGAAATCAATAATCCCATCACGGGGAAAATAATTAGCGAAAATAAAGTCAGATTGGCATCGAGCGCAAAAAGCGTGAACAAAGTCCCGATTATCATAAATGGCGCATTGATTAAATCTACCAAAGCCCCCATTATGCCGCCTTCTACGGCGCCAATATCGTTTGAAATTCGGCTCATCATATCACCTTTTCTCTGCTCTGTGAAAAAGGAAACGGGCAATTGCAAAAATTTATCGTACATGGAAGTTCGTAAATCTTTTGTAATCCCGACTCTATAATTCACTAAAAAATAAGCGCCCAAATAGCGAAATAAATTTCTCAATAAAAATGAAAATGCTGTAATAATACAAAGTGTTGCTAAAACTTTGATACCGCCGTATTCATTGATGCTTAATTGTATTTTATAGTAAGCGAGATTTTTTAAATATTCGAAATAACCGCCAATTTCTCCTGCGTAGACGGGAACTTTCGAGGTATCAATACCTTTGTCTAATTTAAAGACAATCCGCAGTATAGGAAGCATCGTGATGATTGAAAAAATGCTTAATGCAGAATAAAGAATATTGAAAAAGATACTTAAAATAAGATACTTTTTATGTGGTTTTGCGAAAAATAATATTCTTTGAAAGGGTTTCATTTAAATTTATATTTAAGAGGCAAAAATACTGATTTTAAATTATAGAAGATTACTCGTTTTAAAATTGCAAAACGGCTTGAAAATTTCTTTTTAATCTCGCTAAATATTCAATTTTATAGCATAATTTTTTAAATTAAAAAGTAGTTTCATTTAGATAGGGTTTTAGTATAAAAAAAGCAGTTTCCATAAAAGAAACTGCTCAACTCAAAAAAAATCGTTGTGAGTTTATCGTAAACGGTCTACAGATTTCACGATCCTTTCATCTCTCCGGATATAAATGTTTGCAATTTGCAGACAAATAATAGATATCACCGGAAAAATAGGCTCAATACCTTTCTCAGGAAAATTAATTCCTCCAGATAATTTTAGTAACCAATAAGACAACAAACCTAGCAACAAAACGTTTATAACGATGCTGATTTTATTCAGCAAAATTTGTCTTTTTCTATTTTTAAAACCAAATAAACTTAAACCACCTAAAACGACTAATACGGCGCAGGAAATCAACAGGATTGGCGCGTTCATTTCTGCATCAAAATCGGTTGAAGTGCTGTATAAAAATACAGCGCCGAAAATGGCAATTAGCAACCAAATACTTTGAATTCTTTGTATCATTTAGGCTTTCTTTTAAGTAAGAATTGGTTGAGCAAAAGTAAATTAATTTTTGCACAATTCAAAAAATAGTGTAGATTTGCATTACAAATTACAATAAAGACACAAGTCGCCCGACTTAAACTTCTTATTTGCACACACTTATAATTTACATATTTAACATATTTTATGTTTAACCTCGAAAAATTAAGGTCTAAATCTTCTGATGATTTAACCAAAATCTCTGATGCTTTGGGCATCAAAACTTCAAAAAACAGCACGGAAGACGACAAAGTTTTTGCTATTTTAGATTTTCAAGCCTCAAACACAAAAGTGGCCAAAGAGTATTATAATGCTACAGAAACACCCGAAGAGAAGGTTTCGGAACCAGTTTCGGAAGTAAAAAAACCAGCAAGAAAAGCAGCGCCAAGAAAGAAGCCAGTAAAAACTACGGCGGTAGAAACTGCTGAAATAGCCTTTGAAAACACCCCCGAAAAGCCATCTTCAGAAGAAAAAGATAACGACAAAACTGAAGTGATTCCTGCGAGCGCACCGAAAACGCGCAAAAGAGTACAAAAGAAACAAGTTGAAAAAGTTGTGGAAGCCGAAAAAACCGAAGTAGCGCCTGAGAATAAAACCGAAGCGCTAGAAAATACGGAGCAAAAAGCAGAACAAAAACCGCAGCAACCCGTTCAGCAAAATAAAAATCAACAGAATAATAGCAAAGCGAACAACAATAACCCAAACCATCCGAGCAATAGGAAGCAAAATCCCAATCAAAATAAAAATCAACAAAACCAAAATTCTAAAAATTCTGACCACAGCGAAGAGCAAGAAAAGAAAAAAGAATTTAATTTTGACGGCATTGTTACTATTGAAGGCGTTTTAGAAATTTTGCCAGACAATTATGGGTTTTTACGCTCTTCGGATTTCAGTTATATTTCTTCGCCAGATGATGTGTATGTTTCTACCAATCAAATAAGAAATTATGGTTTAAAAACTGGAGACACGGTTCGTGGAATTGTAAGATTACCAAAGGAAGGTGAAAAATATTTTTCGCTTTTAAAGCCAGTTGAAGTAAACGGTCGAGATTTAGATTTTATAAAAGATCGCGTTGCTTTTGAATATCTTACGCCGCTTTTCCCACAAGAAAAATTTAATTTGGCAGGGAAAGGTTCTACACTTTCTACCAGAATTGTAGATTTATTCGCACCAATTGGGAAAGGGCAACGCGCAATGATTGTTGCACAACCCAAAACGGGTAAAACAATGTTGCTAAAAGATATTGCAAATGCCATTTCCTCAAACCATCCAGAAGCGTATATGATGGTTCTTTTGATAGATGAAAGACCAGAAGAAGTGACAGATATGGAAAGAAGCGTAAATGCAGAAGTGATTGCTTCTACGTTTGATGAATCTGCAGACAAACACGTAAAAGTGGCTAATTTAGTTTTGGCGAAAGCACAGAGAATGGTAGAATGTGGCCACGATGTGGTGATTTTATTAGATTCTATCACACGTCTCGCAAGAGCTTATAACACCGTAACGCCAGCTTCAGGAAAAATACTTTCTGGTGGTGTAGATGCAAATGCGTTACACAAACCGAAACGTTTTTTTGGCGCAGCGAGAAAAATTGAAAATGGTGGATCTTTAACCATTATCGCAACAGCATTAATAGACACAGGATCTAAAATGGATGAAGTGATTTTTGAAGAATTTAAAGGAACTGGGAATATGGAACTTCAATTAGATCGTAAGATTTCTAACAAAAGAATTTATCCTGCGGTAGATTTGGTGTCTTCAAGTACCCGAAGAGATGATATTCTTTTAGATGAAGTGACGTTGCAGAGAATGTGGATTTTAAGAAAATATTTGTCTGATATGAATCCTTTAGAAGCGATGGATTTTGTGAATAAGCAAATGAAATCTACATTAAACAATGAAGAATTTTTAATGTCTATGAATAGATAGTTTTTAAAAATTAATATAAAAAAAGCCAATCCATTTATTTCGATTGGCTTTTTTTATTTTTTTATCGCCGTAACCACTTGTGCTTCAAGTTTGGTTATATTATCAAAAATTTGTTTGAATACTGGGTAATATTCTTTTGGAAAAACAGAATCATCTACTGTGGTTATGGCTTCCACAGTTAATTTATTTCCTTCTTGCATAACATTGTATGAATAAGAAATAGAATTGTCTTGGGTCTTAAATTTTTTGGATTTTGGCACGTTTTCAAAAGTATAACCTTCTGGCAGAGTGATAGTAACTTTTTTTATTTTATCATAAGCAGATAGAAATTCAATGGGTGCTTTTCGAGCCTCTTCTTGATTGAATTCGTGATTTTTAGAATATAGAAATAGCAAAGGGTTAAATACAAATTTATTGCCAATTGCATCCACAAAAGTGTCAGCATCAAATTCAAAAGAAGTAGCAAAAGAACCATTTTCTGTTGGTCCAGATTTAATATTTTTAAATGGAAATGCATATTTTTCCTTATATTGTTTTTGGTAATCATCTTTGTTGTTTTCGTAAGACTCTCGAGAAATCATCGCAAATAATTTTTTATCAATAGTTGAAAATCGACCAGTAAAAGTTCCGTTTTCATTCAATTTTGCATCAATTTCCAAATCTGTTTCGCTGTGGTCTGGAAAAACGATGTTTAGTTGCTTTGCGTCTTTATCTGTCATTAAAAAGCCAGTATAATTTAATGCGCGTGGAGGAATTATGTTCTTGCTTGAATATCTGCTAGTTCCGTCGAATAGGTAGATTTTGTGATCATTTTCCACACCAGCGATTACATAATTAAGTTTAGATAATGAAGGCGAATTAGGTAACAATAAGCCGCGTTTTACTGTAGATAAAACAACAGGGTTTGCTTTTATCCCAGTGTCTTTCATCAACATTATCATTAATAAATTTATTTCGGCGCTATTGCCAATTTTTGTGGAGATAAGATTTTTCACGCCTTTGTCCGTTAGTACATCGCTTTCATTATTCCATTTATAATTGTCTTGTACAAATTTCAAAATGGCACTTGCTCTTTCCACATCATCGGAAATAGATTTTACATTTTCTGGTAAAATGTTTTTTACATAAGACATTATTTTTAGTTGATCTCCAAAATCTTTTTCATCATAAAGTTTTTTTCGAACATCATTCCAAGTAACCGTATATTTATTTAATTTTCCACCCGTTGTGCTAGAATTTATTTCTGCTCTTATAGATGTTTTATAATTATCATTATTATGTACAAATTTTTCTTCTTTGTAGGCTGGTACATTGACATAGGCAAAACGGTAGGTATAACTGTCTCCGTTATAAATATCTCTGTTTTCTCTCTCTTTAAAAGTTGGAGATATTGGACCTTTGTAATTAATCGTATATCCCAAAATTTTCGGTGTTTCAAAACAGTATTCTATGTATTTTACGGGGATAGCCTGTTCAATTATTACTCTTGGTACAGATGAAATAAATGGCGTTTCGATGGTGTAATGGTATTCGACAACTGATCCATTTTTCACCTCTGGAAATGCAAATTTGACAATATTATAGTTTTTGTCTTCTTTGGATTTGAATTTTGAATCTTTTTCTACTTTGGCCTCCTTTATTTTTCCATTTTCAAAATTATATGTATAGGCTTTTAATTTAACTAATTTTTCGAAATCGCCTTTTGGAGAAACATAAAGTGGAATTGCAACGTCTAAATAATTGCTTGCTTTGTCTTTATCATAAATTTTTATTCTGCTTATAACGTCACTATACATATATCCATTTCGCTCTATTCTGTAACTATACGACTGATAAAGGACTTCTGCGGGCGCATCTGCTTTCATCGTCGGTGTCATATTTTGGATTTCAGTATCTGTTAATTTTGGTTCATCTAAATATATGTGTTTTTGAGCAGAAACATAAATGCAATAAAACAAGACGGTTAAAAGGAATATTTTTTTTTTCATTATTTACTTAATACTAAGAATTTGTGAAATGAGTATCACTTCCGATAAACTTGCTTTTGTCTTATAAAATCGGAATTCAATGTGTTTTTCGGCACATTTAAAATTAATCTAAATTCTTAATACTAAATTAGCACATTTAGGCTAAATACACTTTTTTTAATTGACTTTTTTTATTTTTAAATTAAATTTTTTTGCTAATTCTTTTTTAAATTTTTAAGTAATCTATAAAAAATATAAATATGGCTTAAAAATGCTGCCAAACCATATGTAACAAACATTAACCAAATAAAACCCAAATTGTGGTCGTAAAGTTTTAATCCAAAGAACTGGGGAAAAGCATTTATTAAATCTGCAAAACCGAATATATTAAAAATCCAAACCATTGGTATAGCAAAACGCCATTTCTTTTTTAAAGCAATTGCTGTTATAATTGCCAAAACGGAAACAGCAAAATCCCATAAACCAACTATTTTCAGAAAATCTACAGGAAACCCATCATAAATTTGCTCTTTGGCCATAAACGATAAACCTAAATATCGAAATGCATTTAAAAATACAAAAGGCAACAATGCATCCTGAACAGATAAATGAGCAACTCGTGGCTGAACCCACCATTTGAATACAAGAAAAAGAGAGATCGAACCTGTTAATGCTTGCAAGTTAATAATTGTAAAATTGTCCATATTTTTAATTTTAATTTGTTTGATTTTGAAATCCTAAAAGCGCGTAAACGCCAGAAATAATTGCGATAATAATTCGTATCCAGTGAGAAATAACCCAATCTTGAAGTTTGCTTGAAGCAGTTGCAGCATCATATTTCAATGCTATAAAATCTAAATTCATCGGCAAATGATAGATGGAAGTTTGCAAAATTGTAAGCGTTAAACCGATAAATGCAAATAACCAATATTTTTTAGTTTCCGATTTTTTTTCCGATTTCAAAAATAACCAAAGACTTCCCAACCAAGCAGGCAAAAGCGTTACAGCAGTTGGAACTAAAAGCAAAGGAAAATCTATGGCAAAAAATTTCATAAAATCTATCGGAGCAAGCGATTGCCAATATTTGGCATGACTCAAACCAATATTGAGCATGTTCCCAATAAATGCACCAATGGCGAGAATGGTAATGATTGAAATTATTTTTTTCATAATTTACAGATTTGGAATTGCTTGCTTGTTTAGTTGTTTAAAAATAAATTTTGGCGCCAATCTGTTCATTAATTTTAGTTGAGAAGACATTCCTGGTGTGATTTCTTCCTTTCCTTTGATGAAATCTTTCCAAAAAAGATCGGCTAATTTTTGGGGAAGAATAGGTTTAAAATCATCCTCGCTTGCTTCGATACCATCAAATATATCTGTTTTCACAACAGGCGGCAATACCTCAATAACTTTTATATTGTGCGGTTTTAGTTGTGGGCGAATAGATTTTGTCCAAAAATGCAATGCCGATTTTGTGCCCGAATAAACCGGTGCTTGTGCGAAAGGAACGTAAGCCAATCCTGAAGAAACATTAATTAAAGCAGCATTCTTACTTTTTTTTAGTTGTGGCAAAAAATAATGAAACATTCTCAAAGGCGAATTAAAATTAATTTCAATCTCTTCCATTTGTTTTTGAAGGTCATTTTTTTCGTTTCCAGCATCTACTAAATTCATTATTCCGGCATTATTTACCAAAATATCTATGCCTTCAAACTTTTGTGAAATATCATCTGCAAGCATTCTCACTTCCGCATCGTCGGTCACATCACTTTGAAAAATATTGATTTTGGGAAATTCGGCTTGTACTTTTTGCAATTTTGCAAGATTTCTTCCGGTGATAATAACGGTATTATTATTTTCAAGAAATTTTTTGGCAAGAGCAAGCCCAATTCCCGAACCGCCGCCAGTTATTAGCACAATTTGTTTGGATAGTTTCATAAGTATATTTTATTATTTTAAAATCATATTCAATCGCCTAATTTCATAAATGTTTATTTGCAAACTTGATAATGGCGATTTCATTAAAAATTTGTTATTTTTGCTTTCAAATTGCAAGCAAAGATATAAATAACTTTTAAATTGCAAGTAAAAATAATATAAAAAATGGAAAATAAATTTCGTTCTTCCTGTCCCATTGCATCAACTTTGGATATTATTGGCGATAAATGGTCGTTGCTGATTATCAGAGATTTGCTTTTAGGCGGGAAGAAAACTTTTAAAGAAATTTCATTATCTGAAGAAAAAATTGCGACCAATATTTTATCGTCAAGGTTGAAATTATTAGAGCGTTTTGATTTAATTAGTAAAAGAAAATTGCCTTCAAATAAAAAAGAGAATATTTATTTACTAACAGAAAAAGGGATTGATTTAGCGCCACTTATTACAGAAATCATACTTTGGAGCGACAAAAATGTTAGAAACTATAATCCTAAAATGTTTTCAATTTCTGATAAAGGTTTTGATGGAGAAAAATTAAAAGTTATTACGGCTATTAAGAAAAATTACCGTGAAATTGTAAAAGAAACGTTGAGTGATTTTTAATCAAGCGAAACTTAATATTTTAAGTTTAAGTGAATTTATCAATGTTAAAGATTTAATAAATTCTATCAATCACTTAGGCTTTTGCATAATTATTGCTTATTTTTGAGAAGAACATTTAAAAAAATATAATATTATGTCATTTCAATTACCAGACTTAGGATTTGCGTACGACGCATTAGAACCACACATAGATGCAAAAACAATGGAAATTCACTACACAAAACACCACCAAGGTTATGTGGATAATTTAAACAAAGCCATTGAAGGAACGGATTTAGATGGAAAATCTATCGAAGAAGTTTGCAAAACAGGTTCAGATAAAGCAGCGGTAAGAAACAACGGCGGTGGACATTACAACCACAGTCTTTTTTGGAAAATTTTAAAACCAGGCGGAAGCAAAGAACCAGTAGGAAACGTAAAAGCAGCCATCGAAAAAATGGGTGGTTATGAAAAATTTAAAGAAGATTTCGCAACGGCCGCAAAAACGAGATTCGGTTCTGGCTGGGCTTGGTTGTGCAAAAAAGAAGATGGTTCTGTAGCAATTTGCTCTACACCAAACCAAGATAATCCATTAATGCCAGTTGCAGATTGCAGCGGAACACCAATTTTAGGAATCGATGTTTGGGAACATGCTTACTACTTAAATTACCAAAACAAAAGACCAGATTATGTAACCAATTTCTTTGATTTAATCAATTGGGATCAAGTTGAAGAAAATTATAACAAATAATTTTCAATAGGATTTTATCCAAAAGAACTATCCAAAAAAATTAAAAAATTTCACAGAATAAAGGCTCGAATTTCTATATTTCGAGCCTTTTTTAATTTTAATTTTCTTTAAATTATTTAAAATTAAATATTTCACTAAAATTTAAAATCAACACCTAAATAAATATTTACCGGCATAATCGGCGCATAAACCATTCCCGCATCAAAATAATTTCTAAATGGATTTTGCGCATCCAAAATAGGGCGGTTTTGTTTGTAAGAAGTGATATTTTCCGCACCAAGATAAACCCGGAATTTTTCATTAAAATTTTTCGCGATTTGTCCATTCAAAGTAGAAAACGCAGAAGATTTTGCACCCAACTGAAATTCTTGCGGATTACTTGCTGTTGTTGGTAAATTTTGCGAACCGACCAAATTGTATGTCAAATCAACCGACCAAAAACCACCTTTTTCCGTTTTGTTTGTGGCGTAAGACATATTCGCAAAACCTCTGTTTTTAGGGATAAATGGCACTTCTCTTTTACCTGAAATGTAATTTGCTTGCACATCATAGTATTTATAAGCCAAGCGAAAATCTAAATTTTTTACCAAAGAAAAATCCCATTGCGCTTGGAAACTATTTGCAAAAGAAAAACCTTCTAAATTATAAAACAAAATTTTCTGCGGCGATTGGTAAAGATCTACCAAAACCTGATGCTGGAAATCGGTTCTGAAAAAATCTAAAATAAAGCTACTTTTTCTGCGCAGAAACTTAAATTCTTGTACTAAACTCGCGCCAAAATTCCAAGCGATTTCCGGTTTTAAACCATAAATATCACCGCCATTATTTCTTATTTCTAGTGTTCTGTTTGATGCAAAATATTGCTGATTTTCCGCAAAAATATTTGCCGTTCTAAAACCTCTGCCAGCAGAAAGTCGCAAAGTTGTTTTTGGCGCAATATCATATTTAAAATTTATTCTCGGTGTAAATTGTGTTCCCGCCAAATTGTGAAAATCTGCGCGAACACCTGCTACCAAAGTATATTTCACACCAGTTAATGTATATTCAAAAAATAATCCTGGCACCGTTTCTGTTCTTGTATAATTTTGCGTCAAGTAATTTTCATTGTAAGAATCATACAGAAAACTTGCGCCAGTTTTAAATTTATTGTTTGTGTTTCCCAAGATTCCTTCAAAAATAAAATTGGAATAATATGAAGTTTCTTTGCCGTCATAATTTCTCAACCCGAAAAAACTGTTTTGCTGATGAACGGTTAGTTGGTTCATCCAGCCGATACTTTTGCCCGGTTTGTCTTTAAAAATATATCCTGTTTTATTCCAAAATTGGAAACGCGAGGTATTGATTCCTACTCCATATAAACTTTGCACATTTTGTGGTTTGCTAAAATCGTAACCTTTTTGTCCGGCATTTCTTTCATCTTTCACATAATTAATTCCAAAATGTGACATCAAACCGCTCTTTTCTAAATTATTGAAATCGAGTAAATAAGCCACATTTATTTGGTTGCCTTTTGGTTGGTCTAGAAAACCATCATTATTAGAATCTCGCTCAGAAAAAGTGCCGTTTCCGTGAAGCAGTACACTTTGCGACCAATGTTCGGAAAGCAATTGTGTTGAAGTTAAATTGATTTCTGTTCGCAAATTAGAATCTAAAAAAAGATTAATCGCCGTTTCTGGTTTATCTTTGTATTTTAAAAGTTCCGTATTTATTTGTCCTGTGATGCTTTCATATCCGTTTACGACGGTACTTCCACCTTTTGTTAATTGTATAGAAGCAATCCATTTCCCGGGAATAAAATTTAAACCATACGCAGCCGATAAACCGTGAACTTGCGGCAATTGTTCCTGCGTAATTGCTGTATATTTTTGGTCTAAACCGAGCATTTTCAGTTGTTTAGTTCCGGTTACAGCGTTACTGTAAGATACATCCACAGTTGCGTTGGTTTCAAAACTTTCAGATAAATTGCAGCAAGCGGCTTTTAGAAATTCTTTTCCGTTCATATTCATCGTTAAACCTGCAGATTTGCTATCAATCGCGGTTGGATCTTGTAATTTTAAAAGTTTTACGCCTTCTATATTCTGGCTTTTTTCTTTATGATTAGAATGGTCGTCTTGCGCATCCATTTGCATTGAATGATCTTGTAATATTTTAGAAACAGTCGCGGTCTTATTTGGTAAAAAATCTTCTAGATTTTGTTCTCTATCATACAAACAACAACTTGGAAGATTTTTATAAGCTTCATCATCTGCTTTGAATTTTTCATTATCGTGACCCACTTGCGCAATTTTTTTTAGAATTTTTTCTAAAGATGTTTTCGCCGGATTGAACTCTATTTGCAACACTTTTGTATCAGGAGACCAAACTGCCGTCTCAGCATTCGCGCTTTTCGCTGCGTTTTCTATTCGCGTTTTACATTGCACACAATTGCCATTCACAATTGCTTTTTCATAAGTTTTAAGATTTTGCGCTGAGAGAATTGTGCAAAATAGAAAGATGAACAAAGGCACAATTTTGCCTAAAATTGTTTTCATTTTTTAAGATTTAGTTAATTAAAATTGGGCAGACTTCTGCTTTAATGTTGTTTTAATTAAATAAATTTCGGTGGTTGAAAAACGCCTTCTAAATAGGTGTTTGGAAGTAATTGATGAGAATAAAAGAAAGAAAGTTTCTTTTTAAAATTATTAAAATGATAACATTCTGTAGATATACTTTCCGCAGAATTGATGAATTGAAAAACGCAAATACTTACACTACAGCAATCGTGAGACGTAGAGTTCTTGTGATTTTTCGCGGGCATATTATTATGACAAACGCTTTGTGATGTGCAACATTTGGCTTGCGGCATATTTTGCGCCATAAGATTTTGTGTTGGAAGAATTAAAATTCCAACAGAAAAAATAAAGATGAAAAGATTTTGAATATTTTTCATTTTCTTGTTACAAAGTTAGAAAAAACAGTTAAAAACAATTATTTATTTAAGTTAAAGTGTCTTAAAAAATGTTAAAGCACACAATTTTAAGATATTATACAGGTTTAAAACAAGTTAAACTACTTATTTTTGCATTCTAAAATTTGATATGAAGAAAGTCTTTTTTATTTTTATCCCTGTTTATTTAGTAATTACATCATTTGTTTTACCAAAAATTCGTGCGGAGAAAAGCGGTTTTAAAAATGATTCTGTGAAAGCAGAAACCGATTTTAAAGCCATTACAAGTTTAAATAGTTCAAAAGCCGATGCTATTTTTTCTGAGATTGATTTTTCTAACAATGAACAATTAGATGAAGACGTTTTCGAAAAAGCCTTCAAAGGTTTTGAAAAATTAAAAAGCGATGGAAAATTACCTAAAGAATCTCATGTTTTAACCATAGCAGATTTTAGCAAATCTTCAAATTCCAAAAGACTTTGGGTGATAGATTTAGATAAGAAAAAAGTAATTTTCAACACATTGGTTGCCCACGGAATGGGAACTGGCGATGAGTTTGCAGCGCATTTTTCAAACACCGAAAGTTCGCACCAAAGCAGTTTGGGCTTTTATATTACCGAAGAAACCTACACGGGCAAAAATGGTTTTTCTTTAAAATTAATTGGGATGGATAAAGGCTTTAATGACGCGGCTTTGCAACGTGCGATCGTAATGCACGGTGCAGATTATGTGAGCAATGATTTCGCAAAAAACCACAAAAGAATTGGTAGAAGTTGGGGTTGCCCGGCTGTTTCGCGCGAGTTAGCAGAGCCAATTATCAATACCATAAAAGACCAAAATTGTCTGTTTATTTATTATCCAGATCAAAATTATTTAAGTTCTTCCGAATGGTTGAAATCTTAAAAATAAAAAAGCAAATCTACACGATTTGCTTTTTTTCTTTAGTTTAATTCTATCGGATTATTAAAATCTGCAATGCTTTTTTTCAGTCTGTCTTCTTGCTCTTTTCTGTCTTGCGGTGTTGGGCTGGGTCTATTTCCGCCACCTCTGCCGCCTCTAGAATTTAGGCTGCTTTGCATATACGAAACCGGATCTTTTCGGTAAGTTGCATTTTGTTTTAAAAAGTCTTTTTTAGAAAGTTTCACCACATTTCCACGTGTGAGAAATTCTGCTGGCGCATCAATTTTTTTACTTTCCATCAAATCAAAAGAATAGTCGCCTTTTTCATCTTCAATTTTTACGATTAAGCCAGGTAAGCCAGAAAATTTATAAGGGCCATCCAAAACAGGAACATCTGTGGTAAACCAGGCATCCCATTTTCTACCGCCGTAAGTCATTTCTGCTTTCTGCGTTTTATAATCACCAATTTTAACGGTTTCGGGTAAAATTTTCCAGTTAAAATTTGGTTTTTCTTCATAAGAATATTCATCTCTACCGATTCTGCTTCTAAAAACTAAACTTTGGTCTTCATAATTTTTTTTAATGATAAAATCAATATTAGATTGCAAATTCTCAAACATGCTTCGGTCGAAATTAAAATTTCTTGTTTGTCTTGCTCTAGCAAAAATAGAGTCGCGTTTTAAACGCTTATCGCCATAAAAGATAGATTCTGTGGGTGATACGTCTAAATTTGCCAATTCTGTTTTTACAGATTTCGCGTCTGTAGAATCTGTTTTTATAGAGACTTGATAGACGAATCTTGTTGTTTGCTGCGCCATAATTAAAGGCATTGCAAGTAAACTTAATAATTTTATTATTTTCATTGTTATATTTTTTTATCTTAATTCTATTGGGTTTCCGTCGGAATCGCTTCTGAAATTTCCAAAATTATTGTTTGAATTGCCATTTTGGCTTCTACCACCAAAAGCATTTCTTTGTCCTTCAAAACCGCTAAATTGATTATTGCTTGGCGTTTGTGAACCCATTTCATCATCTTCGCTTTCCGCATTTCTTTCGCCACCGCCTCGCATTCTGTCACCGCCACCTTCCATTCCGCCACTTCTTCCGCCGCCCATTCCACCGCCATGCATTCTACCTTTTCTGCCGGATATTTCAGAATTGGAATCTCTAGAATATTTGTCTTTTCTACTTTGAAGCATTTCAAACTCTATTGCCGCTTTATCTCCGTTAAAATTATTTCTTGTTGATTGTTTTGCGTTAGGCTGAACTTGTTCGGCATAAGCGTTTGGAATGGTAATTTTCTTTAAAAAAGTAAACAAATAATCGCCTTTTTCATCTTCTAATTTTAAAATTAACCCTGGCAAACCATAGAATTTATATGGCCCATCAGAAATTTTAATATCGGGTGCAAACCACGCAGTCCAAGATCTTCCGCCAAAATTTACTGTGGCTTTTTGTGTTTTATATCCATTGATTAACATTGTTTCTTTTGAAATTTTCCAAGGGATTTTTCTGTCTTCTAGATAATAGATTTGTTGCGGCCCTATATTTTCTACCAACGACACTTTTTTGTCGTCTATATTTTTCTCAATAAAAAAATTAAAAAAACTAGGTTTCAAAGAATTACCAGCAGCAAGTTTTGGAGAATCTGATTTATTTTTTTTATTTCTTTTCTCAAGTTTTGGATTGCTTTCTTCCTGTTTTTTAAATACAGAAATTAAAGAATCTTTTAATAATTTGTTTTCACTTATGAATGTGGATTGTCCATTTTTAAGATCTAAAAATGTGCGCTCATGTTTAAGTGGCTGAAGATTTATAGTGTCAGAATTTATTTCTGTGTCGTAAATAAACCGTTGCGTTTGGCTAAAAAATTGCCCAAAAGAACTTAAAAATAGCATTAAAATAAAGAGACGTTTCATATTAGTTTTGATGTTTGATAATAAAAGCAGAGCAAAGTTAATTTTAAAGAGTGAAGATATTTTAAATTTGCATTTTTTATAAATACTTTAACACAATGCCCCATAAATGATAAATATCAATCTGTATGATAGACAAATAATTTGTGCTGTATTTGTAATTGATTTTAAATATAGTATTTTTGTACTTTAAAATAAGTCTAAATAAAAATAATGATAAAAATATCAGATAACGCAAAAGAAAAAGCCATCCAGCTAATGACTGAAGATGGTTTTAATCCTACTGAAGATTTCATCAGAGTTGGTGTGAAAAGCGGTGGTTGCTCAGGTTTAGAATATGTTTTGAAGTTTGATAATAAAAAGGAGGAAAACGATCAGGTTTTTGAAGATAACGGCATAAAAGTAATTATCGAAAGAAAATCTATCCTTTATCTTGCTGGTACCATTTTGGAATATTCTGGTGGTTTAAATGGAAAAGGTTTTGTTTTTAATAACCCAAACGCGAGCAGAACCTGTGGTTGCGGAGAGAGTTTTTCACTTTAATAAAAGAATATGAAATACACAGAAGACGATTTACGCGTTGATTTAGAAAATAAAAAATACGAATTCGGTTGGGAAACTATTTTGGATTACGAAGAATTCCCAATTGGTCTTAATGAAGATATTGTGCGTGCAATTTCTGCCAAGAAAGAAGAACCACAATGGATGACGGATTGGCGTTTGGAGGCATTTGCTATTTGGAAAAAAATGGAAGAACCCAATTGGGCAAATGTAAAATATGAAAAGCCAGACTTTCAGGCCATTAAATATTATGCTGCACCAAAGAAAAAACCAGAATTGGCAAGTTTAGATGAAGTAGATCCAGAGTTGCTGAAAACATTTGCGAAACTGGGAATTAACATACACGAACAAAAAAGACTTTCTGGTGTTGCAGTTGATATTGTGATGGATTCAGTTTCGGTGAAAACAACTTTTACCAAAACTTTAAAAGAAAAAGGCATAATATTTTGCTCCATTTCTGAAGCAATAAAGGAATATCCAGAATTGGTTCGAAAATATTTAGGAAAAGTCGTTCCTCGTGGCGATAATTTTTATGCCGCTTTAAACTCTGCGGTTTTCTCAGATGGAAGTTTTTGCTACATTCCAAAAGGTGTGAAATGCCCAATGGAACTTTCCACTTATTTTAGAATAAACCAAGCAGGAACAGGCCAATTTGAAAGAACTTTATTAATCGCCGACGAAGGCAGTTACGTGTCTTACTTGGAAGGTTGCACCGCGCCTTCTCGCGATGAAAACCAATTGCACGCCGCCGTTGTAGAACTCATTGCAATGGACGATGCAGAAATAAAATATTCTACCGTCCAAAATTGGTATCCAGGAGATGAAAACGGTAAAGGTGGTGTTTTTAATTTTGTAACCAAACGAGGCGTTTGTGAGAAAAACGCAAAAATTTCTTGGACACAAGTAGAAACCGGTTCCGCCGTGACTTGGAAATATCCGTCTTGTATTTTAAAAGGCGATAATTCTATTGGCGAATTTTATTCCATCGCGGTAACTAATAATTTTCAATATGCAGACACGGGAACAAAAATGATCCACATCGGGAAAAATACCCGTTCCACCATCATTTCAAAAGGAATTTCCGCCGGAAAATCTAACAATTCTTACCGAGGTTTAGTGAAAGTAATGCCGTCTGCAAAAGGCGCCAGAAATTTTTCACAATGCGATTCTTTATTAATGGGCGATCAATGCGGCGCGCATACATTTCCATACATCGAAATTAAAGATCCGACGGCACAATTGGAGCACGAAGCCACAACTTCAAAAATCGGTGAAGACCAAATTTTCTATTGCAACCAACGTGGTATTTCTACGGAAAAAGCGATTGCATTAATTGTAAATGGTTTCAGCAAAGAAGTTTTGAACAAACTCCCAATGGAATTCGCGATAGAAGCACAAAAATTGTTGGAGATTTCTTTGGAAGGAAGTGTTGGATAAAGTTATTAACATTAAGAAGTTAAGTTTAATTTTCTTAAATTCTTAATGTTAATATTTAAGAAATTGATAAATCAATTCTTTTGAAGAAAATTAAATATGACTAAAGCAGAGGTAACACAGCTTTCTTATGACATTGTAGGATGTGCAATTAAAGTTCATAAAGAATTAGGACCGGGATTGCTAGAAAGTGTTTACGAAATATGTTTGGCTTATGAATTAAAGGAAAAAGGATATTTAGTAAATCAGCAGGTTGCTACAAAAATCAATTACGGAAAGATAGAAATTGAAACACCACTAAAAGTAGATCTTCTAGTAAATGAAATGATTGTTATAGAGATTAAAACGGTTGAAAATTGTTACCTGTTCATCAAGCCCAATTGATGACTTATATGAAAATTTTGAAAAAGCCTCAAGGTCTTTTAATTAATTTTTATACAGATAATATTACAAAATCTATGATTCCATTGGTAAATGAATATTTTAAAAAATTAAAGGACTAAAATTTAAACATTAAGGAGTTAAGATTTCTCTTAATACGCTTAATAAAAATCAATTTATTGATTTACTTAAACATATAAAAAATAATTTAAACATTCTGAATTACTTAATGCCTCAATGTTTAAAAATAAAATGAAAATTAGGAAATATTTTTTAATATTAAAAATATAAAATGCTACAAATTAAAAACTTACACGCCAAAATAGAAGACGGCGCAGAAATTCTGAAAGGAATTAATCTCGAAATTAAACCTGGTGAAGTTCACGCCATAATGGGACCAAACGGTGCAGGAAAATCTACACTTTCATCCGTAATTTCAGGAAAAGATGAATACGAAGTAACCGAAGGCGAAATCATTTTTGAAGGTGAAAATATCAACGAAGACAAACCAGAAGACCGCGCTCATAAAGGCATTTTTATGTCCTTTCAATACCCTGTAGAAATCCCAGGTGTAACGGTAACTAATTTTATAAAAGCCGCGCTCAACGAAACCCGAAAAGCAAACGGTTTAGAAGATATGCCGGCAAAAGAAATGCTCGCTTTGGTGCGCGAAAACTCGGCGAAATTAGATATTAAAAAAGATTTTTTGGCGCGCTCTCTTAATGAAGGTTTTTCTGGCGGTGAGAAAAAGCGAAACGAAATTTTCCAAATGCTGATGCTCAATCCAAAACTCGCCATTTTAGATGAAACCGATTCTGGTTTGGACATTGATGCACTCAGAATTGTTGCAGATGGCGTAAATTCTTTTAGAAATGAAGGAAACGCCGTGCTTTTGATCACGCACTACCAAAGACTTTTAGATTATATTAAGCCAGATTTCGTACACGTTTTAGCAGATGGAAAAATCATCAAAACGGGCGATGCATCTTTGGCTTTGGAACTAGAAGAAAAAGGCTACGACTGGCTTTTAAAATAACTTTTTCCCAAAAAAGCCAAGAGTTTCGGTTTTGTCCCCCAAAAGATAACCCCCAAAACTTTATCATTAAAAAAAACATTCAAGAAAAATCCCATAAAATGGCATTATTTCAGCAAATAGAAGCACAAAAAGAACTTCTTTCCGGTGAAAAACTACAAAATCTAAATCATTTTTTACAGCAAGGTTTTCCTACTAAAAAAGATGAAGAATTCAAATATACCAATCTACGCGAAATTATAGAAAAAGACTACAGATTTTCGCCAGATTTAGACTATAATATCACTGATAATCAATTGAGTGAACTTCATCTTGGCGAAGCAGATTTTGATTTTATTATTTTCATTAATGGAAAACTTCGCCCAGAATTATCTAAAATCTCTTGGGAAAAACCAGATTTTTTTAGTTTAAAAAACGCTACGAGCGACGCATCACAAAAGGATGTTTTAAGCCATTATTTTAATTCTATCGCTTCAGAAAAGAACGAGTTTGTAAATTTGAATTCTGCCTTTCAAACCGAAGGATTTTATTTAAAAGTAAGTAAAAACACCGTTGTAGAAAAGCCAATTCACGTTTTTTATATTTCGCAAAATCAGAAAGAAAACACCTTTTATAACGTTAGAAATTTACTAATCGCGGAAGAAGGTGCACAAATAGAAATTATAGAAAGTCATCATAATTTTGATGAATTTTACACATTTACTAATGCCGTAACCGAAATTTTTGCAGATAGAAATTCCAAAGCAGATTGGCACAAATTGCAGAATGATAGCAGGTTTTCTTACCTTATTGATAGCACTTTCGTGAAACAAGAAAGAGACAGTTTAGCCACCGTAAATACCTTTTCTTTTGGCGGAAAATTAACGAGGAATAATCTAGATTTTATCCACAATGGCGAGAATATCCATTCATTTATGAACGGAATCACCATCATTGGGCAAGACCAATTGGTAGATCACCACACCGCAGTTCACCACAAAACACCAAATTGTGAAAGTTATCAAAATTATAAGGGAATTTTTAAGAATAATGCAAAAGGCGTTTTTAACGGGAAAGTTTTTGTGGAACAAGCCGCGCAGAAAACCAACGCATATCAGCAAAACAACAATATTTTACTAGACGAAGGCGCCACAATCGACACCAAACCACAACTCGAAATTTTCGCGGATGACGTGAAATGTTCCCACGGTTGCACGGTCGGTCAACTCAATGAAGAAGCCCTTTTTTACCTTCGCGCGCGCGGTATCGGCTTAGAAAAAGCAAAGGCTTTGCTCCTTTTCGCATTTGCAAATGATGCGATGGAAAATGTGGATATCGAGCCTCTGAAATTAAAAATTTCACAACTTTTAGCCAAAAAATTAGAAGTGGACATTCAGTTTTAAAAATATTTTTTGGGCGGACATTTCCCGCTCTACACTACAATCTTTTTTTACTCCGCTCCGCTCCGAAAAAAAAGGATTTCCGTTGCGATCGGGGCCGCAATTGGTTCATAAAAAGACTATAATTTTTGAAAATGAAATTAAACCAAATACAATTACACTTAAACGCTTACAAAGAAAACGATCAAATTCTTGATGCAGCCAACTACATCGTAGAAAGTTTTGGTTTAGAAAGTGAAAATTTTGCAGGTTTTGATTTTCGCCACGAGCTAGAAGCAAAATCCGTATTATTAACAACAGAAGGCGCACTCGGCGAAATGCAAACCGTAAAAATCCCGAGAAATTTATTTGATTTTGATTTGCCTTTGGTTCTAAATTTATTGGCGCACGAAATGCTCCACGTTCGCCAAAAAGAAGTAGGAAAAATTGTAGAAGATAAAAATGAACGAGAATTTCAGGCCTATTATGAAATGCTTTTTCATAGACATTTTCCTCAAATTCCAAATGCATCACCGTTTTTTCAGAAACAATTTTCAGAAAAAGCCTTTGAATATTACCGCAGAATGGGCGAAAACTCTCAATTGCAAGCAAAATACAAAGCGCAAAAGGAAGAAATAGAGAAATTAATTGAAAGTCTTTAAAACTACGGATAAACCTTGTCAAGGTTCAAAACCTTGACAAGGTTTAAAAAACTTTTTGTTAAATAATTGATCTTATTTTTAGTAACATTTCCTTAATTAAGCAGGACTTTCTTTAAAAAAAAATTTCGTGCATTCGTAGCATTATTATTTAAAATTCTTAAATTTACCTAAACACAAACTCAATGATAAAAAACATTCCCATAGAAAAAATATTATTCCTTGATATTGAGACAGTTCCGAACCATCCAACTTGGGAAACGGTTTCAGAAAGCGAGCAAAAATTATGGGATAAAAAAACAAAACATCAACGGAAAGAAGATTTCACAGCAAGTGAATATTATGTAGAACGCGGTGGAATAATGGCGGAATTTGGCAGAATAATTTGCATCAGCGTCGGAATGGTGGAGAAAAATGAAACTTTAAAAATTAAAAGTTTTTCTGGCGATGACGAACTAAAATTATTGCAAGAATTTGGTGAAATTTTCAACAGCCCGAAATTGCGCGATGTGATTCTCTGTGCGCACAACGGTAAAGAATTTGATTTCCCTTGGATTGCGCGCCGATTTTTAATTAATGGCATGCAGCCGCCACTTCCGTTTCAGATGTTTGGCAAAAAACCTTGGGAAATTCCGCATTTAGATACGATGGAATTGTGGAAATTTGGCGATTATAAAAGTTTTGTGTCGCTAGAACTTTTGGCGCATTTATTTGGCGTTCCCACTCCAAAAGACGACATAGACGGCTCTATGGTAGCATCTATTTATCATATAGAAAAAGACTTGCCGCGGATTGTGAACTATTGCGAGAAAGATGTTTTAACTTTGGCCAATGTTTTCCGTAAAATGCGTCAGGAAGATATTTTAAAACGATTTGAATAAAATTAAATTTGCAAAATAGAACAAAGTGGGGACATCAATCGCATTTGCCCAAAACCTATAAATAGACGAAGTCAATAATTTATTACGTCTCCAAATAAATTAAAAGTGATTTGGATTAATTAACAAAAAAGTGTAAAAACCCAGTAAATGATACTAAATAATTATTTTAATGAAAAACAAATATCAGAATTATGAGATTATTTAAAAATCTATTAGTTCTTTTCAGTGTCGTGTTTTTTTCAACTTTTGCCTTTGCGCAAAAGCCAGAGCGGGGTTTTACCGAAATACTACAAACCTATTATCTGCATCAGGATAAAGAGGTTGTGCAGAAAACAATTGATTTTGTAAATAAACCTACATCAGAATACAAAAGACTTGAACCAATAATGGTAGGTTTTTTTGGAGCGCTTTTTTCTAAAGATGCAACTATTAAAAATGAATTTGTTAAGAATATTGATAAAATTTCAAATGTAGATTTCAAAAAATTATTTGTGTTTTTAAGCGAGACAGATATTAACTCTATTTATGCTAAAGCGCCGCTTTCACCAGCGTTTAATGATATGAATTGGTCCTCATATTTCGCCACTGGAAATGTAAAATATTTGGACAAAATAATTTTAAATATTCCTCTTGCTGCAAATACAAATGATTTGACTTTATTTTTAACAGGATCAACCGCAAAATGGTCTTTATGTTCAAACGCAAAGCAAGATCAAAAGGTTAAAGAGTATCTTACAAGTGAGGAAAGCAGTAATCCAAGTTTAAAGGAAATATTAGAAAAAAATCCGGATGAATTCCAAAAAGAATTGATGGATGGTATTATGCGATTCAAGAACAAAGAGCTAAAAAATTAAGTATAACAAAAAATGAACTACACAGAAGACCAAATTGCTAAAATAGGCGATAATATAATTTTAGCCCTTAAAACGGTTTACGACCCAGAAATCCCAGTCGATATTTATGAATTGGGCTTAATTTATGACGTACAAATCTCGGAAATTGGTGAGGTGAAAGTAATTATGACTTTAACGACGCCTAATTGTCCTGTTGCAGAATCTCTTCCGCAAGAAGTAAAAGAAAAAGTAGCTGCCGTAGAAATGGTAAAAGAGGTAGATTTAGAACTTACATTTGAACCGGCTTGGAATAAAGAAATGATGAGCGAGGAGGCGAAATTTGAACTTGGAATTTTGTTTTAAGTCTCGCGCAGTTGACGTAGATTTTTTTATGCAAAAATTACTTTTAATATAATTTTGTCATTAAAATTACTTTAAAAGATTGAACTCCTTCGGAGTTCTTTTTCAATATTATTCATTTTTTCTACAAAGATATTGCTCCTACGGAGCATTTTTATTTTTCGGAAAATTCAAAGATAAAATGGTGTAATTTAAAATTTAATTTTACAAATCTTTGAAAGGATAAAAATGCAATTATAATTCGTGGGTTCGTGGCATAAAAAAAGAAATCCGTTTACATTTTTGTATCTGCTAAATCTGCGAAAGTTAAAACGCAGCGATTAAAAATGAAATATTTTTTTCGCCAAATTAAAAGCACTTTCAAAATGCAATAAATTTTGCGGAATTTCAATTTTTTCTGTCGCCATAAAATTAAAAACCTGCTCTGTCGGCATATTTCCGACCAAATCATCTTTTGCAAAAGGGCAGCCGCCAATTCCTCTTATAGCAGAATCAAACCTACGGCAACCCTCGTCATAAGCGGCTTTTAATTTAATATAAGCATCTTCGTAACGGTTATGAAAATGGGCGCCAAAATTAATTTCAGGATATTTTTTCGGGATTTTATTAAATAAAAGTGAGATGCTTTCTGGCGTCGCAACACCCGTTGTGTCGGAAAGCAAAATGTTTTTTATACCAATTTCTGAAAACCTTTTTGCCCAAAAATCTACATCTTCCCATTTCCAAAATTCGCCGTAAGGATTTCCAAAAGCCATTGAAAAATAAATATTTAATTCTTTAGACTCGGCCTTTGCAAGGTTTGCTATTTTTAAAATAACATTAAATGCTTCCTCTTGTGATTTGTTGGTATTGCGATGTTGGAAGGTTTCAGAAATAGAAAACGGAAATCCCAGAATATCGATATTTGAATGTTTTAATGCTTTTTCTGCGCCCCGAAAATTGGCTACAATTACCGAAAGTTTGGTGTTAGAAAGAGATTTATCAATTTCATCTAGCACAATCCCCGAATCTCTCATTTGCGGAATGGCTTTTGGCGAAACGAAACTACCGCAATCTAATACATCAAATTTTACCGCCATTAGTGCATTAATGTAGTCTATTTTTTGCTGAGTTGGTATAAAACTTCCCCAACCTTGCATGGCATCTCGTGGGCATTCGGTCAAAAACATGTATTAAAATCTTTGATTTCAAATATAAGATTTTAAAACCTAACACAATATTTCATTAGAATATTAATTAAAAAATAATCGTTATTTTTGCTCACTTAAACACAAACACACTTTTGAAAACTTCTGTCTATTCTTCAGATAAGCAAACCCATTTCTTTCAGGAGTTGAAGGATATGTTTACCGATATTAAATCCTCTAATTTTTTAGCATTTCAATTAGCAAAAAGAGATTTACAGTCACAATACAGACAATCTTTTCTCGGTTTTTTCTGGGCATTTGCTCCCATTATTACCAACTCTTTAGTTTGGATTTTTTTAAATAATTCTGGCACAGTCAATGTAAATTCAGATCAGAAGATTCCTTATGTTTTATTTGTAGTTATAGGGACAACAGTTTGGAGTATTTTTACGGAAAGTATGATGATTCCTCTTACATCAGTAAACAGTGCCCGAAGCATATTATCAAAAATTAATTTTCCGAAAGAGGCACTTTTAATATCGGGAATATACAAACTAGGTTTCAATCTCGGCTTAAAATTATTGATGATTGCTTTATTTTTAGTAATTTATAGTGTGAAACCTGGAATAGAAATTTTGTATTTCCCCTTTATTTTAATTTCTATTATGTGTCTTTCTATGTCTATAGGATTGCTCATTACTCCTTTAGGTTTAATATATACAGATATTGCAAAAGTTATTACTACTGCCATTCCTTTTCTTATGTACTTTACGCCGGTAGTTTATGCAGTTCCTCAACAAGGTTTTTTCAAAAAGTTATTCGAACTCAATCCACTTACGTTTTTATTTAATGATGCTCGAAACGCACTTGTCGGAATTTCTGTTGATAATCTAAACTTCGCATTGATAGTTTTGGTGATTAGTTCTATAATTTTGCTTATTGGCTTGGTGATTTTTAGAAAATCTATGCCAATAATCATTGAAAAAATTGGAGGATAATGGTAGAGAATGAGGTTTTAGTATCAGTAAACAATGTGTCTAAAAAGTTTTCTAAGGATTTGAAATCCTCGTTGAAATACGGAGCATGGGATATTCTGAAAAGTAGTTTTGGCATTCCTATAAAAAAAGATTTGCGGCAAAAAGAATTTTGGGCTGTGAAAGACGTAAGTTTTGAGTTAAAGCGAGGAGAATGCATTGGACTAATCGGGCATAATGGTGCAGGAAAAAGCACACTACTCAAAGTTTTAAATGGTCTTTACAACCCAGACGAAGGAGAAATTGTGATGAAAGGAAAAGTAGGCGCATTGATAGAATTAGGCGCTGGATTTAATCCTATCCTTTCTGGTAGAGAAAACATTTATAATAATGCGTCTATTTTGGGATTTACCAAAAAAGAAGTTGCTGCAAAAATAGACTCTATCATCGCCTTTTCTGAGATAGAAGATTTTATCGATATGCCAGTACAAAATTATTCTTCTGGTATGAAGGTAAGGTTAGGTTTTGCTGTTGCAGCGCATCTGGAACCAGATGTTTTAATCATCGATGAGGTTTTAGCAGTAGGAGATTTGGGATTTGTATTGAAATGTTTCAACAAAATTGATGAATTACTTCCTGAAACAGCCGTTATTTTTGTATCTCACAGTATGCCAATGGTTTCTAGGATTTGTAATCAGATCATTTTGATGGATCATGGTAAAGTTGAATACATTGGAACGGATATAGGAAAAGGAGTGCAGTTTTATTATAACAAATTTTCTAATAATGATCAAAATAAAGTTTTTGATAATGGCACTTTTGAAATGTTTTCTTTGGAAACAAATTTAGTAGAAAATATAGCGCACTACAAAAAAGATTTTACGCTAACTTTTAGGTTTAAAGTTAATAGAAATATAGGCAATTGCCCTGTACTTTACCTAGAATTTAAAGACAAGGAACAAAAACCAATTGCTGGTGTGTTTGTAAAAGACGATATAAATCTGTCTTCAGAAAATTCGATAATTGTGTACCGAACTACCATTAAGAACCCCCTTTTTACTTTAGGTAAATACATTGTTGATGTTGGATTATATGAACAAAATCTAGGTAAACCTTATTTACGAATTAATAATGCACTCGAATTTATTGTGAGTGGTGACAAAGAGCAATGGGTGCCTTTTCAATTAGAGACAGAAAATATTGTTGCAATAGAATCAATTTAATTTATGATACCAGTAACCAAACCTTTCCTCCCACTAAAAGAAGATTATGGGAAATATTTAGACGGCATTTGGACCAGAAACTGGCTCACGAACATGGGGCCATTGGCAAACGATTTGGAACTAAAACTAAAAGAAATTCTAAAAGTAAAGCATCTGCTTTTTGTAACCAATGGAACTGTAGCATTGCAAATGGCTATAAAAGCATTAGAATTAGAAGGCGAAATTATTACCACCCCTTTTTCATTTGTGGCTACAACAAGTACGATAGTTTGGGAAAATTGCAAACCTGTTTTTGTAGATATTGATGAAAATTCTTTAAACATAGATGCCAATAAAATAGAAGCCGCAATTACGGATAAAACTTCTGCAATTTTGGCAACTCACGTTTACGGAAATCCTTGTGATGTAGAAAGAATCGAAAAGATTGCAGAGAAACATAATTTAAAAGTAATATATGATGGAGCACATGCTTTTGGAGTTGAAGTAAATGGAAAATCTATTTTTGAATTTGGTGATATTTCTACATGCTCTTTGCACGCAACTAAACTATATCATTCTATAGAAGGCGGATTGGTGATTACAAAAGACCCACATTTATTGAAAAAATTAGCGTACATGCGAAATTTCGGATTTGATGGGCCGGAGAAATTTGCTGAATTGGGTTTGAATGCAAAAAATTCTGAATTTCATGCAGCAATGGGTTTAGCAAATCTTAAATATTTAGAAAAAATTCATCAGAAAAGAAAATTACTTTCGCACAGATATGATGAAAAACTAAGAACATTCAAGGCGCGAAGACCGATTTGGCATTCCGAATCTGAAAATAATTTTTCCTATTATCCTATAATTTTCGAAAACGAGGAACTAATGCTTAAATGCATAGAAAATTTGAAATCTTATGAAATTTTCACGCGAAGATATTTTTATCCCTCATTGGCAGACTCGCTTCCATACGTAGAAAGAAAACAACTTTCGGTAACCGATCAGACCTCCAAAAGAGTCTTATGCCTTCCTTTATACCATGATTTAACTATAGAGGAAGTAGATATGATTTGTAGGTTATTATTGAGAATTCAAAATAATTAAAAAGTAGAATCTAGGATAGAATTTGCATTAAATAATCAAAATATATAGAACATATTTACAAAATAATTAGGAGCAATATTATGTACAAAAATATTTTAATTATATCAGATAACCTGCACTTATGTAAAGGGTTTGAAAACATAATATGCGAATTTAATATCCCAAACGTAGAATGGACTTTTTCTATAAGTCCGTTTTCTCAAATTGAAGATTTTAATCTCGAATTACAAAACAATGTTAGTATAACGAATCTAAAAGAAGACAGTGAAATAGAAATGCTTTTAAAAAAGCACGATTTAATTTTTTCAATTCATTGTAAACAAATCTTTCCAGAGAAATTATTAAGTCAGGTGAAATGCATTAACATTCATCCTGGATATAACCCAATAAATAGAGGATGGTATCCACAAGTTTTTGCAATTATCAATGACACACAGATTGGTGCTACTATCCATGAAATTGACGCAAAATTAGATCATGGCCCAATAATAGATCGAGATTTTGTAGAAAAAAATAGTTGGGACACATCTCTTAGTTTGTATGAAAAAGTAATTAAATTGGAGATGAAACTTTTAAGAAAAAATTTAACAAAAATTATTGAAAACTCATATAAAACAATTCAAGCAGAAGGCGAAGGTCATTTATATTTGAAAAAAGATTTTAATAATTTGTGTGAAATAAAATTGGATGAAATGCAAACGGTACAAAAAACAATAGACAAGTTAAGAGCATTAACTCACGGAGAATATAAAAATGCTTACTATATTGATAAAATAAGTGGTAAAAAAATTTTTATAAAAATTCAATTTGAAAAGCAATAATAAATGAAAGTATCTGCGTGTATAATTACTTATAATCAAGAAGAATACATTTCACAATGCTTGGATGGTGTACTTTCTCAAATTGTTGATTTTGATTATGAGATTATTATTGGCGAAGATAAATCTACAGATGGTACTTTGGAAATTTGTAAAAAATACGCGGATAAACATCCTACTAAAATAACGCTTATAGAAAGAAGTGAAAATTTAGGAATGATTGGTAATTGGTTAGAAACCATAATGTCATGCAAAGGAAAATACATCGCGCTCTGCGAAGGAGACGATTATTGGACAGATCCTTTGAAACTTCAAAAACAAGTCGATTTTTTAGAAGCAAATGATGAGTTTGCATTATGCTTCCATCCTGTTAAAATTTTGAAAAAAGATGGAGAAATTGAGGATGACTTTATCACCAAAATACCAGAGAACTTTCAGGAAAGAATGACTTTAGCATCCAATTCCAATTATATTCATACTCCTTCTGTTGTTTTTAGAAATATTGTAGAAAAAGAACTACATACTATGGAATTTAAAAACTCGCCTATTGGTGATTATTTTCTGTACCTGATTATAAGCAAATATGGTAAAATTGGCTATTTGGAAGATAATATGGCGGTTTATAGATTTGGTGTGGGCGTTTTTAGCGCAATTTCCACTGCAAAACAAAGAAGCGCTAATCTTTTGCTTTATATTAATTTATATGCAGTAGAAAAAAATGAAATAATCAAAGAAATTTTCTATAAAAACATTTTGAATTTAGTTCAATTTTCAGAAAATAAGTTAGTAGAGTTAGATTATCGGCAAAAATTATTAAATACCAGAAGACACAGTGCTATTGAGAGACTTTATAGTCTTATGAAAAAAGTATTGCTTTACATCGGCATAGCAAAGTAAAAAACATGAGTTTTACAATCAATCGCAATAATAATTTTGATTTTTTAAGGCTAATTCTGGCTTCAATTGTTATTGTTTCTCATTCTTATCCTCTAACTAAAAATGATGAAATACTTGCGGTTTTAACGAATGGTCAAATAGATTTTGGTAGTTTGGCAGTAAATTGTTTTTTCGTGCTAAGTGGCTATTTTATATTTTTAAGTTTACAAAGGAGCAAAACGGTCACCAATTACATTTGGAAAAGAGTTTTAAGATTATATCCGGCACTTTTAGGTTTAATGGTTTTTACTTTCTTGCTGATACCCATTTTATATGATGGAAATCACCTTACTTCCGCCATCAAAAATTATTGGCATTATGCTATTGGAGGTTTATCGCTCTACAACGTAAAATATTTTATCCCAGGTGTTTTTGAACTCAACCCTTACAAAGGTGCAATAAATGGTAGTTTGTGGACAATTGCTTACGAATTTTCAATTTATATGCTCCTTGTTTTTCTTTATTTTTTTAGAAGCAGAAGAGTATCCATCATCATATTGTCAATTGGATTCTTTCTTTCATATTGGCTTTTTCAAAACGAAAGCACTTTTGCTTACCAAATTTTCTTAAAAATTAATCTTGATGCCGTGCAACTTTATCGCCTTTCAACTTACTTTTTAGCAGGCAGCCTTATTACATTTTTAGATTTTAAAATAATTAATTCCATATATTCAAGATTAGGTTTATTTTTAATCCTCATAGTGTCTTTAGTTTTTAATTTTTATAGAGAAATTGCACCCTTTGCTTTACCACTTTTAATCATTTTATTAGGCATTTTAAACACAAAATATATTAATAGTTTAGGAGCGAAAATTGGCGATATTTCTTACGGCGTGTATGTTTACGGGTTTTTAGTGCAGCAAATTTTTATGAATTATTTTAATCTAAATCCTTTAGAATTGATGTTTTTAAGTTTGATAATTACCTATATTTTGGCTTATTTTTCTTGGCATTTTATCGAAGAAAAAATGATGAAATACAAAAACATAATATGAAAAAATTAGCGATCGTAATCCCTTTTTACAAAATAGATTTCTTTGAAGAAACCTTAAAATCAGTCGCACAGCAAACAAACAAAGATTTTTCGCTTTACATAGGAAATGATGCAAGCAAACACGATCCGCTTCCTATAATCTCAAAATATTTTTCAGAAGAAGACTATCATTATTTTAATTACGAAGACAATCTTGGCGGGAAAAATCTTGCATTGCAATGGGAAAGAATTTTAGAAAATGTAAAAGAAGATTGGTTCCAAATTTTAGGAGATGATGACATGATTTCTGCTAATTTTGTAGAAGAATTTCATAAAAATCTCCCAACCGTAACGGCAAACAATATTACTGCAATTAAATGCTCTCATAATATAATAAATGAACAACAAGAAGTTTTACATGCAATTTCTCACAAAGAAAATTTAATTGCGGCAACGGAGCTTTTCAAGTTAAAATATTATGGATTAATGCCGAGCAGTCTCTCAGAAAATATTTTTCTAAAATCAGCTTACTTAAAATATAAATTTCTAAAAATCCCTTTTGCTTGGGGTGCTGATGATTTTGCAATACTTACTTTTTCAGGCTTAAAAAATGTGTTTTACATATCTTCCGCATTAGTAACAGTAAGGGTTTCTCAATTTAGCATCTCTGGAAATAATTCTAATCAAAACGAAAAAAGATACGGCTACCATTTAATGAGAAAACAGGTTCTTAATAACTTTTCAGGATATTTTGAGAAAAGATTTCTGATAAAAATGCTCAATGATCATTTTGATTATTGCGCAAATAATTTATCCAACCCCAACCTTCATCTCATTAAAATCCTCTTGCTTCGGGGCTATCCAAAAAGGTTTTTCTATATGTTTAAAAGTACACTTAAAATAAAATACAATATTTTAACGCAAAAAAAATGATTACAACACGAAGGCTAAAATTATTTTTAGAATTATTTTACCTCAAAATAAGAATGAAAACTAGTAGCAAGATTCGCCAACAGATTCTTGACAAAAAAAGCATTCCCGTAATCATCATCAACTATAACCAACTTTTTTATCTTCGCCAATTAATCGATTTTTTACGAAAACGAGAGTTCAAAAATATTGTCATTATTGATAACGCATCTTCTTATCAACCGCTTTTAGACTATTACGACGAGATTAAAAACGAAGTTACCGTCGAAAAATTAAAAACAAATTCTGGCCACGAAGTATTTTTTAAAAACAAATCACTCCGAAAAAAATACGGACAAGGTTTTTATTTTCTTACTGATGCCGACATTGTTCCCAATGAAAATTTGCCCCAAAATTTCGAATGCGTTATGCTAGATTATTTATTAAAATATTACAAAAAAGTAAATAAAATAGGCTTTGCAATAGATACCAAAAATATCCCAGATTTTTTCCCCCTAAAAGAAAAAGTGCAAAGTTGGGAAACCCGTTTCTGGAAAAATGAAATTGAAAAAGACGTTTATTTAGCCTATATTGATACCACTTTTGCACTCTATAAACCGAAATATCCCAAATCTATTTTCAATTTAATAAAACCAATGGAAGCCATAAGATTAGGTGGAAATTTCACTTGCAAACACGGCGGTTGGTACACAAACCCGAATGACTTGTCAGATGAAAACTTATTTTACATCAAAACCGCCAACCAATCTGCTTCTTGGAAAGTGGACGAAAAAGGCGCACATTTGTCTTCAGAATATAACCCATTTATCTAAATTTAATGCTTTCCATTATCATTTCATCCTATCAAAAAGACTTCTACGAGAATCTTGTTGAAAATATAAACGAGACAATTGGCGAGGCTTTTTTATATGAAATTTTACCAATTTGGAATCCAAAATTGATGGGAATTTGTGCCGCCTACAATCTTGGAGCAAAAAAATCTAAATTTGAAAATCTCTTATTTTTACACGAAGATTTAATCTTTAAAACCAAAAATTGGGGCGAAAAACTAATTTCACATTTAACCCAAAAAAATACCGGAATTATTGGTGTTGCAGGTTCTTCTTATGTGCCAAAAGCACCTTTTAGTTGGACGGTTGCGGAGAAATATAATGTTGTGAATATTTTACAAGGCAACAAAGAAGACGCAAACTCTATCCTTTTAAACAGCACAAAAAGCAATAGAAATAAAGTTTTCGCTGTAGATGGCGTTTTTCTCGCCGTAAAAAAAGAAGTTTTTAATCAATGTAAATTTGATGAAGATTTGCTTAAAGGTTTTCATGGCTATGATTTGGATTTTAGTTTAAGCGTTGCAAAACAATTTCAAAATTATGTGATAGATGATATTTTAATAGAACATTTTTCTAAAGGAAACCTTGATTGTGAGTGGTTGCAAGCCAACATAAAAGTAAGACAAAAACACAATTTTAAGTTTCAAGAAAGAGCAGATGCCGAAACGGAAAGACAAAATTTTTTAGGATTTTTGTATAAATATTTTGAGTGTAAACCTGTAAATTTTAAAAATCTTATTTTCACGCTTGGTTTTTATCCTTTTTGGAGTTTAAAAATGAAAGACCATTATTTAATTTTAAAAAAATATTTTAATTATTTCAGATACCGTGCAGATATTAATAAAAAACAAATCATTACAAAATTGTTGAAATAATGCCAAAAATATTCGTCATAATCGTTACGTACAACGCCATGAAATGGGCAGAAAAATGCTTTTCTAGTTTAAGAGAATCATCTTTACCAGTGCAAACTATTGTGATTGATAATGGCTCAAAAGATGGAACTCAGGATTATATTAAAAATAATTTCCCAGAAGTAGATTTAATTTTATCCAAAGAAAATTTGGGCTTCGGGAAAGCCAATAATCTGGGCATAGAAAAAGCCTACAAACAAGGCGCAGATTTTTTTTATTTAATGAATCAAGATGCTTGGGTTTTTGAAAATTCTTTTCAAGATTTGCTAGAAGTTTATGAAAATCATCCAAATAAAGAAGAAATTGGCATTTTAAGTCCGATGCATTTAGACGGAAGCGAAAAGAAATTGGATGTTTTTTTAGATAAATACATCGCCCAAAATTTTGAAAGTAGAATGATTTCAGATTTTTATTTGAATGATACAAAGTCGTTTTATGAAATAAAATTTGTGAACGCTGCGCATTGGTTTTTACCTAAAGATACTATAGAAAAAGTGGGTGGTTTTAATCCTTACTTTTTTCATTACGGTGAAGATAATGAATATGTAAACCGGCTGCATTTTTACAAAAAGAAAATATTTCTTTGCCCAAAAAGCAAAGTGGTGCACGATGGAAAACAAGATTTAGCAAAAGTAAATTATGAAAAATATGCAAATTTGGGAATTGAAACAAAAATATTAAATCCAAATGTGCCAAATGCTTTGAAGCAAGAGAAAAAGGCTTTGAGGCAAAGTATGCTGAAGAATTTGCTTTTCGGGAATTTCAAAAATTCAAAAAAATTATACAATCGGTATAAAAAAATTATGGCAGAAAGTTCTATTTTAGAGGATTTGAAAGCCAAAGTGAGCAAAGAAGCAGCACCATTTCTAAATTTATAAATGGGCTTCAACTTATTTTTAAGAATAATTAAACAGCTATGAAATTGCCAAGAACAAGTTTGCTAGCAAACATTCATCAAGAAAGGCGATTGCAGGTCACTGTTTAAAATAAATAACTACTTATGAAATCGCCATTAGCAAATTTGCAAACCAACACCGATGAAGATTAAGGCGATAACATATGACCTTTAAAAAAAATAGAAATCTACATATGAATCAAAAAATTACAATAGTAATTCCTGTTTATAATTCAGCGAAATTTTTGCATAAAACGTTAAAAGCAGTTGATGACCAAAGAAAAGCGTCTAACTGGGATTTAGAACTTGTTTTGGTAGAAGACGGTAGCCCAGACAATAGTTTTGAAGTAATCGAAAAATTAGCGCAGCAATATTCTTATATAAAAGCGGTAAAACTCTCTAGAAATTTTGGGCATCAAATCGCTGTGAAAACGGGTTTGTCTTATGCAACTGGAGATTATATTGCCATAATTGATGATGATTTGCAGGATCCGCCGTCTTTATTGCCGCGTTTTTTTGCGGAATTAGAAAAAGGTTTTGAAGTGGCGTATGGCATTAGAAAAAATAGAAAAGAAGGCGAAGTAAAGAAAACGGCTTACAAAGTTTTTTATCGCATTTTAAATTCTATTAGCGATACAAAAATACCAATAGACTCTGGTGATTTTTGTGTGATGACGAAAAATGTAAAAGAAAAAATGCTCACTTTAAATGAGCAAAACCCCTATTTGAGAGGTATTAGAGCATGGGTTGGTTTTAAACAAATTGGGTTAGAGTACGAAAGAAGTGGCAGAATTGAAGGCGAATCTGGTTACTCGCTGAAAAAATTAATCAAAATTGCAAAAGATGGTATTTTTTCTTTTTCTTCTATACCACTTCAGATCATCACTTTGCTAGGAAATTTGGGTTTAGTAATATCTATTTTATTTTCCGTTTTTACAATCTTTAGGTATTTTAATAATGAGATAGAAGTGGCAGGCTATACCACAATGATTATTTTGCTTTTATTTTTTAGTTCCCTCATACTGGTGAGTTTAGGTATCATCGGAGAATATATTTATAGAATATATAACGAGGTGCGCAACAGGCCTTATACAATTATCGAAAAAACCGTGAATATATGATTATTGGAAATGGTGTTTTGGCGAATTCTTTAAGGAAAATAGATGCAGATGATGTTGTTTTTTTTGCATCAGGAGTTTCAAATTCATTGGAAATTAGAAGCAGCGAGTTTGATAGAGAAACGAATTTGCTAGAAGAAATAATTGCAAAATATCCCGATAAAAAATTGGTGTATTTTTCCACTTGCAGTATCTATGATTTATCTAAAAAACAGAGCAAATATGTGCTTCACAAATTGAATGTAGAACATATTATAGCAAGAAAATGCAAAAAATATGTGATTTTCAGAATTGGAAACGCTGTTGGCAAAGGTGGAAACAAAAACACACTTATCAATTTTTTATCGTATTCTTTAGAAAATTCTAAAATTATTCAACTTCATAGTAAAGCGAAAAGAGTTTTTATTGGCGTAGAAGATATTGCGCTTTTCATTAAGCAAAATTTAGAAAATATTAATAATGAAATTTTTAATCTCGTTTACCCACATCAATTCGCTTTAAACCAAGTAGTTGAAGCATTAGAAAGTCATCTAAACAAAAAGGCAAATTGTGAGATTATTAATGAAGGTTCTTTTTATGAAATTACATTTGAGGAAAGCACCAAAACTTTCTTCGCAGAAACCAACCCAGAAGAATATTTAAAAAAATTATTTACGACTTATTTGTAAATTTGACGTTCTAACAACTCATACGATATTAGAAAAAATCTAAAAAGCCATAAAAACGCAATTAAAATAAAATGAAAGAAAAAATACAATCGATTTTAGATCCAAAATTCAGTTACGAGTACAAAGACGGGAAATTTGTTTTTTTAGAATTTAAAGAAGAAATCGTTTCTGATTCTTTAGATAAAATAAAGACTTTTTTTAAAAAATTTATTTGGTTGTATGAGTTGCTTATTTATGTAATCGCGCCACTTTATCCTTCTAGATATTATTATCTAAAACGGGTTTTGAAGCGCACCAAAGACAAAGATTTAGTTATCATCAATCTTGGCAGCGGCTACACAGATTTGCGAGATGATATGATCAATGTAGATCTTATTCCGTATGCGCCAGTGAACGTGGTTTGTGATATTACAAAACTTCCTTTTAAAGATAATTCTGTCGATCAAATTATCAATATCGCGGTTTTAGAACACGTCCCGAATCCGAGAGAAGTCATTGCAGAAATTCATCGTGTGCTGAAACCCGGCGGCAAATTATTATGCGAAATCCCTTTTATGCAAGCCTTTCACGCGTCGCCGTATGATTTCCAAAGATATACTTATGAAGGGATAAAAGTGCAGTTTCAAAATTTCAAAAATTTAAAAATACATTCTATAAGTCCCACTGGCGGAATGCTTTGGCCTTTGCAAGAATGGATCGTGATGTTGTTTTCTTTTGGGATAAAAACCTTGCATAACATACTGCTAATCATTGTGATGTGTCTTACTTTTCCTATTAAATTTTTAGATGTGATTTTGCAATACCATCCTTTAAGCAAAAACATTGCATCTTGTTTTATTTTTGAATGCGAAAAATAGCGTAATAATGAAAAAACTACTTCAAAACCCAATTTATCTTTTATCTAGTTTAGTATTTTTAATTGGCGCCGTTGTTTTAGCGTATCTCACCTATTCTAATTTAGACAAAGGTTTTATTTTTAATGATGAAGCCTATTATTTATCTTATTATAGAAATACAGGCGAAAGTTTGAGTTTTGATCGAAGTAATTTCTTTAGGATTTTTAAATTTCTCTATACGCCAAATATCTATCATTTCAGAATTATTTCCATCACGACTTTGGTTTTGAGTAATTTTTTGCTCTGCTTTTCTGTTTTTAAATTTCTAAATTTCAAAAAATATATTTTTTTCTTGAGTTTTTTAGGGATTTTTATTGGCTTTCAAAGTTGGGAAATAAACAATCTTGTTTTGCACCAGTATATTGGGAATACCATTTTGGTAAATGTGGGCGTTTCTTTGATTTTATTTTCATTAATAACCGAAAAAAAAATTATTTTAATTTTAGCAGGCTTCGTCATTTCATTCACTTTATTTGATGGAAATACGCATGCAGTGGTGAATGCGCCACTATTTGCTTTTTTAATTTTTATGACTCCGAAAGAATGGAGGATAAAGCTAATTTATTTTTTACTTGGCTATATTGTGGGCATTATTATCTATTTTACTTTTCTAGATACTTTAGCACATTTTTTTCACCAATTCAAATTTTTAGAAGAATACCTGCATTATAACAGGAAACAACACTCCAAAACCTTTATGGTTCTTTGGGCGCTTTATCTCTTTTTAAATGCAATTTTACCCTCAATAATTGTGGTTTTCTTGCTTTGGAAAGCGAAATTTTCCGAAAAATCTCTTAAAATATTCGATAAAGTAATCCTCTTTGTCGCATTGGCAACTTTTGGCTTATTCTTTTTCTTTCAAGAGTATTTTGTTTTTTCGTTTATCGTTCTCACCCATTTTCTTGCCATAAAATTTTGTTTAAGCAAAACAGAATCTAAACAAAATAAATATCTCATTATTCTCCTGCTCGTGATACCTTATTGTTTAACTTTCGGCTCGCAGACTTGGTTTCATTTGCGTTTAAATGCATATAAATTTTATTATTTTCTACTTATTTTCATTGTGCTTTTTAGATCTTACAAAAGTATATTTTGGGTAATCGGCTATCTTATTCCTGTTTCTTTTATGATTTCGTCGTTTCACAATATTCTTCATGTAAAAGGCTGGAAAGACTTCGTTTTCACGGAGCAAACAGAAAAAGTAAAAGTAAACGGATACGATTTGTATTTAGATAAAGGACGAAAAAAAGACCTCGATGATCTTCGGCCTTATTTACACAACCAAAAAAATGTAATATATTCTAGCAATCATCTCATGGGCTATTTGTATATTTTAGATGCTGCGCCGCCTATTTATTATTATTTTACGCTAAAAGATTACATTGCATTTATCATTAAAAAAGTAGGCAAAACACCCGATGATTACATTTATATAGAAAGCAATGATTATCCTTTCTATCCAAAAGAAATCGTGCCTTTAAAATTTGTAAGCCATCCAGAAAAGTATAAAGTGGTGAAGGCGGGGAGATTTACATTATACCTTCCAGGAAATTTTCAAAAAAAATAAAAATGTGCGGAATAGCAGGAATAATAACTCCAAACGCCAAAAATTATTCTGAAAAAATTCAGAAAATGACCGACGCAATTGCGTATCGCGGGCCAGATTCTGCGCATCAGGAATTTTATGAAAACGCCGCTTTAGGGCATAGAAGACTTTCCATAATAGACTTGTCAGAAAATGGAAACCAACCCATGTTTTCTGATACAAAAAACGAATGCATAGTTTTAAACGGTGAAATTTATGGATTTCTTGATATTAAAAAAAATTATTCAACTTATCCTTTCCGCGGCACTACCGATACAGAAGTAGTTTTGGCGATGTATCAAAAAAGCGGTGCAAATTTATTGCAAGAACTTCCAGGTATGTTTGCTTTTGCAATTTGGGACGACAAAAAACAAGAACTATTTTGCGCGAGAGATCGTTTCGGTGAAAAACCTTTTTATTACGCATTCGGAAAAAATAATGAATTTATTTTCGCCTCAGAAATCAAAGCCATTTTGGCGTCCGGTTTAGTAAAGCCCGAAATAGACAAATCGCAAATCGCCTATTACCTAAAAAACGGCTACATTCATCCACATAAAAGTATTTATAAAAATATTTTTAACTTAAAACCAGCGCATCAATTAATATTAAAGGAAGGCAAAGTTGAAACAAAACCTTATTGGAAAATCCCTACAGAAACCTCCAATTTAAGCCTGAACGATAGTGTTGAAAAGTTCCAATTTCTGCTAGATGATGCTGTGAAAAAACAAATGGTAGCAGACGTTCCAGTCGGTTCTTTTCTTTCGGGCGGTTTAGATTCTAGCACCATTGTGGCGATTGCTTCTAAATACAAAAAGAATTTAAAAACCTTGGTTTACGGTTTTGAAACAGGTGATTTAAACGAAATGCCCTACGCAAAAGCGATTGCCGATAAATACGAAACCGATCACCATATTTTGTTAGACAGAAAACAGAAAATTTCTGAAACGTTGCAAGAAATTTACGCTTATATGGATGAACCTTTGATGGATTCTTCACTTTTGCCAACGCATCTTATTTTTAAAGAAGCCTCAAAAAACCTAAAAGTAGTGCTTTCTGGTGATGTCGGCGACGAACTTTTTGGTGGCTACACTTTTTATAAATACAATATTGATCTTTCCCAAAAAGGCTATTATCCGACGATTTTATCTAAAATGTTACTTTTAGGAAACAGATTAAAAAATGTTGGTTCAGAAAGATTGCTGCGTGCGAAATACTCAGATTCTATAGATTTTCATCAAAATAAAGTGCGAAATCATTTCACGCCTTCGGAGATCAAAAAACTCGGAATATCGGATGATATTCCAACCCAAGATTTTAGTTTTAAGCCAAATCCTGAAGATTTTAATGATTTAATGCGCATCGATTTAGAAAAATATGTCCCCGGAAACATGCTGTTGAAAGGTGATAGAACTGCAATGCACAATTCTGTTGAAGCAAGAATTCCTTTTCTAGACAAAGATTTTGCGGAATTTTGCATCCAATTACCATGGCAATTTAAAGTCAATAAATCCGAAGATAAAATTATTTTAAGAAAAGCCTATTCTAAAGCGTGGACCGAAGAAATTGCAAAACGCGGCAAAAATGGTTTCGGAGCGCATGTAAATGAATGGTTTAAAGAGCCAGAACTTCAGGAATTAAGTAGAAATTTACTTGAAAATAAAGAAAGCCCTATTTTCAAATTTTTAAATTTTGAGGAAGTTCAAAAAAAATTAAACCATCAAACTCAACATTGGAGTTTACTTGTTTTGGCACTTTGGTTTCAAAATCATAAAAATATTATCTAATGAAGATCGGCATCACAGATAAATCTTACCCCACAGAGAGGAATATTTTAAATAAAGTTTCTGGCGCAGAATATTTGGTTTTAAGAAAAAATAATAATCTTTTTCATTCGCTTTCAACTTTAAAAAACTTAATTTTTAGAAAAAAAATTGATTTTAAAGGCCAATATTTTTTTTATCAGAAACCTAAAATTGATGTTTTGCATCTTTTTAACGACATTAATTATTCTAGCCAAAAGTGGGTGTCAACCTGCGAAACTTTGGTGCCAAGATTTAATGAAACAAAAGACGACCACCAAAAAGTAGAACCATCACACACAAAAAATAAGAAGACAGAAAAAGCTTTAAAAAAAATTGCAAAAAAAAATTGTTTGGGCATAATTTGCATTTCAGATGCTGGTGCAAACATCCAATTTGAATTGCTCAAAAACTATCCAAAACTTGAAAATACGATTAAAAATAAGATTTTCGTACTTCATCCGCCGCAAAAATTAATTGATAGAAATAGCGAAGAATTTTACAAAAATTTAGAAACCTTTCATTTTATTTTTGTTGGCTCCCAATTTTTCCGCAAAGGCGGCGTAGAAATGATTGAAGTTTTGCAAAAATTAAAGGAAAAATATAAGTTTAAACTTACATTAATTTCGACTTTTGAAACCGACAATTATGTCACAAAAATATCAAAAGAAGAAGCCTCGAAATATGTAGAAACACTCAAAAATGAAACATGGCTAGAAATTTTTGAAAAATTACCAAACGAAAAAGTTTTAGAATTAATTAAAAAATCTCATGTTGGCTTGCTTCCAACATGGTCGGATACTTATGGTTTTTCAGTTTTAGAAATGCAGGCAGCCGGAGTTCCCGTAATATCTACCGATATTCGTGCATTGCCAGAAATAAATAATGAAGATTGTGGTTGGCTGCTTCATCTCCCGCAGAACCGCCTAAAACAAGCGCTTTATTTTACAGAAGAGCAAAAGGAAATTTTAAAAAACACATTAAAGGAACAACTTGAAACCGTACTAATTAATATTTTTGAACATCCAGAACAGTTGATTAGAAAATCTAAAAATTCGGTAAAAAGAATTCAGGAAATGCATGAACCTAAAATTTTTGAAGAGAATTTAAAAGAAATTTATAATAAATCTTAAGACCTAATTAAACCTTCAAGGTTTAAATAAGTAAAAAAATAAAATGTTAAACATCTCCGTCATCATCCCAGTTTACAACGCAGAAGTTTTCCTAGAGAAAGCAGTGAATTCTGCGCTGCAACATGATGAGGTGAAGGAAATTCTTTTAATTGAAGATAAATCTACAGATACTTCTTTGGAACTTTGTCGAAAATTAGCCGCAGAAAATTCTAAAATATTTTTATTGCAACATCCCGACAAAGGAAATCACGGCGCTGGTGCCAGTAGAAATCTTGGTTTAGAAAAGGCTACACAAGATTTTATTGCGTTTTTAGATGCCGATGATTATTATCTTCCGAACCGTTTTGAGGCAGAAAAAGAGTTGTTTAAAGACCCTAAAATCGAAGGTGTTTTTGGCGCAATCGGAACAGAGTTTCTTTCAGAAAAAGGAAAAAAAGAGTTTCAAGAAAAGTTTAAACAAGTGACTCTAACTACTGTAAAATATCCTGCGGAAGGTGCGCAAGTTTTTGAAGGATTAATGGGAATTCGAAAAGGATTTGGGCACTTTTTTCATCTTAATACTTTAACGGTAAAAGCCGAAAATATTAAAAAGAATAAGTTAAAATTTAATGAAAAACTACGTATTCATCAAGATACAGATTTTATCGTTAAAATGTCTTATCATCTTTATTTAAAATCTGGTATTATAGATAAAGCGGTTGCAATAAGAGGTGTGCACGATGACAATAGAATCACGAAAGTAAAGCAATATTCTTCTACCTATTTTAGAAACATGTTTTTGCTGTACGAATCGCGCTATATTTGGAGTAAAAAGCAAGAAAAATTGAGTCCAGTTTTAAAAAAAACTATAAAAAATCGCTACATCAGTTATAGAATTGCTACTAGAACGGGCTTTTCAAAATATTTCACTTATGTTACAAATTCACTTTTCAACCCAGTTTTATTAAAAACAAGATATAGATTTGTTGCATTAAAGAAGCATTTATGATTAAAAAGAGAATCAAGCAAATTTTAGCCTTAATACAAGATATTGGATTTTTTATTTATCTTAAATATTTTCATTCGCCAAAAGTAAATGAGAACAAAAAAATATTTATAAGTTTTAAAAATCCAAATTTGTACCACCGCTATTTTTATAATTTAGTTAAAACTTTGCAATTAGGAGGTTATTCGGTATTTTACCCAATGTCATTCAGTAGATTTAGAAATTTACGAACTGGCGATCCCTATTTGGCGCTTTTGTTTAAAGAAAACGATTTATTAATTATAAAAAACACCAAGAAAAATTCGAGTTTTGTAGAATTAAAAGATGAAATGTTTAGTGCGGATTACTATAAAACTTTTTTTGAAGATAGTAATGTTGAAAAGAATTCTTATCACATTCCGATGAGTTTTCATCCGAATATGTACGCCGAAAATCTTTGGGATGAGCCCTTAGCCAAGCGCAATGAGCGGGTTGATGCAATATTTACTTTTGGGAATTTTGATCGACGCGTTTATAAAACCATAGATCAATATCCCTTTGAAGTATTGAACCGAGCAGATTTAATAGAATTTTTCAGTAAAAAACAGGACTTTATTAGTATTGACAATCAGGAGAGTTTGAATGATTTACTTAGAAATGGATGTGATACAAAGTTCATTTTTGTTGAAAAATCTAATTTCCAAATACCGATGAAAGAAGTACGAAAATATTTGTCTAATTTTCGCTATTTTCTTTGTGTTCCAGGTGTTTTTGCGCCTTTAAGTCATAATTTTATTGAAGCAATGTCGGCCGGATGTGTCCCAATTATCGAAAAAAATTATGCTGAAACTATTTATCCACCACTTGAAAATGGTATAAATGCCATTATATTTGAAGATTTATTAGATTTAGATAATATTTTAACCAATCAACTTTTTAAAAAAAGCAATGAAGAAAGAAAAAATTTAGAAGAAAATGCAAAAATATATTACAATAATTTTCTTCATCCAAAGTCTGCAGGGAAAAACATTTTAGATAACATTGAAAAGCATCCGATTTATCTTAATGCAAGTGAGCGCAGTGTAAAATTAATTAAAAAATAAACTATGAAAACCACAACGCTTATTTATAATGTGTTATTTAAAGAAGGTATCGTTAATTTTATTAAAAGGAAAAGAAACATCACCTTTTTGGATAGCAAAACCATATTTACAATCAATTATCGGGATAAAAAAACCAAAATTGTGTTGAACCGAAAATTTGGACATGTAGATTTGAAGATTTTTAAAAATGGCATTTATGAAAAAGAAATAGTAGATGATATTTTTAATGAATTAGATTCTTCTAAAAATTTTGTAGATATTGGCGCAAATATTGGGCAGCACAGTTTACTGATGGCATCCTACTGCAAAAATGTCTATTCTTTTGAGCCGATTCCGGCAGTTTTTAAACAATTTAAAGAAAGCGTTGGCTTAAATAATTACAAAAATATCCATCTTTTTAATACAGCAGTTGGGAGTAAAAAAGAGGAAAAATCTTTTAATTTTGTAACGAATCATGCAGGTACAAGTTCGTTTGTTGAAAGAGAAAATCCGAATTCTGAAGTGATGACAGTGCATATTGATACACTTCAAAATCTACTTGGCGACACCAAAATAGATGTCCTCAAATTGGATGTAGAAGGCTACGAATCGGTAGTGATATTGGGAAATAAAGAAAAAATATTGCGTGACAAACCTGTTATTTTTATGGAATATAACCCAGATTGGATAGAAAAAGAAGGCTCTTTTACAAGAAATGAAGTTTTTGATTTTTTTATAGACAATGATTTTACGGTTTTCAGTAGAAATAATAACAAAACCTTGTCTAAAGCAGATTTAGATACCAATAGCCAAGACAATTGGATTATAAAACCTGCGCTATAAATGAAAATCTCCGTCATCATTCCCGTTTATAATGCAGAAAAATTTATTACGCAAGCTGTAGAATCTGCGCTTCAATTTCAGGAGGTTTCTGAAGTGGTTTTGGTGGAAGATAATTCGCCAGACAATGCATTGGAAGTTTGCAAAAAATTAGCAGAAAATAACCCTCGTGTAAAATTATATCAACATCCCGACAAAAAAAACCATGGCGCAGGTGCGAGTAGAAATCTAGGAATAGAAAAATCATCGGGAGATTTTGTTGCTTTTTTGGATGCAGATGATTTTTATCTTCCAAATCGTTTTGATGCTGAAAAAGAATTGTTTAAAAATACTGAAGTAGAAGGCGTTTACGGCGCAATTGGCGTAAAATATTATTCTGAAAAAGCACGAGAACAATATTTTCATATTTACCAAGAAAAATTAGATACGGTTTACAAAAAAGCAAAGCCGGAAGACGTTTGTCCGGGCCAAATGAATTTGCGCGGAAGTTTTGGCTTAATTCATCTCGATACTTTAACAATCAGAAAATCTGCGCTTTATAAAATGCCAAATTTGTTTAATGCAAGTTTGCGATTGCACCAAGATACAGAATTTACGATAAGGCTTTCTTATTATTTAAAATTATTTACAGGCATAAATGATGAAGCAATCGCCATTCGTGGCGTTCACGAAAACAATAGAATTACCAAAATCGAGACGAAAGAAGTAAAACCTGCAAGCACAAAAATTCTAATGTGGAATCAATTAAAAAATTGGGCAGAAAACGAGCCAAATTTCCCAGAAGAATATAAAAAACACATAGAAAGAACACAGCGCAGTTTCGAAATTGCAAATGCTGGTTTCGTTAAAAAATGGGCGATGATTGTGAAATATTTTTTTCTAGATTTTCAATCCATCCGCTCGGGCTTGTATAATATTAATTTCCGAAAAGATTTATTTTAATTTTCCAATAATTTTTTGCCGAGAACTTTAGAAAATTCATACCTGGATTTTTTATTCAAATGCACCAAATCTAAGTATTTATAATCATTTGGAACGAGATTATAATCAGTATAACTCACCTTATATTTTTTGGCAATTTGCTCCATTTTTTCATCAAAATCTGGTATTCTTGTTTGCTCAATTTTATAGGGCGTAGAATCAATCGGGTTTCTTACCATAATCACTTTTCCATGCTGTTGCAAAAGTTCAATTGTTTTTTCTAAATATTTCGCTCTGTTTTCAGACCATTTCAAGCCATTAATAAGATTTTGAAATAAAATCATTTTTCGTTTCATTTCTACCACTTTCCTTTTTGGCGGGTAATCTTTTAAACTAATGACATCTACTTCGCCATTATCCAAAATTTTTACTTCTGCCATCGGGTTTACAGGTGGCCGAATTTTATCATTTAAAACCTTTGTAATAGAAAAATCATAATTTTCTAATAAATAAGGAATATTTGGGTTTAAGTTTACAAAGTCAGTTTCGGCAAGCGATTTATCGTTTTCAAAATAATACTCTGGCGAATCTGGTTTGTTTTTATCGACCATTAAAGTACTCGGCTCCACAGAAATTATGAAAAGACTGTTTTTCGTATCTGTTTTTAATTTCTTTTTGATTGACTCCAAATACGCGGGGCCATAAGGAGAATGCCCCCAAGTAAAGGCATAATTATAAAACTTAACCTTGGGATATTTTTTATTAACAATACTGTCTATTATTGCTGGGCTCAGACCTGCCGCGCGCGAACTCCCTATAATTAGTGCATTTTGTTGGGGAGAAGTAAATCTTTTATAAAAATCATCCGTCGTTTTCCCGGTGAGATAAACGGCGTAGCAAACTACGGCAAAAGGCACTATTGAAAAAAGCACCAATTTTAATATAGAATTTCTAAAATTGTGCATAAATGTATCCTTTTGGTGCTAAATAAAATAAAAATATCAGAAAAACCAACACATAGTAAAATCCCCACCGCACAATTCTGGGTTTAGAATCTAGGAAATTAGCAGTCGGAAATTCTTGATTTCTCGTGAGCCATTCTATTGCCATCATAAAAATAATTAATATTGCAACAAATCGCTGAAATTGAAAATTAGGCTTTTGAAAAAACGATAATGAAAAAATACCTTTATAATAATGCAGCGCCATTTCTAAACTTTTAGAGAAAAATAGCACTTGCAAAAGCGCGAAAGAAATGAAGGTAATTATCATATTTTTTGCCTCTCTAAAAGTGGGCAAAATATTTAGATTTGGCTTTATTTTTTTACCCATTTTTCCACCTAAAATTAATGGGATAAACATAATGCCACTCACTAAACCATGAAAAATATAATGCCATTCTGCGCCGTGCCAAAAACCGATGATGATAAAATTAATGATAATCGCTAAAATTAATCCGAATTTTCCATAATCTCTAAACTGAATAGAAAGCGGCGTGAATACATAATCTGTAACCCAAGAAGTAAGAGAAATATGCCATCTTCGCCAATAATCTGCCACATTTTGTGCAAAAAATGGGAAATTAAAATTCTTCTGAACATTGATGCCCAACAATTTGCCAATCCCAATTGCCATATCAGAATAACCAGAAAAATCTGCGTATAATTGGATGAAATACAAAATCATCCCCACAAATAATGCGCTTCCGTTTAAACCCTCATATTTTGAAAATAACTCTGTGGTAATCACCGCAATTTGATCTGCAATTACTAATTTTTTAAAAAGTCCCCAAAGAATTTGTCTTAAACCCAAACTGAAAAGCGTGGCATTAAAAATTCTTTTCTCTTTTAATTGATTTAAAAAAACAAAAGAGCGATCGATAGGTCCTGCAATAATACAAGGGAAAAACGCGACATAAACCAAATATTCTAAAAGCGATTTGGATTCTTTTAATTTTCTATTTTTAATATCTAATAAATAACCCAGCATCCGGAAAGAATAAAAACTAATCCCAATCGGGATGATGTATTGTAAAGTAGAAATATTGCCTTTAGAATGGAAAATTTTAAGCAAATCATTAAAATTTTCAATAAAAAAATTGGTGTATTTAAAATAAATTAATTGCCCCAAAACAACTAAAACGCCCAATCTTAACCACCATTTTTTCTCCGTATCTTTTGCGATAAGTAGTTGTTTGCCAATAAAATAAGTCGCAACCGAAGTGCCGAAAATGAGCAAAATAAATTGGTAAGACCAAATTGCGAAAAAAATATAACTCCCGATTAATAAAATTATATTCTGGGTTTTGTTGGTCTTCGCCAAACGCCAATAAATAAAGAAAAGCGCTATGAAAAAAAAGATGAAATGATAAGAGTTTAAAAGCATTTTAAATAATAAATGTAAAAATTAAACCAAGTTTGTCCTACAATTTCGCTTCTAAAGAATCCATCAATTCGCCTAGATTATTCCAACTTTGGATTTCCGACGAGGTAAATCTTTTTTTAAAAGCCTTTTCTATGGCTACAATTAATTGTATGTGCGACAAAGAATCCCATTCTTCAACATCGTCTGCGGTGGTTTCTGCAGAAAGCACGATGTCATCATTTTCTAATTCTTCACGGAAAATCCCGGTGATTTTTTCTAAAATTTCTTCTCTTGTCATTTTTTATTTTTTTAAAATATAAACTTCTTTTGGCTCATAATTTTCAATATTTAAAAGCCATTTATTTTCGTGTTCTACAAAACCCAATCTTTCGTAATGCTTTTCTACCATTTGGTTTTTAGCGGTTGCGATGTATTCTCCGATGATGTTTTTATAGCCTTTTTCTTTCGCCAATTCTACAATTGTATTTAATGTAAAATCTTCCATACCTCGTTTTAATACTCGGCAACTCATTAGCCAAGTATTAATGAAAACATTTTCTGAATCTATTTTTTCTAAAATAATCACGCAAATTAAGCCATTATCACCGTATTTATCTTCTAAAGTAAAAGAAATGGTGTGGAAATTTTCATCATTCATCACGGTTTGTATTTCCTCTTCCGTGTATCTGATGGTTCTTAAATTAAATTGATTCGAACGTTGCGTAAGTTGTGAAACTCTTGGTTTTGAGAAATTATTAAACGCCTGAACGTCCGAAACCATATTCATGCTTTTAAGAAAATCTTCAAGGTTCGTGAAACTATCCAAAGCAATCACGCGCTGCGCTTCTACTTGATATTGCTTCGTTCTTTCGGCGTCGTTTTCAGAAAAACTGGTGGTTTCAAAAAGATCTAATCCATATAAATACTCTAAATATTCCGCTGGATCCTCGGGTAATTCTGGCACACAAACTTCGGGCAAATTTTCCCGAACAATATTGCGCTCAAACGGATTATCATCTAAAAAAACCATAGAATCAAACCCGATATTTAATACATTTTGAATTTTTCTGATATTATCGGCTTTGTTGTCCCAATTGGCAACGAAAAAGGCAATATCTTCCAATTTCAAAACCATGTCTGGATGTTTTTCAAAAGGCTCTTTTGCTTTGTCTTCGTCATTTTTGCTACAAACAGCAACTATAATTCCGCGTTTTTGCAAGGCTTTTACCCAATATTGAAGTTCCGTAAAAACCTTTCCAATCCCTAAACTCCCAATCTGGATTTTTTCTAAACCATCATCGCCAATTATTCCGCCCCAGGTGGTGTTATCTAAATCAAGAATAATACATTTTTTAAATTTCCCTTCCAATGAAGCCAAAATGCTAAAAATATTGTGAGCCACGATTGGCAAAGCGTCAAGCGATAAAACCATTTCTGTATTCACATAAATATTCGGAGCGAACATAAAATTTCTGCCGAATTTATTTTGAATAGAAAGCAAATCTGCAATAAAAAGATTATCTTTTTTTACCGCTAATTCTTGCAATAAATAATTGAGTTTATTTTGCTGAAATACAAATGAAGATTCTACTTTCGTAGCAAAATTTCCAAAAACCTGGTTGTCAATTCCTGGGAAATTGCAAAATATCACTTTGCTTTTTGTGCGGTTTTGGATGGTAGAATAAAGTTCTTCGATTGCATTTATTTTATTTTGAGCAAAATCTAATGGAGAATTATAAGATTTATAGAAAAGGCTTAATAATTTGTGCGAAGATTCAAAAATAATCGTGTAATTGGCCTCAAATTCATAATATTCTGAAGTTGGATCTAAAATCTGCCGTGAAATTTGCCCGAAATCTGCCTCAAAAATTTCTAAATCAAAACCTTCATCAAATGCGATTCCTTTTAGCGCAACATTTAAAAATTGCGTCGCCGTATCGCCGAGTAAGGCTACTTTTACTTTTTTTAGTCCGTCGGTATTTTTACTTAAATTTTTCTTTAATTGTGTGAAGGTTTTCATCTAATTTTTACTTTACAAAAACACCAATATATTTTCCTTCATATTCAATAACTTCCGTTTTTATCGAATGTTTTTCGCAAAAATCTTGGTACGCAGAATTATCGCCAATGTCATCACTGATGAATACGCCGCCTTTTCTTAAAGATTTGTAAAGTTGCTCATACGCCCAATTTCTGCCTTCGTAACTTTTATCAGAATCATAATGAACAACATCACAAACTGCACTTTCTGCAAATATTTTTGGTAAAGATTCTCTGTCGGCTTGGCGGTGAAGTTTCCAGAATTTTTTTAAATTTTCTGGCACTATACAACCTACGTATTGATCACCGTTTTGCCCCAAATACGGCATATCTGAACTGTAAAGTTTGCCATCTCTTTTCTCCACAGAAACTAAAGCGGCCAGCGAAGACCAACCGTATGCAACGCCAGTTTCAATTACACTTTTTGCATTTGTAAATTCGCAAGCGTAATAAATAAGTTCTAATGCACCAGGACCGCCCATTTTTATAGGGCAATCTTTTTCTTTTTGAGTGGCAATTTTAAAATCTTCTGCAAAAACTTCCGCAAAAGGGATGCTTTTTATGTCGAATAATTTTTTGATCACATTTTCTTGCGTAGTCGCTTGTGAATTTGCCCAAGTTAAAGTTTTTTGCTTTCCGCGAAAGGCGCTTTTTCTATTAAAAATATTTTTAATGATTTTTCTTCCCAATTCAGGGTAAAGATCTGGTCTTTTTAAATATCCTATTAAAGTTTTGCTTACCCGTAAAATTTCGCCCACTGTGTTTTTATTTGTTCACAAAAATAGCGAAAAATCACTAACACAGAAAATCTTTATATTTGTGCGTCTATTAAACCATTTTCTCCATAAAAAACGATAATATTTTAGTCTGCAATGAAATTCTCAATTTTAATAGCAAATTATAACAATGGCAAGTTTTTCAAGGATTGTTTTTTAAGCATTTGCGCGCAAAGTTACCAAAATTGGGAAGTCGTAATTTTGGATGATGCTTCTACAGATGATTCGGTTGCCATTATTAAAGACATCATTTCGGGCGATTCTCGTTTTCGTTTTTATGAAAACAAAGAAAATAAAGGTGTGGGATTTACCAAAAGTAAATTAATTGATTTGGCAAATGGCGAAATTTGCGGCTACCTCGATCCAGATGATGCCATTTTAGAAAATGCATTGCAGGCTTCCATAGACATTTTTAAGACAAAAAAATCAGCAGTTTTAACGTATTCGCGATTGGTGAAATGTGATGAAAACTTGAATCCTTTAGAAGAATTTCGCGCTGCAATGCAAGTTCCAAACGGGGATAAAAATTTTTTTAATTGTCCTATTCAAATTGCACCTTTTGTGGGTTTTAAAAAAGCGGTCTATTTGAAATGCGAAAAAATGAACGAAACTTTAAAAATAGCAGAAGACCAAGATTTGTATTTTAAAATGTATGAAAAAGGGAAAGTTTATTTTGTAAATCAAACAGATTATCTTTATCGCGCCCATTCTGGCGGCATTTCTCAGAACGAAAATAAACAAAAATCTTATGATTTCTGGGCCGTTGCTATTTTTAATGCAATGAAACGGCGCGGTTTAAAAAGCATTAATGGCAAGCAAATCCCTGAAAAGTTTACGACTCCTAAAGATATTTTCGATTTATTAGTTTATCAAAATTCTATTCCTTATCGAATAAAAAAGAAATTAAAGGTTATTTTTCAATCTTTATTTTAACTAAAATAATGACTGCCAAAGAACACAAAAAAATAAAAATTCTCTTTCGCCACCGCTCTATGGAAATGGGTGGCGTAGAAAAAGTGATGCTCAGTATCATCAATAATCTAGACCAAAACAAATTCGAAATTACTGTTTGTCTAAATCTAAATCAAGGCGAATTGCGTGACGAATTTCCTGCGCACGTAAGAAAAGTCTTTTTAACAGATGGAAGAGAAGATTTTTCTAAAAATAAAATCATTCAGAAATTTCAACTTTTAAAGCGAAAAATTAAACTAGAACAACTCAGAAAAGAGCCTTCAATTGTTGATATAAAATATTTGAAAGAGCATTTCGATATTGAAATTGGAATGACTTACAACGATTTCGAAATGGTTTTAAATTCTAGCAACGAAAAATCAAAAAAAATTGGCTGGTTTCATTCTGAAATAAACGTTGCCGGTTTTGAGCCTTTGGTTCCTAATATTTTAAAACAATTCCCGCAGTTTGATGAAATGGTTTATTGTTCGGAAAAAATCAAAAATTTGATGCACGAGCATCATCCAAACCTAAATTATCCGCGCGAGAAAGTGATCATCAATGCCATTCCGATTGAAGAGATTAAAAGTAAAGCCGCAGAAAAAATGGCCGATTTCCCAGAAAGTCCAGTTTTTGTTTCGGTTGGAAGATTGCATTTTAGAAAAGGCTATCATAAACTGATTTTGGCGCACGCAAAACTTGTCGCAGAAGGATTTCCACACAAAATTTTAATTGTAGGCGAAGGCGAACATCGGCAGAAATTAGAAGAATTAATTAAAGAAAACAAGGTGGAAAAATCTTTTATTTTGCTTGGGAATAAAATGAATCCGTATCCATACATCAAGCAAGCCGATTTTTTCATTCTTCCGTCCCAATCTGAAGCCTGGCCTTTGGTAATCGCAGAAGCATTAATTTTGCAAAAACCAATTATTGCAACAAAATGTGGTGATTTAGAATTGATGATTCAGCACGGAAAAACAGGCTATCTTATTAATTATGAAGAAGATGAGATGTGTGCTGCGATGAAATTGTTTTTAACGAATGAAGCTGTAGTTTCCGAAATTAAAATTAATTTGCAAAGCATTGAAAAACAGTTTGATAACGAAAAAATCTTCAAAAGTGTAGAAGAAATGTTATTTGAACTTTTAGAAAAATAAAAATAGTTTAGCCTAAAAAACACAATTTTAAATGAATTCTTTTATAAAAAACTTACACCAATCTTTTTCGCAAAACAGCGATCAAATCTGTATTTCTATTGATGGTGAAAATTTTAAATACAGTGAAGTTTTATATTTTTCTGAGCAAATCAGGCATCAACTTCAGGCGGTAAATTCACAAAATATTGGTATTTATTTGTCAGATGATGTTTTTATGTATGCTTCAATTTTAGCCGTTTGGCATGAAGGAAAAACCTACGTTCCGTTGCATCCAGAATTTCCTTTAAGTAAAAATCTAAGCGTAATTCAGCAAGCAAAAATTGAAACCGTTTTAACCTCCATTGAAATTAAGGATGATTTTGGTTTAAAATTAATCGATTCTCGGAAAGATTTTAATAAAATTCCAACGCCGCCAAAAGATTCAGCTTTAGAAAATAACGCTTACATTTTGTTTACTTCTGGAAGCACGGGAAACCCGAAAGGCGTTCCGATTACCTTTTCAAATTTATATTATTTTTCGGAATCTTTTCACGAAATTTTTGGGAAATTATCGCCTGAAGATAGCGTTTTGCAAATGTTTGAACTCACGTTTGATTTATCGGTAATGAGTTATTTAATCCCCTGGTTGAACGGTGCAAAAGTAGTCGGGCTTCATAAAAAAGAAACAAAATCTTTGCAAATTCTCGATCTTTTGGAAGCCGATGAAATAACGGTCGCATTGATGGTTCCAAGTATTTTAAATTTAATTTTTCCTTATTTAGACGATAGCATAAAAAATTCTAGTCTTCGGCTAAATCTATTTTGCGGCGAAGCATTATTGGTAAAACAAATAGAAAATTGGCGCGGTTTTATTCCAAATGCGAAAATTTATAATGTTTACGGTCCCACAGAAAATACTATTTTTTGTACATTTTATGAAATTAATGAAAATATTAAAGAAAAAAATGGCATAATCAGCATTGGGAAATCGCTTCCAAATAGCACTATGAGTTTCATTGATGAAAATTCTGATGAAGGCGAACTTTTACTTTCGGGGCAACTTTTAACCAAATTTTATTGGGAAAATGAAAGCAAAACCAAAGAGACATTTTTAGAAATTGACGGAAACAGATTTTACAAAACCGGTGATTATTGCTTGAAAGACACAGATGGTGATTTTTTCTACACCAACCGGATAGATTTTCAAGCCAAAATAAATGGTTTTCGGGTAGAATTATCTGAAATAGAATTTTTTGCCAACCAAAAATTGAAACAAGGCATAAGTCTAGCCACAACTTCTAAAGACAGCAATGGTAACGATTTTCTGGTTTTATTTACTAATGATTTAGAAATTAAAGAGCAAGAATTATTAGATTATTTGCTCCAAAATCTCGCCGGTTATTCCATTCCTTCCAAAGTGATAAAAATTGCAGAATTTCCGCACAATACTTCGGGGAAAATTGATAGACCACAACTGAAAAAAAACTATAATTTATGATGCTTCGGAATGCCAAGAAAGAAGATATTCCCTTTATTATAGACGGAATTTTAGAAATTGAAAAAACGGAAAATAGCAATAGTTACAATAATCTTTTCGGGACAGAAAGTGAAGAAACTAAGATAATTCTCTCTGCTTTTTTTAACGATGAAGAAAATTTTGACACCGAATTATCGTTAAATAGTTTTGCGGTGGCAGAAATTGATGGCGAAATTGCAGGATGTTGTTCCAAGATTTTTACAAATCAAGATTATTACAGAAATAAAGGTGAACTTTTCCCCATTCATCTTAGCAGCGACGTCTTAAAAATTTTTATGAATAATGCGCAAACTTTGCCCGACAGCAGGGCAATTAGCGAAAATAAAAGTTTTGTAGAATATATTTTCGTATCAAAGTTTTTTAGAAAAAAAGGTGTTGCAGAAGCATTAATACAGAAAAGTATTGAAAAAATAAATTCAGAAAAAGTATATATTAATGTTTTTAGTACTAATGATTATGCCATAGAATATTATCGTAAATTGGGCTTTGAGAAGTTTAAAGAAGTAAAGATTGACGAGAATCCACCGAGGTTTTATCCGTCAGCGGAAAAATTAATTATGGTAAAAAAAATTAACTAAAAACCTCTGGCGCAACAACTTCTGCAATATCATTTACCGTTTTTATAGTTCTGAAACTTCTAGGGTTTAATGTTGTACCCAATTCGTTTTCAATTAATTGCAGCACTAAAACCGAAGTTAACGAACCGAAAGAACTCAATTCTTTAAAATTAGTTTCAGGTGTGATTTTAGATTCTTCGCCCAATTCTTTGCGTAGAAGTTCACAAAATTGCTCTTTTGTCATCGTGTTTTTTATTGTCTGCAAATATATTAATTATTTTAAATTTGCCTTATGAATATTTTGTACAGAATTATAAATAAAATTTTCACTTTAATTGATGATTTTAAACACAAGGTTTATCTTCAAACCTGCATCAACAACGGTTTGAAATTAGGTGAAAATGTAAGTATTAGAAATGGCGTTTCCCTTGGTTCGGAGCCATTTCTGGTTACAATTGGCGATGGAAGTAGAATTGCTTCGGGAACCACTTTTGTAACACATTCTGGCGCAACCGTTAATATGCGCAAAATTGCAGGTTATGAAGAAGTTAGAAATTTTGGAAGAATAAAAATAGGAAAAAACTGTGCTGTGGGAAGCAATTGCGTGATTTTGCAAGATGTAGAATTAGGAGATAATTGTATTTTAGGTGCGAATTCTGTGCTTTCAGAATCAATGCCTTCAAATACCGTTTTTGCAGGAAATCCAGCAAAATATGTGTGTGAAATTGAAGATTATGGCGATTTTTTATTGAAAACCAATGTTAATTATCCGATAGAATTGGAACAAGACAGAAAAAAACTGAATGATTGGTTGAAAAAAAATCTCATTGAGAAATATAAAGTGGCGAAGTAAAAATTATTAAAATAAAACGTGTTAAGAAAACACGAAAAACTTAACACGAAAATGGCTGAAAAAAAGAAAATCCTCATCAGAATTGGTTCGCTTCGCCACGGCGGTGCAGAAAAAGTATTGGTGACTTTTCTGAAAAATCTTCCGCCAGAAAAGTATGAGGTTGATTTGCTTTTGAACCTTTTTTCCGGAAAATATTTACCCGAAGTTCCAAATTGGGTGCGTATTTTTTATTTAATTAAAGGCGAAATGATCCCCACAAATCGCCCGAAAGATATACCAACCAAGGTTTTGCGTGTTTCTTACCAAAAAATATTGAAAATTTTTCCAAAACTTTTGTATCGTTTTATTTTAAAAAATAAAAAGTACGATGTAGAATTTGCTGCCATTCATGGGATGCGCGATGATATATTAAATTCGCCACAAAAAGCATCAAAAAAAATGGTTTGGATCCACAACGATTTAAGGAAAACCCATTTTCACAATTATACGGACAACGAAATTAGGAAGTTTTTTGGCTTTGATAAAATTATGGTGATTTCCGAAAAAATACAGCAAGATTTTGAAAAATTGGCTAAAAACGAAAACGAAAAAGATAAAATCGTTCGGATTTATAATCCATTAGATACGGAAGAAATTTTAGAGAAAAGTGAAAAATCATTCATCATTCAGCAATCATCACTCATAAAAAATGTTCCAATTTTTGTTTCTGTGGGGACGGTTTTTCCACAAAAAGGTTTTGATAGGTTGCTCAAAGTTCACAAAAAACTTTTAGATGAAGGACTGAAACACCGTGTTTTAATAGTGGGCGACGGTTATGATTTTGAAAATATTAAAAGATTAATTTCAGAATTAAATATTTCAGAAAGCGCAACAATGCTTGGTTTTTCAAACAATCCTTATCCTTATTTTAAAATGGCGGATTTCTACATTTTAAGTTCAAGGTATGAAGGTTTTCCGACAGTTTTGTTTGAAGCATTAACTTTAAAAAAGAACATTATTGCGACTGATGTTTCTGGCGTAAATGAGATGCTGGAGCACGGAAAATTAGGTTTGATTGTCGAAAATTCTGAAGATGGTATTTATTTTGGAATGAAAAAAGCCTTGCAAAAGCCCGAAAGTTTTGATGTTTATCAAACTAATTTAGAACATTATAAAATGCCTTTTAATCTAGAAAACTCGGTAAATTCTATCATTAAAATTATAGACGAATTGTAAAAATTTTTTCTTTTATCTTTGCTCAAATGTCTGAAAAAACTATTATCCAAAAAGATTTCTACCGCGAAAGTGGTGCTTATCTTTCCACTTTTCAAATTTGGAAGAAATGCATCAATCCCAATTTGCATTTTATTTATCTTTTAAGAATAGCACAAAAGTATTCTAAAAAATCCTTCGCTGGGATGTTTTGGCGTTTAGTTTTAAGACATTTTCAGATAAAATATGGTTTCCAGATTTACCCAGAAACGCAGATTGGTGAAGGGTTTTATCTCGGGCATTATGGTGGTTTAGTGATAAATCCTAAAGCGAAAATTGGTAAAAATTGCAATATTGCGCAAGGTGTGACCATCGCACAAGCCAATCGTGGTAAAAATGAAGGCGTACCAGAAATTGGCGATGAGGTTTGGATTGGCCCGAATGCAGTAATTGTTGGAAATATCAAAATCGGAAATAATGTTTTGATTGCACCAAATGCGTACGTAAATTATGATATTCCTGCAAATGCAGTTGTAATGGGAAATCCGGCAACTTTTACGCTAAATGAAAACGCTACTTTGGGCTATATTAATCATAAAATTTAATAAAAGTGTTATCCCAAACTTTTTTATGATATCTTTAGCACTTATTTTTGTATTGTTTACTTATTCAAATTAAAACCTCAAACCTGCCTAAATGGAAAAATCATACACAACTATTTTCGAAAATAACAAGAAATGGTTAGAATCAAAATTAGAAAAAGATCAAGATTTTTTTAAAATTCTTGCTCAAACCCAAACACCCGAATATCTCTATATTGGTTGCTCAGATAGCCGAGTTTCTGCGGAAGAAATGATGGGTATGCAACCGGGCGAATTGTTTGTGCATCGTAATATTGCGAATGTAGTAAACACTTTAGACATGAGTTCAACGGCGGTAATTCAGTATGCGGTAGAGCATTTGAAAGTAAAACATATTGTAATTTGCGGTCATTATGGCTGTGGCGGTGTAAAAGCGGCGATGTCGGCAGAAGATTTTGGATTATTAAATCCTTGGTTAAGAACAATTCGTGATGTTTACAGGCTGCATCAAACAGAATTAGACGCAATTGAGGATCAACACAAACGCTACGATAGATTGGTGGAACTTAATGTGCAGGAACAATGCATCAACGTTATAAAAATGGCCGTCGTGCAAGAGCAATATTTGTTAGATGAATATCCCGTTGTGCATGGCTGGGTTTTCGATATGGGAACGGGAAAATTGATAGATTTGGAAATTGATTTTGAAAAAATCTTGAAAGACATTCAAAAAATCTATAACCTTACGGATTCTAATTGGGTGATGAGCCGAAAGAGGAAATAATATTTTAAAATATTCTTTTTCGTTTCAGCCAAAATATGTAGCCAAAGCCCTAACAATTTTAATGTAAAAATATTTTCGTTTTATATTTATAGTCTTTAAATATTAAAATGTGTTAATATTTAGATATAATCTATAATGCGGTTTGATTAATAAAAAAATCTACTTAAGTTTGTAACTTCTTAAAAGGAAAATGAAGTATTTATCAATTATCGTTTTACTTGTTTTTGTGAATTTTATGGCTTTACCCAGTATCGCCACATTATTTCATTTGGAAATAGCGAAGACAAATATAGTGCTTTCGGAAGAAGAATCACAACATTCGCCCTTGGTAATCAACGAGAAATCACTTCCAAAAGTTCTAGATATTAGTGATTTTGAACCCTTTTTCGTAGATGTTTTTACAAAAAAGTCTTTTTTCCTATTTGATGATGCCGTAAACTTATCGGCTTACCTTTCTATATTTTCTCCCCCTCCGGAAATTTAATCTTTTTCTTTAATATTTTGGCAAAATTTTTATTTCTGCCAAAGATTGTTGAACCCGCATCACCGTGATGTAGGCTTTTCAATATCGTATTTATCAAAAAAAATTAAATTTATATGAAAAAAGCAAAAGGCTTTATAGGAGGGATTACAGAAAATTTACCCTCTGCGGTGGTCGTGTTTTTAGTGGCGTTGCCTCTATGTTTGGGAATTGCATTAGCATCAGGAGCCCCACCTTTATCTGGGGTGATTGCCGGCATTGTTGGTGGCTTAGTAATCGGGTTTTTATCCAATTCACATATTTCAGTTTCTGGTCCTGCAGCTGGTTTAGCAGCAATTGTTTTAGGTGCAATCACAGAACTGGGAAGTTTTCAATTGTTTCTTTGTGCCGGCTTAATTGCAGGATTAATACAGTTGATTTTGGGATTTGTAAGAGCGGGAAGTATTTCAAATTATTTCCCAACAAATGTGATTGAAGGGATGCTTGCAGGAATCGGCGTGATAATTATTTTAAAACAAATTCCCCACGCGATAGGTTACGACCAAGATTTTGAAGGCCATCAGAGTTTATTTGATAATGGTTATAATTTAGGTTCTATCTCTGCATATTTGTCTAATTTAATTTCATCAGTTCAAGTAGGTGCTATTATCATCACAGTGGTTTCATTGGCTATTCTTTTGGCTTGGGATAAAATTCCAGCGCTAAAAAAAATAAAATTACTTCCTGGTGCTTTGGTAGCCGTAATTTTTGGGATTGTTTTAAATTCAATTTTTACCGCAACAGGAAGTGCGTTTGCGATCGGCAGCGAGCATTTGGTAAAACTTCCGGTACCACAAACCGCAGCAGATTTTAAAAATTTAATTGTGCTGCCAGATTTTGCCGGTTTTCTAAATCCTAAAATTTGGATTTTGGGTGCCACAATTGCAATTGTCGCTTCTATTGAAACATTATTATGCATTGAAGCCTCGGATCGCTTGGATTCTCGCAGAAGAATTACGGATACAAATTTAGAATTAAAGGCGCAAGGAATTGGAAATCTGATTAGTGCATTTATTGGTGGTTTACCCATGACTTCTGTGGTGGTTCGGTCTTCGGCAAATGCTAATTCTGGCGCTACCAATAAATCGTCTGCCATAATGCACGGACTTTTACTTTTGATATGCGTGCTCACAATTCCTTTTTTATTGAATTTAATTCCGTTGGCAACTTTAGCGGCGGTTTTACTTTTGGTGGGTTACAAACTCGCAAGTTTTGAAAAAATTAAGAATTTTTGGCGCAAGGGCAAATACCAATTTATTCCGTTTATTGCTACAATCATCGCCGTTGTTGCTACAGATTTATTGAAGGGAGTTGGGATTGGCTTGGCGATTTCCATTATTTATATTTTGCAAGGAAATATGAAAAGAGCCTATTACTTTAGCAGAAAGGAATTGGAAGACGCAGATGAAGTAAACTTAAAACTTTCAGAAGAAGTTTCTTTCTTAAATAAAGCGGCCATTAAAAAAACCTTGAAAAACATCAGACCAGGCTCCCATGTTACCATTGATGCAAAAAACACGTCTTACATTACTACAGATGTTTTAGAAATGATACAGGATTTTGCAAATATACGCGCAAAAGAAGAAGATATAAAAGTGGAATTGCTAGGTTTTAAAACCTCATATAAAGATTATGAAAATGATCAACATTCTCATGTTACCATCGCGCACAGAAGAGCGATTTAATACAATTTAATAAAAAAATAAAATGAAAGCACATACAATAGAAACACAATCTACAATAACACCAGATAAAGCCATTCAAATTTTAAAAGAAGGCAACCAAAGATTCATCAACAATTTAAAAGTAAACAGAAATCTTTTAGAACAAGTAAATGATACGCAGGAAGGACAATGGCCTTTTGCTGTTATTTTGAGTTGTATTGATAGCCGAACTTCGGCCGAACTTTTATTCGACCAAGGTTTGGGAGATATATTTAGTATCAGAATTGCAGGGAATTTTGTAAACCAAGACATTCTCGGTTCTATGGAATTTGGGTGTAACATTGCAGGTTCTAAAGTAATCGTAGTTCTCGGGCATTCAAAATGTGGCGCTCTAAAAGGCGGTTTAGATGCAGAAAAACTTGAAGATTTAGGAATGGATAATCTCAACCATTTGGTTTATCATTTTGATCCTTGCATTAGAGAAATTATTAAAACTGATGAAGAGCGTTCTTCTTCCAATGAAGATTTGCTAGAAAGGTTGAATGTCTGCAACATCCAGAAAACAATCGCAGATATTAGACACCAAAGTTCTACACTAAAAAGATTAGAAAAAGAAGGCAAAATAAAAATTGTAGGCGCCAATTATAACGTAGAAACTGGCGAAGTGACTTGGATTTAAAAAAATAAAATTTTATAGTAATCATATCAAACTGTCTCAAAATTTTGGGGCAGTTTTTTTATTTATTTCATTTTATAATACCTTTACGTTGGAAATTATTTTTTTTAAAAGAGATATAGCATGGAACATGAAAAATTATTGGATACAATTAAAAGTTATGATAAGATTTCAAAAGAAGAAGAAACAAATCTTGAAAATTTTTTCACAGCTCTGAAAATTAAAAAAGGAGAGGTCTTAATAAAAAGTAGCACGCCCTGTAATAAGTTGTTCTTTGTGAATTCTGGCTTATTACGTGATTTTTTTATTAATGAAACGGGAAACGAGATTACAACAATCATTACTTGTGAAGGACGCTTTTTAACCAATATCATTAGTTTTAACGGCTTCGCGGAAAATAATGAGACCATAGAATGTATTGAAGATGCTGAAATATTGTCTATTTCAAAAGAAAATTTTGATAAACTAATGCACTCATCAAAAAACCTAAAATGTATTTATGCAGATATTATAGAGGAGTATTACGCACTTCTAACAGAACGATTTCATTATCTAAATACCAAAAATGTTGAACAAAAAATTAATCATCTAAAAAATGATTTTCCTTTTTTAATTAATCGTGTAAATGATAGTTTAATTGCTTCTTTTTTAGGCATCACTAGGGAAACCTTTGTAAGGAACAAAAAATTTCTGTAACAAATGAAAACTGTGATTTCTGTCACAGTTTTCTCTTTTTGATTTTTAGAATTTTGTTAATGTAATATCAGTGAATATTTTACAACAAACATTAAAAAATCAATTATTAACCTAAAAATCATTACGATGACTAAGAGCCTGTTTAAATTTCATTCAATAAATTTTTTATAGCCTTTTCTTAATTTTCTAAATTAAAATAAACTCTGTTTATTCTTAAATTTAACATTAAGAATTTCAGTGAGTTAAGTTTATTCTGATTAAGCAATCAATAAATTGATTTTTATTAAGTTTTTTAAGCGAAAATGGCTTAATTCCTTAATGGTAAAAATAAATTATAAATTTAAACAGGCTCTAAAAAACTATTAAAATTATTGGGAGGTGCGACTTTATTTGTTGCTATTTTTCTTGGTTGTAGAAACGATGAAAATGTAAGTTTTCCAACGGAAAACCAAAAATTATCTAGCGAAGCCAAGCAAGCATTTCAAAAAGAAAGCCCTCAATTTTCAATTCTAAAATATGCTTCAAAAATTGAATGGGGAAATCCAATCGTTAGTAATGGCGCAGAATATGATGCTGTCGAAATTCCTTTGATTTTAAATGATAAAATCGGCGCTAAAATTGGAGACGAATTATCCAAGCCCAGTGCAAGATTATTATTGCGAAAATCTAAAACTTCTAATCAATGGGATTTTTATTTTTTACTTATTTCTAACGGAAATAATATACAAAATAATAAAATAACCTATAATCAAATGCAAGATAATTTCCCAAATAAAATCGCGGTTTTTGATAAAGATAATAAAATTGTTAGTAGTTTTAATCTTGGTGGCAAAACTATATCAGTGGAAAAATTATGAACGCACCCGTAATTTGCACGTACATTGGCTGGTGGTATGATGACGGTACTTTTGAACCAATCATGTTACTTGGCTGTAGTGGAGGCGATGGCGATATAAGCCCAAATTATGGCGACGGGGTTGGTGGTCACGGCGGTGGCGGTGGCGGTGGCGGAAACAATGGAGATAATTCAGGTTTAACAATGCCTCCTCCACCAAAAATACCAATTGCAGATATGCAGAAGTTTTTAAGTTGTTTCAATATTCAGCAATCTGCAAATTTGACAATTTATGCAGCGCAAATGGGCAGTTCAAGTTTAGCAGGACATGCGTTTATTACTATTACTCAAGGAAATAATACAATGACTTTCGGATTTTATCCTAAAAATGGATATGCTCAACAATTAATTGGCCCAGGTATTTTTGGTGATGATAGTGGACATCCTTACACAAATGCATGGGATGCGGGCTCTATTACACCAACACAATTGCAACAAATAATTGCGACTGCTTTAGCATATTCAAATAGTAATTATAATCTCGGTTTTAGCAATTGTTCGGATTTTGTTTTAAGTGTATTGAATTTAATCGGACTCACTAATAATACTGCAGGAGTAAATACTCCCGATGATGTTGCTACTTTAATTGGTCATTTTGCAAATGGAACTGCATCCTCAACCCATAGAACCTGTAATTAATATGACTGTAAAAATTCTTAAAATTGTTTTAGTTACCTCGTTTCTTTTTTCTGAGGGACTTGGAGAGCATGGAAATCTAAATTTTGCCATTTTGTTATTATATTTATATCAATTTATACATGACATTATTACTTTCGCTAATTACCACAAAATATTTTGGGAAGGAGGCTCGCTTTCTATTCCTACTATTGCAACACTTATAATTATCTCAAAATGTAAATTTTATAAAGACAGATATCTGTTGTTATTTTGCTTTATTGCTTTATTAATTGCAATAATTTTCATGACAGGAATTTTAAATTTTGACAGTTACAATAAATTAACGAATGGCTTCTTATTTCCCGCATCTATTTTCATAATAAGTTCTGTCTGGTTAGTTATTTTAAATTTTAGAAAACCGACAATAAAAAACTAACATGAAAAATAATCCACATCTTTCTGCTTTATTCATTTTTGTAATCTTCACTGCTCTATTAATTTTATTGCTGATTAGAATAAGTTTTAGAAAACCTGTGGCAAAAAAAGAAATTCCTATAAAAATTTTAAAAATAATTGCTATTGTTTCTTTTCTCATTATTAATGGTATTCAGGAGAACGGGACAATTAATTTTGGTCTAATTTTAATGTATTTTTTTGCTTTCTTTCATGATATCACTCATTTCCCAAGTTTCGGTATTTTTTGGGAAGGGGTTATCACAATTCCAATTATTGGGACTTTAATAACCTTTTCACTTTGCAGGAAATATAAAGACAGGTATCTTTTATTATTTTGTTTTATTGCATTATTAGCAATAATTCCTTTATTGACAGGAATTTTAGACCCTCATAATTATAAAAGAATTTCATTAGATTTCATTATTCCAACATCTATTTTTATAATAAGTTCTATAATTCTAATCGTATTGAATTTTAGAAAACCCACAAAAAAGGATAATCTTGAAAAATAACCCCCATGTTTCTGCCTTATTCATTTTTGTAATCTGCTTAGTTTTATTGCTTTGTTATTAGTTGCGATTGCATATATGGGAATTTTAAACCCAATAAATTATGAAAGAATAACAAATTGGTTTATAATTCCATCTGTTATGTTTATAATAAGTTCTGTAACTTTAATCATTTTAAACTTTAGAAAACCTGTGAATAAAATAGTAGAAATATAGATTCCCAGAAGATATTTTAGGAGAAAAGTTTTACTTCCCATTAAAACCCGTCATCGTATTTCCAATTCCTGCAAAAACGAATGACAAGCAGGCTTTAGAAAACTTCTCGATTCTTTCGGGAAGTTTTTCTTTTTCTTGCGTCTCCCATTTTCCGAGAACGTAATCAACCTGTTTTCCTTCAGAAAATTCGGCAGAAATCCCAAATCTCAAGCGCGGATAATTTTGGGTTTGAAGTTGTTCTGCAACACTTTTCAAACCATTATGTCCCGCATCTGAACCTTTCATTTTTAATCTTAAAGTCCCGAATGGCAAAGCTAAATCATCAGTGATTATCAAAATATTTTCTAAAGGAATATTTTCTTTTTGCATCCAAAATTTCACTGCATTTCCAGACAAATTCATATAAGTGTCGGGTTTTAAAATCAACACTTTTCTGCCTTTGTATTTTCCTTCTGCTAAAAGACCAAAGTTAGAAGATTTGAAAGGTACTTCTAAAGTTTCCGCAATTTTCTCTGCGACTTTAAAACCAATGTTGTGGCGCGTTTCTGCATATTCTTCGCCTTTATTTCCGAGACCAACGATGAGGTATTTCAAAATTTAATAATATTCGTAAGTTGAAGTTTGCCCATTTTCAGTTACCGAAGTTGGGAATCCATCTGAATTATAAGTGTAAGTGAAGGTTCCGCTATCAGTTCCCGAAGTAATTTTTGTTGGATTATTTGCGCTAAATCCTTGTAATGCAAGAGAAGCATTAAATGAAAAAATAGTAGCAATATTAAATTCTATTGGCAAAGTATTGAACGGATTTTTTTTAGAATCGTAGCTGCTATAAGTGAAAGTTTGCGATGTTGGCGGCACAGGAACCGCTACGATGGCCGAAGTATTTGTTACTGTGCTTAAATTATTGCCATTCCAAGTGAAATCATAACTAGAATAAGATTGTTCTTGTGGCGGTGTTTGAAAATCAAAATTACCACGACGTATTTTTGAAACTTTTCCGTTAATATAGCTAATCACAGAAGTTGAATTTTGTGTAACGCCAGTTCCAATATCTTGGCTTTCATCTACGCTAGTGAGTTGATTACCAGTGTAATTGAGTTTATAATTAGTAACAGAAGTAATACTGCCAATATTTGTAGTAGAGGCGATTTTTGTAATTTTTCCGTTGGTGTAAGTCAAATCAAAATTTTGAATTCCACCGAAAGAAACAGAGGTCAATTGATTACTCGTGTAAGTATAACTAATGATTGATGGTACGCCATTTTGGTCTTTTGTTGTTACTTTTTTTATGATTGTGCCAGACGGATTTGTCGTCCCAGAATCTACGGGTGTTTGTACGCCAAAAAGCAAATCGCCATCTCTATCTGCATTGGGCGAGCAAGAATTATAAACGAAAAGTACCGCAAAAAGGGTAAAAAATGAGATTAATTTTTTCATCAAAAAATTTTTACAAAAGTAATTGAAAATTTTTAATTTAAACTAGAATACAGAATCCTTTCAAGTAACGCATTTACTTCATATATATTTTGCACATTTTCCTTCCGCATCATCAGTTGATTGCCTTCCGTTGAATGTTTTTCCTTCAATTTTGCCTCATGCTGATTTCTGCTTAAATAATTAATGATATTTTTAAACCTGTCACTTTGGTAAAATTTATCCTGCGGATTTGATGGAAAATAACCCAGAAACACACCATTTTTTACCACGATTTTATCAAAACCAATCTCTTCTGCAATCCATTTTAACTCAACAGATTTTAATAAATTAACCGCTTCTGAAGGCAATTTTCCAAACCGATCAATTAAATTTTTCTCAAAAACCTGCATTTCCGTTTGGTTGGGGATTTCTGCTAATTGTTGGTATAAAGCCAAACGCTCTTCCACAGAACTCACATAATAATCGGGCAACATCAATTCTAAATCGGTGTCAATATTAACATCTTTTGTTGATTTAAACAATTTTTTTCTGTCGTCTTCATTTTCAAATAAATCTTCAAAATCTTCATCATTTTGTAGTTCTTCGAGCGCTTCCTGCATTATTTTTTGATAGGTTTCAAAACCCATTTCATTGATGAAACCGCTTTGCTCGCCACCCAACAAATCTCCTGCGCCACGAATTTCCAAATCTTTCATCGCAATTTGAAAACCACTTCCCAAATCTGAAAATTGCTCGATGGCTTCCAAACGTTTTCGCGCGTCAGAAGTAATCATATCAAACGGCGGCGTGATCAAATAGCAAAAGGCTTTTCTGTTGCTTCGCCCAACTCTTCCGCGCATTTGGTGCAAATCTGCCATTCCAAAACGTTGTGCATCATTAATGAAAATCGTGTTTGCATTCGGAACATCAACGCCAGATTCAATAATGGTGGTAGAAACCAAAACGTCATATTTCCCTTCCATAAAATCCAAAACATTGCGTTCCAGTTGTTTTCCATCCATTTGCCCGTGACCCGTAATCACCTTTGCATCAGGCACTAAACGCTGGATTAAACCTGCAATATCTTTTAAATTTTCAATTCTGTTATTAATAAAATAAACCTGTCCGTCTCGCTGAATTTCATAAGAAACCGCATCTCGAATTATTTCTTCCGAAAAACCAATCGTTTGCGTTTCCACCGGCTGTCTGTTTGGCGGAGGCGTTTTTATCACCGAAAGATCTCGGGCAGCCATTAACGAAAACTGCAAAGTCCGCGGAATTGGAGTTGCGGTTAAGGTTAAAGTATCAATGGAAGTTTTTAAATTTTTTAATTTGTCTTTTACAGCCACACCAAATTTATGCTCTTCATCAATAATTAATAAACCTAAATCTTTAAATTTCACCGCACTTCCCGCCAATTGATGTGTTCCGATGACGATGTCAATTTTTCCGTCTTTCAAGCCTGCTAAAGTTTCTGCTTTTTGTTTCGCAGAACGGAAGCGGTTCAAGTAAGAAATCGTCACCGGGAAATCTTTCAGTCTTTCTTTAAAACTTCGGTAATGTTGAAAAGCCAAAATCGTAGTCGGAACCAAAATCGCCACTTGTTTTCCGTCGGTCGCCGCTTTAAAAGCCGCGCGGATTGCAATCTCTGTTTTACCAAAACCCACATCGCCACAAATTAAACGGTCCATAATGGTTTCTTTTTCCATGTCGGTTTTCACATCGAAAGTCGCTTTTTCCTGATCCGGTGTATCTTCATAAAGAAAACTGGCTTCGAGTTCATTTTGGAGGTAAGTGTCTGGCGCATAAGCAAATCCTTTCGCAGATTTCCGTTGTGCATATAATTTAATTAAATCAAAAGCAATCTGTTTAACTTTTGCTTTTGTTTTTTGTTTTAAAGATTTCCACGCCGGCGAACCAAGTTTTGAAAGCACAATTTCCCGACCTTCTGGTCCGTTGTATTTTGAAATTTTGTGCAAAGAATGAATGCTTACATAAAGCAAATCGCCGTTTTTATAAGTTAATTTAAAACATTCCTGAACTTTTCCGTTGTTGTTCACTTTCACCAAACCCATAAATTTTCCCACGCCGTGATCGATATGTGTAATATAATCGCCGACTTTTAAAGACATTAAATCTTTTAAGGTTAATTGTTCGCTTTTGGCAAAATTATTTTTTGCCTGAAATCTTTGGTATCGGTCAAAGATCTGATGGTCGGTGTAAATCAAAAGTTTGTGCGCATCGTCTACAAAACCTTCGTGCAATTCAGATTTAAAACTTTTAAAAGGCACATTTTTTTCCAAAGACTGAAAAATAGATTCCAAACGGTCTTTTTGCTTTTCACCAGAAAAGGAAATCCAAATATCATATTTATCGGCTAATTTTTCCTCTAAATTTTCAGTTAATAATTCAAAGTTTTTATTGAACGCCGGCTGCGATGTTTGCTGAAACTCGATACTAAAAAAATCTTTCGTGAAAAGAGAATTCGTTATTGAAATAAAATCGATTTGATGAAACTGTTCCAAAGATTTTGAAAATTCTTCCGGCGAAATAAACAGTTCCGAAGGTTTTTGATGTTTGATGTCTTTATTTAAATTTTCAAATTTTTCTTCTGATTTTTTATAAAAATCTTTGATTTTTAAAGCGCCAAATTCCAGATTTTTAGACAAAATAAAAGAATCTTTGGGCAGCAAATTTAAAACTGAAACCTTCGTTGTAGAAGTGGACGCGCTCATATTTGAAACCAACTGAAAACCTTCTACTTTATCCTTGGAAAGTTGCGTCTCAATATCAAATTTTTTGATGCTTTCGATTTCATTTCCAAAAAAAGTAATGCGAAAAGGTTGTTCATTAGAAAAGGAAAAAACATCAACAATTCCGCCACGCACGGAAAATTCGCCTGGTTCTGAAACAAAATCTGTCGGCTGAAATTGGTAATGATTCAACAGTTCATCTACAAAATCAAAATCCAGTTTGTCGCCCACTTTTAAAGTGTGGGAAATCGCGGAAAAATCTTCTTTTTTAATGACTTTCTCGGCAATTGCCAACACCGGCGAAATAATCACTTTCGGCGATTTTTCTGTTAAAATTTTATTTAAAACTTCCGTTCTTAAAACCAAATTGGCGTTTTGCGTTTTCTCGATTTGGTAAGGTTCAAGATGCGTTTGCGGAAAATAAAGCACATTTTCTTTGCCCAAAAGTTCTTCCAATTCCGTCGTGATATAAAGCGCTTCTTCTTTATCATCAACCAAAAAGAAAATATTTTTTTTCTGGGTTAAAAACAATTCTGCCGTGAAAAGCGAATGCGCCGAACCCGCAAAACCTTTCACAGAAAGTTTCTTTTTATCTAGATTTTTGAATAGTTCTGCCGCAAAATTATTTTTCAATAAATGTGGAAGAAGGCTTTCCTGTATGGACTTTAACTGCATTTTTTATTTTATTCTAAACCAAATTTATCTTTATAATTAAACTTTTCAATTTTCTCAGACTTTTTTATAACTAATTCTAAAGATTCTTTCGGCTTTAAAATTGAATCGCCGATAGAAATTTTATTCCACCAATCTTCATATACTATGAGACTGTCTGTTTTACCGTCCATTTTTCTATAAACAATAAACGGAATACCATGATTGTCATGATTAATATATTTTTTAATAACTATTGATTTTATTTCTCTCCCTTCCACATCATTTAAAAAGCCATCATTGTTTTTTGAAGAAAAAACAAATTTATATAGAACTACTATCAACAGTACAATTGCCATTAGAAATAGGTCTCTATTTTTATTTTTCATTTTTCAACAATACTTTATTAAAATTTGTTTCTAATTTGTAAATAAGCCGTTTTCATTAAAACCGAAAACGGCAAAAAACGATTTCGGGATTTCCCCGAGATCGTTTGTGAAGTGCAAATTTACGAAATATTTTAAGGTTCTTCTTTTTAAGTAAAATTTCCTAATTACTTCATCTTGCTGCGAAAAGTGTCTTCACGAAAGAGTTAAACATTAAATTTTACCGATTTTCTCTTCGCTACTTTCAGCATGTAAAACAGCAAGAATAACAATTTTGTTTTCTTCAATTAAATAATAAATATGATAGGGAAATTGTTTTTGTAAAATTGTTTTCGCGGATTTATATTTTGTCTCAAAACCTTCTGGAGAGTTTAGAATTGTTAGTTTTGCTTCTTCTAATCTGTTTAAAAAATCTTCTGCTAATTTAGGATTTATGAGAAAATAATAATCCAGCGCTTCTAAAATATCATCCTCAACTCTCGGTCTGTTTTCAAAGACAAAAGTCATAAACTATATTTTTTTCTTAAATCTTTTAGCAAATCATCAAAATTCATATTATTTTTCGGATTTTCGCGGTAATCTGCCAAACGTTCTTCTACAATTTTGTTATGCCATTCTGGTATTTCAACATTTTCTTGGCTTTTTTCCTTTTCAGAAACTGAATTTTCTTTTTTATAATCCGCGCCAATAACATCTAAAAATTCTTGAAAAAAAGATTGTTTTTCGTCGGGTATTTGAACGCTGTAAGAAATCATAGCAAACTTATTTTATTTTAATACTATTTTAAATGAAAAAAATTCTTTCAAATAGTAATGCTAAATTAATCAATTAAATTTAAAAAACCTTTAAATGCCAAGTAGCCCACTTTTTTGATATTTTTCAAAAAATACTTTCCTTTGCAAAAAAAAACATCAAAAAAATGAAAAAAATTATCGCTCTTTTCCTACTTTTTGTAGGAATTACTGCTTTCTCACAAGAAAAACCAAAAGATTCTGCGTGGTCCATTCAAGGGCAAAATACTTTAATGCTCAACCAAGCCGCATTTTCTAATTGGATTGGCGGCGGCGCAAATAACGTCGGCTGGATTGTAGGCGCAAATTATAATTTAACCTACGAAAAAGACAAAGATCTTTGGGAAAACATCATCAATCTTGGCTACGGACAAAATAATACAAAAGGCATCGGAACGCGCAAAACGCAAGACGTGATTGATCTTTCTACAAATTACGGAAGAAAAATTGCAGAAAGTAATTGGTATTATTCCGTGGGCGCAAGTTTGAAAACGCAATTTGCCGCCGGCTATGAAAACGGAAATGATCCTGCAGCCGCAAAAATTTCAAATTTTATGGCACCCGGTTATGTGAATTTTGGCGTTGGCTTTACTTACAAACCAAATGAAAATTTAACCGTTTCACTTCGCCCAGCAAATGCGAGATGGACTTTCGTTTTAGATAAAGATTTGCAACAGGCAGGAAATTATGGACTAAAAAACAATGGCGATTCTTCGCTTTTTCAGTTTGGATTTTTGGGAACAGCTCAATATAAATTAAAATTAATGGAAAATATTAGTTTGATAAACAACGTATCTGTTTTCTCGAATTATTTAGACCATCCAGATCGATTAGTTTTATCTTATGGCGGCATTCTTAATATGAAAATTAATAAATATATTTCTTCTGTAGTTACTGTGGATGTGATGTATGACCATAACCAAATCCAAAAAACACAAGTGAAACAAACTTTGGGAATTGGCATAGCATATAATATTGACAATGGCATAAAACGCTCAAAGAACAAAATTCAATAAATTGTAATTATAAAATTTGTTAAAGTTTGAAAACCAATATTTTGAGTTGTTTTTTATTTTAACTTTACTTTACAATTAACCAATAAATTTTTTTAAAAATGAAAAAATTATTAACCGCACTTTCTCTTGTTTTAGCTATAGGATTCGCAAGTGCGCAACAAACAACGCCGTCTGCTTCTAAAAAGCAAACTACGGCTGCAAAAACACCTGCAAAATCCGCCAAATCTGCCAAAAAAGCGAAGCCAGCAAGGCCAGCAACAACGGCTGGAGTAAAATTGAAAAAAGACGGAACGCCAGATAAACGCTATAAAAATGCAAAACATCTAAAAAAAGATGGAACGCCAGACAAGAGATACAAAAAATAAAAACTGAATATTAAACCTTACGCCAAAAACGTAAGGTTTTTTCTTTAAATTTGTCGCTGATGAAGATTTTATATTTAATTTTACTCATTGTAGTAGTCTCTTGCACAACAACTGGCGAAGAGCAATCGCGCGCGTACGTAGAAGGTAAAGTGCTTACAAATCTTCCCGCCACAAATGTTAAAATTCAGCTTGAAAGTAAGAACATTATTATTTCTGAAACAATTTTAAATTCAGATAAGACTTTTACACTTTCCGGACCAATTCCTGGTGAAGATTTTTCTTTAAAATCCAACTTTAAAATTAAATCTTTTACTGGTAGAAGTGACTTAAAAATAACCGAAGATTCTTTGTCTATCGAGTTTCCCAAAGGTGCTAATTATGAGAACGCATTAGAATTAAAATTAGTTAAATGAAAAATTTCTATTTATTTCTAATTTTTTTTCCATTAACTTTTTTCAGTCAAAAGAAGAAAGAATTTAAAATTTATGGCTCTTTAGACGCCAAAGTTTTAATTATGAAATCTTTTGGCAATAATTTTTATAACAAAACATTGCAACCTTTGGTGGGATTTGGTTTTGGCTTAAATTTTCTCACCAATGTCAAGGATTTTGGTTTAAGCTTTAACTATTATTTTCTAAAAGCGACTGGGAAATATGATCAAACTAATATTTATGGAAGTTTGTCTGCACCGCAAATGAATCTTTATGAGATTGATCTTTTTCATCAAAACAAATTAGGCGAAGATTTTTTAGTAGAAGAATTTGCAGGCGTTAGCGTTTATCGCGTAAACAGTAGTTTTATTTACACTTCAAAAAATTATTCTCAAGGAAATACAGGGTTCAATTTTGGCTCAAACTTGGTTTACAATTTAGATCCAGAAGGCAAGCAACAGGCTTTTATTGGTGGAAAATTTAATTTTTATAATGCTAAAATCATTAATGAAAACCCAGAAATCCAAAGGTTTTTCTCACGCGCCTATTTTGGCTCTCTTATTTTGGGTTATCGGTTTAATTTTTAAAAAATTTTGGGCAGCATTTCCGCGCTCCGTTCCCGCTTTTTTGCTCGTCGTTCCTCCTCACAAAAAGAGCTCCACTCAGCACGGGCTGCAAAGTATCGCATCAAACAAAATTTTTATCAAAACAAAATAATTTTGTTTCTCAAATATTAAAATATTTTAATCTAAACACCGTATTTTTGTATAATGATAGGTGAAAGTATTAAAAAATATTTAGCAATAATTTGGGCAAAAAACCAAGTAAAAAAATCGCAAGATTTTAAATTAAATGCTGTTGAAAACCAAGAAAAATTGCTTTTAAATTTAATAAAAACCGCAGAAAAAACACTTTTCGGGCGAGAACACCAATTTGAAAATATAAAAAACATTCAAGATTTTCAAAACCAAGTTCCAATCGCAGATTACGAAGATTTAAAACCTTACATAGAAAGAATTAAAAAAGGACAAGCCAATATTTTGTGGACGGGAAATCCGGAATATTTTGCAAAAACTTCTGGTACCACTTCTGGCAGCAAATATATCCCGATTTCAAAAGAAGGAATGCCGTATCAAACTGGCGCGGCGAAAAGTATGCTCTTTCATTATATCGCTCAAAAAAATAATGCAGATTTTGTAAACGGAAAAATGATTTTCTTGCAAGGAAGCCCAAAATTAGAAGAAAAATTCGGTATAAAAACTGGCAGACTTTCGGGAATTGTGGCACATCATATTCCAAATTATTTGCAGAAAAACCGCCTTCCAACATTTAAAACCAATGAAATTGAAGATTGGGAAACTAAAGTTGATGAAATAGTAAAGGAAACCGAAAAAGAAAATATGACTTTAATTTCGGGAATTCCGCCGTGGCTCATTATGTATTTTGAAAAATTAATAGAAAGAAACGGTAAAAAAATTACTCAACTTTTTCCTAATTTACAACTAATCATTACCGGCGGCGTCAATTATGAACCTTACCGCGAAAAAATGGAAAATCTTCTCGGTGGAAAAGTAGATATTTTACAAACATTTCCCGCAAGTGAAGGTTTTTTCGCCTTCCAAGACGACTTTAAAAAAGATGGTTTATTGCTCCAAACCAATCACGGGATTTTTTACGAATTTATTCCTTTAGAATTTTACGGCAAAAAAGATGCACCCAGATTGACTTTAAAAGACATTGAACTTAATAAAGATTATGCTTTAATTTTAAGTACAAATTCTGGTTTGTGGGCATATTCTATTGGTGATGTGGTAAGATTTATTTCAAAAAATCCGTATCGTATTTTAGTGAGCGGCAGAACCAAACATTACACTTCTGCTTTTGGTGAACATGTGATTGCGTTTGAAGTAGAAGAAGCGATGAAAGCAACGGTGGAAAAACATTCTGCGCAGATTACAGAGTTTCATTTAGCACCACAAGTCACGCCAAAAAACGGTGAGTTGCCGTTTCACGAATGGTTTGTAGAATTTGAAAAAGAACCAGAAAACCCCGAATTATTTAAAAAAACTTTAGACGAAGAAATGCGAAAACGCAATTCTTATTACGACGATTTAATTTCTGGTAATATTTTGCAACCTCTGAAAATCATTAAATTAAATAAAAACGCCTTCCAAGATTACGCAAAATCTGAAGGCAAATTAGGCGGGCAAAATAAAATTCCGCGTTTGGCAAATGATAGAAAAATTGCAGACTTTTTGGAAAAATTAAAAGCGAAAAATTAACCTTAAATTTGTAAATAAGATAAAATTATTAAAATTAATTTCTAAAATATGACTCCAAATTTCAGCGCCGAATGGCAAGAAAAACTTCAAACCAGATTTCTAAATTATGTAAAAATATTTTCTACAAGCGACCCAGAAAGTGAGAGCACGCCTTCCACAGAAAGGCAGTGGGAGATTGCAAACTATATTTTTAAAGAATTGAAAGACTTAGGTTTAGAAGATGTTTCTTTGGATGAAAACGGATACATTTATGCTTATGTGCCATCAAATTTAGAAAATGATGACGAGCCAACTGTTGGTTTTATAGCGCATTACGACACTTCTCCAGATTTTAGTGGGGAAAATGTGAACCCACAAATTTGGACAAATTATGAGGGTGGAAATTTAGTTTTAAATAAGAATACAAATTTTACTTTATCGCCCGAAAAATTTCCGATTTTGAAACAATACATCGGCGAAACTTTAATCACAACCGACGGAACAACACTTTTAGGTGCAGATGACAAAGCGGGTTTAGCAGAAATTGTAACCGCAGCAGAATTTTTATTAGCACATCCCGAAATTAAAAGAAGCAGAATTGCTATTGGTTTTACACCAGATGAAGAAATTGGGCGTGGCGCACATAAATTTGATGTGAAAAAATTTGGCGCAGAATGGGCTTACACAATGGATGGAAGCGAAGTGGGCGAGTTAGAATTTGAAAATTTCAATGCTGCACAAGCGGTCGTAAATATTCACGGATTGAGTGTTCATCCCGGTTATGCTTTTGGTAAAATGGTAAATGCAAGTCTTTTGGCGGCAGAATTTGTTCAAATGCTTCCTGAAAATGAAACGCCTGCAACCACAAAAGGTTTTGACGGATTTTTCCATTTAACAGATTTAAAATCTGATGTTTCGGAAGCTAAAATTCAATACATTATTCGAGATCACGATGCTGATAAATTTGAAAATCGTAAAACATTAATTGCTGAAAAAGTAAAAGAATTTAATCAAAAATACGGAGAGAATACCGCTGAAATTGAGATTAAAGAACAATACAGAAACATGAAACAGCAATTTGAAGGTAAAATGCACATTGTTGATATTGCGGAACAGGCGATGAAAGATGCAGAAATTAAACCTTTAATTAAAGCCATTCGCGGCGGAACCGACGGTGCACAATTGTCTTATATGGGATTACCTTGTCCAAATATTTTTGCAGGCGGCCTTAATTTTCACGGACCATACGAATTTGTTTCTGTAGAAAGTATGGTGAAAGCGGTGAAAGTGATTTTAAATATTGCGCAGGCGAAGAAAAAGCAGAATTAATTTTTTATCTAGTCTGAAATAATATTAAACCTTCAAGGTTTTTAAAACCTTGAAGGTTTGATTGAAAAAACTTTTGTCAAAGTTTTAAAAAAATTATTTTAAAACGCCTTCCAACCTTGTGCTGTTAAAGCAACCAATTCATTGCTTCCGCTAGCGACCAAAAAGTTACCTTGCTCTAAATCTACAGCGTGACCAATAATTGAGAAATCTGGATTATTTTTAATTTTTTCAAAATCTGCAGGAGAGATTGTGAACAATAATTCGTAATCTTCACCGCCGTTTAAAGCGCACATTGTTGGGTTCAGATTAAGTTCATTAGCAGTTGTAATCGTTAAAGGATCGAGCGGTAATTTATTTTCATACACATGAAATCCCACTTGGCTTTTTTCTGATAAATGTAAAATTTCAGACGCTAAACCATCAGAAATATCAATCATAGAAGTCGGTTTAATATCTAAATCTTCTAAAATTGTCTTGATGTCTGTTCTGGCTTCAGGTTTTAATTGGCGTTCCAAAATATAATCATAACCTTCCATTTCTGGCTGCATATTTGGATCAGCAAGAAAAACGGCATGTTCTCTTTCTAAAATTTGCAAGCCAGTGTATGCGCCGCCTAAATCACCCGTTACAACTAGTAAATCATTGGCTTTGGCTCCATTTCTTTGCACAATATTTTCTGAATTTTCCAGACCAATTGCAGTAATTGTAAGCACCAAGCCCGCTTGCGAACTTGTGGTATCGCCGCCGACTAAATCTACTTTATATTTTTTGCACGCCAAAGAAATGCCCAAATAAATTTCTTCTAAAGCCTCTACAGGAAAACGATTGGAAACAGCTAATGAAACTAAAATCTGCGTGGGAACGGCGTTCATCGCAGCAATATCACTTAAATTTACAACAACTGCTTTGTAACCCAAATGTTTCAGCGGCACATATCCTAAATTAAAATGAACACCTTCTGCCAAAGTATCGGTAGAAATCACTACTTTTTTACCATCAGGGTTAATCACCGCAGCATCGTCTCCAACAGAAATTTCGGTAGATTCATTTTTAAAACTAAAATTTTCGGTAAGATGTTTTATGAGGCCAAATTCTCCATATTTCGAAATCGGCGTTAATTGTGTTGATTGGTCTTCTAACATTTTTCTTTATTTTTAATTATTCAGAATCTACTTCTTTGTTTTTTCGCCAAGTGAAAGTGTTTCTTTTATGAAACGCTTCCACGTTTTCTGGTTTAAACGGTAAATTTCTTAAATCTTCTTTGGTTAAAATTTTGCAATTTTCATCTTTGAAAGCATCCATTACTTCTAAAATATCATCGGGTGGTGTGGTCGCCTTTCGCAGCATTGTATCTATCCAAACACCAGTGGCTTCGGCGGTGGCGCAATGTGTTCCGTCTGGTAAATAAAATTTATGTAGAAATTGGTAAATACTTGCGTCTTCGGAAGAGCCAGAAACTTCTAAACTCACAAACACCGTTTGGTCTGCGAAAATTTCCTTAAAAAAAGAATAACGTTCATGCAGAATTACCGGCCCAATGCCCCAACGTGAAAGTTGCACTAAACCAATCTTTTGTTGGTTCATAAAAGCCATTCTGGTTTGGGCGCAATATTCTACATAACTGGAATTGGCGAGGTGTCGGTTCGCATCAATATCGCTCCAGCGAACCTCGAATTTATAATGAAAAATAGACATAATTTTAATTAAATTTTAGCCCAAATTTACGCATTTCGAGTGGCGTAGAAAAATTGTAATTTTAACGAAATAATTTTTAGAAATGCAAGAACGATCGAGAAAGAAAGTAATAATTATTGGCGGTGGTGCGGCAGGTTTTTTTTGTGCCGCCAATTTAGATGAAGAAAAATTTGAAGTTCTTATTTTAGAACAAAATTCTGACGTTTTACAAAAAGTAAAAATTTCTGGAGGCGGCAGATGCAACGTGTCGCACGCGTGTTTCGATCCGCAAGAATTGGTTGGTTTTTATCCACGTGGGAATAAAGAATTGCGAAGTGTTTTCAGCAGGTTTCAGCCAGGAGATATGATGGAATGGCTTCAAAATAAAAATGTGGAACTCAAAATTGAAGAAGATAATCGCATTTTTCCGATGAGTAATTCTTCTTCAAGCATCATCAATTGTTTCATCAATGAAATTCAAAATAAAAAATTTGAAGTAAAAACCCAGCAAAGTGTTCAGAAAATTATTTTTGAAAATGAACAGTTTTTAATTAAAACAAAAACTAACGAATTTAAGGCTGATTTTCTGGTTTTTACCTCGGGAAGTGCGCCAAAATCTTTGAAAATTTTAGAAGAACTTAATTTTAAAATTATTCCGCCAGTTCCGTCACTTTTTACTTTTAATATTAAAGATGAGGCGCTGAAAGATTTAATGGGAACTTCATTTTTAAACGCAGAAGTCTCTATTCCTGCTTTAAAAATGGAAGAATCGGGACCGATGTTGATTACACATTGGGGACTTTCTGGACCCGCAATTTTAAAAATATCTGCTTGGAAAGCACTTGAGTTAGCAAAATTAAAATATCAGTTTGAAATTTGCGTTAATTTTTTAGGAATAGATGAAGAAACTGCCGAAAATGTTTTTAAAAATTTTAAAGAAAATAATCCCAAAAAAGCCATCGGAACATCGAAAATATTTGAAATTACAACCCGTTTTTGGCATCGGGTTTTGTGGTTGAGCAAAATAAATTTAGATAAAAACATTTCGCAAATCAGTAAAGTTGAGGTTCAAAATCTAATTCAAAATCTTTGTGGAAGAACAATGAAAGTGACTGGCAAATCGACTTACAAAGATGAATTTGTAACTGCAGGCGGCGTATATTTAAAGGAAATTAATTTTAAAACCATGGAAAGCAAAAAGCACAAAAACTTTTATTTGGCGGGCGAAGTTTTGAATATTGATGCCGTAACGGGCGGTTTTAATTTTCAAGCGTGTTGGAGCGAAGCGTGGATTATTGCAGAATCTTTAAATCAAAAATTTTAAAAGAGAAACAATTGCACGCCATTTTAAAAACTTTTATATTTGATAAAAAATAAAATGAAAAAATTATTTCCTTTATTCGCTTTAGTTCTGATGCTTTTTTTAACCTCTTGCCAAACGCTTGTAGTTTCGCAACAAAAACCATTGAAAGACAATAGTTTTGATCTTTATCAGAAATATACCATCCAAACCCAAGATGCAAAAATAGTTTCTATGAAAGTTTTAAAAATAGATGATACCAAAATCTATGGCAAAACACGAAAAGGCGAATCTGTAGAAATAGAAAAAAGCAATATTCGGCAAGTGAAAAAATTAGATATTTTGGCTTCTGTTGGTATTGCGGTTGCGGCGATTGCAGCAGTTATTTTTGTGCCGATTTAATAAACATGTTTTTTAGTTTAACATCTAATAACCAAATAGATACACAACCAATTGCATAACAAGCAATATCAATCCAACTGAAAGAATTTCCTAAAACAATTAATGCTAATTGATTTTTCCCCAAGCCTAAAAGTTCTGCGAAATGAAAATATTGTAGAAACTCTACCACGCAGGAAAATATAAAAATCCAGAAAATTAATCTGCTTTTTTGAAGTTTAAAGATACTTAAAATAAAAGTATAGATTAAAATCACCACCAAAACATCACCGAAATAAGATCTCAGAAAAACAATATTTTTATAGGTAGTTGCAATTAAAACTTCAGCAATGAAGATTAAAATGGTGAGAAGGAAATATTTGAGGTTGAATTTCATTTTTAATTTATCTTTGCTAAAATAACAATTTATGAAGAAATTTATCTTTTTTATTCTATTATTAATTTCTGGATTTGCTTTTTCGCAAGTTAAAGAATCGATCAAAGCAGAATCTGAATTTAATGACAAAGTTGATCAGGCTTCTGAATTTCCGGGTGGAATAAATGCTTTAAGGGCAAAGATTGCACATAATTTTAATGTAGATAAAGTTAAGGGGTCCGGAATAAGCCGAACAGTAATTACATTTATAGTCGATAGGGAAGGTGAAATCTCATTTATTAAGGCGGTTGGCAAAAATAGATCATTTAATAAAGAGGCGAAGAGTGCTGTTTCAAAGATTAAAGATATTTGGAAACCAGCAATAGTAAATGGCGAAAAAGTTCGTAGTCGATATCGACTTCCTTTAACAATGGATTTTAATTAAACTTTAATAATATTTTATGAAGAAATTTATTTTTTTAATTCTATTATTAATTTCCGGATTTGCCTTTTCGCAAACCCAAAACGCAGTTGCTAAAGACTCTAATAATGAGAAAATATTAAATGATAAACCATCAATATTTCCCAAAGGAACAGAAGTCTTTCGAAAAATGATTTCGGATAATTTCAGAATGAGAAAAATTAATTCTCATAAAAATATTTTTTGCGAAATTACATTTATAGTTGAAAGAGATGGAACAATTTCGAATATTAAAGCGAAAGGGAATGATGAAGATTTTAATAAAGAAGCAATAAGAGCAGTTAGTAAAATTAAAGACAAATGGATTCCCGCTGAAATAAATGGTCAAAAAGTTTGCTCTCGTTACAGAGTTCCATTAAACATCAATTTTAACTAATCATTTCCCAATCATTTTTTTAATAGAATTCAACTTCATCAGCGCCTCAATCGGCGTTAATGTATTAATATCCATTTTCGTCAATTCTTCACGGATATTTTCTAAAACTGGATCATCTAATTGGAAAAAAGAGAGTTGCAAATTTTCTTCCGTTACGCGCTTTATTTTTTCAGAATTTCCCTTGCTGCTGCGAGATTCTTCCAAAGTTTTTAAAATTTCACTTGCGCGATTCACCACTTTTGCAGGCATTCCTGCGATTTTCGCGACGTGAATTCCGAAACTGTGCTCGCTTCCACCAGAAATTAATTTTCTTAAAAATATGATATTGCCTTTATTTTCCTGAATTGAAACGTGAAAGTTTTTGATGCGTTCAAAACTTAAAGTCATTTCATTTAATTCATGGTAATGCGTGGCAAACAAAGTTTTGGCTTTAGTTGGATGTTGATGCAGATATTCCGCAATCGCCCACGCGATGGAAACACCGTCGTAAGTGGAAGTTCCGCGCCCGATTTCATCTAAAAGTATCAAACTTCGGTCAGAAATATTATTTAAAATATTCGCGGCTTCGTTCATTTCTACCATAAAAGTAGATTCGCCGGAAGAAATATTATCTGTCGCGCCAACTCTGGTGAAAATTTTATCTAAAATTCCAACTTCAGCGTGTTTTGCCGGAACATAACTTCCGATTTGCGCCATTAAACAAATAATCGCAGTTTGCCGAAGAATCGCCGATTTTCCCGCCATATTTGGTCCGGTGACCATAATAATTTGTTGGGAATCTTTATCTAAAAAAACATCATTAGGAATATATTTTTCGCCTAAAGGCAAAGCATTTTCAATAATCGGATGTCGCGCTTCTTTCAGATTGATTTCAAAACTTTCGTTTAAAATCGGTTTGGTATAACTTTCCGTAATCGCTAATTCTGACAAAGCAATTGAAACATCAATTTTAGCAATTAATTTTGAATTTTCCTGAATTCTGTCGATGTAAATCATCGTTTCTTCGCAAACCTTTCTATACAGTGAAAATTCTAATTTAGAAATTTTTTCTTCCGCGCCCAGAATTTGATCTTCGTATTCTTTTAATTCCGCCGTGATGTAGCGTTCTGCATTTACCAAAGTCTGTTTTCGAATCCATTCTTCGGGAACTTTGTCTTTATGTGAGTTTCTAACTTCGATAAAATAGCCAAAAACATTGTTGAAATTTATTTTTAAACTTGAAATTCCCGTGCGTGAAATTTCTCTTTCGCACATTTCGTCTAAGAAATTTTTGCCTTTGCTTTGTAAACTTCGCAGATAATCCAACTCTTCTGAAACGCCCGATTTTATGACATTTCCTTTGTTTAAATTAACGGGCAATTCTTGATTTAAATGATTTTCTAAATAATTAATTAAATTGTTCTGCTCGTTTAAAGGCTGCATCCACGCCAAAATATCTGGAAATTGGTGCAATAATTTTCGTGTTTTTTGAATACTGATTAAACTTTGCCGAAGATAACCGAGTTCTTTCGGTGAAATTTTTTCTGCGGCCAGTTTTCCCATTAAACGATCCAAATCTGAAATCAATTTTAATTGGTCTAAAACTTCAAATTTTAAATGGTCTTCCTTATTAAAAAATTCTATTAAATTTAATCTTCTGTTGATTTCATTTACTGATTTTAAAGGCAAAATTAAACGACGTCGCAATAATCTTCCGCCCATCGGTGTGATGGTTTTGTCAATAATATCAAGCAGACTTTTTCCTTCTTGGTGATTGGGATAAACGATTTCTAAATTTCTTAAAGTGAAACCGTCCATCATTAAATAATCTTCCTGCGGAATTTTATTTATTTTGGTAATGTGCTGTAAAAGAGCGTGATGCGTGTCTTCTACCAAATAGGCGAAAATTGCGCCGGCTGCGGTAATTCCGAGTTTTAAATCATCAACACCAAAACCTTTTAAAGAATTTGTTTTAAAATGCGCCGTTAGTTTTTCGTAAGCATAAGAATGTTGAAATGCCCAATCTTCGAGTTTAAAACAATTTTTATTTTTTAATTGAGAAGGAATTTCTGAATTTCTTTGGTAAATAATTTCACTGGGATCAAAAGTGGAAACGAGGTGTAATAATTTTTCTAAATTTCCTTCTGCAATCAAAAATTCGCCCGTAGAAATATCTACGAAAGCCATTCCGTATTTTTCTTTTTCTTTATGAAGAGACAGAAGAAAATTATTTTTTTTTGAATTTAAAACCTGGTCATTAAAAGTTACGCCCGGCGTCACCAGTTCTGTAACGCCTCTTTTCACGATGCCTTTCACAGATTTTGGATCTTCTAATTGATCACAAATTGCGACGCGCAATCCGGCGCGAACTAATTTTGGTAAATAAGTATCAATAGAATGGTGCGGAAAACCCGCCAATTCTGTATTTACTTCGCCCAAACCTCTTTTTGTGAGCGTAATTCCTAGAATTTTTGAAGCGCGAATGGCATCTGCGCCAAAGGTTTCGTAGAAGTCACCAACACGAAATAGCAACAAAGCATCAGGATATTTTCCTTTGATGCTGTTATATTGCTTCATTAAAGGTGTTTCTTTTTTTGCCATTAAATTTTGGGAATTATTTTAGGTTTAAAAATCTTAATTTTGTCAAAAATACGAAAAATGCAGCCTACGCAGAAATTGAAATTAGAAGAACTTGGAAGGATAAATGTGGAAACTTTTAAAGAAATTAAAAAAATTCCACTTGTAGTCGTTTTAGATGATGTGAGAAGTATGCACAATGTAGGCGCGGTTTTTAGAATTTCTGATGCATTTATTGTAGAAAAAATAGTTTTGTGCGGCATCACGCCAAAACCGCCACATCGGGAAATTCACAAAGCCGCTTTGGGTGCGACGGATAGTGTAGATTGGATTTATGAAGAATCGATTGAAACGGCTTTAAAAAACTTAAAGCAAGAAAATTATCAAATTATTGGTATTGAACAAACTACATGCAGCGTTTCTTTAGAGAAATTTGAAATTAAAAAAGACGAAAAATATGCCGTGGTTTTAGGAAATGAAGTCGATGGTTTAAGTGAAAATGCACTTCCGCTTTATGATACTTTTTTAGAAATTCCGCAAATGGGAACGAAGCATTCTTTAAATGTTAGCGTTTGCGGCGGAATTGTAATTTGGGAGTTTTTTAAAAATTTGAAATGAAAGAATCTTCAAAATTGTAGGATTTTATGAATCTTTCAAAATAGATTCTCTAAAATATAAATAAAAATTTGCAATCGCTCCACTAAAAAGAAACATCCCTATTAACCATAAGTTTTTGTTTTTTACATAGTTATTCAATAAATCGTTTAAAACTACGAACCAGATTGAGTAAGTGAGAATCACACCAAATGGTATCAAAATATCTCCTGTTACTAAACCAAAATACCAGTGGCTTATTTTCAATAATATACCGAAAAATATAGCGAAGAAACCAGTAATAGAAATTAACAGGGCAATTTTTTTGGGAATTAAAAGTGGATAATTTTTCATCCGAAAATTTTATTTCAAAAGCGCGTTAAAAGTGTCGCCCTGCTTTATGTCTCCGGTTGTGTAACCTTTCATAAACCATTCTTGCCGTTGCGCAGAACTTCCGTGTGTAAAAGCTTCCTGATTTACATAGCCAGAACTTCTACGTTGTATATTATCATCACCCACTGCGGCGGCGGCTTCCATGGCACTTTGAATATCGCCAGGTTCTAAAATATGTTCTCTTTCATCTGTTAATTTTGCCCAAACGCCGGCATAAAAATCTGCCTGAAGTTCTGTAGCGACGGAAACACGGTTCATGTCGGCCTCAGAATATCTTCCGCTATTTCTAAGTTGATCAACTTTTTGCGTAGTTCCCAAAAGGGTTTGTACGTGATGCCCGATTTCGTGTGCCATTACATAAGCGATGGTAAACTCTGTTACTCTTGCGCCAAATTTTTGTTGCATTTCATTAAAGAAACTCATATCCATATAAACGGTTTCGTCTGCGGGGCAATAAAATGGTCCCATTGCGGCTTGTGCTGTTCCGCAACCTGAATTGGTTTGGCCTTCAAACATCACAACGTGCGGTTTTCTGTAAGTCATACCCATTTTTTGGAATTCTGCCGTCCAGGTTTGTTCGGTTTCGCCCGTCACCATTTTTACGAATTGGCGCATTTTCAATTCTTGTGGAGTCAAATCGCGTTGTTCAGTTGGCGAAGATTGCTGGTGCATCCCCGAACTTAAAATTGCAGAAGGATCGCCGCCAAGGAAAAAAACAATTGCAGCAATTATTATAGTTCCGATTCCGCCGCCTACTATTGCGCCGCCACCGCTTCGTCTGCCGCGTCTGTCGTCTACGTTGTCGCTACTGTCGTTTGTCCATCTCATAGTTTAAATTTAGATTTTAAAAATACAAAATTAAACATTATTAAAAATAAAAATTTTTATGAGAAGAGAGATGGGGTAATTTTAAAATTATTTTTAAGTAAAAAGAGTTGAATTTTTTTAAATACAAAAAAAATAAATCAGATTATTTATAAATATTCAATTTCTCATTATAAATAGGACTTCCTATATTTAAAAAATTTAAAACGCTGTGAAATACGTAGTGTTGATCCAAAGTTTTAAACGATTTGAGTTGTTTAGAATTATCGGATACCCAAACAATAAACGGGATTTCATATTGCTCTTTTGGTGCAATACTTCGCGGAATTCCGTGCATATACAAGTTGTTTTCTCCTAAAGATTCACCGTGGTCTGATACAAAAATCATAGTGCTTTTGTAACCTTTCAATTGTTTTAAATCTTTGATGACATTGGCTAAAATATAATCGGTATAAACAATAGTATTGTCGTAGGCATTCACGAGTTCTGTGTGTGAGCAATTTCCTAATTCTACGCTGTTGCAAACAGGTTTGAAAGTTTCAAATTTTGGTGGATATTTCTTACTATAAGTAGGGCCGTGGCTTGTGCTGGTATGCAAAATCACTAAAATTTTATTTTTTTTGCTGGCCAATATTTCTTCTTTTAAGCCAGATAAAAGAATTTCGTCGTAGTTGCAGCCTTCGCCTTTGCAGTTTGGCATTAAGGCTTCTCTGTTTTCATAATGTTTTATATGCACGGGCGGTTCTCCCCAGTTTGTGGTTCGCCATATAACTTCAGCATTGTTTCTATAGAGATAATTGGGCAAAATTTCTGTTAATTGATCTGAATCATTAGATTCTAAAATACTTTTTACGCCCGCTGTAGTGTATGTAGCGCTAGATGTAGCATCAAAATGATAAACGTTCGGTATTTTGGAAAGTAATGGATTTGTATTTTTGCTGTAGCCATACAAAGAAAAATTGGCTCTTCGTGCAGATTCGCCTATCACTAAGACCACGACAGACTTTTGATTGTCTTTTATAGTTGCATTTGGCAATAAAATTTCTTTTTGATTTTTTTGGGATTTATGAATAAAAAAAAGCGAAAGGTTTACCGAATAAGACCACGGCATTGCCAAGCCACCCAATGTTTTAGAATTTTTATCTATCCAAAGCCAATTACTAGCATTTGCAAATACTAACGTTAGCAAAAAGAGTAAAGTAAAACCAATGGTCATTAAAAATTTTTTCAAACTTACATTGATGATTTTAACTTTAATAATAAAAATACTTGGAAGAATACCAAATAGAATAACGTACAAAACTAATTTAAAGGAAAAAAAACTGCTAGATTCTGCATAATTGGTGTTGAGAACGTTGCCAATCATACTTTCATCTATTATAACGCCATAGGTATTGATGAAATAAACTGCGATTGCACTGATGATAAAGGTAAGTGATAGTAGAAACTTCCCAACGATGCGGCTTAGAAAAAAGAACAAATAAAATACGAAAGCATTTGCCACCAACATTGCAATTATTAAACTTATAATAATCATAATGCCATTAAAACTTTTATAATCAAGATTTTTAAAAACAAAAGTAAAAAAAGGCAGATGAAAGAATAGAAAATTAAGCGCGCTCATCAAGAGTGCAAAATGGATTAATTTTAAATTATTTTTTAACATATTCTTGTGTAATTTTAAAAAGTGAAAAAATTAAACCTGCTAATGGAAAATAGAAGATAATTAAATTTTCGTTAATAATTTTAATGATAATTATGATACTGCAGACCAGAAATAACGCGATGAAAAAGGGATAATATTTTTTTAGCGCAATCCAATTCCAGATTTTATATTTTCTGCTAATGAAAATACCAGAAAGTCCGCAAAAATAGCCAATTGCGCTGCCTGTAATAACATCTAGCGGATAATGCGCGCCCAACCCAACACGTGTGGAAATCAGTGTAATTCCGATAAAAAATAGGAGTAAAGTCCAAAATATTTTTTTAGGTAATTTTTCTGGCATTAAAGCATAAAGCAAAACAGTGAGTACGGTAAAAATTGTGATAGAATGGCCGGAAGGCAAACTGCTAAATCCCTTTAAGGTTTTCCCTACAATTACAAAGCTGTGATGATCTAAAATTTCCGCAGGTCTTGGGACAGAAAAAATACTTTTTAGTGCTCGCGATAAGATTAAAGAAACTAAAGATGCGGATATTAGAGCCTCCCACATTTTTGGTGCATTTATAAAAAAAACGGTAAGAATTGATAGGAAAATGAGCGCATCGCCAATTTGCGTGAGATTATAAATCAGAGTAGGAAATTGCGATAATTTTGAATTAATTAATATGAAATAACTTTTCTGAATTTGCACATATTGCGCCACATTTAGAGCATTTTGGCTATAAAGAAAAAAAACAATTATAAGTAAAAAAACGAGTGGTAAGAAAAATAGAGATCGATTGAGTTTTGAGAAATTATCAATAATATTTTTATTCATGCTATTTTTTTGTTTCAGATTTATACTGTCAAAGTTGTTTAATAATTCTCAATTTATAAACTTTTGTTGAATTCGAGCGCTACTTTAGAAGTGAAAATTATTATTTTCCAAAACCGATATGGCTTGGTTTATTATCTAGTTTTCTTTTAAAATCTATCATCTTCAATGCAGTAACTGCAGCTTCTACACCTTTGTTTCCCAAATCGCCGCCACTTCTGGCGATAGATTGTTCTTTTGTATTGTCGGTTAAAACACAAAAAATAGCAGGGATTTCCGTAAAAACATTACAATCTTTTATGCCGTGTGCAACTGCTTCACAGATAAAATCAAAATGAGGTGTCTCGCCACGTATGACGCATCCAATGGCGATTACTGCATCAAAATTACCTTGTTTGCAAAGTTGCATGGTTGCATAATTTAATTCAAAAGCACCCGGAACGGGAAACATTTTAATATTTTCTTTTTGTACGCCTTCTTTTTGTAAAATTTCTAAAGCGGCGTCTCGTAGATTAAAAGTAACGAAATCATTCCACTCCGAAAACACAATGCCGATGTTGTATTCATCGGCATTTGTAATATTTAAAGGCTTATAATCTGAAAGATTTACGGTTGCCATTTTTTAATAATATTTTGTCATTTCTATTTGTGCATCAGATTGGCCGTTGTCATAATCTTTATATTTTTCGTCGATGGTTGAAAAATATTTTTTGGCGGCGTCTTTTTTGTTCAAAGCTAAAGCCAAAAGCCCAGCTTTTCTAGTAAAATAGTAACTTGTGTAAGGATCGTCTGATGCAGATGCGGCTTTATCTAAAAGAGAAAGTGCATCATCATTTTTATTCAAATTAGATTGGCAATCTGCCATTGCGCCATATTTCATAGCGACTAATGTTTTGTTATCAGAGTCGAAATCGTCTAACAAATCGTAGGCTTTTTGATAATTCCCTTTTTTAAATTCTAAAAGACCTGCATTGTATGCTGATAATTTGCCAGCATCTGTGGAAGGATATTCTTTGTATGTGCCCGTAAAACCAGGGTTTGCAGCAGATTTTCCACCTAAAGCCAAATCATCTTTACCTTCTGCTAAATTTTTTTGTGCAATGAGATAACTTTTAGTTGCTTCAAGGTTTTTGGGTGCTACAATAAATTGTTGGTAAGCGAAATAGCCTAAAATACCTAATATTAAAACGCCAAATAAAATGCTTATTTGTTTTGTATAGCGCTCAATAAAGCGCTCGGTATTTAACGCATCTTTATCTAAATCTTTAAAAAACTCTACCGTTTCTTTACCTTCATTTTTACGAAGTGCTTTTTTATTGTTTTGCTTGTTTGCCATAATTTTTTAGAATAGAGTTGCAAATTTAATTGTTTCTAAGGGATTTACAAAATAGTTAATAGAATTTAAAAATTTTATAATTTAATTACAGTTTTCTTGTAATTAAGTTTTCTTGGAAAATAATTGGGGCATTTTCGCTTGCTTAAAAGCCTTCAAGATAAAATGACCTAAAGGTTTACATTTTATAATTTTAAGATCGCAAACTGATTTTCAAATAAATTTAGTTCAACATAGCTAATGTAGAATAGACGTAGTTTTCAGTAAAGGCAATCAAACAATTTCTATTATTTTCAGAATAGAAATTTTAGTAATTATAGGTTATTTCTTTTTAGACGAATTGATTTTGTAACTTGTAATTTTCCAGGTGCCATTTGTATTTTTTAAACCATAGGTTACATTCAAGATCACTGTATTGCCGCTTTTATCGGTTACATCATAATCAGCGTTTACAGAAGCAGCGTTGTCGGTTACCGTTTTTGTAGAAATATTTGATACGTTCAAATTTTTCACAGACCCGAAACCTGAATTTGGATTTGAAAATTGCTCAAAATTTCCCCAATTGGGATTGTTTGATGCATCATAAGCACCTTTAAGGTTTTGAGTACTTATATAATTTAAAAATTTTGTGACTGTGGTTTTAGGATTTTCTACTGCTACTTTTGCGATATCAGGATTTTCGGGATTTGTAGAATTGGTGTTTGTAGAATCTGAAACTGCGTTATCTGGATCTATTGTAACAGGAATTGACAGTGCTTTACTGTTTACTGAAACACCAGTTTTAATCATTTGGTATGTTTTTTTCGAACTTTTTACCGATATTTTGATGTCAATTTTATCATCAAAAATTTTATCTGTTGGTAAAGAGGCGAATTTTAAGGTAAAGCCTTTGAAGTTATTATTTTGCATTAAATTTCTTGATGTTAGAAGCCGAGTACCATTGCTAGAAACTTCTAAGATGGTTTCTAAACCAGCGCCATCAAAAGAAATAGGTTTACCGGAGTTATCTACAAGTCGTGGAATAATTTGCAAAGCTTTTGCACCCACGATACTATCAACTGCAATTGGAGTTGTGGTAATTGTAAGCGCATCTGCGTTGATCTCATTAGGATCTTTTTCGGTGGCGCTTTCGGTGCCGAAAATATTCATTTCGCCTAGAGAAGGAGGACCAGTACTCGTCCAATCAATATTATTTTCTTGTGCTATTTTGTCAGCCATTGCGAATATTTCAGGAACTTTTTTACCGTTTAAAAGTTTTGATAATGCTTTTAATTCTGAAATATCATCATTTCCTTCTACACCAAATTTCTTTAAAATATAAAGTGCTTCATTGAATTTGATTTGTTTAATGGTCGGTAAACTAGATTCTAAATCATTGATACTGTTTTGAAAAGTTTTGATTGAAGTAGAATCTACTGCGGTTTTTTTGCAAGCGCTCAAAAGGAGCAGTGCTAAAAACAAGAAATAATAACCTTTTTTCATAATGCTATGTTTTATACAAATTTAGTAAAATATAGAATAGAGAGGTGGTATATTTAAATAAAAAAATCCCAACGAAATGTCGGGATTTTTTTATAATTAAAAATTTATTGAATCTTAAAAAGGATATTCGTAAATTTCTGATTCATGTAAGAATGGGTTGCCTACAGGAATAAGTTTTTCTTTTGAAAGTCTTGTCATTACAACTAAAATAAATAAACCTACTACAAAGAACATCGCGCCGAAAACGAGTAGAAATACTTCTGGCGTTCTCCAATAAGGGCCAACTGTACCAGGCATTACCATATTAAAATAATCTGCCCAATGACCGACAAGAACTATTATTGATGTGATTACTAGTACTTTATAGTTTCTTTTGATACTGCTACTTACTAAAATTAATAATGGTAGTAAGAAATTTAAAATGAGCATTGGCAAGTATGTTATTCCGTAGTATTCAAATCTTCCGAAGAAATAATTTACTTCTTCTGGAATATTTGCGTACCAATAAAGCATAAATTGAGCGAACCAGGTGTAAGTCCACAGCATACTTAGTGCAAACAAGAATACGCCTAAATCGTGTAAATGGTTGTCATTAAATTGTGGTAAAGCGCCTTTTTTCTTTAAGTAAACAGAAATTAAAATGATTGTCGCTATTGCGCTTACCCAAGCACTTACCATAGCATACCAAATATACATGGTAGAATACCAGTGTGGATCTATTGACATCAACCAATCCCAAGCCCAAGCAGCAGATGCAAAGCCGAAGAATGCGATATAGCCAACATTCCATTTATAAAAAGTTTGATAATCTTCTTTAGATTTAGTTTCATCTACTTTTTTAGACATTGCTTTTAATTTCCAAGCGAAAAACGAAGCACCTCCTACATATATTAATGTTCGAACTGCGTACCATGGAATATTTAAGAATTTTTTCTTTTCGTATAAAATAGAATCAAAATTTTGAGAATGGGGATCTGTTAAAGAAGGATCCATCCAATGAAAAATATGACCATAATGAGATATATTGATACCAACTATTATAAGCAAAATTACACCTCCATAAGGGATATAGGTGGAAATGGCTTCCATCACTCTTAGTATTATTATAGACCATCCCGCGTGGGCAGCAGTTTGCATGGAGTAGAAGAAAAGGGCGCAACAACTTAAAGCAAATAAAAATACTGCGACAAGGTGTATGGCTGCCAATGGCTGATTGTGCACTTGTAATGTAGCATGTTCTAGGTGAGCAGCATGGTCTTGTGGGCCTACTAATTCGCTGGAATTACTAGGTAAATTTTTGCCATTTTCATGAACAGTTTCCATCATATTTTCTATACGAACAGAATCTATATTGTGATTCATAAAATACCCAACTCCGAAAAGTACTAATCCTAAAGCGATAAGTATAATTGAATATAATCTTAATTTTGGTGAAAAATTATACATTTTTATTTCTTTTATTATTTTGTAGTTGCTGTAGTTTTGGCTGGTTTTGCAGCAGCCATTGTGGGTGTAGATTTAAATGCATTCATCACATACATTGCGACTCTCCATCTATCGCCAACATTTAGCATCCCTGCGTAAGAGCCCATTGCGTTTCTGCCGTGTGTCAATACATAATGTACTGATCCTACTGTTATGTCTCTATCTGCATATTTTGGTACACCTTGGTAGGCACCACTCATTACAATTGGGCCTTGTCCATCACCATTTACTCCATGACAAGCAGAACAAGTATGCTCAAAAAGTATTTTACCTCTTGCTAAATCTTTTTCTTTATTTGCTGGATCTAACGGTGAAACTGTATAAGTTTTGGATGCATCGTATCCGCTGTTATATTCATCAGGAGTTTGTGGAACATCGTTATTGGATTCTACAATATGATCTTCATTTTGAGAAACAGTCCCGGTAACTGGACCTAAACCTGTGGCGCCATCATTGGCTACAAATAAAGGGATTTCGTTTTCGTGATCCGAATATGCAATGTCTGCTTTTTGCAAAGGATCATACGCTACAGGGAAATACATATCTGGAAAATAAACCAATGGTGGTTGATCTTTTGGACCACAAGAAGTTAGTAAAATACTTCCTATACTTAAAGTGGCTATTATTTTTAAAAATTTCTTTTTCATTTGAAATTTAATTATTTATTTACTTAATGATTCTACTGTAATTCAATTAAGCATCTTTTATAGTAATTTCTTCTACACCTGTTTCTACAAGTAATTGCTTTATAGATTCCACATCATCGGATAATAGTTCTATCATAAATTTATCATCCGTCGTTCTTGGATCAGGGTTTTGAGGGGGGCAAAAAGGATACATTTTGTTTCTTATTAAAAACGTAAGAGACATCATGTGTGCTGAACAAAAAACCGTTAATTCAAACATCGGAACTACAAAAGCGGGCATGTTATGAGCCCAATCGAAAGATGGTTTGCCACCGATATCTTGCGGCCAATCATGATTCATAATGTAGTAAGTTACTAAAATTCCGATTGTTAATCCATAAACTGCATAAATATAAGCAGCATCGGAAATTCTAGTTTTCTTTAAGCCAAGTGCTTTGTCTAAACCATGCACGGGAAAAGGTGTGTATACTTCCGCAATTGCGATTCCTTTTTCGTTGAAGGCTTTTACGCCGTTCATCAAATCGTCATCGTCGCCATAAAGGCCAAATATTTTTTTAATGGTGCTCATCTCCTTCTTTTGCTTTATAAGTTTCACCTGATATTTTCAAAATTGTTTTAAGTTCAGCCTGTGCAATAACAGGGAACGTTCTTGCATAAAGTAGGAATAAAGTAGAGAAAAACCCTATTGTTCCTAAATATACACCTACATCTATAATTGTTGGTTTAAACATCGTCCAAGAAGATGGTAGGTAATCACGTGATAGATTGATTACGATAATATCAAATCTTTCAAACCACATTCCTATGTTAATAATTAATGCAATAATGAATGTTGCTATAATATTGGTTCTAACTTTTTTAAACCAGAAAGCCGCAGGTACTATTAAATTACAAGTAATCAATGCCCAGAATGCCCACCAATATGGCCCGGTTGCTGCACCTGGAGAAAGATAAGTAAAATCTTCAAATCTTGAACCTGAATACCAGCCAATAAAATATTCTGTGGCATAAGCGACAGTTACCATACCGCCAGTTAGTATAATTACAATATTCATTATTTCTATATGATAAATTGTAATATATTCTTCTAGATGACATACTTTTCTGGCAACCAATAGTAGCGTTTGTACCATTGCAAATCCAGAAAAAATTGCACCTGCTACGAAATAAGGTGGGTATATTGTAGAGTGCCATCCTTTTATTACTGACGTTGCAAAGTCAAAAGATACCGTGGTATGAACCGAGAATACAAGTGGTGTTGCTAAACCAGCAAGAACTAATGATAATTCTTCAAACCTTTGCCAATGTTTTGCTTTTCCACCCCATCCGAAGGAAAGAAACGTGTATATTTTTTTTGTCCATGGTGTTTTCGCTCTATCTCGAATCATAGCAAAATCAGGAATTAAGCCCATAAACCAAAATACTGTGGAAACAGAAAAATAGGTTGAAATTGCAAATACATCCCAAAGTAAAGGCGAGTTAAAGTTTGGCCATACAGATCCAAATTGATTTGGTAATGGAAATACCCAATAGCCTACCCAAACTCTACCCATGTGTATCACTGGGAAAATTGCTGCTTGCACAACTGCGAAGATAGTCATTGCTTCCGCGGAGCGGTTTACGGACATTCTCCATCGTTGTCTAAATAATAGAAGTACGGCAGAAATTAAAGTTCCGGCGTGCCCGATACCGACCCACCAAACAAAGTTGGTAATATCCCAGCCCCAGTTTATGGTTCTGTTTAATCCCCAAGCACCTATACCAGTCCCAATGGTATATGCAATACAGCCAAAACCGTAAATGAATAGTGCAAGAGCGGCGTAGATTGAATACCACCAAAGTTTGCCGGCTCTTTCTTCTATGGGTCTAGCGATATCATTTGAAATATCGTGATAAGTTTTGTGACCAACTATTAAAGGTTCTCTTATCGGAGCTTCGTAATGTCCTGACATTTTTTACCTATTTATTTTTTAAACGTTGTTTTCTTTTCTATTTCTAACCTTTGTATGGTAAAATACATTTGGTTTTGTGCCTATTTCTTCCAAAAGCACATATTTGCGATCATCATTATATAATGATCTAACTTCTGATGCTTTATCATTCATATCACCAAATTTGATAGCTTCAGTTGGACAGGCGCTTGCACAAGCAATATGAAACTCCCCATCCTTTACAACTCGATTGGCTTTTTTAGCTTCTAAAATTGTGACTTGTGTAAGTTGGATACACATAGAGCATTTTTCCATTACACCTCTTGTTCTTACTGCTACATCAGGATTTAGAACCATTCTGCCAAGATCATTGTTCATATTATAATCGAATTTATCATTCAAATTATAAGTAAACCAATTAAATCTTCTTACTTTATATGGACAGTTGTTTGCGCAATATCTGGTACCAATACATCTATTGTAAGCCATCATATTTTGGCCTTCTTTACCATGTGAGGTTGCTGCAACAGGGCAAACTGTTTCGCAAGGAGCATGATTACAATGTTGGCACATTACCGGCTGAAATATCACATCCGGATTGTCTGCTGGATGATTAAGTATTCCATCTGTGAATGGACCTCCGTAAAGTTCCGCCGCATTTAGACCTCTATCTACAAACTCTTTAGTTTCTATTTTTTCAATTGCGGTATAGTAACGGTCAATTCTTAACCAATACATATCACGAGACATTCTCACTTCTTCTTTTCCAACGACAGGAACATTATTTTCTGCCTGACAAGCTACTACGCAAGCGCCGCATCCCGTGCAAGAATTTAAATCTATTGAAAGATTAAAGTGTGGACCATCTGTATCATCAAATGCATCCCACAAATCTACTTTTCCTAGTGGAAGAGTTTCATTTATAGTGTGCATTTCTAAAGGTACATTCCATCCTTTTACGTTACCTTCTGCATCTTTAGATGTATCATCAAATTTTACGGTTAAAAATTTTTCGAGAGGTACTTCTTTTGCAATTTCATATCTTCCCATCAATGTATTTTGAAGTTGCATACCTGCAAATTCATACATTTTGTCTCTACTTTTTAAACTTACATTTGATATTGTTAAGTTAGATCCGTCGAACAATGGGTAGGCATTTACACCTGTTTCTGCAGATTTTCCACAGAATTTTTTTCCATAACCTAATGCTAAACCTACGGAACCATCTGCTTGTCCTGGTTGTATAAAAATTGGTACGTTTTCTATGGTCACTCCATTCGCAGTTAAATCTACTAACGATCCATCCAATTGCATTCGAGCATTAAGAGTATTTTCAAAACCTAAGGCTTTTGCGTCTTTAGGAGACATTGTTAAATAGTTATCCCAAGATAATCTAGAAATACCATCTGGAAGTTCTTGCAACCACGGGTTATTTGCTTGAGCGCCATCACCTATTGCTGCTTTTGTGTATAAAACTAATTCTAAATTTGCTGCTTTAAAATTACCAAGTTCAGCAATGGCTTGTGTTGCATTTCCACCAGTATAAGATAATCCTGAACCAGCGGCAACTTCATTATAGCCACCATATAGCCCTTTATTAAAAGAAACTGAACCTAGAATTGGTGTTGCGTTCGCTTTTAAATAATTGTAATAATTATTTTTTGGGCTATTTTTTCCATTAATCCAAACCAAAAGGGATTCTTCTAATTGGCGCGGTTTATAGACTTTTTGAATAGTTGGCTGCATCAAAGAATATACACCTGTTCTTGGCATAATATCTCCCCAAGATTCTAACCAGTGTGCCACAGGTATTACTGCTTTCGCCAATTGGTACATTTCATCTTTTTTCTCTGAAAATGAAATAACGTTCGGTACTTTTTTAACTAATTTCTTGAAAGAATCGCTTTGTGCTTTTGATGAAGAATAAACTGGGTTGACGTTATTGGTAATTAAAGTACCAACTTGCCCATTGTTTAACCAAGTTAAAAATTCTTGATATCTAGCACCATCAAATTCTTTTAATAAATTGGCTTTTCCTGTGAAAGCGTTAGAGCCAAGTTTTTGATTTATTAAATAAGATAAAACTATCGCTGCTTTTGAACCATCTGCAAATACGACTGCTTTAGAGCCTTTTGCTTGTAATTCTTTTACAATCTCTGCTGCTTGTTTGTTTGAAGTTCCACCATTTAGACCGTTGTAAACTTCTACTAAAAGTTTATTTGCGTCGCTTGGTTTTAGTCTAATTCTTGAGTCAGCATTTGCACCAGTTAAAGACATATTAGATTCTATCTGAATATGACGAAGCATATTTGGTCCCGGTTTTCTTGCTTTCGAATAGGTACTTTGAAGATTTGCTGCTAAATAGGTTTCTAAGAAATCTGCATGAAATGAAACAACTAATTCTGTATTAGTTAAATCATAAACCGGTAGAGCCCGTTGTCCGAAAACTTCTTGCGATGCGTCTAATGCTGCGTTATAAGGTATAGCATCGTAAGTTACAAGTTCAGCGGTTGGGTATTTTGCTTTAAAATCCCCGAATAACTTTTTAAATGTTGGGCTTGGAAAAGAGTGAGATAAAACTACTATTTTTTTTCCTGTAGCCGCAGTTTCTTTTAAACTTTTTAAAACGTAAGAATCTACACTATCAAATGTATCATCTTTACCATCTAATTTTGGCTGTTTAATTTTATCGTTATCATATAAGGATAAAACAGATGCTTGTGCTCTTGCAGAAGTTTTACCCAAATCACCAGCAATTGTATTTGCTTCAATTTTAATCGGCCGTCCTTCTCTTGTTTTTACTAAAACACTTGCGAAATCTGATCCATTAAAATAAGATGTTGCAAAATAATTTGGAATACCAGGTATAATATTATGCGGTTTTACCACATAAGGAATACTTTTAATAACTGGTGCTTCACAGGCGGCAAGAGTTACCGCTGCTGTAGAAAAGCCCAAAATTTTAAGAAAATCTCTACGGGATGTTCCCGATTGGTTCATTTTTTCGGCATCGCCTAGAAATTCATCAACAGGAATTTCATTTTGAAATTCTTTCAAAGCCAACTTCGCATTTAGCGTCGGGTCTTTTAGTTCGTGAATACTTCTGAATTGTATTTTATTTGAAGCCATTTATACTTCTAATTTTTCGTTATTAATAATGACATTTACCACACTCTATACCTCCTATTGCACTTACAGTGATTTTTGCGCCAGAGCCATATTGCTTTTTGAGTTTCTCGTGTAAGTTTTTAAAATAAACCTTATTGTATCCGTTTGTCATGTCGATCTCTGTCGTTCTGTGACATTCAATACACCATCCCATTGTGAAATCATTTGCCATTTGCACCACGTTCATAGTGTCGATTTTTCCGTGGCAAGCTTTACAGACTACATCTATTTTATCGTTAGGATGTTTCTCGTTGAAAGATTTTATAATTGCTTTCTCCCCAGCAACAACGTGTTGTGCGTGGTTGAAATAAACAAAATCTGGCATATTGTGAATTCTAGTCCATTGAACAGGCGAAGTCTTACCTGTGTAGCTCATTTTATCGCTATCCCAACCAACGTGTTCGTATAATTTTTTTATCTCACCAGTATAGAAATCTCTGTCTTTTCCAGGTTCGATGTATTTTCCTTTGTATTCAGGAATCATTTTATGACAGTTCATACAAACATTTAATGAAGGTATTTCTGAAACTTTTCCATACTTGGCTGAAGAGTGGCAAAGTTGGCAATCTATTTTATTTACACCTGCATGTATTCTGTGGGAAAAATAAATAGGTTGTTCTGGTTTATATCCTTTATAAACACCAACCCACATGAGCCAGTTCCATACTCCATATGCGGCAAATATTGCGAGAACAGTTAAAAGTCCTGTGCCAACATACCTGTATTTCTCGTAGGTTTCTGCAAAAGAAAATGCTTTGGAAGATTCAAGATCGGTTAATTCTTGTGATTGCTGAATTTTTACCAGTTGTCGTAATTTTAGAAGCAACCAAAGTAGAAGCCCTGCGATTACCACTAAACTTGTTAAAATAATTTTAGAAGTTGCAGCGCTATTTTTTGCCGCTTCCAACGCAGCCACAGAATTTGCATCTGCTCCAGCGGCGCCATTTGCTGCTGTTGCATCTGCCGCAGGTGCTGCAGGTGGATTAGTGGTGTACGCCAAAATATCATCAATATCCTTATCTGTTAGATTCGGAAACTGAAGCATTTCGGTTTTGTTAAATTTTAGAAAAATTTCATTGGCATATTTGTCGCCTGAAGCTCTAAGCGCCTTGTTGTCTTTTATCCATTTGTGCAACCAATCTGGGCCTAAATTTTGCTCTGCTTTTACCTTTGCTACAATTCCTCCTAAAGCAGGACCTACTATTTGCTTGTCTAAAGCGTGACAAGCAGTACAGTTTGCTTTAAAAAGTTTTTCGCCATTTACAGGATCGCCGTCTTGGGCGTGAACAGAAGCACTTGCTGATAGTAGTAACCCTACACTAATCAACAGAGTTTTGTAATGCTTTCTCCAACTTATCATTTAAGTAATCTTGAGTTAGTAAATATAGTTAAGTATATATTTCGTAGGGCAAAAGTACTATTTTAACAGAAAATTAGGATAATCTTAACCCTATAAAAATGCAGTATTTAGTAATTTATAATTATTCTAAATAGAGATGGTGTGTATATTTTTAAATTGTTTTAAATTTGCAGTAAATATGATGTTAATGAAAATTTTAAAGCAAGTTGTCTTATTCATAGGTCTTTTTTGTTTTGCAGGATTGTCGGCACAGCAAGTTGTAAAAACAGATACGCTTTCTGGAAATCCACTTACAATCACAATGGATCAAAAAATTAATGATTTGCTTCAAAGTGCTGAAGATAAATGTAGTATGGCTGGAGAAAGCCCAGATTCAGGTGAAGATAATTATACGACGTCTACAAAAATTGCAGTACCAGAACGAACAATGTCGAGAGCAGAAATTTGTAGAAAATACCCAAGAATAATGGGTTATAAGATTCAAATAGTAGTAGTGAAAAGTAATGATGAAGCCAATAAAGTAATTACCTATTTTAGAAGTAAATTTCCAGATTTGAAAGCGATTAGAGATGCTTCTTTAAGACCAAATTATAAGGTTTTGGTGGGAAGTTATTTTTCTAAAGAGGCTGCGCAAAAAGATTTAGCGAGAATTAAAGGGACTTTTAAAGAGGCAGTGCCGGTGAAATATTATATTTTTTGTGTAGAAGGAAAAGATTAATAAATGCTTACCTAATATAAAATCTTTAAATAAAGTAAAAAAAATCCGTCGCGAGTAAATTCGGGACGGATTTTTATTTTAAGGGTTTTTAACTAAAAGTCTAAAGCCTTCGCCATGCACATTAATGATTTCCATTCCATCATCGCCTTTTAGCAATTTTCGGAGTTTAGCGATGTAAACATCCATACTTCTCGCTGTGAAATAGTTTTCCTTTTTCCAGATTTTTCTTAATGCTAAATCTCTTGGCATAAAATCATTTCGGTGCAAGCACAGCAATTTTAATAATTCATTTTCTTTCGGGGATAATTTATAATCTTCATCGCCTACTTTTAATTGTCGCAACATAGAATCAAAATAAATATTACTAATTTTAAATTGTTCTTGCGTATCATCTTCTAAAGTGGCGCTGCGCTGCAAAATTGCTTTAATTTTGTAAAGCAAAAGTTCAGTATCAAAAGGTTTAGTGATGTAATCGTCGGCACCTAATTGGTAGCCTTTCAAAATATCTTCGCGCATATTTCTTGCGGTAAGGAAAATAATCGGCGTGTTTTTATCGATTTTTTTTACGTCTTCCGCTAAAGAAAAACCGTCTTTCTTAGGCATCATTACATCAAAAATGCAAATATCGAATTCATTTTCTGTAAATTGTTTTAGCCCCATTTCGCCATCTGTGGCAAGTGTAACTTCAAAATCATTTATGCTTAAATAATCTTTCAAAACAGCGCCAAAACTTTGGTCGTCTTCTACTAATAATATTCTGTTGCTCATAATTTTTATTTTTTAATTTTAGTATTTGGTTTAATGCAATTGATATTCGGTTTTATATAAATGATTTTCTGCACTTCGATTCATTTTAAGTCATTGGTAATTTTATCGTAAAGGTGCTTCCAATGTCTTTTGTAGATTCTACAATGACTTGGCCTTTGTGCAGATCTACAATTTTTTTCACATACGAAAGCCCCAAACCTTGGCCCTTCACGTTGTGGATATTTCCTGTTTCTTCTCTGAAAAATTTCTCAAAAATCTTTGTTTTATTATGCGTTTCCATTCCCATTCCGTGGTCTTTTATTTTTATTACATACCAATTTCCCTCATTTTCAGTTTTAATATTTATTTCTGGTGCTTCGGGAGAATATTTATTGGCGTTATCCAAAAGGTTAATTAACGCATTCGAAATATGAAATTCATCAATTTTAAACTGATGTTTTGCTGCTACCAAATCCAAAGTAATTTCGCCCCCTCGTTTTTCTACGATTAATTTGAAAGAATCGGCCATTTTTTGGATAAGTGCGCGTACATCAGTTTCTTTTAAAAATAATTGCATTTCATTGCGCTCCAATTTTGACATATTCAGCACATTTTCTACCTGTTTTTTCATCCGTAGGTTTTCTTGCTTTATGAGCGCCGAATAATATTTCACTTTTTCAGGATGCGTTGCAATTTTATCATTAGCCAAAGAGTCTGTTGCCACAGAAATGGTCGCCAAAGGTGTTTTGAACTCGTGTGACATATTATTAATGAAATCTGTCTTCACTTCCGCAATTTTTTTCTGACGCATCATGTAATTAATAGAAATAATATAAATGCCGAGAATCGTTAAAAGCGACATGAATGTGCCCAATAGCATTGGTAAATTGTTCCTCGCCAAAGAATAATCTTTGCGTGGAAACATGATATTTAAAGTGTATAATGTTTTAAATTTAGCATCTAAAAAAAGCGGATATTTATAAATATCTTTATCATTCTTTTTAAAAAGTGCATTTATGATGCTTGTAGGCTTTTCGTTTTTATCATAGACGGCAAAACCTAAAGGTGTATTTATACCTCTTAATTTTAATTCTTTCGTTACTACAGAATCCAAAACTTTCTCGCTTACCCGTTTTTTAATTGGTAAATTAGTCCCTGCAACTCGCACAAAATCTTTTATCGTGTAATCTCCATTTTCTAAAGAGCGGCTTAAGTCTGAGGTAAGTGGTTCGAGATTTTGAGGGTCTTTTTTTATTCGGATTAAATTTTTATCGCTATAAACAGTAGCAATCTTTAGGCTGTCACCATTTTTTGAGATAGGGAAATCTTTCTTTTCAATCAGATTTCGAGCGTAAGTAATTAATTTTCTGCTGCCAGAATCTTCTACTTGTTGAATAATAGTTGATGACGGTTGATCTTTTTCCGCCAAAATATTTTTGCCGAGATCTTTATAGTCAATATTCATATATTTATTGACTTCTATGGCATTGATTTTTGTGGTGGAAGATTCTAACGCACTATATACTTTGTTAGAAAACTCTTGCTCTAAAGCGCTATAATAACCTTTTAGCCAATAAAATTGAAGCGCCGTAAAAACCACGAGAGAAATGGTCATAAAGACCGAGATAATGGGAATGAATTTATTATTCACTTTTATTGTTTTCAATTTGAAGTGTTAAAATTACTTCTTTTAACAATATAAAAACAAAAAATACGCCAAAATATTATATAAAGTTTGTTAAAATTTAGTTTTTTAACAAAAGTTTGGGAATTTCAACGGAATTAAACTGAAAAAACTTTGTGAATCTATTCCTGAATTAACTCTTCATCAATAAAATATTGAATAATTGCTTTTTTCATCAAAATACTTTGCTCGTTTGGTTTGAGTTCTGGAAGATTTTCAACGGTTTCAAATTGTGGCCATCCATCGGCATCATATTCCGTGAATTTGTAATAACCAAAAGGTTCTAAAAGCCGGCAAACAGCAACGTGCAATAAATTTAATTTATCGTCTTTAGAATATTTTTGTTTCCCGCTGCCCAATTCTTGCACGCCGATTAAAAATAGCATCGTCTCAATCGTCGGATTTTTTTCTGTATCAAAATGTTCAACAAAAAATTCTCCTATTTTTTGCCAAATTTCTATTTCTGTCATTTTTTTATTTTAAAAATAAGTTTTTTTTTAACCGTTAAGTTTTATGAAGGGATAAAGAAATTTAAGTAAATGTTGCGTTTTTAAACTATTCAAAAAATACTTAATGCCCTTAATCTCTTCATAAATTCTTAATGGTAAATTTTTAAATTTTAATTAATTTCCCTTCTAATTTACAAAGAAACGCATATTCCAAAGCATCTTCTTTTAAACTTTCAAATCTTCCACTTGCTCCGCCGTGACCCGAACTCATGTCTGTTTTAAAAATTAAAATATTGTCATCGGTTTTTAAATCCCGCAATTTTGCGACCCATTTTGCAGGCTCCCAATATTGAACTTGTCCGTCGTGCAAACCTGTGGTGATTAAAATATTTGGATAATTTTTCGCTTCCACATTATCGTAAGGCGAGTATGATTTCATATAATGATAAAATTCTTCGTCATTCGGGTTTCCCCATTCGTCATATTCTCCCGTTGTTAAAGGAATTTCTTCGTCTAACATTGTCGTTACAACATCTACAAAAGGAACCTGCGCAATAATTCCGTTAAATAATTCAGGATTATAGTTCATCGCAGCACCGACCAAAAGTCCACCTGCGCTTCCGCCCATTGCGTAAAGGTGTTTTTCTGAGGTGTAATTTTCTTTAATTAAATACTTTGCAGCATCAATAAAATCAAAAAAAGTATTTTTCTTTTGCAGCATTTTTCCATCGTCGTACCAATCTCTACCGAGATATTCTCCACCGCGAATATGCGCGATGGCGAAAATAAATCCGCGATCTAAAATGGATAATCTCACATTAGAAAAACTTGCATCAACGGTGTGTCCGTAACTTCCATAACCGTATAAAAGCAAAGGTGTTTCCGAAGATTTTTTGGTGTTTTTATGATAAACCAAAGAAATCAGGACTTTTTTTCCGTCTCTTGCATTGGCCCAAATTCTTTCGGAAATATAATTTTCTTGTTTAAAAACGCCACCTAAAACTTCTTGTTGTTTTAAAACTAATGACGTTTTCATCGCCATATCAAACTCAATTGTTGTGCTTGGTTGCGTGAGTGAAGTGTAAATATAGCGCAGTTTATCAGTATCAAATTCTATATTTAAACCAATAAAAGCAGAATAAGTGGGATCATTAAATTCTAAATAATAATCTTCTTTAGATAAATAATTAAAAATCCGGATTTGCAATAAACCTTCTTTTCTTTCTTCTAAAACCAAGAAATTTTTGAAAATCTCAAAACCTTCCAGCAAAACTTCTTTGCGATGCGGGACTAAATCTACCCAATTTTCTAAACCTGGATTTGAAACTGGCGCTGTAACTAATTTAAAATTGGTTGCATTATCTGCATTGGTGATGATGTAAAATAAATCCTGATAATGTTCTACAGCATATTCTAAATCTTCGGTTCTTGGTTGAATTATTTTCCACTCGGCAAAAACATTATCTGAAGGAATAAAATGATGTTCGTCTGAAGTTGAACTTGATGAAGCAATAAAAATGTATTCTAATGATTTGGTTTTAAATACATTAACATCAAAAGTGTCATCTTTTTCGTGAAAAACTAAAACGTCTTCTTTTTCTGAAGTTCCCAATTTGTGCCGAAAAACTTTGTAAGCGCGCAAACTTTTATCTTTTCTGATATAGAAAATATGTTCGTTATCATTTGCCCAAACTGCTTTTCCAGTGGTGTTTGTGATGGTATCTTTTAAAATTTCTCCGGTAAAAATATTTTTAAATTTAATGGTATAAATTCTTCGGCCTTGTTCATCGGTAGAAAAACTTCCCAGTTGATTGTTTGGGCTTACGGACATACTTCCGACTTCAAAAAAATCTTTTCCTTCTGCTAAAATATTAACATCAAGTAAAATTTCTTCAGGATTTTCTAATTTTAAATGTTTTCTGCAAAAAATGGGATGTTCTTTTCCATTTTCGTAGCGCACGATGTACCAATATTCATTAAAAAAATAGGGCAGACTCTCATCATCTTTATTGTAGCGCGATTTCATTTCTTCGTACAAGAAATTCTGAAAATCTTCTGTATCACGCATTTCAAAATCACAATATTTATTTTCTTCTTTTAAATATTGAATGACTTCGGGGTTTTCTTTATCGTTTAGCCAAAAATAAGGATCGACTCTTTTATCTTGGTGAATTTCTAAAGTTTTATCTATTTTTTTTGCTTTCGGCGCTTGCATATTTACTTTATTTAAAATAAAAACCATCTTTATCCGCATGGAAAAGATGGTTTTTAAATATTTTATTAAAATTTATTTGTAAGAATCTCTTACGTATTTTTCTATTGCCATCGTCATAGAAGGCGTTTCTTTGTTTGGCGCTGTTAGATTTACAGTTAAACCAAATTCTTCTGCAGCCGCTTGCGTTGTAGAACCGAAAACAGCCACCACAGTTCCGTTTTGTTTAAAATTAGGAAAATTTTCGATTAGTGATTTTATGCCTTGCGGACTAAAAAAAACAAGCATATCATATTCATCAATTGCAATATCTTTCAAATCGCTGCAAACCGTTCTATACATGGTGGCTCTCGTCCAATCTATATTAGAAGATTCTAATGTTTTTACCATTTCTTCATTAATTACATCAGAAGAAGGCAAAAGGTATTTTTCTGCGGGATATTTTTTAAATAAAGGTAAAAGATCGGCAAAATTTTTCTCGCCGTAACTGATTTTTCTTTTTCTGTAGATAATGTGTTTTTGCAAATAATTTGCGATCGCCTCAGATTGGCAAATGTAGCGCATAGAATCTGGCACAGAAAAGCGCATTTCTTCAGCGATTCTAAAATAATGATCGATGGCGTTTTTGCTCGTGAAAATAATACCAGTAAATTGAGAAAGATCAATTTTTTGCGTTCTTAATTCTTTCGCATCTACAGATGCTACGTGTATAAAAGGTCTGAAGTCTATTTTTATTTTTGCTTTTTTCGCAATCTCCGTATAGGGAGAAGATTCATTTGGAGCAGGCTGTGACACCAAAATAGATTTTATTTTCATAAAACTTGTATAATCCTTTAAATTAATAAAATAAAAATTTCCAAAGCACCAAAAGTGGTATTATTTGGAGGGTGCAAATATACAAAATTTTATAATACCAAGTTTGTGGCAAAATTTTGTAATTATGAAATAGATAAAAAATATTTTTAAAGACAAAAATAATAGTAAAGAATAGGAGGTATAGTTGAAAAATTTCTAGTCTTTTGATTGGGAAATAAAATTGCTGCAAGCAGCCTAAAATGATTAAAATTGCTAATACAAAGTAAAATCTTGTTGCAGTGAAATAAAATTTCTGCCAGCTTTTATTATTGCGAACCGCATAAAAGTAGAAATAGCTAAGTGTAGTTTTAATTAAATAAAATAATGAAATACTCACAAATGTAAACCCAAACTTATTCAATTGAAGTCCGAAAATTGAAATTTTTCTTAAAAACGAAGGAACAATTGGGATGAATTGTGAAATTAAAACTGAAATTGAAATGATATAAACCGCAGAAACGATAAACCAACTTAAAAAAATATTGCTAGAATCTTCAAAACTTTGGCTCAAATATTCTTTTATTGAGGCTTCACGTTGCAATGAAATTAGCATCAAAGAGAGCGAAATTATGCAGCCCAGCAATGTGAAAATCACCCAATCATTATGTTCTGCAATGCGAATCAATTTATCTTTTTTTTGCAAAAATACGTATTAAACCACAAAAGGAACAAGATTTTTTTTTGGATTTAAAGTTTCAATAATTGCTATTTAGACTTCAAAGAAAAATGCGCTAAATTTCGCACAATAAGAATCTTAGCGAGAAAATGCTAAGTTACGAATACCAAAAAACCACATTCTTCTTAAGAAAAATGTGGTTTTAATTTTATTTAATTAAAACTAAATTTTAGCAATACTCATTATAAGCGGCTTGCAAATTAGCAGCAATTGCGCCTGCCGGATTTCCTTCAATGTGGTGTCTTTCTAACATGTGAACCAATTCGCCATCTTTGAAAAGCGCTACACAAGGTGAACTTGGTGGGAAAGGTGCTAATAATTTTCTGGCTTCATTCACGGCATCAACATCAAAACCTGCGAAAGCGGTGGCTAAATGATCTGGTTTTTTATCGCCTGTTAAAGAGAAAACAACGCCTGGTCTTGCTGCTCCTGCGGCGCAACCACAAACTGAATTAATAACTAATAGTGTAGTTCCATTTTGTTTTACGGCAGCATCAACTTTTTCTGGTGTCGTTAGATCTTCAAAACCTTTATCTGTAAGTTCTGCTTTCATTGGCATTACTAAATCTTCTGGATACATAATTTTATATTTTTAAAGTTAAAATCTGAGTGCAAAATTAATTTATTTAATTTTAAATATTTCACATTACAACCTATTAAAATAATACCAAAAATCTATTGCGACTTTTTGGCGGATTTTGCTGTCAGTCTTTTCGCCAATTTGCCAATCGTTAAACCTTGAAAGATAATTGAAAATAAAACGATAATATAAGTGATAGCAACAAACATATCGCCCGAACTATGCCGTGGAAGCGCCAAAGCCAACGCCACAGAAATCCCGCCGCGAATCCCGCCCCAAACTAATATCGGGAAAGAATTTTTTTCAAACTTCACTTTTCTTTTTAAGATTAAAAAAGGAATTCCCACGGAAACAAATCTTGCAAACAAGACCACAAAAATGGCAATGATGCCAATTAAGATATAAATATGTTCAAAATTGATGACCAATAATTCTAAACCAATTAAAAGGAACAAAACGGCATTTAAAATCTCATCCAGCATTTCCCAGAATTTATCAATATATTCTTCGGTAAGATTACTCATCCCGACGTCTCTGCCGCGATTTCCAATAAAAATACCGGCAACAACCATCGCTAGCGGACCAGAAATATGGAGAAATGAAGCCATCATATAACCGCCCATTACCATTGCTAAAGTAACCATTACTTCTACGGAATAATCATCAATTGTTTTTAAAACATAAGTGCCTAAACTTCCCAAAATGGTTCCTAATAAAATACCGCCACCTGCTTCTTTTAAAAATAAAAGTGCAATATCGGAAATCCCCATATTGGCCAAGCCAACTTGCGAAATTTCATAGATTGAAACGAAAACCACCACCGCAACGCCGTCGTTAAATAAACTTTCGCCTGATATTTTTGTTTCTAAAGATTTCGGAATATTGGCTGTTTTTAAAATTCCCATTACGGCGATTGGATCTGTTGGGGAAATTAGTGCGCCAAAAAGCAGACAGTTAATAAATGGAATGTCTAAATTAAAAGCCTGAAGTAAATAGTACATCAAACCGCCCACAATTACGGTAGAAAGTAGAACGCCAATTGTAGAAAATGCAATGATGGGTGCTCTTTCAGATTTTATATCTTTTAATTTAATATGAATGGAGCCTGCAAAAAGCAGAAAACTCAGCATAATTTTCATTAAAATGGTGTAGAAATCTACAGAAAGAATCATTTTTTTTGTTTGCCCAAAAACATCTGGAAAATAAGATCCCGCCAAAACAATTCCCAAAGAGGTGAGAAGCGCAATAATCATCACACCGATTGTTCTGGGAAGTTTCAGAAATCTTTTATTAAAATAACCGAAAGCCGCGGCTAGAATAATGATGATGGTGAAATAGTTATAAATCTGCATTTGATATTTTTTGCAAAAGTACGGAAAAATAAAACCTCAAAACGGATGGGGTTTTGAGGTTTAAAAATTTAATAGAATTTAAATTAAAAAGTAATAATTAAAGAATTTTACTTCCCGCCTGGCGGACAATTTTCTCTCAAAAATTTAGTGTAGGTGGAAGCCAAATGTGCACCCGTTCCTTCCCCTTCAGAAATAGCGTGCGTTCTGTTTGGGTAAATCATCAACTGAAAAGTTTTGTCATATTTAATTAACTGATTGATCATTTGTTCTGCATTGTTGTAATGCACGTTGTCATCGCCGGTTCCGTGGATTAAAAGTAGATTTCCCTGTAAATTTTTTGCGTGCGCCAAAGGTGAATTATCTACAAAATAATGCTTGTCTTCTGGCAATAATCCCATGTAACGTTCTTGGTAAATATTGTCATAATTCAACTGGTTATCTACCGCAGCAATGGAAATTCCTGTTTTGTAAATTTCAGGATATTGCATCATTAAATTTAAAGTAGAAGAACCGCCGCCGCTCCAGCCCCAAACTGCAACGCGGTTTGCATCCACATAAGGCCATTTTAAAATTTCTTTTGCAGCCATTGCTTGGTCTTTAATGTTAATATCACCAATTCTGTGGTAAATAGATTTTCTCCATTCTCTACCTTTTGGTGCAGGTGAACCACGGCCATCAACAGAAATATAAATATAGCCATCATCTGCCATGCTTCCTTTGTATAATCTGTTGAAACCTGCACCAAAACGGTCAACTACAGTTTGGGAAGCCGGCTCGCCATAGACATAAAATACAATTGGGTATTTTTTTGCTGGATCAAAATTAGTTGGTTTTACCATCCATCCGTCCATTTCAATGCCTTCTGAAGTTTTTACTTTAAAGAATTCTACTTTCGGAATTTTGTAGTTTTTCGCTCTTGGATTCACTTCACCGCCACTTAAAAGTTTATGATTTGGCAAAGAAACAACATCGCTTATTGGGAACATATTTGCGTTAGAATAATTGTGAAACGCCAATTTTCCGTTTGGAGAAATATCGTAATTATGTGTTCCGCTTTCGTTGGCTGGTGTTAATCTGTTTGCTTTGCCGCCTTTTAAAGAAACTTCATACAAATAGCTTTGCGTGGCATTATCTGGAGATGCCATAAAATAAATTTTTCCAGATTTTTCATCAACTCTGTTTAATCCAATCACATCATAATTTCCAGGCGTTAATAAAGTTTCTTTGCCGTCTAAACCGATGGCATAAATGTGTCGCCATCCGTCTTTTGACTAAGCCAAATAAATTTTTTGCCACCGTCGATCCAATCCCAACCGGTTGCTTCTTCCTTGGCGTCGATCCACGCTTTGTCGGTTTCGTCGTAAACTGTTTTTGTAGAATTATTTGGCACATTTACCAAAATAATTTTAGACTCGTTTTGTCTTCTATTTAATTGTTGTAAAATTAATTCTGAAGAATTGTTTGCCCATTCCATTCTTGGGATGTAATGTTGAACGGCATCTCCCGGCACGTTCATCCAAGTAGTTTTTGCTGATGAAATATCGACAACGCCAATTTTGCAAGCGCTTGGATCTTCACCTACTACAGGATATTCCACTGGAACGGTAAAAGGATACAATTTATCAGTCGTGTTGAGCATCAAGTAATTTTTAATATTTCTTGCGTCAATTTGCCAATAAGCAATTGATTTACTGTCTGGCGACCAACGGAAACCGTCTCTACAATCTAGTTCTTCTTCGTAAACCCAATCAAAAGTCCCGTTGATTAAGCGTAAAGTACCGTCTGTTGTTAAGGCTTTTGTTTCGCCACTTGCTAAATCTTCCACATAAATATTATGTTCACTTACGTAAGCCACTTTTTTTCCGTCTGGGGAAAATTTTGCAAACATTAAAGAAGATTCTGGTCTGTCTTTACCAATTTGTTTTAAAGTTTTTGTTTTTAAATCATAAACCCAAGAATCGCCACGTGTATCATAGCGCCAAACTTTCTTGGTATTGGTTGCGATTAATACTTTTTGGTTGTCTTCAGAAAAAGCAAAACGCACCACATTTAATGGGGATTGTCCCATTGGTGTGAGCATTTCTTTAGAAATTATTACGGTGGATTTAGATTCGTCCATTGCATTTTTGGACACAATTTCACCGTTTTCTACTTCCATAATATTATTGCCGTCTAAAGACCAATAAGTACCTGTGCCCCATTGTGCAAAAGTGAATGTACTTAAGCAGAAGAAGAGGATAAAAAAGAGTTTTTGAATTGCTTGGTTTTTCATAATTTTTTGGATGATTTTATTATTCGTGGATGTAATTTAAAAGTTAAAAGGTTAAACGCTATGGCACGTAATATTATTGCAAAACCTCATAATAAGTGGAAAGGCGTTACACTTTTTGTTTTTATCAAACTCAAATATAAAAAAAAGACAGTTATAATTTAATATAATTGTCTTTTTTATTTTGTTTTTCTAAATTTGGTAAGTGTTGCATGCGTTTTAAGCGAAAACAACACTTTTAAAATTCTATGATAGTGCGATAATGATACTGAAATTTCTACGAAAGCAATTGTTTTGCCATGGTAGAAATACTTTTTCCGTCGGATTTCCCGGCGAGTGCTTTGCTTGCAATTCCCATTACTTTTCCTAAATCTTTCATTCCGTCTGCAGCAGTTTCAGAAATAATTTTTTTTAGTTCCACTTCTAGTTCTTCGGGCGACAATTGTGCAGGTAAATATTTTGCAATCACTTTGCTTTGTGCGTCTTCCACTTCCGCTAAATCTGTGCGGTTTTGCGCCATAAATTGGTCGTAAGAATCTTTGCGCTGTTTGATCATTCTTTGTAAAATGGCAATCACTTGCTCATCAGAAACTTCTGCATCTTTGGCTTCGGTTTTTAATAATAAAACTTGGGATTTTACTGCTCTTAATGCATCTAAAGCTAGTTTGTCTTTTGCGCGCATCGCATCTTTTATTGCGTCGCTAATTGTTGTTTCTAAACTCATTTTTTTTAATTTAATAATTTATCAATGTAACTGTTTACCAATTTTATTCGTGAGGAGTAATTCTTCTTCACGGTTGTTATATTGGTAAATTTCTACACTGTTATATTAATTTTAATCTACATCTTTATTCAAAAATCTATTTTCCCGAATTTCCATTCGCCCATTTTCATCTTTTAAAAAAGTCTGAATATTTTGTTGAGAATGATTTTGGCCTTCCAAAATAATATTTTTACGTCTAAACGCTGGTATTGTTTCAAATTGTAATTCATTATCAATTTTGTGATAGCGAGAATCAAATTCTTTTAATTTATTTCTTCTTTCGGTAGTTTTATCGTTGTTAGAAGGCACATCTACAAAAGTGAACTGGCTTTCTCCAAATAATTCTGATTTTTCTTCTGCAATTTCATGTGAAATTTCCTCGTTTTTTGTTTCAGAAATTTCTTCAACTTTCTGCTTAAGAATCGCTTCCGCTTTTGGCTCGGCAATCATTTCTTCTTCCTCAACTATTTCTTGAGAATTTGATTGTTTTTCATTTAATTTTTCTTCAATTTCAGATTCATTTATCATGAAGTTGAACTCAACGGGTTGTGATTCATTGTTTTTTTTGGGGTGATCTTCCACTTCAAAAGAAAGTGCTTCTGCTTCTAAATCATCCGTAAGATTGTCATCATCAAAAGAAAATAAATTGTATTGGTTTTGCAAACTGTCATCTTCTCTTTCCCAGATTTCTAAAGGCTTTTCTATTATTTCGGTAGAAATTGAAGTTTTTACAGTTTCAGCATTTTTTTTGGGTTGAAATCTATTTTCTGGGCTGAATTCTTCATCATCATCCAAACTCACCATTTTTTTATCTAAAGGAAAACCGCTTGAGAAGTCGTTTTTAAATATTTCGTTGTCATGACTTTTTCTGCTTGATTTTCCGTCCAAAGAATAGTTTACTTTTTCGGTGATGCCAGAATGTTTTTGGTATTCTTTTGCAAAACCAGTCGCTATGACCAATACGGAAATGGCATCTCCCAATTCTTCATCTGTACCCACACCGAAAATAATATCTGCGGTGTCGCCTGCTTCTTTTTGGATATAATCATTAATAATCCCAATTTCATCCATTGTGGCTTCTTCTTCGCCACTTCTGATGAGTAAGAGCACGTTTTTGGCACCTGTGATTTTATTGTCGTTTAACAATGGAGAATCTAAGGCTTTTTTCACGGCTTCTTCGGCTTTGTTTTCACCAACTGCAACGCCAGTGGACATGAGTGCTGTTCCGCTGTTTTCTAAGACAGATTTTGCATCACGGAAATCTATATTTACATCGAAATAGCCGGTAATTACTTCTGCCATTCCTTTTGCAGCATTGGTTAAAACTTCATCGGCTTTAGAAAAGCCAGATTTAAAACCAAGATTTCCGTATTGTTGACGAAGTTTATCATTATTAATAACGATTAAAGAATCAACGTTATTTCGTAATTTTTCTAAGCCATTATCGGCTTGGTCTAGTCTTCTTTTTCCTTCAAAACTAAACGGAACGGTCACAATACCGATGGTTAAAATGCCCATTTCTTTTGCAATTTTTGCAATTACGGGTGCTGCTCCAGTTCCGGTTCCACCGCCCATTCCGGCTGTGATGAACACCATTTTTGTGCTTTGCCCGAGTGCGGCTTTTATTTCGTCTATGCTTTCTAGGGCTGCTTTTTCGCCTACTTCTGGGTCTGCGCCTGCACCAAGACCTTCGGTAATAGAAAGTCCCAATTGCACTTTGTTGGCAACAGGGTTATTGTCTAAAGTTTGCGCGTCTGTGTTGCAAATCACGAAATCTACGCCGTGAATGCCGCGTTCATACATGTGTTTCAAAGCGTTGTTTCCACCGCCACCTACACCAATTACTTTTATGATTGAGGAGTTTCCCTTTGGCAAATCAAATGAAAATCCGGTGGTATTATTTATGTTTTCCATGTTGTTTATTTTAAAATTGAAAGATATTATTTATTGATGATGATTGGAAATAGATTTTACATCTTTTATTAACAATCACTATATATTTCTTTTTATTCTACTTCTTCAAAGAATTTTTTTACTTTATTTAAAATAGATTCTCCGAAAGTGGGTTTTGCTTTTTTCGCAATTTCGCGTTGTTCTGTTAAAACTTCTGGCGAAGGTTCTGGTGTAATTTTATTTTCAACAGCTAAAGATTGTGCTTCTTCTTCTTGTTTTTTTAGTTCGGCTTCGTATGGTTTTTTGTCGCGAATTTTTAAACTTTCCATTAATAAACCAATTGAAGTGGCATATTCTGGACCTTTTAGCTGTTGGTTTTTATCATTTGCTACATATTCATTTGCAAAACCAATTCTGCTATCTAAGCCGGTGGTATAATTGGCTAATTGTCGCAAATGGCGTAAGTTAGAGCCGCCGCCTGTTAGAACAATTCCGGCAATTAATTTTTTCTTTTGTTCAAATGCGCCATAAGCTTTTAGTTCGGTATTTACCATTTCTAGAATTTCTTCAACTCTTGCATTTACGATTTGTGCTAAAGTTTTTAATGAAATTTCTTTATCATTTCTGCCGTGCAAACCTGGGATTGTAACAAAAGTGGAATCTTTTTCTAATTCTGGCACTGCGGAACCAAATTTTACTTTTAATTGCTCTGCGTGTTTTTCTATGATAGAGCAGCCTTCTTTGATATCATCAGTAATAATTCCGCCACCATAAGGAATGACGCAAGTGTGACGGATAATGTTGTCTTTAAAAATTGCAATATCCGTAGTTCCGCCGCCGATATCTACAATTGCAACGCCGGCTTCTTTTTCTTCTTTTGTTAGAACGGCTTCAGATGATGCTAAAGGTTCTAATGTAAGCGCTTCCATTTCTAATCCTGCTTCACGAACGCATCGTGCAATATTTCGGATAGAACCCATTTGCCCAACTACAACGTGGAAATTGGCTTCTAATCTTTTGCCATGCATCCCAACTGGTTCTTGGATTTCGCCTTCAGAATCTACTTTATATTCTTGTGGTAAAACGTGGATGATTTCTTCGCCAGGAAGCATCACCAATTTTTTTACTTGGTCTTTTAGTTTTTCTATATCATCTTCTGTGATGTATTCTTCCGGATGTTCGCGCATAATATAATCTGAATGCTGCAAAGAACGGATGTGTTTGCCTGCAATGCCCACAGTTACATTATGAATTTGAACGCCAGAACTAGCTTGCGCTTGCTCTACGGCTGATTTTATAGAACTTATGGTTTGCGAAATATTGTTCACAATACCTTTGTGTACGCCCAAACTTTTGGCTTTCCCGACGCCTAAAATTTCTATTTTTCCGTGTGCATTTCTTCTTCCGACAATGGCCACGATTTTTGTAGTCCCAATGTCTAATCCTACTGAATATTCGTTATTTTCCATCTATGATTTTATTTAATTTTACTCTACTTTTATTATGGTTTACTTTTTTTCGGTGCTGCTGTTTTCACCGTTTTAGCTGCAGTTATCTTTTTATTGTTTGTGATAGGAATCCTTTGCAATTCTTTATAATTTGCGTTTAAAATACTATCGTTTCCTGCAAAATGTGGATTTAATGTGGTTACAATTTGGTTGTTGTATTTCAAGGAAATCTGACTGTATTTTTCGGGATCTGCATCCACCAAAAATTTTGTTACAAAGGCTTTAAATCCATTTATTTTAAAATCAATATTATCCAAATCTCCCAATTCTACGTTATAATTGCCTTCACTTGTGAGTAAACTATAACTGTTTTTCTTTTTAGAAATTCCGATAAAGAACTTTTTTGTAAAATCATCGGCATTTATTTTTGAAATTAAAGAAGCCAGTTTTACATATTCAGATTTTTTCACATCACCAGTAACGAGCATACAAGGATGTGAGTAATTTCTTGAAAGAGGAAATGCCACACCTTTAGCATCTACATAATAATCTTGATCGCCATTGATGATTCTAAAAATTGGCACTCTTTGTTTGATGTCTAAATTTAAATTTCCATTCAAATTCAGATATACGTTTGCGCTATCTACAGCGGGTATTTTGTTTAAAGTTTTTTCTAAAACAGGAATATTTAATTTGCCAATCGTTAGGCTTGGATTTTCTTTTTTTATTAAATCTTTTACCTCTTTTTCATCAACGAAATAAACAGGTGTTTTCTCATTCATGTTTATCGTAATTTTTTCTAAAGGCGCTTTGCTGAAGCGCTTCAAAGAGAAACTCAGTAGAAATCCGAAGAGCACTACTGTGATAAAAATTTTCAATATTCTGAACTTGTTTTTCATTTATTTCTTTTAATTGAACTCAGAGTTTTTCATCTCTTTTATATTAATTCTGCGTTCCATTTTGCCAATTGATTATTTGATCTGAAAGTGTATCAATATTTCCCGCACCAACGGTGAGCAAAATATCAAAATCTTTCTGTTTTATTTTATCTAAAGCCATTTCTAATGTTGAAACTTCTTTTTTATCTAAATTTATTTTATCTAAAAGCCATTCCGAAGTAATGCCTTCAAAGTTTTCTTGTAATTCTCTTGCTGGATAAATGTCTAAAAGAATTAACTCATCTACTTTGGCTAAGCTTTTAGCAAAATCTTCTGCAAAATCGCGCGTTCTGCTGAATAAATGTGGCTGAAAAACTACCAATAATTTTCGGTTCGGATAAAACGTTTTGATGCTTCCAATCACCGCATCCAATTCGGTAGGGTGGTGCGCATAATCGTCAATATAATTTTTTCCGTTTTCAAAAAAATACTTTGTATAACGGCGTTTTATACCTTTAAAAGTTCGGATTCCTTCTTTGATAGTTTTAAAATCTACGCCTTTTTCATGCATAATTGCGATGGCTGCGGTGGCATTTTCTACATTGTGAATACCTGGGATTTCCCAAACAAAATCTTTAATGGTTTCAGTTGAGGTATGAAAATCGAAATATATTAAATCGTTTACCATTCTCATATTATCGGAATAGAAATCGGCTTCTTCGTTCACCGCGTAGGTTTTTGCGCCACGGTTAATTTCAATTCCTTTTCTTACAAATAGTTGATTATCATTTGGAACTAAAGCCGCGAAATCTCGAAAACTTTTTTCTATGGTTTCTTTGTCGCCATATATGTCCAAATGGTCTGCATCAATGGATGTAATGACCGCCCAATTGGGTTTCAGATTCATAAAAGAGCGGTCGTATTCATCGGCTTCTACAACGGAAATCTTGTTTCCATTAAAAATAAAATTAGATTTAAAATTCTCTGCAATGCCACCCAAAAAGCCTGAAAATGGGAGGTTTGCAACTTTGCAAAGATGTGCAACCAAAGATGAGGTCGTCGTTTTCCCATGCGTGCCTGCAATTGCAATGCATTCCGTGTGATCGGTAATCATTCCTAAAACTCTTGCACGTTTATAAATTGTAAAATTCAACTCGGTAAAAAAGTCTAGAATTTCTAGTTTTTTTATGGCGGGCGTGTAAATAACGAGTGTGTTTTCTCTTTTTAAATTAAAAATTTCATCATTTACCTTATCTTCGAAATTTATTTTAATGCCTTCAGAAATTAAAGCATTTGTGAGTTTTGTTTCAGTTTTATCGTAGCCCAAAACATTCCCACCGATGGAGTGAAAATATCTTGCAAGAGCCGACATTCCGATGCCGCCAATGCCAACGAAATAAAAATTTTGATAGGAACTGAAATGACTCATTTTCTAATTTATTTGAATATTTTATCTGTGTCTAAATTAAATGCATCGCCTTCATAGAGGTAAAATTCAGTAATAGCATCTTCTAAACTTGCCCAAGAAAAACCGCCCGTTACCCAAAAATAATATTCAAATTGCACAGTGTTGCTTTTTTGGAAATAAACCGCTTTTATCATTTTTAATTTAGAAATTTTTTCTAGTAAAGTTTGTTTTTTTTGCTCATCAGCAGTGTCTTTCAGCCCATCGTTAATGTTGAACATGATGTACTTTTTATCTTTGTCAAAATCTAAATAAAGTGGATAGCCATCTTCACTTTCAATTTTCAAAAAATCTGCAGTTTTTTCTAAGATTTTAAATTTTTTGGTTTGCAAATATTTAGCAAAATTCTCTACGGTTACGTCACTTGCTTTCACAAAATCTTGTGCCGATACCGTTGTACCGATCAATAGGAGCGCGAAAAATAAAATAAACTTTTTCATAATTGTAAATTTTTAAAGGGTTATTGTGTTTTATCTATTTTTTAAAAAAGTGAATGCAGTATAAAATAATATTCCAATTGCCGAGAGGTATAAAATACGTTCGCCGTGTAATCTATCACCACGAGAAAATCCGTAAAATTTGTTTCCATTTGGCAAATATTTTTTATATTTCATTAAATAAAAACCAATAAAAACACCTAGAAAACCACCAAAAATAGCCGAAAAGTAGCCTAAATAAATCAACCATTTTGGGCTTTCTTCTTGCACAGTTAAATCTGCAATTCTTTGTTTTCTGATTACATTTAATAATTCAGGTTTCACTTCATTTCCTCTTTCTTTTAAAATTTTTTGTGCTGCCAAATAATCGAATTTGCTCCATTCATCTTTTTTCATCAAAATTTCAATGAGTTCTTCATCTGAAAATTCATATAAATAATAATCTTCGCTAATGTTCTTTACATCTTCGGCAGCTAGTTTTTCTTCTAATTGTTCAACTTTATCAAAGGCATTTTTTTCAATTTTTAACTCGTATTGTTTTGTATTGATATCTCCGCCAAAAGAAGCATCAACGCGTAACGAATTATCGTTTAGTTCATAATCTATCTTATTTTGTTCTAAAATATTTATAAAATCCAAAGCATCATCTTTGTAAATAAATTTTCGATATGTTGTGAAATCGTCCATTTATTTCTACAATTTTGAATTATTAATTTCCATTAAGTTAGAAATTTTATCAACAATTTCTTGCGTTGCATTTGGTTTTGCAAAAATTTTTAGATTTTCGCTCATCACTTTTCGCAAGTTTTCATTTTCGCAAATTTCCATTAAAGTTGGCCAAAATTGGTCTTTCATTTCTATGTCTTTCACCATTTTTGCCGCATTTTTTTCTACTAAAGTTAATGCGTTTTTAGTTTGATGATCTTCTGCAGCAGTCGGTAATGGTACTAGCAAAAGTGGTTTACCTGCAATAGCCAATTCAGAAATCGCAATCGCACCGGCTCGAGAAACAATAACATCTGCCGCGGAATAATGCAATGCCATATCTGAAATAAATTCCTTAATTTGTATGGAAGATGGAAGTTGGATGCTGGAAGTTTCCTTTGCGACGCCATTATTGCCTCTATCTTCATTCTTCCATCTTCCAACAATTTCAGCATAATCTGTTTTCCCGGTTTGCCATATTAGTTGGTAGCCAGATTTTTCTAAATTTTCTAAATTAGATTTCCAGCCATTGTTTAAAGTTCGTGATCCTAAAGAACCGCCAACCGACAAAATGCAGAGTTTTTTCGGATTTAAGCCTAATTTCTCTTTTGCCGATTTGCTATCCATTAAACCATTGATGACGCTTTCTCTCACAGGATTTCCAAGATAAAAAGTTTGACTTTTTGGAAAAAAATTCTCCATTTTTGGATAAGCCGTGAAAACAGCTTTTGCTTTTTTAGCTAAAAACTGATTGGTTTTGCCGGGCAAAGAATTTTGTTCTTGCACGAATGTTGTGACGCCTAATTTTGATGCGACCAATAACGCGGGCGCACTCGCGAAACCGCCTGTTCCAATAGCGAAATCTGGTTTAAATTCTTTAATTATTTTTCTTACTTTTAATAAACTTGAAATGATTTTATAAGGAAGAAGAATGTTTTTAGACAAATTTCCGCGATCGAAACCGGCAATATTTAAGCCTTCAATTTTAAATCCTGCTTGTGGCACTTTTTCCATTTCCATTTTGTTTTGGGCGCCGATAAATAAAAATTCTGCGTCGGGAAATCTTTTCTGAATTTCTTGTGCAATAGCAATTGCCGGGAAGATGTGTCCTCCGGTTCCGCCGCCGCTCATTAGAATTTTTAAATTATTTTTCATTCTTTATTTCTTTAATCCTTGAGATGAATGTCATGGGTATTTTAATTCAATTCTCTATTCAAATTTAATCCCTTCGGGATTTTTTACTTTTTTCCACGAGATGAATCTCGCGGTTATTCAAATTTAATCCCTTCGGGATTTTTTTAATTAATTATCAATTATCATTTTTTATGAAAGGCGATATATTATTTTAAAAACGATAATCTTGTTGAACGCGATAATCTTGTTAAACGCGATAAATCGCGTTTCTACGCGATGTCATTTATTTCTTCTATATTTTGTTTTTTACCCATTCCTTCTTCATCATATATCTGTATTCTGGAACTTACATTTAAAATAATTCCCAATTGAAAATAAGTCACCAACATTGAAGTTCCACCGTAACTTATTAATGCCAAAGGTTGCCCAGTGACCGGTATTAAATTTATAGCAACCGCAATATTTACAGCCACTTGCACAAAAATCATTATTCCGATTGCGAGTACGAGTAAAGACCCGAAAAATGCAGGCATTTTACTAGCAATAATAACGATGCGGATAATCATTATCAAATACAGTGAAATTAGAAATATGGCGCCAATTAAGCCGTATTCTTCCACTACAATTGCAAAAATAAAATCTGAAACGGATTGCGGCAAAGTTTGTTTCAATGCACTTTTTCCTGGGCCCATTCCGGTAATTCCGCCGTGAACGATGGCGGCTTTTGCTTGCATCGTTTGATAATTTTTGGCTTTTAAGGCCTCATCATCAACATCGGTAGATTTTTTGGAATTTGTGAAAGTTTCAATCCGGCTCATCCAAGTGTGTACGCGATTTCCGCCGAGTAAGTTAGTGTTTAGAGCAACTATGATAAATAAAACCATTGCAACCAACGCTGTCGAAATAAAACCAACAATATATCGCCAGTTTAGTTGGCCAATTATCAGAACAGCAATAGAAACCATTAGAATCATCAAAGCAGTAGATCCGTTGTCTTTTGCTACTAAAATAAATACCAGTAAAATAGGTCCAAATATGTATAAAACATTTTCAATCGGCAGTCGATCCCTTGTTATTTTTTTGGTTAAATATCTACACAAATAAATAATTAAAGTTAAATAAGCGAATGAGGAAGGTTGAAAAGAAATTGGTGTTCCTGGGATTTTTAGCCAACGGGAAGCGGAAGCACCATCAATGGTTTGGCCTGTAAATAAAGTGAGGATTAAAAGGATAATAGTGATGCCCAGAAGGAAACTACTTAATTTGCCGATATATTCGTATTTTACAATTCCTACACCGCGCATTATGATGAGCCCTGCAACTACAAATGCCATGTGTTTCAGCACGTGGCTAGTTGTGGTTCCATTGTTAACAATATATTGCAAATTAGAACTAGCAGAATAAACGGGGAAAATAGAGAAAATAGAAATCACAATAATGACCATCCAAAGGACTTTGTCGCCTTTTAGATATTCTATTTTATTATCTGTTGATTGGTTTTCCATTTATTTATAATACCGTTTTTAATTATGATTTTTCAACACTTCTTTTTTAAACTGATTGCCGCGATCTTCATAATTTTTAAACAAATCAAAACTTGCGCAGCATGGTGAAAGCAAAACAGTATCACCATTTTGTGCCAGTGATTTTGAGATTTTTACCGCTTCTTCCATCCTTGAGGTGCTGTAAATTTGTTCTTTTTTATCTTTGAAAAAATCTATAATTTTTTGATTATCAACTCCTAAACACACAATGGCTTTCACTTTTCGTTTAACAAGATTCTCAATTTCCGTGTAGTCGTTTCCTTTATCGGTTCCACCAACAATCCAAATTGTGGGTCTCTGCATGCTTTCTAAAGCGTAATAAGTGGCGTTCACGTTGGTTGCTTTGCTGTCGTTGATGAAGTTTACACCGTCAATTTCTGCTACATTTTCTAATCTATGTTCTACTGCTTGAAATGTCATCAAAGAATTTCTAATGTTTTCATTGCTGATTTTTAAAATTTTACCGGCTATAGAAGCGGCTAAACTATTGGCAATATTATGGTTTCCTACAAGCGATAAATCTTCAATTTTCATTGAAAAAGAATCTTGAAAATCTACAACGACATTTCCGTTTTCGATAAACCCACCTTCGTGGAATTTCTCTTTTAATGAAAAGGGAATTTTTCGAACTTTCAAATCCAATTCTTTCAAGAGTTTTTGGCTCATTTCATCGTCTTTGTTATAGATAAAATAGTTGTCGTTTTCTTGATTTTCGGCGATTTTGAATTTTGCGAGCGCGTATTCTTCGTAGTTGTAGTTGTATTGATCTAAATGATCTGGGCTAAGATTTAAAAGCAAAGAAATATAGGGACGAAAGTTTTGAACATCATCCAACTGAAAACTGCTTACTTCTAAAACATAATAGTCGAAATTTTCTTCTGCCACTTGCTTTGCAAAGCTCGTCCCGATGTTTCCACCTAAGCCAACATTTAGGTTTGCTTGTTTTAAAATATGATAAATTAAAGAAGTGGTGGTTGTTTTTCCGTTGCTACCTGTGATGGCAATTATTTTGGCATTGGTAAACGCTGATGCAAATTCTATTTCCGAAGAAAGCCGAATTTTTTTAGCATTAATTTTTGTAATTATATCTGCTTTTTTGGGAATTCCTGGGCTTTTTATAACCCAATCTGCGGCTAAAATTCTTTCTTCAGAATGTTTCCCCTCTTCAAATTCAATTTTGTTTTTTATTAAAAGTTGTTTGTAATTATCACGAATTTCTCCTTTGTCTGAAAGAAATACTTCCAAACCTTGAGATTTCGCTAGCAAGGCCGCGCCGAAACCACTTTCGCCGCCTCCTAAAACTACAATTTTTAAATTTTTATTTTTCAAAATTTTATCGAATTTTTAAAGTAATTAAACAAATAATTGCGAGCATTACACCGATGATTATCATGCGATTAACGATTTTACTTTCATGGTAACCTTCTTTTTGATAATGATGGTGGAGTGGCGACATTTTAAACAACCGATTGTTTTGCGCATATTCTAACCCAAATTTTTTCTTTCTATATTTGAATACAATGACTTGCAGCACGACTGAGAGATTTTCTACTAAAAATATCCCGCACAATACCGGTATTAGTAATTCTTTTCTTAAAATTATGGCCAAAACCGCTATGACGCCGCCAAGCATTAAACTTCCTGTGTCGCCCATAAAAACTTGCGCTGGATAAGTATTGTACCAAAAAAATCCGATGACGGCGCCGACCAAAGCGAGCGCAAAAATGGTGGTTTCGCCCATATTGGGAAGAAACATAATATTAAGATAATCGGCGAAAATAATATTACCCGAAATGTATGCAAAAAATGCTAATGTGAGCAGTATGACGACGCTAGTTCCGGCTGCGAGGCCGTCAATTCCATCGGTGATATTTGCGCCATTAGAAACGGCGGTCACAATAAAGATCACAATTGGAATAAAAACTAGCCAAGACCATTCTGTGGCCTTTTCTGGAGACATCCAAAATAATATTCCGCTGTAATCAAATTCATTATTTTTCATAAAAGGCACCGTAGAAACAGTCGCTTTTTCGGCTTTTTGAAAATTTTGTTCTACATTATTTCTGTTAATAACAGTTGCATCTGCATATTTTCTCTTCACTGTAATATCTGGGTGAAAATACATTGTAATGCCGATAATTAAACCTAAACCAACCTGCCCAATTACTTTAAATTTGCCGCTTAGTCCGTCTTTATTTTTCTTTACTTTTTTAAGATAATCATCTATAAAGCCAATTGCGCCCATCCAAATCACAGAAATAATGAGAAGCACTATATAAATATTAAAGATTCTGGTAAATAAAACCACGGGAATTAATGTCGCAATAATGATGATTAATCCGCCCATTGTTGGTGTCCCTTCTTTCTGTTTTTGCCCATCTAAACCAAGGTCTCGAACCATTTCGCCCATTTGTTTTTTACGCAAATAATTGATGATTTTTTTACCGTAAACCATTGCGATAAGCAAAGATAAAAGGACAGCAAAAGCAGCCCTAAAAGATATGTATCTTAAAAGATTAATGCCTGGAATGTAAATTCCGTGGTTGGTGAGATATTCGTATAAATAATATAACATTTGCTTTTATTTTAATTAAAGATTAAAACTTTTAAAAAAAAATCTGATTTCTATACTTACAAATAGAATCTATTTTACTTTTTGAGTTTTGAAATCTTCCATATTTAATTCCTTGTTTCTCATATAATTTTAAAATTTCATTCTTGTAATTTTTGTTTTTGTTCAAAATGTACTTTTCACATAAACAAAGTGCTACCATATTTTTCGCATTACTTTCAGAAAAATTTAAATAACCAGGTTCTGGTTTTTCAAATAATTTTTCACTATAGGTGCTTTCACAATCTAAAATTTTCAATTTTTTTTCAAATTTATACGTGAAAATAAAGAATATCAAAATCCACAATCCAATAATCCCTAAGGATACTTTTATGATTCTTGACTTTTTCATTTTCAAATTAACTCATTCTCAAATTTTATTTCCCCATAATTTGCAACAATTCTTCAATCACTTCTTTGTCATCAAAATGATGTTTCACGCCGTTTATTTCCTGATAATTTTCGTGTCCTTTTCCGGCGACTAAAATAATATCTTTTGCTTCTGCGAATTTTATGGCAGATTTTATGGCATCTTTCCGGTCAGGAATGCTTAAAAATTTGTTATAATTTTCGGGTTTTACGCCGGCTTCAATTTCTTTAATAATTTCTTGTGGATTTTCCGTTCTTGGGTTGTCAGAAGTGATAATTGCCAAAGTTGATTTCGCTGCGGCAACTGCACCCATTTCTGGTCTTTTGGTTTTGTCTCTGTCGCCACCACAACCGAATACGCAGATTAATCTTTCGTTTTTCGTGCGGATTTCATTAATGCTGTCTAAAATATTTTCTAAAGCATCTGGCGTGTGCGCATAATCCACAATGAAGAAAATTCCGCTTGGCGATTTTATGGTTTCAAATCTACCTTTTACACGTTTTAATTGTGAAATTGCGGTTAAGATTTCATTGTCTTCAAATCCACATTCTGAAGCAATTGCAAAAACCAATAGCAAATTATAAACATTAAATTTCCCTGTAATTGTTGTCCAAAATTCTTGATTATTGAAATTTAAAAGCATTCCGTTAAAATCAGTTTCCAACAGTTTTCCGTTGAAATCTGCGATGGTTTTCATGGCGTAAGATTTTTTCTTGGCTGATGTATTTTGCAACATCACATTTCCGTTTTTGTCATCTACATTTGCAATGGCAATTGCGGAAGAATTTAATTCATCAAAAAATCTTTTCTTCGTGTTTAGATATTCTAAAAATGTTTTATGGTAATCTAAATGATCGTGTGTAATATTGGTAAAACCAGCGATTTTAAAATGCAAACCTTCAATTCTATCTTGGTGAATGCCGTGAGAAGAAACTTCCATAAATGCGTATTCACAGCCATTTTCCAGGGCTTTTGCTAAAATTTTATTAATGGTTAAAACATCGGGCGTTGTGTGGGTTGACGGAATAATTTCATCGCCAATTCTATATTCAACTGTAGAAATTAAAGCCGAAGAATAACCCAAAATTTTAAAAACATCAAACAGTAAGGTGCAAACAGAAGTTTTTCCGTTTGTTCCTGTAACGCCGATTAAGGTTAATTTTTCTGAAGGATTTCCATAAAAATTTGAGGCTAATTTACCTAAAGTTTTAGAAGAATTTTTGACTTTTATATAAGTGCAATTTTCATTAATTTCGCTCGGAAAATCTTCACAAACGATAACCGAACTTCCTTTTTCTATTGCAGAATTTATAAACAAATGGCCATCAGAAACGGTGCCTTTTACTGCCACATAAAGCGAATTTTTCGCGGCTTTTCGGCTGTCAAAAACAATTTCAGAAACTTCACGGTTTATTTCACCGTTGGTTTCTAAAGTTGAGATTTTGTTTAAAAGTTCTTTTAAATTCATTTTTTATTTTTTTCCACGGTATAGATCGCGCGGTTCTTTTAATTAAATCCCTTCGGGATTTAGCAATTTTTTATGTTTATCTCTTTTTTTTTTTACTTTTGTAATGTGAGATATATTCTTTGGTTTTTCTTCAGTTCTGCACCTTTCAAGGGAAATTGTCCTTTTATTTTTCCCACACCTTTAAAATCGACTCGGTAACCTAAATTTTCTAATTGTGGAATGACATTTTTCCCGATTAATCCTATTACATTTGGCATGGAATCGGCCTTTACCACAATTTTTATGGGGTTGTGAACCATTTGATTAAGATTAACAGGTTTATCTGCTAGTATATTTTTTTCAATATTTAATGGTGTTTTTAAAAATGTTTTTCCTGCTATCTCTTTAAATACGGGAGCCGAAACAGTTGCGCCATAAAATCCGATTGATGGATCTGGCTGGTTCACCATCACTACGCAGGTATATTTAGGATTATCTGATGGATAAAAGCCCATAAAAGAGGCTTGGTATTTATAGGGGCCTGGTTTCCAATATTCAAATCTTGCGGTTCCGGTTTTGCCAGCGATTCTTAAATTTGGTGTGTAAATACTTTTTGCGGTTCCTTTTTCTACGGCTTTTGTGAGTGCAGAAGTCATTTCAGAAATGGCTTTATCAGATGCCATTTTTTTTACCATAATTTCTGGCTTTGCCGTGAAAATTTCTTGGCCGTTTTTAATTATTTTATCTATAAAAAGTGGTTTTAGCATGACGCCTTTATTGGCAATTCCGTTATAAAAGGTGGCCATTTGTAGCAAACTAAATCGTGAAGAATAGCCATACGACAAAGAGGCTAAAGTGGCTTTGTTCCAACGTCTATTTTCTGGCGTCACGATGATTGGTTTTGCAACTCCAGGGATTTCAATATCCATTTTATCAAACAATTTCCACTTTCGCAAATGGTCGAGAAAAACTTCGGGTTTGTCACGATATGCGCCAGTAATTAATTTGGCTGCTCCAACGTTGCTAGAGTGCGCTAAAACATCGCTTACATCGTAATTTCCGCTGCTGTGGTCTGTAATTCTTTGTCCTTCGTAAGTCCAAGCTGTTGAGGTTTGCACGCGTGTGTTTTCGTCAATTAAACCATCGTCCATCGCGGCTAAAAGTGAAACCGTTTTAAAAGTAGAACCTGGTTCTGTGGCGTCTTTTAAAATATAATTATAAGCATCCGCATAAACACCTGGTTTTGTGCGGCGAAGGTTTACCATTGCTCTTACTTTGCCTGTTTTTACCTCCATCACAACCACGCAGCCGTGGTCTGCATTAAATTTTATTAATTGTTTTTCTAAAGCAGAATGTGCAATGTCTTGAATTCTTAAATCTAAAGTGGTGTAAACGTCGTCTCCATCTACAGGTTCTTGCACTTTCCAGTAATCAATTGGTTTCCACTGGCTGCTATTTATTCTTTGTTCTAATCTTTTGCCGTCTGTTCCTGTTAAATATTTCGAAAAAGCGCCTTCTAAGCCTGATGAATATTTACCATTGTCCATCCCAATGGTGCCAGATCCAATTTCGGTAGTGGCGAGTTCTCTTTTAAAATTTCTATCTACAATAAACCCGCCTTTATTTTTCCCTTTATTAAAGATTGGGAAGTGGCGAATGCGGTCGTATTCATCAAAGTCTAAGCCTTTAATAAGTTGATAATATTGATTTTCTGCTTTTTTCTGTGCATCAAATTTTGCTCGGAAATAATTTCTTGGTTTACCAAACATTAAACTTAAAGAATCGCAAAGTGCAGAAATATTATTTTTATAAATGGTATCGCGCATTGTTTTAAAATCTAGAAAAACATCGTAGCGCATTACTGTTGTTGCTAAAATTGAACCGTCTGATGCATAGAGGTTTCCACGTGCGGCAGGGAGAGTTGCTTCTCGGTAATTTTTATTGATATAATCATCCTGAATTTCTTCTACATTTGTATTTTGCAGAATTACTATTCTTGCAATGAAAACTACAAAAACCACCAAAGCAACCAGAGCGAAAAGGTAGCCCCATCGCAATGTTTTTTTACGTTTTATGTCATAATCACTTTGGTTTTGCATCGTTCGGGTCTAATTTTATCAGTAATTTGTGTGGGTGATTTTGCAATGTCATAAGGGAATCTTGCACCATTTCTTTGCCGAGTTCAGATTCTAATTTTACTTTAATTAATTTGCTTTGTGCATACGCATTTCGCGATTTGTATTCTTCAGTTTGCTCTTTTAATGCGTTTACTTGTTCTATTTTTGTGCTTACAAGATGGTTGCTGTAAATTAGAATCATCATTAAGACAAAAATTAGCATAAAATATTTGTAATGAATTTTTATTTCATCACGGTTGAGGAAATTTCCTTTTATAATATCTATAAAAGTGAGTTTCTTCTGGGTTTTATATGTGGCTGGTTTTTTTGCCAATTTTTCTAATTTTTTATACCTGTTCTCATTTTGGCACTTCTCGCTCTACTATTTTCTTCAATTTCTTTTTCATCTGGAACGGTCGCTTTATTTTGAAGCAAAGTGAATACTTTTGTGAAGTTGCCATAAATATCACGTTCCGGCTCGCCTTCGAACATACCGTTTTTTAGAAATCTTTTTACCAACCGATCTTCTAATGAATGGTAAGAAATCACCACCAATCTGCCTTCAGGTTTCAAAACGCGATAAGATTGTTGCAACATTTCTTTCAAGGCTTCTAATTCTTGATTCACTTCTATCCGAATGGCCTGAAAAATTTGCGCAAAATATTTATTGCGCTTTGGCGGTGGGATGTAATGAAAAATATCTTTCAACTCTTGTGTTGATTTGATTGGTTTAATGAGTCTTTGTTGCACGATTTGGCGTGCAATTTTCCGCGAATCTCGCAGTTCGCCATATTGGTAAAAAAGATTTGCTAAATCTTCTTCCTCATATTTATTGACTACTTTTTTGGCGTCTAATTGTTGTCTCACATTCATCCGCATATCCAAAGGCGCGTCGCTTCTGGTAGAAAAACCTCGCGTTTCAACATCAAACTGATGCGATGAGACACCCAAATCTGCCAAAACCCCATCAACCGCAGAAACACCAAAACTCAAGAGTGAGTTTTCTAAAAATCTGAAATTTTGATTAATTAACGTAAAACGCTCATCATCAATCTTATTTTCTAAAGCATCCAAATCCTGATCAAAACTAAAAAGCCTGCCTTTTGGAGATAATTTTTTTAAAATTTCTCGTGAATGACCACCGCCGCCGAAAGTAACATCTACATAAGTGCCATCGGGATTGGTAATTAAATCTTCTATGCTTTTGTGCAGCAAAACAGGATTATGATACATCTTCGTCCATATTTAGAGAGCCCATAACGTCTTCAGCGAGTGTTGCAAAGTCTATTTCACTGCTGTAAATTACTTTTTCATAAGCGTCTTTATCCCAGATTTCAAAGATTTCTCCCGCACTTGTGATGACGATTTCTTTTTTCAACATGGCAAACTGCATCAAATCTTTTGAAATCTGAATTCTTCCGGCATTATCAAATTCTACCATTTTTACACCTGCAGTAAACAAGCGAATGAAATCTGCATTTTTCTTTACAAATCGGTTCAGTTTGTTGATTTTAGACATTACTTTGTCCCACGCATTTGGCGGATAAACTTCTAGACAGTCTTGAAAAACAGAGCGTTTCACGATGAATGTGGCATCGGCGAAAGTGGCCATTTGCTTCAAAAGTGAAGACGGCACTTTAAGGCGACCTTTGTCGTCTATTTTACATTCATATGTCCCGATGAATTGATTCATTTGGGACAAATTTATAAAAAAATTCCAGATTCTCCCACTTTTTCCCACTTTTTGACTTAATGTGGATAAATAATTTTAAAGAAAGCCTGGAATTAGTAAATAATTGATAGCAAACATTTTAGCACTTTAAAAAAATAAACTTTACTAATAAAAAATTTCTTATTTTTAAAGTTGAATTTTCGCAGACAGACTTAATCTAAAAATAGGATAAAATTGCTCTTAAATTTGTATTTTTGCAGCGCTCCAGAAAGAGATTTATGAGATTTAAAACTAAAAAGGAAAAAAAATTCAATTTCATCCAAGAAGGTGAAGGCAAGCCGATGGTGCTTTTGCATGGATTGATGGGTGGTTTAAGTAACTTCACAGGAATGATAAATTTTTTTTCCGAAAAAGGTTATGAAGTTTTTGTACCCGAACTTCCCATTTATGATTTACCCGTCTTAAATACCAATCTTACGAGTATTGCAAAATTTGTAGCCAGGTTTATTGATGAAGAAATAAAGCAACCCGTCACAATTGTGGGGAATTCTATGGGTGGCCACGTGGGTTTAATTTTAACTGCTTCTCGGCCAGATTTGGTTCAAAATTTAGTTCTCACAGGCAGTTCTGGTTTATATGAAAGAACTTTTGGCGATAGTTTTCCGCGTAAGAGTGATAAAAATTATTTAAGGAAAAAGATTGAAGAAGTTTTTTACGATCCGAAAATTGCAACCGACGAATTGTTGGAAGAAGTTTTTGCTTTGGTAAATGACCGAATGAAAGGCATAAAAACGGTGATGCTTGCAAGAAGTGCCATCAAACACAATATGCTGAATGATTTACCCAATATAAAATGCCCAGTTTGTATCATTTGGGGAATGCAAGATAATGTAACGCCACCAGAAGTGGCCGTGGATATGGATAAATTTTTACCCAATTCTGATTTATTTTGGATTGATGAATGTGGCCACGCTGCCATGATGGAAAAACCAGATGAATTTAATAGAATTCTCTACAACTGGTTGAAAATTAAATAAATTTCTAACATATTTTAATTTTATTTTCTTAATTTGCTTAAAATAAATAAACAAAGTTTATTCCTTATTTTTAAACATTAAGGACTTAAGAAATTCATTCATAAAAATTGATTAAGAAATCAATAAATTGATTTTTGTAAAGTTTTTTAAGTGCAATAAACTTTAAACCTTAATGTCTTAATGTTGAAAAATCATTGTTTATTCCTTATTTTTAAACATTAAGGATTTAATAAATTCATTCATAAAAATTGATTTTTGTTAAGTTTTTTAAGTGCAATAAACTTTAAACCTTAATGTCTTAATGTTGAAAAATCATTGAATATAGCACAGAATAAAAGAAATAAAAAAACAATGGAGGAAATAAAACCTCCATTTTTAGTATGGTTATAAAAACAGCAGAATTTTTAAAAAGCAGCAGCAGGTGGCAAGATTGCCCAGAACCCAATTTGCCAGAATATGCATTTATTGGCCGCTCCAATGTGGGGAAATCTTCATTGATTAATGCGATGATGAACCATAAGGATTTAGCAAAAACCTCGCAAACACCAGGAAAAACACAATTAATTAATCATTTTTTGGTAAATGAAAATTGGCTTTTAACCGATCTTCCCGGTTTTGGTTTCGCGCGCGTTTCAAAATCTATCAGGAAAGATTTTGAAAAAATTATTACCAATTATATTTTAAATAGAAGCAACCTCGTTAATCTTTTTGTTTTAATAGACATACGCCATACGCCACAAAAAATTGATTTAGATTTTATGCAATGGTGCGGTGAGAGCGATATTCCTTTCAGCATCGTGTTTACAAAAGCAGATAAATTAAAACCGGGCGCAGCAGATAAAAATGTCGCCATTTACCGCGAGGAACTTCTAAAAACTTGGGAAGAATTGCCCGAAATATTCGTTACTTCCGCAGAAAAAAAATATGGCGGCGATTTTATTTTAGATTATATTTCCGCTACAAATGAAATGCTCAGTAAAAATAAAATAAAATTTGAATGAAAGGTTTAATTTGGAAAATCAAGAGTTTTTCAGAATTATCTACTGAAGAATTATATAAAATATTAGCGATTCGGCAAAAAGTTTTTGTGGTAGAACAAGAATGCTATTATTTAGACGCCGATAATTATGACCAGAAAGCCGTTCACCTTTGGGCAGAACAAAATGGCGAAATTTTAGCCTATTTAAGAGTATTTCCAGAAAACATTAAATATAAAGAAGCAAGCATCGGTCGTGTTTTGACGGCGCTTTCTGTACGAAATAAAAATTTAGGGAAAACCTTGGTTTCTTTTTCATTACAAATAATTCTCAATCAATTCAAAACCAAATCTGTTCGTATATCCGCGCAAGATTATTTAATTAAATTCTACGGAAATTTTGGTTTTAAAGATACTGGCAAAAAATATTTGGAGGATGATATTCCACATACGGAAATGCTTTTATCGCCCATTCTACGACCTTAAAATAGAATGGTTTTGCAATTGCTGATCTGAATGAATTTCGGCGTAAAATTATTGCACTTAGGGAAAAAGTTTTATCTAAATAATAAAAATGTTCTCACTTGTGTCTAAAAAATAGAATATATTCTTTTTTCCCTCAAACCTCTATTATCAAATGCTTTTTCAGTAAATTAGCATAATTAAAAAATATTATATGAAAAAGTTATTTTTATTATGCACCTTTCTCCTTAGTTTTTTGCAAATGCGCGCAGACGAAGGAATGTGGCTTATGATGCTCGTTAAAAGATTAAACGGCACCGATATGCAAAAAGAAGGCTTGCACCTCACTCCAGATGAGATTTATTCGGTAAACCATTCTAGTTTGAAAGATGCCATTGTAAGTTTTGGTGGTTTCTGCACGGGTGAAATTGTGTCTTCTGAAGGTTTAATTTTCACCAATCACCATTGCGGATATGATGCTGTTGCAGCGGCTTCCACGCCAGAAAGAGATTATTTGAAAGATGGATATTGGGCAATGAAACGCGACCAAGAATTTAATGCTAAAGGTCTTTATGTAAGATTTTTAGTAAGGATGGATGATGTTTCAAAACGCATCAATTCTAAATTGAATAACGATATGTCGCCAGAAGAAAGACAGGCTGCGATTGATGCGGAATACAAAGCCATAAAATTAGAAAATTCTGAAAACGGAAAATATACAGTTGTTGTAAAAGATTTTTTTAACGGCAATGAATTTTATTATTTCGTTTATCAAGATTACAAAGACATTCGTTTAGTTGGTGCTCCGCCAGCGTCTTTAGGGAAATTTGGTGGCGATACAGACAATTGGGAATGGCCACGTCATACCGCCGATTTTTCTATTTTTCGGGTTTATGCAGATGCCAATAATAATCCTGCAGAATATTCAATGAGCAACGTTCCGATGAAACCAAAGCATTTTTTGCCAATTTCCTTAAAAGGTTATAAACCAGGTGATTTTGCAATGATTATCGGTTATCCTGGAAGAACAAACCGTTATTTAACCTCTTTTGGAATTAAACAAATGGTTGATAAAGATTATCCGGCGTGGGTAGAAGCCTCCAAACTTTCTATGGATGTGATGAAAAAATATATGGATAAAGATGATGCAACGCGTTTGGATTATGCTTCGCAATACGCAAGTGTAGCAAATTATTGGAAAAACCGCCAAGGAACCATTGATGCAGTAGAAAAAAATGGAACTATTGGGGAAAAAGAAAAAGCTGAAGCAGATTATCAAGCATGGGCACTTTTACCAGAAAATGAAAAAGTTTATAGCGGTGTTTTAGCAGATATCCAAGCCTATTATAAGCAAATTTCAAATAGAAATGTGGAGCGAAATTATTCTTCTCAACTACAGCGAAATGCAAAATACGTATCGGTAGCGTATTCTTTGGGAAGTTTATTTAAAACCTACGCCGACCAAGATGCAGCGGGGCAAACTGCAATGAAACCTAAAGTAGAGGCCGCAATTGAAAAACTATATGATGGTTTCCACGCCAATGTGGAAGGTGAAATGCTAAATTCCTTGGTAAATCTTTACCAGCAAAGAGTGGATAAAGATGTTGCCTCACCAACACTCTTAAAAGCAGATGCTAAAGAATTATCATTAATGGCCGCTTCATCTATTTTTGCAAATGAAGAATCGGCAAAATTATTTTTGAATAATCCTGACCGTTTGAAAATTGACGGCGACCAACTATTTCAATTTGTAAATTCTTACGTTACCGACTATAGATTATTGGGTCAACGTTTTGTGAAAGTAGATGAGAATTTTGAGAAAAATAATCGACTATATTTGGCTGGATTAATGATGGCAAGCCCAGATAAAAAATTCTATCCAGATGCGAATTCTACAATGCGCCTCACTTACGGCCAAGTAGATGTTTTGCCCAAAAGAGATGATAGAAATTACAAAGGCATCAAAGTAAATTATTACACCAATATGGCGGGAATGATTGCGAAATATAAAAAAGGAGATGAGGAATTTGATTTGCCACAAAAAGTTTTAGACTTATACAAAAAGAAAGATTTTGGAATGTATAAAGACAAAGAAGGCTATATGCCAATCAATTTTTTAACAAATAACGACATCACGGGTGGAAATTCTGGCTCACCAGTGATTGATGGCTATGGCAGATTAATCGGTTTGGCTTTCGATGGCAACAGCGAAGCCTTGTCTGGCGATATTGTTTTCGAGCCTAAATTGCAGAAAACCATCAATGTAGATGTGCGATATGTACTTTGGGTGATTGATAAGTATGCCGGAGCAGGCCATATTATCAGCGAATTATCTTTGGTTAAATAACGAAAAAATAAATGATTTTAAATCCGTCCCAGCAGTTTTTTGTTGGGACGGATTTTTTTAAAATCAATTAAAATTCATTGAAATTCTATTGCAAAAAAGTTAACCAAAAATTCTTTTAAAGAAACTTTCTTTCTTTTTTGGTTCTTCTTTTTTCTTATCAGGTTCAGATTTTACGGCCTCTTTCACGTTTTTTACGGCCTCTTTTACGTCTTTCACATCAGTTTTCACATTCTTTACGGCCTCAGTTGCACTCTTAACCGTCGTTTTCACGTTATCAACTTTTTTTTTGTAATTAATGCCAATTAAAGTTTGTGCTAATCCATCTTGCAAACCTTTCCACAAGAGATTGAAAAAGGACTTTGTATTGTCTCTTTTTACCTGTTGCACAACCACAGATGCAGGAAATTTGTCAGAATCACTTTTTATAAATAAATTGGCAATTGCACTTAAGAATTTATTTTTTTCTTTGGAATCTTTCTTTAAAATTACAATTTTCAAATTATCGTGTTGCATTTTCAAATTTCCACTTATTTCAGCAGGATTTCCGTTAAAATTAAAACTCAATTGCTTGATAATGCCAGTTGCTTTTATGCGCAAATAAGGCTCTATAAAAGGATTAATTCTTTCTGCAGATAAATTTTTTGCCGTTCCAGAAATTGTAAATCGGTCTTGAGAATCGGCTACATCAAATCCCCAATTAACGTGCAAAGGCGAAGTTCCCATCAAACCTGCATCAATCGAAATTGCAACATCTGTTGGCTTTCCCTTCATTTTTGCAGAATTAATGTTTTTTATGTTCATATTAAAAGGTTTGAACAATAATTTCCCCGGGCCATTACTGGTTGGGATGTCTTCCTCATAAATTAAAACGGAGTTTTTTACATCCAAATTGGTGATGAAAATTGGTATTTGTACCGATCTCAGCATTTTGGAATAAAGCGATTTTACCGATAAATCATCTTTCGGAATTTTGCTGCGAAAAATATTAGCATTTACTTTATTTAAAGTAACTTGGTCTAAATTTAAAAACCGATTAGCATTTAGAAAACCCCAAGTTCCAACAAAAGAAATGTTTTGCGCTTTCAAATCGTACAAATCCCGCTCTTCCGGAATCATTTTTATGAATTGCGCGCGACTGACTAATGGCAACATTTCAAAATTTGAAAGGGAACCTTTTCCCGACGAAACAGAAATATTATTAGCCGAAATTTTATAAAACCGATTGGGTTTATAAGTGAAATTTTTCGCACTAATATCATAATTCACACTTTTCAGCAGTAGTTTTTGTGCTTTATTTTGCGATAATTCTAACTGGTTAATGTTTAAATTTAAACCGTTTAATGCCAGAGGTTTCTCTTTGCTTATAATTTCTAAATCAGAATTTTTTAGATTAATTTTATTAATTTTTATCGGAAATTCCAAAAAAGAAAGTGGCGTTGCGTTTTCGGATTTCGCATCTGCAATTTTTATTTTTCCTTTTAAATCATTCACCAAAACATCGTCAATCTCCATTTTGAGTTTAGAATTTTTTATGTTCCAACTTTTTATTTTCAAGGATAGATTTTTTAGTGTCAAATCAAAATTATTTTCAGATAAAGCATTTGTGGTCGTTTTTATGGCAGAAGAATTTAGAAAAATACCTTTGGGATTTGCTTTAGCAGAAGTGAAATGCAAATGTTCAGAATTGCTGAAATAGTCTAAATTTTCGCCATCAATATTAAAATCTCCATATTGAAATGGAATTTTTTCCTTAGTCGTTTCGCTGTTTATTTTAATTTTATTGATATTAAAGTTTAATTCAGATGCTAAAAAAAGTGGCGTTTGGTTGGGTTTTAAAATTTCAATCTTGGCATTTTTAAATGTTAAATTTTCCAGATTTACATCATAATCGAAATCTTTTTGAGGTTTTTTGTCTTTAAGATTTTTGGTATAAATTTTTAAATCAGGTTTCGTGATCCGAAGATTTTGTAATGCTATTTTTTTATTTTTAAACTTAAAATCTTTAATGAGTAATTCTTCAGAATACAAATTGAACAAATTTCGTTTATTGGGATAATATTTTGCGAATTGTTGAAAACTCATCAACGGTAAAAGTTTAAACTCATCAATTTTAAGTTCGCCATTATTGGTATTTAAATGATCTGCTAAAATTAAATACAAATCATTCGGTCGGAAAAACAATTTTTGCCCAGTGATGGAGTAGGTGTCAAATCCCAAAGGTAAATTGTAGTTAAAATTTTCTTTAGAAAGTTCCAAGCCAGAAACTTTCAAATTCAAATTTGATAGGCTTAGTAATTTTCTCTGCTTATTTTTAAAAATTGAAATTTTTCCCTCGCTAATGTTGAGGTTTGTAATATCAATGGGGTTTTTGGATGTTTTATCTTTTTTTTGTGGCAGCGTAATATTTAAAATTGGTTTTGTTAAAGTAGCGGTTTTAAAACTAATTTGCTTGTTGAAAATTGCGTTATAAATTCCCAATCGCGAGATTTTTAAAGATTCAACACTTCCTTGGAGACCTAACTTTTTAGTTTCTTTTGGGTTTTTATTATTGATGGTGATTCCTTCTGCAACTATATTTCCTGAAAATAAGTCGACCTCTAATTTTTGGTAGGTCACGTTGTAAGAAGTATTGTTTTTTATGTAATTTGGTAGATTGTTTTTTAGCCAATAATTAATGCCAAAATTTGCCAAAATCACAATTAGCAAGACACTTCCAAATATAACCGTGAAAATGCGGAAGTTCTTTTTTTTCATTATATATTTTTGTTGTGTAATAGTACGAAGTTAGTTATTTATGTTTTCATTGTTGTAAATAAAAAAACCGTCAAATAAAAAATTTAACGGTTAATTTTATATTTTGTTTAGATTTTAGTTGGCAGGAACGCTATTAAAATTTAAAGAAACGCGCAAATTCATATCGGAACTAGTGCTGTTTTTTAGTTCATAAACGGTTCGTACTTTTAGGTTCGTGCTTTTTACAATGCTGTCTAGATAGCCAGAATTATTCAAGTCTAGACTCAAAGTGCTCCCAGAGTTATTGAAGTCTGCGCGTGAGGCTACTAATTTTTCTGCAGCACCATCAGAAGAAATATAAACTTTGAAAGATTTAAAATCTGTAAGAGAACCGCCAGAAGGTGTAACAACGGTTATTTTTGCATCAGAAATTCTCACATCTTTTATCTGTGCATTATTATTTCCGCCAAACCAACTTTGTACATTAGATGCCGTTGTAGAGGAAGAAACTTCTTGATTTGCAGGAACACCTGTCGATACTAAAACATTTGCCGTGTAAGGAAAAGTGTTTTGTACTAAAGATTGAACGGTGCCACAACTCACTAAAGTTGCAGAGGCGATGACGCCTGTAAGAATTATGTTTTTCATGTTTATTTATTATGCGAAATGTTAATCAGAAATTGTACCAAGTTTTTTTTAGTTCACTTTTATACTGAAATGGCCTTTTACATTTCCATCGGCCATTAGGTTTTTGCCCAAAATAATCCAATATTCTCCTTTTTGCGGGGTTTTAAGGTTTAAAGTTTGTCCGTATGGGCCATCAAAACTGCCATCTGGATATTTAATCTGGTTGATTCTAATATTCATTGGCGCTTTTGTTTTAACTGAAATATTAAGGTTAGATTTTGATACATTTTTTAGTTTTAAAGTAAATTTTTGCCCATCATTTGTAAACTGGTCTCCAATAGTAAATGGCAGCATACTCGCATCAGCAGTTCTTACGATTTCACCTTCAATAACGTCTCTGTTTATGCCTTCGTCCAAAACTTTTTCTACGGCTTTAGAATGGGCGATTATGGAGTCTTTTTCATCCGCGGAAACTTCTGCGGGAGGCGTGTTAGAAACGGCAACAGAATCTTTGTTTTCCACATTGTTATTGATTGGTGCGTCTTTTTTGCATGCCATCAATAGAAGTGGAAGCAGAAAAATTAATTTTTTCATAGTTATTTTTTTACTTTTTTAACAAATTTCGCACCAAAATAGTTTTGCTGCAATCTATTTTATTTCGATTCTTCATTTGTATTGATGCTTTCGTAGTATAAGATTTTAGAGAGAAACGTGGTCTTTTGTTTTTTCTCTATATTTTTTTTAATAGACTCTTCTAATGTTTTATTTTGATGTTTTTTAGCGTAATTTAAAAGCTGCTTCTGATTAAAATTGATGGAATTTTTGTGAAAATTTAAAGCAAAATCTTGTCGTTTCATATTTTCTGAAGTGATGATTCCGCCCCAGTTAATATAGCTACAAAGTAAAATAATCCCAAAAAAGCAGCCAAACATTTTATTAAATAAATAGGCATTTGTTTTCTGATTTTTTATTTTAATGAAAGTGAAAATTAATCCTAAAATACTTAAAATTAAAAAAGCATAAACGCCCAATCTTTTATAAGTAAAGCCGAAGTTTCTAATATATTCTGTATTTTTAAATACGGTAGAAAATATTAAAACAACGTTTAAAATTATCCAGATTTTAGCGAAAAGTTTTAAATATTTTGCTTTATTATCGAAATTGAAACCAGATTTGAAGTAAAATAAAATTACCAAAATGGCCATTATGATTGATAAAATTATGGCATTTACGCCGTCGTGTGTTTCAGAACTTAGTTGTGCGCCACTTTTTGTGGTTTCATAAAATTGCTCATAAGAGTATGTTGAAATAAAAACCAATAGTAGAATATTTAATGCTATTAATGAAATAACGCCGCTTGTTCTTTCGTAATCTACGTCTAGAAAAGTGTAAGTGGGTTTTGAAATTTTTTGTCCCTCGGAAAAGTCATTTTTTAAATGTTGATTTTGTTTAAATAGAACTCTTGGGATTAGTAAATTCCAAAAAATAAAAGCGAAGAAAAAACCTAAAATACTGATAAAAAAGAGGTTGAAAAAATTAAGATTCCATTCGTATTCCGAAAATAATTCTGAGAAATGATTGCTTCCCAAACTGTAAACGCCAAAAAAAACGCTTACAAAAAGTATTGGAATTAGAACAAAAGCGACAATTTTTTTAGAAGTGTTGGTGTTTTTAGATTTCGGGAACCATTGGCTAAATTGAAAAAAATCATTAATAAACGTAAATCCGCCACTAATATATGAAGGAATACTCAAAATAAATTTTAAATTTCGATTCTTCGATTTAAAACGCAAAAGCAAAATGGAAGAAATTTCCGCTAAAAATGAAGCGAAATCTGCATACCAAGCAAAAGCAACAGACGATAAAATACTAAAAACGAAGAGTAGTAGAAAAATTTTGTCGCGGTTTCGTTCTTTGGTTTGCCACAAAACGAGCATTGAAAGAATAATTCCGAGAATTCCGAGGTTGAGGCCAATATTTTCATCGTAAAATAAAAGTGTAAAAATGGCGGTTGTTGCGAAGATGAGTTGGTGAAGTTTCATAATTTTTTGTTTTAATTTTTTTAAATAATTTCTAAGCCGATCCATGCGTAAAGAGCAGCAATTGGAATATTGATGAGTAAAATTGAAATAGATTTTATGCAGATTTGCATTTTATTTCTATTAAAAAATGCGTAGATCAGCAATCCAATAATGACCAAAACATTAATTAGTGTGGCGATAAATAGAAAGAGATATCCGCCGACGGCAAAATATCCATTTTTGGAAATTAAATAGCCGAAAAGGCAGATGTTTCCGAGAATAAATGAGAGCCAAAAAGTAATTTTTGTGATAATTTGAACGGGTGAATTTTTCATATTTTAATTTTTTATTTTACAAAGCGCTTTGAAATACAAAGTTAATTTTCAAAAAAAAATAGTGTCTTATTTTGGATTAATTAATTTTTCTAAATGTGCCAAATGCTCTTCAAATGCTTGTCTTCCAGCATTTGTAACTCTGTAGGAAGTTTTGGGTTTTTTGCCCACAAATTCTTTTTTAATTTCAATATAATTTGCTTTTTCTAAAGCCGCGCTGTGACTTGCCAAATTGCCGTCTGTAATGTTAAGAAGTTCTTTCATTTCAGAAAAATCGATCCAGTCATTCACCATCAAAACCGACATAATCCCAAGGCGAACTCTGCTTTCAAATTGTTTATTAAGGTTGTTGATGTTTAGCATTTTAAATTTTTTGGCTGCAATTTTTTGTTTTTGTATTCTTTAAACGCAATAAATAAAACGATTAAGACACCAATAATAATCAAATTTGGTTCGGGCATAGATTGCGTTTCTTCGTCCGTGTCCAAAGAGATATTTCCATTTAAAACTTGCTCTTGTTTTCTTTTTAAAACTAATTTTTGCGCTTCATTTTCTACAACTAAATAAGATGTGTAAGGTGTCATAATTTTACTTTTAAAACTATTTTTCACAGAATTTAGCCATTCTTTTTCTTTCAATTCTGGGTGTAAAGTTTGGGCCATAAATTGACCTTGCATTAATAGCCCGGAGTTCCAACTACCTTCTTTGATGTCATTATTAGAAATTGTAAAATGGTCAGATTTTAAAATCAAACTTGGAAGATTATTATTCTCTAAATAATATGTTTTTGATGCTATTTTATAAGGAATTACAGATTGATTAAAATTAAATATTGCATTATTTTCAATCAATTTTTTAGAGTTTTGGGACAAAGAGAAAGACTGTAAATTTCCATCTGATTTTAAATTATAATATAAGTCATTATCAGGGAAAGTAAAACGTAAATCCGCGTAATTACTCTCCAATATTGCATTTTGCAAACTGTCTGTAACTACTATGAAAACTGGAAATTCTCCACTATTGTAATTTTTAATTAATAATTTTTTGATAGCGCGATCTAAATTAAAACCACCTTTATATTCGGTTGATTTAGTATATAAACTTTGCTTCAAATCATAATCTACATAGCCATTTTGGGAATTTTTAGCATATTCTGGATATTCTGATTTAAATTTTTTAACTCTCTTTAAAAGTGCTGCGGTCTGTTTTTCTTTTCCTTGCGAATCATCAATTAAAAAACATAAATAAGGTGTTCTAAAAACAGGTTTAATGTTTTGCTTTTCGGCAGTAGAAATATATTTTATATCTTTATTTTCAAAACTACTGTTTCTATGCGTATCGGAAACATTTCCCAATTGAATTTCTTGGTTTTCGATATTTAATTTTAAAGGTTCTTTGTGCATAAATTCAATACCGGTTTTTCTTGTTTCGTTATTTGTGAAGGGAAAAACTCTAAAAGAAATTCTATTTCCTGTAAGATAATTCAAAATTCCTGGATCTTTTTGGTAATTTCTTATTTGACTATAAATCCACATTGCAGATTTTTTCTCGGCTAAAATTCCAAATTCTTTTTTACCATTAACTTCTAGATAATAGTTTGAAATAAAACAACCGTCGGGTATATTAAATTCGGTAGAAAATTCGTGATTTCCACTATGTTTTTCTTCATCTTTTAAGTCAAAATTAATCCAAGTTTTATAAGTCCGTTGTTTTGTATCAAAAGTTGTTTTGGTAGAAATGTCTTTAATTTTTATGCTGTCTTTTGGGGGATTATTATCAAATAAGACTATTTCAGATTTACCAAAAAATATTTTTTCTATTTTAGAGATTTTAGCATCTGATAAAGTTAAATTATCTAAAACAAGCCAGTTAAAATATGAGCTTAGATAAGGAATTTTTCCACTTTCCAGAAAATCACCACGTTTATTTTTGTAAGATTTTACAATTTTTAAAGTGTTTTCTAAAGAGTTTAGGTTAATGTTATAATTTTTAGAATAATTCGGAGTATAAACAAATTCCAAAGTTTTTGTAAGGATTCTTTTATCGTTCAAATACTTTAAAGTAATTACTGTGGGAATTATTAGAAATGCAACTGTAGAAGTTGTTGTTAAAAGATGGTTAGAAAAATAATTTTTTAGAAATGCATAATCTTCCGCCAATTGAAAGGAGTGAAATAGAAATAAAATTAGCGGAGATAACATTAGAAAACCAAAACCAATTGCCACAATTGCAATTACAGATAAAGGCAAAAATGGTAAAAAAACCAGAAAGAAGTAAAATGTAAAAGCAAATGTAAATGCTCTAAAAAGAAACTGAAAAAGCCGATATTTTTTATTTTTAAAATTTGGAATACATAAAACAATAGCATTAAAAACAGTTAAGAAATAAAACCAAAGAGAATTGAAATCTCCAAATATGCCAAAACTATTGGTATGAAAGTCAGAATTTTTAAATACACCATTGTTTACAAGCAAGCCAATAATTGGCAAAATTAAACTAAAAATAATTTTCCAAACGAGTTGGTATTTTTGTAAGAATTTAGATTTATTCTGCATCAAGATATATAAACCTCTAATTAAAAAAAACAAGAAAATGAGTACACCAGAAATGGAGGCAATTATTAAAAAATGAACGTTGAAATCAGTATCAATATTTTTCCAAAGCGGCAATATCAATTGCGCAAAAATATACCAAGTTAAAGTAACTAAAAGAGCATAAGCAAAATTTAACCAAGGTGAAACTTTTTTATCTTTCGGTGTAAAATGAAATACTATAATAAAGAGCGAGTACGCCAAAGTTGGCATTAGAAAAGTACCTACATAAAACATCGTTTCGCCAGAAAGCATCCAGTTTGGAATAGAAGACGGAATAATTTTGTCAATGTTTGAATAGTAAGAATATATAAATGCAATGGTAGAAAGCAACATAAAAAGTGCAAAATCTGCTCTTATTTTTCTTTTTTTTAAAACTAGAAATAGTGAGAATCCAAAATTTATAAGTCCAAAAGCCAAAAGCCAAAATGCATGGTTTTTCCATTCCCATATAGTTTCAGCAGACAATAAGGTTTTGATTACAAAAAACTCTTGGAAACCTATAATCATCAATACTAAAACAGGCAGAGTATTGATAATAAAAATCCATTTCGGGTTAAGCAAATTTTTCATTTCTAAATTTTGTTAAAAATTGATTTACAAGTAAATACAAAATAATTAGGAAAGACATATAGACAAAAGTGCCTTCAGTTTGATGCATCCAAGAAAATTTATTACCCACATAATGATTCATATAAATAGAAAAGAGAATTCTTGTGGTGTTTACAAAAACGGTAAACAAATAGGATATAAAAAGCGAAATTGGAATAATCAAAACAGTAAATTTAGATAAATTCTTAGATTTTAAAGCCAAAAAAATAAGCATTAAAAAAGCAATCATTAAGAAATTAAAACCAGAGCAAGATTTATTAATAATGATATTTAATGTTTCGTTAAAAAATCCAATATCTTGTTTAAAAATAGATGTTGAACTTGTTATTATATTTATAAAAAAATCAGTTGGTTTAAGTAAAAAAAACACTTCAGAATTGGTAGAATTTGCATACCAAAACTTTAGAATTATAAACATTAAAATTGCCAAAGCGCCGTACATAAAATTTCGATTTTTCATTGTAAGCGTTATTACTTATACTTTTTATGCATCACCAAACCATAAACAATGTGCAAAACGCCAAAACCAATTGCCCAAAAAACCAAACCCCAACCAAGAAAATAGAAGGAAATTAAACCGAGAATAATTTCTAAAATCCCTAAATATTTTACGTCTGTTAAAGTATATTTTTCTGCATTTACCAAAGCCAAACCATAAAAAATTAAAGTAGAAGGCGCAATGAAAACAAATAAATGATGCTTCAATAAAATCAAACAAAAAACACCACCAGTAAAAAGTGGAACTGCAAAATTAAAGAGCAAACGTTTGGTTAAAGAATCCCAAATCTTTTGATTTTTTTTCTTGCTTTCTTTGGCAGTGAAAATATAGCCTAGCGAAACCGCTAAAACTAAAATTACCGTTCCGATGATTAGTAATTCCTTTACCAATGATGGATTAAACACATTTCTGTTGCCATCAAAATAATTGATGCCTTCTCGCTGAAAAACGAAATAGACATAAACTGCTCCCACCAAAGCTACAATTCCTGCAAAAACACCAGATAAACCACTTAATGAAATGAAACGTGAAGATTTCTCCATCATCGTTCTGATGTGCGATAAGTCTTCTTGATAATTTTTATCCATAATTTTAAAGTACTTTGAATTGCAAAGTTAAATTAAAAAATGAAAGTGCAAAATATTTTCTGCACTTTTTAACGATTATTTTTTTCGCAACCGTTCTTTTATTTTTTCAATATTTTCTTTCGCAGAATCTTCTAAAATTAATCTTGCGCTCATTTCAATTCTTTCTGGCATTAATTTATCGAAATGTGCTGAATTTTCCCAAGACACTTTTTTTATCAAAGCCAACGCTTCCGTAGTTCTGCCACTTAATTTTTTTAAAAATTCTTCTAATTGAAAATCCATTTCTTCAATAGTTGGCGAGACAGAATTATAAATATTATGCTCTTCACACCATTTTGCACTTCGGAAATCTGCGTCTAAAGCCATTGCAGAAAAAGCGGCAATTCCGATTTTACGTTCCACAAAAGGTCCGATCACGAAAGGTCCAATTCCTAAATTGAGTTCCGTTAAAGCCAGCGCAGCATTTTCTGTAGCAAAGCAATAATCTGCAGCGCACGCAATTCCAACGCCGCCGCCAGTTGTTTTCCCTTGAACTCTTACGACAACAATTTTCCCGCAAGTTCGCATCGCGTTCAAAACTTTTGCAAAACCGCCGAAGAAATTTTTTGATGTTTCTAAATCTTTAATCTCTAAAAGTTCATCGAAACTGGCACCGCCGCAAAACGATTTTTCACCTGCCGATTTTAGCAAAATGGCTTTTACTTTAGTTTTAGAACCTTCCTCTAAAATGGTTTTGGCTAATTTTTCCAGAATATTTCCCGGTAAAGCGTTGCTTTTGGGCGTTCCAAAAGTGATGGTTGAAATATTATTTTCTATTTCTGAAATTACAAATTCGTCAGACATTTTTTATTTTATTTATTGCGATTTTTTTTCGCTGATTGTTTTTTTTAATTTTTTTGCACACAGATTTCACGGATTTTCACGGATTTTATTTTCTTCTTAATCGTTAATTATAAATATCCGTTTACTATTCTAATTATATTTTTATTGATATCACTTGTGTTGAAATTAACTAAAATGCCCAAATGCAGATTTGTTAATTTTAAATAATTCAGCAATTGCTTATGATGAATAGGATTTAATTCTGACACTGACTTCACTTCAATAATAATTTTATCCTCAACTAAAATGTCCGCACGAAATCCCAATCCTAAATCATTTTCTTTATAACTAACAGAAATCGGAACTTGACTTTGAACAACCAAACCTTGTTCTTCTAATTCAATCAAAAGTGCTTTTTCATAAACACTTTCCAATAATCCAGAACCTAAAGTATTACTAACCTCATAAATACCTTTCCTAATTTTGTACGTTAAATCATTTTCTGTCATATTAAATTTGATTATCTTAATAAGAAAATTATCAGTGAAAATCCGTGAAATCCGTGTGCCAAATCTGTGTAGTATTCATTTATAATTATAATAATTATCCGTGAAAATCCGTGAAAATCCGTGAAATCCGTGCGCTAAATAAATAAAATCAGTGTTTTAAATCAATCCAAATTGTTCAAAATGATGCGTATAATGCTTTCTGTGAAAGAGTTCCATCATTTCTTTATTCAGTTTTCCAAATCTCGGATGGTAAGTTTCTGCCAAAGGATTTTCTCTGTAAAAAATTAAAAATTCTTTTAATGTTGCCAATAAATGTTCTTTTGCTTCATCTAAATTTTTGTATTTCAACTGCATTTCTTCTCCTTCTTTTAGAAGCGGATATTTTGCGCCAGGTCTGATTTTTTGATTTGAATATAACCAATCCTGCAACAATTCTAATTTTTCTTCTGGAATTTCAGGGAAATCCTTTTCGTTTAAATTACCAAAACCATTTTTCGTGACATCTTCCAAATGTTCTACCATTAATTGCGGCGACATTTCGCCAAATTTTTTCTCGGTATTTTCAGTTAAATTATTTAAGGCTTTTTTGATGCTTTCAATTTTTAAAGAAATAAATGGCGATTTTTTCGCGACTAAAGTTAAAATAGTTGCAACGCAAACCACTTCATCTCTTTGATTGATCACTTCAACCAACCATTTTACCACACCACTCGGAATGTTTCTACCTTTTACGCCTTTATTGATTTTTTCTTTTGCTGTTAGATAAACCGTAATGGTGTCGCCTGCATAAACCGGTTTGAAAAAACTACAATTCTCTAAACCATAATTCGCGATTACTGGACCTTTTTTACCGGAAACAAATAATCCTGCCGCCGCAGAAAGTATAAAATAGCCATGCGCCACAGTTTTGTCAAAAATAGTTCCTGTCAGACTTGTAGCATCGGTATGAGCGTAAAAATGATCCCAGGAAACATTTCCAAAATTAACAATATCTGCTTCTGTAACGGTTCTTCCGGCAGTTTCTAAAGCATCGCCGATTTCAACTTCTTCAAAATATTTTTGGAAAGGATGTTTGTCGGAATATTTTTTTTCTGCCCCAGTTTGATAAATTTTTGTGATCGCCGTTAAAACATCCGGTGATCCCTGGATCGCAGTTTTTTGAAGGAAAAAATGAAGTCCGTTTAAGCCGCCCATTTCTTCGCCGCCGCCTGCTCTTCCTGGTCCGCCGTGCATCATTGTCGGTAAAGGTGAACCATGACCGGTACTTTCCTTTGCGTTGTCTCGGTTTAAAACATAAATTCTTCCGTGCGTTGTTGCCATTTTCCACGATGTTTCGGCTATAAATTCATTATCGCGAGAAATAATGGAACCGACCAAACTTCCTTTTCCACGTTTTGCTAAAGCAGCGGCTTCTTCCGAATCTTTGTACGGCATTAAAGTCGAAACCGGACCAAATGCTTCCACATTATGTGAAATATTTTTGGTGAAAGGCGAATCATTTAAAAACAATTTGGGCGACATAAAAGCGCCATTTTCGTAGTCTGCGTCAATTAAATTTTGTTGCCCGTCGTAAACCAATTCTGTTTCGGTTTTTAATAAATTAATTTTCTCTAAAACTTCTTTGTACTGCTCTTTTCCCGCCAAAGCGCCCATTCTGGTTTCGCGGCTTAAAGGATTCCCGATTTTTACTTCGTCTAAAGATTTAGTTAAAGCATTTTGCACGTCACCAATTAAATTTTCCGGAACAATAATTCTTCGGATTGCCGTGCATTTTTGCCCTGCTTTCGTCGTCATTTCGTTGCGCACTTCTTTTATGAATAAGTTAAATTCTGGGGTTCCCGGTTTTGCATCTAAACCTAAAATTGAACAGTTTAAAGAATCTGCTTCCATGTTAAAACGCACCGCATTTTCAGAAATTGACGGCATTGATTTTAATTTTTTTCCTGTTGAAGCCGAGCCAGTAAATAAAACAGAATCACCATCTTGCATGTTTTCCAATAAATTTCCTGCGCTTCCGCAAATCAATTGAATGGCGCCTTCTGGTAAAATTCCGCTTTCAATCATATCTTCAAAAACAGCATGTGTGAGATAACTTGTTGGTGTTGCGGGTTTTACCAAACTCGGAACGCCGGCTAAAAGTGAAGTTGATAATTTTTCCAGCATTCCCCAAACTGGGAAATTGTACGCATTTATTTGAATAGAAATTCCTTCACTTGGTGTGAGAATGTGCGTTCCTAACAAAGTTCCGTTGGCGGAAAGTTTTTGTGTATCACCATCTACCCAAAATGGTGTATTAGGTAACATTTTTTTTGCAAGTCCGGAATAAGTGAAAAAAGTACCAAAACCACCTTCAATATCTACCCAGGAATCTGCGTGTGTTGCGCCGGTTTTATAAGAAATGTTGTAATATTTTTTCTTTCTTTCTAATAAATAAAGTGCTAAATTTTTTAGCATTTGTCCGCGGTCGTAAAATGTCATTGACGACAGGTTTTTATAACCCAGATCGCGACCATAATTTAAAGCATCTTTTAAATTTAAACCTGATGTGTCGGCTGTTGCAACCTGTTCGCCGGTTACAGAATTATATAAAATTGTCCCGTCGGAATTGCCTTCAATCCACTCGCCGTGGATGTAATTTTTTAGTTTCATATCTTATTTTGCTCGTTTTAATGTTTAGAGAAACCTATAAAGTTTCCCCGCAGTTAAGATACAAAAATTGTAGAATTTTTTTGAAACAAGAAAAATTCAAATTTCACATCGATTGTTCTGCAATCCACTCATGTTCGATATTTCTCATCAATAATGCATTATCAAAAACTATAGAATTTTTTGGAAATAGCATTTCATTAGAGAAGAAACTTGATTTTACGTCTGTGACATCGAGCGGTGAAACTTTCCAATTATAGGCCTTTAATCTTAAACCTTCTAATTTTTCTTTGTGTGGTGAAAAACCGAGTTCGCCGTCTTCGAAAAAACTTGATACATCTTCTAAATTTTCAAATACTGAATTTTGAGTAAATTGTTCTGTTTCTTTAGCATCAATTGAGATCCCGGTATCATTTGCGCCCCGACCTGAGTGGAGCTCTTTTTGTGTAGCGAAGCGGAACAAAAAAGCGGGAACGGAGGGCGGAAATTGGCGCCCAAAAAATTAAAAATAATTTATAAATTGCATTGTTTCTAATGAAACATTTACAAATCAACCACTTTTTTATTGATTTTGTAAACAGTTCCGCGGAAACTTGCGACCAATTCTTCGTGCTGATTTTTAATTAAAATATCGTAAATACCAGTTTTTCTGGTTTCTGTTATTAATTTACTTTCGGCAAAAAGTGTATCGCCCAACCGAACTGCGTTTGTGAAATTAATGACACAATTCAAAGCAACCGCCGCATTTCCATCATTATTTGAAGAAAAAGCCAGCGCAGAATCGGCGAAAGCAAAAGTAATTCCGCCATGAACGGTTTTTAATCCGTTGATCATTTCTGCTTTTATCGGCATTTTTATAAGGCAATATTTTTCTTTTATTTCTAAAATTTCAATGCCCATCCATTGTGAAAAAGCGTCTTGCTTGTAGAGAAAATTTGCGGTTTCTAAAGGTGTCATAGTTATTTTAATTTGACAATGTAACAGTTTAGCGATGTACCAATAATTGTTACACTGTTACATTTCTATCTTGTTACATTTTACGAAGTAATGGACTTTGTCTGTACCGTTCTTCTTGATAAGTTTCATAAAGATTTTGTAAGGTTTCAGAGACTTTTTTGTAGCCGATTTCTTTTCCCCAAGCAAGCAAACCTTTAGGATAATTGACGCCTTTTTGCATTGCCAGTTCTAAATCTTCGTCGCTGGCTAATTTTAATCTTTTGGCTTCAACGGCTTCATTAATTAACATTGAAATAATTCTTAAAAATATTTCATTAAACAATTTTTCATCTTTATTATCTTGATTCTTGTTTCTCGAATCTTGGCTCGCGTCAGAGTAATCATAAAAGCCTTTTCCTATTTTTCTGCCCAACAATTTGGCTTCGCTCATTCTATGTTGAAGTAGGGAAGGTTTGTATTTTGGATCGTAAAAATAATCTTTGTAAACGGTTTCTGTGACGGCAAAATTAATATCAATTCCTATTAAATCCATGAGTTCAAACGGTCCCATTTTGAAGTTACCGATTGTTCTCATTGCTTCGTCAACTTGCGCAGGCGTTGCGATTTTTTCTTCTACAATTCTCAATGCTTCGCCGTAAAAAGGTCTCGCAATTCGGTTCACAATAAACCCTGGAATATCCTGTGCAATCACTGGAATTTTCCCCCAAGATTTCATTAAATCATAAATTTTCTGTGGTAAATTTTCTGCGGTTAAAAGTCCTGGAATGATTTCTACCAAAGGCATCAAAGGTGCCGGATTAAAAAAATGAATTCCTAAAAACCGTTCAGAATTTTTTAAATCTGCGGAAATTGAAGTAATAGAAATTGAGGACGTATTTGTCGCTAAAACGCAATCATTGGAAACAATTTCTTCTAAATCTGCAAAGACTTTTTGCTTGATCTCTTTATTTTCAATAATGGCTTCAATAACCAAATCGCAGTCTTTTAAATCTTTTAATTCCGTGCAAAATTTAATTCTGTTGTAAATATTTTCACTTTCTTCAAAACCAATTTTATTTTTTTCAACCAAACGGTCTAAAACTTTTTGAAGACCTTCCAATGATTTTTCAGTTTGCGAAGAATTTTGGTCGTAAAGAAAAACCTTGTAGTTATTGGTTGCCGCAACTTGCGCAATGCCGATACCCATAGTTCCAGAGCCTATTATACCAACTGAGATTTGAGATTTGAGATTTGAGATTTGAGATGATTCTGACATTGTTTTTGATTTAAAAAAAAGGAAATTTGATTTAATAATAAGATGAGGTTTAAATAAAAAATGATAATAAAAATTAATATTTCTAACGTCTAACGTCTAACGTCTCACATCTATTTTCCCTTATAATTTGGTTTTCTTTTTTCTAAAAATGCTGCAACACCTTCCTTAAAATCTTCTGTTTCTGCGGCGTCTTGTTGGTAAATGCCCTCAATATCTAATTGTTCAGTTAATGAATTTCCGTAAGATTTATTAAAGGCTTTTTTAGTTAAAGCGATTGCAGTTGTCGGCAAATTAGAAAGTTGTGTTAAAACTTCAAGTGCTTCATTTTCAAATGTTTCGTCAGAAAAAACTTCGGCAATTAAACCTAAATTTTTCGCTTCTGTGGCTGATAATTTTTTACCGGTAAAAGCCAAATAATTCGCTTGCTGTCTTCCTAAAAGTTTCGGTAAAAAGTAAGTTCCGCCAGTATCTGGAATTAAACCAATATTCACAAAAGCCTGAGAAAAATAAGAACTTTCTGTGGCTAAAGTGAAATCACAAATCAACGCAAGCATTGCGCCAGCGCCAACTGCAGGACCATTTACCAAGGAAATAATTGGTTTTTTTGCATTTGAAATTTGTTTAACTAAAGGATTATAATAATCGATCACCATTCGCTGGATAAATCGTTCATCTTCCATATCATCGCCCATTGAAAGCGCTTCTTTCAAATTTTGACCCGAGCAAAATGCTTTCCCACGTCCAGAAATTGCGATGCAGCGCACGATTTCACTTTCATTACAATCCTGAATAAAATCCCGCAATTCTGTCAACAATTTTTTATTTAAACTGTTGTAAGTTTCTGGCTGATTGAGATAGGCAATCTGAAGTTTGCCGTCTAAAAGGGTTTGCGTATCTATTTGTGTGTACATTTTTTATAATTGATGAATGATAATTGATGAATGATAATTGATAAATGATTTTAACACTTTTTACTTTTGCCTTTTTACTTTTACCTTGTCTTAATGACATTTAAAATAGTCAAAAGGTTCTAAACAATCGTTGCATTGGTACGAAGATTTACATAAAGTAGAACCAAACCTGCTCAATTCTTTTGTGTTTTCTGAGCCACATCGCGGGCATTTTTTTGGAACATTTAAGTGATTTTTACCTTCCCCTTTTTCGGGTGGTGTAATTCCGTAGGCGCGCAACTTTTCTCTCGCTTCATCCGTCATCCAATCGGTTGTCCAAATTGGAAACATTTGCGTCGTTACTTTTGGTTTTAAATTATGTTCCTTCAATAATTTAATAATATCTTCTTCAATGTTAAACATTGCAGGACAAGCCGAATAAGTGGGCGTAATAATGACTTCCACTTCACCTTCCGACAGCATTTTTGCCCCACGAACGATTCCCAATTCAACAATATTGATAACCGGAATTTCCGGATCAGGGATTTTTGAGAGCAATTTTATTAGATCTATTTTACTGTTTACCAAAGTTTAATTTTTAAATAATTTAAAATTTAAAATCTATAATTTAAAATCTCTAGTTACCACGTGCAATCCGGATAAGTTCTTTGCATATACTGAAGTTCGCATAAAATATAACCAAAATATTCTGTGTGAACACCTTTTCTAGAACCTTTCTGCATAAATTCAGATTCCGGAACTTCTAAATTAAATTCTGCAAAATTTTTTTTAATCAAGGATTTCCATTCCGCGAAAAGTGCTTTGGAAGAAGGAATGATTCCCAATTCAAAAAGGTTTTCTTCATCTTCAGTTTCGTCGAATAATCCGCCGGTGTATTCCCAAATATTTTCTAAAGCCTTATTTAATCTTTGCAAACTTTCCTCAGTTCCGGCGGCAAAAACATTCATCCAGGTTTTTGAATGCGTGTAATGGTATTTTACCTCTTTTAAAGATTTTTGCGCTAAAGCCGAAAACATTTCATCCGAACTATTGCTTAAATTTTCATAAAGTAACTTTTGATAAGCACAGAAAAAATAAACTTTCAAGATGGTTTGTGCATAATCTTCGTTTGGCATTTCAACCAGTTGCGCATTTAAATATTCTTTTTCAACACGAAGAAAAGCCAAATCGTCTTCCGTTTTTCCTTCAGCCTGAAGTTGTGCAGCGTATTTGTAAAAATTATTAGATTGCCCTAAATAATCCAGCGCAATATTCGTCAATGCGATATCTTCTTCCAGATAAGGCCCTTTCCCGCACCATTCTGCCAATCTTTGACCCATAATTAAGGTGTCATCGGCCAATTTTAAAGTATAATTATATAGTGAATTCATAAGGTGGTTGTTGGTTAATGGTTGTTGGTTGTCGGAAAGCAAGAATGTAGTAAAAACTATCAACTGTAAACTGACAACTGTCAACTATTTTACATATTTTTCACATCATTTGGAATCTCATAAAATGTTGGATGTCTGTACAATTTATCGTCCGCCGGATCGAAAAAGGCTTCTTTATCTACGCCTTCGGAAGTGACGATATATTTACTTGGAACGACCCAAATTGACGTTCCTTCCATTCTTCTTGTGTAAACATCACGCGCGTTTTGAAGCGCCATTTCAGCGGTTGCCGCCTGCACAATTCCTGCGTGTTTATGGGATAAGCCGGGTTTTGTTTGTATAAAAACTTCCCACACTTCTAAATTTGCCATTTTATCTAAATTTTATTTCCGTTGATGTAAAGATTTTCCATTTTTAAACTTCCTTGATTGTAAAGAATATTTTGAAAATTATCTGTTCTGAAAGTTACGAAATTTGCCTTAAAATTTTCTTCTAATTTTCCGATGTCGTTTAAACTTAACGCATGAGCGGCTCTAAAAGTGATTCCCGCCAAAACTTCCGCGGTGGTTAATTTCTCGTAAGTTGCTAAAATTGAGGCTTGTGTAATCAAATTTCCCATAGGCGCAGAACCAGGATTCCAATCGCTTGCAATCGCTAAAATTGCGCCTGCATTTAATAATTTTCCGGCAGGTGTGAATTTTTCACCTAAACCCAAACTTGCGCCGGGAAGCGCTGTTGCAACGGTTTCAGATTTTGCAATGAAATCAATGTCCTCGTCAATTGTCGCTTCTAAATGATCGGCAGATTTTGCCCCGATTTCTGCAGCAAGACGTCCACTTCCAGAGGTAAATTGGTCCGCGTGAACGGTAATTTCAAAACCCATTTCCTTCGCTTTCAAAAGAAAATTTTTGCTTTCTTCAGGTTGAAAAGCCGTTTTTTCAATAAAAATATCAACTCTTTTGGCTAAATTTTCTTCCTTTACTTTTGGTAAAATTTCCTTTAAAATATAATTGAGATAATCTTCATTATTTCCGTTAAAATCTTTTGGTTTTAAATGTGCCGCTAGACAAGTAGGAATTAAAGTTGCGGGCGTTTTTGTTTGCGCTTCTTTAATGATTCTCAACATTTTCAGTTCATTTTTAACATTTAAACCATAGCCGCTTTTTATTTCAATCGTTGAAATGCCGTTATTTAAAAGGAAGTTGATGCGTTCTAATAATTTTTCTAAAAGTTCTTTTTTTGATTCTTTGCGTGTGTGCAAAACCGAAGACCAAATTCCGCCGCCTTGCTCGGCAATTTCAAGATAGGTTTTCCCGGCATTTCGCATCGCGAAATCGTTGGCGCGGTTTCCACCAAATAAAATATGCGTGTGAGAATCTACGAAAGAAGGCAAACAGATTTGTTCTGTTTTGATTTTTTCTATTTCTAAATCAGATGCTTCGGCTTCGCTCAGCATGACACCATTTAAAAAATCATCGAATTTTCCGACTTTTTTAATTAAATTATTTTCAATTAAAATACCGCCATTTTCAATGATTTCCAATTGATTGTCAGACAATTTTCCGCGCAAAGGAAGATTGGCGAGCGTAATAACTTGTTTAAAAGGACCGATTAATTTCATATTAATTCTTAAAATATTTTCTTACGAAATGGTCTTAAAAATAAGAAATTTAATTGACTTGATTTGTTGAAGTTTTTTCCCACATTTTCAAATGATCAAAAACCATTTTACTCAACGGAATAAACATAAATCCGCCAATAATGAACACAATAAATGCTTTTTGCAAACCAAATACATGCGCCAAATAACCGATAATTGGCGGTCCTAAAAACATTCCGACGGTAGAATAAGTGCTAATAATTGAAATCACAATAGGAAGTGAATATTTTTTTGCTTTAGCCGCGAGAATAAATGTCATCGGATAAAGTCCGGAAACGCCAAATCCAACCATCGAAAAACCAATGAGAACCGTCCATAAAGTTGGGAAAATAATGGCAATTGAGACACCAAACATGATCAATATTGAACCCGCAAAATAAAGGGTTTGCATGCTAAATTTTTCCATCAGTCGATCGATTGTCAAGCGCGAAATCGTCATACAAACCATAAACAATAAATAGCCGTAAGTGAAGACTTCCTGCTTCACGATTTCTTTTAGATAAACGCCGTTCCAATCGTACATTCCGCCTTCACAAATCGCCGCAAAAAAGACCATAAATCCTAAAAGTGCAATGTATTTGCTCGGTTTTTCTAATTTAAAACTGTTTCCGGTTTTCGCTTTGTCGTTTTTAATTAAAAGTGGAAACATCGAAAGAATAATTATTAAACCAAAAATGGAAACTGACAACAAATGCCAGAAAATCGAAATTTGATATTTAATCATTATCGTGGAAAAAAGCACGCCTAAAATCCCACCAATACTCCAAATGCCGTGAAATGAGCCGACAATTCTTTTTTTAAATTTTTCTTGTACTGAAATGGATTGCGTGTTGATGGCGATATTAATTATTCTCATAGAAATTGAAAATAAAACGAGCGCAATAATGAGGACAAATAACGAATCTGCAAAACCAATTAAAAATAAAGACAATAAAAATGCGAAACTTGAGATTTGTAAAGGAATTCGGCTGTCAAATTTTGCTACGAGCCAACCCGAAAGGGGAATTCCGATAATCGCGCTTGCAGGTAAAATCATTAATAAATTGCCTAAATCTTCTGCTGAGAAATTAAAATTGGCTTTTATTGTTGGAATTCTGGAAGCCCAAGAAGAAAAGCAAATTCCGGATAAAAGAAAATAGGCGGAAAGTGCAATTCTTTGTTTTTGATTGGATGCGATCATAATTCTGCAAAAATAGAATATTATAAGTCCAAAACTAAATTGTTTCTAATCAAAATTAAACTTGACGAATATTTTATCAAAATTTAATCAAAAATTTTTGCGCTGCATTTTTCCTTAACCTCAACCTCAACCTCAATCTAAAATATTATCTTTGGATAAATTTTAGAAAATGCCCGATTTTTTACATCCTGACAAAGAAAACCTGAGTGAGGAAGAATTATTTCAAGAAGAAAAAATTCGTCCGCAGAGTTTTCGGGATTTTGCTGGACAAAGAAAAACTTTAGATAACATTGAAGTTTTTGTGGCTGCCGCGAAAAACCGTGGTGGCGCGCTGGATCACGTTTTATTGCACGGTCCGCCAGGTTTGGGAAAAACAACTTTAGCGCATATTATTGCAAATGAACTCGGTGTTGGTTGCAAATTAACTTCCGGTCCGGTTTTAGATAAACCTGGAAGTTTGGCAGGTTTGCTTACAAATTTAGAGGAAAATGATGTCCTTTTTATTGATGAAATTCACCGGCTTTCCCCGATTGTAGAAGAATATTTGTATTCGGCAATGGAAGATTATAAAATTGATATCATGCTCGAAAGCGGCCCGAATGCGCGAAGTGTTCAAATTGCTTTAAATCCTTTTACATTGATTGGCGCAACCACAAGAAGTGGAATGCTCACAAAACCGATGCTCGCAAGATTTGGAATTCAATCTCGATTGGAATATTATACGGTTGAACTTTTATCAATGATTATTGAAAGAAGCGCGAGAGTTCTAGGTTCTAAAATTTACGAAGATGCGGCGATAGAAATCGCGAGACGAAGTCGCGGAACGCCGCGAATTGCAAATGCTTTATTGCGAAGAGTTCGGGATTTTGCTGAAATAAAAGGCAATGGTGAAATTGAAATTAAAATCACAAAATTCGCTTTAGATTCTTTAAATGTTGATGAATTTGGTTTGGATGATATGGATAATAAAATTATGCGCGTGATGATCGAAAATTTCCGTGGGAAACCTGTTGGGATTTCTGCTTTGGCAACTTCCATCGGGGAAAATCCGGAAACTTTGGAAGAAGTTTATGAACCATTTTTAATTCAGGAAGGTTTTATAATTAGAACGCCGAGAGGAAGAGAAGTAACGGAAAAAGCCTATAAACATTTGGGAATTTCGATTCCAAGACGATTAGATGAACTGTTTTAAATTCAATAGAAATAAAAATATTAATTTTGGTTAAGAGATACATTTGCAGCAAGACCTGCATTAAAGTAAATTTCAATGTGAGATCGGGAGAGAATTGAGGGTTTCGTCCTCAATCTCGAGTTCGCCCCAAAAATAAAAATAAAATATACGAAATTGTCAGTAATTTATCATGCAAGAAAACACTTATTTAGGTTGGCGATAATATTTGACCTTTGAATAAATATCAATTAAAAATGAAACTATATCCTTTACAATGCGGAAAATTTAAATTAGACGGCGGTGCAATGTTTGGCGTGGTGCCAAAAACACTGTGGCAAAAGACAAATCCGGCAGATGAAAATAATTTAATAGAACTCGGGACACGCTCACTTTTAATTGAAGACGGTAAAAAATTGGTCTTGATAGATTGTGGTTTGGGCGATAAGCAAAATGAGAAATTTTTCGGGCATTATTCGCTTTGGGGCGATGATACTTTAGAGAAAAATTTGGCAAAATTTGGTTTTGTGAAAGACGACATCACAGATGTTTTTTTAACACATCTTCATTTTGATCATTGCGGCGGCGCAATAGAGTGGAACAAAGACCGAACTGGTTATGAACCTGCTTTTAAAAATGCACATTATTGGAGTAATGAAGACCATTGGAAATGGGCAACCGAACCAAATGCGAGAGAAAAGGCCAGTTTTTTACCCGAAAATATTTTACCAATAAAAGAAAGCGGACAACTCCAGTTTTTAGATTTACCTAAAACAGGAAATTATAAATTTGGGACAGATTTAAAAATGGACGTAATTTTTGTGGATGGCCACACAGAAAAGCAAATGCTTCCAGTGATAAAATACCAGGATAAAACCATCGTTTTTGCGGCAGATTTAATTCCGACCGCCGGCCATATTCCGCAAGTTTATGTGATGGGATATGACACAAGGCCACTTTTAACTATGGAAGAAAAAGCCAAGTTTTTGCAACAATGTGTTGATCATGAATATCTTTTGTTTTTTGAACACGATGCGCATAATGAGTTGGCAAGTGTAAAAATGACGGATCGTGGCGTGAAGTTGGATGAAATTTTTACCTTTAACGAAGTTTTTGGATATTAAAAAATGGAAGAACAAGCAGAAAGGCCAAAATTAATAGGTTTAACGGGTGGTATTGGCTCGGGGAAAACGACGGTCGCGAGAATTATCGAAGACAATGGTTTTCCAGTTTATTTTTCTGATATTCGGGCGAAAAATTTGGTGAATGAAAATGAATTTTTGCGCGAAGAAATTAAGGGTTTTTTAGGCGAAAAAGCCTATGATGAAAATGGAAAATACGACACAAAATATGTGTCTGCGAAGGTGTTTGCAGATTCTCAATTATTAGAAAAATTAAATAATGCCATTCATCCTGCGGTGAAATTAGATTTTGAAAACTGGAGAAGTTTACAAACTGCGCCAATGATTTTTAAAGAAACTGCTTTGCTTTTTGAGTTGGGAATAGATAAAGAATGCGATGCAAGCCTCCTTGTAACTGCTGAAGACAACATGAGAATTAAACGTGTGATGGATAGAGATGGAAAAACCTACCGCGAAGTAGAAAACATTTTAGAAAAACAAATGCCCGAAAAAGATAAAATAAAAAAGGCAGATTATGTGATTTATAATAATATGACTTTGGAAAATTTGCAAGAAGCAACCGAGGAAGTTTTAAATAAAATTTTGAAAGAAATGGTTTCTTAAATTTTCTACTATTTTAACTAAAAAAAAGCCCGAGAATAATTCTCGGGCTTTTCATTTTTATATGATTTTAGTTTTTATTTCTTAATAAATTTCACCTTTTCGGTAGTGTTTTTATTATCTATAGAAATAATGTAAACACCTTTTTCAAGGTTGGAAACATTCACTTTATGATCGACTACTTTACCCTTTGCAACCATTTGCCCAATCACATTATAAACAGAGTAGGAAGCGTTTTCGGAGTTATTGGTAATGTTTAAAATGTTGGAAGTTGGGTTTGGATAAACCTCAATAGCGTTATTTTTAGTAGATTCATTTACGGCTAGAGTTGGTGAAATTTTCACGTTATAATCTTCTACTTCTCCGTAAGAAAAAGCGGAGCAAGCAGTCGCTTGAACGGCATTGTCGGTTAAAATAACACGCATTCTTAATAAGCCATTTCCTGTGTAAGCATTTGCGGGAACAGAAAAAGTGCCTTGAACGGGTGTAAATAAATCTAACGAAGAGGCCATAATTTGTTCACTTGCATCAAAATTACCATCTCTATTAAAATCAATCCAAGCGAAAATTGCTTCTCCATATTTTCTGCCTTGCCAAGTTTTAGTAACACTCAAAGTATTATTTGTAGTGTTCGCAATTAAATTAATTAATTTAGAAGCATTATTGGTATAATCTGAATAGGTAGATGCTGATGAAGTATTATTCATCACAGTTCCATTTTCGGAAGTTACGGTTACATTAGAAATATATTCTGAAGCGCTACTGCCAGAGTTTATAGTGCAGTAAGTAAGCATTAAAGTATTAAAGTTGTTTGAAGTGCTGTAAGCACCAACAGTTCCGGAGCAAGAAGTTGCAACCTGTACTTCGTATTGTGTATTTTCGTCTAAATTATCTAAATTTTGAAAAGGATTGCTACTATTTAAAACAGTCCAATTCACAGTTCCAATTTTTCTATATCGCACGCTATAAGTTGCGTTAGCAATCGGATCCCAAGAAATTCTTGCGGATTCTGTACTAATGTTTCCTACTACAATATTGGATGGAGCAACCCCTGTGCAAGCAGCAATTTCACTTACTGTAAGTTCTTTAATGGTGTAAAAAACATTGTTAAGTGCGGAAATTCTTACTTTAACTTTTGTTCCAGTTGCTAATGGTGCAAAGTTTAAATTTTCGGCGCCATCGTTTGGTGTAGAAGCGGAAATAACCGTCCAGTTTGCACCATTATCGGTTGTATAATCAATTTTCACATTGGCAACATTATAAGGTGCGGCATTGGTCTTTACAACATCCCAAGTTAAACCTGCGGCAGCATTATTATAAACTTTTGTAGAAGAAATGGCAAAAGGACCTTCATTGCCTACCGTTACATTTTGCTGCGCGTATTGCGTTTGCTGATATCCTGGGAAAGAACTGTTGTTGTCCCGAACAGTTACAGTATATTTTGATAATCTAGGGACGGTAGAAACCGCCTCCCAATCTGCACTATTTTTAATATTTCCGGCTAAAACAGTGGATAATCTTGGAAAATATCTTACCGGATTAGTTGTTGGAAGTAGAGACCTGAACGATGCGCCTGTGGTGGTATTTCCTAAATTTGAAATATTAATATCTTCGAGAGCGTCATCATATTCTTCCCAACAGTAGGTCATAGGATCACTTTCTGGATCTGTTGCTTCTGCTGTCAAAACAAAGGGCGTTAGTTTAGGAATTGTAACCGAGGCCAAAGCATTTATTAATGGTGGATTATTTGGTATTGAAGTTTCAACATCACAAGTTTTATTTACTAAATTATTTTGAACCTGTATTAACGTTGCAATACTAAAATAAGGGTCAGAGTTTGGCTGCACATCATTGAGTGGACCAGTGATGCCGGCATAACCCATAATAGTAGAACCCGATCCTGGTTCAATATTTACACCTGTACCTTCTATATTATACGAAAAAGTGTGATTTCCTCCTAATTGATGCCCCATTTCGTGCGCTACATAATCAATATCAAAAGTGTCTCCTAGTGGTTTTCCATCTGCAGGAGAAGTAAAACCAGAACCTTTGTAACTATCATAAGCGCCGCCGCCAGTTTTTAGCGTATTGTTACAGACACAACCAATGCAACCAGCGTTTCCACCGCCGCCACTCGCACCAAAAAGATGTCCAATATCAAATGCAGCATCGCCGATAGTGGAGTGTAAAGTATTCATCAATTCACCATTCCAATTTCCATTTGCACCAGAACTAGCAGGAGAATAAGGGTCTGTCGCGGGATTGGTATAAATTAATTGTGGAAAATTTTGGACATTTAAGTGCAAAGCAAAATCATTTTCAAAGACAGCATTTACACGTGTCATAGTTGCATTAATTTGCGCTAACGCTTTTGCAACGCTTCCGAAATACGTAGTGTATTCGCCCGTCACGGAAATTGCCAAACGCATCGTTCGGTACTTTCTGTCAGAACTTTTAGAAAAATTGGTAGGTTGATTGCTAAAATTATTTCCTTCTTTAAATAATTTATTAAGTTGTTCTTTAGATAAAGGGGTTTCTTTTGTGCCACATAAAAAAGGTCTGTCGCCAGTATTTATAGTTTTGGCGTGCACCCGGTAGATGGTTTTATCGGCTTCTTCAGGCTCAATAAATTGGTATTTTCCATTTTGAATAATCATCGATTGAAAATTATTTGGAGCAACAGAAAATCTAATATATTTTGAAGGATCATCTATCCCTACGCCAACATACGAACCCAGATGATATTGTTCTGCTAAGGATTTTACCATAACAGGAAAACTATAGACCGCGAATTTCTCAATTTTGCCATCCAAAGTGGGCATATTAATGATTACGGGCTTTGCACCTTTCCCAGTTTCTTCAGCGTTTTTTAAGGTGCTTTTTACTTGATTGATATCTAAAGTGTAATAATAATTAGCCAAACTATTTGCCTTAGCGTTATCTTCTTTTTGTTTAACAGGGCTCCATTGCGCAAATGAATTGGCAAAAATTGCACTAAGCAAAAAGGTGGTAAAGTATTTTTTCATATAAAATGTTTTTTTATTTTTAGAATTATTCAAATATTTTTCTTCGTTAATGATGACTGGCCTTGCAGGGCAAATATAATAATTAATAAAAAGTGAATTTAATTAAAATTGAGACTTTTAGTTTTTAAAAGTATAAAATAAATATTAAAACTTATATGCTAAATTCCAAGCAAAACCAACATTAAATTTTGTGCTACTTTTCCCAAAACCGGGTACAATTAAAGGTACGATGTCTTCCTGCTTCGTAGTATATACTAAATATTTTGGCTGAAGGTTTACATCGATAAAAAACTGCGATTTAAAAAGTTGAACACGCCCACCAATATTGCCTTCCAACCAATATGAAGACTGTGAAGACGAGGGAAATGCTACCGAAATATCGCCACCTTGAAAACCACGAACGGGCACAGAAAAATAGTGTTGGGTATAAAAACTACCCGCCAATTTTCCGCCAGCGTAGAAGCCATTTTCTGCATTTTCTCGATCCGCTGCCAACATATAAAAGGCACCTATTTTTGCAAAAGGACCACTTACTTTTACGTCATATCCATTTTTTTGATAAATATTTTTTTCAAAACCTCCCTCAGTAATTAGATAAAGCCGTTTTTTGTATTTAGTAGAAACAAATCCTTGAAACAATTTCCGATTAGAAAATGCTGAAACACCTGCATTCACAACATCAAAACCCACCATAAAATTGGGTTTATAGTGAAATTTTACCGCAGAACTGTCAGTTTTTTTTTGGCTAAAACCAAACAATGACAAACCGCTAAAAAATAAGATATAGAGAAGTTTTTGCTTCATTTAAAATTTGGGTTTGGTTTTGCTCAATTTTTAAAACTGGATTGGCTTTTTCTAACACGGGATTTACATTTTCATATAATTTTTTTATACCACAAGCAGGCGAAACATATTGCGATTTTGTGGTATAATTAATTCTAATTTTTGAGGAATCTGCTTTTGAAGCTAATTTCACATAAATATCTGTAAACGGCGCATCATCTACGCGCATCGGTATAAGTATAGAATCTGTAGGAAATTTTTGTGACAGAATATTCTTTGCGCCACTTCCAAAATCTACACTTACAAAAATACTATCTAGCGTTTTTAATTTATTATCCTGCGATTTGAATTTAATTTTAATGCGCGGTGTGGCCTCGCCACTCGTGCAAATATCATCTTCATTGCTGCAATTCATTAATGACAAACAGAATAAGAAAGCGACAAAACAGGTGATAATCTTCATTAATTTTTTTCAGGATTTAAGGCTTTTTCTATTCTATAAACTAAATCTTCGTTGTGATATTGTTGCACTTTGTCTGAAAGATTGCCTTTCGCTTTTTCGTCATTTTTGATGTCGTTCAGCGTGCCTCTCACCAATGCGGCAATATCAGATTGATCGGTGGTAAATTCTTTAGATGTGCTTATTTTAATTAAAGAGTCCACAAAATTTCTTTGCAAATTTCTTTCGTATAAATCTGGCGTACTGTTTCTAAAAACTGAAGATTTCAAATCTGTTAAATAATCTATTAAAGGGTAGGCTTTAGCATCTACAGATTGTGATTGGTACATTTTTTTCAAAACAGGTATGCTCAAAATTCTTGAAAAAACTCGGTTCTGAAGTCCTTCTACCACTTCACTTGGCGAGCCACCCGTTTTCTCGAAAATATCTTTTTTCAGTAGCCATTCAGGAGTTTCAAAGATATTTTTTTCTAAAAAGTCCAAAGCGCTTTTTTGGTCTTTTGTAGAAACCACTTCATACACATCACCTTTTTGCTCAATGGTTTTTGGGGTTTCCATTTCGCCGCCAATATATTTAGAGACGTGCCCTAAATATCTAGAAAATTGTCCTATTAGTTGTTTGTACATATCGGCGAGACCATCGTAATTTTCATTCGGTTTTGCCGTCCAATCTTGTAAATTATTAACAATTAATTTTAAATTTTTAATCCCATAATAACTGGCTAACATTGCATTATCGCCAACCTGCTCACTTTGCGAGCGCGGATCAAATGGGTTGGTTTCGGTGCCAAACCACAATCTTTGGTTTTTTAAATTTTTTATAACCCAGTCGTTGAGGTAAGTTTTTTCTTTATCTGGACTGTTGAATTGGTAAAATCTTCTGTAGCCCCAATCAATCGCCCATTTATCATAATCGCCTATTCTCGGCATGAGGTTTTCGGGTGAAATGTGATCTTCTGGTTGCGCCACATAATCAAAACGTGCATAATCCATTATAGAAGGTGTATGTCCGTTTTTCGTTAGCCAATTATTATCTCTTAATTTTTCTACAGGAACCGTAGAACTAGAACCAAAATTATGGCGTAAACCAAGCGTATGTCCCACTTCGTGTGAAGATACAAAACGGATTAATTGCCCCATTAAGGCATCATCAAAATCCATTTTTCTTGCACGAGGATCATTCGGTGAGGCTTGTATAAAATACCAATCTCGCAGCAAGCTCATCACATTATGGTACCAATTGATGTGGCTTTCTAAAATTTCACCTGTTCGTGGATCGGCAATAGAAGGTCCGGAAGCATTTGGTACGTCTGATGGTTTATAGACAATTCCAGAAAATCGGGCATCATCTAGGCTCCATTCTGGGTCGTCTTTTGCGTTTGGAACTTTTGCAATAATTGCATTTTTAAATCCAGCTTTTTCGAAGGCTTTTTGCCAATCATTCACACCTTCTATTAAATAAGGCACCCATTTTTTTGGCGTTGCAGGATCAATGTAGAAAACTATTGGTTTGGCAGGTTCTACCAGTTCACCTCTTTTATATTTTTCTAAATCTTCGGGTTTTGGTTCTAATCGCCATCTTTTGATGAGTCTTAGTTTTTTTATGCCTTGCGGATCTTCATCAAAATCGGTGTAGCCAACTGTAAAATAGCCCACTCTTGGATCAAAATACCGTGCTTGCATTTTGTTTTCTGGCAATAAAACCAAAGAAGAATTTATTTCAACAGTATAATTTCCACTTATTTCTGGCTTATCCATTCCTGGTGGAAATTTTCTATTTCCTAAGGTTCTTGCAAATGTTTTTGTGGTATTAATTTCAATATTATTGGGGAAAGATTTTATAAAATTAATATAAGACTTGTCTTTATCATATTTCCCAACTCTAAAATTCTTTTTTGCATACGGTTCAAACGAAATCAATTCTGTATCACCATTTAAAAGGTCTGTAACATCAATTACTGAAGATTTTTTATCTTTTCCGTAAGCTTTTATATCAAAAGACGCCTCAATAGACTGCACATTATTTCGCGTCACAGAATTATACATTTGCGACGTAGAATCTTTAGCATAATCTTGAAATGAAATAGAGCGGATAAAAATTTTATCGTTAGGCCCTTTTTCAAAAGAGATAACGTTTTGCCCGATTTGATCTCCTGCATAGCCCGACATCCCGCTTCTCATTTCTGCCGCTGCTTTTGATAATCTGTTTACCAACAAAAATTCTTTTTTTAACGCTTTATCAGGAATCTCAAAATAATATTTGTCTTCCACTTTATGCACTTTGAAAATCCCGTCGTCTGTAACTGCTTTTGCAGTTATAACTTCGGCATAGGGTTTTATTTTTTCTTTTTTCTTGTCTTTTGTGTCAGCAGTTTTTGTTTTCGCAGTATCGGTTTTGGGTTTAGGCGCTGCTTTTTTCTCTTGTGCAGAAAATGGCGTAAAAGCAACCAATAAAAGTGAAATCAAAAAGAATCTAAATTGAGTCATAAAATTTATTTTGGCTAAAGATAAAAAAAGTGTTTTATTTTCCAACTAAAAGAAGAATAATTTCTATATTATGATTTTTGGTCGGTTTTTTTATTTAATTAAAAATGGAACTAGAATTATGTTGAAAAATATTGCGCAGCAGACGTTTGAATGCTAAATATTAGTTAAAATTGCTAAAAAACATTAAAGTTTTGTTAATTGATATACTAAACAATATTTATTGCGTTCTAATGAGAAAAATGAAAAATTTCATCCTAATTTCCTTTGTAGCCTTAAGTGTAAATTGTTTTGCGATTGGCCCTGTTACTAATAATCTAAAAGAAGCAAAGCAAAAAGCAAAAACAGAACACAAACTTATTTTGCTAAAATTTTCTGGTTCAGATTGGTGCATTCCCTGTATTAATATTCAGAAAAAAGTAATTAATACCACAGAATTTCAAAGTTTTGCAGATCAGCATTTGGTTTTAATGGAAGCAGATTTTCCAAGATTGAAAAAAAATAAATTGAGCCCAGAAAACCAAAAAATAAACGGGCAACTTGCAGAATTGTACAACAAAGATGGCATTTTTCCCGAAATGGTTTTAATGGATGAAAACGGGAAAGTTTTAAAACATTGGGAAGGATTAGGTGTAATGGATCCTATCTATTTCGAGCAACAAATAAAACCTTATCTCAACAATTAATAGTGCAAAAAAAACGGATAGAAAAGTTGATGGGAAATCGTTTTGATTTTACTGTAGAAGCAGAAAATGAAACCGAAGCCGATTTTTTTCTAGAAACTGCAATTTCTGAAATCAAAAGAATTGAAAGTAAACTTACCACTTTCAATAATGAAAGTGAAACTTTTAGAATTAATGAAAACGCTGGAAAACAAGCCGTTGAAGTCTCGGAAGAAACATATAGATTAATTGAAAGAAGCAAAAAAATTTCTGATCTCACACAAGGTGCTTTTGATATTTCTTATGGTTCCGTAGATAAAAAGTTCTGGAATTTTGACACCAAAATGACAAAACTTCCCGATAAAGATTTGGCGAAAAAATCTGTGGGACTCATTAATTATAAAAACATCATTCTAAACGAAGAGAAGAAAACCGTTTTCTTAAAAAATGAAGGAATGAGAATTGGCTTTGGTGGCATCGGAAAAGGCTACGCGGCTGAAAAATGTAGAACTTTGCTGAAATCTTTGGGCGCAAAAGCAGGGATAGTAAATGCTTCCGGAGATCTTACAACGTGGGGAACACCCGAAAATAAGGAAAAATGGACGATAGGAATTGTGCATCCAGATTTTAAAGACGAACCATTTTCTTATTTAGAAATTGCAGATTTGGCGGTGGCAACTTCTGGTAATTATGAAAAATTTGTAATGATTGGTGGCAAAAAATATTCGCATACCATCGATCCAAAAACGGGATTTCCCGTGCAAGGCATAAAAAGCGTAACCATAATTTGCCCAAATGCAGAAATTTCAGATGCGCTTGCAACGCCTGTTACAATAATGGGAATTGAAGCAGGACTTGGAATGATCAACCAAATGAAGAATATTTCTTGCATTATTATAGACGACCAAAATAATTTCTACTACTCAAAAAACATTAATTTACTATAAAATCGCTATTACCAAGTTTGTAAATCAACAATAATGAAGTGAGGCGATTGTATCTGATTTTTAAAAACAATAACTATTTACTATGAAAAAAATGTGTGTCGCTTTTGGGTTGCTTTCCCTTTCAGTAACCAGTTGTACGGCAGTGAAGCCCTACGAAAAAACCTATCTTAATGATAGCGAAATGATTTTGGGCAACCGAACGGTTGAAAAAACAGAAGCTAATTTTCTGCTTTATAGAGAAGGAACTTCTGGAGCAAATGGTGGGAAAAATGGCGGAGGTTGTGGTTGTAATTAATTTTAATTAAAATGAGAAAAGTTAAAATTACCATCGCTGCATTGTTTTTCTATTTTTTGGGATTTAGCCAAGAAAAAACAACAAGTTCATACGAAAATAAACCTCTTACTTTAGAAGAAGCAGATTTTATTTCTGGTTACTACAACCAAAACGGCAATCATTCCGCCATTATGGGTGGAAATGGTTCGGAGAAACTAGATGAATTTTCGAATACATTAGATTTAAAATTCGTAAAAAAATACAACCAATATGTGAATACATTTGATCTTGGTTTAACTGCGGAACACCGAACTTCCGCTTCCACCGCTTATATTGAAAAGGCGCCAGATGGCGCAACAACATCTGTACATTCATTAAATTCTAAACCAATATATGCAACTACTTCCAGAGCATCTGGGTCTGGCGGAAATTATTACGGTTCAGATTCCGAGTCTCATGCATCTGCTTTATACGGATGGCGTTTCAATCCTTCATTAAATTGGAGTGTGAAAAATTTAGAAAATAATAGCACATTTGGTTTGGGCGCTTATTATTCTTATGAATTTGATTATAATTCTTTGGGTGCAGAAATTTCTTACGCAAAAGCTTCAGCAGATAATAACAGCGAATACAGCGTAAAAGGACAGGCTTTTTTTGACAGAAGAGAAATGATTTTACCGTTTGAAGTAAGACCAACAGACTATACAGGAACAGATTGGCAAAGTAAAACTTCTTTTAGTTTAGATAATTCTTACTCGCAAGTCGTCAACCAAAGATTACAATTTTCAGTTTTGGCCGATATTGCTTACCAAAAAGGTATTCTTGCTACACCTTATAACCGTGTATATTTTAATAATGTTACCGTCGGAGGTGAAAGACTGCCAGATAATAGGTTGAAAATTCCTGTAGGTTTGAGGCTCAATTATTTTGCCGGAAATAATGTGATTTTTAGATTTTATTACCGCCATTATTGGGACGATTGGAAGATAAATGGAAACACAGCAAGTGTAGAAGTTCCGGTGAAAATAAACCCTAACTTTTCCGTAAGTCCGTTTTATAGATTTCACGAGCAAACTTCTGCGGAATATTTTAATCAATATGCAACTGCAAATCCGTTGAGTGATTTTTATACTTCAGATTATGATTTATCTGATTTTAAAAGCAACAATATTGGCGTGAATCTTCACTTTGTTCCAGGTTCTTGGGGCGTTTTTAATAGTGTAGATTTGCGCTACAGCCATTATAAAAGAACCGATGGTTTGGCGGCCGACAATATTACCTTGGCTTTAAAATTTAAGTAAAAGCAAAATCCCTTTCAAATTATTTGAAAGGGATTTTTTTTATTTTTTAATTAGCAATGCAATATTTTCCACATGATGCGTTTGCGGAAACATATCCACAGGAAGAATTTTTATTAAAGTGTAATTTTCTTTTAAAAGCGCCATATCTCGCGCTTGTGTGGCAGAATTACAACTCACATAAACAATTTTTTCTGGGGCTAAATTTAAAATTTGTTCCACAACTTTTGCGTGCATGCCGTCTCGCGGTGGATCGGTAATTAAAACATCTGCTTTTGGATGATTGGCTAAAAATTCTGGTGTGAAAATATCTTTCATATCGCCACAGAAAAATTCGCAATTATCTAAACCATTGAGTTTTGCGTGTTCTTTTGCAGCGGCAATTGCTTCTGGCACAGACTCAATTCCTATGACGTGTTTTGCTTTTTTAGCAACATATTGCGCAATAGTTCCAGTTCCGGTGTATAAATCATAAACCACATCATTTAACGTGATTTCAGCAAATTCTAAAGTTTTTCTGTAAAGATTTAAGGCTTGCTCATAATTGGTTTGAAAGAAAGATTTTGGACCAATTTTAAATCTGAGACCATCCATTTCTTCCATTAAAAAACCGTCCCCGTGATAAATTTCTATGTCTAAATCATAAATAGAATCATTTTGTTTCGGGTTTATGGCATAAACCAAGGTTTTAATTTCTACAAAATTTTCTAATAAAAAATTAAATAATTTCTCTCTATTTTCCTTTTCCTCCCGATAAAGTTGAAACAAAACCATCCATTCACCCATAGAATTTTGGCGTAACATCAAAGTTCGCAAAAAGCCAGATTGATTTTTTACATCAAAATAATCCAAGCCATTTTCATCCGCGAATTTTTTTACAGCAAGCCGAATTTGGTTAGAAGGATCTTCTTGCAACCAACATTCTTTTAAATCTAAAATTTTGCTCCACATTCCCGGAATATGAAATCCTAAAGCATTTTTATTTTCAATATTTTCGCCAGAATTGATTTCATCTAAAGTGAGCCATTTCGCATCAGAAAAAGAAAATTCCATTTTATTTCTGTACCAATATTGCTCTTCTGCACCAAGAATTGGCAAAGATTCAAAATTATCGAAACCGCCAATTCTTTTAATATTGTTAAAAACTTCATCGTTCTTAATGTCTAACTGTTTTTCATAAGAAAGATTTTGCCATTTGCAACCACCGCAAACCCCAAAGTGAATGCATTTTGGTTGAACACGAAATTCTGAAGGCGTTACTAAATTTAAAACTTCACCTTCAAAATATTTGCTTTTAGATTTTCTAACCTGCACATCTACCACATCACCTGGCACAGCGCCTTTTACCAAAACCGTTTTGCCTTCTTCAGTTTTCCCGATGGCCACCCCTTTTGCTCCAGCACCATATATTCTGATGTTTTCTAAAATTGGATTTGGCTTTTTTCTTTTCATATGAAATTAATGTTATTAATTGTCGTAAGCAATCGCCCAAATGCATCAGTTTTTGTTTGCAAACTTGTTAACTGCGATTTCATTTACTTTAAATTTTGAAGCATTCTAAATTAGAGCGTAAAATTAATTAAATTAAAACTTGCAGAATTCTTTCTCTAATATTTTTTTTATAATTTCTGTAAAAAAACTTAGGATTTATTGAAAAATTTATTTTAATAAAAAAAGTGTGTTATAGGCAATAAATAAAATTATTATGCGGAATTAAGGCTATAAACACGAATTTATTATAGCAAAATACTATAATAATGGATAATATATCTTTTAATAAAATTGCAATAATTAAGTTAATAACAAAATTTCAAAATCATTAATAATAGTTAAAAAAATTCTTAAAAAAAATATTTTTTTCAAACTAAAATTTGTGAAAGAATATATTATCCGTAATTTCGCTTCTTGAAAATGAATAAAATAGATGAAAAACCAAGGATTATATAGACCAGAATTTGAATTTGACTCTTGCGGTGTAGGGTTTGTCGCCAACATAAAAGGCGTAAAAAGTTTTAAAGTAGTTTCAGACGCCATCACAATGCTAGAAAACATGGAGCATCGTGGCGCAACTGGCTACGAAAGCAATACTGGAGATGGTGCCGGAATTCAAATTCAAATCCCACACGAATTGCTCGCTGCAGAAGCGCTAATATACGGAATAGATTTACCTGAAGCCAATTATTATGGCGTTGGAATGCTCTTTTTTCCGCAAAATAGTGCACTTCGCGATGAATGCAAAAGAACCTTAAAAAATTCTGCAGAAAAACTGAATCTCAAAATTTTGGGTTACCGACCAGTTCCTGTTAATAATTTAGAAATAGGCGACTTAGCAAAAAGCGTAGAGCCTGTTATGGAAATGGTTTTTGTGGAAAGACCTTTCGATATTGAGGATGAGCAAACTTTTGAGAGAAAATTATTTGTATTAAGAAATTATGCTTCTCATCAAATTCATAATGTTGTGCAGCATGATAAAATAGGCTTTTACATTGCTTCTTTTTCGTGTAAAAAATTGGTTTACAAAGGACAATTGAGAAGTTTGCAAATCAGAAATTATTTTAAAGACCTTTCAAACCCTTTGCTTACATCGGCTTTTGGGATGATTCATTCTCGGTTTGCAACAAATACTTCTCCCACTTGGAGTTTGGCGCAACCATTCAGATTTATTGCACATAATGGCGAAGTAAATACTGTGCAAGGAAATCTAAATTGGTTAAAATCTAGCCAGAAAAATTTTGAAAGCCCATATTTCACGCCGTTAGAAATGGATATGCTTTTGCCTTTGGTGAAAGACGGCCAATCAGATTCCTCATATTTAGATAATATGGTAGAATTACTCTACCACTCTGGAAGATCATTGCCACACGTAATGATGATGCTTATTCCTGAAGCATGGGATGGGCACGAAAATATGGAAGAATACAAGAAAAGTTTTTACGAATTTCACGCCTGTATGATGGAACCGTGGGACGGCCCGGCTTCAATTTCTTTCACAGATGGTGAGATAATTGGCGCCACTTTAGACAGAAATGGCCTTCGTCCGTCGCGCTTTTGTGTAACAAGTGATGATTTGGTTATTATGGCATCAGAATCTGGTGCATTACCAGTTGACCCCGAAAAAATTATTAGCAAAGGCAGATTGCAATCTGGGAAAATGTTTGTGGTAGATTTAGTAAAGGGAAAAATTATAAGTGATGATGAATTAAAAAATGAAATTTGCCATTCTCAACCTTACAAAACATGGCTAGAAGATAAAATTAATATTGAAGAATTAGGGCCGCCAAGAATCAGATTCAGTAAACTTCAATCGGAAGATATTTTTAAATATCAAAAAGCGCATGGTTACACCAGAGAAGATTTTGATTTTATTATAAAACCAATGGCAATAACGGGAAAAGAACCAATCGGATCGATGGGTTTTGATTCCCCTTTGGCAGTTTTAAGTGAAAAACCACAACATTTAAGTTATTACTTTAAACAACTTTTTGCGCAAGTTACCAATCCGCCGATTGACCCAATTCGAGAGAGATTGGTGATGTCTCTTACCACAATTATTGGCGGGAACGGTAATCTCTTAACGGAAGATAAAAAATTTGCACATTCAATTACCTTAAAAAATCCTATTTTAAATAACAATCAGTTAGAAAAATTACGAAGTATAGATTCTGGAAATTTTCAAGCAAAAACACTTCATACTTATTTTAAAGCAGATGGAAAGCCAGGAAGTCTGAAAGCTGGTTTAGATCGTCTTTGCAGATATGCAACCGACTCTGTAGAAGATGGTTTTGATGTGATTATACTTTCAGACCGAGGTGAAGATTCTTTTCATGCCACAATTCCTTCGCTTTTGGCCTGTTCTGCGGTGCACCATCATTTAATTAGAAAAGGAATGCGCAGAAAAGTGGGCTTGGTAATAGAAGCAGGTGATGTTTGGGAAGTGCATCATTTTGCGACTTTATTTGCATTTGGCGCTACAGCGATTAATCCATATTTGGCTTTGGCAAGTATTAGAAATTTGGTAGAATCTGGAGAAATAGAAAATGCAGATTTAGATACATTAAAGAAAAATTATATAAAATCTGTGGGCGATGGTTTGCTGAAAACCTTCTCTAAAATGGGGATTTCTACTTTGGCATCTTACCAAGGTTCGCAAGTTTTCGAAATTGTAGGCATTAATAAATTAGTCGTAAATACTTGTTTTACAGGTGCAATTTCTAGAATCGATGGTTTAGGTTTTGATGAATTGGCTGAAGAAGTTTTAGCAAAACATAATTTAGCATTTCATCCCGATTTAGAAAGCGATATTTTACCACAAAATGGTGTATATCAATGGAATAAAAAAGGTGAAATCCATCAATACAATCCAAATACTGTCCATCTTTTGCAACAAGCAACTTGGAAAAATGATTACGAGATATTTAAAAAATATTCTAGAGCCATCAATAGAACAGATAGACCTGCAAATCTGCGTGCTTTGTTGGAACTAAAAAATGACCGCCCATCAATCGACATTAGCGAGGTAGAACCAATAGAAAATATTTTAAAAAGATTCGCTTCTGGTGCAATGTCTTTTGGATCAATTTCTTGGGAAGCCCACACCACTTTAGCAATTGCAATGAACCGAATTGGCGCCAAAAGCAATACCGGAGAAGGCGGTGAAGATGAAAAAAGATATAATTTATTAGAAAACGGAGACAGTATGCGATCTGCAATAAAGCAAGTTGCGTCTGGAAGATTTGGCGTAACCAGTTATTATTTGTCTCAAGCGGACGAAATCCAAATAAAAATGGCGCAAGGCGCAAAACCTGGAGAAGGCGGGCAATTACCAGGAGAAAAAGTAGATGATTGGATTGGGAAAACGAGACATTCAACACCAGGAGTTGGATTAATCTCACCGCCGCCGCATCACGATATTTACTCTATTGAAGATTTAGCACAACTCATTTTTGATTTAAAAAATGCCAATCGGCACGCAAGAATTTCTGTAAAATTGGTTTCAAAAGCAGGCGTCGGAACCATTGCTTCTGGCGTGGCAAAAGCAAAAGCAGACCATATTTTAATTTCTGGATACGACGGCGGAACGGGCGCATCGCCTTTAAGTTCAATCAGACACGCTGGACTTCCGTGGGAATTGGGCTTGGTAGAAACACATCAAACTTTAATTAAAAATAAATTAAGACAAAGAGTAACCATTCAATCGGACGGACAAATAAAAACCGGACGCGATATTGTTATTGCCACTCTTCTCGGTGCAGAAGAATGGGGCGTTGCAACTTCTACCTTAATTGTACAAGGTTGTATTTTGATGAGAAAATGCCATCTGAATACTTGCCCAGTTGGGATTGCAACACAAAATCCAGATTTAAGAGCAAAATTTAGCGGAAGCGCAGATCATTTGGTAAATTATTTTACATTTTTGGCCACAGAAGTTCGAGAATTAATGGCTGTTTTAGGGTTCAGAACCATCAATGAAATGGTTGGGCAATACCAATGTCTTACAAAACGAGAAGATTTAAAACATTGGAAACATCAAAATATAGATTTAAGTGAGTTTCTTAAAAAAATAGAAACCGATTTGCCAATTTTTAAATCAGAAGAGCAAGATCACGGCTTACAAACATCGCTTTCTTGGGAAATGCTAGACGTTTCTAAACAAGCGATTGAGAATAATGAAACCATAGAATCTTGCTTTAAAATTAAAAATATTGATAGAGCAATTGGTACCATTCTTTCACATGAACTGACGAAAAAATACAAGTCGGAAGGTATGAAAGATGATGCTTTGAGATTTCATCTAAGAGGAACAGCGGGGCAAAGTTTTGGTGCATTTTGCAACAAAGGTATTTCTATGATTTTGGAAGGCGATGCCAATGATTATTTTGGAAAAGGGCTTTCTGGCGCAAAATTAGTCGTTTTTCCAGATGAAGATTCAGATTTTAACGCAAGTGAAAATAGCATTATCGGGAATGTTGCACTTTATGGCGCTACGAGCGGAAAAGTTTTTATTAATGGAATGGCAGGAGAAAGATTTGCAGTAAGAAATTCTGGGGCAACTGCCGTTGTAGAAGGCGTTGGAGATCACGGTTGTGAATATATGACAGGTGGAACGGTGCTTGTTTTAGGAAAAATTGGAAGAAATTTTGGCGCTGGAATGAGCGGAGGAATTGCCTACATTTGGGATTTTCAGAATGATTTAGAAAAGAATTTTAACGATGAAATGGCAGATGTAGAAGAACTTACAGCGCAAGATAGAGATTTAATTTTTAACTTAATTAATGAGCATATCAACGAAACGGAAAGCAAATTAGGCAAATATCTCATCAAAGATTTTGATGAAAATTTGAAATATTTTAAGAAAGTTTTTCCACGAGATTACAAAAAAGCACTGCAATTGCAAGGAAAACTTTAATTAAAATTATTTATTTTAAAATTTAAAAATGGGAAAAACAGACGGTTTTTTATTATATAAAAGAGAACTTCCAACGAAAGATCCGGTAGAAGAAAGAAAAAGAAATTTTAAAGAATTTCAACATTTACCAACAGAAGAGGTTTTGAATGAGCAATCTGCGAGATGTATGAGTTGCGGCATTCCATTTTGTGAAAGTGGCTGCCCGCTCGGGAATATTATCCCAGAATTTAATGATGCTGTTTATCAAAAAAAATGGAAAAAAGCTTATGATATTTTAATCAGTACGAATAATTTCCCTGAATTTACAGGAAGAATTTGTCCTGCGCCGTGTGAAGGTTCTTGCGTTTTGGGCATCAATGAATTGCCTGTAACAATAGAAGAAATTGAAAAAAACATCATAGAAATTGCTTTTGAAAATGGCTACGTTAAGCCATCTATCCCAGAGAATAAAACAGGAAAAAAAATAGCAATCGTTGGTTCAGGACCTTCTGGTTTGGCAGCCGCCGCCGAACTAAACAAAATGGGGCATGAAGTGACCGTTTTCGAGAAAGAAGAAAAAGTAGGTGGTTTATTAAGATTTGGGATTCCAGATTTTAAATTAGGAAAAAACATTGTAGAAAGACGCATAAACCTAATGGAGCAAGAAGGTGTGATTTTTAAAACCAATGTTACAGTTGGTAAAAATTATTCGGCAGAAGAACTCAATCGGAATTTTCACGCCATTGTTTTAGCAATGGGAAGTACAATCCCAAGAGATTTGCCGATTCGGAATAGAGATGCAAAAGGCGTTTATTTTGCGATGCAATTTTTAAGACAAAATAATAAAAAAGTGAGTAATATTCCTTTTAGCGAAGAAAATATCGACGCTTATGGAAAAAAAGTGCTCGTGATTGGTGGCGGAGATACAGGTTCAGATTGTATCGGGACTTCTAACAGGCAAGGTGCAACTGTAGTTTACCAAATAGAAATTATGCCAAAACCTCCAGTTTCAAGAGACGATTCTATGCCATGGCCGATGTATCCGATGGTACTGAAAACTACAACTTCGCACGAAGAAGGTTGCGAGAGAAAATGGGCCGTAAATGCAAAAGAATTTTTGAAAGATGAAAACGGAAATCTTGTAGGTCTGAAATTGGTAGAATTAGAATGGGCGAAAGATGAAGTTAGCGGAAGATATACATCTTTTCAAGAAAAACCAGATTCTGAATTTATTATTGAATGCGATTTGGCGTTTCTTGCAATGGGATTTTTACATGTAGAACAAAAAGGAATTGTAGAAGATTTGGAAGTTTTATTAGATCCGCGCGGAAATTTAATCGGAAATAACATTGAATATAAAACCAACCAAACAAAAGTTTTTTCTTGTGGAGACGCTAGAAGAGGGCAATCTTTAGTTGTTTGGGCTATAAATGAAGGGCGACAATGTGCGAATAAAGTGCACGAATTTCTTTCTTAATTATATCATATTTATAAAAAGAATTAACCAATCATAGGTGATTTCTAATAAAAAAATGTTGCAAATAGGCTAATTGATTGCAATTTTAATTCGAAAATAATTGGCAATTCCCAAAAACTTTAAACAAAAAAAACAGGCAAATTTGCCTGTTTTTCTATTTTCTATAAAGAAGAATATTATTTTGCCTCTTCTTGTTTTGGTGCATTTTCAGTTTGCGGCATCATTTGTTGTGGCATTTGTGGAGCCGCTTTTACTTGATTTAAACCCGTTACTTTGTTTAATGTAGCAGTAATTTCTGGATCGCCAAGGTTCACATAATAGTGTCCTGCGATTTTTCCGTCTTTATCCAAAACTAAAAAACCAGGAAGTTTAAAGCCATAAATACCGAAATTTTTTGCAACTTCAGAATTCATACCGCCTTCTGCGTAAGCGTTTGTTCCAGGTAAACCTTTAAACATTGCTGTGCTAGTTTTTACGAATTGCTCTTTGCTATCATCAAAATTCACGTAAACAAAGTTCATTTTAGATTTATAAAATTTAATTTCTTCTTCTAGCATCGGTAAAACAGTCGTGGAAACATTTCGGTTCCAAGACGCATAAAACATCACTAAAGTTGGTTTTCCTTTTAACCCGCTTATGCTAAACTTTGAGCCGTCTGCTTTCACCAAACTGTTTTCTGGCACTGTGTCGCCATCTTTTAGGCCGCCAAGAACAAATTGTATTTTTTTAAGATCTTTTTTTACTTCTGCATTTTTTATGTCGGATTCTATCAATTTGTCAACTTTCTCATTTTCTTCTTTAGTTGCACTCATATTCAGATCGGTTTGTGCAATTACATAGGCCAGTAAATAATCTTTTGCAGTTTGCGAAAGGTCTTTTTTTGTTTTTAGAAATTCGCTAAATACTTGCGAAGTGGTCTGCTTTTGATCTTTATTTTTGTCGGTTGAATATTTTTGAAAATCTTCACCCAACGTGCCAAGAAGATAATTTCTGTATTGTGGATGGTTTTCTACCAATCGATCTACGTTTTTATTGAGTTCGGTTTGGTATTCTGTGAAATTTTTAGAAACTTTAAATGACGGATCTTGCACAGATTGGCCATGGTTTACTTCATATTGGTTTAAAAGCCCAAGCAAACTAGTGGTAAGTTCGTCTTTTTTCCACTGCACGACGTCTTTATCAGCGCTGTATTTTTTGGCGTTTTCTTCAATGTTTTTAAAAAGATCGTCTTGTATTTTTTTTGCTTGTTTTAAAAAATCGGGCTCAGGTTTTGAAATTAATTGGCCCATGTTGATTTTTGTAGCATAAGTTTCTAGAAAAACTTGACAATTTTTGAGGAAATCGTTATTATTTTTCGCTGCACCGGTCACCGCATATTCGGCAGGGAACTGTGTTGCATCGCCAGTCATATCTACTTTTTCGCCACCTTTAAGATATATGGTGCCTTGTTTGCCGCCATAAGTGATGATGTACATGCCGTTTTTTGGTGCTTGAAAACTTCCTTCGAAGTTGCCTTTTTTGTCTACACCCAAATTTACCAAAGGTAAAGTGGCAACGCCAGAAGATTCTATAAATTCTATCCGATCTAAAGGATTTGCATTTTTCAATTGACCTTTTATTTCTACTTTTTTGGAGCAAGAAGTCATAAAAAGTGCGAGAAATAAAACTGCTACAAACTTAAAAGCGGTAGAGAAATTAATTTTATTTTTTAAATTTTTAAATATCATTTTATTTATTTGATTTTAATTTTTGCAAAAATAATCAATTAGTTTAGATTGTGAGAGATTTATAGATATTTTATGGAAATTTTAGCATTTCGGAAATATATGGCGCTAGAAGGTTTAAGATTATCGTTTTCTTTTTCGATTTTTTTAAAAATGATTCGTTTGATTATTGGTAGTGAGCGTCACTTCAAACAGAAAAAACAAGCCTCAACCTAGCCGCGATGGGAACGGCATCCTCGCCTTGGCGAGATATAGTGTACAGCGCGCCGAGTATTCGGAAAATGGATTCTTGTCTTGCTTCTAAAAATTTAATAAAGTTTAGTCATGTATTGTCAAAGTAATATAATTTTGTCATTAAAATTACTTTAAAAGATTGAACTCCTAAGGTGTTCCTTTTCAATATTATTCATTTTTTCTACGCAGATATTGCTCCTACGGAGCATTTTTATTTTTCGGAAAATTCAAAGATAAGATGGTATAACACTCATTTGTCACAAAACTCTAAAATTTTTTCGTATTTCATAATGAAAAAGCCTTCCAAAAAAATTGGAAGGCTTTGTGAATATATTTTAAGAGCCTGTTTAAATTTATAATTTATTTTTACCATTAAGGAATTAAGCCATTTTCACTTAAAAAACTTAATAAAAATCAATTTATTGATTGCTTAATCAGAATAAACTTAACTCACTGAAATTCTTAATGTTAAATTTAAGAATAAACAGAGTTTATTTTAATTTAGAAAATTAAGAAAAGGCTATAAAAAATTTATTGAATGAAATTTAAATAGGCTCTAAATAAAATTAATCCATTTTTGCGGAAAAATATTCGCGGTTCATTTTTGCGATGACGCTTAAGGATATTCCTTTTGGGCATTCTACTTCGCAAGCGCCGGTGTTTGAGCAGTTTCCAAAACCTTCTTCGTCCATCGCGGCTACCATATTTAAAACGCGGCGTTTGGCTTCTACTTTGCCTTGTGGTAATAGTGCGAGTTGTGTTACTTTTGCGCCGACAAACAACATGGCCGAACCGTTTTTGCAAGTGGCAACGCAGGCGCCACAACCGATGCACGCGGCTGCATCCATTGCATGATCTGCATCTTCTTTATTCACGAGAATACTGTTTGCGTCTGTCGTATTGCCAGAAGTGTTAACGGAGATGAATCCGCCAGCTGCCATTATCCTATCGAATGCGGAACGATCAACTGCTAAATCTTTGATGACTGGAAAAGCGGCGCTTCTCCAAGGTTCGATATGAATGGTTTCGCCATCTTTGAAATTTCGCATGTGTAATTGGCAAGTTGTGATGCCTGTATCTGGGCCGTGTGGACGCCCGTTGATATACATAGCGCAACTTCCGCAGATGCCTTCGCGACAATCGTGGTCGAAAGCAACGGTGTCTTTTCCTTCGTTGATGAGTTGCTCATTGAGCATATCCATCATTTCTAAGAAAGAAGAATCGGTAGAAACGTCGGCAATTTTATAGGTTTCAAATTGTCCTTTTGATTTATTGTTTTTCTGTCTCCAAATTTTTAGAGTCAGGTTTAAGCCTTTTTTTGTACTCATTTTCTTATAATATTGTTTGGAGATTATTTATAACTTCTTGTTTTCACTGCAATGTTTTCATATTCCAAATCTTCTTTGTGCAATATTTCAGAATTGATGTCATTTCCGTTATATTGCCATGCTGCGACATATTTATAATTTTCGTCGTCTCGTTTCGCTTCACCTTCTGGTGTAGAATATTCTGTTCGGAAGTGTCCGCCACAACTTTCATTTCTTTCTAGTGCATCTTTGGCCATCAATTGCCCAAGTTCTAAGAAATCAGCGACGCGGAAGGCTTTTTCTAATTCTGCATTCATTTGATCTGCGCTTCCTGGTACGCGTACATTTTTCCAAAAATCTTGTCGAACTTCTTCAATTTCTTTCATGGCTTCTTTTAAACCTTCCGCTGTTCTTGCCATGCCCACTTTGTTCCACATAATGGTTCCAAGTTTTTTATGGAAATAATCTACGGAGTGATCTCCATTATTATTTAAAAAGAAATTTATTTTTTCTTTAATTTCATTTTCAGCGGCATCAAATTCTTCTTGTTCAGTTGGAATTGGCCCTGTACTGATATCTGCTGCTAAATAATTTGCAATGGTATAAGGCAATACAAAATAGCCGTCCGCTAAACCTTGCATTAATGCAGAAGCACCTAATCTATTGGCTCCGTGGTCAGAAAAATTGGCTTCACCAATCACAAAACAACCAGGGATGGTGGATTGTAAATTGTAATCTACCCAAACGCCGCCCATTGTGTAATGCACTGCGGGATAAATTTTCATTGGTGTTTCGTAAGGATTATCGGCGGTAATTTTTTCATACATCACAAATAAATTGCCGTATTTTTCTTCTATCCACGCTTTTCCGAGGTCATAAATTTGCTGTTCTGATGGATTGTGAATATTTTTTTCGATAGCCGCTTCGTGTCCTTTTTTAATAATTTCTGTTTGAAAATCTAAATAAACACCTTCTTTTGTATCATTATTTTCTATTCCAAAACCCGCGTCGCATCTTTCTTTTGCTGCTCTAGAGGCCACATCACGCGGTACTAAATTTCCAAAAGCAGGATATCTTCTTTCTAAATAATAGTCTCTGTTTTCTGGTGCAATATCTCTTGCTTTTAATTTTCCTTCGCGGATAGCTTTCGCATCTTCAATATTTTTTGGCACCCAAATTCTACCAGAATTTCGGAGTGATTCAGACATTAAAGTCAATTTCGATTGCTGTGTGCCATGAACTGGGATACAAGTTGGGTGGATTTGCACAAAACATGGATTTGCAAAATAGGCTCCTTTTTTGTGAATTTTCCAAGCGGCAGAGCAATTGGATCCCATTGCATTAGTAGAAAGAAAATAAACATTTCCGTAACCTCCAGAAGCGATTACAACTGCGTGTGCGGAGTGTCTTTCAATTTCACCTGTTACTAAATTTCTTGCTATAATTCCGCGCGCTTTTCCATCTACCAAAACCAGATCCATCATTTCGTGACGGTTGTGCATTTTAATTCTTCCTTTACCGATTTGTCTGCTCATAGCAGAATAGGCACCTAGCAAAAGTTGCTGTCCGGTTTGCCCTTTTGCATAAAAAGTTCTTTTTACTTGAACACCTCCAAAAGAGCGATTGTCTAGTTGGCCGCCATAATCTCTACCAAATGGAACGCCTTGTGAAACACATTGGTCAATAATATTTCTAGATACTTGCGCCAATCGATAAACATTGGCTTCACGCGAGCGGTAATCTCCACCTTTTACAGTGTCGTAAAATAATCTGTATATAGAATCGCCATCGCCTTGATAGTTTTTCGCAGCATTTATGCCACCTTGTGCTGCGATTGAGTGTGCTCTTCTAGGTGAATCTTGGTAACAAAATGCTTTAACATTATAACCTTGTTCTGCTAAAGTTGCGGCTGCAGAACCGCCTGCTAAACCTGTTCCAATAACAATTACATCAATTTTATCGCGGTTATTTGGCGAGACCAAATTCATGTGGTCTTTATGATTTTCCCATTTATCTTTTAACGGACCTGCAGGAATTTTTGAATCTAATTTGCTCATAATTTACTGATGATTACTGAGTTACGAAATGAAAAATAGCGATTGCAATAAAAGCCAAAGGCACTAAAATAGAAAACCAAGTTCCAAAACCTTTTATAAAAGGCGTATATTTTGGATGACGCGCTCCAATTGATTGAAAACTAGATTGAAAGCCATGTGATAAATGCAATCCTAATAATATAAAAGAAATGACATATATGATAACTCGCCACAAATCTGAAAATTTTTCATGAAGTTCCATCCAATATCTACTTGGATCCTCTGGTAAAACTTCTATATATTTATAATTCATTTCGTGAAGCCAAAAGTCATAAAAATGCAAACCTAAAAATGCCAAAATTACCGCTCCAGTAATAATCATGTTTCTAGACATCCAACTAGAGTTGGCAGATCCTGCATTGACGCTGTATTTTACCGGCCTTGCTTTGTTATTTCTAATTTCTAAAATAAAACCCATCACAAAGTGAAATACCACGCCTATCATCAAAATAGGCTGAAAAACAAATTGTATAAATGGATTGTAACCCATAAATTGGGACGCTTCATTAAAAGACGCTTTGCTAAACACAGAAAGCGAGTTAAGCGTAACGTGCACAATCAGAAACGAAAGCAAGAGCATAGCTGAAATTGCCATTGCGTATTTCCTGCCGATTGAGGATGTGGATGAACCAGCCATAGATATTAAATTTGAATTTCCACAAAGTTAGATAATGTAATAGGAACTGAAAGTGAGAATTATCAGAAATTTTTAGTTTATAATCTTTCTAAATAAGATTACTCCAATGGGTAATTTTTATTATTTATGGTAACGGATTTCACTTTTTCATTAAACGTTTTAATTTTGTAATGATGATTTCTAACCGATATTAGATAAGGATTAATTACATATTTTTCCACTTTTTTTTGATCTAATTTCTCTGGAACTAAAAAACATATGTCTTTAGCATTTTTAATTGAAATTATTTTTTTATTAAAGTAAAAATGCGTTAAAACTTCATTTTTCCTTGTTTGCTGAAAATTAAAAATCAATCTAAAACCAATAAATATAATGAAAATCAAGCCAAAATTTAAGAGATTTTTCCAGTTTAATTGTTTTAATAGAAATTTCAAAAAATAGAGCGAAATAAAAATTAAAATAACTTCCACAAAATTTAAAGCCACATTTCTATTCATTGCAAATTCTAAAGTTGCAAACCAATGAACCAATTTTAAAAGGTTTAAAATTAAAAAGTCATAAATAGTATTAAACCAAAGAATATTTATTGAAAATCCCAAAATAACACTCAAAAATAGTGAAAATGCGATAAGAATTTCCGCTAAAGGAATAACGATTAAATTGGCTAATATGGAAATAAATGAAAACTGATGAAAATAAAACAAAACCAAGGGAAGAGTCGTTAATTGCGCAGTTAAAGTAATCGCTAAAATTTCAATTATAAAATTGATGGCTTTCAATTTTGAGCGAGGCATGAGATTGAGAATGGGTTCGTATAACCAATAAATCCCAAATACAGCGCAAAAACTCAGTTGAAATCCAACATCAAAAATTTGCTGTGGATTAACGATTAAAATCATCAAGCCAGCAAGTGAAATTGCATGCAAAAGATCGGGCTTTCTGTTTATTAAAATATAAGTAAAATAGACGGAAATCATGATGCAAGCGCGCACTACAGAATTTCCTAAACCAATAAAAAGCGCAAAACTCCAGATAAATATTAAACTTAAAATAATAGCAAAACTGCGAAATTTTATAGGAAAAATTTTTAAACAAAGCAAGTAAATAAGACCGAAAATAATCCCAATATGCGTCCCAGAAATTGCCAAAAGATGAATCAATCCGCTGTTTTGAAAATCTGAAACCGTGTCAGAATCTATGCTGGTGCGGTCGGCGAGAATAATGCCTTTCAAGAATGCGCTGCTTTTTTCATCCAGACTGCTGTTTGAAATTTTATTTAAAAGTTTTAAACGCTCATTTTTTATTTGTTCTAAAATCGTCAGTTTTTTTACACCACTTTCGTAAAGTTTTTGTGGTAAATAAGCCTCAAAAAAAATATTTTTTCGCGCCAAATATTTTTGATAATTAAAAACGAAATCTGCATACGGCTTTTCAGTTTTTTTGATATAAACTTCTGCTTTGTAAAAGTGAGAGAAATCTAATTGTTTATGATTTTTTGGAATGGTAAGAATACTTTTGAAACTGTTTTTATTTTTATAGAAAGTAACTTCATAGCGCCTGTTTTTATCGGAAATATTTAATTTTTTATCCAAACTAAAAACTATATTTTCTTTCTTACTTAAAGCAATGTTTGGTGGTTTTTGCTTCGTAATATTCAATAAAAATACACCTAAAATAAAAACAAAGAAGACACTGAAAAAATCCTTAAATTTTGATGAATAATAATTTTTAAAGAAAACTAAAAATAGAGTAAATAAACTGATTATGAGCAATATATTGATATATTTTGCTTGCAAGATGAAATGGTCTTGAAATAAAATCCCGAGAATTAATGCAACTAAATATATAGAAAATGGTTGCTTTTTCACCATTTATTTTTTTGTAAAATCCACAATAATTTCGGCAGCATGATTACTGGCGCCTTTACCGCCTAATTTGTCGCGAAGAATGGCGAAATTTTCAAGCATTTTTTGGCGCTTTTCGCCTTCTAAAATTTCATTTAAATTATTAACCAAATTTTTTGTATTGAGGTGATTTTGAATTAATTCGGTTACAATTTCTTGATCCATAATTAAATTAACTAAAGAAATATATTTCAAATTTTTCACCACGCGTTTTCCAATTTCATAAGAAATTCGGCTGGTTTTATAGCAAACTATTTCTGGTATATTTAAGAGCGCGGTTTCTAAAGTTGCCGTGCCAGAAGTAACGAGTGCGGCTTTTGAGCAACGCAATAAATCGTAAGTTTTGTTGGATACAAAATGCACATCTTCATCTACAAAATTTTGATAAAATTCTTTGCTCAAACTTGGCGCGCCTGCAATTACAAATTGATAATCTTTAAAATGCGGACGCACAGAAAGCATAATATCTAGCATTTTTTTCACTTCCTGCTCTCGCGAGCCTGGCAAAAGTGCAATTATTTCTTTTTCGTTAAGTTTATTTTTAATTTTAAATTGTTGATGATCAATTGGTTGTAAGTCGGAAATCGCATCTAGCAATGGGTGTCCTACAAAGTGAGTTTTAACGGAATGTTTCTTATAAAAATCTTTTTCAAATGGCAAAATTACGAGCATTTCGTCCACATAATTTTTAATTTTTTCTACGCGTCCTTCTTTCCAAGCCCAAAGCTGCGGCGAAATGTAATAGATGACTTTTATGTGGTTTTTTTTTGCAAATTCAGCAATTCTAAGATTAAAACCGGGATAATCGACTAAAATTAATACGTCGGGTTTATAATCTAAAATATCTTGCTTGCAGAATTTGATGTTTTTTAAAATGGTTGAAATATTTTTTGCGACTTCCAAAAAGCCCATAAATGCTAAATCTTTGTAATGTTTTACTAAAGTTCCGCCGATATTTTGCATCAAATTTCCGCCCCAAAATCTAAATTCTGCGTTGTGATCTTTTTCTTGTAAGGCTTTCATCAGATTGCTGCCGTGCAAATCTCCGGAGGCTTCTCCTGCAATAATGTAGTATTTCAATTTTTTATATTTCTAAATTTTCTGGATTTCGACGTGTACTCTAAATCCCAGGAATTAATATTTTTTTTTTCTAAATCTTTGTCGGAAGCACTTTCTCCTCTTTCATATTTTGCTCTTGCTTCGTTTACTTCGGCAAGTTGTTCTTCATAGAGAATATAAACTTCCTCTTCTACTAAATTTTTTTCAATTTAAAGTTTCCTCACAAGACAAATCAATCTTAAATTTTAATTTTCTTTTTCGCTCTAAAGTTGTCATCATTTTAAATTTAAAAGAGTTATTGCATTTCAAAGTTAAATTAATTAAATTAAATTTGCTAAAAGTATTATTAAGATGTCAGAAGAATTCCAAATTAAAAATAAAATTGCCGAAAGCGGCCTTGTAAATTTTGATATTTCTACGCTGTTACCCAAAGGAAAAAGAATCGGGATAGATTTGAAAGATTTTTTATTTCAAGGATTGGTTTTAAAAGAAAAAGAATTTAGAGCAGACGTGGAAAATTTAGATTTATCTATTTTTAAAGATGCTTATGTTAATATTTTTTGTTCCACAGATGCTATAATTCCTTTGTGGGCTTACTTTTTAATTACAGCAAAAATTACGGCTGTTTCAAAAAAAATAGTGTTCGGAAACCGTGAAGATTTAGAAGTTTTACTGATGCACAATGCCATTCAAACTTATGATTTTTCTAATTTAATTGGCAAAAGGGTTTTAGTAAAAGGCTGCACAGATGAAAAAATCCCTGAAAACGCTTATATAGAACTTGTAGAACAGTTAAAACCTTTGGTGAAATCTTTAATGTTTGGTGAGGCTTGTTCTAATGTTCCGATTTTTAAAAATTAATGTTTGCAATTTCGAACTTCGTCTAAGGTTTAGATAAAAAAAAATCATTAACTTCGTCAAAACTAAATCATAACTAAATCAAAACATTATGGGAAAAGGCGATAAAAAATCTAAACGCGGTAAAATAATAGCGGGAAGTTATGGCAAATCGAGAATGAGAAAATCATCAACTCCGCTCTACGTTTCTTCCGTAGAACTAAAAGAGAAAGTAGAAAAAAAGCCCAAGGAAACTGCAAAAAGTGTAGCCAAGCCAAAAGCCAAAGTTGCTGCTAAAAAGCCAGAAGAAAAAGAAACTAAAACTGCAAAACCGAAAGCAGATAAAGCAAAAAAAACCGAAGAATAATCTTCGGTTTTTTGATATAAAAATTCTATTAATCAATTATTTTCCGCCTAAAAGGCCGCCAAGCAATCCGCCTAAAAGGCCGCCACCGCCAGATTGTTGTTGCTGGCCTCCACCACCAAGAACACTTCCTAAAATATTACTTAAAGGATTTCCTGAATCTGGGCTAGAACTTCCACCGCCAAGAACACTTCCCAAAATATCATTGATTGGGTTTGTAGATTGCCCTTGTGCCTGTTGGGACGCATTTCCTAATATTCCGCCTAGTAAATCGCTTAATCCGCCGCCAGACGTTACGCCGTTGGATTGTTTTTCTTTGCCAAGATAACCCATAATTACGGGTGCCAACATTGCTAAAATCGGCCCAATTTTATCCATAGAAATCCCTGTACTTTGGGATAGTTGATTTTCAACTTGCGATTGGTCGCCGCCAAAAACGTGTCCCAAAATTGAACTTCCTTCCGCTTGTCTGTTCACTGCTTGTGAAGGATCATTTAAGATGCTTCCATCGTGGTCTTTGTCTAATGCAGCATTTAAGTTATCTGCTTCTGCAGGATTTTCTTGCGATTTTTTCTTCAAATAGGAAATTACTAATGGTGCAGCAACTGCAAGAAGTGCAATGACTTGGGATTTACTAATTCCGAACTTATTTCCGGCTTGCTCTGCTACTTGATCACCGGCATTTCCGGTAATGAGATCAATTAAACTCATAATTTGTGTTTTTTATTTAAAAAAGTTAATAATCATTAAAATTAAAAATTTATTTCGTTTCAAAATTCTATATAATCATAATTTTTAGTTAAAATTTCGGTTAATGTTTTAAACAGCACTTTCATATTTTCAAAATTTCTGAAATCACGCTCAAAAGTTTATCTTTGCAGGCAAGTTTCTATTATCAGTTTTAATGGAAAAAGCGGTAGAAAATTAATCTTTATTAAATCAATTTTAAATGTTCAGATCTCATACAAACGGAGAATTATCAAGTAAGCAAATTGGTCAGAAAGTAACACTTTCCGGCTGGGTACAAACCATTAGAGACAAAGGTTTTGTTTTGTGGATCGATCTTCGCGACCGTTATGGAATTACACAGTTGGTTTTCGATGCAGAAAGAACATCTTCAGAATTATTAGACGAGGCTCGGAAATTGGGTCGGGAATTTGTGATTCAAATTGAAGGAAACGTTATCGAAAGAACTTCAAAAAATCCAAATATCGCGACAGGTGAAATTGAAATTTTAGTTGAAAAATTAACGGTTTTAAATGAATCTTTGGTGCCGCCTTTTACCATAGAAGATCAAACCGACGGTGGCGAAGAACTTCGCATGAAATACCGCTATTTGGATATTAGAAGAAATACCGTTCGTGAAAAGTTGATTTTTCGTCACAAAATGGCTCAAAAAGTAAGAAATTATTTATCAGATCAAAATTTTATAGAAGTTGAAACGCCGGTTTTAATTAAATCTACACCAGAAGGCGCGCGAGATTTCGTCGTTCCAAGTAGAATGAATCCAGGACAGTTTTATGCGTTACCACAATCGCCGCAAACTTTCAAACAATTGTTAATGATTGGCGGAATGGACCGTTATTTTCAAATTGTAAAATGTTTCCGTGATGAAGATCTTCGCGCCGACAGACAACCAGAATTCACACAAATAGATTGCGAAATGGCGTTTGTAGAACAAGAAGATGTTCTGGAAATTTTCGAAGGAATGACGCAAACTTTATTAAAAGATATTACCGGAAAAGATTTCGGAAAATTCCCGAGAATGACTTTTGAAGATGCCATGAAAACTTACGGCAACGACAAACCGGACATCAGATTTGATATGAAATTTGTTGAGGTTAATGATTTGGTTAAAGGTAAAGACTTTAAAATATTCGATGATGCAGAATTGGTTGTAGGAATTAATGTAGAAAATTGTGCAGACTACACCAGAAAACAAATTGATGCTTTGGCAGATTGGGTAAAACGCCCGCAAATAGGCGCTTCTGGATTAATTTGGATCAAATTTCAAAATGATGGCGTAATTACTTCTTCCGTAAATAAATTTTTTAATGAAGAAGATTTAAAGAAAATTGTAGAAAAATTCGGCGCAAAACAAGGCGATTTAATTTTGTTAATGTCCGGCGAAACTTTAAAAGTGAGAACCCAACTTTCCGCTTTGAGAATGGAATTGGGGAATCAATTAAATTTGAGAAATCCAAAAGAATTTGCACCACTCTGGGTGGTAGATTTTCCACTTTTGGAATGGGACGAAGAAACCGAAAGATTTCACGCAATGCATCATCCATTCACGGCACCAAAACCGGAAGATGAACATTTATTGGAAACAGATCCAGGAAAAGCCAGAGCAAATGCTTACGATTTGGTTTTAAATGGCAACGAAATCGGTGGCGGATCTGTACGGATTTTCGATAAAGAAATGCAGTCGAGAATGTTTGATTTGTTAGGTTTTACAAAAGAAGATGCGGAAGCGCAATTCGGCTTTTTAATGAACGCCTTTAAATATGGCGCGCCGCCGCACGCAGGTTTGGCCTTTGGTTTTGACAGATTAGTAGCCATTTTAGACGGCAATGAAGTAATTAGAGATTACATTGCTTTTCCAAAAAATAATTCCGGACGCGATGTGATGATTGATGCGCCCTCAAAAATTGCGGATTTGCAGTTGGATGAATTAGAACTTAAATTGAATTTAAAATAGAAAAAAAGAAACGCTCTCAAATAAATGAAAGCGTCGGACAAAAGATGCTATCTTTTGTGATGTTCTTGGTGCAAAGATAAGAAATAGTTTCATATATGAAACTAAATTTAAAAAAAATGAAAAAAGAAAGAGTAATTGTTTACATTGATGGATTTAATCTATATTTTGGATTAATGGAGGCTGGTTTTGATTATTTACGCTGGCTTAATGTAAAATTACTCGCAGAGAATATCATTAATAGTAATCAAATTTTAGAAAAGGTCATTTATTTTACTAGCAGAGTTAATGGAAATCCTGATAAACAAAAAAGGCAATCTACTTATTTAGAAGCATTGGAAGTAAAAAACGTAGATATAATATATGGTCAATATAATTTTAATACTGAGGAATGCAAAAGATGTGGAAATGTTTGGGCAAATCCAAAAGAAAAAATGACTGATGTAAATATAGCAACGCAAATTTTGATTGATGCTTTTAATAACAAATTTGATATGGCTATATTGATTTCAGGTGATAGTGATTTAGTCCCGCCTTTAAAAGTGATTAACTCTCAATTCAAAGACAAAAGAGTATTTGTAGCATTTCCACCAAAAAGAAATAGTGTTGCTTTAAAAAATCAATCAAAAGGATCAATGGTCATTGGTCGAAAAACCTTAAAAGAATCACAGTTAGAAGAAGCAATCAAAAATAAATTTGGTTATATTTTGACAAAACCTAATGAGTGGAGTTGATATTAAAAAAAATTCTTAAAAAATAATTCCGAACGCGATGTGATGATTGATACACCTTCAAAAATTGCGGATTTGCAGTTGGATGAATTGAGTTTGAAAATTAAGGATTAAATTATCAGCGGTTTTTTTGCCCGCTTTTTTTATATATTTAAATTAAATTATTTTAAAAATTAATATGATTGAATTAAAATCAAAAATCGCCCAATTTGAATTTGAAAATCCTCTAATGAACGCTTCTGGCGTTTGGTGTGAAAACGCTGAAAAATTAGATGAAATGAAAAATTCATCATCAGGAAGTTTCGTTACCAAAAGTGCGACGCCGCAATTACGCGAAGGAAATCCGTCGCCAAGATATGTAGAAGTGCCGCTCGGAAGCATCAATTCTATGGGTTTGCCGAATTTGGGTTTTGATTTTTATTTGAATTATTCCTTAAAATTTCAAGAAGAAAATCCGGGAAAAATAAATTTTCTTTCGATTGCAGGAATGTCGATGGAAGATAATTTGGAAATGCTTCACAAACTGAATGACAGTGATTTTAAAGGTTTAACGGAACTCAATTTATCTTGCCCAAATGTGCCCGGAAAACCGCAAATTGGTTATGATTTTGAAGCGACAGAAAAAATTTTAGAAAAGGCTTTTGAGTTTTTTAAAAAACCTCTCGGTGTAAAATTACCGCCTTATTTTGATTTTGCCCATTTTGATGAAATGGCAGAAATTTTAAATCAATTTCCGTTGGCTTATGTAAATTGCATCAATTCTGTGGGAAACGGTTTATACATTGATACTGAAAATGAAAGTGTAGTCATAAAACCAAAAGACGGTTTTGGCGGTATTGGCGGCGCTTATGTGAAACCAACGGCTTTGGCAAATGTTCGCGCGTTTTACACAAGATTAAATAAAAATATTAAAATAATTGGTTGTGGCGGCGTAGAAAGTGGAAAAGACGTTTTTGAACATTTATTGTGCGGCGCAGAAATGGTGCAAATTGGAACGCATTTAGCAAGAAATGGCGTTCAAGTTTTTGACAAAATTTTAACGGAACTTTCAGAAATTATGAATCAAAAAGGATACAATTCTATTGATGAATTTCGCGGTAAACTAAAAAGTCTTTAGATTGATTTTATTTTAAATTATTTTAATGAATGCGGTCCCGGATTTCGCAGATTTTTAATTCATTGATCTGCGCAATCTGTGTAATCTGCGAGATAAAATTTACCGCTTGCGTTCCGGGTTTTGCTTTAAAAAAGCATCCCAACCAGTGTAAGATTTTTCAGCAGAAATATTGCCAGAATTGAAATGGTGACAAACTGCAACCGCCAAACCATCAGAAGCATCCAAAGATTTTAAAGGTAATTCTTTTAAATTAAATAAATTTTTCAGCATTCCCGCGACTTGTTCTTTACTCGCGTTTCCGTTTCCAGTGATGGCCATTTTCACTTTTTTGGGAGAATATTCACAAATCGGGATATTTCGGTGTAAACTCGCCGCCATTGCTACGCCTTGCGCACGTCCCAACTTCAACATAGATTGAACATTTTTCCCGAAAAATGGCGCTTCCAAAGCCACTTCATCCGGATGAAATTCATCAATTAAAGCCAAAGTTCGATCGAAAATTACTTTCAGTTTCGTCTCGTGGTTGGGGTATTTTTTTAAAATCAATTCGTGGATGGAAATTAATTCTAATTTATTTTTTTTAATAGAAATCAAGCCGAAACCCATAATTGAAGTTCCGGGATCAATTCCTAAGATAATTTTTTCGCTTTGCATTAGGGCAAATTTAAAGATTAAGTTTTAAAAAGTTTAAAATATTTTAATACATAAGAAAATTATGCATAACTTTGTAAGGTATTAAAAAATATTATGGCTAAAAAAAATGCATTATATAAAGGAACGCTTCAAAATATTATTTTGAAATTGCTTTCGACGGAAGTGAAAATGTACGGTTATCAACTTATGCAGCGTGCAAAAGAACTCACAAAAGGCGAACTTGAAATGACGGAAGGCGCGCTTTATCCGCTTTTGCATAAATTAGAAAACGAAGGTTTAATCTACGCCGAATTGCAAAATGTAAACGGCCGCGATCGGAAATATTATTTCCTAACCAACAAAGGAAAACGCCAACAAAGCGAGCAGGAAGTAGAAATGAAAAGTTATCTGTTTAATCTAAATAGCATTTTTAACGTATGATTACTTCAGAACAAAGCCGAAAATTTGGCGAATTTTTAAATGGGAAAAATTTGCCTTTAGATTTAAAAGTTGAGATTTTAGATCATATTTCAGAGCAAATGAATTATAAAACAGAAGTTGAAGGAAAAGATTTTGGGATGGCTTTTTCAGAGGTTAAAGAATCTTGGAAAGCGGATTTGGTGATGAAGAAAAGATTTTATTTTTGGCCAAATATTACGAAAATACATCGAGAAACTGCATATATGTCTGACATTGAGATATTTAAAAAAGCGAGTTTAACTTTTGGAATTTACTGTATAATTTCGACTGCACTAATCTTTTATAGTAAAACTGCAGCATCAAATTTTATATTTTCTGTTAATCTCATTATAACAGTTGTTTTTGCCATTTTACTGATTTCCAATTTTAAGATATTAAAATCAACCTTTCCAACTAGAGCAAAAAGGAATATTAGTTTTGTGCAAAATGGAGGAAATAATCTTATTTTATGCACGCTTTGGATTGGAAATTTTGTTTTGTACAATTTTAACGAAAGATTTGAGAAATATTATATCGCTATTCATAAAATAATTTTTGATGGAAGTATCAATTTTGAAGCAATTCAAGCAGTTACAATATTTAACATTTTTGTTTTCGGCTGGATTTACGGTTTTCTCTATTTTTTAGAGTACAAGAAATCTTTAAAAATATTAGAACAGAAAATAAATTTTAAACTTTAACATGGTTGCATTTTTCTTTAAAATAGCAGTTCAAATAGTAAGTTTAATTTTAGATAGAATAATTTGAATTTAAAATCCTTGTCAAGGTTTTAAACCTTGACAAGGTTGAAAAGTATAATGATGATAACCAAAACACAAGAAACCGAAATCTGCGATTATCTCTTATCCAAAAAACTTCCGATTGATATTTTAATCGAAGTACAGGATCATTTTATTTCTGAAATTTATCATTTGGAAAGAGAAAATGATTTGCAATTTCCTGAGGCTTTTAAAGAGGTAAAAGAAAACTGGCGAAAAGATTTGACTTTGTCCTGGAAAGGAGAATTTAGTCTCATTGATTCAACAGATTTTATGCGGAAAATAACCAAGCAAATTGAAAGAGCCAATATTTTGCAATCGCTAAAATTTGTGATTCCTTCTGTTTTTATCATTTTTTTAGTTGCTAATTTCAGCAATGTCAATTTCTTTCAAGCATTCTTTATTACGGCAATTTTTCTTCCACTATTGTATGCATCAATTAATTATATTAGACATTACAAAGAATTCCGTTTGCCTAAAAAATACCACTCACAAATTCTTACTTTACACCAAAACGGCATTTTTATATTTTTTTTAGTCATTTCACCGATGATTAATGTTTTTTCGAAATTTTTTGATGAACCTAAAGAATTTCAAGAAATGCTTTCATTTAATTTTTCAGGAATTACAGATTTGAAGATAGTAATTGTTTTTTTATCTCAACTTTTGGTCTTCGGCGGAATAAGTTATTCTTTAATATCGCAAGAAAAATATTTAAAACAAATAAAAAGCGTAAAACCCTTTTTGAAATATTTAAAACCAAGTTGAAAAATTTTTAAGGCAAGAAGAAATGAAAAAAATGTTTTCAATATTTGCCTTGCGCCTTAAAATAATCCAAATTATATGAAATTGCGTCTTTGCGTTAAAATTAAAAATCTAATCCGTTTTCAACATCGCAATTTCATCCCGCAATCTCGCTGCTTCAATAAAATCTAGATTTTTCGCCGCTTTTTCCATCGCTTTTTTCTTGGCGGCAATCAGAACATCTGTGTTTTCGCCGTAAGACGCTTTTTCTTCAGCTACTTTTTGAAGCAAATCTTTTTGTGTGTATTTCGGATCTGGGAAATCTTTACTTCTTCCCACTAAAGTTTCACTGATTTTTTTGTTTAATGCAGTCGGAACTTTGCCATGTTTGGTGTTATATTCCATTTGTTTTTCTCGTCGATAATTGGTTTCATCAATGGCTTTTTGCATAGAACCTGTGATTTTATCGGCGTAAAGAATGGCTTTTCCATTTATATTTCTCGCTGCACGACCAATGGTTTGAACTAAAGAACGTCTCGAACGCAGCATTCCTTCTTTGTCTGCATCTAAAATCGCCACTAAAGAAACTTCGGGTAAATCGAGACCTTCTCGTAGTAGATTGACACCAACCAAAACATCAAAAACGCCCAAACGTAAATCTTGCATAATTTGGATTCTTTCTAAAGTTTCTACATCTGAGTGAATGTAACGTGTTCTAATGCCGAATTTTGTAAAATATTTCGTTAATTCTTCCGCCATTTTTTTGGTTAAAGTCGTGACCAAAGTTCGCTCATCGATTTCAACTCTTTTTTGGATTTCTTCAATTAAATCATCAATTTGGTTTAAAGAAGGTTTAATTTCAATAACTGGATCTAAAAGCCCTGTTGGACGGATAATTTGTTCAATATAAGTTCCGCCAGATTTTTCTAATTCATAATCTGCCGGCGTCGCAGAAACGTAAATTACCTGATTTTGCATGTCTTCAAATTCCGGAAATTTTAGCGGACGATTGTCCATCGCTGCAGGAAGCCTGAAGCCGTGTTCTACTAAAACTTCTTTCCGACTTCTGTCGCCGCCATACATCGCGTGAACTTGCGGAATCGTAGCGTGACTTTCATCAATGACCATCAAGAAATCTTTTGGAAAATAATCTAACAGACAAAACGGGCGAGAACCAGGCGTTCTTCCATCTAAATAGCGGGAATAATTTTCAATTCCGCTGCAATAGCCGAGTTCTTTTATCATTTCCAGATCGAATTCTGTGCGTTCTTCTAAACGTTTGGCTTCAAAAGGTTTTTCAATTGCTCTAAAAAATTCAACTTGTTTTACCAAATCATCCTGAATCGCCTTTATGGCGCCGATCATCGTTTCTTTTGAAGTTACAAATAAATTGGCTGGATACACTTTTATTTCATCAAAATCAGACATCACATTTCCAGAAACGGGATCAAAACTTTGGATGGTTTCAATTTCATCACCAAAAAATTGAAAACGAATTGCATTATCCGCATAAGCAGGATAAACATCTACAACATCTCCTTTTACACGAAATGTGCCGCGCTGAAACTCATTTAAAGTTCTGGAATACAACGCACTAACTAAAGCGTGAAGTAACTTTGTGCGAGAAATTTTCTCGTTTTTTTTAACTTCAATTAGAGATTTATTAAACTCCGATGGATTTCCGATACCGTAAATACAGGAAACCGACGCCACAATTAACACGTCTCTTCTGCCCGAAAGCAAACTTGCCGAAGCGGAAAGTCTTAATTTTTCTACTTCTTCATTGATGGAAAGATCCTTTTCAATATAAGTGTTGGATGAGGCGATATAGGCTTCAGGTTGGTAATAATCATAATAACTCACAAAATATTCTACGGCATTATTTGGAAAAAATTCTTTAAATTCCATAAACAATTGCGCTGCCAAAGTTTTATTGTGCGCTAAAATCAAAGTGGGTTTCTGCACTTCATTAATCACGTTTGCAATCGTAAAAGTTTTTCCAGAACCAGTTACGCCCAAAAGTGTTTGGTATTTTTCGCCGATATTTAAACCTTTTACTAAACTTTCAATTGCTTGTGGTTGATCGCCGGTTGGTTTATATGCAGATTCTAATTGAAATTTCATATTGATAGAAAAAAGAAAAAGAACAAAATTTATTTTTTGTTCTTTACAAAATTACGAAAAAAAGGAAGAGAAAAGATTTAGATTACATTTTTAGAGTTTTGGAATAAAAGTTAAATCTCCCAAAAATTTGAAATTTCGTTGGAATCTCAACTGTAATTTTCAGGTGATACCATTTTATCTTTGAATTTTCCGAAAAATAAAAATGCTCCGTAGGAGCAATATCTTTGTAGAAAAAACGAACAATATTGAAAAAGAACTCCGTGGGAGTTCAATCTTTTAAAGGAATTTTAATGACAAAATTATAGGAATTCGGTCTTAAAATCCTTGTCAAGGTTTAATCTTCTGATTTCTATCTTTGCGATTTCTATGGATAAAAAAGCCGCATAAAATATTCAATTTTATTAAATAGAAATTCAATAAGTTTAAATTTTAAATAAAAAAAGAGCGAAAAATTTTTTCGCTCTTTTTCAATTTATTTTGATTGTTGAGCAAATTCAAACTTCATCGTTAAAGGTAATTTGTAGACGGACGCGACAGGTTTTCCGTCAAGAATTGCTGGTTTCCAAATTTTTCCATCGTTTACGAATTTTAAATCTCTGATTGCTTCGGCATTAAATATTTCGTTTGTTCCTTCGGCTCTAAAATTAGATGCAACACCTTTTTCATCGATTTTGAAGTAAATTGTAGATTTAATTAAACCTTCATTACCAGACATTTTTGATATATCGAATGTATTGGCAACTTGTGTTCTTAATGCATTTATGCCACCAGGAAATTCTGCGCTTTCATCTATTTTATCTGCAATTGGAGGAAGTGGTGGCGCGACAGGACTTTCTATTTTATCCTTAGTTTTTATTTTAACAGGTGGAACGGGTGGCGCAATTTCAGGTTTTTTTTCTAAAATTTGTTTCATGGGTTTTAACGTGTCCTTTTTTATAGTGTCTTTTTCTCTTTTTAAATAGTGGATTTTAGTTTCATTTATAAAATCAATTTTATTTAAAGAAATTTCTCTTGTAGATTTTATGCTAATTTCTTTCGCTGGGATTTTTTCTGCGAACGTAAAAAAAGCAATCGCTACAAGCGGAATACTCATCCAAGATTTTAGTTTTGCGGTTTTTGATAAGGTTTTTGTCATCATTTTTATTCGGTTTTTGGTGTTAATTAAATTAAAAGAATTGCTAAAAAATATTTTTTCTGAAATTAGTTGGGTTAATAGTAAGTTTTGATATTCTGAAACGTTTCCAGATTTACTTAAAACAAGGTCGTCTGCTAAATATTCGTGATTGGTAAGAATGGCTTTTTTGTATAAATAAAAAGCAGGATTGAACCAAAAGAAAATTAAAAATAACTCTATAAATAATAAATCTAAAGAATGCTTTTGTTCCAAGTGTGCCGTTTCGTGGAGGATAATTTTTTCATTAATATTCCCTTTTTGAAAGTCGTTTTTATTGATAAAAATATATTTCCAGAAACTGTGCGGTGCTGTTTTTTCATTTTTTAAAATCAACCAGAAAGCACCATTTTTCACTTTTTCATTACTGGAAATTTCTCTGTTTATTTGCCATAAATTCAGTAGAAATTTAATTAAAAGAAAGAAAATGATTAAAAAATATAGTGTAAAAATCACATTTTGAAAAGTAAAAATTGAATTTTTTATTGCAATATTTTGAATTGTATTTTCACTTTCCCCAAATTGCAAGCCAGATATTTTTTGAACCTCAACGGATGCAATTTCATAGTGAAGAAAAGGAATCGCAAGCGAAATAAGCAAAGTCGCAATTAGATAAAATCGGTTAAATTTTAATAATTTTTCATTCTTTAAAACCAGATTATAGAATAATATAAATAAACTGGAACACAACACTATTTTAAAAATATAAGTTTCCATAATCAATCTTTTATTTGTTCATCAATCATATCGCGAAGTTCTTTCAGTTCTTTTTGCGACAATTTTGCGTTTGCCGTAAAAAATGAAGCAAATTGCGTTACCGAATTATTAAAAAATTGGTCTATTAAACCTTTCATTTCGCCGGTAAAATATTTTCCTTTTTCTATTTTTGGGAAATATTGACGGGAATTTCCGAAGGTTTTGTAACCAACCAAATTTTTATTCTGCATCCGTTTTAAAAGCGTTGCAACAGTTGTGGGCGCAGGTTTTGGTTCGGGAAAGGCTTCTAATAAATCTTTCATAAAAGCAGTTTCTTTTTCCCAAAGCAGATCCATTAAAATTTTTTCTGTTTCGGTTAATTTCTGATTTTTCATTCTAGTGGTTTTTTGTTTAAAATTAAGGGGAAAATTTTCGCCTTGTGAGCGCTTGTAGAATCTTTTTTTCTATCGAAAAAAATAGGTGATTTTTCTAAAACGTGGATGTATTTGTTTCGAAACGGATAAATATTTTCGCGGTAAATATTTCTTTTGGTGATTTTAGTTTTATAGTAAATATTGAAATTTTCGGTATCTAATTTTTTGTAAGACTTGAATTTGTTGGGATTTCCATTTTCTAAAAAAGCAATAGATTCTCGCCCAGAATTGGAATGGTAAGAAAACAGTAAATGTTTTGGTTTTAAATTAAAATCTGCTAGCAATTGTTTATCCTTTTCACTGATTTTTTCACAATTAAATTCTTGTTTGTCGTAAGCGAATTTGTCAGAAAGTAAGATGAAAAGTTTTTGCGCGTCGTTTCCGTAATAACTTTTCTGATTTTTATCCAAGAAATAATAACCTCCACTTTTATATTTGGCTGCACAACTTGAAAGTAAGAGGCATAAAATGGTAATTGCTAAATATTTTAAAACTTTCATCTCTACAAATAATTAGATTGTTCTACAAATGTAGAATAAAAAAATTAATTATTTGCATTTTTTTATTTTTTTTTAAAACGTATTACTATATTTACGTTTTTAAACTAAAAACCAATGAAAATTTTTTTTGCAGGATTGCTCCTGTTCACGTTAAATATTGCAAATTCTCAAACCACCGCTTACCTAGGTAGAACAGATTTAAAAGCCCAATTGGGTTTCGATTTCCAAAGAAATAACACGATGGGTGCTGTTGCAACGATGGATTATGGCCTAGGGAAAAATATTTCGGTAGGTTTACAAGTAGCCTACCTTTACAATGTAAAAGATATTGATGGTTTAGAACCAGATTTTCAAGACCGTTTTGATGTAAAGGCAAGGGTTAATGCCAGTTTAGGGAAAGTTTTCAGAATGCCAATAAATATGGATTTTTATCCGGGTTTAGACTTTGGATTAAGAAATTTTGGTGGGCATTTAGGGCTTCGCTATTATTTAAATAATGGCATTGGTTTATTCACAGAAGGTCAGTTTGTGATTCAAAAATACACTTCTTCTACTGAAAAATTTAATCCATTAAATAATCAATTTGCGATACTTGCTGGTTTAACCTTCGATTTGCATCACGAACCTAATTGATTTTACTTAAACTTCCTCTAATTTCACGGTAAAATGTCTTAAAATTGCGGGTTCCCAAATAATTTTGTAGCCAGATTTTATTTCATTTCTACGCTCGAAAACATTTTTTAAAGCAACGGCAATGTAATCCATGTGATTATTAGTATAAGTTCTGCGTGGAATTGCAAGGCGCAGCAATTCTAATTTTGGATAGCGGTTTTCTCTGGTTTCTGGATCTCTGTCTGCCAATAAAGTACCGATTTCTACGGCTCTAATTCCAGCTTCTTTATAGAGTTCTATGCCTAAAGTTTGTGCAGGGTATTCTTCTCTTTTCAGATGAGGTAAAAATTTTAAAGCATCAATAAAAATCGCATGGCCGCCAATTGGCTTTTGAATCGGAACACCATATTCCATCAATTTTTTGCCTAAATATTCTACCTGAGAAATTCTGCTTTCTAGATATTCAAATTCCGTGGCTTCGTTTAAACCGACTGCTAAAGCCGCCATGTCGCGACCAGCCATTCCGCCATAAGTGATAAATCCTTCAAAAATGATGGTGAAATTTGAGGCTTCTTGAAAAACTTTTTCGTTGTTTAAAGCAATAAAACCACCAATATTTACCAAACCATCTTTCTTAGAACTCATCGTCATTCCATCGCCGTAAGAGAAAATTTCTTTGGCAATTTCTTTTATTGTGCGGTTTTCTTGTCCCTTTTCGCGGGTTTTAATAAAGTAAGCGTTTTCTGCAAAGCGAGCGGCATCAAAATAAACGGGAATTCCGTATTGGTCTGATAATTTTTTTACGGCTTTAATGTTTTCTAGAGAAACCGGTTGGCCGCCAGAAGAATTACAGGTTATTGTAATTAAACAAAAAGGAATTTTTTCTTTTGGATTGTTTTTATAAACATCTTCTAATTTGTTCAGATCAATATTTCCTTTAAATGGAAAAAGATCATCTACGTTAAAGGCTTTTTCGATGGTGCAATCTATCGCGTGGGCTTTTCGCATTTCGATGTGGCCTTTTGTGGTGTCAAAATGTGAATTTCCAGGAATAAAATCGCCGTCTTTCACCAAAACTGAAAACAAAATATTTTCCGCTGCTCTTCCTTGGTGAGTAGGTAAAAGGAAGGGAAATCCGGTTAAGGTTTTTACCGTTTGATGAAGTTCATCGAAGGAGCGAGAACCAGCGTAACTTTCGTCGCCAGACATTAATGCGCTCCATTGTTTATCAGACATTGCGCCTGTTCCGCTATCGGTAAGGAGATCGATAAAAACTTGTGAACTTTTTAAATTAAATAAATTAAAATGTGCGTTTTTTATCCAATTTTTTCTTTGTTCTGGTTCTGATTGATGAATTTCTTCAATCATTTTTATTCTGTAAGGTTCTGCGTATGGGAGTTTCATATATTATATTTTTAAAGTAAAAAGTAGAAAAGTGGCGAAATTTTCAACTTAAAAATAAAGTTGGAAATCGCGGAAAATTGCAGCCCGACTTGAGTGGAAATCCTTTTTACTGTTATTGCGATTGCAAAAATGTTCAACGGATTGCATCGCTTCGATCGCAATGACAGTAAAAAGATTGGGAACGGAAGGCGGAATAGCTGCCCAAAAATATTTAAAAATCTATTCTGGCGCTTTGAATACGGCTGCATCGGAATGGAAGCCCGCAACACCACCACTTACGGCAAATTTCATTGCATTTGCAGCATCTACATTTTTTAAAATTTTGATATTGGAGGCTAAAACAAAAACTACCCAGCCGGAAACGGCGTAAGAATGAGGTAAGTAAACGGAAACATAGCCGGGAAAACCAACGGAAGACAAATCACTTTGTGTGAGGAAACCCACGCGCCAAACTTCTGGTGTGGCTGAAGTCTGAACCAAAACAGGAATGTTGAATTTTTTCTTGTCACCCACAAATGAAGACATGACGTCTTTTAGGGAAGTGTAAATAAATTTAATGCCTGGTGTGTGTTCTAAAACATAATCAAAACTATCAACAATTACTTTTCCGATAATAAATTTATTACCAATAAATCCCACAAATGCAGTTCCTAATATAACGATGATAAAAACCAAACCAGGAAATTGTGCGGAAAGTGAAGGGATTAAATTATCAATACCCGAAATAAAATACCAGATAATACCTATGGTTGCAGCGATTGGACCAATAATTACCAAGCCTTGCAAAAAAGACCGAAGGAAAAGTTTTAAGTAGTTATTGTTATTGTTCATGGTAATGTTTGGCAAAATTAGATTTTATTTTTTAAATCTGCATTTTTAGGTTTGAGAAATTGCCGAAATTCACAAAATTCCAAAAAAAATCTATTTAATTGCAGTTTTGGTTTGTAAATAGCCTAATATTTTCCAGCCAAAAGCATCGAGTTTTTTTAAACTAATGGCGATTCCAACGGCAAGCAAAACATTAAATAGATAAATTAAAATCATCAAAACAACCCAATTGAAATGTTCTTTTAAAGGAACAACTGCGAAATATACTAAAGAAGAACTCATGCCTTGGGCGAAATAGAAGAAAATCGCATTTCTGCCGATATAGTTTATGGCATTGTCTATATTGATTTTTAATCTATTGTATAGAACGAAAACTGTTATTAATGAAAAGAAAGACCAAAGAATATAGGCAGTTTTGGGTGGAAATTTCTGCCGATTCATTAAATAAAAGGCCTCTTTCCCGAAAGTATAAAATAGAATTCCTAGTAAAATGGCTAAAGTTCCGTATAAAATAGGAACAAATTTCGTTGGTATTTTTTTTCCTTTTAACTGATGTGCCACTAAAAAAACCGCGAGATAGTAAGCCACATAACCGACTTGCCCCGTGGGATAATATTGTGGAAATAGATTGAAAAGAGCAGTGGAACCGAGGCATATCGCAATAAACCACCAGATGTGTTTTGGGAAAAAACGCAAAATTAAAACGCCAAAAACCGTCAAAATATAATAAACTTTCAGATACCAAAAACTACCCATTACTACTGGGAAAGTATCCGCATTAGTGTATTGATGAAGATACCAATTACCGAGATTTTGCCATTGTGGAACATCTGAAATATTTACAGGTACATATTTGGAACCGAAAGTGGCGTAGAAATCTTTCAGCCAATTCAGATCAAAAAAATGAAGTCCGAAAACTTTGAAAAAATAATCTAAAAAGAAGAGAAATGTTACAAAAATCATATAAGTGATTTGCAATTTCAATAGTCTGTATAATGTTTTTTCCACATTATTACCAGAAGTGAGGCCACTTAAGGCGAAGAAAACAGGAACATCAAAAACCAAAGAAAATATCCGGATTTCTGGTGAAATATAATATTGCCCAGACCAATACGCGGTATGGATAAAGATAATGGAAAGCGTAGCAATACCTTTTGCAAAATCAATGTAGAGGTCTCTTTTCATAGTTGTTTTGAAAATCAAATTTAATTAAAAAATAATTGATTTTAGTTAAAGTTTTAAGCCTGTTTAAATGTTGAAAATATTTTTTCAGCATTGAGAAATTGGGGTTTTAAAGTGTTTATGCTTAATAATTTTAATTAAAATCAATCTATTGCTTTCTTGCATTATTTATATATGAAAGAATTTCTATTTTCCATAAAGTTGAAAATAACGGATAAACTGCGTTTATTTAGATTAAGAAATTTAAGATTGTAAAAATTTAGAGAAAAATATAAAATTGAATTGTGGATAACTCAAATTTATTTCTTACTTTTGCACCCTGAATTAATTAAATAAACCATAAACAATGTTTGCAATTGTAGAAATAGCAGGGCTTCAGTATAAAGTTGAGCAAGACCAGAAGTTGTTTGTAAACCGTTTGAAAGGAGATGTAGGCGCGAAAGTGTCTTTTGAAAAAGTTCTTCTTACTGTAAACGGAGCAACCACAATTGGCGCCCCGGCTGTAAAAGGTATCACTGTAGATGCCCAAATCCTTAACCATCTGAAAGCGGATAAAGTAATCGTTTTCAAGAAAAAAAGAAGAAAAGGATACGAAAAGAAAAACGGACACAGACAATCTTTAACGCAAATTCAAATTACCGGAATTACAGGTTTTGATGGCGCGAAAAAAGCTCCGAAAAAAGAAACAGCAAAAGCAGATGCTGCTCCAAAAGCTGAAAAACCAGTAGCAAAAGTTGCAAAAGAAGAAACAAAAACTTCTGCAGCAACAGGAGATAGAGCAACTGTAAACTTTGGTGAAGATCATGAATTGAACTATCACTTGAAGAAAAATAATCTTTCCCAATCCAAAGAAAATAGAGAAACTCTTATTGCTTTGGGCAAAGAAGTGAAAGAAGAATTAGGAAAAAAAATTCTTACACATGAAGATGTAGATGCAGCGATTGAAAAGAATATCACAAAATTTAACGAACTTAAAAAATAATCCCTTAAAATGGCACACAAAAAAGGAGTAGGTAGTTCCAAAAACGGTAGAGAATCTCATTCTAAAAGATTAGGTGTAAAGATTTTCGGTGGACAAGCAGCAATTGCAGGTAATATTATTGTAAGACAAAGAGGTACAACTCACCATCCTGGTTTAAACGTTGGTATGGGGAAAGACCATACTTTGCATGCATTAGTAGATGGAACTGTAGTTTTCAGCAAAAAAGCAAACGACAGATCTTTCGTATCAATCGAGCCAAACGCATAAGTTATAGGCGTTTTATACATATTAAAATCCCGATTTTTCGGGATTTTTTTGTTTTATAAGCGTTCTCTTTTTTTTCAATAATCTTTTAAAAATCTATAATGAAGTTCAAATTATTATTAATTGTTATATTTTCAATTGTTTTTTCGGCAAAAGCGCAAGTAAAAATTTTGTTTGATGCTACCAAAGCAGAAATGGCAAGCAATGCCGATTGGGTAATAGATGCCGATGTACACAATCTGAAAGCAACTTCTTCTGGAACAATGGTGACTAGTGGAAGTGATTCTAACCCACAAATGATTCCTACACCTGCGCAAAGTGGCATCACTTCATCAACGCCAGAAACTTATTGGAATGGTGCTTTAAGTGCATGGGCGATAGATTTAGTAAAACTAGGCTATACCGTAGAAACTTTGCCTTATACGGGAAAAATTACTTACGGAGACGCAAACAACGCGCAAGATTTATCCAACTACAAAGTATTTGTGATAGACGAACCTAACTTTCGATTTCCTTTAAGTGAAAGAGATGCATTGATAAATTTTGTGAAAAATGGTGGCGGACTTTTTATTATTAGCGACCATAACATTAGTGATAGAAATAATGATGGTTGGGATTCACCACACATTTGGAACGATATTTTTACCACAAATTCAATACAATCAGATCCTTTCGGAATTAGTTTTGATTTGGCAAACATCTCAGGAAGTACCACAAATTTTGCCTCTTTGCCGAGTAATCCAATTTTGCATGGCGCTTCAGGAGCGCCTACCGAGATGCAATTTTTTAATGGTACCACGATGACTTTGAATACTACAGATAATCCTTCTGTGCAAGGCTTGGTTTTTAGATCGGGCGCTTCTACGACTGGTTTGGTAAATGTAATGTTCGCCACATCAACTTATGGTTCAGGAAAAGTTTGTGCTTTAGGCGACAGTTCAGTTCCAGATGATGGCACTGGCGACACCGGAGATTCACTTTACAACGGCTACACAGCAGATGCCAACGGAAATCACAAGCCGCTGCTTTTGAACGCCACAGTTTGGTTGGCTACTAATTCGGCTTTGAGTGTGAATGATTTGGCTAAATCTGAAGCAGATGTAGAAATTTTCCCAAACCCAAGTTCAGATTATATTTATATTAAAAATAATAAAGGAAATAATACTAATTACACCGTTACTATTTCTGATGCTTCAGGGAAATTGGTTTTTTCGAAAGCAATAAATTCTAACCAAATTGATATTAAAAATTTACAAAAAGGCTTGTATTATTTAAGTGTTAAAACTGAAACAGGATTGAAGAATTTTAAAATTATAAAGAAATAATTTGATACTTTTAACCTGAGTTCGATTATTATTCAATTTTCAAAGTATTAACTATCAATAACTTAAAAATATCAATTGCGTCGGGCTTTAGCCCGATGAAAGATGTAATGTAACACGTCATTTGGCTTTAGCCAAAACGTATATTAGGTTTTGGCTAAAGCCAATTCTTATTTAAAACCTTATAAAACGGGCTAAAGCCCGTTCCTATTGATGTTTTTCAAAAAATTATTATTCGAACTCAGGTTTATAGTAATAGTCTAAAGTATAGAATATTTAGTTCTATAATTTTTAAAACAATCTCTTTCAATTTTTGGAAGAGATTATTTTTATTTCTAATTTGTGAAAGTTCTGAAGTGTGTAATTTTAAATACTAAAAAACAATGTGATGCTTATAATCGCAGTGCGAAAAAGGTCTTTAAATAAAGAAAAGAATTATATTAAAAAAGGTAAACGTTTTCTAAAAATTCACCTGAATGCCTGCTTTTATTCCAAATTTTGAAATATTGGGATTGTTGAGATAGTTTCCGCGCCAGATAAAATCTACCCGCAGAATGCGCAGATTTCCGAAGCCAATATTTTCTAAACCAAAACCATATTCATAATAAACATGTTCTGACGGTGCTGAATATTGAACTTTGCTTAAATTTATCGCTTTCGATGCGTCACTCAAAGTTCCGTATGCTGCTCGAAAAATACCAACTTCACGAAGTTTTAATTTTTTAATTAATGGAATATAAGACAATATTTTTCCATTAAAATGATGTTCAATATTAAAAGTTGAATAAGTATCTGCAACAAATTCGTAATAATTAAGTTGCGAAAAAGTATTGGGAACGAGACTGTAAGATTGATTTCCAGGGATGATATTTTGCAATGCTAAAGGCAAGGCGTCGAAAGTTTTTCCCAGTTCTAAATTGATAATAGATTTACCCCAAACGCCGATTAAAATTGGCTGCGTATAAAGAAATTGTAATTTATTGTAGTTAAAATCTGCATTAAACAAACCTCTCAAACCGCGCGTGTATTTTAGCACAAATGTCGGTGAAAGCGTGGTGTGAGAATACCGATCGATACCTGTTTCAGAAAATAGCGCACCGGGATTTGCAATGAGACTTAAAGTTAGATGCGAATCATTTACTGTTTTCCGAATTTGATTGTTGTAATTGTATCTCAAATCAAAGAGCGAATTATCGGCAGATTTTATACTTTGCAAAGTACCATCTAATCTAATTTGAAAATTTTTCCAAGGTTCTATAGAAGAATAGATACTAGTTTGAGTGCTTGAACTTAAGGAGGCGTTATCGCCACGAGAAAAGAGGGTAGAAGATGCAAAAGATCGACTCATAATGCCGTCATCTCCCGTCAATCCTACGCCGAGTTGCAAAATATCGCGCCGTGTACCAATGCCAACTTGGAAACGGTTGAGTTTATTAAACATATATTTTGCTTCCACGCCATATTTGAATTGATGGTCTTTGAAGCCATACGCGCCATAACCTTGAATTCGCCAATCATCACTTGCCGAAAAATAAGTTCTCGCGCCTAGTCTCAAGCGGTTTCCTTCAATGATATTATTACCAAAAGTGGAATACAAATTCCCTATATCTATGGCGTTTCCTACATTGTAATAGCCAGTAGCAAGCACGCCATATATTTTCACAAAACGTTTAAACTTTGGTACTTCTTGCAGTTGAGAAAGCATTTTATAAATGCCTTTTTCTTCAATATTTAAAGAATCTGAACGGTTGTTTTCCCAATAACTCTCAGATTTTGTAAGTTCTGCTGTTGTTTTTGGGATTGTGTTTTCAAAATTTTTCGCAGCAATTTCTTTATTAAATTGGTAATCAGAGTATTCCACCGTTCTTTTTGCGAGCATCCCTCGCGATTTTTTGTTTTTGCTAATTAAAGAAAGATCAAATTGCGTGGTATTTTTTAAAGGAAGAAAAGTGTTTTCGTCGGGATTATCGAATTCTAATTCTGTGAAAACGCCATTTACGAAATTCACATTCATTTTTCTAGTTGATTTTAAGGACGCTTTTACGACAGCATAAGTGTCTTTTGAAATGAATAAATCTCCTGTGAAGGCCAAAACATCTTTTCGTTTGGGAAAATATTTTATATGATAGCAATCTTCACCGCGAATGGAAAGGCTGTCTATTAAATTGTAATCATAAGTGCTGAAACCGTCTGTAGAAACTGGGCTTTGGAAACCGATATTAAAATAATTCAGTGTATTATCATAAATATTGATTTCTTTGTAGAGGTTTTTCGCTGTAGTTGATATAATTTGGTTGTCTTGAAAACCAGAAGTTTTTTGGGCAACTAAATCTTTTTTTAATTTTTTTTCGGGTTGGTTTTCACCGTAGATTTTATAAACAGATTCATTGAGAAACATTGGTAAAGATAATTTACCATTTGCGGCAGAATCTGCATAATTAAATACAAAGTCTAATTTATTGAAGATTTTTTTCTTCATAAATGTACTATCAATATTATTCAGATCAAACTGAATTTTTTCGTATTCTTTGTATTGGTAGGTTTTATAATTGTCTAAACCATTTTTCTTTTTATGCGCCCAAACCTTCTGCATAATGGCATAAGCGGGATTTTCTTTTTTGTTTTTATATTTTTTTGCCGTCATTTGTATGACGACTTCGGCAATATTTTCTACATTGTCAGACTCTAAAAATACTTTAATGTTTTGATTATTATTAGTTGAAATATTGAGGGTTTTTGTTTTAAAACCTTTTTTCTCAAAACGCAACTGGCGAATAGCAGAATCTGAAGAAAGGCTGAATTTCCCCATTTTCGAAAAAGTGGGAATATTGCTATTATTGCTAAAAATAGCAACATCGGCAAGTGGTTTTTGCTGACTCGAATCTATGACAATGCCACTGATCATAAATTGACAGTGGAGTAATGAGATTGAAAAAAGTAAAATTAGGCTTAAAAAATATTTAGCCACAAAGAATTTCTGCATTTTTGCTAATGACTTGCAAATTTAAAAGAAAAAAAAATTTATACGCTTCTTTTAGCAAAGATTAACGTTTATTTTTATTGTGCTAAATCTGGAATAATTTTATAATCTTGTTTAAAAGTCGATGCTTTCTATCCCTTTAATAAAACTATAATAGTAAGGCATTTTGTCTGGAAAATCGGCGTCGGGATTTTTTTCTCTTTTTAATATATTTAAACTTAATATTTTACGTTGAAAATTATTTCTTCTAAACTCCACACCTAAAACAGTTTCGTAAAGCATTTGTAATTCTTTAATGGTAAATTTTTTTGGAAGTAGATTGTTTGCAACTATATTGGTATCGATATTTTTACCTAAGTGTACCAAAGCGTAATCAAATATTCTTTGATGGTCAAAGGCAAATTTTGGTAAATCATCAATATCAAACCATTTTGAAAAATCGTCTTCTTCATAAAACTTCAATTTAGAATAATCTAATAAACTGCAATATGCAACACTAATAAATCTTTGAAAAATCCAATGATCTTCTGGTATTTTTAAGTTTTTATTGTTTAGTATGGCTTCATGATCGCTTTTTTTCACCCTATTATTTCTACCAAAAGTATGAAACTGATCCAAAAAAATATTTTCTAAACGGGTTCTTTCAAACAAAACACGTGCGGCGGCATCTCTAAGGTCTTCGGTTGCCCCAACAAAACCTCCGGGCAGAGTCCAGAGATTAGAATCGTTGTACTTTATTAGTAAAACTTTTAATTTTTTTTCAACGAAACTAAATATCACACAGTCTACAGAAACGTGGCTTAAATAGTTTTGTGCTTGTACTAATTGTTCCAAATAGAAGTCTTCTTTGGTTTTGTTGCTTTCCATTTTATAAATATGAGAATATGTTGCTATTTTCTTTTAAAAACACAAAAATATAATTTTTTAATAGAACAAAGTTAAATAGTGATTTACAATAATTTTTCAGTATAACAACCGTTTTTTTGATTTTTTAAAAAAATTATGAAAAAAAATAAAAAATTATGATAATTTATGAAAAATTGTAATATCTTCGTTATCTCAATTTGAGACAAAAACAATTAACTATAATTAATTATGAAAAGAAACTTGGTAAGTGTTTTTAGTTTGTCTTGTATGGTGGCGTTTGTAGGTGCGAATGCCCAAGTTAAACAAGATAGTACTAAAGAAAAAACAATTGAGGAAGTAGTTCTTGTAAATGTGGGTTACGGTAAACAGAAAAAAAGTGTAGTAACGGGCGCTATTTCACAAGTAACTGCGAAAGATTTGGAAAAAGTTCCGAATGGTGGCGTAGGTACAATGCTGCAAGGTAGAAGTTCTGGTGTAACTGTAGCAGCGAATTCTGGTGCGCCAGGTTCTGGTGCTACCATTAGGGTTCGTGGTATTACAACCTTTGGAGGCGCGAATGATCCTCTTTGGGTGGTTGATGGTGTACCATTAGAAAATGCAGATATCGCAAACATAAACCAAGCGGATATAGCATCTATGGAAATCCTAAAAGATGCTGCATCTGCTGCTATTTACGGAACTAGAGCGGCAAAAGGTGTCATTCTTATTACCACCAAAAAAGGAAGGAAGGGGAGAATGAATATTTCTTATAATGGTTTTATTAGTACGTCATCGGCTGCAAAGACCTTAAAATTATTGAATTCTACGGAATATGCTGCTTTGATGAATGAAAGATCTCTAGCTGGCGGCGGCGGCGTTTTATACACAAATATCGGATCATTAGGAGTAGGGACTGATTGGCAAAAGCAGGTATTCAGTAATAATGCAATGGGAACTAACCATGAACTAAGTATTAGTGGCTCTAGCGAAAATTCAGATTTTTATCTTTCTTTTAATACCCAAAATACAGCAGGTATTGTTGCGCAACCAATTTCTAATTATGATAAAAAATCGTTTAGAATTAACTCTAATCATACATTTCTTGATAGAATTACTGTCGGAGAAAGTGTTTTTTACACCCATCAAAGAAACGTAGGAATTGGAACGAGTAATAGTGAATTCGGTGGTGTGCTAAGTGACGCTATTATGCTAGATCCACTTACACCAATCATTGAAACTGATCCGGTGGTATTGAATAGCAATCCAAATTATTTACAACCTAATATAGTAAGAGATGCAAATGGTAATGCGTACGGTATTTCTAATGTAGTTGGGCAAGAAATCGTAAATCCCTTGGCGTATATCGAAACACAAAAAGGAAATTTTGGCTATTCTGATACATTTATTGGGAGTGCTTACGTTGGTGTAAAATTAATTAAAGGCTTAAATTTTAAGACAACAGTTAATGGTAAAAAAGCGTGGTGGGGAGGTCAGTCTTTCACACCATTGTATTATTTGAATGCAAATTCTAGTAATACTGCCAATAATGTACTTTCAAGAACTGCCTCTACAGGATTTGATTGGAGTGTTGAAAATACTTTAACGTATGAAACAAAATTAGGGAATCATGATTTTAACCTCTTAATTGGGCAAGGAACTTATGAAAATGGAATGGGAAACACAGTGGGTGCTACACATACTGGATTACCATCAAACAGTTGGGTAGATGCTAGTTTTAATGTTTCAATCCCGGAAGCTAATAAAAGAGGCTATAGTTATAATTTTATACCAGTGCATAGAACGTCTTTATTTGCAAGATTAAATTACAACTATAAAGAAAAATATTTATTCACAGGAATTATAAGAAGAGACGGCTCTTCACTTTTCGGACCGGATAATAAATATGGAATTTTTCCTTCCGGATCAGTTGGTTGGGTAGTTTCAAAAGAAAATTTTTGGAAGGACAATTCAATTGTTCAGATGCTTAAACTAAGATTCGGCTATGGGGTAAATGGAAACGATGGTGCCTTGGCGGCCAATCAATATGAGTCTCTTTTAGCCTACAATTATAATTATTTTATTAATGATTTAATTCAAATTGGTGCTGCTCCAGCAACAATCGCAAACCCAAATTTAAAATGGGAACAAACTACTCAAACTAACATTGGTGTTGACATGAGATTAGTTAAAAACATTAATGTTACCGCAGAGTATTTCGATAAAAAAACTGCGGGAATTTTAAGACAATTTGCCGTTCCTGGTTATGTAGGTGTTGCCAACAATCCTTATGGAAATATCGCAGACATGAGCAATAAAGGTTTTGAGTTTGAAGTAAACTACAGAAAAAGCCTTGGAAACGTTAATTTTTCTGCCAGCGGTAACTTCTCAACTCTGAAAAATGAGGTGACTAACTTGGGTGACGCAGAATATTATGATGAAAATGGATTTCAATCTTTGCAAGGAAGTTTAACAAGATTAATTGTAGGCCAACCCTACGGCAGTTTTTATGGCTTCAAAACAGCAGGTATTTTCCAAAACTGGGCAGATGTAAAGGCTTACACAGGAGCAGGCGGCGCCTTAATACAACCAAACGCGCAACCCGGAGATTTTCGCTGGCAAGATACCAACGGAGACGGTGTTATAACTGATGCCGATAAAGTGTTTTTAGGTCAAGGCTTACCAACATTTAATTATGGACTAACTTTAAATTTTGATTATAAAGGTTTCGATCTTTCAGCGCTATTCCAAGGTGCTGGTGGAAATAAGATTTTTCAAGGTTTAAGACGTTTAGATGTAAGTACTGCAAATTATCAAACAAGAGCCTTAGGTCGATGGACAGGCGAGGGAACTTCTAACGATTACCCAAGATTAACAAGTAACGATACTAACGGAAACTTTACTAGAATGTCTGATTTTTATCTAGAAAATGGTGATTATCTTCGTTTAAAATTAGTTTCTTTTGGTTATTCTTTACCAAAATCACTTACAGAAAATATCCACGCACAAAAAATCAGAATTTATGTTTCTGGATCTAATCTACTTACCCTTACTAAATATACCGGCTACGATCCAGAAATTGGAGGTACAACTTTAGGTATTGATAAAGGTTTTTATCCACAGGCTAGAACATTTATTTTTGGTATTAATGCTCAATTTTAAAAATGAAAAAAATGAAAAAATATAATTTAATAAAACCCATACTTTTTTCTAGTTTAGCGGTCATCAGTTTCTCATCGTGCTCAAGCGATTTTTTAAATGTTCCTGCAGACGGACAGGCAGTTACCTCAAATTACTATAAAAGTGAAGCAGAAGCCTATACGGGGTTAGTGGCGGTTTATGATGTAATAGGGAAAAACTCTGTAGGCTTCGAAAATATGATAACAATGATGAATGCAGGATCTGACGACCAATATGCAGGTGGTGGTGGAGAGACAGATGGTTTAGGAATTCAAAGTTTCTCTAATTATACAGAAAACGCAAATACCGTACCTGCAAGTTTTTGGAGTTATCATTATCAAGGAATATTTAGAGCAAATATTTTGCTTCAAAAACTACCAAGTGTACCCATGGATGCTAGCAAAATAGCACGCTACACGGCTGAAGCAAAAACACTTAGAGCCTTATATTATTTTAATTTGGTTCGGATGTTTAAAAATATTCCACTTATTTTGGAACCTTTAGATGCTGGTGATATTTACACGCCAACACAAGCAGATCCTAAAGATGTTTATAAACAAATCGAAAAAGATTTAACAGAAGCAATCAATGATTTGCCAATAATTTCTCCCGATAAAGGACGTTTAAGCCAAGGCGCAGCCAAAGCATTACTAGGTAAAGTTTACCTTTATGATGGGCAGCCCGCTTTAGCCGCAGCACAATTAGCAGAAGTGAATGGAACGCCCGGAGGGACAAGTAAATATGGTTATAAATTACTAGATAATTTTAGTGATTTATGGGTAGTTGCAAATAAATGGAATTCAGAATCAATTATTGAAGTTGCCCATACAAATACAGGAAATTCTTCATTTGAATTTTGGGGACAAGGTCAAGATGAAGGTGATTCTGTTAATCAAATGGTTGGGCCACGTGGATATGTTAAAATAACAGGTGCAGCTCCAGATTTACCATCGGGCTGGAGTTTTAATGTTTTTACCCAAAATTTTTACGATTTTATGAAAAATGATAAAAGATTTGGAGCAACTGTTTTAGATTTAAAAGCGTTATCAGCTTCAGGCGATGCGAAATATATCCCAGGATATAAAGACACCGGTTATTTTTTAAACAAATTCGTACCTAGAACTTCGGACAAAACAACTGGTTTAGGTGCAACAGAATTGAATTATCAGCAAGACACCTATATCATACGCCTAGCAGATACTTATCTTCTAGAAGCAGAAGCACTAGGCGCAAGTGGTACAAGAGCACAAGCACTTCTAGATGCAGTACGAAAGAGAGCCGGTATGCCTTTAGTTCCAGTTTCTATGACAGCGATAAAAAATGAAAGAAGAGCAGAATTAGCAGGTGAAGGCCATCGTTTTTTTGATTTAGTAAGATGGGGTGATGCTGCAACTGTATTAGCAAGCAGAGGCTTCAAAGCTGGTAAAAATGAAATTTTCCCAATTCCGTATTCTGAATTACAAAATACGAAAATGGTTCAAAACCCTAACTATTAATAAATTATTATAACAATGAAAAAATTAAAATTAATAATAAGTTTAGTTGCAATAAGTTTAGTTTCGTTTACTAGTTGTGATGTAAATGGTTTGGGTGACGCGCCAGACTTAAGTTCGGCTACAAGTGCTAATTTGAATAAGATTTTTGACATTAGTACTAATAATTCAGGAAATGTCAAAATAACACCAATCGGAGAAGGAATTACAAAATCTACCGTTCTTTTTGGTGATGGCACTGGTGGCTCTTCATCTGCGGATGTATTACCTGGGCAAAGTACCTCTCATACTTATCCAGAAGGTAATTATACTGTAACAATCAAAACCTACAGTCTTTCTGGTGAAGAAACTACCACTACATATCCTTTAGTTGTTACATTTTCTGCACCAACTAATATAAAACTGGAGCAAAGTTTTTCAGGAACAACCTTAAGTCTTTCTGCAACAGCAGACAACGCGAATGGGATTCAAGTTTTATGGGGCGATGGTGGTGCAAACGAAGTACCTACTACTTTAACAGGATCACTTGGAAATCCATTTACAGGAATGCATAATTACGCTCCTGGTGTTTATACACTTACAGTTAAGGCATTAAGTGGTGGTGCTGCTACTAGTTCAAAAACATTTCCAATTGTTGTTTTCGGACCATTCTCACTACCAGTAACTTATGAAAACCCAATCCAAAACTATAATGGAGGAGGAAGTTTTGGGGGCGCAGATGTCGCTGTTGTTGATAATCCTTCAAAAACAGGTATTAATACAAGTGAGAAAGTATGGAGAATCACTAAAAATGTAGGAGCTGAAGTTTGGGCAGGGACTTATACACCGCTTGCAAGTCCGAATGGTGTACCTATTAATATTGACAACGGAAGTAAATTTAAAATCATGGTTTACAGTTCAGAAATTGGTAAAAGTTTGCATTTTCAGTTAGAAGATGGTAACGGTTATACGCCAGGTATCGACGTGCCAATTACAGTAGCCAATCAATGGCAAGAGTTAACTTTTGACTTCTCTGCCGCTGGAATTCCTGCTGGCAAAATATTTAACCAATATGTCTTCCAATATAATTTAGCTGCAAATGGTAGCGGCGAAATTGTATATGTCGATAATATCACTCAAACTAAATAATATTTATATCATGAATAAAAAAATTATAAAAACTTTTGGTATTTTACTTGCTTTATTTTTGGCGATTTTTGCCTGTAAAGACGAGAATTATTCTCTGGGAGATCTCACTGCTCCAAGTAATCTACAAATCACAACTTCAATTGTTGGGCAAAGCACTGCAACCCCTAATGGAGATGGAAGCGGGGTGGTAAATATCACAGCGGTCGCAAACAATGCACTCAACTATAAAATTGGTTACAGTGTAGTTTCTGATGTGAATGCAACACCCACTTTAGATGTGATGCCTAACAGTGCTGATGGCGCAAGCGTTACAAAAACATTTGCTACACCAGGAGATATTACGTATAGAGTAACCGTGGTAGCCTATGGAAGAGGCGGTTCATCTACAGTTGAAACAAAAGATATTACCGTAAAAAGTGTCTATAATGTTGATCCGACCATTGTTACTGATCTTACGAACGATTCTTCTAAAACATGGGTAGTAGATGCGGGTACTGCAGGGCACTTCGGTGTAGGCCCATACACTACAACATCTTATACGCCAGAATGGTATTCAGCGGCACCTTATGAAAAAGCATCTTGTTGTAATTGTTTTTACAGCGCGAGTTTTAAATTTACCGTCGTTGCAAAAAATACCTATTCTATGAGTTCAATAACACCAGACGGCGCATTTACTAAAACAGGTTCGCTTGCTGGTATTACTGGTATTCCTGCTTCTGGAGATGAAGGTTGTTATCCTTATGCAGGAGGGACTACTGCATTTTTCTTTTCTGCGTCCTCTTCTGGCCTAGTAAATACGCCAGGTGCTACAACCACTAATGCAAGTATTTTATTGGATGGCAACACCACTTTTATTGGATATGGCGCGACTAAGAAAGAATACGAAATCTTAGAGATTACGCCAAATACTTTATATTTAAGAGTTCAAGGAACTGAACCTGGTAATGCTTGGTACATTAGATTAAAACCAAAACCATAACCAAAAAATTAAACTATACAGAGTTAATTAAAATAATTAACTCTGTATTTCTTTTAAAACAAAATAAAATATGGTTTCAAAAAAAATAGGGATTTATTACGCGTTTATTCTTTTTATTTTTTTCATTTCAAGTTGCTCAGGAAGCGGCAGCGGAAATTCTGCCGCTCCTGAAAGCAATACCCCTACTAATATTACAATTAGTAATGTTATAGTTGGTAGTTCAAGCACACTTCCAAACGGCGATGGAACTGGGGTTGTTAATTTTTCTGTGAATGCAAATAATGCAAACTCATACAAACTTCTTATTGGCACAGAAACTTTAACTTCTACTACGGGTTCTTTTACCTATACTTTTAAAGAATTAGGAACAAATGTTTATACCATTTACGCATCGGCTTATAACGGAACTAATTTTGTCTCCACTAATAAACAAATTACTGTTTACGTTGCTCCGAAACTAGTTTGGTCTGATGAGTTTTCTATAGATGGCGCACCAGATTCCTCAAAATGGGGTTATGATTTAGGTGCAGGAGGCTGGGGAAATAATGAAGTAGAATATTATACCAATCGATTAGAAAATGCAAGCGTGAGTAACGGAACGCTAAAAATTAATTTAATTAAAGAAAATTACCAAGGAAGCCCTTATACATCTGCAAGGATATTAACTAAAGGTAAATATTCCTTTAAATACGGAAGAGTTGATATTAGAGCAAAGCTTCCATCTGGTGGTGGAACTTGGCCTGCATTGTGGAGTTTAGGAGATAATATTAACACCACACCATGGCCCGCTTGTGGAGAAATAGATTATATGGAACATATTGGAAATCAACTTAATAAAATTTTCAGCACTTTGCATTATCCAGGTCACTTTGGCGCAAATGGTAGCGGCGGAACTACAACTAACCCAACAGCAACTACAGAATTTCATATTTATTCTACCGAATGGACTTCAACAACAATTAAATTTTACTTAGATAATCAGTTGTATTATACTTTTAACAATGACCCAAGTTTACCATTCAACCAAAATTTCTTCTTGATTTTAAATGTCGCAATGGGAGGTAATTTTGGTGGAGCAGTAGATCCTTCAGTTACCAAGGCAACCATGGAGGTAGATTATATAAGAGTTTATCAATAATTTAAAAAAATAAAAAATGATAAAAGGCAAAATAGTATCGAAGCCATTACTGTACTTTATTGTTTTAATAAGTGTAATTTGTTGTTCAGGTGGAACCACAGATCCATCGCCTAAAGATCCAATTAAACCGCCAACAACAGTGACGAACGAAGTAGATGTTTGGCTTACAAAATCTGATCAATCTGTAAAATTACAAAAGCAGACTTCTGTTTTGGCTTTTAGTTCGGATTCTAATAATTATCAAAATATTGATATCAATACCAGCCAAACCTTTCAATCCGTGGATGGTTTTGGATATACTTTAACAGGTGGAAGCGCGGAAGTAATTAATAAACTCACACCTTCAAAAAAGCAAGAATTACTACAAGATTTATTTGGAAATTCTGCCACTTCTATTGGAGTGAGTTATCTTAGAATTAGCATTGGCGCGTCTGATTTAAACAGTTCTGTTTTTTCATACGATGATATTCCTGCGGGTGAAACAGATCTTAACCTCACGAAATTTAGTTTGGATAAGGATTTGCCACTTATTAATTTATTAAAAGAAATTTTAGCAATTAATCCAAAAATTAAAATCCTGGCTACGCCTTGGTCTTCACCGGTTTGGATGAAGGATAATGGAAATACCGTGGGAGGAAGTCTTTTGCCAAAATATTATAGCGTGTACGCAGATTATTTTGTAAAATACATAAAAGCGATGCAGCAAAATGGGATTATGATTGATGCCGTAACGCCGCAAAATGAACCTTTAAATCCAAATAATAATCCAAGTTTGGTGATGACGGCGCCACAACAGGCAGATTTTATTAAAAATAATTTAGGACCTGCCTTTAAAAGCGCTGGTATTTCAACAAAAATTATTAATTATGATCACAATTGTGATGTGACTAATTATTCTCTTTCTATTTTAGGAGATCCAATTGCAAATCCTTTTATAGACGGTTCTGCATTTCATTTATATGCTGGTGATATTTCTGCATTGTCCACCGTTCATGATGCATTTCCATCTAAAAATGTATATTTTACCGAACAATATACTGCTTCTACAGGAGATTTTGCTGGTGATTTAAAATGGCATCTTAAAAATGTAATTATTGGCTCTATGAGAAATTGGAGTAAAACTGCTTTAGAATGGAATCTTGCGAACGACCCTAACTTTTCGCCACACACCAACGGTGGATGCACAGTTTGCAAAGGCGCCATTACGATCAATTCATCAGAATCTTATACTAAAAATGTAGCATATTATATCATCGCACATGCTTCTAAATTTGTACCGCAAGGATCAATTCGTGTCGCAACTTCGCAAAGTGGAACGCTCAGCAACGTTGGTTTTAAAACACCCGATGGAAAGACAGTGCTTATTGTGGAGAATGATGCAGCAACTGTGCAGGCCTTCAACATTAAAATAAATGGCAAATGGGCTACAACCATTTTAGATGGTGGATCTGTTGCGACCTATATTTTTTAAAAAAGAGCAAAAAAACGTCAAATTTTACAGAAGTTTTAAATATATTTAAACTTCCAGAATGCAATGAATTTGCTAGTCAATAACAAAAAAACGTCCCAATGAAAATTCAGAAAATAACACCAATTTTTTTACTTTTAATATTTAATCATTCCATTGCTCAAAATTTTTGGAAAAATAAGGTAAAAAAATCTGCTGAAGTTGTAATGACGGATTCTAAAACCAATGATAAATTAACAAACAAAGGAGAGGTTAATTTTATAGATTTCCCTCAACCTTCAGAAACGGATATTTGTGTTTTTGTAGATCCAAATTTTAAATATCAAAAGCTAATAGGTATTGGTGGTGCAATTACAGATGCTTCGGCAGAAACATTTGCAAAACTACCAAAAGCGCAACAGAAGGAATTTTTAGAAGCCTATTTTGGAAAGGACGGTCTTGGCTATTCCCTCGTTAGAACTAACATGAATTCTTGCGATTTTTCTACAGATTCTTACACTTATGTTAAAGAAAATGATAAAGCCCTTAATTCTTTTGATATCTCTCACGATAGAAAATATAAAATCCCTTTGATAAAATTGGCTCAGGAATATATTGGCAAAGATTTTAAACTATATTTTTCACCTTGGAGTCCACCCGCTTGGATGAAAACCAATAACGATATGTTGCACGGTGGCGCATTAAAAAAAGAATATTACCAAAGTTGGGCAAATTACTATGTAAAATTCATAAAAGCCTATCAAAAAGAAGGTTTAGATATTTGGGGATTAACCATCCAAAATGAGCCGATGGCAAAACAAATCTGGGAAAGTTGCATTTATACAGCCGACCAAGAAAGAGATTTTCTTACCAATAATCTTGGACCAACGCTTTGGGAAAATGGGCTGAAAGATAAAAAAGTAATAATTTGGGATCACAACAGAGATTTAATCTATCAAAGAGCAACCACGACTTTAAATACGAAAGAAGCCCTGAAATATGCCTCTGGAATTGGTTTTCATTGGTATGAAACCTGGACTAAAAGCCAGCCGATGTTTAATAATGTTGCAGAAACGCATAAAGCCTTTCCAGATAAGTTTTTGCTTTTCACAGAAGGTTGCAAGGAACTTTTTGACTATTCTAAAATATACGACGTTAGTTTAGGTGAATTGTACGGAAAAAATATGATAAATGATTTCAATAATGGCTCATCTGGTTTTACGGATTGGAATATTCTTTTAGACCAAACAGGCGGCCCTAACCACGTTGGCAACTTCTGTTTTGCACCCATTATTGCCGACACAAACACTGGAAAACTTCATTATACTTATGAATATTATTACATCGGGCAATTTTCAAAATACATTAAATCTGGCGCTCAAAGAGTAGGGAATACCAGCAATCGAGATTTTATCCAGTCCACCTCATTCTTAAATACAAACGGGCAATTAGTTACCGTTCTAATGAATGAAAGCGACAACGAAACACCTGTAAACCTGTGGATAAATGGGAAAGCAGCAAAAGTAGTTGCGCCTGCACACTCTATACAAACCGTTATTTTGTAAAAAGTTCTTTTTGAAAGTCTTAATATTTGTAAAGGTAGGATCTAATTTTCAAGAATTTAAAGATTGTTCTTAGAAACTATTTGCCAAGTATTATTAATGGTAAAGTGCGATAAAATGTGCTTTTAAAATATATTTAACAAAAGATTAACTTTTAAATTTATTGTGGAAGTTCAGGCACTATAATTCTTTGCGGTCTAGAACTTAAAGTTTCCAAAAAGGCCTCTAAATCTTCAATTTCATCTTTTGTTAAATTTAGTGGCTGTAATTTTTTAGACTTCGGAGATTTGTATTTTACGCCGTTAATAGTTGCCATATCTTTGTTTTTTATTTCAGGGTTTCCGGCATTATAAAACGTAAGCACATCGCGAAGTGGAGTGAATGAGCCATTGTGCATCCAAGGGCCAGTTCTGGCTACTTCTCTTAAGGTTGGCACGCGGAATTTACCTAAATCGGCTAAATTTTTAGTTACATTATATCGACCTAAATCCTCAAGTTTTGATCCTAAAAGTGCAGTACCATCATTTTCAAATTTATTGTCTGAAAAATAACCTGTGTTATGACAATTAATGCAGCGCGCTTTTGTTCGGAATAAATTTAGCCCATTCACTTCACTATCAGAATAGACTTCAGATTTGCCATCAATAAACCGATCAAATTTTGTAGAGCCACTTTTAATGGTTCTTTCGAAAGTCGCAATCGCTTTGGTGATTTTATCTTCGTTGATTTCTGAAGAGCCGAATGCTTTTTTAAATAAATCTTGATACCCTTTTATTTTTGCAATTTTTTCTACTGCCAAATCCAGATGCTCATTCATTTCTACGGGATTTGTAACTGGTTGTTGTGCCTGATCTTCTAGAGACTTTGCGCGCCCATCCCAAAATAGTGAAGTTGCGTAAGCGGAATTTAGAATAGACATGGCGTTTCTGGAGCCTAATTGCCTATTATGGCCAAAAGAAAGTGTTTTATTATCCGTCCAAGCGAGTTCTGGATCGTGGCAAGACGCACAAGCGATTTGGTTAGATTGCGACAATCTTGGGTCGTAAAACAGAGTTTTTCCTAATTCTTCTTTTTCTTTACTGTATTGATTATCTGCTGGAAATTGCACTTCTGGCAAGTGCCCAATATCTACAAAGCCAATCTTGCTGCTTTCATCTAAATTTGGTTTTGGCCAATTTTTAGAATCGCCAGAACTGTATAGCTTTCTTAATAAATCAATAGGATTATTGTTTTCAGCTGTAGCAGGTTTTGTGACCGAATTCGTTGTTATACAGTTGACCATTAAATAACTCGCGCAACTCAATAGGAATGCACCACTAATAAACTTTTTCATATATTCTCTAATAATTGCTAAAATTACGGAAATAAATTTGTCAATTAAATATTTTTAATGCGTATTATTGCAATTATTAATTATAAATTTTTTTTTATGAAAAAACATTACTTTTTAGGCTTAATTTTATTAGGTAGTTTTTGTTCTGCACAGTACAGTGCTTTTGCTGGTACAGGAAATGTAAACGGCTCAGAGGGTTGGGCTTCACACAGTGGAACTGCAAATCAAATACAAAAATTGGCGACGGCTTCTGATGTAGGAAACAGTTTGTCCTATGCGGATTTGGAGGCATCCACAGGGAATAGAACTTTTATTTCTGATGCAAATTCTGAAGATATCAATCTTGCGTTTTCAGCAGCTGCAACTACAACTGCTTATGCTTCTTTTTTATTAAAAGTAACCGATGTTTCAAATATGCAGCCAAATACTTATGGTTTTGCACCTTCTTATTTTGCACATTTTGCGCCAACTTCTGGGACATCAGTTAGTACATTTGTTTCAAGATTATCCATTCGACAAGGAAGTGTGGCGAATACTTTTAATTTAGGAATTGTAAACACAACTGGCGGCACAATTCCGCTTTCAGAAATATTCCCTGCATCTCCGCAAGATTATGCAGTTGGCACAACATATTTGGTTGTACTAAAATATGACATGACAGGAACTAGCGGTAAAACATCATTATTCGTAAATCCGGTTATAAACGGTACAGAGCCCGCCGCTATCATAAGCAGTTCTGCTGGTACTTCTACGAAATTAGCATCGGTTTTAAGTTTTTGTTTAAGAGAGGCTTCAAAAATTGGTTCTATGGAAATAGATGAAGTAAGAGTTGGTTCCACTTGGGCATCTGTAACACCTGCATATCTTGCTGTTTCCGATCTTTCTGCTACTAAAAAGTCTTTGATTTCTAATACTTTAGTTAAAGATAATTTTAAAATGCTTACATCTGGAAGTGCAGATTTGCAAATTTATTCTGCAACTGGTGCTTTGGTAAGAACACTTCAAACAAAATCTAATGAAGTGATCAACATCAACAACTTACCAAAAGGAATGTATATTTTAAAAATTGTAACTGACGGTAAATTGTCAACAGAGAAAATTATTAAAGAGTAATTTTTTAGATTTATTATAAATCAAGCGGCTCATTTTTGAGTCGCTTTTTTGTTTTAAAATAGTTGCAAAAATCAGTTTAATAAATAAATATTTAAAATTTTGTAAATTTGATGATATTTTTAACTTTAATTACAATTATTATGAAAAGAAATAATTTTTTAGGCCTTATTTTAGTAGGAAGTTTATATGCCGCGCAATATAGTGGTTTTGCTGGAACAGGAAATGTGAACGGATCTGAAGGTTGGGTTTCACACAGTGGAACAGCAGATCAAATTCAAAAGCTTGTTACAGCATCCGATTCTGGAAACAGTTTGTCTTATACAGGTTTTTCGCCTTCCACAGGCAATAGAATTATGATTACTGATGCAAATTCCGAGGATATTAATTTAGCATTTTCAGCAACTGCAACCACAACCGCTTATGTTTCTTTTTTATTGAAAGTAACAGATGTATCGAGTATGCAACCCAATTCCTACGCTTATCCTCCTGGTTATTTTGGGCATTTTTCGCCAAATTCAGGGTCGAGTTTGGGGTCATCAGGTTTTGTATCTAGACTTTCTATACGGCAGGGAAGTGTGGCAAATACTTTTAATTTAGGTATTGTAAACACAACGGGAGGAACGATTGCCCCGAGCGATATTTTCCCAGCGGTTCCGCCAGATTATGCTGTAGGAACAACTTATCTTGTAGTATTAAAATACGATATGACGGGTACAAATGGCACAACTTCAATTTTTGTAAATCCTACAATTTCTGCGACAGAACCTGCGCCAACATTTTCAAGTTCTGCGGGAACTTCTTCTAAATTATCAGGTATAAATAGTTTTGCTTTAAGAGAAGCTTCAAAAATAGGAACAATGGAACTGGATGAGTTTCGATTAGGCACAAAATGGACAGATGTAGTAGGATCTAATTTGGCAGTTTCAGACCTTAATGTTTCAAAAAAATCATTAATTTCTAACACTTTGGTTAAGGATAATTTTAAAATGCTGACTTCTGGAAATGCAGATGTACAAATTTATTCTACAACGGGTGCTTTAGTTAGAACGTTTCAAACTAAACCAAACACTGTGGTGAATATAAATAGCCTTCCAAAAGGTATGTATATTTTAAATATCAAAACCGATGGTAAAGTTTATACTGAAAAAATCATCAAAGAGTAATTTTCAGTCTAATTTAATAAAAAAGCGATTCAAAAATTTTTGAATCGCTTTTTTGGTAATTATCCAAAATTTTTTCTTCAATTCTTAATATCCAGGGTTTTGTATTATATTACTATTAATTTCTACGGCGCTCTGCGGGATAGGCGCCACAAATTTATCGTTTGGATAAGTTGGGCTACAATTGGTAGAAATACACCCAGAATTTCGTACGACATTCTTATGATTTCGCATTAAATCGAAAAAGTATTTGTTTTCCATCGGGAATTCTTTTCTTTTTTCATTTAGCAAAACATCAATAGTTAAAGGTATATTTAAATCTGCTAAGCCGGCTCTGTTGCGAATTTTGTTGACGTCTTGCGTGGCTTCTGTAATTTTATTGAGATGTAGTGCTGCTTCTGCACGAATAAAATAAACTTCGGATAACCTATAAATTAATCCTTTTGTACCCGTTTTGTATTTGGTAGGGAAGAGATAATCTAATTTTACCGTTGCACTTCCCACTTTGGTATTTAAACTTTGCTTTTCGTACAACATTTTGCGTGTATCGTCTGTTTCGAATAAATTAAAAACATCTGGCGAAAGTGTAAATTCTGAATAAGTACCGTTGCCAAAATTGTATAGCGCATCTAAATAGGATGAATCATCGGCTGTTGTGGGCAGTTCTAAAATGCTTTCTTTTACTGCAAATGTTGAAAGATAATCTGCGGATAGGGCTAAAGAAATTCCAGAATTTTTTATAATATCATCACTATAGTTGAAAGCGGTTTGCCAATCATTTTTCCATAGTGCAATCTTTGCGGCTAAAACTTCTGTGGCATATTTTGACATAAAATTTTTGGCTTCTCCCGCAGGAATTGCTGGCGAATTTTGAAAAAGTGGTATGGCTTCGTTGACGTCTGCTTCCAAAAAATTAAATGTTTCTTTGGCCGTGTTTCTTGCGGGATAGTCTATACCGACTTTTAAAGTTTTATTTACATACGCAATTCCCATATGAGAAGCATCTGGTGTATAAGTATAGTTTTGAGCATAAATTTTATAAAGTTGAAAATGCACATAGGCCCGAAGCGCCAAAGTTTCTGCTTTTATTTCATTTTTCTCTTCTGTGGTAGCGTCTGGAACTGCATCTAGATTTTCTAATATTAAATTCAGATTATTAATTAGAGCATAAGAATCACCATAAAAATATGCCAGTTCACTGCTGTTTTTGTCATCATCAAAATCATAAAGCAAATCCACATTGATTGGTGGAGAAACCACGCCCGGATTGATGCCAGAATTTGGAGAAAAATTTAAGTTGCCTGAAAGCAAATCGCCATAAGTGAACGCTGCCATTGTAAATTCTGTACTTCTTAAATTATAATACGCACCATTGAGTGCTTCTAGAACTCCTTTTTTAGTAGAAAGTTCTGTTTTAATAGAAATCTGCTGTACTGGTTCAATTCTCAAAAAATCTTTACAACTGCTTAATGAACCAAGCGCAAATGCTAAAATTATTATTTTTTTCATTTTTTTAAAAATTCATATTAAATCCAAAACTAAAGGTTCGCATCTCCGGATATAAGTATTGAAGTTCGCGAATTCCATTTCTATCTTGTGGTGATTTTTCTTTGTACCAATAGGCAACATTGGAGATATTTAAAAATAAATCGGCAGTTCTAATGACGCCTTTTTTTATCGGAATAGAGTAGCCTAGACTTACATTTTGAAGCTTTACATTGGTGTTGTCGTACAGATATTTTGTGCTGTTAGAAATAAAAGTGGCTTTGTTACTTGGTGCGTGGTTAATTGCATTTGGATTTTGGGGTGTCCAATAATCTAAAGCATTAATGCTCATATTTCTGTTTAATAAAATGGTATAATGGTCTATTAATTCCGGCATAACCAAATCATCACCACCAATCTCAAAATTAATCTGGAAGCCTAAAGTAAATCGTTTTGCAATTCTAAAATTATTTCTAAATCCACCATAAGCATCTGGCTGCGAATTTCCAATGATTTGCCATTTATCGGAACTTTTATTTACACTTTTACCATCTGTTTTCACACCATCTATTAAATAAGTATCATCGCCATTTGCTGGGTTTATACCATCCCAAACATAACCCCAGATAGCAGAAGTTGAAGTGCCAATTTTCTGCGCACGCGCGTTTTCTGAAGTCGAATAGTCACTTCCTAATCCAACTAAGGATGTAACCTTGTTCACCACTTTGGAAATGTTAAACATACTGCTCCAAGTGAAATTTTTAGTTTTAAACCAATCGACTTTTGCGTTAAATTCTATACCTTGGTTGTACATAGAAGCACCATTTATTTGTGCGGAATTATAGCCAGTTTCTAAAGGTACGTTACGAGAAACAATCATATCAGAAATATTATTGCGGTAAACTTCTATGGTAAATTCTAATTTTTTAAAGATATTAAAATCAATTCCGATATTGTATTTAGCATTTTTTTCCCAACTCAATTCTTTATTTGGTGGTGCACTTGTATCTGGCGTTGCATAATTATAATCATAAGAAAAACCTGTGAAATTTATATTGTAAAGCCCAGAAGAGCGGTAAGAGCCAATTCTCGAATTCCCTGTTATACCGGCGGAAGTTCGCAACCGTAAAAAATCTACCCAATTGCTGTTTTTTAAAAAGTTTTCATTGCTCAAATTCCAAGAAAGTCCTAAACCTCCGTTTACGGCAGCATTTTTATCGGAGCCGAAAGCAGAACTTTCATCTCTTCTTATGGTGAAAGAGGCGAAATATTTCTTGGCAAAATCATAATTAATTTGCGTAAATAGACTTCTACCCGCGTCTTTATCGGTTAGTTCTACCGTTCTAAATCCGTTGGTTATTGTTCCAGAGCTTGATGCATATTGCGCGGCTTGCCATGGCAATTGATATACATCGGCATTAATAAAATTATCACCCAGAAAACCTATTTTATCCTGATGTGTTTTTCGCAATTCAATCCCAGCCAATAGATCTATATGGTTTTTTTCAGCAAAATCTTTTTCATAATAGGCTTGTGCGCTCCAGTTCCATTTAAAAGCATCCGATTTATAAAGCCTACTTGAGCCATTTTTAGGATATCTAACGCCATCTATTATAAAAGTGCCATTTCCCCGGCCAGATCCGTTCAAACCAGATTTCCAGTCTACATCTTTTTGGTGGGAATAATCTACAGCAAAAATTGAACTTAATTTTAGATTTTTTAATAAATCATAACTTACATTTATACTAGAAAGTACAGAATTGTTTTCCGTAAGGTTTATGTTTTGGTTGGCCGCAGCCAAAGGATTTGGGATTCCGTTATAACCGGTAGAGTGAAAGGTTCCATCATCATTATAGACAGAAAATGTGGGCGCTAAAATAAAATTAAAATAAGTATTGGGCTGGTTTTTAACTAAATTGGTGTAAGAGCCAAATAAATTAATTTTTAATTTATCAAAGTTAAATCCAAGTGAAGTATCAATACCTTTCTTTTGAAAGGTATTCAAAACTTTAGATTCATTATTATTAGAGTAGTTTATCCCCATGCGATAGGTGAAATATTTAGCACCTCCACTTACGCCGAAATTAGTTTTATAATAGTCGCCATTTTGGTTCATGATGTCAAACCAATTTACATCTACACCATTATACGGGAAACCCGCCGCTACGCCGTTGTTACTTTGGTAAGCATTATAAACTTGCGCATATTGCGGCCCACTCAGGTATTTCATTTTATTAATACTTTGGGAAATACCATATTGGGTGCTAAACGAATATTGTGGTTTTCCTTTTCTGCCTTTTTTTGTAGTAATTAGGATGACGCCATTTGCAGCATCTGCCCCATAAAGTGCAACTGCTGCGGCATCTTTCAGAATGTTAATACTTTCAATATTGTCTGTAGAAATTCTCGCCAAACTATTGATATTGTATTCGGATCCAGCGCTTCCATTAAAAAAAGTTGCATCAAACGGGCGGTCTTCTTTTAAAATTATACCATCTACAATTATTAATGGTTGCGTGGAAGTACCTACATTACTGTTGTTTAATGCTACAATACTTCCCAAACCGCGGATATTGATTTTTACGTTTGCACCTACTTCCGTGCCTGAAGAGATTTGCACGCCAGGCGCCAATCCGGTGATCATTTTATCAATGCTTTCGAATGGTTGCGCGGTATTAATTTCTTTTGATGTAATGGTAGAAATGGAGCCTACTACTTCTTCTTTTAATTTTTTTGTACCGTAAGAAGAGGTTATGATAACTTCATCTATTTTATTTTCACGCGATTCTGCACTGTCTTTTTTAGATTTTTGAGCAAAAATTAAACTTGATGTAAAAAGTAAACCAAGCAAACAAATGTTTTTCTTCATTCAATATTATTTGTTTTTAATTACAATTTTTGTTGCAGCAGATTTTTCACCAATAGTATATTTTAAAATGTAAATGCCATCTGGTAAGTTTAGGTTTAAATTTCCTGCGGTAGATTTTCCTGATTTTAAAAGAGCACCTTTTACATCATAAACTTGATATATAAAACCTTTCTTCGCATTAGAAAATAGTTTTCCATTTGATGGATTTGGGTAAAAACTGGTTTGTTTTGCAATTCCATCGGCGGTACCTAGGACTGAAGAATCAATTTTGTAAAATTCTTTACCAACAGTGCCATCATTCGTATTTAGAAATACCTCACCATTAAATAAAATTAGGTCTGTAGGTGAAGAACTAGCACTTCCAGGATTGATGTCTAGAAAAAGTTTAGTGCCAGCATTGGTTCCATCTGTTTCCCACAATTCATTTCCATTTGTTGTATCATTTGCGGTAAAATATAATTTACCATTATAAGCAAAAAAATCTGAAGGGTTTGAATTTCCGGAGCCTACATTAATGTCTTTTAACATTGAAGTGCCTGCATCTGTGCCATCTGTTACCCATAGTTCTGTGCCATTTGTGCCATCATTTGCTGAAAAATAGATTTTGCCGTTGAAAGAGAAAAAATGATTTGGTGAGCTGTCTGCACCTGGGCTCGACGAAATATCCTTTATCATTGCAGTCCCTGCTGAAGTTCCGTCGGTTGCCCAAAGTTCTTTTCCATTTGTACCATCATCAGCAGAAAAATACACTTTATTACCATCAGAATAAAAATTTGTTGGTGAAGCAGATCCTGAGGGGTTTATAGTTTTAATTAATGTATAAGTTGTTCCGTCGCATTTATAAAGTTGATATGAGTTTGAAGGCGACGCAGATAATATAAGATCTGTCCCCAATTTTTCTATTCCAAATGCAATGTTGTAAGTAGGATCTATTACTGTAGGTGCGGCTGTTCCATCGGTTTTGTAAATTTTGTTGTTTGTAGAAGTCGCTTCTTGTGCTTTGAAATAAAGATTACTACCTATAACCTCAAAATTTTGCGGAACTGAAGAACCTGAACCTGTTTTTAAGTCTGCAAACAAACTGATAGTAGTGCCATCATAAGTATAAACTTCTGCGCCATTTGTGCCATCGTTTCCTTGGAAAAATAATTTATTATCAAAAACCACAAATTGTTGCGGATTAAAACTTGCTGAACCAGATCTATAATCTGATACCATTACAGTTCCAGAAGTTGTACCGTCGCTTTTCCAAAGTTCTGTGCCGTTCGTTCCATCACTTGCTTTAAAGTATAAACTGCCGTTATACTCAATTGTTAATCCTGGGTTAGAGTTGGAAGTTCCTGGATTAATGTCCTTTACCAAAGTCACTTGCGAGAATATGAATAATGAAGAAACTGTGCTTATGAGGATAGATATTTTTTTCATAATGATATTTTAAAGATTAATAAACTTCAAAAATAGGAAAAAATCAGCGTATTGCAAATTTGGATAAATAATTAACATTAAAAGTTCTTAAAATAGGCCACTCAATTTATCAAAAATTTGAAGTCAAGCAAAAATTAATAATTAAATAAAATTTTTCAGTATTTTTAAATTCTAATTGTAATTTTATGAAATTTGGTTTCCGTGTACCTACACTCAAAAAAAGAATTGCGGCAAGAACATCTCCCGCAAGATTTATTCGTCACAATCTAGGTTTCAAAGCACCACGCGGCAATGGTTGGCTCACGAATCCCAAGAAGGCGATGTACAATAAAGTTTATAATAAAACGTCTTTTGGCTGTCTTTTAATTTTGGGGCTTTTGACTTCATTTTTTGTGCTTTCAATCGTTTTATTTGTGACGTAAATTTCTATATTCTTATCGTCTGGAATTTATTTAAAATTTTAAAAGCGAGCGCAAAAATTAAATTACAGTTAAGATTTTTTTATCAAAAACTACCAATTTCCAAGACGAATAAGATTATTTCAATAATACTATCCTTTTCATGTGTAAAAAACTTATATCTATCATTGTTAGAAATTACTTTCAATAACTATTAAACCCGATTTATTTTAAAAACAAAACAAAAAAACCACCTACAAAAATGTAAGTGGTTGATTACCTTTGCTCCTCTTCTTGGGCTCGAACCAAGGACCCTCTGATTAACAGTCAGATGCTCTAACCAACTGAGCTAAAGAGGAAGGTTGCGTTGTTTTTAACGTGGTGCAAATATAAAAAGTTTTACAATAAGCACCAAACATTTTTTTAAATAAATTTTAAAATTTTCCAGTTATCCATTTTATAATGTCATTACCGAATATAAGTGCCATTAAAGCGATTAAAAATATCACGCCAATCATTTGTGCATTTTCTAAAACTTTCTGCGGAACTGGCTTTCCAGTAATTATTTCCCAAAGCGTGAAAACCACATGTCCTCCATCTAAACCTGGTATTGGAATTAAATTTAGAAATGCAAGCCATACAGAAAACATCGCCGTAAAACTCCAAAGAGCCGTCCAATCAATCGAAGTTGGCATCATTTTAATTATACCAATTGGGCCAGAAACTTTTTTGTAGCCTTTTGTTGTAGTGTTAAAAACGATTTTAAATTGTTTTATTTGCATCGTTAACACATCAATCGTGCGATGAAAACCGCGAGGAATAGCCTCAAAAAATGTATAATGTTTAGTGGTGGCTGTTTTTTCAAAAATTTCTTGCGCCGTTTTGCCACCTAAAACCACATTCAGTTTCCCTTTATTATCAACTTTCACATCCGCTTTTTGTGGGACATTATTCCGAAGAAATTCAATCGAAACTGTTTTGTTTTTATTTTGCTCTAATTCTTTGCTTAGTTCATCAGTATAATTTATTTTTTTATTATCGATTCCAATAATTTTATCACCCACCATTAAACCTGCAATTTTTGCATTGCTATTTGCAGCGAAACTATCTATCACCGCAGGAGAACGCGTTGCGAAATAGCCGCGAACTTCGTTTTGGTTGAGAACATCTGCAACGCCGTTTTCATTAATAGGAAAACTTACTTCTTTACCATTTCTTAAAACAGTTGCTTGGTTAGCAAAAAGCAAATTAATTGTGGAAGTCTCCAAGCGTTCTGCCGGTTTGCCATCAATTTTTAATATGACGTCGCCATTTTTTAAACCCATTTTTTCACCTGCAGCAGAAACTGAAATACCACCTTGAAATTTACTTAAATCGTGATAAGATTCCCCTTGCGAGTAAGATAATGCAGAATAAATGAACCATGCCAAAAAGAAATTTACCGTTACACCGCCAAGCATTATAATAAGTCTTTGCCACGCTGGTTTGCTTCGGAATTCCCAAGGTTGCGCGGGTTGTGCAAGTTGCTCTTTATCCATACTTTCATCTACCATTCCCGCGATTTTCACATAACCGCCGAATGGCAACCAACCGATGCCATATTCGGTTTCGCCGATTTTCTTTTTAAAAATTGAAAAGCCCGGGTCAAAAAAAAGATAGAATTTCTCTACTTTGCATTTAAATAATTTTGCTGGAATAAAATGGCCGAGTTCGTGCAGAATTACAAGTATCGAAATACTCAGTATAAATTGAAATAATTGTATTAAATTCATGTATTTTTTTAATAAGATTGCAAATATAAGCATTCTAAAAAGTTTGCCCAATAAAAAAGACCTTCAAACGGAAGGTCTTTTTTATTTATAAATTTCTGCTTTTATAGGTTAAAAGAAACACCGATGCTTCCATTATTTCCTGCTTCTAAGTAAATTCCTACATTTTGATTAAAGTAATATCGAACACCAACGTGCGCTCCGATACCAAAATCTTTTCCTAATACTCCTACATCAATGCCAGGATAAATATCCCATTTTGAAGGTAAATTTAAAGGTTTTTGTAAATGCGCATTTAATCTACCAAAGACAAAAAAATTATTGTCTTTATTATTGTCTTTGTAGCCACTAAAATAAATATTTGCACCTGCACCTACAGATAAAATATTACTTAAGCCATAATCATAAGTCCCCGTTATTCCAGTTCCATAGCCATAACTATTAAAACCCACTTGGATTTTTTGGTCTCCTTTTCCGCTCCATGCTTGCGCATAAGCCAAAGTACTCGCCATAAATAATGCACAGACTAAAACTAATTTTTTCATAATATTCTTATTTTTTTATTGTTATTTTGTACATATCAATAATCGCTCCATTAAAAACATAAACGAAAATTTAACTAAAATATTTTTAGTTTAAACTCTTTTTTAAGATGAAAAACACATTGAACATAAAAGCCATTAATTTTAATATAAAATGGAAAGATAAAACCGCAAATTTTCTTAAAATAGAAAGTATTTTAAAACATGAGACGGCAGATTTATTTTTGCTTCCAGAAATGTTCAGCACGGGTTTTTGTATGGATGCGGAAGAAATTGCAGATAAAAATAACGAAACTTTAAATTGGTTAAAAAAATTAGCCAACGAAAAAAAAGCAGCAATTTGTGGAAGCGTGTCCATTCAAGAAAATGAGCAATATTTTAATAGAATGTATTTTGTAAAACCCGATGGTGAATTTGAATTTTATGATAAACGCCATTTATTTTCTTATTCTGGCGAAGATAAAGTTTACACAAAAGGTGAAATCCGAAAAATTGTAAATTTTAAAGGTTTTAGAATTTTACTGCAAGTTTGCTACGATTTGAGATTCCCCGTTTTTGCCAGAAATAGAAATGATTTTGATTTAATTTTATACGTTGCCAATTGGCCAGAATCTAGAATTTCTGCTTGGGAAACTCTGCTAAAAGCGCGCGCCATAGAAAACCAATCCTTTGTTTTTGGCCTAAACAGAATTGGAACAGACGGAAAAAATTTAGTTTATCCCGAAAGTTCTTACTGTTTTGATGCGGAAGGAAAAGTAATTTCTACACTTTCAAGTGAAATTGTTTCCGCGGAATTAGATTTAAATCAACTTCAAAATTTCCGTGAAAAATTTCCATTTTTAAAAGATGGTGATGATTTTGAGATAAATTTTTAAAATTTTTTATTTTTCCAATGTTTAAACATTCTTACCAAAATCTTTTTACTCAAGTAAAAACTCCATCCAAGAAATAATAATAATGCGAAAATTTGCATTAAAAATAAACCTTGGTTATTTGACTCAAATAAACTCATTTTTTAAACCTCAAATAAAAATATTTATAATGAATAATTCGGCGCTTCTTGCGTAATAATCACATCATGCGGATGAGATTCCTTCAAACCATTTCCGGTAATTTGTACCATTTTAGAGTCTTTTTGCAGACTTTCAATATTTTTTGTGCCACAATAGCCCATTCCTGCGCGCAAACCACCTGTTAGTTGGAAAATAACTTCTTGCAATTTTCCTTTATGCGGCACGCGCCCTTCTATGCCTTCTGGTACAAATTTTTTGGCTTCACTTTGAAAATAGCGTTCTTTTCCGCCACGTTTCATTGCTGCCAAACTGCCCATTCCTTGGTAAGATTTGAATTTTCGACCTTGTAATAATATTTCTTCGCCCGGCGCTTCATCTGTTCCTGCTAAAAGTGAACCAAGCATTACTGCATTTGCACCACTTGCAATGGCTTTTACGATGTCACCAGATAATTTTATGCCGCCATCTGCTATAACAGCCACATTGTATTCTTTTGCTTTTTCAAAAACGTTATAAATGGCAGAAAGCTGTGGAACGCCAACTCCTGCAACAACTCTAGTTGTACAAATAGAACCAGGACCAACGCCAACTTTCAATACATTTGCGCCCGCTTTTATTAAATCTTCAGCAGCAGCAGCGGTAACAATATTTCCGCCAACGATATCTAAATCTGGGAATTTTGCGCGTATTTCTTTTATTTTTGATAAAACACCAATTGAGTGTCCGTGTGCAGAATCTACCGCGATAATATCAACACCAACGTCCACCAAAGCCTGAATGCGTTCCATCGTATCGTCGCCAATTCCAACACCGGCGCCCACTATTAGTCGGCCTTTTTCATCTTTGTTGGCGTCTGGATATTCTAACTGATTGTCAATATCTTTTATGGTAATTAAGCCAACTAACTTATTTTCAGCATCTACAATTGGAAGTTTTTCGATGCGGTTTTCTAATAAAATTTGCTTGGCTGTTTCTAGAGTGGCGTGCTTGTCGGATGTAATGATATTTTCTTTTGTCATTAATTCTTCCACCTTCATTTCTAGATTTTCCTGATATTTTACATCTCTATTGGTGATAATGCCAATCAATTTATTTTCAGAATCTATAACTGGTAAACCAGATATTTTAAAATTTTCCATTAAAAGTTTGGCTTCTTTTAAAGTATGGTTTTTGGTTAAAGTAACTGGGTCGGAAATCATTCCGTTTTCTGATCGTTTTACGCGGTTGACTTGTGCGGCTTGTTCTTCAATACTCATATTTTTATGAATAAATCCTAAGCCACCCACTCTTGCCAAGGCAATGGCCATTTCGGCTTCGGTAACCGTATCCATCGCGGCAGAAACAATGGGAACATTGAGCGTAATTTTATCAGAAAGTCGGGATTTTAGAGAAACTTGCGAAGGTAAAACTTCAGAAAAAGAAGGTATGAGAAGCACGTCATCAAAAGTGATGGCTGTTTCTACGATTTTGGAGTGTATAGACATCGTTACTTTCTCGGCAAAATTAAAGTTTTTTGAAAGAATATGAAAATAAAGCAAGAATAAAAATAGTGAAATACCTAAATTATCTGTTGTGCATTTAGAAATGTAGTAAACAAATAGACACAAATAACGCATTTACAAATTCTTAAGGACTTATGGAGCAGTGTTTTAACTTCGCAAAAGTTGAAATATTTTTGATTTTTCTTAAGCATTGAAATTAAGTTTTTGCGTTTTCTTTGATTTTCAGGAATTTAAACAAATTCGCAATAGGTCTAAATATTATTTTTATAAATAAAAATTTCAAAAAATACGAAATTGTAACTAGCCCTGATAGAAGTGGATATCCTTTTTTTTATCGAAAAACTGGCTAATTATAAACTAAACGTTCTAAAAAAAAGATAGGAACGGATAGCAGGATTAGCTTCTAAAAAAAATCAAAGGTTTTTAATGGAATAAAAATTGCAATTTTAACGCTATAAATTCTAAAAATATGGAAAAACCAAAACCAATGCTAACGATGAGCCAAGTGATGAACAAACTCGCGCAAAAAGGCGTGGTAAAAGCGTTTTCGATGAATGAAAAAGGGGAGATGAAGTTGACGGATTTCGATAAGAATTACGAGCCAGCAGATTTAAAAATTTTAAAGAGTTTTCGTTTTGAAGGCGATAGTAATCCTGATGATGAAGCGGTTCTTTATGTGGTTTCGGATAAGGAAGGGCAGAAGGGAATGCTTATCGATTCTTATGGTGCAGAAAGCAATTATCCGGGAGATAGATTTGATCAATTTTTGCGCGATATTCCGGTCAATGAAAGTGATGAATTTAATTTTCAAGCGTGAAATTTTTTAATTTAAAACTTTTAGAAAGTGAGGCGATTATCAAATGATTTAAACAAAAGAAAAGAGGCTTTTATTGAAGCCTCTTTTTGTATTTAAGAATTTGGTTTTAACCAACCTAATTTGCCATAATGTTCTTTAAACTTGGCTATTTTAGGGCCAATAACAATGCTGCAGTAAGGTTGTTGTGGGTTTTTGTCGTAATAATTTTGATGGTATTTTTCGGCTGGATAAAATTTTTCAAAAGGAACGATTTGGGTGACGTATTTACCGCTCCATCTTCCTGATGCTTCAGAAATTTTCATCGCTTCTTCGGTTTCTTTTTTCTGTTTTTGATTGCTGTAGAAAACCACAGATCTGTATTGTGGACCTACATCTGCGCCTTGTCGGTTAAGCGTTGTAGGATCGTGCAGGAAGAAGAAAATATCCATTATTTGTTTATAAGAAATAACTTTTGGATCAAAACCTATTCTTACCACTTCGGCGTGACCGGTTTCTCCGGTAGAAACCTGCTCGTAAGTTGGGTTGGCTACAAAACCGCCAGAATATCCAGAAACTACAGATTCTATTCCTTTCACCGATTCTAATGGCGCCTCAACGCACCAAAAACATCCGCCACCAACGGTTACATATTCTAAATTTGGTTTATCGGCTGTTGGGTTTGCCATTTGTGTATTACTATTTTCTTTGCTTTGGCCATTGCATGAAACCAGCAAAACGGCCATAAAGAGTGTGAGAATTTTTTTCATTTTAAAAATTGATGTTTACACTTTAAAGTACGAATTTTACAGTAAAATAGTTTCAGAAAAAAATGCAAAACCTGTGCTAAACATTAAGATTTTTAAAACAAATTTTAAGAGTTTATCTGTGGCGGTTGCGAATAATTATTTTCCCATACCAAAGCACTTGCGCCTAAAATTGCCGCATCTGCCTCATCTAACTCACTAAAGACAAGTTTCACTTTGTTTCTGAAAATAGGCAAAAGATTTCGCTCCATGTGAAGTTTGGTAGGTTTCAAAATAAAATCGCCCGCTTTTATAACACCACCAAAAAGTAAAATGGCTTCTGGTGAAGAAAACATTACGAAATTTGCTAAGGCTTCACCTAGTTTTTGCCCGGTATATCTAAAAACTTCAATTGATGTAGCATCTCCTTTTGCAGCGCATTCGTACACCACTCTAGAATTTATTTCTTCTTCAGGAAAATTATTAAGCATTGAGTTTGGAAATTCTACGCGCATTTTTTTTGCAGTGATTGCAATTCCTGTTGCCGATGCATATGCTTCTAAAGAGCCTTCAGAACCCGTGCTCCAATGTTTTCTGCCGCCTGGTTTTACGATGGTGTGACCGAGTTCGCCAGCAAATCCATCGTGCCCATATATTAAATTACCGCCACAAACTATCCCGCTTCCCACGCCAGTTCCCAAAGTCATCATAATAAAATCCTTCATGCCACGCGCCGCGCCATAAAGCATTTCGCCTAATGCCGCTGCATTGGCATCATTGGTAATTTTGCAATTGGTACCAAATTTTTTAGACATCATATCTGCAAAGGGAATTATGCCTTTCCATCGTAAGTTGGGGGCATCTTCAATGGTTCCTTTATAATAATTTGCGTTTGGCGCGCCTACGCCAATTCCTTCAAACTCTCTGTCTTTGCAGCATTTGTCTAATAGAGGCTTTATTTCGTTATACAATTCATCAATAAAATCTTCCACCTTTTCATATTGTTCGGTTTTTAGATGGCCGCGTTCCAAAATTTCTCCGCGATGGTTTACCAAACCGAATTTAGTATTTGTACCGCCGATATCAATTCCTAGCGCTACTTGCTTAGATAGATTCACTAATGACATGTTTTTTTAGTTTTGAAGATGAAAGTTACTAAAAATTTTTATTTTGGTGGAGAAAATTTGGAAAGTTATTAAATAAATTGGGAAAATCTCATGCTTTCTATTTTTTAGGAGCAGCACAAGTGCGTATTTTCAGAAGATGATACCTGCTCTACATTACAATCCCGCCGCGGCGGGGATTTTCATTTCGATCAGGGCTAAAAGTCTGGGAATCGGTTTTTTGAAGTGAAGAAAAGTTTGTAGAAATTAGATTGAGAATTTTCTTTTTTTTTCTGGTGCGAGCGGCACGCTCGTGTGCTATTATTCCAAGAAAACGGTTGAAAGAATTAAAAAATGAATATTTGCGCCAAAAAACAAAACTCTCTTAAATCGCTTTAAAAGAGTTTGGTTTTTGTTTTATATTTTTTTAAAATCTTGAATATTTTTGGGTTGTGCAATGGGTAGCGATGTTATCTGCAGGTCTTTTTACTTTATTGAGTTAATATATTCAGCAATATTTTTTTCGTATGCTTTATTTTTTTCAAAATTATTTTTAATGTTTGTTAGTCTATTTATTCTAAAATTGGCTTTTAGCAGAATTTGTTTTTTAACATCTTTTTTTATCCTACTATCACTAAACATAAAATTAATTCTTACAAAAAACTCTTCGTAAATCATTCCGAGAGCCAAAAAATAATAAAAAGGAAAAGATATTGTAGTCAGAATAATTGGTAAATATATAGTTTTAATATTGTCGCTTGTAAATAGTTTGTCATATCCGTTAAAAGTCCTAAAAAAAATATTAATTAAGAAAATGATGCCTACAATTGAAAGTGTAAAATGTAAAAATTTATTCACTTTTATATGTTCAGGATTGTTTTTCATTGAATGTTTTGAGTATTCATACAGTATGACAATAAATGAAATAATAGGCACCAAAATAAGTTCTGTTAAAATTCCAAAAGTGTAAAAGTTCAATAAGAATTCAAGGAATATTATGACTTTCAGATTGTCTTTAAGTATTTTAGTAAAGTAGTTTGTGCTAGATATTTTATTTGCATTAAAGAATACGATTATTCCCGAAGAAAATAACCAAATTAGAGTATCTTTTAGAAGATTGTAATCCCAAAAACTAATTTTTTTGAGAACGTATACAATTACGAAATTGTATAAAAAAAAGAAAATTAAAGGAAATAGAATTTTGTAGTTTAATAGAAGTTTTAGAACATTTAAGAATTCCTTTCTTGCAATATAAATTAAAATCGAGAAAATGATAATTGACCAAACTAAAATCGAAATTTCTCGAGTGGACAATATATTCATTAATTCTTTCATACATAGCGTTTTGATAGACTTGTAGCCAACGTTAGACGGCTTTGCGATGTGCGGGCTTTGATAATCAAATAGTTATACAAAAACTGAACGAAGAAAAAAAACATTTTTTTTGCGGATTATTTTACAAAAATTTCAACGCAAGAGAACTTCAGCCCGCATATTGCAAAACCGATGTTACCTGCGGGTTTATCTTATTTGATTTTTAAATTCTTTTTTAAGTAAGTCAATTAGTGATTGATATGCTTTTTCAAATTTTGGAAATTCGGTCATAAAACCCTTACTTTCAAATAGTTTTAACATTTTTAATGTGTTGTCAAAACTATGTTTAGTTTTATTTGAAAGATACAAACTGCTTTCCCAATAGTATTTGTCTAGTTCTTTTCTTTTTGCAAAAATATTTTGTTCAAAACTTTGGAATTCCCCCTTGCTTTTTCTATCAATAATAATTTGAATTTTAATTAAATTGTCATAGAGTTCAAGGATTTTCTTTGCTTTTATTTCATAAAAATATTTTGAACGATGTTCTCTAATTTTAATTTTATAATCAAGTAAAGTTTTAACTATAAAGCCAATAACTCCAATAACTACAGTAATCTGCGACCAATATTCAGCAATAAATCTAAAAACTTGATTCATTAGTCAACATAATTTGTAGCAATTCCAAAAACATTAGTTTCATTTGAGCAAAGATGATTGTCCTCAATTTTATAAACATTATAAGTTTTAATTTTTCCACCCCAATCTATTGAAAACTTAAACTTATTTTCATTTTCTGTCATGAATTTCCACTCTCTTTCGGAAAACAAATCTTTAGATATTTTAATGTCATAGGTTGTTGGTGGTGTTCCTCCTTTCTTTTCTAGTTCTTTGCTTTTTTCTATTATTAATTTGTAAATTTTTTCTGTGATTCGGTAAAATTCAGGATGTCTATTCATTTTAGCAGTAATATTTGTTTAAACTTGCAGGTAACTCATAAATACCCGCAACTACCATTTTCAACTATTTACAAATATTTATAATTATTTTTAATCGTAAATATAAATAAAAAAACTCCTCCAAAAAGGAAGAGTTTTATAATAAACTTTGCCAAAGTAAAGATTATATGCTTTAAAACTTTGGCAAAGTGGAAGTTAAAAATTTTTACGCCGGAATCTCGCCTTTGTACAAGAAAGAAATAATTTCTTTATTCACATTTTCTACCATTTCGCTGAAAAGGTAAAAAGATTCTTGTTTGTAAATTACGAGCGGATCTTTTTGTTCGTAAACCGCGCCTTGTGAAGAACGACGAAGATCATCCATTTCGCGAAGGTGAAGTTTCCAGTTTTCATCAATGATGGAAAGGGAAATGTTTTTTTCAAAATCATTAATTAAACTTTCACATTTGGTCTCAAACGCTTCTTTTAAATCGGTTACAATGGTCATTGTTTTTGTGCCATCTGTAAAAGGAACCTGTATCATTTTAAACATTGAACCTTGCGTATTGTACACGTTTTCAATGATTGGGAACGATTTTTCTTTTAAAAGTTGCAGTCTTTGGTTGTAATCTTCTTGTGCTTTTTCAAATAAAAGATTCGTCAAAGCCGGAATTTGCATATTTTTAAATCCTTCTTCATTTACTGGCGCTTCCATAGTAAAGAATTTAATGATATCAAATTCAAAATCTTTATAATTATTGGCTAATTTGTTTTTTGAAACGATAGATTGTGCTACATCGAAAATCATATTAGCAATATCATATTTCAAATGATCGCCAAACAATGCATTTTTTCTTCGTTTGTAGATTACATCGCGCTGTTTGTTCATCACGTCATCATACTCCAACAATCTTTTTCGGATTCCAAAATTGTTTTCTTCTACTTTTTTCTGTGCGCGCTCAATGGATTTTGAAATCATAGAATGCTGAATGACTTCACCTTCTTTATGGCCCATTCTGTCCATCATTTTGGCAATTCTTTCAGAACCAAAAAGTCGCATAAGGTTATCTTCCAAAGACACATAAAATTGTGAACTTCCCGGATCTCCTTGTCGGCCAGCTCTACCACGAAGTTGTCTATCTACACGGCGAGAATCGTGGCGTTCTGTTCCCACAATTGCTAAACCACCATTTTCTTTTACGTGGCCAAGAAGTTTGATATCCGTTCCACGTCCTGCCATATTTGTAGCAATCGTTACAACGCCTTCTCCACCTGCTTCGGCAACAATTTCTGCTTCTCTGGCGTGTAGTTTTGCATTTAAAACATTGTGTTTTATTTGTCTTAAACTTAATGCTTTAGATAGTAATTGTGAAATTTCAACCGAAGTTGTACCCACCAAAACTGGTCTTCCTGCGGCGGTTAATTTTTCAATTTCTTCTATAACTGCGGCATATTTTTCACGATTGGTTTTGTAAACCAAATCTTGTCTGTCGTCTCTTATAATAGGCTTGTTAGTTGGTATTACCACCACATCCAACTTATAAATTTCCCAAAGTTCTCCGGCTTCAGTTTCCGCAGTTCCCGTCATTCCGGCGAGTTTATTATACATACGGAAATAATTTTGAAGCGTAATTGTAGCAAAAGTTTGGGTTGCTGCTTCAATTTTCACATTTTCTTTGGCTTCAATTGCTTGGTGAAGTCCGTCAGAATAGCGTCTTCCTTCCATTATACGGCCGGTAGATTCATCCACAATTTTTACTTCGCCGTCAATGACTACATATTCATCATCTTTTTCAAATAATGTGTAGGCTTTTAATAATTGATTTAAAGTATGGATTCTTTCAGATTTTATTCCAAATTCTCGGAATAATTCTTCTTTGGCTTCAAATTCTTCTTCTTTAGAAAGATTTTTGTTTTCTAAATCTGCCAAATCTGTTGCGATATCATTTAAAACAAAGAAATTTTGATCTTCGTTTCCTGCTGACATATATTCTACACCTTTGTCGGTGAGGTCGATTTGGTTATTTTTTTCGTCGATTACAAAATATAAATCTTGATCTACAATCGGCATATCGCGATTGTTATCTTGCATATATTGCGCCTCGGTTTTTTGCAAAAGTGTTCTGTGCCCGCTTTCTGACAAAAATTTAATTAAAGGTCTAGATTTTGGCAAACCTCTGTACGCTTGTAGTAATTTAAAACCACCTTCTTTTGTATTTCCTGCAGCAATTAATTTTTTTGCTTCTGCAAATATGGCTGAAACGGTTTTCTTTTGAATTGAAACAACACGATCAACACTTGGTTTTAGCAAATCAAATTCTTGTCTATCGCCTTGTGGAACAGGGCCAGAAATAATTAAAGGTGTTCTTGCATCATCTACTAATACAGAATCTACCTCATCTACAATAGCGAAATTTAATTCTCCTTGAACGAGTTCTTCAGGAGAAGTCACCATGTTATCTCTTAAATAATCGAAGCCAAACTCGTTATTAGTACCATAAGTGATGCTAGATTGATAGGCTTTTCTACGAGAATCAGAGTTGGGTTGATGATTATCAATACAATCTATAGACAATCCGTGGAATTCATAAATTGGGCCCATCCACGCGCTATCACGTCTTGCTAAATAATCATTCACGGTTACAACGTGAACGCCGCGACCCGTCAAAGCGTTTAAATAAATTGGTAAAGTTCCTACTAAAGTTTTTCCTTCACCGGTTGCCATTTCCGCAATTTTCCCTGAATGTAAAACCACACCTCCAATATATTGTACATCATAATGCACCATATCCCATTTTATAGCAGTTCCGGCAGCGTTCCATTCATTAAGCCAAACCGCTTGCTCTCCATCAATTTTTACAAAATCTTTTGTTGCTGCAAGTTCTCTATCGCGATCATTTGCTGTCACTCGGATTTCTCCATTTTGAGACAATCTTCGCGCCGTTTCTTTAATAACTGCAAAAGCTTCAGGTAGAATTTCACCTAAAACTTTTTCTTCAACTTCGTAAGATTCTTTTTTTAAATTTTCTATTTTAGTAAAAAAGCCTTCCTTCTCGTCTACGTTCGTAGAATTTTTTATCGACTCTTTGGCCGCTTCGATTTGGGAAGTAAAATTTGCGGTCGCCGTTTTTAATTTTTCTTTAAATTCAGCGGTTTTTTCTCTTATGCCATCATCAGAAAGTGCACTGATTGCTGGTTCAACTGCTTTTATTTTTTTTAAAACTTTTTGTACTTCTTTTAAGTCTTTGGTATTTTTATCGCCCAAAAAACCTTTAAGAACCTTACTTAAAACATCCATATTTATTAAATCTTAAGACTGCGAAAATATTTTTGTAACAGTCATTTTTGCTTTTTTAGTGAATCGCACGGGCAGAAAGCAAACTGCAGCATGCGGCTTGAGTTTTTAGTACTCGTCTTCGTTCCAAAGGAAATCGTCATCCGTAGGATAATCTGCCCAAACTTCTTCTATACTTTCATACACTTCGCCTTCGTCTTCAATGGCTTGAAGGTTTTCTACTACTTCCATTGGTGCTCCTGTGCGGATTGCGTAATCAATAAGTTCTGCTTTGGTCATCGGCCAAGGTGCGTCGCTAAGATATGAAGCCAATTCTAATGTCCAGTACATAATATTATATTTTTTGCAAAAATAGAAAATTAGATGACATAAAAAAGTTTTTTGTCCCTGATTTTCAACAATCTTTGATTTTTATTTTAATTAATTTTTCTAAAAATCAAAATCGATTTCTCAAAAACCATTCCACGAAGATTTTTATGCCATTTTGGAAGTTGGTTTTTGGTTCGTAATTTAAGAGTGTTTTGGCTTTAGAAATATCGGCGTTTGTTCTTTCCACATCGCCTTTTTGCATTGGAAGTTGTTTGATTTTTGCCTTTATATTTAATGTGTTTTCCAAGGTAGAAATCATTTCGCGTAATGTAATCACTTCACTTTCACCGAGATTGACGATTTCGTAAACTTTATCATTTTTTTCTAAAAAAAGTATGGCTTTTAAAACACCATCAATAATATCATTTACAAAAGTGTAATCTCTCGCCGTAGAACCATCGCCAAAAAAAGGAATTTCTTCGTTGTTTGTGATTAGTTTAGAAAATTTATGAATCGCTAAATCTGGTCTTTGTCGCGGGCCATAAACTGTGAAAAAGCGCAACAAAATCATATCAATATTATACAAACTGTGATAAACATGTCCTAAAACTTCACTGCATTTTTTAGTCGCAGCATAAGGCGAAATCGGGCGATCTACATTATCGGTTTCAGAAAAAGGAACTTTCTCATTATTACCATAAACACTTGAAGAAGAGGCGCAAACGAACTTTTTGATATTAAATTTCTGGCACAATTCATATAAATTTTGCGTGCCTTTTACGTTTACTTCTTGATAATCCAAAGGTCGCTCAATAGACGGACGAACGCCTGCTAAAGCCGCCAAATGAATGATTAAGTCTATTTTATTTGAATTGAAAATTTTTTCTAAACCATCATAATCTCTAATGTCTTGATTATGAATTTGGTAATTTTCATCGTTAATTAAAAGTTGTAGTTTTTCAATGTCAGAATTTTTATCTTGAAAACTAAATTCCACATAATTTCCGACAGATTCTAAAGTGTTTTTTATTTTAATTTTATAGTCATAGAAATCATCAAAATTGTCAACATTAATGACAGAATGTCCTTTTTTTAAAAGTTGTTCTACTAAATGCGAACCGATAAAACCGCTTCCGCCTGTTACAAGATAATTCATATTTTATATTAATATAGCAAAAATAAGAAAAACAAAACGTAAAGTGATGCACAATAAAATTCTTATTTTTACAAAAAAAATCAAATGAAATTCTCTGGGCAAATCCTAAAAATGATCACTGAAAATGGAAAACCAATTCAATATTACTTGAATCTTTCGGGAGATTTAATTCACATGAACCAATTATTTGATAAAAAAATTAGCCTAAAACATATTGGTTATGAATGCGTGAACTGCGGAAAAAATGAAAAAATCTACCGCATGGGATTTTGCAAAAATTGTTTTTTTGAGTCGCCTTATGCAAGTGAAACCATCATTAGACCAGAACTTTCCACCGCACATTTGGGAATTGGCGAAAGGGATTTGGCCGTAGAAGAAAGTATTCAATTGCAACCGCACATCGTTTATTTGGCTTACACAGGCGATGTAAAAGTGGGTGTAACGCGGGAATCGCAAATCCCAACAAGATGGATTGACCAAGGCGCAACTTTCGCGTTGGAAATTGCGCGCACGGAAAACCGCTACGAAGCAGGAATGATAGAAGTCGCCATGAAAGAGTATTTCGCAGATAAAACCAATTGGCGAAAAATGTTGCAAGATGATTTTGAAGACGATTTGGATTTAAAAGATTTTCAAGAAAAAGTGAAAGATTATTTCCCGGAAGAATTTAAAAAATTTCATTTAATTGATGGCGAAATCCAGCGTTTAGATTTTCCTTATGAAGCACCAGAAAGCATTAATTCTTTCACTTTAGATAAAAAACCAGAATTTGAAGGCGTTTTAAAAGGTATTAAAGGACAATATCTGTCTTTCGAAGGTGGAAATTTTATTAATATGAGAGGGCACGAAGGTTATGTGGTGGAATTGGAAGTGGAGTAAAATCTTTCATTCATTTTGCTTAGATTTTTGATTTTAATATTCTGATTAAAAAATAATTTAAAAACCCCACAAACCACCAAACTGGAATTTTTAAAAAACAATACCAAAGATTAAATCCATCAACCATTGTAAATTTATTATAAACATTATGAACTTCGATTTTATTAGAAATAGTGGGAATTGCAATTCAAAAAAGTAAAAACCAACAGATTTTTTGTAAAAAATCAAGTTTTACTTTATTTCTTAAATAAACGAAATAAAATAGAATGTTTAGAATTATTAAAATTAAAATATCAGAATAACTAAATAAAGTTAATGGTTCTGCCGGTTCTGAAAATAAATTTTGTAAAAAACTAAACATAGGAATTTAATAAAGTCGTCAAACGGTTCACATCATGCACGCCGCTTTCTTTATACAATAATTCGCCTTTTTTGAAAACGGCTATAGTCGGAACGCCACGAACGCCGTATTGCGAGGCAATCGCAGGATATTGATCGATATCGATTTTTATAATTCTGGCTTTATCACCAATATTTGCTTTTACCGTTGTTAAAACGGAAGATTGCACTTTGCAAGGTTGACACCAAGTGGCGAAAAAATCGATTAAAACTGGGCGTTCAGATTGTATGAGTTCTTGAAATTTTGCTGACATTTTTAAAGATTTTTAGATGATAGACGAATAGATGATAGACTTTTTAAAAAAATTATTTCTTTTCAGTATAAGGAACTGCGCAATTTCCACCAGCGCAACCGAGTTTAAAAACCGCCATTCCGGCGTAATAAAGTCCGATTAAACCCATCCACCAAACTTGGTCTTTCACTGCCAAAGCAATAAAAAATAAACCACCAATTAAGTAAATTATTCGGCGTAAATCCCAACCGCTAATATATTTTTTCATTTGTTTAAATTTATTTCAATATTTTTTGTTCTAAACTTCTCCAGCCGCCGCCATTATAAACTTCTGTGAAACCGTTTTTTTCTAAAATAGATTTTGCGGAAGCGCTGCGCATTCCACTCGCACAGCAGGTGATCACAGGTTTGTTTTTATTAATTTTCTTTAAATTTTGTGAAAGATTTTGTAGCGGTATATTTTTAGAGTTTCGGATGTGTCCGCCGCTATATTCTGCCGTAGTTCTAACGTCTATTATTTGCGCGCCATTTTGCATTAATGATGGAAAATCTACTGTGCTACCACCGAAAAGTTTTTTAAGCCAATTCATAAATTTGTTGAATTTTTTTGTTGTTTAGTTTTGTCAAAAATCGAAAATATTAGATACCCCAAAAACATTCCATAAACGGAAGAGTTTATAGGTTTTGAAGTAATAAGACAAGTTCCCGTTGCACAGCCAATGAAGTGGTAGTAAGCAAATCCTAAAATACCGCCCACCAAAACTCCAATTAAACCGAGCCGATTTTCACGAACAAATTTTATTAATTTTTCTTGCATGTATTAATTCCGAAAAGTGTGTAAAGTGGGCAAAATGACACAAAACTGGTAAGAACAAAAACACCAGCAAAAACTAAGAGAACAATTCCCAAAGTTCCACTTATTGTTCCGTTGTAATACAAAAAGCCTATAACAATGGCGATGATGATTCTAAGAATTCGATCTAAACCGCCCATATTTGATTTCATATCTAATTATTTAAGATTATTTTTTATTAAAATTAATGAAAAGTTCTGTTCCTTGTCTTGCAGGAATACTATTGTAGCATTCTTCCATTGTTTCTATTTTAAAATATTTTTTAAATAAAAAATGATATTCACCTGCACTTCCACCAAATGGCGGTCCTTTTTTTTCAAAAGTTTTGTTAAACAAAAGCCCTATAATTTTTCCTTTTTCAGAAAGAAGTTCGGCGGATTTTTTTACGTATTCCGTTCTTTCTATGGGCGGAATGGCGCAAAAAAATGTTTGTTCTATCATAAGATCATAAGTTCCCACATGTTGAAAAAAATCTTCGCAAATCACCTTTATTTGGGGTTTTTCACTAAATCTCTTTTGCAAAATATCTACTGCGAAAGGAGAAATATCTAAAATCGTGATATTCTGAAATCCATTTTCTGTCAAAAAATCGGCTTCATGTGCATTTCCACAACCTGGGATTAAAATTCTTGCCTCTTTGTTTGGAAACTGCAACATGTATTTTTCAATTGCAGGAGAAGTGTAACCAATATCCCAACCGGTTTCTTCATTTTCCCAACGCTCATTCCAAAAATTTTTGTCTAAAATTTGCTCTTTTTTTTGAGTACCGCAATTCAGTTCTTCAGACATTTTTTAAATTTTACTTTGGCATACAAAATCCGAAGTTGGCACTTTTTCAGTTTGTTGTATTCCTTTGAAACCGCCTTCCACTTCAGTAAAGTTTCGTTTCCCTCTAGAATTTAAGATACTTGCCGCAATCATACTTCTGTAACCGCCTGCACAATGCAAAAAGAAATGCTCATCATTATCTATGCTTCCGGCCCAATCTGCAATATTATCCAATGGTTTGCTGTAGGCTTCATTTACGTGTTCTGCTTCGTATTCACTGGCTTTTCTCACGTCAATTACTTTGCTGTTTTCGTTGAATTGTTTTGCAAATTCTTCGGGAGAAATTCTATTAATTTGATCTGTTTCTTTTCCGCTGTTTTTCCAAGTTTGAAATCCACCTTTTAAATAACCAATCACATTATCAAACCCAACTCTGGATAATCTGGTAATGGCCTCTTCTTCTAATCCTTCATCTGTAACCAAAAGCAACGGCTGTTTTACATCTACAATCATGGCGCCTACCCACGGCGCAAAATCGCCCGACAAACCAATGTTGATGGAATTTGGGATAAAATCTTTATAAAATTCTGCTGCATTTCTAGTATCTAAAATTAAGGCTTCTGTTTCTTCTGCAACAGTTTCAAAGTCTTCTGCAGAAAGCGGTTGTTTTCCTTTTTTTAGGACGCTTTCGAAACTTTCGTAGCCGCCTTTATTCATTGCTACATTCATTCCAAAATATTTTGGAGGAGCCGTCAAACCATCCAAAACTTCTACAATAAAACGCTCTTTATTTGGTTGTTTTAAAGCATAATTTGTTTTCTTTTGATTTCCTAAAGTATCAACGGTTTCTTTCTGCATATTTTTGCCACAAGCCGAACCGGCGCCGTGAGCCGGATAAACTGTCACATCGTCTGCTAAAGGCATTATTTTAGTTTGTAAACTATCATAAAGCATTCCTGCCAAATCTTCTTGTGTGATATGTCCTGCTTTTTGTGCTAAATCTGGCCGGCCAACATCACCTAAAAATAAAGTGTCTCCCGAAAAAATGGCTGTGTCTTTTCCATTTTCATCTATAAGCAGGTAAGTGCAACTTTCTAAAGTGTGGCCAGGCGTGTGTAATACTTTAATTTTAATATTTCCAACATCAAAAATTTGCCCATCTTTTGCTGAAATAAATTCAAAATCTGCGGCAGCGGTTGGTCCGTACACAATTTTTGCGCCTGTTGCTTTTGCTAAATCTACGTGGCCAGACACAAAATCTGCATGAAAATGGGTTTCAAAGATATATTTTAAAGTTACGCCATCTTTTTTTAAGCGATCCAAATAGGGCTGGATTTCTCTTAGCGGATCTACAATTGCCGCTTCTTTTTCTGAAACAATGTAATAAGCGCCTTGCGCCAAACATCCTGTGTATATTTGTTCTATCTTCATTTTATTTAATTTTTTAAATTATTTAAGTGCTTTATCTAAAAATAACATTTTTAATGCAATGACTAACAATAAAATCGCAAATAATTTTTTTAAAATGGTTTGCGGAATTTCATTGGCAAATTTCCCGCCAAAATAACCACCAACCAAAAAACCAAGTGCTAAAAGCCCAGCGACTCTAAAATCTACAGTTCCTTCTTTGTAATATTGCCAAGCCGCCAAAGCGCCAATAGGCGGAACCATCATTAACAAAGTTGTTCCTTGCGCCATTTGTTGGGAAAAACCTAGCAATAAAACCAAAACAGGAATGATTAAAACTGCACCGCCAATTCCTAAAAGTCCGCTTAAAATACCTGCAATAATTCCAATTGCTATGACGTAAATTATTTGCTGAGTTTCCATATTTTTTATTTAAAAAAAACTTTAATATTGCAAGAAATTTGTTGTTATTGCAAATTTGCAACTTAAATCTTTAGATTACTGTAACAAGAATCACATATCTATTTATTTCTAATTAAAAAATGTTGAAATTAAATAGTTTCCCAATTTTAAATGGTTAAATCTTACTTTTCTTTTAGATTTTATTTATTGAATATTTAAAATTTTCAACTCATTTTCTCCGATTTTAAAAGTGTCTCCTATTTTTTTATTCTTTAATTTTTTAAATATTGGTGCTTCTTCTGAGAAACAAATTACTTCTTTGTTTTCGAATTTAAAGTTTGCCGTAGAAACGCCCACGAAAAAATATTTTTTTTCGGTTTCAATCATGCTGCCTTTTTCAATTCTGTTTAATTTCTCTGGCGAAAGATTTTTTAGAAAGTTCAAATCTTTTCGCGAAGAATTTAGCATTTTTTCAAATCGCAATTGCATGTCTTTGGCTTCCGTTTGGTGCGAAAAATCTTGCGGGTTGAGCGTAGAATCTTCATCTAAATCTGAAGCTTTGCGGAACCGTTCCACATTCACTTCAAGATTTTCGATGATTTTTTGTTGCTCGTCAATAATTTTATTTAAAAGTTTTTGTTTGCTCATTTTGATTTTGTCAATTACCAAATTTAAGCATTTTTAAATAGTTCGATTTTTTAAAATTGATAAGAAAAATTTACATTAAAACTTCTGCCAGGATTTAGAATTCTCTGCATTTTATCGGTTGATAATGTGCGGTTTAAATATTCTGCATAGGCGCGATTGAAGATGTTAGTTACATCAAAATTAACCTGTGCGTTTTTAAATACATTCATTTTTGCTGAGAAATCTACCAAAGAAAAGTCTGGTGTTTTCAATTCACCAAAGTCTGGATTGATGCGGTTTTGTGTGGCTACAAATCTATATTTCAGGGCTAAAACGATGGGCGAAATGTCATATTGCAATTTCCATCGGAAATCCAACGGTGCAATTTCTGGCAATGGATTTTTAGTAGAAATTTCTTCAGCATAAGTATAAGCCACCGCCATTTCAGAATTTAACTTTGGTAGAAAATTCCAGTTTACACGGCTTTCGAACCCAGTTTTATAAGCGTTGCCAAGATTTTGGTATTGTCTTGTGCCAGGCGCTTTCATATTTAAAGGTTTTAAAGGAATAATTTTTCCTGAAATAGAATTTTGCAAATACGAATAAAAAACATCGGTCTGGAAAAATATTTTATTTATTTTAAATGTGTAGATTAAATCGGTTTGATTGTTGGTTTCCGCTTTCAGATTTGGGTTTCCTACTAATTCGTAAGCATCTAGGCCGCCTGCAAAACGATTGATAAATCTTTCCGTTAGGCTACCGCTTCTTTGCGCTCGACCGATTAATAATGATAATTTACTCTTTGCATTTAATTCTTGTGAATACGCCAAACTTAAACTGTTATTTAATTGATCGGTATTTGCTGTGCCATATAAAGTTTGAAATAATTTAGACAAATCTTTTGCATCTGCTTGGTTATAATCTAATCGGTAAGAAGCCGTGAATTTGCTATTAAGGAAATTGTGGTGAAATTCATTAAACCAGCCGATTTGGTTGATATAAGAATTTTGCCAACTCGTTCCATCTTGCATCATCATTCCGCCCATTGTTGGCATTTGTGAACTGATATTTTCTGCTTGTTCATGTTTATAATCTAATCCGGTGTAGAAAATATTATTTTGCCAAGCTAATTTTGCTTCCGCTCTTCCGCCAAAAGTTTTGGTTTCTACGTTAGAAATCATACTTCTGTCGGGGGTTCCCATAGAATGTTTTACGAATGAGGCAAAAGAATTAAAATCTAGATTTTTAACGATTGAATTTTTAAATGTCATATTGTGGCGCGCTTGCAACATCCACGTTTTATCGTAAAGCAAATCCATTGCTAGAGCCGCAAATTTCACATCTCTCGCTTGGTTTGTATTTAAATGAAAAGTAGTGAGATTATTTTCATTCCATTTAAAACTGGCTTTTGTGCCAAGATTATAGCGCAAAAATGAAGAGGGAACTTTATTACCATTTCCATCTTTATAATCGTCTCCTTTTTGGTAAGAGCCAAATAAATCCCAAACTATTTTTTTAGAAGAAAGCGTTGCAGAAAGTTCATCTCTCAAAACATTTCCGTTGCTTTCGTAGCCAGAAGTTATTCTTGCTTTCGTTGAAAGTGAATCTGTAAAAACTGGCGGAATGGTCACAAAATTTATAGTACCACCAAAAGCCGAACCTTGCCGAAAATGATACGGACCTTTGTAGATTTCCGCTTCCTTCACAATATTCATGGGCACTTGGCTCGTTGCAGGATCCATTCTACTTGGGCAGGCGTTTATTGCGCTTGCAACGCCATCTATAACGATATTGAGTTGTTCATATTTAAAACCGCGCAAAACAGGATCTGTGGCATAACTTCCCGCTTTTTTAATACCAGAAATCTCAGGCAAAGCTTCTAAAAATTTTCCCGCATCGTGGTTTATTAAATCTGAATTGTTGGTTTCTAAATTTTTTTTATTGTTGAAAGTAGAGATTTGTCGGGTGATTTTCACCATTTCAATATCTTTTGTAATGCTGTCTTTTGCGATTTGCGCAGAGATTATTTGTGGCAAAGAAAAGCCCAAGCACACGGAAATATAGGTTAAACCTTTTGAGTTTAATTTCATTTTTGTTTATTTAAAATTAGACGTTAAATTTTATCTGCACTTTTTAATAAAGCTGCAGAATACTTCTTTTTTTAAATAAAACTTTGCGGTGGATGAGGTTTTAAAGATAAAAAGCCAGCGTGTAGAGTGGCGTTCCACCGAGAAAATACAGAGGCTTTTTCTTTAAGAAACAATGGCTTTTCGAAAATGTAAGTTTCAATTTCTTGAATGGTAATTGTGAAATCAAAACCTGTTTTAAGTGTTTTTTGTTCAGAATTTGATTGGCTTGCTTCTTTTCGCAATTCACATTTACCATTACAATGCATTTCAGGTTTGTCTTTATTTACGCAAAGTGCTTCATAATAATCTCTATTAAAATGATAATCTACCAAAAAGAAAAGATTTTGAAAACTTGCTAAAGTAATCATGAAAGTCATTAGATATGAAACGAAAATTTTCATCGGCCAAATTTAAGCAGAAATATAATTACGATTAAATGACTTAACTCATAATATAACTTTTTTAGGAGCATTATTCTAAATTTGTCTAAATTTAAACTTTTAAAAATCACAAATATGGCAGATAAAGCAAAATTTATTGAAGAACTTCAAGCGAAATATACGGCAAAAGGTGAGTTTATTACCTTGGGAAAGGCAATGCTAGACGGAGAAGTAGTGAAAGAAGTGGATATAAATATTCCATTAAAAACAATTAATAGACACGGCTTAATTGCTGGTGCAACAGGAACTGGGAAAACTAAAACTTTGCAAGTTTTTGCCGAACAATTATCTCATAAAGGCATCCCGAGTTTGGTTTTGGATGTAAAAGGTGATTTTTCTGGTATTGCAGAGCCTGGCGCAGATATACCAATCATTAAAGAAAGATACGCAAAAACAGGTTTGCCCTATGAAGCACAAAGTTTTCCTGTAGAATTGATGACTATTTCTGGCGAAAAAGGGGTGAAACTTCGCGCAACTGTAACAGAATTTGGCCCCTTGCTTTTAAGTAAAATTTTGGATCTTAATGATACGCAAAGCAGCATTATGTCTATTGTTTTTAAATATTCTGACGATAAAGGATTGCCCTTAATTGACCTTGAAGATTTAAAAAAATTATTACAATATTTAACCGATAACGACCAAGGAAAAGCAGATTTAAAACAAAACTATGGTTCCATTTCTCCGGCTTCTTTGGGCGCAATTTTACGCTCAATTGTGGCTTTAGAGCAACAAGGCGCCACAGAATTTTTTGGTGAACCGAGTTTTGATGTGCACGATTTATTGCAAACCCGCGATGGAAAAGGCGTTGTTAATATTTTAAGAGTTCAGGATATCCAAAATCAGCCGCAGTTATTTTCCACTTTTATGTTGTCTTTATTTGCAGAAATTTATATGACTTTTCCCGAAGAAGGCGACACTGGGAAACCAAAATTTGTAATGTTCATCGATGAAGCGCATTTAATTTTTAATGAGGCCTCAAAAACTTTATTGGCGCAGATAGAAACAATGGTAAAACTTATTCGTTCTAAAGGCGTGGGGATTTATTTTATAACACAAGTTCCCGGCGACGTTCCAGAAAACGTATTGAGCCAATTGGGTATGAAAATTCAGCATGCATTGCGTGGCTTTACGGCAAAAGATAGAAAAGAAATAGATAAAGCTGTAGAAAATTATCCGATTACAGAGTATTATGATGCAGGGCAACTTATTCAAAATCTGGGAATTGGGGAAGCATTTATCACCGCTTTAAATGAAAAAGGAATCCCGACACCTTTGGTTCATACTTTTCTCATTTCGCCAGAAAGTAGAATGGATGTTTTAACAGACGCAGAAGTTGCAACTTTAACAAATCAATCTGCATTAGTTCAAAAATATGAGCAATCTGTCAACAAAGATTCTGCTTACGAAATGCTCACAACTAGAATGGAGCAAGCCGTGCAAGCTGCTGCGCCAGAAGTAAAAGCAACAGTTACAAAAGCGCAACCAAGTATTTTTCAGGAAGTAATTGGGAGCCGCGCAGGGCAAAATTTTATGTCCACTTTAGCAAGAGAAGGCGCAAAATTTGTGTTGGGAATGATTACGGGAAAAAGAAGATAGAATTTAATTTAAAAAAATCGTATTTGCTTGAAAGTTATATTTAATATTTCAGGTTTTCAAAAAAAATAATGTACTCAATTATAGATATAGAAAGCAATGGCGCGGCTTTTCGGGAAGAACAAATCACGGAAATTGCCATTTATAAATTCGATGGTCATCAGATTTTGGATCAGTTTATTTCAATGGTAAATCCACAAAGTGAGATTACACCTTACGTGCAGAAATTAACTGGAATTACCCAAAACATGGTGAAAACCGCACCGAAATTTCACGAAATTGCGAAAAGAATCGTAGAAATTACAGAAAATTCTACCATCGTTGGTCACAATGTAGATTTTGATTATAGAATGTTGCGCCAATCTTTTTCCGCTTTGGGTTTTGATTTTGAACGCGAAACGATTGATACGATTCCTTTGGCGCGAAAATTAATTCCAGATGAAAAAAGTTATTCTTTGAGTAAACTTTGCAAATCTATTGGTATTCCTTTAACCGACAAACACCGCGCTGCAGGCGATGCGAGAGCAACTTTAGATTTATTTAAATTGTTGATGCTAAAAGATCAATCTGCAGAAATAATTCAAAAACAGCAAGAAGAAGCGCGCGCAAAAACGGATTCAAATAGAATTAAAATTCTATTAGAAAATTTACCGTCCAAAAAAGGTATTGTCTATTTTCAAGATGATAAAGGCAAAATATTGTATTTGGATTTTTTCACAGATTTATACAGAATTTCAAAAAATATTTTAAACTCAAAAGCCAAAAAATGGAATGTCGTTCAGCAACTCACATCCCAAATTCATTACGAATTGGTTGGTAATGAGGTTCTTGCAAGAATAATGATGCTCAATAAAAAAATCACAAAAGATGAACGTGCGCTTTTTGGATTATTTTACATCGAAGAAAAATATGCGATAAAAAGATTGTCGACCCAGAAAAAAATTAAACCTTTTTTAAAATTAAAAACTTTTTCACAAGCATCGAAAGTTTTGAAATATGTGCAAGATAATCCAGACTTTCAAGATGTTGAAAAATTTAAAAAAGTAATACATCTAAAAGGTCGAAATGAACTTTGGCTTTCGGAAGGCCGAACTATTGGCGAAAAATCCTTTTTAATTATTGAAAACGGCGCTTTAAAAAGTTATGGTTTTTATGAATTGCACCATCAAATAAAATCGCGAGAAAAGATAAATAAGTTAAAAATTGATGTTTCTTTTGAGCCAAAATTGGTAGAAAATTATTTAAAATTAGCACTTTTAAAAAATTATTTTGAAATCTTTCCGCTTCCAAGAGCAATTGAAATCTCTGAAGATTAATAAAATTTTGGGCTAAATAGTTTATTATTGAAGAAAAAAAATTATTTTTGACAAAAATTTTAAAAAACAACAAAATGAAAGTTCTTAAATCTATAAAACAATTTGCTGCAAAGGGGAAAAAGTTTTCTTCTAAAGCAATCTATGTAGATTAAGAGCCGATATTTTAACAATATTTTTAAAGCAGGCTCATTTGTAGCCTGCTTTTTAATTTTAAAAAACAATTAAAATGACTAATAAAAACCTACTTTCAATCGCGCAAGAATTTGGCACGCCCACTTATGTTTACAATGCAGAATCTATCAAAAATCAGTATAAAAAACTGACGGATTCTTTCACTAAAAACACGCGATTTTTCTACGCTGCAAAGGCTTTAACCAATATTAATATTTTAAAATATATTAAGAGTTTGGGCGCATCTTTAGATTGCGTTTCCATTAGCGAAGTAAAGTTGGGTTTAAAGGCGGGCTTCACTTCAGATAAAATTTTATACACGCCAAACTGTGTAGATTTTGCCGAAATTGAAGAAGCCGTTGCGCTGAAAGTGCACGTTAATATTGATAATATTTCAATCTTAGAACAATTCGGAAATAAATACGGAAACTCTTATCCGATTTTTGTGCGTATCAATCCGCACATTTTTGCGGGCGGAAATTATCAAATTTCTACGGGACATATTGATTCGAAGTTTGGGATTTCTATCCATCAATTAAGACACATAGAACGGCTTGTGAAATCTACAAATCTTCTTGTAGAAGGACTTCACATGCATACAGGAAGCGAGATAAAAGATGTGGATGTTTTTGTGCAAGGTTTAGAGATTTTATTTAATATTTCAGAAAATTTCCCAGATTTAAAATATTTGGATATGGGAAGCGGTTTTAAAGTGCCTTACAAAGACGGCGATTTGGAAACCGACGTTCAATCTTTAGGCAAAAAAGTAGAAAAAGCCTTGGCTGATTTTAATAAAGAACAAGGAAAAAAACTTCAACTTTGGTTTGAACCGGGAAAATTTTTGGTAAGTGAAAGTGGTCATTTCATCGTGAATTCTAATGTGATAAAACCAACAACGGCCACCACTTTTGTGGGAATTAATTCTGGATTTAACCATTTAATTCGCCCAATGTTTTACGATTCTTACCACAAAATAGAAAATCTTTCTAACCCAAAAGGTGCGGAAAGAATTTACACCGTAGTCGGAAACGTCTGTGAAACCGATACTTTTGCGTGGGATAGAAAAATAAATGAAGTTCGTGAGCATGATATTTTGGTTTTCAGAAACGCCGGCGCTTATGGTTTTGAAATGAGTTCTAATTTTAATTCCCGTTTAAAACCAGCAGAAGTTTTATGGCTCGATGGAAAAGCGCATTTAATTAGAAAGAGAGATGAGTTTGAAGATTTATTGAAAAATCAGATTGAGGTAATTTAAAACCTATTTTATGAAAAGAATTACTCTAATTTTCTTTCTAATTACAGCATTTTGTAATGCGCAATTTGATGGTTTGCCGGATCGATTTATTCCTTATCAAGATGGAACACTTCAATTTTATAAAGATTTAAACACTGTTTTGGTAAAAAATAATTTTAAGTCGTGCAATAATAAGGAATCTGAAATGTTTTTGGCACATATTGAAATAGATAAGAAAAACCATGCTAAAATTATTAATTATGATGTAAACGAATCTAATGATTGTGCTAAAGAATTGTTTGTAAAAGCTTTTAATGAAATAAATAAACTTAATAAATGGAAATATATTCCCGAATCTCACGGTAAAACTACTGTGCTATTTTATCCGATTGATTATTTCGAAAACTTCAAAGATGGTTACACCGTTAAAAGCCTTACAGAATATGCTGATTTTCCGAATGGAATTGGAGATTTTAAGAAAGAATTTATTGATAATTTTTTAAAAATTCAAAAAAAATTCAAAAAAAATATTAAATATGAAATTTCTTTCAAAATTGATAAGGAAGGAAATATGTTCAACATTACAGCAAATTCAGAAAATATAGATTCAGAAATTCAAAAAAACATTATTATTGCATTAAAACAAATTAAAACTAAATGGAGTCCAGAAAAATTTAGAGGACATCCTATTATTTCTAATTTTAGAATGCCATTTGTGATTTCTGAATAATACAATAAAAAACAAATGAAAAAAATCTCTGCACTATTTTTTATTTTTATTTCAATTCTAAGTTTTTCACAAGATGTTTTAGAAAAATACCCTGAAGGACAAGACGCTTATAACGGCGGCGTTTTGCAATTATATAAAGAGATTAATCAAATTTTAATAGCCAAAAACCTAAAGCCGTGCGAAAACAAAAGTGAATATTATGCCTTGCATGTTTTGGTTTTTCCAGATAATTCTATCAAATATGTGAAGGATGAAAACCCCGATAATGCCACAAAAAATAAGTGCTCTTTTGATTTGGCTAGAGAAGTTGCAAAATACCTTCATGGTTGGCAAGCCGCGACTGTAGATCATAAAAAAGTAATTGCTCAAACAAGTTATTATATCATTCCATCGCAACTTTTTGGCAATTATACAGAAGGTTATTATCCATTTCGCGATTTTACGGAAGCGTCTTACGAAGGCGGAATGAATAAATTTAGAAAAAAAGTTTTTCAAAATATCGATTTGTCTCGGTTTACATTTGATGGCACTTTTAGATTAGTTGTCACTTTCACGGTAGAAGCAGATGGAAAAATGAGTAATGTTTTACTGGCAGAGTCTTCCGGCTTACAAGAATTTGATGATATGGTCATTAAATCTATAAAATCCATCCGAAATAAATGGACGCCAGCAAAATCTCAAGACGTACCAATTGCTTCAAAATTTCGCTTGCCATTAGTTTTTCAAACGAATTAAATTTACCCGATGAAAAAAAAATATTTTTTATTCCTTTTTTTGCCATTTTTGTTTAATGCCCAGATTTTAGACAAATATCCTTACAAAAAAGATTTCTACCAAGGCGGAATTTCTAAATTATACAGCGACATACACCAAATAATTTTAGATAAAAAAATTGAAAAATGTGCTAATCCAAAAGAAATTTATCAGTTAAAATTGCTTCTAACAAAAGAAGGCACTATAAAATTGGTGAAAGATTTTGATACGGCAAATATTGCAGCAAACCAATGTGCTTATAATTTATCGAGAACTTTGGCTATAAATTTAAAAGATAAAAAATGGAATCCCGCAGTTGTAAAAAACCAGAAATTCGCTTCCATAGTAGAATTAATTATCTTTCCCGATGATTTGTTTGATAACTTTCGGCGCGGTTACAAACCGTATCAATTTTACACGCCTGCAAAATTTAAAGGCGGCGAAGAAAAAGGATCACAAGAATTTCATGATACCTTCCAAAGTTTATTTGTAGATTATGATTTAACAGGCCGCTTTTATCTGGATTTTTATATTGATAAAGATGGCGAAATTGTTTCGCCAAGTTTACAACCCGAAGTTGCTAACCAAAATTTTAAAAATGAAGTGTTTAGAACTTTGAAAAGACTCAACCATAAATGGATTCCGGCAACATTTCAGGGTGTTCCTATAAAATCTAAAATTTCTATTCCACTCGGTTTTTCTACAACTTACTATGAAAAATAATTCTGCCATTCTGTCCTAATTTTTCTATCTTTGCATTCTAAATTATTTAGAACTTAGCCTAAAATCTAACGTCTAAAATCTAATATCAAAGAAAAGTGCAAGAAAAATATATAGACGAAACCAAACAAGGAGAAGCCTTTGCAATCGCTGAAAAACCTGAAAACGGCAAAAAATTATTTTTGGAAAGTTACGGTTGCCAAATGAATTTCTCTGATTCAGAAATCGTGGCTTCCATTTTAAATGAGCAAGGTTACAACACCACTTTGCATGTAGAAGAAGCAGATTTAATTTTATTAAATACTTGCTCAATCCGCGAAAAAGCCGAGCAAACAGTGAGAATGCGTTTGTCACAATTCAAAAATTTAAAAAAAGAAAAACCAAATATTACAGTTGGTGTTTTAGGTTGTATGGCAGAACGCTTGAAAACCAAGTTTTTAGAAGAAGAACAATTGGTAGATTTGGTGGTTGGCCCCGATGCTTACAGAGATTTACCCAATCTTTTGAAAGAAACAGAAGACGGAAGAGACGCCATCAATGTCATTCTTTCCAAAGAAGAAACCTATGCCGATATCAATCCCGTTCGTCTCGGTGGAAGTGGCGTTACTGCCTATGTAACCATCACAAGAGGTTGCGATAATATGTGTACTTTTTGCGTAGTTCCTTTTACCAGAGGAAGAGAAAGAAGCAGAGATCCACATTCCATAATAGAAGAATGTAAAGAATTGGCTAAAAATAATTATAAAGAAATCACACTTCTTGGGCAAAATGTAGATTCCTATCTTTGGTATGGTGGAGGTCCGAAAAAAGATTTTGAAAAAGCAACTGAAATGCAAAAGTTAACAGCGGTAAATTTTGCGCAATTGCTTGATATGGTTGCCGTTGCAGTCCCAGAATTGCGCATTAGATTTTCCACTTCCAATCCGCATGATATGACGGAAGATGTCTTTCACATGATTGCAAAACACGATAATATTTGCAATTACGTTCACCTTCCTGTGCAAAGCGGAAGTAACCGGATTTTAGAAAAAATGAATCGCCAACACACGCGCGAAGAATATTTGGCTTTGATAAAAAAAGCCAAAGAAATAGTTCCCGATATAGCATTTTCACAAGATATGATTATCGGTTTTTGTGGAGAAACTGAAGAAGATCACGCACAAACTTTATCTTTAATGAAGGAAGTAGAATACGATTACGGCTATATGTTTGCATATTCCGAAAGACCAGGAACTCCCGCTCACAAGAAAATGGAAGACGATATTCCAGCCGATGTAAAACAAAGAAGATTGGCAGAAGTAATCGCTCTACAAGGCGAATTATCCCGAAAAAGAATGGCAAGTTACGTAGGAAAAGTACACGAAATTTTAATTGAAGGCATTTCTAAGAAAAATAAAAACCAATGGAAAGGCAGAAATTCCCAGAACGCAGTTTGTGTTTTCGATAAAATGGAAGGACAAAAATTGGGCGACATTGTGTCTGTTTTTGTTCATGGAAACACACAAGGAACACTTTTGGGAGAAACGGTTTTGTAAATCTTTTTGGGCAGCATTTCCGCCTTCCGCTCCCAATCTTTTTGTTCCGCTCCGCTCCACAAAAAGGATTTCCGCTCAAGTCGGGCTGCAGAGTGGTTCAAATTAAGATTTTTTTAAATTATTAAAAGAAAAATGTATCTGAAATCTATTAGAAAATGACAGACCTACAATCCATAAAAAACCGCTTCGGCATCATCGGGAATTATCCAGTTCTTAATCGCGCTTTAGAAAAAGCCGTTCAAGTGGCGCCGACAGATATTTCAGTTTTAGTAATGGGAGAATCCGGCGTTGGTAAAGAATTTATTCCAAAAATTATCCACGGAGAATCTCGCAGAAAACATCAACCCTACATCGTTGTCAATTGTGGCGCAATACCAGAAGGCACGATAGATTCCGAGCTTTTCGGCCACGAAAAAGGTGCTTTTACGGGCGCAACTTCTACCAGAAAAGGCTATTTTGAAGTCGCAGATGGCGGCACAATTTTTCTTGATGAGGTGGGAGAATTGCCTTTGCAAACGCAAGTAAGATTGCTCAGGGTTTTAGAAAGCGGCGAATTTATGAAAGTCGGTTCTTCACAAGTTCAAAAAACAAATGTGAGAATTGTGGCGGCAACCAATGTGAATATGATGAGCGCCATTCAAAATAATAGATTTCGCGAAGATTTGTATTACCGTTTAAATACAGTGCAAATTGATATGCCTGCTTTGCGCGAAAGAAAAGGTGATATTCATCTTTTATTTCGGAAATTTGCCATAGATTTTGCCGAAAAATATAGAATGCCAGAACTGAAATTAACGGATGACGCCATTCAATATTTAGAACATTTTCAATTTCCGGGAAACATTCGCCAGTTGAAAAATTTGGTAGAGCAAATGACGGTGGTTGAAAAAAACAGGGAAATAAACGGCGTGAAATTAGCAGAATATATTCCCATCCAAAACCAACTTCCTGCGGTAATTCAAAAAAATTCTCCAAGTGGAAATTCTTCATCAGAATTTAATTCTGAACGCGAAATTATGTATAAAATTTTGTTTGATATGCGAACAGATTTAAATGATTTAAAATCTTTAACTTCGGAACTTATTAAAAATAAAAATAAAGAAGAATTTAGCAACCAAGAAAAAAACCTAATTAATAGAATTTATACTTCAGAAACGCCACCGCAAAACGCAAATTCGTTGTTGTATTTTGAAAACGCCAATAATTCTAATAATTTTAATTCGCAAAATACGCATCAAAAAGAGGCTGATAATTACGAAGAAATTGAAGATATTGAAATTGAAGAACCTAAAACAGACTCTCTTTCTTTGCAAAACAACGAGCGAGAACTTATTGTAAAAGCTTTAGAAAAACACAAAGGAAGACGAAATAAAGCAGCAAACGAACTCGGTATTTCGCAGCGGACTTTGTACAGAAAAATAAAGCAATACAATTTAGAAGAATAATATTTTTAGAATAATAGAGAATAGATGTTAAATAATAGACTTAAAAATGTACGATATTACGCGATTAAAAGGGCTTTAAAGTGCTTTTTACTTTTTTCTTTTGCCTTTTTACTTCAAAATTGTTACAGTTTTACAGGTTCATCATTAAGCCCAGAAACCAAAACCATTCAGATTAATGATTTTCCTAACAATGCGGCTTTAGTAAATCCAAGTTTGGCGCAACAGTTTTCTACCGATTTGCAAAATAGATTTTTGCAGCGCACCACTTTGAAGGGCACTAAAACAAACCCAGATATTTTACTAGATGGGCAAATAACAAATTACACTATTTCGCCAACCACAATTTCAACGCCAGACGCTGCAACCGGCGGGAATTTGCAAGCCGCACAAAATAAATTAACAATCACGGTGCAAGTGCACTACGAAAATCACGTGAAAGGGGAGGAATCTAAAAGTTTTGATCGTGCTTATACTGATGAAGCCGTTTTTAGTAGTGATTTGGATATTAATCAGATCGAAACAACGCAAGTGAAAGTGGTGAATGAAAGAATCATCAATAAAATTTTTAACGATATTGTAGCCAATTGGTAATGAATAATAGACTTTTAGAAATTATAAAAAACCCAGAAGCACTGGTTTCTAACGATATTGAAATTCTAGAAAAAGAAATTTTACATCATCCTTATATCCAAAGTTATCGCACATTGCAACTTTTAGCAACGCACCGTTTTAATGAAGATTTATATCCCGAAAAACTATCCGAAACTGCTGCTTATACAACAGATAAAAAGATTTTGTACCATCTCATTCACCAAAAAGAAACCGAAAAAAGCACACTTTTAACACAAAAAAATACTTTAAAACTTACTGAAGCAAAAGAGCTTAAAAGTGAAGAGGAGCAAGCAAATAATTCTAAAGTTGAAAAATTTAGTTCAACACAAGCAGAAAAGTTTCAGGAAGTAGAAATAATTTCGATTGAATCACCAAAACCAGTTTATATTGATGGAGAAATCAACAGAATTTTATTCGAAGGTGAAGAAAACTTAATGAAAGAGGAACCGGAAAGCGTAGATTTAGAAGCCAGCCAAGAATCCGGAACTTTGGTTATTGCCTCAAAAGATGGTCTTTCTGGCGAGTTTTCAGATAGTGAAAATTATGATGAAGTTTTTGAAACTAAAAATGATTTGGTTGATGACTTACAGAAGAAAGAAACAGAAAATCCTTCGGAAGAAACAACAAGAAAATTCACACCAGAAACCATCATTAATGAAGAAAAAATAGATTCTGAAACAGCCGTTTTAGAGCAATTTTCTCAATTAAGTTTTCACGGAATTGATGCCAATTTAAAGCCTGAAAATATTTTGGCTAATGATTTACATCAAGAAGAACACGATAATTCTAAAAATTTTTCCACAGAAGAAACCCGCAAATTTACCACAGAAACTATCATTAATGAAGAAAAAATAGAAACGGAAGAAGACGTGGTTGATGATCCTTCACAACTTAGTTTTCATGGCTCAAATGAATTTTTACCCAACTTTAAGATTGAAGTAAAAAAGGAAGGAATTACAAATTATAAAGCTGAAAATAAAGCGAGCAAACACGAAATAGAAATGCAAAAATTAATTGCAGAAGTGAATGCTAAAATGAAAAAATCTACTTCCAAAAATATTGAAGATGATGAAGAGTTTTTGGGAAATAATGGAATAGATTTTACCTCAATTCTGCACGACGAAACACCAAAAACTGTTGAAAAAATTGAGAAAAGTGAAATTAATAAAAACCAAGAAACTGAAATTTCCACCACTTGGAAACCAATGAATTTTGGAAATGAAGCAATAATTGCAGAAAATATTCCAATTGAAAAGTCGTCCCATTATGAGGACGAAAATATTGCTAAAACTGAAGATTTAGAAGAAAAAAAACCAGAAGATTTATCTTTAAAGCAAGATGAAAATATAAGCGTTCTTCCTACGGAAGCGGCTTCCGAACAAATTGATAATCAGGAAATAAGCAATATTCCAACTTTTATAAATACTTGGCAAAATTGGCTTAAATTAGGTTCAGAACAGCAGCCGAGAAAAGTAGATGTTAAGCAAAAAGCCATCGAAACTTTTATTGAAAAAGAGCCAAAAATTTCTAAATTAAAAGAAGAATCTAGTTTTACAGTGAAAGATAAAGGCGATAATATTTCGCATCTTATGACGGAAACTTTGGCGAATTTATATTTGGACCAAAAACTCTACGCAAAAGCGCAAAAAGCCTTTGAACTTTTGATAGAAAAAGAACCAGAAAAAGCTGAAAAATTTTCGAAAAAGTTAATCGAAATCACTGAACTACGTAAAAAAATAGTTAGATGAAACGTTAATGGTTCTTTTATGTTTTGAAATATTTTCAATGAAAATCTAAATTCTAATTTGACTTCTACATCAAGATTTTTTTTTCGCAATACAAAGTTTCAAAAAATTGTCTTCTATTTCAGAAAAATGTTTCGGTTTTGTTGGCGAAATATAGAACAACATTGCAGAAGAATTCTCGCCAAAGGCTTTTTTAAATTCAGTTTTATTTAAACGAAATGCTTCTCGTAAAAGCCGTTTTATTCGGTTTCTATCTGCTGCTTTTTTATAAAATCTTTTCGAAACAGAAACACCAAATTGCAGATTTTCGGACAGATTTTCTTTTAAAAAAATGATGCGCAAATTGCCACAAGTTTGCCATTTTCCTTTTTCAAACAGAAGGGAAATTTCTTTTTTTTGCTTTAATTTTTCCGCTTTCGGATAGCCGAATTTTTTCAATTTATTTCTTGTTTTCCTATTAAATAATTGATGACTTCTGCCGCTGCAAACAAGCCAAAAAGTGCCGGAATATAACTTATCGTGCCATAAAAAGATCGTTTATAATTTTTTCCATCGGTGAGATGCAAACTTTCTTCCTCCTGAATTTCGGTGGAAAAAACACAACGAATTCCTTTATTAATTTTCTCTTTTTTCAATCTTTTTCGCACCTGTTTTGCGAGAAAACAATGGTTGGTTTTACTAATGTCGCGCACAATTATTTTGCTTGGATCTAGTTTTCCGCCTGCGCCCATGGAACTTACAATTTTTATTTTTTTTCGTTTTGCAATTTTTAATAATTCTACTTTTGGGCTCAAACTATCAATGCAATCTACAACGTAATTAAAGTTATGATTATCAAGCAATTCAGCCATTTCTTGCGGTTCTAAAAAACGATTTATTTTTTCGATATTTAATCTTGGATTTATGTCTTTTAAACGAGCTTCCATCACATCCGCTTTATCTTTCCCGATTGTGGAATGAAGTGCCGGAAGTTGCCTGTTGATATTGGTTAAATCCACCGTATCGCCATCTACAATTGTGAGATTTCCAACTCCAGCTCTGGCTAAAAATTCTGCCGCAAAAGAACCTACACCGCCCAAACCAACTACTAAAATTTTCGCTTTTGAAAGGGCGTTGATGCCGTCTTTTGCGATTAAAAGTTCTGTGCGTTCTAGCCAATCTTTTTCCATAAAATATTAAATTAAAATTCCGATTTCTTCTAAATTTTCTTCAATTTGCAAATTTAGTTTTTCAGATGAAATATTCTTTAGTTCTGATGCTTTTTGATAAATTTCATTAATCTCAATTTCTGAAGCGTCCGTTTCTAAAAATAATTTATTTATCGGAACTTTTTTAAAAAATTCTTGCAAATCTACGTTTTGAAGGAGAGATTTACCAAAACTTAAATAAAAACCTTCGGCTAATAATTTATTACCAATTGTTTCCCGTTTGTTAAAGCCGTGAATCACCATCGGAACTGAAGCATTTTTTTTAAAGTTTGGAAGTTCTTGAAATTTTCGAACACAATGAATAATGATGGGTTTTTGTAAATCATTAGCCAAACTTATTTGCTGCTGAAAAACTTTTTTTTGCAATTCATCTGAAAACGAAATCAAAGCATCTAAACCGCATTCGCCGATTGCAACACAGTTTTTGTGCGTTGCAACAGTCATTAACCAAGAAAATTGAGCCTTAAAATCTTCTAAAATATCTTTTGGGTGAATGCCTGCGGAAAACATAAAATCGGGAATTTCTTCGCCCAAACTTAAGTTGTAAATCCCAAAATCCGAAGATTGGTGTTTGTGAAAATTAAAAAATCTCATTTATCAAAGATAAAAAAAATGAAATTTAAACAGTTGTTTGTTTATTGGCAATTTTTTATAACTTTACAAAAAGGCAATAAATGACAAAAAAATTTACTGAAAAACAGATACATATTTTAGACGTAGCAGAAGAACTGATTGCTAAAAAGGGTTTTGAGGGTACTTCTGTTCGAGATATTTGTTCAAAAGCGCAGATTAATGTAGCGATGATTTCTTATTATTTCGGATCCAAAGAAAAAATGATGTCTTATTTGTACCAATATCGGGTGCAAAGAACAAGAGAAGGTTTTTCTGAATTTTCGGAAACTATTAAAGAAGGCCGACCAGAAATGCAGATGAAGGAACTTATTAAGTTTTTAATTCGTCAACTTTTTAAATATAATTATTTCCATGGTTTTGTAACTCAGGAATTGCGCCATACAGAACATTTGAAAGATGATTTGCTGGCATTTTACCAACTTTGTGTTTCAAAATTAGAAGATGTGGTAAAAAAAGGAGTAACAAGTGGTGTTTTTACAAATATGCCAAAAGCGGAAGATATTTTAACAATTATTTTGGGTTCTTCACTTTTTGTTATTCGAAATAAAAATTTCTATGAATTGTACGTCAGAGATAGTGAAGAGGCTTATTTTAGCAATGCGGAACGCAAAGTTCAGGAAAATCTACTGACAACAATTTTTGCAGTTTTAGGTTATAATCCACAATAAAAAGTTAAAGTATCTTAAATAGAAAAGGATTGGTAAAAAAATTCTATTTTTGCAGATTGAAAGTTGGGCGAACTTTTTTCGCGCTTTTATATTAAAATTTATGAAAAAATATATCCTCGTAATTGTTGCTTTTTTTGCACTCACTGCTTGTAATAAACTTCAAGATCAAGCAATGAAAAGTGCAGATAAAGCGTTTATTTTGAAAGTTGCAAATGATAATTTTGCAAAAAAGAAATGGAAAGACGCGCTTGCTTTATATGATCGTCTTCCAAATTTGGTTGCGGGCACAGATGACGCGCCAAACGTTGTTTTTAATTCTGCTTACGCCAATTATTATGATAAAAATTATAAACTAGCGGGTCATCAATTCAAGAATTTTGCTATAAATTTTCCTGATGATCCTCGGAAAGAAGAAGCGTCTTATTTATCTGCGCTTTGTTATTATGAGGGTTCTATGGATTATAATTTAGACCAAACCAGCACAGAATTGGCAATTAATGAGTTACAAGATTTTTTAAATACTTATCCCAATTCTGAACGCTCTAAAAACATCAACCAATTAATTGATGAATTGTCTTACAAACTAGAATTTAAAGCCTACGAAAATGCACGTCAATATTTTAAAATGGCTGATTACAAAGCAGCAAACGTGACTTTTGAAAATGTTTTAAATGATTTCCCAGCGACTAAACTTAGACCAAAAATCATGGATTACATTATGAAATCTAGATATGAATTGGCGCTAAATTCTGTATTTGATTTAAAAGAAGAACGTATAGCAAATGCTTTGGCCTACACCAAAACTGTGGAAAACGAATTACCAAATACTGAATATTCTGCAGATGCAATTAAATTTCGAGAGGACTTAAATGCTGAAAAAGTAAAATTTGCAAAAATAAAAGCAGAAATTGAAGCAAAAAAAGCCGAGTTTGCCAAGAAACAAAAGGTTTCCCAAGAAAAATTGGATGCAGAAGAAACTCAAAAATCTCAGGCCAAAGCACAAATAAAAGCAGAAAGTAAGGCAAACAAAATGAGAAGAGACAGCGCAAAATTGCAAACACCAGAACCAGCAGCTACTTTTAAAATTAGAAGATAAGTTGTATCTTTGCACACTTCAAATAAAATAAAATCTTCAAAATGAGCATAAAAGATTCGCAAGCAGAATTAAGCACCATCACTTACGATAAAGATAAAATCGAGAAAAAAGTAAACTCTATCTATGAAGCCATCGTCATTATGGGTAAAAGAGCAGAGCAGATAAATGCAGAAATCCGGTCAGAATTGCACGGGAAATTAGATGAATTCGCGGTGCACAACGCCACTTTGGAAGAGGTTTTTGAAAATAGAGAGCAAATAGAAATTTCTAAGCATTACGAAAAAATGCCAAAACCAACTTCTATCGCCATCAAAGAATGGTTAGATGATGAAATTTATTTTCGCAAAACAGAAGAAAAAGAATAATATTTTTTCTTTAATAAATATCAATCCCAATAGTTTTCTTTTGGGATTTTTTTTGCGTCGTAGCTTGCGAAAATTATTAATTTCATCATCTCTTATGAACTAAGTCCATTCAAAAATCTTAATGTTAAATTTTTTGTTTTACTTCAATTAATTTTAATTTAAGTAAATTCGTCCTCAAGTTTTAAAATATGACCTCACTTAAAGGTAAAAAAATATTAATAGGAATTTGTGGTGGAATCGCCGCTTATAAGATGAATTTTCTGGTGCGAGATTTTATAAAATTGGGCGCAGAAGTTCAAATTATTTTATCGCCTTCAGCAGAAAATTTCGTTTCAAAATTAACACTTTCAACACTTTCAAGAAATCCCGTTTATTCAGAATTTTACTCAGAAAATGGCACTTGGAACAATCATGTGGAATTGGCACTTTGGGCAGATTTAATTTTGATAGCACCTTGCACGGCAAACACACTTTCCAAAATTGTAAATGGAGCTTGCGATAATTTGCTGCTCGCTGTTTATATGTCTGCAAAATCACCCGTTTTTATTGCGCCTGCGATGGATTTGGATATGTATAAGCATCCATCAACACAGCAAAATTTAGAAAAAGCAGAAGATTTTGGGCATTTTATAATTCCTGCAGAATTTGGCGAATTGGCAAGTGGGCTAGAAGGGCGAGGAAGATTAGCAGAAAACGAAAGCATTTTAAATGAAATTATTTCATTTTTTAAGGTTGAAAAAAAATTATCAGAAAAAACAGTTTTAATTACGGCCGGCCCAACTTATGAAGCCATCGATCCTGTGCGGTTTATCGGCAATCACTCGTCGGGAAAAATGGGTTTTGCTTTAGCAGAAGAAGCCGCAAAACGCGGTGCAAAAGTGATTCTTATTTCGGGGCCAACTTCGCAAAAAATTGAAAATAAGAATATAGAACTGCACCGAATTACCTCTGCAAAAGAAATGTTCGCCAAAGTTTTCGAGTATTATGAAAGTGCAGATATTGCCATTGCAAGTGCGGCGGTTGCAGATTATGCGCCAAAAGAAATAGCATCAGAAAAAATTAAAAAATCAGAAGATTTTATGACTTTAGAACTAGTGAAAAATCCGGATATTTTAAAAACGATGGGCGAGAAAAAGACGCATCAATTTTTAGTTGGTTTTGCTTTGGAAACAAATAACGAAGAACAAAACGCCAAGCAAAAATTAAATAAGAAAAATTTAGATATGATTGTTTTAAATTCTTTGCAAGATGATGGCGCAGGCTTTAAAAAAGACACCAATAAAATTAAAATAATTACTAAAAATGAAATTTTAGATTTTTCTTTAAAATCTAAGAAAGCGGTAGCCAAAGATATATTCGACTTTGCAGAAACCCAGATTTTGAAATAAAATTTTAGATTAAAGAAAATCAAATAATTTATTTCATTTTCTCGCAGATTTTACAGATACCGTAGAATAATGGTTTTAGAAAAATAGCAAATCTGTATAATCCACGCAATCTTCGAGCGTAAATTTTATCGATTATCAAAACGAAAAATCAAATAATTTCTTTATATTTCCGTTTTAAAATTTAAAAAAATAAATGAAGAAAATTGCAACGTTTTTCCTACTCATTTTCCTTTCTGTTTCATTTTCTGCGCAAGAACTATTAGCAAATGTGCAAGTGAATTACAGCCAAATTGGCGGCAGTAATGTGCAGGTTTTTAAAACTTTAGAAAAAAGTTTGCGAGATTTCATCAACAACACCAGTTGGACGGGCAAAAAATTGCAAAACTTTGAAAAAATAAAATGTAATTTTTCAATCATTATTTCAGAAAGACCAGCGAATAATTCCTTTAAAGGAAGCATCGTGGTGCAAGCCGTTCGCCCAGTTTTTGGCTCTACCTACGAAAGCCCACTTTTAAATTTAAACGACACCAATTTTTCGTTTACTTATATTGAAAATGAAAATTTAATTTTTAATGAAAGACAGTTTTCTGGTAAAAATTTGATTGACGTGATAAGTTTTTATGTTTACACTATTTTAGGATACGATGGCGATAGTTTTAAGTTTCGTGGCGGTCAAGATTATTTTTTGAAGGCGCAAAAAATTTCGCAAAACTCTCAAAATCAAAACTTTGGTGGTTGGTCTGTAGTAGAAGGACCGAGAACGAGAGCAGGATTAATAGATGGTATTTTAAATGAAAACAGCAATGTTTTGCGTAATACTTTTTACGTATATCACCGCTCCGGTTTAGATAACTTAAGCAAAATGGATCAAAGCGCGGCGAAACAAAATATTGCAAATTCACTGATGCAATTGAAAACTTATGAAAATAATTTTCAACTAAACTATCCTTTTAATTTATTTATCGATACCAAAAAAGATGAAATTTTTAATATTTTCAACACCAATAATAATGGTTCTGTGAATATGAACGACCTCAAATCTTTAATGTCCACGTTTGATCCGAAAGATATTGAAAGCAAATGGAACAAGTGGAAATAAATCCTAAAGTAAAAAGCCAAAAAATCTTTTCCTAAACCTCAACCTTAACCTCAATTTGCAGTTATAAAGAATGCTCACAAGAATTTTCATCCAAAATTTTGCTTTAATAGACCGCCTTGAAATCAATTTACACAATGGTTTACAAGTTATTACTGGCGAAACAGGCGCAGGAAAATCTATTATTTTGGGTGCACTTCGCTTAATTTTGGGTGAAAGAGCAGATTTAAAATCCATATCAAATTCAGATTCAAAAAGTATAGTTGAAGCAGAATTTAACTTAAATGATAATTTTAAAAATTATTTTGAAAACCACGATTTAGATTACGATTCTCACACCATTATTCGCCGTGAAATTTTACCAACCGGGAAATCTCGTGCTTTCATAAACGACATTCCGGTGACTTTGGATATTTTGAAAGAATTGTCGCAAAGGCTGATTGACATTCATTCCCAGTTTGAAACTTCTAATATTTTTAATGAAGATTATCAGTTTAAAATTATTGACGGACTTTCAGAAAATAAAAATTTATTGCCCAATTATCAACAACAATTTTCTGATTATTTAAAGTTAAAACGCCATTTAGAAAAACTTAAAACACAACTTGCAGAAGGAAACAAAGAAGCAGACTACAAAGATTTTCTACTTAATGAGTTATTTGAGGCAGATTTAGACCAAGTCAATTTTGAGGAATTGCAAGATCAACTCAATACGCAAGAAAATGCGGAAGAAATTTCTGAAAATTTAGCCCAAATTATTCAAAATTTTGAGGAAGAAAATTTAGGAATTTTCGCACAACTTTCTGAAGTTCGAAATAAATTAAATAAAATTTCACAACTTTCTCACCAATTCGAAAACCCGAAACAACGTCTAGAAGAAGTGTGGCTGGAACTGAAAGATTTAATTTTGGAACTGGAAGATGAAGCCGAAAACATGGATATTAACGGCGAATTATTGCAAGAATTAAACCTTAAAACCAACAAATTAAATTCTTTATTTCTAAAACACAACGTAAATTCTGTTGAAGAATTAATTGAGATTCGAAATCAGATTTCAGAAAATCAATCCCAATTTTTAGATTTAGAAAATGAAATTGCCAAAACGAATGAGGATTTAGTAAATTCTCAAAAAGATTTAGAAAAGTCTGCTAAAATTATAAGTGAAAACCGTAAAAAAATCATCCCAATTTTCATTAAAAAAATTGAAAAAATCATCAAACAATTGGGTTTAGAAAAAGCCAAGATTGAAGTAGAATTAATTCCAACTGAAACATTATCTACTTTTGGAAAAGAAAGTATTCAGATTTTATTTCAGGCGAATTCTGGTTTTCCTTTAATGCCTATTCAAAACGCAATTTCTGGTGGCGAAAGAAGTCGTGTGATGCTTTCAATTAAAAAAATAATGGCAGAAAATTCTGAATTACCAAGTTTAATTTTAGATGAAATCGACACAGGCGTTTCTGGGAAAATTGCCGAAGAAATGGGAAATGTGATGCAGGAAATGGCGAAAGATTTACAGTTAATTGTGATCACGCATCTTGCGCAAGTGGCCGCAAAAGGAAACAATAATTACAAAGTGGTGAAAGAAGATATTGCGGGCAAAACGCAATCGAATATCATTTCTTTAAACGAAGCCGAAAAATTGCAAGAAATTGCGCAATTGCTTTCTGGTAGCAAGATTACGGAAGCGGCTGTTTTGCAAGCGAAAGAATTGATAGGGTAAATTTGTAACTTTTTTTATCATTTTGCAACCAATAAACTAAATATCAAATGTTTAAAAAATTTCTCAATCTCGAAATAAAGAGTTTTTTTCGAAGCCCGCGTTTTGCGTCAGGAATTGCGATGAAAATTGCAACCGTTTTTTTAATGCTTTATTTTTCGGGAATATTAATAAGCGCTGCTTTTGGGCTGTTTTATTTTGGAATAGAAGGTGGAAAAGGTCCCATCAATTTATTTTCTAGATATTTTTTGGCTATTTTTGTTGGCGATTTGGTTTTAAAATTTCTTTGGCAGCAAATGCCTACAAATAATGTAAAGCCTTTGCTCACGCAGAATATTAAGAAAAATGTTATTACCAGATATACTTTGGTGAAAATTTTAAGTTCTTTTTTTAGTTGGGCGTTTTTGCTTTTTCTTATTCCTTTTGTGGCACTTTTGATTTTTCACGGCACTTTCCCGATTGTTTCTGTTTTCAGTTTGGTTGTTGCAGCACTTTCATTGGTTGTGATTAATACATTTATCAACATTATCATCAACAAAAATGATTATTTGATGTACGCAGTTTTTGCAGTATTGATCAGTTTTGCAGCGCTGCAATATTTTAAAATAATAGATATTTTTTCTTTTTCAGAACAGTTTTTTCTGAATTTTTATAATCTTCATTTTCTGTTTTTAATTCCTTTGGTAATTGCAATTGTTTTCGGTGTTTTAGTTTTTAAATTCATTAAAAGTAACTTGTATTTAGACAAAGGTTTAGAACTTAAAAAATCTGTTGGAAAGACAGAAAATATTGAGTTTTTAAATCAATTCGGTGCAGTTGGAACATTTTTAAATAATGATTTAAAATTGATAAAACGAAGTAAAGCCGCAAAAGGAGCCGCGTTAAGTGGTGTTTTCTTTTTGTTTTACGGTTTGTTTTTCATAAGTAGTAAAAACGTAATTCCACCTATTTTTCCTGGGATTTTTATTACTGGCGGTTTTATGATTGTTTTCGGGCAAAAAGTGCCTGCTTGGGACAGTTCTTATTATTCCTTGATGATGACGCAAAATGTGCCTTATAAAGAATATTTAAAGGCAAAATGGTGGTTGGTTGTAATTGCAACAATAATTTCTATGCTTCTTGCAACCGTTTATGGATTTTACCAAGGTTGGGAATATTACTTCGCTATTTTCGCGGCAGGTTTGTATAATTTGGGTGTGAATGCCTATGTGACGCTTTTTGCAGGTGCTTTCAACAAAAGACCAGTTGATTTGAATTCTGCAGCGAAAGGATTTTCTAACGGACAAAATAATTTTAATATTAAAAATTTCCTTTTAATTATCCCGCAATTTCTGGTTCCGATTGGTGTTTTTCTAGGCGTGAAATATTTCTTGGGTTTAACTGCAGCGGTTATTGCAATTGCGATTATTGGTTTTATTGGTTTCCTTTTACGCGATAAAATTTTTGATTTAATTGTCAAAACTTATAAAACTGAAAAATATTCAACTTTGTCTGCGTTCAAAAAATTAGATTAAACACAAAAAACTAAAATTATGATTTCTATAAAAAATATTTCAAAAGTTTACGGCGATAAAAAAGTGTTAAACATTCAAAATCTTGAAATTCCTAAAGGCGAAAGTTTTGGTTTAGTGGGAAATAATGGTGCGGGAAAAACGACGCTTTTTTCTTTGCTTTTAGATTTAATTCAGGCCAGTTCTGGTGAGATTTTAATTGATGGCGAAAATGTAGCAAAATCCGAAAACTGGAAGACCAAAGTGTCTGCTTTTGTAGATGAATCTTTTTTAATTGGTTATCTCACGCCAGAAGAATATTTTTATTTTATCGGTGAACTTCGCGGTGAAAATAAAGCCTCAGTTGACGAATTTTTAAAACAATTTTCAGATTTTTTTAATGGAGAAATTATTAATGCTGGAAAATATGTAAGAGATTTATCTAAGGGAAATCAGAAAAAAGTAGGCGTTGTTGGCGCATTAATAGGCAAACCAGAAATTATTATTTTAGATGAACCTTTTGCAAACCTTGATCCTTCCACACAAATTAAACTTAAAAATTTAATTAGAAAATGGTCGCAAGATTCTCAGGTTACATTTCTTATTTCCAGTCACGATTTAGCGCACACGACGGAAGTGAGCAATAGAATTGTCGTTTTAAACAAAGGTGAGTTGGTGAAAGATATCCAAACCAATCCAGAAACTTTGAAAGAATTGGAAAGTTTTTTCGCGGAATCGGTTGTAGTTTAGACAATTTTATTAAAAATAATTCTATATGAATCATGCAACAAGTGCATCCGCAAAATGACGAGAGATATGACAATATTTGTTGTTATTGTCAAAATTCATTTAAAAATAATAAAACAAAAGATCATATTCCATCAAAAGTTCTTTTAGACGAACCTTTTCCAGAGAATCTTCCTATTGTATTTTGTTGTTACGATTGCAACCAAAGTTTTTCCACTGATGAAGAATATTTCGCTTGTATTATTGAATATTTAGTTGCTGGAACAAAAAATATTGAAAAAATTGAAAGAAAAAAAATCAAAAATATTCTAAATCAAAAAAAATATTTAAAAAATAAAATAGAGGCAAATATTACTGAAAACAACGGTGTTTTAACTATTCATTTTGATGAATCAGTTTTGAAAAAAGTTCTTAGCAAATTAGTTTTCGGTCATATGAGTTATGAACTTTCTAATCCATACATTCAGACACCGAATTTCATCGGGTTTAATACAATCGATAATTTAAATGATTTTGAATACCAAGAGTTTATTTCGGATTCATTTGTTGATATAATACCCGAAGTTGGCACAAGAGCATCTTTAAACCATATAATTCAGAATCAAAAATTAATCTCAACTTGGAAAATAGTTCAAAAAAATAATTATCAATATAAACTTCAGATTTTAGATAATGAAACTGTTTTAAAAGTAATTATCCGCAATAAATTATATGTAATAGCCACATGGACTAATAAGACTAATTAAAAGTGTTTGTGAAAGATAGATGATTTTATGTTTAATTTAATATTGTATTAGAAAACAAAAAAAAGCGGATTAAAATTTTTAATCCGCTTTTTTTAATTTTGTCTAAACCTAAACCTAAACCTAAACCTAAACCTAAACCTACTTCAATCCACCCACCATATCTTCCGGTTTCACCCATTCATCAAACTGTTCAGCGGTTAAAAGTCCAAGATTGATGGCTTCTTCTTTTAAAGTCGTTCCGTTTTTGTGTGCTGTTTTTGCAATTTTTGCGGCATTTTCATAACCAATGTGCGTGTTCAAAGCCGTTACAAGCATTAAAGATTTGTCAACTAACTCTTTTATTCTTGGCAAATTTGGTTCAATTCCAACGGCGCAATGGTCGTTAAAAGACACACAGGCGTCGCCTAGAAGTTGCGCAGATTGTAGAAAATTGTAAGCCATTACAGGTTTAAAAACATTCAGTTCATAATTTCCTTGCGTTCCTGCGAAAGAAATCGTCACATCATTTCCTAAAACTTGTGCGCAAACCATTGTTAGTGCTTCATTTTGTGTTGGATTTACTTTTCCAGGCATAATAGAAGAACCCGGTTCATTCTCAGGAATATGAATTTCACCGATTCCAGAACGCGGTCCAGAAGCCAAAAAACGAATATCCTGCGCAATTTTATACAAAGAAACCGCCAATTGTTTCAGCGCGCCGTGCGTTTCCACAATTGCATCGTGCGCTGCTAAAGCTTCAAATTTATTTGGTGCCGTTTCGAAAGGCAAACCAGTAAAATCTGCAATATATTTCGCTACTAAAACATCATAACCTTTCGGTGTGTTCAAGCCAGTTCCAACCGCAGTTCCGCCCAGTGCGAGTTCGTGCAAATGCTCCAAAGTATTTTTTATCGCTTTCAAAGCATAATCCAATTGCGCCACATAACCAGAAAATTCTTGGCCTAAAGTGAGTGGCGTTGCGTCCATCAAATGCGTTCTACCAATTTTTACAATAGATTTGAATGCTGTTGCTTTTTCATGCAAAGTCGCGCGTAATTTTTCAACACCGGGAATTGTAGTTTCCACTACTTTTTTATAGGCTGCAATGTGCATAGCTGTTGGGAAAGTGTCGTTTGAGGATTGCGATTTATTCACATCATCATTCGGGTGAACTTCTGCTTTTTCGCCTAATTTTCCGCCAGAATTTACGTGGGATTTATTTGAAATTACTTCATTCACATTCATGTTAGATTGCGTTCCAGAGCCAGTTTGCCATATCACAAGCGGAAATTGGTCGGCTAATTTTCCTTCTAAAATTTCATCACAAACTTTTGCAATTGCATCACGCTTTTCAATGGATAAAACACCTAATTCTGCATTGGTAAAAGCCGCCGCTTTTTTCAAATACGCAAATGCTTCAATTATTTCTTTCGGCATAGAGGCTTCTTCGCCAATTTTAAAATTATTTCTGGATCGCTCGGTTTGTGCGCCCCAAAATTTATCTGCTGGCACTTGCACATCGCCCATCGTGTCGTGTTCTGTTCTTAAATTCATATTGTTTTAGTCATTGCGAGGAACGAAGCAATCTGTTGAAAAATTGCAAATCCTCCGGTTAAAGTTATTTTTTATTTTAATTATTAGGAGCAAGACGTTTGTTTATTGTTTCAAGTTTCGTCCCGCTTTCCGCTACAATCTTTTTATTTTAAAAAAAATAAAAAGGATTTCCACTTCAATCGGGGCTAAATTTCGAGGGTTTTTCTATTTTTCAACATTTTAAATTGGCGAAAAATTTCCAGCACGAATTTACACATTTCTAAAATCTAAACAAAATGATAAATTTTGCATCTAAAACTTTTGCCTAAAAGAAATTTTAAAGTATTTTTGCCTAAATTCTATTACAATGATAATGTTATCTGCTTTTTGGCCTTTTTACCAATTTTTATGGACGGTTTACTTTGTAGCAATGTTCCTAGTTGGATTTTGGTGTATTTTTATGTTTTTCGGTTTTGTTATTCCATTGTGGTTAACAGAAGGACTTTGGGAATATTTTGGAAAGTCTAAACCTTTTGATCCGGAAGAAGTTAGATTTAAAAAATTATACGAAAAAGAAGGTTACGAGGTAATTTACAACGAACCAAAAGGACACGGTCCTTATTTGCACGATTCGCACGCAGCGCATTAAAAAAGCAATTCTTCGCTATGCAAGAATTGCCACAAGCGAAACTCTATATATTAAATCCATTCAAATGTTTTGAGTGGATTTTTGTTTTACAGTAGAATATCTTTTAAAACAATTTAGTTTTGTTTTTATAAAAAAGAAATTAATTATCTTTACAAAATAATTTAAAATTATGGCAATTCTTATCCAAACATCTTCACAAGAAGAGCAATCTTTACTTGAAAGTCTTTTAAGAAAAATGAAAATTTCTTTTGAAAATACAGAGACTAATCAAAAAGTGAACGTTTCTGAACAAGAAATGCAATCAATAGAAAAAGGTTTAAATCAGGCTAAAAATGGATTGTTAAATTCCAGTGAAAATGTTCATCGTAAAGCAAAACTTTTGTGTTCCAAGTAAAATGGACAGATGAAGCCGAAGAAAAATACTTCGAGACTTTAGAATTTTGGATAGAGAACAATAAATCTACAACCTATTCTAAAAAAATAGTTAATGAGGTGATTTACACCGAATCACTTTTGAAAGATAATCCATTAATTGGACAAATTGTAGAAGGAACAAAAGATGAAGTTAGAAGGGTGTTAGTTTTATACAATTATTCTATTTTTTATAGAATCAATGAAAATATTATAGAAATAATTTCTTTTTGGGCAAATAAAATGAATCCTGAAGATTTGAAATTATAGTTTTCAAAATATTAAATCCATTCAAATTTTTTGAGTGGATTTTTGTTTTCAAAATAATTATCTTTACACAATGAAAGTAGATTTTTTAGCCATTGGCGCACATCCAGATGATGTAGAATTAGGTTGCGGCGGTACACTTGCCAAATTAATTTCAGAAGGAAAGAGCGTTGCAGTTGTAGATTTAACCCGCGGCGAACTCGGCACGCGCGGAACCGACGAAACCCGAGCGCAAGAAGCAAAAGCGGCATGTGAAATTTTAGGAATCTCTCACAGAGAAAATTTAGGAATGAAGGATGGTTTTTTAAAAAATTCTGACGAATACCAAATGCAAATCGTAAAAATTATCCGGAAATATAGACCAGATATTTTATTTTGTAACGCGATTGATGATCGGCATCCGGATCATGCGAAAGCCGCGAAATTGGTTTCTGATGCTTGTTTTCTTGCAGGATTAAAAAAAATAGAAACAGAATTGAACGGCGAAAATCAAGAAGTTTGGCGACCGAAGCAAATTTTTCATTACATTCAATGGAAACACATTACACCAGATTTTGTGTATGATATTTCTAATTTTATAGATAAAAAAATAGAAGCGTGTTTGGCTTATAAAACTCAGTTTTACGACCCAGAAAGCACAGAGCCAATTACACCAATTGCAACAAAGGATTTCTTAGAAAGTCTCACTTACAGAGCCCAAGATTTGGGTAGGTTGTCGGGTGTAGATTTCGCAGAAGGATTTACAACAGAAAAGTTATTAGCATTCAAAAATTTTGACGGAATTGTTTGTTGATTTTAAAGAAAGTGCTATATTTGCACTTCTGAAAAACGGTGGTTGTAGTTCAGTTGGTTAGAATGTCGGTTTGTGGTACCGAAGGTCGTGGGTTCGAGCCCCATCATCCACCCAAAATAAAAAGTGTTCCTTTCGGGACACTTTTTTTTATGCTTTTATAATATTGTATTGCTCTTTTATTTTAGATTTTTACTTAGTACTTTGGTTTTTCTAATTGAATCGAATTTTTATAAAAATATTTAAAATTAGCCATACCTTTGATTATTAAAAATTGCCTTATGAAAACCAAACTACTTTTTTTATTTTTCTCGATTTATTCTTGCTTTATATTTGCTCAAACGAAGGAAAATACAAAAGAAAATCAAAAATTTTATTTCCCTTCTGCGTCATTTTCTAACCCAAAAGATTTTGAAAAAAACCTCAATAATCTAGTTTTAGAAATCGCGCCACTCGAAATTAATGAAAAAACACAAACATTTTCGGATGGTGCAGAAACGATTTATCTGTTGCAGAAAAATTATCAAGGTTTAGAAAATTATTCTAAAAATGAAAATTTCCCGAAAGAAAGTTTGCCTTTCAAGAGTTTTGCAGAAGCTATGATTGCAGATCCCACGCAAGGAAATCAATTTAAAAAGACATTTACAGAAAATTTTTCGAGAGATTTTAATAAAATGAATGGTCCAGCCAAGACGAATATTGCAAAGTATTTTGATGAAAAAATGGTAAGTTCTTTTCAAAAAATGGCTAATGGTTTTATAGATCAACTTTCTAAAAAGAAAACTGATAGTTTATCTTATACAGATGCAAAGAAATTAATCGCTTTTGAAAGTCAAAAAAGGGTAAATAGCGCCATTTTACCTTTAGGAAAAAATATTGTGAAAGATTACATCGTCGAGTTTTTTCAACCTTTTATTACTGGTCCAATGTGGATTTCTGTGGTGAAGCCAAAAGAAGTAAATGATTTGCCAGATGTTTCCAAAGATTATAAAATTCTGTTTGAAATTACCAATTTTAGTACTAAAAACACTAAAGAAACCGCTTTTAAAAATGAAAATTCTTCTTTGATAGAAGCCGGTAGAATTATGAATCTCCATGTTGCTTCAGGCATTTCGCCAGAGAAATTGCATATAGTAGTAGTCGTGCACGGAAGCGCAATTGATTTTTTGTTGAATAATAATTCGTACAAAGAAAAATATAAAGTAGAAAATCCTAATTTATCATTAATAAAACAAATGCAGAGCAAAGGTGTGAAATTTGTGGTTTGCGGACAATTAATGACTTGGGATGGCTTGACATTAAATGATATTACAGAAAACGTGAAAGAAGCATTTTCTGCAAAAACGGCGCTTTCAAACTATCAAACGCAAGGTTTTGTGCTCTATCAATTAAATGATAAAGATTAATTATTCTTTTTTCTAAAATCATCCATGGCCTGAAACGGGCCGTATTTATGCTGTTTTTCTGTGAAAGAATCTGCGAAAGGTCCAAAAGCGTAGTCAATTGGTTTGGTTTTTAGATTAGGCCAATCTTCCTTGAAGAATTTTTCAGGGCGGGTTTTAGAAATAATATAAGCCGCAACATCCCACGCTTCTTCCTGCGTAAGAATTGGTTTGTTGTGACTCGCCAAATTGTAAGGCATATTCTCATAAATGAAACCAGAAAGATTTTTTATTCTATTCAGTCCGGCAGAAGTGTTATAAGAATTTTTACCCCAAAGTGGCGGATATATAAAATAATCGCCCGTTTTATTTGGCGACAAAACGCCTTGCCCATTGTTTCCGTGGCATTGCATGCATTGTTGATTGTAAACGATACTTCCCTTTTCTGGATCTGCGGCTCTTGTTAATAATTTTAATTTTGTAATGCCAGAGGTTTTTGGCGTGGTGTTTTTTGGAACGTTTTGGCCGACAGAATTAATATAAACCATCATTGCGAGAAGTTCTGGGCTATTTTTGGGCAATGCTTCGCCATTTAAACTCCGCTGAAAACAGTCGTTAATTCTTTTTTCTAAAGATTCTATTTTCCCACTTCTTGCTCTAAATTTTGGATAATTCGCAAAAACGGCTTTATAATTATTTCCAAAATCTCTTGTTCCCGCATCAAGATGGCAATTGGTGCAATTCATGCCATTTGAATGTTGGGAAATACTTCCGTTTGGTCCAAAATATTTTGATGTATTGAGAATAAGTTCTTTTCCGTAAACTATATTTTTTTGTATTTCAGAAGGTTGCATTTCTGAATTAGAAATGGATTCCGCTTTCTTGGAACAAGAAAATACTGTGAGAAATAGCACTAGAAAATAACTTTTCATACTTTTTATTTAAAGTAAATTTAGTTTTTTTTGATTAAATATTTGATACAAATCTAATTTTGGTTTAAAAAAAAGATGATAAAATCAGCAACCAATTGCGGCCGCGATAGGAGCGGCATCCCCGCGTCGGCAGGATATAGCGGATAGCGCGAATGGTCCGCCATAAAAAAAAGCATCTAATAAATTAAATGCTCTTTGTATTTTTTAAATTTCGTCTTCAGAATCTATGGTGAAAGATTTTGATTTGAAATCTTTGTCGTGCCTTTCCGAGATGACGTCTTCGCCTTTATTTTCTATAATAAAATCGGATGCTTCGGTGAACATTTCGCCAAATTGGGCAAAATCTTCTTTGTAAAGGTAAATTTTATGTTTTTCGAAAGAAGTAGCACCGTTTTCACCGAAACTTTTTTTACTTTCTGTGATTGTCAGATAATAATCGCCGGCTTTGGTTTCTCGCACATCAAAAAAATAGGTTCTCCTTCCTGCTTTTAAAACTTTTGTGAAAATTTCATTTTCATTTCTTTCTTTGTAATCGCTCATTTTTCGCTATTTTTTGCAAACTTGTTTTAACAAATATAAAAGAATTCTTTTAATCTCAAAATTATTTTAAAATTTTATTTAAATAATTGAATATCAAAATATTAAACTAATTCAAGCTCGTTTATAGGCGTTAAATGGAGAATTTTATCAGCTCTTTTTGCGCTGGATTCTCGGTGCGTTATGATAATGTTGGTGGTGTTATTGATTTTTTCGTCAATATTTTTCAAAATATTTTCTTCTGTTTCGGTGTCTAAAGCGGAAAGTGAGTCATCAAATATCAAAATTTTAGGCTGCTTTATCAAGGCTCTTGCGATGCAAATTCTCTGTTTTTGTCCTCCAGAGAGCATCACGCCGCGTTCGCCCACCATCGTATCATATTTATTTTTAAAACCGATAATGTTATTGTGAACATCGGCAGTTTTGGCGACTTCTTCTACTAATTTATGTGATGGATGGTCTAAAGCGAAACCAATATTATTCTCGATAGTATCCGAAAAAAGGTAACTTTCTTGTGGGATATAACCAATGTTATTGCGATAAACTTTCAGATTGTGGTCTTTTAAATTGCGCCCGTCGATGAGAATTTCACCTTCGTCTGGATCAATTAATCGGCTCAAAAGTAAGGCGATTGTAGATTTTCCGCTTCCAGTTTTCCCCATAATGGCAAGCGATTTTCCGGCGCCAATTTTAAAAGATAAATGGTCTAAAGCCTTAATGCCTGTATTTGGGTAAGTGTAAGAAACATTTCGGAATTCGATTTCTCCGTTGATGTCGTAAGTGGCAGAATTGGTGTTTATAATTTCGGATTTCATATCCATAAATTCATTCACGCGTTGCATTGAGGCATCGGCTCTTTGGTTAATAGAAGTTACCCAGCCGAGCATAGAGAACGGAAAAATAAGAATATTGATGTACATAAAAAATTCTGCAATCGTGCCGACATTCATTTGTCCAGAAATATATTTTTGTCCGCCAATGAATAGAATTGCGACATTAAGCAAACCAATTACAAAAATAATGATGGTGAAAAAGTAGGCTTCAGTTTTGGCTAAATCCAAAGATTTGTCTTGGTAATCTCGCACTTTATCGCTATAATTTTGCTCGATGTATTTTTCTTTTGCAAAAAATTTAATCACGCGAATTCCCGAAAAACTATCCGTCACAAAAGTGGAAATTGCCGATTGGCTTTTTTGCTTTATTTTGGATTTTTTATTGATGATGGAACTCACTTTATAAATAGCGTAAGATAATATGGGCAACGGAATCAAGGTCCATAAAGTCATAGAAACATCCGTTCGCAACATATAAAATGTAGTGATAGAGACCAATACCAAAAGGTTAGCAATATACATTACACCAGGGCCGAGATACATTCTAATCGCCACAACGTCTTCACTCAAGCGGTTGAGCAAATCTCCGATGGTGGTTTTTTTATAATCGGTGATAGAAATTTCCTGATAATGTCTATATATTTTATTTTTTAGTTCATATTCAATTTTTCGAGAAGCAACAATGATGGTTTGGCGCATCATAAAAGTGAAAAAGCCCGTCAGAAGTGAAGAGCCAATGATGATGCCTACATTAATTAGAACGGTTTCATTAAAACCTGTATTCTTAAAATTAGCAATTTCGTTTACAGAATCGCCAATGAAATGAACCTTGTAAATATTAAAAAAATTGCTTAAAATAATGAATATAAACCCGTAAAAAAGCAGGAGTTTATGTTTAAGAAAATAGGGATTTAGAGTTTTTAAAGCATTCATAAGAACGGCAAAATTACAAATTTTTATATTATCTTTGCAGCATCAAAAAAGTTCATTGAATGTTAGGCAGAAGACAAATTCGCGAGAAAGTGGTGGAAACACTTTATTCTTTTTATCAAAACCCAATTGCGGCAGATATTTTGGAAAAAAATATGATTTCGCAGATAGAAAAAATATATCATCTTTATATTTATGAACTTAATTTTTTAGTGGGTTTAAAAAATGTTGCAGAGCAGCAGATAGAAATTGGCAAACATAAATTCATCAAAACAGAATCCACCATTAATCCCAATCAAAAGTTTATCAATAATAAAGTTTTGCAGCAATTGGAAGAAAATACGGAGCGTTTATCCTTCACTTCCAAGCATTTAGAATTAAAATGGGATTTATATGATGATTTATTGGTGAGAACTTTTCAGCGCATAAAAGCGGGAAAACGCTACCAAGATTTTATGTCAGATGAAAATTCTTACTCTTTTGAAGATGACCAAAAATTTATTGGGAAATTATTTTTGCGTTACATTGCAGAAAACGAACATTTTCATGAGCATTTAGAAGAAAAAGAATTGAGTTGGGCTGATGATTTTCACATCGCAAATTCAATGATACAAAAAACAGTTGGTTTTCTTAAACCCAACGAAAGCAGCCACACTTTAATCAAAATGTTCAAAAATGATGAAGATGTAGATTTTGCAAAAAATTTATTGAAATATGCCATCAGCCATTTGCAAGAATCAGAAGAAAAAGTAAAAGAGCGCTTGCAAAATTGGGATTTGGAGCGGATCTCACTCATAGACAAAATAATAATAATCGCCGCCATCACAGAAATGGATTATTTTCCGTTCACACCATCGGCGGTAATTATGAATGAATATATTGAGATTTCTAAGGTATTTTCCTCCGAAAAATCTAATATATTTGTAAACGGTATTTTAGATAAATACATAAAAGATAAAAACAGAGTTTAGTCTTGAAATTGCCATTATAAAATGTGCGAACAAACAAAAATGAAGATTTAGGTTATAAATATACGACCATTAAAAATAATAAAATCTAGATATGAAAAGTACAATTAAAGCATTAGCAATAGGTTTTTTAGTAGTTGCAATGGCACAATCTTGTAAGAAAAAAAGCGAACCTGCTGATCAGTTGCATATTGATACTGCGATGGCATCACCGGTTAATCCAAATGAGGCAGCAGCAAAAGAGGCGCAATCTAAACCTTTAACCAACGTTGCGATTTCAGAAGATACTTTTGATTTTGGAACCATTAAAAAAGGCGATGTAAAAAGCCATACTTATGAAATTACGAATACCGGCACAAATCCGCTAATCATTTCTCAGGTAAGCCCAACTTGTGGCTGTACGGTTTCAGAATTCACGAAAGAGCCAATTTTACCTGGAAAAAAAGGAAAGATCACATTAAAATTTAATTCAGAAAATTTTGAGGGTGTGGTTCACAAAACGGCGAACGTTTTCGCAAATGTAAGCAAAGCACCAATTGCACTAAATTTTACGGCAAATATTAAAAAATAAAAATAAAAAAATGATTTCAACAATATTTTTACAAGCAGGAGGAGGATTACAGTCGTTATTATTGCCCTTAATTGCAATGGTTGCAGGCTTCTATTTATTTATCCTTCGCCCACAAATGAAGAAACAGAAGCAAGAAAAAACCTTCCAAGAAACTATAAAAGTAGGTTCAAGAGTGGTAATGACGTCTGGAATTCAAGGCAGAATTGCACAAGTGATGGAAGACGGCGTAATTATTGAAACAATGGCTGGCAAAATAAAATTTGAAAAAGCAGCAATTTCTAGAGAATTTACGCAACAGCGATTTCCTGACACGACGGAAGTGAAAAAATAAGATTTTTAAACCACAAAGTCACAAATTTTTGTTCTTTAGTGCGTTACTAAAATAATTCCAATACAGAAATGTGTTGGAATTTTTTTATTAAAAAGTATTTTCGTCATCTTTAATAAAGAATGATAAAATTAGGGTTAAATATTAGTTAGAAATAAATTTAAAGTTTTCCGCAACTTAATAATCCTAAATGGTAAAATTCCATTTTTTTCTCTTAAATTGTAAAGGTTAAAATTCATAAAATGGCAAAAGATTCAGAAAAAATTGGTTTATTAGAAGCCATTTCCATCGGAATTGGTGGAATGGTAGGCGGCGGAATTTTTGCAGTTCTTGGCTTGGCTGTTTCACTTGCAAAAGGTGGAACGCCCGTTGCATTTCTGGTTGCAGGCATTTTGGCGATGCTTACTTGCTACAGTTATGTAAAACTTTCAGGCGCTTATCCGGATAATGGTGGAACTGTGAAATTTATCAATCAAGGTTTTGGGAAAACAGTTTTTTCGGGTGGCGTGAATAATTTGCTTTGGATCAGTTACATCATTATGCTATCGCTTTACGCTTCGGCGTTTGGCTCTTATGCGCCCAATTTATTTAAAATTTTTCCGGAAGGTAGAATGAATTTTCATATTTATGCTTCAGCTATTATTATTTTTGCGACTGGTATTAATTATTACAGCATCAAAATTGTCGGGAAAGTAGAATCTTTTGCGGTTGTGATAAAATTAGTAATTCTAGTCACTTTTGTAGCTTTGGGCGCTTATGCTTTGATTGGAAATGAAAATATATCTCAATTAAATATTCAAAACTGGGAAAATCCCATCAAATTATTTGCCGGCGGAATGGTGATTTTTGTGGCCTATGAAGGTTTTGAACTCATTGCTAATGCAGCACCGGATATTAGAAATCCGAAAAAAAATATTCCGCGTGCTTATTATATTGCCGTGGGATTTGTGATTTTGCTTTATATTTTAATTGCTATTATTACGGTCGGAACTTTGCCTTTTAAAGAAATTTCCACGGCAAAAGATTACGTTTTAGCCGAAGCCGCAAAACCAATGTTGGGACAAACGGGTTTCGTAATCATCACAATAACGGCACTTATTTCCACTTTTTCGGCGATAAATGCGTCACTTTTGGGCGGTAGTCGCGTGAATTACGAAATTGCCGAAGACGAAGAATTACCAAAAAATTTTCTGTACCAGTTTTGGGCAAAACCGATTGGCTTAATGATTACCGCAGTTTCTACATTAATTTTAACCAATATTTTAAAAATCGAAAGTATTTCTACAGCCGGAAGTATTTCATTTATTTTAATTTTTGGCGTGGTAAATTTTGTGGCTTTTAAAAAATCTGAAGATATTAACGGTAATAAAGTAATTCCTTTAATTGGTTTTATTTTGTGTGGAATTGCCGTTGTTTCTCTAATTATTGAACAGTATTCCGATAATCAAGTGGGGATTTTTACTGCTGCAGGAATTATTATTTTTTGCTTTGTAGCGGAATATTTTTATCAGAAACATCGTTCAAAAAATTCAAAATAATTTTGGAAATATGCTCTCGCAAGTTTTGCAGATGACACAGGTTTTTTTCTGGTTTAAATACGGACGCGTAAAGTTTTGTTTTTAATAGCAAGGTTAGAATTATCTTTATTCCGTTGGAATATATGCAATATTTTTAAGGCTTAGATTCCTACGGAAATTCAAAATGGTGGTTTAATTATACAAGTAAATTTTTTCTTTTAAAACTTAATTTTCTAAGTACTATTTTAAATCTTATTTCTAAAAATATTTTTTTAAATTAAATTTTCGTTTTGCTATCAAAAACCAAAGTGACCGGTCCATCATTTACCAAAGACACTTTCATATCTGCCGCGAAAATGCCACTTTCAATTTTTAAACCAGATTTTGCAATTTCGGTTTTAAAATAATTAAATAAATCTAAGGCTTTTTGTGGTTTTGCAGCTTTTATAAAAGAAGGTCGGTTGCCTTTTTTGTAATCTGCGATTAAAGTAAATTGGCTAATGCAAAGGATTTCACCGGAAATATCTTTTATGGAAAGATTCATTTTTCCTTCATTATCGCTGAAAATTCTTAAATCTAATATTTTTCGAATGAGCCAATCCGCATCTTCTTTTTCGTCTTGTTCATCCACGCCAATTAATAGCAGAAAACCTCTTGAAATTTTACCGACAGTTTTGTTTTCAACTTCTACTTTTGCTTCAGAAGCTCTTTGGATAACGGTTTTCATTTAGTTAAATTTAATTATAAATAGTTAGAGTATTCGTAGAAGAATCATAATTTACAGGATAAGTTTTTGGTGGAACTTGAGAAATTTTTACCGGTTCACCCGTAATTAATATCCATTCTGCGCCGTCTTTTGGGCAAACAATTTTTGTAGTGTTTCGAACTTCTAAAGTGGTGTTTGTATCCGGACAAATGTGTGGTGCATTTCTGTCGTACGCTTTAAAAGAATTGGTAGAACGAACGACAATTAAACCTCTCGTGCCGCTACTTTGCTCATTTACATAAATATAGCCGCCCACATTTTGAAGGTTTTGATAAGCAGGAAGGCTTAAATTTAAAGTCACATTTATGGGTGAGTTTGGGAAGCAACTTACTGTTTCTTCTCGGTTACCACAAGCATTAGTGATTATTAAAGCGCTGAAAATCAGTATTATTGTATTTATAAAATGGTAAGTATTCGTTTTCATTAAAATAAATTTATATCTTTGTAACTACAAATCAAGAAAAGATATTGTCCGGCAAATGTCGGATTATTTTTTTTATCCACATTAAACAAAAAAAGAAATGGCAAATTATGTAACACAGGAAGGTTTTACTAAAATGAAAACCGAATTGGAGCAGTTGGAAACCATTGAGAGACCAAGAATTACACAGCAAATTGCAGAAGCACGCGATAAGGGTGATTTATCTGAAAACGCTGAATACGATGCTGCCAAAGAAGCACAAGGCATGCTAGAAATGCGTATTTCTAAACTAAAAAATATTTTAGCAGATGCTAAAATTATAGATGAAACGAATCTCGATACGTCAAAAGTTTCTATGTTGACGACGGTTACTTTATTGAATAAAGACACAAAAAAAGAGCAAAAATTCACTTTGGTTCCCGATAATGAGAGTGATATTAAAGTGGGGAAAATTTCCATCAGTACACCGATTGCAAAAGGTTTATTAAACAAAAAAATTGGAGAAACTGCAGAGATAGTTTTGCCAAATGGTAATAAATTATCCTTTGAAATTTTAAATATTAGCATTTAATTTTTTGAAAATAGAGATTAAAAAATGGAAACAATTTTTACAAAAATCATCAACGGTGAAATTCCTGCCTATAAAATTGCGGAAAATGAGAAATTTTTGGCTTTTTTAGATGCAATGCCGTTGGTGGAAGGTCATACTTTGGTAATTCCCAAAAAACCAACCGATAAAATTTTTGATATTGAAAGTGAAGATTTTAAAGAATTGTTTGGTTTTGCGCAACAAGTCGCGAAAAAAATAGAAAAAGCAATTGTTTGTAAAAGAGTTGGGCTTGCCGTAGTAGGTCTGGAAGTTCCTCACGCACACATTCATCTTATTCCATTAAATAAAATGGATGATATGAATTTTAAAAATGTTCGTTTAAAATTTTCAAAAGATGAATACGAACGAACAAAAAACTTAATTAAAAATGCATAAAAATTAGTTGAATGGCTGATTTTTAATTTAAAAATATTATGAATTCAAACCAATGTTCTTTTTGCGGTAGAAAAAGAAATGAAGTGCAAATGCTGGTTTCTGGCAAAGAAGGATTTATCTGCGAAAACTGCATCGAACAAGCGCACGCAATTGTAAAAGAAGGCGAAGGGAAAAGCAAGTTTGCACCAGCCGAAAATTTAGAGGAACTAAAAAAACCGCGAGAAATCACGAAATTTTTAGATCAATACGTCATCGGGCAAGAGCAGGCAAAAAAGCAAATGTCTATAGCTGTTTATAACCATTATAAAAGATTGTTGCACGCGAAAGATGAGAATCGGGAAGTGGAGATTGAGAAATCCAACATCATTATGATTGGCGAAACTGGAACGGGAAAAACGCTTTTAGCAAAAACAATAGCAAGGGAATTAAATGTGCCTTTCTGTATTGTGGATGCCACGATTTTAACGGAAGCGGGCTATGTGGGAGAAGATGTGGAAAGTATTTTATCTAGGCTTTTGATGGTGGCGGATTTTGATGTGGAAAGGGCGGAAAAGGGAATCGTGTTTATAGATGAAATTGATAAAATTGCGAGAAAATCTGATAATCCAAGTTTGACGAGGGATGTTTCTGGTGAAGGCGTGCAGCAAGGTTTGCTGAAACTTTTGGAAGGTAGTATTGTGAATGTACCGCCACAAGGGGGAAGAAAGCATCCAGACCAAAAATACATACAAGTGAATACGCAAAATATTCTGTTTATCGCAGGCGGCGCTTTTGATGGGATTAAGGAAATTATCGAACGAAGACTCAATAAGCAAGCGATAGGTTTTAGCGCAGAAAAATTAAATAAAATTGAGGAGGAAGATTATATATTAAGCCAGTTAAACGCAATAGATTTAAAAACATTTGGATTAATACCAGAACTTTTGGGCCGTTTCCCGATTATTACATATTTAGATAAACTCACAAAAGAAACAATGATGAGAATTATGACTGAGCCAAAAAATTCAATCGTAAATCAATATGTTGAACTATTTAAAATGGATGGTGTAAATCTAAATTTCTCAAAAGAAAGTATAATGAAAATTGTAGAAGAGACTTTAGAAAAAGGATTGGGCGCAAGAGGTTTGCGGGGAACAACAGAAAAAGTGTTAGAAAATTATATGTATGATATAGACACTTTAGATAAAAATCTACAGCTTTAAAACAGTGTTTAGACCCTTTTAGCCATAATTTTGACTTAATATTTTGCTGATTAATAAAAATACTATATTTTTGTAGCTAAATATATTCTCTTTTAAGAGTTTTGTTTTTAAAATACAATCAGATGAAAAAATATTTATTATCAGTAAGCGCAGTCTTATTTGGCATTAGCATTTGTGCGCAAGTTCCGTTAACTTACGTAGGAAATAGTGCTTTAGTTACGGTTCAAAGCAATGCTTTAGTCTATAACGGCGGCGGTTTTCAGACAGTTGGAAGCGGAGAAGTTGATAATTATGGTAACATAATGATTGTTGGTTCTTCCGCAGATAAATTTCAAACCGCAGCAGCAACTAATTTTGTGCTGAAATATACAGATGCTGCAAACTATGGGCAACTTTATATTAGTGGCATTACGCAAACTAATTTATCGGGTAACTTAACCAAAGAATATAGAGGCGAAGATGGTGGTTCTTACCAACAAAGTGGAATGCCGTTTTATCAAAAAACACTATATTCGTTAGGGAGTGAACTGGGTAAAAGTTTTTCTAACATTAGATATTCACAAAACGAAATTTTGAAGTATGATGCGCCCAATGTTGTGGCAGCAAATACTGATGTATATACTGCAATGACAGAGCCAGCGGCCTATTATATGCTGGGTACAAAAGGAATTAATTTCTCAACACCTTTTAGTAGTCCTACTGGTGTTTTTAAATTAGTTGGTAGACCCGTTGCGGAAGGTGTCTCTGTAACTTTGACTGGTGCAAATTCAAATGTACCTAGTTTTGGTACAAATGGATTTGGAAAAAATATTTATAATGAATATTTTAACAGTTACTTGCAAGATCCTTTTGTTGCAACTGCATGGACAGGTGATTACGGTAAAAATATTTATCAGTATTCCAATCCTTATTTAACTAATATAGATTTATCTGGTATATATAAAGTTGAAACTGGAGGCGATCTTACAAACGATGGTAATTACATCAGCAATATTCAAGGTATTAGATTTTCACCTGGTAAATATATTAGAAGTAATACAACGGGAACTTTTAGTACAACCGGACAATATCTTACATTTTCAACAGGTAACCCTCGTGTTGCAGTAGGTGATTATGATAATTTAATTATTAGACCTTTGCAGACTTTCGTTATTAAACTTGCAGATGGTAATGCTGCCGTTGCACCCGCTACATTAAATTTGAATTTTGATAAATTAAGAAGGTTTAAAGATACAGCAAGAAATCCTGCAACTGCATATTCGGTAACTGCAGCAAGAAATGCAAACGCAAATACTTCTACAGTAAAACAATTAGGCGTTATAGCTCTTGATGCTGATGGCAATGAAATGGGCCGCACTTACTTTGTGGTTTATAACAATGGTGTTTCTGGCTATAATCCAGCTTTAAATACGCAGGTTGTAAATAACTCTGATAATGTAATAGGGACTTTTGAAGAAAATGCAACCGATGGTGGTATTGATCCAAATTATGAAAACAAATATTGGTTGTATATCAACGAGGTAAATGAGCAAAACTTTAAAGGAAAAGCAGTTCCGATGATGCTTTATAACACAGGTATTAAAACTCTAAAATTTCAAATTAGAGAAAATGAAGCGCTATTGCCCGATGGTAATTCTGATCTTTCAACTGGTGTGGGTTTCTATTATAGAGCAGCAAATGGTTCAGTGGCAGAAATTTCACAAGGCGAGTCTATCCCTGTAACTGCAGATAACTATTCTTTGTATTATGGCAAACCAGATGGTGTTCTAGGTACAGATGGCGCCACTATAAAAGCGAATAGAACACAAATTACTTATAATCCTGCAATCGATAATTACATTGTGAGATTCGATCCTAATTGGAACAAAGCACAAATCCAAGTTTATGATGCAAGTGGAAAATTAGTTCTTTCAAAGAAAAATGTTTCTACTGCTCAAGATTTTGTTATACAACTTAACAAAGATAATAGAGCATACGTGGTAACAGCAACTTCTGAAAAAGGAGAAATAGCAGTTGCAAAAATAATAAGATAAATAGTAATAGAAACACATTAAGAAAATCGAAATGAAAAAGAATTTTACAAATAAAATAGGCGTTTTTTTATTACTACTTGTTAGTATATTATTTAACACATTAAGTGCAAGTGAACCAATTGCCCCGCCACCAGCCCCAGGTGTTGGAGGAGGAGGAACAGGTGGACCTGGTATTGCAGCCTCACCAATTGATATGTATCAGATAGTACTTTTTTTATCAGCAGTTTTTTTAATTGGCTATTTTTACAAAAAAATTAAATTTGTTAAAAATTAATTATTTAAGATACTTTAACTTTAAATCCCGCAGAATTTTCTGTGGGATTTTTTATATTTACAGCATGAAAAATTTAATTATTTTAGTAGCATTATTTATTTCTGCTATCATACACGCACAATTCACAGTTACTTTGAGTTCTGCACAATCTAAGGCTGGTTCAGACGCATATTTATATACTTTAAATGGGTCTAAAGACGTACTCTCTTCTAAGGCAGTGAATAGCAAAAATAAATGGGTTTTTAAAGTCCCAGATTCTTATGTAGGAATGCTTCGCGTTTATATTCCTGAAGGTAATAATTCGGTAAACCTAATCTCTGAAAATAAAAATATAGAAGCTTCATATCTGATGAAAGGAGACAAAATATCAGAAGTCAACTATATTGACGAAACCAACAAAACTATGAATGATATTCAAGATATTCAGCGTAAAAAGGAAATTATTTTGCCAGCTCTTTATCAAATGAATGATTTTTATACTTCAAAGTCACCTTTTAAAACTGCAATCAACGAAGAAATTGTGAGATTATCTCAAAATATTACTTATGATGCAAGTAAACATCCTTTTATAGATTTTTACAATTCAAATTATAAAAAGTTTTTAGCGCCAGACGCTACAACACCAAAAGTAGAAGAAAAAGACATCATTAATTTTATTGCAAATTCTAGCGAAATGCTTGAAACCTCTTCTCTATTAAAGCCTATTTTGGTATCTTACCTTAATAATGCACCTAAAGCAGATGTCTCTAAATCAATAGATAATCTTTTGAATGCCGTTAATATTGAAACACCTCGTGGCCAAACCGTTTTGTCTGAATTAATCGAGATTTTTGATACTTATGATATGGCAGACCTCAAAGCGAAGTATCTAGCCGAAGCCATGAATTTAAAATGCACAATAAATGATAGGCTTGCAGGTACAATTGCCATCAGTAAAAATTTGGAAATAGGTGCTAAATTCGCGAACTATACTTTTACAAATGCTTTCAATACAAAAGCAAAATCTATTTATGACGTAAAAGCATCAAAAAAAATAATATTGTTTTGGGCATCTACATGTTCACATTGCGAAGCAGAAATTCCCAAATTAATAGAAAAATATGCGCAAATGAAGGCACAAAATATCCAAATTATTGGCCTATCAGTAGATAATGACAAAGATTCTTACGAGAGAAGAATTAAAGATTTACCATGGATAAATGATGCTCAACTTCGCGGCTGGAATAGCACCTACGCAGAAACCTATAATGTACACGCCACACCGACTTATTATATTTTAGATCAAGATAATAAAATCATAGCAAAACCCAATCATGTGGGCGATGTGCTTAATTTCTTAAATTTAAAATAATATATTTTTTAACTCGCAATAATTTTTTATCTTTGCACCACCGAAAAATAAGGCGAGGTAGCTCAGTCGGTTAGAGCGCAGGATTCATAACCCTGAGGTCACGGGTTCAATTCCCGTCTTCGCTACAAGAATTAATCCGCATTATATTTATTTTAAGTATATGCGGATTTTTCATTTAATAAATGTAGTTATTAAATTAGTTGCGGTGGAACTCAAGTGTCATGTTATTTGTTTATCTGGAAAAATTACAAAGTTTAAACCGTATTTAACTTAAAAATTTCTGCCAGCATCCTTACATATATCTAATAATTTTGCCGGCATTTTAGAAAAATAATTATTTTCAAAGTAAGTGTCGGTTTTTGGTATATAAATGCTGTACGTTTTGTGCAAAGGAAATAACGGAATAAAAAATAATTCGAAATAAAAGCGGTATACTTTTATAACCGCATTAGACATTTCGCCTTCAAAGTAAATGCTTCGCTCTACTTTTCCTTTTAGTCGCTTATTGATGCCAAAAATATAAAACATATGATTTCAATGAAACAATAGTTATTGTAAGTAAAAAAGAAGTACTTAAAAAGATTGTACTTGCATTAGATTTTATGTAAATAAATTATATAAAATTTGATTTTCAGATTTTTAAGGCAACTTAATTTAGTCGAGAAAGTTTTATCTAGATTGTAATTTTAAAATTTCATATTTGTGTTCAAATGGAATCAGTTTGTCTTGTTTTATTTGATAAATAATTTGAGATGGCATATAATATTTTTTACAAGAATCACATCTCGTAATTTCTAAAAATAATTTATTTGGTGATAATTCCCAATTCCCATAATAATCATCTCTGCTAATTTCATCATAATGTACATTTAAATTAGATTTATAAAATGTTTTATCTTTATAAAGTATCAAACTATCTACAATATATAGATGTTTTATATCTTTTTTATAAGAAAAGATTCAATTGATTTCTTTTGATTTATAGTCATTCTTTACCTTTTTCTGAGAATTAGTGGTTCCAAAAAATAATAAGAAAACAAAGCAAATTAAAAATTTCATCAAAACTTATTTTTCACAAAATACCAAATCAACATTCCCCAGGAAATAATCATAAAAAGTCCGCCAAGTGGTGTGATCGGACCAATTATTTTTGAGGGTAAATTGATGGTTTCATTAAATGCCAAAAGATAAATACTGAAGGAAAAAAGAAATGTTCCCGCAATCATTAAAATGGAAATCCACTTTTCCGTGCCTGATTCAAATTTCAAGAAAAAGCCGATGATTAACAGGAAAAAAGCCGCGTACATTTGGTAACGAACACCAGTTTCAAAACTTTGAAGTTTTTCTATCGTAAGCATTTTTTTAAATAAATGCGCACCAAAAGCACCAAGAATTACTGAAATTAAGCCATAAACGGCACCGAATATTAATGTAAAAGTTTTCATTCTATTTTTTTAAAAACATTAGGGTTAGTTTGCCGATAAATGTGAGAATTCCCAATACTATAAAAATCCACGCGAATTTTTTAGAACTTTGAAAGCCAGGATTTGTAGTGGCTCTTAAATAAAATCCGAAAGAAAGAATCGCGAAACTTAATATTAATCCAAACATATTATTGATTTCTCATTTTGTTAAACTCGTCAATAACTTCATGGTGAGACACGGTTTTATCTTTAAAATAATTCACGAAATGGGCTTTTTCATCTTCCGTTGCGCCCATTTGGTTTAGAATATTTAGCAAATGCATTTTCATGTGCCCTTTTTGAATTCCCGTCGTCACCAAAGAACGCAGCGCAGCAAAATTTTGCGCCAAACCGGAAACTGCCAAAATACTCATCAATTCTTGCGCGGAAGGTTTTCCCAAAAGCGACAAAGAAAATTTCACCAAAGGGTGCAAATTAGTTAAACCACCGACAACGCCGACAGAAATAGGCAAATCGATCCAAAATCTAAAAATTCCATTATCAATTGTGCAATGCGTCAAACTTTTATAAGTTCCCGTTTTTGCGGCGAAAGCATGTGCGCACGCTTCCGTTGCCCGAAAATCATTTCCAGTTGCTATTACGACTGCATCTACGCCGTTCATTACGCCTTTGTTGTGCGTGGTCGCGCGATAAGGTTCAATTTCTGCAATGGTTACGGCTTGTTTAAATTTCCAAGCAAATTCTTCATTAGAAATTCCGCTGTCGTCTTTTAAATCTTCAATCTTGCAGGAAACTTCGGCTCTTACAATGCAATGCGGCGTATAATTCGACAGAATATTCATCACAATTTGTAAAGAATTTTTTTCTTCTTCCGTGAATTCATCATTCTTTGAAACTTCTTCCTTCAAAGTTTTTCCAAACTGTTCAAGACAAGAATTAATGAAATTTGCGCCCATCGAATCCACCGTGTCAAAACTCGCTTTCAGTTGGAAATAATTTTCTAGATCTGCGGTTTTGTCAATCAGTTTTATATTTAAAATGCCGCCGCCGCGATTTCGCATATTTTTGGTAATCGCTTCTGTGGCTTCAAACAATTTTTTCTTTAATTTAAAATTAAAAAAATGCAACACTTTATGCGGTTCAACATTTAAGATAAAATGCGTGTGACCCAATTTTTCTGTATTGATGATGGTAGTTTTAAAACCACCTTTATTCAACCAGAATTTTGCAGATTTTGACGCCGCTGCAACGACAGAACTTTCTTCAACCGCCATTGGAAGTGCGAGTAATTTTCCGTCTATGAGGAAGTTTGGCGCAATTCCGTAAGGCATGTAAAAATTGGAAATGGTGTTTTCAGAAAACTCATCGTGCAGTTTTTGCAAGGCTGCATCTTCATTCCAATACTGTTCTAAAACTTTTTTGTAATCTTCGTTATTATTTAAATATTCCTGTAATAACCAATCGATTTTTTGCTCTTTTGATAATTTAGAAAAACCTTCTACCGGCGTGTGATTCATAGAAATTGAATTTGAATTTCAAAGATAAGGAATTTTAGGATGAGGTTTAGATTAAGGTTTAGTTTAAAATTCAGATGATTCAATTTGTCTAAATTTACCACCATTTTGTCATTCCGAAGGAATCTAAGCCGCCTAAATTTCTTCGGAATGTCAAATACTCTTTTAAAAAATAAATCATCCAAATATAAATCAATCAAAAAATTTCATTAAATTTAAATATGAAAAACTTTTGGTTTTTACTTCTATATTCGCAGCAATTTTAACTGGAATTTAACGTTTTGAAAATCCTTGTAAAGGTTTTAAACCTTTACAAGGTTACTCGTTTTGAAGATTATTTTCATTAAATTTAAACATGAAAAATTTACGGCTTTTACTTCTATTTTTGATTTTTATAAATTGTAATAAAAAAGAATCAAATTCTGTTTCAAATATCTCTAAAAGTTCTCAAATAAAAGAAACCTCAGAAGTTAAAAATTTAATTAATAAAAACGGTTTAACCATAAAAGACCGATTTTTTCCGCCAGAAAATTTTAAATTAAATACTGAAAAAGAAGGCAGTTTTGGCGCTTTTATTGAAAATTTTAAACTTAAACCATACGGAAGTAAGATTTTAAAATATGATGGAGCGCCAATTTCCACTCAAAATTTGCATGAAGCTATTTTTGATATTGATACTGGAACAAAAGATTTGCAACAATGCGCCGATGCTGTTATTAGATTGAGAGCTGAATATCTTTATAAAACCAAACAATTTAATGACATAAAATTCCATTTTACCAACGGCGATTTGATGACCTGGAATGATTACAAGAACGGCGCTCGTGCTTTTGTAAATGGAAACAAAGTAAGTTTTAAAACAACTGAAAAATTTGATGATTCTTACCAAAATTTCAGAAAATATTTAGATTTAATTTTTAATTATGCGGGAACTATTTCATTAAATAAAGAAACTTTTCCTGTTTTAAAAACTTCGAGTTTAAAAACTGGTGATATTTTAATCACAGCAGGAAGTCCGGGACACGTCGTTTTTATTGCAGCAGTCGCGGAAAATGATAAAAAAGAAAAATTATTTTTGCTTGGCGAAGGTTATACACCTGCTCAATCCATTCATATTGTGAAAAATTCTTTTCAGCCAGAAATTTCGCCTTGGTATAAATTAGACACAAAAAATACCGAAACAGAAACTGCACGGTATTTATTTAAACCTACTAATTTTAGGAGTTTTTAAACCTCAACTTGATCCGCCAAAAACGACCATTCTTCCAAAGCCAAATTCAATTCTTCTTTTTTAGAATTGTAATTTTCTAAAGTTTGTTCTGAAGGATTTTCTGTGGTAAAAGATTTTTCTAAAGTTTCAACTTCAGTTTCCAATTCTGTAATTTTTTCTTCTACTTTTTTTATTTTATTGATGAGATTTTTCTGCTCTTTGCTAACTAAAGTTGTCGGTTGGTGGTTGTCGGTTGATGGTTTTTCAACTGCAATTTTTTTCGCAGAAACCGAGTTTGCATCTTTTTCCAATTGCAATTTAGAACGTTCCGCAGAAATCTCTCGGATGCTTTCCTTTTGTCGGTATTCTAAGTATTCATCAATGTTACCAAGGAATTCTTTCATTCTTCCATCACGGAATTCGAAGATTTTATCAGCCAAACCTTGAAGAAATTCACGGTCGTGGGAAATCACAATTAAAGTGCCTTCATATTTATTTAAAGCCAGTTTTATAATTTCTTTGGACTGAATATCCAGGTGATTCGTCGGCTCATCCATAATTAAAACATTGAACGGACGCAAAAGTAATTTACACAAAGCCAAACGGTTTCTTTCCCCACCGGAAAGTACTTTCGTTTTTTTCGTTACATCGTCGCCTTGGAAGAGAAAACTTCCCAATAAATCCCGAACTCTTGGTCGCGTTTCTTCGGTTGCAGCGTCTTCCGCTTCTTCTAAAACGGTTTTATTTGGCGTTAAAACTTCTTCTTGGTTTTGTGCAAAATAACCAATATTTACGTTGTGACCAAGATTCCATTCGCCAGTATAATCTTTAATTTCACCCGATAAAATTTTGGCTAAAGTGGTTTTCCCTTGTCCATTTTGTCCAAGCAAAGCAATTTTTTCACCACGCTCTACAAAGAAATCTACGCCATCAAAAACTTGTTTATCGCCGTATGATTTTCCTAAATTTTTGGCTTCAAAAATCACTTTTCCGGGAACAATGCTTTGCACGAAACGGATATTGAATTTAGAAACATCTTCGTTATCCACTTCAATGCGTTCAATTTTATCTAATTTTTTAATTAAAGATTGGGCAAAAGAAGATTTGGTAGCAGACGCGCGAAAACGGTTGATGTTGTCTTCCATTTGCTTGATTTCCACATCCTGATTTTTCTTCGCCTGAATCTGCTTTTCTTTTCGCTCTTTGCTTAGTTCCAAATATTTGGAATAATTGGCTTTATAATCATCCACTTTTTTATTATTGATGTCAAAAGTGCGGTTGCAAACCGACGTCATAAACTGTTTATCGTGACTTACCAAAACAATCGCGCCATTGTAAGTTTTAAGAAAATCTTCCAGCCAAATGATGGATTCCATGTCCAAATGGTTGGTTGGCTCATCGAGAAGTAATAAATCATTTTTTTGAAGTAACAATTTTGCCAGTTCAATTCGCATTCTCCAACCGCCGGAAAATTCATCAGTAATTTTTTTGAAATCATCGGCTTTAAAACCGAGACCAAAAAGCACTTTTTCTACGTCGCCTTCAAGATTATAAGCGTCGTGATGCATCAACAAATCATTCAAATCCGTCATTCTTTGGATGAGTTGCGCATAATCATCACTTTCGTAGTCGGTTCTTGTTGCTAGTTGTTCATTAACTTCATCCAGTTCATTTTTAAGTAAATTGATTTGTTCAAAAGCCTGCATGGTTTCGTCCCAAACGGTTCTTCCTTTTACAAAATCTAAATCCTGTTTTAAAAAACCGATGGTAATATTTCCTTCGGGAACGATTGTGCCTTCATAGAAGTTAATTCCGCCGGTAAACATTTTTAAAAGCGTTGATTTTCCGGCACCATTTTTCCCAACAAGACCAATTTTATCATCTTTTTTGATGGTAAAATTTACGTTTGAAAATAAATAATTTCCCGAGTGATGAAGACCTAAGCCCTGAACTGAAAGCACGCTTTAAAAATTTAAAATTAAACTGTTTTTTGAATTTGCAAAAGTAGTGATTTTCAAGGGATTTGAAAATGCTTTTTATTTTATCTTTAAATATGTCTTAAAATTGATTTGATTGATGATAAAATGCAATATATATCAATCAATTTGATGTAAAGGTATTAATGTAATTTATGAGAAATATAAAACATATAAATAATAATTAATGAATAAATTTATTCATTTTTGCAAATGAAATTTTAATTATATAGTTGCTGTTGGGAATTGTGAAGCAATTTCTAATGATTTAATTTAAGACTTATGTTTCAAGGACGAACCTTATTAATTGTGACTAAACATGAAAAGGAAAAAGTGATTGCGCCTTTGCTAGAAAAAGAATTAGGCGTAAATTGTGTAGTTTCTAGCAATTTTGATACTGACGAATTGGGTACGTTTACTGGCGAGATTGAACGGAAAGAAGATCCGATTAAGACGGTTAGAAAAAAATGTCTTCAAGCAATGGAATATTCTAATTGTGATTTGGCGGTTGCGAGCGAAGGTTCGTTTGGGCCGCATCCAACAGTGTTTTTTTCATATGCCGATGATGAATTTGTTATTTTTATTGATAAAAAAAATAATTTTGAAATTATTGGTCGAAATCTTAGTCTTGAAACTAATTTTAATGCGAAATTTGTAAATTGTGAAAAAGAATTACATGAATTCGCAAATAATGTAGGATTTCCGGCGCATGCTTTAATTTTAAGAAAAGATAAAAATGATTTTTCGAATATCGTAAAAGGAATTACAGATTCATACGACTTAGATTTAGCATATCAGAAATTAAGTGGTGAAGACGGAAAAGTGTATGCAGAGACAGATATGAGGGCGCTTTATAATCCTACACGTATGAAAGTGATTGAGAAGGCAACGCTTGATTTGGTAAAACAGATACATTCTAAATGCCCAAATTGTAAAATACCAGGTTTTTCGGTCATCGAAGTTAAAAAAGGTTTGCCATGTGAAGAATGCCATTTTCCAACTAAAGGAACCTTAAGTTATATTTATTCATGTAAAAAATGCAGTTTTAGTAAAGAAGAATATTTTCCGAATAAAGTTTTTGTTCAAAGTGCAGAATTTTGCGATATATGTAATCCATAAAAAATGATTAGTAAAGATTTAGATTTAGCCGTTAAAATATTAGAAGATGATGGTGTGATTGGTTTTCCTACCGAGACCGTTTATGGTTTGGCCGGTAATATTTTTAGTGAAAAAGCAATAAATAATATTTTTAATATAAAAAAAAGACCACTTTTTAATCCTTTAATTGTTCATCTAAAAAGTATTGAAGAATTAGGAAATGTTGCTTCTGAAATTCCTGAAATTGCTTTAAAATTGGCAACTGCATTTTGGCCAGGTCCGTTAACGCTTTTATTACCTAAAAAAGATTGCATACCAGACTTAATCACTGCTGGAAAACCAACTGTAGCAGTAAGGATACCAAATCATCCGATGGCACTATCGCTCTTGAGACGTTTAGAATTTCCTTTGGCAGCACCAAGTGCGAATCCTTTCAAAAGGATAAGCCCGACAAAAGCACAACATGTTGAGAATTATTTTGGGAGCGACATTGAAATGGTTTTGGATGGTGGAATTTGTAAAACTGGGGTAGAATCTACAATTGTTGGGTTTGATAATAGTGAAGTGATTATTTATCGCCTTGGCGGAATTTCTGTTGAAGAAATAAAAAAAATAACTAAAAAAGTTACTATTTTTAATAAAAATAATGATAGCCCAGAAGCACCAGGGATGCTTCTAAAACATTACGCCCCCAAAACGCCTTTAATTTTTACTAAAAATATTGCCGAAGAAATTTCAAAAAATAAAAATAAAAAAGCGGGTATTTTACTTTTTGGTCAATCTAACTTAAAATTACCAGATAATTTTCAACAAATAATTTTATCTGAAAGTGAGAATTTAGAGGAAGCCACCTTTAGATTTTATGAATCTTTGCATTTGATGGATGAAATGAATCTTGAAGTTATTATTTCGCAACCCTTTCCTGATACCGGTTTAGGACGTGTTCTTAATGATAAATTATCTCGTGCTTCTTTCGAATAAGGTATATAACGAAAAAACGCCCTGAAAATCAAGGCGTTGTATATAAAATTGCAGACCCACAGGGATTAAAGTTAAACAACAGTACACAACACTACACAACTATTTTACTGATATTGAATGTTTTACAAAAATTAAAACAACACTACATATCTATAAAACACTCTGAACGAAACCAAATTTAGTCCCCGATTTTGAAAACGGGGACTAAAAATTAGAGGTTGTTTAAATTATATTTTTAAAAAAACAACTACAGGAGAATGTTTAAATTTAAAAACTTTCAGATAATAAAAAAATTTGCCTTGTTGAAAAATGATTCTACACCATAGTTTCTCAAAACTTAAACGCATATGTAAGTTGAGCGGCTATAGAATGAAAATTAACAATATAAAGATAACTTCAAATATTTATTTAAACAGTTTTAGAATATTAAAAAAGTGAATTGTCAAACATTAGGCTATTATTGTTTTTTTATATAAATAAATAGTTAAATTTGCATATCTCTTAAATAATGATGCTGAATTATTTCAAATCGATATCTTTTATATTTCTATTAGGACTTTTTTTAGTTCCAACTAGTATTGATGCTTGCCAAAAAGAAAGTTATCAAGCAACTAAAGAGTTGAAGAAAGTAAAAACTCATATCATTGCCACTTTTTCTAAATTAGAAAGTTCATGTGAAAGTGGAACGTGCATAGAAGGATGTTGCGACAAAAAAACCAAAGGTTGTGGTCATGCTGATTGCAATGGTAATTGCAATGTAAGTTCTTGTTTTACTGGTGGTTCAGGCGCATCAGGCACATTGGAAAATTTCAAAGTGCAAAATAATAATACTGATTTGTCGCTTTTAGAAAAAAGTTTCTTTTTCTACATAAACTCTAACTATTTAGCAGGAATTTACCCAATTTGGCAACCGCCAAAAATATGATAGATTTTTCTCCTTACAGCCAAAATTGCGTTTTGTACAGAAATATCTGTATTCTTATTATTTGTTTTAAATAGGTTTGAATTTAACACTTCAACTATTTAAATGAGATGTTTCGAATTATAAATAGTTATTCTAAACTATTCAATTTTCCTGTATAATTTCTTATTCAATCTATTCTAACCAAAATTCATAATGTAATTTTTTGAAGAATTTATCCAGTATAGGATATTTTCATATTATTCAAAGGCATTAGATCGTGATCCCAATTATAAAAAAAATCTATGAAAACAACATTATATATTAAAAATATGGTTTGTTACCGTTGCAAAACAGCCGTACAAAAGGAAATTGAAACTTTAGGTTTTGATATTGATTCTCTTGAATTAGGACAGGCAGTTTTAAATAATATTACGTCTTTTGATATTGCAAAACTTACAATTTCTTTAAATAAATTGGGCTTTGAAGTGCTCAAAGAAGAAACAGACGTATTGGTAGAAGAAATAAAAATAGCAATTATTAATAAAGTCGACAAACAGGACCATTCCAATCTTTCTGCATTTTTAAGTGCCATTTTTAATAAGTCTTATCCTGTATTAAGTAAATTATTTAGTTTAAATGAAGGCATAACCATTGAAAAATACCGAATTAATTTACAGATGGAAAAAGTAAAGGAAATGATCCAGTTGGGAGAAATGAATTTTTCAGAGATAGCCTACAGTCTAGATTATAATAATAGCGGACATCTGGCGAAACAATTTAAACACGAAACAGGCATGTCTATGACGGAATTTAAAAACCTGCGAAAATGGAACAGAAAATCTATTGATGATATTGTGTAAGTAATAAACCGAATTCTACCAAGAATTAGAAATTATAGTACCTACATTTGTATAGTAAGAAATAATTATCTAAAGACTTAAACATTTAATTTTCAAGGGTTTCCTTTGAAAGCAATGTAAAAAATCTCTGCAAATTATTTTGTAAAGTCGATTTTGTTCCAAACAAAAGTAAATCTTGGAAGTAATAAAACCCAAGTTGCATTGAGCATCTATGCTCCGACATTATTCAGCAAACTTTTAAGAGGAGAAAGGCATCAAAGAAGAGTTGATGTTATATTTCGACGCTAAAAGTTCTCTTCAAGATTGATACGATAAACATTGTCTTCGGCAGTTCTATCAAGATTCTTTTTATCCGTGACATCAAAATTAATCAAAATTCTACACTGTAGCCAAATTGCAGTTTACTTCGCCGCACATTGAACTACTGGTTTATTGCAAACATACACCACTATATTTAGGGAAAAGCAACAACTTTATTAAGTATAGAATAAACATTTATCACTTGCAAAAATAACAGAAACAAATTATTAACAAACAAAAACAAAAATTATGAATTATTACGACGGAAGTTTTGGAGGTATGCACCTAATATGGTGGATTTTATGGTTCTTCTTTATCGCCTGGATATTTTTTATTCCTGCAGATATTCCTTACCAAAAAAGTAAAAAAGAAAGTCCATTAGACATCTTGAAAAAACGATTTGCCCAAGGTGAGATAAGTAAAGAGGAATTTAATGAGGCGAAAACAATTATCAATTCGGCTACTTAACCTTTAAAAAAATATTATGTACAAATTAAATGTAAAAAAACTGGGATTTGCTTTAGGGCTTACAGGTGCAATTATTTACTTGGGCTGTATGCTGGTTATGGCAACGGCCGGAAAAGAAGGCTCAATTGTATTTTTCAACAGTTTATTGCACGGCCTTGATGTTTCGACCATCATTAGAATGAACGTGTCTTTATCGGAAGCCTTACTTGGAATCTTACAAACATTTATTTTAGGATTTATTGTGGGTGCTTTCATTGCGGCTTTTTACAACGCGCAGATCAAAACACACGATATAAAATCAACAGAGAGTTTTTAAGTTCTAATAAGTTTGCTAGATTAAGATTCCTAATCAACGACATAATTGGAAATCTCAATTGTTTTCACCAATTCTTTAAATCAAATAAAAACAGATTTTAAATATGAAAAATGCCCTCACAGAAAAAAATAAACTCTCACTCATAGGTTCCATTTCATTGGGAACGGGAGTCATGATTGGGGCGGGGATATTTGTATTGATGGGACAAATTGCAGAATTAGTAGGAGATTTATTTCCCATAGTTTTCGTCGCGGGTGCAATAGTGGTCGGATTTAGTTCTTATTCTTACGTGAAATTTTCTAATGCGTTTCCTTCTTCAGGTGGCGTGGTGAAATTTTTAAATAAGTCTTATGGACCCGGAACGACTACAGGAGTTTTTTCTCTTTTGATGTACGTTTCAATGGTTGTTTCAGAAAGTTTAGTTGCAGGAACTTTTGGAGCGTACACACTTCGACTCTTTCCGGATAGTTTTTCGGGTTACGCTTCGATTCTTGGTGTTTTACTTTTGGTAACGGCGTACATCGTTAATATTTTAGGAAATAAGGTAATTGGCGCAACCGCCACTTTTACCGCAATCATAAAGGTCGCAGGTATTGCATTACTCGCAGTTGCAGGACTCATCGTTTCAGGACTTGTAGATATTAAAGGCGATTATGTTGCTAAAAATGCTGCAGAATTGCCGCAAAGTTTTGGTTTTATCGCAGCGTTAGCGCTAGCCATTCTTGCTTATAAAGGTTTTACCACCATTACTAATCAAGGTGGGGATATTGTAAATCCACATAAAAATGTCGGACGTTCCATAATAATCTCTATTGTGCTTTGTACTTTTATTTATGTCACGTTGGCTCTCTCTGTGGCAGGCGGATTAAGTATCCCTGAAATTATCGAAGCAAAAGATTATGCTTTGGCTGCTGCTGCAAAACCGGTTTTTGGAGTTTGGGGTTCCTGGATCACCATTTTACTTGCCATTATAGCAACATTTTCAGGAGTGATAGCCAGCGTTTTTTCCTCTTCCAGATTATTAGGAATGTTGAGCAGTATGAAACAGGTGCCATCATTAAAACGGATGGGAAATTTTAAAAACCCTTCACTCATCTTTACTGTGGCGCTCGCAATTTTGCTCACGATGTTGCTCAATTTAACGCGAATAGCATCGATAGGAGCCATCTTTTATTTAATCATGGATATTGCGATTCACTGGGGTTTGTTTAAGCATTTGAGGAAGGAAGTGAAATTTCAACCTGCTATTCCACTAATTGCAATTGTAATGGACGTCGCCATACTTTCTGCTTTTCTCTATATAAAATATTTGAGTGATGCTTTCATACTAATTGTGGCAGCGATTGGGATTGTTTTAATATTAATTGCGGAGCGATTATTTATGGCTTCCCACACCAATGATAGAGGGGAAATGGCAATGGGAATGGAAGACGAAGCAGATGCAGAAAAATAGAATGAGTTACAAGGGTACAAAACTGAAATCGCAGAGATTTCTTTAATCAAATTAAAAAGACAAATTTATAATAAAACAATTTTTTAACAATTTAAATACATCATTATGAACCAATTAGTAGAAATTAACGGCATGACCTGCGGAGGTTGTGTAAAATCTGTAGAAAAAGCGCTTCAATCAATTGATGGCGTAGAATCAGTAAATGTTACTCTTAATCCGCCCGTTGCCAATTTAGAGACCAATCACTCCGTAAGTGACGCAGATTTAATGCATGCTTTGTCTGAAGCGGGAAATTACAGTATTGCTGGAAAATCCGAGGATGAAAGTGCACCAAAAAAATCCGGTGGCTGTGGTTGTGGCTAATGAGAATCCGTAAAAAATTTTAAAAGTATGTGAAGTAGGCAGGTTGAAGAAGGTGAAAATTTATTTTTCCTGTTTACTTAATATGCTTTCTTATCAGATCAAATTATTGTAAAGTTAAATTTTAAACACAACAAAATGAAGAATATAGGACTAATAGGATATGACGTCATTGGTAAAAGAGTAGTCGATGCGATCAACATGCAAGATTTCCTCATAGTAATATAGAGAAAGTTGAGATCGGAACCGGCACGCCACTTTTATATGAATTTGATTGTTGTCTTAACATATTACATCACTCACATTTAAAATAGGAAATACCGAATTTTACCAATAAAATATGTAATTATATAAATCATTTTCTTTCTGTTTTGTATCTTTGTACAACCTCATGAAAAAGTATTTAGCAATAATGTTCACAGTTTTCTATTTCGGATTTTCATCCGGAATGGTTTATAATGTCCATTATTGTATGGATAAGGTTTTTACATCGTTTTCAAATTCCACCAACACCTGCGGACTCTGTGGTAAAAAGAAGATGAAAGACTGCTGCAAAGACCAGGTTAAAGTTTTAAAAACAGATACCGCGCAGAAGGCAGATATTTCTTTTATTGCTGATGCACCTTTTGCAGCCATTATTCCGCAAGTTTTCTATGCAGATTTTTTACTGCCTGTTTTAGAGCGCAATCAATTTTCGATTTTGGTAAATGCGCCACCCGATAGGCCCGAATTACCGCTCTTCATTTCCTACTGTAATTTTAGAATTTAAAATATAGACCTCATTTTTCTTTTGAAGAATGACGATTAATCATGTCCAGAATTTTGGACTTCCCTTATTTTAAAATATCTAAAATTATTACAATGAAAAAATTAATTTTCACCGCACTATTCTCAATATTTTCAGTTTTTACTTTATCAGCACAAGCAACTGATGCCTCAATTTCCAAACTTTATCAAAACTATATCAGCATCAAAGACGCCTTGGTAACAGACAATTCCGATGGTGCTTCAAAAGCCGCAAACGAGTTTATAAAATCTGCTTCTATGGTAGATTATAAAGTTTTGTCTGAAGGAAATCTGGACGTTCTTCGAAAAGATGCATCCACCATTGCAGAAAGCAGAAGTATAGAAACCCAGCGGGAATCTTTCGCAAAATTATCTGCAAATATGATTGCTGTGGCCAAAAACTTTAAATTGGCAGATTCTGTTTTCGTTCTCTATTGTCCAATGCAGGACGCTTCTTGGTTAAGCGAACAAAAGGAAATTAAAAATCCTTTTTACGGTAGTGCGATGCTTACTTGCGGAAGCGTGAAGTCTGAATTAAAATAATTCAATTAAGGTTTTTTTTAATCAATTTAAAAAAAAGCCTTAATAATTTCTGAATTAAAGTAGGATTTATTCCAAAGAGTAGGTTCTACTTTAATAAAGAAATTGCAAATATCTTCCTTATTAATTACTCAATATTAAGTCTCAAAAAATCCATCTGCACAACCGAATTGTACCAATCTTAAACCTAATTATTACATAACAAATTTCAGTTTAAGATTAAATTTACGGATGAAATCAAAATATCAATGAAAAAATTAAATTACTTACTCATCATCTTTTTAGGTTGCTTAAACACAGTTTTTGCACAGCAAAAAGGAAATGTGGACCATCTGCCGGTTCATGAATACACTTTGACCATCAAAGAAGAAATGGTGAACAAAGCAGGAAAAGAGGTGAAGGGAATGACCGTCAACGGTACAATTCCTGGTCCAACACTTACATTCACGGAAGGAGAATACGCCGTAATTTACGTGAAAAATGAAATGGATAAGGAAACTTCTGTGCACTGGCACGGAATATTGCTTCCTAATTTCTATGATGGTGTACCTTACTTGACTACGCCACCTATTAAACCTGGGACTACGTTTAAGTATGAATTTCCGTTAAAACAATCCGGTACGTATTGGTACCATTCCCATACCATGTTGCAGGAACAAAGCGGTGTTTTTGGGTCAATAGTCATCAATCCTAAAAAGAAAGTTTTGGATTATGACAAAGATTTAGTTTTAATGCTTTCTGACTGGACAAATGAAAAACCAATGAACGTTCTGCGTAATTTGAAACGTGGCAATGAATGGTATCAAATGAAAAAAGGAACTGCAACACCTTTAAATAAAGTAATTGCGCGCGGTGCTTTAGGAGCACAATTGGATTTCTGGAGACAAAGAATGGAAGGTGCTGATATTGCAGATGTTTATTACCCCGCATTTTTAATTAATGGAGAAAAATCCGTAGATTATTCTGATTATAAACCCGGAGAAAAAATACGATTAAGGATAATTAATGGTTCCGCATCTACACAATTCTGGATGACTTTCGGTGGAAAGGCACCGATGCTGGTATCTGCAGACGGAAATGATGTCGTTCCCGTTGCACACAGCAAAACATTTATCGGAATCGCTGAAACTTATGATTTTATCATCACGGTACCGCAGAATGGAAAAATCGAGTTAAGAGCAATGGCGCAGGATGGATCAGGAATAACTTCTGCCTATTTCGGAGCGGGAAAAATACTTCCCGCGGAAGTACTTCCAAAACCAGATAAAATCGAGATGATGCAGAAAATGGCGAAAATGGATATGAAAATGGGTGCGCACGCTTTAAAATACCGCCCAAACAAAGATGAACGCTATAAAATGAAAGCGGAATACGGAATGCAGATGGATGGAATGAATATGGGCGATAAAAAAAAGGATTCCGATATGAAGATGGATTCCGACATGAAAATGGATGACAAAAAAATGGATCCGAATATGAAGATGGATTCCGATATGAAAATGGATGACAAAAAAATGGATCCGAATATGAAGATGGATTCAGATATGAAGATGGATTCAGATATGAAGATGGATCCAGATATGAAGATGGACGGTTCTAAAATGGATTCAGGAATGAAGATGGGAGACAAAAAAATGAATTCAAATATGAAGATGGGAAATGGTAAAATGAAGATGAATATGTCCAAAGATTCTAAAATGGATCATTCCAAAATGAAAATGGATGGTGACAAAATGAACCCGCCTGCCGGACGGGCAGGTATGGATATGTCCGGAGATTCAATGAATGATTCTAAAATGGGCGGAATGAAAATGAAAGGAATGGACATGTTTTCCGAATACAATTATGATTTCCTAAAATCTCCCACAAAAACAAATTTCGATAAAAATCTTCCTGTAAAAGAAGTATTGCTAAATCTTACTGGAAATATGAGCCGCTATATCTGGAGCATGAACGGAGTACCATTGAGTGAAGCCGATAAAATTAAAATTAGCGGTGGAGAAGTTACCAGAATTACCTTTAATAATTTAACCATGATGCATCACCCGATGCACCTGCACGGTCACTTTTTTAGAGTAATAAATAAAAACGGAGACTATTCACCCTTGAAGCATACCGTAAATGTGCCACCGATGCAGCAAGTAACCATAGAATTTAGTGGCAACAACGGAGATGAAAACGGCGACTGGTTTTTACACTGTCATATACTATATCATTTGATGGGAGGAATGGCGAGGGTTGTAAGTTATGATACGCCCCGTGATCCAAAAATGAAAAATTTCCCCTTGAAAACTGCTGTTAATGAAACAGATAAATTCTACACGTGGTCTTTGCTTGACGTTGCATCTAATATGGCTTCATACAGATTCACAAGTTCAAATATCAGAAACCAGCTCAATGGCTCTTTTGAGTACGGATGGAATAAAAATCTTGAGGGAGAAATTACTTACGAGCGTTACCTGCACGATTATTTAAGAGTTTTCGGTGGAGTAAATGTTGAAAATAAGACCCGAAACAGTGTGAAAGATCTCAAAACAACGGCTGTTATCGGAGTGCGATATTTAACGCCTTACCTCTTCAGCCTTGATGCAAGAGTGGACAGTGATTTGAGACCACAAATATCCATTGGCAGAAGTATAATGATTTTTCCACGCTTTGCAGTTTTTGGCTATTATGAATATCAGATGGATTTCGGTTTTGTAAATAAATTTCCAGCAGGTAAAAATTTCGAGTCAGAAACAGTTTGGAGTGCTGGTGCCGAGTATTTCCTTTCCAGAAACTTTTCTCTAATGGGAAATTATGATAATCGCTATGGCGCAGGTGGTGGACTTTCCATCAGATTTTAAATAAATCAAATATATATTAATAATTAAATTTTAAAAAATGACAAATCTAAAAATTACAGCAACAGTTGCAACAGCAGTTTTATTAAGTTTTTCCGCGTTTTCGTGTAATAAAAATAAATCTACGAAAGAAACTGCAGTAGAAAGTACGGCTATGAATAACAATGAAATGGCAAAAACCGGTGCGGAATCATCCAGTGCAAAACAGATTGTAGCAGATTATATGACGCTAAAAAACGCATTAGTAGCAACAAATAAAGAAGATGCTGCAAAAGCAGGACTTGCGATAGGCGCTTCTTTGAACAGTTTTGATATGAGTAAATATACTGCACCGCAGCAGAAAGATCTGAAAGATATTATCGCAGATGCGAAAGAGAATGCGGAGCATATCAGCGAAAGTGAAATAGACCATCAAAGAGAACATTTTAAAATATTAACAAAAGACATTACTGATATGATCGCAATCACCGGTGCGGACAGTAAAGTGTATCAAATGAACTGCCCAATGTACGATGGTGGTAGCAATTGGTTAAGTGAAAGTAAAGAAGTTAAAAACCCATATTTAGGCAGTAAAATGATGACTTGTGGAAGTATGAAAAAGGAATTAAACTAAAATGAAAATTTTGAAGATCATAGCGGTGGTTTTATTAATTGCATTTATTGGAATACAGTTTCTGCCAAAGCAAATTAATAAAAGCGAGACCACTTCAAAAGCAGACTTTTTGGTCGTCAATAAGGTTCCGGCAAATATCAAAAATAAATTGCAGGTATCTTGCTATGATTGTCACAGTAATAATACCCGTTATCCGTGGTATAATAAAATCCAGCCCGCCGCAATGTTTTTAGAAAATCACGTGAAAGGTGGAAAAAAAGAACTTAATTTCAGTGAATGGGATTCCTTATCTGTAAGGAGGAAAAAAAGCAAATTGAAAGCGATAATCAATCAATTAAAAGATGATCAAATGCCTTTGAGTTCGTACACCATCATCCACACAGATGCAAAATTCACAGTGGCTGAAAAGCAGGAAATGATACAATGGATGACCCAAAAAAAAGATAGTTTATAAAATTTAAAAAAAAATTAAAATGAAAAATTTAAAAATAAGTATAGCAGCAGTAATGATTTTTGCCGTTTCTTTTGCAAACGCGCAACAGAAAAACAAAATGGATATGAAGATGGACCACTGCAAAATGGATATGAAGATGGATCACGGCAAAATGAATATGAAAATGGACAACGGTAAAATGATGTCTATGAAAAGCGATGCAAAAGCAGAAGCCATATTGAGTGATTATTTTACTCTGAAAGATGCTTTAGTGGGAGACGACAGTAAGAAAGCAGGCGCTGCAGGTGCTAAACTCGCCGTTTCGTTGAAGGCTTTCAGCGCTGCAAAATATTCTGCAGCGGATAAAAAAGAATTGGCAGATATTATAGATGATGCCACAGAGCACGCGGAACACATTTCAAAAAGTGCGATAGACCATCAGCGTGAGCACTTTAAAACATTAAGCAAAGACATTTCAGATCTTGTTGCTATTACCGGAACCAAAACAAAAATGTACGAGCAGTTTTGCCCAATGTATCAAAAAGGAAGCACTTGGTTGAGTAAAAGCAATGAGGTTAAAAATCCGTTTTATGGAAGCAAAATGCTGACTTGTGGCAAAGTGCAAAGAACAATTCAATAAAATCACTTATTCTGAAACTTGTTCTTTTTTAAATAAAAAAAAGAAAGCGCAGATTTATCAGATGAAAAATTTAAGTCCTAATGAGAGAAGAGGTAATAATTTAATTAAACGAACCTTTTCTCTTTGTTAGGCACAAAAAAAATTATTATGAAAGATTGTTGCAAAACAGGGAATGAAGATGAACAGAAAAAAAGTGGTTTGAAAAAATGGTTCAACTACGGTTTATACGCATTCATCGGTGCAATTATTATCGGTGTGATTGCATTGCAATTATTGGGAAAATAAGATTTAATTGATAAAATTATTTCACAAAATTTAATCGGAAATAAAAGCAATTTTAAAAAAAGTGAGATAATTTATCCAGATTTAAATTTTAATGAAAGAAGAAAATAGTATAGAAAACACCGTTGCATTTTATTGGCAGTTATTTAAAAGGCTAAAATATGTTTTACTGATAATTGTTGCGGCTTCAGTCCTGCAATTATTTTTGGGGGAATTTAATTTATCTTTTAGCAAAGAAATATTATTAATTCTCATTATTGCAAAAGTGGTAAGTATTGTAGCGCTATCATTTAATCAGTTAACTAAAATAATTGGTCACAGTCATTTATTAAGCCATATTCTTGTATTGTTTACAGTGTTGATCGGTATTATAGTCTTTTCTTTCGCAGCAGATTTCACGGCACTTCATTTATTGGATGATCACAGTTTTAAAGTCGATGTTCAAACCAACCAATCATTCTTTTCCCTATTTTTTAATTATTTATACATGAGTACCGTTACTTTTTCGTCTGTTGGATTTGGAGACATTACGCCAATATCTTCCCTTGCGAAATTTGTAGTAATGCTGGAGATTGGCTTAAGATTCTTTGTCTTGGTCTTTGGTATTGCTAATATTAATCAGATCCGCGTAAATAAATAAACGTCGTAAAACAAAATTTTTTAAAAAATTAAATTACTAAAAACGGGAACTAGGATTTCTACAAATTAATCTGAAAAATATTTAAAATGGAAAATTTAAACGCATGGAGTTTTTTAACAAACGGATTTTTCGTGGTGTCCTGGTATTCGGCTGGTTTGATTTTAGCAATTTGGGTCTTATATGATGTTTATTATGTAAATACCGCTGTAAGTAAACCTCTAAAAACGGCATTTCCCATTATTATCATCTTTTTTTCAATAATCGGTCTACTTATGTATCTAGTAACCTGTCGCCCAAAAAAAATGCCCTTACTAAAACCAAAAATTAGCACGGAAGATTTTGAAGCGAAATACCACAGTAAATACGTATCCAATACATTTAGTAAAGTTACCGGTTCGGTGATGCACTGTACGGCAGGTGATGGTTTGGGAATTTTGACTGCAATGGTTGTCGGAACTTATATTGGTCTTGGGTTTTGGAATGAGTTTATTGCGGAATATATTATCGGATTTCTCTTCGGATGGCTTCTTTTTCAATATCCTGCGATGCGCGCTATGGGTCTTTCCAGTTCAGATGCTTTGTGGAAAGGTGGTCGTGCAGAATTTTTCTCCATGATTACGATGATGGGTGGAATGCTTTTTACAATGTTAGTGATCATTCCCCACGTTTTATCCTCAATGCCAATGCCGATGACATCAATGGATATGCCGATGCCAATGCCAGATACTTATGCATTCTGGGGTGTTGCCTGGTTTGGACTTTTAATAGGAACTATTGTAACTTACCCAATGAATTGGTGGCTCGTTTCGATAGGTTGGAAACATGGCATGCAATAGAAAAATTAAAAATAAAAAAACGAGATAAAAATCTTGGAAAAATTATAAATAAATTATGAAACATACATATCACATACACGGAATGACCTGCGACGGTTGCCGAAAACACGTTGAAGAAACACTTTCAAAAATTGAAGGCGTCTCAAAAGTGACGGTCGATCTTGCAAAACAGGAAGCAGTCATTGAAACCGATGGTCACTTACATATCGAAAAATATCAGGAAGCCTTAAAAAAGGATGGTGGAACTTACAGTATTCATAATATTGATGATCTGCCAAAAGCAGAGGAAGAAACCAAGAAAAAAGCAATTAAAAAAGAAAAAGGCAATGGTACATTCTACTGCCCAATGCATTGCGAAGGAGAAAAAACCTACGACAAAGCGGGCGATTGTCCGGTCTGCGGGATGGATCTCGTAGAAGAACAAAAAGCGGGCACCTCAAATGCTGACCAATGGACTTGCCCGATGCATCCGGAAATTATTAGAGATGAACCTGGAGCGTGCCCGATTTGTGGAATGGATCTCGTGCCAATGGCCGTGGATATTTCGGCAGAGGAAAAAACCTACAAGAAATTATTAAAAAAATTCTGGATTGCCGTAATATTTACTGTTCCCATTTTAATAATGGCAATGAGTGAAATGATCCCAAACAATCCATTATATAAAGTAATGGAACAAAAAAATTGGAACTGGGTACAGTTTGTATTGTCCATTCCGGTGGTTTTTTATGCGACATGGATGTTTTTTGAACGTGCTTACAAAAGCATTATCACCTGGAAATTGAATATGTTTACGCTCATCGGAATTGGTGCAGGTGCCGCTTTCCTTTTTAGTGTTTTCGGAATGTTTTTCCCGGGTTTTTTCCCAGCGCAATTTAAATCGCACACAGGTGCCGTGCATGTCTATTTTGAAGCAGCCACAGTAATTTTAACCTTGGTTTTATTAGGTCAGGTTTTAGAAGCCAGAGCACACAGCCAAACCAATTCTGCCGTTAAAGAATTATTAAAACTCGCCCCAAACCGTGCTATCAGAGTTAAGGATGGCGTTGAAGAAGAAGTGACCATCGAAAACATCGTTTTAGGTGATATTCTTCGGGTAAAACCTGGCGATAAAATTCCGGTTGACGGTTCAATTACTGAAGGACAAACAACAGTTGATGAGTCAATGATCACCGGCGAACCCGTTCCTGTAAGTAAAACTGTGGAAGATAAAGTAAGCAGCGGAACCATCAACGGTAACCAATCCTTTTTAATGAAAGCCGAAAAAGTGGGATCAGATACTTTGCTTTCGCAAATCATTGAAATGGTGAATAATGCGAGCAGAAGTCGCGCACCTATTCAGAAATTGGCAGATACCGTTTCCGGCTATTTTGTGCCGATCGTGGTTTTTATTTCAGTATTAACCTTTGCAATCTGGGCGATTTTCGGCCCCGAACCTGCTTATGTTTTTGCATTTGTAAACGCAATCGCAGTTTTAATTATTGCCTGTCCATGCGCATTAGGTTTGGCTACGCCAATGTCTATAATGGTTGGTGTTGGAAAAGGCGCGCAAAATGGTGTTTTAATTAAAAATGCTGAAGCCCTGGAAAGAATGGACAAAGTAGATACTTTGATCATTGATAAAACCGGAACTATTACGGAAGGAAAACCAACGGTTGAAAAAATCGGGACTTTCGGAGAAGAATATTCAGAACAAGAAGTTTTACAATTCATTGCTTCTTTAAATAAAATGAGTGAACATCCATTGGCAGAAGCCACTGTAAAATATGGAAAAGAGCAAAAAACGGAGATTTTAAATACTGACAATTTTAGTGCAGTTACTGGAAAAGGTGTGGAAGGAAGCATTAGCGGTAAAAAAGTAGATCTGGGAAATGAGAAAATGATGGAATACGCCAAGGCGAAACTTTCAGCAGAAATGGAAAACGAAGCGCAAAACTTTCAAAAACAGGGCAAAACAGTTTCTTATTTATCTGTGGACGGAAAAGTTGCAGGTTTGGTAGTAATTGCTGATAAAATTAAGCCAACAAGTGCAAAAGCCATCAAAGAACTTCTTGATAAAGGAATCCAGGTTATTATGCTAACTGGTGATAATCACGATACTGCTCAAGCGGTTGCAAAAGAATTAAATCTTACTAATTTCAAAGCAGGAATGTTGCCCGAAAATAAATTGCAGGAAGTTGAAAAACTTCAAAAAAGCGGAAAAGTTGTGGCAATGGCAGGTGATGGAATTAATGATGCACCTGCTTTAGCAAAAAGTGATGTTGGAATTGCAATGGGAACTGGAACTGATGTCGCCATAGAAAGTGCAATGATCACTTTGGTAAAAGGTGATCTGCACGGCATTGTGAAAGCACGTCATTTAAGTGAAGCCGTGATGAAAAACATTAAGCAAAATTTATTTTTTGCATTAGGTTACAATATTTTAGGAATTCCAATTGCGGCAGGCGTTTTATTCCCTGTTTTTGGAATACTTTTATCACCGATGATCGCGGCTTTAGCAATGAGTTTCAGTTCTGTATCGGTAATTGGGAATGCATTAAGATTAAAGAATGTGAAATTATAATTATGAAAAAAAATTTAGTTTAGCACTATGGAATAGTGTTGCTGAAGTATTCTGATGTTTTAAAAATTTAGTAATTAAAATTAAAATCTCAAATCGTTCATATTGAAGCCAAACAAAAATACTAAATGCAGCATTCTAACATCAATCACCTATTAAATTACAACAAACAATAATAAACTTAAAATTAAACTTATGGAAAATTCAATGGATCACTCAATGGAACATTCAAAAAGCAATTCTTACACTACTTTTATGCTGATGCTTGCCGCCTCTTTTGTGGCGATGTACATCACGATGTATCTCAATACGTATGAACTTGATCACGTTTATTTCAGTCTGACGAGATTTTATATGAGTTGTCTCGGAATCTCGGCAATGGCAATTATTATGTTTTTATTTATGCGTAAAATGTATAAAAATAAGCAGAAAAATCTTGGAATTATCGTCGGAAGTGTAGGTTTATTTTTTGCTGCTTTAGGTTTGGTTCGTACTCAAAGTCCCATTATTGGCGACGTACTTTGGATGAAAGCAATGATTCCGCACCATTCAATTGCGATTCTTACCAGCGAACGAGCAGATATTAAAGATCCTGAAGTAAAGAAATTAGCGGAAAGTATTATCAGCGCGCAAAGAAAAGAAATTGGAGAAATGAAAGCGATGATAAAAAGACTGGAAAACGCTAAATAAAATTTAAAAAGGAATTGCGATTATTATTTTACAAAATAGCGTAATTCAAAGTATTTAGTTTTGGTTAAAAATAGAACTGAAACATTCAACAAAATAAAAAATGGGTAGAATTTCTTTTTTTTGAAGCATCTACCCTTATTATCAATCTTTTAAAATTTAATTTAAATGAAAAATTTAATCTTTGGAATAATGGCAATATTTGCGTTATTCTTAACCTCTTGCAAAAAATCTGAAACTGCAACGCCTGCAAAAACGGAAATGGCTTCTGCAAGTAACGAGCAACCAAAAGTTGGAGATATTGTACCCAACGAAAAAGTCTGTATGGTAAATAATGCCTATATGGGCAAAAAACAATTAGAAGTAAAATATAACGGAAAAACATACTACGGCTGTTGTGCAGATTGCCAGAAAAAAATCCCGACAGATGAAACTGCGAGAACAGCCTACGATCCGATTTCCAAAAATCCTGTAGATAAATCAGTGGCAATAATTGCAAAATCTGATGAAAATGATGCAGTACTTTATTTTGAAAATGAAGCCAATTATAAAGAATATTTTCAGAAAAATTAGGTAAAATAAACACTTAATTTTAATCTAAATTTTCAAATTCTGTGACAATTTACTTTAAATATAATTAATATTTAAAAAATGAAATTTATTTTATCAAGTTTTCTGATTTTCGGTATTTACATCGGTGCGCTCGCTCAAAAAGCAACCAGTAGTGATCAAGAAAAAATAAAATCTGTATTGATGCAATATAATAAAGCCGTGCAAAATTTAGATGTATCCAATACTGAAAACTTATTTACAGAAGATTCCCAATTGTTTGAATCTGGTGGTGTAGAAGGTAGTTATGCACATTATAAAGAACACCATTTAGTGCCTGAATTAATGGAATTCAAATCTTTTGTCTACAATAATTATAAGGTGAAAATTGATGTTGACGGGAAATATAGTTTCGCAACGGAAACTTATGATTATGTAATTACAGTTAAAAAGGACGATCGGGTTGTGAAGAGAAAAGGCGTTACCACATCTGTTTTAAAAAAAATAAATGGGAAATGGAAAATTATGATAAGCCATAATTCTTCCAGAAAATAAATAAATTAAAGTTTACATTTTTGCAGGATTTTAATGGCAAAGTATTAAAACCAGCACGGAATAATTTCAAAAATAGATGTTAGATAAAATAGTAAAATATTTTTTAGAAAATAGATTAGTCACCATCCTAATTCTTGCCATCCTAATCGTTTGGGGAATTGCAACTTCACCTTTTGACTGGAAACTGCCTTTTATTCCTTCGGATCCCGTTTCTGTGGATGCGATTCCAGATATTGGTGAAAATCAGCAGATTATTTTTACGCAATGGCAGGGAAGATCGCCGCAAGATGTGGAAGATCAAATCTCTTATCCTTTGACGACTTATCTCTTGGGGATTCCGGGTGTAAAATCCATTCGAAGCAATTCTATGTTTGGATTTTCGAGCATTTATATCATTTTTGATGACAGTGTAGAATTTTATTGGTCTAGAACACGGATTTTAGAAAAAATAAGTTCTTTGCCGAGCAACTTATTGCCCGATGGCGTGAATCCAACATTAGGTCCAGATGCAACGGCGTTGGGACAAGTATATTGGTACACGATTGAGGGTCGGGACAAAGACGGCAATCCAACTGGTGGTTGGGATTTACAGGAAATCAGGACAGCGCAGGATTATTATGTAAAATATGGATTAAATGCCGTCCAAGGCGTTTCTGAAGTCGCCTCAATCGGTGGTTATATTAAAGAATATCAGGTTGATGTAAATCCAGATGCTTTGAAAGCCTACAATATTAGTTTGATGCAGGTGATGACCGCCGTTCAAAAATCAAATAAAGATGTTGGCGCAAAAACCATAGAAATAAATCAGGCAGAATATTTGGTGAGAGGTCTTGGTTATGTAAAAAAAGTGGGCGACATTGAACAGGCTGTTGTTGCAGTTAAAGATAATGTTCCGATTCGGGTGAAAGATATCGGTGTCGTTAATTTAGGGCCGGCAACACGGCGTGGTGTTTTAGATAAAGGTGGCGCAGAAGCCGTTGGTGGTGTTGTGATTGCACGTTACGGTTCAAACCCTTTACAAGTAATTAATGGTGTAAAATCAAAAATTAATGAAATTGCTTCAGGTTTGCCTAAAAAAACTTTGGCAGATGGCACGGTAAGTCAGTTGACAATTGTTCCATTTTATGATAGAACGGCATTAATTCACGAAACCATCGGCACTTTGCAAACGGCACTTTCTCATGAGGTTTTAATAAGCATCATTGTTGTTTTAATTTTAGTTTTAAATCTTCGTGCGTCGTTAATAATTTCAGGATTATTGCCGGTCGGCGTTTTAATCACATTTATTGTGATGCGTTACGCAGGCGTCGATGCCAATGTTGTGGCTTTGTCTGGAATCGCTATTGCCATTGGGGTAATGATCGACGTCGGGATTATTTTCGTGGAAAATATTATAAGGCATCTGGAGATGCCGGAAAATCACGGCGTAAAAGGCAAGGAATTATTGAACGTTATTTATGACGCAACCACGGAAGTTGTTTCGGCGATTACAACTGCTTTGGCAACGACGATCGTGAGTTTTATTCCAGTTTTTGCAATGCAATCTGCGGAAGGAAAACTATTCAGACCTTTGGCTTTTACCAAAAGTTTCGCGCTTTTAGCCTCATTTATTTTAGGTTTGGTGGTTTTGCCTACTTTATCTTACTTCATTTTTGGGGTTAATTATAATAAAAAACGCGTACGAAGGTTTTGGTCTTTCGTATTTATTTCCGGCGGAATTTTATTGAGTATTTACTTTAAAATGTGGCTTCCTTTAGCCTTAACATTGATTGGTTTATACGACTTGTTGAATCACAAAATCCCTGAAAAATACCACCATTACACCAAACATTTTAATTTAGTCGTCTTATTATTTATTGTTTCTTATTTCTTAACCGAAGAATGGATGCCTTTGGGTGTGCAAACCAGTATTTTCGGAAATTATATTTTCATCATTGTACTTTTAGGAATTATACTTTTTGCCTTGTTAAGCATTGTAAACACTTATGAAAGAACGCTTCGCTGGTGTTTAAAAAATAAGGGAAAGTTTATGCTGATTCCTTTGTTTACCTTACTTTTTGGGGTAATGATTTGGATCGGTTTTGCCACAACATTTGGCTTCGTCGCAAAAGGCTTTAATAAATTGGGTTGGAATATCCAGGAATCTAAAGTGTGGACAGTTCCTTCAAAAACGTTCCCCGGAATTGGATCAGAATTTATGCCGACACTTAATGAGGGAAGTTATTTATTAATGCCAACTTCAATGCCACACGCAGGAATTGAGCAAAACCGAAAAGTGGTCGGGCAGATTGATATGATTGTCAGCCAAATTCCGGAAGTAGATATGTCCGTCGGTAAATTGGGCAGGGTAGATAGCCCGATCGATCCCGCGCCGATTTCAATGTATGAAAATATGATTGAGTATAAACCTGAATTTATATTGGATGGAAATGGACATCGAATGAGGTTCAAAACCGATAATAAAGGAAGATTTGTCACAAAATCTGGCGATAGTCTGACGCACGAAAATGCTTTAAAAGAACATATTTCCATTAAAAATTTAATTGCAGATAAAGACGGAAAATATTACAGAAACTGGCGGGATATGATTCATTCACCAGATGATATTTGGAATGAAATTGTGAAAGCCACAAAAATTCCAGGTGTGACTTCAGCGCCAAAACTGCAACCGATTCAGACTCGTTTGGTAATGCTTCAAACCGGGATGCGTTCACCGATGGGAATTAAAGTTTTCGGACCGGATTTAAAAACAATTCAGGATTTTGGTTTAAAATTAGAAAGCATTCTGAAAACTGTTCCTTCAGTAAAAAAAGACGCCGTTTTCGCCGATAGAATCGTGGGCAAACCTTATTTGAATTTAAATATTGACCGTGAAAAAATCGGGCGTTATGGTTTAAATATAGAAGATATTCAGCAGGCGATAGAAACTTCCATCGGTGGAATGAAAGTATCTTCCACCGTTGAAGGCAGAGAGCGTTATCCGATCAGAATCCGTTATCCACGGGAATTGCGGGACAGCCCGGAAACTTTGGCTAAAATTTTAGTTTCAACGCCATCCGGCGCGCAAATTCCGCTCGGGCAATTGGTGAGTTTTGAATATAAACAAGGCCCACAATCCATTAAAAGTGAAGATACATTTTTAGTCGGTTTTGTTTTATTTGATAAAAATGAAAGTTTTGCGGAAGTAGATGTGGTGAATGATGCCCAAAAAGCGATTCAGACAAAAATTGATTCGGGCGAATTAAAAGTACCGCAAGGAATTAGTTATAAATTTTCCGGGACTTATGAAAATCAAATTAGAGCGATGAAACGCCTATCAATCGTAATTCCAATTTGTTTATTGGCCATTTTCCTCATTTTATATTTTCAGTTTAAAACTTTAATTGCCTCAACTATTCACTTTTCGGGTGTGTTTGTGGCTTTTGCGGGCGGATTTATAATGCTTTGGCTCTATTCACAAGGTTGGTTCCTGAATTTTTCTGTTGGAGACGTTAATATGCGGGATTTATTTCAGATCCATCCGATAAATTTAAGTGTCGCAGTTTGGGTCGGTTTTATCGCTCTATTTGGTATTGCGACGAACGACGGCGTAATTATGGGAACCTACATCCATCAGGTTTTTGAAAGAAAAAATCCGCAAACGGTTTTAGCAGTTAGAGAAGCCGTGGTGCAAGCCGGAAAACAAAGAGTTCGGCCTGCAATGATGACCGCCGCAGTCGCGATTATTGCGCTGCTTCCCGTCTTAACTTCCACCGGAAAAGGGTCGGAAATTATGATTCCGATGGCAATTCCCACTTTTGGCGGAATGACAATCCAGATTATGACGATGTTCGTAGTGCCGGTCTTGCAAGCCTATTGGAGAGAAACGGTTATTAAAAATCAGTTAAAAAAAGAAAGAAGAAATGCGTAAAATATTAATATTATCGGTTTTAATTTTTGCTTACACTGCAAAATCGCAGTCTATCAATGATTATTATAAAATCGCGGCGGAAAATAATCCGGAATTAAAGGCAAAATACAAAGAGTTTGAATCTGCGATGCAAAGAATTCCACAAGTGAGTTCTTTGCCGGATCCAAATCTTTCTATCGGTTATTTTATTTCCCCGGTGGAAACCAGAGTTGGTCCGCAAAATTTGAAGTTTTCGCTTTCGCAGATGTTTCCTTGGTTTGGAACTTTGAAAGCACAGAAAAACGCTGCAAGTTTAATGGCAGAAAGTAAATTTCAGACTTTTTTAAATACTAAAAATCAGATTTATTCGCAAGTCGCTTCGGCTTATTATCCGCTTTATGAATTGCAACATTTGCAGGAAATAGAGCAGGAAAATATTAAGATTTTGGAGTCTTATAAAAGAATTGCCAATGCAAAATTATCTAATAGCAGGGGAAATGTAGTTGATGTTTTGCGCGTGGACATTATGATAAAAGATGCAGAAACCAATTTGAAAATTTTGAAAGCAAAAGAACCTGCCTTAACTTCTTGGTTAAACAGCATTTTAAATAGAAGATTTGATGAAAAAGTTGTTATTTCAAAAGATTTACAAATCATTGATTTGCCATTAGAATATCGAAAAGATTCTATCGCAAAAAATCCTTTGTTACAAGAAATTGAATTAAAAAAACAATCTTCTGGTGCTTCAATAGAAGTTGCGAAAAGACAAGGTTTGCCGAAAATCGGTCTTGGTTTGGATTACGTGGTTGTCGGAACAGGAATGAATAATTTTTCAAATTCTGGAAAAGATGCGATAATGCCAATGTTGACGGTAAGTTTACCCATTTTCCGAAAAAAATATGACGCAGCCGTTAAAGAAGCAGAATTAATGCAGGACAGTTATTCACTTCAAAAAGAAGCGCTGGAAAACAAATTGAACGGTAATTATTATAAACTTCTTTTTGAACTGGAAAAAGAAAAAGATTTATTAGAATTATATGATAATCAGGTAAAAACGCTGAATAAAAGTCTAGATATTCAATACGCCTATTATAGCAACGCAAGTTTAGATTTCGTAGAATTATTGCGGATGCAGCAGGAACTTTTAAAATATCAGAAATTGAAATTGGCAAGTATCAGTACGTATTATATGAAATTGGCTGAATTGGATTATTTAACAGCGAAACAATTTTAAAAATGAAAAATTTAGACAGAAGAACAAAAATATTACTGGTTGTTTCCCTTTTGGTAGGCTTACTTTTAGGTGCGTTATTTTTCGGTGGAAGTTCTAAAACAGAAGAAACTACCGTAAAATCTACCACAGAAACTAAAAAAGCGGAAGTGTGGACATGTTCTATGCATCCACAAATCAGACAGTCCGGACCGGGACATTGCCCGATTTGCGGAATGGATTTAATTCCATTAGAATCATCAGATAATCTCGTCGATCCAGACGCTATCACAATGTCGCCATCTGCAATGATTTTAGCCGGAATTTCGACGTACAGAGTTGGTTTTTCAGATGGAATAAAAGATATTCCATTAAATGGAAAAATTGAAGTAAACGACAAAAAAGTGTACAGCCAATCGTCCCATATTCCTGGTCGGATAGAAAAAATTCAGGTGACTTATGAAGGCGAATATGTGCAGAAAGGCCAGTTGGTGGCAAACGTTTATTCACCGGAATTATCCAGCGCACAGCAGGAATTATTGGAAGCCTATTCTGTAAAAGATATGCAGCCGCAGTTGTACCAATCTGTGCGGACAAAATTAAAAAACTGGAAAATTTCTGACGCTTCCATTAATGCCATTATTTCTTCTAGAAAAATTCGGGAATCTTTCCCAATTTTCGCAGATGTTTCAGGTTATGTGGTGAAAAAAAATGTTGAGTTGGGCGATTATGTGCAGCGAGGACAAACATTATTTGATGTGGCAGATTTATCTTCGGTTTGGGTTTTATTTGAAATTTATGAATCGGATATGAATTGGATTAAAAAGGGAGATGTCGTTAATTATACCGTCGCTTCTTTGCCAGGTGAAAAATTTTCTGGCAGAATATCCTTTATTGACCCATTCATCAATCCAACCACAAGAGTGGCGAATGCTCGTGTTGAAATTTCAAATCCCGGATTAAAATTTAAACCCGCGATGTTTGTTTCCGGAAATGTTGAGGCAAAAATTGCAAGCAACAAAGCCATTATTAGCGTGCCAAAAACCGCCGTGATGTGGACGGGAAAACGTTCCGTGGTATATGTTCAAACCAATACAGATAAAGGCTCATCTTTCAAATTACGCGAAGTAACGTTAGGACCGCAATTGGGAGACGATTACATCATCCAAGACGGTTTATCTGCAGGTGAAGAAGTGGTAGAAAACGGAACTTTTAATGTTGATGCGGCCGCGCAATTAGCGGGAAAACCAAGTATGATGAATCAAAAAGAGGAAGTGAAAGGTCACACCGTTGATACCGACAAAGTAGTTTTAAAAAATGATAAAGTAGCGGATAATGCAGAAATTAATAAAAATCTGCAACCACTTTACAGAAATTATTTTGCTTTGACAGATGCTTTGACTAAAGATGATTTTAGTAGGGCTAAAGTGGCGCTTCTAAAATTTGATAAAGAAATTGCCCAAGTCGATAGTCAAGTTTTTTCTACAAGTTCCTTAAAAGTTTGGAATAATTATAAAAGTAAACTAAACAACGAGACGAAATATGCCGTGAAATTGAAAGATATTGAAAAATTAAGAACAAAGTTTGAAGCAATCGCTAACGTGATGATTGATTTAACAAAAGCCTTCAAACCACTGGATGAAAGCACTTACGTTCAATTCTGCCCGATGGCAAATAACAACAAAGGCGCAACCTGGTTAAGCGATAAAAAAGAAATTGTAAATCCTTATCTCGGTAAGAAAATGCTGACTTGCGGTAGTACAAAACAAGTTTTAAAATAACTGTTAATAATCGATCTAAATAAAATACCGTTAATCATAAAAATGCCAATTTAACAATTGATTAAAAAGAAAATAGACTGTATATAAAACCATTAATAATGAATAATCTTTCTCAAATAATCCACCAATATAAAGCCGATAGCGAAAGTGTTTACAATACTTGGTTTATAGAAAATGACGAAAGATTAAAAGCCTTCCGTACCATTAGACGTGGCGTTTTGCAGGTGATAGAAGATATTAAAAACAAAACTTTCCCCAATGATTTTAAAGGAAGTAGTTTAGAATTTGTATTGAGTTGCATCGCGGAACAAAAACAGGTTTTTGTCGGTATTTCCCATCCGTTTTACTGGAAGCCAAAATTAAGGATTCCCGATATTTATGAAAATCAGAATAACAAGATCGCCTTTGGACAATTTCTGGAAAACTGCATCAACGCAAAATCCGAAGAACAGGCTTTAAAAGAAATAGTAAAATTAGATGAACTCAAAATAAAAGGACTTGGTCCCGCAGTTGGAAGTATTTTGTATTTCCTGCATCCAACGTGGTTTCCGCCATTTAATACGGCGATTCTTAACGGGTTTAATTATCTTTTTAATGACAAAAAGAAATTGGGAAGTTGGACGGAATATTTAAAGATCAGGGAAATTTTAAAGCAAACCAATATTAAACACAAGGATGAACTTTCGAATGATTTGGGCGCGATCGCAGGATTGTGTTTTGAGGTTGGTTCGCAGAAAATGTTGATTGGAAATGATGAATATTTAAGTGAAATAGAACGCACAAAATTTGAAAAAAATATTCTTAAAAGGCAAAAAGAAAATCAGGAAGAAAAATTAGCAGAAAATCTACACGATGAGATGCAATACCATTTGCTTAAGATTGGAATTTCTCTCGGTTTTGACGTTACGCCTGCAAGTAATGATAAGAGCAAATCTTTTGGCGGGCAAAGTTTTTCCTTTATTTCCCTCAATAAATTTCCTGAACTCAATTGTGATAAGGAAACACAAAATACCATTAAATTAATAGATGTTTTGTGGTTTAAAAAAGGAACCAACAAAATTATCGGTGCGTTCGAAGTCGAAAAAAGCACGAGCATTTATTCTGGAATTTTGCGTCTGTCAGATTTGTATTTCAGTATTTCCGATGGTGAAGAAGTTTTTTATATTATAATTCCGAACAGCCGGGAAAAAGACGTCATACAGCAATTAAATAGACCATCGATAAAAAATTCAAAAATTATCATTAAATACATCCTTTTTACGGAATTAAAAACCAACTGCGACGCCATCTGCAAATTCGGAACCGACCATTCTATAATGGACAAAATAGCAAAATCATGTTTTTAGGCTTTATGGTAAACAATGCCTATATGGGCAAAAAACAGTTAGAAGTAAAATATGACGGAAAAACGTACTACGGCTGTTGCGCAGATTGCCAGAAAAAAGTCCCGACAGAAGAAACTGCAAGAACAGCATACGATCCAATTTCTAAAAAACCCGTGGATAAATCATTAGCCATTATTGCTAAATCTGACGAAAACGATGCCGTAGTTTATTTTGAAAATGAAACAAATTATAAGGAATATTTTCAGAAAAATTAGAGTTAAAATGTCAATTAATTACTACTATATCTTGTTAAATTAAAAAACTGATATTTATTACTTTTCGTATGTTAATTATACATTCAGTTTCAAGTATCTTTGTAAAAATTTTCTATTGAAAAAATTTCTAATCATATTGCTCACTTTCTTCTATTTCGGGACTTCTTCCGGGATGGTTTACAAGTTGCACCAATGTTTTGAAAATATTTCAATATATGCGGGGAACTCGAATGAGAACTGTCCGCTTTGTAAAACTAAAAAGAAAGGAGATTGCTGTAAAACAACGTTTAAAATAGTTAAGACAGATCCTGCGCATCACGCCGATCTTCTGAAAATTGATTTCTTAAAATATCGTGCTTTACTTCCTGAAACAGTTTATTTAAATCCTCTTTTTCAAAAGTCTCTTGCGTACGATTCTTCGGTTCTTATCAACGCACCGCCTAATTTTAGGGGAGTTGCTCTTTTCATTAGCCATTGTAATTTTAGAATTTAGAATTTATTGCATCCTTTTTTTTATTTAAAGGATGAAAAGTCATGTCTTGGAATTCTATTTCCAACAATTATTTAATTCAAAAAATCTAAAATTTATTATAATGAAAAAATTAATTTTCACATCCGTATTATCCATATTTTCAATTTTTAATTTATCTGCTCAAACAAATGATGCGTCTATTTCAAAATTGTATCAAAATTATTTAAGTATCACAACTGCATTAACAGCAGATAACTCCAACGAAGCCTCAAAAAATGCAGACTTATTTTTAAAGTCTGCCGCAATGGTAGATTACAAAGTTTTATCTGAAGGTAATCTCGATATTTTGCGAACAGATGCTACCAAAATCGCAGAAAGCCGAAGCATTGAAACCCAAAGAGAATCTTTTGGTAAACTTTCAAAAAATATGATCTGGTTAACCAAAAAATTTAAACTGGCAGATGAATCTGTATTTATAATGTATTGCCCAATGGTTGATGCAAGTTGGTTAAGTGCAGAAAAAGTAGTTAAAAATCCTTTCTACGGCAGTTCTATGCTTTCTTGTGGAAGTGTAAAATCTGAAATTAAATAATTATGAATAATTATAAACGATATATTTTTAAAGCATTTGCGCTCTTGTATTTACTTTTTTATGTAAATGGATATTCTCAAGAAATGAAAATGTCTGAAAATAAAGCAGTAAAAAATAGTAACGATACCCAAGTTTCTTTCGGTGGAAAAACAGTGCGCTATGATTTATATGTAAGAGATACCCTTGTTACTTTTAATGGACATACGAGTCGTGCAATCTTCACAAATGGCAAATTACAGGCGCCAACTCTTTATTTTACAGAAGGAGATACGGCTGAAATATATTTGCATAATCAGTTAAAAAAAGAAAATACCGGTTTGCACTGGCACGGAGTGATATTGCCCAATGAGATGGACGGCGTTCCGTATTTAACTACAAAAGAGGTAAAACCTGGAGAAACCCATCTTTATAAATTTAAAATTTCCCAAAACGGCACCTATTGGTATCATTCTCATGAAGGCACGCAGGAACAGATCGGGATGAATGGGATTTTGGTTTTCAAGAAAAGGGAAAGTCAGCCAGAAACAGTTTTTGCAGCGGATATTCCTGTTTTGTTGGGAGATTGGGCAGCCAAAAATCCTAACCAGATTATGCGAAGACTTCACATGGACCAAACAGATTGGTACGCCATCAAAAAAGGTACTGTGCAAAGTTATTCTGAAGCCATTGGAAAAGGACATTTTAAAACAAAACTTCTAAACGAGTGGAAAAGAATGGAAGCGATGGATGTGAGTGATGTTTATTACAATAATTTTCTTATTAATGGTGAAATTTCTTCGGATTATAAAAATCTAAAAGCCGGTGATAAAGTTAGGCTCCGTGTCGCCAATGGTGCATCCTCTTCTTATTTTTGGTTAAATTATGGTGGCGGGAAAATCACAGTTATCGGAAGTGATGGTAATGAAGTAGAACCGGTAGAAGTAGATCGATTAATTGTGGGCGTTTCGGAATCTTATGATATTGAAGTGACTGTTCCTGAAAACAAAAGTTTTGAATTCCGCGCGACGTCGGAAGACAGACAGGGTCATGCTTCACTTTATTTAGGAAATGGTGAAAAGGTGGACGCTCCCAATTTACCAAAACTGAACCTGTTTGAAGGCATGAAAATGATGAACGATATGATGTTAATGAGTGGTGATATGAAACCGATGAATATGACGATGGGTAACCAGGTGATGGACATGAACGAAGTAATGTATCCAGAATTATCTGAAGCCCAGCGTATGAAAACCATGAAGCACATGAACGAAATGATGGGCGGTAAATCTGATATGAAAATGAACGATGGTAAAATGGACATGGATCACAGCAAAATGGACATGAAATCTGATATGAAATCTGATATGAAAATGGACGATGGTAAAATGGACATGGATCACAGTAAAATGGACATGAAATCTGAGATGAAAATGGACGCTGGAAAAATGGAAATGGATCACAGCAAAATGGACATGAAATCTGACATGAAAATGGACGATGGAAAAATGGAAATGGATCACAGCAAGATGGACATGAGTTCATCGGATGAAAAAACCATCAAACGTCTCAATTATAACATGTTGAAATCTCCTTTCAAAACTATTTTGCCAACCGACAATGTGAAACAGTTGAATTTCACTTTGGAAGGTAACATGCGTAATTACCTCTGGACTTTAGATAATAAAACGGTGGCAGAAAGTGATAAGATCTTAATTAAAAAGGGTCAGGTTGTTCGTATTACTATGTATAATAATTCAATGATGCGCCATCCAATGCATCTTCACGGGCATGATTTCCGAATAGTTAATGCTAAAGGAGAATATGCACCTTTGAAAAATGTAATTGATGTTGCACCTATGGAAACTGTAACGATAGAATTTGCTGCAAACCAAGATGGCGACTGGTTTTTCCACTGTCATATTTTATACCACATGATGAGCGGAATGGGCAGAGTTTTCAGTTATGAAAATTCAGCGCCAAATCCACAATTACCGGATAAAGAGGCTTCTTACAAACAGTTTTTAAATAAAAACAGAATGATTAGTACTACAGCAATGCTGGACGCAGAGTCAAACAAATTTCATTTTGAAAATATGACCATGGTTGGACCAAGATGGATGAATGTGAACGAATTGCACAGTAATTACGATTTTTCACATTATGAAGGTACTGTGAAAGTGGGGCGGTTTTTAGGAAAATACCAGTGGGCAATGCCTTATGTGGGTTTTAGAAGTGCAAGAATGCACGAAACGACCAAATCATGGTTTGGACAAAATGTAATGCCAAAAAATCAAAATGTGGCAATTGCCGGTATTCGCTACATTTTACCCATGTTGATTATTGCAGATGCAAATATTGACCAAAATGGGAAAGTACGCTTGGAACTGGGACGTGAAAATATTCCGATCTCACCCAGAATTCGCGGAAGTTTTGCAGTCAATTCCGACAAAGAATATGATTTTGGGCTCAAATATATCCTGCAAAAATGGGTGGCTGTTTCCACTAATTATGATAGTGAATATGGATTTGGAGCCGGTCTGACTTTTATGTATTAAAGATAAAAAAGCATCAATTTAAATTTTAAATCCGTCTCCTTTAAACTGGGACGGATTTTATTTCTTCTGTTGATCTAGAACTAAAGCAATTTTAAAAATAAAGCCTTGAGGTTAAGCAAAATAAAGTGCAAATTTGTTATTAAGACGACTATTAATTTAAAATCGTAAAATTAAATACGATAAACTATAACACTATGGAAGATTCTAACAACGGCAAGCCTATTATCTATTGGTGTAATGGCGTAAATTGTAGAAAGAAAAAAGGAAAACTTTTAGATTTCTATGTAAAGAAATATAATCTGAAAAATAAAATAGAAATTGAAAAAATGGATTGTAATAATAGATGTCAACAGGCCCCTGTTCTTCATCTTCATCCAGAAGATATTTGGTTTTCGGAGAAAGATTTGGGAACAATCATCAAAAGGAATATTTTAAATAAATAAAATTTTCTCGTCTTTTTTTCCAAGAGACTTAATGTATCGTAAGAAGATTTTAGTTCCTGAAGGTGATGCTGAACAATTGTCGTCTGTGAATGGTAATAATTTGATATTGTGGACTCCAGTTGTATAATTAATTCATTCATTATAGATTGGCCTTTAATTGCGGTTTATTCTTTTTCTGAAATAGAAAATTTATCTACTAATGATTATGATGCAGTTCTCTAAACTCTGCAGAACTAAATATTATTTTTTGCGAAATATTTTTGCCGCAACCAGAATGAAACCCGAACCAATAAAATCAGTGCTGGAACTTCGACTAAAGGACCAATTACGCCTGCAAACGCTTGTCCCGAATTTAGCCCAAAAACTGCAATTGCAACTGCAATCGCCAATTCAAAATTATTCCCTGCTGCTGTAAATGCCACCGCTGTCGTTTTGTCATATTCTGCTCCTGATGCTTTGGTAACGAAAAATCCAATGATAAACATTAACGTAAAATATATTAATAATGGAATTGCAATAATCACAACGTCCATTGGTATTTTCACAATCAATTCTCCTTTTAGCGAGAACATTACTACAATGGTAAATAAAAGCGCAATTAAAGTTATGGGCGAAATTGTCGGAATGAATTTGTTGGTATACCATTCTTCGCCTTTTATTTTTACTAAAATAAGTCTGCTTAAAATTCCCATTACAAACGGAATACCTAAATAAATGGCGACACTTTCTGCAATAGTTCCGATTGAAATATCCACAATTGCACCATCAAAACCGAAATATGGAGGTAGAACTGTGATAAAAATCCAGGCATAAAAACTATAGGCAAAAACTTGAAAAATACTATTTAAAGCGACTAAACCTGCTCCATATTCGCTACTTCCTTCTGCAAGGTCGTTCCAAACCAAGACCATTGCTATGCAACGAGCCAAACCAATTAAAATAAGACCAACCATATATTCGGGATAATCTCGCAAAAATGTAATTGCTAAAACAAACATTAAAACGGGACCAATTATCCAATTAAGAATGAGCGAAATAGAAAGGATTTTTGTGTTTCTGAAAACCTTTGGCAATAATGAATAATTGACTTTTGCCAATGGTGGATACATCATCAAAATCAAACCGATTGCAATCGGAATATTTGTAGTTCCGCTACTAAATGAATTGATGATGTTTGGAAATGTTGGAATAAAATACCCAAGTCCAACTCCTATTGCCATTGCGACAAATATCCAAAGCGTTAGATTTCTATTTAGAAAACTTAATTTTTTTGAAGCCATTTTTTATGAATTTATTTGAGAGAAAACGTAAAACATTTCAGTTGCTATTTGCAGACTTCTTTCATTGTACTTTTCTGCTTGTTGTGGTGTATCGTCAAATACTTTTGGGTCTTCAAAAGTGATAGGAATTCGTTTTTCTGCGCCAAACACAATTGGGCAGGCTTCATTTGCAGAATCACAAGTAAGAACTGCACAAAAACCAGATTTTGGGTTAAAATCATCATTCAATTTCTTTGAAAATCCAATTATTGGATGCTCGTTATCTGCATATTTAATGGAATAAACAGGATTATCATTTTTAGAAATTGTGTTTATCTGAAAACCTGAATTTAGCAAAGTTTCTGCAACCATTGGAAAAAGTGCGGTTGCTTCTGTTCCGCCCGAATAACAAAATACGTTTCTGATATTGAAGTAGTTTGCCATTGTTTGCGCCCAAACTTGTGATAAATGACTTCTTCGTGAATTGTGAGTGCAGATAAAGTTGATACGGATTTCTTGATTTTTTGAAACCTCTGCCTGAATAAAATCAGTTAGCGGTTGTAAAACTGCTTTACGTTCGCTTGAAATGGTATGAGGTTTTAATTCTTTGATTAAATTTTGTATTTCTAAAAATAGAGTTCGCTTTGTTGTCTTCATTTTTTTGATTTTTTTTAGCAACAACCACTTCCGGGTGCACAAGAAGTTGCAGTTTGAATTTCAGATAAAATCTTTTTAGGTTTTTCAGCGTGAATGCCACATTGGTCTTTAGCCAAACAATCAGTTTGTTTAGATGTCAATAAGAAATGTTGCCCGTCAAAATCAAGTCCGAATTTTCCAATTGTATCCGCTTGGTATTCTACTTCGATTTCTAAATCTGCTATTTTTAAAACTTTTTCCGAAAGTTCAATGATGTTCAACAACTTTTCTGGATGCAATCTGTGGTCGTAATCATTTGCATTCCATAGTTGGAAATTTACGACTTCTTCTTTTCTTTCAGTTCCACCACAATCGATAAAATGTTTTGTGATTTTACCGACTTCTGTAACGTGAAAGTGATTTGGTACTAATTCTCCGTTTGGTAATTGAAAACCTATAGTTTCCAGTTCTTTTAATACTGATTTTACTTGTGATAATTTCATAACTTTATTTGTTTATTGCGATTATATGATCAATACATTCAAATTTTTTTAACAGCAATCTTGGCTTTCGGTTAAGTCTTGGTTTAGAAATTCAGTCATTACAGTTTTCATTGCTATCCAATTTTCTGCGTGAATACAATAACAAACACTTGTTCCTTCCACATTTCCTTTAATCAAGCCTAAATGCTTCAATTCTTTTAGATGTTGCGAGATTGTTGGTTGGGCTAATCCAATTTCATTTACCAGATCTCCGCAAATGCAAGCATTAATTTTAAACAAATGTTGTAAAATCGCTACCCTTGCAGGATGTCCGAATACTTTCGCAAATAATGCAATTTTATTTTGCTCTTCCGTAAATTTTTCTGTTTTTGAACTTCCCATTATGTTTTATTAATTGCAATATTACGATTAATATAAATACGAGCAAAACAAAATTAAGAGGAGTATTTTTTATACTTCAAATAAATGGAGTTTTTTAAAATTTTTCTCCAATTCTTTCACCCATTTTTATGATCGTTTCAAAATCTTTCGAGGTATTAACCAATAAATCATGATCGATTTTAATTTTGTTTTTCTCAAATAACAGGACAACTGTCGAAACCTCCAAATTTAAAATAACCTTTTTCTTCCCCTTTTTTTACATTCGTACCTTGATAAGTTTGAATCATACTTCCAACCATTGTTGCCCCAACTTCGATCATGACAACATTGCCGAAAACCGGACTTTTTATAATGCAGTACTCGCGCTTATTCAGCCAGAAGATTTCTGCTTTTTCACGCAGAGCCAAAGGACTTACCGAGTAGTAATTACCGTCAATTTTAATATTTGAACTTGCCGTGATTCCACTTACCGGAAAATGTGTTGGTCAGAATCCGAATGCGATTTCTAACTATCATAATGATTTTTCACAAAACCTAAAAATGAAAGAGAGTGTTCTGTCTTATTCGTAATATGCTCTACAAAATGCTGTATCAAGTTTGGAAATTTCAACATTTCACCCAATTCTGTATTGGCACACAGAAAAATAAGTAGAAATGATATTGAAATTATTTTCTTCAAGATTGTAAAAGTACAGATTTATGAGAGAAGATGAAATAATATCAGGTAATTTTTACAATTTGTGGAAAGATTCACTCTTTTTTGGATTGTCAAAAAATCAAGAATAATATAATTTCCGGCAGCAATTTTTTATTTACCTTTGCAAAGGTGAAGATTTTCAACTACATATTAACAGTTTATTTAGCAGTCTTGTTTAGTATGCCTTGTTCTGATAGTGAACAAAGCACTTTTGAGTTGGCTACTACTAAAATTGAAAAGGCGCAGGAAAACCATTCACAAAAACATAAAGACGATTCTTGTTCGTCTTTTTGTATGTGCAGTTGCTGTGGTAGGAATGTTGTTTTGTATCAACAAATTCCTGCAAACTTTATTGGTCATTTTTCAAACGAATTCTATTCAGCAGAGTTTTTTCATATTCCAAATCCATACTCCAACTACTTTGGCAGTATCTGGCAACCTCCTCAATTAGGTTAGTATTATTCAATAAAAATAACGGTTTGTGCTCTTTTGCGAACTGGTAATTTTTGTTATCTAAATTTTACTTTAATCTAATTTTCTTTATCAATGCTAAATAAAATCATTGAATTCTCCATCAATAATAAATTGGTGATCGGGATTTTCACGCTTGCTTTAATTATATGGGGCGTTATGTCGCTTCGAACTCTTCCTATAGATGCCGTACCAGATATTACAAATAATCAGGTACAGGTAATAACATTAAGTCCCTCACTGGCAACGCAGGAAATAGAACAGTTTATTTCTTACCCTATCGAACAGACAATGTCTACTATTCCTGAAATTCAGGAAGTGCGATCTATTTCTCGCTTTGGTTTATCAGTTGTAACCATCATTTTTCATGACGACATAGATATTTACTGGGCACGCCAGCAAGTCTCTGAACGGCTACCTGAAGCCAAAAGTTCCATTCCAGCCGGTCTTGGGAATCCTGAAATGGCGCCGGTTTCTACAGGTTTAGGTGAAATTTACCAATATACGGTTCATGCTAAACCTGGCTTTGAGGATAAATATGATGCCACCAAACTTCGAACAATACAAGACTGGATTATTAGAAAACAACTTTTGGGTACGCCGGGAATTGCAGAAGTAAATAGTTTTGGAGGTCTTTTGAAACAATATGAAATTGCTTTAAATATTAATCAACTAAGAAGTTACAATTTATCTATTTCTGATATTTTCACAGCACTGGAAAAAAATAATCAGAATACCGGTGGTTCCTATATTGATAAAAAACCCAATGCCTATTTTATTAGAAGTGAGGGCTTGATCACTAGTCTTGCAGATATCGAAAGGATCGTAGTTAAAAATTCGGAGAATGGCCTACCTATTACCATCAGGGATGTTGCAAAAGTTCAGTTTGGTACCGCTACACGCTACGGTGCACTTACCAGAAATGATAAAGAAGCAGTTGGTGGAATTGTAATGCTATTGAAAGATAATAATGCTTCTGAAGTAGTTGGACGAGTAAAAGATAAAATAGACCAAATACGGAAAACTTTACCTGACGGTGTAGAGATAGAACCTTTTCTGGACAGAAGTGAATTTGTAGACAGAGCAATGAGTACGGTGCAAAAAAACTTAATAGAAGGGGCGCTAATAGTAGTATTAGTTTTAGTTCTTTTTCTAGGGAATATTCGTTCAGGCTTAATTGTGGCTTCTGTAATACCTTTAGCAATGCTATTTGCTGTAGCATTAATGAAAGTTTTTGGCGTATCTGGAAACTTAATGAGTCTTGGGGCGATTGATTTTGGACTAATCGTAGACGGTGCTGTAATTATCGTGGAAGCAACCATGCACCGTTTAGCCCGGCAAAAACCAGGAAAAATTTCGCAGGCAGAAATGGATATGCAGGTTTCCGGTTCTGCAAAAAAAATGATGAACTCGGCAGCCTTTGGCCAACTAATTATTTTAATTGTTTATTTACCAATATTGGCTTTGGTAGGAATTGAAGGTAAAATGTTTCGACCGATGGCACAAACGGTATCCTTTGCAATATTTGGGGCATTAATTCTTTCGCTTACTTATGTGCCGATGATCAGTTCACTTCTACTGAGTAAAAATATCACGCATAAAAAGAACTTTTCTGATAAAATGATGGAAAAATTTCAGCGTATTTATGATCCGATAATCAAAGGTGCACTGCGATTTAAAAAAACTGTCTTGATTGTTGCGATTGCGCTTCTCGGAGTGTCAGCAGTTATCTTCAATTCTCTTGGTGGTGAATTTCTACCAACTCTGGAGGAAGGAGACTTTGCTGTAGAAACAAGATTATTGGTAGGAAGTTCGCTGGAGCAGACCATTGAAAAAATAGAACAGGCATCCAGTTTATTGATGAAAACTTATCCGGAAGTGAAGGAAGTTGTGGGCAAGATTGGAGCATCCGAGATTCCTACAGATCCAATGCCTATAGAGGCTACAGATATAACGATATTATTAAAACCTAAAAAAGAATGGACAAGTGCAGATACCCGGGAAGAATTAGCGGAGAAAATGCAGAAAACTTTAGAACAGGTTCCGGGTGTTACGTTCGGTTTTTCGCAACCTATACAATTACGGACCAACGAATTAATTTCAGGTGTAAGACAGGATGTGGGTATCAAAATTTTTGGCGATGATTTAGAGATGCTTTCAGATTTAGCGAAGAAAATAGGTGGATTAATTCCCTCAATAGATGGTGCAGAAGATTTATATATAGAACAGGTGAGTGGTCTACCACAAATTTCTATCAAATTGAACCGGGATAATATCGCGCGATACGGATTAAATGTTGAAGAAATAAATAATGCCATCAACACTGCATTTGCGGGAGGTGTAGCCGGAACGGTGTTCGAAGGAGAAAAACGTTTTGATTTGGTCGTTCGTTTGGAACAGGGGGAGCGCCAAAGTATCGAAGATGTAAAAAGACTCTTTGTTACGGCAAGTAATGGAAACCAAGTTCCGTTGGAACAGGTTGCAGATGTAAGTTATCAATTGGCACCTAACCAAATACAGCGTGAAGATGCTAAAAGAAGAATTATCGTTGGCTTCAATGTTCGGGGTAGAGATATTGCCTCTGTAGTAAAAGATGTTCAGGCAAAAATTGACGAAAAAGTAAAAATGCCGACCGGCTATTTTATAACTTATGGTGGTCAATTTAAAAATTTGGAAGAAGCCAACAAAAGGCTGTCTATAGCCGTGCCGGTTGCATTGGGATTAATTCTTTTGCTGCTTTATTTTGCGTTTGGTTCCTTAAAATATTCATTATTAATTTTTACAGCAATCCCGATGTCTGCCATAGGTGGAATATTTGCCCTTTGGATAAGAGGTTTACCTTTTAGTATTTCGGCTGGTGTAGGTTTTATTGCTCTGTTCGGTGTGGCGGTTTTAAATGGGATTGTGTTAATAACAGAGTTTAATCAACTTAAAAAACAAGGAATGAAAGATGTAAAACAAATAATTCTCGCAGGTACTGCTATAAGATTAAGACCGGTTTTAATGACGGCTACTGTTGCCTCTTTTGGGTTTTTGCCAATGGCATTAGCAACCGGAGCAGGAGGTGAAGTGCAAAAACCATTAGCAACAGTCGTTATTGGTGGATTGTTCACTGCAACATTTCTTACATTGGTACTATTGCCGATACTTTACTCTTATGTGGAGAATATAAAACCTTCCCGACGTAAGTTGAAAAAGACAAAAATTGCAGGATCAGCAACTATCATTCTTTTGTTTTTACTTTCAGGTTTTAATAATGGAGTAAAGGGTCAAATTACAACAAATTCATCTTCATCTTTAGGAACGATAGATTTGAATTCAGCGATTTCTGCATCCCTGGAGTCCAATCCAAACACAAGGGTTGCAAAATTAGGAGCGGATTATCAGTCTGCATTAAAAGGTTCTGTGAGAGATTACGGAAAAACAAATATCAATCTCACTTTTGGACAATATAATAGTCTTATTGCTTATGATAACAATATTACCATAAGCCAAAATATTCCGAATCCGGTTTATTTGAAAAGACTCACAGAACTCGCAGATGCAAATATAAACGCGTCCAAAATGCAGGCAGGGATTTATAAAAATCAGATCACTTATCAGGTGAAAAGTATTTATTATAGTTTACTCTACAGAAAGGAGCAAAGAACATTAAATGAGGAATTAATCGCGCTTTATGAGAAAATACTTCGTGCAGCAGACATAAGATTTCAGACAGGTGAAACAAATATTTTAGAAAAATACAATGCCAATACCAGATTGCAGGAAGCGATTTCTCAAAAATTGCAAACTGATGAATATATAAAAATTCATCTGGAGCAATTAAAAAGATACACCGGAAATCAAACCATTGAAGATATTACCGAAACAACGCTTGCCGAAAAGTTTTTAGATGTATCACCACAGAGCGCAATTTTTAATAACAATTCGGAATTACTTGCTTTGAAAAGCCAGATAGAGGTCGCGAAAGAAGAAATAAGGGTTGAAAAAAGCAGGTTGCTTCCCGATTTTAGCGTGGGTTATTTTAATCAGTCACTAGTTGGTAACTTCGAAAAAAATGGAGTTTCAAAGTTTTATGGCGTAGGTAAAAGATTTCAGGGTGTAGAATTGGGAATTAGCATACCCATTTTTTCAAAAGCGCAAAAAGCAAAAATCAAAGCCGCAGAAATTAACCAGCAAATACAGGAAGCAAAAGTAGATGCATTTTCTTTCAGTCTTTCTCAACGGGGTTCTACACTGCTTTCGGATCTAAAACGGTTGCAAATCCAGATCAATTTTTATAGGGAAACAGCATTGCCACAGGCAAAATTGCTTATTTCAAAATCACAGCGTGCCTTTGAGGTCGGAGAAATGGATTATTACCAGGTTAGTCAATCCATAAACAATGCCGTTGAAGTCAAAAAACAATACATCGAAAGTTTAAATCAATATAATCAAACAGCCATCGAACTGGAATTAATTTCTGGTTTATAATAAATAATTAAAGTTCCAAAATCATGAATAAATCAAAATATTTATATATCATTGTCTTAAGTTTTTTGTTGTCAGCCTGTAATTCCGATAAAAAGGAAGAAACAGCAGTCACGGCAAATGTAGAAGTTCCGCACGATGCAAACAGCGTAGAATTTAGTGAAGCGCAGTACAAAAGTGTGGGAATGGAATTGGGAAATATAACCAATACTAATCTTTCCAATTATATCAAAGCCTCTGGAGCTATTGAAGTTCCACCGCAAAATCTGACCAGTATCACCTCTTCTTTTGGAGGTCATGTAAAATCCATGAACGTAATCGAAGGAAAATATATTGGAAAAGGAACCGTGGTGGCAACGATAGAAAATCCTGAATTTCTGCAGATACAGCAGGATTATATGGAAAGCAATAGTCAGATGTCTTATTTAAGACAGGATCTTGCACGCCAAAAAGAATTGGTAAAAGAAAATATCGCAGCCAGAAAATCTTTACAGCGGGCGCAAAGTGAGTATAATAGTATGTCTGCACGGGTTGCCGGATTACGGGCAAGATTACAGGTTGCAAACATCAATCCTGCTTCTGTTGCGAGAGGTAACATATCTTCGCGCGCCAACATTTATGCACCACAAAGCGGATACGTAACAAAAGTATATACCAATATCGGTAAATATGTTGGAACTAATGAAGTTGTCGCAGATATCGCAAATACAGGTAATATGATGGTAAAAGTGCAGGTTTTTGAAAAAGATGTTGCAAAAATAAAAGTTGGTCAAATTATTCGATTTCAGGCTACTGGTGACGCCGAGGAAAAAACTGCTAAAGTTTATCTGATAGGGAAAGATATACACGGAGACAGAACTGTAGATGTTTTGGCAAGAATTCAGAATGTATCTCAAAATCTGTTGCCGGGAATGTTTGTCAATGCTATCATAGAACTTGGATCTGTGGAAACACCAGCATTGCCAGATGCGGCAATTGTAGGTTCCGGAGGTAAGAAATTTATCTTTATTTTGGAAAAAACTTTAGAAAAAACTAAAAATAAAGATGGGTCTGTAAATGAAAAGCAATATATCTTTAAGAAAGTAGAAGTGCAAACCGGTGTAAGTGAAAACGGTTATACTGCGGTTACTTTGCCCACAAAATTTAATGAATCCAGTAAAGTAGTTTTAAAAGGCGCATATGACTTGCTTTCTAAAATGAATAATATGGAAGAAGAGGAATAAAATTGGGATAATTTTAACCATTAAAATTTATTTACAAACTAATGTTTCAATAAGAGGCTGTCAAAACTAACAATAAAATATTGCTATGATTTCAATTTATTTATACGCCTTAATTCCGGTTGTTTCCATTCTATTAGGTGGAATTACCGGGTTGTTTAAAACGCCAAATGCGGGTTTTCGAAGTTCTGTGCTGCATTTTGCGGGCGGAGTGGTTTTTTCAGTTGTTGCAGTGGAACTTCTGCCGGATATTATTAAAAATCACAGGCCTATTGAAGTGGGAATTGGTTTCGGACTGGGCATCGCAACGATGTTGGCTGTAAAATATTTTTCAGAAAAATTTCAAAAAAACGCTGAAAAATCGGCAGTAAAAAATACTTTGCCGATGGGACTTTTGGTGGCATTGGCAATAGATTTACTCATAGATGGCGTGCTTCTTGGCGTTGGTTTTGCGGCTGGAAGCACCGAAGGAATTCTGCTTTCCATCGCTTTGGCTTTGGAAACTTTTTCTCTGGGATTAGCAGTAGTTTTGGCTTGTATGGATTCAAATTTTTCTAAACAAAAAAATTTGATTATTTTATTAGTTTTAGGCGCCTGCTTCTTTGTAGGAGCCGTTCTAGGAATTACATTATTGGGAGGATTATCACAGGAATGGCTGGAATTGGTGCTGTCTTTCGGTCTCGCTGCTTTACTATTTTTGGTAACTGAAGAATTATTGAAAGAAGCGCACGAAGAAAAAGAAACACTTTTGCAGACGAGTATGTTTTTTGTAGGATTTTTAATATTTCTACTTGTAGGAATGGTAGTTTAAATCAATTAAGATTAAAAAAATAAGCATAATCGTAAAGTTCAAAAAATGAATTTTAAAATAAAATTTTTAGGTTCAAAATTTAAACTTGATAAATTATTATAATAAGATACAAACGAAATATTCAAAAATTAAAATATAAAAAATGGCAAAAAAGAAAATAGACCTACGCGATTTAAGCAAGGAAAAACATTCCGGAGAGCATTCCCACGATGATGGACATAATCACGACAATTCGGACAAAACAACGTTACAAATGTTTTTGCCCGCCATTATTTCATTCACATTATTAATAATTGCTATTGCTTTAGATAATTGGATTACCCAAAATTGGTTTAATGGATGGGTAAGAATAGTCTGGTACGTTGCAGCCTATATTCCCGTGGGATTACCAGTTTTAAGAGATGCGTTTGATAGTATAAGAAAGAGTGATTTCTTTTCAGAATTTTTTTTGATGAGTATCGCTACGATTGGTGCATTCGCCATTGGAGAATTTCCTGAAGGTGTAGCAGTAATGCTTTTCTATGCTGTGGGTGAAGTTTTTCAAACACTTGCAGTGCAACGAGCGAAAACCAATATAAAAACACTATTAGACCAAAGACCAGATGAAGTTACCGTTGTTAAAGATAATCAATCAAAAACCGTAAAAGCAGAATCCGTAGAGATTGGCGACGTAATCCAACTAAAATCTGGCGAAAAGTTGGGTTTAGATGGCGAGTTGTTATCTGAAAAAGGTTCTTTTAATACAGCGGCACTCACAGGAGAAAGCAAACCAGATTCTAAAGAAAAAGGCGAAATAGTTTTAGCAGGCATGATTAATCTGAACACCGTGGTTCAGGTGAAAGTAACTACCGCATACAAGGATAGTAAACTTTCCAAAATATTAGAATTGGTGCAAAATGCAACTTCACAAAAAGCACCCACAGAATTATTTATTAGAAAATTTGCAAAAATCTACACGCCTATCGTGGTATTATTGGCAGTTCTCATTACGGTTGTTCCATTCTTTTTCGTACAGGATTACACTTTTAGCAAATGGTTATATAGAGCACTTGTTTTCTTGGTAATCAGTTGTCCGTGTGCTTTGGTTATAAGTATTCCACTAGGTTATTTTGGTGGAATTGGTGCGGCAAGTAAAAACGGAATCTTGTTTAAAGGAAGTAACTTTTTAGATGTTATTTCTACCATAAAAAATGTGGTGATGGACAAAACGGGAACGATGACGGAAGGCGTGTTCAAAGTTCAGGAAGTTATCATGCAACCAGGTTTTGATGAAAAAACGACTTTGGCAATGGTCAACAAATTGGAAAGCCAAAGTACGCATCCCGTTGCGACTGCAATACACAATTTTGTAGGAGAAATAGATTCAAAAATATCTTTGGAAAATGCAGAAGAAATCGCAGGGCATGGATTAAGAGCAAATGTAAATGGCAAAGAATTGTTGGTTGGTAATTTCAAATTATTAGACAAATTTTCCATTAAGTATGATTTAGACCCAGGTTCAATTGTTTACACCACGATTGCAATCGCTTACGACAACAAATTTGCCGGCTATTTGACTATCGCAGATTCTATAAAAGAAGATGCGCAGGAAGCAGTATCAAAACTGCATGATTTAAATGTAAAATTAACAATGTTAAGTGGAGATAAAGATAACGTTGTACAACTTGTCGCGAAAAAATTAGGAATTGATACTGCGTTCGGAGGTCTATTACCCGAAGATAAAGTAGAAAAATTAAAGGCAATTAAAAGTAAAAATGAAAGCGTTGCATTCGTAGGAGATGGCGTAAACGATGCACCAGTTGTTGCACTTTCAGATGTTGGAATTGCAATGGGTGGATTGGGAAGCGATGCTACTATTGAAACCGCGGACGTTGTAATTCAGGATGATAAGCCGAGTAAAATTGCAATGGCGATAAATATTGGAAAGCAGACAAAAAAAATCGTTTGGCAAAATATCATTCTGGCATTTGCCGTGAAAGCCGTTGTTTTAGTTTTAGGAGCAGGAGGTTTGGCAACAATGTGGGAAGCAGTTTTCGCGGATGTTGGTGTGGCACTTTTGGCAATTTTGAATGCAGTAAGAATTCAGAAGATGAAATTCTAATACATCTTTTCTTCTAAAAATGCAGTGAAAAATTTGATAAATGATTAATATAAAATATGGCAACTAAAATGGACGGCACAGAGGAGGCGCAAAAAAAAGCGATTACCTATTATGACAAGTTATCTGTAATTTACGATTTCATCTCAAATTGGTATTATAAAAAAGCACGGAAATATGCTATTTCAGAACTTAAAATTAATAGAGAAAATACAGTTTTAAACCTGCCTTGTGGCACAGGCGAAAATTTAAAATATTTCCAAAAGTTTTTGCAAAACTCTGGAAACATTATTGGTATAGACCTTTCAAGTGGAATGCTGGCACAAGCCAGGAAAAAGGTAGAGGCAAATAATTACAAAAATGTGCATCTCATAATAGAAAATGCTACAAAAATAGACCAGGATTGGATGAAAGATTTTTCTAATGGTAATTTTCCGGAAAAAGTGGATGCTGTATTTTGCGACCTCGGACTTTCCGGCCTTCCGGAATGGGAAAATATTATTGATAATATGATTTCGATTTTAAGGCCAGGTGGTAGAATAGTAATTTTAGATTGGTTTATAGAAGATCCCGGATTGAAAGGCGCTTTCGTAAAATGGATTGGAAAAGGAGAAGTGAACAGACCGATTTATCAATATTTAAAAACGAAAGTTTCAGATTTTAAAGTGGTTGATTCTTTTAATTTTGGCGGTGTTTTCGTGGCATCAGGTACAAAGCCTTAAAATAATTACTTATTTTGTAACCATCACAGCATATTAAACTTCTCCATCGCATTAATTTTAGTTTGATCAGCAATATCAATGTAAGGCTTCATTGCAGAATAATCGCTGTGACCTGTCCATTTCATGACAACCTGTGGTGGAATTCCAAGAGATAATGCATTGCAAATAAATGTTCTTCTACCGGCATGAGAACTCATGAGTGCATACTTTGGAAAAACTTCATCATATCTCTGATTTCCCTTATAATAAGTTTCTCTTATAGGTTCATCAATTTTTGCTAATTCCATTAATTCTCGTAGATATTCATTCATTCTTTGATTGCTAATTACTGGCAATGCTTTATAATTGTCAAATTGTGAATCTTTATATTTATTTAAGAGTGCTTTGCTGTGATTATTCAATTCAATGACTAAACTATCAGATGTTTTAACAGTAATGATTTCGATAAAATTTTCACTAATATCACTACGTTTGAGATTTTCTACGTCTGAATATCGTAAACCTGTAAAACATTGAAAAAGGAAAACATCACGAACTCTATCTAAGTATTTCTTTTTCGCTGGAATCTTTAAATTTTTCACACTCTTTAATTCTTCTTGAGTAAGAAATATAATCTTCTTTTGAACAGTTTTTAGTTTTGGTCTAAAATGTTGAAAAGTCATATTTGAATTATAACCTTTTTTAGTAGCCCACTTTAAAAACCACCGCAAAAATGAAAAATTCTTTAAAGTAGTTGAGTTTTGAAGTTCTAATTTTTCCTGTAGGAAGTATTGATATTTTAGTAGTTTCTCTTCATCTATGCTTTCGAAATCTAATTTTGGGTCGAATGATTTAAGGTGTTTTCTAAACGTTTTCATCTTTGCGGAAGTTGTATTTGTCCATAGATTAATCCTTGATTCTTCTATTACGAATAAATCGAAAATTTCAAACACCGTTTTCTCAATTTCAACTTCTGTCACAACCTTTTTACCAATTTCTAAATTAAATTGCTCTTTTACAGATTTTTTATCCGGTGTGTTGTTTTCATAAAAGAAATTTCTAAAAACACGTTCGCATGCTAATTCGTAATCAGTGATTTTTTTATTTATTACACTTGCCGGAATTTTCTTTACACCATGTGTAGAGTTTGTTTTACAACGTTGAGTTTCTAAACTCCATTTGTCAAATTCCGCTCTGTAACCAACACCAAAAGCGATTATATTTTTATCCCATTTTATTCTAAATCGGATTTTTCCGGTCGTGCTGTCTTTTTCTTTGTCAAGCAAAAATTGAGAATGATAATTAATTTCCATCAGTAATAAGTTTTTGATTTATCAATTTCTACATTAAAATTATTTACGGAGACACCTCCTTTTTGAACTAAATCATCATACGAATAAATCATAGTTTTAATCAGTTGACCATCAGAATAGAAATTAATAGTTTTTGTAATGTCTTTAGATGTATCGGCTTTATTGTCTTTTGGGTGTAGTAAAATTTTGAAAGATAATGAGGAAATTGGTGCAGTGGTTTCAAATGCTTCATTTTCGGCTACATAATCTCTGTTCTCGCCTTTCTCATTTTTTTTATTAATAAATTCCTGTGATATTTTTAAAGGTTCAGAAATAGACCTGAAACTGAAATTTCCATTTTCATCTCTCCAATTATTATTGCCCATAGCACTTTCGCTGATTTGTAATTGAGAATTATCTAAATTTAAAATTTGAGAGAGATTTTTATCATTCCGTTTTACAATCCGCCACCAAGAAGATTGCTCGTATTGGTTCCAATCTCCACTATTAACTATTTCAACTTTTATATTTTGTTGAGATTTATTTGATTTCTGATTTTTTGCGTTATTAACAATTGTTGAAGTTTTTTTCTTTAAAGTTTGCTTTTGTTTTTGTGCATGAAAAGAAACTCCAAGGGTAAAAAAGCCAATAAGTAAAAACTTCCTCATGTTTACTTATTTAATAGTTCTATGAGCAAACTAACTTGCCTCATACTTTCAGTTAATTGATCTTGACTTGTTTTCAGCCTATTCATCGTTTCTGCTTGGAGTTCAATCATACCTGAAAACTCACTGTGGGTAATAGAAAAATTGCCATTACCGTTTACATTTCCATTAATATTGTTATTTACACTATTTGGCGATCCATTACTATGAATATTTTGATTGACTGGTTTAAGCATTTCCCCAGTTCCCGATATAAACCATTCTGGATTCAAATCTGTAAATGCAATTAATATTTTTTCGACGGTATCGGAATTTAATCCTGAATCATTCTTAATTGCTCTTCCTATTAAACCCACCGATAATCCGGCATCAACAGTAACCTTATTTGCATTCAAATTTTTATGGAGCATATACTTTTGCAGCCTTTCAGTAATAGTCATGAATATTTATTTATTGATTTATATCTATATATTTGCACTTAATATAGAAATAAATCTATATTTGTAATCTAATTGCAATACAAATATAGTAAATTATTTATATAAAAATATAATTGAAATGAAAAAAGTGAGTGTATTAATAGTTCAAAAGATTTTGAATGAGAATAATTTCAGCATAGAGTTAGCCAAAATACTTGACATTCAGCAACAATCGGTTTTAGGTCTTGCGAAAAGAAACAGCAATAAACTTACATTATTTATCGCTGTTCAATTTTATAAAGAAAAAGGATTTACAGAGGAAGAGATTTTTCTGCAACCAAAAATAAATTCTAACTAATATGGAAGACAGAGACAAACCAATCTGGCAGTTAACAATTGGCGAATTTGTAGCAATATTAGAGTCCAGATTACCTGTTGATAAAATCGAATCAATTTCAAAAAATACAACTAACACCAAGTATGTATACGGCATAGCTGGATTAGCAAAACTTATAGGTTGCTCAAAAAATTATGCAGGAATATTAAAAAGAACTGGAATATTTGATGAGGCAATTAGCCAAAACGGACGAACGATTATTATTGATTCAGAGTTGGCTTTGAAACTTTTTAACGATCATCAAAAATGAGAAATATAAATCCCAAAACACCAATCTGGCAACTGACTGTTGAGGAATTTTTAGAAGTTGCAAATAAATTGAATGCTGAAAAAAAATATGAATATGGCTTGAAAGGAATTGCGAAAATTCTTGGCTGTTCTCTATCTAAAGCAAATGAAATAAAATCTTCCGGAATATTAGACAGAGCAATAGTGCAAAATGGCAATATAATTATAGTAGAAATAGATAAAGCACTAAAATTGTTCGCCAAGCATGGAAAATTATAATCTGGAACTTTCTGAACGTATTTGGAAGTTTAATGAAAGCAGAGCATTAGGATTGTCAACGCTATCGATTTATTTTTTTTTACTAAAGATAAGTGTAGAAATTGATAGTTTAAAGTTTACTATTTCTGATACTGAAGTTAGTAAACAACTTAAGATGACAAGGAAAACTGTAAAAGTTTGCAAAGAAAAACTCCGAAGATTTGGAATTATTTCTTATCGCTCAATATCTGGCATTCCTGCAGAAATAACATTGATATCAGATTATCCTTTAATTCTTGATAACCAACATTTTGACGATGATTTAAATAAAAAAAGAAAAGCAAAGAAGCAAAATGAAGAGGTTTTAGTTCAAACAATAATTTTTAAAACTCCAGTTTCAGAAATTGATGATATTTCAAGAAAGAAAATAATGTATTTTCCAACTCTTGAAGAATTTATCGAGTATGCGGAATCGATAGAAACTTATGATGATAATTTATTATTAGAAATTAAAAACAAACATCAAACCTGGATAAATAACGGTTGGAAAAATAGTTTCGATCGACCTATAACCAATTGGAAGTCCGCATTAAAAAATTCTCTACCTTAATTATATAATAGTGCATTAAAAAATAAAAAATCAATCGAGACAATCCCGATTATCAAACGAATAAAGATTGACGGTGATTCATAGTAATGGGTAAAAGCAAAGTTTTTAAAATTTATAAGATGATAATAAGTGAGATAAAAGTTGGTCAGGCAGTTACTATCAAAGGAATGCTTACCGAATATCAGGGAATTAAGAAAGTAAAAGTTTCCAGTTTTGGTAAAGTAGAAAAGCGTGTTTTCAAAGGAATTGATATTGAAATTTATAAATATTTCAGTTTACAAGATGGAACCAAAACTTTAGAAAGCGAAGGAATCAAATTACAAACAGAACTGAAATAATTTTTTGAGTATTTGATATATGGCGGTCCCAAACAAAGATCTTCGGATCATCCGGAAAGAAATTGAAAATAGTAGTGAGAGATTGCCTGATAAAATTCGATTGGGAAACCATTTTGTGGACGATTTTATTTTCGAAAATAGTGAGGCTGCGGATATTCCTATCAATGCATTGAGGGTGATATTTAACATTGTAAGCATCATTGGGAATGAGCAGTTTCGCCCTACAGATCGTCCGCATCAACTTTCTCTCTTTGACGAAGAATTTGAAACAGATAACAATACTTTTGCTTCCATAAAAATCAGGAACAGTAAAATTTCTCCAAGCGGATCTACTAAACAAGTAGTTGCTGCTTACGAATTCCTTACAAAATTTAAAATGGCTTGGTACAGATCTGAAAACTCAAAAGGCAAAGAAATTAAAACTTTTGGTGGACTTATTTCCCTTCCAAGTTATGATGTTAGAGGTTTTACCACATTTTTGATCAGCAGTTATTGGTTGAAAAAATTAATGGTTATACCTGAATACAATTACGTTCTGTACAATTTGGTGTATCATATTCGAAACAATAAACACGTCATATTTGCAATATGGCTCTCTAAAATCCCTGATATGGGAACATCTGTAAAACTTTCTACACTCAATAAAAAATTTGGTCTCAATTATAAAACAGCCAATGATTTTTGCTTCAAATTTTTAAAACCAGCAAGATTAAATCTAAATAAATACAACAATTTGTCTTTCAATTTTAAATGTGACAAAGATTTGATTACAATTTATCCATACGATACAAGTAAAATAGTTGCTAAAGAGATTTCAAAGGTTTCAAAAGTGAATTTAAAAATCAACAAAAGGTTGAATTATTTAAAAGAGAGATATGGCTTAAAGGAAGATGAAATGGTCCAGTTCTTTTATCATTACAAAAATATTGCACAAACAAGAGATTTTATTGAAAAAGCATTTGTTGAATTTGTAAAAACAAACAGAATGCTGAAAAAAAAATCAACGGACTATCAAGGTCGTGCTTTTCTGAATGAAATTCAAAACATCATCAAAAAGAATTATGCAGATACAAAAATGGGAGAGTTGTTTCCAAATGGTTATCCTGTTATCATTTGAATTCGGATTTGGACTCATTCAATTTCGGATTTGGACTCATTCGCATTTCGGAATTGGACTCGCTGAAGTTAATGAAATGTTAAAATTATGAATTTTGAGTGCTACTTTTCGGAATTGGACTCATTCATTGCAGATTAGAAATGATATTGTGGATAACTTTATAGACAATTATCTATGCTTTCGGAATGGGACTCATGTGTAATAGTGCTTTTATTCGGAATTGGACTCATCTCTTTTTCGGAATTGGACTCGTGCAACTTTCGGATTTGGACTCATTTCAAAAATGTTGTAAACTCCTTTCTATAAGTCGATACAGTGGTTTAGTAAAAGGGATTTAAAAGTAAATAAAAGTTTTTTTTTATCTAAAAGGATTTTGGGGGTAAAAATTTGCTTTAAAAAAGAAAAAAATGAATTGCGAACAAATCAAGAAAAAAATAAGTATTAGAAGTGTTTTAGAATCATTTAATCTATATCCTGAAAAACAAAATTCTAAAACTGCTTTCTACTTCGCGATTGATCGCGAAGAAAAAAAACCAAGTCTTTGCGTAGATTTTGTAAAAAACAAAGCATTTGATTTCGGAACTGGAAAAAGTTATGATGTGGTTTCTATCGTACAACAAATGAATAAATGTTCGGTTTCTGAAGCGTTAGAATATTTGAAAAAGTTTGATATTCCTGTAAATTCTCTAAATATAAACAGAAATGAATCAAATAAAAACTACAAAATTTTAGAAGTGAAAGAGATTGAACATCCTGCTTTAGTTCAATATTTAAAAGCTCGAAAAGTCTTTGAACAAAGACATTTGGTTAAAGAAATACATTATCAAATGAACGGAAAGCCGTACTTTGGAATTGGTTTTTATAATAATTCCGGAGGAATTGAAATCCGAAATAAATATTTGAAAATCTGCTTGGGAAAAAAGGATGTCACTTTTATCAAGAATCATAATGTGAAAAAAGAGATTTGCGTTTTTGAAGGTTATTTTGATTTTCTCACCTATCTCCGTTTGCCAAATGCTCAAAATTCAAATTCCGATTTTTTAATTTTAAATTCGACTGCAATGTTTTTTAAAATTGAAGAAGAATTAAAGGAGTATGAAAAAATTGTGCTTTTTCTGGATAACGATTTGAATGGAAAAAATTTAACTGAAGAGATAATTAACAAATATGAAAGTGTGGAGGATTGTTCTGTTTTGTATCGGAGTTTTAAGGATCTGAATGTGTGGTTTTTAAGCAATTTAAAAGAATGGCAATAGTTTGAAAATTTATTTTACGAAATGTAATATTTGAAATAATAAATATTATATTTGCGTAACACTACACATTGTGTAGTAGATAGCAAATAAAATATAAGTGGAAAAAGAAGTTAAAACATATAATTATTTAGAGGAATATATTGATACTGTACGTTCTAAAGGAAAATATGCATTTACATTGGAAGAATTAAAGGAAAAATTTGATGTAACAGATAAAGCAATTCTCCAAAATCTATATCGGCTAAAAACTAAAAAGAAGATTGTGAAAATTCGAAAAGGTTTTTATACCATTCTTCCTGCAGAATACTCAAATTATGGAGTAATTCCTACTACAATGTTTTTAGATGATATGATGTTATCACTAAATAAAAAATATTATTTAGGGTTAATATCGGCGGCTGCAATTCACGGTGCATCCCACCAACAATCTATGGAAACCTTTGTAATAACAGAAAAACCAGCGTTAAGGGATATAAAAAACCAGAAACTAAAAATCAATTTTTTTGTAAAAAACGAATGGAATAAAGAAGATATAATACAAGTGAAAACAGATGCAGGATATGTAAATGTTTCTTCTCCAGAACTCACCGCTTTGGATTTGTTGTACTATGTAGAAAAATTAGGAATGAACAGAGTGGTGACAATATTAAAAGAATTAGTGGAAGTTATAAAACCAAGTCATCTAGCCAAAACTGCTAAAAATTATTCTCAAAATGCCACCCTACAAAGATTGGGTTATTTATTGGAATTCGAGTTAAAAAATGAAAAGTTGAGTGAAGTAATTTATGTAACAATCGCTAATAAAAAAGGAGTAAACATACCATTGATGCCCGGAAAAAATAGGGAAGGAATGATAAATGCAAAATGGCGGATTATATATAATATTAATATCGAAAACGATTTATGATACCGAGAAGATATATAGAAGAGTGGAGAGAATTTGCTCCTTGGCCAGAAAATGGACAAGTAGAACAAGATTTAATTATAGAAAGAACACTTGTAGAATTGTTTTCTGATCCATTTTTAAATGAAAATCTTGCATTTCGTGGTGGAACTGCTTTACACAAATTATTTTTAAAACCACAAGCAAGATATTCGGAGGATATAGATTTGGTGCAGATTATACCTGGTCCTATAAAACCAATTTTAGTAAAAATCAGAGAGAAATTATCTACATTTTTAGGGACAAAAAGAAAAATTGTAAGCAGTATTCACAATAATACAGCAACTTATCGCTTTGAAACTGAAATTCCGCCAGTTATTCAGATGCGATTAAAAATAGAAATCAATTGTAGAGAACACTTTACAGTTTTAGGACTTCAAAAAGTTCCTTTTAAAATGAAAAACGGTTGGTTTACTGGAGAATGCATGATCAAAACTTATCATATTGAAGAATTACTAGGAACGAAATTAAGAGCATTATATCAACGAAGAAAAGGAAGAGATTTATTTGATTTGGATATTGCATTATCAAACCTCGAAATCAATACAGAGAATTTAATCAAATGCTACAAAGAGTACATTAATTTTTCAGACGGCGTAAATCCAACTGGTAAAATGTTTCAGATCAATATGGAAGAAAAAATGCAGGACGACGAATTTAGAAATGATATTTTTACAATTTTAAGACCAGGATTGGAATATAATAATGATTTGGCTTATAAAGCAGTTACAGAAAAAATTATCAACAAAATTTAGAGATAATTATCATGGAAGAAAAAATTATAAGAGAAGAGTTATCGAAAATCTTAATAGATGATCCAACTAACTATGGTAAAATTTTAGAATTATCTTCTAAGCTTTCAAGTTTTGATGTGCAAAATGTTCGATTTAGTGTTGATGCAGGAATAATAAATAGATTAGGTAAAGAACTTGTTGGACGGCAAGAAACAGCAGTTTCAGAATTAGTAAAGAATGCCTACGATGCAGATGCTAAAAACGTTAAATTGATTTATGTAAATGCATGGAATAAAGGTGGTACTTTAGAGATTATTGATGATGGAACTGGGATGAATAAAGAAGAATTGGTCAATGGTTTTATGAGATTATCTTCATCTGATAAAATTCATAACCCAATTTCAAATAATTACCAACGAATAAGAGCCGGAAGAAAAGGAATTGGAAGATTTGCTACTCAACGTTTAGGAGATAAATTAACTATTATTACTCAAAAAGAAGATTTAGATTATGCCTTAAAAGTTTCAATAGACTGGGATAAATTTGCATCAGACATAGATTTATCCACAATTTCAAATTCAATTGAAATTATAGAAAAGCAAAAAGAACAAGGAACGAATTTAATTATTGAAAATTTAAGAGAAGGTTGGAGTAACGCAACGATTAAAAAAGTATATAGGTATACCTCTGATTTGCTGCAGCCCTTTCCACTTTCCAAAGAAAAAAAAGAAAAAGAAAAAAATAAATTAGATCCTGGTTTTAAAAGTTCATATTACAGAGAGTTTGTATCAGATGAAAATTTAATTATCGACGAAGAAGAAGCTTTTTTAAAGAATGCATTGGCAGAAATCGAAGGTTATGTATTAGAAGATGGACAAGGATGTTGGTCATTACAAAGCGAAAAACTTAATTTTCCTCAAGAAGTTTTTTTAATTGGAAAAGAAAAAGATTTACCCGAGTCAAAATTTAATTTTATAAAAGGAGTACATTTTAAATGTTATTATTTTATATATGAGACTTCTCTGTTGCCTTCACAAACAATGACATTCATTAAAGAAGTTGCTAATGAAAGAGGAGGTATAAGAATGTATAGAAATGGTTTTAGAGTTCCTCCTTATGGTGAAAAATTAAATGATTGGCTAGGTCTTGACGAATCAACTGCTAAAAGAGTAATTCTATCTTCTCATCGAAATATTAATTTTTTTGGATTTGTAGAAATCACTGATGAATCAGGATTATTATTTGATGAAACTTCTAGTAGGGAAGGACTTTTCGAAAATGATGCTTTTCAAGAGTTAGTTAATTTTACACAACGATGTTTAATTAGTGCTGTGATAAAAATTGCGGATTTAAGAGGCCGAAAATCTACTACAGGTCAAAGAAATTGGGAAAAAACAGAAAATCCATCTAAAAAGGTCGATACAGCTATTGAAAAAATAAAAGAAATTTTTGAGGAAGAAGAACCTAATAAAGATGAAAATTCAGATTCAAAAAAACATTCGGATAAAAAAGAAAAATTTAATAAGGCATTTGAAGAATTTAAACAGGCTAGAGAAGAAGAAAAAATAGAAAAACAAAAATTAATTGAAGAAATTAATATGCTGAGAATATTAGCTGCTCTAGGTTTGGTTATTGGTGAATTTGTTCATGAAGTAAAAAGATTTTTACCTGGGTTTGACACAGATACTAGATTTCTTAAAAAGGCAGTTAAAGATTATGATGAAGCTTTGAATCGAGTTGAAAGATTAGAGACAAATATTAAGTCTTTCACAGCTTATACATCATATTTTGATAGAGCAATTTCAAGAAATGTTTTCAGAGAATTAGAACCTATTGAATTGAGAAATGCTGTAAATGATTTTACTGATGTTGTTAGAAAAGATTTAGAGAGATCTGGCATTATACTTCATAAACCAGTTTATAATGATTTTGATTTAGATACCATACCAATGCATCCTTCTGAATGGTCTTCAATTTTATTTAATTTTTATACAAATTCCAAAAAAGCCATAAAAAGAAAGGGAGTGAAAGGTGAATTATTTATAAAATGTGGCAGAGAAAACAATAATGTTTATTTAGAGTTTTCTGATAATGGAGATGGAATAAGCGAAAAAGACGAAGATAAAATTTTTAATGCTTTTTTTACAACTTCAAGTGCCTCTGGTCATCATGATATTGATTCGGATTCATTATCTGGAACTGGTCTTGGGCTTAAAATATTAAAAGACATTATCGAAAGTTATAACGGTGCTATTTATGTAGCAGAAACAGAAACTAATTTTAGTACAACAATAAGAGTAGAAATCCCTGAAAACATTAAGAATGAGCAAATTTAAATATTTATATATAGATGATGAAAATGACCAATCCGTTACCGCTATTAGAGATGGTTTTGTAGATGAAGGTGTTATTGATATTGATGTTGAACAGCCAATGAATTTTAAAGAGCAAATAAAAGATTTGTCAACTAAATTGGAACATTATGATGGTCTAATTTTAGATTTCAGATTAAATCAAAATATGCAATTGGATGTTGCATATAATGCTCCTTCTATTGCACAAGAACTTAGGATGGCTGTCTCTGAACCTGAAATGAATTTAAAATCATTACCGATAATTTTATGTTCAACGGACGAAAGAATGCGAGCTACTTATGATGCTGATAAAACAAGTCATGATTTATTTGATTATAAGTTTTTAAAAGGAGACGAACCAGATTGGGAAAGATTTTCAAAAAAATTAAATTCTTTAGCAAATGGTTATAAATGGCTGAATGAAAAATCTAGAACAATCGAAGATGTTTTAGAACGAGAAGATATTTACAATTTTGACCCAAGAATTACGGAAAAATTTAAAGACCCAGATAACAAAGTTATTGCATATGATTACGCTCACTTTATAATTAAGGAGCTATTTAACCATCCCGGAGCATTAATTAAGGAACGGCTACTAGCATCTAGACTTGGTGTTAGTATTGAAGATTCAGGAGATGATTGGAATACTTTAAAAGAGCATTTATCAGCATTTAGGTTTTCAGGATTATTTAATGATGGTTGGGAAAGATGGTGGATGGATAAAATTAATTCTTTGTTTAAAGAAGTAAGTAAAGGAAAAAGATTAACAAACCTCAATGCTGTTCAAAGAGTAGAAGTTTTAAAAGAGTTTTTTTCTCTTAAAAATTTAAAAGAAGCTGAACCTATTGAATCTTGTGTGAGTTCAAATTTTTGGGCTATTTGTGAAGAAACAAAATTACCATTAGACCCAATTGAAGGTTTTAAAGTTTTCCAAAGCGATGATTTAAAACCATGGCAAGAACCTAAATATTTATCTTTCTATGCAATAGCAATTGAAGGAATTAAAAGGAAAGGTTTAAAACCCCATTTTAGTGAGAATGAAAAGATACAATTAATGAAAGATAGCTTTAAATGAAAATTGAACAATTTAGACAATCGAGAGCAGACGACTTGATAACTGCTGCTAAAATTATTGAAAGCGTTTTTTCAGGAAGTATTTTAACTACTCCAATTTATATAGCCGCAGAAGAACTAAGAAAAGGTGCTCCTTTTTTAAAAGACGGTACCACCAATAATGATTTATGGGGTTATGAAATTTGTGACTTAAAAATCCCAGTTGACACAACAAAACACATGCGTCCAAAGGGTATAAATCATAAAAATGTGGAATTAATATTAAACATGAAATTAGTCGCTAATTATAAAAATTGGAATGATTTAAACGACCCTTTAATAGATTTGAATTTTAATGCCGTAATTCGTGGTATTGGTGTTCAACCTCATTACTTCTGTTTTCATATCGACAAACATGATCCTTCAAAAGAAGCAACAGAACCACATCCAACATATCATCTTCAAATTGCAAGTAACCCACTTGATGAAGATGAATTTCAATATGGGAATACTTTGTTTCTTGATACTCCTAGAATAGTACATCATCCAGTAGATTTAATTTTAGGAATAGGGCTGTTAACTTCAAATTTTTTTCCGTTTGCTTTTGATAATATTATGGATGATGGTTATTTTTCATCAATATACAAAGTATATCAAGATAAAATACTAAAACCATACTATCATACTATTGCCAGTAATTGGTCATATGATATTGCAAATATTTGTTGGTCAAAACAACATTTATGCCCAACGATAATTTAAAAATGAATAAAGAAATATTTAAATACTTACAAAATAATTATACTACCGATACTTTACTAGTAGATAGGTTGATAGTTTCCTCGTTTTTAAGATTTAATAAAATAGAAGTTTACAAAAACGAATTTATTAAGAAATATATAATTTTCGATAATGATCTAAACGAAAATAAGGCTGTTGGTGAGTTTATTGAAATTATAAAAGTTCATATAAAAAAGTTTGATTTTGAGACTTTAATTCAGTTATTTGAATTTGTTATTTCTCCAGATGATAAAATTATAACCGGTGCAATATATACTCCAAAAAAAATAAGAGAGTACATTGTTAAACAAGCTCTTCATAATAAAGTTATTGACGAAAATTTTAAAATAGCTGATATTTCATGTGGATGTGGTAGTTTCTTATATGAAGCCGCTTTATATATTAACAAAAGCACAAACAAAAATTTTTTTGAAATTATCAGAGATAATATATTTGGGTTAGACATACAAAATTATTCAACAAATCGAACAAAAATTGTATTGACATTACTTGCTATTTTTAATGGAGAGGACAATGATTTACTTAAATATAATATTTATACGGGTGATGCACTAGAATTTAAATGGACTAATGGCATTAATGATTTTAGCGGATTTATGTGTATTGTAGGTAATCCCCCGTATGTGTGCTCAAGAAATATTCCTGACACGACAAAAAATCATCTTTCCAAATGGGAAGTTTGTTCTACAGGACACCCTGATTTATATATTCCATTTTTTCAAATTGGTATTGAAAATTTATCTATAGATGGTATACTTGGATATATAACAATGAATACTTTTTTCAAAAGCGTAAATGGTCGAGCATTAAGAGAATATTTTCAGAAGAAGAAACTAATGTTTAGAATAATTGACTTTGGAACAAAACAAATTTTTAAAAGTAAATCTACATATACATGTATTTGTTTAATTGAAAATAATCAAAGTGAATTTTTAAATTATATAAAGACTAATAGTTTAAAAATTAACTATAAATATAATTCATTGATTTACGATGAGCTGGAGTTTAAAAAAGGTTGGAATTTAGAAGAAACAAATTTAATAAATAAGATAGAAAAAACAGGGAAGCCATTCGGAGAATTATTTAAAACAAGAAATGGTATAGCAACACTAAAAAATAATATCTATATTTTTAATCCTGTTGATGAAGATAAAAAATTTTATTATTTAAAAATGAATGATGAAGTCTTTCCAATTGAAAAAGGAATATGTAAAAACGTTATTAATCCAAATAAGTTTACAAGAATTGATAATGTAAAAGAAATTAATAGAAAGTTAATATTTCCATATAAACACGAAAGTGGTAAAGTGCAATTAATAAAAGAAGATTTTTTTAAAAAGAAATTTCCTTTGACATACAAGTATTTAAAATCCAAAGAAAATGTTCTTGCTCAAAGAGATAAAGGTGAAGGTAAATATGAAAAGTGGTATGCTTACGGAAGAAACCAATCATTAGAAAAATTAAAATTTAAACTTTTTTTCCCTCATATAACTCCTGATATACCAAATTACGTAATTAATACAGATGAAAACTTATTATTTCATAATGGTTTAGCTGTTGTCACTGAAAATGAAAATGAATTGCTCTTTTTACAAAAACTCATGAGTTCTAAAATATTTTGGTTTTATATTAAAAACACGAGTAAGCCTTATGGCTCTCATTACTATTCTATGAGTAGAAATTATATTAAGAATTTTGGAGTTTACGACTTTACAAAAGCAGATAAACAGTATATCATTAATGAACCAGATCAGAGAATCGTAGATGTTTTTTTAGAAGAGAAATATGAGTTAGGAATTTAAGTGAACTTTAATCTTCCCAAAAAATGGATCATTTAAAAATATAGCCTTTAATTTGGGAGAAATATGAAAAACAGCTTCTTTACAGAGGTTCAGATTATTAAAATATTGTCTGAACAACAACAAGGAAATTAGTTGAATGAGATTTGCCGAGCGAATGGTATTTGTCAGCCAATATTTATAAATGAAAAATTATTCTAGTGGATTAGATGTGCAACAACTTTCGAAAATCAAAAATAATGGAGAAAGAAAAAACATTCTTACAAATCGACCAACTCATTCAGAACGTTGATCAGTTTAAATGCGAACCATTATTTTCTGATGAACGTAATAAGAGACACAGCAAGATTTTTTCTCCATTCATAAACGACGACAAAATTTTAAAAAAGCTTTCTCATTTAATCGCTTATAGTCAAAATGCAAACTCTGAAAAGGTGGAACAAGTTTTGAAGTCGGGTAATTTCGACGCCGCTTTTCTTAATTTTAAAATTGACGAAGTTGTTAAACTTAATCCATGTGATCTTGCTGACGAACACTGGTCTTCCATACAAGGAATCAGACAACAAGCGAAATTATTTCATATTGTAAGTTTAGCCCGGAAAATTAAAAACATCGGTTCATTCACTGAAATCTTGAATGAAAATCAAATTCCTAAAACGATTGATAATGAAAGCGATATAGCACAATTTTGGACTGGTTTTGACCAACTTTTGAAAATTCTTAAAAATAATAAAATCCCATTTTTTCAATCCACAACTTCTTTACTACATCTTTTGTTAGATTTGGGTTATGATTGTGTAAAACCGGATTTGGTAGTAATGAAAGTTGGTAAAAAACTGAACATTGTTGATAATATATTAGGAGACAAAAATTTCAGGAAAACAGTTCGTTTTATTCAAGAATACGCAATTGATAGAAAAATTCGACCTTCAGTAGTTGATTTTTATTTTCTAATCGATGAAGGACAGATGGGAGCGAGGAAGTTCGTGACTGAAGACTTTTATAAAAGAAAGTTTTAAAATTAAATTTATAGTTTGTTTTCACCTGATTGAAATCAGTCATTAATCTTATTTATTAAATACTTCCCTTGAGTAAATATTATTTTATTTCGTCTATTTTAGGTTGCTCCAGAGACTCGTATTCGTCTCTGTAAAATATTTTGCATTTATTAATCTTACTGCGAATTTTTATTTTTCTTAATTCTTTCTTTTTAACTTTCTCGAAAACATCTAATTCTTCAAAAACAGGATCCATAATGATAACATCTTTATAGCCTAATTTGAAGTGGTGACCATGTATTTCTACTTCCTCACAATTATTCATTCTATAAAACATTACCATTTCTCCAGAATCAATTGAGATTCCACCTTTTATAAAATCATTATTTAGATGGGCAGTAAATTCTCTGCAAGGTTCTTCGTAATATTTATTCTCAATCTTTGAAACAACCTTCGAAATATTTGCAAAAGTAAAATCACTTATTTCAGCAGATTTAAAATTTCTAAATTTAATTTTATGAAATTTTTCAATTTTCTGTAAATTCAGACAATATTCAATGAAGAAAGAATTGTCATCTGTTTTTTCAGTGTTTATAGGTTTCTGATAGAATGATTTCACACCATCCTTTAACACACTAAATCCAATACCAGATAAAACTTTGTCTAAAGCCTGGTAAAATGATAGATATGATGTAACATCTGAAATAATCTCTTTTACATTGCTTTCAAAGGATAACCTAGTATTTTTGTCGGAACCAAAAGTTAACTTTACATTTAAAGTAAAATTGTTATTATCAATAGTAATTTGTCTTACATTATCGGACGGCGCATTCATAAAATATTTTACATAGAAATTTTGAATTTCGAAACCGTCATCTAAAATTATGTCAACATTTCCATCGTATATGGGCAATTTCAAAATCCTGAATTCTGCAATATCTCCGTATTTTTTTATTCTAAATTTATCTGCCCAAATATCTATATTTATAAAATCGTCATTTTTTAAGATTAGTTCTCCCCCTGTTTTTCCAGAAACAAAATCCTCAAATCTTTTCACTAATACTTCATCATTTTTCATAGTGAAATTAACTTTGTGATTAATAAAGCCTTTTGAACTTGAAATATCTTGTAAATAAAAGCCTGCAATATTAGATTTTAATTGTAGATCATACCCAAAGTTTTTCGCAAAATTTGAAGCAGTATCCGCTGATACGCCTCCTTTCTCTAAATTTATGAATGTATTTGCATTGAGATATTCCAACAGTTCTGTAAATAAAACTTCGCCGGTGGTATTAATATACTTTATACCTTTCTTTGATAATTTGTCGATATTAAATTGTTGCAAATTTGGTGCGATAAAAAATCTTTCTTTCATGTCGTCTCCCAACGATTCTAATATTTTTTCAAAAATAATTTTAATATTGGCATCTTCTAATGAATACCCTATAAACATTATACTTTGGGTGCTTAATTTTTCTTTAACAGAATTCCAGAAAGGTTCAGATTCTGTGTTGTTTTTAAAGAAATTATTATAATCTGAATCCTTTAAGATGATCGTATCTGGAATAGATAAATCTCCATGGATCTTATAAATTTGAACTTTGCTCTTATTTATATAGGGTAAATCTTTATTAGAAATAAGAATTTGCGCTTTATTTCCCAAGGTATTTTCAAAAAGCTGATCGTAATTTGTAGTTATAATTATTTTAAAATGAGGAATTTCAGAAATTCTTTTATGTAGTTCTGTCGAAGTTGGTTTTGCTAAAAAAACATCTCGAAGTGTTTGTATTGTTGAATTTCTACTATTATGCAGATCAAACAAATTTTGTGTTAAAGTTGACAACGATTGATGCTTATCAATAATTTCTTTCTCCTTAACATTTAATCTATCGTAAAAAATACTTTTCAACACATTTCCGCTGGGATATCCAGCGTAAATTGATAAACCTGCACCTGCAAAAAGAACTACGTCTTCTTTACTTATTAAATCAAATAGCCTCGCTTTATATATTTCACTCATGTTAGTTTTCTTCTACTATTTTTATTTCTTCCTCACTCAACCCATAAAGTTCATAAACCATTTGATCTATTTCCTTATCTGTACTTGCAATTTTAGATTGTATTTCTAATGCTTTGCTTTTTTCCTGGTCAAAATAGTCTGCCCATTCTGCTTCTTCGGAAAGGGTGAGTTTTATTTTTTGATTGCCTAATTCTTTGATGAAATCTGCATAAGAGAGATTGTACCAATCTTGCAGTTTTTTGGTTAAGTTTAAATTCTCAAATTTCCTTTCGCAGGTTCTTTGGAATTTTGCTGAAATTTCTTGGAGCGTTTTGTTGAGAGAAAGCATTAAATCCGCTTTTTTTGATAATACTAAATCTTGTTCATTAGAAATCCGGGGAAACGGAAACGAAGCTAAATTGTCAAGACTTATTTTTGCAAATACTTTCCCTTTTATATCATGCAATAATCTGTAAAATAACGTGGCAGGTTTAGAATTTAATATTGCAAGTAAACTTTTAAGACTAGGTCCGTGATCAAGTTTATAAATACCATGGACTAAAGTGTCAAAATAGTAATTTCTCAAATCTAATGCTGCAATCAATTTATCTCCAGTCTTTCGTATTACTATTTTTTCATTTTCAAACAATTCTGGCTTTCTCAATGCAAAATCAATTTTAGTTTGACTTTTCATTCCTTGCTTTGATTTAATATCTTCCAAGCTGATAGTATTAATTAGATTTTCATCATAATTAATAAAATCCCCACTCCAATTAATTGTGTATTTATTGATATTCTTACCCCATATAATATGCTTATGGTTTAATGTGTGCTTTGCTTCTGAAATCAAAATATGTTTAATATTTCCAGGATTCAAGCCATTTTTGAGTTTATAAAAATCTTTAATTGAATTTAACTTTAATAGTTTTATTAAAATGACTTCTTTATCCTGATTTATTACAGATATTTCAGAATTAGGTATGGTTAAAAAGAACTTTTGAGATTGATAACTTTCTGTAATATTGCGATTGGTAATAAAATTAGAAATTTTTTCAGATTCAGCTAATCTAAATGCTTTGTTTAAATCAATTTCTTGCTTAATTTGAAAGTTTAGAAGTAAGCTACTACCTACATCTGCATCTTCAAAAACCTCTTCTGTTATGGTATGTATTTCGTTTATCTGTACACAACGTAAAAGCTCTTCCCTAATAGTTTTATAAAAAGTATTGAATAATAATGATTTAGGAATGATAAAGTGAATTACTCCTTTGTCAAGTATCTGTAGCATTCTTTCTATAAATAAAATATATAAGTTAATTTTATAACTTGTTAAAGGAAAGTTTTTTAGATAGTGTTCTTTTTCAATATCACTCATGAATATACCATAAGGAGGATTCCCAATGACAACATCAAAACCTCCTTTAGCAAAAACCTGTGGAAATTCTTCTTTCCAATTAAATGCTTTTTCCCCGGCAACTTCAGGATCATCTATTAGAGAATTTCCACACTTGATGTTGTTGTTCAAACTGTTCAGTTTTCGGTTGGGTTCTGCAGTTCGAAGCCAAAGAGAAAGTTTTGCAATTTCTACCGATTCTTCATTCAAATCAACTCCAAAAAGATTATGTTCTAAAATACTTTCGCTGTGATAAGAAAATATAATAGGAACATTTCGCAGTTTTGCTTCCAGTTCATCAATGTATTGATGTTCATTAATTAAAAAATTCAATGCTTCATTCAGAAATGCTCCAGAACCACACGCAGGATCTACAATGGTAATTTGCAACAACCAAGCTCTGTAATCATCTAACTTATTGAGCAGATTTTTAAGGGTTTTCTGTTGTCTTTTTTTATCGGTTGAATATTCTTCCTCTACAATTTTGAATTCCGTTTTCTTTTCTTCGCATAATTTACCCACCGTATTTTCTACAATGTATTTGGTGATGTATTTTGGAGTGTAGAAAACGCCATCTTTCTTACGTTTGGATTTAGATTTATTGATTTCCTGACCTTCTAATTCGGCTTTTATTTCATCAATTTCATTCAAAGAATTTTCGAAAATATGACCAAGAATATTCACATCTACTTCACTTGCAAAATCATATTGAGAGAGTTTGAAAGTATGTTCATACAGAATTTTGTCATCAATTTTGATGTGATCCAGAATTTCGTCTTCTTTAAACAAACCGCCATTATAAGCATAAACTTCTGGGTTTTTACCCGAATTTAAATATTCAAAATTTTGTTTGTACCGGTCATAAAGTGGAAAGTAAGCATCTAAATCTTTCAACTTATTCCAGTCTCCAATTATTTTCCTGATGTAGTTTGGTGGCAATAAACCTCGGTCTTCGCCAAAGAAAAGAAAAAGCAAGCGATCCAATAATTTTTGCGATTTCTGAAAAAGTATTAGTGGATCATATTCCGGATTAAGCTGCGTTAAGTTTTGAAATAATTCCCTTTTGAAAACCGAATAATCTTTGTACAATTTTTTGGTAATGATATCTTCCTGATTGAGAGATTCATCTTTTAATTTTTTCGGAACATCATTTTTAATATTTTCAAAAGCCAAAATAAGATACATCAAATTGAATTGTTCTTGCGATAATTCAAACAGATTAAACTCAATATTTTCAATCGCATTATCTACGTAAAACCTCAATTTTTCAAAATTGGAGGTGATGACATATTTACAATTATCCTGATTATTTTTGTAGCCAAAAGCCTGATCTTCAATTTTAGATAGATCGGTGGTATTGGTTCCTTTTAACTCAATGATTGCAGAAACTTTATCATTAATGATGATTGCGCCATCTGCTTTTTTGCTGTCTTTTACGTTTTTATATTCGGTGGTCAGGTTAAAGTTTGGCGTTGGGTTTTTTGTGTAACCTAAAACATTTACAAAAAGATCAATCAAAAATTCACCTTGATATTGTTCTTCCTTACTATTCCTAATGTTTTCCTGGATAAGAGGATTTTGGAAATGCGTACGAAATAGGTTCCATTTTGCAAGGAGATTTTGTGCATTTTGAGTTTGCAAATATTTGGCAATGATAGTTTTTTGAAACATTTTTGAATTTAAGCATTAAAAATAAACAATTGAGAAATAGTTAACAAATTGAATTAAGTATTAGTGCTTTTCTTATATTTGACTTATATGATCAAAGATCTAATTGATCTAAAGCGAAAGTTGTTACATAATGTTATGAAAAGTCAAATAGGAAAGATTCAAATTAATGACGAAGTATATGTTGCTGATTTACAAACAGATCTCAAGACTGTATTTCTGGTGAAAATAATAGACTTTCGACTTCGGCAGAGTGAGACTATAGATATTGCAATTGGACTTTTCGAAGGTTTAGGAAAAGTTACTTTAGTTAGTGGTTATGCAAGCAGCGGAAGTTTTGGTAATCTCGACATTCAAACATTTGATTTTCAATATTTAATTAAGGGGATACAATTCTTAAATATCGCAGACATAAAATCAAACATATGTTCATTTGAATCGGAAATATTAAAAAAAGTTTTTAACGATACGATAATTTTCAGTGGCGGAATAGAAGGTGAATTAAGTAAGAAGCCGGTTAGGTTACTTGAGAACGATCGCTTTAAGATTAATTTTTATAATGGTTTAAATAGCCGCGTAACAAGAGAAATGCATTATACTGCACGACAGTATAAATATTTAAGTATAAAATCAATTGGTGGTTCTCTACCTATTTGGGATTTGCTTCAAATTGCTGGAAGATTTAAAAAATTAATATACCTTCTTGGCTTTGGAGATGGTGATAATGTAGATATTTTCACCTTCATATTATATGAGAATAGAAAAAAACAACGTTTTCAATTATATGGATGGGATTATAAATTACCGCGAACAAAATTTAATATTTTAAATATCCACGAAATTACATTTACAGAATATTTTAATAAAGAAATGGTTGAAAAATGGATATTTAGTGAAGACTACCAGAAATTGTTTGATATCCTTTTCGAAAGACATTTTCTAAAACAAGTTAGTCCTGAAAATGCTTTCCTAAATTCTATATTTGCTTTAGAGAGATTTTACAGGACGTTTGTAAAGCAGATAAAAAATTCATTAAATAGCAAAATAAAATATTTTACGGATATATTTCGACAGGTTTTACCTCCTGATGTCGAGACTTCCAACTACCTTAACAGACTTGAAATTACAAGGCATTCATTATCTCATTTTGAAGATAAACCAACCGCTTTCATCGGTATAGATCTTCTATATGCATCTGTTTATGTGGAAGCCGTCCTGATTATTTCACTTTTAAAAAATATTGGAGTTTCTTCTGAACAAATTGCATCTTTAACGCAAAATACCAGGGGAAGTATCAGCGATATGTATTATCTAAATAAAGCATTACGTTTCTCCTATCCATCAGATTTATTTTCCAAAAATCAATAAATTTTGAATTTTTTTTCATTTTAAAATTTCAAATTAAAAATAGCAATTTTAAGAAAAATTTTATTTGCCCCAAATTATAGCAACTGAAATCTTAATTATGCTACAATTCATATCTATATTTGTACATGAAACTTCACGCCTAAATAATAGAATTAGCAACACCGAAAAGGGATAATGCAGCATCATCCATAATTATTCAATTTGTAGATGATACAGAAGGTCAATACTTCGAAGTTTTTTGTCCAGATTTTGACCCTTATTATACCAAAATTAGAAAGTGGGATATTTGGGAATTATCAATAAAGTGGAAAAGTGAAATATTTACTGATCCGAAAACCGAATTGAAGTCCTATTTTACGCATTTAATCTGCACAAAGGCTTCACCGATTTTTCAGATGGATAAGTCGTAAATTATAATTAATATTATTTAGCACTTTAAAACTGTAAACCTGCGTAAAATAAACGCAGGTTCAGAAACAGTATTAAGCCAATAATTTTATTTTTCATTGTCTTTTGATTGGTTTTTTCTGCGGATGAGAAATATTTATCTGAAATTTTCGATGCTTTAAATTTCTAACCTGCGTAAAATAGATGCAGGTTATTTCTTTAACCTGCGTAAAAAGATTACAGGTTTTCACAATATCTGCGAAAAAAAAATATACCAACCTGCGTAAAATGTATGCAGGTTATTTTCTGTACCTGCGTAAAATAAATACAGCACCTGCGTAAATTGAATACAGGTATAAGTATTACCTGCGTAAAAGAATACCAAGTACAATTCTTTTCTTTTTCAAAAGCAATAATTTTGTATTCAACTGAAATTAAGTCTTTTACGAATTCTAAATTTTTGTTTTTAGACCTCTCATAAAATGGGGGAGTTTTGATAGCAAGATGTGTCTTTGTACCCACAACTTTTCAAGTTGGTTTACAAAGACGAATCTTGCCTTTTTGCAAAAGGGGAAAAAACTTCGGAACTCGTTTTTTTTCATTGGGAATAAGATTTAGAGTGCAGAATAACCCAAATTACACTTTTTTAGACTTTTTTTATTCTGTTTTGAACCCAGATTAATAGTTTTTAGCCCAAAGCATTGATGCAGTGTTGCTTCGCTTACATTGATTCCTCAATTTTGCCCTGAAATTATAAATCAAATAGATGGGTAAAATACTTTATTTCTTTTTATGTCTACTTACAGTATCACTTCAGGCACAGGTCGGAATTAATACTACAACACCTGAAACAACTCTGGATGTTGTTGGAAAACCAAATGACTCTAATCACTATGATGGAATAATTCCACCCAGAGTAACAGGTGATCAACTTTCCGCAAAATTCTATTCGTCTGCGAAAAAGGGTGCAATTGTATTTGCAACTTCTGCGGCAAATAATCTGTCTGGTCAAGTTATTAATGTTAACGAAGCCGGACCCTATTATTTTGATGGAAGTTTGTGGCAAACTTACTCCAAGGAAGTTCAACCAATTGAATACAGGATTGTACTATCTTTTGATCCGAACAGTACTTCGGGATTAACTTCAACTTCTACCTGGTCTGCACCAGTTAATTATTACGGAAACACCAACGTATATCTTACCGCTTCTAAATATTATTCTATCGGCACTAAAAACTTTGCAGGTTTAAAAGGGGCTGTAACTTTCAGAAAGGTTCATGGAATAGTAAACGTTTATTTTCAAATTTTTCGATCTTCAGATTCAGCACCGGTTGTAAATAATGCATTTATTGGAATGGCGGACATTTTTAGCGATATCGGATATATCCCAAATCAGATCGTTTTGCTACACACAGAAAATTCAACTCAATTTTTTCCAGCACTTTTAGAAAATTACGCTTTACAAATTCCTGTTTCTTCTTTAAATCAAATGTCCACATCCTATTACACGTATGGAGAAGTACAAGGCTTTTCGAACTGGATAAAACCCTACCTGCCGTAAAGTGAAAATATTTCAAATACAAACACAAATGATGATTTTATTTTTTAACAGACGAAAATGGTTAAGGAACATTTAATAAAATTAAGAATAGAAAAATTTAAAAAAGAAGAATGGAAGAAATTCTGTAACGCGAGAAATATTTCATTAACAAGTCTAATCATTAATTCTGTAGAAGGAAGAATACTGGATGACGAGAGAAGAATGATATTAAAGTTTATTGAAAAACAAGATAATCTATTTGTGAAAATTGAAACCAACATTAATCAGGTTGCGAGGATTGTAAATGGTCAAAAACACATCAGCGATTTAGAATTGGAAAGATTTTCGGATCAACTGATTAAAGTTGTTAAACTGAAAGAAAAACAAAATGCTGTTTTTGTGAAAATTTACACAATGCTGGCAAAATGATCGTGAAGATGATGCCGGCAGCAGGCGCAAGTTTTCCCGGGGTGAATTACAACGATAAAAAAATAAATAACGGAAGAGGCGAATTAATGCTGATGAAAAACTTTCCTTCTTTCATTAATGAGTCAAGTGATAAGCAACAGGTCAGAGATTATTTGAGAGCGATTTCGGTAGGAAACAAAAAGATCATTAAGCCACAATTTCATGCGATGATTTCTACAAAGTTTCAGGAGCACTCTAAAGTAGAATTAACAGAAGTTGCGGAGAATTTTATGAGAGAAATGGGTTATGGAGATCAGCCTTTCACAGTCGTTTTTCATAGTGACACCGATAATAATCACGTCCATATCGTTTCAACAAGAGTTGATAAATCAACCGGGAAAAAGATCAATGATAGTTTTGAAAAACTAATATCGCAGGAGGCATTAAGTAAAACACTTGAAAAACTGTACAATATAAAACCTGATGAAGAACTTGAAAAATTATTGAAATATAAAGTCAACACCATTAATCAATTGGAACTATTGCTGGAGAGAAATGGCTTTGTAATGATTAAAAATAAATTGGATGAAAAGGCTTTTGATATTCTGAAAAATGGATTGAAACAAAGAACAATAAACAGTGAGCAAATAAATTTTGAGACCAATAAAAATGACAGCAGAAAGAATCAGATAATAGCAATTTTAATTAAGTACAAAGCAATTCATTCGAACAAGGTATTTAAAGTTGAGGATAGCAGAAGGCAGAAATCTGTCCTACCAGAAAATAAGGATAAAAATGAAAAGGATATAAGTAAAGTAAAAGTAGAGTTTGAAAGTGAACTGCAGGAAAAAATGCGAACCCTTTTTGGGATAGACATGGTGTTTCATCATAAGGATAACCATCACCCATTTGGATATTCGTTGATTGATCATAAATCCGGGAAAGTCTATAAAGGAAGCGAGATTACAAAAATGACTGATCTGTTTGAGTTTACCGATGAGAAAATTGATAAACAATTATTTGAAGTTTTGAAAGATTATCACATTCCGAACGAAGAATCAAAATCAGTGCTTTTAAAATTTTTGCGAAAAACTAAACCAGAAATCAGACTGCAGAAATTCATGCTTTTCGAAAATAAAAAAAATAAAGATCTCGAAACCTATCGAAAAATTCAGGAAGAAATAAAACATCATGTTAGAAATAGTTTGAATAAAAGGAATGATAACCAAACAGTTTCCATTGTGAAAAGTGAAACCGGCAAGTTTTACGCAATCAGTCAGGAACATCATTTCGTAGGGGAACTGCAAAATTTAATTGGAGAAAAGGAGTATCAGAAATTTTTAAATCCTCAAAAGGAAGTTGCGGGAAAAGTGATGAAAGCGGTTGACGAAATGTTTTTTGAATTGATGAAAATTTCAGGAACGGCTAAAGATCCCGGAGAAAACGAATTGAAAAAGAGAAGAAAAAAACGAAAATAGATGATAATCACTTTTGCAACCCAAAAAGGAGGAACCGGGAAAACAACCCTCGCCATTGCTTTTGCGAATTATATTTCGGCAATCTCTGAAAGGAATATCAATGTTTTCGATTTTGATTATCAGAAATCATTTTACCAGAAATGGAAAGAAGATGAAGAGTTAGACCTACCAAAATTATATGATGTGGAAACTATCGGAGAAGAAGTCGAGCAGCCATTTTCAGATTTTGAAACAATTCTGGATTTGAAAGATAACGACGATATCAACCTGTTTGATTTGGCAGGAACGCTAGATGCAAAGTACAGTGATCTGTTAATTTACAGTGACTTTATCATCATTCCATTTGAGTATTCAGATGTTTCGGCAAAATCAACTTTAGTATTTGTCAGTTTTTTGGGAATACTGGAAAGTCAGTCAGAACGAATTTTCATTCGCTCAAAATATGATAAGGGCTACAAATACCTGAATCAGGAAGGAATGGATGCTGAAATAAAAAAATACGGAACATTAATTAAAAGCCCTGTTTTTAAAAGAAACTGTCTGCAAACAATTGACACCAGAAAATTGACTTACGAGCAGAAATATGCAGTTAAAAATTCATTTAACGAAATAATAACCTGTATTAATGAAAACCTGGATACCAATATTTAACCCAGTTCTACACTATTACTCTTTAGAGAAACTATTATTTATGACAAAATTTTTAATCATTCTAATTGCGCTTTACATCCTGTACTACATAGGAAATATCGTTTATGATCTCTTCATAAAAAAGGAATCTACTTTGGTTACGGAGGAAAGCGATGTTTTTTCTTTGGCTGAATTTGAAGAGCAGAACAGGGATGATGTGACCACAGTAGGAATCGAAGATGTGGAAAATCTGAACACCCCAAAGTCATTTAATAAAAGGGAATTTCCGGTCAGCAATGATCTGTCAGAAGATAGAGAAGACATTGAAGTTTGGCGGCAAAGATTTGAGTCTGAACAGAATATTGACTCTTTTGAATCTGGAATTTTATCAAATAAAGAGGAGGAAATTGCTTCCGTAAAAATAATTGAAGAAAATTCCAATGACCAAGGTAATACTGAAGATGAGGATGCAGATGATCACAATGAAAGTATAGATAAATCATTAGAAGCAGCCAATATTCAGGTCCCTCGAAAAGTGGATAATGCACAATTCAGAGAAATGTTTAATCAGGCAGAAACCATTGTACAAACAATTGAGCATGAAGATGGTCGCAAAGTTTTTCAAAATAGAGCAGTTCAAAAATAACACTTATTAAACCTTAAATATTTTAAACAAAATGAATCGAAATTCAAAAAAACACAACATGATGAAAAAAAGTTTAACAGCCTTTATTGTACTGTTTTCAGTTAGTTCAACATTTGCGCAATCAGGAGGTAGTGCGGCGTTAGGCGCAGCCGCAACAACCATTTCAGGATATATCAATGATCTTGGATTACTGATTTACGCAATTGGTGCTATTGTAGGAACTGTGGGTGGAATCAGGATTTACAACAAATGGACAAACGGTGACCAGGACATCAACAAAGAGATTGTTGGTTGGGGTGGTGCCTGTATCTTCCTTTTGCTAGTTCCGACTTTCATCGCTGCCATTTTCTAGTGGGCTACTTTCTTTATAAGGGGCTTAAAAAACCCCTTATTTTCTTCGGACTCAAAGATAAATACATCTACTATGCAATGGGGTCAGCCGTTGGAGGACTTGTTCTTATAGCAATACTTTCGTCACTATTCGGACTATTTGGAATGATCATCGGAGCGGCAATCGGTGGAACCGGAGTTTTTTCAAGTTATAAAACACAGGATTCTAAAGGACTTTACAACAAGACTAAAAACGAAAATGAACTGCACATTATGCCTGCCAGATTCAAAAATGCAAAACTTTTATCTAAAAAATAAAATATGAACTTAAAGAAAAAGACATTTGAAATTCCTTTTATCGGTTACGATTACGGGAAAGATAACAAATGGAATTTTGATGCGCTTATCGGTCAGTTTGGAAATCCAATAATTGGAATACAGATCAAAAATAATGTGGAGCAATATTCTGCGGATCCAGATGCCTATCTGCAATTTCATACTATTTTGAATCAGGTTGTTGCGATTATTGGCGAAAATCATATTGTACAGAAGATTGATATTTTCAGTAAACAAACTTATGTTGCTGAAAAATCGACAGAATTTTTGCAACATAAATATTCGGAACATTTTGACGGAAGATTATTTAAAACAATAGATACACTTTTACTTTTCACTGATATTGTAGATCAGAACAATAAGAAAAATACCTACAAATATTCTGCGAAATCTTACAAAGTTTTGCGCGATAAATGTTTGAAAATATTCATGCTTCTCTCTCAAAATGAATGTAATCCTCATTTTTTAAAGGAGAAAGATTTAGAGTATTACATCAATGGAGTTCTCTCAATGAACTTTTCCAAAACGCCTTCATTTAACAATATCAAAGCCACCAGTGAGCATTTGATTATTGGAGATAAGTTCGTAAAAACAATCAGTTTTGTAGATGTTGAAAGAATAGAACTTCCTTCTGAAATTGAAACTTATTCCTTTTTAGGTGGTAATGGATCTGCGTCTGAAACAGCGGTCGATAATTTTTCCTTTATCAATGAATTGGATGATTATAAAACCATTATCTACAATCAAATTATCTCCATTCCACAGCAATCTTCCAAACAGAGGGAACTGGAAAAGAAGAAAAAGAAACATGAAGGTGTTGCAAATAATTCTCCTTCCAACGCCATTGTAGCAGAAGAAATTGATGACCTGCTGCATAATATCGCAATGGACGGCCAACTTATCGTTGATGCTCATTTTTCGATGTGCTATTCTACAGATTCTTTGGAAAAAATGGAAGAAACCCAATCTTTGATTGAAAACAAATTGTTCATGAAGGGGATAATAGTTTCGCAAAATTCCTATAACCAGTTGGAACTATTTCGATGTTGCATTCCGGGCAATGCGGTGGAATTGAAAACATACGATCTTTTTACAACGACAAGCGAAGCGGCCTTGTGTTTTTTTTTTAAAGAAAGTTATCCCGTGAACGAAGATTCTAATTTCTACCTGCGGTTTACCGATCGACAGGGCGTTCCATTAAAGATAGATCCTTCAGATTTACCAATGAAAACCGGCAGAATAAATAACAGAAATAAGTTTGTACTTGGTCCGTCCGGTTCTGGTAAATCTTTCTTGATGAATAATATCGTGGAGCAATATCTGACCTATAATTATGATGTAATTATTGTAGATACGGGTGATTCCTATTCCGGACTTTGCGCGTATAAAGGTGGAAGGTATATCCAGTACACGGAAGAAAAGCCGATTACGATGAATCCATTTCTAATGGATAAGAATGAATTTAATATAGAAAAGATTGAATTTTTAACCAATCTCATTTTTCTCATTTGGCAAGGTGCAGATTCTACGATGAGTTCTACACAAAAATCCATTTTAGATAATGTTTTGATGTCTTATTACCACCAGTTTTTCAATGGAGGAACTGATTGGTTTGAGAACAAAACTTCAGAAGAATTGTTTCAGTATTTAAGAAAATACAATATTCACGAAGAAGATATTCAGGCAGAATACGAACAGGATTTAAAAGAAAATCAGAATTATTATGATGTTTTAGAGATTGCTTTTAATGCTACGGCAAGCGACATCAGAGATCAGGGAAGAAAGTTGATTTCATTACATCATCCCGATAAAAATATAAATAATCCAGATTACGATGCATCCAAATTTTATAGAGTTTTTGAAGCCTATGAAACTTTAAATGATGCAGAGAGAAGGAAGATTTATGATGAAACTCAACTCATTATAACAAAAACAAAAAACATTGTCAAACGTCCTGAAAATAGTGATGAATGGCAGCATGCAATTAGAAATGCGCTGATAAAAAGAATCACTGAATTAGAGGAAAAACTGTTTGTTCCGGAATTGTCTTTCAATAGTTTCTATGATTACTGCGATCAGTTTTTACCGATTTATTTGAATAATAAAAAGCATAAAATTGATGAGAGTGAATTCAAACTGCGTACGTTTCTTTTTGTTTTAAAAGATTTTTACAAAGGAGGAAGATATGGGACAACCTTAAACGAAAACGCCGACAATACTTTATTTGATGAGCCTTTCATTGTTTTCGAGATTGACAATGTTAAAGACAATCCGAAGTTATTTCCAATCGTGACACTTATTATCATGGACACTTTCATTCAAAAAATGCGATTACGGAAAGACAGAAGGAAAGCCTTAATTATTGAAGAAGCCTGGAAAGCAATTGCTTCAAAACTAATGGGTGGATATATTCTTTATCTCTATAAAACGGTAAGGAAATTCTGGGGAGAAGCCGTGGTTGTTACGCAAGAGTTGGATGATATCATTGGAAACACTGTGGTAAAAGATTCTATCATCAATAATTCGGACACGTTCATTTTACTTGATCAGACAAAATTCAAGGATAATTTTGACAAAATCGCTTCACTTCTTTCACTTAATAAAGTCGAGCAGAATAAGATTTTTACAATTAATAACCTGAATAATAAATTCGGGAGAAGCAGATTTAAAGAATTTTATATCAAGCGCGGATCCAAAGGAGAAGTCTATGGAAATGAAGTTTCACTCGAACAATACCTAACCTACACCACTGAAAAGCCCGAAAAAATTGCCATTGAATATTACGCAGACCATTGTGAAAATTATGATAAAGCGCTTCAATTATTCGTAAAAGATTTTACAATCCTTGATGATAAAATGGAGAATATGGTTGGTCTGGTTAACCTTTACAGGCAGCCATTAGATCAAGATGTGATAGAATATTACAAACAATTGCAGGCGCAATACAACGATCAAAATATTTTAAAAATTATTGATCAGGAATTGGCTGACAGGCAAATGAATCTAAAAGAACTCGTTGAATCCAAAAAATTTGAATATGAAAAAGTTTAGTATTTCATTATTGCTAATGGCGGGAAGTTTTGCCTTTGCGCAAAATACATATATCGATGTTACTACCACACTTGCTCTCAAGTTATACTCTGACAATCTGGAAAATCAACAGGAAAAAACTATTGAGCAACAGACGAAATTACAGCAGGCTCAAACCTGGGTAAGCACACAAATGGCGGTGGCGAATAATATTCAAAATAAAGTATTGAAAGGTCTGAATGAAGTATCCGGGACTTTAAAGAACGGAGTTCAAGTTGTGAGCATTTATAATGAATTAGACCGGTGTCTTCAATATTCTAACGACATCTTAATATTAACAAGTAACAAACCACAGTATTCGGTTTTCGGCGTAAAGGCAACGCAAAAAGCCTATGAGCAAGTGATAAAATTAAGCACAGACGTTACGGATCTATTGAAACCGGGTGAATTAAATCTTGCAACTGCCGGAGATCGGTATAAACTACTTTTTTCAGTTTCTCAAAATGTGACGATGTTGAAAATTTGGTTGCTTGCCACAAAATTAAATATTGAAAGAGCAATCAGGTTGGGTTGGTTCCAGTCGATTAATCCGTTCCAAGGGTATATCAATACAGATATGAGCATTGTAGAAAATATCATGTGGACATACAAAAATAGATTTTAGACTTAAAATATCTTCTATGAAAAGGAAACTTATTCTTCTAATTATTCTGCCTGCAGTTTATGTGGTTTTAATTTCTTCCGGAGGTAATTCAACACCGCCGTGGCAAAAAGAAAACGTCTCTTTTCCAATGATGAATCAGGAAATCCGCCACACTATGGAAGAAAATGATCGTCAGAAAACAATGAAAAGCAAACAGGACATTAATTTAACGACTGAAGTAGTAAATAAAAAACAGTGGGAGAAATTTAAGGAAACAACGACGAAAATTCAGGAGAGATTACGATTGGTTGATTTTGCAATGCAAGCCATTCCGACAGGCTATGCTATTTATTTGGAAAGTCAGAAAATTCAGGATATCCAGACGAAGATTATTACTGAAATCCAGACTGCGCCTTACTCTTTGGCGGTCGTGTTACCTGCAGAAATAAAATTTGTGGATGATATGCAAATGGTAGTCAGATTACTTTCGGGAATCGTGATTTCCTATGGCGCTATCAATCAAATGGAGAAAGCAGAAAGGAAAATATTACTGGAATACGCATTAGGAGAAGTCACAAATTTAAGGAGAGATTCCTTATTCATGTTGATGAAAGTTAGAGATATCAAGAAGAAGGTAGAATGGACCAAGTTTGTAATCCTCAATTACATCAATAAAGATAAGCAGATCGTAGAACAGATTATCAATCATTTTTAAATCAATTTTATGAGAAATATTTTATTTTTTTCGATCGCTGTCTGCACAACTTTTCTAAAATTGAATGCACAGACTGTTGTTTACAATGACAAACTACTGATGCAGTTGACCAAAAATCAAGCGGTGCGGTTGGCCAGTAATGAATCTTACTTAAATTCTTATGAAAAGCAGAAGAAAACCTACGACGAAATTAAACAGAAAATAGCGCAGGTAGTAGCAATTCAAGAATATATCTACGACAAACTCACTAATATAAATTCAGCCATTAAACAGGGAAAACAACTTTATTATTTATCAAAGACTTTTGTTCAAATCGGTATTAACGCAAATGATGTGTTATCGCTTACAGCCCAACATCCAGAGTATGCAATTCTTCTCAATAGATTTTATATCGGTGCAACACAAGAATTGTTGAAGATGCAATCAGAATTAACAAATGATATTCTGCATGAAGAGAATGATTTTTTAATGGATCCTTATGACAGGCAAGTTTTGATTCAAAATCTTTCCACGAAAGCACAAATGGTAAATGGCTATTTAATCTGTATAAAGATCAGATTGAAAAATGCCAGAAAAACACCTTACATCTATCAGATCCCAACCATAAATACTTATGTAAATCTTGATCGAGCGATAGTGAAAAACATAATGACGAATTACAATTTCATTTTTAATTAAAAAAATTATGAAAAGAAATTTATTAAACCAGTTGATATTTATTCCAGCCTTCTTTTTCGCCAGTTTTAGTTTTGGACAGGTCAAAAGATTAAATGATCCCTCGATTGTTGCACATAACAAAAGAATGGTATTTGAATCCTGGGGAGATTTTCGTCCTTACCCAAAATACACGCTTGGCATTCAAACCAATTTCGCCTACGCAACGGTTTGGGGTTGGCTATCTCCTGCTAAAAATAGAGATTACAAAGACGGTGCAGATATTCGTCCGTTAAAGCCAAACGGTCTTGAAGTGCAAAGACTTGTTGAACTGGAATTTCAAAGGAAGGAAGCGGAAAAAATAAAAATTCAGGTTGATACACTTTATACCCGGAATGTACAGGATTTAGCACATTGGAGTTCTGCAACTGTTTCCGCAGATCCTCTCTGGCTTTTATATTACAACCGAATGTTGACCCCTTTAAATTCATTTCCAATAAATCCGCAAAATTATATTCAGTGGCAATTGAAAGATGATAAGACCTATCAAAATATGTTGGCAAATGGTGGAATCGCACACCTTGAAAAAGAGTTGGCATTGCTGAAAGATAAATACAAAAATTCACGCACTTTGGATATGCCCCGCGGAAAGCGCTTTCTAATGTATCATGAAACTCTAATAGGTTGGAGGAATTTTAAAAATCAATTAAGAGCCTTTGATAATAAGAATACACTCTATCTGGAATATAAAAAACTACTGACAAAATCTAGAACAAGAATTGAAAGAAACTGGCAAATTAAAGATATCACTCTCGCGCGTAAAGTCATGATGGAATATCATAATAAATTTTAAAAAATGAACAAATATTTAACTCTTACTCTTTGTCTTTTAATCTTCCTGGTACCAACCATTGTTTTCGGACAAACGGGTGACACTGCAAGTTATAATAAACTTTTACAATTTTTAAAAGGCGACGGCGCTTTTGAAAAATGGTTTATGGAAGCATTTACAAAATTGGATACCACAATGGCAGCACAATCGGCAGGAGCCGTGATGCTGGGACAGGCAATTGGTGGTTTTGGCGCTTTATGTTACATGGGTTATCTCGGCTGGCAAATGCAGGAAGGCGCAAGACCTTGGGAGGTAACACCTATGATTCGTCCAACAATCATTGCATTTATTTTAATGTATTGGGGCGCATTTACAAGCATGATCCAATATCCACTACAATCACTTGCTGAACCAGGCATTGCACTATTTCAGGATATTGAAAAGGATGCAAATGATTTGCGGGTAGAGCGGTTTAAAAAGCAAAATCAAATTTTGGAAATTTTAATTAAAACACAAGCAGAAGAGGAAGCAAAACAGGAAACTTTAGACAAATTAGAAGGAAAAGCAGATGACAGTTGGTATGATATCGACGTTGATAAACTTCTTGCACCTGCAAAAGAGTGGTACATGAAAATGGAATTTAAAATCCAGAAAACATTATCTGAAATTATTGAAGCCGTGTCACTAACTATTCTTCGGGTTTGTACTTATTTAATCTTTTTTATTCAAAAAATTTGGAATTACGTCCTTATTATTTTGGGTCCGATCGCTATTGGAATTTCCTTAATACCAGGATTTGAAAATTCATTTAGTAATTGGGTGACAAAATTTATCAATATCAATTTATACACATTTATCACTTATACAATCATCAATATCGGACAGCAGTTGATCATGTCTGGATATCAAATGGAACTGGATAGATACGCTCTAATTATTGATTCAGGTGGAGTTGCAGATATGAATACACTTCGGGTTTATGTTCAAAATAGTGGAATGATGTACACCGCATTATTTCCGGCAGTTGCATACATAGTTACAGGAATTGGAATTTTAATGGTTCCATCTATCGCAGATTCTATTGTTTCTGCAGGTGGCGCAGGAATTATGAGTAAAGGAAAAGCAGCAGGAGGTACAGTTGCAAGTGTTGGACGAGCAGCGACAGCAGCGGCCGCAGGTGGAGCCGCAGGTGCCATAACTGCCGCCAGAGAAATTGCAAAATCAGTTAATAAAATGAATAAAAAATAGATCTAAAATTTTATAAAAGGTTTCATTTCAAATAAAAAATCAATTTAAAATGCTAGTAAAAAACATAGAACAAAAAATCAAAATAAATAAAGCGGTTTCGATAGCCTCAATTCTATTTGCGGTCGTAATCGTAATTGTGGGATTTGTTTTCGCCTACCAATTAATTAAGGATTCAAGAAAATCTCTTTATGTTATTGATAATGGCGTGCCGATTTTGGTCAAGCAAACCGACGAACTTTTAAATCGTCCCGTAGAATACAAATCTCAAGTCGAATTATTTCACAGGTTATTTTTCACACTTGCACCGGACGACAGGTACATTAAAGAAAATGTTGAAAAATCTTTGTATTTGATTGATGATAGTGGAAAGAAGGAATATACCAATTTAAGGGAGAAAGGTTTTTACAATCAAATAATCTCCGGAAACTCACTTGTTACTGTTCGTGCTGATTCCATAAAAATGGATCTGCCAGGTAAAAAATTCATTTACTACGGCACTCAAATGATCAATCGGAAAAATAGTTTAATCATTCGGAAACTGATTACCGAAGGGAATTTTGAGGATATGGTCAGAAGTCCGAATAATCCACATGGTGTGTTATTAAGAAATTGGAGGATTTTAGATAACAGCGAGTTGTCCAACAAAGCAAAATCAAATTACTAATGTTTACAACAAAATATAATGTAACGAAGAAAAATCTTCTTCGGCTAAAAGCGTGGATATATCAACATCCAAAGAAAGTATACCGATACGTAATGGTTACACTGGTAATTTCTTTTGGGTTGATTTTTATTCAATATCACTTTTTCACACCTAAACTTTCGATAGGTAATAAAATCCCAACAATGTATTCTGAAAGTGATCAGATAAAAGCGGATATGAATAAAAGCGATCAAAAAATAGATGTAATCGTTAAGGAACTGCAATCATTGAAAAAGAGAAGAGAAAGCGGCCCACTTTCAAAAAATGACAGCCTTCGAATAGAATATTTGTTCAACCAATATCAAAATTTAAAAAATGGACATTAAGAAAATTAATTTTAAACAGCCTAAATATATTTTCCCACTGATTCTTTTGCCAGTTATATTATTTCTTGGTTTTCAAACTACAAAATACATGGCTAAAGACAAACCGACGGCAGAAACTTCCCAGGATCTCTCATTGAATTTAGGTGAAACTCAAGATTCCATTTTGTCGAAAAATGCGGCTTATGATGATCTATTCGAAAGAGGTGACGGAAGATCGATGCTTGACGGCATGGACAAAGACGAGGATAGTTTGCAAAATTATTCTGATAATCTGGACTATAAGCAGAAGCGATATATAGATTCATTAAAAATTGTAAGAAGTCTGAATAGTGGCGCAAATGGTAATGGTGGAAACGAATCCTATTACAAACAAAAGTCCCAAAATAATTCTGATGAAAAAGACTTTCAGCGTTCTGCGGAAATGATGCGAATGCTGAATAATCAGAGTAATGGAAATGATTATGGAAATAATAGTTCATCTATTAATAATGCTTCAAAATCACCAAGAAACGAGGCTGAAAATGATCCTGTAAAAATGCTAAAAAAGCAAATGTTGATGATGGATTCATTAGAAAAAGCAAAAGATCCGGAATATCAATTAGCCCTTGCCGCGGAGAATAAGTTGAAAAGAAATAAAGAAAAAATGACTGCATTTCTTAATTCAACATTGAGGGTAGATAAATCTTCACTTAATCCAAGTTTTAACTCAATCGCAAAAAAAAACGGTGACAATTTTATTAAAGCCGTCATAGATGAAAATACCAAAGGTTATCTGGGAAGTAGAATTCGATTCAGATTACTTGAAGAAATAAATGTTGGAAAACATAAAATTAATAAAGGAACAATACTGTATGGACAGATTTCTGGCTTTTCTATGCAACGGGTAAATCTAAATGTGATTTCAATTTTGAATGACGGAAACATTTTACCGGTAAATCTTTCTGTTTTTGATATGGATGGAATGCAGGGTCTTTATGTTCCGCAAAGTGACTTCCGGGAAATGCTTCGAGAAATGGGCAGTAATTCTGTGCAGGGAACTCAAATGGATAGTGGTGGAGAAAGTTTTTTCACGAGTCTATTTTCTAGTTTATTCAGTTCCACCTCAAAAACGATTTCAAATATGATCCGGCAAAATAAAGCAAAACTTAAATACAACTCTTACATCTATCTAATTAACGACAAAGAACTTAAAAAAAATAACGATGATTAAAAATTCAATAAAAAACCTCATTTGCGGTCTGTTTTTTCTTTCAACAGCAACCATTTTTGCCCAAACTGAAATAGCAGAAAAAAGGGTTACAGATCTTACCAATCTGGAAATTTCAAAAGGAATAAGTCTGCATATTATTTCACCGGAACCAATTCAGTTTGTGGATTTGTCCACCAATAATTTAACAGGAGATCTACCTGCAGAAAATATTGCAAGAATCAAAATTACTGATGTTTCAGATATAGATTCGATTGCAACTAAAAAAAATATTGACATCAATAATTTAGGAGTGATCACAATCGTTTGCCAATCTTTTATGGCGCAGTATAAAGTAAATTATCTGGATTTTGAGAGGAAAGCAGTTACAAACATTCAAATTCAACCGGAAGATATGCAACCTCTTGAATATCCAAAATTGGCATTTTCAAGTACAGAATTGCAAAAGTTTTCACTGGATATTTTGCGAAAAAAAATAGTAGGTAAACCGATTCGGGAAGTGAAAAATTTTAAATTGAGGATGCAGATTAACAACGTTTATGTGGTTAATGATTACATCTTTTTAGACATGACTTTTTTAAATTCTACCAATCTGGGATATGATATAGATGCAATAAAATTTTCTGTGGAAGACAAGAAAATATACAAAGCAACAAACAATCAAAGTATTGCACTTGATCCTGTCTATCAATTATACCGTCAAAAAGAATTCAAAAAGAATTACCGCAATATTTATGTGTTCAAAAAATTCACTTATCCAAATAGTAAGGTGATGAAGATTCGTTTGCTGGAAGAACAACTGTCTGGCAGAGCAATAGAAATGAAAGTGAAGTATTCTGACATTTTGAACGCAGATACATTTTAATCATGATGACATTTAATATTTATCTAATCTTAATAGTTTTTGCATCTATATTACTTATCTCATTGGGTATTTATCTGCTGATTTTATCCAATAAAATGAGGAAGGAAGTCTTGGATGATTTTGCTCGAGAATTATATTTAAAAGACTGGTACAAAAAAATTGCGGAAGAAATTTATGGTAGTGATACTATTGACAAAAAAGAAAAAGAAAAAGAATTTCTGAAATCTAATAATTTATAAAGCAAACATGCAAGAACAACAGAATCAAATTAAGATTTACAGTTTTTTCCAGAAGATGGTTTATTTCATCGTCTTACTGGACTGCGCATCATTGTTTTTTCTAACCGCTAAAATTCCATTTGTAACAGATTTGCTTACAAAGTTTTCAAAGATGGGTTTATTTTACCCACCTTTAAATGCCAAGTTTTGCACGATAGTTTTAATAGCATTGGTTGCAATTGGAACGAGAGCAAAAAAGAAAATTGATCTTAATATTGGAAAGCAGATCATTTTACCAATAATTATTGGTTTAGCCCTAATGTTTGGTTCCCTTCTAATTGTTTCAGAAGCAGGCAATAATAGTTTGCCGAAAATAATTCCACCTTTAAATTTTTTCCAAATTATTTACACGTTACTATCATTTTTAGGAGCATTGATAGCGCAGGTTGGTGCAGATAACATCTCAAAATTGATGCAGCAAAAAATGGGGAAGGATCGGTGGAATATTGAAGAAGAAAGTTTTGCGCAAAATCAGGAGTTGGTAAATACGGATACTTCAGTAAACATACCATATCTCTTTAGGTTTAATAAAAAAACCAATAAAGGTTGGATCAATATCAATCCATTTAGAGGAACAATGGTTATTGGAACGCCAGGCTCGGGAAAATCTTTTGGCGTCATTAATCCAGCGATCCGACAGATGATTGATAAAGGTTTTTGTCTTTGTATCTACGATTTCAAGTTTCCGGATTTAGCCAAGATCGCGTACTACCATTATTTGTTGAAAAAGAATAGAGATTCGGACTATCATCACGATTTCCACGTCATCAATTTAAATGAGGTTGAAAAATCAAAAAGAGTAAATCCATTTAAGAAAGAATATATCCAAACATTGGCAGAAGCACAGGAAATGGCAGAATCAATGGTGTCCTCGCTTCAAAAAGGAGGTTCAAGTTCGGGAGGTGGATCGGAAGCATTTTTCACACAGTCTGCTATCAACTTTCTCTCTTCGTGTATTTATTTTTTTGCGCGCTTTGAGAATGGCAAATATTCAGATTTACCGCATATTCTATCTTTCATGAACAGGAGTTATAAAGATATTTTTGATACACTTTTTTCAAATGAGGAAATATATTCTTTGCTTTCGCCATTTAAAACTGCTTATGATAATAAAGCATTCGATCAGTTAGAAGGACAAGTTGGAACTTTAAAAATATTCCTTTCCAGACTGGCAACAAAAGAAAGTTTTTGGGTTTTTTCTGGCGATGAAGTTGAATTAAAAATCACGGATAAAGAAAATCCTTCAATTGTCATTTTGGCTTCAGATCCGGGAACACAAGATATTAATTCCGCTCTTTATTCTTCGGTTTTAAACCGAACATTGAGGCTGATCAATTCAAAAGGTAATTTACCGGGTGGAATTATAGCGGACGAGTTTCCAACCATTTATATCCATAAGATTGACAATGTTGTAGCAACGGCCAGAAGTAATAAAATCGCTGTGCTTTTAGGTCTGCAGGAGATCCCACAATTGCGACAGTTTTACAAGAAAGAAGTGGCAGATACAATTTCAGCAATTGTTGGAAATATAATTTCAGGTTCCGCCAGAGATAAAAATACACTCGATTGGATGGAAAAAATGTTTGGGAAAATCAAGCAAAAATCTTACTCACAATCTATATCTCAAACCGGCACTTCTACGAGCATTAATGAAAAAATGGATTTTATGATTCCTGCAGGAAAAATAGCAGCGCTTAAAACGGGAGAAATGGTGGGAATGATTGCACAGGGCGAAGAAAATAATACCGAAGAATATAAAACTTCTGCGATCAGTGGAAAAATAAATCTTGATATGAGCGCTATCAAAAAAGAAGAAGAAAATTATGTAAAGATGCCCGACTATTACTCATTTCTGGATAAGAAAGGTAATAATAGAAAGGAAGAAGTCTTAATGACAAACTTCCGAAAAATAAATATGGAAGTAGAATTAATAGTTAATGAAACTGCAAAAGCATAAAAATGATAAATATGAAATTAAAAATTTCAATTCTTGTAATAACATTTCTTTTTACCCAAATGATGAATGCGCAATTCAACACATTAACGCGCACTGTTAGTAAAAAGGATATTTCCGCAACAGAAAATCTAAATGATTTAAAAAAAGAAACTATAGAAATCACTAAAGAGGGAAAGAAAAACAGTCTCTTGAATATATTTAAATCTACATCAAAGGTAGAATTAAAAAAAGAAATTGATTCTCTAAAATCAATAATGATGAAAAATAATTCATCAAAAATCAAAGATCAGAAATTTGATTTTAAAAGGATTGAAGATTCCTTAATACTCATTCTAAAAACAAATGCGAATGTAAAAAACATTTCAAAATCGGTCAAGACTTTTGGTTTTATTGATGATAATGAGCAGAATTTAGTTTCCAAAATTCACATGCCATTAAAAAATGGAATTTCTGTGACATCGTCTTATGGAAACCGAACTCATCCGATTTTTGGCGGAAGAAAGTTACATAATGGAGCCGATTTGAAAGCAAATTACGAAAAGGTTTATTCTGTAATGGACGGCAAAGTAACCGCTTCAGGTTGGGATCCGAAAGGTGGAGGAAATTACATTAAAGTTAAACATTCGGATTCTTTTGTAACGGCCTATCTGCATCTTTCTGAAATATATTATAAGGTAGGAGAATTCGTAAAAGCAGGATTTATCATTGCAAAAAGCGGCAATTCTGGAAACTCGACTGGTCCGCATTTACATTTTTCTGTGATTGAAAATGGCAACTATATCAATCCAATACGATTTCTGTACGATTTAATTAAAGCAAATAATCTAATAGCACAAAATTATGCAAACTAACAATTTACCTACAGACGAACTAAAGAAATACGGGATTGTAGAACCTGATAATTCCTTCTCAAAAAAACTTTCCGCAGAAGATATTCAGAAATTCCTTCAGGGATATACCATTGTAGCAGACAATGAAAAAAACAGAGCGACTTTTCAACTCGTCGAAAATAACAGCCGATTGAATGTGGTTTTTCTGGAAAGGGATAAAAATATTACTAGCATTTTGGCAGAAAGCAAGGAAAGGATAGAATATTCAGAAATAAAGGATCTGTCTAAAGGCAACAACCAATTAAATTTTGAAAAGAAAGCCTTTGTGTTTGATAAGGAAACGAATAAGGTAATTGAGTTTGACCTAATAAAAAACGCACTGGAATTGACTGCAATCATTGCCGATAAAAAAGATATTTCTGAATTAAATCGCTACAAAACAGAACTTCTAAAATTGAAAGGTTTTTTACAGGACAAAATTGATCAATACCCTGAAATAGCAAAAGAAATTATTAACGATTTAAATATAGTTTCAAAAGAAATAAATGCGGTAAACTCAATCTCACAAACAAATCCGAAACAGGAGAAATCAGACATTGAACTAAATGTGAACGATCCGGATTTGTTTCAAGATGCAAACCGGGAGCATGAAGAAGAAATGAAAGAAGAAGAAAATAGAGAAAAGTCAAGAGGTTTTAGACGTTAATTAATTTAAAATGAGAATCACTTTAGACGTTGGAAAATACAATGAAAATAAGGAATCACCCGGTTTTCAGAAAATGGATTTTGAATCCATAGATGAAGCAATTGCTAATCTTGAATTTATGAAAATGGGGTTCAACTATTTTAAAAATGGTGAATCGCTCAAAGTCAGGCTCGAGGAAGGAAGCAAAGTTCACCTGATTGATTATGATGCTGTGGTGCCAATTAATGAACTGCGACAAGAATTGTATGAAAAATATAGTAAAAATGTAGGACAAGATGAACAACAAATTCACACGGATAATACAGCAGAGAAAAAGAAATTATCGGCAAATTCGAATTTTGCATTTGAGGAGGATGAAACTACGCATTATGCGAAAACATCCTCGGGAGAAAAATTACCCTTCAAACTTTTTAACGCCGGCGATACTGGTTCCGGATCCAATTTATTACGGGAACCGCAAAATTCTCTTCAATCCACAGATTTTGCATTAATAGAAAGAAGGTTTGCAGAAAATAAATCATTGCAGTTATTCGGAAATGAAAAAATTACAAGTGTAGATGATGTAGCGTGGCTTTTTAAATCTTTGGAAAATGAAGCCGTTGAACATGCATTTTTAGTTTACGATTTTAAAGACAAAGGTTATTTCGTACAGCATATTTCTACTGGAACATTTGATGCAGCCTTTGTTGATAACAGATTAATGATCGGTAATGTGCTGGAAGTAAATCCTTCTTCAATTACTTTAGTCCATAACCATCCGAGTGGAAATTTAAAAGTTTCCAAAGCAGATATTGATTGCATTAGAAAATTGAGAGCAGCATTGGATGATTCAGATATAATCGTAAACGATGGTGTCATAATTAATTTGAGAAGTGGAAAGTATGTGGTTTTTAATGAAATATTTGAAGATAAAATGGAAATGAAATCCAATCCAAATGCCCTTCAGGAAATTCAACCCTACTCATTTAGTAAACAGGTTTTAGTTGAAAATTATCAGCCAGAAAAAATAACGAGTTCGGCAGATATTGCCAAATTTATCACTTCTCAAAAATTCGGAATCTCTGATAAAACCGAAATGTTGATCATCAATAATCAATTAAATATTGTTGGGAAATTTATTATGCCTCCGGAAAATCAAGTTGGTTTTATCATAGGTAAAGTAGCAAAGTTTGGGGGAAATAAATGCATTCTTTATGGTAATAACATCACGCCGGAAGAAGTGAATAAATATAATGAAAAACTTCAATTTTCTAATATTGAGATTTTAGATGGGCTTAAATTTAAAAGCGAAAATGGTAGAAAAATGTATGATTCTTTTGCGGATAGTGGTTTAATAAATAGTGTTTCGAATAAGTTGGGTACTACAAACGAAGCCGAAGTAAAATATACGAGTAAACCAGAAGAGATAAAACTTTCCTGGCTTGATAAAATTAAGATCCAGAAAAGCGAAGCCTATAAAAGTTTTGTAAAAGAAATGAAAGAAACGAGTCCAGAATTTTACTTTCAGGATGGCGAGCGAATTTTCACTGCACAAGAAAAGAAATTTCAACTTTATTATAACCAAAATCAAAACAAGATCTTGAGTGAGGATCAATTTAGACTGTCTGAACTATCAAGTGATGACTCTTTAACAAAATCATTTTCAATTAAAACAATTCCCGAGGTTTTAAAAAATTTAAGAAATATTTCATTTTCTGAAAATCAAACTTACACTTTAATAGAAGGCAAGGGAATGAAGAAATTTTTTATTTCATCGCCAGAAGATTTGCAAAGCGCGATTGATGTTCTTTCTAATAGACAATCGGCAACACATATTACAATTAACAATAACAATTTAAAATCAGAAATTATGGAAAACAAAGAATTTGACCAGGTAGATTATTTACAAAACCAGTTAAAATATTTAGGTTTTGGTGAAGGTGAAAAACTTCACAAAGATTTAAAAGCAGGAATAGATTCGGTGGAAAATCAATTTGAACTTAAGACCAGTTCAGACAAAGCATCACTCGGAAATGAAGTGGACTTCACTTTAAAATTCAACAAAACAGAAAGTGGCGGTGTATTTCTAAATTCCTACAAAGCAGTTTTGAATAATGATAAGGGTGAAGAAATCTCACAGAATTTCAAGGTGAATAGAGAGAATACATTTACAGCAAAGGAGGCGGTAAATCTGTTAGAAGGAAGATCGGTAAAAATTGAATTTACTAATCCAAAAACAGAGCAGTTGGAACCGGCTTTTGTAAAACTAAATTTTGCAGAGCCGAAATCAGAAAATGGCAATTATAATTTTCAAAATTTCTACAAAAATTATGGCGTCGATACTGATCAGATTGTAGAGAAATCTAATCTGATTTTCGATAAGCCGGAATACAAAGAAAGCACTATAAAATCTTTGGAGAAAGGTAATGTGGTAAAAGTAAAATTTGAATTGGACGATAATGTTGTAGAAGGCAAAGCAGTGCTTAATCCGCAATATAAAAATTTGAGTATTTACGATAATGAGATGAATCGCATTAATACAAATAAGCCTTTAGAAGGTTTGGAAAATGATAATAAGCATGATAAAGGCAATGTGAAAGAGCAAAGTATTAAGAGATAAAAACCGTATAAATTAGTTTTACAAACGGTTGACAAAATTATTATCAACCGTTTTTTTTCTTTTAAAAGCAAAAAAAATATGTTTAAAAAATCATCAAAATCATTTCGAATTTCTGCCGGATTCAATATCACAATGTTGTTAATTTCTTTTTTTGTTCTCTACTCCTGTAAAGAAAAGATCAAACCTGAAAAAGGCGGACTCGATTTAATTTCCAATGTTTATGTAGATGCTTCTAAAGGTTTAGACAAAGTTCAGAATTTTCATATTTCAAGAATCAACTATTCAGGTTCAAATATTTTGGAACTGATTCCAGATTTGAACTTTCCAGAGTTAACAGAAAATATTTTCTACATAAAGGATTCAATTTATTACAAAATTGGAACTGAAAATAGTGGCAATACTATTCTTTCAGAAATTTCTAAAAAGCAACAACCGCTTTTAATTAAAAATAAGATTGAAGGCGCTATATTTTCAAAGGACTGGATCCCTAATTATAAGAATAAAAAAAATTTGTCGGACACTATTTTATTCAATAAAAGTTATAAAAGATTTGAAGTGAATTCGCCCTGGACGTACTCTAGATTTTACATTTATCCTACAGATACGATTCTACCTTATTCCTTGTATAAGCATGCAGAAGAAGATTATGGCGGTAGATTAGAGCGTATAGATTCTTACAATAAAAAGAAAGACGTTTTTGTTACGCTTCAATTAATAACAAGAAAAAATTGGGACAATGAAGCCAAAGAAATTTTTGATTTTAATGCTTTTGTAAAGAAGAAAAAGTAATGGCAGAAAAATCTCTTTTCTATTCTGATGATGAAGTTCAACAAATTTCCAACAATATTTCTTTGGTTGGTTATTTTCAGCATTTACAGGATCGAAATGTTGTGAAATTTGACCGCAAAATTGGGAACGAATATTATTTTTTGACAGATGATAACAAATTTTCTGTTTCAGCAAATGGCTACTATGATTTTAAAACAGATGAAGGCGGCCAGATTTTAAAAGCAGTAATGAATTTTGAAAAATTAGATTGGAAAGATTCTCTGGAATTCGTAAAAAACTTTAATCAAAACTTTATGCAGTACGACACTAATGGGAGAAATATGCAAACAGATTTGTTGAAAGATGAAAGCAAATCGCTAGAAATACGCATTACAAATTCATTTATTCCAAACAATGAGAGATTGATCGCCTATTTTGAAGGTAGGGGAATTTCAAAGCAGACTTTGGTAGACCATACAATTCAAGTTCACTATGAAATTGGTGATAAAAATTACTTTGGAATTGGAACTGAAAATATTTCCGGTGGTTTTGAAATTCGTAATTCTTTGATGAAATCGAAGATTGGCAAAAACGATGTTTCGGAGATAAAAGGAACGAAAGAAGAATTAGTAGTTTTTGAAGGAATGACGGATATGCTATCTTTTGTGCAACTTTTGCATATCAATAATCAAAAGAACAGCAGAATGCTCGTAACACTTAATTCCACAACAAATCTTGAAAAATTTTTAGATAGATACCAAGATTATGACGGCAAGATATTTCTTTGCCTGGACGGTGATAAAGCCGGAAACCAAGCCACAGAAAAAATTCTAAACACGTTATCAGATAAAGATGTGAAAGACATTCGTTCACTTTACCATATTTCAGAAAATGGAAATAATGATTTGAATGAGTATTTGCAAAATAAACTTAAAATTCAGAATAAAAATATTAATTTAGTAGAACAAAATTCCGAAGAAAATGAAAACATCAAAATCCACTCAAGAACAGGTAGTAGAAAATCTGGCGAGAATCTCAAATCCGAACAAGAGGCAAGTAACAAAAGCGGACAAAGTTTGGGCAGCGAAAATGTTGGGAATGGATCTGCAGAATCAAAGCGAATCGATTTACCAAGAAGAAGAATCGGAAAATCCATTAGAAACTCACAACAAGAAAATGCTTCAAAAGATGAAAGCGGAGAAACTAAACTGGGTGGAAAATTAGAAAAAACTTTTAATAGTCCGTCTGAATTAGAAATTTTAATTCAAAAATACAGGGGTCAAAAACTGACCAATGAACAAGTCGCAGAAGTAGTTTCGGTGGCTTGTTTTGTTTCTGAAAATGGTAAGATTTTAATCAATGAAAATATTTTAATCACAGATGATCTGAAAGAAATTTGCAATCAATTTCAAAGTGGTGGTACCGCCAAAGAAGGTCGTGGAATTCTCGATGAATATTATACCGATAGTAAAATTGTAGATGCAGTTCAAAATTTAATTTCAGATCAATTTAAAAATAGGAAGGAAATATCTGTTTTGGAGCCAGGTGTTGGTACTGGCAAATTCATTAATGGAGCAGAAGGTTTAGCAATAAAAACGAATATTACTGCATTTGAAATCAATGAGGTTACCGCCAAAATTGCAAAAATATTTCATCCGGAAGCAGAAATTAATCTTCGGTCTTTCGAAACAGAATTCATTGATGAAAAGGGCGTTAAAAAAGAAGTAACTGAATTTTCTGAAAAGTATGATCTGGTAATTGGTAATCCACCTTATGGCGAGCATAGAGGCCTGTACAAAGGTTTAGGTGAAGAAAGTAAAATATCAAAGTACGAGGATTATTTTGTAAAGCGTGGAGTAGATTCTTTAAAAGAAGGTGGAATCTTGGCAATGGTTGTTCCCTCTGGCTGGATAAACCGACAAAAAAAGTTGAGCAATGCTGAATTATTGAATGCTTATCGTTTGCCAAGTGGTGCTTTTGCAGGAACGCAAATCGGAACTGACATTATAATTCTTAAAAAAGACCGCCAGTCTATCAATCAAAATATTTCTGATTATTTTGAAAACAATCCACAAAATATTTTAGGTGAAATAAGAGAAAAAACCAATCGCTTTGGGCGTTTGGAATTCTATGTTCATGGTAAGTTAGACGAAGCATTAGGACTTTTAAATAATCTGCGAAAAAAAAAAGAAAACGTCCGCATTGGAAATCTTTTTGAAGATTTAGAAATAAATGAAAATATTACTGCAAAGAAGAAGGAAGCAGAAGATTTTGTTCCAGAAATACCGCTGAATATTTCAAATAAAACAGAGAATGAAAACGAAAAACTCAAAGATGAAGTTTTAGAAAAATTAGAGAAAGTACTATTCAATCTGAATACTGTAAAATTTAAGTCACCGTCTGTACTTGCTCAAATAAATCAATTTTTAAACTTAAAAGGTCAAATTTCTGGAGAGGGTGAAAGAATATCAGATGTTAAATTAAAGGAGATATTAGCAAAAACAGATAAAATACTTCAGTCGCAAAAAATCAAAATTTCTGAATATGAAATTCAGTCGCAACCATTAATAAAGAAAGGCATTCTAAAATACCAATTTGCCAAAGATGATCAAATTGTGGATGCGTCTTTACAAAACAGTTCTGATATAACTGATGTTCAAATTGCGGCATTTAAGGCTACTTCCTATGATGGAACAATTGAAAATCACACCAGACATTTTGAGTTTGCAAACTTTCAGAACGGAAAATATATCCATGATTTTTATTACGCAGAAGGAAATATTTATGAGAAATTGGATCAACTTGAAAAGGATTTTAAGGAAGATTGGGGAATCGGAGGTTTGGAAAAGAAACATTATGAGAAGCAAAAGGCACTTTTAATAAATGTACTACCTAAACTGAAAACATTAGAAGAAATTTCCATTAATCCTAATCACGAGTTTGTTCATAAATTCAATTTAGGTCAGATTGAGAAAGAACAATACAATCATGAAAAGCGCGAAACTGAAATGGTCGTGGTGGAGTACAATCTTGCCGAAAAATTTAAAGATTTTGTAAACAATCTTCCGAGCGAGGCTTTTGCAGGATCTTCTTCCTGGGAAGTTAGAAGTTTTGTAGATAATGAAACGGTTACTGGTAGTGATAAGGAGAGAAATGCACTAATTAGAGAACGTAGAAAAGTTGCAGCAAAAGATTTATTTTCAAAATTCATTTCAGAAGAATTATCTGATGATTTAAGAGAGCGATTTGTAAAGGAATTCAACAAAAATTACAATCACATTCACGTGCCTGATTATTCAAAATTTCCTTTATTTTCAAAGATCTACCAAAACTTTAAAGGAACAGAATTAAGATTGACAGAAGTTCAAAAATCTGGAATAGGAAGACAAACGACCAAAGGTGTTGGACTTTTGGCGCATGAAGTTGGGTTCGGAAAAACATTATCTGGCATACTTTCTTTACATGAAGCGATGCAACGTGGAAACTCAAAAAAACCATTAATTGTAGTTCCAAATGACAGTATTCTGAAACAATGGGTAGAAACTATTTTTGAAACAATTCCAGATGCTAAAGTCAATGTTCTGGGTAATTTGGGTACTGATTATGATCTCTCGAAGTTCGATAATAAAGAGGGAGAAATAACCATAGTAACTTATGCTGGGTTTAATAACATTGGATTCTCAAATGAAATTACCGAAGAACTGTCCTCAAAATTCAAATACATTTCAGCAAGCGAATTGAAGGGCGTTACAAATACAGAAAGAGAAGAACAGATTGAGTTACAAAAAGAGAAAGAGATCGAAGGCAAGATGAAACGTGGAAAAATTTATGATTGGGAAGATTTTGGTTTTGATCATTTAACCTACGACGAAGTTCATAACGCCAATCATATTGTTGGAAAGGTGAAGATTGAAGACAGACGTTTTTCTTCAGATTTTAGAAATCAAAATCAACAAACTTCAAAACTTGGTATTAATACTTGGATGGCAGCCCAATATATTCAGGATAAGCAAAATGGCAGAAATGTAACTCTACTTTCAGCAACGCCTTTTACTAATAAACCTTTGGAATATTATTCAATTTTATCATTAATAGCCAACAAAAGATTAGAAGAGTCAGGTTATTTCAATGTAAATAATTTCTTTGAAACTTTTATGGAGGCGGACAACGATATGGAAATTGACGCAAAAGGAGATATTAAATTCAAGGCAAATGTTAGACGATTTAAAAACAATCAATTATTTCAGCAACTACTTTCAGAATTTATAGATATCAAAGGCGAGGAGGATAATTTAGAATTAATCCGCCCTAATAAAATTAATAAAGAATATAAAATTGAACAGAATGATTTGACGAAAGAGCAATATGAATTACTGAACGATAATTTTGATTCAGAAACGCCTGGGGCAATCTTAACCCACATTTTAAATGCTCGGTTAATTGCTTTCTCACCTTATTTATCAATTTATTATGATGGTCAGGAACCAACTGTAACTGGATTTATAGAAAATTCACCAAAATTATTTGAGATGATGAATCTGATCAGACAAAATAAAGAAGATATCTCTAATTCTGGACAGATCATATATTCTGAATTGGCTGTGGCACAATTTCCGAAATTGAAAGAATATCTAATACAAGATCTCGGATATAAACCCGATGAAGTAGGTATTATTACTGGCGGAACGAGTAAAAAACAACGGGTAGCAATTCAAGATGATTTTAATGCCGGCAAAATTAAAATTGTAATTGGAAGTGAAGCCATTCAAGAAGGAATGAATTTGCAGGAAAATACGACGGATGTGTATATGCTTACATTGCCTTACAATTTTACATCTTTACGACAAGTTGAAGGTCGAGCGTGGAGACAGGGAAACAAAAATGAAAATGTGCGCATCAATTTTATGCTTACGAATGATAGCATTGATGTTTTTATGTTGCAAAAATTACAGGCAAAACAAGCGAGATATTTAGAGGCAATGAAAAAGGGTGCAAACGTTTTAGATATCTCTGATATAAGCACACATGAACTAAAAACTTCGATCATTACAAATCCTGAAACCAGAGCAAAAATTGAAATTGAATTGCTGAAAAGAAAATTAGAGAGTGAGAAGAGTAAATTTGTTGCCGATAGTGCTTTTGTTTTAAGAAAATATGAAGATTTTACAAAAGTCCAGAGTGAAGTTGCGAAAGCACAGAATTCTTACGATAGAATTAAAGATTATGCGACAAACACCGAAGACAGTAATTCTGATTACTGGCAAAACCAATTACCGTTCTATCAAAAATCGATTGATTTAGCAAAATCGGAAGTTCAAAATACCATTGCAAATCTTGCTTCAAAAGGAGTAAATGTGACAGAGATAGAAATACAGACTGAAATGACTGCGGAAAAGATTGCAATTATTGAAGCGCAGATTGAGGAGTTGCCTCTAACAAAAAATGCGCTAATCATTCAATATAAAGAAGAAAAGGAATTACAACTGAAGTTAAATGTGAATAGGAATTATGTTAAAGATAGACAAGTAGAAAATGAAAACTTATTTGCTGTAGAGCACAGTAGGAATGCAGCAAGTTTAATTTCTAAAGAACTAATTCAGAATAACAATATTTACGAAAGTGACACTCTAAATCAAAATAGATTTGCAGCGAGAAGATGATTTACAAAATATCTTTATTAGACAAAACTATAAAAAAAGGAAAAAATCGGGAACGTTAGTCCCCGATTTAGTCCCCGATAATGTTAAGTTACTGATTTACAGTAGTTGTTTGTAGACCCACAGGGATTCGAACCCCAACTGACGGTACCAAAAACCGGAGTGCTACCGTTACACCATGGGTCTGTTTTAATTTGGTGGTGCAAATCTAAAATTATTTTTTAAATCAAGCAATTATTTTTTGATAAATTCTAAAAAAAAAGTTTATTAAATTTTTACGTCGGTATTTTTGTTCGTTTTTAAAATTAAATTTCCGTATTTTTACATTCTAAATATTATAAATGGCTACAGCAGAAGATAAGAAAAAAGCATTGAGTTTAGTGCTCGAAAAACTAGACAAAACATACGGAAAAGGTACTGTAATGACACTTGGCGACGGTGCCATCATAGAAGATATTGAAGTGATTCCTTCAGGTTCTCTGGGCTTAGATTTGGCCTTGGGAGTTGGTGGATATCCAAGAGGAAGAGTTATAGAAATTTATGGGCCAGAATCTTCTGGGAAAACAACTTTAACTTTACATGCAATTGCAGAATCTCAAAAGCAAGGCGGAACAGCAGCGTTTATTGATGCAGAACATGCTTTTGATAGAGGTTACGCCAAAAAATTAGGGATAAATTTGGAAGACCTAATTATTTCGCAGCCGGATAATGGTGAGCAAGCCTTGGAGATAGCGGATAATTTAATCCGTTCTGGCGCAGTAGATATCGTTGTTATTGATTCTGTGGCTGCTCTTACGCCAAAAGCCGAAATTGAAGGCGAAATGGGAGATTCTAAAATGGGGCTTCACGCTAGATTAATGTCACAAGCATTAAGAAAATTGACGGGAACAATTAGTAAAACAAAATGTACCGTAATTTTCATCAACCAATTGAGAGAAAAAATTGGTGTGATGTTTGGAAATCCAGAGACCACAACTGGTGGAAATGCTTTGAAGTTTTATGCTTCTGTGAGAATTGATATCAGAAAAGCGAGCGCACCGATTAAAAATGGTGACGAAGCAATTGGTAGCCGAGTGAAAGTGAAAATTGTAAAAAATAAAGTAGCGCCACCTTTTAAAATTGCAGAATTCGATATTATGTACGGAGAAGGTATTTCTAAAGTAGGTGAAATTTTAGATCAAGGTGTAGAACTGGGCGTTGTTCAGAAAAGTGGTTCGTGGTTTAGTTATGATAGTACTAAGCTTGGCCAAGGACGCGATGCCGTGAAGGATGTAATAAAAGACAATCCTGAATTAGCGGAAGAACTAGAAACCAAAATAAAAGCAAAAATTAAGGAAAATAAAAAATAATTTTTGATAAAATATTTTAAAGCCGGCTAATATTAGTCGGCTTTTTTTGTAAATATTTAAATAATTTCAATGTTTTCAAAGTCTCTGAATCCATTTAAAAAATCCTTAACAGACATCCTTTTTTTTCCTTCTAATTGAATTTCTGTTGGTTTATAAATTCCATTTTTAGTAGAAATATTAAAGTCTTTTTTAGATATAAGTAATGTTCCAGGAATAAGGGAATTATTATTTTCTTCAAAAGTACCAGCAAATATTTTTAAATTTTTTTCTTCACCATTTATTTTAATGGTTGTAAAAGCCGCGGGATAGGGAGAAAGTCCTCGAACGAAATTATAGACGCTTTCAACGGGCAAATTCCAATTAATTCTCGTATCATCTTTAAAAATTTTGAACGCATTTTTTGGATGTTCTACTATCGGCTGCAGTTTTTCTGTAATGTTGTTTTCTGCTAAGCCATCAAGTGTTTTCACGATAAGATTAGCGCCTAAATGCATCAATCGGTCGTGAAGTTCTCCGGCGTTTTCAGTTGGTGAAATCGCCAAACTTTCTTGTAGTAAAATATTTCCTTCATCAATTTTTTCATTAATAAAAAAGGTAGTTGCACCAGTTTTTGTTTCGCCGTTCATAATAGCATAATTGATTGGCGCTGCGCCACGATAATCGGGTAGAAGAGAAGCGTGTAAATTAAAAGTGCCTAATTTTGGCATTTCAAATAAAATTTTAGGCATCATTCTAAAGGCAACCACTACAAAAACATCTGCTTCCAGATTTTGTATCTCTTCCAAGAAATTCGGATCTCTTAATTTTAAAGGTTGAAATATTTTAAGGCCTTGTTCTTCTGCATACTTTTTTACTGCTGAACTGTTGGTTTTTTGCCCTCTTCCAGACTGTTTATCGGCAACTGTTACAACGCCTACAATTTTGTGATTGGAGTGAAATATGGCTTCTAATGAATTTTTTGCAAATTCTGGTGTTCCAAAAAATACCACTTTGAGGTTTTTCATTTATAAATTTTAGTTTTGTGCTAAAGTATAAGTTTTATAGTTGGCCATTTTAATTTTACCTAAATCTAAAAGTAAAATTACGTTTTCCATGATTTTTTCTGCCGAAAATTGGGTTAATTGTACGCTTATTTCCTCAAATGTTAAATTTTGTTTCTCCAAAACATTTAGGATAGAATTGGAAATTGTTTCTGGTTTTAGACTTTGCTTTTTTGAGAGGCAAACAGAACACATTCCGCAATTTTTGGTAGATTTTTCGCCAAAATAGGATAGTATCAGTTTCATTTTGCAGTAATCTTTATTCTGCATAAAAAATTTCATTTCTTCCCATTTTTGAACTTTATTTTTTTGAATTTGTTCAAAAAGCGACCAATAAGAATTTTGCATCAATCGTTCGTTTCTATGTTTTAAAAAAGTAACAGAAGCCGCTTCGCCGTCAGAATATTCAAGATAATTGTTTTTTTGTAATTCTTTGATTCTTTCTTTTATTAAATGTTTGCTGATCTTTATTTTTTGGGCGAGATAATCTTCATCAAATGAAACTTTATAGGTAGAAAGGCCAGTAATATTTCTAAGTAAAAGTTCCAAAAAATGTGCGTCTTTTGCTGGTAATAATTCTAAATCTTGAGAAGATATTTTGAGTTCTAATAAGGAAGTAGATTTTTTATTTTTATAATAAATTATTTCTTGGGTGTGTAGAAAATTCAGAATATTTCTAATTTTAGCAAATGACAATTTTGTGAAATTCTGAACATTTTGCAGTTTCAGTTCAAAAGTTTGTTCAGGAAGTTCGTTTTCTGCGATTTGAAAAGTGGAATATAAATAAGAAGTAATGGCTAAAAATTCTTTTTTGTTTGGTATAGAATTAAATAAAATATCATCAATATCGCTTATTTCTGATTTGTTCCATAATAGAAAAGCATAACTCGGAAGTCCATCGCGGCCGGCTCTACCAATTTCTTGGTAGTAATTTTCAATGGACGCAGAAGGTGAGAGGTGAATGACGAATCGCACATTATTTTTATCGATGCCCATCCCAAAAGCATTGGTTGCTATGATGACATGATTTTCGCTTTGCAACCAGAATTCTTGAACACGATTTTTATCCGCAGTGGAAAGACCGGCGTGAAAATAGTCTGCATTTCTTTTTTGTGATTTTAAATAGGCGCATAAATCTTCTGTTTCCTTTCTGGTTCTTGCGTAGATGATGCCAGAAGAGTTTGCAAATTTTAGTAAATTTAAAATCCGTTCATATTTATTTGAAATTTCATCTACATAAATGTTAATGTTGTTTCGCAGAAAACTTTTTTGAAATATCTGAACTTCTTTTAATTCTAATTTTTTATCAATTTCTTTTAAAACCTTTGGTGTTGCAGTGGCAGTAAGTGCCATACAAGGAAGATTTTTGTAATTTCTTCTAAATTTTGCAATGTTTTGGTAGCTTGGTCGAAAATCTTGTCCCCATTCTGAAATACAGTGCGCTTCATCAACGGCAATAAATGAAAGTTTGATATTTTCTAAATATCTCAAAAAGACAGGATCTGTTAATCTTTCTGGCGAAACGTAGAGTAATTTTGTAATTTCATCTCTGCAGTTATTGTAAATGGTTTCAGTTTCAATTTCGTCTAGGTCTGAAGAAATAAATTCGGCTTCTATACCACGGTTTTTTAATTGTGCAACTTGATCTTTCATTAATGAAAGTAATGGTGAAATGACGAGGCAAGTGCCTTCAAGTAATATTGCTGAAAGTTGATAACATAAAGATTTTCCGCCGCCTGTTGGTAATAATACTAATGCGTCTTTGCCAGAAATTACAGTATTTATTATTTCTTCTTGGTTGGAACGAAACGCTGAAAATCCCCAAAAATGTTGAAGTGCATTTTTTTTCAAAGCATCATATTTTTGGTCTGAAATCATTTGGTAAAAGTATAGAAATTTTATAAAGAAAAAAAGCCACGCAGAACGCGTGGCTTTAAATATAAATAATTTAATAAATTATTTTGCTTCGAAGTAAACTCTTCTGTTTGCTCTGTTTTTCCATTCAGGGCATTTAGTAGCAGGGTCACATTCTGGGTATTTAAGGTCTTTTTCACCTTTACCGATTGCTTCTAATTTGTCGGCTGCAACACCGTTTTCAACTAAATAGGATTTTACATTATTTGCACGTCTTTCAGAAAGTTTTTGGTTGTATGCATCAGATGCTCTTGTATCTGTACCACCAATTACTTTATAAGAACCATCAGATGAGTTGATATAATTTACAGCGTTGTTAAGAATAGGAGTGTTTGAAGGTAAAATTCTATCAGAATTTAGATCAAACTCAATTCCTTCTAATGCTCTTTCTTTTTCAGGCACTTTTCCTTCTGTTGCAACAGGGCAACCTGCATTTTCAACTGGGCCAGGAACTACAACACATTTGTCATAAAGATCGATAACACCGTCTAAATCTGTATCTAAAGCTACACCAGCACCATCAACTCTTGCTCCAGCAGGAGTATCAAGTTGTCTGTCCCAATCATCGCAAACACCGTCATTATCAGCATCTCCTTTTTTACAAACTTCAACGTCTTGGTTTTTGCTCGCCAAAACATCTAATTTATAATAGATTTCCTGCAATGGATCGTGCCACATTAGGTGAGACTCATGTTTTCCTAATTTTAATGAAATACCTAAAGTAGCATTAAAGAAGTTATCTGAAACTTGATCTTCTCTTAGGTTTACAGCGCTGTATTGTGCACCACCACCATCAAAAGAATCATCACCGGTGTAAACATACATTAATCTTGTTTCAAGATCAATTCTTCTATTTACTTTAAATTTCAAACCAGCACCAGCTTGCCCAAATAGAGAGCCAATTTTGAAAGGTTTTACTTCAGTTTGTAATCTTTCTCCTTTTGGAGTTTTTGAATATGCTCTATATGCTAAAGTTCCGACACCTGCATATCCATGAATTGCCCATCTAAAGTTAGATTTATTATCAACTCTTCTCAATAAATTAGAAAAATTAATATCACCTAAAAGGGAAATTGCATCATATTGAGTTCTTGCACCAATTTGGTTGAAAGTATTACCAGTTGTAGGCGCGGGATCTTTGGTGTTAAACCAACCTTGTCTTGTTTCGCCTCTATCATACTGCAAATTCAAACCGAATGCATGGGTAATTGCTTTGTCTACACTGATGTAAGCAGAATATCCAAATAGATTTTTACCGTTACCATTTTTAATGGAGGTTAAATCTGCGGATTGTAATAATGGAACACCAACTCCAAAAGAAACGGCCCAATCATTAAATCTTTTCGAATCTTGCGTAAATGGTGATACGTTTGAAGAGCCTGAAGAAAATGTATTTGGATACTTTCCAGAAGAAACTGCCATCGAATCTTGTGCGAAAATAGCGCTTGGTATAACCAATGCTAGTGCAACGCTTGCTAAATTTAGTTTCATATTTTTATGTTTAATAAGTTTAATTTTTTTTCTGTATTTATTATTTTCCTATAAGTTTATTTACTACTTTCTCTAAAGTAAAGAAATATATTTTTATGAAAACAGTAAGTTCTTATTGTTTAGTATTTTGCATCACTTTGGTTGGGCAACCGTCATTATCGGCTGGGCCGGGCACTGTAACACATTTGTCATATAAATCTATAACCCCATCTAAATCCATATCTAATGCAACTCCAGAGCCATCAACTCTTGCGCCAGCAGGCGTATCCAGTTGTCTATCCCAATCGTCGCAAACGCCATCGTTGTCTTTGTCTCCACTTTTGCAAACTACTAATTCTTTAGTTTTGTTTTCTAATGCATTTACTCTGTCATAGGCATTTTGCAATGGGTCATGCCAGGTTAAATTTGAGATATTTTTACCTAATTTTACGGTTAGGCCTAGAGTTGGGGCAAACATATCATCTGAGTAAGAGCTTTTAATAAGGTTATATCCTGGCGACCAGTTATGTGTCCATCCACCGCCGTCAAACTCATCATCACCAGAGAAAATATACATAACTCTAGCATCTAAATCTACTCTTCTGCTGATTTTATATTTCACACCAGTTCCAAATTCAAAAAAGAAAGATTGGATATTCAATTTTTGTTCAATATCTAATGGTGCTCTTCTTGGCGATGTGCTGTATCTATATTGATCATTGTCTAAAAGGTGCGTATTATAACCCATAAAACCAAAACCACCATATCCATGTATAGACCATCTGTAATTAGAATGATTATCTACGCGGCGCATTATATTTGAGAAATTCACGTCGCCGATTAGGGATAATTGATCATATTTAGTCCACGCATTTGCGACACCAGCTGTAACCCCAGCAGCGCCAGGTAATTGCCCTTTTTGGTTGGTTTTGCCTTTCATATAAAGCAAACTTAACCCAAAAGTATGAGAAATTTGTTTATCAAGGCTTACATATACGTTGTATCCCCAGTTGATTTTATTACCGTAAAAAGACGTTAGATCTGCAGAATGCATAAATGCACCACCACCACCGAAGGATATAGACCAATCATTAAACAATCTGGAACTATTATCAAATTTTTCAACTTGTGCAGCACCAGAAGAAAATGTAGTAGCGCCAGTGCTCATACTATCCATTTTCGCCTCTTGCGCAAAAACAGCAATTGGCAAAATAACTGCCAAAAATAATTTTACTTTCATATGTGTTTTTTTTATTTAATGTTTTTTCTTTAGCTCCGAAAGTAATTTTGCTGAAAATTCTCTCTCACTAATATGCTTTCCATGTGGTATTTCTAACTTTTTGCTCTTAAAGTATAAGTTATCATAACCCACTATATCAATGTCTATCACCCTATCTGTGTAGACTCCGGTTTCACTAGAATCCGCTATACGTCCCATTTTATGTTCAATTTTTTTTATGTTTAAAAGCAATTGAAGCGGCGAAAAGGGCGTACCAATTATAATTGCAATATTACAAAAAATATTACAACTATCATATTCTATCGGCATACTTTCTAGAATATCAGTTTTTTTTTCAATTTTGCCGATAGTTCTTTCTATTAAGTTTAAGGCATTTTCTATGTTATTTTTTCTTTTTCCCAAATTACTTCCTAGTAACAATACTACTTTATGTTGCGACATATTGTTTAAATTTAAGACAAAATTATGAAGAATTTCTTTAAGTTGGTACTTGCAAATATCGTTGCAATAGGGATAATGACTACTGTCATCATCATATGTTTTTTTATTTTTATCGTGGCTTCAGCGGCTAGTGGAGACAAGAAGGTATTCGTGAAAGATAATTCAGTTTTAACGATTGATGCTAAAACTGATATTATAGAAAGTGATGCAGCGAGTAAACAAAGTATTTTTGATTTTGCTAATAAGAATAAAGAAGTAGCACTATACGATGTTTTACAATCTATCAAAAAAGCAAAAAATGATGATAAAATAAAAGGGATTAGCATAGAATTAGATAATATTAATGGAGGTATTACTCAACTTTCTGATATTAGAACCGCTTTAGAAGATTTTAAAAAATCTGGGAAATTTGTTTATGCGTACGGAAACGTGGTCTCGCAGCCTGCTTATTATTTAAGTTCCGTTGCTGATAAATACTATCTCAATCCTGCCGGTGGGATAGAATTGAAAGGAATGGCCGCAGAAGTTGTTTTCTACAAAAATTTTATGGATAAATATGGCATAAATGCAGAAATCATCCGCCATGGAAAGTTTAAGGCCGCCGTTGAACCTTTTATAAAAAATGAAATTTCACCCGAAAATAAAGAGCAACTTTCTACTTTATTAAACGATATTTGGAGCAAAACTTCGTCTCAAATTTCAAAATCACGAAATATTTCTCCAGAAAATTTCAAAACTACTGTTGATAGTTTGTATTCTTTGATACCAGAGTTGAGTATTAAAAATAAATTAGTAGATCAATTAATGCAAGAATCGCAGTACAATAATGTTTTAAAAACAAAATTAAATATTAAAGCAGATAAAGATTTAAACCAAATTTCTTTGGCTGATTATGCAGAATCAAATGCGGAAGATAATAAAGATAAAGATAACCAAATTGCCGTGCTGTATGCTTCCGGTGAGATTTATAATGGAAAAGGTTATGATGGAATTTACGCTGAAAACTTTAAAAAACAAATTGAAAAGTTAAAAGATGACGACGATGTGAAAGCAGTTGTGTTGCGTGTAAATTCTCCTGGAGGTAGTGCAAATGCTGCTGATGAAATTCTATTTGAACTTCAGCAATTAAAAGCAAAAAAACCACTGATTGTTTCTTTTGGCGACTACGCTGCATCTGGCGGATATTATATTTCTATGGCAGCAGATAAAATATATTCTGAACCCAATTGTATCACAGGAAGCATCGGTGTTTTCGGCATTATTCCTTATTTTAAAGACATTGCAAATAAAAACGGAATTCGCTCCGATGTTGTTTCTACAAATGCTAATTCACTTATGATTTCACCAATAAATGGCTTATCACCAGGAACGGTAAGTATTATGACGCGAAATGTAGAAGGCACATACAAAAGATTTGTCTATTTCGTGACGCAAAATCGTAAAAAATCTTTCGAGCAGATTGATGCCATTGGCGGCGGAAGAGTATGGAGCGGAACGCGCGCAAAGGAAATAGGCTTGGTAGATGAATTAGGAACATTAGATGATGCCATTTTGTATGCTTCAAAAATGGCGAAATTAACGTCTTACAATGTCAGTTCTTACCCGAAAAAAATGAGCAAATTTGAGCAAATTTTTAAAGATATGGACGAAGATGAAATTTCAACAAAAATCATTCAGAATAAAATTGGTAAAGAAAATTACCAAACTTTCGAACAAATTTTTAATCCGAAATATAAAGAGGGCGTTTTAATGCAGTCTATGTATAACATTAAATTTTAATTGAAAAAAACAAAAAAGCCCGATTTGAATTTTCAAATCGGGCTTTTTTTATTTCATATTTTTACGCTCGGCCTTTCGTTAAAGCGCCATAAATAAAGAGGACGACAATTGCGCCTAAAACAGACAATGCAATAGAACCGAAGTTCCACATTCCGCCAGTTCCAATTCCCAGAAGTCCACCAATCCATCCGCCGACTATCGAACCAATAATTCCTAAAATAATTGTTAAAAGCCAACCGCCGCCTTGTTTTCCAGGCATGATCAATTTTGCAATTGCGCCTACGACTAATCCAAAAAGGATCCATGCTAAAATATCTCCCATAATTTTAAATGTTTAAAAAGTTAATAATGTTGTTTGTTTGAAAGTAAAATTAAGGAATTAATTTAAAAAGGGAATAAAATTTACGAATTATATTTAAAATTTAATTTTTAATTTCGTTTTCTGAAAAAAGAATCTACAAATTCTATTCCATTAAATAATTGCAGGTCTGTCATTTTTTCTCCCACACCAATATATTTTACAGGAATTTTAAACTGATCCGAGATTCCAATTACTACACCGCCTTTTGCAGTTCCATCTAATTTAGTTACGGCTAAAGCGGTCACTTCTGTTGCGGCAGTAAATTGTTTTGCTTGCTCGAAAGCATTTTGGCCAGTAGAACCATCCAAAACCAATAAAACTTCATGTGGCGCATCTGGCAAAACTTTTTGCATGACGCGTTTTATTTTGGTGAGTTCATTCATCAAGTTTATTTTATTATGCAATCTTCCTGCTGTGTCTATGATAACGACGTCTGCATTTTGTGCCACCGCAGATTGAACCGTGTCAAAAGCCACCGAAGCAGGATCAGAGCCCATATTTTGCTTCACAATCGGCACGCCAACTCTTTCACTCCAAATCACCAACTGATCGACTGCTGCTGCTCTAAAAGTATCTGCCGCGCCCAAAACCACACTTTTACCTTGCGATTTGAATTGATGTGCCAGTTTCCCAATCGTTGTTGTTTTTCCCACACCATTCACACCAACCACCATTATCACGTAAGGTTTCTTGCTCTCGTCGATATTTCCAGTTTCGGCGTGCGGATTTTCTAAAAGTAGATTTGAAATTTCTTGTTTTAAAATTTCGTTTAACTCATCCACATTTACGTATTTGTCTTTTGCAACGCGCGCTTCAATACGATTGATGATTTTTATAGTTGTTTCTGCACCCACATCAGATGCAATTAGAATATTTTCCAAATCATCTAGAACATCTTCATCCACGGTACTTTTACCAATGACGGCCTTCGAAATTTTTTCGAAAAACCCTTGATTAGATTTTTCTAAACCCTTGTCTAAGGTTTCTTTTTCTTCTTGTTTAAATATTTTCTTAAACCAACTCATAATTTATAAATGATAAGTGATAAATGATGATCGATTTTTCAATCAGCATTTAATAATTTTCTTAATTTGTAATAATAAATTTGATAAACTGCATGAAAATTTAATGATAAAAAACTCAAATATTCACAATAATAATCTCTATACTCTTTTTCACTAACTTTATTAAAACCTTTGTGGCTTTGTTGTTTATTTTAAAGCCACTCAAATATTCACAAAGTTTTATTTATCAAGAAAAAGTACAAATTCTGTGTTCTCCTTGCCAAATCCTTATTCGCAAAAACAAATATAACAAAAAAACTACCCAAGATTTTTGGATAGTTTTTATATACTTATACGCAAAGTTTTTATTTTTTCAAATAAGCCTCTACATCATCTGCATTCATTACTTTTTCATTAAAAATGTAAGCCCCAGATTTTGGTGACTTTTCCATTTTTATTACTTTCGTCATTTTTTTAGATCCTGCACCACCTTGAAGCGTTGCTACTACTTTCTTTGCCATTGTAAATTATTTTAGATAATTACTTAATCTCTTTGTGAAGGGTATATTTCTTCAAAACTGGGTTAAATTTTCTTAACTCCAATCTCTCCGTTGTATTCTTTTTATTTTTAGTCGTGATGTATCTGCTCATTCCAGCAACACCCGTTTCTTTATGCTCTGTACATTCTAAAATTACCTGTACGCGATTTCCTTTTTTAGCCATTATTTCTTACGCTTTTTTAATAAATCCGTTTCTAGTCGCTCTTTCAACCGCTTCTTCGATACCGATTTTGTTAATAATTCTCAATCCATGTGCAGTCACTTTCAAAGTTACGCTTTTACCTTGTTCAGGTAAGAAAAATTTCTTTTTCAATAAATTGATTTCAAAACGACGTTTCGTTTTGTTATTAGCGTGAGATACGTTGTTTCCAACCATCGCGCCTTTACCTGTAATTTGGCATATTCTAGACATATCCTGATGTTCTTTTTACGATTAAGTATTTGAGTTTGCAAAATAACGAAGAATTTTTCAGTCTTACAAATTTATTTAAAGTAATTTTTAAGAAATTTCTATATTTTTTTAGCCTAAATTTTTATGTTTTTAAATAACAAAATTAGGAGCAAGACGTTCTTTGCTTCTTAGAAAAGGGCTCCCGTTTTCCATTATAATCTTTTTTGGCGCTTTTCCGCCGCTGGCGAATCGCCCCAAAAAAGGATTTCCATTTCAACCGGGGCTAGAAGTTCGGGTGTTTTTGCACTCGAAGCGAAGAAATTTGTGCAATTATAAATAAACAAAAATTCTTAAATATAATTGACTAATTTTGCACCCCGAAAATAAGGACTTAAGATATGAAATCGCCATGATTTGCAAACGCAAACACCTATGAAGATTGAGCGATTGCAAATGACCTTAAAAAACAATAAATATCTACATATGAAAAAAATTGGCGAACATAGAAAATTGCTTGGTGTAGACAAAACTGCGACTTTAAAAGAGTTAAAAGCGATTTACAGAAACACAATGAAAGAAGCGCATCCCGATAAATTTGTAAATGATGATGCCGGAAAACTAGAAGCCGAAGAAAAATGCAAAGCGGTCATCGAAGCCTATCATTTTCTGGTAAGCATCAACCCAGAAACGCAGGAAAAATACAAAGAAGAATATACCGAAACCATCACAAAATCCATTATCAGCGATTTTTATTTAGAGAAATCTATCTTAAAAGTGCAGCATTTTAATGGTAAAATGTTCGAATACATCGGTGTTCCGCGGAATACTTACATCAAAATGGTCAATGCAGATTCGCCCAGTCGTTTTGCCCGAAGACACATTTATGGTAAATTTATTTACCGCAGAAATGGGGAAGCGATGGTAGAATAGCAATTCAAAATGTTTAAGTCTTTTTTGATACCGAAGTCGCGTATTTTTTCAAATTCCATTGCATTTGTTTCAAACTTTGAAGGCAGTTTTTTTTGTGGTCTTTAGTTTTCGGCAGATTTTTCAAATACAGTTATTTTTGAATTTACCGTTTAGTTTACTTCGTAATCATCCCTTTCCAAAACTTCTATGCAATTTTCAAGAGCTTCAATCCACTCTTTATTGATGTTTTCTTCTTGAAGTGTTTTTGAAAGAATTAATCTTAATTGAGGTAAAAATAGATTTCCGTTTTTTATATTCAAGATAGTGTCGAATAACAGTGATCCAAAATTCTCGGTTTTTATTTCTTCTAAAATTATTTCGAATACACGTTCATCGTTTCGGTTTGATAATCCTTTGATTGCTTCTTGTTTTGTTTGATCATCTTTGTCAAAACAGCGAACATAAAGAATTTCTCTAATTCTTGGATTGTCAATTTCTAATTGTGTGCCAATTCCGAAAGTAGCCCAATCTCGTACTTTTGGACTTCTATCTTTTGTTAATAATATTAAAGTCTCAATTGCAATCTTATTTTCAATTGATAACAAAGAAAAAACTAATGCATATCGAATTTCTTTTGATTTTGATTTTTTGAAACTAGTTAGGATTATTAAATGTTTTTCGGTCAGATTTTTATTGTTGTGCGAAATTGCAATCAAACATGAGCAAATTAATTTTTCATTATCTGTTCTTAAGATAATGTCGAAAATTATTTTCAAAAGTTTCTTAATAATTTTTTTTCTTTCTGTTCCGAGTTGTGAAAGTATATCAATTCCTAAAATTTGACTTTTTGGTTCATTAGATTCAATTAATTGAAAACATTTCTCAATCATTTCGGTATCAACAAAATTTCTTAATTGAAAAACCGTATTCCAATAAGAATTTTCGTGTTTTGTGTTTAGAGCCTTTTCTAATAATTTAAATCTGTATTCTTCTCTTTTCAAAATCTATTAAATTTCTCAAATATAATCAAAGCCATTTATATTTTTAAAAAACCAAACTTAGAAATAAAAATCTGCGCTATTGAAATCCGCGACATCGGGATTTTTATCTCGCAGATTTTACGGATTTAGCAGATTTTATTTAGCATCAAATTACACATTATTTTTGTCATTCAGTAGGAATGTCAGTTGTTTATAGTTATACGGAAATATCAAATATGTTTAAACTTAAATGAAGCAAAATAATATAGCAAAAATTTCAAAAATATAAATCTGCAGCAACCCGAAAAGTATTTGCGCGCACGTGAATAATGGTTTTTATTTTTAGTGAAAATTCATCGTTCATATTTACTCGCATCGGAATTTCAAGTTTTTGCAGTTAGTGAAGACTATTTCATCGTTTTTTTGCAGGCGTCTAAGATGCGTACTAATCTTTTTTATTTGTAACATTTTAAAATTTAGGCGTCGTTCAGTTAATAATTAAATTCTGTTTTTTCTTGGTTAAATTATCAAAGGACAAATTCATAAAAAATCTTTAATATAGGTCGGAAGTTTTAGCGGGTAAAGCGATGTTTAAATTATTTTTTTTACAAATTTTGGTTCTCTATTTCTGTGATAAACTTACAAATCAAAGTTTAGCATTTAGGTGGAAATTCTTTTTGAAAAAATTATGGTAGAGTTACTTTTATTTTGCGTATTGCAAATTCATATCAAAATGAGGTAAGAAGGAAAGTTTTAAAGATTGGATATTTTGTAATGAATTGTTATCTATATTTATTTTTTGGTAAAAGGCATTAAGCAAAACATAGATTTATTCATAAAAAATGCGTATTTGGTGTGTAATTTTTTTAAAAAAAGTGTACTTTTGCAGTTAATTTCAAAGTAAATAAGATTGTTTAACAAATACAATTTGCAAAATGTATTCGCAAAAAGTGCAAAAAATTACCCCAAAAGGGGTTATTTTGTATGCCTTGGGTTTCGCTTTTTGTTTTTTGTTTTTTTTACAGTTTCTTGTTTTTGCTTGGGGCAGCAAAAAGAAAATCATTCTAGCCTTCAAAATAGCATCTATATAGAAGGAGATGCATTGATTTATTCTAGCGACCAAAATTTCAATAAAAATATTGATGAAAAAAGTGAGGGGAAATTAATAGTAGAGCATATTAAAAAGAAGCCAACTTCTGATTTAAGTATTAAGGATAAACCCTCTAATCAACTAGCAATAAGCAAAAAGGCAAATAAAAAGCCGATTCAGGTAAAAGAACCCGCAACTAAGAATAAATTTTCACCTCTTACTGCTGATTCTATGCTTTCTATTTTTGGTTCCAACAAGACTCAAATATGCGTCGTAAGTTTTCAACATTATTACCATACAAAGGTCTATTTTAGAACTAAAACAGAGTATAATCATTTAGAATTTTTATATTTAAAGAATGATTTTTACTGCAATTCTAAAATAGAATCTTTTCTATATTCTTGTAAAAATTTTTCCAGGCCGCCACCTTATTTTAGTTAAAATTTGCTAATTTATGTGATTTAATTGAATTATAAACAGGTGATTAAATCATAAACCAAAATTTAAACTAAAAATAATGAACAAAAAATTTATTAAGTTATTGTTTGTATGTGCATTTTTTATAGAAGCAATCAATTCAATAGCGGCACAAGCATATGGTAGTTTTCCATATAATCAATCTTTCACATCAGGAACGCAACCTGGTGAAATTACTTTACTAACTCCGCAGAACGGAGCAAACGCAACTACCTTTACTACAAACGGAATGCAACTAACGCCTGCTACACTTCAGCAATTTGGTGCGGTGTATGTTAATAATAAACAATTTACATCCTCAAACGGTATCAAAATAGAATTTGAATACGGAATGTACGGCGGAACTGGCGCGGATGGAATTACCCTTTTCTTATTTGATGCAGCGGTTGGAACTCCTGTTGTGGGAGCAAAAGGTGCAGGAATGGGATATGGATATAACAGAGCCAATAATAGTTGGCCTGGAAATAGAGAAACAGGGCTTACAGGAGCTTATTTGGGAATTGGCTTAGATGCTTATGGAAATTTTAAGGGTCAAGCCTATCAAGGAGACCGTAGAGTGAATGGTATTCTTAGTTCAACTTTTACACAACAAGCTAGCCATGTTACTTTACGAGGAAAAAAAGGAACTTTGAATCTCAGCAATGGTTTGGGGTTGGGTTATACAGGTTATCCAGTTCTTACAACTCAATCCACATTAACTGGTACTACAGGAGCTGCTACGATAAATCCTGCAAATGGTTCTTATACAACAGGTGCAGGTTTAGCAGATAATTTTAACCTCAGAACTACTACTTTTACAACTAATCCCGCTAATTCAGACTATAGAAAAGCATTTATTGAATTAGTTCCAAATGGAGCAGGAGGTTATTTCGTGACAGTAAAAATACAGCATGGGACCACAATTTCTACCGTGATTAATAATTATTGGTACAGAACGTCTTATATATATAATGAAAATGCAAACCCTGTAACTACTGACTTTAATACTTCTGTTGCACAAGGTGCAGATGCAACCTATAATTTAGATACATCTGCACCAACAAGTTTCAGAATAGGTTTTGGTGCTTCTACGGGAGGTTTTGCTGATATTCATATTATTCGTAATTTAAAAGTTACATTGCCATACGCTGCAATTTCTGCAGATGATTCTTTTATATTGTGTCGGAATTCTGCAGCAAGCATCAACCCATTAACTAATGATGTTGCTTATGCAGGTTTAGTAACGGGACCGCCTACTTCATCTTCCACTAATGTAGATCCCGCTTCATTCCAATTTATTGATGCAGCAGGTACGCCACAAGGAACTTCTTATACCCAAGCAGGAGTAGGATCTTGGATATATAGTTCTACCACAAAATTAGTTACTTTTACACCTGTGACAGGATATACAGGAACTGCTTCGATTAAATATAATATAAAAGGACTTACGGCGCCATATAATGATGAAGGGTACAGAAGTGAAGCCTCTACCATTACGGCTACTGTAAATGACTGCTTTGGTTGTACTTCTGATCTCTTTCTTTCGCAGACAAATACTCTTTATCAGGTTCTTACAAATACAAATCCTTTCACGTATCCTCAAATAGGTTCTGCGGCGGCAGTTAACTATAATGCTATTGGGATTAACCCGATTGATGGCTACATGTATGGAATGATAGTCAACTCCAACAACCTGATTAAAATTAATGCAAACGGAACTTATACTAATTTAGGATCTGTAGCAGGTTTGCCAGTAGCGATATACAATGCTGGTGAGTTTGATAGTTCAGGTAATTATTATGTAAAAGTAAATACAAATAATAATCAACTGTACCGTATTAACGTTTCCACACTTACTGCTTCTTCTATAACCCTCGCCTCTAGTGTTAATATTCCTGATATGGCTTATAATATTGTTACGGGATTGTTGTATGGAGTGAACTCTATCAACGGACAAATGGTTTCAATTAATCCTTCCACTGGTGCTGTAGTTGGAATTGGAATTAGTCCTGGATCTGTAAATTTTGGAGCAATGTTTGGCTCAAACACAGGTGAAATTTATGGTGCTGATAATACTGGAGGTTTTTATCAGTTCGATTTAAGTACGGGGCAAAGAACTTTAATTTCAGACGCACCCGGAAGCACCGGTAATGATGGAGCACATTGTGTAACTGCACCAATTACATTCAGTTCGAATCTTTATGTTTCTAAAACAGACGGGACTTTAAATTATACTCCAGGAATTACTTCGACATATACTATAGTTGCAGGGAATAATGGCCCATTTGGAGTAGTAAATGCAACAGTTTCTGATCTGGCGCCAGCAGGAATTCCTGCCGCAAATATAAGTTATACCGCAGTTGCTTCATCAGGAAGTTCTACAAATGTAGTTGGTTTACAAACAGGAGCGATAAATGATAAAGTATCATTGCCTGTAAATGGTACAGTAACTTATACCGTAAATATTTTAGTCCCTCCATCTTTTACAGGAAATCTAGTAAATACCGTTACAATAACACCTCCTGCAAATTCACTTGAGACTGATAATACAGACAATACGGCTACGGATACAGACACTTTAGGCTTTTGCTACAAACCCGCCACCACAGGAGCGGGAGCATTACCAACAATCCACGGAATTACCGATTTAGGAAGAGCAGGTACAGACAACGGAAATTGGCCAATGGTAAGAAACGGAGCATGGACGGCTTTAGAATCTAAAACCAAAGGATTTGTAGTGAACAGAGTAGCAAACCCATCCACAGATATTGCAAGCCCAGTAAAAGGAATGATGGTTTATGACACCACAGTAAACTGTTTGAAAATAAATACCGATGGCACAACAGCAGGTTGGAAATGCTTCAATACCCAAACTTGTCCTACGGTAAATTAAAGCATCCACTTTGTCAAAGTTGTAAAGTTTCAGCAAAATAACTTTGACAAAGTTTTTTCAAAATAATTAAGGAAAAATGAATCGCA
>NZ_FNUS01000012.1 GCF_900108025.1 Halpernia humi
GCTAACGTACGGCTCGGCTTTGTCGTCGTTCTGAAAAGGAAGTTGAAAACTTCTTTTTCAGAATGCGTCAAAGGCGACAGTTGTGAAAACGTCGTGCGAATGCAACGATGGTTTCACAACTGTCGGCGAAGCCGAGCCGTATGTTGGGAAAAATCGTCCCGAAGGGCGATTTTTCCCAACGGATGACGCTATGGCAAGTGCGGGATTAAATTGTTGCTCAACTGACTGCCAGTACAAAAGTATATAAAGATTTCAAATGTTTCAACGAACACGCAAACCCGCATTTGCTATAGCGTTTGTTACCAGCAGTGTTTTCTTCGTTGCATTTGTTGCCCTTTGTCAGCGTAGTCTATAAAAGTAACTGCCTTCATAATTCTTCTTAACGTTTTCGTCCGAGTCAGTATAAAAAGTTACTTCTTTTAAATAGTCAATCGGGTAATTTACTTCTGTCAATAAATGTAAGTATTGGTTTTTAACTATTTCATTCGTCCCGTTGATTTCATAGTCGCTTTTTGTTTTGTCTGTGTCATAGAATAGCCAAACAGATAGGCTTTTGTCAGTCAATACGAAAGGAACAACACATTCAACCCTATGAAGTCTTATTTCGTTTTGTTTTGTCCAGTCAAGAATTAACTTTTTAAGTCTGTCAACGAAGTCAAGTTGAATAGGTAATTCTCTATGTTCGATTTCCTTTTTCATTTCTAATTGTTGTCTGTCTTGATTGGCCGGTCGTCAAACATTGCTGGTAACGAGAAACGGCTTTGCGATGTGCGGGCTTTGAAAACCAGATAGTTATATAAAAACCGCGCGTAGCAAAAACCATTTTTCTTTTTGTAAATATAATAAAAAATCAAAAAGAAAATGGTTTTTGCGGATTATTTTTACACAAGTTCAACAAACACGAAATCCCGCATATTGCAAAACCGATGTTATCTGCAGGCGTCTTATCAGTTTTTCATTCCATAATAGGAAATTGCAGAAAAGTTTTCTTCAAATTTGTTTGTTTCTGATACTAAATTCAGAATTTCAGTTGTTAATTTTTTTTGATTTTCAGTTTTTTCATTTGCAATATACCCAACTTTAAAAGTTTTATCTGAATTTAGTATAGAAAAGTTATACGAAATTCCATCAATATAATTTCCTTGAATTTGTTGATAATCTTCATCATTTAGATTTACTAAAATTTTAGTTAGTTCATTAATTTGATTTTGCGTTAATTCTGCATAGTATGGTTTTGGTGGTTTTTTTTCAGTCTTTTTTTCTCCAAATGCAGGAGGTTCCTGTAAAAAAGGATAAATTGTTTTAAAGGTTAAGTATTTTTTTTCAAAATTAACATTTACTTCCGCATTTTCATTTAGAGAAGGTTGGAATATGAAAGTAAGAAATTGAGGTTGCGTTTTGCTGTTAGAATCCAAAGTTTTGTTTTGAATATTTTCAATTTCTTTTTTACAAGAAGTTAAGGGAAAAATCAAAATTATCAAAAATGTAAAAAATTTATTCATTTTTTGCTATCTATATGTTTTTTTTTGATACGCTTGCCGCTAACGTACGGCTCGGCTTTGTCGTCGTTCTGAAAAGGAAGTTGAAAACTTCTTTTTCAGAATGCGTCAAAGGCGACAGTTGTGAAAACGTCGTGCGAATGCAACGATGGTTTCACAACTGTCGGCGAAGCCGAGCCGTA
>NZ_FNUS01000010.1 GCF_900108025.1 Halpernia humi
AGCAATCAATAAATTGATTTTTATTAAGTTTTTTAAGCGAAAATGGCTTAATTCCTTAATGGTAAAAATAAATTATAAATTTAAACAGGCTCTTAATAATAAAAAAGAAATAGCAGAGATTTCTAACATAGATTTTATTGCTTATAATAATGACTTTATTATCGCTAATAACCTCTCTTCATCTTACCAAAATCAAATTGTGAATGCTATAAAATTGTATTTTTCCACAATACAAAATAAAAGTATTGACTTAGCAAAAGTACACCGCCCAAGACGTGAAAAACTTTTGCCCAATGTGTTGAGTAAAGAAGAAGTAAAAGCAATTTTGGAAGCACATCACAACAGCAAACACAAAGCGATGCTATCTTTGATCTACAGTTGTGGATTGCGAAGAAGTGAACTTTTAAATCTAAAGCCATTGGATATAGATTCTAAAAGAAACATTGTAATCATAAGACAATCCAAAGGTAAAAAAGACCGCATCACACCATTGTCTCCAAAAATTTTAGAATTATTGCGAAAGTATTATAAAGATTATAAACCAACACAATATCTTTTTGAAGGACAAGTACCTGGAACAAAATATTCTGAACAAAGTCTGCAAAGTGTATTAAAACAAGCATTGCAAAAAGCCAAGATTATAAAAACCAGTAACCTTGCATTGGCTAAGACATTCTTACGCAACTCATCTGTTAGAAAGTGGAACAGATTTGCGATATATTCAAGAATTATTAGGACATAATAGTAGTAGAACTACGGAGATTTATACACACGTTAGTACAAAGAATTTGCAACAAATTAAAAGTCCTTTTGATGATTTATAATAATTAATTACTACATTTGAAAAACAAATAAAGTATGACGTTTGTCATACATATCTCCCCGAATTTGGGTGTTTATGTATGATTTTGTCATACATATATACAAGTTATCTGCAAGCATAAATAAACTGTCCAAAAGGTGTTTATGAATAAAAAATCAACATTTTCAATAATTTTCCTGACGGTAATTTTAGTTTCCGTAGTCTATTTTGTTTTCTTCCAAACTGCAGAAAAGCAAATAAAAAAAACGGTCTCTGAATATTGGACTTTGATGGAAAAAGGTGAATTTAACCAGTCTGTTAAATTATTTCACGATGGCGAAAGTTATTCTGGAGGGCTTCATATGTATTTTTATAAATTGCAAAAGCACTATAAATATCTAAATGAAGAAAAAAAATTTAAAGAAAATATCATAGTAAAGGATACGACTTATATTGGACAAAAAATGAAATATGTCCAATATTATATAAAAGACAAAAAGCAGAAAAAACCACCGCTTATTATCACTTTTATATTTTGGAAAGAAAATGGATACGATAACATTTACAGTACTAAATTTGAAAATTTACTTGAATGGTACTAAAATGCCTGCAGATAACAGCGTATTGGCAATAGTGCGGAGGAATGGCAAGTTTGAAGATTTTAGATATTCCGAAGATTAATTTATAATAAGAAAGTTTCCGCGTTTAAGCCGCACCATCGCCAATACGCAAAACGTTGGGAAAAATCGCCCTTCGGGACGATTTTTCCCAACGTACGGCTCGGCTTCGCCGACAGTTGTGAAACCATCGTTGCATTCGCACGACGACTTCACAACTGTCGCCTTTGACGCATTCTGAAAAAGAAGTTTTCAACTTCCTTTTCAGAACGACGACAAAGCCGAGCCGTACGTTGGCATTAATTTAAATAACTCAGTCGAACCAAAATGCTTAGAGACATTCTGAATAAAATAGAACAGTTTGGAGTTCAATTGAATGAGAAGGCTAGTCATGAAGAAATAACAAATCTTAAGAAGACATTTGACTTTGATTTTCCCAATGACTTTTTAGATTTTTATCTTTCATCAAATGGATACCATGATTATTATGGATTCGAGAAACAACACATCTGGAATCTTAAGAAAATCTGTGAAGAAAACTCAGTGGAAACAGACCAATACATAAAATTCTCTGACCATATGTTATTATCTCCATGGATAGGGTATTCAAGAATAGATGCTAAAATATACAAGGGCTATGGGTACATTATTGAACAAAATGAAGAGCCAACTTTCCTTGCTGATTCATTTACTGAGTTTTTAAAAATGATTGCAAACGATGAAGATGCGCTCTACTGAATAAACTAATGCCAACACCGCGCTAGCCCAATGCTCAAATTCGTTTTCAAACTGAAGTGAAATACTTACCTTGAACCTTCGTTTCCAAACTGGCGTGAGTACTAAATGTATCGCACTGGGCCAGCGCGGGAAACGTTAGCAGAAATTTTCACAAAAAAGCCCTTAAAATGAAATATGCTTTATTCTTTCTTATAATATCGACTTTGAGTTTTTCACAGAAATTTAGTTTCATTTACGAAACTAAATATAAAATGAATACCGAAAAACCAAATGATATTAATAGTGATATCATGATTTTAGATTTAGAAGATAATATTTCGATTTTTAGAGAAATTGAAGATAAAAAAACCGATTCTATAAAGATAAATCAAGGCAATGGATTGTTTAAAATGGGAGTTGAATACCAATTTTACGTTAGAAAAGATTTAACACAAAATAAAATTGCAAAAGTAATAACTTATATAGGAAATGATTATTTACTTCCAATTGATGAAAATTTGGATTGGAAAATTTTATCTGAACAAAAAATAATCGGAAAATATAGAGCACAAAAAGCAGAAGTAAGTTATGGAGGAAGAAATTGGATTGCTTGGTTTACTACAGAATTACCTTTTAGTGATGGTCCATATATATTTCATAGTTTACCTGGCTTGATAATTTCAATAGAAGATTCAAACAATGATTATTCCTTCAATTTAATACAAGTAAAAAAAGGTATAAATCTTTTTGATGCTCGAAGTAAAAGTATTAAAATCGATTGGAAGAAATATGAAACTTTAGCGCAATCATATTATAACGACCCATATAATCTGAATTCAAAAATGGGAATGAGAGTTACAATGACAGATGCCAATGGAAACAAAATGGATATAAGCGAAATGACTAAAGAATCACAAAAAAATATCGCAGGAAAAGATAATCCACTAGAATTAAACCATAAAATTAACTACAAATAAAACTTCTGCTAACATCGGTTTTGCAATATGCGGGATTTAGTGTTAGTTGAACTTTTGTAAAAATTAGCCGCAAAAACCATTTTTCTTTTTGATTTTTTATTATATTTACAAAAAGAAAAATGGTTTTTGCTTCGCTTGGTTTTTATATAACTATCTGGTTTCCAAAGCCCGCACATCGCAAAGCCGTTTCTCGTTGGGAAAAATCGCCCTTCGGGACGATTTTTCCCAACGAGAAACGGCTTCACCGACAGTTGTGAAACCATCGTTGCATTCGCACGACGTTTTCACAACTGTCGCCTTTGACGCATTCTGAAAAAGAAGTTTTCAACTTCCTTTTCAGAACGACGACAAAGCCGAGCCGTACGTTATGTGCTATGCTAAAACGACACGCCAACAAATGAAAAGACTGCTGACATTTTTCGTAATTGTAATTTTATTCGGTTGCGGACAGACAGAAAAGAAATCTGACGGACAATGGAAAACAATTGAAGTTGGCGACTATCTTTTTGACTTTCCTTCCGACTTTGAATTGGTTACCGAAAAAGGAATTGACTCCTATGTTGGAAAAATTAAAGGTGACAGTATTGAGTTTGGTTTCGACTTTGGCTATTATTCCAATGACTTTGAACAAACTTCACAAGAATATTTAGAAAATGGATTTTGGCGAAATGAATTGTCGTATCGTTTTATGAAAGAAGGAATAACTTACGACCAGACCAATACACCAAAGATTGATGTTATGAGCATTCGACCTGCGACAATTCAAGACAGTATTATTGGAAAAGGTTGTGACTATGTTGCAAAATGTAAACACGATAAAACAGAATTTGACTTTGCTATATATATTCCTAACGAAATCAAACAGACAAATTATTCAATTGACACAGTTGACAACCAATATAGAAAAATTGTATGGGCAAAAGACCCGCAAAAAGGAACGACAGGAATTTATCTAAGAGACTTGAATGGTTTCAATAAATCAATAAATAGTTATTTGGCTATATCTGTGGCGACAAGTAAACTGACAAGCAAACAACAAGAAACAGCATTGAAAATATTTAAAACAGGAAGACATAAAAGTGGAAAGAAGTAGAAGCACAGCACATAACAGGCGTTTGGCTCAATGGCGGGTGACGTGGTTAATTGAACATTCTACCTCGCATCAACTTTTGTGGTGTATTGACAGTTTTATGCTCCGAAATCCGCCACTGCGCCAAGCGCCAAAACGTTGGCAGAAATTATAAACGAAACACCTATGAATAAAATAATTACAGTAATTTTACTTTCACTCATTTGTAACACGCTATATTCTCAAAAATTGTTGACATCGTGGAGTCAACAAAATATTGAAAATTACACCAAAGAAATGTACGATGATGCACAAAAACTAACAGCTAGTGAGTTATTGTCAAAAAATTTAAATGATAAAAGTTGGAGTTCAGTTTTTTTAACTTTAAATGCTTCTATTAATAATTATAAAACTGATAAAAATTATTTACAATCTTTAGCTAATCAATTAACCAATAAAACTGAAACAAAACTAGAAGGAACAAGTCGTTTAATAATTTGGGACAGAATTATTAATAAAGACATTACTTTTGAAGGTAAAGGATTAGTTATTGATAATGATTTATACACAGTTGCTGGAAGAGCAAACCAAATTCTTCAAAATTTAACAAGTAAAAATTTTGGAAATGTAACCATTAGTTCTACAGAAAAAGAACTTGAAACTCTCAAAATAAACTGGATAAATTATTTAACAGATAAAAATGTTGAAGAGATTAAACTTGCCGAATATAAGAACGCAAAAATTCCGGAAATTAGTAGTCTAAAAGCAGTTAACGCATTAATAATTTCGTTACAAGACAATCCAATCAAAGAAGCACTAACAAAAAAATGCTTGAAAAATATCTATAAATTAGACGAACTTCCTAAAGAAAAAGGTTCTCCAGCAAGCTATTGTAATCCTGACACTTACACATACGCGTATTTAGGAATGCTATTTGGATACGAAAAATTAGATGAATCAAAAAATGCAAAATGGTGGTTGACATTTTGGAACGACAACAACAAGAAATTAATATGGAACTCTGAAAAAGGGATTTATGAAGTTCAGAAATAAATAATAACTTCTGCCAACAAGGGTTTTGCGTCAGGCGGGCTGAAGTGCGAAACTCAACGGCAGTTTTTCAATTGAAATTTAGTAATAATATCAACTTTTGTGCTTCGAAATCCCGCCCGAAAGCAAAGCCCCGAAACGTTGGGAAAAATCGCCCTTCGGGACGATTTTTCCCAACGTACGGCTCGGCTTCGCCGACAGTTGTGAAACCATCGTTGCATTCGCACGACGTTTTCACAACTGTCGCCTTTGACGCATTCTGAAAAAGAAGTTT
>NZ_FNUS01000003.1 GCF_900108025.1 Halpernia humi
AACTCACAATCTTTTTCTAAATAAATTTATTAAAAAATAAACCGCTATAACTCCTACGCTCCCTCTATTCTTTCGATTTGAGAGTGCAAAAGTAGGGCAACTTCTAAAAATACACAACTATTTTCACACTATTTTTCCTAACCCTTACATAACAAACTATTAATCAAGAGGAAAAATTTGAAAAAGCTTAACTAAACTGCTTTAGTAAAAGTCTATAAAGAAGAAATCCTAATACCGCGCCAAGAATATCAGCAAGAATATCTAATAATTCAAAGGAACGACCCATATGCATTACTTCTTGCAAAACCTCGGTTGCCAAACCATAAAGAAAGACAATTACCAAAAAATGATAAAACTTAATTTGTTTGTAGGACATTAAAATTGAAAAACCTAAAAAAGCGAATATACTTAAATGCATCACTTTATCAATGCCGGCAAACATAAACCAGTACTCTTTATTTTCGATTCCAGGTTTCAAAAGCATATAAGTAAGAAATGCCCAATAAATGGGCAAAACTATACTACGAAATGTTCGGCGCAAATTATCCAATTACGTTCTCATATTCCTCCGCAGACAAAAGTTCACTTTGTTCACCTGCATCAGCTAATTCAACTTTAATAATCCAACCTTTTCCATAAGGATCAGAATTTAAAAGTTCAGGTTCGTTTTCCAAGTCTGAATTAAATTCTATAATTTTTCCTGTCATTGGTAAAAATAAGTCTGAAACAGTTTTAACTGCCTCAACACTTCCAAATACATCACCCGCACTTAAATCCTCGTCTACTGTATCGACATCTACAAAAACAATGTCGCCAAGTTCACTTTGTGCATAATCGGTAATACCTATTATTGCAGTATTTTTCTCAATTTTTACCCATTCGTGATCTTTAGTGTATTTTAAATCTGCTGGAATATTCATAATTTATTATTTTAAAATTTAGATAAGCAAATTTAATTCAAAATTTACAATAGACAAACCTAATAATAATTAAATCCTATTAATTTAATATTTTCTGCAAAAACTATTTACATTTAACATCGTAAACCCTATATTTACATGACCTTATAGTCATTAAATCGAACATAAGTATATTTTTTTAACATTTAAAAAGTAAAAAAATATATAATCTTAAAGAATTTTATATATTTGCAGCATTAACAATTACTAATAAAAACAAAAATTATGTCAGACATTGCATCAAGAGTAAAAGCTATCATCGCGGATAAGCTTGACGTTGAAGAATCAGAAGTTACGCAAGAAGCTAGTTTCACAAATGATTTAGGCGCAGATTCTTTAGATACTGTAGAATTAATCATGGAGTTTGAAAAAGAATTCAACATCCAAATCCCTGATGATCAAGCAGAGAAAATTACTACTGTTGGTCACGCTATCGCTTATATCGAAGAGGTAGTTAACAAATAATATTTCTAGAATTTAGAATTTATGGAATTAAAAAGAGTAGTTGTAACTGGTTTTGGAGCAATAACGCCTATTGGCAATAATGCAAAGGAATACTGGGAAAACCTTGTAAAGGGTGAGAGTGGTGCTGCTCCAATTACTCTTTTTGACGCCACTAATTTTAAAACCAAATTCGCGTGTGAAGTTAAAAATTTTGATCCACTGAATTATTTAGATAAGAAAGAATCTAAAAAAATGGATCGCAATACGCAATTTGGCATTGTTGCCGCTCGCGAAGCGGTGGAGCATTCTAGGATTATTGAAGATAATTGTGACAAAAATAGAATTGGAGTAATTTGGGGATCTGGAATTGGCGGTCTCGAAACCTTTGAAAAAGAGGTTTTAGGATGGGCTGCAAGTTCAGGAATCCCTAGGTTTAATCCATTTTTTATTCCAAAAATGATTGCAGATATTACCCCTGGACACATTTCTATAGAATATGGTTTTCATGGCCCGAATTACACGACAGTTTCTGCATGTGCCTCTTCAGCAAACGCTTTAATAGATGGCAAAATGCTTATTCAACTTGGCAAAGCAGACGTAATTGTTTGTGGTGGTTCTGAAGCCGCGGTTACCGCAAGTGGTGTTGGTGGTTTTAACGCTATGATGGCGCTTTCTACAAGAAATGAAGACCCTAAGACAGCATCTAGACCTTTTGACAAAGACCGCGACGGTTTTGTATTAGGTGAAGGTGCAGGTTCTATCATTTTGGAGGAATATGAACATGCCAAAAAACGAGGCGCAACCATTTACGCAGAATTGAAAGGTGGTGGAATGAGTGCGGATGCGCATCACATGACGGCTCCACACCCCGAAGGATTAGGCGCTTACCTTGTAATGAAGAATTGTTTAGACGATGCCGGAATATCTACAGAAGAAGTTGATCATATTAATATGCACGGAACGTCAACTCCTTTAGGTGATATTGCAGAATCTAATGCAATTTCCAGATTATTGGGTGACCACGCTTTCGATATACAAATAAATTCAACTAAATCTATGACAGGCCATCTTCTCGGTGCAGCCGGAGTCGTAGAAGCAATTGCCGTTTTAGGAAGTATCACAAATTCTATCGTGCCGCCTACGATCAACCATTTTACTGATGATGAACGTATCGATTCTCGCTTAAACTTTACATTTCATAAAGCTGTAGAGAAAAATGTAAATATTGCTATGAGTAATACTTTTGGTTTTGGCGGACACAATGCTTGCGTACTATTCTCAAAAATCTAATCCATCTTTATGGAACTGCAGAAGTATTTTTCTAAACTCTTAATAAAGGATAGAAAGAAAAATTATTCTGAAGAAGATTTCAATTTTAAAAATAAAATTGAAAAAATTACAGGTTTACAAATTGAAAATCTAGACATATACAAAGAGGCTTTTTCTCTTCGAACCTCCTCAAAAGTAAAACAAAAAAACTGTGAAAGATTAGAGTTTCTAGGTGATTCTGTACTGGGGACAATTATTGCCACATACCTATTTCAAAATTTTCCACAAGCAAAAGAAGGATTTCTAACGCAAATGAAATCTAAAATCGTAAGCCGTAAAAACCTCAATAGATTAGGTGAAGAACTTGGCTTGAAAAATTTAATAAGGAATAACAACGCACTCACTTTAAGTGAAAATATTTCCGGCAATTTGCTAGAAGCATTAATTGGGTCTATTTTTCTAGACTATAATTACGATTTTTGCGAAAAAGTGGTCTTAGAAAAACTATTAAAACCTATCGATATTAATAAATTAGAAAATAAAATTATTAGTTATAAAAGTTTACTTTTAGAATGGGGTCAAAAAAAGAAAATTGTAATCTGCTACGAAACTTGTGAAGAATTTCAAGCCAATAATTTACTCGTTTTTCGATCTTGGGTGATAATTAACGGTAATAAAATATCAAATGCAGCAGAAGCTTCAAAGAAAAAAGCAGAAGAAAAAGCAGCACAGCGCGCCTTTTATATCTTAAATAAAAAAGAAAATATAATTGAAAGCCAAAAAATTATTTCTTGATTTTGAAGAGGAAAACACACTTACAAATCTTGGCTTACTAAGATTAACTGAAGAATTAAAACCTCATGAATTATTCTTTAAAATTAATGCCTTAAACGCATTTTGTTTTAAACGAATAAAAGATATCGTAATTAGCAGAACGTATTTCAGTTACCACTTTTATAGGTTCCAAGCCTATCATCATTTAAGTAAAAATTGCATTCAGATCATTAGCAATAAATCTTCTGAAAGTCATCAAATAAAAGTACAAAAAGAATTGTTTAACTTTGAAACACCAGAAGGCTTATTTTTTAATGATTTACCTGATGTAGATTATATAATTCGAACAACAGATTTTATTGATGATTTTTCCTTAATTTTGTGGCCTGAAAATTCTGTATTTAAAATTCAGACTTTTCCCATTTGTTCACAGGACGAACACTATCAATTAATACAATATTATGAATAAATATTTAAAGAAAACTAAAATCATCGCCACTTTAGGACCTGCATGCTCTACGAAAGAAGTAATGCTTGACATGGTAAAAGCCGGCGTAGATGTATTTAGAATAAATTTTTCTCACGCCGATTATGATTTAGTGCGTAAAAACGTCAACTTAATCCGAGAAATAAACGAAGAATTCGGCTATAATGTTTCTATTTTAGGAGATCTACAAGGTCCAAAATTAAGAGTTGGAGTAGTAAAAGAAGGCTCATATCTAAATCCAGGTGATATTTTAACCTTTACCAATGAAAAAATAGAAGGAGATTCTACAAAAGTTTTTATGACCTATCAAAAATTTCCACAAGATGTAAAAGTTGGTGAAAGAATCTTAATCGATGACGGAAAACTGGTTTTAGAAGTTATAGAAACTAACGAGAAAGATACCGTAAAAGCAAAAACAATTCAAGGTGGCCCATTGAGTTCTAAAAAAGGTGTAAATCTACCAAATACGAACGTCTCCCTTCCTGCATTAACTGAAAAAGATATAGAAGATGCTAATTTTATTTTAGACCTAGAATTGGATTGGATCGCGCTTTCCTTCGTGCGCCATGCCCAAGATATCATTGATCTAAAAGAAATTATTAAAAATCACCCGACTAACAAACAAAAAACGCCAATTATCGCCAAAATTGAAAAACCAGAAGGCGTGAAAAATATTGAGCAAATTTTAATAGAATGTGATGCTATTATGGTTGCTCGTGGTGATTTAGGAGTTGAAGTTCCAATGGAAGAAGTGCCTGCCATCCAAAAAACTTTAGTAGAAAAAGCAAGATTTTATTCAAAACCTGTTATTATTGCAACCCAAATGATGGAAACAATGATTAACAGTCTTACACCAACAAGAGCGGAAGTAAATGACGTTGCAAATTCTGTGCTTGATGGTGCAGATGCAGTAATGCTTTCAGGCGAAACATCAGTCGGAAGATATCCCGTAGAAGTGGTCGAAAATATGACAAAAATTGTTAAAAATATTGAAAGCACCAATTTCTACCAACATAAAAACGCACCTATTGAGAAAGACATCAACTGTATTGATGAGCGTTTTTTAACCAACCGTATTTGCCTTGCAGCAGTTAGAATTGCAAAAACCACCAATGTTGAAGCAATTGTAACATTAACTTATTCTGGCTACACAGCCTTTCAAATTTCGGCACACAGGCCAAACTCTCACATCATTGTTTTCAGCGCAAACAAACGCGTTATAACAATGCTAAATCTTCTGTGGGGCGTACGTGCATATTTCTACGATATGAATAAATCCACAGATGAAACCATCGTTCAAGTCAATACATTAACGCACCATTACGGCTTTGTAGAAGAAGGCGATTACGTAATCAATCTCAATGCAACACCAGCAAATGCAGATGGAAAAACCAATACTTTAAGATTGACAACTATCTAAAATTATTTGGGCGTATCCCTCGCAGCCGCATTTCCAGCCGCTCGGGTCGCGCTATCCATTACAAGTCCTCAGAAAAAAAATGAGCGCCGCTTTTCAAGCGGCGCTCATTTTTTTTCTTCCGGGCTTTCCATTTCTATCGCTTACGCAAGATTCCGCTTCTTTCCACCAGTATTTTCTAAAATCAAATTATCTCATCTTTTGAAAATCCTAAAAAAAAATAGATTTTCATTCTCAACCTAAATCTTATACCATTTTATCTTTGAATTTTCGCAAAAATAAAAATGCTCCGTAGGAGCAAAACCTTTGTAGAAAAAATGAACAAGATTGAAAAAGAACTCCGCAGGAGTTCAATCTTTTAAAGTAATTTTAATGACAAAATTATATTAACCTTTAAAATTCCTTACCTTTAATAAAAATAAAATTTATGATTTGGCAAGGCAGATTTGATGGCGAAGATCCACTATTCCACCGCATTTTCCAACGGGTAACTTTAGAAAAAAATTTCGAAATTTTATCTGAAAACGATTTTGCACTTCAAGGTTTTGCTGTTGATGAAGGGGTGAAAAGAAACAAAGGGAAGGTTGGTGCAGCAGAAGCGCCCGATTTTATTAGAAAAAATATGGCCAATTTTCCAGTTACAACAGCCCATTTTTCTCTAAAAGATTTTGGAAACGTGAAATGTAAAAATCAAAATTTAGAAGAAGCCCAACAAAAACTGGCAGAAAATGTCCATACAATTTTAGCGAAAAGAGCAAAATCAATTGTTTTGGGCGGCGGACATGAAGTGATGTTTGCGCATTATTCTGGCATAAGAAAGGCATTTCCAAATTCAAAAATCGGAATTATAAACATTGATGCGCATTTTGATAATCGGGAAATTCAAGCCGAAATTGGCGCCACTTCAGGAACCGGATTTTACCAAATTACGGAAAAAGAAAAATTAAATTCTTTACATATCGGTATTCAGAAAAACTCAAATACATTAAAATTGTTCGATTTTGCACATCAAAATAATATGAAATACATTCTCGCAGACGAATTATTTTTTGAAAATTTACCGCAGATTTATGAGAAAATCAATGCTTTTTCTGATTCTGTTGATGTTCTTTATCTCACCATTTGCATGGATGTTTTTAATGTTGCAATCGCGCCAGGCGTAAGTGCACAAGCCTATAACGGCATTTTTGCAGACGCTGCATTTATGCATTTTTACCGCCATATTTTAAATAATAAAAAATTAATTGCTTTAGATGTTGCAGAAGTAAATCCTAGTTTAGATTTACAAGAAAGAACCTCGCGTTTGGCAGCAAGTTTGGTGAATGAATGGTTGATGGAAAATTAAAAGGAAACCATTTTCTATCTTTTCAAGAGTGAAAATCTATCCGTTTTAATTGCTTCAAGATCTATTATTTCCGACCTTCACACAATAAATTTTCTAAAAAATGAATCTCAATAATTCTCAAAATACATTCGAAAACTGGAAAAAAATTCCCTTTGCAGAACGCCAAAATTTAATGCAAAATCTCGCTGAAATTTTGTTAAAAAATAAAGAGAAATTCGCTGAAATTATAACAAAAGAAATGAATAAACCCATTTCTCAGTCGATTTCAGAAATAGAAAAATGCGCAGGAATGGCGGAATATTATTCTAAAGTTGAAAATGTTTTAGATATAAATAAAATAAAATCAGAATTTGCTTATTCCGAAATTCACCACGAACCAATGGGAATAATTTTGGGCGTTATGCCATGGAATTATCCATTTTGGCAAGTATTGAGATTTGCCGTTCCCGCAATTTTAGCCGGAAATGTAGTCATTATGAAACATGCCTCAATTTGTTTAAAATCTGGCGATGCGCTACAAGAATTATTCGAAGAAGCAGGATTTCCAAAACATACTTTCACGCATATCAAAGTTTCTCACGATGAAATTGAAAAAATTCTCGCAAATCCACTGGTTCAGGGCGTAAGTTTGACTGGAAGTGAAAAAGCCGGAAGCGCCGTTGCTGCTGCTGCGGGAAAAAATATTAAAAAATCTTTGTTAGAATTGGGCGGCAATGATGCGTTCATAGTTCTCAATGATGCAGATTTGGATCAAGCGGCAAAAAGTGCAGCACTTGGAAGATTACAAAATTGCGGACAAACCTGTGTCGCCTCAAAACGATTTATTATTCAAAGTTCAATTTACGATGAATTTTTAGAAAAATTTGTGACAGAATACAAAACTTATATCGTCGCAGATCCGCTGGATAAAGACACGAAAATTGCGGGAATGGCACGAGAAGATCTTGCCGATGATTTAGAAAAACAATATCAAAAAGCGGTTGAAAACAGCGCAGAAATAATTTTACCGTTAGAAAGAATTGATAAAATTTCTTTTCAACCAGGTTTAATAAAAATGAATCTTGGAAATCCAGTTTTAGATGAGGAATTATTTGGACCTTTGGGAATGGTTTTAGAAGCAAAAACAGATGAAGAATTATTGGAAATTGCCAATAACACGAAGTTTGGATTGGCAAATTCTGTTTGGTCTAAAGATAAAAAACGCCTGGAATTTTTCATTAATAATTTACAATCCGGGACAGTTTCTATCAATCAAATTACAAAATCTGATGCGCGTTTTCCTTTTGGTGGCACAAAAAATTCTGGCTACGGAATTGAACTTTCGCCAAATGCTTTGAAAGAATTTACAAATGTGAAAATTGTTTTGGGGAAGATTTGAAGCATTAAAGAAACATTATTTTGTCATTCCGTAGGAATCTAAGTCGTTGATTTCTTGCTGAGATTCCTACGGAATGACAAAACTAAAAGATTAACTAAAACAAAATCCGGTTTAAATTAAACCGGATTCTTTTTGCTTTTTCTTAAAAAAATTAGGTTGAAAGATTATTGATCCTACAAATAAAAAAAAAGTATAAACAATTACAGATAAAACTTTTCCATCATAAAAAGAATTTATTTTATTTATGCTATTCAATAAAAGGTAATAAGGCAGTATTAATGTGATTAATGAAACTATTAAAACAGAAAAATAAACTGTATCATTAATAATTTTTTTAGAACTTAATTTATAATAAAAAAAATGTGTTATTAACAAAGAAGGAATACTAAGCAGTAAAAAAATTATAATTACACCAATAAAAAATCCGGAAAACGTTCGTTCAAGACGAAAAGAACCTTCACTTTATAATAAATCTAAAACTATGACCGAAGTTATTGTTCCTCCAATTATTACAAATAGCCAGATTTTAAACAAATAATATAAGCCAAACCGATAATTTGTTTCCAACTTATTTCTACGCTGTTTTAGTCAATTTAATCTGCTTCTCAGCAAAAGCAATCGCCGCTTCTTTTACCCAAAGATTTTCGCGTTGTGCTTTTTTCTTGGTTTCCAAACGTTTTTTGTTGCATGGTCCGTTTCCTTTCAAAACTTCCATAAATTCATCCCACGGCAGATCACCAAAATCGTAATGCTGTCTTTCTTCATTCCATTTCAAATTTTCATCGGGCACTTTTAAACCTAAAAATTCGGCTTGCGAAACGGTAACGTCAATAAATCTTTGTCTTAAATCATCATTACTTTCACGTTTCACTTTGTAATTCATAGATTTTTGTGAGTTTGGCGAGTCAGAATCGTTTGGACCGAACATCATTAAAGCCGGCCACCAAAAGCGGTTTAAGGCTTCCTGCGCCATTTCTTTTTGCTCTTTTGTTCCTTTGCAAAGCGTCATTAAAATTTCATAACCCTGTCTCTGGTGGAAAGATTCTTCCTTACAAATCCGAACCATTGCACGGGAATAAGGTCCGTAAGAATTTCCCATCAGCATCACTTGATTCATAATTGCAGCGCCATCTACGAGCCAACCGATTGCACCAATATCGGCCCAACTCAAAGTTGGATAATTAAAAATACTGGAATATTTTGCACGTCCAGAAAGCATGTCGTTATAAGTAGAATCGCGGTCTGCGCCGTTTTCACCGTTATTTAAAGTTTCGGAAGCGGCATAAAGATAAAGTCCGTGTCCTGCTTCATCCTGAATTTTTGCTAAAAGTGCCATTTTTCGCCGCAAACTTGGTGCCCGGGAAATCCAGTTGGCTTCCGGCAACATTCCAACGATTTCAGAATGGGCGTGCTGAGAGATTTGTCGTACCAAAAGTTTTCTATAATCTTCAGGCATTACATCTTTCGGTTCTACTTTATTTTCGGCTTGTACGTAATCTAAAAATTTTTCTTGTTCCATTTTTTTGAGATAATTGATGATAGATTAAAGATAATAGATTTAAATGTTGAAAATATTATACTTCGTTTAATAGTTATAGCAATTTACTTTACTACTTTCACAAATTTAAAATATTAAATTGGTACACTGTTAAATTCCTACATTGTTAAATTAATTAAAGCAATTTTCTTTCCATTAATTCATCTTTGGTAAAATTTCCAACTTTTTGACCTGAAATTATTAGGCTATAAAATGTATTTTATTTATAGGATTAATCTACTAACGATAAATCCTTTAAATAAAAACCCCAAATTAAATTTGAAAATTCACCTGCCACAAAATTTATTTTTTTATTTTCTATTTTAATTTCGTATTCTTCGAAATAATATTTATTGTGATAATTCGGATCAATGACTTCAACGTTATTTCTAATAGGTTTCCATTCTAAATCCCAAATATTCAAGCCACAAATTCTAAATTCTTCGCCGTCAGAGATACATTTAGCAAAATACCAATGTTCATTTTTTGATTTTTTCTTGTTAAAAACATTAAAAAGACCTTTCATACAAGTCATCTTTGGTAAAGATACCTACTTTTCCGTTAGAAAATTCACCTGCCACAAAATTTACTTTTTTGTCACCATCGCTTATTTCATACTCATTAAAAAGATAAATATGACCTTCAATTGGGGAAATCACTTCAATTTTCCTGTCGGAACAATGCCAATAAAAATTCCAGATATTTAAACCTTTTACTTTATATTCTTTATCAACTTCTATAAACGCGGCAAATTTCCAGGGATTCATAATTTTTACTTTTTTAATTATTACTTAATATTTAAGCGCAAAGGCGCAAATTAACTTGACTACCAAATCTTAAAGGCGCAAATTGGCTTCGCCAATTGGGATTTGGAAAATTTACCTCAATTTTAAAAAATGTGCCCATCGGCAAAGCCGACTTGCGTCTTAATTCTACAATTAATAAAAAAATAGCGCCTTTGCGTTAAACTTTTTAAGGCTAAAATCAATTAAGGCTATTTTCCAATTTTCAAATTACTTTAAACATCATAAGTTAACATCACAATATTCGTTGTTGGATGGCATTGGCAAGTCAAAACAAAACCTCTTTCAACTTCATCGTCAGTCAATGCGAAATTCTTTTCCATAAAAACTTCGCCTTCCATCACCTGTGCCTTGCAAGTGCAGCAAACGCCGCCTTTGCAAGCAAATGGAACCGGAAGTTTGTCATTTAAAGCCTGATCTAAAATACTTCTTTTCTTAGAATTGAGGTGAAAAGAATACTCATCGTCATCAATTATTAAAGTCACCATGCTTTCCAAATTCGGGATGGCTTTAAATTCATCGCTCATTTCCGCATTTTCTTCATCATCTGGCGCAGCATAATATTCAAACATCACCTGTAAAGACGGTACTTTCTTCTCATTTTTTAAATAAGTAGAAACATCTTTTATCATTTCTGATGGACCGCAAATAAAGAAAACACTTTCTTTTGGATCAATTTCAGGAAATCTTTCAAATAATTGTTCTAATTTTTCTGATGAAATTCTGCCTTCAAAAAGTTCATCTTCAAAATGTTTTTCTCGCGACAATAAATAAACAACTTTTAAACGGCCTTGAAATTTTTCGACTAAAGCATCAATTCTATCTTTAAAAATAATATCATTTAAACTTTTATTACTAAAAAAAAGATAAGCCGTGCTTTCTGGTTCTTGGTACAAAGCCTCAATTAAATTTGATAAAACCGGCGAAATCCCACTTCCAGCGGCCAAACCGATGTAATTTTTTCTATTGCTTTTATGATAATTCGTGTAAAAATATCCCGCAGGTGGCGAAACTTCGATCACATCACCTAACGTTAAATTTTGATTTAAAAAAGTAGAAACTTTTCCATCTTCTAAATGTTTGACCAAAATTTCAAGGTCAGAATTGCCGTCAGTTGGCGCATTTACAATTGAATAGGAACGCCGCAAATCTTCGCCGTTCAAAATCATTTTAAGGTTTAAATATTGACCTTGTTTAAATTGAAAAAGATGCTTCAAATCTTGTGGAATTTCAAAAGAAATATGCACAGAGTCATTGGTTTCTTTTGCGACTTTAGAAGTTTTGAGCGTATGAAAATGGTTCATTATTTTACTTAAAGTGATTGTTAACAAATATAAGAAATGAAAATTAGATTTTAAAATAAACTTAAATTACCGCTTTTCGGAAATTATGTCTTAAATCATTAGATAATATTTGAATTATTCGGAAAAATTGTCGTACTTTATTGTGAAAATTAAAATAGAATAGATTTTGACATAAACAGAAAAATCACAAATAACAAACTTAACAATGAATCTAAATCAATATACCACAAAATCCCAAGAAGCCATACAAAAAGCGCAGCAAGTCGCTATGGAATTTGGGAACCAAAGCATAGAACCCCAACATTTACTTGAAGGTATTTTGCAAAGCGATGAAAACATTTCTGTTTTTTTGATGAAAAAATCTGAAGCAGAATTAAATTTAATTCGTGAACGAAACCGAGAAAACATTGAAAAACTCTCAAAAGTAGAAGGCGGAAATATTTATTTGTCCCAATCTGCAAACAAAGTTTTGCTAGACGCCCCAAATATTGCCAAAAAAATGGGCGATGAATATGTAACGATTGAACACCTTTGGCTGGCATTATTTGAAACCAATTCTGATGTTTCAAAAATGCTAAAAGATATGGGCGTTACCAAGAAATCTTTGGAAATGGCGATTGCAGAATTGCGAAAAGGCAGCAAAGCCACTTCTGCAAGTTCGGAAGAAACATATCAGGCATTAAATAAATATGCGAAAAATTTCAATGAATTAGCCGCAGAAGGAAAACTGGACCCGGTAATTGGTCGTGATGAAGAAATAAGAAGAGTTTTACAAATTTTATCAAGAAGAACGAAGAATAATCCGATTTTAATTGGCGAACCTGGTGTTGGTAAAACTGCAATTGCAGAAGGAATTGCACACCGAATTATTTCCGGTGATATTCCGGAAAATTTGATGGACAAAACCATTTATTCTTTGGATATGGGTTCGCTGATTGCGGGCGCAAAATTTAAAGGTGAATTTGAAGAACGTTTAAAATCTGTCGTAAATGAAGTCATAAAATCTGACGGACAAATTATTTTATTCATCGATGAAATTCACACTTTAGTTGGTGCAGGCGGCGGCGAAGGTGCAATGGACGCGGCAAATATTTTGAAACCCGCTTTGGCGAGAGGTGAATTAAGAGCGGTGGGCGCAACCACGTTAAATGAATATCAAAAATATTTTGAAAAAGATAAAGCCTTAGAAAGACGTTTCCAGAAAGTGATGGTGGAAGAACCAGACACGGAATCTGCGATTTCCATTCTTCGTGGCATTAAAGAAAAATATGAAGCGCACCACAAAGTCAGAATAAAAGATGAATCGATAATTGCGGCGGTTGAACAATCTCAACGCTACATTTCCGACCGATTTTTACCCGATAAAGCGATTGATTTAATTGATGAAGCCTCGGCAAAATTGAGAATGGAAATCAATTCAAAACCCGAAGAATTGGATGTTTTAGATAGAAAACTTATCCAAATGGAAATAGAATTGGCCGCAATTTCCAATGAAGGAAATGATGTTCGCGTGAATCATTTAAAAGAAGATATTGCAAAATTTCAAGAAGATAGAAACGAAATTAATGCAAAATGGTTAAAAGAGAAACAAAAATCTGAAGATTTAACGACCATTAAAAAAGATATTGAAGCCTTAAAACTCGAAGCAGAACGCGCCTCCAGAGCCGGTGATTACGCGAAAGTAGCGGAAATTCAATATGGAAAAATTAAAGAAAAAGAAGATGCACTGCAAACTTTAGAGTTAGAAATGCAAAACCATCAAAATGAATTAATTAAAGAAGAAGTAACGGCAGAAAACATTTCGGAAGTCATTTCAAAATGGACTGGAATTCCGGTGACAAAATTAATTCAATCCGAACGAGAAAAATTATTGCATCTGGAAGACGAACTTCACAAAAGAGTTGTGGGACAAGAAGAAGCGATAGAATCTGTTTCCGATGCCATCCGAAGAAATCGCGCAGGATTAAATGACGAAAAAAAACCAATCGGTTCCTTTTTATTTCTCGGAACAACGGGTGTCGGTAAAACGGAATTGGCAAAAGCGCTCGCAGAATATTTATTTGATGACGAAAATAATATGACCAGAATTGACATGAGCGAGTACCAAGAACAACATTCGGTTTCTCGATTGGTCGGTTCGCCTCCGGGTTATGTTGGTTATGACGAAGGCGGACAATTAACCGAAGCCGTGCGAAGAAGACCTTATTCTGTGGTGCTTTTTGATGAAATTGAAAAAGCGCATCCAGATGTTTTTAACACGCTTTTGCAGGTTTTGGATGATGGAAGATTGACCGACAATAAGGGAAGAATGGTGAATTTTAAAAATACAATCATCATTATGACTTCCAATTTGGGTTCGCATATTATTCAGGAAAACTTTGAAAACTTAACTGATGATAATCAATTTGAAATTTTAGAAAAAACCAAAACTGAAGTTTTTGCCTTATTAAAACAAAGTTTACGTCCAGAATTTCTCAATAGAATTGATGAAACCGTGCTTTTCCAACCTTTAAGCAGAAAAGAAATTGGCAAAATTGTTCATTTCCAATTGCATGGATTTAATAAAATGTTGGAAAGTAGAGGTATATTTTTAACGGCGACAGAAGATGCCATAAAATATCTTACCAATAAAGGTTACGATCCAAGTTTTGGCGCAAGACCTTTAAAAAGAGTGCTTCAGCAGGAAGTTTTAAATAAATTGTCTAAAGAAATACTTGCCGGAAAAGTAAATGAAGGCGACAGAATTACGCTGGATTATTTTGAAGAAAGTGGTTTGGTTTTCAGACCAGTAGAATAAACTTTAACGGCTTTACAAAATTAAACTTTGTCAAAATACAAACACACCGTCGAAAATTTTGACAAAGCGCTGCGAGTATTCACTTTGTCAAAGTTTTGTGTGCAAAGATGTTTACTTTGACAAAGTTTTTTGTGCACAGATGTTTACTTTGACAAAGTTTTCTAAACCTGCGAGTCTTCACTTTGTCAAAGTTTTGTGTGCAAAGATGTTTACTTTGACAAAGTTTTGTAAAATAATCAAAAATCCGTTTCCAAATTATTGGAAACGGATTTTTATTTTTTTATAACTTAGTTTAAAATAAAATCTCGTGAACCCAAAAGTGAACTTCTGTTTTGAAAAGCCTTCCAAATTTCAAAAAGAAATGCAAGAATTGCGAAAAATTGCGCTCAAAACGAAACTTGATGAAGATTTAAAATGGGGACAACCCACCTACATTTTACAAGAAAAAAATGTTTTTCTTATTCATCAATTTAAAGAATATTGCGCTTTACTATTTTTTAAAGGTGCATTAATGAAAGATCCTGAAAATATTTTGATTCAGCAATCTGCCAATGTACAATCTGCGATGCAAATGAGATTTACATCATTAAAGGAAATAAAAAATTTAGAAAAAACCATTGCAAAATATCTACAAGAAGCCATCAAAGTAGAAAAGTCTGGCAAAAAAATAGTATTGAAAACAACGAAAGAATTTGAAATTCCAAAAGAGTTTTCAAAAATTCTAGAAGATGATAAAGCCTTAAAACTTGCTTTTGCAAAACTGACACCTGGAAGACAAAGAGCATATTTGCTTTTCTTCTCAAATGCAAAACAAGAAAAAACGAGAATACAAAGAATTGAAAAAAATAAAGATAGAATTCTAGACGGGAAAGGCTTGACTGATTGATTTATATGTACTTTGTTGATTATCAATAATTAATCATAAAAAAGTTGAATCAAAAATCTCTTTTTTGGTATAGTAATTGCGACATTAACTTTGATTTTCATCATTTGTGTTTTGAAATCCTTGTAAAAATCTAATTTTTACGGGGATTTCTTTTTTTAACTAAAATTATTTTTAAGTCCAAGAAATATTTTAGTTTCTATTTTTTAGCAAAATCCAACCTGTTTTTTTATAGTCATTTCCAAGATCCAAGATATAATAGAAAGTGCCCGATGGTAAAATTCTACCTAAAAATCTTCCGTCCCAAGTAAAATTTTTGATGTCGCTTGATTGAAAAATCAACTTTCCAAACCTATCGAAAATTATGATTTTTGCATTTGGAAAATATTCAATGTTCTTAATTTTAAAAACATCATTAAAAGAATCATTATTCGGTGTAATTACGTTTGGAATAAAAATAACCGCTGTCTCCACCGAAATGCTACAAGAATTTAGTTGAGATTTTACAAAAACGGTATAAATCCCTGCTTTTAAATTGGTGAAAACATTACTATTTTGCCAAGTTTTTTGGTTATCTATCGAATAAGAATAAGGTGGATTTCCACCCGAAGCGATTATTTCAATAGCGTTTTCTGTTGAAATAATATTCACAATTGTTGGCGTTTCTCCAGCGCTTACGTTTACGCTTTGTGTTGCGGAGCAACCATTATTTCCCGTTAAAATTACAGAATAAGTCCCCACTTTTGAAACCTGCAATGTTTGTGAAAAAGTGGGCGGCGTGGTATTCCATTCATAACTTTTAAAACCACTTCCAGCATCAAGAACTATGGTTTGTCCGTTACAAATTGTTGCATCAACTAAGGTTGAAGAATGTGGTTCTGGAGAAATTTCTACTTTAATTTCTGCACGTGGACTTTCGCAACCATTCACAACTTGGGAAACCCAAAAAGAAAATGTGCCGGCAACGGAAGTATTTGGAGTTGGCGCTGTCCTACTTCCCGTTCCGCCAGTTGCTGAAGTGTACCAAAGTAAATTTGTTCCAGTTGCCGTTAATGCTGAAGCCGCAGAATTTTGACAATAATTTATTGGCGAACTTACAATTGGTTCATTAGGATTTGCATTAATATTAACTTTAATTTCTGAACGCGGACTTTCGCAACCATTCACAACTTGAGAAACCCAAAAAGAAAATGTGCCGGCGACGGAAGTATTTGGAGTTGGTGCCGTTGCACTTCCTGTTCCGCCAGTTGCAGAAGTGTACCAAAGCAAATTTGTGCCAGTTGCTGTTAATGCTGAAGCAGCAGAATTTTGACAATAATTTATTGCCGAACTTACAATTGGTGCATTAGGATTTGCATTAATATTAACTTTAATTTCTGAACGCGGACTTTCACAACCATTCACAACTTGCGAAACCCAGAATGAAAATGTGCCGGCGACGGAAGTATTTGGAGTTGGAGTTGTTGAACTTCCCGTTCCGCCGGTTGCAGAAGTGTACCAAAGTAGATTTGTGCCAGTTGCCGTTAATGCTGAAGCAGCAGAATTTTGACAATAATTTATCGGTGAACTTACAATTGGGGCGCTAGGCGTTGCTTTAATTAAAACTTTTATTTCTGAACGCGGACTTTCGCAACCATTGACAACTTGGGAAACCCAGAAAGAAAATGTTCCAGCGACGGAAGTATTTGGAGTTGGCGCCGTTGCACTTCCCGTTCCGCCAGATGCAGAAGTGTACCAAAGCAAATTTGTTCCAGTTGCCGTTAATGCTGAAGCAGCAGAATTTTGACAATAATTTATCGGTGAACTTACAGTTGGTGCGCTAGGCGTTGCTTTAATTAAAACTTTTATTTCAGTTCGCGGACTTTCGCAACCATTAACAACTTGCGAAACCCAGAATGAAAATGTGCCGGCGATGGAAGTATTTGGAGTTGGCGCTGTCGTACTTCCCGTTCCGCCGGTTGCAGAAGTGTACCAAAGTAAATTTGTTCCAGTTGCTGTTAATGAAGTGGCGACAGAATTTTGACAATAATTTAATGGTGAACTTACAGTTGGTGCGCTAGGCGTTGCTTTAATTAAAACTTTTATTTCAGTTCGTGGACTTTCGCAGCCATTGACAACTTGAGAAACCCAAAAAGAAAATGTGCCGGCGACGGAAGTATTTGGAGTTGGCGCTGTTGCACTTCCCGTTCCGCCGGTTGCTGAAGTGTACCAAAGCAAATTTGTGCCAGTTGCCATTAATGCTGAAGCAGCAGAATTTTGGCAATAATTTATTGGTGAACTTACAATTGGTGCATTTGGATTTGCATTAATATTAACTTTAATTTCTGAACGTGGACTTTCGCAACCGTTTACTACTTGTGAAACCCAAAAAGAAAATGTGCCTGTAACGGAAGTATTTGGAGTTGGCGCTGTCGTACTTCCCGTTCCGCCAGTTGCAGAAGCGTACCAAAGTAGATTTGTGCCAGTTGCCGTTAATGAAGTGGCGACAGAATTTTGGCAATAATTTATTGGTGAACTTACAATTGGTGCATTTGGATTTGCATTAATATTAACTTTAATTTCTGAACGTGGACTTTCGCAACCGTTTACTACTTGTGAAACCCAAAAAGAAAATGTGCCTGTAACGGAAGTATTTGGAGTTGGCGCTGTCGTACTTCCCGTTCCGCCAGTTGCAGAAGCGTACCAAAGTAGATTTGTGCCAGTTGCCGTTAATGAAGTGGCGACAGAATTTTGGCAATAATTTAAAGGAGAACTTACAGTTGGTGCAGCAGGATAACCATTTATTTTAATGGTAATTGGTGTAGAAATAACTTGGCAATTGGCTGATAAAATATTTGCAGATTCACCCACAATAAATCTAAATTGATCACCATTTTGATAACTTCCGGCTGCGATATTCACAACAGGATTTGAAGTAGGAATGGTTAAATCTACCCAAGAAAAGCCATTATCTGAACTTTTTTGCCAAATATAATTGACGTTTAAAAAAGTATTCGTACTTAAATTAGCTGTGAGCTGAAAAGCTTGAGAATTATCACAAATCCCAGAAGTAAAAACATTTGGTATATCTGCGGAAATACTTGTGGAAGGACCACACGGACTAAACGTAATATCGTCAATTGCTAAATCATTCCCATTGCCGCCTGGCGAATTATTAATGAGAACTACATCTACAGCATTAGAATTAATATCAGATTTAAAATCAATAGAAAAATTTTTCCATGTGCTGTCTTCTGCAATATCTCCCGAACTTACTGACCCAATTATTGCTCCCGAGGTTGTTCTAATTTGAAAGGTAACATTTGGTTTTATGATATTTGTTCCAGCGCCATGCAAATTAAGAATCCACGCAGAAAATCTATAAAATTGATTAGAGCAAAGATTAGAAACCCGTCTTCTATAGAATTCACCTGGACTGTAACTGGCATTTACAACCAACATATTTCCATACGTTCCTGATGCATCATTGGTGTGATCTAGAGAATTTATAAACCCCCACGGCGCATATCCCGATTGGTTTGTGATTGTATACTGCCCATCATTCGGGGGATAAATAGATACATATTGGTAGTTTGTAGAAGCGGGCGCAACTAGAGGCGGAGAAATTATTTGATTTGGCGAAAGTACCGTTCCAAAGGTTTCGTTAAAAATAGGATTTCCAAAAGTTCCACCGCAGGTTTGAGCCCTGAAATTTGAAAAGATAAATAATAATAAAATGATTAATTTTAAGTGATTTTTAATTCCAAAAAGTCTAATATTTTTCAATTTTTTTCAATTTTTTCTACTTCCAAATTTATATTACTCTCGGTTAAATGAAAAATTGTTTTCTCATTTTTCCGTTCAACTTCAATAAACATTGTTGTATAATTATCATTTTTATTACCGATTTTTACTCTATTTTTTTGCGGATCAATTTTCCATTTTGAGTTTTTCGTCATACTTTCAATTTGTGAAAACAATGGATTTTTGTCGCTCGATTTTAAAGCAAAATTAAAATTTTTATCAAATTTAAATATTGAAGAATTAAAACCTTTTGTTAAATCTTTATTTCCTAATTCATTTAAAACTTTCACTACTTTCCAATTCCCCATTATTTCTTTAGAAGTAATTTGCCCAAAATAAAATATTGAAATTAAACAAAAAAAAGTGAAGTATAATTTTTTCATGATTTTAAAAACACCAATACATTCAAAATAATTTTAAAGATAAGTAATTTGCATTAAAATTAAAAAAACTTCTCCATTGCTGAAGAAGTTTTAATTAAAAGATTGTGAAAAAAATTATTCTTTCGTAAATTTAAATTCTTTACCGCCTTGCATTAATGTAAAGCCTTTTTTATCGGCATCAAACTGAATATCAAGGCCAGCTTGCGTAAAAGTAAATTTATTTTTACCTACATATTCTAGCGGAACGGATGGCTGCCCTGTTGCTTGTATTAGCAATTGATCATTTTCCGTTGTAGTTGTTATTTTGATGGGAAGTTCTTTACTGGAGAAAACGCCTAAATAATCTGATAAGTTGATGGGATCTTGTTTAACCAATTTATCGGAAGTCCACACATTATTTTTTCTGTTAATATCTGGAATATTTCCTTTAGGATCTATAGTAACACTGGCTATTTCTTTTGTAGAATTTACTTTAAAAGACCAATCTATATTTCTTTTCCAGATTTCAACTGGCAAATTAATTTCTTGGGTTGTTCCATCTTTAAATTTCACTTCAACATCAACAGGCATCGGCATTTTTTCTAAATTAGAGATAGAAATTATAGCGCCTTTTTTGGCATCACCGTTTACATATTTTACACCATCTACGGCTTGATCTATTTTCCAGTTGTTTACAAACCAGCCTCTCCAAAACCAATCTAATTCTTCACCAGAAACGTTTTCTATAGTTCTGAAGAAATCTTCTGGTTGTGGATGTTTAAATGCCCATCTTTGGATGTATGTTCGGAAGGCTTTATCAAATCTAGCCTCACCTAAAACAGTTTCTCGCAACATATTTAGCCCAGAAGCGGGTTTGTAATAACCTAATATTCCAAGATTCGCTTCTTTTAAATTATCCGGCGCATTTAATACTGGTTCTAATTTGTCATTTTCTAAAAAGAAGGCAGATTTTCCTAAATTATTTGGAGATGCATATTCGCCATTGTTGAAATCTTTATCAGAAATACCATTTAAGAAAGTATTGAAACCTTCATCCATCCATGCATATCTTCTTTCGTTTGAACCCACAATCATTGGGAACCAGTTGTGCCCAAACTCGTGATCTGTAACGCCCCAAAGACTTTTGCCTTTGTCTTTATAGTTGCAAAAAACAATTCCTGGATATTCCATTCCGCCTTCCATACCAGCGACATTTGTAGCGTTTGGATAAGTAAACTCATACCATCTTTTAGACATATTTTCTATAGAGTGTTTCACATATTCTGTAGATCTTCCCCATGCATCGTTCCCCATACTTTCCACTGGATATGCAGAAATAGCCAAAGCTTTTTTACCGCTTGGTAAATTCATTCTTGCAGCATCTAAAATAAATGCAGGTGAAGATGCCCATGCAAAATCCCGCGTATTTTCTATTTTAAATTTCCAGGTTTTTGTGCCATTTGCTATTTTTGGCGCATTGTTCACTTCATCTGCAGATCTGATGGTAACTGTTTTATCGCTATTTCTTGCCTCGTCCCATTTTTTAATTTGCGCGCTTGTATAAACATCTTTTGGATTCATAAGTTCGCCAGAAGCAACTACATAATGATTTGACGGCACTGTAATATCTGCTGTAATATCGCCATATTCTAAATAGAATTCCCCTGCACCAAGATATGGGAGCGTGTTCCAGCCCATCACATCATCGTACACACACATTCTAGGGAACCATTGTGCAACCGTAAACACTCTACCGTTTTTGGTTTCGTTTACACCCATTCTGTCGGATCCATAATCTGGAGAAGTGAAAGAATAATTAATTTTAAATTTAATTTCGCCGCCTTTTGCTTTTAATTCTTGAGGCAAATCTATCTGCATCCTAGTATCTACAACCGTATATGTAGGCGTTACTTTTAAACTTTTCCCATTTTCCGATAATATTTCTATACTAGAAATGGTGTAACCGCCATCAAAAGTTTCGCCGTGCGCGCCATTTCTACTTCCAGAAACTGGAATTACCGCGTTTCCACGAGAATCTTTTTTAAATAAATTTTGATCCATTTGTAACCAAAGAAAGCCCAAATTATCAAAACTATTATTAGTATAAGAAATTTCTGCCGATGCTGTTATTTTTTTATTGTCAGCATCTAGATTAGCCTTTAATTGATAATCTGCCCTATTTTGCCAATAATTATGACCTGGTTGTCCGCTCGCAGAACGGGTTTCTGTAGCATTATTTTGATAAAAATCTTGTTTAAATGCTTCTGTATAACTATACTTTGAGGCATTTTCTTGCGCAAAAGCGAGTGCCGAAAAAGCAACTGCAAAAGCCAAGATTGGTTTGGATAAGTTAAAATTCATTGTTTATAGGTTTTAAAAAATATAAGTATGGTAAATCTTGCATTTTGTTACATTTAAAATATTTTTTGTAGAAAATAATTATTTTATTTTTTATAATAAATTATTAATTTTATTGTATTTTTATTTAATAATACATATAAATGATGAGAAAATTATTGTTTTTATTTGCAGTTATTCTTATACCTGCATTTTCTTTTAGCCAAACAATCTTAGATAAAATAGCGAATCACGCAAAAGAATTAGGTTTGAAACGTATTTATGATGCAAAATTTGAATTGCAAAGCAAAAGTATGGCCTCAGTATTTACAACCCTTTCACCAGGCGATTACAAAGTGTTTGGTTTGGGCGGATATTCTGAAGTGAAAGACATAGACTTATTTATATATAATAAAGATACAAACGCATTAATCGCAAAAGAAAATACCAAACTAGATGGCATTTCAATTGTAAATTTCACAATAGAAAAAACCACAAAAGTTTGGATAAAAATCTATAATCGGAAAAGCGCGCCAGAATTAGAATATTATGATTGTTATCTGCTGATTACCAAATATTAAAAATAAATTACGAATTCTTTTTCGCCCGAATCATCGCTTCCATCATATCCCACATTTCTTGCGGTATGGCTTCGAGCATATTAAATTCTCCTGCGCCTTGCAACCATTCGCCACCATCTATGGTTACGACTTCTCCATTTACATACGCAGAAAAATCTGAAACTAAATAAGCCGCCAAATTTGCCAATTCTTGGTGTTCTCCCACTCTCCTCAACGGTACTTTTTTTCGCATATCAAATTTTTCTGCCAAATCTCCTGGCAAAAGTCTTTCCCAAGCTCCTTTTGTAGGAAACGGACCTGGCGCAATTGCATTAAATCTAATGTTATATTTCGCCCATTCTACGGCCAAACTTCTCGTCATCGCTAGAACGCCCGCTTTTGCACATGCAGAAGGCACGACATAAGCAGAACCCGTCCAAGCATAGGTAGTAACAATATTGAGAACTGTTCCGGGGATTTTATTATCAATCCAATATTTTCCCACAGAAAGTGTACAGTTTTTGGTGCCTTTTAAAACTATATCCAAAATAGAATCAAATGCGGAATGCGTTAATCTCTCAGTAGGTGAAATAAAATTTCCTGCAGCGTTATTTAATAAGATATCAATTTGCCCGAATTCTTTCACTGCCGCATTTTTCATGGCTTCTACTTCGTCCCAATTTCTAACGTCGCATGCTACACAAAGCACTTTTCCACCGGTTTGTTCCTCCAACTCTTTTGCTGTATTTTGTAGTTTTTCTAAATTTCTAGAAGTAATCACGACTTTTGCACCGAGTTGCAGAAAATATTTGGTCATTGCTTTTCCAAGACCACTTCCGCCGCCAGTTACGATGGCTACTTTTCCTTTTAAAGCATCTTCGCGAAGCATAGGTTGGGTGTATAAATTCATATTTAATTAATTATTTACTGTGTTTAAAGTTCATCTGTAATCGCCCAAGTTTATATGTGTTTATTTGCAAACTTACTAACAGCGATTTCAAATTTTTTAATTTAATGTTTTAAATTTAAGACTTATTTTTTTAACCACAAACCTACAAGAAAGCAGGAAATACAAAAGTTTGATATTTTATAGAGTTTAAGGAAACTTCATTCCAATAAACCTTAGAGTTTAAAATAAAAAAACTTTGTCAAAGTATTTGCTGGGCGCTTTAAAACTTTGACAAAGTGAAATTTAGTTGAAATTTTATTTAATTAATTAAAATCCTGCGCCACTAAAAGTGAAAGTAGCCGTTAAACCTGCTCTGATTGTGGAAAGAGGAAACGCTGTGGAGATTTTATATTTCGTCATTAATTGATCATAGAAGAATTTCAAATTGAAATTTTTCGACATGTTATAATCTGCTGAAAGCCGAATTGACATTAATTTTTGCCCGCCTGTAACTTGCGAATCGTTTTGCAAAATATTAGTAATTCTCGTCTTGCTGTCGCGTAGAGAGAAATCCCCACGAATATTAAGGTCACTTTTAATATTTTTGGTTTTTCCCTTCATATTTAATTTTAATTGCAAATCTTTCAAAATGTAACCAAAACCTATAATATATTCATTGCCAGAATCTTCCGTCAAAGTATGATTTACCAATCCCAATAAAAACGCGCGGTCTCGGTTATAGGAAGCCCGAAACTGGAAATTATTTCGCATGGTGAAATCTGCACCGATTAGCGGTGCAAAAGCCTCTACATAGCCCACTTGTGAAAAGGAATAGGGATTATAGTTATTACCAAAAGCATCAACTGGAATAGGTTTTTGTGAATTTTCTGGTAATCCTTGATTACTTTGTCTAATAATATCCGCATTATAAAAATCAATACTACTCTGGATTCCCGTTGCAGTGTATGTGGAAGTATATGCGTGCAAAATATCAAATTTAGAAAATTGGCTATTGATGAACGGAATATTTTTTAAACCAGAATAAGTGATTCTCCAATTTGGAAGTGGAAAACCAGATTTTTTTGGATCTGAAAGTTTTCCGTTTATGGATTTTCCTTCTACAGCTGCTTGAAACGCAGGAATCAAAACATAAGCATCTCCTAAACCTTTACCTTGCGCGAATTCATCAGCATTAAATACGCCACCAGATTGTATGTAAATATTTTTCGCATTTTCATACAATTTATTATAAATTTCTTTTCCATCTACAAAGGCTGTTTTAAATGTCCAAGCAGTTCTTGAATAGGAAATAAACTCATTTCCATAGGAGAAATCAAAAGCAGCCGTATTTGGATTTGCATCTACGTTGAAACCACCTTGCGTAAAATTTCTATTGTAATTTTTTAAAATATTAAAATCTATTCTAAAATCATTTACCGGCATTATTTGCAGATTTGCCGTGAGGTTTTTACTGTTTAATTCGGTGTATGGATCATTTAAAAAACTAGAATTAGAAAGCCAACCACGTTCTATTGCAATTCTACGTATATCGGCTTGCGAACCGAGTAAAAAGCCTGCAGTTGGGCCACCTAAAGTTTGCCCGTATCCGTACCAATTTGGAGCAGAAAGCAAACCTGGAAGCACTATTCCGTTGTTTTCATTATAAGAAATATCCAACTGTTTTACGGAAGTTAAAGCAAAAGCGATGGCTTGCAAAGGCGTGAGTTTATTTTTAAATTTATAATATTTAAAACTTGGTTTTTTCTTCTTTTTACTCCACGCTTGGGTGTAAACATTGTTTAAAGAATCTATTTCTTGTCGGCGTTTTTGAAGTGTTATATTTAATTTTTTAAAATAATTAAACTTCCCAAAGAGTTTCGGAATATCTACTGTGGAAGTCGCCACAATATTATTGGTATTTTGCCCGATGCTTCCCAAACTTCCTTCTGGGCTGTTTAATAAAACCGTCGATCTCGCATTCCAATTATATTGAAAACCATAGCCAACTTCAGCATTCATAAAGTCTAAATAGGGGAAATATTCAAACGGTAATCTGTAATTTAATTGCACTTTGTGATTGTACAAAACGGGTCTTCCTGCGCGAAGTGGATCTTTGAAGATAGAGCCTGAATTCATATCATAAACGCTCACATTGTCATTTAATGTTCTTGTAGCAGAAGTAATTTCTAATTTCAAAGATTTTGTAAAATTAAATCCTAAACTGTATTGCCAGCCAAAATAGAAATTTCTGTTTTTAATAACATCAAAATCATTGCCTTGTATGCCAGAAATTAAAGCGTCTACGTTTCTAAATTGCAGTTCGTTATAATTACGATCTATTTCTGCGCGAAAAGATAATCTGGTAGGAACTGGGTTAAAATTAATTTGTTTAATCCATTGCAAATATTTCGAAGATTTTGCTGTATCGCTAATTAATTTATTAAAAGGACGAATGACATAAGGTTTAAAATTATAATTGTAATCTGCATATCCTCTTAAGTATTGGCGATAATTTCGTTTGGTATAAATATCCCGATAGAAATCGTCGTTATAAATTGTGGTTAGCGAAATATTTTCTACATCATAAAATTTTTGCTTTTTCTTTGTATCTACACGCTCTTTATGCATATTTACTACGCCGATGCTTCTTTGCTGCGTGTAAGTTCTGGCCACTTTTTTCAGTTCCGCATTATTTTTGGCTTTGCTAAATTCTATATCATTATCTAAAGGATTGTACTTTGGATCTTCTATGGTTTGGCTGTAGGAATAATTCACGGGGATTTTTAATCCTAATTTTTCTGGTAAAAATTTGTCAACATTTACAGTTGTATTAATGCCGAATGCAGAATTATTGTTTTGCGAGCGTTCTGCAGGTTTAGACACAATACTTCCGAAACCAATTGTAGAAAATGAGGCGTTTGCATTCACAGTGGCAAAATCTCCCAGGTTGAAATTTAAAGATGCATTTCCGGCGTAACCTCCTTTGTTATCAATCCCAGAAAGTCGCAATTCATCTACCCAAAGTACCAAATCTTTTGGCCCAGGAGGCGCTACTTCTTTTGAACCAATGTTTTTATAATTATTTCTTACACCAATCATGATGGTGGTAATATTTCCTAAACTTGGGCGGCCTTTTACGTAGATTTTTTTATCACCGTCACCAAATTCAGGATCTGTAAAGCGATCCGTAATTAAAGCACCAGAAGTGCCATCTCGCTTTTGTTTAGCATCAACAAAACTTTGGAGTTCAAAATCCACATTATTTTCTGATGGCCAAATTTCTAAAGGAGATTTTGCATTTTGCGCCGTATATTTTAATGAGGCTTCATATTCGTAGTAATTGTCTGTAGCATCACTACCAAAACGGATAAAGAATTTTGCGTTGGGATCTAGATCGCTAGACATTAGGTTTTTTAAATCTTCTGCATGCACAAACATTTCCATTTTTTTGAAACGGCGCATATCCAGTTGGGTGTTTTTAAAAACGCCACGTGCTTGGTCTCGCAAATCTGTTACTTTTAAATAAAGCGAGGCTTCATTTTGTCTTTGCGCGCCCGCATTTCCACTAAGAACTTGACGCTCAATGCCAGGTGGCAAAACATAAGGAGGAGAACCGCCAGAATTTTCTTCTAAATTCACACTTCCAACATCAAAATTATCATTTTGAGTTGGTGATGCGGCTGTTCCTTCATCGGTAGCAGGTACGGAAGAACTTGCGATATTATTAGTGTAAGCGCGCCAATCGGTTCTAACCAAATCAAAAGTACCAAAACGCAATGTTGATTTTTGGTCAAAACCCTCCAATAACATTCTGGCAAAACGCACATTGTTTAAAATAGACGGATCGTGTGCACCTGAAGTTTGATCATATTTTGCCACAGGAATTCTAAATAAATACCATTTGTTGGTTCCTGTTTGTCCGTTTTGAAATTTTACTTGAACTTGTTTTTCATCTACAATATTATTTTGGCCAACCACTAAATCGGTTTTGGCTAAATCTACTGTATATTGGTTGTAATTTTCACTTTGATCTAAATTATAATCGCCGTTTGCGTCTTCAGAATCTGGTGTTTGGGAAGATACTTCTAAAGAATTACTTTGAGAATTTCCTTGCGGATTACGGAAATATCGGTATCTATCCGTTAATGAAGCAGCTAATGCGCCTTGAAATTTATCTGATAAATAATATAGAAAATCATCGGAAGCGGGATCATTTACTTGCGTAACGGGATTTATAGAGGTAAAATTATATTTTTCACTTTCTTGTGCGTCGTCTAAACCATCGAGTCCTAAATCTTGTGCCGTTCTTTCTGCTCCCTCGGTAGAAAATGCATACAAAATAGGAAATTGGTTTGGCTGCACGCCCCAATTTGTAGTACTTGTATTGGCAGGCACATTTGGCGTTGGTAAACCATTTTCGTATTCTAATTTTCCATCTTTCAAAACATCTTCAGACACGTTCCCAAGTTGTAATAAAAGTTTTGGTGCGGCACCCAAAGGATTACCATCTGCATAGGGATCCATCAACCAAAATTCCACATATTGGATGTTAGAATTTACAAAATTCGACACAGAAATTGGCCGCATTAATCCACCCCATCTTTGCTGCGTGCTTTCATTAGCAGGATTGAAATTATAAGGCCCACGCTCTGTCGGATAATAAGTAACGTCGAAAGTATTGGTATAAGTTTGCTCTCCTGCTACAAAATCGCGGCTATTAAATAATTCTGATAGTTGTACTCTCCTAGAAGCGTGATTAGAAAGCGCTTGCGCATTTATGCCGTTTGGTGCCTTTCCACCGACGCCATAAAATCTTGGGTCTATATTATACCAAGAAATTAAGCCTCTTCCGAAACCATTTTGGATATTATCATTTAAACCAGCACCCGCAAAGACGGGATCAGTTTGGTTGAGTTCTGGTTTTGATGCTAAACTCCACGAAGAAGGATCTTTTAAAGAAATTTTTGAAGTCGTTTGTTCAAAATCATCAATGTAAGATTGGTCATTTGTCCCTTTATTTTGCCCTGGAATTAAGTAAGCACCTTCTGCTAAAAAATTCAAATTTGAGGGTGCTTCTGTTTTCACAAACGGAATTTTATTTGTCAGTCGGGTTAAAAAAGGCAGTTGATTGTTATACAATAAATTAAAACCCGCCATTGTATTGTTCACCGCTTCATCACCAAAATTTACTTTTTGTGTTAAAGGTCTTTCGCCATAATTAACGACGGTGGCGCCAACTGTGAGATGATCATTAAATTTTCGTTCTAAATTTAAGCCATAAAAACTTTTTCTTTGTGTGTTAAAAGTCAATTGGTTTTCTAATGAAATATTAATGGCTTGCCCAGAATTTTTTACTGCTTCATTAATAATATTAACTGAACCTAACAGATAATCGACGGTGTAATCTTGCCCTTCAACTAAAGCAACACCATTTGCCGTCACTTTTACCGAGCCTTGCGGCACATTTATCGCACCCAGAGAAATGCCTGAACCTTGCGAGCCTTTGTAGCGGCCTTCTAGAGTATATCGTTGTGACAGACTGTTTTGTGAGGCTACGGATTTTTGCTGATCATACAAATCATTATACACATATTTCGGATCATTCACACCAATAACGCCTTGCAGATATTTACCAAAAGGTTTGGCTTTGGTGAAAATTAATTTACCATTTTCGGCATCAATCGTAATGCCAGGGACAAAATCAAAAATACCATCCCCACTTTGTGCGCCGTTGGTTTGTAAGTCATTATTCAAATTTAATCTATCCCAATTGAATAATTTTAACAAGTTCAAATCCTGAACTGGAGTGTTTGGCAAATAGTTCACTTTTCCACCACTTGTAGGATCGCGGTAGAAAACATTCATTATAAATCCATCTTGATTGACCTGGCTTGCATTAAGCGGATAAATATTTTTCATCATCAAATCCCACATCGGCGATGTAGGTTGAGTAATGGTGTTCGATTTTAAAAGTTTGGCAATCACCACAGGGCTTTCTTCTGAAAACTCTCCTACTTTGTAAACTTGATTAGAACCATTTATTGTATAAGAATAAGAAACGGCTAAATATTGATTGTCATTTAATCTTTGGTTTAAAGAAAGATAACCTAGTTGTGGATTATAAGTAAATTCTCCGCTAGATAATCTTCTGCTTTTGCTACTATAGATATATTGCTCGCCATTGGTGTAAGTTTCTGATACGCCTTGTGCATTAGGAAAAGTTTTTCCTGCTAAAATATTGGTATAATTTGTATTTTGATCTCGCGGCGTACCAATGCTTGTAATAATACTTTGATAAAGATTGTTTTGAGAATTATCTGGGAAACCAGAAGGACCTTCGCCCAAATCCCGAATACCAATCATGCTTTTTTGCTCTTGCAAATTTCCTGATCCTTGATCGATAACCCAGGCTTCAATACGGGTAATATTTACTTTAGAATTAATTTGAGGATAATTTAAAAGCGCCTGATCGTAATTATCAAGAAAATAATGACCTAAATAATAATGCTGATTGTCTTCATAATCTATCGCATTTATTTTAAAAGTGTTAAAAACGCCGCCACCTTGCACCACAATATTTCGGGCTTCGCCTTGCTGTTGAGAAAGCACCAAAGTCCCTTTAGTTTTCCCCAATTGAAATTCGGTTTTTAAACCAAATAAACTTTCTGAACCACGAATTAAACTTGTAGAAAGTGGCATATTCACATTTCCAAATTCTAATCTTTTGATGATTTTATCTTCGCCGCCGGTGGTTTTATCGGTCAAGCCTTTGCTTTGCAAGTCTTGCCAAGAGCCTTTTGCTTGGTAAACAAGATTCATTCTATTCTCAAAAGCAAAACCACTTTGGGTGTCATAATTGGCTTTTAACTGTAAATTTTCGCCTACTTTTCCCAATAATCCTAACTGAATTCTTTGCTGAATATTGACAGCGAAACTTGTTCTATTTTGAGGCAGAATTAAAGGATTATCAATTTTTTGGTATAATATTCCCAAATCAAAAGAAGCAAAACCTTGCGGAATTATTTCAATTTTATTGCCTCCAAAAATGGTTTCAAAAATTTTATTTTTTATGGTAACACTTGGGATAAAGCCTTTTTTGAGCGCGTCTGTTTGGTCTTTTCTATCGACTAAATTATTATCATTAGATTTTTCTCGGTAGTAAGAACTGAGTTGGTTATTCTTTACATACTCCATGTATTGCGCCGTTGTCATCGCAACCGGATTTCCGGTTACCATATTGCCAACCTTTGGATAGAGGTAATACATATTGCTCGCCACATCATAATAGGCTTCATAGCGAACAGGATTTGGCAAGTTGTATTGTTTCCGAACGATAGTGCTGTCCGAAGGTGTATTTTGTGCAAAAACACTGGCAAAACTAAAGCACAGAAAGAAAAGTGCCGAAAGTTTCGTCAGTAATAAATTTTTTTTCTTCAAATGTTAAATCTTTTTTAAAATCTGCTTCACCAAATCTTCGGTCGTAAGTAGCGGATTTTCTTTTAAAATACGGTCTGCAATTTTCTCACTCATTTTCTTAGGAATACCTAAAACTTCTAAAGCAGATAACGATTCTTCTTTAATTTTATTATCTGCAAAAGTAGAAATATTTTCTTCAGAAAGCCCAAATTTTTGCACCTTATCTCGCAAATCTACAATAATCCTTTCGGCTGTTTTGGTCCCAATTCCTTTCGCCTTTTGTATCAAACCACTGTTGCCAGATTGTATGCCAGAAGCGATTTCTTGAAGGCTAAAAGTAGAGAGCAAAATGAGTGTGGAAACTGCACCAACGCCATTAACACTAATTAACAAATTAAACATTTCTTTTTCCAAAAGAGTGTTAAAACCAAATAATAAATTGGCGTCTTCGCGAATAATTTGTTGAATGTAGATAAAAATATTTTCGTTTAATTTAATTTTATTTGAAGTTTGCAAACTAATGCCGACTAAGTAACCCACGCCGTTGCACTCAATCACACAAGAAGTAGGCTGAATTTCTAATACTTTGCCTCGTAAAGAATAAATCATAAAACTAATTTTCGCAAATGTAAATAAATATTATAAGATGGGAGAATAGGTTTTATTGTTGGTTTTTGTCGCAGATTATAAATTTTTGACAATGCTGCATTTATTTATAACTAAAAATAAGAAAAAAACGAAACGTTTTTGCCAAAATAGCATGATAATGTGATAGAAATAGTAAGTCAGAAGTATAATAATAAAAAAAGGAAGGTTAACAATTCCTTCCTTTTATTCATAATATTCTGAGGTTTTAGAGTCCTCAATATTTACTCCATTTTTGTATTTTCATTTGCTTATGTTATAGAAAATCGGGAGATTGTGTTTGCTATTTTCGATATATATTTCTTTTAATTAAATTAAAGTTTATGATCCTAAATCATTTTGTAAACTAATATTAGAGCCATAAATGTTTTTATTAAATTTTTACTAATTAATAACTGGTATCGTCTAATTTTACTTTTCCATAGAAAGTTCTATAGAGAAATACAAAATATCCGGCTAAAAGTGGTGTCCCAATAAGCACGATTGTAAGCATAATTCCCAATGATTTTTCAGAAGAAGCAGCATTATAAATTGTTACGCTATGTTCTGGATGAATAGTTGAAGGTAATAACACTGGATATAACTGCAATGAAACCAACATTAACAAAAATGCCATCGTTAAAGAAGAGAAAACCAAAGCGATAGCATATTTCTTTTTTGCGACCAAACGCGGGATATTAGCAACTGCTAAAAACGCTAAAAGTGGTAAAATAAAAAATACAGGATTGCTTTTAAATTTATCTGTTACGCCAGGAATGAAAATTAATGTATATAATGATGTTATTGAGAAACTTATGATAAAAAATATCATTCCTTTTTTCAGCAAGAAAGTTAATCTGGCGTGTAATCTTCCCTCGGTTTTTAATAATAAAAAGATGGCGCCTTGTGTCATAAATATGGACAAAGTGGTAAAACCAGCCATTAAAGCGTAAGGACTTAAAAATGCGAAGAAGATCCCGCCTTGATAAGTAAAGTTTGGCCCAATTTCAAAACCTTGCAATACATTCCCAAGAACAACGCCTAATAAAAATGCTATCAAAACATTAGTTACAAAATAAATAATATCCCAAGTTTTTCGCCACCAAGGCATTTCTTCTGCACTTCTAAATTTTATGGCGGATGAGCGTAATACCAATAAGATTAAGAATAACATAAAAGGGATGTACATTGCAGACAACATTGTGGCATACATCACTGGGAAACCAGCGAATAAAGCGCCACCGCCAATAATTAGCCAAACTTGATTGGCATCCCAAATCGGTCCGATTGCATTAATTGCAATTCTTCTGCTTAAATCTTTTTTAAAGAATAAATGCCAAGCGCCCGCTCCATAATCAAAGCCTTCCAAAATAGCATATCCTGAAAATAATAAACCTACTACTAAATACCAAAGTGTTGGATAATCTATACCTAAGAATGTTTCCATGTTTTTTTAATTTAAATAATTTCTAATGCATTTTGAGCTTCTTCATAAGGACCATGTTTTATTTTCTTGTTTAAAGAATATAAAAACAGAATCAATAACAATGTATAAACAACTGTAAATAGAACTAATGAAAATACAATCTGATTTGCTGAAACTTCTTGAGAAAAACCTTGGCTGGTTCTTAAAAGTCCATAAACAATCCACGGTTGTCTTCCCATTTCCGCTGCAAACCATCCTACTTGATTGGCTATTTGCGGTAAAAGCACGGAAAAAGAAAAAATCCACATCAACCATTTGGTTTCAAATAATTTGCCTCTCCACCATAAAAAACTTGCGTAAAAAGTTAATGCTATCAAAAACATCCCAATAGAAATCATGATATGATAAAATTGAAATACAGCATTTACTTGGCCTGGTCTATCTTCGGGCTTGAAGGCATTTAAACCTGTAATTGGTGCTTTAAAATCTTGGTGTACTAAAAATGATAAACCTCCAGGAATACCTATACCCGTCACTTTTTGAGTTTTATTATCTACCCATCCTACTAGATATAATTTTGCAGGTGCAGATTTTTCATAGTGACCTTCCATGGCCGCTAATTTTGCAGGTTGGTTTTTTGCAACGCCATCCGCAGAACTGTGACCAGAAATTAATTGTGAAAACGAAACAACAGTTGCCACTATTAAAGCAATTTTAAACGCTTTTTTAGATAATTCTATATATCTTCCTTTTCTGATGTAATACGCATGAACACTCAAAACCAAGAAAGAACCCGCTAGAAAGGCACCTTGCCATGTATGAATAATTCTATCTACACTTGATGGGTTAAAAACCATAGCCCAGAAATCGGTAACTTCTGCACGAGCGGCTAAACCTTGCCCCACTATGTGATATCCTGCAGGTGTTTGTTGCCAACTATTTGCAACAACTATCCAAACGGCAGAAAACATTGAGCCTAAAAAAACACCTACCGTTGATACGAAATGAACTTTCGGGGAAACTCTATTCCAACCAAAAATTAAAATTCCTAAAAACGTGCTTTCTAAACCAAATGCAAATAAACCTTCAGCAGCGAGTGCGCTTCCAAAAATATCTCCTACGTATTTTGAATAAACAGCCCAATTGGTGCCAAATTCAAATTCCATTATAATTCCCGTTGCTACACCAATACCAAAGGTGATGGCGAAAATCTTCAACCAAAAACGTGTTAAAACTTCATATTCTTTTTTCCCGGTTTTTAAGTATAAACCTTCCATAATCACCATAATTAATCCTATACCAATACTTAATGGTGGATAGATATAATGAAACGCAATTGTGAAAACAAACTGAATTCTTGCTAAAACTTCTACATCCATAATTTATTTTTTTGTAATACAAATTTAGGTCTTATTAATAGTCCCTTAAGTAACAAATATCACATTTCAAAAAGTTTATCTATTTTGAAATAGAGAAAATCTATCTTTTAAAAAAAAGAAACTTAATAGAACTACTAATCAGGTATAAAAACAAAACTTAAAATGATTAATATTTACACTTAAAATTTTGAAAATCAATTAATTAATTCACGCTATTAAGATAAGTAAACCTTTTAAAATTACGAAATATTTATCACAAAATTCCAAATAGCAAAAGAAAAATGATGTCAAAAATCATATTAAAAAACAGCAAAAAAGACTGAATTGGTAAGATTTGTGAGCAAAAATTGCAAATCATCGGCACCGCTAAGAGATATTGGCGGTTGAATTTATTGCGAAAAGTCGGGAAACTTTGCGTAGGAAATTGGCTTTTATTATTATATTTCTTTAAGTATAATTACAATTCCACATACTATTAACCCAATTATCGTTATCCAAACTCTAACTTTAAAACTGCGTTCGTATTTTTTTGAATTAAAACTTGGACTTAAAATACTTTTTGGAGAAAGTTTCATTAAAAAACATTTATCAATACAATTGCAGTAATTCCGGAAAGCAAAAATTATTTAATTAGAAAGAGTTTTATTTAGATGCTTGCGCAAACATCACATTAGTGCCAATTAATTTCTTTTTTATTTCTTCAAACTCTCCTTCAACTGCGCATCCAATACCGCAATCGTTGCCAGATTTACAATTTCTTCTACGCTTGAACGCATTTGCAAAACGTGAACTGGTTGGTTTAAACCCATTAAAATTGGCCCAATTGTTTGCGCCACTTTCATTCCGCGGATGATTTTGTAGGAAAGATTGGCGCTTTCAAGATTGGGGAAAATAAAAGTATTTGCCGGTGTAGTTCCTAATTTTGAAAAAGGATAATCTGAAAGGTGATCACTATTCATCGCAAAATCTGGCTGTATTTCTCCGTCCACAATCATTTTCGGAAATTTTTCGTGTAAAATCTTCACTGCTTTTGCTACTTTTTGAGATGTTTCCGCCTTTGCGGTGAAATTTTCATAAGCCAACATTGCAATTCTTGGCTCTATGGCGAAAGATTTTACTGTAATTTCAGACATTTTTGCAATGGAAACCAAATCTTCTGCCGAAGGATTTTTATTGATGGAAGTATCTGCGAAGAAATAAGGTTTCTTTTCAGATAAAATCATCATCATCGAAGCCACTTTTTCAACACCTTTTTCTTTTCCAATAATTTCTAAAATTGGTTTTAAAACGGAAGAATAATTTTTAGAAAAACCAACAATCAAAGCATCAGTATCACCGTTTTTCAACATTAAAGGGCCAAAATAATCACGCTGGCGAACGTATCGTTTGGCTTTATATTCATTCACGCCTTTTCTTTTGCGCAAATCTAAAAGTGTTTCCCGATAAATTTTACGATTTTCTTCCTGATCATCATCGGCTGGATCTACAATTGGAACATCAATGTCAATTCCAAATTTTTTCATTTGCTCTTTGATGTATTTTTTATCTCCTAATAAAATTGGTTGTGCAATGCCTTCTTCATAGAGAATTTGCGCCGCTTTCAGCACATTATATTCTTCAGCATTTGCAAGTGTTACTCTTTTTGGGTTAGAGCGCGCGCGGTTTTGCATCATTCGGATGAGTTTCTCATCGCGTCCCATTCTATCTAATAATTGATTTTCGTATTGCTCAAAATCTTCAATATTTTTTCTGGCGATTCCGCTTTCCATTGCCGCTTTTGCCACAGCCATAGAAACTTTTGTAATTAAACGATTATCAAAAGGTTTTGGAATAAAATAGTCTGGCCCGAAATTCAAATTTTTAAGATTATAGGTCAAAATCACCGCTTCTGGCACTGGTTCTTTGGCTAAATCTGCAATGGCATAAACCGCTGCCAACTTCATGGCTTCGTTTATTCCTTTTGCCTGAACGTCTAACGCGCCCCGAAAAATGTAAGGGAAACCGAGAACATTATTCACTTGGTTCGGAAAATCGCTTCTTCCGGTTGCCATTAAAACATCTTTCCGGGTTTCCATCGCCAAAGTATAATCAATCTCAGGATCCGGATTTGCCAATGCGAAAACGATTGGGTTTTCCGCCATTTTTTTCAACATTTCTGGCGTTACAACATTTCCTTTAGACAAACCAACAAAAACATCTGCATTTTCTAAGGCTTCTTCCAGCGTGGTTTTGTCGGTATTCGCGACGTAATCTAATTTTTCTGCAGTAAGATTTTCACGTTTATGATTGATGACGCCTTTGCTGTCACACATCAAAATATTTTCTTTTTTAAGACCTAATGCCATGTAGAGATTGGTGCAAGCAATGGCTGCCGCTCCTGCTCCATTTACGACCATTTTTATTTCGTCAATTTTTTTATTGGCAATTTCCAACGCATTGATTAAAGCTGCTGCAGAAATAATCGCCGTTCCGTGTTGATCATCGTGCATCAACGGAATATCGAGTTCTTCTTTTAATTTTTGCTCAATGTAAAATGCTTCTGGCGCTTTGATGTCTTCTAAATTAATGCCGCCAAAAGTAGGCGAAATTGCTTTTACGGTTTGGATAAATTTATCTGGATCCTTTTCGTTTATTTCAATATCAAAAACGTTAATATCGGCGAAAATTTTAAATAGTAAACCCTTGCCTTCCATCACAGGTTTCGAAGCTTCGGGCCCAATATCGCCCAAACCTAAAACCGCTGTTCCATTAGAAATTACGGCAACTAAATTTCCTTTTCCGGTGTAATCATACACTTTTTCTGGATGGTCAAAAATTTCCATACAAGGAATCGCAACGCCAGGCGAATAAGCCAAGGATAAATCGCGCTGCGAAGAATGCGGTTTAGAAGGAATGACTTCTACTTTTCCTTTTGGTTCAGATTGGTGGTAGTCTAAAGCCGCCTGTCTGAAATTTTTTTCGTCTCTATTTCTTTTATTGCTCATAATTATATTTTTTACCACAACGTCACAAAGAAAATTTTAAAATTATTTGGACACTAAGACGTGGTTTTTAGTTTTTATTTAATTTTCAAAGAAGTAAAATTTAAGCAGTTTTGCTTAAACTCAAAATCTAAAAAACAAAGTGATTTGTTTAATTTTTTAATTTAGGCAAAATATATTTTAAATGGTATTCTGCTAAACTTTCTATAGGTTTTTGCACTACTTTTCCGACTGTTAAATGCATTTCGGCAGCGGCGGCTCGTAAAATATCTTCGTAATAATGTGCAATTGAGCCGATAAAATTGATGTCGCAATTTTTACTTTCTTCATAAGGCAAAACTTGATAGTCAAGGAAATTTTTTATTTCTTCAAAAACCAAATGTTGCAAATATGGATGTGATTTTCTTTCTAAAATAAAACGGCTAAAATCTGCTAAATAGGCATTTGCACGCGGATTGTGATACATATTGCTGATCACGTCTTCAATTTTTAAATTATAGGTTTTAGAAAAATCTTCATGCAAATCTGCGGGAAATTTCTTCATGAAATAGTTTTTAAGTAAAATTTTACCTAAAGCATTTCCGCTGCCTTCATCGCCAATTAGAAAACCAAGAGAAGGCAAATCTCGACGGATATTTTCGCCATCAAAAAAGCAAGAATTAGAGCCGGTGCCAAGAATACAAATCACGGCAGGTTTCCCATCATAAGCCGCATAAGCCGCCGCCGTCATATCTTCTTTCACTACAATTTGCGCGTTTTGAAATACTTTTTGCAATTCGTTTTCCACCAAAAGGCAATTTTCTGGCACGCCGCAACCCGAACCGTAAAAAAATAGGTATTCTATTTTTAAAGCTTCTGTAGCCAACTGCAAATTTTTGTAAATCTCTGCGGGAATAAGATGTGCGTCTATAATATTTGGATTAAAACCAATGGTTTCGGTTTTAAGTAAGATTTTCCCAGCATCGTTCAGGATAATCCAGTCGCATTTAGAAGAGCCGCCATCTACAATCGCAAACATATTTTAGCATTTTTTTAAGAATGCTAAAATAGGAATTTATCTTTAAAACAAAATTCCTTAAATTGGATTGTTTTCAATTTGTGGATGCAACCAATTTTGTATTTCTTCTTCTAAAATATTCGTTTGCATGGATACCGCGTTTAGAAAATCGTCAGAGACAGAAATTTCTGAAGAAGTTTCTAAATTCCATAATTGTTCAGACATCATTTCATACTCACGAAAAACTCTTTTGAAACGGTAGTTGTTTCTTTTAAGTTCAGAGATTTGATTCTTTTGTGGCAAGAATCTTTGGAGTGTTCGTTGGTTTTTTAAGCTTGACATTTTTTAGCAATTTTAAAGATACATTAAATTTTAAATTGCCAGAAACCCTTTATTAACAGCGCATTACAAAATACTTTCGGCAATCTCTCTTATTTGAAGTATAAAAGTAGATAATATATATCTACTAAAAAATAAATTAACAACAATTTATTATTGTTTAACATTTAATTTTAAATTTGCAGCAGAATTCATGAAGAAATTAATTTTAAAACAAAAGCAACTGATATTTTTCGTTATCGCGGGAGGTTTAAGTGCTGTGGTAGAAATTGGACTTTTTAAACTATTCAGTTTGTACATCCCGAAAATTTTTCCTCCGGAGTTGAATTTTTATGGTATAAAATATCCTTTTAGCAATGTCTTCTCTACATCTTGTGCAATTTTGTTTAATTATATTTTGAGCATCAAATTTGTTTTCGAGCGTGGCAAACATTCCAAGAAAAGGGAGTTTCTTTATTTTATGATTGTTTCCGCATTTTCTACAGTTTTAAGTTTATCTATTTTTCAAATTTTTTTTCATTACGTGTTTTTTAAAAATATTAATGTAATGATTTTCGTTTTTAGCCCAGAAGTGTTGAGTAAAATTTTCGCTATTATTGTGGTTTCGGTTTTAAATTATTCTGTAAAGAAAAAAATTATTTTTAATGGCTAATCTCCTTTTACAATGACCGTTTTTTTCAATTATTTGTGGCGGCTTTGGTTTGTGATTTTGGCCGTAATTGCGACTTTATTTTTTGGTTTATTCGTTTATTTTTTAACATTTAACCCAAAACATTATAAATATTGCTATTTTTTTATCCGTCTTTGGTGTTTCACGCTTTTTTTTGGAATGGGTTTCCGCTATAAATTAATAAAAGAAACACAGAAAAATATTGAAAAAAACCAACAATATATTTTTATCTCCAACCACACTTCTATTATGGATATTATGCTACCGTGCATTTTGATGCCCAATCATCCATTGGTGTATGTGGGCAAAAAAGAGTTGGTTAAAATCCCCATTTTTGGGCAAATTTATAAAAGAATTTGTGTGATGGTGGATAGAGAAAGCGCCAGAAGCCGCGCCGATGTTTACCGACGATGCGCCGAAAGAATGCAAGAAGGGCAAAGTATTGTGATTTTTCCTGAAGGTGGCGTTCCAGATGATACGTCGGTTTTATTGGCGGATTTTAAAGATGGTGCTTTTACTTTGGCTACAAAACATCAATTTCCGCTGGCGGTTTTTACCTTCGTGGGTTTAAAAGAAATGTTTCCGTTTGATAATAAAATTGGGCATCCTGGGAAAGTGAAAGTTTATTTTAATGCAATTTTAGATTCTTCAGAAAAAGCATCCGTTTTAAAATTGAAGGCGCGAGAAGAGATTAAAAAAACATTAGAAAAAAACATTAAGCCAAATATTTAATTATATTTGTCTAAACAAACTTTTAACAAATGGAAAATCATCAAGTTCAAACCAAATGGTCGCAATTTATTTCACTGATCATTGTATTCTTTTTCTGGGGTTTCGTTGCCGCGAGCAATGATATTCTAATCCCAGTATTCAAAAAATATTTCGTTTTAACGCAAGTGCAATCACAATTGGTAGCATGGGCATTTTATGCAGCATACTTTATTGGTTCTGTCATTTTCTTTTTGGTCTCGCTAAAAAGTGATGTTTTGCAAAAATTTGGCTATAAAAAAACACTTTCTTTTGGGCTTGTAATTTCGGCAATTGGCGCATTTTTATTCGTTCCTGCGGCAACAATGGCAAGTTTCCCATTCTTTCTGACGGCTTTATTTATTGTAGGTCTAGGTTTTTCAGTACAACAAATTGTAGCAAACCCATTGGCGATAAAAATGGGAAGCGCGAGCACTGGTGCACACCGATTAACGTTAGCAGGCGGCGTGAATTCTTTGGGGACTACGATTGGGCCGATTATCGTCGGTATTGCGCTCTTCGGAATGGGAAACAAAACAGATTCTGCACCAAGAGATAAAAACCTAACTAAAACCGAAATTGTTCAAAATAATTTCACAGATTTAAAAAAAGAACTTGATAAAAATAAAATTGAACTTGCAACACTTTCAACTTCTGAAACAGCGGTTTTAAATAAATCCGAAGCAGATATTGATGCTAATTTAGCGCAGATCAATACTGCACTTTCTGAACTTCAAAATAAAAGTGATGCCGAACTTGTTCCATACATTTCTAAATTTGATACGGTAAAAAAAGCGGCAACTTCCATTGTTTACCCAAGAGAATTTGTAAAAACACATCTGTCTTTGGTGAAAAAACCATTCATCGTTTTAGGAATTGCTTTTCTTTTAGTAGCCGTGTTTATGCTTTTTGCAAAAATAGATGATCCCGCAAAAGAGGAAGAAGCATTGTTAACAGAAGAAAGCGAGAAATTTAGCATTTTAAAATATCCGCAATTAGCGCTTGGTATGCTCGCAATTTTTATTTACGTTGGTGTTGAAGTTTCTATTGTGAGCAACTTGCCCGCGCTTCTTCACACGCACGAATTTGGAAATATTTTAGAAAATAATATTGCGCCTTTTATTTCACTCTATTGGGGAAGTTTAATGATCGGGCGTTGGAATGGCGGCGTGAATGTTTTTAACACCTCGAAAAGCACCAATATGCTGTTGAAATTTATTGTGCCATTTGTAGCGTTTGCTATAATCTTGGGCGCAAATTATTTAAGTGGAAAAGATGTTTCAGCCTTTTATATTTACCCAATCTGGATTGTTATTTTTATACTTATGAGTTTCTGGGGCGGCAAAAATGCAGGGAAAACTTTAATGCTTTTTGGTTTCGCAGGCATCGTGATGATGGTTTTAGGACTGGTTTGGCCAGATAAAGATATTGCGAAATATTTCTTTATTTCTGGTGGTTTATTTTGTTCTATCATGTGGCCTTCTATTTTTGATTTAGCAATTGCAGGTTTAGGTAAAAACACAGGGAAAGCCTCTTCTTTCTTGGTTATGATGATTTTGGGTGGTGGCATTATTCCATTAATTCAAGGTTACATTTGCGATTTTGATCTTACAAATCCAAACGGAATTTTAGGCATTACCTACACGCATTTTAGTTATGTGATTCCTATTATTTGTTTTCTTTATCTCGCCTTTTATGGTTTTATAACACCTAAAATATTAAAAAAACAAGGTGTAGTTTTGGTAGAAAGTGAAAGCAGTGCACACTAACAGAATATTAAATATTAGAAAAAAAAGATTTTGGGCAAGTGTTTTACTTGTCCAATTTTTTTTGTTTTACTTTTTATCTAAAAGTGAAACCGCAATCGCGTTTTTTAAGCAGTTATTTGAAGCAAAAAAATATTTTCACCAATTGATTTTTAGTGAAATTCCCTTTTCTGCAGGCGATGTTTTTTATGTTTTAATAGTCATCTCATTAATTTACTTAATCTTAAATTTATTTAAAAAACAAAAACGCCAAAAAAGCGCTGTTTTTATATTGATTTTCTTAAATATTTTCTATTTCATTTACCAAATTTTTTGGGGAATGCTCTATTTTCAAGCACCAATTTTAGACAAACTTCCACAAGAAGACGTCACCGTTTTAGAAGCGAAAAGTTTGAGTTTAAAATATTTAAAATTATGCATTGATGACAGAAACCAAGTCTCTGAAGACAAAAACGGCATTTTTGAAATTAAAGATTTAAAACAAATTCAAGCGGCTATTTTAGGGCAACAATCGAAATTGCCAAAAACTTTTTCAAATAAAAAAAACACTTTGATTAATGATTTTAAACCAAGCTTGTTTAAAAATGTGATGAGTTACACGGGAATTTTAGGTTATTATAATCCTTTCACGGCAGAAGCGCAGTTTAATTCTCAACTACCCGCGACTTATTTACCTTTTACTTTAGCGCATGAAAGTGCCCATCAGTTGGGATTTGCGCGAGAACAGGAAGCCAATTTTATAGGTTTTTTGATTGGCAAAAACTCAAAAAATAAATCGCTGAAATATTCTACAGATCTTTTTGCGTTAAAAAGTCTTTTAACTTTCGTAAGTGTAAGCGACACTACTTTTGTAAACAAAATAATTTCAAATTATTCCACAAAAATGGCGAGAGACCGAAAAAATGAAAGACTTTTTGTGAAAAACCACCAAGGTCTTTTAGATGATTTTTTTCTAATTAGTAATAATTTATTTCTAAAATCTAACCAGCAAGAAGGCAATATTACGTACTCTTATTTTACGCAAATGCTGATTAAATATGAGCGCACGAAGCCATAAAAAAAGAATCGTACCTTACGATACGATTCTAAAAACACAAATGATGAAAAAAAATTTAACCTTTAAAAGAGTGAATAAATTCATCTCTCAAAGGTTTGGTAAAGATACATGTTTTTTATATCACACAAAAGAAATATTTTCTATGAATATAATATTTTTTAGATAATACTTCTTTTCCTTATTTCAGAAAGCGACTTTAATAAAGTAAAATTAAATAGCATATCTTTTTTATAAAAAATAAGATTTAAAATTAAGCATTTAACAAATTTAATAGAAGAAATCTTTCGAGGCTATAGAATAAATGAATTTTAAAATCGTGTTTTAAAATTCAAATTCGCCAATTAAAACCCCTTCTTTATTTTTTGTAGAACCTTCTTTTCTGTCTCGCTGAAAAACCATAGTTTTCCTTTCTTGTTTAGCTTTTGAATATAAGAGATGTGTAAAATTTTATACAAATAATTTAACGCGGTTTGAAAATTACCGGAATATACTGTTCTAAAACGACATGGTGCAAACTAATTGAAAAAAACGGGCAAAACATTAAATATTCTATGTGAAAATTCATGCCTTTTTCATAGGCGAAAGATTTATTAAACTAGTATTCAGAATGTACTTCTATAGTTGTGATTTTTACCTTTGGAATAATAATTTAAAGTTATTCTCGTCGAAAAAAGCAAAAAACCTCAACATAGCCCCGATTGTAGTGGCATCCCCGCCGCGGCGGGATAGAACGAAAAGCGGGTGAAATAGTGAAAAAATGCCGAATTTTGTTGCTCTAAATTTTTTTTGAAATTTATTTTCGTAAAGGTTTCAAAAGTTCTTCTAACCCGTTTAATTTTATTTCGTAAACTGTAGAAAGTTGCATGCCGAGTTTACCCGGTGGCATTCCTTGGCGCTGAAACCATTCTAAATAATACATCGGAAGATCGGCCAAAACGCGACCTTTGTATTTCCCAAAAGGCATTTTTTGCACGCAGATTTCTTGTAAAATTTCTGGATTCATTGAAATTAAATTAAGCAGAATGATCGATTTCTTCTTCAGTTTCTTCTGCGGGTTCTGGAAGAATGAAATCTTGCTCGCTATTGGTAAATTCGTCTCTATACACTTGGATGAGCAAAATTGTAATTGAAATTAATATTGGCCCAAAAATCAAACCCATAAAGCCGAACAAATTGATGCCCATGATTATACCAAAAACGGTATTCAAAGGATGAATGTCTTCTAATTTTCGTAATAACGTGAAACGCATTAAATTATCTGTTAAACCCACCAAAATGACGCAATAAGCGAACAAACCCAGTCCGCCAACCCAATTATTTTCGGCTATCATAAAAATACAAACCGGTATAAAAATAATGGCGCTTCCAACAATCGGAATCATCGCGGTAATACAAGTTAAAGCGAACAAAACTAATGGATTAGGCGCTCCAAAAATATAATATCCAACCAACGCCACGAGACCTTGGCCAATCGCAACCACGGGAATCCCAATGGCATTTGCAGTTACCATCGCACGAATTTTTTCACCAATAAGGTTTACATTTGATTTTTTTAATGGTGCAGAACTTTTCAAGAGATTCTCAAATCGCCGCGGTTTTACCATCATAAAATATAAAATAAAATAAGTGGAAGAAATGACTGTGATGGTATTAAAAGTAGTGCTTAAAGCAGAAGAAGAAAATCGGCCGACCGCATCTTTCAGTTTGCTCATATTATCTTTATTGAGGATGTCCATACTTGTTTTTTGATAAACAAAATCGTGTATTTTATCTATAAAAACATTGAATTTCCCCATATATTCCTTTGTATTCCCAAGGCGTTGAATTACCATATCAGCAGTAAAATAAACAGGTAAAACAACAATAATAATGGTGATAAAAAGTATCACCGAAACCGCCAACCAAGGTTTCCAATTTTTCTGCTCTTGGAGATACAAATTATATTTCCTTGTGATAATGTAGAGTGTAATCGCCCCTAAAACCGACGGGATAAAAAGCGACAAGTTAAAACCAATTAAAAGCGCCATCACTATAATCACCAACAGCAAAAAAACTTGTTTTATTTTTTCTTCGCTAATGGGTAAATTATTATGTGGCATTATTAATTAAATTTAAAAAAATTACGCTTTTACAAGTGGTTTTGGTGCACCAAGAAAGGCGCAATAAGCGGAATATTTTGCGGCAAAAGTAAACATTGTTGTAAAAATAATGCCTATACAACACAATATAAGGCCACTTATTGAGATAAAAAAAGTTAAGATTGAAAGACCCAAAAATGTACCATAATTATTCTTTGCTATTTCATAAGATTTTTTTAGCGCATCTGTTGCTGAAGCATTTTCAAAGAAAACTATTGGCAAACCAATAAAAAAAAGTGGTGCCACAAAAATCGCTGGAATTAAACAAAATAATGCAGAAATGCCAATTATTAAACTAGAAATTACATAAAACAAAATCAGTTGCAAAGTATTTTGTTTGTATCCAATAAAAAGATCAGAAAATGTAAATTGCTCGCCAAAATTAGCTTTGTTTAATATATACAGAAACCCAGCATATAAAGGGAAAGCAGCTAAACTCAGAAAGATGGAAACACCCGAATTAGATTGTAAACCATGAATATTGTGGATCAATTCATAATTTTTTGTACGCACTGCCTCACGAATTACTTCTAATGCCGCAGATTGATCAAAACCCACAATGCTAGTAATTATTGAAGAAATGATGTAAACGCCAACAACCATTAAAACGCCATACCAAATGACTTTTTTATAAGTTTCAAACGCGTGCGAAATAATTGAACTACTGTCTTTTTGTGGCGTTGTTAACAGATTATCAAATTCACTAAAATTTTCCATAGTTTTTTTTGCTAAATTTAAAAAAAATATTATAAAACAGTTTTATTTTTTGATTTCATTAAAATATTTTTGATACATGCTATAAATAACGGCATTCCAAAACGGAAAAGTAATTAAAATTCCTACAAAAAAGAAAACAATACCAAAATAACTGAAAATACCAGCCAAAATACAACAGATTAAAATAGTGAAAAAATCAATTTTAATGGCTTTTATCGTAAGACGAATGCTTTCAAAAATAGTGACATTCATAAAAAACATCAAAGGCGCAGAAAAAATGGTGATGAAAGCCCAAACCAAAACCAGGGGTAAAAAAGCCATATTTGCATAAAGATAGATAAATCCCCAAAAAACTGCAAAGCCAAAAAATTTAAAAAAATTAAAACCTCTGTAGCCTGCATACAAATCTGAAACACTGTACGGCAATTTTTCATCTATTTTTCTATAAATGGCAAAAAAACCAATATTTAAAGGAAACATTAGGGCTTTTATAATAACCGAAACAATCAAAAAACTTGCAAAATTTTGCGTTTTTTGCAATTCTAAAATTCCTTTTTGCATCGCTGCGAAATCAGTTTCACCCACTTTTACCGCTTTTAAAAATTCAGGCATCAAGCCGTAATATTTAAAAAAATAAAAACTCAAAAGATAAACTGTGGAGAAATACAACAAACTAAAAATAATTTGTATATTTAAAGTGAGCGCCCAATAATTGACGGCGTTCCGTAAGATTTCTTCAATATTGCTCTTATTCGATGTTTGGTTTTTCATATGTAGATTTTTATTATCTTTTAAGGTCATTTGCAATCGCTCAATCTTTATAGGTGTTTGCGTTTGCAAATCATAGCGATATCGATGATTTTTCAATTGTTAGCAAACCAGTTTCGAGCGATTTCATAAAATACTTTGTGCAAAAATACACTTCTATCCTTACTTTTGCAGAATGTTTCCGAAACTAAAAAATAATTTTCTAGAAATGGATTTGCTGTCGCAAAATGGCGACGCTTTCTTTTTTATGGTTGATTTTAAAAAAGAAAATATTGAGATTTATACGGAAGAAGACCTAAAAAAGAGTGAACTTCTAATACAATTTCCAAATTTTAAAAATGTTGAAAATGTAGTTATTGATAAACATTTAAGTTTAAAATCGTTCCCACAAACTAAAAGTGAGTATAGAATTGGCTTTGAAAAAGTGCAAGAAAACATAAAACTCGGCAATTCCTATTTAGTTAATTACACTTGTGAAACGGCTATTGAAAGTAATTTCAGCCTAAAAGATTTCTTTTTTTTAGCCAAAGAAAAATACAAAGTCTGCAAAAGTGACGATTTCGTGTTTTTTTCTCCAGAAACTTTCATAGAGATTAAAAATCAAAAAATTTTCACGCATCCGATGAAAGGAACAATCGACGCTTCCAAAGAAAACGCGATAGAAACGCTGAAAAATGACATTAAAGAAAAAGCGGAACATTACACGGTTGTAGATTTGTTGCGAAACGATCTGTCGATGGTTGCAAACGAAGTGAAAGTGGATGAATTTCAGCGGATAGACTTAATAAAAACCAAACAAAAAAATCTCTACGCGATGAGTTCTGAAATTTCAGGACGGTTAAAACCTGAATTTCAAAATAAAATCGGAAGTATTTTAGACGCACTTCTTCCCGCTGGAAGCATTCTGGGCGCGCCAAAACAAAAAACTTTAGAAATAATACTAGAAGCAGAAACTCACCAAAGAGGCTTCTACACGGGCATTTGTGGCTATTTCGATGGCGCAGATTTAGATTCCTGCGTGATGATTAGATTTATAGAAAAAAAAGGTGAAAATCTTCTTTTTAAAAGTGGTGGTGGTATTACACATTTGAGTAAATTAGCAGACGAATACACAGAAATGAAAAATAAAATTTATGTCCCAGTTCATTGAAAGCATTAAGATAGAAGACCAAGAAATTTTTAATTTAGACTTGCACCAAAAACGAGTGAATGAGACTTTCAAGAATTTTGGAAAGGAAAATCCGATTGATTTAGATAAGATTTTCAAGGATTTAGAGCATGATGAAGACGGACTTTATAAACTGAGAATTGTTTATGATTTGAATTCAAAATATACGACCCACGTTATTCCATATGCCTTTTCAGAATTAAATGAATTTTCTCTAGTGGAAAATAATACGGTGGATTATTCCTTCAAATTTGAAGACCGAAAGATTTTTGATTTGATGAAAAACCAAGCCAAATCTGATGAAATAATTATCATAAAAAACAACCACATTACAGATTCTTCTTACTCCAATTTACTTTTTTTAAAGGGAAAACAATGGTTTACGCCAACTACTTTTTTGTTAAATGGCGTGCAGAGACAATCGCTTTTAGCATCAAAAAAAGTAAAAGAAACTGAAATTAATCTTCAAAATTTAAAAGAATTTTCTCATTTCCAAATGATCAACGCGATGATTGGTTTTGATGAGATTATTTATCCGTTGGAAATCATAAATAATTTACCGAAAAATTCTAACGAAATAGATTAGATTTAAAAACACATTTTCTAACCACAGAGACACAAGGACTTACACGAAAAACACTGAGATTGATATTTTTTAGAATTATTGTAAAAATTCTTTGTGCACTCTGTGAAAAACTCTGTGTCTCTGTGGTTAATAGAACTACTTCATTTCCGCGAAATAATCTTTCAAAATCTGCGCATTTTCCACATCTTTTGTAAGCACTTCTAAAATTTTTGGTTTCAAACTGTGTTGAAAAAAATTCTCTAAAACTCGTTCCATAGTCAGTTCATCTTCCACTTTAAAATATTCAAACTTAAAATCTTCCGCCAAACGTTCCGCAGTTCGGTTGTGTTTTGTCAAAATAAATTCGTCCAAAGCATTCGTAGAATCCGGTCCTGGAATAATTTTAAAAATATCGCCGCCGCCGTTGTTAAAAATTATGATTCTCACATAAGGCGGAATATATTGGTTCCATAATCCATTAATATCGTAGAAAAAACTGATGTCGCCCGTCACCAAAAGTGTAGGGTTTTCGCTTTTCATGGCAAAACCCATCGCGGTAGATGTTGAACCGTCAATGCCGCTCGTGCCGCGGTTGCAGTAAATGTTTTTTTGTGTAAAATGAAATAATTGTGCGTATCGAATCGCAGAAGAATTACTAAAATGAATATTGTAATTTTCAGGAATTGTTTTGGCTAAATTTTCAAATAGTTTAAAATCTGAAAATCCGATTTTTTTGCAATATTCTATATGCTTTGCATCTTTTTTATCGCGCAAATTATCCCATAAATTGTAGTATGCTTGAGGTTCAAGATTTATTTTATTTAAAAATAGTCTGAAAAAAGTTTCAGGTTTTGTCTCAATTTTTTCAGTTAAAGCAAAATAGGTGTCGGGTTGCCAAAAAGGATCAATGTGCCAATGACTTTTGGGCTTCGCTTTTCTTAGAAAAAATTTTACTTTTTTAGAAACCACGTTTTGGCCAATTGTGATTAATAAATCTGGCGAATAAGTTCGCATATCTTCATCCGTGAAATTAAAAATATAGCGATCGATATGCGAGAAAAATTTGTCGTGTTTAAGGTTAGAATTGACTTCACTTAAAACCACAACGCTGTGATTTTTCACCAATTGATTGAGTTGCATTTCGAGTTCTTCACTGAAATCACGTGTTCCGACTAAAATCAAAATTCTTTTAGAAAGATGCCATTCTGCAATTAAATTTGAAGGTAATTCGTAAGGTTTTTTTTGAATGGTTTTTTCAACTTCTGGAAAAATCGGCATTTCTGAAACCAAATTATAAAGCGGCTCTTCTAAAGGAATATTAATGTGAACTGGCCCTTGATTGTCGATACAAAGTTCAACCGCTTTTTTAATAATATCAAAATTCTCGCTTTCTGAATTTTCTTTAGAATCTTCCAAAAGTTGAAAATCGCCATAAGAATGGTGTTTGTAAATGTCTTTTTGGCGAATGGTTTGCCCGTCAAAAATATCAACATAATCTGAAGGTCTGTCTGCCGTTAAAATCAAAAGTGGAATATTTGAATAAAATGCTTCTGTAAGTGCGGGATAATAATTTGCAGACGCAGAACCGCTTGTGCAAGTAATCGCCACAGGTTTTTTTGTTTTTTTTGACATTCCCAAAGCCACGAAAGCAGCACTTCTTTCATCCACAATGCTGTAAGAATTAAAATCATCTAACTCAGAAAAGTGGATTGCCAAAGGTGCATTTCTAGAACCAGGCGAAATCACAATATCGTTTATTCCGTAAGAATTTAAAATATGACCTAATAATTGGATGCTTCTTTTGCCGGAAAACTGCTTCATTTTGTGTCTTAAAATTATACTGCAAAAATAGGAATAAGAATTGGTTTAAAGCGAAGTCGAAAATTTTTCTGCAACTTGCCATTTATAAAACTTGAGGTATTTATAGATTTATGTTTTTACTAAAATAATTTTCGGTGTGTTTTATATACACGTTGCCTTTCGACGTGTAACTATTTATTCTTGAACTAAAAAAAATCTGGCTTTTAGGAAACCAGAATAGACATCATATCGAAAAACAATTTATCTAAAGGCAAAATATTCTATACCGTCATCTGCAGTTTGTTTTTCTTGCAATGCATCAAAATGACAATGGTAATCGTCATAATACAATTTGTACCGTTTATTTTTGATAAACTTCCTAATCGCAAAAAATCCCAAAGCGGCGAAGATGCCAAAACTTCCTGCAAGCAAAATGGTGGTTTCTTTATTCATTAAAATTTTATTTATTTTTTCTGAACAATGCAAATAATGTTCCTTTTTAACCTAGGAATATTTAAAGTATGTTAAATTTAAGTTACAAATGTTATATTAATTTTCTTATTTTTGATAAAATGATTTTTCTATGAAAATACCCCTAATTTTTAGTGCAATAGCCATCTTAATCGGTACTTCTTGCTCCGCCCAAACCATGAATAAAAAATTAAAGTATCCTGAAACTAAAAAAATTGCTCATTCCGACACGTACTTTGGAACTGTGGTTCAAGATCCTTATCGCTGGTTAGAAGACGACCAAGCCAAAGACACCAAAGATTGGGTGCAACGAGAAGCGGCATTTACAAAAAATTATTTTTCAAGAATACCTTATCGTGAAGAAATAAAAGCGCAACTAAAAGACATTTGGAATTATGAAAAAATCGGCGCGCCATTTAAAGAAGGGGATTTTACCTATTTTTATAAAAATGATGGACTGCAAGCACAAGCGGTCTTATACAGAACCGATAAAAATGGAAATACAGAAGTTTTTTTAGATCCTAATAAATTTTCTGCTGATGGCACGACCTCTTTGGCTGGCGTTTCATTTAATAAAAAAGGAAACTTGGTTGCTTATTCATTCTCTGAAGGTGGCTCTGATTGGCATAAAATAATAATTTTAGATGCAAATACTAAAGAGAAAATCGACGAAACCATACAAGATGTGAAATTTTCTGGTGCTTCTTGGTTAGGCGAAGAAGGTTTCTTTTATGGTAGTTATGACAAGCCTAAAGGCAGCGAACTGACGGCAAAAACAGATTCGCAAAAAGTATATTTTCATAAATTGGGCACAAAGCAAAGTGAAGACCAACTTATTATAGGTGGTGAAAATTTCAAAAGACGTTACATGGGGATTTATCTTTCTGAAGATGAACGTTATGAATTTTTGAACGCCGCAAATGCAACCAATGGGAATGAACTTTATGTAAAAGATTTAAAAAACAATACGGATTTTATCGCAATTCAAAAAGGATATGATTTTAACACCAATGTTGTAGATACTAAAGGTGATTTTATTTATGCAATGACAGACAAAGACGCACCCAATATGCGCTTGGTAAAATTTAACATCAACTCACCAACAGTTTGGACGGACGTTATACCAGAAACAGAAAACGTTCTATCAGTTTCCACCGGCGGCGGATATATTTTTGCAAAATATATGAAAGATGCTTTAACAAGCGTAGATCAATTCGACTATGATGGGAAACTCATCCGCACTATTACACTTCCCGGAAAAGGCACTGCAAGCGGTTTTAGTGGTAAAGAAAATGATAAAGATTTGTACTATTCTTTCACCAATTACATCACGCCCGGAACCACTTTTAAATTTAATGCAGAAAGCGGCAGATCTGAAGTTTTCCAAAAGCCAAAAGTAAAATTTAATCCTGAAAATTTTGTCTCCGAACAAGTGTTTTATACTTCGAAAGATGGCACAAGAATCCCAATGATGATTAATTATAAGAAAGGATTAAAAATGGATGGTAAAAACCCAACTATTTTATACGGTTATGGCGGTTTTAATATTAGTATCACGCCCTCTTTTTCTGTGGTGAACGCCATTTGGATGGAAAATGGTGGTATTTACGCCGTTCCAAACATCCGTGGTGGTGGCGAATACGGTAAAAAATGGCACGATGCTGGAACAAAAATGCAAAAGAAAAATGTATTTGAAGATTTTATTGCCGCGGGAGAATATTTGCAGAAAAAAGGCTATACTTCTAAAAACTTCATGGCACTTTCTGGCCGTTCAAATGGTGGCTTGTTGGTGGGTGCAACGATGACGATGCGACCAGATTTAGCAAAAGTGGCTTTCCCAGGCGTAGGCGTTTTGGATATGTTGCGTTACAACAAATTTACCGCCGGCGCAGGCTGGAGTTACGATTACGGAACTGCCGAAGATTCAAAAGAAATGTTTGAATATTTAAAATCTTATTCTCCAGTTCAAAATGTTCGAAAAGGCGTTTGTTATCCCGCAACGATGGTTATTACAAGTGATCACGACGATAGAGTTGTTCCTGCGCATTCTTTTAAATTTGCAGCGAATCTACAAGAAAAGCAATCCTGCAATAATCCGGTTTTGATTAGAATTGAAACCAATGCCGGCCATGGCGCAGGTAAATCTACAGACCAAATAATTGGCGAAAATGGTGATTTGCTAAGTTTTGCGCTTTATGAAATGGGCATTAAAAAATTAAAATAAAATTCTAAAACGCCTAATTTTTGATTTTTTAATCAATGTTTTTTAAAATTTGCTGTTTGCTTAATTTGCTGTTTGTAGAAAAGAACTTTTAAAAAAATCAAGTATTGTTCTTAATTCGTTAGAAATAGAGATTTTTCATAATAGGACGAACAAAAACAAATAATTCAATCTGTTTTAGTTTGAAAATAATAGATTAACTTTTTTTATGCATACGAACAAATTAAATTATGGTCTATTAAAAGCACTTCACATTAAACTTCTGTTAATTCCTTTCAAATTTGGTTATTATAGAAACTGTTTTAATTAAATTAGCCGTGAAAATTATGTTTTATGAAATCTAAACTTTTTCTTTCTTTTTTAGCAAGTTTGTTAATGCTTCACGTTTTTGCACAAACGCCAACAAATAATCCAAAAGCTGCAAAAATTTTGCTATCCAACGGATGGTCTTTAACGCCAGCCGGAAGGTCTTTGCCTTTGGGAGATTTACCTTTAAATATGGCTTTATCTCACTCTAATAAATTATTGGCAGTGACGAATAATGGACAAAGCACGCAAAAAATTCAATTGATTGATCCAAAATCAGAGACAATTTTAGATGAAAAACCAATTTCAGAATCTTGGTATGGCCTAACTTTTAGTAGAAACGGAAAAAAATTATATGTTTCGGGTGGTAATGATAATATGATTTTAATTTACCCAATTATCAAGCAAAAATTAGGAACCGCCGACACAATAAAACTCGGAAAAAAATGGCCAAATAAAATTAGCCCAACAGGAATTGCAGTGAATGACAAAGCAAAAATTCTTTATACCGTAACTAAAGAAAATAATAGTTTGTATGTGGTAGATTTAAAATCAAAAAAAGTTTTAAACCAAATAGAATTGGGTGCGGAAGCCTACGATTGCCTTCTTTCTCCGGATAAAAAAAACTTATATATTTCTTTGTGGGGCGCAGATGAAGTGGCCGTTTTTGATACACAAAGCAAAAAAATTACGTCTAAAATTAAAGTTGAAAATAATCCCAATGAACTTTGTTTAAACAAAAAAGGGACGGTTTTATTTGTAGCCAATTCTGGTGATAATTCTGTTTCTGTTATTAATACTGCAAAGAAAAAAGTAATCGAAGTGATTTCCGCAAGCATTACTCCAACCAAATTAACAGGCTCTACAACTAATGGACTTGCGCTTTCGTCAGATGAAAAAACATTATTTATTGCCAATGCAGATAACAATTGTTTGGCTGTTTTTGATGTAGAAAATCCAGGGAAAAGTTTTAGCAAAGGTTTTATTCCAACCGGATGGTATCCCACAAATGTAAAAAGTTTCGGAAATAAAATTTTTGTATCCAACGGCAAGGGATTTACAAGTTTACCAAATCCTAATGGTCCGAAACCAATCAGCAAAAGTGACGACAGCGGTTACCAAAAAAGTCCTTCTGTTAAAAAAAATGAGCAATATATTGGTAGTTTATTCAAAGGAACTTTATCTATAATTGATATTCCAAAAGAAGCGCAACTCGAAAAATACAGCAAACAAGTTTTTGCAAATGTTCCTAATAGAAAGCCTTTACAAACTATTAATTCTATAAAAGACAATCCGATTCCCTATAAATTAGGAGACAAAAGCCCGATTAAACACGTCTTTTATATTATCAAAGAAAATAGAACTTACGACCAGATTTTAGGCGATGTAAAAAAAGGAAACGGCCAAGATTCTCTATGCCTTTTTCCTGAAAAAGTAACGCCAAATATTCATGCGTTGGCAAATGAGTTTGTCTTGCTAGATAATTTTTATGTGGATGCAGAAGTTAGCGCAGATGGCCACAACTGGAGCACTGCAGCGTATGCCAATGATTATGTAGAAAAAAGTTGGCCTATAAGTTACGGTGGTCGCGGCGGAACTTATGACTTTGAAGGTTCTAGAAAAATCGCTTATCCAAGAGATGGTTTTATTTGGGATTATTGCAAAAGAGCAGGCTTAACTTACCGTACTTATGGCGAATTTACGGATGGAAAAACAGCAAACATTCCTTCATTAGAAAATAATTTTTGCCCCGGTTATGCAGGTTTTGATATGAAAGTTAAAGACATAACGCGCTACCAAGTTTGGGAAAAAGATTTTGATGAATTGCTTGCGAAAAATGAAGTGCCACAATTTAGCACTTTAAGATTTTCCAGCGATCACACAAGCGGGCAACGATTGGGAAGTCGCACACCGACTGCGGATGTTGCGGATAATGATTTGGCCGTGGGTTTATTGGTTGATCATATTTCTCACAGTTCCATTTGGAAAGAATCTTTGATTATTGTTTTAGAAGATGACGCGCAAAACGGTTCAGATCATGTTGATGCACATCGCTCGCCAATTTTGGTCATCAGTCCTTATACAAAAAGAAATCAAGTAATTTCTACAATGTATTCTACAAGTGGGGCTTTAAGAACAATGGAATTGGTTTTAGGTTTGCCGCCAATGAGTCAATATGATGAAGTGGCTTTGCCTTTTTACGAATGTTTTACGCCAGAAATTAATTTAAAACCTTACAATCACATCGAAGCAAATGTAGATTTGGATGCCGTGAATGTTGCTGTGAATAGCAGTTCTAAAAAATCGGCTTCGTTTAATTTGGCTAAAGAAGATTCAGTTCCGGATTTGGAATTAAATGAAGTAATCTGGAAATCGGTGAAAGGCGAAAATTCTGTAATGCCTGCACCAAGACGAAGCGCCTTTGTAAAAATGGAAAAGAAGAAAGATGATGATTAGTTTTTTTTAATGATTTAATAGTCAAAAATAGTTGGTGAAATTCTTTGTAATGCCGATTAGTATTGATGATACATAAAGTTTATTGAACTTTGTTTCAATAATTTTTTTTATGACTAAAAATTCAAAATAAATACGCCTTTATAATTTAAACAGAAATTTTGCAAGAAATTTAATCTCTGTTTTTTAAAAGCAACCACATGCTTTTTGAAATTATTTCTGATGAATTTTTAACAGTGTAAGAATATGTAACCCAATATGTTGAAGTAGGAAGCACTCGCCTTTCAGTATTTTTACCATCCCAAAAATAATTTTCAGAATCGTTAGTTCTTTCGTAAACCTTTTTACCAAAACGGTCAAATATTGCTAATTTTAAATCGGAATAATCTTTTAGTAGTGAATAATTCCAAACATCATTTATTCCATCACCGTTGGGCGTGAAAACATTGGGCAACGTTACCTCAACTGGTGGCTCTAATGGTTTTTTTAATAATTTAATTTTCTTAATTATAAAACAGCCATTTGTGGTTGAAATTCGCACAAAAACTTCAGTCGGATTATCTGTTGTAAAAGCAAGTAAATTAAAGATTTCATTCACTTGGTTTTCGGCATCAGATTGCGATAGATAAAAATGAAAAGTTTCGCCATTAGTATTATTAATTACGGAACTCAAATTATAAATGTAATTTGGATCATCAAAACTGTCATTTAAAATTTCTGATTTTACGTCTCCAATTGCTGCTGCGAAAACGGAGAAATTCACTTTAACAACTTCATAAAATCCGTTTGCTGCGGTCATTTTATAAACCAAGCGATCATTTGCATTAAATCCCGCATTATTTGTAACTTTTATTATACCATTTTCAATCACCGCAGAACCATTATTTGGTGGTGTTAAAATCTCAAGTTTTATGAAATTCAGATTATCATTTGGTTTAGAAAACTTGGGAACAATAGTAAAATTTGGGCAAATTTCTCCTAAATCTAAAGTAGAGATTACATAAGGGCAATCATCAACTTGAACGGGTTTTGTAGTGTAAGTAAATGTGGAATAAGACAAAACGCAAGTGTAGGAACCTGGAACAATTGGGACATAAGTTGGCGAATTTGCACCCGGAATATCTACGCCGTTTAATTGCCATTGAAAGCCTTCAAAATCAATATTATTTAATGATAATAAAACTTCTTCCTGAATACAATTTCCTTTTTTTATAATATAAGGATCATTAGAAAAACCGGTGTAATGACTTGCAAAACCACGCGTATCTTCAAAATCATTTGGCGCAAGTCTTTCATGCCCGTTTAAAATATTTAAAACTAAGCCAGAATTAGCTGAAACTTTCAAATTTTCTAATGTGTTTTTTGGAATTTTTACTTGAAAATATTTGTAAGAATCTGTCCCTTTTATGTTAAACGGTCCAGTTGAAGTATTTACCGGAACATCATTAATAAAAGGAATTTGACCTGTTGGAAGATAGATATTAAGCCTTGAATCTAAACTTACTTTTGCACCAACTTTAGAAAACTGCGGTACAAAATCTACCGTTCCGGGAAGACTAGAATCTAAAGGCAAAACCAAATCCATGCTTTGGCAAAAAGTTCCAAAATAATTACCTTTATACTGATTTGGAGTTCCTGCTGTGAATTGGTAGCAATAAATTTTAGCTGAAGACTTCACATATAATCCAAAATTTCTTTGCACGTCACTGTTTGTGGCATCATGTTCAATAAATTTATTGGGATTACTTATAATCGTTGAATAATACTGTCCTTTATTTAAAGTAATTGGAGTAGTTTCATCATTAAAATAAACTTTAGTATTATCTTCTGTAGCAATGATAAGCGCTCCTTCTGAACTTCCTTGCTGAGTAGAAAAACCCATCCTCAAGAAATATTCTTGCCCAAGATTTTTCACCGGGAGCGATTGGTCATAAAGCAAATTCCAAGATTGATCAAAGGCAACTTCGCCAATATAATTTCCGTTTACAACGGAAACTGGCTGATCAGCAACAATCTCCGCTCCTATAAAATCATTAAATACATCATTGCTAAAAGCATAAGGAATATCTGCAGGATTGTAACTGTAATTATCTTTTGCACTTATTTTTATATTATAAGATTCGCCTTTGTTTAAAATAATATTAAACTGAGAATGTTTTTGTCCATCAGCAAAAACAATACGGTTTTGTTTGTTGTTCACCGTAACTTTCGTATTGTCTTTTGTAGCATAGATACTTGTAAAAAAAACACCATAGTTTTCTACATAAGACGGTGCTGCAGCAATAAAAAAATGCTTTCCAATAGCAGTTTTTCCTTTAGAAGTAATAACTTCTTCACCCGAACTACTGCTAATTCTATAACTGGCGTAAAAACTATTAGCACCCGCAATATGCAAACCACGCGTTACAGGTTTAAATAAAAATTTGTCGCCCGTGAAATACACACTTGAACTTAGGTCATAAACAATTGGCGAAGATTTACTGAGCATAAAACTTGCGATAACTGTATCTCCACTAAATAATTTTACTAAAAATGGCGTTTCGTGTGGTGTAGAAAGATATATTTTTCCCTCATAAAATTCAGGCGAGCCTTCTTTTGCAAACCAGTGAATTGGCGCAAACCAATGCTCCAAATCTAGTTGTGCTTTTGCAGAAAAACTACAAAATAATATAAAAAATAGTATGACCTTTCTATGAAACATTTGCGTAAAGATATTTCATTTATTTAAAATCATCTATTTTTTAACAAAAGCCATTGCGAGCCTTGGTAAGTTTGCTGCACAATAGGATCAAAATAAGAATAAACCACCCATAAAGTTTGCGTTTTTAATTTTTTTTGCTGTGCGCCAAGACCATTCCACTTAAAAGATGAATTTGCCGAAGTATGCTTGAATACTAATTTCCCATAACGATCAAACACTTGAAGTTGCACGTTTTCCATCGTTTTTAAAACCGAATAATCCCAAACATCATTAAAACCATCATTATTTGGCGTGAATACATTCGGGAATAAATTGCCGTTATCTGGCGACGGATAGGGCAAAAGCAAATCTATTTTTTTAATTATAAAACAGCCGTCATTATTTTTAACCCTTACATAAACGGCGCTTGGATCTGCTGTTCCATAATTTTCGGGTGAGGAGATGGGATTGGTTTCTGCATCTGCATCGGCCAAATTTTCGTAAAAAACAAAGCTTTCATTATTTAGATTTAAAATAGCAGAAAATAAATCATAGTAATAAACCCGGTTTGCAACATTTATTGGGCGAATTTCTGATAAAACATCAGCAATTGGGCCGTGTAAAGTATTAAAAACAATTTTCACTATTTCATAAAAACCATTCGCAGCGGTAATTTTATAAACAAATCTGTCTTTTCCTGTAAATGCGGGATTCATCGTAATTTTAAAATTTCCATTTTCTAAAACTACATTTCCGTGTTGAGGTTGGGTTAAAATTTCTAAGTTAACAATATCTAGATTTTCATTGGGCGGACTGAACTCTGGTTTTACAAAAAACACTGGACAAACATCACCAATGTCTTTTGTTGAAATAGTGTAAGGACAATCTTTTACCGTTATTGCATCTGTTATAAAAGTAAAATCAGCATAACTTAAAGCGCATGTGTAAACTCCTGGAAGTTGCGGTTCGTAAGTTGGCAAATTTGCTCCAGGAATATCTACGCCGTTTAATCGCCATTGGATTTTATCAAATTGTATATTGCTAACCCTTAAAAAAACCCCTTCTTGAAGGCAATTTCCATTAACAATGATGAATGGATCATTAGAAAAAGCGGTATAACTGCTGCCAAAACCCGAATATCTTTTTCCGCCGACGGCATCTACGTTGATTCCTTTATTAGAGGTAATATTTAATGTTCCACCTGCGAGCGAGGTCGTAAAATAAGACCAACCATCTTTACCGACCATTGGTGAAAAAGGTGGTTTGTATCCATTAATTTGTACATCTGCATCAGTTGGCGCTTTTATAGAAATTTTAGTTTCAAAAAGGTTGTTTCCAATTAAATTTACAGAAGGAATTTGAACCAAATTTTCCAAATTTTGCCGCGGATCTTGCTCATAATTTTTATCTAGAGGAAAAGATAAAAGCATTCCTTCTGGGCCGAACGTTTTATCCAAAGCTCTTGGTGGTGGATGATCGTAAATACCACCAGAAATTTGATAGACATAAACAGGTTCTGTGGTTTTAATATACATCCCTCCTGTTTCTATAACGCGTCCTAAAATATTAGAAAAATCTGGAATATTTCCTTTAATGAATTTTATTGGGAGATAAGGTGCCGTAAAAAAAAATTCTCCAGCGTTTAAAGTTTTTGTGGGTTGGGAATCGTCATTAAAATAAACTTTAGTATTGTCTTTGGTGGCTATAATTAAGGCGCGTTCTGTGGGGAATTTATATGGTGTCATACCGCTTACCAAAAAATATTCTTTACCAATTTTAGAAGTCGGAATGCTTTGTTCTAAAGTAATATCCGCCGGACTTTCCCCGAAATATTGACTTTCAAAATTACCATTATCCATCACAATTGGTTTATCTGAAGTTACTTTTGCACCTATAAACGTGGCTTCATAATCATCAATACCAAGGAGAGGATCTGCATCTTTTTTTAGTGCAACTGCCATGTAAGATTCTCCTTTATTTAAAGTAAAATCCAATTCATCTGCTGTAGAACCATCAGCGAAGACTAATCTATCATCATAATTTGAAATTTTCACGTGGGTGTTATCTTGCGTCGCCATCACGGAAATTTGATAGTTTAATATCGACCGATCTTTGTCGTACACGATATTTTGTTCCATCCCGGCAAAAAATTCTTCGCCAAGTGCGGTTTTTCCTTTAGAAGAAATAACTGTAGAGGGTGAACTAGACATCCTTAAACTGGCATAGAAACTTTTTTCGCCGGCTAGGTGAAGGCCTAATTTTGAGGTTTTCATTGCCAAGCGATTTGCCGTGGCATAAATAAGCGCATTATAATTTTTAATTTCATATCTCACCGGCTGGCTTTTGCTTACCATCACAGAATCTACAACTTGGTTATTATTGTAAATTTTTACCTGAAACGGCGTCACTTTATCGGTTGATAAATAAAGATAAAATTGCGTCATGCTTCCACCAGAACGAAAAACAGGCGGAAACCAATGTTCCAAATCCAATTGTGCTTTCGCGGAAAAACCACAAAATATTAAGAAAACGAAAAAAAGCTTTATCAGATGCTGCACCTTGTAAAAATAGCAATTAAAAATATAAAAAAAACCATCCGATTGGATGGCGAAATAATTTTAACGAAAAATTTATTTATTTGCTGTATTTATCAAGTTTGTGATGTCTTCTGGCGAAAATTTTCCACGAATGTCTATGAATACCAAATCATTCCCAGAATTGACGGTCAACATTAATTTCTTAATAAAATTACCGCTTTGCTGCGCTTTTATATTGACGTTTTCGCCGTTATGTTTGATGGACATCCAATCTTCGTAATTGTTATCTAGAAGGTTTTTTGCAAAGTTTTTGACCATTTCTGTGTTGCCATTTTCCACGGTTAGTATTTTCACTTTAGTAACTTTTCTAATTAAATTCATAACTTCTTTAGAATCTACATCATTATCATCCCGCAACGCTTTTCTAATCATCGGTTTTGCTAAAAAAAGCGGCACATTCACACTCACATAGTTGGCGTCAGAATTAGATAAATCTTCTCCGTTAAAATAGGCAATATTTGGTTTTGATGAGACCACACAAGATTGAAGCATCATAAAAAATAAGGCTAAAAAGGCGGTTTTTATAAGAATTTTTCGATTCATAATTTTAGAATTTTACAAGTTTACCACCAGAAATTTTACTGATATTTCCGGTTATATTTTTGGGGGTTCCTTTGTATCGAATTTTTCCACCGCTTGATGCGTCTGCTTTTAAATCCCCTGAAACATTGATGGTTAAATTTGCTGCAGAAGTGGCGTTACTTTGGGAGTTTTCAACCTCTAAATTTTGTGCATTGCAGTTTGCCGCGCTCGTTACTTCGAAATTGGCTTTATAAACTTTGCCGTTAATTGTGGCGTTGCTTCCGCTCGTGCCTTCAAAATTTAACTGGTTCGCTTTGAGGTTTGCATTTAGATTTGCGCCAGAAGTAACTTCAAAATTGGCGAGGTTCTTTACCTCAAAATCGCCATTAACCAGTGATCCAGAAGTGGTTTCAATTTTTATGTCGTTTCCTTTTAAAGTATTTAAAACCACAAAACTTGAACCTGAAGAGGTAGAAATCCTAGAAAGTTCTGGCGCCACAACATTCACAAATATTTTTTTAAAGTTCAAATTTTTGTTCGAAGGGTTTTTAATTGAAATTTTCAAAGTATTTCCTTGTACAACGGTAGAAATATACTGCAATTTATCTTCATCGGTTTCCACACGAACTTCCTGATTCTCACCCTGTGTGAAATTTACTTTTATGCCCGAAGTTACTTCAATACCCGTAAAACTGCCGAGTTTACGCTCTTCAGAATCGCGGTTTGTAACTTTTGAATTAGAAGAATTGGTGTTTGAGTTTGTAAAAGAATTGGTGCTTGTAAAAGTTTGGGTTTCGTTCACCAATTTATTTACGTCGTCCATAGAGATTTTTCCATCGAGCATCATCAAAACAGTGTTGTCTTCTGAAGAAATATTGAGCAATAAATCATCTAAAATACCATCTTTTGCGCCAGCAGAAAGAAATTTTATCTTGTTGTCTTTGCTGTTTACAGACATTAATTCTTCATAATTCAGGCTTTTCAAAATCGAAGAAATATCGGTTTGTATTCCGGTATAATTGAGGTTGGATTTTAAACCTTTTCCATCTGCTAAATTTCCGTTTGGTTTTTCGATAATCAATATTTTTAGGCCATTTATTTTGCTTAACAATGGTTTTATTTGGTCTAATTCGCCATCGCCCAAATTCAATTTATTGAGCATGCTAAACATTGGTTTCGAAATTTTGATGGAAGTTACCCCTTCAGAATCTTGATAGCGATCAAACAATTGGTCTAATTTTTCTTTTTGGGCCGAAACAGTGGTAATTGCGGCGCAAAAAAATGCGATTATTAATGCTATTTTTTTATACATGATTTCTTTTTTTTAATTTAATTAATTTTAATTATCTGGGTTCAAAGTACTTAAAACCTCCGCTTGATCAACACTTCGGTTTACGTTATTTGCTAAAATCTGGAACGAATATTTCGTGACATCAATCGCGTCTTTTTCACTGGTAATTTTGTGTCCGTTGATGATGACGTATCCGCTTTCGTATTCAGGCTTTTCTTTGGATTTTTTAGAAGGTTTGTTTTCCACGTATCTCGCTACAACTTTTCTTTTCATTCGTGCTTTTTTAGGTAAAATTTCATCTAAAACACTTTTGTTATCGGCCATTTTTTTCGGTTCTGAAACTGTTTTTACTTCTTGTGGCTCGTAAGTATTTTCTTGCAAAACCTCTACTTTTGCTTTTTTGTAAATATCGGCTGTTGCCAATTGGCTATTCACTTTTTCTTGTGCGTTTTCTTTATTATTAAACCAAAAAGCAGCGATAGAAAACATTAAAACCAAACTTGCGGCCAACCAAAGCCAGTTGAAATTTGATGATTTTGTAGCAATAGGAATTACTTTTTCATTACCCGTCAAAGCCATAAAATCGTTAAAATTTAATCGTGATTTTTCTTGCTTTTCTTGTTTTAAAGATTCAAAATAAAGCGATTCTTCCGCCGATAAATGTTCAGCGTTTTTTAATAATTGTTCTTCTGAAACGCTTGTTTCTCCGTCGTAAAATTTCTGGAGTAATTTATGATAGTGTTCTGTGTTCATAACTCATTAATTGGGTAATTTGTGCTTTTACTTTCTGCCTTGCGCGCATAAGGTTAACTCTAACTGCGTTTTCTTCCATTTCCAAAATTTCAGAAATCTCAGAAATTTCGTGCTCTTCTACGTCTTTTAAGTGAATCACGAGACGTTGTTTTTCTGGTAATTCATTAATATATTTTAAAATAAAATCTTTTAAATTATTGGTTTCCATCTGAAATTGTTCTGAAGTGTGAAGTTTTACTTCTGCGAAATTCATTTTTACTTGATGGTGTTTTAAACGGTTTAAGCAATCATTTTTCACACATTTTAATATGTAAGATTTAAGATTTGCATATTGTAAAAGTTCTTCTTTTTTCTGCCAAAATTTCAATAATAAATCTTGCACCAAATCTTCTGCTTCATCTGAACTTTGCAAATATTTTTTCGCAAAACGGTACATTTCATCTTTCAGGGAAAAGACCGTAGTTTCAAATGTTTGTAAAGTCATAGTTTAGTTTCTAATATTAAGACATTTAAAGGTAAAGTTTTATTACATCTTAAAATTAAATAAAAGTGAAATTTAATTTTAATGCTAAAGTTTCCTAATTTTTAAAGGAAAAAATATCTGAAATTTTAAAATTGCATAATTCTTGTTAAAGTATCGTTAAAACTGAAACAAGGGTACTTTTTATGCTACCAATTTATTAGTAAATTTGAATATTAATTTTAAAAAAAAGTATATAAAGCAATGAAGAACAGTTTAAAAAAATTATTACCACTTGCCATAGTAGGGGTAATTTCTGCAGGTACTACTTTTGGAGCCATTAATTATTTTGGTACTACTACAAATAATGTAGATACGGGATATTTCCATAGTTCAAACAAAGATGCGAGGTTTGCCTCGATGAATACGCAAGGCGCAAGCGAAGATTTTGTAAATGCTGCAAAGATGACGGTTCCGGCGGTTGTAACCATAAAAAATTATCAAACCAATAGACCCGACAGTTCTTCTAACCAAGATATGTTTGATTGGTTTTTTGGCGGTGGCGGTAATCCTTTTGGTGGCGGACAGCAAAGACAGCAACCACAACAAAGACAGCAACCACCGAAAAATATGCCAACAAGTTTAGGTTCTGGCGTCATCATTTCTCCAGATGGCTATATTATTTCTAACAACCACGTTGTGGCTGGTGCAAATAAATTAGAAGTGGTGCTTTCTAATCAAAAAAGTTACACAGCAACCTTAATTGGCCGTGATCCTAATACCGACATTGCTTTATTAAAAATTGATGAAAGTGGATTGCCTTATCTTAATTTTGCAAATTCTGATAATGTAGAAGTTGGGCAATGGGTTTTAGCAGTAGGAAATCCTTTGGGGTTAAATTCCACAGTTACTGCGGGGATTATTTCAGCAAAAGGTAGAAGTATTGATTTGCTAAGCCAACACAGCAAAACGCCGATAGAAAGTTTTTTACAGACCGATGCAGCGATTAACCCGGGAAATTCCGGCGGTGCTCTTGTAAATACAAACGGAGATTTAATTGGGATAAATTCTGCAATTTCATCTAATACAGGTTATTACGAAGGTTATGGATTTGCAGTTCCAGCAAATTTAGCCAGAAAAGTAGTTGAAGACTTAAAAAAATACGGCTTGGTACAAAGAGGATTTTTAGGTGTTAATTCTTTAGATTTATCTAATGACATGCAACTTGCACAATACAATCAACAAAATAAAACCAATATAAAAGGTGGAACTGGTATTTATGTAGTTGGTGTTCAAGAAAAAAGTGGTGCTGAAGATGCAGGAATTAGAACTGGCGACATCATCACGAAAATAGATAACGCTCCTGTTTTAAGTTTTTCTGATCTTTCTGTAGCAGTTGGCAGCAGAAGACCAGGCGATAAATTAGCCGTTACTTATAAAAGAGCGGGGAAAGAATACACAGCAAATGTGACATTGAAAGATCAAAACGGTGGCACTTCTGCCAGAAGCAAAGCAGACCTAAGTGTACATGAAAAAATTGGCGCAGAGTTTCAAGAATTGAGCGATAAAGTGAAAACAGATTACGGCTTATCTAGCGGTGTTCTTGTAGAAAACACAGTTGATGGTGGAGAACTAGATAAAATTGGCGTTCAAGATAATTATGTAATCATGGAAATCAATGGGAAACCAGTGAATTCGCAAAAAGATGTAGAAAAAATCTTAAAAGATTACAAAGGCAATGTATCCGTGAAATTTGTGGACGGCTATGGTAGAATTTATACCAAAGGCTTCAAGATGCCTTAAAAAATCAATGATAGACCGATCGACTATAGTTATCGGACTATGATAAAATTTTTAAACGTAAAACGCAACCCTAAAAGTTGCGTTTTTTTTGTCTTAATTTTAAAAAATGAATACAAATCAATTAATTATATTGAATTCAATTCACACAAATTTGGAGGTTTAAATTATTCCAATCCCCGAAAGCCGCTAATGTCCAAATTATACTGACTGATAAAAATTTGACTCGTTCTACAACAATATTTAGCCAACTAAAGATTCTCGCAAACTTGGTTTATATTAGTTTTTCTTATTTAAAAGTTTCGCAGCCATTTTCTTTTTTCGTTCAAAAATCACTTCTGTAATCTTCCCGCCCATCCAAGCGAAAGGGAAAAAAGTAAGAAAAATGGTGATTTTGTAAAATGTAGGATGATAGGGGAAAATAATAATATCCAACATAGCGATAAAAAGCAAAATAAAACCAATTAAAATAGCATAAGCCACTTTTGCATATTTTACTATAATTGCCGTAACTACACCGCCAACTGTAGATGCAATACCCGTGGAGACCAAAAGTGCTACGAAAAAATAAGGTTTATGTTGCACAGATTTTAGCACACTTTCCCAATTTTGGAAAGGTGTAAGTTGGCTATAATTAATCCACGAAGGATTTAGTTTTATCCCAAGTGTAATAATGATACCTGCCACAGCAAGACCAACTATAACCGCAAAAGTATTTCTTAAAAAATTCATTTAATCTTGATGCGCTATCATAGAAATTTCTATATCTACATTTTTTGGCAAGCAAGAAACCTGCACTGTTTCTCTCGCTGGATAAGAATCTGGATCTAAATAAGAGGCGTAAATTTCATTCATCTCTGCAAAATCATCCATGTTTTTTAAAAAAATTGTGGCTTTTACGACGTTTCTAAAAGTCATTCCAGCTTCTTCTAAAACGGCTTTCAAATTTTTCATCACCTGATGCGTTTCCTTTGCTATGCCTTCTACTAATTTACCGGTTGCCGCATCTACAGGGATTTGCCCAGAAATATACAAAATTCCATTTGCGAAATTTGCTTGCGAATACGGCCCTATTGCTGATGGCGCCAATGGTGTAGAAATGATTTTTTTTGACATATTGAAACGATTTAAAATTTATTATTAAAAATAAATTAGTACGCAAATATAAAATATTACTTCTTAAAGTATCAATTAAATTAAATTAAAATGGTGCATTTGGTTGGGTGAAGCTTCTGTCTTTATATTTCACCGCATCTTTTAGAATATTGGCTTTTATGCCGATAAAGAAATCATACACTTTATATTGCCCAAAAGGCACCCAATTAAAATTAATGGTAAAACTCCTTTGGTCGCGCGAAAAACCAAGTCTTGTATAAGCCAATTGCTTAGAAACCACATCATAATTTGTGCTTCCCGTAATATTCCAATAAGGAGTAAGTTTTAAACTTCCATCTAAACCTACAGACGCTACTTTTGTACCAAATTTAGTTAAACTTCTGGTGTAAGCGTAATTTGCATTGATATTTAAAGTCCAAGATTGGTTGAAATGCGCATAATTATCGTCATCGAAATAATAATTTTCATTTCTAATCTGGCCTTTGGTTTTATAGATCTTGGAAAGGTCTTTTGCTTTTCCAAAAATTTCTGAACTTAAAGGATAACTTAATTGCAAATTGAAACCCTGCAAACTAAAATGTCCAAATTTTTCGGTCCTAATTCCCGTTTCAGAACCCGGTGCAAAAAGAATTTGATAAGGCTCTAAAACCAAACTGGTATTTACATTCAATTTATTGTTAAAGAAAGAAGATTGCCCATTAATGCTGAAGACCGACCATTTATATTTCTCTGCAGCGAAATTATAACTACCAGAAATATTTAGATTTTCAAATAATTTTACCTTTTTTATGCCAGTCGAATCTGTTTTAGATTTTACTTTCATCTCAATATTATTTCCGATGCTGAAACCCACACTTTCTACCAAACTAGAATTTGGCGTCCCAATAATGCCCTTATCAAAGATAGAATAAGGCGTTAATTCTCCGCGGTTGTTATAATAATTTTTATAATAACCATATTTTGACTCACCGAAATTCGGCGAATAATTGAAACTAATGCTTGGCGTAATCACGTGTCGAATAGCTTGCACTGGCGATGTTTTCTTAAAATTCAGCATGCCATATAATGTAGTTTGCAAACTTACGCTTGTAGAAAAACTAGAAAATCCTGCAAGTTTATTATTGAGATTATCTACAAGAAGATTCGTAACGGGATCGTAAAACCTAGTTAAAGTTTTGGTTGTTAAAGCATTATCTATATTTGCAGATAATGAAAAGGTAAAATATTTTGCAATTGTAGTGTTCGTTCCCAGTTGAATATTATTTTTTACGCCTGTTTGCATTTTATCAAACATGGCTTGTGTAAACAAATCACTTTGTGGTGCAGAAACATAATTATTAATATTCAAACCGGTATTTACTGTTATATTTTCTAGTAAGCCTTGTCTTAAACCTGTTTTAGACTTTAATAAATAAAACTGATTGATGGCCACATTCATCTGTGGAAAACGAATATCGGTATTACCAGTTGAAAAATTTTGTGAATAATTCCCTGATGCTGTGATGGTTATCGGTAATTTTAAAAACCGTTTTATAACACTTATACTAGAATTCTGCTGCGCATTTAGCACGTTTTGATTAAAAATATAGTCGTTATTTACCGTATTGCTATAAAATTTTGTGCTCACAATATCTACCGATGCAGAAAACGTAAGCAGAGGATCGGCTTTTGCATCTTGCTGATGCCGCCATGAGATTCTAAAAGTTCCAGATTTCGAATAATCATCCAAGCCTTTTATTCCCCGAACTGTAGTGCCAATATCTGCCGAAAAATTACCAGAATAGCGGTAATTTTTTCTATAGTTTAATTCAGGTTTAAAATTGAAACTTCCTTTGGTGTAAATATCGGTAAGGATTTTCAGATCAAAATGGTCGCCAATGGGAAGATAATACCCGAGACCGTTTAAGAAAAATCCTACATCCTGCCTTTCACCAAAACTCGGGATCAAAATCCCCGCAGAACGCTTATCCGAAAAGGGTAAAATAGCGAACGGCAAAATCAAAGGTGTTGGGACTTGCTCTATATAAAGTTGAATTGGCCCTGTTACAACCTGTGAATTTTTCTTTCCTTTTATTAATTTAATGTTGGGCGCCAATAAATAATAATCTGCTGTGCTGTCTTTTTTCTTTAAAAAATACTGATCCGTGGTGTATTTTCCGCGGCGCATAAAAAAGATAGAATCATTGTATTTTTTTGTTTTTTCCGCAACAATAACACCTTCACTTTCTTCCGTTCTTGCATTAAAGGCAATGGCTTGCTTAGTTTTAATATTATAAGAAAACTGATCGGTTTCATATTTTTTCCCGGCTTGCGTGGTTACAACAGGCTGCGTTATTTTGCCTAGAGAATCTAGTTTACCGCGCGCAAACACGAGCCCTTTCTTCCAATCAATACTGATATAATCTGCATCTATCTGTAAATCTTCATACTTTACCTGCGCTTTTCTGTTGAGATAAGTCATGCTTTTCGGCAAATCATTTCTAATGTTGTCTGCTTTGGTTTGCACAGTAGATTCTAACTTCTCCTTTGCACCCAAACTATCTTGTTTCAACTTCACGGTATCTGAAACTATCCTATTTTTCGGCAAATTTTTCGGCGCGGTTTGTGCTAAAAAATTGTTAAAAATTAGGATAATTAAAATATGTAGTATATTTTTGGAAACTGTTTTGTGCAAAAGTTGGTAATTGATTGTTGGGCTCAAAATTAATATAAATTTTAAAATTGAAAGATGATTATATCAAGATTTAACATTCTCAAATGTTTTTTTCTTATTTCTCTCCTATTTTCAACCTTTGGTTTCGCTCAGAAAAAGTTCGTTTTGGTGCTAGATGCTGGCCACGGCGGCTCAGACTTCGGTGCAAACAGAGGATATTCTGATATTGGCCGTGTAAATGAAAAAGATATCACTTTAGCAATAACGTTAAAATTAGGTAAACTTTTAGAAAAAAATAAAGATATAAAGGTAATTTACACCCGTACAACGGATGAATATCCTTCTTTGACAGCGAGAACCAATCTCGCAAACCGTAATAAAGCCGATCTTTTTATTTCCATCCATTGCAATGCAAACGACAGAAGTTCGCCTTATGGTACTGAAACTTTTGTGCAAGGACCAGATCAAAACAAAACCAATCTGGAAGTCGCAAAAGAAGAAAACGATGTGATTTTTTTAAATGCAGAAGATAAAAAAACTTTTTCTTCCTACGACCCAAACTCTCCAGAATCGTTAATTGCCCTAAAAATCCAACAAAGCAAATATTTGGAAGCTAGTTTAACATTAGGAAGTTTAGTAGAAGATAATTTTGCAAATAAAGACAAACGCTTATCTCGAGGTGTAAAACAAAAAAACCTCCACGTTTTAAGACTAAATGCAATGCCCTCTATTTTAATAGAAACAGGCTTTATCAGCAATTATGATGAAGCACACTACTTGGTTTCAGAGGCGGGACAAAATGAAATTGCACAATCAATTTATGACGCCATAATTAGTTATAAAAATTTGAAAGGAAATATTTCCACTGCTGAAACTAAACCAGAAGAACCAAAACAACCTGCCGAAGTACCATCGAAAAACGATTTCAGAATTCTTCTAATGAGTACGCCAGTAAAATATGATGAGGGGGATCCCGCTTTTAAAGGATTAAATTACATCCTTACTATCAAAGAAAATGGTTTATATAAATATTACTACAGCACCACAAATATGGCTTCTATTCGAGATAATAACCTGAAAACGGCAAAAGATGCTGGTTTTAGAAACGCGTATGCTGTTGGTTTTATTCCAAATCAAACATTAGGAACTGGTTATTACAGGATAGAATTGGCCGCAACAAAAGATAAACTGAGCAGTAATTCATACATCCTAAATACCCTAAAAGGCGTAGATCGCAACAAAGAAAAAGGAATATTTTATTACACTTATGGCAAATATAATTCTTTGGAGCAAGCGGTAGAAAACCAAAAGGATTTAGAAAAACGCGGAATAAAAAATACCGTAATCGAAAAAGTTTTAAAATAATAACTGCACAAATTTTTTTTCAAGTGTTAAAATTCTTACTTTTGCACGCAGAAAATTTTGGCCTATTCGTCTAGTGGTAAGGACTCAAGATTTTCAGTCTTGCAACAGAGGTTCGATTCCTCTATAGGCTACAAATGTTAAAATTAAAAGCAAAAAAAAATTTTATTATTTTTTGAAAAAAGATTTTGAAAATTAAAAAAAATACATATCTTTGCACCCAAGTTTTTAGAAAATATGGCAAATCATAAATCAGCGCTGAAAAGAATCAGACAAACGGAAGTACGAAGATTAAGAAACAGATATTATTTCAAATCTGCGAGAACTGCCGTTAAAGTATTAAGAAATGAAGAAGATAAAAGTGCTGCAACAGAGCAATTACCTAAAGTAATTTCACTTTTAGACAGATTGGCAAAGAAAAACATTATTCACAAGAATAAAGCAGCCAACTTAAAAAGCAAATTAACTAAACACGTAAATGGTTTAGCATAAAAAAAATGGACGCGGCCCGTTCGTCTATCGGTTAGGACCTCAGGTTTTCATCCTGGAAAGAGGGGTTCGACTCCCCTACGGGCTACTTAAGACCTTCAAGAAATTGAAGGTCTTTTTGTTGTTTTAATATTAATTTATCATTAAATATTCTATTTATTTAAAAATAATTCTGCTCAAATAAATATTAATCGTAATATTGCAATATAATAATTTAATCAGAAGAAAGGTGAATTGAAATTAAAACTTCAACAATTAAAATCTGATTTCTCTTCTATCAAAAAGAATGAGTTCTCACTTTTGCTTTTAACCGCAAATAAACTGCAATGAAAAAGACGATATTGAAATATTAAATCAAGATTTAAATTGAAAAATTAAAACCACAATGACAGCAAAAAAATCGAAAACATTTGCAAAAATCGAAAAATTAATCTCAGAACTCCATCCGGAAGCAATTCCCAATGAACGCAAAATCGTTTTGCAAACTTTAATAGATTTTATCCAATTGAAAACTGCGAATAAGCAAGAAATTCGGTTAAACTTTATTTGCACGCATAATTCCCGAAGAAGTCATCTTTCCCAAATTTGGGCGCAAACAATCGCATATTATTTTGATATTAAAAATGTCTTTTGCTACTGTGGCGGAACTGAAGCAACAGCACTTTTCCCAATAGTTGCAAAAACTTTGCAGAATTCTGGCTTTCAAATTAAGACCATTTCTGACGGAGAAAACCCAATTTATGCCATAAAATATGCTAAGAACGAACATCCTATTATTGGATTTTCAAAAAAATTTGATGACGATTTTAATCCAAAATCAGAATTTGCAGCGATAATGACTTGCGATTCTGCAAACGAAGCCTGCCCCATTATTTTTGGCGCAGAAATAAGAATTCCTTTCACTTTTGAAGATCCAAAGATATATGATCATTCGCCTCAACAAAGTGAAAAATACGTAGAAAGAAGTTTGCAAATCGCAACAGAATTATTTTATATTTTTTCGAAAATTAAAAACTAAAAATGGCAGCAAAAAAATTAAATTTTCTCGATAGAAATCTTACTTGGTGGATATTTTTAGCGATGGCAATTGGCGTCTCACTTGGTTATTATATGCCAAATTTCTCAACTATCATCAACACTTTTAGCAGTGGAACAACCAATATCCCCATTGCCATTGGTTTAATATTAATGATGTATCCACCGCTCGCAAAAGTGAATTATGCTTTGTTGCCAAAAGTTTTCAAAAACATAAAAATCTTATCCATTTCTTTAATTTTAAATTGGATTATCGGACCTGTTTTAATGTTTTTTTTAGCCATCACATTTTTACGAGAACATCCAGAATATATGGTTGGCTTAATCTTGATTGGCTTGGCGCGCTGCATTGCAATGGTTTTAGTTTGGAATGATTTGGCTGAAGGCAGCAGTGAATACGGCGCAGGTTTAGTTGCTTTAAATAGCATTTTCCAAGTATTTGCTTATAGTTTTTATGCGTGGCTTTTTATAACGGTTTTACCGCCCTATTTTGGCTTTGCGGGCGCAATTGTTGATATTTCTGTCGAGACAATTGCAGAAAGTGTAGCCATTTATTTAGGAATTCCTTTTTTAATGGGAATTTTGAGCAGATTAATTTTAGTTAAATTAAAAGGTGAAACTTGGTACACTAAAAAATTTATTCCGAGTATTTCGCCCATAACTTTAATTGCGCTTTTATTCACGATTGTAGTCATGTTTTCTCTGAAAGGCGAATTAATAGTGCAAATACCGATGGATGTTTTATTAATTGCAATTCCACTCCTCATCTATTTTACGGTCATGTTTTTTATCGGATTTTTTGTTACAAAAGCCACTGGCGCAGAATATGACAAAACAACTTCAGTTGCATTTACGGCCGCTGGAAATAATTTTGAACTCGCAATTGCCGTTGCAATTGCCGTTTTCGGATTAAATTCTGGGCAAGCATTTGCGGGCGTCATCGGCCCTTTGGTAGAAGTTCCAGCGTTAATATTGCTTGTTCGTGTTTCGTTTTGGTTGCGGAAAAAATATTTTAAAAAAATTTGAACTTAAATTTGACACTTCTACCTCTAAGTAATGTAATTTTTGAAAGCTAAATAATACTTTATATATTTGTGAAAATTACCCAATTTAATCGCCATGATTTGCAAACGTAAATTTTGATGAAGATTTAGCGATTCTATTTGACCTAAAAAAATATAATTTTACTTATGAAAATTCTCATTTTAAATGGACCTAATCTTAATCTTTTAGGCACGCGTGAACCAGAAATTTACGGTGATGTTTCTATGGAAAATTATTTGAAAGACTTGCAAAAAGAATTTTCTAAAGAAGAAATAATTTATTACCAATCAAATATAGAAGGTGAAATCATCAACCGTCTGCAAGAAGATGATTTCGAAGCACTCATTATAAATCCCGGCGCATTTACGCATTATTCTTATGCAATTTCAGATTGCTTAAAAAATATTAGAAAACCGAAAATTGAAGTTCACATTAGCAATATTTACCAAAGAGAAGAATTTCGGCAAAAATCTGTGACCGCAGCGGTAAGCAATGGGATTATTTCTGGTTTTGGAATGAACGGATATCGTTTAGCGCTCTTGAGTTTAATTCAAAAATAAATTTTTAAAGCACAAAATCGGCGCTCAAAATTCATTAATTAAAGTTTTATTGACTGCATTTGAAAGTTAAAAAAAATTATTTTCCTAATTTTTCTTTAAAATCTTCAATTCTAAAATCGGTTTCTGCATTGCCTTTTGCAATTTTTTCTTTGGAATAAAGCCTAAAATCATTTTCTGTTTTTTCTAAAAGATGATCGTAAGGGCCGACGGACGAAATAAGTTTTATCAAAACTGGCGAGATTTCTAATGTAATAAACAAACCCATAATAAATGCAGCGGCGATTGCAATAATTTCTGAATTTTTCCCCAATTCATCCAAAGCTTGAAGCCGCGCGGCAAAACCGTTGTATCTGTCTTCAAATTTTTCCGTTTTATTGCGTTCTGTTTCAATATTAGAATACACTTTTGAAATTTGAGTGTCTAAATAAGCCAATCTAGGTGCAGATTGTTTTTTAAAATTTTCTAAATCTTGCAAGCGTTGCGCTTTCAATTCTGCTTTGCGTTTGGCATTGCTGCCATAGCCAACTTTCCCAGAAGTAAGACCACTTTGCTTGCCTAATATTTCTTTTTCTAATTCAACTGAAGCAGAATCATAGGATTTTTGATAATTTGCTAATTTTTCGGTAATCTGTTTTTTTTCGGTTTCGAAAGGGCCAGATTGCTGCAAAATTCTGCCATTCATTTCCTTTTGAAGAACCGATTTATTGCGCTGAATAATGGTGTTTAATTGCTTATTAACTTCTTTTTCGAAGATTTTTAATTCTAAAGGTTTCGAAATAATTATTCCTAAAAATCCTGCTAGAAGTAAACGCGGAAGTGTCATTAAAATCTGATTTCCCCAAGTTCCAGTTTTTTTGATTGAAGACACGATGTACCGATCTAGATTAAAAATCATTAATCCCCAAAGCAAGCCGAATGCAAGGGCAGCAAGATAATCGTCAAAAACTGTAAACAAAGCGTAACCCGCGGAAAGTGAAGCAAAAACAGCGGTGAATAAAACAATACCGCCAATGCCAGCAAATTTATTCCACTCGCTGGGCGCTTTTTTTAAGATGTGAATATTTCCTCCAGAACAAAGCATTAAGAATTTTTGAAACCAATTCATCTTTGCGGAAGTTTGTAAATTATTTTTCATTCCTTTTGTGTAAATATAATCTAAGATACTATTCAATTTGTAGATAATAACGCAACAATGTTACAAATAGTATTAGGTAAAACAATGTAAGGGTGATAGTATTTAGATTTCGTTTTTGATTATTAAAAAAAGGTACTAAAAAAAATCCCAACCGAAAATCGATTGGGAAATAAATATTTTAAAAAATATCTTACAAAGTTGGTCCGGCAGAAACTAACGCCTTTCCTTCTTCAGTATCGCAGTATTGCTCGAAATTTTTAATATATCTCGCTGCTAAATTTCTCGCTTTTTTCTCCCAATCTGCGGCATCGTCATAGGTAAATCTTGGATCCAAAATACCTTCTGAAACGTTTGGCAGCGCAGTAGGAAATTCTAAATTCATGATAGGGATAGTTTGCGTTTCAACTTTATCAATAGATCCGTCTAAAATAGCATCTATAATTGCGCGCGTATCTTTTAAGGAAATTCTTTTGCCTGTTCCGTTCCAGCCGGTATTTACCAAATAGGCTTTTGCGCCGTGCTCTTTCATTTTACCAATTAAGGTTTTAGAATACATGGTTGGATGCAGTGACAAGAACGCCTCTCCAAATGCAGGAGAAAAAGACGGCGTTGGTTCTGTAATTCCACGCTCTGTACCCGCTAATTTTGACGTGTATCCGCACAAAAAGTGGTATTGCGCCTGTTCATCAGAAAGAATTGAAACTGGCGGTAAAACGCCAAATGCATCAGCAGATAAATAGATGATTTTTTTTGCGTGCCCTGCTTTTGAAGGCAGCACAATTTTGTTGATGTTATAAATTGGGTAAGCGACTCTCGTGTTTTCTGTGATGGAATTATCTGTAAAATCAACCTCGCCATTTTCATCTACTACAACGTTTTCTAGCAAAGAATCTCTCTTAATTGCGTGCCAAATATCTGGTTCCTTTTCTTCAGAAAGATCAATCACTTTTGCGTAACAACCGCCTTCAAAGTTGAAAACTCCTTTATCATCCCAGCCGTGCTCATCATCACCAATTAAATAACGTTTTGGATCGGCAGAAAGCGTGGTTTTTCCTGTTCCAGAAAGTCCGAAAAATATAGCAACATCTCCATCTTCTCCAACGTTTGCAGAACAGTGCATCGAAGCAATACCGCGCAATGGTAGGTAATAATTCATCATAGAAAACATTCCTTTTTTCATCTCGCCGCCATACCAAGTACCGCCAATAATCTGAAGCCTTTCCGTAAGACTAAACATAATAAAGTTTTCAGAATTTAGGCCTTGCTCTCTCCAATTTGGATTGGTAGTTTCCGATCCATTCATCACTACAAAATCTGGCTCGCCAAAATTTTCTAGTTCATAGATAGAAGGCCGAATAAACATATTGGTTACGAAATGTGCTTGCCAAGCTACTTCCACAATAAATCTCACCTTTAAACGTGTATCGGGATTTGTTCCGCAAAAGGCATCTACAACGTATAATTTTTTTGAAGTAGATAATTCCTGCGCGACTAATTTTTTACATGCTGCAAAGGTTTCTGCAGTGGTTGGAACATTTACTTTACCGTCCCAATAAATAGTGTCTTTTGAAATTTCATCTTTTACGATAAATCGATCTTTAGGAGAGCGACCTGTAAAAACACCAGTTTTTACGGCTACTGCGCCACTTTTTGTAACTACACCTTTTTCAAAACCTTCATTTTTATCAGAAATTTCTGCTTGATATAACTCTTCGTAAGTGGGATTATACGAAATTTCGTGTTGGTTTTTGATACCTAATGCTTCTAAAGCAACATGTAGATTGTGATTTTTCATTACTTATTTTTTAATGTTTTGTTTTGCTTGCCTTACAAATTTAGCTAAATCTTATGACAAGTCATTTGGATCGTGAATGATTTTTCTCATTTTGGAAGGATTGCTTTTAAAGCACATCTCAAGTGGTATTTGAACAGAAAACAGGCCTTTCTATTTGTAATTTTAACAAAAAACAATCTAATTTGAAAATTTCAAGCGTTTACATTTTTACCAAAACATTAAGGCGATTTAACTTAAAAAGTTTTTTGGATGTCCGCTTTCAACCATAATGCTAATTTTTAAGACGAAGAACGCAAATATTTTTATTGATTCTCTGTCTAAATCATTTTTTTAAGGCCGCAAATCGAGGATTCATCAATTCCTCTAAAACTATTATAAAAACATTGATAAAGGCGTTTGACTTCGTCGAATCTTTGATTTCACTTAGCAAAAACCTTAAACAATAAAAACATTTATGATGAATTACGGACATACAGAAAAAGTTTTTACGATTTCATTCCAATCGAAAATAGTAGAAAAATTCTTGGATTGAAAATAGGTTTTGTAATTTTCGAATTTCCTAGACAAAACAAAATCTCCGCCCCAAGCGCCAAGACTTTTAACAAAAACGGGACAGTCTGGGAAATGCAGTTCTTTTACGGTTTTAAGGCCCAAGAAACGACTTAATTCTGCTTCGTGAGATTCCATTAAAGAAGAAAATTCTACTATATCTGCACATTTCAAAACGCTTTTTGAAATTGAAGAAAACTTCTGAATTAATTTTTCAGATTTTTCTTTTGAGCGGTAAAGTTCAATTCCTTCTCGGCTGTTTTGTTTTTGATTGAGGTGAATTAAAATTAAATCTTCTAAATATGGTGGATTGAATTCTACTTTTTCAACTTGATTTTCTCTCTCTGTTTTTTGGAATAAAATTGCAGAATTCTGCTCGGCAACGGCAATATCATAGCCGCTACCTCCCAAACTATTTTCATTTAACAAAAACGGATTTACATTGGCCCAGTTTGCCAAATTAGCCATCAAAGTAGAACTGCTTCCCAAGCCAAAATTTGCAGGAAACTGCAGGTTGGTTTCAAATATGTACGACCTATTTTCTAAAAATTTCTCAGGATTTAAGTCATTAATTATTTTAAAAACTTTTAAAACAAATTCGGCGGAAGTCTTAATATTACTTTCTAAAATTTCCCAGTTTTTAGCGTTTATTTTAATGTAAAGCCATTCTTTGGTTTCGTGAAAAGCCTTCCAAATAATTAAATTTTTTTTATCTAAAATTGTTTCAACCATCATTTCCTGTCCTAAAATTGTAGGAACGGCTAGTGCAGTTGCACCATCCAAAACAAAATATTCAGAAGTAATTAATAGTTTTCCGGGTGAAAAATAGGTTTCTCTTGGCAATGTTTTAAATCGGTTTGTTTGATAATATTTTAACACGGCAAATGCAGATCATTTGCTACCTTCATCGTACAAAGGACGAAGTGCTAAAAAATGCGAAAAAACTCTACATTAATTGTAATCCACAAATTTTATTTAGAAACATTAAGCGCCAGCAGAAGTTTCGACTGATGGGTCTATTTTTTTTATTAATCCCTGCAAGGTTTTTCCTGGGCCAACTTCTAAAAAGCGCCCGGCTCCATCTTTTATCATATTTTGGATGGATTGCGTCCACTTCACAGGACCAGTTAGTTGCGCTATTAAATTCTTTTTTATGACGTCCGAATCTGTAACGGCAGTGGTAGAAATATTTTGATAAATTGGCAAATTTGCTGTTCGAAACAAGGTGCTATCTATCGCTGCGGCCAATTTTTCTTGGGCTGGCTGCATTAGTGGAGAATGAAAAGCGCCATTCACAGGCAATATAAGTGCACGTTTTGCGCCAGCAATTTTTAAGGCGTCACAGGCTTTTTGTACGGCTTCAGTTTCACCAGAAATCACCAATTGCCCCGGACAATTATAATTTGCAGGCACAACAATCCCTTCAATTTCAGCACAAATTTCTTCTACTTTTTCATCTGCCAATCCTAAAATTGCTGCCATAGAACTAGGGTTTGCATCGCAAGCCTCTTGCATTGCTTTTGCACGAGCAGAAACCAAGTTTAAACCGTCTTCGAAGGATAAAACGCCATTGGCAACTAACGCAGAGAATTCGCCTAAAGAATGCCCCGCAACCATGGTAGCGTCTAAAGTATGAGTGGCTTTAACCGCTGCTACTGAATGAATAAAAATTGCAGGTTGTGTAACTTGCGTCTTTTTTAAATCTTCTTCTCCGCCATTAAACATGATGGAAAGAATATCAAATCCTAAAATATCATTGGCAGAGTCCATCAAATCTTTTATGTCTTTGCGGGCATCATACAAATCTTTTCCCATACCCACATATTGTGAGCCTTGCCCCGGAAATACAAGTGCTTTCATATACTTAAATAAATATTCTGTTTAACTTTTAATTTTGTGGTAGTAATCTTACCACTCTATAACCTGTGTTTTGGTAAGCACCGTTTGCTTTAGTTTGCACAAATTCAAATTTAGTTGCAAGCTGGGTTTGCACTTTATTGATTTGTTTGAAAATTTCTCCTTTTTTATTTTCTCTGGTCAACATATCGTTTACCACATCAAAACCAATTACGGAATATTTTGAAGGTACTTTGCAGTATTTTTCATTATAATCCGCCAAAATTTCCTTTTCAAAAGTGCCATCCATGTTTATCTTTCTGTCCATTAAATAGACTAAACTAGCCTCTCCCAAAGCATCGGTATCTGTTTCGAAAGCAGGGCTGTAAAACATACTAAAGGCTTTGTTTCCGGAAACTTGCTTTGAAATCTCTATGATTTTGGCAGCAAATTTCGCGCCTTCATTATCATCATCGCTCGCTAAAATTGCAATAATCGGAGCAGACTGCCCTGTCATCATATTATTATCTAAAGCAATATCTGACGAAGAATTTACAATCACGATATTTGGCGATTTCAAGAGTTTTTCTAAACTTGATTTTATATAATTGGCATTTTCTTTAGTGGCATCTGCAACGATGTATATTTTCTGGTCAGAAAATACTTCTTTCACTTCTTTTGTAATTCTATCGGCAAAAGCACTGTCATTCGCCTCTACTATAATTAAATTGCTGTAATCGTATAAGTCTGGAGAGTTTGCAAAAGGCGCAACAACAGGAATGTTCTTTTGTTTAACGTAATCTAAAGTTTCCAAAACATTAGACTTAAAAAATGGCCCGATTATTAGATCTGTATTATCTGGATTAATTTGCGTTAAACTGTTTTTAAAAGATTTTTCATTTCCAGCATCTACCACTTTGACATTAAGTTTTTGCCCCGATTTCGCATTTCTTTCTATCGCTAATTTCGCGCCGGTAAGAAAATCTAACGATAAACTTCTGTATTTAGAATCATTGGTATCAAAACCAAACGGTAACATCAAAACAACATTTAAAGCATCGCCCGTGGTTTTCCGGTAAGCGGCTTCTAATTTTTTAATTTTTAAAACCATGCCCGCTTTTAGACCTTGCGACAAATCGGGATTTAAGGCAAGCAATTGGTCTAAAGTAATACCAAATCTATTTAAAATTCCGAAAACAGTATCGCCACTTTGTACGGTATAAGTTACATATTCGTCGGCATTTAAGGTACTTGAATCCGAAACTTGCTGGTTTTCCGAATTGTTTTTTACCTGAACTTTTACATTTTCTTCAGGCTTCTGTTTTGCAACTTCTTTTGCGGTTTGCATTGAATTTGAACCTACAAAAATCTGCTCGCCTGGTTGCAAACCTTTTTGTTCTAAACCAGGATTCAATGCAAATAATTCTTTTTGGGTGAGTTTGAATTTTCTACTAATTCTGTAGTAATTATCTTTTGGCTGTATTGTGTAAGTTTCAGCAGAAGTTTTTGCCGCCACTTCATTTTGCTCAGAAACTTGATCTTCTTTTTTTACAACACTTTGGTTTTCTGCATATTTTAAAATCAAATTAGAAGGCAAAACCACTTCATCGCCAATTTTCATATTGGCGTCTAAATTGGGATTTAGTGCGCGCAAATCTGTTTCAGAAATATGGTATTGTTTGGTAATGCCGTAAATTGTTTGCTTTGGTTGCAAAATAATTTTGCCCAATTTTTTACCGGAAGATTCAGTAAATTTTGCTGAATTTTTTGTTGAAGAATTATCAATTTTAAGTACTGCGCCGAGCGCAAGCGTTCCTTTTGCATCAGGATTTAACCGATATAGTTGGTCTAAAGTAATACCGTATTTTTTCGAAATATTATAGGGCGTATCGCCTTTTACCACAACGTGTGTTCTTTGTGCGGAAAATGCCAAACTGAAAAAAAGGCCAGATAAAACAAAAATTTTCTTAATCATTCAATAGTCTTAATGTTTTACAAAAATAAGTCTTTCTAATTAAACCTGCAGGATTATTAATTCTGATTTTTCAACATTCATTTGTTCATAAATGTGAGATAAAAATTGCGCACCAAATTCGCCATAAAAAGTGCTGAAATTATAGACGCGCTCTTGCCAAGTTTTGCCTGGATGGATATCTAAAAATAATTGCTCCATACGCTGCAAAACCTCGCTGTTTTTTATTTTTTCTGCGCGCAACAATCTTTTTTTCATTCGGTTAAAAGATTTGAGTTGGCGTGTTTCCTCGGCTTCTACTAAATTGCCAAACGTAACATCAGTTTTTGCAGCCTCATTTATTAAAATTTGGAATTGGCTTTCTAAAGTATTTTCTGTTGAATTGATTTCAGCCAGAATAGCATTGTTTTTTAGTAATTTATCTTTTACAACTTTATCAAAATTTTGAAAATAATCACCTATGCTTAAATCTAATTTTTCCAATTTTTTAAAGCTTTTTTCTGGTAAAAGCAACATCGAATTCCTTGGCACTAAAATTGGAAATGGCAAATTGATTTTTTTAAATAAATTTTTTAATTCCAACCAATACATAATTTCCGCATTTCCACCGATGTAAGCAATATTGGGCAAAATACTTTCCTGATAAATCGGTCGTAAAACTGCATTCGGACTAAATTTTTCGGGATAATTCTTTAATTCTAATAAAATTTCCTCCTTGGTGAATTTTAGATTAGTGTCTACAATAAGATAATTTTCGCCGTCAAATTCAATCCTATTTCGGGTTTCCGTAAGATAAAAAAGATTGATTTCCCGCGGATTTACTTGAACTTTTCCGTATAAATCGCTTAATTTTTCTACACTTTCTTTTGTGTAATTAAATAAAATTTGCTCTAAAAGTTCATCTTTAAACACAGATTGCATTTCGGATTTTAAGAGAGAATCGTCGCCATCAATGATTAAAAGACCATATTTTGAGAACAATTCATTTACCAAAAATCTTGTAGCAGAAGTTAGGGTTTCGCCTTTTTTGTAAGATTTCTTCAACAACAATATCAGTTCTGTCCCGAAAACATCATCTTTAAACTCTTGCTCGAAAGTAGAAATAAATGCCAAATCTTCTATTTGAATTTTACCAACAACTCCGCCCGATTTCCCTTTAAATTCGTAATAATTTTCTATCGTTTTAAAGTGGTTGATTTCTTCGAAATCGTGATCTTCTGTTGCCATCCAAAATATTGGGACAAAGTTGCTTTCCGGAAATTGCTTCTTTAAATAATTGGCTGTTTTTATGGTTTGCAAAATCTTGTAAATAAAAAAAACTGGACCTGTGAAAAGGTTTAATTGATGGCCAGTTGTAACAGTAAAAGTATTTATTTCTTTTAAAATAGAAAGATTGGTTTTTTGCAAATCAGATAAAACCAGTTTTTTCAATTGATCTTCCAACGCAGAACAAAGATTTGCTCTATTTTCTGCGGAGAAATTTTTAAACTTATCTTCAATTTTATATTTAAAATTTTCTGGACTGAAAAGATCTTCTTGAAATTCCGGAAATTTCCCTTGCAAAAAATCTTTAATTAATTGCGGAATCGAGGGTATTTCGGTAAAATTTAGTTGCGATTGTAATTTCAAAATATGGGGTATGATTGGTTTTCAAATTTACAAAAATCTCAAGAAAGTAAACAGTAATAAGAAGTTGCGATTTTGCGGCTTTCTTTTACACAAAATCGTATTCGAGAAGATAAATATTGATCTTTATTTTAAAATAATTACATCTAAAATTAATAATGAAAAACATTTGGCATTTTGGTAAAACGAATGCGGAACGGCTTGCTTAAAAATTCCAAATAAGCGAATTTTAACCGAATTTAATTAAATAAATACCAGACAATACCGAGGTTTAACCGGAAATCGTAAATTGGATAATCTGGCGCTGTGAAGGATTTATTTTGGGAAAATGTGGTATTAAAATGCTCGGCTTCTGCAAATAAAATAAATCTTTTTACTTTTAAATTAAAATAAGCATCGGCAATGGGTTGCCCGCCGATGGAATAAGAATTGGCATCTGGCAGAATATATTCATTAAGCAATGGAAAATAGTTGCGCGAGGCAAATTTTGAAAAATAATAGACCTTTAAACCCGTTTGAATTTCCGCGGCGTCTTTAAAGGCTTTTGTTTGATAATAAAGATTAATTCTACCTATAAAACTCGGCATTGGTAAAAGATCTTTATTAGTTAAAGCACTTTGAAACAGCACTTTTCCATTAATGTGAAATTTAGCATAATCGAGCGTTGCTTCACCGCCAACTTGTGAAATATTAAGCGAAGAACCGCTTTGCTGAGGCTGTGCAAATTGGTCAAAATAGGTATAATTATCAATTCGAAAATAAGTGCCGAAAAGTTGTGCATTGAACCATTTTAAATTAATTTTTCCGCCAATTTCGGTAACACTTTCGTTTTTAGCATCTTTAAGATAGTAATTAAATTTTCGGTAAGGAGATGTGTTTTCTAACATATTGAATGTTGGCGAGGCCGACTGAAAATTTACTTTTGCATCTACGCGATAACCTTTTACGGGCTCAAAATTTAATAAATTTTCTGACCGCACATAAGAGCCAAAAGAGCTTCCTTGGGAAAATTCAAAAAAGGATTTGAGGTTTATTTTATCTAATAATTTTATTTGCAAGTTGCCAACTGCACCAATTCTGTTTTCTGAAATTTCCGTTGGGGTTGTTAAAGTATCTGAAATAATACCGGGCGTTGCACCTGTTTTTATGATTTGATAGCGAAGACCCGCGTCAAACTTGAATTTTTGTTTATCGAAAACGAGGCTTACAGTATTGCTAAAATTATTAGAATATTTTTTTGTGAAAGGTGGGAAATCTTTAACCAATTCGGTGGTTGCATCTGTGTAATAATAGGGTTCTAATTGGCCGTCTAGATAAAATTTATTGCTTTGGTTAAAAACGGTATGCCGTATTTTAAAAGGATATTTTTCAACATCGAAAGGTGAAAATTCTTGACTAAAATAATAACGTCGGTAAGCAAACCGAGAATTTGTGCCTTTAAGGTTTACTTCAAAGTTTTGCCTATTTTTGAATCTGCTATCGCCATTTAAAAATATATTTACATCTGCAATACCACCGTTTTCCTCGTTGTTTACATTTTGGTGAAGATAATGCGCAAAAAATTGGTAACGCTTATTTTTTGAAATATAATGCCCAGAAAAGGTGGTGTTATTACTGCTCGCCAAACTTCTCTGATAATTTCCCAATGAACGTAAACCATAATATTCAATCGCAAAATTAAATCTGGCCCCAATATTTTGAGTATAAGTTGAGTTTAAAACTGCACCATTATTAACGGCGTTGTGATAAATAAATGCGGTAGTCGGCGTTTTGACGTCATAATATTTCACATCTTTTATACGAATGATATTAAATGATTTGTTTTCGGGTAAAAGGGAAAGGTTTTTTTCGGGATTTACGTTATAGACCATATTCTGAAACCCAGAGCCGACATTTGCAAACTGAATTTTACCAAAATTATCTTGGTTGTTGTATTGTGAAAAGATAAAAGTTTTGTTGGGCGAAAGTACGGTGTCAAATATCTTTTTCTCTGAAAACTGGGTTTGGAACTGATAATCGTAGATTGTGGGTTTAAAAATTTTCAAAGAGTCTTTTGTACCAGAATCTACAACCAAAGTATCGGAAGTTTTCACTTGGTTACTATCGGCTCTGTTATTAATCTGCCCTTGCAACGAGAGGCAGAAAAAAAGACTTAAAAAAAGATATTTCATTCAAAAAAATTGGATGGTACAAATGTAAAGAAATGCGTGGGAATAAAAAATTGTGAAATCCATACAATCTAAATTAAAAACCCGTCCCGATAGTAATCGGGACGGGTTTTAAAAATTATTTGATAAAAGTTTTAATTATCTATTATCGTTAACGCTTGCTGGGATGTTTGGATTTGCATCAATCTCTGCTTGCGGAATTTTCAAGAATAATCTTTTATCATCTGGCATTATAGGATTAGACGTCATTGGTAATCTATGAGCGCCATTTTGATCTCTTGGCATTCCTCTTCTTAATCGTTTTGCATCGTACCATTCTACGCCAATTTCACCATATAGTTCTTTTCTTCTTTCTACATAGATTTCTTCAAGTAAAGCTTGGCCTGTATTGGAAGACATTACAGCGTTTGGATCTCTATTTTTTTGAAGTTGATACAATAAATTTTTAGCACCATTAGGGTTAGAATAATACATTGCCTCTGCTTCAATTAAAATCATCTCTGCGGTTCTCATTAAAACTACATCTGAATCAAAACCAAACTTAAACTTTCTAGTATAAACTGCACGGTAATCTGTTCTACCTGTTGCATAAAATGTATTTCTAACATCTGTAGGCGAAAACAATGCCGCAAAGTTTTTGTTTATAAATGTGTTGTTATACGCAGATTCTGTTTGTGTGAAAAAAGCAGATGGTGCTGTATAATAATAGGCAGATTGATCTGATGTTTGAGGACAAGCTAAAAGCCATTCTACGCCTTCATCCATACTTGTGAATCCATTTTTATAAACTTGTGGGCTTAAAGCTGCTGCTACATTTCCACCGTAAGCGGCGTTTGCATTAGCTTGCGCTTTTGGCCAATTTCCCATTACTTGGTAAATTCTCGCCGCAATACCATGTGCAACTTGCTCATTAAAGTAAGACTTATCAATTCTAGAATTGCTTCCGATAGATAAAGATTTTTCAATATCAGCAACTATAAAAGCGTACATTTCTTTTTGTGTGGACATTGGTTTACCTTCTAATTGATTTGGAAGATCATAAATAGGTGGCGCAGGTAAATTAACATCGTAATTGTAAGTATGCTGAAATTCTAAACTTAATTCAAAGTAGAAGTATGCTCTCATTGCATAACCCTGCCCCAATAATTCATTTTTATCTGCTTCTGAAATTGTAGTACTTGCAGATACACCTTGGATTAGGTTATTTGTTTGGTTAATCAAATAATACAAAAAGTTCCAAGTAAAAACTGTTCTTCTGTAATTTGGTTCTCTATTATCATTTGCATAGTCATAAAGAAACCAACTTCCTGCATTTACAACATCGTTTCCTTTGTTGGTACGTGCAAAATACATCGAACCTAAATTACCAGAATCAGTTGCTGTAAATTGCGCTCTTGTTTGTCTAAGAATACCTGCGATAAGTGCAGTTGCACCCTCTTTAGAACCGTAAACAACGTCTGGTGAAACACTGGTAGTGGGTTGCGGTTCATTTAAGTAATCTGGCGAACACGATTGTGTTGTAACGAGCATTGCTAAAATCGCAATGGCGTATATTTTAAAATTTTTCATTTTTGTAATAAATTATCTATTAATTAAAATCCTACAGTAACCCCTAATGATAAGGTTCTAGATTGGTAAGATCTGCTATCTGTGGTACCGCTTATGCCTTGTTCAGGATCAATTCCTTTATGAGATTGCCATGTCCAAACATTATCACCTTGAACGAAAATTCTGAAAGAGTTAACGCCAAACTGTGAAAGCATGTCTTTGTTAATATTATAACCTAAAGTTAAAGATTTCAAACGAACATAATCATTTTTAAATAAAAATCTTGTGGAGGTTGCATTATTATTATTTTGCGTCTGAATATTGATTGGCACATCTGTAACATCACCTGGGTTTTGCCATGCATTCATAACATCAACAGATTGCTGTCTTCCTGGAGCTGAAAAACCAGACATTAAACCTTGGTAAGTTCCATCAAGAACATAACTACCGAAACTATAATTGAATAAAATATTTAAATCTACTGGACCTACTTTAAAGTAATTCGTCAAACCACCATAAAAATCTGGAATTGAACTTCCTGCATAGATTTTATTATCGTTATTATTCGCTAGGTTATAATCTGTAGTAGTTTTTCTACCTATCACATTACCATTTGCATCAACATCATTGATAAACCAAGTTCCCATTCCTGTTGCGGAATCTACTCCTGCCCATTCTGGCAAGAAGAAATCAAATATTGAACGTCCTACGATAAATCTCTTAGTTCCGTTTAAGAATGAATCTACACCTAGTTCTGTTACCTTGTTTTTAAAGGTTGAAATGTTAAAGTTAGTTGTCCAAGTAAAGTTTTTGTTTTTGAAATTGACAGTATTTAAGTTTCCTTCCCAACCACGGTTTTCAATTGCGCCAACATTTGTTAAGATACTTGAGTTACCAACAGAAGCTGGAGTTGGTAAATTATAAATTAATTTTTTTGATTGTTTTGTGAAGTAATCTACACTTCCATTAATTCTGTTTTGGAACAAGCCAAAATCTAAACCAATAGTAGAAGTAATAGTAGACTCCCAAGTTAGGTTGTAATTTGCTGGATCACCAAGTACTACACCTGCTTGCCCAAGTTGATTGTAACCTGCTTGAAAAAGTGTCTGATAAGCAAAAGGATTAGAAGTATTATTATTTCCTAATTCTCCATAAGACCCTCTTAATTTTAACAAACTAAAAGTATTACTATCCTGTAGAAAATTTTCGTTTGTGAGAATCCAAGAAGCGCCTAAACCATAAAAGTTTCCGAATCTAGTATCTGGAGAAAATCTTGTGGAACCATCTCTACTGTAAGAACCTTCTACGAAATATTTGTTTTTGTAATTATAAGTTGCTCTACCTAAATATCTTACTAAACGTTCTGCAGTGTAATAGCCACCAACAGCTTCTGGAGTAGTTGAAGTATTTAAAACGTTTGTACCTTGTATAAAGCCTGTTCCTTGCGCTAACAAATAATCAAAAGATGTTTGATACACTTCAAAAATACCTTGCAATCCTAAACTATGGTCTCCAAATTTCTTGTCGTAATTTAAACTGTTAGTAAAGTTGATTGTTTTAGTAATGTCTCTTTCTTGCGATACACGACCACCAACAGAAGAGGCTGCACCTACATCAATAGCATCAAATGATTTTTCATCATAAGTATATTGCTCATAAGATAATTGAGATCTTAAACTCAAACCTTTAGTGATAGTGGCTTCTGCAAATGCATTAACAACAAAACTGTTTCTTTTAGCAACATCTGAATTGTTATAAAGCGCACCAACTGCATTTTCATTTTGAAATACTGGTCGTTGTGAGTTTAATGGGCCTCCTGCCTGTACACCGTAATCGTAAATAGTTTTACCATTACCGTCTAAAATCAATGCTCCGTTTGCATCTCTTCTATAAATTGGATAGATGCTTGGCAAACTGTAAATCCATTGAATAGAACTGCCATAAGTATTACCAGATTGAATTGGTAAATTAGAAGAAGAAGCGGTGAACGCAGAGTTCATACCTACTTTCAAATAATCTTTTACTTTAGATTCTACATTTAAACGAACACCTGTTCTTTCAAAGTTTGAAGTTTTTACTGTTCCATCTACATTCAGATATTCAGCACCCAAAAAGTAAGTTGTTTTAGAATCTCCACCACTTACGTTAAATCTATGCTCTTGTTTAAATGCGGCTTTGTTTATAAGCGCTTTTTCCCAATCAGTATCCCAAAGAAGTTTTGCTCCAGGCGCTAAATTTCCATTAGCATCGATTGGTGTAGCAACATCATAAGGATTGTACCCTAAACTGGTTATCAATTGGCCTGAAGCATCTGCCCCAGGTGTGGATGATCCGGCAGCAATATTTGAATTTCTAAGTGCTTGCCAGTCATATTTCATATAATCTGCAGCATTTAGAGTTTCATGTAACTTAACTGCTGGATCACTTACTCCAATTAATGAAGTTACAGTAACGCGAGGTGCAGAATTTGCACGTCCTTTTTTGGTTGTAATAATCACCACACCGTTTGATGCTCTAGAACCATAAAGTGCTGTTGAACTCGCATCTTTCAATACAGTAATAGATTCTACTTGATCTTGTGGAATATTGTTTATATTTCCATTGTATGGCGAACCATCAAGAACAATTAAAGGTTGTGTGCTGGAATTAATTGAACCAATCCCTCTAATATAAATAGCAGGATTATTACCAGGTTGCCCACCAGAAGTAATAACATTAACACCCACAGCCGTTCCTTGCAATGCAGAAGTAACACTTGGTGCCTGCTGATTAGCTATAACCTTTTCATCTACTGTGGTAACAGAGCCAGTAATTGCCTCTTTCTTTTGTTTACCAAAAGCAACTACAACAACTTCATCTATTTTTGTAGTAGTTAAACTGTCTTTCTTTTGTGCGATAAGTAATGAACCGGTAAAGAATACCGCAGCCATACTTACTGCTCTTATTTTTAAATTCATATTAAGATTATTTTAATATTAAGTCGCAAAGATGTTAAATTATTTTAACATACACAAGTTTTATTAATTATTTTAAAAAAAACCTTAAATACAGCAAATTCGGTAGTTAACAAGCAATTATATTATCGATAAAAAAAAATCCCGCACAAGGTGCAGGATTATTTTTTTTAAAATTTTAAAATTTTTAGGTCTATTTTAAGGTTTTCTTAACAGAGATTTCTTCGTAAACCTCAAGAATATCGCCGACTTCAATATCGTTGTATCCTTTTATGTTTAGACCACATTCATAGCCTTTGGTTACTTCTTTCACGTCGTCTTTAAAGCGTTTTAAACTTTCTAATTGGCCATCAAACTTCACAATACCATCACGCAATAATCTCACGCTAGAGTTGCGGTTTACCTTTCCAGATAATACCATACAACCTGCAATAGTACCTACTTTCGTGATTTTGAAAGTTTCTCTAATTTCTACATTACCAATTACTTGCTCTTTTATTTCTGGCGAAAGCATCCCTTCCATGGCTTCTTTTACCTCATCAATTGCAGCATAGATTACAGAATACGTGCGGATTTCGATTTCTTCTTTATCTGCTAAATCTTTTGCGTTTGCACCTGCTCTTACATTGAAGCCAATAACAATTGCATCTGAAGCTGTAGCGAGAAGAATATCACTTTCTGTGATTTGCCCCACTCCTTTATGTAAAATATTAACTTGAATTTCTTCGGTTGATAATCTTTCTAGCATATCAGAAAGCGCTTCTACAGAACCATCAACATCTCCTTTCAAGATAATATTAAGTTCCTTAAATTCACCTAAAGCAATTCTACGCCCGATTTCGTCTAATGTTAGATGTTTTTTCGTTCTAATTGATTGCTCACGTTGTAATTGATCTCTTTTATTGGCGATGGTTTTCGCTTCTTTTTCATCATTAAATACCCGGAATTTATCTCCCGCCGTTGGCGCACCGTCTAAACCTAAAATAGTAACAGGGATTGATGGACCTGCAGCTTTCATTGGGTTTCCGCGTTCATCTAACATTGCTTTAACCTTCCCGTGGTTGGTTCCGGCTAAGACATAATCGCCTACATTTAAGGTTCCCGCTTGCACCAACATTGTTGCGACGTAGCCGCGGCCTTTATCTAATGAGGCTTCAATTACTACACCTTGCGCCAATTTGTTTGGATTGGCAGATAATTCTAACAATTCCGCTTGAAGCAATACTTTTTCTAAAAGGGCATCCATATTGGTTCCCACTTTTGCTGAGACTTCTTGGGACTGTACGTTACCGCCCCATTCTTCTACCAAAACATTCATTGCTGAAAGTTGTTCTCTTACTTTGTCTGGATTTGCGCCTGGTCTATCGATTTTATTCAAAGCAATAATCATTGGCACGCCCGCTGCTTGAGCGTGTGCAATTGCTTCTTTTGTTTGCGGCATCACATCATCATCTGCTGCTATCACAATAATAGCAATATCGGTAACTTGTGCACCACGCGCTCTCATCGCCGTAAATGCTTCGTGACCTGGTGTGTCTAGAAATGTGATTCTTTGTCCGTCTTCTAACTCTACATTATAGGCACCAATATGCTGCGTGATTCCGCCAGATTCACCAGCAATAACGTTGGTTTTTCTGATATAATCTAAAAGTGAAGTTTTACCATGATCTACGTGCCCCATTACAGTAACGATTGGTGCACGATTTAGTAGGTCTTCTGGTGCATCTACTTCAACTTCAGTGATTGATTCTTCTAAATCTGCATCAGAAAATTCTATTTTAAAGCCGAATTCATCAGCAACTAATAAAAGTGTGTCCGCTTCTAAACGCTGGTTCATTGTTACCATTACGCCCAAAGAAAAACAAGCAGAAATAACTTCCATTGGGCTTACTTCCATTAAACTTGCGAGTTCACCTACAGAAATAAATTCTGTTACTTTTAAAGTTCTATCTGCTGAATCTAATTCTTGCTGAAGATCATCTTGCTCTCTGCGGTAAGTTCTTTTTTCTTTTCTATATTTCGAGCCTTTAGATTTACCTTTTTTATTGGTTAACTTTTCTAAAGTTTCTTTTATTTGGTTTTTTACTTGCTCTTCCGTCAATTCTACAGGCATTGTTCTATCTGAACCTCTTCTAGAACCGCCTCTATTATTGCCACCTGCATTATTGCCACCTGGTCGGTTTTGTTGTGGTGGTCTATTTGCACTGCCAGTACCTGGCGCTGATGCACCTGGTGTTGCAGGCTTTTCAATACGTTTTCTTTTTTTCTTGTTTGCAGAAGAAGGCTTCGGTTTGTTAAATTGGGATAAATCTACTGTTTGCTTCAGAATTTTTATACCATCTAATTTTTTATAAACCGTTTCTATTTTTTCAGATTCTGGTTCTTCTGGCTTGGCAGGAGTTGCTTTTGGTGCCACTTTTACAGGTTCTGTTTCAACCTTTGGGGTTTCAACTTTAGGCGTTTCCGCTTTGGGTGTTTCCGCTTTAACCGTTTCTTTCGGGGCTTCTTTTTTAGATTTTCTAGGTTTATTTCCTTCTATTTGTGAAAGATCTATTTTATCTAAAACTTTAAACTCTTGCTTTTCAGGTGGTGAAATTATCTCTGCTTTTGTTTCAACGATTTCCTCCTTTTTTTCTGCTACCTCTACTGGCTGAATTTTCGGTTCTTCCGGTGTAGATTTTTTAGGGTTCAAATCTATTTTGCCCAAAATTTTGGTTTCAGGTCTTATGTCGGTTTTCGCTCTTATAACTTCTGGTGCTTTTGGCACTTCAATTTCCAATTTTTCTTCTGGAACTTTAGCCATAACAACTTCATGGGACGCTTTTTTCTGTTCTCCGTCTTTACGGAACTCCGCTTCCAATGCAGAAAATGCCTTTTCTTCTAATACAGTATTCGGGTTTTTTTCCAACTCCATACCTTGGCTTTGTAGAAATTCTACAGCCCGATCAATGGAAATGTTAAGCTCCTTTACCGCTTTATTTAATCTTATTTTTGGCATATAAATTTGTTTGCTTCAGTGTGCAACATCTGCACTCAACTGTTTTTTTTAATTTTAATTATTATTGATTTCAAAAGTAAAAATTAAATTTCTAATTCTGCTTGTAAAATCTGTTTCACATCATCAATAGTTTCTTCTTCCAAATCTACTAATTTTGATAATACATCGGTGTCTTTGTCTATGATGCTTCTTGCAGTAAGAAGACCTGCTTTTTTGAATTCGTCAATCACCCAATCTTCTATTTCATCTCTAAATTCATCAATATTCACATCATCATCATCTCTTTTCTCTCTATAAACATCTATTTCGTAGCCACTTAACCAAGTTGCTAATCTAATGTTTTGCCCTTGCTTACCAATCACTCTAGAAATTTCTTCTACTGGCGTGTAAACCAAAGCGTATTTATTGTCTTCGTTGATTTCGATTTTATTTACCGTTACATTCCCCAAAGCTCTTTTCACCATTATTTCAGGGTTTTTAGACCATTGAATTACATCGATGTTTTCATTTTTCAATTCTCGAACTACGCCGTGAATTCTAGAGCCTTTCACGCCCACACAAGCGCCAACAGGATCAATTCTATCATCGTAAGCATCAACTGCAATTTTCGCTTTTTCACCTGGGATTCTTACTACTTTTTTCAAAATAATAGTTCCGTCTTGGATTTCTGGAATTTCTAATTCTAACAGTTTTTCCAAAAACACAGGCGAAGTTCTGCTCATAATGATTTGCGGCTTAGAACCGTGAAAATCAACGCTTTCTACTATCGACCGTATGCTTTCTCCTTTTTTGAAATAATCTGATGGAATTTGGTTTTCTTTGGGCAAAATAAACTCATTTCCATCATCATCTAGCAAAATCACGTGCTTATTTCTGATATGGTGAACTTCTGCTACAACAATCTCGCCAATTTTATCGTGAAATTCTTCATAAAGCGCTGCATTATTGTATTCTTGTAATTTGGTAGATAAAATTTGTTTTAAAGTTAAAACGCTTCTACGCCCCAATTGGTTTACTAAAATCTCTTGCGTATATTCTTCCCCTACTTCAAAAGTGGGGTCTATTTTTTTTGCTTCAGAAATCTCAATTTCCAAATCATCGTCTTCAGACATTTCGTCTTCCACGATCATTTTATTTAAAAATATTTGAAAATCTCCTTTATCTGGGTTTACAATGACATCAAAATGATCATCAGAATCATATCGTTTTCTAAGCAAAGTCTTTAGGGAATCTTCAATAATAGCCATTAAATCTATTTTGCTGATTCCTTTTTCGTCTTTAAAATCTCCAAATGATTCAATCAACGCTAAATTATCCATCTCTATTTTCTTTATAAATTTTTTAAAATTTTACTACTACCAAGGCTTTTTTGATATCATTATAAGAAATTTTTCTTTCTTCTACAACATCTTCTTTGCCCTTCCCAACTATTTTTGGCCTCCTGTATCTTAATATTAAAGTAAAATCAGTTTCACTCACCGCTGCAAGTTCCCCTTTAATTTCCTCATCATTATTTAGCCAAACCTCAATCTCTCTCTCAATATTTTTTCTAAACTGCCTCGGCGTCACCAAAGGCTCACTTAAACCTGCGGACATTACTTGAAGGCTAAAATCTTCTTCCTCTCTATCCAGATTAAATTCTATCGCGCGGCTTGCATCTAAACAGTCTTGAATCGTTACGCCATTGTCGCCATCTAAAACAACTGTAATATCTTGGCTTGGTGATATTTTTGTTTCAATTAAAAACAAATCTTCTCTTTCTGCCAAAAAACCATTAACTAAATCTGCTACTTTTTCTCTAAAACCCATCTAAAATAATCCTGAAAGTTAAATCTACAAAAAAAGGCTTTCTTCCGAAGCCTTCTCATTATATCCCGTAAATCTTTTGCAAAGATAAAATAAATTTATATGTTATGCAAATACGATAATTATGGACTAAAACATTAATTGTTAATTTGTATTTTTGCGATAATTTGTTCCAATAGACTCGTTTCAAAAAACAAAATTTAAAATAATTTTATCTAAAATAATTAATTTCAAATATAATTAATGAAAAATATCATCATCACAGGCGGCGCAGGTTTTATAGGCTCTCACGTTGTTCGAGAATTTGTGAAAAACAATCCAGATAAAAAAATCATCAATCTTGATGCTTTAACTTATGCAGGAAATCTGGAAAATCTGACGGACATTGAAAACGAACCCAATTACGTTTTCGAGAAAGCAGACATTACCAAAGTTGAAGAATTGCGCCCGATTTTTGAGAAATACAAACCCGATGCAATTGTGCATTTAGCCGCTGAATCACACGTTGACAGAAGTATTACGGATCCGAATGCGTTTATAAATACGAATGTAAATGGAACAGCGATTCTTTTAAATTTAGCCAAAGAATTTTGGACTTTAAACCCAGAGCATCAACACGGAAATTTCCCTGATGAAAAACGCGATTTTCTTTTTTACCACGTTTCTACAGATGAAGTTTATGGTAGTTTGGGCGAAACAGGATTTTTCACGGAAGAAACTGCTTATGACCCAAAATCTCCGTATTCTGCGAGCAAAGCGGCATCCGATCATTTGGTAAGAGCATACGGAAATACGTATGGAATGCCTTTCATTATTTCAAACTGTTCCAATAATTACGGACCCAATCATTTTCCAGAAAAATTGATTCCACTTTGTATTTTAAATATTATTAACGAAAAACCTTTGCCAATCTACGGCGACGGAAAATATACGCGAGATTGGTTGTTTGTGATCGATCATGCAAAAGCGATTCATCAAATATTTAATGAAGCAAAAACGGGCGAAACTTACAATATCGGTGGTTTTAATGAATGGAAAAACATAGATTTGGTGAAAGAACTCATCAAACAAATGGATGAAAAATTGGGAAATCCGGTTGGTCATTCAGAAAAATTAATTACTTACGTGAAAGACCGACCTGGCCACGATTTGCGCTACGCAATCGATGCCTCAAAACTCAACAAAGAATTAGGCTGGAAACCAAGCGTGACTTTTGAACAGGGACTTTCTAAAACAATTGATTGGTTTTTGGAGAATAGAGAGTGGTTGGAGAATGTAAGTTCGGGTAATTATCAAACGTACTACAATAATCAGTATTTGAGTAATTGAGTGTTTGAGTAATTGAGTGTTTCTATTTTTAAGGATATAAATTAATTTAACTTAAAAAATCATGGTTAAAGTTCATAAAGATTTGATTGTTTATCAAAAAGCCTTTTCTACGGCAATGGAAATATATCATTCATCCAAAAAATTTCCTATTGAAGAAAGATATTCGCTGACAGACCAAATTAGAAGATCTTCTCGTTCCGTTAATGCAAATATTACTTAAGCATGGCGAAAGAGGAGATACGAAAAATCATTTATTAACAAATTAAATGATGCGGATGGTGAAGCCGCAGAAACACAAAATTGGTTAGATTTTGCTTTGGCTTGTAATTATATTGATGAAAAAACATATCTAGATTTATATAAAAAATATGATGAAACTCTTGCTATAATTGTATCATTAACGATTAACTCTAAAAAATGGACTTTTTCGGAATCCAAAAACTCGAATACTAAATAGAAAATTAACAAAACTATTCGTCCAATCAAAAACTCAAACGTTAATTATGAAAAAATTGTCACTATTTCTTTTTATATTTTTTTCACTTTTTTCTTTTGCTCAAGAATCGCCTCCGCCTGTTGCAATGCCAAAGGAAAATCAAGAAAAATTAATTGATGAATTAATTAATGTAAGTAATTATAAAGAAGCATTAATGAATTACGCACGAGTTTATTTTTGGGGAGAACAATATAAAAATGGAAAAAGAAACTATGGCAACAAGGAAATTGACGAAGTTTTAAAAAAATTTGACTTTGAAAAATTTAAGAAAAATTCTATTTATAATAGTTTATCATTTGTTTCTGAACAAAAACTAAAAAATTTAATTGAGTTTTACAAAAAAAATGGAGGATTAATTGATGATAAAAATAATTTGATTTTAATAACCGCATCTATTTCTCATAATCTTCAATATCAATTAAATTCCGAAATGGAAAAATTACTGAAAGAGAAAACCTCAAACGCACAATAACTAAACAACTCAAATACTCAAACACTCAAATATGAAAGGAATAATACTCGCCGGCGGCTCCGGAACCAGACTTTACCCATTAACGATTGCCGTGAGCAAACAGTTAATGCCAGTTTACGACAAACCAATGATTTACTATCCTTTGTCAACTTTACTTTTAGCAGGGATAAAAGAAATATTAATTATTTCCACACCGCATGATATTGGTGGATTTGAAAAATTATTGGGAGATGGAAGTTCTATCGGTTGTAAAATTTCATATAAAATTCAGCCGAGTCCTGATGGTTTGGCGCAAGCTTTTATTTTGGGCGAAGAATTTATTGGCCAAGATTCTGTGGCTTTGGTTTTGGGAGATAATATTTTCTATGGCGCAGGCTTGCCAGAATTACTTTCCAGTAAAACCAATGTGAAAGGCGGTTGTGTTTTTGCCTACCAAGTTTCAGATCCTGAAAGATATGGTGTGGTAGAATTTGATGATGCAAAAAAAGCCATTTCCATTGAAGAAAAACCAAAGCATCCAAAATCTAATTTTGCAGTTCCTGGGCTGTATTTTTATGATAATTCTGTGGTAGAAATTTCAAAAAATTTGAAACCTTCACCGCGCGGAGAACTTGAAATTACGGACGTGAACAAAATTTATCTTGAAAAAGGACAATTAGAAGTTGGTGTAATGTCTCGCGGAACTGCTTGGCTAGATACTGGAACTTTCGATTCTTTGCACGATGCTTCAGAGTTTGTGAAAGTTTTAGAAAAACGACAAGGCTTTAAAATTTCTTGTATTGAAGAAATTGCTTACAAAAAAGGTTTTATTAATAAAGAACAATTGCTAAAATCTGCCGAAAAATATGGTAAAAGTGGGTACGGTGAATATCTAAAAAAGATTATCTAAAAACTTTCCAAATATTTGCGATATTCTAAGAAAAAATTATCGGATTTAAAGTTTTCTTTTTCGCTTCTTTTTGTATCGCAAATTTAGGATTTGCATATTATAATATAAAGTTGAAAATTCATTTGCAAAGGCGTTTAATATCAGAAAGTTCAAAAATTAAAGACATCATTAAAAACGGATATAATAACTACTTCATCTTTAAATTTTCCGAAAAACAAAAATGCTCCGTAGGAGAAATATCTGTGTAGAAAAAATGAACAATAAGGAAAAGGAACTCTGTAAGATTTTAATCTTTTGAAATAATTTTAATGAAAAATTGATATAAATTAGTATTGTAATGAAAAAAGCCGTCCCAAATAAATTTGGAACGGCTTTTATATTAAACTAAATGGTTTATTGTACCTGAATATTATCCAACTGAATGGTGGTTGTTACGCCAGGATTTGCGCCAGAATATTCAAAAACTACAAAGCCATTCCCGGTTAATGAAGTCGGGAAATTGTAAGTTCCTGCAGGTGTAAAAACACCATAACCTGTAGTTGGAGTTGTAGGAATTGTAAAGTTTGAAGTAATATCTGTTAAAGTTGCTGCAGACATATCACCAAGTGGTGTGTAATTGGTGGTAGTATAAACTTTTAGTGCATTACCTTTATAGTAGCCTACATTTACATCAAATTTCATAGAATTTGCTGCAGAAAAATCTACAGGAACTATAAAATATGTAGTGTAACTGCCAGAACCTGCATTTGCAGAAAGTTGTATGTATTGATTTCCACCAAAACTTTTTAGTTGCCAATATCTATTTCCGATAAAAGAATCATTAATATATTTAGGGAATACTTCTAGATTTGTTGGGCTATAACTTTCAAAATTTTCTGTGAAACTTCCACTATATGAAATTGCAGTGCCACCTACTGGCGGAGAAGCATCATATCTACTTCCCGTATCTGGGATACTTACGTCTGCTAAACTTCTTATAAGATTTTGCCATGTAGAGTTGTACCTACTTACAACAAAAGTTAAAGAACCATTTCCTTTTGGAAGAAGTGTTTTACCCCCGCTGAAAAACCCAGAATTTCTTATAATAGATTTACTTCCTGTGTTGTCTTCAATATTTCTATTTGTGTCTATCCCGAGACCTGTTCCCGGATCATAATCTAAATAAGTTTTGCCCAAATCACTTGAAGCGAATTGTACATTTTTAATCGTAACTAAAGTATTAATATACATTTCATTTTGAGCCGCTGCTAAACTTGGTAATTCGGTAGGAATAATAGGCACTATATCCATAGAACCACCGTTGCAAACACCTGCAATATATCTTGAAAAAAGAGAGTTAGGGATTCTTCCAACTGCATAAGTGGGATCAACAGAGCCTAATTTTTTAACACCTGCGTCTGTACCAAAAACCAATCCATTTGCTTTTATTCTGACATGGCTTCCGACTGGGAAATCTGCATAATTACTTGAGCGATCTACTTCCATTTGTAAACCAACCGTTGGGTTTTGTGGTGCATCTTGAAAAGAAATTGTTTTATAAAAATTACCATTTTCATCAGATGAAATTACATAAGCATCAAAAATAACTGGCGCTCCGTCTTCAGGAATTTTAATGGTGCCCGATGATGGTGCCATTGCCACGAAATCTGCCATTGTCGTCGTAGAAGCGTCAAATCTGTTATTGCAAGTAATTGGTGGGGTTTCCCAATCATTACTGCGCACACAGGATGTGATGGTGATAGTTGTAATAACTAAACTAAGCACAGGTTTTAAGTATTTTTTTATATTCATTACTTTATCTTTTAATAATTAATTTTTTAGAATCTGAATTGTAAGTTTACAAAATAGGAGCGGCCTTGAGTGTAAAATAGTTTTGGTCCGAATAATGGATAATTTCTATCATCATCTTGAACAAATTTTGGATAACTTACGTTTCTTGTTTGCTCAAACCCGCCAGTGATGTATTTTGTATTATTAAAAATATTATTAACAGAAGCGGTAATCAGCACGTAATATTTACCAACAATCCAAGATTTTCCTGCATTTGCATTAATGAAATTGGCAGAAGGTAATTTTGTTGGTTGCAATCTATTTCTTAATTCTGCTTCGGTAATGCCCGCATAAGGTGAACCAGAAACTGGGTTTTGCACAAAACTTTCAGTTCTAATTATTGCAGAAGGGTCTAAATAATTTTCTCCCAAATAACTCCAGTTTGCACCAAGCCACCAATATTTTGGAGAATTGTAACGAAGTCCAAATGAAAAGCCCTGTTGTGGAGTGCCTCCTTGTTTATAATCTTTTAAATAAGCTTTCCCTAAATCTAAATAAGATTGTCCGTTTGCAAAAGTTCCTGCTGCGTCTGAAGCAAAATAAGTTTCGGGATCATTTCTATTGGTGTACTGCCCTAAACTTGCAGCGCCTTGCGCAGAAAGAGTTGGAGTGATTTTTACATCTAATCCAACTTCTGCTCCTATGTTTCTTTTTTCTACATTAGACATTATTTGCGTTACAAAAGCACTTTGTACAAGCGTGGTATTTCCTGAAGTGTCTTGTGAATTTAATTGTATGCCATCTGCAAAAAATCTTTGCACATTGGTTTCATTTTGAGTATCTATTAAGTAACCCGTTAATCTTAATTTTATAAATGGCGAAGAGATAATATAACTTAAATCGTTAGCATTTATAACTGTGTTTTTAATATTTGGAGCAACTGAAGAATTGACTCTTGGATTTATGAAGATATCTTCTAAATAAGGAGATTGTGAGAAATAAGCCCCGTTATAAACTATAAAGTTTCTACCATTTAATTTATAAATGACTTGCCCTTTTATACCGAAATTCCAAAAATCATACTTTGGGCTTTTCCCAAAACTGTCATCATATAAATAATGTTTAAACAAACCTTCTCTCATTGATGAACTATAGGCAACTAAACCTGAAACGAACACATCAAATTTTCCTGAAGAAAAACTAAGCCCCGGATTTACTTTTACCTCATCACGTTTAAAATTATAATCATAATTTATTTTATCGCCTTTTCTTTTGGTATAATCTGCCTCTCCTTCGTTATAGAGACCGCTGGTTCCAGGGTTGTTTGTAGCGGCAAAAGGATCTTTATTAAGTGCAAAATCTCCTCCTAATAAATCATTCACTTCACGGTAAAGTTCGGAGCGGTAATTTTGGTAGGAAATGTTTAATAAAAATTTAGTAGTGTCATTAAAATTATGAACAAAATGCGTTGCTGCATTTAATATTTTATCATCATTTACATCATTTACCACAAAATATAAAGATCGTCTTCCAGTTGTGCCATATAAACTAGTAACTGGTTGTGATTGGTTTTCTCGGTATAATTTTTCCCAATTTAGTTGGGTAAAATTGGGGTCCCCATTTTGCCATCCTGCCAAAGCGGTGTTATAGGCATCTTTTAGGTTATCTACATTTGCAGTAGGATTTGTAAGCAAGGCTTGGTCTATTTGGCTTTGGTAGTAACTTGGTAAATATCTGTAATATTGTGGCGAAGGATTTGGAACATTCTGCCAGTCTAATCTAGAAGATTTTTCTTTACCAAATTGGTATGAAACATTCGTCCACAAAGAGTTTTTCTTGTTTATCGTCCAATAATGTGATAATTGGAAAAGTGGCTCGAAGCTGGTTTTTACGCGTTCACTTCGCTTTTTGCCGTCTTGAAATCCCCAATAAGAATTATAATGCACGCCTCCATAATTGTAAACTTCCTGTGTACTTGGGCTTGATGTAGAACGACGGTAAGGAGAACCTAAAAAATTAAAAATTACCGTATGTTTATCTGAAATCTTTTTTTCTACACCTAAATAAGTTCCAATAGCATCATAAAAAGTTCCTTCTTGTATGCCTTCTTGCGCCCATCTTCTGGCACCCATTACCGTAACAGCCCAACCTTTTTTTGTCATCCCAGAAGAATATCTTAAAGAGGCTCTATTTCTATAATTTCGGTTGGTGAGAGAATACGTTGCTTGGAAACCTTTTCGGTTTTCGCTTGGTTTAGTATTTTTATAAATTACTGAACTTTCGCCTCCAAAAGCATATTCTGAAGGTGAATGATTCGGAGCAATTTCAGGATATCTGGTAATTTCATTTAAACCGCCCCAATTTCCAAAATCTACATTTCCATTGTCTGATCTTTTCATGGATACTCCGTTGAGCATAATTTCCCCGGATCTTCCATCAATTCCGCGTGGACGAAACCAATAAGCACCTAAATCAAAAGCCGCAATTCTGCTAAAAACATCTTGTGAAGAAGTTAGCAAACCCACCGTGGAAGATTGGCTATTATCTTCTTCACCGCTATTGTTGTCTAAAATCACGATTCCTTGATCGGCTTCAGAAAGAGCGGAGTATAAAGTAATCACGCCCAAATCTTTCCTTTTTTCACCTGCAACATCAAATTCTACTTCTTTGTTCCCAAAGCCAGGTTTAGAAATAATAATTTGGTAATGACCTGCTTTTAGATCTACAAACTGAAAGTAACCAATTTTATCGGCTGTTACTTGGCTAGACTGGCCTTTTAAATCTACTTCTGCGCGTTCTACGGGTTTTCCATCTGCATCTTTCAAATACGCAAAAACTGTGGTTTGCGCGAAACAAAAAGAACCCGAAAGTATTGCGAATAAAGAGATAATTGATAGTTTTTTAAACATATAAGTAAGTATATTATTTATTAAAGATACTCTAAAATCGTTTATCTTCATGAGGTAAATTTAAGAAAAAAATTATAATTTATGCTTTTTTAACAAAATGTTTATTTTTAAATTAAAACTGATAGTGTAAATTGCAAGGAACTTAAAAAGTTATTTTTTGTAGATTTGTTCAAATTATTTTTATAATGAAAAATTTTTATACACTTATTTTTATGCTGCTTTTTATTTCTGGGTTTTCCCAAACAGGAAAAGTAAGAAAAGTAGCAACTGTTGCCTTTTTAAATGTTGAAAACATGTGGGATACTATTCAATCTGCAGATTATATAGATGGCACAAAAGCCATTTCAAACCCCGCATTTCACCGCAGTATTCCATTAGATTCTGTTAAATATTTGCCGCACGAAGATTATAATGGCCCTTGGAATGATTATGCTTTAAAAGGAAAAAAAGTAGTGCGATACCAAGGTTCTTCTGATGAATTTACGCCAAGTAGCCCCAAAAATTATGGCAAAAAAATATATGAAGAAAAATTGCACAATATTGCAAAAGTAATTGCTGATATTGGTTCCCAATACACAAAAACAGCACCAGTTGTTGTTGGTTTAATTGAGGTAGAAAACCGCAAAGTAGTAGAAGACATTGCGCACTATCCTACTTTAGCAAAATATGATTATGGTATTATTCATTTCAATTCTTACGATTATCGTGGAATAGATGTAGCATTGCTTTATCAGAAAAGAAGATTTACGCCAACCAACGCATTAAAAAAAGAAATAAAAATTTATAATGATGATGGCAAACAACAATACACAAGAGATATTTTAATTTTATCTGGACTTTTAGATAATGAAAAAGTGGCTTTTTTTATGAATCATTGGCCATCCAGACGAGGTGGTGAAGCCTCTTCTCTTCCCAAAAGAAACAAAGCCGGTGATGTTTTGAAAAAAGAAATGGATAGTGTAAGAGCATTAGACCCTTCAACAAGATTATTTGCTATGGGCGATTTTAATGATGACCCAGTTAGCCCAAGTATAAAAGAACATTTAGGAGCCGTTGGAAATATAAAAGAAGTATCTACAGAAAAACCCTATATAGATTTAATGTACCCTTTATATAAAAAAGGAGTAGCTTCTTTAGCCTACCGCGATGCTCCGAATTTATTTGATCAAATTATTGTATCTTCAAATTTAATAAGCGATAGCGTGGGGAAAGATTATTCAGTTTATAAAGCAGAAATTTTTGCGCCTCCATACTTAATTAATAAGACGGGAAGTTTTAAAGGATATCCTTTCCGATCGTGGAATGGTGATCAATATACTGGTGGTTACAGCGACCATTTCCCCGCATTTGTGATTTTACAAAAAGAATATCAACCAAATTAAAACGTATTAACGCAGCATTAACAAGTTACAAAAAACATTCATAATGCAAAGCAACTGCATATTACTACAGGAAACATAAACAACTAATTATGAAAAATTTAATAAAATATGCACTTCTTTTAATGTTTGTGTTCGGCTGCGCACCTCAAAAAAATGTAGCATTAGACAACAAAACTGAAATAAAACCTGAAAAAAACGAAGAAGGAGAATGGCAACTTGATGTGCTGGATACGCAATACGACTATTTCCTAAATGCCATCGCAAAACCTATGAATTTTTACACAGAATCTTATTTAAAAAATAAAAATGCATTTTTAGTAACTGAATGGAATTCTCTTTACTCTTCAGGCAAATATCGAAATGTGATAGAATCTTCCATTTTTTATGATCCTAATGAAAATTATGGGTTAAAATTCGAATACCGATTGTATCAAGTTTTCGCCTATGTTCAGTGGAAATACGGATTGAGATTAAATGGCTTGAGTGCATCAGATGTTCGATAATTAAAATTTTAACTATAAAAAAGGTTCAGAAATTTCTGAACCTTTTATTTTTAAATTGTCTACCAAGTTTGATCACTGCTGATTTACTTTGCTTCTGATTTTGCGTCGGGAACAAAGTCCAAACTCACAGAATTCATACAAAAACGCGTTCCAGTTGGCGGCGGCCCGTCATTAAAAACATGCCCCAAATGAGAACCACAACGTTTGCAAAGAACTTCTGTGCGCTCCATTCCATAAGAAGAATCTCTTTTATAAATCACACCTTCTTTATCGGCTTCGTAGAAACTTGGCCAGCCGCAAGTGGATGCAAATTTCGCATCAGAACGAAATAAATGATTTCCACAAACCGCACAATAATATTCTCCTAAACCATCAAAATTATTATATTTTCCCGTTCCAGGTCTTTCGGTATGGGCCTCGCGAGCTACGGCGTACAAATCTGGATCTAGAATTTTTTTCCATTCGTCATTAGAAACATTTAATTTTGTGCGATCTGTTCTGGAGTAATATGGATTGTTTTTTGTAGTGCTTTGTTCCATTGCTTTTAAATTTTGAGATTTTATGGGTTGTGTACAAGATTGTAACATGATTCCTATTAAAAAAAGAATTGATAGTTTCATTAAAATTTATTAAATAAAAATTGAATCAAATTTAACGCCATTTTTGTAATTTTAAATACATTTTAAATTAATGACAGACAGCGAGAAAAAACGTCAACTTTTTTTATACAAATCTTTTGCAACAGGGCTATTTGTTTTGATGGCGGCACTTTTTGTGACTATGACTCTATTGCAAAAACAACACAGTTCGCATTGGTTGGGCTACATTCGTGCATTTGCAGAAGCAGCGATGGTTGGTGCTTTGGCAGATTGGTTTGCGGTAACGGCTTTGTTTAATTATCCATTAGGTCTCAAAATTCCACACACCAATTTAATTGTAAATAGCAAAGAAAAAATTGGCGATAATCTGGGTAATTTTGTAGTAGAAAATTTTCTCTCCCCAGAAACTATTCGGCCGTATATTCAAAAATTAAAGGTTTCTAATATTGCGGCAGAATGGCTTAATGTAGAAAAAAACCAGCATAATTTAGTGAATGAAGTTTCTATTATTTTACTCAATATTTTAAATAAATTAGAAGATGAAACTGTCATTAATTTTATAAGGAGAAAGGCTAAAGAAATGGTTGGTGATTTTAAAATTCAAAAACTAATCGGCAACGGTTTAGAATATTTAATTGAAAAAAACGACCACCAAAAACTCATTACAGCCCTTTCTTCACAAATAAAAAACTATGTTTTGCAGCATCAAAATTTAGTAAAAGAACGCGTGAAAAAAGAAAGCTTTAGTTTAATCCCGAAATTTGTAGATGATGCATTGGCTAATAAAATCACCTCTGGCTTAAGCGACTATTTTCGGGAAGTAGAGGAAAACGAAAACCATCCATTACGCCAAGAAATTACGCGTAAAATATTAGATTTTAGTATTGATATTCAGGAAAATGAAAAATGGGAGGAAGATTTTAAAGACATCAAAAGCAGTTTTCTGGATGAAGAAAAAATTAAAATTTACGCCAAAGATGTGTGGCTCAACATTAAACAAAATCTTCTTACAGAATTAAGCCAAAACGATTCTGCATTAAAAAACTATGTGGGAAAAAATGTGCAAGAATTTGCATTAAATTTAAAATCAGACGCCGCTTTGCAGCAGAAAATTGATGGTTGGATTCGCTTGACGGCTTATAAATATATCCTAAAAAACACGCATCAATTCGGTGAACTCATCAGCTCAACAGTTGGAAATTGGCAAGGAAAAGAACTCAGTGAAAAACTAGAGTTAGAAGTCGGGAAAGATTTGCAATTTATCCGCTTAAACGGGACTTTGGTGGGTGGTTTGGTAGGCTTGATTATTTATACGATTGCGCATTTTTTAACTTAAAAAACTATTCTATAAGTCCCCGTAGAAAATGTATTTGCTTTTTCGGCTTTTACGTATTTTTTTACCCATTTTACGGAATTTGAAACCAAACAAGGATCCGCAGTACCACTTAAGCGATTGGCAGAAATTACATTTCCTGCTTTATCCACGATGTAGGAAATTATGATCTCCCCGCTTTCTTTACAGTAATGGACTGGTGGCGTTCCCTTTTTCCCCATCGTTCCAGGAATAAAACCAATTAATTTTCTATCAATTCCAATTTTGCTATCGCCGTTTCCGTCCCCTCCAAGCGGATCTCCTGCATTTCCAGTAGTGCCATTTGTGCCTTGTGAACCACTTTTATTACCCCGCCCTTTTAATAGATTTCCAATTGCAGCCGTTCCTTTGCCGTCTCCTTCGGCATTTACGGTTTCTGTTTTTGCTAAAGTTGGAAGTTGTTTTGGCGTGGCTGTTTTATTTGTAGTTGCCTTCGCTGGCGTTTTTGCAACTTTTTTTACTGCTTTTTCTACTTTCGGTGCAGAAACTTTCACGTTATTTCCAGTAATTATTTTTTCTGCCGCTGGTTGCGATTTAGAAACAATAGGCTTTGGAACAACTTCAGTTTCTGATGGCGCAATAGAACCTTCCTGCGGCGCTGGCTCTTCTAAATTTGCACCATTTTGGTTATCTCCAAAATTAATGAGCATCGTCGTCACTTTTTCTTGTGGAAGCGGCGTTTGTTGAATAATTTTATAAAAATAAATAAGTAAAAACAGTAAAAGAAATACCAAAGAAGTAATCACGGCGCTTTTCGCCTGATCTTTTCTTTCATTTTGTTTATGTTCTATCGCATAACTCATTTACTCTTGTGTCGTTGCAATTGCTAAATTATATTTGTGTTTTTCGGCAATTTCCATTACAAAAACCACATCTTTATGCTTTGTGTTTCCATCGGCTCTGATGGTGAAAGTTGGGTTTGCTTCGTTTTTTAAAGTAGAAGTCAGTAGATTTTCTAGATTTTCTTTGGGAATTGGCTTATCATTTACAAAATAACTGCCATCTTCTTTTATGGTAACCGTCGTTGGGTCTTGCGCTGAAGTTTCCGTAGCATCGGCTTTTGGCAACTTCACATCTATCGCGCTTTGGCTAATTGCAGAAGAAGTTATCATAAAGAATATCAATAACAAGAAAATAATATCCGTCATTGAAGCCATACTAAATTCGGCACTGATTCTATTTCTTCGCTTTAGTTCCATTTACAAAGGCTTGTTTAAAGTATCCAAAAAATCATTCACATGTGTTTGAATTTTTAAAACCAAGCGGTCCACTTTTGTTACTAAAATATTATAGAAAAAATACGCCGGAATACCGATGAATAAACCAACAGCCGTTGTAGCCATCGCTGTATAAATACCAGAAGCTAATAATTTCGGGCTTACAGCGCCTGTTACATTTGAGATTTGAAAAAACGCCATGATCATCCCGATTACAGTTCCGAGAAAACCGAGCATTGGTGCGGCTCCAGAAGCAGAGGCCAAAATGTTCAAGTTTTTTTCTAGTCTAGAAACTTCCAATTGCCCTTGATTTTGCATCGCGTTCGAAATATCCGAAATTGGTCTGCCAATTCTTGTTAAACCTTTTTCAATCATTCTGGCTTCGGGCGAATCTGTGCTTTTGCAATAATCAATAGCCGACTGAATTCTACCGCCTTCCACAAAATCTTTGATGTTTTCAAGAAAATTTGGTGTTTCTTTCGCGGCTCTTTTAATGAAAAAGTATCGCTCTAGAAAGATATAAAGCGCTAAAGCGCCCAACAAAAAAATGGCTGCCATTATGATATTCCCGACTAATCCGCCGCTAAATAAAATATCCCACAAAGAAAAAACGTGAGTTTCAACTGCTGGCGTTATGGAAGTTGGAGATTGTGCTTGAAACATTGATGTATTTAAAATTAGTATTGTAACGCTTATTGCAGAAAATTATTATAATTTCTGGATAATAAGTCGTAGAAAACCGTGAATTGTTAGTCCTCTATCTCAATTTCATCTGCCTTAAAGTGGCATTTTAATTTAAAAGGAATTAATTCTTCCGTCCCGGTATAAAAATCAGTAATATTTCCTTTCCAAAATAAGGTAAGTTCGCCGTTTTCATCATTTTCAAATTTCAAAGAATTGTCTGAAATATAGGCTTCTTCATCATCAAAAAGATCAACATCTGTGTAAACTTCCTCATTTACTTCAAACGTTTTGCCCGCCAATTTTTTAGAATCAATCGGAAATTCAGAAATATTAAAAGCAATTTGTGGAAATTGATACTGCAAAGAATCGTCTTCAACGTGGTCTAAATCGTCATCTGAAATAATTTCAACTTCCAAAAAATTTTCACTATTAAGATAAACCGCTTTGCAGTAAGTGTTTTTCAGATGGTATTTAAGGGTTTCTTCTGGGTGATAGATTTTCAAAATCCCTTTCATTGTTTTCAAAATGGTAGATAATTAGTTAAAAGTTATATCACAAAGATAAAAAATAGATTGAAATAGAGCGCAATTTTATTTTTTCCTTGCATTAAGTTTAAGATTATAAAATGATTACTTTTGTGTAAAAATAAAATTTTATGTTAAAAACTGCTCTAAAATACTTTTTTTATTTGATGATTTTCTCTCTACTAACAAATTGCAACAAGAAGGAAAACACGACTCAAAAAACAGATTCCTCCGCTTCTATTGATAGTATTGCTGCTAATTATTATGAAGATTATTTACAACTTCATCCTTTAGAAGCAACGGCGCAGGGCGACAATAGATATAATGATTTGCTGCCGATTTCAATTTCTAAAGAACAGATTTCCAAAGAAATAAATCTTTATTCTAAATATCAAAAAGAACTAAAAAATGTAGATTACGCGGCTTTATCTGATGATAAGAAAGTGGTTTTTGATGTTTTAGATTATGAAATTAAAGATAAAATTGAAAGTTTTGCTTATCATCCAGAACTCATTCCCTTCACACAATTTGATGGTTTGCCATTGCAATTTCCACTTTTGGGCAGTGGCGAAGGAAACCAGCCTTTTAAAAACGCCAAAGATTATGATAATTGGTTAAAAAGAATGGATCTTTTCGCCGTTTGGATGGATTCTGCACAAAGCAATTTCCGCGAAGGTGAAAAAATAGGATTCGTTTTGCCCAAAAAATTAGTACTGAAAATGATTCCGCAGTTGCGCGCAGCAGAAATTACCAGCACAGATATGCAAAAAAATATTTTTTATGGACCTATAAAAAATTCGCCTAAAGACTTTTCAACTATAGAAAAAAATAAATATGCGAAACTTTTTCAAGAAAATATAAAATCTAAAATAATTCCATCTTATACCAAAATGGCCGATTTTTTAGAAAAAGAATATTTGCCAAAAGCAAGAAATACAGACGGTTACAACGGATTACCAAACGGAAGCGCTATTTATAGTTATTACGTAAAAAGTTGGACAACAACACAAAAAACGCCTGAAGAAATTAATAAATTAGGACTAGAACAAGTGGCAATGTTGCGCGCCGAAATGGAAAAAGTGAAAGACCAAGTCGGCTTTAAAGGCACTTTAGAGCAATTTTTAAACTTTGAAAAAAATGATAAAAAAGCAATGCCTTACAAAACCAGCAAAGAAATTATCGCTGCTTTCAATGGCATTTTAAAAAAAATTACACCGGGTTTAAAAACGATGTTTAATGTAACACCAAAAACACCATTTGAAATTCGCCAAACCGAAAAGTTTCGTGAAGCAAGCGCAAGCGCAGAATACATGCAAGGAACGCCAGACGGAAAAAGACCTGGTATTTTCTATATTCCAATTCCTGATCCCACGAAATTTAATGTGACGTCTGGTATGGAATCTTTGTTTCTTCACGAAGCCATTCCCGGTCATCATTACCAAATATCTTTACAGCAAGAAAATACAAAATTGCCAAAATTTATGCGTTTTGGTTGGCTCGGTGCTTATGGCGAAGGTTGGGCGCATTACTGTGAAACTTTAGGCCCAGAATTAGGACTTTATAAAGATCCGTACCAAAAATTGGGCTATTTGAGCGATCAAATGTTGCGCGCGGTTCGTTTAGTAATTGACACCGGAATACACACCGGGAAAATGACGCGCGAACAAGCCATAAAATATTTTTTAGATAATGTATCTTATGATGAAGCGGGTGCAACGGCAGAAGTAGAACGGTATATGGCAATGCCCGGGCAAGCCTTAAGTTATAAAATTGGTGCATTAAAAATCCGCGAATTGCGCACAAAATACACAAAATCTTTAGGCAATAAATTTAATCTTGCCAAATTTCACGATGAAGTTTTGAGCCAAGGTTGTTTGCCTTTAGATGTTTTGGATAGGAAGATGGAAAATTGGGCAAAAAAACAATAATTTTCATCAAAGAAATTGGTATTTAATGACAATTCTGTTCACTAAAAAAATAAGTGCAAAAGCATTAGAAAACGCCTTAAATAAAGAAATTGAGCCGCATTTTCTAGACGTATTGCATTTTAAAATTAGAACATTAAAACCATTTCCTCTGGGGAATAAATCACTCATTTTCAGTAGTGTAAATGGTGTAGAAGCCTTTTTTAAAAATCAATTTTCACCCAAAGAAAATTTTGCCATTAAGCCTTACAATAAAATTTATTGTGTAGGCAAGAAAACCAAATTAAAAGTAAAATCTTATGGCTTTGGTGTTTTTAAAACAAAAAAAAGCGCAAAAGACCTTCGCGACTTTATTCTTGAAAAAAGTAGCGGAGAAGATTTTTTACACTTTTGCGGAAATTTGGGTTTAGATATTTTTGATAAAAATTTACCACTACAAAACGTTAAATACAAAAAAATAGTATCTTATGAAACCAACTTGTTGTATCCTAAAATAGAGCAGAAATTTGATGCTATAGTTTTTTTTAGTCCAAGCGGAGTTCGTAGTTTTGCAAAACATAATTCTTTGGAAAATTGCACACTCTTTTCGATTGGCGAAACCACTTCCGCAGAAATAAAAAAACTGACGCAACAAGAGATAAACACCAGTAAAGAGCAGAGTTTAAAATCTTTGCTTTTGCTGATTAACAATAAATTTGAAGCAAATAATGCTTAATAAATTATGATAAAAAACGACTTATATTTAAGAGCATTAAAAGGAGAAACTGTAGAAAGACCACCAGTTTGGATGATGCGACAAGCAGGAAGATTTCTACCAGAATTTCGCGCATTACGCGATAATTACGATTTCTTTACACGTTGTCAAACGCCAGAACTTGCTTCTGATATTACTTTAATGCCGATAAAACGATATCCTTTAGACGCCGCTATTTTATTTTCTGATATTTTGGTGATTCCCCAAGCGATGGGAATGAATTTTGAAATGCGCGAAAATGTGGGACCTTGGTTAGAAAATCCGATCAGAACTTTAGAACAGGTTCAAAATATTGAAGTTCCTAGTGTTGATGATACTTTGGGCTATGTTTTTGATGCGATTGAATTGACTTTAATTAAATTAAATAACGATATTCCATTAATTGGATTTGCGGGAAGTCCGTGGACGATTTTGTGTTATTGCGTAGAAGGAAAAGGCAGCAAAACATTTGATACTGCTAAAGCATTTTGTTTTCAAAATCCTGAAGCGGCGCATTTATTATTACAAAAAATTACAGATACCACGATTGCTTATTTAAAAAGAAAAGTTGAAAAAGGCGTTTCTGCCGTTCAGGTTTTTGATTCTTGGGGCGGAATGTTGTCGCCGCAAGATTATCAGGAATTTTCTTGGCCTTACATTAATCAAATTGTAGAAGCACTTGCGGATCTTTCGCCTGTTGTCGTTTTTGGAAAAGGATGTTGGTTTGCGTTGGAAGAAATGACTTTGTCCAAAGCCTCTGCTTTGGGCGTAGATTGGACGATTACGCCAGAAAATGCAAGAAAATTAACCGGAAATAATATCACTTTACAGGGAAATTTTGATCCGTCAAGATTATTGTCGCCGCCGGAAACGATTAAAAAAATGGTAACCGAAATGATAAACCGTTTTGGAAAAGACAAATATATCGCCAATCTCGGCCACGGAATTTTGCCGAATATTCCTTTGGAAAACGCGGAAGCGTTTATTAGAGCGGTGGTGGATTGGAAGGGGTAATTTCTAAAATTTTACAGAATGCCATTTACATTTTCTCATCCCGCAATAGTTTTACCTTTAAAATATTTGCCTGGAAAATGGTTTTCTCTGACTGGTCTTGTAATCGGAAGTCTTACGCCGGATTTTGAATATTTTCTGAGAATGAAAGTTCAAAGTAATTACAGTCACACAATTAGTGGATTGTTTTGGTTTGATTTACCATTGGGAATCTTATTGGCTTTTATTTTTCATGATATTGTCAGAAATAAATTTTTTGAAAACTTACCTTCATTTTTGAAATCAAGATTTTTGAAATTTGAAGATTTTGACTGGAATAATTATTTTAAAAACAACTGGCTTATTGTGATAATTTCAGTTTTAATTGGTGCAAGTTCACATTTATTTTGGGACAGTTTCACCCATTCGTCGGGATATTTTGTAGAAATGATTCCAACTTTAAAAAACAGCGTTTTTCTTTTTGGGAAACAAATTCCTCTTTTTAAAATTCTACAGCACGGAAGCGGTGTATTTGGCGGAACTGCAATCGTTTTTGCAATTTTTAAAATGCCTCAACAATTAATTATTTCGAAGAAAATAGATTTAAAATATTGGCTAATATTCTTGCTTTTAACTTCAATAATATTTTTAATTAGAATTTTGCTTAAGAAAAATTTAATGATTGGCGATTTCATTGTAACATCAATTTCAGCAGCAATTATTTCACTTTTTGCGACATCACTTCTATTTCTAAAGAAAATTAATTTTATGTATTTAAATTAAGAAAGCATCTTTTGCGCTTTTCTCACACCTTCCACCAAAACATCAACCTCTTCAAAAGTATTATAAACCGCAAAACTCGCGCGAACCGTTCCTGCAATATTAAAAAAGTTCATAATCGGTTGCGTGCAATGATGGCCGGTTCTCACGGCAATTCCGAGTTTGTCCAAAATCATTCCGACATCTGAAGCAATGCCAATTCCTTCCAAATTAAAAGAAATTACGCCCGTTCTTTTGGCTTTTTCACCGTAAATTTTTAAACCATCTATTTCCAATAATTTTTTCTGGCCATATTCTAAAAGTTCATTTTCATGCTTTTGAATATTGAGAATGCCGATTTTATTCATAAAATCAATAGCTGCACCGAGCGCGATATTTCCACCAACATTGGGCGTTCCGGCTTCAAATTTAAACGGCAAACCAGCGTAAGTGGTTTTTTCAAACGTGCAGATTGAAATCATTTCGCCACCGCCGTGAAAAGGCTGCAATTTTTCTAAAACTTCTTCTTTCCCATAAAGAATTCCCGTGCCCATCGGCGCATAAATTTTATGCCCAGAAAACACGAAAAAATCACAATCCATTTTTTGAACATCAATTTCAAAATGAACGACAGATTGCGCGCCGTCAATTAAAATATAAGCGGAAGAATTTTTTCTGACTTTTTTAATAATTTCTTCAATCGGATTAATCACGCCCAAAGCATTAGAAACCTGATTAACAGAGACAATTTTTGTTTTTTCAGACAACCATTCATCTAAAACATCAATTTGCAAAACGCCGTTTTCATCCATCGGGATCACGCGTAATTTTGCGCCAGTCCGTTCACAAAGCATTTGCCACGGAACAATATTCGAATGGTGTTCCAGATAAGAAATGATAATTTCATCGTCTTTTTTTACCCAGTTAGAATTTCCTAAAGCGTACGCAACCAGATTAATACCTTCCGTTGTTCCTTTTGTGAAAATAACTTCGTAGTCATTTTTTGCATTAATGAATTTCTGAATTTTTTGGCGCGCAAGTTCCATTTCCGTTGTCGCTAATTGGCTCAAAGTATGAATGCCACGGTGAACATTGGCGTTGATTTCCGTGTAATATTTTTCCAAAGTGGTTAAAACAGAAAGTGGTTTTTGGGACGTGGCCGCGTTATCTAAATAAACCAAAGGTTTACCGTTAACTTGCTGATTCAGAATTGGAAACTGGCTTCTGATATGTTGTAAATCTAACATTTTATGAGATTATATAATTACTTATTGAAATATGACATTAGAAATTAAACTAATTCTGGGCTTATTTGTGATAAATCGTCTTCTGGCTGAATTAATTTTTCATTTTTCAACTTTTTAAGTTTCCAGAACCAATATAAACCGGCTAAAGGAATCCCCAAATTTATAGTTGAATTCAAATAACCCATCGTCGAAAATCCAAATCCCAGAAAAGTAAATTGAACTATTTTAAAACTAAATCCTGCTACCGCATTATAAATTATAGTCGGAAAATTTAACAGAATTATGGCTATATATTTTAGCCACTTTCTTTTCAAATTGCTTTTTCTGATTCTATTGATTACATAAACATTGAAGATTGGAATTATTATTCCAAGTAATCCAATAACATAAAATATCACCATATTCGGAATAGGATTTTTTACTTCTAATGGCAAAAAGTTCAAAATCTTCTTGGTATTATCATCAAATAAAAATTGCAAAACGCCAAATTCTTTTTGATTTTTAAATTGCAACAAAACGATTGTAGTATTTGGTGGCGTGCTATTTTGCTTGTTCGTTGAAATTTTCTTTTGAGCGGTGATAAAATTGTATTCTACATCTTTCCCAAAATACATTATAAAATTTTGTCTAAAATCTGACAAGCCATTTTTCATTTCCGCAATATTGGCTGGTTTTCCATTGCTTTCTAAAGCGAAATAAGGAATACTTTCATCTACACCTTTATTTATAAGTGTATTCATAAATTTTTTGGAAGTTTCTGAGTACTCTATTGAATTTTGAAAAAAACTGCATGAAACTAAATTTAAAACGACGAATAAAAAGAATAATTTTAATTTCATTGTTAGGAATATTTTTATTTTAGGCTATTTAGAACGATTCAAATTTACGAAATATTTTCTCGGAAGATTGTTGATTTATAATGATAAAAATCTTATCATAATGATTTAGACAAACTTAAAAATAATCTTCTCGCTGATTTTGCAGATAACGCAGATTTAATACAGAAAAATAAAAAAAATCTGGAAAACCTGGAAAACCTGCGAGAAAAAAAATCAAAAAGAATCCTGAAGATATTCAGGATTTAATTAAAAATATCTGTGAAAATTCGTGAAACTAAATCTGACTCAAAAGCGTTCTAAAATTTACTTTTTCATCTTAGGATTTGGCTAAAGCCAATGTCTTAAATCAAAATTAAAACGGGCTAAAGCCCGTTCCTATTGAATATTATTCATTTAAAAATATTTCTAAACCAAAAAATCCCGAACTTTGTTCGGGATTTAACTAAAAAAATCTGTGCAGATCCATGAGCAAAATTTCTAAATCTGACTCAAAAGCGTTCTAAAATTCACTTTTTCATCAATAATTCTTCGCAAATCTGCAACGGCAACTCTTTCCTGTTTCATCGTATCTCGATCGCGAATCGTTACAGTATTATCAACCAAAGAATCGTGGTCAATCGTAATACAGAAAGGCGTTCCAATGGCATCATTTCTTCTATAACGTTTCCCGATGCTGTCTTTTTCTTCGTAAATTAAATTAAAATCAAATTTCAAATCATCGAAGATTTTTTCTGCATATTCGCCCAAACCATCTTTTTTCATTAAAGGTAAAATCGCTGCTTTTACTGGCGCCAAAGCCGGCGGAAGTGATAAAACAGTTCTTTCTGAACCATCTTCCAAAACCTCATCTTTCAACGAATTTGAGAAAATTGCTAAAAATAAACGGTCTAATCCAACGGAAGTTTCTACCACATAAGGCACATAACTTTCGTTTCTTTCGTTATCAAAATATTGTAATTTTTTTCCGCTAAATTTTTCGTGTGCTGATAAATCGAAATCTGTTCTGGAATGAATTCCTTCTAATTCTTTAAAGCCAAACGGAAATTTAAACTCAATATCTGCGGCTGCATTTGCGTAATGCGCCAGTTTTTCGTGATCGTGGAATTTATAATTTTCATTTCCTAAACCCAATGCCAAATGCCAGTTCAAGCGTTTTTGTTTCCATTCTTCGTAAAAAGTAAGTTCCGTTCCAGGTGGTACAAAATATTGCATTTCCATTTGTTCAAACTCACGCATTCTAAAAATAAACTGTCTCGCAACAATTTCATTTCTAAAGGCTTTCCCGATTTGAGCAATTCCGAAAGGCAATTTGTGACGAGAAGTTTTTTGCACATTCAAATAATTTACAAAAATTCCCTGCGCCGTTTCCGGACGCAAATAAAGATCAGTTGCAGATTCTGAAGCCGCGCCCAATTTTGTCCCAAACATCAAATTAAACTGCCGAACTTCCGTCCAGTTTTTAGAACCTGTGTCTGGATCGGCGATTTCTAATTCTTCAATTAAGGATTTTACATCCGCTAAATCATTGTTTGTCAAAGATTTCGCTAACCTTTCCAGAATTGTTTTTTGTTTTTGTCGGTATTCTAAAACTCTAGGATTTGTGCTTACAAACTCTTCTTCATTAAAACTGTCGCCAAATCTTTTTGCCGCTTTTTCAATTTCTTTTTGGGCTTTATCTTCCAATTTTGCGCAATAATCTTCCAATAAAACATCTGCGCGGAAACGTTTTTTAGAATCTTTATTGTCAATCAAAGGATCATTAAAAGCATCAACGTGGCCAGAAGCCTTCCAAATTGTGGGATGCATAAATATCGCAGAATCGATCCCGACAATATTCTCATTCATCTGCACCATTGCTTTCCACCAATATTGTTTGATGTTATTTTTCAGTTCTGCGCCATTTTGTCCGTAGTCATAAATCGCAGAAAGTCCGTCATAAATCTCACTTGAGGGAAAAATAAAACCGTATTCTTTCGCGTGGGAAACTACTTTCTTAAAAACATCTTCTTGCTTTGCCATAATATAAAATTGACTGCAAAAATAGGGAAATTTAGATAAAATTTAGAATTTAGATTTTTTAAAATAAGAAGCCGGGAACCTGCTTTTCGTTACAATCTTTTTTATCCGCCACGGCGGATAAAAAAGGATTTCCACTGCAATCAGGGCTAGTTACGGGTTTCGCAAAAATGAAAATTATTTACATAATCAGACGAAATTTAATTTTTTCAGTATTTACACATTTTTGTCATTCCGTAGGAATTTAGGCTTGTAATATTTAAACTGCAGAGATTCCTACGGAATGACAAAATTGCGTTTTGTTAAACGCTTAAATATCTTTTTACTTTCATATGTAGATTTTTATTGTTTTACTAGGTCATCTGCAATCGCTGAATCTTTATTGGTGTTTGAGTTTGTAAATCATGGCGATTTCAAATGAATAAAATTAAAAAAGCAAAGTCATTTTTAATAAATTAGCAAAATAAATTTTTGATATAAAATGTTTACTGAAGAACAATACCAAAAAGACCTAAACTGGCTATTCGCACAACTTCCGAATTATCAATTGCAGGGACAAAACGCCTATAAACCAGGACTAGAAAACATCAAAAAACTTTGTGATTTTTTTGGAAATCCACAGGAAAGTTTAAAAATGATTCACATCGGTGGAACGAACGGAAAAGGCTCAACAAGCAATATGATGGCTTCGGTTTTGCAAGAAGCAGGTTTTAAAACCGGACTTTACACTTCGCCGCATTTGGTGGATTTTACAGAAAGAATTAAAATTAATGGTGAAAATTGTGATAAAGAATTTGTCTTTAATTTTATTCAGAAACTAAAAAAAATACCTTCTGAAATTCAACCTTCGTTTTTCGAGTTTACGACCATAATGGCTTTTGAATATTTTAAAGAAAATAAAGTTGATTTTGCGGTAATTGAAGTCGGTTTAGGCGGAAGGTTAGATTCTACAAACATCATCAAACCTTTAATTACTGCCATAACAAACGTCGATAAAGACCACCAAAACCTTTTAGGAAATACAGTTTCAGAAATTGCCTTTGAGAAAGCCGGCATTATAAAGGAAAATATTCCGATCATATCTGGGACTGAAAACCCAGAAGTTTTGGAAATTTTCAAGAAAAAAGCAATTGAGAAAAGCGCTGAATTTATTGATGCTACAAAACTCACAAATGCTTACAAATCTGATTTAAAAGGAAACTATCAAGAAAAAAACATAAAAGTAGTTTTGGGAATTGTTCAGAATCTTCGAAAACTAAATGTTCAAATTCCTGAAGAAGCACTTCAAAATGGATTATTAAACGTTCAAAAAAACACTGGATTTTTAGGAAGATGGACCATTTTTTCAGAAAACCCGAAAACAATTTTAGACACGGCGCATAATTTAGCGGGTTTAGAAATGGTTTTTCAGCAACTTGAAGGGTTTAAAACTAAGAAACATTTGATTTTAGGTTTTGTAAAAGACAAGGCTTTAGATGATATTTTAAAAATTTTACCAAAAAATTCTGACTATTATTTTATAAAGCCAAACCTAGAAAGAGGCAGAAATCCGAAAGAATACGAGGCTGATTTAAAAAAATATGAAATAAATTACAAAATATTTCAAAGCCTATCCGAAGCGTATTTGTTTGCTTTACAGAATATTAAAAAAGATGAAATTCTATATATTGGCGGAAGTAACTTCGTGGTGGGAGAATTTTTAGAAAATAGTTTGCAGAATTAAAATTTTCTACTATCTTTGCCAAACCAAAAATGGAAACATAGTGGGGCTCTTAGCTCAGTTGGTTCAGAGCATCTCGTTTACACCGAGAGGGTCGGGGGTTCGAATCCCTCAGGGCCCACAATATTTAAAAAAATCTCGCAGAAATGTGAGATTTTTTTTGTTTAAAAGCTTTTGTTTATTTTATTTTTATTGTTGCTCAAAGTTACAAACTTTGCGAAGCGGGGGTTATTTATAGCCAACCAACAACTTCATTTCCTTTTCTCAATGATATTAAATATTTTATTTTATTATTTTCAGCTTTTATTAAAAATGATTCCTTTTTATATGAAATTATATAAACTTTATTTGAGTCTGCCATATTAATAAGTTTATACTGATAATTCTCGACTTTACTATATTTTTTAATGTTGAGGGTTTTTCTATTAAGTAATAAATCTGAAACTATTTTAATATAAATTATTTTAATATCATTATTTTTTTCGTTATAATTTTCCAAGACAAATTCTTTAGCACTATTAGTATTATTTAGTTTATTTATAAATTGATTAATAATTGGATCTTTAGAACTATTGTTACATGCTAAAAATACAAAAAGAGTACTGCTAAATACTAAATTTTTTATCATTTTAATTTAAATTAGTTTTCAGATTTCGCGAACTTGCAACCGTAACGAATTAAAAACATGCTTCGCCTATAAAAATTATCAATTATTACTTTTCTAAATTTTGATAACATTTTCTTAAATAAAAGTAAGAAAAAAAGTTTACTTGTAGCAAGTTTTTCGAACACGGATTGCAAAACCGCGAGATCAATATCTGCGACACCGGAAGCCTTTAATTCCCTCCCTTACCCTTTCGAAAGAAAGGACTAATGAAGATTTCATAAAATTTAAAAGTTATAAAGATTACATAAGGGATAATTAAAGTGCTATTTAGCACATCTTTCATGCCTCTGATTTCAGATTTTTGTATTAACAAAAGTATTATTAGGTTAGCTAGAAAACCGACCATAAAAGAAATCAATGCAACTTTTGAAAATATAAATATTTTATTTTTATTCTCCTCCATTTTCATTTCCATAAAATTTTGTCATAATTTTTTTTGCATCTTTTCTACCTGATGTCGCGAACTTGCAACCGTAACGAATTAAAAACATGGTTCGCCTATAAAAATTATCAATTATTACTTTTCTAAATTTTGATAACATTTTCTTAAATAAAAGTAAGAAAAAAAGTTTATTTGTAGCAAGTTTTTCGAACACGGATTACAAATCTGCGAGATCAATATCTGCGACATCGGGATTTGCATATTTTTTACTCAAAGTAGGGAGACTTTGCGCAGCCTTTAGATTTGCAAAGTAATAATTTCCAACATTTAAGAAAAACAATCTTAAATTTGCTTTAAGAGAATTAATTTATGAGACTTTTTACACCCGAAGATTTAAAAGATATTTATATAAAATTTCATCAAAGAGGTTTTAGTTTTTTGCTTTCCAAATTATCTCTTGACTCAAGTAAACGCACAAAAAGTGCTTTTAACGAAAAGGATGTAGAGTCTTCTAATTATTGGCTAATTCCTGCTGTTCGAGAACGGTGGAATTTTTTGATAACTGGCGATAAAAATACCACTTACGAGGAATATTTTTCTAAAAAATATTTTTCTGATCAAAAAAAATTAAAAGTTTTAGCTCTAGGTTCTGGCGTTTGCAGCCACGAAATAAGATTGGCAACTTTAAATCCTAATTGGGAAGTTCATTGTTTTGATTTTTCTAACAAATTACTAGAGCAAGCCAAAGAAATATCAGATAAAAAAGGCTTGCAAAACATTCATTATTTTGCAGAAAATGCGCTTACTTATCATTTTTTAGAAAACGAGTACGATCTTGTTTTTTTCCACGCTTCTTTGCACCACTTTAATCACATCCACAATTTCTTTGCTAAAATTATTAATAAAACTTTGAAAAAAAATGGATATTTAATCATAAATGAATATGTGGGCAAAAAAAGAATGCTTTTTGATAAAACTCAAATAAAAAGCATCAACAACGCTTTGAAAAAAATTCCGGTAGAATTTAAAAAAATATATAAAACCAATTTACTTAAAACCAAATATTACGGCTCAGGTTTGGTAAGAATGTATATTGCAGATCCATCAGAATGTGTAGATTCTGAGAATATTTTACCAACCATTCACCATTTTTATAATATTATTGAAGAAAAAAAATACGGAAATAATTTACTTGCCAATACATTAAAAGATATAGCGCATCATTTCGTGCATTTAAACAAGGAAAAACAGCAAGTTTTAGAAGAACTTTTTAATACCGAAGACGAATTTTTAAAATCTAACAAAAGCGATTTTATTGTGGGAATTTACACATTAAAACCAGAGTTTTAAGTTTTAAATCTGAACTACAAAACAATATTTGTCTCAAAAATCTGACTTTCTCATTTCAAATTCTCACATAGCAAACCCAATTTATAAAAATCTAAACTCCGTAAAGATTGCGGATTGTTTAACAATGTGTTTTTTAATTTCGTCTTTTGAGATTTAAAAATGTGTTTAAAAATAGTTTTTAAACCATATTTTTTTAGAAATGAATGGGCTTTTGCCACCTTTATTTCGCTTGCCATTTTTGCGCTTTTCGGAGATTGAAGCATTTCTGCAAGCGTTGCCATAGATTCTTCTACTTTCTTTAAATATCGGGTATTGGTTTCCAAATCAATATTCAAAACTGAGTTTTCAAAATGATGAATTTTTATATTTTCTGTTTTTAAATTTAATGCAAACAGCAAATCTTCATAGCCATAAGTGTTGAAATTTTCATCAAACTGATGTTTTTTAAATAAATTCTTTTTTATTAAAAAATTATTGGTCTGGAAACTTAACCAAGGTTTAGATTTTCTTGCTTGCAAATTTAGATTTTCGCGCTGTTGTGCAAATTTCCAACGCAATAAATATTGAGATTCTGGTGTCTCTTTAGGCAAAATTCTACCGCCATAAACCACTTCTGCCAAAGGGTTTACCCTAATAAAATCTAAATAATTTTGTATGAAATTGGCTTTGATGATTTCGCAATCGCAATCTAAAAACAACAAGTATTCAGTTGCAATATAATTTAGAAATAAATTTCTGATTTTAGATCGCCCAAGGTTTTTATCCAATTGAATATAGTAACAATTTGGCGAGATTAATTGCTTGTTTTTATCTCTAAATTCTTTGTTAGAAGCATCGTCAATTAAAATGATATCGGCATCTAAATTAGATTTTTCAATTTCACATTTTAAATCTGAAACCAAATTTGAAACATCAAAATTAAAAACTGGAATACAAACCGAAATTTTCATCTGAAGCTATCTATTGTTTTTAAAAGTCATGTATAATCTACTAAAATTTTAGAAATATTTATTTCCAACCTTTTTAAATGTAATTTTATATTTTATTGATAAGCCATTGAATATCAAACTCATGCAAGCAAGCGTAATCTCCACGGAAACATTCTTTATCGCCAAAAGTAGAACAAGGCCGGCAAGTTAAATCTTTCACCTGAACGGCATCTTCATAAGATTGGCCATAACCCAAAAAGCCCGCAAAAGGATGCGTTGCACCCCAAATAGAAACACACCTTGTGCCCACCAAACTGGCCAAATGCATGTTGGCAGAATCCATAGAAATCATCACATTTAAACTTTTAATGATTTCTAATTCTTCTTTTAAACTTAGTTTTCCCGCAATATTTTCGGTATTTGGTAATTGATTACACCAATTTTGCAAAATTTCTTTTTCTTCTTTTCCCCCGCCAAAGAAATATATTTTATGTTTTTTTGCTAATATTTTCGCTATTTCGAAAGATTTTTCAAGTGGTAGCATTTTGCCTTTGTGCTGTGCAAAAGGCGCAAAACCGATGCCTTCTTTTTTTGCTGATGTTTGGATGTATTGGTTAGAAAGTTGTACGTTAAAACCAATGCCGCGAAAAACATCTGCATAGCGCTCGAAAGTAGATTTTAATTGTCTTTTTTCTAAATTCCAAATGTCGGTAAGTTGTTCTTTTTCTTCTTTGCCTTTGTTTATTTTAAATATTTTAAAATTTCGATTGGCGAAAAACGCGTCCAACATTTTAGACCTTATAACATCGTGTAAATCTGCAATATAATCGAATTTAAACTCTTTTAAAAGTTCTTTAGAAAGGCGATTCATGCCGCGAATTCCTTTATAATCTTCGAGATTAACGCCTTTAAAAATAACTTGTGGCAAATCTTGAAACAAATCTTTGAAATTTTTACGAGTGACCATAATAATTTCCAAATTTTCGTTTTGTTCTAAAAGTTCACGAAAGACAGGAACCGTCATCGCGACGTCTCCAAAAGCCGAAAATCGATATGCTAAAACGCGCGTCATTTTTTTAACTGAAATGCCACAGCGTAAAACTTAATTTGCTTGGTCATCGCCATCAAACCGTTGGCTCTGGATGGTGAAAGAAATTCTTGCAAGCCAATTTCAGAAATAAAATCAAAATCTGAATTTAATATTTCATCTGTAGAATGTCCGCTGTAAATGCTTACTAATAGCGAAACGATTCCTTTTGGCAAAATGCCGTCAGAATCGGCTTCAAAAAAAAGTTTCTCATCGTCATAATGGGCATTTATCCAAACTTGCGACTGGCAACCTTTTATTAAATTTTGTTCTGTTTTTTTGTCCTCTGGCAGCGGTTTTAGTTCTTTTCCTAAATCTATGATATACTCATATTTCTGCTCCCAATCTTCTAAGAAGGCAAATTCTTCTACTATTTCGTTTTGTTTTTCTTTAATAGTCATATCGCAAAGTTAAGAAATTTAAGTAGGAAAGTTTTCTGTTTTCACTTTATTAAAAAGCAACAGAATTTTGGGCGCTTCATTTTCCCAACAAAGCGTTTTTGAAGCCCTTTCTAACTCGACTTCATAATAACTTCTACCCTTTTGCAAGACTATTTTTAGTTGTTCTGCAATATGTTTAGGATTGTGGTTTTCAATAATTTCGCCAACATTAAACTCATTTTTAATGCGCATCATTTCTGGAAAGTTACTCATCAATAGAGGCACTTTGGATTGTATGTAATCTGAAATTTTATTTGGTAAAGAATAGAAATAACTTAAGCCGCCATTTTCTTCTACACTCAAACCAACGTCTGCCGTTTTGGTAATTTTCCGCATCTCATCTGGAAGCATTTTTCCTAAAAACTGTACTTTATTTTGAAGCTTTTTTTCTTTAACTAAATTCTCCAATTCCATGCGTTTTGGCCCATCTCCTATTATTTTAAAAACCGCATTATCTATAAATTCCATCGCGGCAATCACGTGTTGTAAACCTCTGGAAGGATTTATAACGCCTTGGTACAAAATAATTTTAGGATTATTTTCGGGAAAAGGAATGTCTGCGCCAATTTTCATAGGAAAATTCCTCACAACAAATGGCTTTATTTGATATTCCTTTTGAAACCATTCTGCATAACTTTGGCTTGCCGTCATCATATAAATAATTTTCGGCATTAATTTTCTTTCCAGAAATTTCCAGATTTTCTTTGTAAATCTTCCATTTAAAGATGGCATTTCTGTGAAAATCTCGTGGCTATCATAAACCAAAGGGATTTTTAATTTTTTTGAAACTAAATAATTTGGCCACAAAGTATCCAAATCATTGGCTAAAAGAATCGTTTTTGAGGTTGATTTTTTTAAAAGTTCTTTGTAAAGTTTCCACTGAAATTCGAGGTAAGCGAAACGTAATTTTTTTGAATTTAATGAAAGTCTCGAAAATTGATATGGCCTGGTCATTTCTGGCAATCCCGTCCAATTATTTCCAATTAATTCTATTTCAAAACCATCATTAAGAAGCGTTCTACATACCTTTTCAACGCGCTGATCCGTATATAAATTATTAAAAACGCTTACTAAAACATGCATCTATTTAGATCTATTTTTTTTTAAATAAATGGTACACTTGAATGCCGCAAAGTATTCCGTTTGGTATAATTACTGGCCATAAATAATTATTGAAAATACCATAAATAACGAAACAAACGCAACCAATTAGATTAATGAATCGTATTTTCTTAATGTCTTTTAATATAAAACTTAAAACCACAAAAAAAGAAGCGGCATAACCGATATAATTTGCAATCTCCGAACTCATATTTTATTTTTTTTTAGAAGTACAAACCTACAAAAAAAACAGGTCATAAAGTCAGTTTACTTTTTTGGTAAAGTATTTGTAACTTTGGTTTACAGTTAGCGAGGAAAAACAACTCAAATTTAACAAACTCGATATTAAATATATGAATAATAAATTTTCAACTGGTTTAAACGAAGTTTTTAAACACAGTAAAAGCGAGGCAAAAAGACTGCACAGTGAATTTCTGAATACAGAACATTTCCTTTTAGGCATTATAGATTCTGAAAATTCGGCGAAAGAAATTCTTCGACTTTTGAAAGCCGACTTTACGCAAATAAAAAGAAAAATAGAAACAATGACGGTTGGAAATTCTAACCCATTTGCAACAAGAGATTCTGATAAAATTTCTTTTACAAAATTGGCAGATCAGGCTATAAAACGTTCTGAATTGGAATGCCGACTTTACAAAGCAGGCGAAATAAATACCGTTCATTTGCTTTTAGGAATTCTTTATAAATCTGAAGACCCTGCCACACATATTTTGGATGCTTATGATATAGATTATGAAAAAGTTTCCCAAGAATATAAAAGTATGCTGAAAAATTCTGGGCAAGCCCCAAAAGCAAGCGCTTTTGAAGATGATGACGAACGTGAAGAATTTGGACAAATGCGAAAACCCACTGGAAACATCGGTTCGGGGAAAAGTAAAACGCCAACTTTAGATAATTTTGGTAGAGATTTAACGGCTTTAGCAAAAGACGGAAAACTCGACCCCGTAATTGGGCGCGAAAAAGAAATTGAGCGCGTTTCTCAAATTTTATCGAGAAGGAAGAAAAATAATCCACTTTTAATTGGTGAACCTGGTGTTGGTAAATCTGCAATTGCGGAAGGTTTGGCTTTAAGAATTCAGCAGAAAAAAGTTTCTAGAGTGCTTTATGGTAAACGTGTGATTACTTTAGATTTAGCAAGTTTGGTTGCAGGAACAAAATACCGCGGCCAATTTGAAGAAAGAATGAAAGCCATAATGACGGAATTGGAAAAAAACAGAGACGTTATTTTATTTATTGATGAATTGCATACAATTGTTGGCGCAGGAAGTTCAACAGGAAGTTTAGACGCTTCTAATATGTTTAAACCTGCATTGGCAAGGGGAGAAATTCAATGCATTGGTGCCACAACTTTAGATGAATACAGACAATATATTGAGAAAGATGGCGCTTTAGAAAGACGTTTCCAAAAAGTAATGGTTGAACCAACCAATATTGAAGAAACAATTTTAATTTTAAATCAAATAAAAGATAAATACGAAGACCACCACAATGTTACCTATACCGAAGAAGCGATAAATGCTTGTGTGACTTTAACGGCAAGATATATTACAGACAGATTTCTTCCTGATAAAGCCATCGATGCTTTAGATGAAGCCGGCTCCAGAGTTTATATGAAAAACATGAAAGTACCGGAAATAATTGTGGATCACGAAAAGCAAATTGATGAAATTAAAGAGCTTAAACAGAAAGCAGTAAAAAGACAAGATTATCTTGAAGCCAGAAAACTGAAAGATGAAGAAGAGCGTTTGCAAATGGAATTGAGTTCAGCGCAAAAAAAATGGGATGAAGACATCAAAGAAAAAAAAGAACAAGTTACCGAAGAAAATGTAGCCGAAGTCGTTTCTATGATGAGCGGAATCCCAGTAACTAAAGTTGGCAAAAACGAGTTGGATAAACTGGCCGCAATGGATACGAAACTAAACGGAAAAGTAATTGGGCAAGAAGATGCTGTGAAAAAAGTGGTAAAAGCCATTCAAAGAAATCGTGCCGGATTGAAAGATCCAAACCGACCAATTGGTACTTTTATTTTCCTTGGAACAACAGGCGTTGGTAAAACTGAGTTGGCAAAAGTAATGGCAAGAGAATTATTTGATTCTGATGAAGCCTTAATCAGAATTGATATGAGCGAATACATGGAGAAATTCGCGGTTTCTAGATTAGTTGGTGCGCCTCCCGGATACGTTGGTTATGAAGAAGGTGGACAATTAACGGAAGCCATTAGAAGAAAACCTTATGCCGTTCTACTTTTAGATGAGATTGAAAAAGCGCATCCAGATGTGTTTAACATTTTGCTTCAAATTTTAGATGAAGGCTTTGTAACAGACAGTTTGGGCAGAAAAATTGATTTTAGAAATACGATTATTATTTTAACTTCAAACATCGGAACCCGCGATTTGAAAGATTTCGGAGACGGCGTTGGTTTTGGAACAAGTACGAAGAAAAACAATTCTGATGCAAGAGCAAAAAGCACCATAGAAAGTGCTTTGAAAAAAGCATTTGCGCCCGAATTTTTGAATAGAATTGATGATGTAGTCATCTTTAATAATCTTGAAAAAGAAGACATTTCTAAAATTATCGATCTTGAACTGTCGAAATTATATAGCCGATTAGAAAAATTGAATTACCACATTCAGTTAACAGATGAAGCGAAAGATTTTATTGCAGACAAAGGTTGGGATAAAGATTTTGGAGCACGACCTTTGAAACGTGCTATTCAGAAATATATTGAAGATTTATTAGCAGAAATGTTGGTAAATAAACAATTGAAAGAAGGTGAAACCATCGTTTTAAATTTAAACGAAGCCAAAGACGGTTTGGAAGGAGAGCCAAAAACGGTGAAAGAAAAAGCGAAATAATTTCTTTCTGATTAATTAAAAACGCCTGTTGAATTTTCAACAGGCGTTTTTGTTTATGTGTTTTTAGAAAAAATTATAGCCAATTGCCAAATTAATACTTTTAAATTTAGATCCGCCATCGCCATCACCATTAAAAGTGTTTCTAGGCGTTAAATACCTAATTTCCGCAGAAAATTTATTGTTATAGTTATACCCAATTCCAAACCCAAAATTAAGCCTAGGATTTACCAAGATATTTCCCAAACTTGACCCATCTGTTCTTGTAATTACAAACGTAGAATTCAAATCTAAACTTGGATTTAACACAAAATTTAGAAATATTTTAGAACTATTATCTATAAAAAAGTAATGTCTGATGCCAATTGGCAAGTCCACAGACTTAAAATCTGCTTTTGCAATGGCTTTCCCACCGATGATATAATCTGCCGCATATGCTACTTCTCCAGTATAAGATTGATAGTTTGGCTCAAAAATAGCAGCCCATTTATTTCGATTGAAAGGGAATACATATTCCAATTCTAAACCGATTCCAAACGAGGAGTTGCTTTCCATTTTAGTGCTTTTGGAAGTAAAACTACTGTCAAACTCGAATGAAGAAATATTAAGTCTTGGTCTGATAGAAAGGTTTAATTTGCTTTTGCTTTTGCCTTCCACGACTTTGAAATTTGGATCTGCACATTGGTTTACTTTCACAAAAACCTTTGAAAGGTTAGAATTGGTGTACGTTGTGTTCGTATAGTTTTGCGAAACACCGTTACACTTCAGATCTTGCAATTGGGATTTGTAGGTTTCGTTGTAGGCTATCTTATTTGCATCCAATTGGTACATTTTGTAAACAAGCGGCTTAATTTCACCATTTTCTGTTGAATAAAAAAACCGATTGATGCTCCCAGATGAATACTCGTACAATTTATATTTGCCGTCCACCAAAATCTTCAGAAATATTGTTTCATTTCTGTATTCTGGTGTTTTTAGGGTGCTCAAATTATTCAAATCGTCGCTAGATTGGTCTACATTTATAGACGCTTTTAGATATTTTACGCGGTTATAAACTTCAAATGATTTTACGTTTGCCAAGTCTGCTTGTTGTGGCTGTGCGCTTTCTTCCGTTTTATACTGAAAGGAGGTTGGATTGTCTTTTAGGTCTTCATACCTAATTAAAACGTCCTTTTTATTCCCAGCATTATCGGTAAACGTTCCAGGCTCATAACGAATTTGCGCAAAGGACAAAACACCCATAAAAATTGAACACAAATAGAGAATTTTTTTCATATAATAATTTTAAAAATTTTGAGGCTAAAAGTAATTATATAATTCGGATTAAAAAAACGCAAATTATAGAAAGCCCTTTGGCAATAGATTTTGGAATGTTTATAGATCAAGTAAAACCATAGAAAAATCTTAAATTCGATTTTCTAGTCTCTGCGTTTAAAAGGTTTTCATTCGCATTCGACCAAGATTTTTATAAATTTTTAAACAGACTTAATCTAAAATTTCCACAACTGCGGTTTCTATATTTTTGTCGGAAAGCGTGTTTTTATTAATTTTATTTGATGCTTTTCAAAAAATAACTGCTACATCTTTCTTGTTCATTTTCTACTGTTTTCTTTCGTTAAATTAATCAACCCCGAAAGGATTTGAACCCCTTTCGGGGTTCTACACTAAAAACCAATTTTTTAAAAACACGGAACTGTTAAAAGCGAGCCTATTTGAAAAACTTGGTAGGTTTTTAAGGATAATGCTCTTCTCTGTGGAAAAAAAAATAAAACTTCGATGTAGCCCCGATTGTAGTGGAAATCCTGGCATTGCGTGCGAGCAAGTTCAACGGATTGCTTCGTTCCTCGCAATGACAGATTGGAACGGAAAGCGGGACTTAAATTGAAAAAATCGATAAGCGTGTTGCTCCTAAAAATTCTGCGAATATTGTCGTAAATTTGCACTTCACGAAAGAGTCTCCTTGAAGGGCTTTATAAAATGAAAAAATGAAAGTAGTAGTTGGTTTGTCCGGCGGCGTAGATTCCAGCGTTGCCGCCTATTTGTTGCAGCAGCAGGGACATGAAGTTATCGCGCTTTTTATGCGCAATTGGAATGATGCCTCGGTCACTTTGGAAGATGAATGCCCGTGGATAGAGGACAGTAATGATGCGCTTTTGGTGGCGCAAAAACTGGGAATTCCGTTTCAGGTCATTGATATGAGCGAACTTTACAAAGAGCGCATTGTCGATTATATGTTTAATGAATATAAAAACGGAAGAACGCCAAATCCGGATGTGTTGTGCAACCGCGAAGTGAAGTTTGATGTTTTTATGAAAACGGCTTTATCGCTTGGCGCAGAGAAAGTTGCAACGGGACATTACGCACAAGTGAACTCAACAATTGATGAAAATGGAAAAGAAATTTTCCATCTTTTGGCAGGGAAAGATGACAATAAAGACCAGAGTTATTTTCTTTGTCAACTGAGCCAAGAGCAATTGTCGAAATCGCTTTTCCCGATTGGAAATATTACAAAACCGGAAGTTCGGGAAATTGCTAAAAAATTAAATCTTGCAACTGCGGAAAAGAAAGATTCGCAAGGATTGTGTTTTATTGGAAAAGTAAGTTTGCCCACATTTTTGCAGCAGCAACTAAAACCAAAAGAAGGCGAAATTGTGGAAATTTTCAATGATTTTGAACCCTATCATCAAGAAAAACCCGAATTTTCCTCAAAATTGGAAGAACTTGATTTTCTTTCCGCTAAAATAATTTACAAAAAATCTGACGGAAAAGTAATCGGCAAACACCAAGGTGCGCATTATTTTACCATCGGGCAAAGTAAAGGTTTGGGAATTGGCGGTCACAAAGAATCCTGTTTTATGATCTCACGCGACATGAAGGAAAATTTAATTTTCGTGGGTGAAGGTAGAAATTTCCCGGGACTTTTCAGAAAAGCCTTGAAAATTGAAAACACCGATATCCATTGGGTTCGTGAAGATCTAAAATTAAAAAACGGCGAAACTTTAGAAGTTTCTGCAAGAATCCGTTACCGACAACCTTTAGAAAAATCCACACTTTTTCAGTTTGAAGAAGGCTTATTCATCGAATTTGAAAACCCACAATCTGCGATTGCAGAAGGACAATTTGCTGCGTGGTATGACGGTGAGGAATTGTTGGGAAGCGGGGTGATTTCTTAGAATATTAATTGTTTTTCAATAAATGTTAATTCCTTTTGATAATTCAGAAGGAATTTTTTGGTATTTTAGCATTGTTGTAACTAATAATGTAAATTAATTATTTTATTTAAATGTCTAAAACAAAAATATGCCAATAACAGATTTTCATGGGGATACATTTGTAGCATTTACTGACATTTCAGGTTTTAAAGAACTAATGAAAAATGATGCTATTGCACTAGAAGCACTAAAACATTTTTATCAAACTGGTTTTAACGTTTTAAGAGATGTAGAAAATGTTGAAGGTTTTTTTGTTTCTGATTGTGGTATTTTATTTTCACGAGGCGGCGATGTAGAAACAAAACTAGCAAATATTTTAGACGCCATATCTAAAATTAATAGAAAAATGATTGAAAAAGATTACATGTTGACGACATCAATTTCTTATGGACACTTTGATTATAGAGGTAAAATTGAATTTCAAGGAATAGAAAAAAATCCGATTTATGGCGGCGCTTATGTTCAATCATTTTTAGATAATGAAACAGGTAAACCAAAAATTCAGCCAGGTCAATGCAGATTATTAAAGAAAAACTTACCAGAAGTAGTCATAGAAAACATACCACTTTTGGTAGAAAAGGCGAATGATAAACAGCATTTATACTATTATTGGAATTTAGAAGATCCTGATCAAATTGAAAACTTCGAAAGTCGCTATCGAGATAGTTATTCGTTAAAATATACTGGAATGCTTACTGCTCTTAAATCTTAAATAAGTTAGAATTTATGTTAACCATTTATAAGACTTAAATATTTATGAGTTTTTTAAATAATCACACTTTAAAACATGATTGTACCCGTAGAAAATATCGTAGAAAATGTTGATTTAACAGCCGATGATGCTTTATTGCCAATGATGGAATGCATTGTGAATTCTATAATTAGTTTGCAGCAGTCAACTATTAATAATGATGATAAAGAAATTCAAATTAAAATTATTCGCGGCAGATCACCTCATCAACCAAATTTCGACAATGTAAATACAATAGACAGCATAATAATTACTGATAATGGAATCGGCTTCAACGAAAAAAATTATAAATCTTTTGAAACACCATTCTCAAAAATTAATAAACAATTCGGATGCAAAGGAATTGGTCGATTTACAGTTCTTGCCGCATTTGAAAGTTTAAAGATAAAAAGCACTTACTACGAAAAAGAAGAATGGCATTATAGAGAATTTGAATTTAATTCAGAAGATGAACTAAAACCCATAGACTTAAAAATTTCCGAGATCAAAACTAATAAAACTACGGTAGAATTAAGAAATTGTTTTAACGAAATTATAAAAGAAAAGTCAGCATTATCATTGCTTCAAATATCAGAAAAGATAATGGAACATTGCTTAATCTATTATTTAAATGATAATTTGCCAAGTATTGCTTTATATGATACTGATAATGAACAAGTAGAGTATATAAATGAATTGTTTAAAAAAGTCTCAAAAGAGAAAGAAAGAACTTTTTTTGTAAAGGACAAACAGTTCAAAATTTACATTACAAAAACGCTTAAAGAAGGAAACAGAAAAAACAACTATGTTTATTACTGTGCAAACTCTCGAGTTGTTGGTAATCCAAAAAATATAAAGAGTTTTAATACTTTATTCAACTATCCTATTTCTAAAAACGGAAATCTTTATTTTCTCAACGTTTATGTTGTTTCTGAATTTTTAAATAAAAAAGCGTTTAGTACAAGAAATGGATTTAATATTCCGAAAGAAAACGAAAATTCTCTATTTGACAATTCTAAACTAGTAACATTTCAAGATATTGAAAATAAGTTAACAGAAGTATTGGAAGATGAATATGATCAATTTGTAAAAGATGCTAAAATTAAAAGTCAGCAACAAATTGAAACTTACATTATTAATAATGCACCAAGATATCGAAGTTTCTTAAAAAATCCATCAATATTAAATTCGGTTCCGCCTAATCTTTCTGAAGATAAACTTGAAGAGCATCTTTACAAAATATCTTATTCGGCACGCAAAAAAGTCGAAAATCATATTGAAAAATTTATTAATGAAAAACAAATTAGCGAAGAATCTATTGAAAGGATTAAAGATGATATAAGAGAAAAAACCGCGTATGATATTGATAGTTTGGCCGACTACATGACAAGAAGAAAGGCAATAATTCAACTATTTGAAAAATTTTTAGACGCTGATGAAGAAGGCAAATATAAACTTGAGGAAGATGTCCATAATTTAATTTTTCCTATGGGTTTGACCAATAATGAAACTTCGTATGAAAATCATAATCTTTGGCTTTTAGACGAAAGATTTATAAATTATAAATTTATTGCATCTGACAAACCAATAACATCTTATTCGCAAAAGAGAAGCAGTAAAGAGGCAGATTTACTTCTTGTAGAAAATCCAGAAATGTTTGACAACCCTATCAGTTTTGGAAATAGAAGTTCTGGGGAAGTTAATTCAATGGTTATTTTCGAATTTAAACGACCAGGTGAAATTGCACATCAAAAAAACAAGGGTGATTATAGGTGGCAATTTTCAGATCTTGTTGAACCTTATTTTGATGAATTTCTCTACAAACAAGACAAAAAGAACTATAGAGGAAATCATATTGTTATAACTGAAAACACCCCAAAATTTGGGTTCATAGTTTTAGATGTGATTCCCCCGCTTCTTGCTAAGTATAATGAAGGAAAGGGCTGGAAAAAAACACCGTTTGGAACTTATTATAAAATTCAGTCGGAATTAAATATGCATATTGAAGTAATGACTTTTAGAAAATTACTTGACATCGCTCAAAACAGACATAGCACATTTTTCGATAAACTTTTTGGATAAAAAAATTTCAAAATCTACTTCACCAACCAATCCTTAAATTCCTTTACGCGATCACGGCTCACCGTAATTTCTAAATCCGGTTGAAATTCTAAATCAACATTGTAATAAGGCGATTTGTGCCTATTTTTAATGATATTAAAATTAATAATCACCATTCGGTTCCACTACAAAAATTGATTTGCATCTAAACTTGGTCTAAAAAAAGCATCTGGGAAAAACAAAGTCTTTCTTTAGATTCTTTGTAACATTTCTCTAAAAAAATCAACTTATTGCTCAAAACATTCTATGAAATCGCCACTATTAAGTTTGCAAAACAAACACTTAAAAAGTTAGCGATTGCGTTTGGCCATTTAAAATATAAAAATCTTCAAATGAAAAAATTCATTTTATTTTCTCTTCTATTTTCTTCTGCGTTTGCCTTTGCGCAAAAGCAATGGACTTTGCAAGAGTGCGTGAATTATGCTCTGCAAAATAATCTACAAATTTTATCTAGTGATTATTCTAAAAACGGCCAGAATCTAAATTTAAAAATTGCAAAACGCAATTATTTGCCATCCGTTTCTGGTAACATCAGCAATAATGCTAATTTTGGGCAAAGCCAAGATGTGTTCGGGAATATCAGAAGAAATGATAACTTTAATAATAGTATAAATGTTGGCGCCAATATTTTGCTTTACAACAACGGAAGATTAGAAAAACAAATCCGGAAAAGTGAATTTGACGTTCAAGCCAGCCAATTTGATGTAGAAACTATAAAAAATGATATTTCCTTGCAAATTGCTCAGCAATATCTATCAGTTCTTTTAAACAAAGAAATTGTGAAAATCGCACAAAGCGCTTTAGACAACGCGCAAAAAGTGTATGATCGCGCAAAAATAACCACAGATGTTGGCACAACCGCAAAAACCGTTTTAGCAGAAGCAGATGCGGCACTTTCAAGAGAAAAACAAAACGTAAATACTGCAAAAATTAATACCAACAGAAGTCTATTTGCACTAGCGCAACTTCTGCAATTGCCAGATTATAAAAATTTTGACGTTGTAGATGTTCCTGTTGCTGACCAATTAGACGCACCACTTTATTCTGCAGAAAATATTGTAGAAAAAGCAACAACAGAGCAACCGGAAATTAAAGCAGCAGAAAGTAGAATTTCTTCTGCAAAAGCGCAAACAGAAGTAACTAAAACTGCTTTTTGGCCCACGATTTCTGCAACCGCAGGGATTGGTAGTTTTTATTATAACTCCCTGGTAACAAATACAATAGGCGTTGATACCAGTGGAAACGCCATTAAAGAAAACAGTATTTTTAAACAATATAAAGATAATTTTGGGCAACAATTAGGGCTTAGCGCAAACATTCCTATTTTTAATAAAGGCATTACCAAATTGCAAGTAGAGCAATCTAAAATAAATGAAGATATTGCAAAAAACAATTTAGAACAGCAAAAACAAACTGTAAAACAAAACGTGCAAAAAGCACAGTTTGATGCAGAAAGCAACTACGCAAGTTATCTTGCTGCATTAGAAGCGCAAAAAAGCAGCGCGTTGGCATTAGATTTTGCAGAGAAAAGCTATAATGCTGGCAAAACCACAATTTATGATTTAAGCAACGCTAGAAATAATTATGCAAACGCACAAGGCTCTGTTGCACAAGCAAAATATAATTATCTTTTCAGTCTAAAATTATTAAATTTCTACGCAGGAATTCCTTTAAGTTTATAAATGTCGATCCAAATTCTGCAAAAATATTTGCCAGAACTGGCATTTCCTTATCTTAAAAAGTGGTTTTCTGCGCATAAAATTCACATTCACGTATCTCGCAATCGCAATAGTAAACTTGGCGATTACCAACGTTTGAAAGATGGTTCGCACAAAATTTCCGTTAATCACAATTTAGATCCGCAACTTTTCTTCTTTGTTCTAACGCACGAATTAGCGCATCTTATTGCTTTCGATAAAGACCGAAGAATTGCGCCACACGGCAAAGAATGGAAACTCACGTTTAGAGAAATGTTACTAGAAAGTTTAGAGGTTTACACAGAAGAATTAAAACCACATATTTTGCAATTTTCAAAGTCACCAAAGGCCAATTTTATGGCAAGCGGACCAATTGTGAAATTTTTTCATATAAACAATTTGTCTGAAAATGAAGTGTTTATAGAAGAATTACTTGTAGAAGATTCTTTTTTGTATCACAAACAAATTTATATTATTCGGCAGAAACTCAAAAAGAATTACCTTTGCGAAAATCTAGATACTGGCAAAAAATACATCTTTAAAGCACTTGCCAAAGTCGAAAAAATTGTAAAAAGCTAATGGAAAATAAATACCAATATTGTGTGATAATGGCAGGTGGAATCGGAAGCCGCTTTTGGCCAATGAGCACCCAAAAAAACCCAAAACAATTTCAAGATATTCTCGGAACAGGTAGAACGATGATTCAACAAACCTTTGATAGAATAAATAAACTTATCCCCGCTGAAAATATTTTCGTAATTACCAATACAGAATATATTTCCATTTCCCACCAGCAATTGCCTGAAATCCCGATAGAAAATATTGTGGGCGAACCAGTCATGAAAAACACCGCAGCCTGCAATCTTTATATGTTGAATAAAATCGGGGCAATAAACCCAGATGCAAATATCATAATTCTTCCTGCAGACCATTTAATTTTGAAAGAAGATGTGTTTATAGACAAAGTAAAACAAGCATTTGAAATAACAGAAAAAAATAATTATTTAGTAACATTAGGTATCAAACCAACGCGGCCAGATACAGGTTACGGCTATATCCAATTTATGGATAAAAAAAATGAATCTTATTTTAAAGTAAAAACTTTCACCGAAAAACCAGATTTAGAAATTGCAAAAACATTTATAGAATCGGGCGATTTTCTTTGGAATGCCGGTATTTTTGTTTGGAATGTAAAAACAATTAGGAAAGCATTTGAAGAATTTTTACCAGAAATGTCTCAGCAATTTTCAGAATGCGAATATAATAACGATCGTGAAAACGAATGTATCGAGCAAATTTATCCTAAAGTAAATAAAATTTCTATCGATAACGGAATTTTAGAACACGCAAAAAACGTTTATGTAATTCCCGCAGATTTAGGCTGGAGCGATCTTGGAACGTGGACTTCCGTTTATGAAAACGCCACAAAAGACGAAAATGAAAACGCTTTTAAGTCTAAACACATTTTAACCTACAATTCAACAGGAACTATTATTAAATTAAAAAATAATAACAAAGCTGCGATTATTGATGGTTTAAAAAATTATATCGTCATTGATACCGAAAAAGCGCTTTTAATTTGCCCAAAAGAAAATGATCAACTTATAAAAGACTACGTTTTGGAGTTGAAAAACTTTAAAAAAGGCGAAAAATTCATGTAATTTTTTAGAAATACTTGTTTAATCGCAAAGGCGCGAGTTTTTAAAATTTTTCTAAATATTTAAGGCGCTAGGTAAATATTGGAAATTTAAAAAATGCGTTTGAATAACGTTTTGTGTTTTGGAAATTCAGAATTAAACACGAAGGACACAAAAGTTTTTTCACAAAAAGCATAGAGGAAAGCATTGAATATGTGATTTTTTAAAAATACTTTGTTTAACCGCAAAGGCGCGATTTTTTAAAATTTTTCTAAATATTTAAGGCGCAAGGTAAATATTGGAAATTTAAAAAATGCGTTTGAATAACGTTTTCCACAATGTTAAACTTTGTAATTTTTGTATAGGTTCATTTTCCGACTTTGCGTGAAATAATATGAAATTATGCGAAATGTTTATTTTAATTTCACAATCTCTTCTTTTTCCCTAAAAACCAAAAATTTTTACCTAAATTTATTTTTTAATTAAAACAAATGCTGGTAAAAATTTTCGGTAGCGCCATCCACGGCGTTTCTGCGCAAACCATTACAATAGAAGTGAATGTAGACCAAGGCGTTGGCTATCATTTAGTTGGCTTGCCAGATAACGCCATTAAAGAAAGTAGTTTTAGAATTTCTGCGGCCTTAAAAAATGTCGGCTTTAAACTTCCAGGAAAAAAAATCACCATCAACATGGCACCCGCAGATTTGCGAAAAGAAGGTTCTGCGTATGATTTAAGCATTGCCATTGGCATTCTTGCCGCTTCAGAACAAATAAAAGCAGAAAATCTGGACAACTATATCATTATGGGCGAACTCTCTCTGGATGGTGGTTTGCAACCTTTAAAAGGCATTTTACCTATTGCCATAAAAGCCCGTGAAGAAGGTTTTAAAGGCATTATTTTGCCCAAACAAAATACCAAAGAAGCCGCAATTGTAAACAGTTTAGAAGTTTATGGCGTAGAAAATATTAAAGAAGTTATTGATTTTTTTAATGAAGGAATTCCGTTGGAACGCACAGAAATAGACACTCGAAAAGAATTTCAAGATAAAATAAATTTCTTCCCTTTTGATTTTTCTGAAGTTAAAGGACAAGAAAATGCAAAACGCGCAATGGAAGTTGCCGCAGCAGGCGGTCATAACATCATCATCATCGGGCCGCCCGGAAGTGGGAAAACCATGCTTGCGAAAAGAGTCCCAAGTATTTTGCCGCCTTTAACTTTAAAAGAAGCCTTAGAAACCACAAAAATTCACTCCGTTGCTGGGAAAATGGGCACGAATACAAGTTTGCTTACAGTGAGGCCATTTCGTGCGCCACACCACACCATTTCAGATGTAGCATTAGTTGGCGGCGGCAGTTATCCACAGCCAGGAGAAATTTCTTTGGCGCACAACGGCGTTTTATTTTTAGATGAAATGCCAGAATTTAAAAGAACAGTTTTGGAAGTGATGCGCCAACCTTTAGAAGATAGAGAAGTTACGATTTCGCGTGCAAGATTTTCCGTCAATTATCCTGCGAGTTTCATGTTGGTGGCTTCTATGAACCCCAGTCCGAGCGGTTATTTTCCAGATGATCCCAATAATACGTCATCCGTCATGGAAATGCAACGTTATATGAATAAACTTTCTGGGCCACTTTTAGACCGAATAGACATTCACATTGAAGTGCAAAAAGTAGAATTTGACCAACTCACAGATAAGCGAAAAGGCGAAAATAGTTTGCAGATTCGGGAGCGCGTTTTAAAAGCGCGTGAAGCACAAACAGAGCGCTATAAAGACTTGGAAATCAACTACAACGCACAAATGGGACCTAAAGAAATAGAGAAATATTGTGAGCTAGATGAAGTGTCTCAAAATCTAATAAAGGTGGCGATGGAAAAACTTGGACTTTCTGCGCGTGCGTACGACAGAATTTTAAAAGTTTCTAGAACAATTGCAGATTTAGAACAAAGTGAAAAAGTGAAATCATCGCATATTGGTGAAGCCATTCAATACAGAAGTTTGGATCGAGAATTTTGGAATGCTTAATATTTGGGCAGCATTTCCGCCCTCCATTCCCGCTTTTTTACTCGTCGTTCCTCCTCATAAAAAGAGCTCCATTCAGGTCGGGCTGCAAAGCGTGCTAAAAACAACAAAAATTTATAACAATAAACTTTAATGGAATTATTTCAGGAAGACTTTTCCGCAGAAAAAAATTATTTGCCCTATGATGGAACGGTAAATTATTACGGTAAAATACTCTCAGAACAAGAATCAGAAAAATTCTATTTAAAATTATTTAATGAAATTGAGTGGAAAAATGATGAAGCCATCATTTTTGGAAAACTCATTTACACCAAAAGAAAAGTCGCTTGGTACGCCAATGAAAATTTTGAATACACCTACTCTAACCGAACAAAAAAAGCTTTAAAATTTACCGAAGATTTGCTTTATTTAAAAAATTTAGTAGAAGAGAAAACTGGAGAAACCTACAATTCTTGCTTGCTAAATCTTTATCATTCTGGCGAAGAAGGAATGGCATACCACAGCGATGGCGAAAAAGATTTAAAAGAAAATGGTGCCATTGCATCTTTGAGTTTTGGTGCAAAACGAAAGTTTTCGTTTAAGCATAAAACGGGCAAAGAACGTGTAGATTTTATTTTAGAAACCGGGAGTTTACTCGTCATGAAAGGCGAAACCCAAAAACATTGGCTTCACAGATTGCCACCAACAAAATTGGTAAAATCGCCGCGGATCAATTTAACTTTTCGAAGCATTGAAGAATGACAATTTAGAAAGCATTTCGTTAAAAATAAAATCTGTTCTTTATATTTTAAAATTACAAATTCGCAAAATAAATCTTTAACCTTGTTTTTTTCGTAAATAATAATAGGTTTTTTATTTAAAAGAATCTTTAATATTAAAATCAAAATTATGTTAAAAAAGATAAATACCATTCTCATAATTACAATTACACTTTTTTCAATAAGTTGCAGCCAAGCACAAACCGAAAAAAAAGAGACAAATAAAACGCAATTGACGGAAAAGAATGACTATCCGATGAAATTGAGCGAGGCGGAATGGAAAAAAAGGCTTACACCAGACCAGTACAAAGTTCTACGAGAAAAAGGCACTGAAATACCGTTTAGCGGGAAATATGATCATTTTTATAAAAAAGGAACTTACTATTCTGCGGCTTCTTTGCAGCCTGTTTTCAGTTCTGATGCAAAATTTGACTCTGGGACTGGATGGCCAAGTTTTTATCAACCCATTAATAACAGCGCGGTAAAATTGATAAAAGATTCAAGCGAAGGAATGGTTAGAACTGAGGTGGTAGATAGCAAAAGCGGCTCTCATTTGGGGCACGTGTTTGATGATGGCCCGAAACCAACCGGCAAAAGATTTTGCATGAATTCTTTAGCGCTCATATTTGTACCAGAAGGCGGAAAAGCACCAACTAAATCGCATTAAATTTTTCATTAAAGCAGATTTAATTTAAAATACTCTACTTTTAGACTTAAGGCTAAATTTAGGGTGTTTTTTATGTTTTCCTTTCTAAACCAACTTGGCAATCACATCTATTCCGCCTTTGGTTTTATCGCCAATTTTACAAATAATTTCGGTATCTAATGGAAGAAAAACATCCATTCGGGATCCGAATTTGATGAAGCCAAATTCGTGTCCTGCTTTTGCATCGTCGCCCTCGTTACAATTCATTACGATTCTTCGCGCCACATAACCTGCAATTTGTCTAAAAACAACTTTGTGATGTATTAAACTTTCTACCGCCACTGTTGTTCTTTCGTTATCTGTAGAAGATTTTTCGTGCCATGCTACCAAATATTTGCCCTGATGGTACTTTTTATAAATCACTTGTCCCGACACGGGATATCTGCAAATATGGACATTTAAAGGCGACATAAATATGGAAACTTGAATGCATTTTTCTTTTAAAAATTCGTCTTCAAAAACTTCCTTTATCATCACTACTTTGCCATCAACAGGCGCAATCACGTTTTCTTTATGATCGATAATTGCACGATTAGGAACACGGAAAAACCAAAACACCAAGCCCAAAATAATTAATAGCGGAATGAGCACCAAGAGCGACCATATTTTAAGATAATGAACCGAGATAAGGCCTATGATAATTATCGCAATAATGGCGACCGAAATGGTTCCTTTAGATTCTTTGTGAAGTTTCATTATAAAGAAATGAGATATTTTTTTAAATTAATTTTTCTAATACAAAATAGAGGTATATAACTGGTACACAGATAATAAAACTATCTAGCCTATCTAAAACACCACCGTGCCCGGGGATAAGGTTTCCACTGTCTTTCACACCAAAACTCCTTTTGAGTTGGCTTTCTACCAAATCGCCAAGTGGCGCAAATATAGAAACTAAAAAGCCAACTACCATCCAATTTCCGCGCAAATCTGGGTAATATTTTTCAATAAAAAAGCCTAAAACTAGGGTTAAAACAACGCCACCAGCAAATCCTTCCCAAGTTTTTTTGGGGCTAATTTTTGGTGCCATTTTATGTTTTCCAAATAATCTACCTGTGAAATAGGCAAAAGAATCGCTACTCCAGATTAAGACAAAAAGGAAAAAAACTTCTAATGTAAATATTTTGTCTGGGTTAAAATCAGAATATGAAGGTAAAGCCAAAGCAAAACTGAAAGGTAAGGCCAAATAAACGACGGAAAATATTAATTTTCCATTATCAAAATAAAGTTCTTTAGTAAATCTGAATAAAGTAACAACGGCGATCACAATTAAGGATAAACCTAAAAATTCTGAAATATTACTTTGAATTTGAAAATAAAACCCGTGGTAAAAATATTTGACGGAAAACCTGTAATATACGAGTAATGCGATAGGGATAACGGCAAATTTCTCCCAAGAATTCCCAAATTTCATCATCTTGATGCATTCCCATAATCCTGCGAGAAGAAAGAAAGTCATTAAACCAAAAAAAAGATAATATTCTTTTATAAACGGAAAAATTTCTCCCAACCAAAGTTCACCTAAAGGCGTTGTACAAAGGATGATGACGAAACCATAGACCGCTCCGGAAATTAATCTCTGTACTAAATTTTTATCCAAAGTGTTTTATTTAATATAATTTGTAGAAAACGGTATTAATCTTCCAGCAAAAGTAAGAAAAGTTTGGTATTGTCTTTATTGTCTCCACCCAATTTAGACTGATTTCCACTTATGGAAGTTAGATTCTTTAATGTTCCGCGGCGTTTCACTTTCATCATTGCGTCGGTCAGGTTAGACACAATTTGCGAAACGGTTGCCATAATAATTATTTTATTTGGAAGGCGAGAAGAATGCGTGTGCAAAATATTGTTGTGAGAAAGCATTATCCTACCATCAAACGCTATAAGATATTCGCAGGTGATAAATGCTGCATCGTTCACCACGTCTAACTCTTCGGTGTAAGAAACGTTGATGACATCCAAAAAATTTTCTAAATCTTCGTCCCAGCAGAAAACATTTTTTATCTCTTCTATTTTTACAATTTGGTTGAGGGTCTGCAAGGCTTCCGCTTCATCTGAACAATAATTGAAAAAACCTCCAGAATGCGTAAACAATTGCGCAAACTTATAGTCTAGATCAGCATTTTTAAGTTGATCCCCCAATTTTACCACATTAGCAACATCGTCGGATGTAGCTTGGTTTAATATTTTATTTACAATTTTTTTAAATATGCTCAAGGCTATTCTTTATCTCTAATTTATACAAAAATAGGAAATAATTACTATTTCCTATATTTTTTTGAAGATATTATTATTTTAAAAATTATACCGTTGTACTTTCATCGTTTAAAACATTACCAGCAGTAGCGGGATTATCTATATCAGACATTGGTGTTTCAGATAATTCTGGATCCCAAGCGCGTTTGCCAAACACTTCTTCAAGATCTTCACGGAAAATGACTTCTTTTTCTAAAAGTTTTGTCGCTAAAGCATTCAATTTATCTCTGTTTTCAGATAAAATTTGCACCGCTCTTTGATACTGAAATTCTATAATTTTAGAAATTTCTTCATCTATCATTTTAGCAGTACTTTCGGAGTAAGGCTTACCGAAACTGTATTCAGATTGGCCAGAACTATCATAATAAGAAATATTTCCTACTTTATCATTTAATCCATAGATAGTTACCATTGCTTGTGCTTGTTTTGTAACGCGTTCCAAATCAGATAAAGCACCAGTTGAAATGTTCCCAAAAGTTACTTGCTCGGCGGCTCTTCCGCCTAAAGTGGCACAAAGTTCATCATTCATTTGTTCAGTAGTGGTCAACTGTCTTTCTTCTGGCAAATACCAAGCGGCTCCTAAAGATCGGCCTCTCGGCACAATTGTAACTTTCAACAATGGTGCTGCGTGCTCTACCAGCCAACTAATTGTAGCGTGGCCTGCTTCGTGAAACGCAACTCTTTTTTTCTCTGATGGTTTTATAACCTTATTTTTCTTTTCTAAACCTCCAATAATTCTATCTACAGCATCTAAAAAATCTTGCTTATTTACAGTTTCATGGTTGTTTCTGGCTGCAATTAGAGCTGCCTCATTACAAACATTTGCAATATCTGCGCCGCTAAAACCTGGTGTTTGTTTTGCCAAAAATTCACGATCAACCGTTTCATCCACTTTTATTTTTTTCAAATGGACTTCAAAAATTTCCTTTCTTTCGTGAAGCTCGGGTAAATCTACGTAAATACTTCTATCAAATCTTCCAGCGCGCATTAAGGCTTTATCTAAAATATCTGCTCTATTTGTGGCTGCCATTAAAATCACATTGGTATCGGTACCAAAACCATCCATTTCTGTTAATAATTGGTTTAAGGTGTTTTCGCGTTCATCATTGCCGCCTGTAAATTGTCCTTTTCCTCGCGCTCTACCGATGGCATCAATTTCATCTATGAAAATGATGGCTGGTGATTTTGCTTTTGCTTGCGCAAATAAATCTCGCACTCTTGATGCGCCAACGCCCACAAACATTTCTACAAAATCAGAACCTGAAAGTGAGAAAAACGGCACTTTTGCTTCGCCAGCAACGGCTTTTGCTAATAAGGTTTTACCAGTTCCTGGAGGGCCAACTAGCAATACGCCTTTCGGAATTTTTCCTCCAAGTTTGGTGTATTTTTCAGAGTTTTTCAAGAAATCTACTACTTCTTGCACTTCTTCTTTTGCACCTTCTAAACCGGCAACATCATTGAAGTTGATCTGTACTTTATCTTTTTCATCAAATAATTTGGCTTTAGACTTCCCGATGCTGAAAATTTGTCCACCAGGTCCGCCACCGCTTCCCATTTTTCTAAATAGCACATAATAAAACAAAACCATAATCCCAATCCAAAACAAGGCTGTAAAAAGCAAACTTGTAAGTGGGTTTTCGGCTACACCAAAATCCATTTTAGTTTCGATTTTAGGATTATCCGCTTTTATTTTATTAAATCTTTCTTGGAAATAACGCAAATCTCCATAAGTTAAGGTATAATCTGGTTGTGGTTTTAGATTAAATAAAGACAAAGGGCTTTCTGCAGGTTGGTCTTTTTTAACCAACTCATTTTTCCCCGCTTGCGTAAGGAAAACATCTGCTTTAAAATTATCCCGATACACCATTACATCTTGCACTTTACCCTGCTCAACTAAAGTGTAAAATTGCTGCTCATCTAAAGGTTTTGATGTTTCGCCACCAAAAAAATTTGAGCCGAAAATAAGTAGCATCACAACTATGGCGATGGGAAAAAACCAATTAAAACCTTTATTGTTGTTGTTCATTTTTTTATCCATACGAAACCGGCTATTCCGGTATTTTTATTTGTTAATTTTCTATATGGGTGATTTCTGCATCGCCCCAAAGTTCTTCTATATCGTAATAATCTCTTGTTTCTTGCTGAAAAATGTGCACCACTACCGACACATAATCTACCAAAACCCATTGTGCATTATCTGTCCCTTCCACGTGCCATGGCCGTTCTTTTAAATCGTTTCTAACTTTTTTCTCAATATTACCAGCAATTGCAGAAACTTGTGTGTTGCTGTTTCCGCTGCAGATTATAAAAGTTTCTGCTACTGAATTTTCGATTTTTGAAAGATCAAACACCATCACTTTCTCGCCCTTGGTGTCTTGTATCGCTGCTACGATCGTTTCTATTAATATCTCTTTTGGTGTATTTTTACTCATTAATTTTTATATAGTCTGCAAATTTACCGCTTTTTCTTTATTTTAGCCTTATCAAAATGGCGCTTAAATCTTAAATTTTTCTTAAATGAACCCTCTTATTTATTTGGAAATTAGCACTTCTACTAATATCGATATTCTAAAATTTACGAAAGGTGAGCCAAAATTTATTGCTCTTTACACTTTTAACCAAACAAATGGAAAAGGACAATATGATAATTCTTGGGAAATGATTCCGGGAGAAAATCTGGCATTTTCATTTATGTTAAAATCTAAAGATTTAAGCATACCCTCTTCTCTCTTCAATTTCCATACCGCCAATTTGCTCCGGAATTTTATAGCCAATTTGACCCAACAAAACACGGAAATAAAGTGGCCAAACGACCTCATTTTAAATAAGAAAAAAATTGCAGGCCTCTTAATTGAAAAGAAAAAAATAGAAAATCTGGACGTTTATATCATCGGATTTGGGCTAAATGTTTTGCAAACTGACTTCTCTAAACTCCCAAAAGCAGGCTCTTTATTAACACAAACGGGGAAAATCTTTAATTTAAAAAATATTGCAGAACATTTATTTGATTTTTTACAAACTGAAATTTTGCATCCAAAAAACACGCTAATAGATTTTAACTATCATCTTTTTATGAAAGACCAAATTGCCGTTTTTAACCTAAAAGGAAAAAGACAAAATGGCATAATAAAACACGCAGATGAAAATGGCTACTTATGGATCGATTTAGAACACGATGGTTTGCGAAAATTTTTTCACAAAGAAGTAGAATTACTTTACTGATTGGCTCTTCTAAAATATAACACCAAAGCCAAAGGCCCAAAAACGATATTTGGAAGCCACATTGCGACAAGCGGCGTTAAGGTTTTGTTTTCAGACACTACTTTTAAGGCTTCAAAAGAAAATACAAAAACAAATGCCAATGCAATACCAATAGCGAGATTCACACCTAAACCGCCGCGCTTTTTTTGCGATGAAAGTGAAAGTGCTAATAAAGTTAAAATTATGATTGAAAAAGGCATAGAAGTTCTCTGATACAGTTCATTCAAATAAGTATTCAGATTACCATTTCCTTTTTCTCTTTCCCTTTTTATAAAGCGCAATAATTCTGGCGTTGTTTTATTTTGCCCCAATAATTGGTCTGGAAATAATTCTTCTGGTGGATGCCCAAAACTAATGGTTCGCGTGCTACCGTTTTTTAAAATTTCAGAGTCGTTTTTTAGAACCGTTTTTTCTAAAAAACTATTCAACTCAAAATAATTTTTATCTTTTTTCCACGCTACATCGCTAGAAGACAATTGGTAAATTAACTTTTTATTTTTATCGTATTTTTGATAACTAAAACCCGAACCGCGCTTTTCTTTTTTGTTATAACTGTTGATAAAAATATATTCATTGGGTGATAATTGTGTTGTAATAGCGGCATTCCCCAATAATTTTTCACGATCAATTTCTGTGTAGGTGTAGGGTTCCAGCGTGTTTTTTTGAATATTTGCCCATGGCAAAACGAAATGATTAACAATCAACGCGATTATTGCGATAAGCGACGAAGCAACAAAATAGGGTCGTGAGAAGCGGTGAAAACTTGCACCACTGCTTACAATTGCGACAATTTCTGTATTATTTGCGAGCCGAGAAGTAAAAAATATCACAGAAATAAATACCAAAATAGACATAAAAGTCACAATCAAATAAATAATCCAAAACGGATAATAATAAAGTAAAAAATGCCCAACGGTGAAACCATTTGATTCTATCCTGGGCGATTTTTGCTGCACATCTACCACTAAAACTACGATAGACAAAAGCGCCAACATAAACACGAATGTGCCCAGAAATTTTTTGATGATGTATTTGTCTAATATTTTCATTTTTAAATATTCAAAATATTTAAAGTCTATTTTTTAAATTTGGTATCACTGCATTTTTCCATTCATAAAAATCACCTGCCACAATGTGTTCGCGTGCCACTTTTACCAAATCTAAATAAAAAGCCAAATTGTGAATCGAGGCAATTTGCTTGGAAAGATATTCTTTTGCCACAAATAAATGACGCACATAAGCTTTAGAATATTCTCTATCAACATAGCTCGTTCCAAATTCATCCAGCGGCGAAAAATCGTTTTCCCACTTTTTATTTTTCATGTTCATCACGCCTTGCCAAGTGAAAAGCATCGCATTTCTGGCATTTCTGGTAGGCATCACACAATCCATCATATCTATTCCCAAACCGATGGTTTCCAAAATATTCCACGGCGTGCCAACTCCCATTAAATATCTCGGTTTTTCTTTCGGCAAAAAATCTGTTACCTCATCGGTAATTCTATACATTTCTTCTTCTGGCTCGCCAACTGAAAGTCCACCAATGGCATTTCCAACCTGATCGCTTTCTGCAATTTTTTCTGCCGAAATTTTTCTTAAATCTGAATATGTTGAGCCTTGCACGATTGGAAAAAAATGTTGCTTGTAGCCGTAAATTTCTTTGTTTTTTTCGTTATAATCTATGCAGCGTTTCAGCCAACGGTGCGTCATTTCCATAGATTTTTTGGCTAATCTATAATCGCAAGGATAGGGCGTGCATTCATCAAAAGCCATAAAAATATCGGCGCCGATTTGCCGCTGAATTTCCATAGAAATTTCTGGGGAAATAAAATGCGTGCTTCCATCAATATGCGATTTGAATTTTACACCTTCTTCGTTTAATTTTCTAGATTTCGACAAAGAAAAGACTTGATAGCCGCCTGAATCTGTTAAAATCGGCAAATCCCAATTCATGAATTTGTGCAATCCACCAGCGGCTTGCATAATATCCATTTTCGGGCGAAGATTTAGATGATAGGTGTTCCCTAGAATTATCTGGGCTTTTATATCGTCTTTTAATTCTCTTTGGTGTACTGTTTTTACTGAAGCCACGGTTCCAACTGGCATAAAAATCGGTGTTTCAATTTTTCCGTGGTCTGTGTTTATAATTCCTGCTCTGGCTTTACCTTCGGAGGTTTTTTCTATTTCAAAAAATTTCTGCATTCTGTTTTTTATCTTCCCATCGCTGGTAAAAGCGGGTTTTCTTTTAATTTTTTATTGATATAATCTTTGGCTTTAGGGTCTTTTTGCTCGACGATATTTTCCGCACCATCAAAAATTTTATCTAATTTATTGATACCGGTGTAATAGGTATAACTTTCTTGAAAATCTTTTGCTTTTATTTTGTGCTGTTTTAGAATATAGCGCGTTTGCGCTTCCATACTAGCGCTCGGTGCTACAAAACTCATTTGGTCTGCGAGTGCAAATTCTGCTATCAAACTGCTCATTTCGTCTTCCGAAAGTAAATTTTTCGGCTTTTCGATTGCTTGTTTGCAAGAACTTAAAATAACTAATATTAAAAAAAGAAAAACTTTCATATAATACATAAACGCGAAGGCGCATTTTTTTTTAAAACACTTCATATTTATTTTAAAACTCACTACTTTGGTTTATTAAGTGCTTTTTGCAAAAATAAATATTATAATTTTAAATAATTAAACAAATTAAAGGGGTTTTGCTTTAAAATATTTTCAAAAAATATAAAATTTTTCGTCTTTGCGTGTAAGCATTTTTTATAAATTCCCTATTAAAGATTTAAACTTCAGATTGATGACACCAAAAACAGCCTCTTTTATAATTCCTCCATTCATCTTGCTTTGGCCTTGGGTTCGGTCTGTGAATATAATCGGTACTTCTACTATTTTAAATTTTTTCATGAATGCGCGAAATTTCATTTCAATTTGAAAGCCGTAGCCTTTTAGTTTTACTTTATCTAAATCTATTTCATCCAAAACTTTTCGCGAAAAACAGACAAATCCCGCGGTGGTATCACAAATCGGAATTCGTAAAATAAATCGCACATATTTTGATGCAAAATAAGATAATAAAACGCGCGACATTGGCCAGTTTACAACATTTACTCCTTTGGAATAACGCGAGCCAATCGCCATATCGGCATTTTTACAAGCTTCAAATAATTTTGGTAAATCGGCAGGATTATGAGAAAAATCGGCATCCATTTCGAAAATATAATCATAATCTCTCGCTAAAGCCCAACGAAAACCGTGAATGTAGGCTTTTCCCAAACCGTCTTTTATTTTACGTTCTGTGAGAAATAAATGAGGCGTTTTGACTTGCAATTTTTTTACAATATTTGCCGTTCCATCTGGCGAAGAATCGTCCACCACCAAAATATCAAAGCCCTCTTCTAAATTTAAGACAGCCGCAATAATGGCTGCAATATTTTCTTTTTCGTTAAAAGTAGGAATGATGACGAGCTTTTTCATTGATATATAAGTCTGCAAATATAGATATTAAGATTTGAATCTTTTAATTTTCATAATTTTAGTCACGTTAAATTTATCTTAAAGTAACATCTAAAAATTTACTACTTTTGTAAATATGGCAACAAAGGCACTTTTTAATTCTGTTGTGAACTGGTATATTCGGCAAAGAATAGATCAAATTCAAAATTTTAAAGAACATCCTTTAGAAACGCAAAAAGGCGTTTTGTTTTCTCAACTCTTTTTTGCCGAAGACACAGAGTATGGCAAAAAGTATGGTTTCAAAGATATTTCGACCTACCAAGATTTTAAAAACCAAGTCCCGATTGTAACTTACGAAGATTTTGAACCTTGGATAGAAAAAGCCAGACAAGGGCAAAAAGATATTTTTTGGCCAGGTTACATTAAAAGATTCGCAAAATCTAGCGGCACCACCAACGCAAAAAGCAAATTCATCCCTATTTCTAATGAAAGTTTAGAAAATTGCCACTTGAAGGCGGGCAAAGATATGGTGGCCATTTATGCCAATAATCACCCAGAAAATGAATTGTTTCTGCACAAAAACTTGCGATTGGGCGGAAGCGCAGAATTGTATCAAGATTTTAATACAAAATTTGGCGATTTATCTGCCATAATAATTGAAAATTTACCTTTTTGGGTAGAAATTACAACCACTCCGAGCAAAAAAATTTCTTTGATGTCCGAGTGGGAAAGTAAATTGAAAGCCATTGTGAACGAAGTTACCAAAGAGCAAGTTGGCAGTTTCACGGGTGTGCCGAGTTGGATGATGGTCTTACTTTTAAGAATTTTAAAAGAAACCGGACATCAAAATATTTCTGAATTATGGCCCCATCTAGAAGTTTTTTTTCACGGCGGTATAAGTTTTAAACCTTACCGAGAAGAATACAAAAAACTCATAGGAAAAGATATCCGATATTACGAAATCTATAATGCTTCAGAAGGTTTTTTCGCTATTCAAGATGTTTATAAAAGTGAGGAAATGCTTCTGATGTTAGATTATGGTATTTTTTATGAATTCATACCGATGGAAGAATTTCACAAAGATAACCCAAAAACAATCCATTTAGAAGATGTAGAACTCAACAAAAATTATGCACTTTTAATTACAACAAACGGTGGTTTATGGCGATATTTAATTGGCGATACCATAAAATTCACATGTTTAGACCCTTTTAGAATAAAAGTTTCTGGTAGAACCAAACATCATATTAATGCTTTTGGGGAAGAACTAATGATTGATAATGTTGAAACTGCACTTACAAAATCTTGCGAAGCTACCCAATCTACAATTTTAGATTTTACGGGCGCACCCATTTACATGAAAGATGGCAAATCTGGTGCACATGAGTATATTATAGAATTTATTGAGCGCCCAAAAGATTTGCATAAATTCATCGCTGTTTTTGATGCTGAATTAAAAAATATGAATTCTGACTACGAAGCCAAACGCTATAATAATATGACACTTTCTGAGCCAATTATTCACATCGCAAAACCAAAATTATTTTACGATTGGATGGCAGAACGCGGCAAACTTGGTGGGCAAAATAAAGTGCCGCGCTTAAGTAATAATCGGGAATTTTTAGAGCCTTTGTTAAAGAAAAACTTGGAATAATTTCAAAACAGAGACATAAAGGTTTCCCCGAAACAAATGGATTCTTTTTTTAAAAAATAAATATTTACCTCTGTAGTTTTGTGCTGAAAAATTCTTCACTTAATTTTAAAAGTCGCAATAACTGGGAAATGATCCGATAATCTTTTGCTTCTATCTACTTTATAGCTTATTGGGAGAATGTCTTTAGACGTAAAAATATAATCTATCCGAATGGGAAATTTCCAGTCATGAAAACTTGTAGAACTTCCATTTCCAGCAATTTCAAAAGCATCTTGCAAGTTTTTTCCCAAATGGTAATATTCGTAGGAATTGGGCACAGAATTAAAATCACCTGCCATTATAACTGGATATGGCGAAGATTCTATCGCATCACGTGCCGCGGAGATTTGCTCTTGATGTTCTTTGAAAGTGGGAACCATTCTTTTAATTAAACTTTTAAATTTAACTTCATTTTCAGATTGGTTATCCGTTGGCCGAAATTTAGATTTAACCAGATAAAAGGGCTGCAAATAAACATTTACAAAGCGGTACATTTTACCTCTGATTCGTACATCATAAGCGGTTGCTTGTCCTGTTTCATTTATAATCCATTTCTTTTCTGCTACCACTTTATATTTTGAATAAAAAAACACAATAGGCGCTTTATCTACAAAAGGAAGTTTTTCAAAATTATAATCCGACTTTACGTTCCCAGCTTCTTGCAAAAAAACAATATCTGGATCTTCCCGATTAATGAATTCTGCGATTGGTTTGCGACCAAATTTTGCAGAATGAACATTAAAAGTTATAATTTTAAGATTAGCAGATTCTGTTTTTTTCGGGCTATAATTTATAATTCTGCTCGTTGGTTTAAAAAATAAAACGCTTACAATTAGAAAGAAAAAAGCCCGTTTTTTCCATAAAATAATCCAAAATAAAATTAAAATTACATTAAAAATCATTAAAATAGGAAAAGCCAAAGACAGAAAATTAAAGTACGGAAATACTTTTGGCGTCACTATAATATTGAGGAAATTCGCCAACAACAGGGCAATAACTCCCAAATGAATTATTAGAAAAACAAAACGTATAATTTTCATTTTTAATTAATTCTAAAGCGGTTTTTTATAAAGTGTCTTACTAGCAAGTAGCCTACAATCGCGCCACCGATATGCGCAAAATGGGCAATTCCTAAAGTTTTACCAGTGATTTGAAGAAAGAAGGATACCACTACGAAACCAATTACCAAATATTTTGCTTTTATACCAATCGGCACAAACATTAAATATAATTTAGCATCCGGAAATAAGGTCGCAAAACCTGCTACAACACCCATTATTGCTGCAGAAGCGCCCAACATTGGCGCTCTTAATTCATTAATTAACGGCATTGCTACAGATGGCACAGTTCCCTCGTAAGAAAGCGCCGATTTATGGAAAATTTCCGCCACATTTATACCTTGGCTTGTAAGCGATTGCACCATTTGTTGAATTTCATAAAAATTCCAAAGATTAAATAAAACAAAACCGCCCAATCCACTTAAAAAATAGAGAATAATATATTTTCTTTCGCCAATTATTCCTTCTAAAACCGGCCCGAAACTCCACAAAGTCATCATATTAAGCAAAATATGCATAATGCCATAACCCTCGCCTAAAGGCGCGTGCATAAACATGTGCGTCAGAATTTGCCATGAGTGAAAGTTCGGCGAAAGGGGGTAAAATGCCGAAAATAAATTGTATAGTCTCGGGAAGTCCACAAAATTCGAAATCAAATAAATGATAACATTCAGAATAATAATATTTTTAGTAACGGGTGTGAGTTTTGGGAACATAATTTTTTATTAAAATTTATTTTCTAAATCCTCCAAAGAAATTTCATAGAAACAGCGTTTTCCCGAAGGTAAAAATTCGGGAAAACCAATTTCTTGAAATTGTTTTATAAGGACTTCTGCATCGGTTTTATAAAGAAAATCAAAGCGAGATTTGGATTGCATTTTGTTCCATTGGTGCTCATAAAAATGCATAAACTCCTCTTCACTCTTGTAATCTAATATTTCAAAAAGTTTCTCCAAAAAAGGAATCACTTGTTTTTCTTTTAAACCTTCGGGAATACTATTTATTCTTAAAACATTTTCGTGTGCAATCACCATTTCAAAGCCTAAATTTGGTAGGAATTTTTTAATTGAACGGTATTTGTCTTTCTCGATTTCGTTCATATAATATTCTACCGAAAAGAGCAAGGGCTGACTAATATTACTTATTTTTTTGAATTTATTTTGGCTCAAAATCACCAAACGATGCATTCTCCCTAAATCGAGCATCAAGGTTTTTCCACCGCGGTTCATGAGCCAGTAGCCATTCGGAAGTCGCATTAAATCTTCTTCAAAATCTTCTTCTTCAAACAAATTTATTTTTGAAGGTGCGCTAGAAATATTATTTTTATAAAACTCTGTAAGCTCTACTTTTTCTGAAGAAGAAGGACTTTTTTCTGTTAAAAAAGGATTATAATCGCGATCAACTCTTATTTCGGGATTTTTTATATGCCCATTACTTCGGGAGGGCGAAAGTTGCAAAGCATTCGCATCTTTATCAAAATCTAAACTTGGTGCAACATTGTAAATGCCTAGTGAACGCTTAATTGTAGAACGCAAAAGGGCAAAAATTAAATTTTCATCTTCAAATTTTACTTCCGTTTTTTGGGGATGAATATTCACGTCTATTTTCTCCGGATCCGTTTCTAAATACAGAAAAAATGATGGAATATAGCCGGGCAAAAGCAAACCTTCAAAGGCTTCCTGAACGGCTTTATTTAAATATGGACTGCGGAAAAAACGGCCATTAACAAACAAAAATTGCTCGCCTCGTGTTTTTTTTGCACCTTCTGGTTTTGCCACGAATCCTTCCAGTTTTATCCAGCCCAAATCTTCTTTAATGGGAACCAATAAACTGTGAATTTTTCGCCCAAAAATATCCACAATTCTCTGCATTTGGCTACCTTTTCGAAGACGAAAAATGGGTTCATCATTATGAAACAATTCAAATTCTACATTTTCGTGCGCCAAAGCCACCCGCTGAAATTCATCAATAATATGGCGAAATTCTATCGTGTTTGATTTTAAAAATTTCCGACGCGCAGGAACATTGTAAAATAAATTTTTAACAGAAAAACTAGAGCCATCTGCAGTTTGAATCGGTTCTTGGAAATGAAATCCGCCCCCTTCAATGTAGATATTAGTGCCGGTTTTAGAATCTTCTTTTTTTGTGCGAAGTTCTACTTGTGCAACAGCTGCAATAGATGCCAAAGCCTCACCACGAAAGCCTTTGGTGGCAATTTTAAAAATATCCTCAGTGGTTTTTATTTTAGAAGTGGCGTGTCTTTCGAAGGCCATTCTAGCATCGGTTTCAGACATGCCGATACCGTTATCTACCACTTGAATTAAGTTTTTGCCAGATTCACGAATAATGAGTTCCACTTTTGTGGCTTGTGCATCGATCGCATTTTCCATCAATTCTTTCACCACAGAAGCAGGTCTTTGCACGACTTCTCCCGCAGCAATTTGGTTTGCAACGTGATCTGGTAAAAGTTGAATAATATCTAGCATAAATAAAAACTCCCACAAAAGTAAGGATAAGGAAGTTGGGAAAAAAATTTATTGAAAAATTGCCGTTTTAAAACCCTCTAAAAATCTAACTCAAAATAGTAATAACACAAGTTTTACAGATCTAGACATAATAATTTTTTGAAAAACATCAATAGGAACGGGCTTTAGCCCGTTATATAAGGTTTTAAATAAGAATTGGCTTTAGCCAAAACCTAATATACGTTTTGGCTAAAGCCAAATGACGCATTACATCTTTCATCGGGCTAAAGCCCGACGCAATTGATATTTTTAAGTTATTGATAAATATTACTTTGAAAATTGAAAATTAATCGAACTCAGGTTAATAACACAAATTTTACAGATCTAGCCATAATAATTTCAGTGTTTTACGTCTTCTAGAACTGAAATAATGAACTGTTTTTTGAAAAATTAGTCACAATTAGAAAGGGAAAATATTTATCGTTTTAGCGTTCATAAAAACAAATTTTGTGGAAGAAACGCTACTTTTTATTCAAATCTTTTACCATCGAAATGGCGAAAAAACCGATGACCAAAATCGCAACCAAAATACAAATCCACATAAAAAGAGCGGTTTGCCAAAACGATTTTTCGGCGTTTTTAGTGGTAATTTTTTCAATTTTTTCTAAAGAATTTACTTTTGCAATAGGGAAATTTTGATTAAAATTTAAACCCACATTTGCTAAATCGTATTGCGGTTTTGATAATTTTGGATTTATAATAATTGCATATTTTTCATGCTTTTTTAAATCTACAAGAATAGAAATCGGGTTTTGATACAAATTTACATTCTCAATTTCCAAAGGTAAATTGTCTTGATTATCAATTGTTATCGTTAATTCATCCGTAAAAATCTCAGAAATTTTAAAAGTGTTTTCGCTTTTTGAACTTATTTGTATTAAACCAACGCTTTCAATGAGCGTTTGGGTTTTTCCTTTGAAAACTATCGTTTTTGGGATGGAAATTTCGGCGTTTCTTAAATAAAAATTTGGGGCAGAAATATTAAATCTAATCTCATCAATAACTTGAGGTTTCCTAAATTTCAATTTAATAATTGATTGTTTCCGTTCCGTATTGGTGGAAATACTTTGTGAAGAATTTCTTAAAATAATGGGCGCAGAATTATTTTGAAAACTCGTTTCGGAACTTGCTTCAAGAATATTTACAGGCAAAGATTTCTTATCAATAAAGGTAAATTTCAAGTATTTGTATTGATTTAAAGGAAAACTAAACCGCCGTAATACGAAGGTGCTATTTTCATCCGAAAGATTACTAATCGTTTGATTATCAACTAACCCGAACCATTCTTTCTGATCATTACTTCCGCTAATGTTGTATGTTTTAACAACATCTGTATTGGCAATTTTTAAATTTAATTCATCTAATTTCTCCAAATCTTTATTTAAAACCACAATGGAGGTTGAAACATTTGGAATTGAATTTTTAGATAAAATTTCAAAATTTTTTGATGATTTGGTAGAAGTTTGAGTATTTAAAACCACATAAGGAACTTCGGTGTTTTTCGAATCGAAAATCCTTATAAAATCTAAATTATTTAATGAAGCAGAACGAATTTCGGGCGACAACACTATTTGATGAAAACCACTATTTTCAGTCATTTGCAGTGGCGCGCGTTCGATTTGGGCAAATAACAATTGCGCAAAAACCGCTAATATTAAACTAAAATTTTTAGGCTTCATCTTCATTATTTTGGGGTTTTTCTAAGTTTGTACGATTACTATTTTCATCATCTATCACTAACTTTTTTATTTTCTGGTAAACAAAAGAAATAATTAAAATTAAAACACCCAATAAAATAAATGCTATAATTTTTCCTGTTTCAGACACATTTTGGATGTCGTAAATAAATAGTTTCAAAATGGTAATCCCAAGCAAAGTAAGCGCGATAATTCGCAATTTTTTATTTTGCTTTTTGATGCCTACAATTAGAAAAAGGAAAGATAAAACGCCCCATAAAACAGGATATCCGATTTTAATAATTTGTGTTTTTAGCAATGATGCTTTGTCTTCAAAAAAATGCTTTTTGGAATAAAAACTGCTATCAAACGTGAATTTATTTTTAATAAAATCTTCATTATTGGTGATTTCTCCAGACCATTTCAAGCCGTGAATCATCACTTCATTGCTCAAAATATAAATGGCAAAAAAGGCTAAAATCCATAGTGCAAATTTGTGGTTTAAATATTTAGAAAAACTTGCTTCGTTTCTATTTGTGTAGAGAATATAGATGAAATAAAATAAGCAAATGAGCAATAAATAATGAATGATAAAGGCCATTTGATTATTCGAGTCTCCGGCAAAATTATTGGTCATTTCCTGAAAAGTGAGGCTGTAAAACACCGCGCAATACAAAACTAAATTTGCAAAAGCGAGGATAAAACTGAATTTCACTGCGATTTTTTTCTTTAATGAAAAATAGATTAAAACAACACTGAATATAAAATGGTATAAAACCGAAAGCGAAATGGCAGACGCATCGTTTGCAATGTAGAAATGTGCTTGATAAAAAACCTCAAAATAGCCAACAAAATAAGCCACGAAAAAACTCAATAAAATTAAACCAAATCTGTAATTTTTATTTTTAATTGTAAAAAAATTGAAAAATTGATTTTCTTTTTCTTCTTTGAAGAAATAAGTGGAAGCAATTAGGGACGCTAAACTCACAATTCCTGTGATGAAAATCGGGTTTAAAATTGGTCTTAAATTTAAGTCTTTAAAGCCAAGGTAATAAAAATCCCAATCCATCGCAAGGCTGATCAACATTAAGATTTGCACGGCAATACCAGCAAATTTTAGGGTTAAAATATTAGATTTTTTTGCCAACCAAAAAAGTAAAACCGCTTCTGCAGCCCAAAAAAGTGTGATGCGGTTTCCTTCAAACTGAATCGGAATTGCAAGCGTGATGAGACTTAAAGTTAAACCCAAAAGTAGGTAAACCGCGTTTTTATCTAAACCATATTTTTTGTAAAATATAATGGCCAAAATAAAATTGTAAAGCGCTAAAACCACGGTAAACAAGCCTTTTATGTGAATCCCCCAACTTTCGATAATACTGATGCCCATCCCAAAATAGAAAAAAGTATTGGCTAAAAATAAGGCATAATCTACTTTTGAAAACTGATTTTTGGTGCGCAAATTATTAATAACAATGGCGATACTAAAAATCACATAAAATATGGTGGCAAATAAAAACGCACCAAAATGCGGAAATTTTGGGCCAAAATAAACCGATTGAAACCAGCCAGAAAAAATTAAACACGTAAAAATAAATGCTAAAATTGTAACTAAATTCCATTTTTTGAAATAGGCAATTGTGAGCATTCCTAAATTTAAAATGATCAGATAAGAGAATAAAACCTTATAATTTCCTTCGCCTGTACTGACCATAAAAGGCACGGCAAAACCGCCAATTAAAGTCAAAACCGCTAATTCTTTTCTATCGTAAGATACAGAAACAAGCGCAGAAAATGCGGTAATTACCACCATAATTATGAACGCAACAGTTTGGCTAAACAAGTGGTAATCATGAAAAGCAATACCGATGGTGAGGTAAAAAATACCAACGGCGCCTGCCACAAAAACCGAACTAAATGCTTTGTAATTGGTTTTTAATTTATGTGCCACAAACATCACAATTGCGCCAGCCAGAATGCCAATCCCAACTCTTGCAGGTTCGTTGATCCAATCTTTATCAATCGCAAATTTTACAAAAAAACTGATGCCCAAAACCAAAATTAAAATCCCAATTTTATTAATCAGATTTTCGCCAATAAATTTTTCGATATCTGGGTTTTCTTCTTTAAATTTTTCTAGCCAAGATTTTTTCGGTGGTAAAATTTCCTGCGAATACGGCCGTTTCGGCTTTTGCTCTGTAATTTCCCGCGATTTTGTGGATAAAGCCACATTTTGAAAAGTGACTTCTGGCTCTGCTTTTTGGGGTTTTATTTCCTCTAAAATTGTTTTTTCAGGAATTATTTTAGGCTGAACTGCCTTTTCAATTTCCGTGGAAGATTGCAGCGTTTCAGGATTGCTTTTAATTTGAGATTTTAATTCTTTTAAAGAAGATTTGAGTTGCTCTAAAGCAATTTTGGTTTCTGCTGCATTTTTTGATGTTTTATTTAATAAAATAATGATTAAAATCAACAAAATTAAAAACAAAAGTATTTCCATATCATACATATTAAAGCAAATATAAACAAAAACATTACGCAAAAAGCCGCAAAAAAAAACCACATTATAAAATGTGGTTCAATGTTTTAAATGTTTTTTTCGTTAAAAACTTACTTCATTGCTTTCTCTACCTCTTTGGAAAGTCATTGTTTTTTGATTGCCTTTGTAACCAATATTTACGATATTCACTTGTTTTGGATAAGCTTCTAATAAAATAGTATTGCTGATTTTTAAAGTATTGATAGAAGAAATATTTCCCGCTTCGAAATAAACCCAAACGGATTCGCCGTTTACTTGGCTGCCTGTGAAAGTTAATCGTTGTGGCACGCCATTCACAGAAACCGAAAATTTGTTGTTCACATATTTTTTTACTTCGGCTTCAAAACCTGCGGTGTTCGGATTAATGTTTATGGCTGTTGAAACATGTTCCGTATCCATTTTTGTAGTGAATTTTAAAGTTTTGCTGCCTTCCACGTAATCCACTTTCGTCATGGAAGAATAAAAGTCTGCTTTCATAAAACTCATTAAAAGCAACACGGCAAAAAGTCCAGATATTTGTATAAATTTTTTCATTTTAATTAATTGTAAAAGTGAAGGCACAAAAGATATGCCAATTAAAAGTTAACATTCACTGAATATTTGTCGTAGAACGCTTTTATATGTGCAACGGCTTCGTCGGCCGTATCTACCACGCGAAAAAGACTAAAATTTTCTTCGCTGATTGTTCCATTCTTTAATAAAGTATTTCTAAACCAATCTAAAAGACCGCTCCAAAATTCTGAGCCCACTAAAACTATGGGGAAACGACCAATTTTTTTAGTCTGAATTAAAGTGAGCGCTTCCATTAATTCATCTAAAGTTCCAAAACCACCTGGAAGCACGATGAAACCTTGCGAATATTTCACGAACATTACTTTTCGTACGAAAAAATAATCATAATCCATAGAATAACCTTTGTCTATGTAGGGGTTAAAATGCTGCTCAAAAGGCAATTCTATATTCAGGCCGATAGATTTACCGCCACCTTCGTGTGCGCCTTTGTTTCCGGCTTCCATTATGCCTGGCCCGCCACCTGTGATAACACCAAAGCCAATTTCTGTGATTTTTTTTGCAATTTCGGTTGCCATCAGGTAATATTTATCGTCTTTCTGCAATCTCGCGGAACCAAAAATAGAAACGCATGGGCCGATTTTAGCTAATTTTTCGTAGCCATCTACAAATTCAGCCATGACTTTAAAAACCATCCAACTGTCTTTGGTAACGGTTTCGTCCCAAGTTTTTTGCCGAAAACTTTCTTTTATTCTTTTATCTTCTAAATTATTATCGTCTATCATATAAATAGTTTTTCTGCTTGTTTTACGGATTCGGGTTTTCCCACGTCAATTAAATTTGCCTGATGAAAAAGACCTTTAATAATTTCTGTTTTCATCAGGTCTAAATACTCTTCCATAATTGAGAATTTTCCGCGACGCTTTATTTTATTAAATATAGAAGAATTCACACAATGTATCCCACTGAAAGCCATTGGCTTAAAGGCCTTGTTGAATTCTGCTAGTTTTTGTTCGCCTGAATCTACATTAAGCCAGCCGCGTAAAATTTGCGCTTCATTAAATAATAATTTCCTAGAACTTTTTCTATCTGAAACGGCTAATGTAACGAAATTTTTATTGTTTAAATGGTCTGAAATAAATTCATCTAAAGCCAAATCTGTTAAAATATCGGCGTTCATAATGAGAAAATTTTCTTCGTTTTCTAAATATTTTTGGGCAAATAATAAGCCGCCGCCCGTTTCTAAAAGTTCTTCTTTCTCCTCTGAAATGCTAATATTTGCTCCAAAATTATCATTAATTTTCAAAAAATCTACAATCTGATTTCCAAAATGATGAACATTAATTACAAAATCATTAATGCCAAAGCTTTTCAAATATTTTATATTTCTTTCTAAAAGCGGAACGCCATTCACCTCTACCAAAGCTTTTGGATGGCTGTCTGTGAATGGTTTTAGGCGTGTTCCTTTCCCGGCGGCAAAAATTAATGCTTTCATTTGAATTTTTTTATTTTTTCGAATTATCGTTGTAGATAATCTTAGATGAGTTTTTGTTATAATACTTTTAGTTGCGGTTGCTCATCGTGAAATAATTTCACAATAGTTTCCGGATATTTATTTTTAACAAATTCTGCAATTTTTTCTGCGCAATAAACCGAGCGGTGTTGCCCGCCAGTGCAGCCAAAATTAATTTGCAAGTGCTCAAAATTTCTGCTTAAATAGTTTTCTATTGTTATGGAAATTACCGATTTGATGCCTTCTAAAAAATGTGGCATTTCGGTTTTTTCTTCTAAAAATTTTTGGACGCCAATTTCCTGACCGGTTTGTGTTTTAAATTCCTCTATTCTTCCAGGGTTTAAAATACCTCGACAATCAAAACAAAAACCGCCGCCGTTGCCGGAATAGTCTTTTGGGATGCCGCCTTTTTTGTACGAAAAACTGTGGATTTCTACGTTTAAACTCATTTTTTTTAATTTAGAATTTTACTTTTTTACCATTAAGAATTATGAAGGGATTAAGAAAATTAAGGTTTGGAAAAACATTGAAAACATTTTTATAAAACTAATCATCTAAACAGTTAAAATATTCATTAATAAAGGGTTTCATCGATTTTGTAATGTTGTTCGTGAAAAAATTTATCAATAATCCTTGCGGTTTTTTAAGGACTTTCATGTAAGTCAAAAGTTGGGCTTCATGGATTGGTAATAGAGTTTCGATAGATTTTAATTCAACTACTACACAATCATTCACTAATAAATCGACAATTATTTTGGTCTCTATTTCTACTCCGTCATAAATTATTGGTGTGTAAAGTTGTTGTTTTACATTATATCCGCTTTTCTCCAGCTCGATTTTTAAACAGTCTTCGTATACTTTTTCGAGCAAACCTGGCCCTAAGATTTTATGAACTTTTATCGCACAACCTGTAATTTCATAAGACAACTGCGTCACTTCTCTCCTTGTCATCGTATATTATAATTTTTTTACAAGCAATTTAACACTTAACATAATTGTCTTAATTCCTTCATCATTCTTAATCGTTCAAATTACAATTTTAAAACATTTATTATTTTAAGGATTTAAGTTAAAAATCAATTTCTCCAATTCTGGGTAATTTTTCATTTCATCCCAAGAATTAGCAAAATGTTGAATATTTTCTACACCTTTTGGGATACTTGCCAAAAAATGCTCTTTTTTCTGCACCAATCCACGGAAACCATAAGCGCCCAAAACTTGCAAATAGCGCATTAATTTTAGAGGTTCGAGGGATTTTTTTAATTTATTCCTATCAAGTTCATCATTAAATAAATTAATATAAAAACTTAACATTTCGTTTTTAAAATATTCTGAAAAATTGGCTTTTGCTTGGAAGAGAAAGGAAACTACGTCATACATCAACGGGCCTTGCATGGCGGCTTGATAGTCGATAAAAAAAACGCAATTATTGACATTCACCATTATGTTTCTGGCTTGAAAATCTCGCAGCATTAGGCCTTTTGGATGAAGATTTTCAACTAATTTCACTATTTCTAAAAACTCGGAAATGAGTTTAGATTTTTGATAAGGCAGTTCTAAAACATCTGCGAAAAAATTTTTAAAATAAAACAAATCGTTTAAAATAGGACGTTCATCGTAACTTTTATATTCAAAGGTTTGGGCAAAATCTACTTTGTCTCGTGTGGCATTTTGAAGTGAGAAAAGTTTTGATAATGCGTTTTGAACTAAATTTTTAACACGATCAGATTCGCCTTCTTTTGCGATGATTTCCGATAGAGTTATTTCGCCTAAATAACTTTGAATGTAGAGATTTTCATCATTATTAATTTTAAAAATTTCTGGCGTATTTAAACTTAAATCTGAAAATAATTTTGAAAAATAAAAAAAAGCGCGGTTTTCTGCAATGTTTGAATTATAAGTTATAACAAACTTTTCCTTTGCTGTTTTAGCAATGAAATTTTTTCTAGAAGAGCCGCTCTGTGGCAAAGCCAAGATTTGCTGTAGTTTTTCTTGCGAAAAATCTTCAAAAAACTGAATAATTTCTTTTTCTTCCATGCAAAAACAAAGATACTAAAATTTGAAGATTTTATTATCTTTGCGCTATGTTTAAGGATTTTTTGCCTGTTTTAAAAGTCATTCTGCGGTTTATCATTATTTACCTCGTTTTGCTTTTTGCGTACCAATTTTATCTCAATTATTTTGATAATTTAGCGATAGATCCTTTTTCTAAATGGGTAGCGAGGCAAAGTAGTTTTTGCCAAAATTCTTTAGGCTACAAAACACAACTTGTAGATGTCGCAAAATACAAAAGCTCCTACTTTTATGTGAACCATCAATATCTCTCGAGAATGGTGGAAGGCTGCAACGCCATTTCTATTATGATTTTATTTTTAGCCTTTATTTTTGTTTTTCATAAAGGTCTTAAAACTTATCTTTTCGCAGCGGCTGGTTTGGTTATTATACACATAATGAATGTTTTACGTATTGCTTGGCTCAACATTATTTTGTTGAAATTTCCCCAATATGATCATATCGCGCATGATTATTTTTTCCCGGCCATTATTTATGGAACCATCGTTATTTTATGGTTGGTTTGGGTGAAGTTTTTTGTTTTAAAGGGAGAAAAAAAGATATAAAATGAACTATTTAAAATGGCTTTTTGTGTTTTTGGGAATTTCAGGTTTAATCGCGGTGCGTTTTGTAGAAAACCATTTGTTTTATGATCCTTTTTTAGCCTTTTTTAAAATTGCAGATAGAAATGCGATTTTTCCTGATTTTGAATGGCTGCCTTTGGTTTTAAATTACCTCTTCAGATTTGCATTAAATTTAATTTTTTCATTAATAATTATTCAGGCTTTATTTCAAAATAAGAAATGGACGATTCAGGCTTTGGTTCTAATTATTATTGTATTTGGGATTACGTTTCCGGTGTATTTATTTTGCATTCACACGAAATTTGAAATTGGCTATTTGTTTTCTTTCTACATGCGAAGATTCGTAATTCAACCTTTGATTTTATTACTGATTGTTCCGCTGTTTTACTATCGAAAAGCGCAACTAGAAAAAGGATTGGACATTTAGAGTTGCGTACAGATTTTTTTTAAATTGCATTTTCTTCGTAAAATTTATACTGCTTTAAAACCTAGCCAATGTTCAAGATCTTGACTAGATAGTTGGGTGAAATTTAATTTTTTAGAGAATGCTTTTGCACTTGTGAAATGTTTTTTTCGTCCCAAGTAATTTTTTTAATGAATTGATGTTGGCGCGCGCTACAATTTTCTACTTGGCAAATTTCACAAGAAAATGATTTGCAATCATCCATGTGAAAATTAAATTCAATATTTCTGTCAGAATTTTTAGCGATTAATTTCACCAATTCTTCCATTTCTTTATGTGCTTCGCGAAGTTCAAAATACCATGGCAAAGTGAGGTGGGCATCTAAGTGCAAGTGGCTGCCATGTTGCTGAATTTTTGTGTTGTGCAAGTCTATCCAGGTCGGTTTTCTGTGTTCATTTAAAAAAGATGATAGTTTACGAAGCATATCAGGATTGGCCTCATCCATAATGCCGCTTAAAGATTTTCGGACAATTTTGTAGCCGACAAATATAATATAAAGCCCGAAAAGAATTGCTACGAGGGAATCTATCCAATAAATTTTCGTGAAATAAACGACGAGCAAACTCGCAACCACTCCTAAAGTTGTAACTGTGTCTGCCATCAAATGCTTGCCAGAACTTTTCAGCACGAGAGAATTTTCCGTTTTTCCCTTTTTGAAACTTAGATAGCCAAGTACATAATTCACCACGGCTGTAATGGCCACAATAAAAATTCCGTAATCAATTCGATCTAAAATATTTTTGTTTAGTAATGAAACAATTGCTTGACCGATAATGATAATACCCGCAAAAATTACGAGCGCGCCTTCTATACCAGAAGTGATGAATTCTACTTTGCCGTGGCCGTAAGGATGGTCTTCGTCTCGCGGTTTTGAGGCGAGATAAAGTGAATATAAACCCAAAAAAGCGGCTATAATATTCACAATACTTTCCATGGCATCAGAAAATATGGCGTCTGAATTGGTTAACCGCCAAGCCACTAGTTTCCCGACAAAAAGAAGCACGCCGATAATGGCCACATTTCTTTGGAAGCTGAAATTGTTCTTGGTATTTTGGTTTTGTTTATTCATAAAAAATGCCTGATTTTACAGGCAAAGTTTTTAAACTAAATTATTTTCTACCAAATATTCGGCGATTTGAATGGCATTTGTGGCGGCTCCTTTTCGCAAATTGTCTGCTACAATCCACATGTTTACTGTTTTTTCTTGCGAATTATCTCTCCTAATTCTACCCACAAAAACTTCATCTTTTCCTTCAGAATATAAAGGCATTGGGTAGAGATTGTTTTTAACGTCGTCTTGCAAAACAATTCCAGGCGTGTTTGCAAGTAATTCCTTTATATCTGAAATTTCAAAATCATTTTCAAATTCTATATTCACACTTTCAGAATGGCCGCCTTGCACGGGAACTCGAACTGCGGTTGCCGTCAATTTAAAAGAATAATCTCCTAAAATTTTCAATGGCTCGTTCATTAGTTTTATTTCTTCTTTGGTATAATCGTCTTCAGAAAAAACATCACAATGTGGCAAAGCATTTTTAAAAATTTGATATGGATAAACTTTTTTGGCTTCTTGCCCAAGAACCTCTGCATTTAACTGATCTACTGCATTTTTGCCCGTACCAGTTACAGATTGGTAAGTGGAAACCACCACTCTTTTTAAGTTATATTTTAAATTTAAAGGATGCAAAACCATCACCAATTGAATGGTAGAACAGTTTGGGTTTGCAATAATTTTATCTTCTTTGGTTAAAGTTTCAGCATTGATTTCTGGCACCACTAATTTGTGTGCTGGGTTCATCCGCCAAGCAGAAGAATTGTCTATAACGGTTGTTCCTACAGCAGCAAATTGAGGTGCAAATTCTAAAGAAATATCACCACCAGCGGAGAAAAGTGCAATTTCTGGTTTTGCATCAATTGCTTGTTGCATAGAGACAATTTTGTACTCTTTGCCTTTAAAAATTATTGTTTTACCGACGGATTTTTCTGAAGCGACCGGTAATAATTCCGTTACTGGAAAGTTTTTTTCTGCTAATACTTTTAACATGACTTGACCTACCATTCCTGTGGCGCCAACTAGAGCTATTTTCATTTTGATTTGTATTTAATTTTAAACCACAAAAATATCAAAAGTTTTTCCCTTTTGATTTTTAATGATTGCGTTTTTCTTGTAAAAATTTTTTTTGGGACGATTGCAAATGTCCTCTCCCTAAATTCTTCTGCTATGCCGAGAAACTTGGCGTGCCTAGAGTAGAAAATAATTTTCTACTAATTTTAAATTCATAAACTATGCACCGAAAACCCTCATCCAAGGGAATGCATACGCAAAAAGCGCAATTGCTATTACGCCCATTATTACGATTTTCATCGCAATTGTATCGTGCTTTTTCATATATTTATAAATGATAGTCAACAATACGGCTGCTATGAGCATAGAAAAAGGATGTTCTACAAAAGTGTGGCGATTGTAAGCGTCGCTCATTAATGTGCCATTATCCAAAGCGACTTTGAAGCCAGGAGAAAATATTAATAACAAAGGAATTCCTACTAAAACTTGGGTGTGGAACGCGATCATCGTGAAAAGAGTAGATTTGCGTAGAAGTTTTGAAATTCTACCAGAGTATCCAAACATACACATCAAAAGCGACAAAAGAAAAATCGCAACTAAAAGGAGTACGAGATAGCCGATGCCTTTGTGTGCGCTTAGAAAAATTTTGTAAAAATCCATAATTATTTATTTTTTGGTTTACAAATATAAAAAAATCCCGGCGAAAAGCCGGGATTAAAATATTTATAAAAACTTATTTTTAGAAATTATAAGCTACTGTCGTAGACCAAGTTCTTCCGAATCCGAAGAATACTTGGTTACCTGTATCAATTCCTTTATAAGTAACTCCTGTGGAATATTTATCGCCAGCAAAAGTATTGGTGTATGAGTTTTGAATATAATAAGTGTTTAGCAAATTATAAACGTTGGCTCTTACTGTAAAACTTTGCTTTTTGTTTGGCAAACGGAATTTATAAGACGCTCCTAATTCTACCAAACCGTAACTTGGTAATTCTAAAGCACCTTTTGCAGCCGCTGTTTGATCTGAGAAGTTTAAAACGTTTAAGTTTGCGTAGAGATGATTGACATATCTGTAAGAAGCATCAAATTTAAAATCTCTAACTGGCGTTAATGTGAAACCTAAAGATCCTGTCATTTGCGCAGCATCTCCAACTTTAATTTTATCTAAATAAAGTGTTCTTACACCCGCTTGTCCGCTTGCTACTACATTTCCATTATCATCAATTGGCTCGTTGGTTTCATTAAACAAAGTTCCTGAAGCGTTTCCATTATAATGCCAATCTGCAACTGCAAACATTGCATTAATCGTAATAATATCATTAATTTTAGATTTTGCTTCAAATTCTAAACCTTGGTGAATTTCTTCAATTCCCTGAATATTTGCATAAGCATTAATAATAGGTAAACCTCCTCCTGGATTAATTTGCTGTGTTCTTCTTAAGAATCTATCTTTCCAGTTTGTTCTATATGCGTTTACATTTGCATTCAACCAAGAAGCTCTAAAACCATATCCTGCTTCGAAACCAAGAATTTTCTCATTCGTAAGATTCGGGTTTAAGAAGTTTTTATTGTTTGGATAAACAGCATTTAAGAATGGTTGTTTAGAGTAATAACCTGCATTTACGAATACATTACTATGCTCATCAATGTTAAAGTTTAAACCTCCTTTTGCATTATAACCTACAAGATTTTTGAAACCTGTTTTTTTGTATAACAAAGGGTTAGTAGCGGAAGGCTGATTGGTTGCTGAAACCACTTTTCCATTTAATGTTGTACCTCCATCAATGATAAAGTTATCAATTCTTTGAAATCCTTGGTTAGAAACTGCACCTTGAACAAAAGCAGAAATTCTATCATTAGAATATTCTATTTGCCCAAAACCACCGTACCATAAAACTTCACCGTCATTGCTGTAAGCAATTTGATCATTTATGCTGTTAACTTTTCCACCAAACGGGTTAAAGTTAGGGTTTGCTTTAAATGTATTTGAAACATAATTAGGTGTATTGTTTTGGTTAGAATAGTCTTTGTAAGCAGAAGCACCTAAAAGATCGCTTACCACTTGGTAGTGATAACCGTGATAATATCTAGTATCAATACCAACTGAGAAGTTTAAGTTATCATTTATTTTATGGTTGAAGTTTGAAATTAAACCGAACCAGTTGTGTGAATTTATAGAAGATCTTCTGATTAAAACTCCTTTATCTGGAGTAGAAGCAGCATTTGCTGCAATAATAGCGTCAAAATCTGTAAGACCATCGGCATTTACAAATGCGCTCGCTCTTTTTCCACCTACACTTCCTAAGTCTCCGGTACCACCACCTCTACCGAAAGAAGCGTAACCCACTGTGCTTAATTTTGAACTCGGAGAGATTTTATAATCCCAGTTTAAAGACATAACTGGTTTATGGTAATAGTTTCTTCTAAACGTATATTCTTTTCCGTTTAAAACACCTTCTTGCTGATTGTATCTTCTGTCTGGTCTATCCATAGACCCTCTATCGATTAATGTTTGCAACGTGATTTCATACGACCGCTGATTGTGATATTGCGGCGCACCTGTTAAAGTGAATTGAAAATCGTGTTTCCCTTTTTGGTAACCTAATGCGAAATAATAGTTGTATCCCTCAAATTGAGTTCCGCTTGCATAAGTAGACCCTCCAGTTCTGGTTAATAAAAATGAAGAAGACCATCCTTTGGCATTTTTACCAGTATTATATGCTACTCCAGTTTTTACGTAACCATCATTACCTACACCTAAAGATACTCTACCTCCTTCTCTTCGGTCTGCGGCTCTAGTGATAATATTTACAGTTCCACCTACAGAGGCAATTGCTAATTTAGAAGAACCAAGCCCTCTTTGCACTTGCATCGCAGAAGTAACGTCTGATAAACCAGCCCAGTTACTCCAATATACAGCACCATTCTCCATGTCATTCACGGGAACACCGTTGATCATAACAGCGATATTTTCTTGTGCAAAACCTCTAATATTTAGTTTTGCATCTCCAAAACCACCACCACCTTTGGTTGCATAAACTGAAGGCGTACTATTTAAAATTTCAGGAAATTCTTGATTTCCTAATTTTTCAACAATTTGTGCTTCTTTAATAGTAGAAACCGCAACAGGTGTTTTTCTGTCTTTTGCGATATCTGCAACACCGCTAATAACTACCTCGTCAATAGCATTCTCTTTACTAAGCGTGTCTGTCTTCACACTTTGCGCATAGTAAACACTTGCCGTAGAAAGTGTAATTAATGCTGTGAACATTGATTTTTGGACTAAATTCATAATTAAAAAGTTTATTTTAGTATTTTAATTTGTGCAAAATTCGTTAAATTTTTTGGAACTATCGTTAACAGATTGTTAATTTTTAACATATAATTAGCAAATCATTTAAAACACTGATTACTAAAGGACTATTAAAATAGAAGGTGATAAAAATCAGTTATAGTTTTTACGAATATTTTATTTTTTAAGTGCTTTTAGGCTCAAATCAATATTTTTTGCAGAGTGCGTTAATGCGCCTGCAGAGATAAAAGTAACTCCAGTTCTTGCAATTTCTTGTAATTGATCTCTTGTAATACCGCCAGATGCTTCGGTTTCACATTTTCCATCTACCAATTTTACCGCTTTTTCCATCATTTCCACATCCATATTATCTAGCATAATTCTATCTGCTCCAGATTTAATCGCTTCTTCTACTTCTTCTAAATTTCTGGTTTCAACTTCTATTTTTAATTTTAATTTTTTTTCTGCCACGTAATCTTTTGCCATTTCCACTGCTTTCGTAATGCTTCCATTATAGTCGATGTGGTTGTCTTTCAGCATGATCATATCATAAAGTCCGTATCTGTGATTCGTTCCGCCGCCAATTGCAACGGCCCATTTTTCACAAATTCTAAAATTTGGCGTTGTTTTTCGCGTATCTAAAAGTTTCGTTTTCGTGCCAATTAATCTGGAATCCCACTCATGCGTTAAAGTCGCAATGCCGCTCATTCTTTGCATACAATTTAAAACCAAACGCTCTGTAGAAAGTATGGAACGCGCGCTTCCTTTTACTATAAATGCAACGTCGCCAATTTTTGCTTCCTCGCCGTCGTTGATGAAAGTTTCTATTTCTAAATTTTTATCAAAAGTTTTAAAAATATATTTCGCCATTTCAACACCCGCCAAAATGCAGTTTTCCTTCACTAAAAGTTGTGCGCTTTGAATTAAATCTTTTGGGATCGTTGACAAAGTAGAATGATCGCCATCCTGAATGTCTTCTTCTAAAGCATTTTTGATGAATATTTTTAAATTTTTATCGGTAATGTATTTTGGTTTTTTGCTCATCTCTTTATATTATTTTTGAAACCTTCAGTTATGCAGATTTCATTTATTTAAAATTAAATATTTGTCGCCATTTTTTTATTATTTCTGCTCCACTCACTCCAAGAACCAACGTAGAGATTTGGGATTTCTAAACCCGCATAATCCAAAGCCAGCAAAGTATTGCAAGCCGTAACTCCCGAACCGCAATGAATAGCGATATTTTCCGTCGAAATATTCTGAAATTCTTTTTGATATTTTTCTCTTATTAGTTCTGGTTTCTTTAAAGTTCCGTCTTCGTTCATGTTTTCTGTAAAGGGAATATTTTCTGCATCTGGAATATGCCCGGCAATTTTATCGATTGGTTCAGTTTTTCCATCATAACGGTCTTTATCTCGAACATCAATGATTTTAAAATCAGGATTTTCTGAATTTTTTTCAATAAAATCAATATCAACTAAAGGAAGTTTCCAGTTTTTTAAATCTAATTTTTCTGCGCTTTTCTTTGGTTTTGTAATTTCATTAGAAAGTTTTAAACCTTCACTTTCTGCACTTTGCAAACCGCCATCCAAAACCTGCACATTTTCAATTCCGACAGATTTCAACATCCACCAAAAGCGCGGCGCCGCGTTGGTAGAATTTTTATTGTCACATATAATAAGGTGTGAATTACGGTTAATTCCTAAATTCTGCAAAACTTTAGCAAATTTTTCTAAACTTGGCAGCGGATGTCTTCCTCCGTTTTTCGCATCTTCAGGAACTTCCGCTAAATCTTTACTTAGATCAACATAAAGTGCATTTTCAAGATGTTTTTCTAAATAATTGTCATAAGAATTTCCGCCGCTTCCGGCATCAACGATGATTATGTTTTCTTGGTTTAGAATTTCTTGTAATTCTTTTGCGGAAATTATAGGGGAAAATTTCATTTATTTAATTTTTTAGCGGAAAATTTTTCGGCAATAATGTACGGACCATTTAAATAAAAATCATTTGAAGAAACTAACTCATTTCCAAAAATTAAAATTTTCAAATCAACTTTATCCTTCATTGTTTCCGTTTCCGTTTCAATTTCTATTTTGTGTTTATCACAAACATGTTTAAATGTATCAAATAAAAACTCGGGAATTGTTATATATTCATTTTCGGAATTATCTACAAATTCAATCCATTGCTTTGGATATTTTTTTACCTCAAAAAGATTTTCTAAGTTCCAAAAAAATTGATTAATATTAATCCAATTCTTAGTTTTATTTTCTAATTGAAAAAGCATTTCCCCTAAAAAGGCAAATTTGTCTTTTGGTTTACCTATTATTTTACAATATAATTCAGTGTCACTATATAAAGAGATTAAAGGATTGTCAGAAAAAATATTAATTTCCATATTTGGCATTAAATAAAAATCATCAAAACCTGAATATTTAACAACATTTTCAGCATAAATTTCCCACATTTCATCAGAAGTTTCAGCAATTTTCTTGTAATTTTCGTCTAATACCTCATCTTTAATTATTTGAATTTGGATTTTTATAACGCCATTATTATCGGGCTCAAATAAGAACTTCCTCAAATACATATACACAATGGGCGACGTTTTATCGTTTGAAAGTTTTATTAGTTCTTCCATTTTTTTAAATAATTTAAACCAAATCCTTATTAAAAAAAGCACCTTTGTTTTCTTTCATCGCAATAGACTGAACGATAATCAGTTCTGCAATATTTACCAAATTTCGCAACTCAGAAAGTTTTGGGGAAAGAATGGAATATTTATACAATTGTTTCACCGCTTCGGAAATTTCTTTTTGCTTGTTTAAAGCCATTTCCAAACGCTCGTTACTTCGCACAATACTCACTAAATCGCTCATCATTTCCTGCAATTGCTTACGAAGATAACTTACCAGAACCATTTCGTCCATCATTTTCATGCCTTCTTCATTCCATTCCGGAATGGCTTTCAGATCTTCAAAATTAAAATCATTTTTATCTAAAAGTTCGATTGTTTTCATCGCTGCGTTATGCCCAAAAACCAAACCTTCGAGCAAAGAATTTGACGCCAAACGATTCGCGCCGTGCAATCCGGAATTGGTGCATTCTCCCACGGCAAAAAGATTTTTAATGGAAGATTGCCCATCTTTATCGGTTTCAATTCCGCCACAAAGGTAATGACAGGCGGGAACTACGGGAATTAAATCTTTAAAAGGATCAATGCCTTCGTCCAGACATTTTTGATAAATATTCGGGAAATGTTCTAGAAATTTTTCTTTGTTCATTTTGCGGCAATCCAAACCTACAAATTCATCACCCGTGATTTTCATTTCATTATCGATTGCTCTGGCGACAATATCACGCGACGCCAATTCTTCGCGTTCATCGTATTTTTTCATAAAAGGTTCGCCGTTTTTCAACCTTAATTTTGCGCCATCGCCACGAACGGCTTCCGAAATTAAAAATAACATGCCGTCAATTTTGCTATAAAGCGCCGTCGGATGAAACTGGTAATACTGCATATTTGAAACTTTGCCTTTTGCGCGCGCCACGAAAGCGATTCCGTCGCCAGTTGCGATTATTGGATTGGTTGTATTTTTGTAAACGTGACCTGCGCCGCCGGTTGCAACCAAGGTAATTTTCGCTGTAATTTTTTTGATTTTATTAGATTTTTCATCTAAAATATAAGCGCCATAACAATTAATATTTCCTTCATCCAGTTCTTTTCCGGGAACGTGGTGTTGCGTAATTAAGTCAATTACATAATGATAGGGTAAAATTTCTATATTTTTTGAATTAGTTGCCGTCTCCAAAAGTGCACGTTCTATTTCTGCGCCGGTAATATCTTTGTGGTGCACAATTCTGTTTTCTGTGTGGCCACCTTCTCTGCCGAGCATGAGTTCGCCATCTTTTTTGTCAAAATTTGTTCCCCAATCTACTAATTCTTTGAAACGCTTTGGCCCTTCTTCCACCACCATTTTCACGACTGAAAGATCATTTTCTCCATCTCCGGCGCGCATCGTGTCATCTATATGTTTTTGAAAAGTGTCGTTATCAAAATCTGTAACCACCGCCAAACCGCCTTGCGCATATTTCGTGTTGCTTTCATCTTCATCGGCTTTTGTGACGATGATGATCTTTGCTTCGGGCATTTTTTCGGAAATTTTTATAGCGTAGGAAAGTCCGGAAATGCCGGAACCGATTACGAGAACGTCTGCTTTGATCATCTATTAGGGTTTCAATTGTTTGATGTGGTTTGAAGTTGTTTGAAACTGTTATATTATAATACAAAAAGAATAAATCTTGAACTTTTAAAGGACATCCTCTAAATTTGCATCTAAATCTGGTGGCAAATTTATTTTGTTGTCTTTAACCTCCAAAATATCTAATCGCATTCATAACTTTTCATTTCACCTATATAACTTAATTATTTATATTATAGAAATTTAAACATTTTTTCGTCTGGTTTTCTTACTTTTTCTAAGGTTCTAAAAAAATCATCTTCTGCTCTGTAGCCCAAAGCTAACGTGACGCAGACTTTTTCTTTTACGGTGTCTATTTCTAAAATTTTCTCTATTTCTTCTGCATTAAAGCCTTCCATCGGGCAAGAATCTACTTTTTCTAAAGCCGCAGCAAACATCAGATTTCCCAAAACGATGTAAGTTTGTTTCTCTGCCCAATTTTCTAATTCTTTTTCTGGTAATGTTTCAAGATGATGGTTGATGGTGTATTTAAAACCATTCAAATTTTCAAGCGCCGTTTTTCTAACTTTTGAAATGTGATTGAAATATCCATCTACATAATTCTGCTCTATGTTTTTGCGAGAAATTAAAACGACTAAATGCGAACAAGTAGAAATTTGCGAGGGATTTCCAAAAGTAGGAATTAGTTTTTCTTTTAAATCTTCGCTTTCTACCACCAAAATCCTGTAAGGTTGTAAACCTAAAGAACTCGCTGCGAGTTTGCCCGCTTCTAAAATCGACGACAAATTTTCCCGAGAAACCAGGAGGTTTTTGTTAAATTTTTTTACCGAGTAACGCTGTTTTAGGGCATCTATGTAATTCATTTAACAAATATAAATATTTTAGCAAAGATATTTATATTAAAATTTTATTGATTTTTTGAGATTTTAATTAAATTTAAAAAAGACCTCCATTTTTAGAATTTTCAAAATAATCATCAATTTCTAAATTTTCAGATTTCGATGCTTTTACCGCAATCTGATCGCAAATTTCGTTTTGTGGATGTCCGGCGTGGCCTTTTATCCAATGAAGTGTAACGCTGTGTTTTTTCAATAATGGAATTAAACGCTGCCACAAATCTGGGTTTTTCTTGTTTTTAAAACCAATTTTCACCCAATTTTGCAGCCATTTTTTATTAATGGCTTCAGAAACATATTTACTATCTGTAAAAATATGAACGTTTTCTTCTGGATTTTTTAATTGTTCTAATGCCACAATTACCGCCAAAAGTTCCATTCTATTATTGGTTGTTAATCTGTAACCTTGCGCAAAATTTTTAGAATAATTTTTTTCAGGAACTTCCATCACAATTCCGAAACCGCCTTTTCCTGGGTTTCCGCTGCATGCGCCGTCTGTGTAAATATTGATTGTCAAAATAATTTAATCTAATTTCTGGTAAATGAAAATTCTTAATGAAAAGCATCTCTCTAATACACTGCTAATACATTATTTAGCCATTCCGCAGGAGTCTAGGCTGTAAAAAGCATTGCTTAGATTTCTACGGAATGACAAATATTATTAAAAATTTGCACTTAATTTTTTTAAATTTAAAACGGCATTCCATCATCTTCATCATTCATCGCAGAGCCAGAAACATTTGGTTTATTCGGCAAATCAAACGCGGCACCAAGATCAATGGTGGTTTTAAGTTTTTCAAAACCAGACAATTGGTCGTTTTTTTCAAAATTTGAAGATTGATAATCGTTTGGCCCACCAAATAAATTGAGGTCGGCAAATTTTGCAATGTTTTTGTAAAACGATAAGCGAACATCGGCTGTTGCGCCATTTCTATGTTTTGCAATTATGAGTTCTGCTTGGTTATCAGTTGGTGATTCTTGCCCTTCTGGATCATTATCCCAAACGCCAATTTTGTAATATTCTGGCCGAAAAATAAAGGACACAATATCTGCATCTTGCTCTATTGCACCAGATTCCCGCAAATCTGAAAGTTGAGGTCTTTTTCCGGGTCTTGTTTCTACACTTCTGGAAAGTTGAGAAAGTGCAATAACTGGTACATTTAATTCTTTTGCAATGGCTTTTAAGGAACGAGAAATGGTTGCAATTTCCTGCTCGCGATTTCCTGCGCCGCCTTTTCCGGAATTGGCCGTCATAAGTTGCAGGTAATCTACCATTATTATTTTTACGCCGTGTTGCATCACTAATCTTCTGCATTTTGCACGGAAATCGAAAACAGAAAGCGAAGGTGTTTCATCTATAAATAAAGGTGCGTTTTCTAATTCAGAAACATTTCTAAATAAAATTTCCCATTCTTCATCACTCATTTGGCCTTTTCGTAATTTTTCGGAAGAAATGCCAGTTTCTGACGCAATCATTCGGGTGATTAATTGAACTGAAGCCATTTCTAAAGAAAATAAAGCCAAAGGAATTTTATGTTCAACGGCAATATTTCTCGCCATAGAAAGCAGAAAGGCGGTTTTCCCCATAGCGGGACGCGCGGCAATAATTATTAAATCTGAATTTTGCCAACCGCCTGTTTCTTTATCAATTGCTGTAAAACCTGATGGAATACCAGAAATTCCTTCTTTATCGCGCAATAATTTTATTTTTTCTATGGCTTCTTTCACCAAAGAATTGGCGGTATCAAAGCCTTTTTTTATAGTGCCGTTTGTAATTTCAAAGAAGGATTGTTCGGCTTTGTCTAATAACTCAAAAACATCAGTGGTTTCTTTGTAAGAACTATCGATCACATTTGCAGAAACATTGATAAGTGAACGCAGAATAAATTTTTCTAAAACAATTCTGATGTGATATTCTATGTGCGCGGAAGAACTTACGGCTAAAGTTAGATCAACCATATAATTGTCGCCACCTGCTGCGCTTAAGCGTTCTGTTTTTTTTAATTCCTGAATAACGGTCATTAAATCTACTGGCGCATTGGCTTCAAAAAGTGAAGTAATAACTTTAAAAATTTCTTGATGGCGCGGGTCATAAAATACTTCTGCTCGCAAAAGATCTATGCCGTAGTCTAAGCCCTTTCTATCAATTAAAAAAGAGCCAAGCACTAATTTTTCAAATTCTACCGCATTCGGTGGCATTTTACCATCTGAAATGGATAATTCTTTGGCAAAATTACCATGAATAAGTGAGGAAAGTGTCTCTTTTTGAACCATAGTACAAAGATAAAATAATTATAGTTTGAGTTGAAATTACTAACTAACAAAATTTTTGAACTAATTATAATTATTTAATTATCAATATTTTATAAAAATATTTTTGTTAGTAAGTTAGAGATTTTCATACAAAGAAGGAAAGTTCTTTATGCAAAATTTGAAAAAGAAAGTTTCACGAAATGGCGCAATGTTTTCCGCGCAATAAACGCAGCGTTTTTATGCAATGAGCACAAAGGTTACAATTGTGTTTTTTTGAGCGTAAGCATTTTAACCTGAGTTCGAATAATAATTTTTTGAAAAACATCAATAGGAACGGGCTTTAGCCCGTTTTATAAGGTTTTAAATAAGAATTGGCTTTAGCCAAAACCTAATATACGTTTTGGCTAAAGCCAAATGACGCATTACATCTTTCATCGGGCTAAAGCCCGACGCAATTGATATTTTTAGGTTATTGATAATTAACACTTTGAAAATTGAATAATAATCGAACTCAGGTTTTTATTAAATTTTCTTTTCTGAAAAAGGCTACTCAAAGTATTTTTAAAAATTAGTTTGCTTCCCGTCGAACAAAAAAAATAAACCTCAACCTAGCCGCGATTGGAACGGCATCCCCGCCGCGGCGGGATATAGTGGAAAGCGCGCAGAATGGTGAAAGAATATAAAACCGTGTTGCTCCTAAAAAATCAATACTCTAATTTTCGCAATTTCGGAAATTTTGCGGCGACAAATGCTGATATTAAAACCGTCATTATTCCGCCAAAAACTACGGAACGCACTACGCCGAGTAGTTTTGCGGCGACGCCACTTTCAAACTGTCCCAATTCATTACTGCTCATTATAAAGATTGAATTTACACTCAAAACGCGTCCGCGGATATTATCTGGGGTTTTTAATTGTACGATTGTGCCGCGAACAACGACGGAAATACCGTCTAGCATTCCGCTGAGCATTAAGAAGAAAAACGAGAGTAAATACCAAGTTGAAAGCCCGAAACCGATGATGCAAAAGCCAAAACCTGCAACAGCAAGCAATAAAATTTTTCCTTGTTTTTTGCGTAACGGAACTAATGCTAAAAATAGAATAATGCACATGGAACCAATATCTGAAGCGGCATTTAAAAACCCGAAACCTTCCGCGCCTACTTTTAAAATATCTGTGGCATAAATGGGAATCATTGCAACGGCGCCGCCAAATAAAACGGCAAAAAGATCTAGAGAAATAACGCCCAAAATCTCTCTGGTTTTAAAAATATATTGAACGCCTTCGCGCATACTTTTCCAAACCTGAACATCTTTTTTATTGTGTTCTGACTGCTGTGGATTGACTTTCCAGAAAAAGAAACTGGCAAAAGTAACGAGCGCAAGGATAACAACGAGCGTCCATTTTAATGTAATGTATGCGATGAGCAAACCGCCAATGGCATGCCCAAAAACGGAAGCCGTAAGAAATGTGGCCTGGTTTAAAGTAATTGCTGAAGGTAAATTTTCAATTTTTACGATTTTCGGAATCATTGAAGGCGCAATGGGACCAATGAATGCACGCGCAATTCCTGTAAAAAATATCACGCCATAAATGTAATATGTGGTTTGATGCCCAGTAAATCCTAAATTTAAAAATGCGGGAATTAAAAACAGTGCGATGAGAAAAACATAAATATAATTGAAGATGAGCAATAATTTTTTCTTCTCATTCATATCAATAACATGCCCCGCATAAAGCGCTGTTGAAACTGCCGGAATGACTTCTGCAAGACCAATCATCCCGATGGAAAGAGGATCTTTTGTGAGTTCCCAAACCCACCAACCGAGAAGTGTTGCCAACATTCTGAACGCAAGAATAATAATAAACCGCCCCGAAAGAAGGTTTCGAAATTCTGTATTCCTTAGAATTTGTAAAGGTTTTAGGGAAATCATTAATCCGTTTTTTAAATTATAAAATCAAAAAAAACCACGCTAAAAAGGGTGGTTTAAAATTCAATCTATAAAGTATAGATTATGCTTTAGATGCTTCTACAGAAACTTTTCTAAATTCTTTGAATAATTTGCTTAATTCTAAAGCGGCTTTTCTTGCTCTTGTACCAGCAGCTTTGTTTCCTTTTTCTACTTGGCTTGTAGATTCATTAGTAAAAGTTTCGAATTCAGCGTTAATTTTTTCGATTAGGTCTTTCATAGTAATATTATATAAGTTAAAAAATATTGACAAATATAATGTTTTAAGTGGATTTGAGGCAAAAAAGTTGAAAAAAAAATTATTTTTTGAAAGATTTTTCTTAGAAAGACTAAAACAAAAGAATTTATTTAAAATAAATAATAAAAATTAACTGATAATCTGATGATTAAGAATTTTTAGAGACTTTTGCTTAATTGTATTTTGTACCCTTAAAATAGTTTTAGAAAAGAAAATTTTTCTTTTTTTAAGTTAAAAAATAATTATCTTTAAATTTATTAATGCAAAAGCCACACGATGCAATCGTGCGAAAGCGGGAAAAGGACTCGTGCAGCCGCGGGGTACTACTTTATATAAGATCACAAAAAGCAAGAGTTAGAAAACTTAGGATTGAAAATCAATTACTGAATAATGATTTGGGTCTTCTTAAATCTTTACGTTAAAAATTAAAATTTATGAGAATTATAATATTAGTGTTTATCTTTTTTGGTGTTTTTGGGAAATGTCAAAAAGAAGGTGTTGACAATATGATTTATAATAAAATTGAGAATTTGAAAGAAGTAAAGAACTTGGTGAAAAAAATTCATCAACTAATACTGATAATAAAATATCCATTATGACAAATGAAAGACCGTCAAAAAAGTTTAAATATTATTGGGTTCAGGTAGGTGTAGATAATAACGTGCTATTTCAACCCGTTTATAATTTTTATATTACAAAGCAATTTTAATTATATTTTTTTGATACTTCTAAAAATGAGGTAATTACAATAAATAAATGGAGAAAAACTAGAGGATGGCGAAATTAAGAGTCGATAGCGCGTCACCCGATGGTATGGATTTCGATCCATAAGTGTTCGAAACCTTAAAATTTTATAACTTTACAAGGATCTATGAAGGTTTCCCTTGCTTCCGCACGATTGCATCGTGTGGTCATACAATAAACAAAACCAACTTTTAGGCTTTCAGTAATATCTTTAGCTTTTATTTTTTGCACAAACCAAAAATTAGCCACCTTTTAGAACCCCCTAAAAACAAAAAACGCTGCTAATCAAATGATTATCAGCGTTTAAAGTACCTCGGACGGGACTTGAACCCGTACGTCCTTACGGACACAGGATTTTAAGTCCTGCGTGTCTACCAGTTCCACCACCAAGGCAAAGGTGGAGCGAAAAACGGGATTCGAACCCGCGACCCCGACCTTGGCAAGGTCGTGCTCTACCAGCTGAGCTATTTTCGCGTTTTATTTTTCACAAAAAATTGTGCGGATGAAGGGACTCGAACCCCCACGCCGTGAAGCACCAGATCCTAAGTCTGGCGTGGCTACCAATTACACCACATCCGCCTAAATAAAAATGAACTTCTTTTCTTTTTTTGTGAGTGCAAATATATAAAGTTTTAGTTTTCACACCAACTATTTTTAGTTAAAAATAAAAAAAATATTTTTTCTCTTATAATTTATTTTTTCTAAAATCATTTTATTACTTTTACATCAATATAATAGAAAGAAATGGAATTACAAGGAACAGTAAAAAAAGTAACTGATTTACAAACGTTTAGCAGTGGCTTTCAGAAACGTGAACTGATTTTGATGACAGAAGAGCAATACCCACAACCTATAAGTATTGAATTTTTGCAAGACAAAGCAGATTTGGCGGCGAAGTTTGCTGAAGGTGAGCGTGTGAAAGTGAGCATCAATATCAGAGGTAGAGAATGGACGTCACCAGATAATGTGGTGAAATATTTTAACTCTATTGTAGGCTGGAGAATTGAAAAATTAGAAAATGCTGCCGCTGAACCTACTTCTGCACCACAATCTTCTACACCGCAAGAAAGCACAAAAGCAACAGACGTTTTCGCGGAAGATGAAGACGATTTGCCATTCTAATTTTTTTTAAAATAATTGATATTTTTAAATCCTGCCCTTTTTGGTGCGGGATTTAATTTTTACAAAACTATGTTTTTATTAGACCCTGAAAACATTTCATTTCCAGATCCAGAACTGTTTCATCCTGAATCTGGCTTGCTCGCTATTGGTAGCGATTTATCCGCCAAACGTTTAGAATTGGCCTATGAAAACGGTATTTTCCCCTGGTTTAATGAGGGTGAAGAAATTCTATGGTGGTGCCCAGATCCAAGATTTGTGCTGTTTCCTGAAAATTTAAAAATTTCAAAATCAATGGCGAAAATTCTTCGTCGCGTAGAATTTCAGTTTAACGAAAACAAGTGCTTTCGAGAAGTTTTACTGAATTGCAGAAATATAAACCGGCCAAACCAAGACGGAACATGGCTGACCGAAAACCTGATGAATTCTTTGGAACAATTATTTTTTTTAAACAAAGCCAAAAGCATTGAAGTGTGGCAAAATAACGAATTGGTGGGCGGTTTTTATGGTGTTTTGGTGGGCAACGTGTTTTGCGGCGAAAGTATGTTTTCTAAAGTATCAAACGCATCAAAAGCAGGTTTTATTAATTTTATAAAAAATCATCCCGAGATAGAATTGATTGATTGCCAAATACATTCTGAGCATTTAGAAAGTCTCGGCGCAAAAATGATTTCAAAAGCAGACTATTTAAAATTATTAAAGAAACAGAAATGAAACCCGAAAAAGAAAAATGGATTTTACTTTTAATTTTAACCTTAATTTGGGGTTCTTCTTTTATACTAATTAAAAAATCTTTAGAACATTACAATCCATTTGAAGTTGGTGCTTTACGGGTTTTAATTGCTGGCATTATGCTATTTCCATACGCCATTTCAAAACTAAAATTATTTCCAAAAAAATTATTGAAATGGCTAATTCTCGCCGCAGTTACCGGCAATTTCATCCCAATGTTTCTCTTTCCGATTGCTGAAACCAAAGTTTCTAGCAGTGTTGCGGGAATCATCAACTCTCTTCTTCCTATTTTCGTAATACTAATCGGTTTACTAATTTGGAAAATTGAAACCACAAAACGACAATTAATCGGTGTTTTTATCAGTTTTTCGGGAACTTGCATTTTAACTTTTGCAACAGGAGAAACGGGTGATTTTAAATTTTTACCCATTTTTCTACTATTAATAGCGGTTTTCTGCTACGCTATAAGCATGACAACGGTGAAGGCCAAACTGCAAAGTGTTCCCGCAAAAATTTTGTCGGCGTTTGTGTTTTCATTCATTTTATTTTTACCATCACTTATCGCCTTGTTTTTTGCTGGGTTTTTTACTGAATTTCAATTTGATAGAAGCCATTTCGAAGGATTGGGATTTGTCTCTTTGTTATCCGTTTTCGGGACAGGTTTTGCGATGATGCTAAATTACCGCTTAATGAACATTTCAACACCATTATTTGCCTCCACAGTTACTTTACTAATGCCGATCGTGGCCGTAATGTGGGGGATTTTGGATGGTGAAAAACTAAGCGCTTTTCAATTGATCGGCGGATTAATTATTTTGAGTGGATTAATATTTCTGCGAACTAAAAAAATTAAACTAATTGACACTGAAACGAACTAAAAATAATACTAAAGTTGCTTCTTTTAAAACCAATAGCAAATAGTTGAATTTAAATTGAAAACTTTTACCATTTCTATTTATGAAAGAATTTAGTTAATTTAAGATTCCACCGAAACCTTTTTCTTAATTTAAAAAGTATTAATTTAAACTTTTAAAGCTTTTATCTTTTATTTCTTTTGTGGTTAAAAAAAACTATTTCTCACTGAAATTTTATTTCCTAAATTAGCACAATGTTTATACAAGACTACATTTCTAAAGATTTTCCGTCGTTTGATATTTCAAATTCTATAGAAGAAGCCGCAGAAACGGCCCGCGAATTTTCCTATTCGCACGTTTTTGTCACGCGGAACGGCGCTTTTTTAGGCGCAATAAGTTTGGCTTTTTTAGAAGAAAGCCCAGAAGGAACTTTGCATTCTTTAGAAATCCACTTCGAGAGATTTGCGGTTTTAGAAGATGGCCATTTGCTCGATGCTATTAAACTTTTTCACATCTTTAGTTCTAATCTCGTCCCTGTGATAGACAAGCAAGAGCGGTATTTGGGCTATATTTCAAGCGATGATATTTTTAATGAATTTTCTAAATACCCTTTGTTTTCAGAAAGTGGCGCGGTGATTATTATTCAAAAAAATTATCGGGATTATTCGTTCACAGAGATTGCTAAAATTGTAGAAGAAAATAATTCTAAAATTTTTGGTAGCTTCATTAGCGCGATTGAAGGCGATGACGTGCAGATTACTTTAAAAATTAGCAGTGAGAATTTGAGTTCTATTGATGAGACTTTCGAAAGATATGGCTATGAAGTGATTGTGAAACATTACGATGATGGCAAAGAAGAACTTCTAAAAGCAAGATTTGGATTTTTTCAAAAATATTTAGAATTTTAGAAAATGAAATACAAAAATTCACTTTTTAAAAAAATTGAAAATAAGTTAGTATCACATCTGACCCTCAAAAAAACAACAAAACTCAGATGAAAGCAGCCATTTATTCCCAAAAAAAAGATTTAGATACATTTTTGTATTTAAGTAAATTTATATCTGAACTCGCCAAGAAAAATGTAGAAGTCACCTTACACGATGTGATGGTGCAAAACCTTAATTTTTCTAAAGATTTCCAAACCTTTTCTAATAAAAAAAATCTGCAAGACCAAAAAATAGATTTGTTTTTTAGTTTTGGTGGTGATGGTACTATTTTAAATGCTTTAATATTTATTGAAGATTTAGAAATCCCTATTGTAGGTGTTAATACAGGGCGATTAGGCTTTCTTTCTAGTTTCACCAAAGAAGAAGTTTTTAAAGAATTAGATGCTATTTTAGCACATAATTATGTTTTAAGCCACCGCTCGGTCATTGAAATTGTGGCGCCAAATTCGGGTTTGTTTTTTCCTTATGCCATTAATGATATCAGTATTTCCCGAAAAGAAACTACAGCCATGATTACGGTCGACTCATATATTGATGATGAGTTTTTAAATGTTTTTTGGGGCGATGGTTTAATTATTTCTACGCCCACAGGCTCCACAGCGTACAATCTCAGTTGTGGTGGACCAATTATTTCTCCAAATAATGATGTTTTTGTGATCACACCAATTGCTCCACATAATCTAAATGTGCGACCAATTGTTATAAAAGATAATGTTACTATAAAATTGAAAATTGAAAGCAGGGTACCACAATACACACTTTCAATGGATTCCCGATTATGCCATATGAATACAAATGTGGAAATAATATTACGAAAAGCACGTTTCAAAATCGCATTGGTGCAACCCAATAATCTTAGTTTTTACGAAACCATTCGCCAAAAACTCTTATGGGGAAACGACAAAAGAAATTGATATTCTCGGCATAATTACTTAACTTTATCGCCTTAAATAAAATACCTAAAAATTTAAAATAAATATTATGAGCAGAAAGTTTCCGGCAGGCGTTGCCACAGGAGAATTGGTATCAGACATTTTTCAATATGCCAAAGAAAATAAATTTGCTTTGCCCGCTTGCAACGTCATCGGCTCCAGCAACATCAATGCTGCAATGGAATGTGCTGTAAAAAATAATGCCCCTTTGATTATTCAATTTTCAAACGGCGGCTCCGTTTTTAACGCAGGTAAAGGCCTGAGTAACGAGGGTCAAAAAGCTGCAGTTCTTGGTGCGGTTGCAGGCGCAAAACACATTCATACTTTGGCAGAAGCGTATGGCGCAACTATTATTCTTCACACAGACCATTGTGCTAAAAAATTATTGCCGTGGATTGATGGTTTGATGGATGCCAATGAAACTTACTACAAACAATATGGCAAATCGCTTTATTCTTCTCATATGCTAGATTTATCCGAAGAACCTTTAGAGGAAAACATGGATATTTCTGTGAAATATTTTGAAAGAATGGCGAAAATTGGGATGACTTTAGAAATTGAATTAGGAATAACTGGCGGTGAAGAAGATGGCGTGGACAATTCTGATGTAGATTCTTCTAAACTATACACACAACCAGATGAAGTGTCTTACTGCTATGAAAGATTAAAACAAGTTTCTCCAAACTTTACTATTGCTGCGGCTTTTGGAAATGTGCACGGCGTTTACAAACCAGGAAATGTGAAACTTACACCGAAAATTTTAGATAATTCTCAAAAATACGTTCAAGAAAAATTTGGAACCGAGCACAATCCAATTAATTTTGTATTCCATGGCGGTTCTGGTTCTACAGAGGCAGAAATCAAAGAAGCAATAGGTTACGGCGTTATTAAAATGAATATCGACACAGATTTACAATTTGCTTACACAGAAGGCATTCGCGATTTTATGATAGGGAAACAAGAGTATTTAAAATCTCAAATCGGTAATCCAGAAGGTGCAGATGTTCCAAATAAAAAATATTATGATCCTCGTGTTTGGGTAAGAAAAGGTGAAGAAACTTTTATCACCAGATTAACAGAAGCGTTCAAAGATTTAAATAATATTGATACGCTTTAAATTCATAAACGATAAGTGATGGAAGATTACTGATTTGTAGCAAATTGTTTTTTTCATCAATTATAAATTATCATTCATCAATTATAGATTATGGCATTCGACTGGTTTAAACGAAAAGCAAAAAATATTACCACTTCCACAGAAGACAAAAAAGATGTAGCCGAAGGTTTGTGGCACAAAACGCCAACAGGTAAAATTATTGAATATGAAGAACTTAAGAGAAATAATTACGTTTCTCCCGAGGATGATTTCCACGTAAGAATTGGTAGCCGAGAATATTTTGAAATGCTTTTTGACGACGCAAAATTTAAAGAATTAAATGCAGAAGTAGAAAGTGTAGATATGCTCAACTTTAAAGACACGAAATCTTACACAGATCGTCTTAAAGAAGTAAAAGCCAAAACGAAACTAACAGATTCCATCAGAAACGCAGTTGGTGAAGTAAATGGTGTAAAAATGGTAATTTCCTGTATGGATTTTGCTTTTATCGGTGGTTCGCTTGGTTCCGTAATGGGAGAAAAAATTCGCCGCGCTGTTGATTATTGCATAGAAAATAGATTGCCTTACATGATTATTTCGCAATCGGGCGGCGCAAGAATGCAAGAAGCAACTTATTCTTTAATGCAATTGGCAAAAGTTCAGTCCAAATTAGCGCAACTTTCAGAAGAAGGTTTGCTTTATATCGCTTATTTGTGCGACCCTACTTTTGGCGGAATTACCGCTTCTTTCGCTATGACAGCCGATATAATTATGGCAGAACCTGGCGCATTAATTGGTTTCGCAGGACCGCGTGTAATTCGCGAAACCATTGGTAAAGATTTACCAGAAGGTTTCCAAACTTCAGAATTTTTACAAGAAAAAGGCTTCGTAGATTTTATAGTGAAAAGAACGAATATTAAAGAAAAAGTATCGCAAACCGTGAGACTTTTAACCAATGCTTAAATTCTATTATTTAAATTAATTTACTAAAAATCTCTCTTTCACTAGAGAGATTTCTTTTGTTTTATAACTTTTAATACATTTATTTTATAGGCTTTCACAAGAAATTTTAAAAACTAATAATTACTTAATTCTCTTAATGCCTTAACCAAATCTTAATGTTGAAAAAACATTTCCAAAATGAGAACTTTTAAGATTATTTTTAACGCGCTTCGTTCTCTTACCATTGGGAAACTTTGGAAATTGGTTCTGCTTTTTCTACAAAATCCTTTATTTACTTTAATTTCATTTTACGCAACATTGAAAACTTTTAACATTGCTAAAAAAGAATATCCCAAAACAAATTCTAATGACGGCGCAGGAAACGCCTTTCGCCACGCGCTTTGGTGCTGTTTGATAATGATGTATTGCTGCAAAATCTCGTCGCCAAAGAAATCTTTAAATTTCACTAAAAAAATGACAGATTTGCATGAAGAACTTTTCCCAAACAAACCTTTGCAGAAAAAAATGGATCTTCATAACAATAAAATAGGAATGGATTTTTTTATGGAATTGTTACCTGGAATTCACCGTCAGTTTTTTGAAACTTCATTTTTTATTGAAAAATTGAAAGAAAAAACCACAAATGCCAAAGTTTTAAAAAACTTAAATGATAAATTTGAAGGAAGTTTGGTGTATCTTGAGGTTGAAAAAATTAAATAAATTATAATATTTAAATAATGTTAAATATTATTTTTTGTATGGCGAATTAACACTTTCAAAATAATTCAATTTTAAACTAAACTAATTATTAAATCATGAAAAAGACACTAACATTTATCCTTTTTTCAATTTTCATCTTAAATATTAATGCGCAAGGAGAAAACCAAAAAATACAATTTGGAGCGAATTTTATGCCTTTTATATATTGGAAAAAAAATAGTTTTTTAGACAACAGTTCGCATATAAAAGTTCAACCTGCAAAAATAAATGGAGTATATGGCGGTGTATTTGCAGAAAAGTACATTAATGAAAATTGGGGTTTTAAAATTGCAATTAATTATGGACAGCAAAAAAGTGAAGTACAATCCAAATTAGTTGCAAAAGAAAATGGAGTATTTGTTATTAATGAAGCCAATATGTTCTTTCAAGTACGATCAAAAAATACATTTGAATATTTTATAATTCCGATAACCACTGAATATGCACTTCCTTTAGATAATCAAAATAAAATTTGGGGTTTAGTTGGTGCAGGCCCGCAACTTTCATTATTTTCAAAATTTGAAGTTATTAAAGATGGGCTTAACGAGGATGGCAGTTTTCGTAATACCTTGGGTTCATACAATTCCCAAAATTTCGATTCGTATAGAAAGTTATTAATTGGTGGCACTTTTTATACAGGAATAAAGTTTAAAATTTCAGACGCATTCAATGGCTTTACTAATATCAAGTTCGATTATGATTTCAGTAATGCCTCTAAAGCAAACTGGAATAGTTATGAAACAAACCCGCAGGAATATGGTCAATTAGAATTTAGTGATCCTACTCTTCCATATTCTTCTGTGAACGCGTCAAAATTTCATAATATGCGGCTTGGTTTGGAGTTTGGTGTAGAATATGATTTTAATTAAATTTTTTTTTAAACATTTAAGAACCTCAAATTGAGGTTCTTTTTTTGTTTAAGTTTTATTTGAAATTGTATTTTTATTTTACATTCTTTAAAGGGTTTGTTTTTAAAATTTTACTTTTGTGGTTTAAAATTCATTTTTTAATTAAAATTTTATGAAAATAAAAATATTTTTCCTATTTTTTTCAATTGGTTTATTTGCTCAAAATCAATATCTTACACCATTTGAAAAAGGTGACGGCAATCAATCTGCAACTTATGAAGAAGTGGTAAAATATTACGATAATCTGGAGAAAAACTTTGATAAAATAAAAGTTTTAGATTTGGGTTCCACAGATTCTGGCGAGCCATTGCGCTTGGTGGTTTTTAATCCTGAAAAAATATTTAATCCAAAATTTATTAAAAATAAAGCCCTAATTTTAATTAATAACGGCATTCATCCCGGCGAACCAGACGGCATTGATGCTACAATGATGATGATGCGGGATTTTGCCACAGGAAAACTAAAAGCACCAAAAAACACCGTAATTGCCGCCATCGAAGTTTACAACATCGGCGGAATGCTAAACAGAGGAAGTTTTTCCCGCGCCAACCAAAACGGTCCGGAAGAATATGGTTTTCGTGGAAATGCTAGAAATTTAGATTTAAACCGGGATTTTATAAAAACAGATTCTAAAAATTCTGACAGTTTTCAACGGATTTTTCAGGCTTTAAATCCAGATGTTTTTATCGACAATCATGTGAGCGATGGCGCTGATTATCAATATACTTTGACCTATATTTTGACCAATAAAGAACGTTTAGGAAATCTGCTTGGAAATTTTTACCACGGCGAAATGAACGATTGGATTGTGGCAGATTTAAAAAAGAAAAGCATCGACCCAATTCCTTATGTTTCTGTTGAAGGAACCACGCCAGAAAAAGGTTACGAGCAATTTATGGATTCACCGAGATATTCTACAGGTTACACCACTTTGTTCAACACGATTGGAACAATTCCAGAAACACACATGCTGAAACCTTACAAAGACCGCGTAAAAGTGACTTATGAAAATATGCTCAGTTACATTGATTATTTGGATAATAATTATTTGAAAATCAAAGAACTAAGACAAAAAAACCTCGAACAATATTTACCTAAAAAATCTTACGCGGTTCAATATGCATTAGATTCTACAAAATTTAAAATGATCGATTTTAGAGGTTTTCAAGATGGCATGAAACCAAGTGCAATTTCTGGTTTTCCAAGGTTATTTTATGATCGCACAAAACCTTACACCAAAAAAATCCCGTTTTATAACACTTATAAAGCCACAAAAGAAATTATAATTCCATCTTTTTATGTGATTCCAAAATCTGAATGGCAAGTCGTGAAAAATTTAAAAAGAAATCAAATTAAATTTATTGAACTTAAAAATGATAGTTTAATTGCGGTTCAATCTTATAAAATCAAAGATTACAAAACTGTACCAAAGCCTTACGAAGGTCATTATTTGCATTACAACACGGAAGTTTCTACAACTACGGAAAAAATAAAATTCCATAAAGGCGACTATTTAATTCCATTAAAACAAAATGGCGTAAAATATTTACTTGAAACCTTGGAACCAGAAGCCGTAGATTCTTTCTTCAACTGGAATTATTTTGATTCTTTTCTCGGTCAAAAAGAATATTTTTCTTCTTATGTTTTTGAAGATACTGCCGCGAAATTATTACAAGAAAATTCCACTTTAAAAGAAAATTTTGAAAAGAAAAAGAGTGAAGATTCTTCTTTTGCAAAAGACGGAAGCGAACAATTGAATTGGATTTACCGCAATTCTAAATATTTTGAAAAATCTTTTATGCAATATCCAATTTACAGAATTCCTTAATTTTTATCTAAAATTTCTTACTTAAAAAAATACCTTATTTTTACCTAAATTTTTTTGAATGGTTTTAAGCAAAATTTGGAGCGCCTTTATCATCGTGGCTATTTTTGTAGCCGGAATAAAGTATGTTTCATCAAACAATTACGGTAGTATTTTTAATGATATGGTCGTGGGAAAAGGCGGCGATACCGTACAAATTACCACTAAAAAATCCGCAGAATTATCCCCATTTATTTTAAATAATTTAGACAAAAATCCAGATTTTGCTGAAGGAAGAATTCATTATAAAAGAAACGCAGAAAAAACTGAAGTAAAAGTTTATAGAATTCAAGAAACCGATGGCGTTATTGGGACGAGCCAGGTTGCCGTCAATATTTGTATTGGTTTAATCGGCATTATGACGCTTTTTATGGGTTTTATGGCGATTGCAGAAAGAGCAGGCGGAATCAATCTTTTAAGCAGAATGATTCAGCCATTTTTTTCAAAATTATTCCCCGAAATTCCTAAAAACCATCCGGCTTTCGGACATATGCTATTGAATTTCAGCGCCAATCTTTTAGGTTTAGATAATGCGGCGACGCCTTTTGGCCTAAAAGCCATGGAAAGTTTGCAGACTTTAAATCGCGACAAAGACCGCGCAAGCAATTCCCAAATTATGTTTCTCTGTTTGCACGCTGGCGGAATGACTTTAATTCCGGTTTCCATTATCGCAATTCGCGCTTCAATGGGCTCTGTAACGCCAACTGATATTTTTCTACCGTGCATGATGGCCACTTTTGCCGCCACTTTAGCCGCGATGGTAGTCGTTTCTATTCATCAAAAAATAAATTTATTTCAACCAGTAATTATTGCTTACATTGGTGGAATTTCTGCAATTATTGCACTTTTGGTCGTTTATTTAGTAAGATTAAGCAAAGAAGATTTAGACCAATTTAGCAAAGTTTTAAGCAGCGGAATTATTTTATTGATTTTCATCGCCATCGTTTTGGGCGCACTTTATAAAAAAATAAATGTATTCGACGCTTTTATAGACGGCGCCAAAGAAGGCTTTTGGGTTTCCGTGAAAATTATTCCTTATCTCGTTGGAATGTTGATTGCGATTTCACTTTTAAGAACTTCAGGCGTTTTTGATGTGATTATCGATGGCATGAAATATTTGGCAAATTTTGCCAATCTCGACACACGTTTTGTTGACGGTTTACCGACGGCTTTGATAAAGCCACTTTCTGGTTCCGGTGCGCGCGGAATGATGGTTGACACGATGACAACTTTCGGCGCAGATAGTTTTCAAGGGAAATTAGCGGCAGTTCTACAGGGAAGTTCGGATACTACTTTTTACGTGATCGCCGTGTATTTTGGCGCGGTTGGAATTAAAAACACAAGATATGCAGTTACAGCAATGCTTTTAGCCGATTTAGTGGGCGTGATTGCTTCTGTAATTTTAGCGTATTTGTTTTTTGCTTAATAAGACTTTTTTTAATTTAAAATATATTATAAATGATACAAGATAAAGACTTCACGCTTCGTTTGGTGCGACAACTTTCCACCTCTTTGGAAAAATTACTTTTAGGAAAACCTGAAGAAAGTTTAATGGAAAAAGATTTGGATTTTGATATCGCCTTACGTGATATTTTTAAAATGGATTTTAAAACCTATTCCGAAATCTCAACTGATGAAATGAAACAAATGGTTTTAGATTTAGAAGATCGCAATCACGTGGATTATTTTCTGCTGATCGGGAATTTATTTTTCTACCATTGGAAAGAGGCGAAAAGCGAAAACTTTAAAGAAAAAGCAATTATGGGTTACGAAAACTATTTGCAAAAAAGTGGCGTTTTTGCGCTTCCCATTATCACCAGAATTGGTGAACTCAAAAAAGCATAGAAGTAAATGGAAGAAATAAATCTCTTGCTTTCTGAAAAAGAAACAATTTTAAACTCCTTAAAAAAGAAACAAACACTTATAGGCTGGTTTCGCGTGCTGGTTTTCCTTGCTCTCACCTATTTTTTATTACAATTTTTCATCTTTGAAAGCGCATTAAAAATTCATTTATATTTGGGGGTTTTCTTCCTGATTTTGTTTTTTGTGTTGGGTTTTTTCTTGGTTAATGTAAAACAGAAACTCAATTTTATTAAAAATTATCTTCACATCGGAAACCAAATAATCAAGAAAACCGAATTTGAAACCGGTCTTGCTTTCGAAGAAAATGTTGATAATCATCCGTTTGCAAAAGATTTAGATGTTTTGGGTAAAAACTCGCTTTTCAGTTATATCAGTTATTGCGAAACTATTTTAGGTAAAAACAAACTTAAAGATTTTTTTTTAAATTTAAGTTTAGAAAAAGAAAAAATATTAGCCAAACAAAAAGCCGTACAAGAAATTTCCAAAAAAACAGAATGGAATATTCATTTTTTAACTTTAGCGAAATCGCTCCACATTAATGGAAAAATAAAACATCCAAAAAGCGCGAATGCAGTTTTTGAAAATGCAATGCTGGCAAAAATCGCAGTAAATCTTGTTCCAATCTTAACTTTGGCGACTTTATTTTCGCTGGTATTTATTTCAATTTCGGGTTTATATTTATCTCTTATTTTCGGTGGAATTTTAATTATTTCTAGGATTATTTTATCTATTTATGGTAAAAAAATAGATGCCATTTCCGAAACTTTGGCCTTTAATTCTGAACAATACGAGCAATTTTTAGCCGTTTTTTCATTAATTGAAAAAGAAAATTTTGAGCAAAAACTGAATGTTCAACTTCAGAGTAAATTTATTTCGGGGAAAAGCAAATCTTCACGCAAAGAAATAGAAAAACTGGCAAGACTTTTAAGAAATTATGAAAGCGCACACAGCAATATCGGTGTTTTTCTAAATAATTTTTTGTTGTGGAAACTCAATTTTGCCATGAAAATTGAAAACCAAATTAAGAATATCGAGCAAGATTTACCGCAATGGTTTGATGCATTTGCCGAGCTTGAAGCCTTAATTTCGTTAGGTGTTTTTCGTTATAAAAATCCAAACTATATTTTCCCAGAAATACCAAATTCGGGTGAAAAATTTAATGCAGAAAAATTAGTTCATCCGCTTTTATTTCAAAAAGAAGTAGTTTCTAATGATTTTAAAATCAATTCTGAAACAGAAATTTCAATTATTACTGGCGCAAATATGACGGGGAAAAGTACCTTTTTGCGAACCGTCGGAGTTAATTTGGTTCTAGCAATGATGGGTTGCCCAGTTGCAGCGAAAAAATTTATTTTTCAGCCAATGCATTTATTTACATCGATGCGAACAAGCGATTCCTTGAGCGATGGCACTTCTTATTTCAACGCAGAAATTCTGCGATTGCGGCATTTAGTGGAAAATTTGGAGAACGGAACGCCGCAATTCATCATTTTAGATGAAATTTTAAAAGGCACCAATTCTCAAGATAAATTAACTGGTTCCGAATTATTTCTGGAAAAATTAATGAAAAGCCAAACGCTTTTTTCTTGTTTAATCGCCACGCACGATTTGGATCTAACAAAAATTGAAGAAAAATTTCCTCTAAAAATTAAAAATTATTGCTTCGAACTTCAAAATAATAACGGCGAATTGGAAACTGATTATAAACTTCAAAACGGCGTTACAAAAAGTATGAACGCAATTTATTTGATGAAGAAATTTGGGATTATTGATTAAATTATTTCACCAACCAATTTTTAAAATCTTTTACGCGATCTCGGCTCACGGTAATTTCTACTTCGGGCTGAAAATCTAAATCTACTTTGTAGAAAGGTGATGTGTGAATGTTTTTAATATAATTTAGATTAATAATTATTTGCCGATTTACTCGGAAAAATTGTTTTGAATCTAAAGAACTTTCCAGTTCTTCTAAAGTAAAATCGGTTGGGTAAACGCGCTCTTTGGTTTGCAAATAAGCGATTTTGTTTTCGCTGTAAAAACAACTCACCTCATCGGTAGAAATAATTTTTAAATTATAGCCAATTTTAACCAAAATTCGGGATAATTTCGGCTCTTCTTTTTTAATTAAATTCTTGTAATTCAATTCATTAGAAGGCAGTTCATTTGGTAAGTAACTGTTGTATTTTTCTACTGCTTTTTCCAAATCTTCTTGTAAAATTGGTTTCAAAAGATAGTCGATGGAATTGAGTTTGAAGGCTTTCAGGGTGAATTGATCGTAAGCGGTGGTGAAAATAATGAAGCTTTTAACGGGAAATTTCTCAAAAATATCGAAAGACATGCCGTCGCCCAACATTATATCTGAAAATATTAAATCTGGCTCTGCATTATTCTTAAACCAATCTAAACCTTCTTCTACGGAAGAAATGGTTGCAACTATTTCTAAATCAGGCATTAAACCTAACATTCTTTCTAGTTTTCTTGCGGCGGGTTTTTCATCTTCGATGATTACTGTTTTGATCATTTGTTGATTTTTTTTAACCACAAAGGCACAAAGTTTAATTTAAAATTCGCTGACACAAAGGACACAATGAATTTAAAATAATTACTTGATGATATTTCTTATAAAGTTAAGTAATTCTTTGTGACTTTGCGGTTTTGAAATTTATTAATAAATAAAAGGAATTAGACGTTTTGTTTTCTGCATATAATCTAAATAAGCCTGCCCAAATTCTTCGGTTAAAACTTTTTCTTCAATTTTAATTCTTCGAGAAAACATTAAAAACACAGGAACTAATAGTAAAATAACAGAAATACAATTATTTAAAACAATCGCTAATCCTACAAAAGTTAGCAGCGAAAAAGTGTAAGAAGGATGCCGCATATATTTGTAAAATCCCGTGGAAATTAATTGATGATCTTCTTTAATCGTAACATCTACGGTGAAATATTTTCCCAAATAATAAACCACCATCAAGCGCAAAACCACACCTAAAAGTAGCAAACCCAAGCCAACAATCGTCACTGTTTTACTATTATAAAATGGGAAATATGTGCTTTTTGAAATGAAAATTCCAAAGAAAATACTGAACCCGATCACAAGCCACAAATAAGATAGCGACTTTTTGTCTTTGCCTTTCGCGTCGGCTTTACTAGAGCGCATTTTTAGCAGCAAAAAGATTTCTGAAAGGCCCCAAAATGCTGTGATAAGGTTTATTGCGGTATTCATTTTATTTGTACTTATTCATTAATTCTCTAATTTTCTTTTCTTCCCAGTCTTTTCCAAAAATAAAACTTGGCATAAAAACGCCCATTCCGTGTGCAAAAAGGCCAATTCCCCAAAAGAAAAGGGATAAGAAATTATACCAAACGAAGTAACTTTGGCCTGGTTGTAAAGCTTGATAATTAATAAAAGCAATTATTGAATTTACCAAAACGAAAATTGCAGCATGTGTGTAAAAGCCCTTTATTCTTTTTACCTTTTTTTTGGCTTCAAGGTATTTTATATTGTCGTTGTTAAAAGTTTCCATTTTCTTTTTGTTTTAATTCTTTATCCATCATTCTGCGCTCCCAATCATTATTTAGGTAAAAAATCTTAACCGCTTTTATGGCCAAAACAAGTCCCCAAATCCAAAATATGAAAGAAAAATTATTCGTATCAAAAAAAGCAATTTCTCCTGAAAGGTAGTATTTTCTAAAACTAAAAAATGCAAGAACTACGATGAAAATTGCCAAAGATGAATAGAATTTTTTTAATTGCTGCACTCTATTTTTTGCGTTTGAATAGTCGATTTCTTTTTGTGATAAATTTTCCATGGTATTATTTGTGATTTTCTCGTTCTAATATTTTTTGAATTTGTCGTTCTTCCCAATCTTTGCTAATGCCAAAAACCGCGATTCCGTGCGAAGCAAGGCCAATTCCCCAGCCAAGCATCGGCCACCAAAACCATTGGTATTGCGGTGCGGTGTAAAGATTTACAAAGATTAAAAAAGGAATTACCAGGCAATAAGAAATTAAATTGCCGTAGAATCCTTTTAGTTCATTTACGCGTTTTGCGGCTCTTTCATAAGCAGAATTTTCAGAATATTTTGTTGTGTTCATTTTTGTTGATGTTTTTTCTATTAATATTGGGATTTTTACTTTAAAATAGTCTTCAGATTTTTCTATAAAAACATTTCTTTTCGTGAGTAAAGCGTAGCGCTGAACGATATTAGAAAGCCCGATTCCTGAAGATTCTTTTATGTTTTCTCTAAATTGTAAGTTGTTTTCTATCATTAAAAATCCGTCTTCAGAACTGATTTTTATATGCAATGGTTTTGATGAAGTCGCGAAATTGTGTTTAATGCAATTTTCTAATAAAAGTTGCAGTGAAAGTGGCACTACAAAGTTTTTTTGATCGTTTTCGTTTACATTAAATTCAAATGTTACGCTGTCTTCAAAGCGGGTTTTTAAAAGCGCGGTATAGGTTTTAGCAAAATCTAACTCTTCTTCTACCGACACCAATTCTTTGTCTTTTTGCTCTAAAATATAGCGGTAAATTTTGGACATTGAAGCCGTGAATACCTGCGCCTGATCTGGGTTTTCATCTATCAATGAACTTAGAACATTTAAAGAATTAAATAAAAAATGCGGGTCTAACTGGTTTTTTAAAGTTTCAAATTGGGCGTTGGCTGATTTGGCGATTAATTTCTGCTCAACCACTTCTTTTTTAGAAGATTTTTTCCATTCTTCCATAAACCCTTTTGCATGAAAAATGGCAGAAAATAATAGTGCGATATTGACGATAATCCAGTTAAAAAGTCCCATTTCACCGGTAAAAAATTTGGCAGGATTGTTTTTTTGAATGACGATTAAGTTTAAATAATTACAGACAAAAACCAGAACTACATTTACAAAAATGGTAGATAAAATGCCCAAAACAATACGGGTTTTGGTGTCATCAATCCAGGAATATTTTGAGTTTAGGTAGCAATTGGTGTAATAATTCCCTATTATGAATACAAAAGAATACATAAATGAAACTAGAAAGCTAATGATCAAATTTGAAACGCTTTTATTATCCGTGAAAAACGCGAAAAAGAAAATTCCTGTTGCAAAGGAAACCCAAAGCATTGTCGATAACTTATTCTTTAAATCTTTTGTATCCATTTTGTAAATTTAATTATTTAAATAATTCTCTAGGAAGTTTTTTAGTCTCGCAGATTAGAAGGATTTGGCCGATTTTAAAACTGTAACTGTAAATCTGTGTCATCTGGAAAATCTGCTAGAAAAACCTCTAATTTAGAATTTTGTTATTTAAATTTTATTTATTTAACCTGTTGTGCATATAGAAAAACATTAAACGCAAAGGCGCAATTAATTTATTTGCAGATATTTACGTTTATAAGGCGCAAAGTTTTAACTTCGTTAAAAGTTGAAAATCTTTGATTTTCTTGCGCCTTAGAACTATTTTCATAATAACTAAGTTCTTGCGCCTTTGCGTTTAACTTGATTTACGGTTAATTATGCAGCTTGTCTAAATGCACAACAGGTTTATTTAATATTTTCTGAATTTCCCTTTCTTCCCAATCTTTTCCAAAAATATAGTCTTTCCCAAAAACTGAAAAACCGTGTGCTAAAAGACCAATTCCCCAGAAAACCGCTGTCATGTAAGGATCTGAAGTATTTAAACTCGCCGGATTGTCAATATAGCAACTTGCAATGATGAAAATATTGACGAATAAAAAAACTGTAGCGTGGATGTAAAATCCTTTCATGTTTTTCACTCTTTGTTGTGCTTGTGCAAGTTTTTGTTCTGAACTAAAATTGTAAGTTTCCATTTCGATTTAATTTATTTGGTTAATTAATAGTGTAAAGATAAACTGACAAACAGCGGTTTACAATTATTTTAGTCCGAAGGGCAACTTTCTTTTGCTGAATGGTATTACTTGTTTTCTAAAGTTTACTCGCCATGTAAGTTTCCATCACTTTGTCATTCCTTAGGAATCCACACGGAAAAAAAGGACTGCTGAGATTCCTTCGGAATGACAAAATTGCTGTTAACAAATATTTTTAAATAGAAAAACTCCACCGAAGCAGAGTTTTATAGTTAATTTCAAAAATTATTTTCCCGCTTGAGACAGAAAATAATCTGCTTCTTCTTTGCCCCAAGTTGGGCTAAATTTTGATGGAGACTTATACACGGCAAATTGCGCTTGCGCTTTTTTAAATAATTCTAATCCTTTTTCTTTGCTTCCTCCAAATTGTTCTGGCGTGTAATAAGTGTCTTCTGCTTTTATCAAAGTTATTCTTGGATTTTCAGGATCCATTTTTTCGGCTTCTGCTAAAAAACCGGCGGCAAGAGAACCTTCACTCATAAAACGCGCTTGCGGATCCACCATCATTCTTAAACTGTGAACCATTTTTTTAAGAATTGTGATTTCTACATTATTTGGTGAGATGGCTTCTGCTGCATCAATGTGCTTTTGTGCGTCGTCCGCCAAAGCATCAAGTTCTGTAAGTTTGCCTTCTTGCATCAAAACTCGCCCTTTTTGGATGTTTGCGTAGGCTGCGTAATATTGCGGCAACCATTCTTTGTTTTCCTTTAAAGCAATTCTGGAAAAATCATTGGAAAGAGCGCTCAATTCATCGGTGTTTCGCGTTTGTTGAACTTTTGCAACTTTGTCTGTCATTGCTTTTTCATAAGCGGTTTGTGCAAAAGCATTGACTCCTGTGAACGTAAGCGCGAGGCTTAAAACTAAATTTTTAATTGTTTTCATAATATTTTTTTTAATTGATTTGTTAATTATGGTGTAAAGATACTTTTGGTTTTATTTAATTAAAATAAATTCTGGCTGAATGGTTGGTTTTGATTTCTGAAGGGTTAAAACTAATTGAACTACGCTTATTTTTATTAAATCTTGGTTCTTGGTTCTTGATTCTTGATTCTTGGTTCTTGGTTCTAAAGTCTACAAATTATTATTAATCGCATCAGTGGTTTTATCGACACCAAAACTGATGAAAGCGCCAATGAAAACGAAAGTATTAACAGGCGGAACAACTGCAGAACTTCTCATTCCATCATTAGAAAAATTATAGCCGTAAACATTTTTCTGTCCTAAAATATTTGAAATGCTCAACACTAAAACCGTAAATGCTTTGGAATCTTTTTTACCCAAATTTGGCAGATAATTTAAACTAAAATTGAGTCCGCTGTAATTTTTTAATGTTCCTTCGTGGCGAATAATATTTTGTCCATTATTATCGACAATATCATAATATGGTCGTCCAGAAGAATAGGTGTAAGACATGTTGAAGCCTGTTTTCCATTTGGTTACAAATTTTTTCGCAACGATATTGAAGGTGTGTTTTGCAGCAAAACTCGGCATTAAACTTATGGGATAATTTTGAAAATCGCGTTTAGAATCGAGGTAAGAATAAGTGACCCAATAATCTATATTTTTAATAGATTTCCTATCGCGCCAGAACAATTCTAAACCTTTTGCGTATCCATTTCCTTGGTTATTAATGGCGGTTTGAAAGTTTTGTTCTCCCGAAGTTTTAATTAGTTGATCATATTTTTTATAAAAGGCTTCAAATCTCAAATTTCTACCTTCCGTATTTCTTTGAACCTGAAAAATATAATGTTCGGCTTTTTGAAACGTTAAAGGTGCAGAAGAATTCAAATATTTACTTTCCGGGTTTTGGTAGAAAATGCCGTAAGCCAAAGATGTGGTGTAATTTTTCGCTAGTCTGTAGGCAAAAGCAACACGTGGCGCAAAATTCCAATGCTTTAAATAAGAAGAATTTTCTGCTCGAACGCCCACTTTTGCGGAAAAATTATTGCTAAAACCCAAATCTGTTTCCAGAAATCCGGACGAAATAAGATCAGAATATTTTTTATGAAAACCATCATATTGAGAATTTTCATTGGCATTATTAAATTCAAAACCACCGCGCAAAGCAGAAATTTTATTTATTTTTCTTTCTACAACGGCTTTTGCATTTAGATAATTTCCTAAAGTATTAGAGGCAAAACTACTTTTCGGAACGTTATTTAGCAAAGTAGAAAATTGAACATCTGATTTATTGTAGGCATAAGAAGTTCCCACATTTAGCAAATATCTCCCGAATTTTTGTTTAAATGACAGGTTTTGAAAGATATTACTTCCCTTTAAGGAAACTTTATTTTGATCCGAATCTGGCTCTAAACTTTCGGAAAGTACGCTCAATTTATTGCTATCAAAATTGGCATAATATTTAAAAAATCCGCCGCTTTTGGTTTTGATTCTAAAATTGGCGTCGCCATTTATACTTTCTGGTGCTTTTTCAAAATCGGTGTTAAAATTTAAGATTTTTTGTATAAATTTTAAATTAGAATAGCCCAAACTTGCGCCATAGGAATAAGTTTTAGAATTGCTTAATTTCTGATAACTTCCTGTTAAAAAAATAGGAGAAATACCGACATCATAAGAAGTGGTTTCTGGCAAATCCACACTTTCTAAAATTAAAACGCCAGATAAGGCTTGACCGTAAAGCGCAGAATAACCGCCACTTGAGAAAACATTTCCTTTAAAAAGCGAAGTGTTAAAGCGGTCTCTTCCGGCAATTCCTGGGACAGAATTGCTGAAATAATTATTAATTAAACTGCCGTCCATAAAAATTTTGGTTTCTGCGCCAGTTCCACCACGAACGAATAATCCTTCGCTTTCACCCACTTTTTGCACGCCGGGGAGATAATTTAATGCAGAAGAAATCTGTCCATCTGCGCCGGCTGTGGTATAAATATCAATGGGTGTGAGCAAGGCGGTTGCGCGTTTTTTATCGCTTGCATCTATGCTTCCTGCGGAAATTACAACGGCGTCTATTTCATTAATTTGTTCTTTTAAATCTACATTTACGGTTATATTTTCATCGTTTAAAACAATTGGTTTTTGCACTTCTTCATATTTAGAATTGGTAAAAACTAAGGTTTGGTTGCCTTTTTCAGAAGTTTCAAAACTGTAATTTCCGTCTTTATCTGAAGTAGCGCCGTCGTAAGTATCTTTTAAAGTAATTGAAATATTGGGAATGCCTTTGTTTTTATAGGTGATTTTTCCACTAATTTTTATTTGCGCACAAAGTGGCAAAAGCATTAACAGTAAGAAAAGAGTAATAAATTTTGAAAAAGTTTTCATTTGTTGGTATTTAATTTTTTAGTCAGATGTTATTGTCAAAATCGGTCAAATTTTATATATCAAGTTTATTATTGGCGATTTCATGTTTTAAATTTTGAACAAAGATAATTTCACTGTACCTTTAGATTCTAATTTTTGTTGCTGAGTTGTCAATTTTTAAGACTCAATGGTGACTAAATGTTTTTTATTAAAAATAACTTAAAAAAATAATATGAAAAATTTAAAAATTTTATTTGTGGCTGCAAGTGGCATTTTGCTGAGTTCTTGCGGAACATCAAAAACAATAACGGATACTATTAACTCTAAAAGTGGTACAGATACACAAGGAACGGCGAAGTTTAGCCAAAAAGGAAAAATGGTTACGATGGATATGAATGTTTACAAACTAACGCCAGGAACGCACGCTGTGCACGTTCATGAATTTGGAGATTGCTCTTCTGCTGATGGAAAATCTGCAGGTGGCCACTGGAATCCTTCAAAAGACGAACATGGAAAATGGGATTCTGAACATTTTCACATGGGCGATATAGGAAATTTAGTTGCTGATAAAAATGGTACGGCGCGCCTAATTTTTAAAACCGATAAATGGTGTTTGGGTTGCTCTGATGCGTCTAAAAATATTGTGGGTAAATCTATCATCATCCATGCAGGGAAAGACGATTTTAAAACTCAACCCACAGGAAATGCGGGCGGAAGAGTTGGTTGTGTGGAAATTAAATAGTTTTTTTTCGATTTATTAAAAAAAAGAGCAGTAAGTAAAATTACTGCTCTTTTTCTATATCATTATTATCTTTTGACGGAAATTCTAAAGTACGTATTGGATACGGAATATTGACATTATTGTCTCTGAATTTCTTTAAAATCACCATTCTTAAATCACTTCTCACTTGTGGTGCAGCAAATAATTCTACGCTGTAATAGTATAATTTTAAATCTAAAGAACTATCGCCAAAGTTTTCTAAGCGCACAAAAATAGGTTTGTCTTGCAGCACGGCTTTATTTTCTCGCGCAGCTTCTTCTAATAATCTTACTGCTAAATCTATATCGGTATCATAGTGAACACCAACTTCTATTACAAAAATAACCGCTGGAGAATCGTGGCTAAAGTTGGTGAGTTTATCTTTGGTTAAAAGAGAGTTCGGGTAGATTACGCTTTTTCTTTCTCTGGTTTCTATGGTGGTGGTTCTCATTCTAATTTCTTTCACTTCGCCGATGGTATCGCCAATGTCTATTACATCTCCCACCATTACAGAGCGATCAAATAGAATAATAATCCCTGAAATAAAATCTAAAAATAAGTTTTGAAGACCAAGGCCAATCCCCACCAAAATTGCCCCTGAACCAAGAAGTAACGGCGAAATATCTACCCCTAAAGATTTCAAAACCAATATTGTGGCAATTATGAAAATAATGTAGAATAAGATTTGCGAAACGGCAAACTTTCTACCGATATCTACTTTTTTAGAATTATAAACGAGTTTTTTGACCGATTTATTTAAAATAATCGCTAGAAGTATGACTAAAATTGCTGCCAAAATTTCATAAACACTTAAAGAATATTTCCCGACAGAAAATATATTATATTCTAAGAATTGCTGAAAAGACAGGCCTACATCACCTGACATTTTGTGCATTTGGTCTTTCATCTAAAGTTATATATTGTTTTTAAAAGTTATATACAATCGCCTAATTTCTCATTTGTTTGCTCGTAAACTTGTGAATAGTGGTTTTTATATTATTTCATTTCCGAAACGATATGTACGGCTTCATCAAGATAAAAATCGCGGCTTAAGTTTTTAGTCCATGCTTTTGTTTTTTTAGCAAAAGCGGTATCTGTTTTTTCTCTTACAACCTCATCTGGGTTAATGATAAAACTCAATTTGTTATTATAATTTTCTAGTGGTTTAAATTGTTTTATTTCTTCTTTTCTTTTTGCCATAAGCGCCATAAATTTATTTTCATTCAAGGTAACGCTTTTTTCTTTATCTAATTTATCTTTCCATTCAGCAGATTTTTGCAGCAATTGGTAGTTTGCATTATTGTGAATTCTCGCGTTGCTTTCTTTTTCTAAAGCCTGAATATCATAAATATTCATTTTTTTAAAATCTGTGGATGAAATTTTATCCCATGGCAATGCATAATCACTAAAACGCTCGCCGATATCAGAATTTGTGAAGAAATCTTTTAAGGTGATGTCAGAATTTACACCTTTTATTTGGGTAGATTCTCCTGTAATTCTATAAAATTTTTGAATGGTTAATTTCAAAGAGCCAAAATCGTCATTGGTGTTTAAAAACCGGTTTAAATCTACAAAAGTTTGCACCGTTCCTTTGCCATACGATTGTGGCGAACCAATAATCACCGCTCTACCATAATCTTGCATAGCGCCTGCTAAAATTTCTGAGGCAGAAGCCGATAACTCATTTTGCATAATTACGAGTGGCCCGGTCCAAAGAGGTGTGGTAGATTTGTCTTTTAGGGTTTGGATTTTTCCATCACCATTTTTCACCTGAACATAAGCACCGCCTTTCATGAAAAGCCCCATGATATCTCCAACTTCCGTTAAAGATCCACCGCCGTTATTTCTTAAATCTAAAATAATGCCATCTACTTTCTGGGCTTTTAATTTTATAAGTTCTGCTTTGATATCGTCGGATGCATTTCTTCCTTTCGGGTCATTAAAATCTGCATTAAAACTAGGTAAATTAATATAGCCGTACTTCTTTCCATTTTTATATTGTATAGAAACACCTCTAGCAAAAGTGTCTTCTATGGTGATTTCATCTCGAATTAAAGTCACTTCTTTTATGGATTTATCTTTTTTCTCAACAGTCAAAGTTATCGGCGTTCCTTTTTCTCCACGAATGAGAACAACGGCTTCATCGGCCAACATTCCTGCGGCGTTTACGGCGTCTTCGTTGGGTTTAGATTTTATTTTTAAAATTTTGTCGCCTTCCGTAAGTTGTTTAGACTTCCAAGCAGGTGCGCCTGTTACCAATTCACCTAAATAGAGATAGCCCTTGCTCTCCTTTATTACGGCGCCAATGCCAATAAATTTTCCACTGAAGCTGCTGTCAAAATTATCTTTGTCTCGTGGCGAAAAATAATTGCTGTGCGGATCAAAAACCTGCGTATAAGCATTCATATAAACCGTGAACCAATCCATTTTTTTTCTTTTTTTAAACCTGCGAAACATATCTGTCACCAAATCTTTTACTTCGCTTGTTGCTTTTATCTTTTTGGCTTCTGGTGTTAAAACTTCCAATTTTATTGTGTCTTTTAAGTGAAATTTTTGCACAGAATCTTTCTTTTCTTTTTGGGTCTCTTCTTTGGTTTTTAAAGTCGCCATTTCCTGAAGAATGTTATATTTAATATAACGTTTCCATTCTTTGTATTGCTCTGCTTTGTTGGCAGGATTCACTCTTTCTTTTGGCTCAATTATTAAACTGTCGTCTTCGTCCAAATTGATGGGTTTGCTTAAAATATCTTGCGTCATACTATCAATTTCGTTCACTCTTTGATAAAGTCTATCCGTTGTCGCTTTATAAAAAGTGAGGTCGCCACCAATAAGATAGTCGTCTAGTTTAGTTTTATACTGGGCAAAATCTTTCATATCCGATGCCAAAAAGTACCGCTTTGATGGATCTACCATTTCAAAATATTGCTTATAAACATCTTGCGAATAAGCGTCATTAATCGGTTTTGGGCTGTAATGAAGGTAAGAAAGGGTGTTTTTAATACTTATCATTATCGTTGACATTTTTTGATCGTCATCTTTGGGAGAATTAAAACAAAAAGCAAGCGTTGTAAGTGGAATAAAAAGTAGTAGTTTATTGAACTTGAATTTTTTTAGCATCTGAAAGTTTATAATATTATATATGAATAAGTCTTTGAAATTGATTTTTTGTTACTTATAGAAAAATCAAATGACAAATTTAATACCTAATTTACTAAGAAGACGTAAGTTTTTAATTAAATTTGTGGAAACTCATTTTTCTATGCAAAAACCCCTAATTTTAGTAACCAATGATGACGGCATTACCGCTCCTGGAATAAGAAATTTAGTGAAATTTATGACCGAAATTGGCGAAGTAATCGTTGTTGCTCCCAACTCACCACAATCTGGAAAAGGGCACGCCATCACCATCAATTCCACTTTAACATACGAAGAAATACAACTAGAAGGTTCTCAAAAAGATTACGCTCTCTCCGGAACCCCCGTAGATTGCGTGAAATTTGCTTTAGACAAGATCTTAACCAGAAAACCAGATTTAGTGGTTTCTGGTATTAATCATGGCGCCAACTCTTCCATTAATGTCATTTATTCTGGCACCATGAGCGCCGCTGTAGAAGCAGGTGTAGAAGGTTTACAAGCCATCGGCTTTTCGCTTTTAGATTTTGCTTGGGATGCAGATTTCTCGCAAGGCAAAAAATATATTCAAAAAATCGTTAAAAATATCTTAGAAAATCCTTTGCCAAAAGGCATCGTGCTCAATGTAAATATTCCAAAATTGCCCGAAGACGAAATAAAAGGTATAAAAGTTTGCCGCCAAGCCCACGCAAAATGGGAAGAAAATTTTGATGAAAGAACCAATCCGCATGGTAAAAAATATTATTGGCTTTCTGGCTATTTTAATAATATGGATTCAGACAAAAATGCCGATGAAAACGCGCTTGCCGAAGGTTATGTTTCTGTGGTTCCGGTAAAATTTGATTTGACGGCGCACGACTATATTGCCGAACTTTCTACGGTTTTAAATGACTAATTATTTTTAAAATCGCTCTAATTATGAATTGGATAGTGCTAATTATTGCAGGTCTATTTGAAGTCGCTTTTGCTTCTTGTTTAGGAAAAGCCAAAGAAACTTCCGGCAATGAAATGTATTTTTGGTATTTTGGATTTGCTATTTCCCTCACAATCAGCATGTTGCTTTTGCTAAAAGCCACTGAAACCTTACCAATTGGAACGGCTTATGCCGTCTGGACTGGAATTGGCGCTGTTGGAACTGCATTAATTGGAATTTTCTTTTTTAAAGAACCAGCTCATTTTTGGCGGGTCTTTTTCTTAATTACTTTAATAAGTTCAATTGTCGGCTTAAAATCTGTTTCTGTTTCTTAGATCCTGCTTAAAATTGTAACAGAAAAAGAAATTTTGGTAGATTTTAACTTAATAATAAGTGGATAATCTAAATCTTAAACAATAATTATGAGAACTTTAGTTTATTCCTTATTTGCTTTTTTCATAGTCAATAGTTGTGCTAGAAATCCTGATAATTCAGACACTTCAGAAGCGACACCTGAAGGCATCTATTTTCCACCAAATAATTCTAACATTTGGGAATCTACAGACCTCAATTCACTCGGGTGGCATTATCCCGCGGTTCAACCTCTTTATAATTTTTTAGAGCAAAAAAACACAAAATCTTTTATTATTCTTTATAACGGAAGAATTGTTCTGGAAAAGTATTTTGGTGCACAAACATCATCTTCTCCTTGGTATTGGGCTAGCGCGGGAAAAACTTTAACATCAACGGTAGTCGGAATCGCGCAGCAAAATAATCTCATTAATCTTGATGATAGGGTTTCTACTTATCTAGGAAACGCTTGGACAAGTGAAACTCCCGCGCAGGAAAATCTCATAAAAGTAGATAATTTATTGACGATGACTTCTGGCTTAGATGATTCTTTGGGCAACAATGTAGATCCATCTAATTTAAAATTTAAAGCAAATGCCGGAACAAGATGGGCATACCACAATGTTTATGTAAAATTACAAGACATCATCGCCAGTGCGAGCCACCAAACCTGGATTAATTATTTTAATACCAATTTAAGAGATAAAATCGGGATGACAGGAACTTGGATTCAAAACGGTGATGAAAATGTTTATTGGAGCACTGCGAGAAGTATGGCGCGATTTGGACTTTTAATTTTAAACAATGGCAACTGGGCGGGAACGCAAATTATAAATAAAGATTATGTGAATGCTGCCACTAACACGTCACAAAAGATTAACCTTTCTTACGGCTATCTTTGGTGGCTTAATGGCAAAACGAGTTATCATTTACCACAAACACAATATCAATTTTCTGGTTCATTAATTCCAAGTGCGCCAAGCGATATGTTTTGTGCATTGGGTAAAAACGATCAAAAAATTTACGTCGTTCCATCGAAAAAACTGGTAATTATAAGAATGGGCGATGCTGCAGATGGAACTAATTTTGCGCTATCTGGTTTTGATGACGAACTTTGGCAAAAAATTAATACATTAATTAATCCATAAGAATCTTTTCGTACTTTTTTATATATTTAGCACTACAATAAAACTTCAAAAATGCGCATAGAAAACGATATAAAATTAGGCTTCAAAGATGTAATGATCCGCCCAAAAAGATCCACTTTAAAATCTAGATCTTTGGTTTCTGTAGAAAGAAATTTTAAATTTTTGCATTCCCAAAAATCTTGGCAAGGCATCCCAATTATGGCCGCCAATATGGATACTGTAGGAACTTTTGAAATGGCAATCGCTTTATCTAAAGAAAAGATTTTTACTGCGATTCATAAACATTACTCGCTTGATGAATGGACGAGTTTTCTAAACAATCGAACGCCAGAATTCTACAATTATATTGCATTGAGCACCGGAACGGGCAAAGATGACGAAGCAAAAATCAAAAATATAATAGAAAAATTTCCACAAATTGAATTTATTTGTGTGGATGTTGCAAATGGCTATTCTGAACATTTCGTAGATTTTGTGAAAAAAACCCGCGCTAATTTTCCTACTAAAACTATAATTGCTGGCAATGTGGTAACAGGTGAAATGGTAGAAGAGCTTCTACTTGCCGGCGCAGATATTATAAAAGTTGGCATCGGACCCGGCTCTGTATGCACAACGCGTGTGAAAACCGGCGTTGGATATCCGCAACTTTCGGCCATTATAGAATGTGCTGATGCGGCGCATGGACTTGGCGGCCATATCATTTCAGACGGCGGCTGCAAAATTCCGGGCGACGTTGCAAAAGCATTTGGCGGCGGCGCAGATTTCGTGATGCTCGGCGGAATGCTTGCTGGTCACGACGAATCTGGTGGTGAAATGATTGAAGAAAATGGCAAAAAATACCGTTCTTTTTATGGAATGAGTTCTAAAACCGCAATGGATAAACATTCTGGCGGCGTTGCAGAATACAGAGCTTCTGAAGGAAAAACCGTAAAAGTGGCCTACAAAGGTAAGGTTGCAGAAACCATCAAAGATTTGTTGGGCGGTCTTCGTTCTACCTGCACTTATGTCGGTGCTTCTGCCTTGCGAGAACTATCAAAACGCACCACTTTTATACGTGTGCAAGAGCAAGAAAACCAAGTATTTAACGTTTAATTTTAAAAAAATAAATATGAAAAAAATATTACTTCTTTCCACTTTTTTCTTTGTTGCTATTTTCTTCGCTCAAGAAAAAACAAAAGCTGAAAAATTACTTGTAGAAATACAACAAGTTAAACAAGTTAATAAAAACATCAAAATGGTTTGGTGGATGCCCACGGAATATTGGAGAGCTGCAACGATAAACACCAAACAAATAACAGAACAACAACTTCAAACCCTTGAAAACATGCTGGATGATTACACCATAATTGCAGCGGGCGATTATAATTTGGGCAGCGAAATAAACGGTGTGGATTTTAATTCTTTACCTATTAGCAACAAATTCGAACTATACGATTTAAAAGGAAAAAAAATCCCTGTATTGAAAAATGCTGAAATTGATGAAAAAGTAAGTCTTTTAATAGATCGCTTTTTAAAGCCTCTTTTTGGCAAAATGTTGGGCAAAATGGGAACAGGAATTGAATTTTTTATCTTTAGCAACAAAGATTCAGCTGGAAATAAAATTATAGACCCAACGAAAGAAGGCGGCTTTAAGGTTGTTTTAAGCGGCCAATCATTTACTTATAAATTGCCTTTAGTTTCTTTGATGCCAGAAAAAACTTGCCCAATTGATCAGCAAAAATTCCCAGGAAATTATATCTATTGCCCTATTCACGGCAATAAGTTTTAAAATAATTTATGCTAAAAAAGCCTCAATCTGCAATTCTGCCATATCTAAAACCTTTGCATTTCCCTTTGTGGCAAATACGGAAAGTTCGGTGCAAGCAATCATAACGTATTGGTTTTGAGAATATTTTTTAATTAAAGATTGAAAATATTGTATTTGGCTTTCAGACGCCTTTTCATCATAAACCAATTTTCTAAAACCATCAATCCACTTTTGGTCTTCGCCCGAAGTTTGGGTAATTTTAATGTTTTCCGTACTAAATTTTTCCTTTAAATAGTCGGAATTCATAGTATAAATGGTTCCGAAAATAACGATTTTAGAAATGTAGTTTTCTTTCAAATATTTAATGGTTAAATTTACTGGATGGCAAATTTCACCACGGTAATGCATTAAATCTAATGTTTCGTGCAATGTAATATTTGGAACGATTAGTTTTGAAATTCCCAAATCTTCAATTTGCTTTAAATAGGCCTCAATTTTTGGTTTTAACACAGAAAATTGATTAGGCAAAAAAGGATTTACATCCTGAAAATCAATTTGATACAGAATAAACGGACAAGTAGAGAACCCCCCATTAATTTCATTATATTTTTGATGAATTCTTTGCAAATAATAGTTGGTAGATTCTTTTCCTAACCCTAAAACGCCTTTTATTGGTAATTCTGAACTCATTTTTTAGTTAAAATATAATCTGCAAAATAGTTTTCAGAATCCAAGAATTTTTCCTGAATTTCCATATTAGAATTTTCTAGAATTTTATTTAAAATTTTGTCATTATACTTTCGGGAAACTTCCGTAGTAATCAATTCTCCTTCGGCAAATTCAAAAGATTTATTTAATGCTTTAATGAAAACACTTTGTTTAATTTTGCTTTTTAAAAAACTTTTTGCGATGCCTTCTTCTTCCTCGTAATAGGGAAAATGATCAAATTTCTCCAGATTAAAATCAGCGCCGAATTCATGATTAATTCTCTCTAAAAGATTAATATTAAAGGCTTTTGTAATCCCTGCGCTATCATTATACGCAGGCAAAACAATGTTTTTTGATTTAATTAAATCTAAACCCAGCAACAATTTTTCGCCCCATTTTAAATTATCAGAAAGTTTGTGCAAAAAATCGTGCGCAACTTCATCATTCAGGTTTCCTAAATTTGAACCGATAAACAAAATTATTTTTGGGTTCTTGGACTGAAAAAGCGCTTCCAAAACCTGAAAATATTCGCCTTGCATGGCTTCAATATGCAAATTTGGAAATATCTTTTTGAGTCTTGTTGAAATTACATCTAAACTATTTTGGGAAATATCTACCGGAATATATTTGAATTTTAGGTGTTTTTCCAAAAGTTTTTCTAATAAATATTGCGTTTTTTTGCCGTCTCCGGCGCCCAATTCTATCAGTTCAAATTCTTGATTTTCATTGATATTAAAAGCAGAAATTATGGCCTCGCTTTGCTCCTTGAAGATTTCCATTTCGCAATTGGTGAGATAATATTCGGGCATCTCCATTATTTGTTGAAAAAGTTGATCTCCTTTCTTATCGTAAAAATACTTAGAAGAAATATGTTTCACTTTTTGGCTTAATCCGTCGTTTACATCCTTTAAAAAAGTGGTGTTTTTAGTCATTTTGCTAATCTTATTCCTGTTATTTGCCATCTGTATTTTGGGTGGAAAAAATTTCTGTAAGTTTTTCTTTCGTGCCCTTTTGGTGTGGCAGTCGAAGAACCGCGCAAAACCATTTGGTTAATCATAAATTTTCCGTTGTATTCTCCCACTGCGCCTTCAGCGATTTTAAATTTTGGGTATGGAAGATATGCGGAATAAGTCCATTCCCATCTTTTTCCCCAATTTAATTGGTTGGCTGCGACTTCCCATTCAAATTCTGTGGGTAATCTTAAACCTTTCCAAGCCGCGAATGCTTGTGCTTCGTAGAAAGAAATATGCGTTAAAATATGATTTGGCTCGATTGGCTTTAAACCTTCCAAGGTATAAGAAAACCATTTTCCCTCAATTTCTTGCCAATAAAGCGGCGATTTTATTTCGTTTTCACACACCCAATTCCAAGCTTCATCTAGCCAATATTTAAAATTTTCGTAACCGCCGTCTTTCATAAATTCTAGAAATTCCCCATTTGTGACCAAATGTTTTGAAATTTCAAAATCATGCAAATAAACCTTGTGCCGTCCTTTTTCGTTATCAAAATGAAAACCTTCGCCTTCAAAACCAATTTCATAAATACCTTCTGGGATTTTTAACCAGCCCGCCGTTTCATTTTCTTGAGCCGTCAAATTAAAGCCTATTTTGTAAACAGGATGTGTCGGATTATAAGAAAAAGTGTGTTTTAAGTCTGTAATAAGCAGTTCCTGATGTTGTTGCTCGTGATTGATTCCTAAAATAATTAATTCTTCAAGTTCAGAATTTTTATTGTTTTCTAAAAGTTTTTCGATGTGAGAATCAACATGTTTTCGGTATTCGTAAACCTCTTCAACAGTCGGTCGCGTGTTTGTTCCACGTTCGGTTCTAATCGCTCTTTCGCCGATGGCGTGGTAATAACTATTAAATAGAAAAGAAAAATGTGGATTGAATATTTTATAATCTTTAAAATATTTCTTTAAAATCATTTCCTCAAAAAACCAAGTAGAATGACTCAGGTGCCACTTTGGCGGGCTTGCGAAATCCACTGGTTGCGGAATGTAATCTTCTATTTCCAAAGGCTTACACAACTCAACTGAGTAATTTCTGGTTTCCTTAAATTTTTCTAACAATTTCTGCATTGGAACTATTTAAAATTCTAAATTATTTTTTGAAATTGATACAAATAATATTCCGTAAAGTAAAAATCACCGACAAGTTCGGTGATATTAGTAGGTTTTCTTATTTAATAAATACATTAAGTTAACATTCCACCATCCACATTTAGGACTTGGCCAGAAATATAAGACGACATTTCACTGCCTAAAAACACACACGCGTTTGCAACATCTTCTGGCTGTCCGCCGCGTTTCAAAGGAATTGCATCTCTCCAACTTTGCACGGTTTTTTCGTCTAAAGCGGCGGTCATTTCAGTTTCAATAAAACCTGGTGCTATGGCGTTGCAACGAATATTTCGCGAGCCAAGTTCTAAAGCAATAGATTTTGTAAACCCAATTACACCCGCTTTTGACGCAGCATAATTGGCTTGTCCTGCGTTTCCTTTTACGCCAACAATCGATGTCATATTAATAATTGAGCCCGATTTTGCCTTCATCATTGGTTTTACCACGGCTTTGGTTAAATTAAAAACAGAATCTAAATTGGTTTTTATGACAGCGTCCCAATCATCTTTGCTCATTCTAAGCATTAAATTGTCTTTTGTAATTCCAGCGTTATTGATTAAAATATCTATTTTGCCAAATTCTGCAAACACTTCTTCAACTAATTTTTGTGCCGCGTCATAATCTGAAGCGTCTGATTGATAGGCTTTTGCCTTTGTTTTTTGGTTTAATTCTTTTTCTAATTGTGTGGCTTTATCCACAGAGCCTGCGTAAGTAAAGGCTACTTGAGCGCCTTGCTCTGCAAAAACTTCTGCGATGCCTTTTCCAATTCCACGAGTTGCGCCTGTTATTAAGGCTACTTTTCCTTCTAATAATTTCATATGCTATTTGTTTGTATTTAATATTAATGCAGACTTACTTGATTAATAATGCATTTTTAAACATTATTCACCACCAAAACAATCTCGCCTTTTAAGGTTTTTGTTTTAGAAAACGCAATTAATTCATCAATTGTTCCGCGTTTGGTTTCTTCAAACTTTTTAGAAATTTCTCGGCTTAAACTTACTTTGGTCTCATCACCAAAAAACTCTTTTATTTGCTCTAAACAAGTGTTGATTTTGTGTGGACTTTCATATAATATGATAGTCTTTTTTTCTGCTGCCAATTGTTTCAGTTTTGTTTGGCGGCCTTTTTTTGGTGGTAAAAATCCCGCAAAATAAAATTCATTATTTGGTAAACCTGAAATTACCAATGCGGGAACAAAAGCCGTTGAGCCCGGTAAACATTGCATTTCTAAATTTTCATCTGCAATTGCTTTTGCTAAAAGATAACCTGGATCCGAAATTCCTGGTGTTCCTGCGTCTGTAATTAATGCAATATTTTGCCCATTTTGCAAATCAGAAATTACCTTTTGCGTGTAAGAATGTTCGTTGTGTAAATGATAGGATTTCAGCGGTTTAGCAATTTCATAATGCTTTAGAAGTTTCCCTGAAGTTCGGGTATCTTCACATAAAATATAATCTACTTCTTTTAAAATCCGCACCGCTCGGAAGGTCATATCTTCCAAATTACCAACAGGCGTTGGAACAAAATACAAAATACCACTCATTTAGTTGAATTTATTTTCTACCAAGGCCCAAAGTCTTTGCGCGTAATCGTCCACTTTTTGCCATCCATTTTCGTAGTAGAGTTCACTTAAATATTCTTTGGCTTCTTGCAAGGTTTTATAGGAATTTAATTGATTAATCGTGGCTCTTAAATACGCTTCATCACCTTTAAATAAAAGTTTTGTGAAAGCGACTTTATCATTTAAATCAATTCTAAAATCTAATTTCGGCTTTTCGGCTTCCATGAGTTTTGCGTCCATATTTCTACTTTGCAGAGGCGTTTTCTTTTCAATCACAGTTTCAGATAAATCAGAAAAATCGTCATCAAATAAAGATTTCACAACGCTTAAACCCTTTATTTTTCCTAATCTAAATTTTTTCTCGGCATGCGTTTCATGTTTAAAATCATTGAAAACGGGTTCTTTTTCGACACTAATCTCATCTTTTCTATCAAATTCTACTATTTTTCGGCGGTTTTCTTCTTTTTCGGCTTCATCGTTTTTGCCAGAAACTTCATTTTCTTTTTCGGTTTCTAAAATTGGTAAAATAGTGTCTTCTTTTATTTCTGTGGTAATATTTTCTGGTTTTTCTTCTTCGCTATTTTCTTGCGAGACAAAGAAATCTTCAAGTGGCAATTTCGGACGAATTTCTTCCAAATCATCTTCAATGTTTGTCGCAACCATTTGTCTATCAGCCGAAAGTTTTATTTGCGAAGTTAATTCTGCAATTTGATTTTCTTTTTCCTCTAAAGTTTTCCAATATTCTTCCTTTAACCTTTGAATGTAATTTTCTGTTTCTATTTTTTCAGCATTGCTTTTTTCCAAATTTGAATGCCGCTCTCCCTCAATATTTTTAGTAATGGAATCTAAATTTTTCAGTAAAGACACTTTTTCCATAAGTTGAAAAAGCGCGCCCTGTTCCGTTATTAAGGCTTCTGCGTTTTCAGATTCGTTTAGTTTTTGAATTAAAGTTCTACAATCTGAAAATAGCGTTTCCTTTAAATTTTGTATGGTTTGCATTATTTTATCTTGTTAAATTTTGCTTACTTTTGAAGTAATTTATAATTGCTAATTTACCAAATGTTTTTAGAAAACACAATAAATCACGCGAAACAAAGTGGATGGATGGAAGTGATCTGCGGCTCAATGTTTTCGGGCAAAACGGAAGAATTAATCCGCAGATTGCGGCGTGCAGAAATGGCCGGACAAAATGTGGAGATTTTTAAACCCAAAATAGACATCCGATATTCTGAAGAAGAAGTGGTTTCTCACAATCAAAATAAAATCAGAAGCACATCCGTACAAAGTACTTCAGAAATTTTGCTTTTAGGTTCTGGCTGCGATGTGGTGGGGATAGATGAAGCCCAATTTTTTGATGAAAGTATTGTAGAAATAGCAAATCAACTAGCAAATAATGGCATTAGAGTAGTAATTGCAGGTTTAGATATGGATTTTTTGGGAAGGCCGTTTGGACCGATGCCAAATTTAATGGCGACGGCAGAATATGTAACGAAAGTTCACGCTATTTGCCGTGATACAGGGAACTTGGCCAATTATTCTTTGCGAACTTCTTCTGGAAAAAATTTAGTAGAACTTGGCGAAACCGAAAATTATGAAGCCGTAAGTCGCCGAATATTTTTCGAAAAAATGTCGAACAAAAAAGAATGAATTATACTACTTTACAACTTGCAAAAATCACAAATTCCCAATTAATTGGTAATGAAAATTTGCACGTACAATCTATTGCGTATGATAGTAGAATTATTTTTTCTACTATTGACACGGCATTTATCGCCCTAAATAGTTTTAAAAACTCTGGCGAAAAATATATAAATGATGTTATTGAAAAAGGGGTTTGCATCATTATTTCTGCACATCAAATTTTTGACCATCCAAATATCACTTGGATTATTACCGAAAATACGACACATTTTTTACAGAAATTAGCCAAATATCATTTTGAAAACTGCCATCTAAAAAGCATTGGAATCACAGGAAGTAACGGCAAAACCATCGTAAAAGAATGGCTTTACCAATGTTTGTGGGATGAGTTTCCAACCGTAAAAAGCCCGAAAAGTTTTAACTCACAAATCGGTTTGCCACTTTCGCTTTTGCAAATAGAAAAAAAACATCAACTTGGGATTTTTGAAGTCGGGATTTCAAAACCTGGCGAAATGAAAATTTTAGAAGAAATATTCTCGCCAGAAATAGGAATTTTAACCCATATTGGAACGGCACATTCCATCAATTTTGAATCAGAAAAAGAAATTATTGATGAAAAATTAAAATTATTTAAAGAATCGCGTGTCATCATTTTTAATGGCGATAATGATTTATTATACAGCACTTTAACTCAATTATATTCTGATAGAATACTAATTTCTTATGGCAAAAACCCAAGAAATTCATATCATCTGCTTTCTGATTGGTCTACAAGCGCCAATGACATCAAGGTTAAACATAACGAAGAAGAATTTTCATTTCCTGTAAAAGTTCGGACAGAAGCAATTGTTCTAAACGCTTTATGTGTGATAGCCGTTTTAAAGTATTTTAACTTTAATCTTGATAAAATTGTTTCTAAACTAAATGCTATAAAATCCGTTGAAATGCGGCTAGAGAGCGTGGAAGGAACGCGAAATAATTTAATTATAAATGATTCTTTTAATTTAGATATAGATTCTTTGCAGATTGCATATCAATTCATTAAAGAATATCAAAAAGACAGAAAAGTTTTAATTCTGACGGATATTATAGACGTAAAAGAAGAGCCAGAAGTTCTTTATCCTTTTGTCGCAAAACTTACAAACGAGCAAAATTTTGATAAAATATTTTTAGTAGGAAATAAAATTACCAAATATTCAGAATTATTTTCGAATGAGGTGCTTTGCTTTGAAACAACGGAAGAACTAATTGATAATCAAGAATTAAACAAAATTGAAAATGCGATAATTCTATTAAAAGGCGCACGAAAATTTGAGATTGATCGTTTAAAATTGACTTTAGAGCTGCAAAAACACGACACGGTTTTGGAAGTGAATTTGAATAACATGTTGCATAATATAAATGTGCATAAAGCCTTATTAAAGCCAGAGACAAAAGTTATGGCAATGGTAAAAGCAGATTCTTATGGTTTAGGTGGATATGAAATTGCAGAATTTTTGCAGCACCACCGCATAGATTATTTGGGTGTGGCTTTTGTGGATGAGGGAATTGATTTAAGAAAGAAAGGAATTACCGTCCCGATTATGGTGATGAATCCGGAGCAGCAAAGTTATAACAGCATTATAGATTTTAATCTTGAACCAGAGATTTATAGTTTGCGAGTTTTAAAGCAATTCACTGATAAACTTCAGGAAAAAGGTGTCGAAACTCGATATCCTGTGCATATCAAACTCGAAACGGGAATGCACCGTTTGGGTTTTAAATCTTGGGAATTAGATGAATTGATTCTTCTACTTTCACAAAAAAATTTAGTAGTAAAAAGTATTTTCAGCCATCTATCTTCTGCTGATGACGAGGATCAGAAAGAATACACATTAAACCAAATAAAAGTTTTTACACAAAATTCTGATAAAATAATTTCCGCCTTAAAATATCCTGTTTTACGGCATATTTTAAATTCGTCAGGCATTGCGAATTATACTGATTTTCAATTTGATATGGTAAGAATTGGAATAGGAATGGTGGGGATTTCGCCAAATAAAACGATTGAAAAACAATTGAAATCAGCGGTTAGTTTAAAGACCGTTATTTCGCAAATTTCAGAAATTAAAGAAGGGGAAAGTGTAGGTTACAACAGAAAATTTATTGCAAATTCAAGTACAAAAGTGGCGACAATTCCTGTAGGTTATGCAGATGGAATCCCAAGATTGATAGGAAATGGCGTGGGCAAATTTGGCGTTCATAAAGTTTTAAAGCCAATCATTGGTAACATTTGTATGGATATGATTATGCTAGATTTAGGAGATTTGGTTGCAAATGAGGGCGATGAAGTAATTATCTTTAATGAAAACCCAAGCCTTAAAGAATTTTCAAGTTATTGTAATACAATTCCTTACGAAGTTTTAACATCTATTTCGCGTCGTGTAAAAAGAGTGTATATAAAAGATTAACTAATGAAAAAATTCCTGCTTCTGATATGTTTTCTTTTAGCCCAAGCTTTCACTGCGCAGGTCAAAAAAGATTTTGAAATACCACCACATCCGAGAATTGGGCTTTCTTTAAGCGGCGGCGGCGCAAAAGGATTTGCACATATTGGTGTTTTAAAAGTTTTAGATTCGCTGGGAATTAAAATAGATTATATTTCTGGGACATCTATGGGCGCTATTGTCGGGGGACTTTATGCTTCAGGGTATTCGGGTAAAGAAATAGAAAAAATTGTTTTAGATACAGATTTTTACAACATTATTGCAAATGAAAGAACACGGCAAGAAACATCTTTTTTAAATAAATCTATAGATAAATATATCTTCTCTATTCCAGTCAATAATGGCAAGTTTAATGTTTTACCAAAGGCAATTTCCACTGGCCAAAAGAATATTTACCTTTTGAAAGAACTTTTTAGAAATGTTTCTACTATTAATGATTTTTCTAAATTGCCGATTCCTTTTATGTGTGTGGCGACTAACCTAGAAACGGGCTCTGTAAACATTTTAGAAAAGGGAGATTTATCGCAAGCCATCATGGCCAGTTCAGCATTTCCTGGTTTGATGGATCCGGTAAAAATTGGCGACAGTTTGTACATTGATGGTGCAATGACCATCAATTATCCGTCTAAGCCACTAAAAGACAAAGGCATAGATATCGTAATTGGCGTAGATCTTAGCCAAGGTTTGGCAAAGCGAGATAATTTGAATAGTGCATTATCGATTCTAAATCAAGTGATAGATTTTGGTATTCAGCGAGAAACTAAAAATCAATATAAATATACAGATATCAATATTCATCCAAATTTAGCCGGTCTTGGCGCAACAAGTTATGATGCAAAAAAACAAATTTTAGATTCCGGATTTGTAGAAGCAAAAAAATATATTTCTATCCTTAAAGAACTTCCAAAAAAAACAGATACAATCCTACGTGCACCAATGAACGGTATTTATGCCAATGTTTATAAAATTGATAGTTTGCAACTTGTTAATAATAACATTTTCAATCGCTCTTACGTTCGCGGGAAAATGAACCTTAAAACCCCTGCTCTTCTCACTTACGGAAATATCAATAAAATGATTGATAAATTGTACGCTACAAACAATTATAAACTCATAAATTATGATATAATACAAAGTGATAATCATAATATTCTCCGAGTAGATGTTCAAGAAGATGATACCCGTTTATTTTTAAAATTTGGTCTGCATTACGATGAAATATTTAAAACTGGCCTACTCTTAAATGCAACAGTAAAAAGGCTTTTCTTCAGAAATTCTACTATTTCTTTAGACGGTATAATTGGTGATAAACCACGCTATTATTTCAACTATTTTATTGATAATGGATACATTCCGGGTTTTGGTGTGTATGCATCGGGAATGAGTTTTAACACTAAAAATAGCGATGGAGAAAATAATCAACCCACCAATTGGTTTCGAACTGAAGCATACATACAATCGGTTTACAAAGACCGCTACGCCTTAGGTGGCGGTATTAGCAATGATATATTTAAAACAAATGGCATACAAACCCAAACTTTTTACAACGCCTACGTCTTTCTAAAAAGTGACACCCAAGATGATAAAGAATTCCCAACGCGGGGCTTTTATCTAAATGCCGAAGGTAAAATTTTAGATTTATTTAATAAAAATATCTCAACAAAATCCTACCAAGCAAAAGCAGATTTGCGCCTTCATTTCCCTCTAAATACAAAATTCACCTATTCTTTACGACTTTTTACAGGTTTCACCGTAGGTGTAGAACGCTATACAAATTACGAATTCGGAATAGGTGGTATCTTTGAGCAAAATCTAGGCAATTTTGTATCCTTTCAAGCCTATCAATTCGGACAAGTTAGAAACAGCAATATTCTACTTGCTTCGAACAACCTGCAATATAGTGTTTCTAAAAACTTCTTTTTAACAGGAAATTTTAGTATTTCAAATCTCTTTAGTGAAATTCAACTAAAAGAATTTCTAAATATTAGATATAAATCCGCAGGTTTAGGCCTTGGCTATAAATCGCCTTTCGGACAAATAAAATTAAATTACAGCCATCCTTTAAATAATCAAAAAGGTATTTTTAATGTGATTTTAGGTCACTATTTTTAAAATGAATTATGATAAATTACTTCTTTGAAAACATAGAAAAGATAGAAATCTCCTCCAAAATTTCACCTTGGCTAGAACAAATCATTCTTACCGAAAACAAAAAAACGGGCGATATTAACTATATTTTTGCAGATGATGCCTATATTTTGAAGATCAACCAAGACTATCTGAAGCACGATTATTATACAGATATCATCACATTCGATTATGTAAAAGGCAAAACAATAAGCGGCGATATTTTCGTATCTTTGCCGCGCATTTCAGATAATGCCAAAATGCTAAATAAAGACTTGGAAAGGGAGTTTCTCCGAGTTTTAGCACACGGTATTCTTCACCTATGTGGATATAAAGATAAATCTAAAGAAGAAATTTCTGTAATGCGAGACAAGGAAGATTTTTATATAAATATTTTTTAGGAGCTATTTCCTGCTTTCCGTTACAATCTTTTTTGTTGCTGTTCCAGCATCAAAAAAGGATTTCCACTGCAATCAGGGCTAGTTACAACTTTCGCTTCTAATGAATTTTTATAAATGTTTCACGTGAAACAATTTTAAAATTATGATAAACGAAATATACGACGTTATCGTTGTTGGCGGAGGTCACGCTGGTTGTGAAGCCGCTGCAGCCGCTGCAAATTTAGGGTCAAAAACACTTTTGGTAACTATGAACATGCAAACCATCGGGCAGATGAGTTGCAACCCCGCAATGGGCGGAATAGCCAAAGGACAAATTGTGCGCGAAATAGACGCAATGGGCGGCTATTCAGGAATAGTAGCCGATAAATCTGCCATACAGTTTAAAATGCTCAATCTTTCCAAAGGTCCCGCAATGTGGTCTCCCAGAACACAAAACGATAGAATGCTCTTCGCAGAAGAATGGAGAATTGCCCTAGAACAAACACCAAATCTCGATTTCTTTCAAGATATGGTAAAAGAATTAATCATCGAAAACAACCAAGTTTGTGGCGTAAAAACATCATTAGGAATATCAATAAAATCTAAATCTGTTGTCTTAACGAATGGTACATTCCTAAATGGCTTAATCCACGTTGGCGATAAGCAATTAGGCGGGGGTAGAATGGGCGAACCAAAATCATTTGGCATCACAGAACAACTGGTAAGTTTAGGCTTTGAAGCAGGAAGAATGAAAACCGGTACTCCACCAAGAATTGATGGTAGAACACTGGATTACAGCAAAATGGAAGAACAAAAAGGGGACGAAAATCCGCAAAAATTTAGCTTTACAGACACTCCAAAAATTACAAAACAATTAAGTTGTCATATTGCGTACACCAACGAAAAAGTACACGATATTTTACGCACTGGCTTCGAAAAATCACCTATGTTTAATGGTACAATCCAAAGTATAGGTCCTAGATATTGCCCAAGTATTGAAGATAAAATAAATAGATTTGCAGAACGAAACCGCCATCAACTTTTTGCAGAACCAGAAGGCTGGAGAACAGTAGAAATCTATTTGAATGGTTTTAGTTCATCTTTACCAGAAGATGTTCAAATAAAAGCAATGCAAGCCATTCCAGGCTTTGAAAATGCAAAAGTTTTCCGCCCAGGATACGCCATCGAATATGATTACTTCCCGCCTACTCAACTTAGCCATACTTTGGAAACAAAATTAATAGAAAACCTATATTTCGCCGGACAAATAAACGGAACTACTGGCTACGAAGAAGCGGCCGGACAAGGCTTAATTGCAGGTATAAATGCACATAACAAAGTACATGAAAAACCAGAATTTATACTAAACAGAGACGAAGCCTACATCGGTGTTCTAATAGATGACCTAATTACAAAAGGAACCGAAGAACCTTACCGAATGTTCACATCCAGAGCAGAATACCGCTTACTTTTAAGACAAGATAATGCAGATATTCGTTTAACTGAAAAATCATTTAAAATAGGTTTAGCAAAAGAAGAACGTTTAAGAAAAGTTGAAGAAAAAATAAATAAAAGTTCTGAATTAGAAGCATATTTGGCTAAAACTTCTTTAAAACCAAGCATTATAAACCCTGTTCTAGAAAGTGTAGAATCTGCACCCGTCGATCAAGCCTACCGCGCAACACAAATATTAACTCGTCCAAATGTGACGCTGAAAACTTTAGAAGACATACCCGATTTAAAAGAAAATATTGAGAGATATTCAGCAGAAGTGCAAGAGCAAGCACAAATAAATATTAAATATAAAGGCTATATAGAAAAAGAAAAAGCCAACGTAGATAAACTCACACGATTAGAAAACATCAAAATATCCGAAACTTTTGAATACTTAAATATTAAATCACTATCTATGGAAGCGCGCCAAAAACTGACTAAAATAAGACCAAAAACATTAGCGCAAGCAGGTAGAATAAGTGGCGTATCGCCTTCTGACATTAATGTCTTGATTATTTATATCGGTAAATAAAACAAAATGTTTCACGTGAAACATTATCTTATATGAAACACTATTTCTTATTCTTTGTTCTTGTTTTAATTCAAAGTTGCGCAGTTACAAACTTGAAGAAAATACATAATGGCGATTTATTATTTGTAGAAGCAAAAAAAGAAAATCTATCTGGCGCCATCAGCCGCGTAACAGAAAATGATAATTCTATTTCTTTCGATCATATTGCAATTGTAGAAAGAAAAAATAATAAAATAAATGTATTAGAGGCCTCTATAAAAAATGGTTCCAACAAACTTCCATATAGAGAATTCTTAAAAGAACATAAGGAAACCAAAATCCTACTCTATCGTCTAAAACCTGAATATCAATATTCAATTCCCAATGCATTAGCAAAAGCAAATTCAATGCTCGGTAAACCCTACAATACTTCTTACATATTAAATGATGATTCTTATTATTGCTCAGATTTTATAGAAAGAAGTTTTAGAAATGACAAAATATTTGAGTTAAAACCAATGACATTCATTAACCCCAAAACTGGCAAAACAGATGAATTTTGGTTAACCTTTTACAAAAAATTAGGCTTGGAAGTTCCAGAAGGAAAACTAGGTTGTAACCCAAACGGGCTTTCACAATCAAATAAAATTGAAAAAATAGCAGTCTTAAATTAAATTTTTATGGAAATAAAAGACCATTTTCTTACCCAAGAATTATTCGAAATAAAAGAAACGGAAATAAAAGGCGTTTTTAAAACTACACCCATTCCGGCTGATATTTCGAAATATTACGATAGTAAGGATTATATTTCTCATCATCAAGATTCGGGAAGCTTAAAGGAAAAATTCTATAAATATTTGCAAGGATTTAATTTAAAATATAAAAAAAATATTCTTTCAAAATTTATTCAAACCGGTCCAAAAATCTTAGATTATGGTTGCGGCGCAGGAGAATTTTTGAAATATATAGAAACAAATTTTCAAACTTTAGGTTTTGAACCAAATGCATCTGCTAGAAATTCGGCTTTACAAAAACTAACAAAAACTAAAATAATTGATGACTTAAATTTAGTTGAAAATGAAAGTTTAGACGCCATTACTTTATGGCATGTTTTCGAACATGTAGAAAATCAAGATGAAATTTTAGACTTATTTCATCAAAAATTAAAAGAAGGCGGAATTTTAATTATTGCCGTTCCAAACCCCGATTCTTTTGATGCAAAACATTATGGAAAATTTTGGGCGGCTTATGATGTTCCGCGTCATATTTTTCATTTTACAAAAAGCGGAATGGAAAATTTAATTAAAGCAAAAAGCGAAAATTGGAATCTAAAAAAAATTCGCCCTCTTCTACTCGATTCTTTTTATATTTCAATGTTGAGCGAAAAATATAAAAAATCTTCTCTATTTTGGGTAAAAGGTTTCATTTTTGGAGCGATTTCTAATTTTAAGGCCTCAAAAAACTACGAATTTTCTAGTTTGATATATATTATCGAAAAAAAGTAGATAATTGAATTTTGACAGGTTTATGAAAGCGAAATTTTACCAGAAATTGCCATTTTTTAAAATTCTATGAATTCTTTCTTCCGAAAAATGACTTTCGATTTTTAAAGTATCTTGGTAAATGAATTTTTTTATTTCTTTAGTTTTAAAATTTATTTCAGAAATTATAGGTTTTCTATTTTCTGAACTTTCAAGCAAAACTAAAATATCATCATTTTTCCAGTAAGCATTTTCTACCCAAACCGAAGAACCCAAAAAATCTATTCTCTCAATAGATTTTTTTGAGATATCTACAAGATTAATTTCTTGGTCTAACGCAAAATTAATTTTACCATCGGCTAAATTCCAATTATAACCATCAAAATCTAAATATTTATCTTTTGCTTTATTGAATATTAAAAAGTTGGTATAAACTTTATCAAATTTCTTATCAAAAATTCCATACACATTTCCTTTTCTAAAAATTAAGGCTTTCTTTGAAGTAAATTCAAATTTATTTAATGAAAATTTAGAATCTAATTTTTTGTAATAATCAACCCAATTTTTTAAAATTAAATTATCATCGCTTGCAAAAAATAAATCTTTATTTTTAGTCTCGAAATTTTGAGAATTATACTTATCTGATTTTGAACAACTTAAAATTACAAAACAAGAAAATAGCGAAATTAAAAAAAGTTTTCTCACAAGATTTCTATTTCGTAATCGCAGCCACGCCAGGAAGTTCTAATCCTTCCAAACTTTCCAACATCGCACCACCACCAGTGGAAACATAACTTACTTTATCTTCGTAACCGAATTGTTTCACGAACGCAACGCTATCTCCACCGCCAACTAAAGAAAAAGCACCCATTTTAGTAGCTTCAGCAATACTATCGCCTAAAGCAATTGTTCCATTTGCAAAATTATCCATTTCAAAAACGCCAATTGGTCCATTCCATAAAATGGTTTTAGAATTAATGATCACATCATTAAATAACAAACGCGTTTTAGAACCCGCGTCAAGCCCCATCCAGCCTTCAGGAATTTCATAGATATTGACTTCTTGCTGCTCGGCTTCATTATTAAATTCTTTCGCAACAATCGTGTCTGTAGGTAAATACACTTTCACATTATGTTTTTTCGCCTCTTCCAAAATCTCTAATGCCAATTGCATTTTATCATCTTCTATCAAAGAATTTCCAATGTGGCCACCTTGCGCTTTTATAAAAGTAAAAGCCATTCCACCGCCGATAATTAAATTATCTATTGCTGGTAAAATGTTTTCAATAATTGTAATTTTTGTGGACACTTTAGATCCACCAAGAATTGCAGTAACCGGTTTTTCACCAGAATTTAATACTTTATCTATTGCTTTTAATTCATTTTCCATCAATAAACCGAAAAATTTAGTTTCAGGGAAAAATTGCGCAATTACCGCAGTTGAAGCATGCTCTCTATGTGCTGTTCCAAAGGCATCGTTTACATATACATCTCCGTATTTTGATAATTTTTCAGCAAAATCTTTATCGCCTTTTTCTTCTTGGCTATAAAATCTTAGATTTTCTAAAAGTAATATTTCTCCACCTTTAAGCTCAGACACCAACTCCTGAGTCTTATCTCCTAAAGCGTCTTCAGCAAATTTTAATTTTCGTCCCAAAACCTTTTCAATCTCTGGAATTATATTTTTTAAAGAGTATTTTTCATTCTTTTCACCTTTTGGTCTGCCAAGGTGAGTCATCAAAATTACAGCACCACCTCCATTCAAAATTAAATCTAAAGTTGGTTTCACTGCGGAAATTCTAGTTCCATCTGTAACCTCTAAATTCTCATTTTGCGGCACATTAAAATCCACACGAACTAAAACTTTTTTATCTTTGAAATCGAAATCTGAAATATTTTTCATGGCTTGCTATTTTTTTATTTTACGAATTAACTTGAACAAATTTAAGATTTCTAAACGGGTTTAAAAAAGATTACATTCGAAAAGTTTCCTCATTCCCCAAAGTCATACATTCATCATTATATTTCTTTATTATAAAAAAAATATATGAGTACTGTTGTTGTAGTCTCTGGAATTGTTGAAAAGTAATTTAAAATAGTTTACCGCAAAATGTTAAAGTTTAAATCATATTTTAATCACTTTTTAAGATATTGAAAATTAATGATTTAGCATACTTATTAACAAATGTTGATAAACTTGAATTTATCAATCTGTTGACAATTTCGTTATGGAAAAAGTTTGCAAAACCTAATAATTATTTTAAAAACTTTTTTAGAAATTTTAAAAATTAATTTGCATTAGGAATAATTATTGGAAGAAAAAAGCAAAATAATTATAAACTTATCCACACTTATTTGTGAAATTCTTAACATATTTTAAGATAGTTTATAGTTTAGGTAAAAAACATCTCATTTTCAGTAGTTTATAGATTTTTTTTAATTGTTTGAACGTTTTTTAGTTGCAAATCTCTATTTTATTTTAGAAAAGTGACTATTAAACTTTTATATCTTAAATTTGTATAAAAAGCAAAATGAAGAATATTGCCATTGCAGCAGATCACGCTGGTTTCGAATACAAGGAATTAATAAAGGAACATTTAAAATCTAGCTATAAAGTGCAAGATTTCGGCACTTTTTCGAAAGATTCTGTTGATTATCCAGATTTTGTTCATCCTGCGGCAAGTTCTGTGGAAAATGGTGACAATGTCTTTGGAATTTTAATTTGTGGCAGTGGCGAAGGTGTTTCTATAACCGCAAATAAACATCAAAATATTCGTTGTGCACTTTGTTGGGAAGTAGAAATTGCGAAATTGTCAAGACAACACAATAATGCAAATATGATTGCGATTCCTGCCCGATTTGTTTCAGAAAAATTAGCGTTAGAAATGATAGATGCTTTTCTTGAAACAGAGTTTGAAGGCGGAAGACACCAAAATAGAGTAAATAAAATTAGTTGTTGCTAAACGTTTTTTTAAACTTAGTTCGTCTAAACATATTTCAATATTGAAAAAAAGTAAAAATTGAAAAAAAGGAAATTTTTTATTTCCATAAAAGATTATCAGAAAAATTTGATAATTATCTAAAACATTTAATAGAAAATTAAAAAATGCCAAAAAAGTCAAAATATCATAGCGATAAAAACAACAACAAACTCCAAGAAATCGGACGTTTAATTGTAAGATTTATGAATGGAAATTCTACCAAAATCTACAACTATAAACAGATTTCTGATGGGATAGATTATAAAAATCCCCGCCAAAGAGAGCAAGTCATTCAAGCTTTGCATAAATTATTAGCAAGCGAAAAAATAAAAGAAGTTGAGAAAGGAAAATATATTATTAATTTAAAAATAAAAGGCACTTTAACAGGAAAAATTGATTTTAACCAAAGTGGAAATGCTTATGTGAAAGTAGATGAACTGCCAGATGACGTTTTTATTCATCAAAAAAATGTGAAAGATGCTTTGCAAGGCGATAAAGTTTTGATTGTTACTTATAATTTTAAAGGAAAAAAATTAGAAGGCTCTGTTGTAGAGGTTTTGGAAAGAAATCGCACAGAATTTGTGGGCACTTTTCAATTGATTGAGCATAAAGATTTTGGCTTCGTTATTTGCGACAAAAAAGTAATAAATACGGATATTTTCATTTCGAGAAACCATTTCAATGAGGCGAAAGATGGGCAGAAAGTAATTGTAAAAATGCTTGGTTGGGAAGCGGGAAATAGGAACCCGTCAGGAGAAATTATTCAGGTTTTGGGCGAACCAGGGAATCACGAAACAGAAATCCATTCAATATTAGCAGAATATGGTTTGCCATACGAATTTCCGTCTGATGTAGAACTCGAAGCCCAGAATATTGATACATCTATTGGTGGAAAAGAATTAGAAAAGCGCCGAGATATGCGCAATGTTTGCACTTTCACCATAGATCCGAAAGATGCAAAAGATTTTGATGATGCGCTTTCCATTCAAAAATTAGAAAACGGAAATTGGGAAATAGGCGTTCACATTGCAGATGTTTCACATTATGTGCAGCCTGGAACTTTGTTGGACGATGAAGCCTACAAAAGAGCAACTTCCATTTATTTGGTAGATCGAGTGGTTCCAATGCTTCCAGAAGTTTTAAGTAATGAAGTTTGCTCACTTCGGCCAAACGAAGAAAAATATACCTTTTCGGCTGTATTTGAAATGAATGATAGAGCAGAAGTTGTAAAAGAATGGTTTGGTAGAACCATCATCTATTCCGATCGCCGTTTTGCTTATGAAGATGCACAGGAAAGAATTGAAACAAAAGAAGGCGATTTGGTGGATGAAATTTTAACTTTAGACCGGTTAGCAAAAATTTTAAGAAGAAAAAGAATTGAAAATGGCGCGATTACTTTTGATAGAAGCGAAGTGCGTTTTAATTTAGATGAAAACAGCCAACCAATTGGCGTCTATTTTAAAATAAGCAAAGATTCTAATCATTTAATAGAAGAATTTATGCTTCTCGCGAATAGAAAAGTATCAGAGTTTGTTTCGCTTAAAAAGAATGGCGTACCTACGCAAAATACATTTATTTACAGAATTCACGAAGATCCCGATCCTGCAAAATTGGAAGCATTGCGAGAATTTGTAGGCACTTTTGGCTATAAAATGGATTTGGCAAACACCAAAAAAGTAGCGCAATCTTTAAATAAATTATTGCACGATGTGAAAGGAAAAGGCGAAGAAAACATGATAGAAACTTTGGCGATGCGCTCTATGAGTAAAGCCATCTACTCCACCGAACCAATCGGGCATTACGGTTTAGGCTTCGATTATTATTCGCATTTTACATCGCCAATTAGGAGATATCCAGATTTAATTGCGCACCGTTTGTTGCAACATTATCTGGACGGCGGAAGATCGCCCTACAAGCCAGAATATGATGAAAAATGCAAACATTGCAGTTCTATGGAACGTTTGGCAGCCGATGCAGAAAGAGATTCCATCAAATTTATGCAAGTGAAATTTATGCAAACCCACCTAAATGAAGAATTTACAGGCGTTGTTTCTGGCGTTGCAGAATTTGGTTTTTGGGTGCAAATCCCAGAAAACGGTGCAGAAGGTTTAATAAAATTAAGAGATTTAATGGATGATACCTATCAATACGATGCAAAAACACACGCCGTTTACGGTAAAAAAACAGGCAATAAATACCAGTTGGGCGACGAATTAAGAATTAAAGTGGTGAAAGCCAACCTTATTGCAAAACAACTCGATTTTAAAATTGTTGAAAATTAATTTTTTAACTTTACTTTTTTAATTAAATAGTTTTTAAAAATGCTGGAACTAATATTTTCCGCCATTGGTTTGGGTTTTATGTTGAGCGTGGTTTTTATTGGGCCCATATTTTTTTTATTAATTGAAACCAGTTTTTCGCGCGGACCAAAACATGCGCTTTCTTTAGATTTCGGCGTTGTTTCTGCAGATATTTTGTGCATTGTTGCCGCGTATTTTGCCAGCGACGATTTGGTCGCTTTAATTGATCAGCATCCGGGGTTTTATAGAATAACGGCATTAATCATTTTCATTTATGCTTTGTTTATGATAAATTCTAAAACCAAAATGCATATCGCGGGCGAAGAAAAGTTAATAAATCAAAATTATTTAAGAACCTTTATTAATGGCTTTTTACTTAATATTTTAAACATTGGCGTCGTTTTATTTTGGTTGGTGACGGTAATTTCTGTGCGAAGTTCTTATCCACAATCGGGGAATTTCGTATTTTATATTGGCCTTGTAATCGGTACTTATCTTTTGATAGATTTGCTTAAAATATTTTTAGCCAAACAGTTTCACGATAGATTAACGCAAAAATTAGCCAACAGAATTCGCAAAGGCGTTGGTTTTATTTTAATTTTATTCAGTTTCTTAATTTTTATGCAGAGTTTCAAAAAATTTAATCAATTTGATAAAAGATTAGAGCAAGCAGAAAAAAAAGAACAATCTCAAATTCATCAATGAAAAATATTATTTTCCCAAAACCTTTACTTAAAGGCGCAAAAATCGCCATCATTTCTCCCGCCGGAGCGGTGCAAAAAACAGCGGTAGAACCTACATTAAAGTTAATTGAATCAAATGGTTATGAAGCAGTTTTTGGAAAACATACTTTTGAAAAATATGAGCATGGCTATAATTATGCAGGCACAGAAAAAGAAAGAATTTCAGATTTGAATTGGGCTTTAAATGCACCAGAAATTTCTGCGATCTGGGCAACGCGCGGCGGTTACGGATGTATGCATTTATTAGAAAAATTGGATTTAAAAGAATTTAAAAAAAATCCAAAATGGTATATCGGTTATTCAGATAACACGGTTATTCACAGTTATTTACTGAAAAAGGGTTTTGCATCTATCAATGGACAAACTTTAAAAACATCTTCTTTTGGCGTTTCAGACGAGAGTTATTCAGATATTTTTAAAATTTTAAAAGGAAAACTTCCAACTTATAAAACAACCGAAAATAAATTTAATAAAAAAGGAATTGCCGATGGAGAAATAGTTGGTGGAAATTTCGCTTTAATTTACGCGCTTTTAGGGACGAAATTTTCCTTTAATTTTAAAGATAAAATTCTTTTTATTGAAGAAATTGGCGAAAACTTTTACGCTTTAGATCGCATGATGATGAGTTTAGAATTGGCCGGTGTTTTTAAAAAAATTAAAGGCTTAATTATCGGTGGAATGATCAATATGGGCGACGAAAAAGACAACAAAAATTATGAAAATAGTTTTGATGAAATGGCTTATCAAATTATTTCAGAACGCGTTTCTAAATACAGCTTCCCTACTCTTTTTGGCTTTCCAAATGGGCATATTTTTGAAAACAGACCTTTAATAATTGGCGCAAACATAAGGTTGAAAGTAGGAAAATCTAACGAAATAAAATATTTATAATAAGATGGCTTATTCAAAATTTGCACTTATTTTTTTATTAATTTTTGCAGGATTAATGCATTTTTTAAAACCCTATTTTTTTATAAAAATAATACCAAGTTACGTTCCATTTCCTCTTAAAATGGTTTATATAAGTGGCGTTGTAGAAATTTTATGTGGTTTGCTTTTGCTCTTTCCTCAAACTCAAAGTTTTGGTGCTTATCTTTCAATTCTTTTGTTTATTGCTGTTTTCCCTGCAAATATTGAGATGGCAAAAGATTTTTATTTAATGCATCACAAATATTTTTGGCTCACAGTTTTAAGGCTTCCGTTGCAGTTTGTTTTAATTTGGTGGGCATATCAATTCGTGAAATAATGGCAGATCACAACGAATTTGGAAAATTAGCCGAAGAAATGGCCGTTAAATATTTAGAAGATTTAAAATATAAAATTTTGGCGCGCAATTACCGTTTTATGAAAGCGGAAATAGATATTATTGCAGAATTTGAAAACGAATTAGTCGTTGTAGAAGTAAAAGCCCGAAATTCTGACGCGTTTATAGAACCGCAAGAAGCGATTAATAAAAAGAAAATGCGCTTGCTGATTTCTGCGGCAAATGATTTTTCCGAAAATTATAAGCATGATTTAAACACCAGATTTGATGTCATCACGATACTTCCAGACGAGCAAAATAAATTAGAAATCACCCATATTATCAATGCTTTTTTGAGTATTGATGGCAATTAAAAATAATAAATATATTTAATTTTAATAATGAGAACAGCATTAATTACCGGCGCAACTTCCGGAATAGGCAAAGCAACAGCCAAACTTTTAGCAGCACAAAATTATAGGCTAATTCTCTGCGGAAGAAGAAAAGAAGCCTTAGAAGAATTAACCACGGAACTTTCTAATTATACTGAGGTTTTTAGTTTAAACTTTGATGTGCGCTCAAACGCAGAAGTTTCCGATGCATTTAAAACGCTTCCGAAAGAATGGCAAGAAATTGATGTTTTAATTAATAACGCCGGAAATGCACACGGTTTAGAACCAATGTCAGAGGGCAACGTAGAAGATTGGGACACGATGATTGATGGAAATGTAAAAGGACTTTTATACGTTTCGAAAGAAGTGATGCCACAGATGAAAAGGAGAAATTCTGGCCATATTGTGAATATTTCTTCCGTTGCGGCGCTTCAAACTTATGCGAATGGCGTGGTATATTGCGCCTCAAAAAAGGCCGTAGATGTTATATCTGAAGGGATGCGTTTGGAACTTACAGAATTTAATATAAAAGTTTCCAATGTTCAGCCAGGAGCGGTAGAAACTGAATTTTCTAACATAAGATTTAAAGGCGATGAAGAACGCGCCGCAAAAGTTTATGACGGTTACGAAGCCTTAAAAGCGGAAGATATTGCAGATTTAATCGCTTATATTATCAACGCACCAAAGCACGTTTCAATCGCAAATGTTTCCATTTTTCCCACAGCGCAGGCGGAACCAAGAACTATTTATAGAAGAACTTGAAAATCTAATAGAAAAGAAATTGCAGAAATTCCGAAACTGAAATCCTGATTTTAAAGAAATATTTATAACAAAACCCAATTGTTAAACCGTTACATTGTTAATTTGTTAGATTAAAAAAAATGAAAATCCTCCACCTCGAAACTTCCTCCAAAAATTGTTCTGTCGCTATTTCTGATGGCGAAGAATTGCTGTGTCTTTGCGAAGAAGTTTCAGAAAATTATAAACAATCCGAAAATTTGCACACTTTTGTAGAATGGGCTTTGGAAGGCGCTGAAATAAAACTGCAAGATTTAGACGCGGTTTGCCTCGGCAAAGGGCCAGGTTCTTACACAGGATTGAGAATTGGTGCCGCTGCCGCAAAAGGCTTTTGCTTTGGTTTAAATATTCCACTAGTTTCGGTAGAATCCATGCATTCTATGGTTGAGCCATTTTTTAATGAAAAATTTGAATTTATAATTCCGCTCATTGATGCGAGAAGAATGGAAGTTTATGCGGCAGTTTATAACAAAACCGGCGAAATGATTTCAAACACAGAAGCATTAATTTTAGCAGAAAATTCTTTTGAAACCTTTAAAGATAAAAAAACACTGTTCGTAGGAGATGGCGCTGCGAAAACTAAAGAAATTTTACTAAATTCAGGGGGTTTTGAAGATTCAGATTTTAAGGCTCAAATTTATCCTTCAGCGCAATTTTTAATTAAAAAAGCGGTAGAAAAATTTAACAATAAAGATTTTGAAGACATCGCATATTTCGAGCCTTTTTATCTCAAAGATTTTCAGGGGATAAAAGCGAAAAAAAGAGTGATAAATTAATTTTTAATAAGGAGGATTTTCTGACGGTTTAATTCTTTTTCTCGGCGGGCCACTTTCACCACTGCCATTGGTATTGATGCCTTGTGGATTGTTGGGGTTTCTAGAATCATCAATTCTTCGCTTTTCGGGAATGGCTCTATTTTCAATTGGTTTGCCAGGCCCATTTGTATTTTGCCTGTTATCGTTTACATTTCCAGGTATTTTCTGGCCATTTTCATTAGTCATTTCCACAGAAATATCACTTTTTAAATATTTCAACATTTCTTTGGCTTTTTCACCTTCTGGCGTTTTAGCATAATTTAAAGCAATTTGTTCTAATTGTAAAATCATAATTTCTTTGCCCGAAGTTTTCCCCGCATTGAAGGCATTCAGCAAGGCAAATTTTGGCACCAAACCATCTTTCGGATATTTTGACAAGGCAGAATCTATCACGGCTTTCGATTCTTCAAATTTCTCTTTTTCATATAAATCAAAAGCTTTCGAATACGTTTTTTCTACATCGGCTGAAGATTGCGAGAAGGTATTATTTTTCGGGTTTTTCACATATTCAGCATACGAACTGTATGGGAAGTCGCTCAAAATAATTTGTTTAGCGCGCTCTGCTGCGGCAGGATTTTTTTCATAATTCATCGCAAATATTTGGTACAAAGCCTGCAATTTTACATCATCTTCGGGTTTATTATCTACCAAATCATATAAGGTTTTGGTGGCTAATTTTGTATTTCCAAAATAGGCATCAAACATTCTTCCTAGGCCTAAACTTGCCGTGTCTCGCGCTTTTTTTAAGGCTAAAATTTCTGCGCCATCGGTTGGTATTTTTTCAATATAAAATTCTGGTTCCAATCGCCGCGGATCTTTTGTTGAAGTTACGCCCAAAGCCTCATTTTTAAGATCTTGAATGCTAGTTGTGCGGGCAGAAGTTCGCCAATTATCAATTAATGTTCGGTCGCCCCAAACGCGTTTAAAATCAGACTCACCTTTTGAAATGGCATTTTGATTCGCAAAATAAAAACCTTTTGAGCCTGAACCGCTTCCAAAATCTTGAAAATTATTTCCGCCCGATGTATTAAAAACTGAATTAGCATTGTAGTCACCCGTATCAAAACCTTTGCTGCGTTCGTCGCGTTTTTGCTGCGCCAGTTCTGCGTCTTCTTTTGCTTTTAGAGTAGCGATATATTTATTAAAGTAGGCCACTTTTTCTGGCTCTGTCATTTTAGCCAAATTTAAAATGCTGTCATTTTTTTTAATTAAATAATAATTCGCCGTAAGTTTTTTAATGTTTTTAGATTGCTCTGCGAGCAAAATTTTGGTGGGTTGATAATTCATCACAGCCAAAGCAGAATCGTAATAAGCACCTGCAGAGAGATAATCGTCTTTTTCAAAATAAGATTTTCCGATTTCATAAAAATCCAAACCACGAATTTGCGGATCCGATATTTTTTCCTTCAAAGATTTTGCAAAATACTCTTGCGCTTCATCTTTTTTCCCCGCTTTATTTGCCATTAATCCCAAAGCATAATAAAACTCGTTTTTCCGACTTTCATAAGTTCCTTTTTTGCTAATTTTTTCCAAATAAGTTTTCGCGCCATCATAATCGTCCTCTTTCCCGTTAAAGGTTTTCGCGATTTCTACTTGTGCTTTCACTTCAAATTCAAAATCGTTGGCGTTTTTATAAGCCGTTACAAAACTTTCTCTCGCATCTTCATTTTTGCCCAAACTTGCTAGAATTTGCCCGCGTAAAAATGCAATTCTACTGCGGATTTTTCTGTTTTTATTTAAGGCGTAAGCGTTTGAAAGTTCATTGATGGCTTCATCTTTTTTACCAGATTTTAGTAGCATTTCAGAATAATAAAGGCTGGCCAGTTTGCGATATTTTTTTTTGATTTTATCCTTTTTTAAGTCTAAAAATAGTTCGTTCGAGCGGTAATAATTTCCCATTTTAGAATAAGCAAGCGCTTCGTAAACCCTTGCTAAAGGAATTCTTTTGTCTTTTTTCATGTGGACAAAAATGTAATTTAATGCATCTAAACTTTCTAAAGCTTTGTTATCATAAATGCGCGCTTGAGCCAAAATCAAATGCGCATCAAACATTTTTTTGTTTTTTTCTACACCGTTTTTTAGCACAGAATATTTTTCAATTGCTTTTAAAGCTTTGGCTTCTGAAATTTGTAAAATTGAAACGCCCTTGCTGCCGCCATTGTTAAGGTTATCATTATCAATTTGTGACGGCGGACCGCTGCGCCCTACTGAAAATTGTGGTGCGTTTTCTTCAGGATTATTTTCATTTAAACCATTTAAAATTGAAGTATCATCTTCATAAGTAAGCAGTTGAATGTATGGTGCATAAAAGTTGTCTTTGTGTGCTGTTGTTCTGTTTTTTAATTCCGTTTCCAGCGCAGATTTGCTATTAAAAAGCGTGTTGTAATAGGTGAAAAAGCCTTTCATAAAAGTAGAATCACTCTTTTTCTTTCGCGTGGAGCAAGAAGCAAGGATTAATATTGAAATAAGAAAAAATAATAGTTTTTTCATTTGAAGTTATTTATTGTTTTCTAAAGACAAATATAATCGCCTAGAAACGTCGTGGGTGTTTGTTTTGAAGATTGAAGTTAGCGGTTTCATAAATAGAAATATAACAACAGAAAGCCGTTTTTAGTATAATTTTAGTCAGAATTTCTGTAAAAATAGCAAATTTTTGTTTGAATTAAATTATGAATCGAGATAATTCGAGTTGGCTTAAAATGCATAGGAAAGAAACGCTGTATATTCTAAATTTTTTTTGATTTTAAAAAGAAGAACGTGATTTTGTAAGCAAATTGAATTCAAATTCTTTGTATTGTTAAAAAGGGTTTTAATTTTATCCCGCCATTATATTTTCGAGCATTTCATAAACCAAATGCGTCGGAAAACCCATAATTGTGTAGAAATTGCCTTCAATTTTTTTTATTTTCGCCATTCCAAGCCAATCCTGAACGCCGTAACTCCCAGCTTTGTCTAAAACTTGATAATTATTAATGTAATGATCGATTTCAGCATTATTTATTTCATCAAAATAAACTTTCGCAACATCGCTTTTTGTAATTAATTTTTTTGATGTTTTAATCGTAATTGCGGTGAAAACCAGGTGTGACTTACCCGACAATTTTTTTAACATCAAAACCGCATCTTCTTTTGAATTTGGTTTTCCTAAAATTTCTCCGTTGATCACCACAACGGTGTCTGCGGTTATTAAAATTTCATCTTCTTTTAAAACCCGAAAACTTCCGGATTTTAATTCAGATAAATAAGCAGCAACATTTTCTGGCTTTAAATTTTGGGGATAGATTTCTTCACAGTTTATTTTAACCGTTTCAAAAGAATAGCCGAGTTTATCTAATAATTCTTTTCTGCGTGGCGATTCAGAACCTAATAATACTTTCATTTTAAGTAGATTGTGTATCGTCTTCGTGCCATTTTCCCTGCACTTTCATCACTTGTTCTATCACGTCTCGAACGGCGCCTTTTCCACCTTCAATGGGTGAAATATAATCTGAAATTTGCTTTACATCCGGAACGGCATTTTTCGAACAAGCCGAAATGGCCGCCAATTTCATCATACCAACATCTGGAACATCGTCTCCCATTATCAATATTTCGTCATCATTAAGATGGTGTTTAGATTTAAAATTTTGATAATCAGCAAGTTTATTGGGAGATTTTGGGTAGTAATCTTCAATCCCCAAATATTCTAAACGGTTTTTTACCATCGCATCATTTCCGCCGGTGATCACGCCAATTTTGTAGTTGGCTTTCACAGCTTTCACCACGGCTAAACCATCCAGAACATTCATGACTCGCGCCATATTTCCTTCTGGCAAAAGATAAACGCTTCCGTCGGTAAAAACGCCATCTACATCAAAAACGAAGGCGGTTATATCTTTTAATTTATTTTTATAACTCATTTTTATACATGTCTTTTATGGAAATATTCATTGTTTTATAAATTGCTTTTGCGTCTTTATCTTTAATTAATTTTTCGTGAGATTCTATAATTTTTTCATCGCCACGAAACGCAGGACCGGTTTGTGCTAATTTGGGTTCAATTTTGTAAATTTTATCTACCGTTTCTTTTATTAATGGTAGAAAATACTCGAACGGAATCTCTTGGGAGTCTGAAATTTCTTTCGCTTTGGCAAAAAGGTGATTGGTAAAATTACACGCAAAAACCGCGGTTAAATGGATGTATTTTCGCTGTTCGAAATTGGAATTTAAAACTTTTTTAGAAATTTTCTGCGCAATGCTATTCATTAAATTAAAATCTGCCTCATTTTCGGCTTCCAAAAAAAATGGAATCTCGCTATAAACTAAATCTTTAGTTTTAGAAAAAGTTTGTAAAGGATAAAAACAAGCCTTTCTGTAATTTCCGTTTAATTTTTCCTTTTCTAGAGAGCCAGAAGTATGCGCAACCAAACAATTTGTTTTAGTAATAAGTTTTGAAACATCTGCAATAGAATCATCTTTAACAGCGATAATATAGAAGTCTGCATCTGCTATTTCGCTTGTAGAAAACGGAATCTGCAATTCATTAGAAATTACTTTCAAATCTTTTTCATTTCTACCGAAAATTTGCGCAACAGGAATTCCACCTTGTGTAAAGGCTTTTGCTAAATGATAAGCCACGTTTCCAGAACCGATGATTACTATTTTCATTAAGCAAAGATAAAGAAATCAGAAATGAGCGAGTTTCTATTTTTAGTTAAAAAACCATTTTCACGCCTCAAAAAATTTCTGTTGCGGATAAAATTATGCAGATGGAGGTTTTCTTAGAAGAATTTAAAAATACTTTCTAAATTCGTGGTCTAAACTTTGATATTAGTCTTTTTTGGAAATAATTAAAAATCCATTTAACTTTTTAGTAATATTACAATCAAAACCATGTACACGTCCCGATGAAGGTTACAGAAAAAGAAATTATAGAATGGATGTCGCATCCAAGAAGCCAAGAAAAGGGACTTCGGGCTTTAATGGATACCCATCAAAGCAGGCTTTATTGGCATATAAGAAGATTGATTGTAGATCATTCTCTTGCGCAAGATGTTTTGCAAGATACATTTATAAAAGCGTTTCAAAACTTTCATCAGTTTAAAAAAGAAAGCAAATTGTACACTTGGCTTTATAGGATTGCTACTAATGAAGCACTTCAGCAACTAAACAAGATGAAAAAAATGCAAAAAACAGATGAAGATGCAGAATACCATTTGCAAAACTTGACGGCCGAAAACGCAAGTGCGACAGGCGAAGAGATAGAAATAATTTTGCAGAAAGCCATTCATACGTTGCCAGACAAACAGAAATTGGTTTTCACATTGCGCTATTATGATGAATTGCCTTACGAAGAAATTTCGAATATTTTGGAGATGTCGGTTGGGACTTGCAAAACCAATTACCATTATGCCAAGCAAAAAATTGAAGAGTATATAAAAACAAACGCCGAAGAAATTGATTGATGAAAAATTTTGATATAGAAAAATTAGACCGAAAAACACCTTACGATTTACCCGAAAATACATTTGCGGAAATCCAAAGGAATGTTTTTGACAAGGTAGAGATTAAAAAAGAAACACCTATTTTTAGTCTGAAATGGATTTATGCTGCCGCCGCAGTAATATTATTAATTGTGAGCGCAAATTTTTTGATTAATTTTAATAAAAATGATGGATCACAAAACGTTAAAATGGCCAGTAAAAATGTTGTAGTTCCGCAAGAAAATAGCGAAGTGCAATCTTTCGCACAAACAACGGAAAAGCCAGCAGTTGAAAAAACTGAAAAAGCAAATTTAACTTCTACTCCTATTTCGCATCACACTGCAAACCATCAACTTGCAAAAAACGAAAATTCAAAATCAGTAAAAAGCGCAGATTTGGTAGCAGTAAAAGCGAATACATCTAAAACAAAGACTACAATTATGCCACCAACTGAAGCGCAGATTGATGAAGTTTTAAATGGATTTTCTTCCGCTGAAATTGCGTCTTTAAGTAATAATTCTGAACAAGATGTTTATTTAGATTTGTATAATTAATTTTAAAAAAATGAAAACAAAAATATTTTTTAGCAGTTTAATTTTGCTTTTTGCGATAAATTGCATGTCTGCGCAGAATACGTCATTATTAAAAATGGGGTTTCAAGAAAGAAGAGCAGAAATAAAAAAGATGTCTCCAAAAGAAAAGTATGAAGCACTGAAGCAATTTAAAGAAGATTTGGTTTTATCGGAACTGCAAATTCCAGAAGGCCAAAAAGATGAATTTTTACAATTGTACAATGAATATCAGGCAAAACAGAGAGAAATAAAAAATAAATTTAAACCAACTAAAGATTTTGCAAATATGACAGACGACGAGGCGAATGCCGAGTTGGAAAATAGTTTTGAAATAGGTCAGCAATTATTAGATTTAAGAAGAAAATATGCTGAAAAATTCAACCAAGTTATTAAGCCTCAAAAAGTGCTTCAATTGTTTCAAACAGAAGGCATGATGCGAAATAAGATGATGAAACACCAAATGCCGCGAAAAAAATAATCTGTGAATGCAGGTTTTGTGACACCATAGTAGTTTATTTTTTTAATGTTGGGCGACCTCCACAAATTTATTGTGGAGGTCGCTTTTTGCTACAAAATCTAATATTATTATTGTACTAAATCAAACAAGTAAAATTAGCAAAATGTATACAAATAGTCAAAAAAATTACGCTAAGCCTCAAAAAAGTATCAAATTAGTAATGAATTATTAAAATAATTTAGTAACTTTAAAAAAAATATTATTATGAAAAAGTTAATTTTATTATGTCTATTTGCTTCTAGTTTTGGCAACATTGAGGTAAAAGCGCAAGCGACCGAACCTTTTCTCGGGCAAATTGCTTTTGTTGCATTTAATTTTGCACCACGAGGTTGGGCAGAATGTAACGGTGCAATTCTGCCAATAAGTCAATATTCAGCGTTATTTGCGTTGTTGGGAACACAGTATGGAGGTGATGGCAGAACCACTTTTGCACTTCCAGATATGAGAGGTCGTGTTATTCTTTCTAATGGACAAGGGCCTGGACTTTCAGCTTATTCCCAAGGACAAATAGGAGGGCAAGAAAGCGTTACATTAACCGTTAACCAAATGCCGTCGCATTCTCATACAGTAAATGCCGTTCTTGCAGACGGAAATAGTTCAGTAGCAACAGGTAGTTTACCAGCCAATACCAAAACTTTAGACCCAGAATATTCTAATTCTGCAGGAGATACAACCATGAACGCTAATATGGTGGCTCCAGCAGGAGGAAATCAAGCACATGAGAATAGACCGCCGTACTTGGTTTTGAAATGTATTATTGCTACACAAGGTATTTTTCCATCAAGAAATTAATTATGAAAAAAGCATTTATTTTTTCAGCAATTTGTATCGGCACGTTGATATTTTCTCAAACAATAAATTTTAAGGGTTGCATCCCATTATTTGATGATCAAATGTTCACTCTAAACCAAACAAGCACAGATTCTTTCGGAAAGAAAATCTATGTTACAACCCCAGTAAATGGGGATCAACCCTGTGGTGGTATTGGAACATGCGAATTTAAATTACAGTGGAATGATACAGCAGGGCGATGGGAGTTTCTAGCAGATAAAGGGAATGGAGACTTTGTAGATCCTTTTCTAATTTATTACAGCACCACCCAAAATACTTCTGCGGATAACCCGCCAAACGCTTCCATTGGAACTTGGGTAGAAAATACAGCTGTCACAACCGGCGCTTGTGGTGGAGATTTAACGGATACAAACTCTACCTTTACAGGAGATGTGAGAACGACCACTTTAGCTGTAAATGAATTTGATAGCACAAAAATTACGGTTTATCCAAATCCTGCAACCGAATATGTGAACATTTCAGGATTATCTAACATTAAAACAATTAAAATTATCTCGATAGATGGAAAACTAATTTCCATTCTTAAAAATAGCAATAAGATTAATGTGGGCAAACTTGCCAGAGGCGTTTATTTCTTAGAGATTCAAACAGATAATGCGGTTATAAAAAGGGTGAAATTCATCAAAAAATAAACTCAAATATAATTTTTAAATAGACACCTGCGAAAAGCAGGTGTTTTTATATGGAAATGAGAATTAGTTTCACAAGATTACTTTATTAAATTTTTACTTTAAAAAAATCTTATTTTTACCCAGAAAAATAAAATTTTATGAAATCACTATGATTTACAAACGCAAACACATATGAAGATTGAGCGATTGCACATGACCTTTAAATTCAATAAATATCTACTTATGAAAAACGCGCTAATTCTTTTTCTTTTTCCACTCCTTATTTTCGCACAGAAGAAAGAAGTTTTCAAGCTAAAATTTCCCTTGAAAGATTACACAAGAACTACCAAAAGTTTAGAAGTTATTGATGTCCGAAAAAATAAAGAAATTAAGGATATATTTTACAGAGGAAACACCTATTCTTTCAGTTTCCCAACAAATAATTTATCTAAAGATATTGAAAATTGGTTTGAAGAAAACAACAAAAAAAGAGATAAAGCAACAAATGAAATTGTGATGCTTGTGGAAGATTTAAACATTTTTAATGAAAACCGAAACAACCAGATTTTTTGTGTTTTAGATATGAAAGTAAGTACTTTTCTGAAAAAAGATCAGAACTATTATTTTTTAAAAAGATATGATAACGTAATTAGTTTAAACTCAAAAGAAGAAGCAGGAATTCCAAATACTTTCGCTGAAAACACACAGAAAGTTCTTCAGAATTTAATGTTTGAAACCTATCGCGCAAATCCTTTAGAAATTGCGATTCCTGAAAAGGACTTAAATAATTACGATGAAATTTTAAAAAGCAACTACGCCGCTTTTTCTAAAAACGATTTGAAAGACGGAGTTTATCTAGATTCAAAAAGTTTTTTTACTCAAACGCCTTTGGAAAATTATAAACTTATTAAAAACAGCAAAGATGAAGTTTTGAAGGCAACAAATGCTTAAGAGGATAAAATTCCAAGAAGAAAAATATACATTTATGTTGAAAACGGAAAGGCTTTTAAAAATACACAAGCCGGGTTTTTACAGTTGCAAAAAGATGAAAATGGATTTTATGTAATCGCAAATAAATACATTTTGTTTCCTGAAGAAATTAATACTTCTTCCGCATTTTTCCTTTTTGGCGCTATTGGTGGCATTGCAGCGAGTGTACAATTTTATATTAAGTATAAAAAAGCACTTGAAGGCGAAAAATATAAAATTTATATCGATTATCTTAACGGAGAATATAGCTTTGTAAAATAAAATTTCACCCTAAATATTAAGTCGCTAACTTCTACTCACTTTCATTATCTTTGCAAATTATACATTTTAATGAAGAACATCAGAAATTTCTGCATCATTGCGCATATTGATCACGGCAAATCGACTTTAGCAGACCGACTTTTAGAATACACAAACACCGTCACCCAAAGAGAATTACAATCTCAAACCTTGGATGATATGGATTTGGAAAAGGAACGCGGCATTACCATAAAATCTCACGCCATACAAATGGACTATGAACTTAATGGTGAAAAATATATCTTTAATTTAATTGATACTCCAGGACACGTTGATTTTTCATACGAAGTTTCCCGTTCCATCGCCGCTTGTGAAGGTGCGCTTCTTATTGTAGATGCCGCGCAAAGCATTCAGGCTCAAACAATAAGCAATTTATATTTGGCTTTAGAGAATGATTTAACGATTATTCCTGTTTTAAATAAAATTGATCTTCCATCCGCAAATCCTGAAGAAGTAACCGACGAAATAATGGGTCTTATTGGCTGCGAATATGAAGATGTTTTGCGCGTTTCTGGCAAAACAGGAGAAGGCGTTCGTGAACTTTTAGAGCAAATTGTTACCCGAATTCCTGCGCCAGTTGGCGACCCAAACGCACCATTGCAAGCCCTAATTTTCGATTCAGTTTATAATCCGTTTCGTGGGATTGAAGCCTACTTTAAAGTGGTAAACGGTAAAATTACAAAAGGGGAAAAAATTAAATTTTTCGCTACCGAAAAAACCTATGAAGCCGATGAGGTCGGAACCCTAAAACTTAAACAATCGCCAAAAAAAGAAATTTTATGTGGTGATGTGGGATACATTATTTCTGGGATAAAAGATGCGCGCGAAGTAAAAGTAGGAGACACCATAACAAGCGTTGTAAATCCTGCAGATAAACCAATAGACGGATTTGAAGAAGTAAAACCAATGGTTTTTGCAGGGATTTATCCTATAGAATCGGAAGATTTTGAAGAATTAAGATTTTCATTAGAAAAATTAAGATTGAACGATGCCTCTTTGGTTTTTGAACCAGAAAGTTCTGCCGCGCTTGGTTTTGGTTTTCGATGTGGATTTTTAGGAATGCTTCACATGGAAATTGTGCAAGAAAGATTAGATCGAGAATTTAATATGGACGTTATTACAACCGTTCCCAACGTTTCTTATTTCGGGTATTCTAAAAGAGATCCGGAAACACCGATTTTAATTAATAATCCGTCCGAGATGATGGATCCTACAATTTTAGACCGTGTAGAAGAACCATTTATTAAAGCCTCAATTATCACAAAATCTGATTTCGTGGGTTCGGTAATGACTTTGTGCATAGAGAAACGCGGTGAAATTGTGAACCAATCTTATCTTACTTCAGACCGCGTAGAATTGGTTTTCAATATGCCTTTAGCCGAAGTTGTTTTTGATTTTTATGATCGTTTAAAATCCATTTCAAAAGGTTATGCCTCGTTTGATTATCATCCAATTGGGATGCGAGCGTCTAAATTGGTTAAAATGGATATTTTAATTAATGGCGACATGGTAGATGCGCTTTCATCATTAATTCACGATTCCAATGCTTATAATATTGGTAAAAAAATGTGCGAAAAACTGCGCCAGTTAATTCCTCGTCAACAATTTGATATCGCTGTTCAGGCAGCTTTAGGCGCAAAAGTAATTGCCCGAGAAACCATCAAAGCATTAAGAAAAGATGTAACTGCAAAATGTTATGGAGGCGATATTTCGCGAAAAAGAAAATTACTCGAAAAGCAGAAAGAAGGTAAAAAGAAGATGAAGCAAATTGGTAGAGTAGAAGTGCCGCAATCTGCATTTATGGCGGTTTTGAAATTGAATGATTAAGATTTTTTGGATGCCTTTTCCGTCTTCCATTCCCAAGCACGACGTAGCGGGGATTTCCACTCGAGTTGGAGCACAATGGTTCCCGAAATTTAGTTTCGAATAAAAGCATACAGAAAACGCTTTCAAATTTTGAAAGCGTTTTTATTATTTAGGCAGCCCCTTTGCTAAAGCGCGTTTTGCAATTTGTACAGATTTTTTTTCCTTCCAATCCATGTAGCGCGATTTGTATTTGCGTTTCATGATATTATCAAAATTACGCTGAATAATTAAATTGTAAAGAGAATGCGCCTTTACCGCCCAAGATTTGTCCCAAGCGCGTTGCGAAATAGAAAAACTTCCGTCTAAATATTTCATATAATGCCACCATCCTGTGGGCATAAAAAGGGTGTCGCCATGTTCTAGAAAACATTCAATTCCTTCAATACCATTTAATGCAGGAAATTTTTCAAAATCCGGGTTTGCAATAGTATAATCTTCTAAAGCGTAAGTTGCAAATGGAAGTTTATATAATCGTTCTTTCCATTTATATTCAAATAAAAGCACGTGTTTCCGACCATTAAAATGGGTATGGAAAATGTGTGGCATATCAATATCAAAATGCAGGAAGGTTTCTGAACCTTCTCCGCCAAAGAACATTGCTGGGTGTTTATCAAGAAATCCGCCCATCAAATCTTTTGGAGCGATGTAATCTTCTAATAATTTTGGCGCAGATTTTATGGGGTCAAACAAAAATATTCGTAAATCTGTAGGTTCTCTTTGTATTAAATCTATATAATCTGCAAATTTCATTTTCATTGCAGATGAATTAATTGGCGCAGCAGGATCTGCTTTTGAACTATCATAAAGCGGTACTTCTACGTCGCCAACAGTTTCTTTCATATATTCCATCGTCCATTTTTGAAAAGCCGGCCATTTTTTTGCCATATTTTTTAGAACAACGGGTTTTCTTGGTTTCAAATAGTTGTTGTAGAAATCTTCTTTAGAAATATCCTCAACAATATCGATTGGTTTTAAATGAAGCGGCATAATTTTGTGTTAATCAGCAAATTTATTAAAAAATATTAATAGATTTTTTTTAAAGTAAATTTAACCAAATATTCTTTTAATAATCTTATTTCTTTGAAGTTTTCAAAAGCAAGCCATTGTTCTAAAATTTTTACTAAATCTGTAACAAGATGAATGGTTTATTGACTAATAACGCATAACTTTTATAATGAAAAAACTTTTATTCTTTTTATTTCTCTCCTTGTCTGGAGTTTTATTTTCGCAACACACTATTTCTGGCAAAATTACAGATTCTGATGGGCATGCTGTTCCAAGTGCTTCTGTTACTATCGAGGAACCGGGCAAAGACGCCATCATTGCGTATTCTATCACCAATTCTAAAGGTGAATATAAAGTGACATTCACCACGACTTCGCCCAATGTAGATTTAAAAATAAAAGCCTTTAACCAAAAACCCTTTTTAAAATCGGTTTCAAATTCTACGCAGACTTCTAATTTTAAATTAGAATCCCAAGCCACAGAAATAAAGGAAGTTAAAATTAAAACCAAAATGATCACCAAACGCGGTGATACTATTTCGTACGATTTGAAAGCCTTTGAAAGCAAAAGCGACCGTTCACTAGCCGATGTTTTGAAAAAAATACCAGGAATAGAAGTCAACCCAGACGGTTCTATTTTATACCAAGGCGAGGCCATCAATAAATTTTACGTCAATGGGAAAGATTTAATGGAAGGCGCGTACGGAAGCATCAACAACGCTTTGCCAAAAGATGCAGTGCAAAAGGTAGAAGTGATGGAAAATCATCAACCGATTAAAATGCTTCAAGGAAAAGTGCCCTCGCAAAGCGCAGCCTTAAATGTAAAATTAAAAAAATCGGTTACTATGACGGGCCGTGGCGAAGTGGGAATTGGCGCAGATCCTTTTCTATGGAATGTGAAACTCACCCCTATGTTTTTCGGGCAAAAAACGCAGTGGGTGGTGAATTATAAAACCAATAACAACGGAGACTCTGTGGAAAATGAAGGGAATTTGTTGTCTTTCGGAAATCGCTTTGAAGGTAGAAGAGGCAATGTTTCGCAAAATAGTTGGCTAAATGTAGAGCAAGCTTCTACGCCAAATTTGCCAGAAAAACGCTATTTATTTAATAGTGTGCATTACCTCGCCGCCAATTTTTTAACCAATATTGATGATAAAAAAGAGTGGGAACTTAAAGCCAACGCAAGCTATACCAACAACGCGGTTACAAGAGAATCTTACAATTTGGTGAGCAGAACAAACCTAGCAACCAATCAAGTATTCACCACAGAAACCAGCCTTAGAAATAAATTATATACAGATAAAGTAAAAGGAGAGCTTATATTTACTAAAAACGCAAAAAAAGGATTTTTTAAAAACACCACTACTTTTTCGCAATTTTGGAATGGAAATAGAGCAGATGTTACAAGAAATAACGTAGATGCGGGGCAAAGTGTAAACTCACCAACAACTTCTTTTCAAAATTCATTGAGTACCATTATTCCTTGGAAAGAGAAAATGGTAAACTTAATGTCTTACATTAATTATCAAGATGATAATCAGTCTTTGCTTGTAAGACCTGTGGATTATTTAAGTTTTGCAAACAAGACAACTGGCGATAAATTATTTGATGTCAACCAAGAGTTTGTAAATCAGAATTTAAAATTAAAAACTTTTGAAGCCTCCCAGTCTGTAAATGTAGGTTTTAGCGCAAAAAACTGGACTTTCACACCAGAAACTGGCTTAGATTACACTTATAATAAATTAAATACAAATTTATTAGGTTTAAACACAACTCTTCCAAATTTTAATATTGATAACTATGTAAATGATTTAAAATTTACAACAACTACACCTTACGCACAATTAGGCATTAATTATAAAAATGATTCTTGGCAGTTATATTCTAATTTCCCTGTTAAATTTAACAACATAAAAGCCGAAGACCCATTCAGAAATGTTTCAAAAACGCTTAATAAAGTGACATTTGAGCCAAACGCTTTTGCACAATATTCTTTCGCCTCTTTTTGGAAAGCAAGTTTCTATGGAAGTATTAATTATAATTACGGCGACATCAATAACGCTTATGCAGGAAATATTTTAAGCACGGCGACTAATTTGGGCTCTATCGCCGCAAACACGCCAATTTCAGAAACAATATCAAAAGGTTTTGGCCCTAGAATAGAATATAGAAACCCTCTGAATAATTTATTTTTTAATGTTCGGTATAACTATTCTCATAGCAAAAACAACCTATTAGCATCGCCCTCTTTTGATGATTTTGGCTCCACGATTATTAATTATAAAGTGTCAGACAACACAAGTGTTAGCAATAGAGAAAGCGTAGAAGTAGGAAAGTATTTCCCTAAATTTAAAACAAACGCATCCATTAGTGGAAGCAATACTGTAAACGAATCTGTTTCTTCGCAAGATGGCGTAGATTTTCAAAATAAATCTAATGGGCAATCTTTTGGATTTAAGTTTAATAACGCCTATTTTTCTTGGATGAGTTTAGACTATAACTTCACCAAATCTTGGAACAAGCAAGACAATATATTAAACCAAATTAAAAGTAACTCATACACACATAATTTGACGGCGGCATTCTATCCTTTAGAAAATAATACCGTGACGTTTAATTGGGATCAGATAAATTCTGCGCAAGGACCAAATGTATATCACAACGCCTTTTATGATGTGGCCTACCAATACACTTGGGCAAAAAAGAAAATAGATTTTGAACTAAAATGGCTAAATATTACCAACAGAAAAGTATTTGAAAGATTTAGCAACGATGCCATCACACAATCGTACACAAGGCTACAACTTCGCCCAAGCCAAGTCATGTTTACAGTAAAATTTAATTTTAAATAAAAACTTAAAGCATAAAAAGCAAAAACCCACTTCTATGAGTGGGTTTTTTTAGAAAGTAAATCTAAATTATGTAACAAATTTTTAAAAAGCCTACTAATTATTCAAATAACATTAAAATGAAAAAACAGTTTACAATCATTCTATTGATGATTGCCTTTGTCGCAAACGCACAAATATCGGCCAATCGATTTTTTTACGAATTAACCTTTAAACCAAAGAAAGATTCCGCAAAAACGGAAAAAGTGATGACGATTTTAGACATTACGAAAGATAAGTCACTTTATCGCGATTATACTATGGTGGCGCAAGATTCAATCGTTAAAGTTGCCGTAGAGGAAATGCAGAAATCAGGCGTCTTTAAAGATATGTCAAAAATGATTACGATGCCGAAGTTCGCTTTTAAAATAGAAAAGGAATATCCAGGCATGAAAGAAACCTATTTAGATAGAATTTCTAGCGGATTTACACCCGTGCAAATAGGGTATAATGAAGAACCCAATTTTAACTGGAAGATTTCGCCAGAAAAAGAAAAAATAGGAGATTATGACACCCAAAAAGCAACTACAGAATACGGCGGAAGACAGTGGACAGCTTGGTTTTCAACAAACATTCCGTTTCAAGATGGACCGTACAAATTTAAAGGTTTGCCGGGCTTGATTGTTAAAATTGAAGATAAAGACAAGAATTATTCTTGGGTTTTAAAAGGGAACAAAAAAATTGAAAATTTTGAAGAATTATCTTATGCAGAGAAAATATCACCTGGTGGTGGTGGTAAATTAACCATCGTGCCAAGAGAAAAATTCGAAAAAACAATGGCACAATACAAAAAAGATCCGTTTGCAACAATGAGACCGATGCTTACAAAAGAAATTATGGACAGAAAAATGCCCGGCTCTGAGATGACAGTTGGTGAAATGATAAAAAAACAAGAAAAAATGACGCGCGATTTTTATGACGCAAACAATAATCCGATAGAAGTTTCAGGCCCATATAGAGTTGAATATTAATTTCAAATTAAATTGTTTAAAACCCAAAAGCCATTAGGTTTTTGGGTTTTTATGATTTATGTCTTTTATTCGAAAATTCCTTATTTAGATTAAATTTAAATAAGTATATTTGCAGTTCAAATTAAAAAATTGAAAGGAGATATTTCTAATAAGTTGTGTTGCTTCCCAAAAAATAAATTGGGAAAAATTGAAGGTTATGATAACGATAACCTCAAAATGCCCACGAAAATTATTGAAATGGGGCTTTTGCCCGAAACCACTTTCAGAATACTTTACCAAGCCCCTTTTAAAGGACCACTTTATATTGAGTTTGGTGAAGAAAAAAGTAGAATTGCCTTGCGCGAAGAAGAAGCGCAGTACATATTTGTGAAAGCTACAATTTAATTTTTTTATAATTAATGAAGATTTCTAATCAATTTTAAAGTTTAGATTTTAGTCTAACATCTAATGTCTAAAATCTAATTTCTAAGTAAATGTCCCAAAAAAAACAAGAAATAATTTTAGTAGGAAACCCAAATGTGGGGAAATCTACTATTTTTAATTGGCTTTGTAATAAAAAACAAAAAACCGGTAATTACGCAGGTGTAACGGTTGCAAGCCAATCTGGGATTTACAGTTACAATGGCCAAGAAGTAGAAGTGATAGATTTACCGGGTTCTTACAGCGTTTATCCTGGTTCTGAAGATGAAGCGATTTTCACAAAATTTTTAATAGATGAACAGCCAAATTATGCAGGCGTTGTCTATGTTTTAGAAGCGTTAAGTATAAAAAGAGGCTTATTGCTTTTTCAGCAAATTCAAGATTTAGGAATTCCCGTTCTTTTGGTGGTAAATCAAATCGATCAAGCAGAAAGACGCGGTATAAATTTAGATTTAGATTTACTTTCAAAACTTTTAAAAGTAAATATTATTAAAACCAATGCTAAAGCAAATATTGGCATTGATGATATTCGAGAAGCCGTTTTCCACCAAAAATTTTCAGTTTCTTCAGAGGTTTCTTTTGAAATCCCAATGGAGCAAAAGGGCTTGGTTTTCAAAATTTTAGAAAACATTCACGAAAGCAATCAGTATAAAGTTTGGACGCTTTTGCCTTCAGACACCCATCTGCGGAAACTTGAAACGGTGAATGACCAAATCACTCAAAATGATGTTAAATGCCTAGTTCCGAAACGCTTGCAAGCCCAAGAAACGGTTCGGCGTTATCAAAAAATTGACGGAATTGTTTCTAAAGTTTTAACTAAAAAACCACAGTTCAAAGAACTTTTAACGGAGAAATTAGACAAACTTTTAGTGCACCCAATTTTTGGTTACATCATTTTCGCTTTGGTTTTACTCGTGATTTTTCAAAGTGTCTTCTTTCTAGCAGAATATCCAATGAAATGGATTGAGGAATTTTTCCTTCTTTTTTCTGATTTTACAGCCACACACCTTCCTGCCGGCCCGATTAATTCTTTAATTTCAAATGGAATTATACCGGGAATTGGCGGCATTATGGTTTTTGCACCACAAATTGGGATTTTATTATATTTTCTTTATTTATTAGAAGATTCTGGCTATATGGCGAGAGTAATTTTCTTAATGGACAGATTTCTAAAACCTTTTGGCTTAAACGGAAAAAGTATTGTTCCATTAGTTTCTGGGACGGCGTGCGCAATTCCTGCGATAATGTCCACCAGAAATATTGAAAATGTAAAAGAAAGATTGATTACCATTTTGGTAACGCCTTTTATGACCTGTTCTGCAAGACTTCCAGTATATAGCATCATCATCGCATTGGTGATTTCAGATCAAACGTTTTTTGGCATTCAGTACAAAGCCTTAATGTTGATGTTCATGTATTTTCTAGGGTTTTTTATGGCGCTTTTGGCATCATTAATTTTGAAAAAAGTCATAAAAGACACGTCTAGAAGTTTTTTGGTTATGGATTTGCCAGCGTATAAGATGCCGCTTTGGCGTTATAATTTTAAATTGACTTTAGGTAAGGTTTGGGAATTTATAACAGGCGCAGGAAAAATAATTTTTATCGTAAGTATTATTGTTTGGGTTTTCAGTTATTTTGGACCGCCAAAACAGACCAAAGATTTCGTTTCTACAGATGTAAAATTAGAAAACTCTTATTTGGCTAAAATGGGAAAATCCATAGAACCGGCCATTGCGCCGCTTGGATACGATTGGAAAATGGGCGTTGGAATTCTCACAAGTTTCGTAGCGCGTGAAGTTTTCGTAGGAACAATGAGCACGCTTTATTCTTTAGATAATGATGCGCCAGATACAAGAATTATAGATAAAATGCGAAATGACACAAAGCCAAACGGTGAAAAAGTCTTCAATTTTGCAACCGGACTTTCTATTTTAATTTTTTACGCTTTTGCAATGCAATGCGTTTCCACAATTGCGGTGGTTTACAAAGAAACAAAATCTTGGCGTTGGACTTTAGTGCAACTTGTCGGGATGTCGGGTTTGGCTTATTTGGCCTCACTTTTGGTCTATCAGTTTTTTAAGTAAACCATTAATAATTCGTAACTTTAAGATTATGAACTCTTTAACGTTTCAATACATTTTGCTCGCGCTCGTATTTATTTTTGCGAGTTATACTCTTTTTAAAACCATCAGTAAAAACTTTACGAAAAAAAAATTTGATAGCAAAAGAACACATTGTGATAAAGATTGCGGTTGCTCGTAATCTCTTTTCAATCTAAAATTTAGAATTCGAATTCTAATTTCCGTATTTTTGCAACAATTATTTATTTAATAAAACACTCTATGTCATTAATAAAAAGTATCTCCGGAATCCGCGGAACAATCGGTGGAAAAGTAGATGAAAATCTCACACCTTTAGATATTGTAAAATTTTCAGCCGCTTTTGGAACTTGGCTTCAAACCAATAAAAATAAAAAAAATCTGACCATTGTTGTTGGTCGTGACGCTAGAATTTCCGGTAAAATGGTGAATTCCTTAGTTTGTGCAACTTTACAAGGTTTGGGAATAAATGTGATTGATTTGGGACTTTCTACCACGCCAACTGTAGAAATAATGGTTCCAGAATTAAACGCAGATGGCGGAATTATTTTAACAGCATCACACAATCCAAAAGAGTGGAACGCCTTAAAATTATTAAATGAAAAAGGAGAATTCATCAATTCTGAAAATGGCGCAGATGTTTTAAAATTAGCCGAAGACGAAAGTTTTAGTTTCGCCGAAGTTGATGATTTAGGAACTTACGAAGAAAGAAATGATGCATTTGACATTCACATTCAGCAGATTTTAAATTTGCCAATGGTGGATGTAAAAGCCATAAAAGCAAAAAATTATAAAATCGTTTTAGATGCTGTAAATTCTACCGGCGGAATCGCAATTCCCATGCTTTTGGAAAAATTAGGATGCGAAACCATAAAATTATATTGCGAACCAAACGGGCAATTTCCGCACAATCCAGAACCTTTGAAAGAACATTTGGGCGATATTTGCGCTTTGGTAAAATCCGAAAAAGCAGATTTAGGAATTGTGGTAGATCCAGATGTCGATCGCTTAGCTTTGGTTGATGAAAATGGCGATTTATTTGGCGAAGAATACACATTGGTTGCGGTTGCAGATTATTTATTGAAAAACAAAAAAGGCGTGGCAATTTCTAATTTAAGCTCTAGCCGTGCTTTGAGAGATATTGCAAAAAACCACGGTTCAGAATATTTTGCAAGCGCGGTTGGCGAAGTGAACGTCGTAAATTTAATGAAAGAAAAAAATGCGGTAATCGGCGGTGAAGGAAACGGTGGAATTATTTACCCGGATTTGCATTTCGGCAGAGATTCTTTGGTTGGCGTTGCTTTGTTTTTGACACATTTAGCGAAAGAAAACAAAAGCGTTTCAGAATTGAGATCAAGTTATCCGAGTTATTTTATGGGTAAAAAGAAAATTCAACTAACGCCAGAAATAGATGTAGATGCACTTTTAACAAAAATGGAAAAAGAGTATCAAAACGAAGAAGTTTCTACAGTGGATGGCGTAAAAATCGATTTTGAAAAAAATTGGGTGCATTTAAGAAAATCAAACACAGAACCAATTATCAGAATTTATACAGAAGCCTTTTCGCAAGAAGAAGCCGATGATTTGGGTGATAAAATGATTGAAAAAATTAAGAGTTTAGTTTAGAATTTTAATATTTAAAATATTTGATTTAAATTTATTAAAAATTTTCAAATTAATTTAAAAAAATAAAAATCCCGAAAACTAATTTTAGTTAAAATTAAATATAAATTAGGCTTACAAAGATTAGTCTAAAATCTAAAAAATATATTGGAAGAATTTTTTGAAAATGAACTGGTAAAAAAGTTCGAAGACATGGTAGAAAATAATGAAGAACTCTACTTCGATACCGAAGAATACGAGGAAATTATTATCTATTATTTGGAAATGGGAGACATTAATTTTGCAGAGTTGGCCACCAATTTTGCCTTAAAATTGCACCCAAATTCCTTACAAATTAAAATAAAGCAACTAGAGGTTTTTCTAGATTTAGAGAAGTATTCCAAAGCCAAAGAATTACTCAACGAAATAAAAGAAAGCGCGCAAGAAAACACCGATTTCTTAGTTTGTTGCGCAAAATATTACTCTAATTTAGGCAACCCAAGAAAATCTATAGAATATTGTGAAAAAGCCTTAAAACTTGAAGAAGAAGAAAATTTTCTTCATAATTTTATTGCAGATGAATACCACAATTTGGGCGACCCTTTTAATGCTCTGAAGCATTATAAAATGGCTTTGCTATTTGATTCGCAAGACGATTATTCTTTAGAAAACGCAATGGTTTGCTACAATGAAATGAACCGCGGCGAAGAAGCGATTGATTTTTTAAATAAATATTTAGACGATTTCCCTTTTTCAGAAACCGCTTGGTACGAATATGGCCAATTTTATTTTAATAAAAAAAACTACGAAGAAGCCATCAAAGGTTTTGATTTTCTTTTAGCCATAAACTCTCAATCTGTCGGGGTTTATGCCAATAAAGCCGCCTGTTTTGAAGCCATGAAAGAATGGCAAAAAGCCATCGCCGTTTACGAAGAAATGCTGGATTTAGAATACACAAAAGCATTCACGCTTTATAAAATTGGTTTGTGTTACAAAGAAGATAAATTGCCCATTCAGGCACTCAATTATTTTCAAAAATCGTTGCGAGAAGATCCGCAATTTTATCTTGCTATGATGGAGCAATCCTACATTTATGAAGAAATGGGCGCAATGAAAGAGGCTTTGCATTTCGCAAAAGAAGCAAGCGCCTTAAATGATTTTAATCTAGATTATCAAAAAAGATTAGCGTTTTTGCATATTGATGCTGGCAATTTTGAAGAAAGTTTGGCTTGCATCAAAATTTTGTTAGATCACGAACCGGCAAGATTTTACAATTGGTACGCCTACACAGAAGTTTTAATGCTTTTGGGAGATTTTTCACAAGCCTTAATCGAAGTAGAAAAAGCCCTAAAAATTCACAATCGCGCCGAATTATTTTACCAAAAAAGCAACTGCCACTTTCATTTAAAAGAAGACGAAAAAGGCCGAGAAAGTTTAAAAATAGCGATGGATTTAGACGCAGATTTGGCCGAAGATATGCAATTAAAATACCCCTTCATCAAAGACCAAGTGAAAAAAGTACGAACGAAAAAGAAATAGAAAATTTTTATTTTTTATGGCAGACATTTGACTACGTCGAAAGCGCCCATTTTATTTTATTTGGGCAGCTTTTCCGCCCTCCGTTCCCGCTTTTTTGTTCGTCGTTCCTCCTCACAAAAAGAGCTCCACTCAGGTCGGGCTGCAAATTCTCGCGATTATCAATTTTATCTTCAATTTATACCATTTTATTTTTAAATTTTCCCGAAAAATAGAAATGCTCTGTAGGAGCAATATCTTTGTAAAAAAAACGAATAATATTGAAAAGGAACTCCGAAGGAGTTCAATCTTTTAAAGTAATTTTAATAACAAATTTATATTAAAAATTTATCGATAATACGCATTCAGAAAATCAAAAAACTCTTCCATTCGCATAAAATTATTGATTCCCAAATAAATGAATAAAACAAGAGTCAAAATATACAGCAACGACTGAACTTTTGGCAAATTTTTGTAGGCGAAAAATAGCCAGCCCAATAAAAGCGGATACACAAAAACAAAATGACCGCCGTAAATATAAGCCGTGTGAAGGCCAAATTTTAAAACACAATGTATTGCAACATCTACAAGCAAAGAAATCATTAAAATTTGCACCAACTTATTTTTAAAATTTTTAGCATAACTCCAAAAAAGTAAAGCGAAAACAATGGTGATGAAAATATAGGGAACCCAAGAACTATAAACATCCATAAAAAGCGCTTTGTATTTAAAGCCTTTCAAACTGTGATAATCCCGAATCACAAAGTTCGAAAACAACATGTTGCCACCCATAAACCAAGAAGAAATCATATCCCAAAGCGGTGTAATTTTAGGTTTTGAAAATTTTTCATATTCTGCGCCCGTCTTTTCGAAAATTTTGCTATAATTAAAGTTGAGACGATTCAAATATAGCAACGCGAAAACAATCACAGAAATAGCAGCGCGTAGAATTGCATTTAAAATTTTCTTCCAATTCCAAAATAATTTTTTTTCAAAAAAGACCGGTATAAATACTTTTGATGCGTTTGTTATGGTTAATCCGCCCAAAAATACGGTTGATAAAAGCATTGCCGAACCAGAAATTTTTCCGTCTTTTCTTAATTTTAAGGCCGAATAGTAATTAAATAAAACCAAGAAAAACAAAGTGTAAGTGTAAGTTTCGGGTGTAAAAGACAATAAAATATTAGTAGAAAAAAGCGCAAAAAATGCAATAATTAAAAGGGAGATTTTTAGCGGAAGTTTGATGATGTTTTTTAAATATTTAAAAATTTGCACTAAACTCAAACTCACCGCAAAGTTGCTGCACCACGCTAAAACCAAGCGAAAAGTAGCATCTATTTTACCGCCAGAAACCCAAAAGGCAAAATTTCTAATGCCATCGAAAAAATAATTAGAAAGAGGATGGCGCTCAAAACCGCCGCCAGTCATTACTATTGCGCGATTATCAAAACTAAAATAGGCATCCCACGGAATTCTATTATCAAAAATAATTCTGAAATTCAAAGCGATAAAACTACCTAAAATGCCATAAATCGTTAGAAAAAAAACAAATAAAAAAAATTCATTCCATTGGCTGGGAAAAATAGTTTTTAGAATATCTTTAGATTTTTGTTTAAAATTCACAGTAAAAAATTTTTCGCAAAATTACATTTTTTAATGTTTATCACGTTTTTTAAAGAACATCATTTTTAGCGCAAATCTTATAAAGAATTAGTAAAAAGCAACAAAAAAATTCCACGTATCAAACTTGAAAATAGATAACTTTTAAAACTTTTGTGACAGTTTTTTTAATTAAACCTATGTTTTTAAAAAAATTAAGAACTGCAAGATAAACTTGTGCAGCCAATAACATCATCAAATTTCGAAGGTCTTTTAACAGAAAATTCTGGGTAGATTTCTTTGTAGGGCTGTTCTAGGGCCATTTTCAATTGATCAAACAAATCGGTTTTTCCCTCATTTAGTTCCGAAATGCATTCAAAAAGCAAATAATTTCGAAGTACAAATTTTGGATTGTTTTTCGCCATCAATGCTTTTGATTCTTCGCGCGAAATTTTATTTTTCGTTAATCTTTCTCTGTAAACTTTTAGAAACTGATTGAATTTTTGCGCGGATTCTCCATTCAAAATTTCATAGAAAGCATCATCAAAATAATCAAATTGCGTGTCTTCCGAAACTTCCTCTAACCTGTTGAAAAACAACGTGTAATCTATTTTAAAATCTTGCATCATACTTTGCCATTGCGTGAAAAACTCTAAATCTTCACTTAAAACTTCATCAAATCCAAATTTATTGGCGAGCATTTTATCGTGTTTTTGCCAAAAATAATTTCCGAAATTGTTGAGGATTTCTTGTAAGATCTTTTCATCTTTAATTAGGGGAAAAAGTGCATTTGCGAGTTGCCAAAGGTTCCATTGTGCGATTTTGCCTTGGTTTCCGAATGCATATCTTCGGCCGGGTAAATCTGTGGTATTTGGGGTGAAACTCAAATCATATTCGTCTAAAAAAGAAAATGGGCCGTAATCTATTGTTGATCCTAAAATTGACATATTATCCGTGTTCATCACGCCGTGAACAAATCCTACGCGAAACCATTCTACCATTAAATCGGCAGTTTTTTCAGAAATGTTTTGAAACCATAGTGCGTATTTTTCGTGTTTATTTTTATCAATTTCGGGGAAATAATTCTCGATTGTAAAATCTGCCAAATTCTGTAAAACATCAAATTCTTTTCTTGCAGACAATAATTCGAAATGGCCAAAACGTAGAAAAGATTCTGCGGTTCTAATAATAACTGCGCCGTTTTCATATTGCGGATTTCCGTTGTACATTTCATCTCGTAGTACATTTTCGCCGGTTTTTACTAAACTTAATGCGCGCGTTGTTTTTATTCCTAAAAAATGTATGGCCTCACTCATCAAATATTCTCGCACGGAGGAGCGCAAGACGGCGCGTCCATCGGCGGTTCTGGAGTATGGCGTTGCGCCTGCGCCTTTGTATTGAAGTTCGGTTTTTTTATTAAATTGATTTAAAATTTCTCCTAAATAAATGGCTCTCCCGTCGCCTAATTGCCCTGCCCAGTTTCCAAATTGATGTCCGGCGTAAGCGGTGGCGTAAGTTTCAATGTTTTCAGGTAGGTTTTTCCCTGCTAGAAAATCTAAATCTTTTGCTTCAAAATGGCCCAAACCAATTTCTTCACTTAACTTTTCATTAAAATCAATTAATTCTGGATGTTCAAATTCTGCAGGTTTTACCGTGCAAAATAAAACGCCTGGCGTTTGTCTTTGTTGCAAATTTTCAGAAAAATCGCCTATAAATTTTTTTAAGAAGGGAGAGGAAATTTTAGATGTGTTCATTGGAATAATTTAAGCAAATTTCGGGATAATTACACAAAAAAGTCTTTCAGAAATGAAAGACTTTTAATTAAAGATTATTTGTTAAAATCGACATCATCGGAAGAATTGATTTTCTCATTGACGTTATCTTCTTTTTTAGGAGGTGCTTTCTTTTCTGGCGCAGGCGTTGGGTTTTTAATTTCATCTAAAGTTTGGAGGCCTCCTTCATCCCCATATCCACCAGTTAATCCTCGAAGATCGTCGCAATTACCAGTCCAACTTGTAGGCTTTAGAAATTTATCATCAGGTGAAACATTGAGGGATTTATCGGCCCAAACTTTTTTCATAAATATCGCCCAAATTGGGAGGGCCATTTTTGCACCTTGTCCTTCACCAGTTCCGTAGAAATGGGTTGCTCTGTCTTCCCAGCCTACCCAAACGCCCGTTGCTAATTTGGGCGTCATACCTATAAACCAACCATCAGAATTATTTTGTGTGGTTCCTGTTTTTGCGGCAATTTCTATGCTTTTTGGAACGCCGCGTCTGCCTAGTTCTCCTGCTCCCGTTCCAAATTCTGCTACGCCTTTCATCATATCTATCATAGAATAGGCGTAGAGTTCGTTCATTACTTCTTTTTCTACTGGTCTTACTTCTTTTATCACCCGGCCATTAGAATCATCTATGCGCCAAATCATTTCCGGTTTTATATATGTTCCATAGTGAGCGAATGTGTTATAAGCGCCAAGCATTTCGTAAATCGTAATGTCGGATGAACCCAATGCAGTGGTTAAATTTCTCTGCATGTCGCTCGTAACGCCCATATCTCGTGCTAATTTTATGACATTATCTACGCCCACTTCATCCATAGTTCTTACTGCAGGTGGGTTTTGTGATCTTGCTAAAGCTTCTTTATACGTCATAGAAGCCGGCCCTCTTTCTGACCAAGTTTTTCCTCCTTTCGTGAAAGGCGCGTTTGAAACTATCGAACAAGGTGTTTTTCCTAAATTAATGATTGCAGCAGCGTAAACAAAAGGTTTAAAGGTAGATCCTACTTGTCTTTTTCCTTGTATCACGTGGTCGTACTGGTAATGTTGCCAATCTATTCCGCCGACCCATGCTTTTATATCGCCAGTTGCGGGCTCCATAGACATTAATCCGGCTTGCGCAATTGACTTGCTGTATTTAATAGAATCATAAGGTGTCATTTCTACTTCTTCATCACCATTCCATGTAAATCTTGACATTTTTGTTGGTGTTTTGAAATCGAGCATTATAGAATCTTCGGGCACGTTTGCTGCTTTAAGTTGTCGGTATCTGCCTGTTCTTTTTATCGCTTGCAACATTAAAGCATCGATTTGTTTCTGATTTAAATAATAGAATGGCGCTAATTTTCTGCCGCGCTGTTCATTATCAAATCTTTTCTGCAGATCTGTAAGGTGTTCTTTTATCGCTTCTTCTGCATATTTTTGCATTTTAGAATCAAGCGTTACGTATATTTTGAGGCCGTCTTTGTATAAATTTAATTCTTTACCGGTTTTTTTCTCATAATCTTTTAAATAGCCATCAATTTCTTTTCGCAGATAATATTTGTAATAGGCAGAGTAGCCTTGATCTACAGATTTTATAGGGTGAAAGTCAACTTTTATTGGTTCTAAAATGGCCTTTTCGTAAGTGGCTTGGTCTAGATATCCAGTATCAAGCATTTGTTTTAGAACAACGTCTCTTCTTTTTTTTGCGGCTTCTGGATGTCTGTATGGGTTATTTTGGCGAGGGTTTTCAAGCATTGCGACGAACATTGCTGCTTCTGGAAGCGTCAGTTGGCTGGTTTTTTTATTAAAATAAACGCGCGACGCCATTTCGATACCGTTTGCATTGAAGAGAAAATCAAATTTATTAAAGTATAAAGTGATAATTTCATCTTTGGTATAAATTCTTTCTAAACTAACTGCAACTGACCATTCTTTTAATTTTTGAAAGATTCTTTCGATTTTATTTTGTGAGGCTTTTTTGGTGATTAATAATTTAGCCAACTGCTGTGTGATTGTAGAACCACCACCACGTTTACCTCCGAAAAAAATGGCGCGCGCGAAGGATTTTAAATCAATACCAGAATGCTCTCTGAAGCGCTCATCTTCTTTGGCCTGCAAGGCATAAATTAAAAATGGCGGTAAATCTTTATATGTAACGGGTTGTGTTTTTTCTTTTTCAAATTTCCCCAACATTACGCCATCTGCAGACCAAATTTGTGAGGCGACATAAATGTCTGGGTTTTCTAGTTCTTGCACATTAGGCATTTCACCCAAAAACCCTTGTGAAACTGCAAAAAACAAAGCGAAAACCCCTAGAACTATTGCGATAAGCGAAACCCAAATGAATTTCACCCATTTTTTATAACCGGTGTTTTTATTCTTTTTTGGCGGTAAAGGAAATGTTGTATTTGGCTTTTTATGTGTACCTGATGTTTTTTCCATTATTTTATGGCTTTGCCTGTTCTATTTTTAAACCTAAATCTTCTATCCCGGGCAGAATGTCTTTTCTCATCGCTTGTTTTACACTTATTTTATATAAACCATTTTCCGGTAATTTATAATTCATTTTGTATTGAAATAATATTTCTTTCGTTTCGCCGAAGCCAGTTCCGAGCCATTCTCCGTTTGGTTTCGCTAAAATATAATTCAGCGTATCGGTAACACTCTTCTTGTTCGGTGACTCGAAATTAACGATTAAACGTAGATTACTGTAAGGATAATCATCGTTATTTCTTACAACAAATATAATATTTTTCGGATTTTGCGCATCATCAATTTTAAATTGAATTTTTTGTGTTTGTTTTTTGTTCCAACTGCCATTTATATTCGTTATATACGTTTGGCTATTCTCTTTAGAACAAGAAAAAAGTATTAAAATCAAAAAAACGAAACTCCCATTTTTAAGCATTATTATTCGGTTTTGGCGGGTATTTTTTCTTAAACTTTTTTTTCTGCGGATTATTATTTGTAGGCTTAGAATTCTGCGCAGTTTTTACATTGTTGTTGTTCGATGCAGTTTTTGCATTTGCAGTAACTGCGGCTTTATGTTGGTGGTTTGTTTTACTGCGGTTGTTTTTATTTCGTGATGATTTTTTTTTGTTATTGAAGCGATCAAGGTTGTTTTCTTGTATCAGATCTACTGCTTTTTCTTCAATTTCTGTAACGCGAATTTCTTCTAAAGGCGTCGCTTTTAGGCCTTTTTTATTCATCGCAATTAATTCTTTTACGTCGTCTATATGCAAATCATACCATGCCATCGCTTTGTCGGCATAGGCAAACCACATTTTTCTTTTAAATACATCTATTTTGATGCAAAATGCTTTGCCGTTTTCGGTATCTAAAGTTGTGTTAGACGATGGAAAGTGGCTTAATGTATCGAGGTAAGAATCTAATTCGTAATTAAGACAGCATTTGAGTTTCCCACACTGTCCGGCTAATTTTTGAGGATTGATGCTCAATTGCTGGTACCGCGCTGCATTTGTGTTTACAGAACGGAAATCCGTTAACCAAGTAGAACAGCACAATTCGCGGCCGCAAGAACCAATACCGCCAATTTTAGCCGCTTCTTGGCGGTAACCAATCTGCTTCATATCAATTTTTGTACGGAAAGTACTGGCAAATTCTTTTATTAATTGTCGAAAATCCACGCGGTTATCCGCCGTATAATAAAAGGTAAGTTTTGCGCCATCGCCTTGAAATTCTACATCAGAAATTTTCATTTCTAACTGTAAAGAGTAGGCGATTTTTCTAGCTTGTATTTTTATATCTTCTTCTTTCTCTCGCAAACCTTGCCAAACTTCTATATCCTTTTGCGTGGCTAAACGGTAAACTTTTAAAACCTCGTTTTCAGGATGGTGTTTTTTCTTCATTTGGATATTCACCAATTCTCCTGTTAGGCTCACTACGCCTATATCGTGACCCGGGCTAGATTCTACTGTAACAATGCTTCCTATATGCAGCGGTAAACCATTAGCATTTTTAAAAAAACACTTTCTTTCATTCTTAAACCTTACTTCTACCCAATCATTTTGGGATTTAGAAGGCGATTGAATGTCTGAGAGCCAATCAAAAACACTTAATTTATAACTATTACCGCAAGTATCTACACTATCACATCCATTTGCGCTTTTTGTACCGCATGAATGGGAAGAATCGCCGGATGTTTTGCATCCACAACTCATATGTTTTGTTTTTATGTTAACTGCAAATTTAGTATAATTTTAAATTAAACTGTTTAAAAGTTATTTTTGTGCCTTTTTTATCTATTTATTGGCAGGTTTAATTCTTAAAAATAGGATAAAGTTGGCTTTTGTTATGGTATGCATTATTTTGTTTAACATTAAACAGATTAGATATTATGTGATTTTTAGTATTTAACTGCATATAAAACAGAAGGTTAATAAAAACATTTAATTAAACAAGATCTTTGTGTTAAATGTTGTTTAAAAAATATTAAGAAATGTTAACATTGGTAATCAAATAAATTTTATATTTGAGTCTTAATATATGATGTTTATGAAAAAATTCTTAATTTCTACAGTTTTATTGTCTAGCTTTATGGCTTATGCGGGAGGCTTCAGAGTTTCTCTACAGGGCGTAAGACAGTTAGCAATGGCGCACACAAGCGCACACGCAGAAGATGCAAGTGTTGCATTTTTCAATCCTGCGGGGATGTCTTTTATCCCAGCAAAATTAAGTATTGCAGCGGGTGGCTTTGGTGCAAAGTCTACAGTAACCTTTCAAAGTTTAGCAACTTTGGAGTCTTACAAAACACAGAGTCCCATCGGAACTCCAGTTTATGCGGCAGTTGCCTATAAAGTTTTACCAAATGTTTCACTAGGATTTAGTTTTTCAACGCCTTTTGGTAGCACAATAGAATGGCCAAATGATTGGGCAGGAAGAGAAATTGTGCAGAAATTAGAACTAAAAGCATATTATTTTCAACCGATGGTTTCTGTGAAATTGGCCCCTTGGGCTTCTTTTGGAGCAAGTTATATTTATGCAAAAGGAAGCGTAGATTGGGATAAAGCAGCGACGCAAATTGGCGGTACATTAAATTTAAATGACAGCAAAGCGAAAGGCAGTGGTTATGGATTTGGCTTTTATTTTCAGCCTGATACCAAATGGGACATCAGTGTTGCATACCGCTCACCTGTTGATGTAAAAGCGAAAGAAGGTGTTGTAAGTTTTGATATTTCTCCTGCGCTCTATTCTAATTTAGGATTAAGTGCGGCTGGGCAAGATAGTTTCACAGCAACGTTACCACTTGTGGACGAATTCACACTTGGTGCAACTTATAAAGTAACACCAAAATGGTTAGTTTCTGCAGATTTTAATTACTCTGGTTGGGACAGATACAATAAGTTGACCTTAGATTTTGCAAACGCACCTATTGGAAATCAACCAAATGACCCGACGGTTTTAGTAAGTCCAAAAAATTTCCATAATACCAAAACATTTAGATTCGGAACGCAGTACCAAGTTTCAGATATGATTGCCCTAAGAGCAGGTTACTATTATGATGAATCTCCATATTCGGATAAAAACTTTCAGGCAGAAACACCGTCATTTAATTCTAGTGTTTTTACAGCAGGTCTTGGCCTAAATGTTAGCAAAAGTTTTGGTGTGGATTTAGCTGGAGGAATTGCCTTCCCAGAAAGTAGAAAAGTAAATAACACGTATTATAATTTAATAGGTCAGGCGAAAGCAAAAGCTTATTACTTTGGTTTAGGACTTCATTATAACGCATTTTAATTTTTAAATAATTATGAAAAAGATATTAATTTCAACTTTAGCTGTTTCGGCATTATTGTTTACGGTAAGTTGTAAAACAGACTTTGATACCGATGTAAGCCAAGTGGTTGTGTCTAAAGGTAACGCAGATTTTAGTAAATATGTAGCGGTCGGAAACTCACTTACTTCCGGATATAGCAATGGTGCTTTGTACATAGATGGGCAAAACGAATCTTTTCCATCAATGATTGCTGGGCAAATGAAACTTGCAGGTGGCGGAGATTTTAAGCAGCCTTTAATGCCAAATAATTCTGGTGGTTTTAGTAACCTTCCCGGTTTTTCTGGGAAATTGGTTTTAAGCGTAGTAAATGGTTCGTTAGCACCTGTCCCTACAGCACCAGGCGCTGCTTTAGATAATGTTACATCTGGTGGACCCTACCAAAACATGGGTGTTCCTGGTGCAAAATCCTTCCATTTATTATTTCCTGGCTATGGAAGTGCTGCAAATTTAGCAACAGGAACGGCAAACCCTTATTTTGTGCGGTTTTCATCTTCAACAACTGCTTCTGTGATAGGCGATGTGATGTCTCAAAAACCGACTTTTTTCTCACTTTGGATTGGTAATAATGATGTTTTGGGATATGCCACTTCTGGCGGTGATGATTCAGATCCAATCACACCAACTGCAACCTTTAATCAAGCATACGGTGCATTAGTTTCAACATTAACTTCACAAGGTGCAAAAGGCGTTGTTGCAAACATACCAAATGTAACATCTTTGCCATTTTTTACTACGGTGCCTTACAACCCGGTTCCTTTAGACCAAGCAAGTGTAACTGCTTTAAACACACAACTTTTTGGACCTCTAAAGCAAATACTAACAGCCTACGGACAAGGAGATAGAGTGAATTTATTAAAATTAACCAATAACCCATTGCTTTTGAAGGACGAAAGTTTAACAAATCTATCTGCGCAAATTACAGGCGCATTAGTTTCGCAAGGTGTTCCCGCGCAACAAGCAGGATTAATAGGTTTGCTTTTCGGACAAGCTAGACACGCAACAAAAGCCGATTTGATCCCGTTAACAACAAGTTCTGTAATTGGGTCTAAACCTGCATCACCTTATGCAGTTGCTCCTTTTGATAAATACGGAGTTACTTTTCCGTTAGAAGATAAACATGTTTTAAGAGGAAAATTTGGAACAGGAACAGATAGCGAAGTAGATGCGGTATTAGCTGCAACCGCAACTTTTAATGCTACTATTAAAGCAGCGGCAGATGCAAATAATTTAGCCTTTGTGGATGCTAACGCAAAAATGATTGAATTAGCAGGAGCTTCTGGTATAATGTTTAATGGAGTAAAATATACACCGACATTTGTAACAGGAGGAACTTTTTCTTTAGACGGCGTTCACCTTACAGGAAGAGGTTATGGCTTAATCGCAAATGAATTTTTGAAACAAATTAATGCAAAATATGGCTCAACTTTGCCAATGGTAGATATTAATAAATACTCTGGCGTAAAATTCCCATAACATTAATTTAAAATTAAATAAATATAAAACCACTTGAATGATTTCAGGTGGTTTTATTTTTTTAAATTTGCACCAGTAAGAAATCAATACTACCAAGATGAGCGAAAATCACCAAGCCAGTTATTTATTTTCTACAAGAACCAGCGTTGTTCTTTCCAATAAAATTGCAGAATATTATGGCCAAAGTTTAGGAAAAATTAATTTCCAAACTTTTTCAGACGGAGAGTTTGAACCAATATTAGACGAATCCGTGCGCGGCGGAAGGGTTTTTTTAATAGGCTCCACCTTCCCACCGGCAGACAATTTGTTAGAATTATTACTAATGATTGATGCCGCAAAAAGAGCATCTGCGAAAAATGTTACGGTAGTCTTACCCTATTTTGGCCTTGCAAGGCAAGATAGAAAAGACCAGCCAAGAGCACCAATTGGGGCAAAACTAGTTGCTAATCTTCTTACTGCTGCTGGAGCAACCCGAGTAATGACTATGGATTTGCATGCAGATCAGATACAAGGGTTTTTTGAAATTCCGGTAGATCACCTTTATGCCTCCACTATTTTTATCGACTATATTTTAAAAAATAATATACTAGATCTTACCATTGCTTCTCCCGATATGGGCGGTGCTAAAAGAGCAAAAAATTATGCTGGGCATCTCGGCGCTGAAGTTGTAATTGCCTATAAAGAGCGAAAAAAAGCCAACGCCATAGAAGATATGTTTCTCATTGGTGAGGTAAAAGATAGAAATGTAATTTTGATCGATGATATGATTGATACAGCAGGAACGCTTTGTAAAGCTGCAGAAATCATCATGGAAAAAGGCGCAAAATCAGTTAGAGCAATGGCAACACATCCCGTACTCTCCGGCAATGCTTACGAAAATATAGAAAACTCTAGACTTTTAGAAGTTATTGTAACTGACTCAATTCCAATAAAAAATCATTTGTCAAGTAAAATAAAAGTGCTATCTTGCGCCCCATTATTTGCTGATGTTATGAAGATGGTGCACGAGCACAAATCTATCAGCGATAAGTTTATTATTTAATTCATTATCAGTGCATTAGGTAGTATATAAGCAGAAAAATTTTTAAAATTATATAATGAAATCGCCGTTTACAAACATAGTAAATAAGCACAGTTAAAGGGTGGCGATAACATATAACCGATAAAAAATAATAAATATTTTATATGAAATCAATTACAATTCAAGGTACAAAAAGAGAAAACGTGGGCAAAAAGTCGACAAAAGCTTTACGTGATGCTGAATTAGTTCCTTGTGTTGTTTATGGAGGTAAAGAAACACTAAACTTTTCTACAGAAGAGAAATCTTTTAAAGATTTAGTTTACACTCCGGAAGCACACACGGTATCTTTAGAGGTAGATGGGCAAACAATTCCTGCAGTTTTGCAAGACATTCAATTTCACCCTTTAACAGATAAAATTCTTCACGCAGATTTCTATCAATTAAGTGATGACAAACCAGTGATGATGGAAGTTCCAGTAAGACTTACAGGTCGCTCAAGAGGTGTTGTTGCCGGTGGTGTTCTTAGAAACCCATTCCGTAAACTGAAAGTGAAAGCGCTTCCAGGAAATCTTCCAGATGAAATCGTGGTTGATATCACCGCTTTAAGAATCGGTATGAAACTTTATGTGGGAGACATCAAAACTGATAATTTCACATTTATGCATCCAGACAATGCCGTAGTTGCAGCCGTAAGAATGGCAAGAACTGCAATTAAAGGTGCAGATTTAGATGATGAAGAAGAAACTGAAGGAGAAGAAGGCGCAGAAAACACAACGCCAGAAGGTGGAGAGGCTGCGGCAGAAAACGCAGAAGCATAAGGTATTCTCAAAAATCACAAATTCCCGTCCATTCATTTGGGCGGGATTTTTTTTGGGAGCATGACGATATTTTTTATTTTCGAAAACTCTACCCGCTTTCCGTTACAATCTTTTATTTTTTGCAAAAAATAAAAGGATTTTCACTACAATCGGGGCTATATTTCACCAGTATTTTTTCTTCCAAAATTTCACCAGTAAATTCACTAATGCTTTACACATTAATTAAGTAAAACTTAATTTTTACCCATAAATAACTCGAAATAAAAATATATCTTTGAGAAAATTAAAAATAATATGAAAAAAGTTTTCCTCTCGCTATCAATCATTAGCACCTTATTTCTTTCAGCGCAGGAATCTGAAAACTCAACTTCAACACGCCAAAATGACATCATGCTCAGCCCAATCGAACTAATTGCAGGACCCGCGCTGAATGTTTCTTATGAAAGACTATTAAATAAAGATTCCGGAATCGGGATAAATGGCGTATTTCTTTTCAGCGATAATGAAGATAATAGTAATTTAAAATCACAGATATCGCCCTATTACCGAATGTATTTTGGTAAAAAATACGCTGCCGGATTTTTTGTCGAAGCATTTGTACCAATCACAACTACTTATGACACGGATAATATTATATTTACTAATCAAAATGGATTTTACGATTATTCCTATAATAAGAAAAATAATACTACTATTGGCGCTGGTATCGGTTTTGGTGGTAAATGGGTGGCGCGCAAAAATATTATCTTCGAAGTAAGCGGTGGCGTTGCACGTAGATTTGGTGAAGGAAATTACGATAAAGTAACAGGAAAAGGAATACTTGGAATTGGATACCGATTTTAAACATCAAAACATATTAATTAAAAGGTTTAGTTTTGTACTGAACCTTTTTTTATTTTAATTTCTCAACTACATTCAATGTTTACCGACGAGTATTTTATGAAAATCGCTTTGCAACAAGCACAAGAAGCCTTAGAAAAAGATGAGGTGCCGATTGGCTGCGTCATTGTGTCCCAAAACCGCATTATTGCAAAATCCCATAATCTCACAGAAACTTTAAACGATGTCACAGCGCACGCAGAAATGCAAGCCATCACATCTGCCGCTAATTTTTTGGGCGGGAAATATTTGATAAATTGTACGCTTTACGTCACTTTAGAACCTTGCGTCATGTGTTGCGGTGCTTTAAATTGGTCACAGATTTCCAAAGTTGTAATCGGCGCGCGAGATGAACAACGCGGCTTTATCAATAAAAATTTATCACTTCACCCGAAGACTGAAATAGTAACAGGAATTTTAGAAAATGACTGTTCGCAGATTGTGAAGGATTTTTTTAAGGGTAAAAGATAGTTGTGAATCAATTTCCAGAAAATATACACTTTAAATTTTCCTGGCGAAAATACCAAAAAGAACTTTTAGAAGGACTGGATTTTCATCTTAAAAATGATCACTTCCATATTATTGCGCCTCCAGGTTCAGGAAAAACAGTCTTAGGTTTGGAAGTGATGCTGAAAATTAACAAACCAACGTTAATTTTTGTACCAACTATTTCCATAAAAACCCAATGGATTAGTCGTTTCTGTAAACTTTTTTTAAACACAGATATTGTACCGGCTTGGATCTCAAACGATATTAAAAATCCTCAGTTTTTAACGGTGGTCACGTATCAGTCTTTTAATTCAGCGACTAAATCGGATGAAGATTTTAAAGAAATTTTAAACAAAATTAAAACGAAAAATATTCAATGCCTGGTCTTTGATGAAGCACATCATTTGAAAAGAGAGTGGTGGAAGTCATTAATGAAAATTAAAGAAAAGTTAAGTTGTAAAATAATTGCTTTAACTGCAACACCACCATACGACGTAGAGTACGCAGAATGGAAAAATTATATTGCTTTAAATTGGCCAATTGATGCGGAAATATATGTTCCGGATCTGGTTTTGGAAAAAAATTTATGTCCACATCAAGATTTTGTACATTACAGTTTCCCGAGTTCAGAAGAGTTTGATGCCATCGAAACACAAAAAGAAAAATCTGACAAAATTTTCCTGGAAATTAAAAACGATCAGATTTTAGTTCAGGAATTAAAGAAACTGCCGTTTTTTTTAGATCCTGTAAAATTTGAAAGCGATATTTATGAAAACATTGGTTTTTATTCTTCCGTTCTTATTTTTTTAAACGAGCATAAAATTAAGATTTCTAAAAAGCATTTTGAAATAATTGGCACAGAAACAAAAATTATTCCACCGTTTAATAGAGATTGGGCAGAAACGCTTCTGAATTTTATTTTATTTGAAGGCGGAAAATATTTTTTTGATTTAAAAGAGTACAAAGAAAACCTGTATAATAAATTAATCAGAAATGGTCTTGTAGAAAACAACAGCATTAGTTTCGGACGTAACGAAAACATAAACAGTCAACTAATTAACAGTATTAGTAAACTGAATTCTATCTCGGAAATTGTTGATTTCGAATATAATAATTTAGGAAATAATTTGCGAATGGTTATTCTCACAGATTATATCCGAAAAGAATATTTGAGTATTTCATCCGAAAATGATATCGAATTAATGAGAATTGGCGTTATGTCCATCTTTGAAAAAATTCGTAGGAAAAATTTTAAAAAAAAGAAAATTGCAGTTCTCACAGGATCGGTCATTATTTTACCGATTGAATGCAAAAAATTGTTTTTAGATAAAATAAAGAATTACAATATCAACGTTCCGGAAATCTTTCTTCTTAGTTTTGATGAAAATTATTTCCAGTTTCAACAAGATAAAATCTTAAATAATAAAATCGTTTCTCTTATTACCGACATTTTTAGTGAAGGAAAAATTGAAATTATTATTGGCACAAAAAGTTTGCTTGGTGAAGGATGGGATGCGCCATGCATCAATTCTTTAATCCTAGCGAGTTTCATTGGTTCATTTGTGCTTTCCAACCAAATGCGTGGCAGAGCGATCAGAAGCGAATTTGGAAATCCTGAAAAAACTTCAAACATTTGGCATTTGGTATGTTTGAATCCAGTGGATGAAAATTTTGGTGAAGATTTTAAAGTGATGAAAAGGCGCTTCAAAAGTTTTGTTGGTATTGATTATTCAAAATCGCCGCACATTCAGAATTCATTTGAGAGGATTAAACCGAAGATGAATTTATTTAATTATAGTGACATTCAAAGAACCAATTTATCTACTTTTAAAATTGCTTCAGAGCGAAAATTTCTTTGTAAAAAATGGGACTTTGCAATCAGTAAAGGAAGCGGTTTAATTGAGGAAATAAAAATTCCTTTTCCTGAAAGAGAGTCTTTTATGAGAACTAAAAAATTCTATTACGATAAAACATTGCAAAGAACGGTTTTAACTTTGATTTCGGGTGTTTTGGGTTTTGGCGGTCAATCTTTGGTGTCCATTTTGAGCCGGCTCAAGAATATACATTCTTTGTATGAATTAGGAACTTTTGTAAGTTTATTTGGATTTGTAGGTTTATTTATTTTTGGAGGTTATACTTTTAAAACTTTTAAAATATTTTTACGGTATAAAAACATCAGTAAAGATTTTCTAAAAATAGGAACGGTTTTGTTGGAAAGTCTTCAGTTTGAAGGCAGCATTAAAAAAAATAAAAACATTGTTGTAGAGAGTAAATCTGATAAAGATGGTATCGTGATTTGCTGTTTAAAAAATGCTTCAACGCAGGAAAATGGTATTTTTTTAAATGCTTTAAAGGAAATTGTTTCGCCAATTGAAAAGCCGCGCTATTTGATTGTCAGAGAAGAAAAATTTTTATTTTTTCTCATGAAGCAAGATTACAATCCTTTACCTGATATTTTAGCAAAAAATAAAAAAACAGCAGAATATTTTTTAAACCAATGGCAGCAGAAAGTGGGCAATGCAAAATTATTTTATACCCAAAATGCAGTTGGTAGAAAAATGCTGGTAAAGGCGAGATTTAATTCTTATTCGTCTAATTTTCAAAAAAAAGCGGAGATAATTAATGAATGGAAATAAAGAATTTTATCACAAATCCTTTCCCAAAAAATACAAACCCTTCAAAGTGTGCAATCTATCTGCAATCTGAATTTTTTCGGTTAAAGGTTTATAAACGTGGGAAACACCGCCCGTTGCAATTACAAAACAATCGTCTTCAACTTCTTTGTTTATTCTGTCAACAAAACCTTCTACCATGCCCAAATAGCCATAAACCATTCCACTTTGCATACATGAAACGGTGTCTAAACCTAAAACTGATTTTGGCTTAATTAACTCTATTTCTGGCAATTGGGCTGTGTCGTGAATTAAAGAATTTAGCGCCGTAATAATTCCTGGTGCAATAATAACACCTAATGTTTCGCCTTTTTCATCTACACAACTCGCCGTAAGTGCGGTCCCAAAATCAAAAATTATTTTTTTTCTGTTTGAATAAAGATGATGCGCGGCAACGAGATTCGCATAAATATCGGTTCCCATTTGTTTGGATTTTGCTTCTACTTCCGATGGCGTATTTCTATCTACAATTATCGCTTTTTCACCATGAATTCTAGAAATAGCACGAGAAATATCGTAAGTTAATTGTGGCACTACAGAACCAATAATCACTTTTTCTATGCTTTCAACATTAACATTGTAGGCTTGATAAATATTTAAAAACTGAATATACAATTCATCTTGTGAACGGTATGGTTTTGTATTTATAACCCAACTTATTTCGCAGTTATCTCCATTAAACAGTCCGAAGCGGATATTTGTGTTTCCAATATTTATTACGATAGTATTCATTTAATTATATAAAAAATTAAAGAAAAATTAGACCAATATTAGCCTTGTGCCATTTAGTTTAACAAAAATTATTTCACTTCTACAAAATTATCTGCCGGGTTTACATCTGCCATTCTTTGAGAAAAATCAATACCCAAAACAGATAATTGGTCTTTAGAATAAGGAATTGTAAATGTATATTCTTTCTGTGTCCACGGCCAATATGGCAAACTTGTGAACGTCCCATTAATGTCTTTTGTCTTAAAGACGCGCGTTAAATTTAAAGGGATTTGATAATTAATTACAGATTTATCCTTCAACATTACACCAAAATCTATCGGCATTGGAACTTGCCCGTTGTTGGTTAATGTAATGGTAGTTGAAGTGGCATCATACTGCACGTTTGTAATGCCGTAATCAATCGTTTTTGTAGTATTGATCCAATAATGGTGAAACCATTTTAAATCCATACCAGAAATATTTTGCGCAATATGGATGAAATCTCGGTCGGTGGGGTGTTTCAAGTGCCATTGCTTGTAATATTCTTTCATGGTTTTTTGCAAATTTTCTTCGCCCATTATGTAACCGAGTTCCACTAAAAAAGTCTCGCCTTTTACGTATGTGGCAAAAGTATAAGCCGTTCCGTTATCGTGATGGTCGCCGAGCCAAACTGCGGGTTCTTCCAAACCAGATTTTGTCCATCTGATGTAGGCATTTATAGAATTAATGAAAGGATTTGCTTCTGGCGTTGTAGGTGGAAATAATTGGTACATAATATAATCTTCGGCGTAGCTTGTAAAGCCTTCGTCCATCCATGGCCGCATCGCTTCATTGGTTGCCAACATCTGCTGAAACCAAGAGTGAGAACCTTCGTGAAACATCAAGCCACACAAACTTTGAACAGATTTTGCTTCACCCAGAATCATCGTGCATCGACCATATTCCATTCCGCCATCGCCGCCTTGTATAAAAGAATAAGTGGGATATACGTAGTCGCCAAACGCTGCGTTCATCAATTGGTAATATTTTTTAATGTAAGGAATGGATTCTTCCCAAGCGGCTGTTTTATCGGATTTTTGATAGACCAAATAGACTTTTGGGCCATTTAAAACGGCAAAGGAATCCACTGTATAATCGGGGTCAGCAGCCCAAGCGAAATCTAAAATATCTTTTGCCGTCCAATGCCAGTTTACTTTATTATTTTTATCTGCTTTAATGGTTGGGGAACTTGTGTAACCTTTTACATCTGAAGGATTTTCTAAAGTTCCACCAGCGCCGATAACGTAGTTTTTATCAATTTTAATATTGACATCAAAATCAGCAAAAGGTGCGTGAAATTCTCTTCCAACATAATCGAAAGTTGCCCATCCATCGTAATCGTATTCAGAAATTTTCGGGTACCATTGCGTCATGGTCATATCAATTCCTTCGCGGTTGTTTCTGCCGCTTCTTCGTATTTGCATCGGAACATTGGCGTCCCATTCCATCGTAAATTTGGTGGACGAATTGGGTTTGATACTTTCATTTAAATAAACCTTCATAATGGTTTCTTGAATTTCATATTTCAAAAGTTTACCATTTTGCTTTATCCAATGGATGTTTTGCGCACCTTCTTGGTCTTTTGGAATTGAAGCCAAACGGGAAACACCATCCACATTCAACCGAGAATCGCCAGTTTTACCGCGATTTTGCACGCGCTGATCCATCATAGAACCGGGTTTAAAAGCATTCCAAAAAAGATTAAAATAAACCACATTTAATTCATCCGGCGAATTATTGGTGTATTCTATAGACTGTTTTCCTTGGTAAGTATAGTTTGCAGCATCTACATCAATATCCATTTTATACTTGGCGTGTTGCTGATAGTAAGCGTTTTGCTGCGCTGAAAATAATCCACAAATAAATAGTAGAATTAGGAAAAAGGATTTTGTCATATTTAAATAGTTTTGAAATGGAAAGATAAGAATTTTAGATAAAATAATTTTAATAGAAAAAGCCAGTCAAAATTTTGGTATTGATTGGCTTTAAAAAGTTTAAATTTAAATTATACCGCTTCTTTTGTTTTCGCTTTAAAAATGTGCTCCAAAATTCTAAGTGTTATAAGATAAGTCGGTTTCACACCTGTTAATCCCAAACCGCCTGAAGAAAGTGTAGAGCCTGTTTCCAAAGGATTATCCGACGCATAATAAGCGTAAGAAACAGATAAATCTTCAGAGATATGTTTCCTAATTTTGCTCGCTACTTGTATCGCTTTCTGATAATGTGCGCCTTCCATTTCTAAACCAATTGCCTTCCAAGAAGTGGTCATAAAATAAGTAAGAATATCTTTATTTTGAAGTGAAGTTCCCAAAACGGTGATCATCGGCCCTTCAAATGCTTTTAAATCTTCATCTATGAAATCTTCAAGTTTTAAAATATTATCAAAGATGTAATTATCGGCTGTTCCTTCAAAAATATGCGAAGTAGGAATCATTATATCGCCTTTCCCGCCAGTTAAAATCCCGGCCTTTCCCATAATGTTGATGGATTTCACCTTCATGGTGTGGATTTCATTATTGAAATCGAAAGGGCGCAAAAGTTCGTCCATCACTTCAAAAGCCTGTTCGCCAAAAGCGTAATCAAAAACCAAAACGACATCATCGCCAGAGAATTTTGTGTGTGCGAAAGGAGAGTTTTTTAAATCAATTTTGCTTAAATCTATAATCTGCACATCAATATTACTTCCGCTTTGGTCATCAATATAAATTAAACCTTGTTGCAAAGAATAGTCTAATATTTTATCTTGAAGTGCTTTTTTATTGCTGATTTCCTCGTACAGTTTATAATCTACTTCGCCTTTATGTTTTTTACCAAGAGCATCATTTGCAAAAAGCATATTTTTCACAGAATGCATGTTGGCCGAAATAATGTGGAGCGGTCTATTATGCAAATTATTTTGGGCCAAAATTTCTTTCACATTGTTTGCCCATTTTTCTCCGAAGTAATGGTGCCCAACTCTTTCCCGCAAAATGGCGCTAAAATGAATTTCGCGCTCTCGTTTTTCTAGAATGTCGTCTAAACTGCCTTTACCTAAATGGTAGATAATTTTAAATAACCTGTCAGGATTTTGATCGTCGCCAAAGGAGTTATAAGCATTTAAAGTTTCATCAAAAGTTCTTCCTAGTAAAGAAGAAAGATGAATGAGTGCCACTTCTTTTTCTTTTCGGCTAAATTTCTTTTCGCCCAAGGCCACTTCTTCAATAATACGCCAAGTTCGGATTGGTTTTCCGCCTTTGTCCATCAAAAATCCAAGATTTCTGATTTTATCTGCTTCAATATATAAAAAGGTAAGGTGCGTAAGAATATCATAAATTTCAGAACGACCGAGCAGAACCTCAATGTTCATCTGGTGCTCATCAATTCTATAACAATTTCTACGTCTTTTTTTAGGAACAATTGGTTCAAAACTGCCCTTATCAAAACCTTCATCTGAAGTTAAATGCACAAAAGCTGTTTCTTCAATACCTTCTGGAAGGCGGTCTAAAACGTACATTAAACCATCGAGTTCTATTTTGTTTGAAACGCCCATGGTTCCGTAGATTTCTGGGTTAATGTTTAGCAATAAACTTCTTAAACTTTCGCCTGAAACACCGCTGGGTTTGTAGAAACCGCGATAAAATAAGTGTCTTAATGTTACATATAAACGCTCGATAGATTCTGTCGTTTCTCTTGCTCTGGATTTTGCCATAAATAAAATTTCACGCAAAGATAAGGAATAGAAAAAGATTTTTTTATTTAATTAAAATCATAGAAAGCGAATGTTTCTATGAATTAGTACAAAATAAACTGTTAAAAAACCTATAAATTTGCTTAAAAAAGATAGAAAAATCATTATTACCCCTAAAAAAAGTAGGGTGGGATACAATTTATTTTAAAAAATAATCTAAATTTGTAAAAAAAATTTATAAGATGTCAACATTAAGATTCAAAGCATTAGAAACACTTTCATTTAAAAATTTTAGAAGTGAAAACGCAGTTACCGTGCCGGCCAAACTTTCAGAATTATATTGCAGCAATGTTTTTTCAGAAGACACCATGCGAGAATATTTAACAAAGGAAGCCTTCAACTCAATAATGGATGCTATAAAAAAAGGCAGTAAAATTCAACGTCCAGTAGCAGATCAAGTGGCGGTGGCGATGAAAGATTGGGCAATGGCAAAAGGTGTAACGCATTATACGCACTGGTTTCAGCCGCTAACAGGCTCAACCGCAGAAAAGCACGATTCCTTTTTTACACCAATTGAAGGTGGAAAAGCAATAGAAAGATTTTCTGGAAATTTATTAATTCAGCAAGAGCCAGATGCATCATCTTTCCCAAATGGAGGCATTAGAAATACTTTTGAAGCAAGAGGTTACACCGCTTGGGATCCTACATCACCCGCTTTTATAATGGGCACTACACTTTGTATTCCTTCCATTTTTATTTCTTATACTGGTGAAACTTTAGATTATAAAGCACCTTTATTGCGTTCCCTTCACGCGGTTGATAAAGCAGCAACAGATGTGATGCAATATTTTGATAAGAATGTATCTAAAGTAGTTCCAACTTTGGGTTGGGAACAAGAATATTTTTTGATTGATTCTGCTTTGTACAAATCTAGACCAGATTTGGTTTTAACAGGAAAAACTTTATTGGGCCACGCTCCTGCAAAAGGACAGCAATTAGATGATCACTATTTTGGTTCAATCCCAACTAGAGTCATGAATTTTATGAAAGATTTGGAAATTGAATGTATGAAACTCGGTATTCCGGTTACTACTCGCCATAATGAAGTGGCGCCAAATCAGTTTGAAATGGCACCAATGTTTGAAGAAGCAAATGTGGCAGTAGATCACAATTCTTTAGTGATGGATGTGATGGTGAGAATTGCTCACAAACACCATTTTAATGCACTTCTTCACGAGAAGCCTTTCGCGGGTGTAAATGGAAGCGGAAAGCACAATAACTGGTCTCTCGGCACAGATACAGGCGAAAATCTTTTAAGCCCAGGAAAAAATCCAAAGAAAAACCTGCAATTTTTAACTTTCTTTATCAATACGATAAAAGCCGTTAATGAATATTCAGATTTATTAAGAGCAGGAATTGCTTCTGCTAATAACGACCACAGATTGGGTGCAAATGAAGCGCCGCCTGCAATTATTTCAGTATTTATTGGCTCTCAATTGTATTCTGTTTTATCAGAATTAGAGAAAGTAACCAAAGGAAAATTATCTCCCGATGAAAAAACAGATTTAAAACTAAATGTTGTTGGCAAAATCCCTGAAATTCTATTAGATAATACAGATAGAAACAGAACCTCACCGTTTGCTTTTACAGGAAACAAATTTGAAATTCGTGCTGTAGGTTCTTCTGCAAACTGTGCAGAAACCATGACGATTATGAACTCTATTGTTGCTAAACAATTACGTGATTTTAAAGCCGAAGTAGATGCTTTAGTAGAAAAGGGATTGAAAAAAGACGAAGCTATTTTTAACGTTTTGAGAGAATATATTAAACAATCTAAAAACATCATGTTTGAAGGCGATGGCTATTCAGAAGATTGGGCGAATGAAGCAAAAAAACGAGGCTTAAGCAACCTAAAAACAACTCCAGAAGCGTTGGAGCGTGAAATGGACAAAAAATTCGTTGATTTATACGAAGAATTAGAAGTTTTCACACATCGGGAAGTAGAGGCCAGAAATGAAATAAAATTAGAAAAATATTCTACCACTATTGATATTGAAGCGCGAGTATTGGGAGATATTGCAAGAAATCATATCATTCCATGTGCTTTAAATTACCAAAACCGTTTAATCGAAAATGTTAAAGGTTTAAAAGATATTTTTGATGATAAAGAATTCAAAAAATTAGCAAAAGAGCAAATGAGTTTAATTGCTAACATTTCTGAAAATGTGTCTGCAATAAAACTAGCCGTTGAAGAATTGCTTGCAGCAAGAGAAACTGCCCACGGAATTGAAGATGGACAAAAGCGCGCGACCTATTTTTGCGATAATGTGAAAACATTGTTCGAGAAAGTAAGAAAACCAGCAGATGATTTAGAAATGATGGTGGATGATGAACTTTGGCCATTAACAAAATACAGAGAAATGCTTTTCACAAGATAATTTTTTGTAGAAATATGTAAAAAAATACTTCCAATTTTGGGAGTATTTTTTTATCATCAAATGCCGAAAGTGAAAAATATTAGAGCAATTGGTTCAGCATACAGGAAAAACACCCTTCTAAATGTTAACGTTTCACAATTAAAAAAGACTAAAAACTCGGTAAATAGGCGGCTGAGGCGTTTAAATTCATTAACATTCTGGCCAATAATGTTAAAATATGTTAAAATAGTGAATGTGCAAAACTATTTTAGCACTCTCTTTTTCGCTATTCCCTATTTTTGTAAAGTTCGAAAAAGAAAAATACCTTTAATACACTTAATTAATATATGAAGAGAAGAATTTTGTTTTATATGGCTATTGCCATTACAACTATTTCTTTGCAGTCTTGTGTATCCAATTACGTGGTTTCTGCTCCGAAACTCTACCCCGCACAATACAAAGCGAGTGCCAATCTCGCCACAATAGACGCTCAAAAATTAGAAAAAGATAAAAAAGAACTCATCAGCAGTTTTAAAGAAAATCCTGCAGCGATGGTTGCAAGAGTAAATAACGCTCTTAAGAATGAAGAAATTGCAAAAGCAATCAAACATTCTAATACAATTGATGGTATTTTAAGTGAAGCTGAATCTTATCTAGGAACGCCCTACAGATATGGTGGAATGACCAGAAATGGCATAGATTGTTCCGCGTTCGTACTTTCAGTTTTTGGTGCCGCCACAGGTTTAAACCTTCCAAGAGTAGCCGCTTCACAAGCAACAGAAGGAGAAACTGTTTCTAAAGAAAATTTACAAAAAGGAGATTTGGTTTTCTTTTCTCACGGAAAACATGGCAGAATTTCGCATGTTGGGATTGTGGAAGATGTAACGCCAGATGGAGAGGTAAAATTTATACACGCCGCAACTTCTAGAGGCGTGATGATATCTTCTTTATTTAATGACAGTTATTGGACGCCAAAATTTAGGTTTGCTAAACGTATCATCACCAAAGCTTTTGGAGAAAGTGATGTAGCCAAAAATTAGTAGATAAATATTTTATAATTGATATAATTAAAGTCGCCATGGAGGTGGCTTTTTTTATGCACAAAAATTCAAAATTTTGGTATTCAAAATTTGATTTATTCTTCTAAGTGATAGTTTCATACCATTTTATCTTAGAATTTTCCGAAAAATAAAAATGCTCCGTAGGAGCAATATCTGTGTAGAAAAAATGAATAATATTGAAAAGGAACTCCTTAGGAGTTCAATCTTTTAAAGTAATTTTAATGACAAAATTATATCGGTAGTTTATTATCAAACAACATAGAACAATATCAAGCAAAATCAAACAATATTAAAAAACCGCTTCCTAAAAGAAAGCGGTTCAAAATTTACAAGAAAATTCCTTTACAATATCAATCTTACACCTCCCAACTCTTCAACGCGATAACTGAATTTCTCGCCTGGTGAAGAAATAAACATAAAGTTTTTAGGAATATTCCATTCGTTGCTTAGTTTTTCTACCAAATCAGGTGTAAAACTTCCTTCAATTATTATATATTCCATATCCATTTCAGGATAAGCGCGATCTAAAGTATCAAAATCCGAAAGAAACTTTTCACTCGGCTGCTGGTGATTTTTCAAAACACTTACAATTTTTACTTTATTGGTTACTTCGTTTTGGCTAATGTAAATCATTACTTTATTTAAAGTTGCAATATCATCACCTTTAGAGAAAAAAACAAATTCTTGGCTGCGTAGATTATGCATAGATTTGTGAAGGCTTTTGCGCGATGTAACCGCTATTTTTCGAAAACTTTTAGTGATAGATTGCATTGTTTTTACCATAACCACCATTATATCATTTCTAGCTAGCATTGCAGAAATAATTAAGATGGCAGGTATGAAATATTGTAAAAAAGTAACTAGATAGGCGGGATTTGCTTTTATATTACCATAAAGCGCTATAATGACGCCAAAAAGTGCTAAAACAACAAGTGCAGTTGGCGCAGTTTCAGGGCGAGGCAAACGAGCACGCCGGATTTTTAATAATAAATTCCCGAGTGCAAAAAATGCCATTACTGTTAAAAATGATAAGGTATAAACCGCGGCCAGTGGTAAAATTTCTCCTTTAGTTACTACCAAAACCGAGATACAAAGCGCAAAGAAGAGCCCCAAAATTCTATATGTGCTTCCTCTTTTATTTTCTTTCAAGAAAAACTGGGGTAAAATTCTATCTAAAGTCATCCTTTTAATTAAACCATTTACTCCCACAAATGAGGTTAAAACAGCACCGCTTAAAACGGTAACAGCATTAATGGAAATAATCAAAGCCAACCATTTTCCGCCTGTTAAAGTGCCCATAAAACTTAAAAAATAATCTACTTTAGAATCAACCGCGCTCATTGGCATTATGCAAATAGCGAGAAAGGCAATTAGTGGATTTAAAACAGAAACCGCAATCCACATATTTCTTAAAGTTTTTGGGAAAACGCCGTGTTTTTGCTCTTCAACGAAGTTGGCAGAACTTTCAAAACCCGAAATACCAAGCATCGCTGCAGCAAACCCGAAAAATAATGCCGTGCCTATACTTCCTCCGCGTACAGGAAGCGAAAAATTTTCAACCAATATTGAAAATCCATTGTTTGCTATAAAAATGATGCAAAAAATAATGAGTAATAACATGACACTCAAGTGAAATACAAAAATTACTAGAGCTACAATTGAACTTTCAGTAATTCCTAAAACCGTTAAACCAAGAAAAAATAATAAAAGACAAAACGTAGCAATGTTGACATTAATTGCAGGAATAATTTCGTGCAAATAATGCATCGCTGTACTGGCGGAAATTACCGCTGTTGCCATATAAGACAGGATGGTGAGGCAGGCTGCAAGCGCCGCATTGCTTTTTGTAGAACTATTTAGAAGTACGTTATAAGCACCACCATTTAATGGAAGTGCACCTACAACTTCGCCATAGATTTTTCTAAATAGAAATAAAATGGCTGCCACAAATAGTAAAGCCAACCATGCGTATTGTCCTGCGGCAACTATTGTGAGGGCAGAAACGTAGAGGCAAGAAGAGGTAATATCATTCCCGCAAATCGCAGTGGCCGACCATTCTCCTAATTTTTTTTGATGCATTTTTTATCTTGTTTTAGACAAAAGTAAAAAAACTGAAAGGAAATGGTAGGAAAATTCGTGTTTATTTTAGAAAATGATGGTTTTTCAGGCAATTTATCACGTTAATGCAAATTTGCTTACTTCATTGCAAAGACTTTCTTGAGGAATCTATTTCAGGAATTTTTCTAAATTAAAATTAAAGCGTTAATATCGATAATTTATATAAACTTATTGAGGCATTTATCAAAAAAATTGCAATTAAGTTTCAATAAATTTAAGAGAGAACTGAAAGCAGACCTTTACAAAGCGATATAAGTATTTTAAACCAAAAAGCGCTAAACCAAACTATTCCGATCGGCGTAATTTAATTTAAAAAAGATAAATGTCATGACAGAAAAAGCCAAAAGCGAACTACCACCATAACTGAAAAACGGCAAAGGAATTCCTACCGTCGGGAAAAGCCCCATTACCATCCCGAGATTAATGGCAAAGTGCATGAGCAAAATTGAAGCAAAACAATAGCCGAAAACCCGATTAAAAGTTGATTTTTGATTTTCTGCTAAATAGTAAATTCTGCCTATAAATAAGCAATATACTAAAATGAGCATCATGCTGCCGAAAAAGCCCCATTCTTCACCTACAGTGCAAAAAATATAGTCGGTGCTTTGCTCAGGCACAAATTTACCTTGCGTTACCGAACCTTCTCTGTAGCCTTTCCCAAAAAATCCACCAGAACCTATGGCGGTTTTAGAATACAAAAGATTATAGCCAGAAGTGTCCCGAAAGGCCTTTTCGCCTTTGTACAAAACTTCAATGCGTTCTCTTTGGTGTTTTGGCATTTTTTCTAAAATTTTTGGTGCTCCGTAAGCCAGACCGCACATCGCAGCAATGCACAAAATTATAACGGAAGTACTTATCACATTCCAATTAATTCTTCTGCTGTTTACAAATAAAACAAACCCGCTAATCAGCAAAATAGGGATTACTAAAAAAAGAGGATTTACCGCCAAACCAACTAAAAAAATAACGGCAATAATAGCAATCACGCCAAAAAACCAGCCGCTTAAACCTTCTCTATACAGTGCAATTATAAAGGCTAAAAAAACAAGAAGCGATCCTACATCTGGGATTGCTAAAACCAAAACACCTGGTATGCCAATTATTATTAAAGCCGTCCACAAAGATTTGGATTTTTTAATATCGAAATCTGGCCCAGAAATATAATTTGCCAACATTAATGTGATGGCTAATTTCACAAATTCAACTGGCTGTAAACTTATTGGGCCAAATTTATACCAGTTTTTTTGTCCTAAAACTTCACTACCGAACGGAAAAAGCCCTACTAAAAGTAGAACGCCTAAAACATAAAACACAGCAGATAAGTTTTCGAAAAATTTGGCGCGCATTATAAATATCACAATCCCAACAAAAACAGAAATGCCAAACCACATGAGTTGCTTTTCTCCACTTTTAGGTTCCACACTATAAATATTTGCGATGGCGAAAAGACACAGCAGCACATAAAGTCCCAATCCTAATTTATCTATACCCTCTGTTTTCACTTTACTTTGGTTTTAGATTTTGTAGAATCACTTTTTTTAGCAAGTCCTTTTTTCAATTTTTTTTCTAAAATTATTTTAAGGCTGTCTTGTTTTCTTTTAAGTTGTATAGAATCTGGTTTTGGCGGCACATATTTGCCAATTTTTTTAAGATGATCAATCCATTGTCGCTTATATTCTGGCATAAAACTGGCGTTGATCATTTTTTTGTAAAGATAATCTCGTTTTATAGTCCCTGTTAAATATTTTTCTGCAATCAAAGTAGATGCGGGTCCTGCCCAAGTTGCTCCAAATCCTGCATGATCCATCACAGCAGAAACTACAATTTTAGGATTTTCCGCCGGTGCAATTAAAGTAAAAATTGAGTTGTCTTTCCCTTGTGGAACTTGCGCGGTTCCGGTTTTTGCCAATTGCGTGAATTCCGATGATTTTAATCCAGCGCCGGTTCCATGAAGCATTACTGCCTCCATTCCTTTAAGAACGGCATCAAAATATTTTTTATCGACTAAAGTTTGGTGTTTTACTTTAAATCTTGGATCCGGGTTTGGTTTTCCATCAATATATTTCACGATGTGAGGCGTATAATAATAGCCTTTATTGGCAATTGCCGCCGTAAAATTTGCTATTTGAAGTGGCGTTAATAAAATATCGCCTTGTCCCATTCCATTAAAAACGGCTTTTATTGGTTTCCAATTTTTACCGTATCTTTTTTCGTAAAATTTACTATCAGGAATTAAGCCTTTATTGCCCGTGGCTAAATCGTTATTCATATAATCTCCCAAACCGAAACTGTGCATTATTTTTGCCCACTCATCAATACTTTTACTCGGATTTCCGGGGTATTTATTTAAAATTGCCAAATAAGCATAAGAAAAATAACAGTTGCTAGAAACCTGAATTGCCGGAATTAATGATACCGCACCACCATGACTTTTTATTCTAACGCCTTTATAATTAAAACCACGACCACAAGGGAAAACTGTGTCGGGAGTCATCACGCCCATTTGCATTCCTGCGAGCGCCGTTAATAATTTAAAAGTAGATCCTGGCGGATAAGCGCCTTGCGTGGATCGATCAAACGTAGGAAGCCTATTGTAGGCCGTGTCGGTTTGTAGTTTATATAAATTTCTTGTTTTTTCTGGCCCAACAAAGAGGTTTGGATCAATATCTGGCCCTGTTGCTAAAGTTAAAATTTCACCTGTTTTGGGGTCAATTGCTACGATGGCGCCAAATTTATTAACTAGCATTTCTTCAGCTAGTTTTTGTAAATCGTAATCAATAGCTAATGTTAAATCTTTCCCCGTTTCTACAGGAACATCTAATTTTCCTTCTTTATAAGGCCCCACATTTCTTAAACGAATATCTTTTTGAATATAATTGATTCCTTTTTTTCCGCGTAATTGTTTTTCATAAGATTTTTCAATACCGCTCATTCCTGCGATGTCTCCTGGCAAATAATAAGTGGAGTCTCTTTTTATGTAACGATCATTTACTTGATTTGTAAACCCCAAAAGATTGCCAGAGGTAGAAACTTCATATTGGCGCTGCGGTCTGGAAACAATATTAAATGCGGGATATTTAAAAATAATTTCTTGTATTCTAGCAATTTCTTCCCGGCTAATATTTTTAATAAAAGTAACCGGCGTTAATTTAGAATAATATTTTTCTTTTTTTAAAGCTGTAATGGCTCGGATGAAAGTAGGTTTTGTAATATTAACCAATTTGCAAAATCCAATCGTGTCAAAATCTGGTTTCATTAATGCAGCAGTGAAAGAAATTTCGTAGGAGGGCTGATTTCCCACTAAAATTTTCCCATTTCTATCGAAAATTACGCCGCGTTGAGGAATGATGTATTCTTTCTTAATGGAAGTGTTGGCTGCATTCAAGGCATATCGATCGGTGAATAATTGCAAATAAGCGAGCCTTGCAATAAATATTAATGCAATAATGCTAAGCGCAATTGATACTTTAAAATATTGTGACTTCACACTTTTTGTTTTATTCTGAATGCAACAGCATAAACCAATATAAAAACAAAGGAAACTACACTCGTCGCAAGTACATTTATAAACACATCCAACAATCGGCTTAATTTAAAAAATTCTAAGTATTGCACCAAAAGTTGATGTATAAAAATACTTATGAAAATAAAAAATAAAAATTGTGACCAGTTTAAAGACAAAAATGAAAAGAAATCTGTGGAAGTTTCAGTGGTTGTTCGAAAAATTAAAGTTCTGAAGTAAGCAATTGTTACTGTTGCAAATGCATTGATGCCCCAAGTTCCAAGAACGATATCCACACTTAAACCTAATAGAAAACTTAGGCCTAAAAAAACGAATTTATTTCTATAAAACGGATAAAACATCACAAAAACAGGATATAAAACAGGAATATATTTATCAAATAGTGGAATTCTATTTAACAAAAAAACTTGCACTGAAGTAAGCAATGCAATTAATAAAACGTCTGTAAAAATATTTCTGCTAATCATCTTTCTTCATTACGGCATTTAAAGTATCTGTAATTTTCTGAACTTCCATTTTTTTCAAATTTTTCACGACAAAAATTTTATTCAATTTTCCCATTTTTTCAGAAAGTTCAACAGAAATATCCCAGAAACCGGTTTTGCTATCCACTTCATATCCTGCAATTCGCCCTATCATTATCCCTTCCGGAAAAATAGCAGATTTTCCGTCTGTTATGATGGTGTCACCAACTTGCAAGGGTACATATTTCGGCACATCAGAAAGATGCATCGTTCTAGAATCTTCTCCTTGCCAAGATAAAGTTCCGAAGTAGCCAGAATTTTTTAGCGACGCGCTCAATCGTATTTTGTGAACACTTAATACCGATTGTACTAATGCGTAATTATCTGTGGTGTTAATCACAATTCCTGCAATTCCATTTGGTGCAATCACTCCCATTTTCGGGAAAACACCTTGGTTTTTCCCTCTGTTTATTGTGAAATAATTATCTCTTCTATTGATACTATTAAAAACCACATCGCCATCAACGAAAGTGTAGATTTGGTGGCCTTTCGCTGAGTCTATCACCTTTCCAAAATTTGGAGTTTTGCTATCCGATTTTCCGTAAACCTCTTCCATCAGCATTTTATTCTGTTTTACAAGATCTTGGTTTACTTGGTTTAATTTTAAATAAGATGTTCCTTTGTCTATATTGCCAGAAACCCAAGAGTTAACCGCAGCCGTTTGCGCCGCAATGTAAGATTGCTGCATAGAATTTCTGGTAAACATTAACACCAATGCGATGATTTGTAAGAAAATAAAAAAAACGAATGTTGCGTTTTTCGAAAATAATCTCATCAAAAATGCCATCCGATAAAACTAAAAAGTGAATTTAATTATTTGATTAGGAAATTAAATTTATCCATATTTTTCAAAGCGATTCCCGTTCCACGAACTACCGCTCTCAAAGGATCTTCCGCTACAAAAACAGGAAGACCAGTTTTTTTGTGCAATCTATCGCTCAAGCCACGCAAAAGAGCGCCACCACCAGCAAGATAAATACCAGTTTTGTAAATATCCGCAGATAATTCTGGAGGCGTTAACGATAAAGTTTCCATCACCGCATCTTCAATTCTGATAATTGATTTGTCTAATGCTTTAGCAATTTCTTTATAATTTACCATAATCTCTTTTGGCTTACCCGTAATTAGATCTCGCCCTTGCACAGGGATGTCTTCAACAGGCATGTCCAATTCTTCAACTGCAGAACCCACTTCAATTTTTACACGTTCCGCTGTTCTTTCACCTATGTATAAATTGTGGTGCGTTCTCAAGTAATAAGCAATATCATTTGTGAAAACGTCACCCGCAATTTTTACAGATTTATCGCACACAATACCGCCAAGAGCAACCACCGCAATTTCTGTAGTTCCGCCGCCGATATCTATAATCATATTTCCTTCAGGCTTTTGAACGTCGATTCCCACACCGATTGCCGCTGCCATTGGTTCATAAATTAATCGCACTTCTTTGGCGTTCACTTTTTGTGCAGAATCTCGAACGGCACGTTTTTCAACCTCAGTAATTCCCGATGGAATACAAATTACAATACGTAAAGCAGGCTGAAATAATTTGCCTTTTATGCCAGGGATTTTTTTAATAAATTCCTTTATCATGTGCTCAGAAGCATGGAAATCTGCGATTACACCATCCTTCAACGGCCTCACTGTCCTAATATCTTCGTGGGTTTTACCTTGCATATGTTTTGCCTGTTCTCCCACTGCAATTGGTTTTCCCGTTGAGCGCTCGATAGCAACTATCGACGGTTGATCGATCACAATTTTATTATTGTGAATTATTAAAGTATTTGCAGTGCCTAAGTCTATCGCAATCTCTTGCGTAAACATATCAAATAATCCCATTTTTTTCTTGTATATTTAAGTTTACAAAGATATAAATTTAGAACCATTCTAAAAATTGAAATTAAAAGAAATTTGGTTAAATTTTTATTAAATTCTTAATTATCTTTGAAGTTCTAACTCATTATTAATCAATTTATTATTTTTAAATGATAAAATTAATTTCAACTGAAGAAACTCATCCGCTTAGAAAATCTGTTTTGGGTGAAAACATCCCCAATTATCAATACATTTATAAAGGCGACGATGATGAAAAAACACTCCATTTTGGCTGGTTTGAAAATGAAACTTTAGGCGGAATTTTAACAGCCATGAAAACCGAAGAAAAAATCTGGCAATTCCGCGGAATGGCGGTTTCGCAATCTCATCAAGCCAAAAATATAGGTAGCCAATTGTTGCAATTTGCTTCAAATTATTTAAAAAATGAAGCAGAGGTAATTTGGTTAAATGCCAGAGAAAAAGTTGTAAATTTTTATTTAAAAAATGGTTTCACAGCAGCAAGCGATTTTTTCGACATCAAACCAATCGGTTTACATCTGAAAATGAGTAAATTAAACAAAGAGAATATTGATTTTAATCATAAGCTTCATTAATAGATTCTTATTTAATTAAGAATAAAAATCTTAAATTTGCATTTCTTATGGATTCAAAATCACAAATTCATCAAACTAGCAACTTTGCCGTTTTAAGCATAAGTTATGAAAAAGCAGATGCGGAAACCCGCAGTAAATTTGCTTTTTTTGATGACCATATCAAAGTATTTGTGGCCGACATCCATGCGCAAAATCTTGGTGATGCATTTGTGGTTTCTACTTGTAACAGAACCGAAATCTATACAACAACTCCAAATTATTTATTAATTGCAGAACTTTATTGCAAATCTATAAATGTTAGTTTGCCAGACTTTATGTCTTTTGTAACGATTCTCAAAAGAGAAGAAGCACTTCAACATTTATTTCGCGTGGCTTCTGGCTTAGAAAGTCAAATATTAGGAGATTTTGAGATAATTGGGCAGATAAAAAATGCCTATCACCGGTTTAAAAAAGAAAAAACCAACGCTAATCCTTATCTAGAACGAGCCATTAATTGCGCCATTCAAATTTCTAAAAAAATAAAAAACGAGACGGGTATTTCAAATGGTGCGGCATCAATGTCATACGCGGCGGTTCATTATATTTTAAACCATCAAAGCCAACTTTCAGAGAAAAACATTTTGCTTTTAGGTGTGGGTGAAATTGGGCAAAATACCGTAGAAAATTTAGTAAAACACGTATACAAACCGCGCATTAAAATTGCCAATCGAAGTTCGGAATTAGCAGAAAAAATTGCGGAAAAATATCAAATTCCTCACATAGCGTTTGCAGATTTCGAAGAAGAATTACACCAAACCGATATACTAATTGTGGCCACTGGCGCACAAAAACCAATCATCAATAAAACCCATTTCCCAAACGGAAAAGAAACTTTGGTGATTGATTTATCCATACCAAATAATGTAGAAAAAAATATTACGGAAAATAAAAATGTGAGTTTGGTAAACGTCGATCATTTAGCAGCGCAGATCCAGCAAACAATGTCGCAGCGTAAAAAGGAAATTCCGAAAGCAGAAGAAATTATAAAACTGATGACCAAAGATTTTTTAGAATGGGAGAAAAAGCGAAAACTCGCCCCAAATATCCATTCATTTAAAGCGTCACTGAAAAAAATCGAGGATTATGAAATGCATCAAATTCACCGCAAGCACAAATATGTGAACGTGGATGATATGCAACTTTCTGATAAAATAATTCAAAAAATCACCAACCGTTTTGCAAAATATATCATCGATAATCCTTGGAAAGCGGAAGAAGTGAGCAAACTGATGAACGAAATTTTAGTAGAAATGCCAAAAAACGAGTTTAATGAAAAACATTAGAATTGGTACGCGAAATTCGCCTTTAGCACTTTGGCAAGCACGAGAAGTGGCCAGAAAACTTCAGAATAAAAACTATAAAACGGAAATTGTTCCCATCGTTTCTTCTGGCGACAAAAATCTCTCGCAACCGCTTTATACTTTAGGAATAACGGGTGTTTTCACCAAAGATTTAGATATTGCTTTGCTTAACGACGAGATAGATATTGCCGTGCATTCCTTAAAAGATGTTCCGACAGAATTACCGAAAGACATAACATTAATTTCGGTTTTAGAAAGAGATTTTCCGCAAGATGTTTTAATAAGAAATTCAAAATCAAAAAATATTGAATTGAAGGATTTGAAAATTGCCACAAGCAGTTTAAGACGACGTGCTTTTTGGTCAAAAGAATTTCCAAAAACAGAATTTACCGACATTCGCGGGAACGTGCAAACCAGATTGAGAAAACTAGAAGAGGGCGTTGCAGATGCTACATTATTTTCTTTGGCGGGCTTAAAAAGAATGGGCTTAAAATTAGATTTTGAATACCTCCCATTTATGATTTCTGCGCCATCGCAAGGCGTTATAGGCATTTGCGGGCATAAAGATAAAATTGAAATTAATCAATTATTATCTGAAATTTCTCATTCAAAAACACAAAAATCGATTGAAATCGAACGCAATTTCCTCCGAACGTTAGAAGGTGGTTGCACCGCACCAATTGGCGCTTTCGCAGAAATAAATGAAAATAATGATGTCCGCTTTATTGGAAGAATTTGCTCACTTGATGGAGAAAATTGCATCGAAACCGATGAAATATTTCAATATAATTCTGAAGAAAATTTCGGAGAAAAATTAGCAAAACAAGTTTTAGAAAATGGCGGCAAAGAATTGATGTCAATCATTAAAATGTCAATCTAACTATTTGTCAAATAGCATTTTAGTTAAAAAATCTTTTTCCCCTTTTCCTCTCGCCGGAGAATATTCTCTACCATAAAATATAATTTGAAGATGCAGTTTATTCCATAAATTTTTCGGGAAAATCTTTTTCGCATCTTCTTCTACTTGCACCACATTTTTCCCTTCAGAAATTTTCCATTGTTTCAATAATCTGTGAATGTGCGTATCTACAGGAAAAGCAGGAACACCGAAACTTTGGCTCATCACAACCGAAGCCGTTTTGTGACCCACGCCGGGAAGCGCTTCTAATTCTTCAAAAGTTTGTGGCACTTCACCTGAATGTCTTTCTATTAAAAGTTCGGCCATTTTTTTTAAATTTTTGGCTTTCGTGTTTGAAAGTCCAATTTGTTGAATTAAATATTTAATTTCTTCTACTTCTAAAAGATTCATTTTAAAGGCATTTCCTGCAACTTCAAATAATTTTGGTGAAATTTCATTCACTTTTTTATCGGTTGTTTGCGCGGAAAGTGCAACGGCAACCAAAAGTTGAAATGACGAAGAATGATCTAAAGGAATCGGAACTTCTGGATAAAGTTTTTCTAATTCTGTAATTATAACTTCTGCCCGTTGTTTTTTTGTCATTTTAAATTTAACTTTACACAAAAATACTAAAGATATGTTACAAGTAGGAGATGCATTACCAGAATTTGAAACACAAAACCAAGACGGAAAAGTTGTAAAATCATCAGATTTTTCTGGTAAAAAATTAGTGGTTTTCTTTTATCCAAAGGCAAATACGCCGGGTTGCACCGCTGAAGCCTGTAACTTAAACGAAAACTATAGTTTACTTAAAAAACAAGGTTTTGAAGTTTTGGGTGTGAGCGCGGATCCGGTAAAAAACCAAAAGAAATTTCAAGAGAAATTCGGGTTTGAATATGATTTATTATCCGATGAAACCAAAGAAATCTGCGAAAAATTCGGCGTTTGGCAATTAAAGAAATTTATGGGAAAAGAGTTTATGGGAATCGTGAGAACGACTTTTTTGTTTGATGAAAAAGGAATTTGTACGGAAGTTATTTCAAAAGTGGAAACTAAAAATCACGCGGCGCAGATTTTAAAATAATTAATTTTCATAATAACGCAGCAAAACTTCATCACCCGGAAATTCTACCATTTTAAGATATTTTAAACCTAATTTTTCAATTAATTTTTGAGAAGAAATATTGTCTGTAGTTGTTATTGCAGACAATTTTTTAAGATTAAATTTTTCTGAAACGTAATTTTTTAACAGATTTGCGGCTTCAAAACCAAAACCTTTATTGTGATAGATTTCCAAGAAAGAAAAACCAATATCAGGAATTTCAAAACCGTCGCGAACAAAAACGCCAACTGCGCCGATTTTTTCGCCGTCACTTTTTCTTATGATGACGTAATTTCCAAATCCTAATTTTTCAAATTGTGGCAGAAATTTTTCTGTGATATAATTTTCTGCATCCGCGATTGTTTTTAAATTCCGATCGCCGATGAATTTAATGAAAAGTGGCTCGTTATAAAGTTTTAAAAAAAATTCGGAATCATTTATGTCTGCGGGTTTTAAGATGAGTCTTTCAGTTTGTAGGATGTATTTTTTCACCATTTTTTATTTGTTTAAAAATAATATTAATTTTTGAAATCAAGGATCAAATTTTAAATTGCGTTTTCGGTTTCGATTAGTATTTTTGTTTAAAAAAAAATTATGAATCCAGAAATTTTAGGACTTGTGGCAGGCTCGCTTTCTTGCATCACTTTTGTCCCGCAAATATTTAAAACTGCAAAATCAAAATCAGTGAAGGACATTTCTGTTGCAACATTTACGATTGTTGCAATTAGTACATTAATTTGGTTGGTTTATGGTTTTATGAAAGACAGTATTTCTATAATTCTCACCAATGTAATTGTTTTTTTATCTTCAATTATAATGCTTTTTTTGAAATGGAAACACGATTTGAAGTAAATTTAAAAATAAAAATCCTGAAAGTAGCAACTTCAGAAAACCTTATCTTTGTTATATGTTAGATAAAAAAGACCATCAATATGAAAAAGCCGTGCTTGTGGGCGTGGTGACACAAAATCAAGACGAAAAAAAATTACAGGAATACATGGATGAGTTAGAGTTTTTGGCTTTTACCGCAGGCGCAACTGTGGAAAAAAGATTTACCCAAAAACTGACACAACCAGATTCTAAAACTTTTGTAGGAACGGGGAAAGCGCAAGAAATAAAAGATTATGTTACAGAAAATGGCATTAATACAATTATTTTTGATGACGAATTGTCGCCTTCACAACTCAAAAATTTAGAAAAAGAAATTGAAGTAAAAATTTTAGACAGAACCAACTTAATTCTGGATATTTTTGCACAACGCGCACAAACTTCTTACGCAAGAACGCAGGTAGAACTCGCTCAATATCAATATCTTTTGCCAAGACTTAGCAAAATGTGGTCTCACCTTGATAAACAAAAAGGTGGAATCGGGATGCGTGGTCCGGGTGAAACGGAAATTGAAACCGACCGACGTATTATCCGCGACCGAATTTCTTTGCTAAAAGACAAATTAAAAGTCATTGACAAACAAATGGCGACGCAGCGCAACAACCGCGGGAAAATGGTTCGCGTGGCTTTGGTTGGTTACACAAACGTTGGAAAATCTACTTTGATGAACGCCATTTCTAAATCTGATGTTTTTGCTGAAAATAAATTATTCGCAACTTTAGATACAACCGTGAGAAAAGTGGTGATCGGAAATTTGCCCTTTCTTTTAACCGACACAGTTGGTTTTATTAGAAAATTACCGACACAATTGGTGGAAAGTTTTAAATCAACTTTAGATGAGGTTCGGGAAGCCGATTTATTAATTCACGTGGTTGATATTTCCCACGAAGGTTTTGAAGATCAGGTGCATTCTGTGAACCAAACTTTAGAAGAAATTGGCGCGAACGAAAAACCAATGATCATGATTTTCAATAAAATCGACGATTTTTCTTATGAGAAAAAGGCAGAAGATGATCTTTCGCCGGAAACCAATAAAAATATTTCTTTAGAAGAATGGAAGAAAACGTGGATGGCAAAATCTAAATATCCAACGGTATTTATCTCTGCTTTAACCAAAGAAAATTTTCCTGAAATGAAGAAAATGATTTACGATGAAGTGCAAAAAATCCATATTTCTAGATTTCCGTATAATGATTTTCTGTTTCAGTATTTTGAAGAGGAAGAGGCGATTTAATCTTTTTAACCACTAAGGCACAAAGCGTTTCACAAAGATTTAGTGCGTAATATCCAAGACACAAAAGTTTATTGTAAATTGTAAATAAAATTATGTCGGAAAATGAAATTGCAAAAATTGTTTTTGAATTGGGTTTAAAGATTCACAAAACTTTGGGTCCAGGATTATTAGAAAACGCTTACGAAGAATGTTTATTTTACGAAATTTTAAAAGCGGGTTTGCTTGTTGAAAGGCAAAAATCACTTCCTTTGATTTATGAACAAGTAAAATTAGAAGTTGGTTATAGAGTCGATTTAATGATTGAAAATAAGTTTATAATTGAAGTTAAAGCAGTTGAAAGTTTACACGATGTTCATTTGGCCCAACTTTTAACTTATTTAAAATTGAGTAATTGCAAATTAGGATATTTGATTAATTTCAACACATTTCTTTTTAAAAATGGTGTAAAAAGAGTTATAAATGGAACGTTAGAATAATTTTTAATCTTCGTGTCTTAATTCAGCATTATCTTTGTGAAAATCTTTGTGTCTTCGTGGTAAATTTCAATTTATATTAATGCAAAACAACTACGCTAAAATAATTTCCGGCATTTATACAGATATTTTATCTAAAGAAAATTTGGGTAAAGTGCCAGATTATATTCCTGAAATTGCAAAAATTTCTGCGGATAAATTTGGTGTCGCTTTTTTAGATTTAGATAAAAATAGTTTTGTAGAAGGCGATTATAAAGAAAAATTTTCTATTCAAAGTATTTCGAAAGTTTTTTCTTTGACATTGGTTTACAAACATTTAGGTGAAAAACTTTGGGAAAGAGTAGATGTTGAACCCTCAGGAAATGCGTTTAATTCTTTAGTTCAGTTAGAAGCCGACAATGGCATTCCGAGAAATCCTTTTATCAATGCAGGTGCTTTGGTAGTTTGTGATATTTTATTGGATATTTTCGAAAATCCGAAACAAGAAATTTTAAATTTTATCCGAAATATTACCGGTGAAATTAATATTTCGTATAATAAAAAAGTGGCTGCGAGTGAAATGGAAAATGGCTTCCGAAATGCGGCAATGTGTAATTTTATGAAATCTTTTGGCAATATTAAAAACAATCCAAATGAAGTTTTAGATCTTTATTTTAATCTTTGTTCCATAGAAATGTCTTGCGAAAACTTAAGCAAATCCTTTTTATTTCTAGCCAATGGAGGGAAAAATCCAATTAATAATGAAGAAATTTTAAGTTCTAGCAAAACCAAAAGAATCAATGCTATTATGCTCACTTGCGGCTTTTATGATGAATCTGGTGAATTTTCTTTTTTGGTTGGTTTACCGGGGAAAAGTGGAGTTGGCGGTGGAATTGTTGCCGTTTTGCCCAACCATTATTGCATCACTGTTTGGAGCCCAAAATTAAATCTTAAAGGGAATTCTTATCGAGGCATGAAATTTTTGGAAGAATTTACCACGCAAACAGGAGAGTCAATTTTTTAATATATGGTAGAAGAAATTAAAGAAGCATTACGTGATTTGGCAATTCCTGAAAAAGCCGCATTTTTTCCGAAATTTTTTAAAACAGGAAAGGGTGAATATGGCGAAGGCGATGAATTTATTGGCGTAACCGTACCAGAACAGAGAAAAATTGCAAAAGAGTATTATAAAAAAATTTCTATTTTAGAATTGGAAGAATTGTTGTCTTCTAAAATTCATGAACATCGTCTTTGCGCTTTATTTATGCTTATTTCTAAATATGAAAAATCTAAAAATTACACTGAAAAACAAGAAATTGTTGAATTTTATTTAAAAAATAAAAATCAGATTAATAATTGGGATTTGGTAGATGCGTCTTGTTATAAAATACTAGGAAGTTATTGTTTTGATTATCAGAAGGATGAAATATTGGATTCTTTATCTGCAGAAGAAAATTTGTGGAGCAAAAGAATGGCAATAGTTTCTACAATGCATTATATTAAAAAAGGGAAATTTCACTTAACTAAAAAGTTCGTTTTAAAAAATTTAGAACATCCGCACGATTTAATGCACAAAGCAAATGGTTGGCTTTTGCGAGAAATGGGAAAGAAAAATGAACAAGAATTGCTCGGTTTTTTAGAAAAAAATTATCAAAAAATGCCTCGAACTACGTTGAGATATGCTATAGAAAAGTTAGACTACGATGCGCGAAAAAGCATATTGAAAGGGCAATTTTAAAAGATTAGCGTCTCGCCATTTTCATTTTATGAGCCATAAGATTGGCAATATTACTAGCTTTTGTTTTTGCGGCTTCTGCCATTTCACCCTCAAAATGCTCTTCTAAAGTTTTAATCCAAAGTTTCAACCATTGCTCAAAATGGTGTTTTTCCATGGCTTGCATTTCATTAATAGGAAAATGTGCCCGCATCGGATTTCCTTTATAGGAAGCGCTTCCGAATAAAAGTGATTCCCAAAAACCATACATTTTCGGCAAATGTAAATCCCAATTTACTTTTGCAACATCATTGAAGAAAAAGCCGATTGTTTTATCAGCGCCCACTTTTTCATAAAATTTATTCACGAGAAATTCTACATCATCGCGCGTTTCTAATTGTTTCATCGTGTAAATTTACGGATTCTTTAAAGCTAAATTTTATGATATCGCGCAGTTTTCGTATAAATTTGTGATATATGTGGAAAAAAAGTCAGATTAAATATAAGCACAAAACATTTCGTGTTATAATTTCGTGCGATTATAGTAATTTTGCAGTATGTCAAGATTTTTAGATCGATTTTCCCGCCTAAAACCAGAACTAGATACAGGTTTCAGTTCAACCGCTTCTGGAAGATTTCTTAATGAAAATGGAATTCCCAATGTTCGACGCTCGGGTTTAAACCCGCTAGAAAAGTATAGTTGGTACCATCTAATGATAAATCTCAACAGTTGGAGATTTATTGTTTTGCTTATTTTAGGTTACATTTCTATTAATATTTTATTTGCCGTCATTTATTATACAATTGGTATTGAGCATCTTACGGGAATTAATCGAAGTAATTTTCTTGATGAATTGATGGATGTTTTTTTCTTCAGTTCACAGACTTTTACCACGGTTGGTTATGGTAGAATTGCACCAGTCGGCTTTTTGGCAAGTTTAGTTGCCACTTTTGAAGCATTTATTGGATTGCTATTTTTTGCTATCGCAACAGGTTTATTTTACGGACGATTTTCACGACCGCGCGCTTTTCTTAAATTTAGCGAAAATGCTTTAATTGCACCATATCAAGGAGTTACAGCATTAATGTTACGGCTCGCGCCTTATAAAAATAATCTTCTTACCGATGCTGAAGTTATTATTACCGCAGCAATTAGTAATCGCGACCAATCTGATTCTCAAACAGAGTTTTTCATTTTGAAAACTGAACTATCAAAAATTAGTACTTTGGTTTTAAATTGGACTGTCGTGCATAAAATTGATCAGGATTCTCCATTTTTCGGTGGTGTTGAAGAACTTTTGAAAAGTGCAAACGTGGAAGTTTTTGTACAAATTCGTGCTTTTGATGAAGGATTTGCGAGCACTGTGGTGCAAAGAACTTCATTTACAACGGATGAAATAGTAGTTGGGGCAAAATTTTTACCGATGTTTCGGCCGTCTGCAGATCACAAAACCACGATTCTAGATTTAGATAAAATTAGTGCTTTTGAAAAAGTAAATTTACCTTAATGGATTTGCAATTATACAAAACTGAAGCTCAGAAAAAAGCAAAAGAACATAAGAAGTTTCTTGAAAGTTTAAAAAAGAAATCGCCTAAAAATTTAGACTATATCGTTCAGGAAACGCACGAGGAAGTTTTTGAGGAAATTGATTGTCTCTCTTGCGCCAATTGTTGCAAAACGACAGGGCCGCTTTTTACCGAAAAAGATATCGAGCGGATTTCGAAACATCTCAAAATGAAACCAAAAGATTTTGAAAAAAAATTTTTGCAGATTGATGAAGATCAAGATAAAGTTTTGCAAGATTTACCTTGTTGGTTTTTAGGCGAAGATAACAAATGCAACATTTATGAAGTTCGCCCCAAAGCGTGCAGAGAATATCCTCATACGGATAGAAAGAAGGTTTTTCAAATCAATAATTTAATGTTAAAAAACACTTTAATTTGTCCGGCGGCATTTGTTTGGGTGGAGAAAATGCAAGAAAGAATTAAATAATTAGAAAGATTTTTTTCTAAACTTTTTTAAAATTTGAAAGCGTTTCTTCGATTAAATGTTCGATTTCAAAAAATTGATTGGCGAGTTTTAAAACATCATTTTCAAGGCTTTCAGAGTTAAAATTGACCCAACCTTGCATTAAAGTTAAAGGACCAAAATCTACACTTACATTTTCCCATTGCGGTTTAAAAACTTTAAATTTTGCTCTAAATAGATCTGCAAATTTTCTACTTTCGATTTTAAAACCATTTAATTTTCGAAGTTTTAAAGCGTGAATGTTATAAAGAATTTTTTGTTCTTTTAAAGTAGCATCGCTTATCCAAACGGAAAAGAAGATGCGGGATTCGGAGCTTATTGGATTTTCAAAATCATTTGCCCAAGCTTTTTTGTAAAGTTTTAAAACCAGAGAATCTTCGACAAAATTGACTACGGCCACTTCAAGATTTTTTTTACTTAAAATCTTTTTATCGAGTTGGTTGGCAACTTTTTGGAATTCGTTTTGGTAAAAATGAGCGTTCATTATAATTGTTTTTCAAATAAAACTTTATTCTACAGTCATTTTAATTTTTTCAGTTTGTCCATAAAAGTATGAAATTTTATTTTCAACGTCATCGTAAGTTACCACTTGCTTTTCTTTATTAAACTCAAAGTAACTGAGCAAGCCAAAGTCACCAGAACACATTGCAGTGTGTGCGAGTAAAATGCCAACAATTGTTATTATCCAATTTGAATTTACTAAAAATAGTAAGACAATGAGTGCAGAAGTTATCACCATAAATGGCGCAAGTGCAACAACTTGAAATTCTTTTTTATTTGCAACAAATTTATCAGCGAGAGCCATGAAGTAAAATTTTCTGAGATTGGCATCGTAAGAAGTTTTTGTTGCGCCTTGAGATTTGTATGCTAAAACATGAATAAATTCGTGCAAAGGAACTAAAGCAAAAGCGATGGCAAGACCTAAAGAAAAATAAGAAAATCGGTCTCCGAATTTATAGCTTGGCAAATTATAACCTTCTATAAAAAAATAGCCCGCAAGCGCAAAAATAATAAAATTACTCACATAATAAAACAGCGCAAATTTTGTTTTTTTCTTCATGTAAGTTTGTATAAATGGCACAAGTTCTTTGTGTCCCAAGCTATCAAGTTGAACGTAGCCTTTTTGTGTTAATTCTTCAGGTTTAATTTTCATTTTTTGATAGATTTAAAATGAGGAAATATTAGAATGGTACAATTTGTTTTCTGTTTTAGTTTAATTCAAATATACATAAGTTTTGGAATTTTACAAATTTGTTTAAATTCATGTTGTTGATTGTTAGTGCTTTGGGAAAGAAATTTATGTCAAAATATTAATTAAAAAAATTTGAAAGTAGTTTAATTTTTAAGCGAAAAAAGACCCGAAAGAAATCTCGGGTTTTAATATTTTTTGATTTAAAAAATTGCTTGCTTTTGCATTCTTTATAAAAAGTTTATTTTTTATTTTAAGCGCGTTTGCTGTTCAAGTTATTTTAAGTTTTACTATTTTTGAAAAATGTGGAATCAGCCAAGAAATACTATCTTAATTATTATTTTTTCAGGTATTGGAATGACCATTCGATATGCGTTATTCTATTTTTTTTCTATCATTAAAGGAACAAGGCCTAAAAAAATTAGCAATTTTTCGGAAGGTTTTAATCAAATAGTTTATAATCTTCTTATAACTTTATTTATGCTTTTATCTTTGTTTTTCTTTGTAATTTATTACAATATAAGTGATTTGTAAAGTTTTAGATTATAGGAGACTTGCGTTGTTATTCACGGTTTGGCGCTTGGCGCAGTGGCGGATTTCGGAACTTTATATTTTCTGTTAAAGATAAAAATTCTTGCGAAACGTAAACGCGAACTTACTACAAAATTCGCAATATTGCTAAACGGCTGTTGTGCGATCGTACTTATTCTAGGTCCATGATAATCGCAATATTTTCTTTTATTTTTTCAATTAAATCGGTTGACAATTTTCCAACTTTTTTAAATAATCTTTTGTTGTCGATTGCTCTAATTTGATCAATCATTATGTCGCAATCTTCATGTAAATTCGCCATTCCCTTTTTAATATGAACTCTTAAAATATCAGAATCATCTTCAACGTTTGTAGTTATTGGGCAAACGATTGTTGAGGGATGCGATATTTTATTCAGCAAATTTGTTTGAACAATTAGAACAGGCCTAGATTTACCTGCCTCAGTTCCTATTTGTGGATTCAAGTCAGCAATCCAAATTTCGTATTGATTAATCTGCATAGTCAATTTTTTCAAATTCTTTTAAAATGTTCATTGTATCTTTTTTGACTAGTTCGGATTCGGCTTTAAGTCTTTTTTCTAAAATTTGTCTTTTCTGTACTTTATTATAATATTCAATTGCTTCGTTGATATATCTATTTCTAGAAATACTGATTCTTGAAAGAATTTTTTCGGTTTCTCCGAATATTGAATCATCTATTTTAAGTGATACTGTTTTCATCTATTTTAATTTGACATCACAAAGGTATATTTTTTTTTGATATGAAGTTGTTTAGTTAAGAATTTAAAAAATCATTTTTGTTTTGGTATTTAAAAATTTTAATAAGTAATCCAATTATAGAAAGTAAAATTAAAAGATTAACTCCTCCTCCAATAAATCCAAAAGTTAAAGGTTCTATTTTTGTATTATTAAAAATTAATGGTATGGATAGATTTAACAGGATTCTTAAAATCAAACTTATCATTACGAGATATACTAAATACTTTGCTTTCATATTTCGTTTACGGTTTTTTAAAATTGTTGCCAACGTTTTTTAGCTATACGCAGGCAGGGATTTTAACCACTGAACTTCCTACGAAGAACCGAACTTTAAATTTACCACTTTCCTGTCCTACGAAGCACGAAACCCCTGCTTGCGTATAGGTGATGTTGTAAGCTGGCCTTCTTGTCCACCGTCATTGTCAAGTCGTTGTTTTTCTGTGTTCTCACCATCATTTTTTTGTTTTTTGTCTGTCGGGCTTTTGTGTTTGCTGTTTTAAAAATTTTAGAGTTAAGGGATTTTAAAAAATAATTTTTCCTTCGGGTGGCAAAGGTGGAAGCTCTTTTGCAATTTTTGGTCTGTGCATTGGCTGGTGCGAATTGCAAATGTGCTTACACCAAAGTTTGTTAATAAAATGTCGGTTTGTCTATTGCTCTTTTGATGATTTTAAGTATCTTTGCGGTAATGATAACCAAGGAACAAATAAAGAACACTGGGGCAACCTTTACACCAAGAGAACTTTCAGTTTTTTTGGCTGAAAGGATTGGTTATTATGTCAACTCTAATCATAGCCGTGTTTTAGACCCTGCTTGTGGGGAAGCGGAACTTCTAGTTGCTATGGGAGAGGTTCTTTCAGAAAGAGGTTGTGATTTTTCATTAACTGGTTTCGACTCTAACAAAGAATATTTGAATTTTGCTAAAACTCGATTATCGAGTCTCTCAAATAAGAAAACTGATTTGATTCTCGGAGATTTTCTAATGTCGGTCGATGTGTCTAACTCTAACAATCCTCCTTCATTGTTTGATGCTTTAAGTACTTCAGAAGTTAATAACTCTTTTGATGTTGTAATTGCTAATCCACCTTATGTTCGCACGCAAATACTAGGTACTGAACAAGCACAAAATCTAGCTCGGAAGTTTAATTTAAAGGGTAGAGTAGATTTATATTATCCTTTCCTGATTTCAATGACGGAGAGTTTAAAAGAAGGTGGAATACTAGGTGTTATTACTTCTAATCGTTATTTATCAACTAAAGGAGGAGAAAGTATAAGAAAATATTTGTCCGAAAATTATGAGATTTTGGAGTTGATTGATTTAGGCGACACAAAACTTTTTGATGCTGCTGTGTTACCTGCAATCTTTATTGGTAGAAAGAAAAAACAAAAAAAACCTTCTGCTGCCAACTTCATTAAAGTTTATGAGGAATTGAATGGCTATAATGGAGAATTAACTCCTATAGAATCTGTCTATGATGTTTTGAAAAGCAAACATTCGGGTTATTTTGTAACAGAAAACGGAAAGCGATATAAAAAATCATCAGGTAATTTGAAATACAAGATTGGTTCGGGTTCTTGTTGGGAAATGTTGTCTAGCGGAGAATCTGAATGGGTTTATAAAATTGACAAAGCAGCCAAAAACCGTGTGGAAGATTTTTTTAAGGTCAAAGTCGGAATTAAATCAACGGCAGACAAAGTATTTATTAGTGACAAATGGGAAGATTTAAATGGAACAAAACCCGAAGATGACCTGCTGAAAGAATTGATTTCACAAGAAAACATTGAACCTTGGACCGCTACGGATAACTTTGAATTAAAAGTTCTTTATCCTCATATTTCTGTTAATGGTGAAAAGCAAACAATTGATATTGAAAAATATCCCAAAGCAAAAAAGTACTTCGTGCAACACGAAGAAAAATTAAGGGCTAGGAAATATCTTATAGATGCCGGAAGACAGTGGTTTGAGTTATGGGTACCTCACCGTCCTGACCAATGGAAATATCCTAAACTTGTATTCCCCGATATAAGCTTAAAGCCTAGGTTTTACCTTGATACTAATGGAAGAATAGTCAATGGAAATTGTTATTGGATTGTAGCTAATAAAGAAGAAGATGTTGATAAGCTTTTGTTAATCCAAGGAATTGCCAATTCAAAATTAATGACGAAATATCACGACTTGGTTTTCAATAACAAACTATATTCAGGCAGAAGAAGGTACTTTTCCCAATATGTCGAGAAATATCCTTTGCCAGATTTCGATTCGCTAAAGGCGAAAGAAATCATAGCTATTGTGAAAGATTTAAATCAGTCTAATGATACTTTGGAAATTTCAAAATTAGAAAACCAATTAGAAATCAAAGTTGCTGAATCTTTTAGGGTTGAACCAGTATTTAATCTGGATTAAATACGGCCTTTCCGTAATGACTTTCAAAAAATGTCATTGATATCGCACGTTGACATTTATAGCTTTCAGCACTAACATAGGAAAACAACTCTCCTAATTTTTTCCCAGGAGAAAGTATTATTCCCTCAATAATTTCTGTTTTGGGATTAGTTAATGCAATTAAATACCGAACATCAAAAGTTGTTAAGCCAGAATCTTCAATAACAATCTCCTCCCTTTCAGGTGAAAATTTGCCTAAATCAACAGTTGGACTGTCTTGAACTTTTACTTCTAATAATTGATTTCTAATGTCGGGAAAAGCACCATATAATAGGTCGTTTTCATTTACTTCGTAGCCTAATAATTCTAAGACTTTTTTCTCTAATGCCTGCCCTCTATTTTTTGTTGCCGCTGCATCTAATTTAAAGCCAATAAGTTTTTCAGCGACCAATTTCTTTAATAACGCAATGGAAAATAGCTGTTTGATGTCTGGTTCTTCAACCATTCCCGATTTTGGCGGTTCGTAATCGTTTAGAATATAATAGGAGAGTTTGTTTGAATCAGGAAAAGAAAGAATTTTATCTTCACGCTCATAAATTTCTTTTCTCACTTTACCTGAAATTAAGAGTTGGTGTTTAATTGTCGGTTTTCCAAACTTTCCAAATTTCTGTTCAATGTATTCGGGAGTAAGAATAAGAACGGAAGCGATTTTATTCTTTTCCGTATCAATTCTTACAAAAACAAACCTTACATCAGTACATTTTAGACTTTCTCCTGAATCATATTTTATCAAGAGTGTTTCTGCTGCTGGAATTCTATTCCAAACTTGTAAGTTGTATGATGTTCCACTTGTTACTATATATGTATCTATAAATTCTCTTGTTATTTTAGGAACACCTTTAGCCTTAGGAGGAACTATTTCAAATTGTCCAAGAATTGCTAATTCAGGCAATGATTGTTCTTCTAGTGTGGAAGCAATTAATTTCCGAATGTTAGAACCGTCTGTTCTTGTTTTTCCAGTTAGAATAAAAGGTTGTCCAATTAATTTAGAAAAATATTTTACGAGTGTTTCTGGTTGAGTCAGCATTTTCACTGACTTTGGTGGAATTTTAAAATCTTTGTTCATTCTTCAACGTTTAGCAATGCGGATACCTCAATATTTAAAGCTTGAGCTATTTTTCTAAGATTTATTACTGAGATATTTCTTTCACCTCTTTCAACAGAACCTATATATGTTCTGTCTAAGTCGCAAGCGAAGGATAGTTTCTCCTGTGATAAATCAGCGTCTAAACGAAGTTCTCGTATTCGATTTCCTATTTGTTCTAAATAGGCTTTTTCACTTTTAGAATATGCTGTACCCATTTTTATAATTTGGGTACAAAGTTGATGAATAGATGTAAATAAGTCTACGGATTATAAGTATCATTGTAGAGATGGGAAATTGGCTCTTTTGCAAAACTTGGGTCGTGTGTCGGCTTGTGCGGTTTTGCAAATGTGCCAATGTGAGGCAGGTTAAAATTATTTTTTAAAATGTGCGGTAGGAAAAATTTTTAAAACATTCGGGTCGAATTGTGTGTCGCCAAAGTCAGTCCGTAAGTTTATGTTAAGATGTCAAAGTTTGATTTTCAGATGTCTGTTTTTCGGAGTACGGTCGTTCTTTAGGCTTGCTTACAACTTGTATATATGTCTGACAAAATCAGACCTATACACCCAATTTTGGCTGGCCTGGTCATACAATCGTCATGCTTTTATATAAAATCAAATGTATAAAAAAGGATTGAATTACAATTGCGGCAAACCTCAAACAGATCATTTGTTTTTTATTTAGCATTACTTTCTTCCCTTCAAAAGAAAAACCACCCGAAATTCTAGCCCCGGGTGAAGCGGCATCCCCGCCGCGGCGGGATATAGCGGAACACGGGACCAATTTTCAGAGCAGCGAAAAATTGCTTGCTTCTGAGTGCGTTTTCGTGTAGTTTTGGTTTTAAAATTTATGTGTTTTCTGTGCCCAAAATTTAAATTACTTTTTATGATGACCACACAATGCAATCGTGCTGTTGCCCGGGTGAATCCTCTTAAAAGCATCTATTTCTTCAATTCTTTTTACTAATTGAATTTAGTTTTGTGATTTAATCTATTGTTTTTTCTTTTCAATGCTTGTCTGCAATCGCTGTTTAGAATTGAGTTTGAAAGTTGGTGCGAATCGCAAAGTGCCTCACTTTCAACCTGCGACAAAGTTTATTTGGTGTTGTAACCTTAAAATTACTATTTCGCGCCCGCTTGATTTTAACCTTTTTTAGCGACTTTTTTGACTATTTCAATGATATCTTTATTAAATTTATCGGCCTCTTCTTCTGGCGGCTCATGTCCTGAATTTTCAAACCAAATAAACTCTTTTTGGGGAGCGCGTAATTTATTAAGATACTTTTCTGTAACTATGCCGGGTAAGTTCCAATCATGCTTACCAGCCATAAAATATACTGGGACGGATAGTGAAGTAATATTTGATAGATCGGTGTTAAATTGTTTACCTCCTAAACGGGAAGATGTATAATTGTAGGCTTTTTCCCAATCGTATTTTTTGTAGTCGTCGTAATAACTTTCTGCTTTTGCAATTTCATCAGCCTTCTCCTTTTTGTAAATAGTTCCGTCATATTTCACTAATAACAGATACTTGTTCATGAAGCATTCTTGTACTGTTTTGCAAACGGAAGGATCCTTGTCTTCAAGCAGCTTTATCTGTTTTAATGCCGCAGTATCCTTTCGTGATTTAGCTTGCTCTTTTATCCATTGCATGGAGGAATCCCAACTCTGTTGAAAATTTATGAGTTGCGAAACACCAATGTAAGCATAATAATCATCGGGATATCTTTTAGCGAGTTGCAACCCAATGACGCTGCCATAAGAAAAACCTAAAAGGACTATTTTCTTTTTATTGAATTTCTTTTTGAGATATTGGGTCAATTCGTGTGCATCACTAATTAGACTTTCCACACTGAGTTTTTTCGGGTTGGGATTACGCATGTATGATTGACCGCAGCCAGCTTGATCCCAAGAAACCACAATCATATCCTTTGTTAAATCGCTATTAAAATATCTCAGGTGAGGCGTTTGTGGCCAGCCTGGCCCACCATGCAAAAATAGTAAAACAGGTAATTCAGTGGACGCACCTGTCATTTCCACATATTGTTTTTCGCCGCCCAATTCAACAAAAGTTTTTTCGTGGACACTTTTTGTGTTCTGTTTTTGACAACCAATCACTAAAAACGCCGATAATAAAAGTAAAAGATGTTTCATTATTATAATATTTTATCGATTAAATTATGTTTTCTTTAAAGACGAATTGCCGCTAACGGTTTTGTCTATAAGTAGTTGCGTGTGTTAGCATTTAATTTTACAAGTGAGCATCAACTTGAAAATCTGCGAGGATTTTAAGAAATAGGCCAGAGCAATCTCAATCGTGTGGAGTTGTAACTTGATAGTATTTCTAAAGATTAATTTCGACTTACTAAAATTCTCAATTTTTACGCCGCATATTTTCTTGCATAAAGATATAAAAAAATAGTTTTTATCTGGCAAATTTTACTAGCAAGGATTGCAGAGCCGTACTATCAATGTACGCTCCTTTGCAAATTAAGCCCTCCAAAAAAATAAAAATAAATGTTTGCACCAAAAACAAATCTCTCTTAAATCGCTTTAAAAGAGCTTGGTTTTTATCTTATATTTTCAAAATTTTCTAAAATTTTACGGTTGCGCAACGGTTGCCGATGTTGTGCGGCGTTTCTATTCCAATCTTTCCTGTAATTCCCCAATTTCACTGCTTAATTTCCGTTTGTCTGAATGCATAATTACTGCTCCGCAATTTCCTCGATTTCCGTATAATTTCATTGCACTTTCCCGATTTAGAATTTTTATTTTTTTGATGGTTTCCGAATTTAAAACGTTCAGAATTATTGAAAAATTTGGGTTTAAATTCAAGTCAAGCAAAATCATATGTTCATTATTTTCAAGAAAGTTTAATATTTTACATTTGTCAGGATTAAACTCTCCATCTCTAATTTTTAGATTAATTCCAGTCAAATTTTGAGGAACGATTGAGTCGGTTTTTATTTTTTTAATGATTAGTTTAATTTGTTCACTTTTATTTTTAGTATTTTCTAAAATTCTCATCCATTCCAAATTTTTTGTTTTGGAAGTTAAACTGTCAAATTTATTTTGTGCGAGAGTTTTTGAAATGACGCATAACGTACGGTTCGGCTTCGCCGTCGTTCTGAAAAGGAAGTTGAAAACTTCTTTTTCAGAACGACGGCGAAGCCGAACCGTACGTTGGGAAAAATCGTCCCGAAGGGCGATTTTTCCCAACGTTTTCGGGCTTTGCGTTCGGGCGGGTTTCGGAGCACTAAACTGTCAACCAGCACTACACTTGAATAGAAGCACAAAACTCCAAGTTTGCACGTCACCCCGCCTGACGCAAAACCCTTGTTGGCGGTAGTTTTTATTTTAATTCAATTTTAGAATATCGTTTTCGCACCAAGTTGGTTTTCTCAATTCATCTTCTGTTTGATTACTATACATTTCATATTCATTGTAAAATTCTAATTCTGATATATTCAAATTGTCTTTTAATTTCAAATTTTTAGCAAATGATCTGAATATCATAAATTGACTTGGGACTTCAGCCCAATCTAGTCGATAATAAAATCCATCCAAAATATTATTCAGAGAATCAGTTTTTAGAATAACTATATCGTGAAGTTTTGTTTTATTAAAATCATCGCTTTTTATTCCATCAAATTCTTTTACAAAAGTGTATGTTGTGTATTGACCTTTTACGGGTTTAAAATATACTTTCATAGAGTCAAGTCCATGATTCAAAGAATTTATGTTTTTAATTGTTAAATAGTTAATTTCAGAACTTTCTTTTTTTTCTATTAGTTTAAAAGAAATATTCTCATTGCTTTTTTGAGAAAATGATATTATTGATAATAACATTGAAATAATAGTTAATAAAATTTTCATGCAGTTCGTTAATTAAATTACAGCCAACGTACGGTTCGGCTTTGTCGTCGTTCTGAAAAGGAAGTTGAAAACTTCTTTTTCAGAATGCGTCAAAGGCGACAGTTGTGAAAACGTCGTGCGAATGCAACGATGGTTTCACAACTGTCGGCGAAGCCGAGCCGTACGTTGGGAAAAATCGTCCCGAAGGGCGATTTTTCCCAACGTTCTGCGGCTTGCTCTCAGTGGCGTTGAACCAACACCAAGCCATTACAAATATAACAAAACATTCCATTCAGCAGCGCATTTTCCGAAGGAAAATCCGGAAGTAGCCATTGAAGCAAACCGCTGTTGTAAGTAGTATTTTTATTTAGTTCTCTTTGTAATTTCCAATTTCGTCCATGTAGAAGTTGGTCAAATTTAAATTTTTGAAGGCTTTAAATATTTTTCTTTTATTGGTTGAAATAAAAATTATTCCGCAATCTGCACTTGTTCCGTATAAAACTTTTCTTTTATCATCAATCCAAACTTCTACAGCAGAAATATTATTTTCAGTTATCAGTTTCGAAACTGAATTAGTTAAGTTATCATTTAATGGATTTTCAATTCTGAACGCAATTTTTTTTTTCTTATATTTTACAACGTAAAGTGGTTTGCAAAATCCTTGATTTCTAATTTTACTAATTGAATCCAATTTTGGTATTCTTTGAACTGTAATACCATCGGGAAAACTCCATTTGATATAAACATTCATATCCGAAATCAAACGTTGATTTATTAACTCAATTTTTTCAGTCAATATGTTAGATGATTTCAGCGATTGAAACCATAAATCATTAGTTTTTTTTGTCAAAATAAGTTGTTTATCTTGAGCAAAACTATATATTGAATTTAAAAATAAAAATGCTATTAGAATGTTTTTCATAATATTACTTACAACGTTTAGTATATGAAAAGTAGGCGATTACGAAGCACGAAACTTTCGGTTAAACACAAGGTTTTATACGAGCTGAAATGCTTGATTTCGATACTGTTTCGCCTATTTTTTATATACATTGTTACCACCAGTTATTTTTCCCATTCTTTATAAAATCCACTTTTAATGTATTCTTTACCTCTTTCATTTAAAGGTTTCCCTTGAAATTCAGAATAAATTTCATAAGCATCTTCCACGGTATTAACGCCTATTTCAAAACAGGCACGACCCCATTTATAAAGTGCTACACTTTGTTTAGTTGTAAAAACACCTGGCTTAATTTGAACACCATCAAATTCTTTTCCTTTTATTTCAGTAAAAAAGTCCAGTGTACCACCTTCTCTTGATTCTGAAATAATATAGTTCTTAATTTCAGTCTTTGAAGGTAGCATTATATCAGAAGGCATATTTTTATCTAATTTCTCTTTTTTAATTAATGTCCAAACTGCGTCTTCTATTTCCTGATTAAAAATGATTTTAAACTCTTTTCCATTAAAGTTCAATATGCCGTTCTTTATAAAGGCTGTTGAGTCATATTTTTCGTCTATAAGTTCGTTAGCTCTATTTTCTGTTATGTCACCTATTAAGTCACAAGGGAAATTTGATTGCTTTTTTGTATTCATAACAATAGTCATAAACTCTCTCATTGGGTCATTTTGTAACATAACCATTACTACCATTTTACTTTCCTTTGTCAATATGTAAAAGTTGGAAGCGAGGTTAGTCGCAGCTTTTTCAATTTGCTCTAAAGTCGGTTTTTCAGAAATAAAAACAGAAGATTGTTTATTTTCTATGTTGTTCTTAAGAGTGTAATAATTAGAAATTAAAAGAAAGTCTTCTATTACTGTCTCGTTTGTTGATACTGAATTAAAAACAGGGTTTCCGTTTTTGTCTGTCTGTCCAAAAACTTGTCCTAATGTTAAGAATGTTAAAATAATAATTAAGGTTTTTTTCATTGTCATTTATTTCAGTTGTAGTTTGTGTTAATTGGTGGTAACGTACGGCTCGGCTTTGTCGTCGTTCTGAAAAGGAAGTTGAAAACTTCTTTTTCAGAATGCGTCAAAGGCGACAGTTGTGAAAACGTCGTGCGAATGCAACGATGGTTTCACAACTGTCGGCGAAGCCGAGCCGTACGTTGGGAAAAATCGTCCCGAAGGGCGATTTTTCCCAACGGCTGGGTATTTGTGAAGAAAGCCCCTATTCACAAAGTAAATTCGGGGGCTTTTTTTACAAATATCTTGTTGGCTATAGTGGTATTAGTTTTTACCAGAAACATAGATATCGGAAATAATTAATTGTCCAAGATTTTTTTCATCTTCTTTTGTCAACTCTGTACACCCAGGTTTTTCATAAGTACATTTTTCTCCTTGAAATTCCCAATTTTGATTAAAAACAATAGTGATTCGTGTAGGTTTAGTAGATATTTTGCTTGTTGATTTTTTATAAATTTCTTTATTTACGAAAAGTAAACTCAATCTGTTAATTTCTTTTAAATTTTTATTTGGAAAAGGAATTATTGATTTTATTTCAACATCTATATTTTGCAGTAAATAACTTAAAGGTTTTCCAACGAAGTCTTTTTTATTAATTTCTAATTTTTTTGCATCGCCTATAGACTTCATAGTTGTTTGAGAACAAGCCATAAATGAAAGTAAAACTATAATAAGAGTGAATGTTTTGTTAATATTTTTCATTTTAATTATTTTTAATTTGGACATGGTGTATTTTGATAAGTTGTGGTTCCATCACTATTTGTATTGCTGGTATAATTTACTTTTTTGAAATTTCCATTTTTATCCATTTTAGTAAGCGAGATTCCAGAATTATACTTATCTAAAATAACAGAAAGAGCCATTTCTTGATTATCATTATTATAGAATGAAATATCATCCCATTCATTAAAAAGAGGTTGAGGAAAATTCACAAAATTTCCACCATTTGGGTTAGATGTAATAGTAAGTGGATAATTTTGAATAAATATATTCATTGCATTCTTATCTGTGACAATCAAAGCATAAGTCGTTCCATTTAGCGTCATAACATATCTTGTACTATAATTCGTAAATTGTTCTTGGTTATTTATTAGAACATAAAAATCTCCAGGTGAAGGTGGATTATTTCCTAGATGATTGTGTAAATCTGCAATTGGGTCGGAAAAAGTATGAGTTAATGTGCCAGAACTCGTTCCTCCTGTTTGAACAGATGTAGATTTTGTTTCACCACCCACATTTCCCAAAACAACACCATTTTCTTTTCCGTTATTCATATCAGTGATGTTTGTTTTTGCAGTACTAAATGCAGATGTTTTCGAAGTTGTAGTTGCTTTAGTTGCTCCATCTTTTGCTTTCGTACACGGATCTTTTTGTTCTTCGGGATCATGATATTCGCCACCTCCTTCTCCATCTGGTGGTTTACACATATGATAACCACCACAATTTCCGCCATCCCCTTCTTTACCGCCACCACCGCCATCGCCAGAATAACCATTTCCATTTCCATGAGGAAAAATAATGATTACATCTTGAATATGACACTCTCCACTTGAATCTTCAGTTGAACCTGATGCACAAGTACCACTTTTTGAAAAGATATTCTTATTTTTACTAAAATTATTACTGTAAGCCAATTGAAATGCTAAAATATTGTTTAAATATAAACTACTATTTTTATCAATCGCTTTAAAATAAAGTTGTGTTTCATTTTCAGTAAGTGCAGCAACAACCAAATCAACCACTTTTCCTTGATTTATTTTGGGATACATCATAATCAAATCCTCGTTGTTATATTTAAATGGTTGAGAATGCAAACGAAATTCAATGTAAGGAACGTTATTCTGAACAATGAAATACTGTTTTTTTGCATTGTCAAAATCCACTTTGTTTTCGGTATTAATAAGACCCGTAATGTTAGTTTTATTTATTGAATCAAAACGTTGTGCCATGTAAGCAAAAGTGTTTCCATAATCAAATCCTTCAGAGTTCTTACTAAAGCGATTTTCAGCATATTTCTCCTGAAAAATATAGAATTTTTGGACTGCTTGTTCTTTATTGGTCGTGTTTTCAATAAAATCGCTTTCCGATCTACAACTACTAAAAATAAGAGCCGTAAATATGCAGAAGCCAAAAAGTTTGAGTAGTTTTCTTCCCATAATTTGATTTTTTAAGTTAATAATTTTTTTAATGTCGACGGTTTTTAGGCGCAATTTTTAAAACCATTGTAGCCAACGTACGGCTCGGCTTTGTCGTCGTTCTGAAAAGGAAGTTGAAAACTTCTTTTTCAGAATGCGTCAAAGGCGACAGTTGTGAAAACGTCGTGCGAATGCAACGATGGTTTCACAACTGTCGGCGAAGCCGAGCCGTACGTTGGGAAAAATCGTCCCGAAGGGCGATTTTTCCCAACGTTTTGCAGCTAACAGAAGTGGCTGCTTTTAGAACTTCTGAATTAAAAACAAATGCTTGTAGCAGCCATTTTTGTTAGGTGCTGTTATAGGCTGTAAAATTTGCGGATTATGAGCAGAGAACATAATAGAGAACCAATTAAACACACTTGCCCTGATATTGATAAATACATCAAGTGGATAAAGATGGAAATAGTAAAAGACCGTGATTTAAAAAATATGGACGAAAAAGAATTATTTGATGTGGCTTCTTCAATGTCATCAAAACTTGAGGAATGTATTGACCACCTTGAGGAATTGAGAAAGTCAAATGATACATTAAGGCAATGGGGAATTGAAGAAGCAAGAAATGTTGATGACCTTGAGGCAGGGGTGTATGAATTGGAATCTAAACTTCCATTAGATGCAGTGACGTAGCAAATTTTATTGCTTATAACGTACGGCTCGGCTTTGTCGTCGTTCTGAAAAGGAAGTTGAAAACTTCTTTTTCAGAATGCGTCAAAGGCGACAGTTGTGAAAACGTCGTGCGAATGCAACGATGGTTTCACAACTGTCGGCGAAGCCGAGCCGTACGTTGGGAAAAATCGTCCCGAAGGGCGATTTTTCCCAACGTTTTGCAGCTACCCGAAGGTGGCGATTTCGAAGCACTTCACTGTCAACCAAGCTGAAACTTTGATAGAAGCACAAAGCTTGATTTAACCACTGAACCGCCACTTTTGGGTAGGTGCTGTTATGGTGCGTTTTTCTATTCATTTTCAAGTTGTTTCAAAAGGTATTTCAGGTCGGAATATGGTGCAGTGTCGTCAGTCTCCCATTCTTTCTTGTTGTCAATTCTGTTCTTAACTGCTTCAATACTATGAGGTCTACTAGCCTTTAATATTCTGTAAATTTCGGGAACGTAAGGATAGTCAGTGGGGTCGTAATACATCCATACATTTATTAAAAGGTCCAAATCATCTTTGTCGGTTACCGTTTTCAGTGATTTCAGGCTTTTGGTCATTAAGGCTTTGTCGTCTTGTGAGTCGGTCGATTCTTGATATTGAATATAATCTTCAAAAACATATCGAATGTTCTTAATGTGGTCAACATTTAATTCGTTCCATATCGTTTCAATAAACTTACTGTCTCGCAAGTCAAAGCAATAGTCATTGTTTTCTTTTATGTATTGTCCATTTATTCTAAAACTCCTTTTGGTTCCGTCCTTCAAATGAACGTCAATAAAATACAATGGGATTGCCTTTCTCAGTCCGTTTGGTTTCGAGTTATTAAACTTCTCAACAAACTGGTTTTTCTGCTCGTCAGTCAATCGTTTTGTTAGGTTATCTAATGTGTCGGTTTGTCCTGCTCTGTTTTTTATTTCAATAAAGTCAACTGTTTCAATGTCGATATTTGTTTTCTCAAAATTCGATTTAGACTTTGTTTGTCCGCAAGCTGTAAAAGTTGTAGAAACGATAAAAATCAATATGTATGTTAACTGTCTCACTATCGTTTTTTTAAATGCACCATAACGTTTCTCAGCTATACGCAGGCAGGGATTTTTACCACTGAACTTCCTACGAAGAACTGAACTTTAAATTTAGCACTTTCCTTTCCTACGAAGCACGAAACCCCTGCTTGCGTATAGGTGATGTTACCACCTGTGCTTCCTTGTCTGCCGTGGTTTGTCTGTCTATTTGTTGTTGTGATTTTCATTATCTTTTGTCGTGCGGTGGGGCATTTTTTAAAATTTCTTTTTTTCTTGAGTTGGCTTTGCAAGCTCTTTGACAAAGCTTTGGTTTTAACGTTGGCTCGTGCGGCTTTGGCAATGTGCTTGCAAATAGCGTGGGATTATACTTTAATTCCAAACTTCTTTAATTTCTTTATTGATTCATAAGTTCTTATTAACGCTTGTTCTTTTACTTTTTCTTTTTTCGCTAATGATGTTTGAACTGATTTTACATTTGATAGTTCTAAATTATTGAAAATTTTTGTCTGGTTTGCTACGTCAATAATTCGTTTCCAATCGTCTTTTGAAATCAAAAGAAGTTTGTCGTAAATGAATTTTACTTCAACAATTTCTTTTTCTTCAAGCTTTGATAATGCTTTTACTTCGTCAATAAGTTGAGGAGTTATTTGAATGTAGTCTAATACCTTTTTGCCAAAAGTTATTTCTCTTGTTGTTAAGTTTTTATTCTTACTTAATCTGCTTACTAAGTCAAAAGCCGCTGACCAATCAAAGCCGTCTGGCTTGTTTTTATCAATGTGAAGCCTGAAACCGTCCCAAAATTTCAATCCCATTTTTTGAATTTCGCTAACGACAAAAATAGAATCTTCTACACTGTTTGTGTCAATTTCCTTTTCATTTTCTCTTTGCGTTTTTTCTTCTTCTGAAATTAAATAACTATCCAAAATTGAAATCAAATTTTCTGAATACTTTGTGTTCTTCAATTTGTCCCACGAAGTTGGTCGTTTTGCGAACTCCGAAACCATTCCGCCTCCGTTTGTCTCTAAATGATTATAGACAAAAATCAATAAGTTTTTAAGGTGATTGCTTACAAAATCATCAATTTTTTGTTCTTCGTAAAGTTTCCATAAGTCAAAACGATTTTCGGTTAAGAAATGGAAAAATGAGACTGTATAAGCAACAGAAAATGATTTTATACTTGTGTTTTCGCCAATTGCATTAACTCCTTTTCTGCCAAATAATTTATCAGTTGTTTTGAATAGAATTGCATTTGCAATTAATTTGCGATAAAAATTCTCGCTTGGTAATTTGTTTTTATTGACTAGTTCAGTAATCTTTTTCGTGTAGTGAATAAAGTTTTTCTGTGAACCTTGTGAAACAAAATGCGGCTCTAATTCCCAAATATTAATAAATTTTGCAATGTCAGATTTTACAAATTTTCTGTCTGACGGATTTTGTTCTTTGAATTTCTTTTGCTGTGCTGGCGTTTGTTTGTTAAGCGTTTCACGATATTGACCATTTGCACGTTCAAAGAACCACAACAACGATTGATTTTTATTTTCTGGATTTACAACATACTTTTTTCTTGATAGGTTTTCAATCTGAACGAAATAAGGATTGTTTGAAGATAAATCCAATTCAGAAACTTTATTTTGGCTGTTAGCAAAGCGTGAAATGTTGGGGACTTCAATGTTTTTTTGTTCTTTATCTTTGATAACCGTAAGTTTCATTTGAACAAAAATTTTGCTCAAATCAGCATCTTTAAATTTCTTTTGGGTGTGATACAATGAAGCCGTGGTTTGACCACCATTCACAATTTGAAAATCGTTCAATTTTGTAATGACTAACTGATTATCTATAAACTTGGTTTCAACGCTTTCGGCTGTTGCGGTAATTCCGTTATTATATGGCAGAAACATTTGCGGTTTGTTACGAATGGTATCTCTAATTCCTTTATTGAACTTACCGGCTTGTCCTAAAAACGCACGAACATTACTTTCCAATAATTCATTTGAAAATTCTTTGTATAATTTTGCTAAAATTTCGCCCGGAACAATTGCCAAATAACAATCGTACATTTCATCAATGCTCGGAACTTGTAAGCATTGTAAACCTTTACCATTTACTGTGAAATTCTCAAATTCTATTTCAATAGGTTCGTGTACACTGTTAGATTCATTGATTTTAAACAATCGTGCAATATCCCAAGTATGAACAAAAACATCTGCATCAGCAATTTCAATTTTTTCTTTATCGTGATTTGAAAAACCATTAATCAGAAAATAAACATTGATACGGTCAAAATCTTTTCCTTGTTTTCCAATTATCTCAATTAGATGATACAATTCTTCGTGTGCTTTGTCAATGTAATCAATATGCCGTTTTAATGCAGCATTAATAAAGCGTTTAATCTGATTGAGCGATTTTGTATAATCGTCTTTTGTAATATTGTAATCGTATTCGTTTTTGTAGAATGTGATAAACAAATCAAGCGTTTCGTAGTATTCCTTTTTGTTTTCGTCTTTTGCAAAATCTTTCAAACAAAATCCGTTGATTTTCCAATCAATTCCACCCTGACTGTTAGGGTGAACATAGGATAATACTCTTGCTCCTTCTGACTTTCCAATTGATTCTAAAACTTCAATAGAATATTCTGTGAATTTGTCCTCAAAACTCGCTCCTTCGCCTTCTGAATAAACATAAGAAGCCACAATAGATTTTACTTCTTCAATATAGTTTTCTAAAGCTCTTTCCATTTATTAAATTTTTTCAATTATGGTTTCGGATTCTACGATAAAATTCTCTACTGCCGAAATCTCTATTGAATACGAGGTATCATAAATTCCCAACGGTAAATCGCTTTTTACGATTTTAGGAAATTCAGAAGTTACATTAAAAGCAAACGTTTTTTTAAGCGAATACATTTTTCCGTAATGTTCTTTGTCCTCATCAAAATAACCGTATAGCTGTAATTTACCTTTGAATAAATTTCGTTCTTCTTCGGTTGAAATATTTTTTCGGGTTTGTTCTACGATTGAGTTAAGCGAAATGCCGTTGTCTTTTACCGCTTCCGTTGAATACAAAACCAAAAACAATTCGTTTAAACTTTCAGCATCTAATTGTCTTTCGTTAGAAACTTTAATTCGTGGCTGTTTTGAGGAAGTAAATTTAATTTCAATACCAACAGAACCTAATGTAAAATCTTTGGCTTGGAACTCTTGCTCTACCCCCGTCCAAGCATTTACGGCATTTGTAGATGTTTTTTTGTTATTCAAAAGGTAATTGAGAAACAACAATTCGCCAATCAACCCTTTTTGCTGTTCAAGAGTTAAACCGTTAAAGTTTATTTTATCAAAAAGTTTCTTCCATTTTGAAACCACATTCAGCGTTGTTGTTATTGCATCACTTTCAGTAACGCTTGGTTCAATATCTTCCAGAATGTTTTGAACAAACAACGAAAAAATATCTTTCAACTCGTTATCTAAAAGATATATGTAAAGTTCAATTTTGTCTTCAAAAGGCAAAGTGTAAATTTCTACTCCTTTGAAACGGTAATTTTTCAGTTCAGGAATTGCAACATTTTTTGAAACCGACATTATGTACAAGTGCTGACCTGTGATGTGGTTTGTAGCAGCAAAGCAATTTAAATGCGGAATTTCATCAATTCTGGTTTTGATGATAATATCACCTGTCGGCTTATGATTTTCCCAAATGGATTTAATGTTTATCATGAGTTTTCAGTTTCAGGATTGTCATCATCTTCCATTATTTCTTCCTCAAAATCAAGATATTTTTTTGATACCTTGTATGAAACTTTTTCCTCATCTTCAATTTTTGGAAAATGTATGCTATAGCCTATTATAGGTAATCCATATTTTTCTTCAAAGAAAGTTCCTCTCTCATCTAAGGCATATATTAAAAGCAATCCTTTTTTTTCTATTGATCTTCGCTCTTTAATTTTACTATATTCCTTGTTTTGAACCTCCAAATCAACTTGTCTATCGCCTGTTTGGTCAATTTGATTTTTTGAAATCAAAAAGTTCTCTGAATTTCTATTTTTCAATAATTGATTTCTAACGCTACAATTCATTTTAATTTTTTCACCTTCATACTCTAATATATAAGATGAAATTTTATCAATAGGTTTTCTTTCCTTAGGTGGTGTGTTACCGTTGTAATCAATGAAAACCATTTCATCAGTATTTCCAACAATACAGATATTCCACTCTTTAATTCTTGTGCCTTTAGATTGCTTTATGATATACTCACTTAATGTTGAATTATTAATTGAAGGTTGATTAATTTTATAAGTGTCAATAAAACTACATAGTGCTTCTAAATTTACATTACGATAGAGCAAATGTCTTATTTTACCTTTGAGCACTTTTCTATTTTCAATTGATGGGAAACCAATTGAGTTTATTAATGATTTCAATGCAAAAAAGTTATTTTCAATAGCATTTTTAGTTTTCAATAAACAATAGGTTTGTGGATTTTCGCCAGAAAATGATATTTCGATATCTTCCGAAAAATACAGTTTGTTTAAACTTGTTATTGTTAGCAAACCGTGATGATTTCTGACTTTCAAACGAAAATCTTTTGGTCGTTGATGAGTTGCGGTCATTTCGTCAAAATCATTTCGCATTTCTTCCGTTGCCATTGTGATGTGGTTAAACCACTCAAAAATTTGGTTTGTGGTGTACAATCGGCACAAATCAACATAACCTGGGCGATAGCCAAACCAACGACCCATTTGCATAAGAGAGTCATACATTCGGGTTGTTCTGATGTAATAAGAAACTGACAATCCTTCTAACGTAATCCCCCTAGATAAACGGCTTCCTCCAACAGCAATAACATATAAGCTTTTTCCTTCTTTTTCATATCTACTATAATCTATCTCTTGTATGTTGTGGTATTCCAAATTTGTTGTTGAACGTGTGCCGTGAACAGAACGAACATCAATTTTTAAAGCGGCAGGTTTAAGTTCTTTTTTAACGACTTCCCAATTATGTTCTTTTATTCTAATGTCAGTATAATCCAGATTTTCCAATACATTTCTAGTAGTTGGTAAAAAGTCTGTTTCGTAGATTTCTTTTAGTTCTTTTAACAAAGTATCATCTTCGCTTTGTATTGCGTCTTGATATTCTTTTGTTTTTTCATTTACCAAATAAGCAACTTTGTCAATCCAACGTACCAATAGGGCAACGTGAATCAACATTGAATTATGTTTGTTCTCGTGTCCTCGAACCCTGCGAATAGCACAAGTAAGAATGAATGATTTTATTGCGCGTTCTAAACTTGGCGGAAGATATTCGGGTAAAATATCTTTGTTTTCACGATTGATTGTTCTGAAAAATGGTGGGTCGTAATCGCTAATTTCTCGGAAAATATCTAAAGGTTCTTTTGTAAGTTCTGGTTTTGAATTTTCGTAACCGAATATTTTTGCAGCACCTATGTAATTGGTCGGTGCTTTAATATTTATGATAAAATCCCTTGGAAATAAATCTTCTCCAATTTTGTACTGTTTGCCTTTTACAATGGTTGTAAGTTCTTCGTTATGGTCTTGTGAAATAAACAAGTTTGCGTATGGTGTTGCAGTGTAACCAACAAAAGTGTTTTGATTAAAAATATTTAGCAAAGTTCGGATTAAACGGTTTATCGTTTTGATTTCGTTAATATCTCGCGAGGCGTTTACAGAAGCAGAATCGGCTTCATCATCAATTATTAACGCAGGAACGTCAAACAATTTTGGTGTGCCATCAATCAACTTTGCATTTACATCTTTTGAAAACCAATCAATAAGATTTTCAAGAATACTTTTATTCTTTTTAATGACAAAAACAACTGGATTTTTACCAATTGGAATATTTAATCTTGTTGCAATTTTTTGGTTAAAATCTCCTTCATCTCCGCTTTTGTAATAGGATGAAGTTAAAGAATAGATGTCCGTATTTGTTTTGTATTTACCAACTCCAATAACTCTGTTCTCGTTTTCTCTAATAAATGCAGAGCTATTTCTACCTATATAACCCGAATCAATTCTTTCTTGTGTCTGTCTTCTTAAAGAACTAATTGTACCTGCAATGATGATGATTACTTTATAACCAGCATCAGTTGCTTTATTGACTAGCCCAACATAGTTAGAGGTTTTTCCAGATTGAACGTGTCCAACCACCATTCCTCGTCTGTCCCAAGAACCATCTTTTTTAGGATTAACACATTTGTCGAGAATTTTATCAGTGAAGTCGTCCAAATCATTTATTGGAAATGACGGGTCATTTTCTGACATAAACAGTTTGTATCTGTTCCACAATTCAAAATTGATGTTTGCTTTTTCATCATTTAGCCAAGGCTCAATATCTTCTGATAAGATCGTAATTTCTCCTTTACCAATACTAAAATCAGCTCGAAGAATTTCAAACAATTCTTGTTTGTCAAAAGTTTGACCTTCAACTATGTTGATTGCAGATGCTTTTTCAATTACAGATAAAAGAACTTCATCAGTGATTTGTCCTTGATGAACCTGTAATAGGGTATGTGCAATTGCTCTTGCAGATTGTAGTAAACTCATTTTAGATATTCATTGATTAAAGGATATAAATTAAAAGGAGTAGCACTCAAAATTTGTTGCTTTGCTAATTCTTCTGGCACTCCTTGCGATATGTTTATTTTGTATAACTCAACCGCTAAATTGATTAAATCATCACTTGGTTTTTCTGTTTGTTTTTCTAATTCGTGGAAAGAAGGGTCTTCATTTTGATTACTTAAAATCAATTCTATCGGAACATTTTCTTCAAGTAGTTTCAGTGCCTTTCCTGTCAATTTACTATTTTCGTCAAGTAACGATTTTATTATTGGGTGCTTTCTATTGATTTTATATTTCTTAATTCCTTCTCTTGTTTTTTCGTCAATCCATAAAGGTTCGTGATTTACGCTTCCTTTCTCGGTAATTGTTTTTTGTCCTCGCCAATTATAAATTTTTGCTGACTTCATAATTGCAATTCTTGCAATTCGGTCAAGTTCTTTACGAATTTCTATTGGGGGTGTAGCTGTTGATTTTTTAATATCCAAGTGCCAGTTAAAATCATTTTCGTTTGAAAGGTTAACTGCAATTCTTGCCAACTTTGAATAATCACGTTTCTTTTGAAGTCCTAACCAATCTCCAGCAACAAGCAATCTATCACCCCGATAAATATAAAATCCTTGTTCCTGAAACCATCCTAATGAACCACCTGAATTTTCATAATCTGTTTTCCCAATTTCAGACATATGCGGAAGTATGAAGTAGGTTATTTCAACATTGCCAAAAATTTCAGGTTGTCCCATTTCGGGCTTTGGGCTTAAGTTTAGTAAGAATGGATTGTATGGTTCAATTTCATCATTCTGGAAAAATATTTTTATTCGTTTACTTTCAATGAACTTGTGAAATACTAGACGCAAGTGTTCTTTAACTGAAATCATCTCTGCATAAAATGCCGATTTAACGTTCTCATTGCTTATCTCAGCTATTCCGACAATGCGGTCTAACTTTTCCCAAAGAACTAATGTTCCTGATTTTTGAATTTCTATTTTTTCAATAAATGAATTATCAGAAACATAATCTAACAATTGCCATTCGTTTTCTGAATTGATAAAATCAATATCCCAACAACGCTTAATTGTTGCGTAGCTTTCACGTTTTGTAATACAAGTCAGTCGTCTGCATTGAGAAAATGAAGCGGTTTTCAAGCCCATTCCAAAGCGTCCTAAATCTTTTTCGCTTCTAATTTCTTCGGGGTCTTTACTACCCGGAGTCATAGCCAAAACAAGTTCCTCCTTGTTCATTCCTGTTCCGTTGTCAGAAATAGAAATAAACGAATCTTGACCGTTCCATTTATAATCTAATCTGATTTCATCTGCGTTTGCAGATATAGAATTGTCGATAATATCTGCAATAGCCGTAGAAAGGTTATAACCAAAACTTCTGTAAGAATTAATGGTAGATTTTGGATTTGGCTTTGCTATTTCGGCTTTTACATATTCTTCCATATCATTTCCCTAATTTTTTCTGCAATTTTTTGAGCCATTAATGGCGGAACGGCATTACCTATTTGTTTAAAGGCAGCTGTCCTGCTTCCTTCAAAGAAATAATCATCAGGGAAAGATTGTATTCTTGCAGCTTCTCTTACACTTATTGAACGATTTTGTTTTTTATCAGGATGTATATAATAATGACCGTCCATTGCTATATGAGCAACAACAGTATGTGAAACACCTTTACCATTTACCACTTGAAAGCGATTAACAAACGAATCTGTATTTGAATGCTTGATAAGTCTTTTTGGTAATTCAGCATAATTTAATCTTTTACCGTTGTTCCATTTTTCAATAGCAATTTGGTAAATTTCTAAATCGTTATCATTGTTCGGTCTTACAATATGCTGTGTTACGAATTCCAAACCGTTTCTGATATTGGTTTGCTTTAAATATTCTGTTGTTGGCTTTGTGTACGCTACAGCATTTAAGGTTCCTTGTCCATTTTTCAATGGCTTCAAATCAGAAAATAAGTCCTTTAAAATCTGAAAACTATGCTCTGTTGTTTCAAACTCTGGATATTTTAGATTTAGTTCTTTTTTCCACCCAATTATGATTACTCTTTTTCTGTCTTGTAATACCCCAAAATCTTTTGCGTTTAAATGATTCTTTGGAGGTATAGCAACTTCATAACCAGCATTTTTTACTGCTTTAAAAATCTTATTTAGATATTCTCCATTTTTTGCAGATAAAATGCCAGGCACATTTTCAAATACAAACATATTTGGGTTGTATTTCTCTAAAAACTTAACGTAATGTTTGTATAGGTGGTTACGTGGGTCGCTTTCCATATCCTTTCTAGCACGACCAACTATTGAGTATGCTTGACAAGGTGGTCCCCCAATAATTAAATCAACGTTGTTTCCGTTTAATTCTTTGTCAATTGAATTAAATATTTCAGGCAATGTGCTTTCTGAAATTTCTTTATTTATAACTGAATTAATTAAATGTTCGGGAACATTCTTCCAAAGTTCTTCTTTGTTCTTAGTTTCCGATTTTAAATAATCATTATAGATTTCGGCTTTTTTATTCTCTTTGAGCCAGTGGTAAGCTGTTCTTGTTTTAATTGTATCGCAAGCATCTTTGTTCATCTCAACGTGTGCAATAGGACTAAACCCTGCACGAATAAATCCCTCAGAAAGACCACCTGCACCAGCGAATAAATCTATATAGTTTAATTCCTTCATATTTGAGTTACAGATTTATTGTTTTTAGTTTCTTTCAATTGGAATTCAAAATCCAAAAACCAAGAAAATTTCGATAAATAGTCAAGACTTAAATTGAATTTGCCATTTTCAATTTTAGAAATTGTGGAACGATTAACATTCATTATTCCAGCTAATTCATCTTGGCTATATCCTTTTTTTTCACGAATACCTTTGATAGTATCACCTATTTTAATGCGGTATTCTTGAATGAATTTTTCTTTGGTTTCTATTTTCATTTTTCTTGTTGCAAAATTTATAGCATTGCTCATAATTGTAAAAATATTTAATGGGGCAAAGTTACAAATATTAAATGAAAAGGTGCAATATATTGAACATTTGTTTTTAACAAATTAATAGTGTTTGTTATTTTATTGTCATCAGTAGCGTTGGCAAAAATTGCACTCTTTTGGTTTTGCGAAGGGTCGGCTTGTGTGTAGGGCAAAACCAAATGTGTGCAATGCGGGTCGGCAAAAAGAAATTTTAAAAAATGCGAAGGGTCGGCTTTTTCTTTTTTCTCTGTCACCAGTACAAATGGTAAAACACGGTCAGCTTGTATGACTGTCCTCTTAATAGATATGGTCTGTATATCGAATCCGTTTTTAGTCATTGTCTGCTGTCATCTGTCTTTTTAGCATTGGTGGTAACGTACGGCTCGGCTTTGTCGTCGTTCTGAAAAGGAAGTTGAAAACTTCTTTTTCAGAATGCGTCAAAGGCGACAGTTGTGAAAACGTCGTGCGAATGCAACGATGGTTTCACAACTGTCGGCGAAGCCGAGCCGTACGTTGGGAAAAATCGTCCCGAAGGGCGATTTTTCCCAACGTTTTGCGGCTTTGCGATGGTGCGGATTAATATGCAAAATCTTTCTATTACATACTAAACTTCGGAACATCGTAAATCTTTAAACTTGCGTAAATCCCGCACTATTGCAAAACCGCTGTTAGCGGAAGTTTTTATTTATAGTTGATTTTGTGATTTAATTCAATTGGATTATTATTTTCTATAATATCTTTTTGGCGATTTTTAGATAATTGATTAATATCTAGTTGTTTTCCATTAGCATCAGTAAATGTAACTGTTTTGCCTAATTTTGAATTTAAATCATAAGGATCATTATAAAATGATTTTGCTAAATTTTGATATTTTGTCCAGTCAATAGGAATAGATTTTAATCTAATATCAAATAAATCTCCTAATTTTTTAACTTGTATTAAATTAAAAGAGTAGTCAGTTTTATCATCTTCAATTGACAATATTAAACCTGGTAATCCGTTAAAAATGTAAGGTCCATCGTTATATGATAATTCGCTTGTAAACCACGCAGTCCACTTTCTACCTCCATAATTAACTTCTGCTTTTTGAGACTTATATTTTCCAATTACTTTTTGATCAGTCAAAATTTTCCAATTTAATTTTTCGGTAATAGGAAGAGCGTAATTATTATGTAAATAAGTAATAATTTTTATAATACTATTATCTTTTAGATTTTTTTTAACATAAAATTGATTTTCAACACCTAAAGTAAACATTCCATTCTTATTGTTTTGTGTTAAAGAATCTGATTTCTTATCCATCAATTGTCTAAAAACTGAATTTGTGTTCTCTATATCTAAAATCATAGTTTCAGAATTAGGTTTTTCGGACTCATCGGAACTCAATTTATATTTTATGTCATAAACAAAACTAATTTTTTGAGAAAAGCAAAATATTGAGAATAGTAAAAAAAGTGGGATAAATTTCATTTGTTATGTGATTGGTTATTTTAAAATTTCTGCTAACGTACGGCTCGGCTTTGTCGTCGTTCTGAAAAGGAAGTTGAAAACTTCTTTTTCAGAATGCGTCAAAGGCGACAGTTGTGAAAACGTCGT
>NZ_FNUS01000005.1 GCF_900108025.1 Halpernia humi
TAATGTTAAATTTAAGAATAAACAGAGTTTATTTTAATTTAGAAAATTAAGAAAAGGCTATAAAAAATTTATTGAATGAAATTTAAACAGGCTCTAATAATTTCAAATTCTCGTAATAAGTACCAAAAATTTAGCAAATCTCTCTAATTTGCTCTAAATTTGCAAATCCAAAAAAACTTAAATTAAAGTTTTGATACTTAAGGGAGTTTTATTAGACAAACAGGCATACAAGCAGTGAATATACATAATAAGAAAAAAGTTGTAAGTTTTTTAAAGTATAAAAGAGAGTTCCAAAAATACGGACTCAAAAAAGTACGCAGTTACGAACTCATCCTGCATTGGCTAAGCAGCAGATTGAGCCGGAGTCAATTTCTTATTCTTTCTGGTATTTTAGTAGGCTGCACGGCAGGTTTAGCAGGCGTTTTACTGAAAACCTTGGTGCATAAAATTCATTTTTGGATTGTAACCAAAGTTCATTTTGAAGATCAAATCTTCTTCTACGTTGTATTTCCATTCTTAGGAATTGTGCTCACTACAATCATTGTACTGGGTATTTTTAAAGGTAATGACAGAAAAGGAATTGGCGCTATTTTATATGAAATTGCCCAAAATTCTAGTATTGTTTCATCCGTGAAAATGTACTCTCAAATCATCCAAAGTGCCGTTACCATTGGCTTAGGTGGCTCAGCGGGTCTAGAAAGCCCAATTGCTGTAACAGGCGCAGCGATTGGCTCCAATTTTTCACAAACTTACAGATTGGGCTACAAAGAAAGAACTTTACTTTTGGCTGCGGGTGCTTCTGCTGGTATCGCTTCTGCATTTAATGCGCCAATTGCTGGGATTATGTTTGCTTTTGAAATTCTTTTAACAGGTGTGGTTTTTTCAGATTTTATTCCACTTGTGGTGGCGGCCGTTTGCGGGAGTTTACTTTCGAGAATTTTATTGCAAGAAGATGTATTGTTTCACTTTTATGCAAGAAATTCTTTTGATTACCACAATATTCTTTATTATCTAATTTTAGGCATTGCTGCAGGATTTTATGCTCGGTATTTTGTTTTAATATACATCAAAACCGAACATTTTGTAAAGAGTTTCAAAATTTCGCGTTTAAGAAAAGCGATGATTGGCGGTGCGGCACTTTCATTATTGTGTGTGCTTTTACCACCACTTTTTGGTGAAGGTTATGACACTTTAAAAACGCTTACGAATGGTGAAACAACGGGAATAATTGAGCATAGTTTTTTTGGCTATTTTAATTTAGGTAGTTGGACGGTTATTATTTTTCTAGCGTTGGTTTGTGTTTTAAAAGCATTTGCAACATCCATCACAATTTTTAGCGGTGGTAACGGTGGGAATTTTGCACCTTCGCTTTTTGCAGGTGGAACTTTAGGATTTTTATTTGCATTGATTTGTAAACAATTTGGCTTAACAGACGTCCCAACAAGCAATTTAGTACTCGCAGGAATGGCAGCAGTGATGAGTGGCGTTCTATATGCGCCATTAACTGCAATTTTTCTAATAGCAGAATCCAGCCAAGGTTATGATTTATTTCTACCATTAATGATAGTTTCTGTCATTTCTTATTTAATGGCGCGATGGTTTTCACCAGTAAATCCAGATTTACAACCTATGGTAGAACAGGGAAAAATTTTTACTAACGAGCACGATAATAATTTGGTTTATTCCCTGCATTTACGAGATTTCATCGATCATCAATCTCAAACAATAAAAGCAGATGCGCCCATTTCGGAATTATTTGAATTAATAAAAAATGGCAAGAAAAATATTTTCGCAGTTGTTGATGACGAAAGTTCCTTACAAGGTGTACTCACTATGGACGACGTACGACCATATCTTTTCAACCCAGATGAAGAAATGCATACAAACATTCACCATATAATGAAAGCGCCGCCTGCCACTGTACATTTAAGCGATAATGCGGTCGCCATTCTGAAAACGTTTGATGATACAGGAGCGTGGCATTTGCCAGTGGTAAACGAAGACGACAGATTTATCGGCTTTATTTCAAAATCTAAAATCTTAACAGGCTATCGCCAACTTTTAAAAGATTATTCTTAATTAATTTTAGTTTTTATCTAAAAAATTCTACAAAAAAATTTTTTATTTTTATAGAATCTCGCCAATTTCTGATGAGAAGAATCGGCCTTGTTTTAGGACGGGATCACAGAGCGGCGTTTTAAATATAAATACAAAAAAAAATCTTTCAATAAAATTGAAAGATTTTTGCGATCCGGACGGGACTCGAACCCGCGACCTCCGCCGTGACAGGGCGGCATTCTAACCAGCTGAACTACCGGATCAAAAAATAAAAGTATTACCTGTTATTTGATGACTGCAAAAGTACACAATTCTTGCAAAACTGCAAATAAAAAACAAAAAAAATGCTTCCCAATATTGGAAAGCATTCATTATCAGTGTTATTTTTTTTATAAATGTGCAGATAGTTTTCCAGCTATCACTTCTTTTGGCGATACACCTACTAATTTATCTACTACTTCACCGTTTTTAAAAATCAAAACGGTTGGTATATTTCGAATTCCGTAATCCATAGAAATTTGTTGGTTGTTGTCTACATCCACTTTTCCTACGATCGCTTTTCCTTCGAAATCGTTTGCGATTTCTTCTACGATTGGGCCGAGCATTCTACAAGGACCGCACCATGCTGCCCAAAAATCTACCAAAACTGGTTTGTCTGAATTTAATACTGTTTCTTGAAAAGATTGGTCTGTTATTTCTAAAGCCATTTTATTTATTTTAAAATTAATGCTACAAATTTAATCATTTTATAATAGAAAGCACGAAACTAAATCTATACTAACTATTTACTTTTTCTATCTGATGACTTTCAAAAATATTTTTTAAAACTTCACAAAATCTATCAATTTCGCTTTCCGTAGTTGTATGGCAAAATGAAATTCTAAGTGGCGTGCCATTTTCCATCTCATCTTCATCTAAAACCATCATCATTACCATAGAAGGCTTTGTTGCGCCAGAAGAACACGCGCTTCCTTGCGAAATTGCAATTCCTTCCATATCCAATTTTAAACCAATCATAGGATCATTAAATGGCAAAAGCGCGCTCAAAACGGTAAAAAGACTTCTATCTTCTTCAGCACTTCTACCGTTAAATTTTATTCCAGGTATATTTTCTGAAAGTTTTTTGATGGTATAATTTTTAATTTTTTGAATGTGAGATTGGTATTCTTGCAAATGATTCATCACCAATTCTAAAGCTTTTCCTAAGCCTACAATGCCTACTACATTTTCAGTTCCAGCGCGCATTGTTCGTTCTTGTGGACCGCCAGTAATAATACCTTTTAAACCAGAAGATTTCCTTACAAAAGCAAAACCACTTCCTTTTGGGCCGTGAAATTTATGAGCGCTACAAGAGGCAAAATCTATATCAATCGCCGAAAAATCTAAATCTAAATGGCCAATCGTTTGCACGGTATCTGAATGAAAAAGCGCATTGTGTTTTTTACAAATTTCGCCTACTTTTTTTAAATCTAATAAATTACCAATTTCATTATTGGCGTGCATCAAACTCACCAGCGTTTTTTTGTCAGATTTACCTAAAGCCTCGTCTAACTGGTCTAAATCTATGTCGCCTTTTTTATTGGGTCTTAAATAAACCACTTCTACACCAAATAATTTCTTTAATTCTTGAGTACTTTCTGCGACACATTTATGCTCCAAAGGCGAAGTAATAATCCGCTGAACACCCAAATGATGCACGCAAGATTTCAAAATCATATTGTTAGATTCGGTACCACAAGATGTAAAAATAATTTCTGATGGACTTACTTTTAGATAAGTTGCGGCTTCGCGACGTACTTTTTCAATTAATGTTTTTGCAGCCTGCCCAAAACTGTGCGTGGACGAAGGATTTCCATAATTAATGTTCATTACATCCACCATTGCATCTATCACTTCTGGCGCAAGTGCAGTAGTTGCGGCATTATCTAAGTATATTTTATCCATTGGAAAGAATTTTTTAATTAAAATAAATGAAATTTAAAACATAAATTTCATCTTACGAAGTTAAGCATATTAAAAATTTTAGCATCGAAAATTTAGTGAAAAAATTCGTAGTGGCCTTCGTTTACAAAATCTAGCATTGCTCTATCGCCTTCAGTATCACCAAAGGCAATACTTTTATCAAATTTTTTATCTTTTATTTCTTCTCGTATTCGGCGTACTTTCTCTTTGCCGTTGCAATTTGCACCTTTAAATTTTCCCATAAAAATACCATCTTTAAAAAGGGCTTCGGTTGCAATAAGTTTCATATTAAATTTATCTGCAAATGGTTTTACCCAAATATCTAAAGATGCGCTTACAATATAACTTTCGCTTAAATCCCGATTAATATTTTTAATAAACTCCAACGCATTTTCCCGGATTAATGAGGGATAATTTTCTTCAAAAAAAGACTGTGCTTTTTCTTCTAAAAAACTTTTTGTGTGGCCTTTTAAAATTGATGCAATAAAGTGGCGCTTCACATTTTCTGCTTTTGCCAATTTTAATTTTAGCAATGAAAACAATGGGAGATGAAGAACAAACTGTTTTGCAAAACGAAATTTATCACAATGTTTCAAAAACATAAACATCGTGTCGTGCTTGGTAAGCGTGCCATCAAAATCAAAAAAATAAAGTTTCTTCATTAGAGTTTTAGTTTTTTAAATATAAATTCTGGAATATTTCTAATAATTGCCATTATGAAAAACCAAATTGGCAAAACATAAACTACATTTTTTTTGTTTTTATAAGCCTTGTAAATACAATCTGCGGCTTGTTTTGGGCTTGCGGTTAATTTTGGATTTAATGGTAAACCTTCCGTCATTTTTGTTGCCACAAAACCAGGTTTTACTGTTAAAACGTGGACTTTTTTTGAGAATAAATAATTCCTCAAACCACTTAAATAGGCTGTTAATCCGGCTTTTGCACTGCCATAAATGAAATTACTTTGCCGACCTCTTTCACCAGCAACAGAAGATAAAACAATTATAGTTCCGGCCCTTTTGGTTTCCATTTTTTGGGCAAAATAATTAATCAGCGTAATTAATTTAGCGTAATTAATATTGATAATACTTTCTGTATTTTTTAAATTATATAAAGCATTTTCAGAATCTTCACCTAAAAAGCCCGTCGCGCAAAATAGCAAATCTGAACTGATGTAATCTAACTTTTCAAAACTAACTTCTTTGAGTAAATCAAAATGTACCACTTCGCAATGTTGCAAGTATTTCACATCAATATGTTTTACAAATCTTTCGGTAATTTCAGGGTTTGAAGTGAGTAAAAAAATAGTGGAATACCTTTTACCTTCTGCTAAAATTCTTTCTACAAAAGCCTGCGCAATCTCCGAATTGGCTCCTAAAACTATCATTTTTTTAATTTAAAAAAGTGAAACCATTTAATCATATATTTTATAAATACAAATCAATAATTTTTAATCTAATTTCTAAAGTCTAATTTCTAACATCTGCTTAATATACGTTTTTGCTGCAAAGAATGAAATTTAAAATTTCGTGTATTTTTTAGATAATTGGTGAGTGAAGATTTGCTCATACTGTCTTTTGCCAAATAAATTTTACCACCATATTCTTCTACAATTTGGTCTAAATCTGCCACCAATTGGGGCAATTTTTTATTGATTTTAAAATCGAGCGCTAAAGTATAACCTTCCATGGGAAAGGAATTGTAAGCCTGCGGTGTTGGCGCACCAAATAATTTTAAAACCGCTAAAAAAGAGCCGTTTCCACTTTTGGCGATAGTTTTTAAAATTTTTCGCATGCCTTCTTTTCCGTTTTCTTTCGGAATTACCAATTGATATTGTATAAAACCATTTTTACCGTAGATTTTATTCCAATCTTTGATGGCGTCTAAAGGGTAAAAGAAGGTTTCATAATCGGTAAAATTGCTTAATAATTTATTTCTTTGCTTGGCATAAAATAGATAATTAAAAATTTTCACACTCCAATGGTTTAAAGCAAAACTAGGGAAAAAGAAAGGAATCGTGGGCGAAAATTTCTTTTTTATCGCGAAAGGTTTGGCTGCAAGTTTTGGGGGTAATTCGGCTAAAAGTGCGTGTTCGCCGCGCAACATAATGGAGCGACCAATATTTTGGCCTTTTTGCAAACAATCTATCCACGCCACTGTGTAACTCCAGTTTTTACTTTCTTCAAATAAGGTAAATATTTCGTCTAAATTCGTTGCTTTTATGCTTTCTTGTCTAATGTAAGAAGTTTCAATGTTTTTTAATTGAATTTTGGCTGACAAAATTATGCCCGTTAAACCCATTCCACCGAGGCTTGCCCAAAATAATTCTGCGTTTTCTGTGCGCGAGCAGTTTATGATTTCTGCATTTTCATTAATGATTTTAAAGGAAAGCAAATAATTGCAAAAAGAACCTTCAATATGATGGTTTTTGCCGTGAATATTGGCTGCAATTGCACCACCTAATGTTACAAATTTAGTCCCAGGAGAAACATATAAAAAATAGCCTTGTGGCATTGAAATTTCTAAAATATCCGATAATAAAACGCCAGATTCACATTCTAAAATTCCTTTTAACCTATCAAAACTGATAAATTTATTTAATTTCTTGGTAGAAAAAATATGTTCGCCCAATGCTGCATCGCCGTAGCATCTTCCATTTCCACGGGCAATAACATCATTTTTAGTATTGATAAATTCTTTTATTTTTGAATAAGATTCTTCAGATTTCACCTCTTTTTCTACGACGGGAAAATTGCCCCAATTGCTTATTTCTCTTTTAAAATTTCGTTGCATCGTAATAATAAATTAGAAGTAAAAAAGTGATAACCCAGAGAACAATTGTAACCTGAATGTAATGATCTTTATATATGATTTTGGTAGGAGATTCTGTTTTGTTATAAACCAATGTTTGCTGCAAATACCGCAAAAAAGCAAAAACAACAAAAATAACAGTGTAGAAAACCGGTGGATGAAAGCGTTGCTGAACTTCTGAGGAAAGCGTAAACATTAAATAACAAACAATTGCAAGCGTCACAGAAATCGAAAGTGCGATATCTGCAAACTGAACATTATAGCCATCTAAAGATTTTCTGGTTTTTCCTGAAATTTGTGCGTTGATGAGTTCGCCACGTCTTTTGCCAATGGCCAAAACTAGGGCAAGAACGAAGGTTAATAAAATAGCCCATTGTGAGGTGTAAATTTGCGTAATAGTACCACCTGCTAAAAGACGCAAAACGAAACCTATTGCAATAATGCAAACATCGATTATAGCGATGTGCTTTAATTTGAAAGTATAGGCTATATTTAAAACGATGTAAAACCCGATGACTAAAATAAAAAGCCAGATATTTTCGTAAAAATACCAATGCCCAAAAAAGAGCAAGGAAAGGTTAATTAAGAATAATACAGCCAAGATATAAAGCCCTTTTACTTTAGAAATTGCACCACTGGCCAAAGGTCTGTTTTTTTTCTGTGGATGTTTTTTATCTTGTTCTACATCGCAATAATCATTGATAACATATATAGAACTGGCCGCTAAAGAAAAAACTACAAAAGCAAAAATACTTTTTAGCAGTAAATCTCCATTCATTACATTTCCAGAAAAAAAGAGCGGCGCAAAAACAAAAAGATTTTTCACCCATTGCTCTAACCGAAGTAGTTTTAAATATTTTAGCATGGTATAAAATGAACTGCGAAAATAACGATTTTAAAATAAAAAAAACTGCCGAAGCAGTTTCTTTATAAATTCGAAAAATGACTAATTAGTTGCCTTGTTGCGCTTCTTTTATCATTGTTTCGTTTGCTGTAATCGCGAATTCTACGCGTCTGTTTAAGGCTCTACCAGCATCGGTATCATTTGTGGCAATAGGATCTAACTCGCCTCTTCCAACTGTTACCATTCTAGAAGCCGCTACACCATTACTCGATAAATAATTTTTTACTGCTTCTGCTCTTTTAGAAGACAATGTCATATTGTAAGAATCAGCACCTTTGCTATCTGTATAACCAAAAATATTTATATTGGTGTCTGGATTATTTACCAAAACTGTTGCTAATTTATCAAGATTTGCTTTTGCTTCAGGCGTTAAATTTGCAGAATCAAAAGCGAAATTCACAGTGTTTTCTCCTAAAGTAATTTTGATACCATCGCCTACTCTTTCTACTTCTGCACCTGGCAAAGTTTGTTTGATATCTTTGGCTTGTTTATCCATTTTATTACCGATTACATTCCCTGCAACGCCTCCGATTACTCCACCTAAAACAGCACCGAGAGCAGAATTTTTACCATTACCAATATTATTTCCTAAAATGCCGCCAATTATTGCGCCACCTGCTGCGCCAATTGCAGTTCCTTTTTGCTGATTATTTGCATTCTTGACAGCATCACAACCTGTAAGTAAAAAACTTGCAGAAAGAAATAATGCTGCTACATTTGTTTTATTGAATATTTTCATAATTTTTTAATTTTTAATATTAATTTTATTTCATTCCCGTTCTTTGGAAATTATAAGTCACTTGAACATTTTTACCATCAAATGGAATATTTTGTTGCAAACTAAATTGGTCTGTAGATTGGTTTACAATATCTAGAGAATAGCCCGCAGTTACATTTTTCGCTTTCACACCATCTTGCATTTTTTTAAACATGAATTGATTGTTGCTGGTAAAATCAATTTTTATAGGTTGGTTTACGCTTGGGCAATCGCCACCGCCATTTAAAGTGTAAGCGCCAGAATAATTATTTGGTATAAACCTCCAGTGGCTTCCGATAAAGCAAGACGCATCTGCATTTTCATCAAATGGCTTTATTTTGTAAGATTTATCGTAATCTATACTGGTGATATCCCAGTCGCCCTTTAATTTAAGAAATTCAGCACGTTGGTATTGTGCTGTTTTTGCGTTCTTTACGCTGTTGCAGGATGAAAGGGTTAACAAACCAACAATACCAGCGAGTAGTAATTTTTTCATTATTTAAATTTTATTTAAAGATATCATTAAAAAACCGTGCCACAAAATTTAATAAAAAAGTTCGGCGCTTTGCCGAACTCTCAAGTTTACTTTTTAGAATTGACTTTTCTATTTCGCTTTTTCTGAAGTCTTTTTTTACTTCCTTTTTTTTGAGGCATTTTTTTATAGAAATGGTCGTATGCATAGACGGCCGCTTTATATAAATCTATAACACCACCGGTTTTAGAAATTTTATCAAAAGTTAAAGTTGGATCATCAGCTATTCCTGCATTTACAGTTGATTTGTTTACAGTTTTCTCCAAAGATTCTATTACTTGTGCAGGCGTAAGATTCGGCATATAAGCCATCAAAACTGCGGCGGCACCTGCTACAACTGGCGATGCCATAGAAGTTCCGTCTAAATATTCATATTTATTGCCTGCTACAGAAGAATAAATTTGTGCACCTGGCGCAAAAACATCAACCATTTTTTGATTATAATTAGAAAAACTGGCTTTCAAATTGGCATCATCGTCTGTGCTCGCCCCTACTGTTATCATATTATTTAGAAATGGCGCAGGATCTGAAACACTTTTAAAATTGGTAGGGAAATTCTCCTCTTTCATCAAATCTGCATTATCATTTCCGGCAGCGTGAACTAAAAGTACACCTTTATCTTGAGCATATTTGAAGGCTTCCCAAACTTTCTTTTTACCAGGCGAAACCGATTTACCAAAACTCATGTTAATGATTTTAGCACCGTTATTTACCGCATAATAGATGCCATTTGCAATATCTTTATCTCGCTCATCTCCATCTGGCACGGCTCTAATTGTCATTATTTTCGCTACTTTATCTGCAATACCGTGTTGAATTTCGTCTCCATTTGGTTGCCCCGCAATGATGCCTGCGACGTGAGTTCCGTGGAGTGCATCTGGTCCCTCGTAATCGTTATTTCCATAATATCTTTCATTAATATTAGAATAATCATCACCTACGATTGGGCGTGGATCAAAATCTAAATTATATTGTTTTGTGGCTTGTGGCTCAAAATAATCAAGACCGTCTTTTATTTCTTTGGTCAATAATTTTTGAACCTCTTCTGCACTTTTGCCCTTTAACGAAGGATCTTTTATGGCTTGGGATAATACTTGCAAATTTCTAGCATCATCTTGTGTCGAAGGTTTGATGTTTGCCAAAGTTTCTTCCGTTAAATCTTTCCCACCTAGCAAAGCAACAATTGCAGGGATACGATCATAAATAGCTTTATAAGTTTGGTAATTTTGTTTTGCCTCCATACTTTTCTTAGTATATAAATCTTTAGATTTCATATACATTGCAAATTCTTCGGGCATTTTTGCTTGGTTTGCTTTGTTTGTGGCTGTAACTGGGCCTTCAAAAACATCTTTGTATTGGCGAATAACGCGTGTAATTTCTAAATTATCTACGTCTACATCACCATTTTTACCGCCAATAAAATCCCAACCATGAACATCATCTACATAGCCATTTTTATCATCATCAATCCCATTACCAGGAATTTCATTTGGATTTGTCCAAATATTACCTTTTAATGCTGGATGGTCGATCTGCACACCGCTATCTAAAACTGCCACAATTACAGTTTTTGGCTTTAATCCTTTAGAATTCAAAAAGTTATAAGCATTTTGTGTATCTACTCCATAAATTTTTGTGGTTGCAAAATCTTTATGGTACCAAGTCATCAAATCTTTATCTTGCATTGGATCATTGGACGTAGTTGCAGTTTGTGCAAAACCTAAAAATCCGCTAAGAAATAACGCGGCTATAAAAAACTTTTTCATATGTTGATATTTATTGTTTTTTTGGTCATATGTAATCGCTGAATCTTCATACGTGTTTGCGTTTGTAAATCATGGCGATTTCATATTAATTTTGATTAATTTTAATTTGTAATATATAAGCGCTCATCAAGAATTATATTTGTTGCATAATTTTGAAATAGCAATTTTCTCTTAATTTTAAATTGATTTTCTTAAATAAATTAAACTTTCTGGGCCAAGGTTAAAAAGTAAATCACACACGGATAAATCATATATAAAACCATATTTTTCTGAAAAAATTTGATAATAATTTTCAAAATTTTTCTTGGATTCTTTTTTTGCCGAAAATTCTTGCCTCAAATCTAATGCCGAAGTTTCAGCCTCATACTTTTCGGTGAATTGAATATTTTGGTCTATTTTTAAAAGATTGAGCAAAATCTCAAGAGCTTTTAAATTGAAATCGAAAAGATATTGTTCTTGATTTTCGTAAATTTTCGCAAATCGATCTTCATAAAATTCAAAGTAAGGCGAACTTTGATAGGCATTTTTTATGGATTTCCAGTGTTGTTTTTGCCAATTTTCAGCGTAGGAAATCTCGGTTTCTTTGTAAAGTCTTTTTCCTGTGTGGTTGATTGGAATTACCAAAGATAATTTTCCGTTTGCGCCGTAAATATTGGTTCTGTTGCGGAAAGTTTGTTTCGGAAAATTCTCGAATTTCTCTAGAATTACTTCTGAATCTTTTTTCAGAAATTCTGAAAACCAAGAGATATTTGGTAAATAAAAAAGTGGTAAAAGCTGAATATTCAATGTTGTTAATTTTTATTAAAAACTTTGTCAAAGTTACTATTGTTGCGCTTTAAAACTTTGACAAAGTGTGAAGTAAAGTTTTTGCGTTCATTCTCTATATTTTTTATTTAAAGCTTTGTCAAAGTTACTATTGTTGCGCTTTAAAACTTTGTCAAAGCGTGAAGTAAAAAAGCTTTGTCAAAGTTACTATTGTGCGCTTTAAAACTTTGACAAAGTTTGAAGTAAAGTTTTTGCGTTCCTCGGCTATATACTAAACTTAAATTACTTTTACCTAAAAATAATTATTCTTAGAAGAAAATTACTGCGTTTAGCCCCGATTGAACGGTTTGTTTGAGCTCTTTTTTTAAAATTTTTCACGGATTATGCTTGTTAAAAATTTTAAAAAAAAGCGAGCCGAGAAAGCGGGAAATAGCTCCTTATAAATGTTATGAAATACTATTCAATAAAGTTAAATAAGGCCCTTAAATATTTAATTTTCTTCTTCCGTTTGCTTTTTTCCGAACAATTTTACAAAATATTCCCAGCCAAAAAAGAGGATTAAAATGAGCGCTGCAATCCACCAATAGGAGGTTTTGTGCGCTTCACCGGTGTTTGTAGCTTTGAACATTCTGTCCCATCGAATTTTAAATGGTGCTTGATAAGAAGAGCTTTTATCTGAAAAGACGCCTTGTAAACTGAGCCAAGTAAACATGGGTTTTCCGACAATATTTTCTTCTGGAACGAAACCGAAAAAGCGAGCGTCCAAGGAAGCGTCTCGGTTGTCTCCCATCATCCAATAATAATTTTGTTTTATGGTGTAAGTATTTGTTTCTTTGCCGTTTATGAAAATTTTTCCGTTTTTGTTTTCTAAATGGTTGTGCTCATATTCTGAAATAATCCAGCGGTATTCTGGCAAAGTTTCTTGGTTAAGCGTCACCACATCTCCTTTTTTTGGAATGCGAAGTGGGCCGTAAAAATCTGGATTCCATTTTCTATTGATCGGAAAAATAGATTGTGTGGTATCAATTGTTTTTGTGTAGGCAGTTCTTTCTGCATTAACTTTATAAGATAGCATTGCGGAATCTTTTGGCAAAATTTCTTGTTTGATGTCTAGAACTTGCGGAATTTCTTTTATAATTTTGGCTGTTTTATCTGTTAAGCCTTGAAAATCATATTCATAACCGCCGTCTGTTTGTATTTCTCGCACTGGCAGATACTCTAAATTTTTGTAAAGAGACGGAATGTCTATTTGTGAACTGGCTTTTACAATGTATTTGTGCTGCTCCTCTTGATCACCCAAAATAACTTCGGGCTTATTATTAACGAATAGTTTTCCGGCGCGCATTTCCACTACATCGCCTGCAACGGCAACACAGCGTTTTACATAAGGGTCTTTTCTGTCTATCGCGGTATGCACAGAATCTTGTGGATAATTGAAAACCACAATATCATTGCGTTTTACTTTTTCCCAACCAGGAAGTCTTAAATAAGGTAATTTTACGGCATCAACATAAGATTTAGGATCATTTTTTGGATTTCCATCACCTTGTGGATCGTAGATTGTTCCCTGTAAAAATGGTAAAGCTAAAGGACGCATCGGCATTCTAAAGCCGTAATTTAATTTATTTACAAAAAGAAAATCTCCAACTAATAAGGTTCTTTCCATCGAGCCTGTTGGGATACCAAATGGCTGCGTAATAAATGTGTGAATAATAGTTGCAAAGACAATGGCAAAAGTGATGGAACCCAAAAATGTTTCTTTTTTTTGTTCGCTTTTTTCGGCATCTGTTAAATACAAATCATCTTCTGCATAAACTTCTGCATCTTTAGAATAATTGACGATTGCCATATAAATGAAAGGCAGAAAAATAGTCATTAATTTTTGCAAAGCGGAAGATTTGCCAAAATGTTTCATTAAAAACAAATGAAAAACGGTCATCATAATCGGCCCCACAATTGGCAGATAAGCCATTGCACACCACCATTTTGGATGTTTTGTTTCCTTTAAAATTAGATAATAATTAAAGAAAGGTATAAATGAAAAAATAGGATTTAAACCCATTTTTTTAAATAATTTCCAAGTGGAAATGCCCATCAGTATTGATAAAATCAGAACGTAATACGCATATTTTAAAATATAATCCATATAGTTTTGGTTTGCCGTTTTAGGCTGTGGTTAAATTAGTTTAAACTTGAATAAAAAAGTTACAGAAATTTTTAATTCTGTGAAGCCATTTGTAATTCCTTGAACTCATTTTTTTGCTAATCTATGGCTAAAACATCTTTCATACTGAAATTTCCAGTTTTTCCGATAATCCATTCTGCGGCAACGATTGCGCCTAAAGCGAAACCATTTCGGTTGAAAGCGGTGTGTTTTATTTCAATTTCATCTACATTAGATTTATAAAAAACACTATGCGTGCCTGGAACTTCATCTTCTCTGATGGCAAAAATACCTAAATTTTTATCTTCGGTTTCTTCTAATTTCCAAGCATTAAATTTAGAGTTTTTAATAATTCCTTCTGCTAAAGTGATTGCCGTTCCGCTTGGTGCATCTTTCTTGTGCGTATGGTGAATTTCTTCTAATTGGCAAGCATAATCTTCAAAAGGCTGCATCATTTGGGCTAATTTTTCATTTAAAGCGAAAAATAAATTTACACCTAGACTGAAATTACTTCCATATAAGAACGCCGTATTGTTTTCTATTGCAATTTTTTCTATTTCCTGTTTTTTTGAAAGCCAACCTGTAGTACCACAAACAACTGGTATATTTTGCTCTAAACAAAATTTAATATTATCAAAAGCCACTTCTGGATTTGAAAATTCTATCACAACATCGGGAGAATTAAGGTTTTCTAAAGTCGGTGATTCATTTAAAGTAGCAACAATGGAATGGCCTTTTTGCACTGCCAATTCTTCGATTATTTTTCCCATTTTGCCGTATCCGACGAGTGCTATTTTCATAATATTTCGCATCCTAACCTTCTCCAGCGAAGAAGGAACTATTTCGTTTTTATTAAAATTTAAAATTCAGAGCAAGTCCTGCTTTGCCATTTTGCAATCCCAATCCATCGTTTATTATGGTAGGCGAAACTGCTAAATCTGGATCGTGCCTTCCTTCATACAAATTGGCATCTACAACAGCATCTACAATATTTAAAATATAAACGAGCCCTGTAATTGCGATGGCATAATCTCTTTGCCTTTTAGCAGAATCTTGCGCATTTCCCAAAACATTTTTATCGATACCTGGAATGTTAGAAAATTCATGTGGCTGCCCATTAAGTTCGGCCACAAAGGCGTTTCTATACCTTTTGTATTGTTTATCATTATAAAAAGTAATACCCAAACCAGTTCCAATTGCACCAAAAACAATCGGGATTTTCCAATATTTTTTGTTGTAAAATTGTCCTAAACCAGGCAAAACTGCAGAATACAATCCGGCTTTTGTTGGGTTAAATTTTGGCTTTATTGCTTTAGAATTTGCGTTATTAATATCATCCAAAACCTGCCCTTCTGTTTTCGAAGTAGAAAGCGCTGCAATGGAATCATTCGGTTTGTTAGCCGTACGAATTGTATCATTTGGATTGACTTGTGAAAATCCAATTGTAAAAAATAATAAGAAAAAAAATAAAAAAATCTTCTGCATTTAATGAATGTGTGCTAGAATCTGTTCCAATTCTTGTTCGTTTTTAAAATCTAAAACTATTTTTCCTTTTTTGCCTGCTGCGGTAGATTTTATCTCTACTTTAACATCTAAAATATCCGATAAATTGCGTTCGGCTTTTTTTAAATAATTAGGCAAAGTAACTATTTTCTGTGGTTTTTTGTGAGGTTTTTTTAATTTTTGAACTTCCTGTTCCGCCTGTCGAACATTTAATTTTTGGGTAATAATTTTTTTAAACAAAACATCTTGTAATGCTTCTTCTTCCAAACTAATAATCGCTCTTCCGTGCCCTGCAGAAATTTCACCGCTTCTAATTGCATCTTGCACAACCGGACTTAATCGCAATAACCTAATTGAATTGGTAATCGTACTTCTCTCTTTACCAACTCTTTGGCTTAAATTTTCTTGAGTTAAACCAATTTCTTCTAATAATCTTTGGTAAGTTAGAGCCACTTCTATAGCATCTAAATCTTCGCGCTGAATATTTTCAACCAAAGCCATTTCCAGCAATTCTTGGTCGTTTACTAATCTTATATACGCCGGAACACTTTTTAAACCTGCCATTTTAGACGCCCGAAAACGTCTTTCACCAGAAATAATTTCAAATTTTTCACCGTCTTTTCGTAAAGTAATAGGCTGAATTACACCCAAAGATTTGATAGATTGTGCTAAATCTGCCAAAGCTTTTTCATCAAAATAAGTTCGCGGTTGGGTCGCATTTGGATAAATATCTTCCAACGAAACTTCCATTATATTTCCCACCAATTTTTCTGCACCTTCATCTGTTGCATTATTTATGGAACCCTTGGATTCGGCACTTAAAATTGCGCCCAAACCACGTCCCATTGCTCTTTTCTTATCTTTCATACTTCTATTATGCCTTATTTTATTGATATATGATGAATGATGATTATTGCGAAACTAAATTTTCATTTTTAATTAAAATTTCTTCCGCTAGTTGCAAATATTGAATTGCGCCTTTGCTTTCCGCATCATACATCAAAATACTTTCTCCAAAACTCGGTGCTTCACTTAAACGTACATTTCTGTTGATAATAGTATCAAACACCATTTCCGGAAAATGCGTTTTCACCTCTTCTACCACTTGATTTGATAATCTTAATCGACTGTCGAACATCGTTAAAAGCAAACCTTCAATATCTAAATCTTTGTTGTGAATTTTCTGAACATTCTTAATCGTGTTGAGTAATTTTCCCAAACCTTCTAACGCAAAATATTCACATTGAATTGGGATAATTACAGAATCTGCAGCCGTTAAAGCATTAATGGTAATTAAACCCAAGCTTGGCGCGCAATCGATAATGATATAATCGTAGTTGTTTAAAATCGATTGCAAAGATTCCTTCAGTCTAAATTCGCGTTTATGACGGTCAACCAACTCAATTTCAGCAGCAACCAAATCAATATGTGATGGAATAATATCCAAATTAGGAGAACTCGTTTTTTGGATGCAATTTTCTGCATCTTCAGAGTTTTCTAACAAATTATAAGTACTGAATTTTACTTCTTCAATTCCCAAACCAGATGTGGCATTCGCTTGTGGATCTGCGTCTATCAGTAAAATTCTTTTTTCTAAAACGCCCAATGCCGCAGCCAAATTTACCGCGGTTGTAGTTTTACCAACGCCTCCCTTTTGGTTTGCAATCCCAATAATTTTCGCCATAGTTATTACTTTATTTTCCAAAAATACAATAATTTTAAATCTGAAAGTCTTCTGGAAATGTTAGAAATTGTTAAACCTTTGTTAATTAAACCTTTAACTAAAAAAAAATTATCCACAAAAAAATAGTTTTTGTGGATAACTTTATAAAAAAACTAACTTTGCCTTATTCGAATTTCATAGAAACTGGAAAACTGAAGTAACTTCTAACCGCTTGCCCATTTAGTTTTGCTGGCGTCCATTTCCCGCGAATAGATTTTATGGTTTTAATAGCTTCTTTGTTAAAGTCTGCGTTCGCGCCATTTGCTTTTATATCGGAGATTGTACCATCTTTTTCAACAATAAAAGTAAGCGTAGTTTTTAAAACAATATCCGTTCCTTCAAAATTACTTCCATCAAAATTTTGAATCATTCCATTTCGAAAACCATCTATGCCTTTCGAAAATTTTGCTTCAACATCTACTTTCTTAGCGGGAGAATTATCTACTGGTTTTGGAGAATCTACTACAACCGGCGGCGAAACAGTTACGACGGCGGGCGGAGTAAAATTGTTTGCAGGCGGAGTACCTATAATTTCTTCTGTGCCAATATTTTTTCCGTCGGTACTTTTTAACGTAGTTGCCGGCGTTTGAACAATCGGATTTGCTGTGGGAGTTGGTATCCTTAAAACTGTAGTAGCGACTTGCGGCACAGTTGGTTCCACGTGTTTAACTGGAGGAACGACTTCGGGCGTTTCAACTCTGTGAAAAACATGCTCGCTTCCAAAATCCGTTGGCGGAGTGACAGTTTCAGTTTTAAAATTATTAATAATAAACGGTGTTGCTGAAATTGCAGCAAATAAAAAAACGCCTACAAATAATGATTTGGTAAGCACTTGATTGGCTTCGTTGCGAAGCGCATAAGCGCCATAATCCCGATTGCGGTGTTCGAAAAGAACTTCATCTAGTTGAAATTCGTTGTTGGATAGAAAATTTTTCATCTGTAAATATTTAAAAGGGTTAAAAAATTAAAAATTTATAGATTATCATTTCGTAGGTCTTCTGGTTATGTTATTAGCCACTAAACAACATTCGAGCCAAAAAAAATATTATTTCGTATGCCAAACAATTTTTTGGTATCAAATACACAATTTAGATAAAATTCATATTTACAGAAAATTAAAAAATGTTCGCTATTAATTTTCTAAATTTGAAGAAAAATAAACATTAATGGAAAAAATAGATGCGCTAAACCAAGTAGCAGAATTTCACAAAACTTTTAACGCACCCATTTTAGAATCGCCACAAATTCCTTCCGCAAAACGTTGTGAGTTGCGAGTGGCACTTTTACAGGAAGAACTAAATGAACTAAAAGAAGCCATTGCCCAAAATGATTTGGTTGAAGTTGCAGATGCTTTGTGCGATTTGCAATATGTACTTTCTGGCGCGGTTTTAGAATTCGGTTTGGGCGAAAAATTTGTAGAATTATTCAATGAAGTGCAACGCAGCAATATGTCTAAAGCCTGTGCAAATAAGCAAGAAGCAGATGAAACCATTGCATTTTATAAAGAAAAAGGTGAAGATGGCTATGCAGAAAAATCGGGTGATAAAATAAATGTACACAGAACATCAGATCATAAAGTGTTGAAAAATAAATATTACTCACCAGCGGATTTAAAAAAAATATTAAACAAATAGGTATGAAAAAAATAGGAAAAATAGTGCTTTTGGGTGGTTTACTTTTTTTGGTATTTCAATCTTGCACTTCTACAAAAATAGTTGTAAACAGAGAAGTAGATTCTAAAAATGATGGTAAAATGCTTTTGGGGAGACAAACTTTAGATCAGTTTCAAAAAGACCCATACGAAGGTTGGTTTAAGGAAGAACACGATGGTTACGCTTTTGATGCTGAAGCTATTAAAGAATTAAAAAAACAAAAAATCAACTCTTACAACATCACAATTTTCCTTGGAACTTGGTGCCCAGATAGCCACCGCGAATTTCCTAGATTTATAAAAATTTTAGAAGAACTGAAGTATCCAATGCAAAAACTGACAATAATTGCAGTTAACCGGAAAAAAGAATCCCCAAATGGTGAAGAAGGAAAATACAACATCCAAAAAGTACCAACTTTCATTATTTCAAAATATGGAAAAGAAGTGGGCAGAATTATTGAGTCGCCCAAAAGTGGCTGGCTAGAAAGAGATTTGCTGGAAATCTTAAAAAAAGATGACACTTCGCTAAAAGATTTATTTAAAAAATGATAAATACCATAAAATATTTCATTTCATTTATAATAGGAGCAATGGCAATGTTGTTCCTTTTTTTCATTTGGCAAAAAATCACGGGAAAATCTGCGGATCAAGTTCAAAACGATTACTACATCATCACCAATCAAATAAAAAAAATGAATAAATTGGTGGTGATGGAGCAAGATTTTTCAAGTATGCAAAAAACCAAATTTTCAACTGAATTGGCGGGCGGGCTTTTGCCAGCAAGCGAAAAAAAAATCATAACGTTTACAAAAACACATGCGCAAGTGTCTTATGATTTGAATAAAATGAAAATAAAGGTGGATAGTCTCGGAAAAAAATTAATTATTCAAGAATTACCAAATGCCGAGATAAAAATCACGCCAAGTGTTGAAATTCAGTCATTTGATGATTCTTTTTTTAACCGTTTTGATGAAAATGATATAAAAAAAATTACCAATTCAGCCAAAGAGAATGCTTTTAAAACGGTCAATCAAAACCGATTAAGAAGCGAAGGTAGAAAGCAACTTCTAATAGATTTAAACCAAATTTTCGTTCTCGCAAAAGCTTTAAACTACAAAATAATAGACCAAACGGGGACTTTAGATACTTCTAAATTATAAGAAACTCTGCTTCTTTTTTTAAGCTAAAATTAGACCTTCCTAACGTTAAATATTTTACAAAAAATAGTTAAAAAGAATGTTTGTCACGATTATTGATGCTTTTAAGTGTAAAAATTATTAATTAAAAAAAAAAAAAGATTATGTCTTACACTATTGTAGGGTTGTTTCCCGAACATAAACAAGCAGAACTTGCGGCAGAAAAACTTAGTAATGAAGGATTTTCTTCAGAAGATTACCATATTTCAAAATTTTCTACAAATATTGCGGATGAAGCTAAAGATTATTCTGCTGACGACCATCCACACTTTCATTTTCATGAAAGCGAAAAAACAACAGGTTTTTGGAATTGGCTTTTTGGTGATGAAGAACACGCAAAGAAAAAATACAGTTTCGCTGGCTCTAAAAATAATATAGTAACAGTTTTTGCAGATAATTTGGAAAATGCAGAAAAAGCAAGAAACATTTTAAACGAACAAGGCGCCATAAATGTGCATGATGAAACGAAAGAATATATCGCAAAAATGCACCCAAGCGCGAAAGCCAAATATGAGATAGATGAAGCAGAACGCGCAAGAATTATAAATAAAGCAAAAAATAATTTATACTTTACAAACGAGCGCAGCTATACTATAAAACACGAAGGAATGGACAGTGATATGGATTCGCAAGGCTCAAAAGACGTTTCAGTTTAGTTTCATTTTATTTAAAAAATAAAATTCCAGTTTTGCTACTGGAATTTTTTTTGTAAAAAACATTAAGAAAAGCAAAGCATCAGCCATTTCAAATTAATTACACTATAATTCTAAAATTTTTCTTAACTTGGCTTTCGATTTTAAAAAAAATAGATGCGGAAACAAAAAACATCAATTTTATTTGTAGATACTAAAGGAAAAGAAAACAAGGTGCTGCAAATCCCGACAAAATTACTTTTGCATTGGAAAAAATATTTTATAATTATAAATGTTGTTATAATTGTTTTATTGGGAATTATAGGTGTTTTTATATATCGAAGTACAAGCAACTCATACAAACAAAAGTTGGCAAATGCCAATAAAATAAGAAGTTTGATAGATTTAAAAAAAGTAAAAGAAACCTTTAAATCTATCGATAGTAGCACCTCAAAAATCAACCAATTTTTACAAAAACGCGGCATTGAAAATTTTGAAATACCCAACGCTGGTGGCGAGGAAAATTTTGAAATTACAGACATCAATGAAATTGCAGATTATTACAACGCCAAATTAAAAACATTAGAAAATACAACTAAAAAAATTCCGCTAGGTGTTCCTTTAAAAAGCAGAATAACTTCCACTTTTGGATATCGATCTAACCCTTTTACCGGCTTAAATACAGAAAATCATCCAGGGATAGATTTTAAAGGAAAAATAGGCGATTCAGTAATTTCCACAGCAGAAGGAATCGTAGAATTTGCTGGCCCAAGAGGTGGATATGGAAATTGCATTATTATAAAACATACCAAAAACCTTGAAACACTTTATGGCCATCTCTCTAAAATAAATGTGAAAATTGGGCAGAGCGTGAAAATTGGTGAAATAATCGGTGAAGTTGGAAGCACTGGTAGAAGCACAGGCCCACATTTGCATTACGAAATCATAAAAAACGGCGAAAAAATAAATCCAAAAGATTACACAACATTATAAAATTATGTTTAAAATAAGAAAAGAAAAACCAAGCATCTCGAAATTAGATACAATGCCAATAACCAATGTAATTGGGCAAGGTATGAATTTCGAAGGCAACATTTCTGGCGAAAACATCATAAAAATTGATGGAAATATTACCGGAAACATTGATGTAAAAAACGGACTTATTTTAAGTGAAAATGGCGTAATTACCGGAGATATAACCAGTGAAAATGTAATCGTTTATGGAAAAATAAATGGAAACATTTGCGCCAAAGAACTCCTTCTAAAAAAATCTGCTGTTGTAAACGGAAACATTGAAACCACCACATTAGAAATTGAAATGGGTGGAAAATACAACGGTTTACTTAAAATGCCTGAAATTGCCAGCCCGAAAAAGCTAGAAAACACAAAATTGCACACAGCCTAAAAACCTGCTTTTCGTGGCAAATTGCTAATTTTTAAACAAATTTTAAAAGTTTTTTCGTTTAAAAAGGCTAAATTTGCATCTTACAAAATTCTATGGAAAGTATCAAAATTCACGACAAAACTTTTGTACCTTATTTAAAGGATGAAGAAATTCAATCCATCGTAAAAGAAACCGCCCTGAAAATTTATGACGATTACAAAGATGAAACACCGGTTTTTATAGGTGTTTTAAATGGCGTTATTATGTTTTTTTCAGATTTACTAAAACATTATCCGGGAAAATGCGAAATTGCATTTATACAAATGAGTTCTTATGTCGGAACAAAATCTACAGGTATCGTTTACCAGAAAATGGATTTAACTAAAGACATCAAAGACCGACACATCATCATCCTAGAAGATATCGTAGATACAGGAAATACCGTAGAAAGTTTGTTTCAATACTTCACAGAAACGCAGCGTCCAAAATCGGTGAAAATCGCTTCATTTCTGCTAAAACCAGAAGTTTACAATAAAGAATTCAAAATAGATTATATCGGAAGAGAGATTCCAAATAAATTTGTCTTGGGTTACGGTTTAGATTATGATGAATTGGGAAGAAATCTAAAAGATTTATATCAATTAGAAGACGGTAAAATTAATCATTAATATCTTACAAATAAAAATAAAACATTTGGATTTTTAAATCTAAAATTTAAAATCTATAATTTAAAATCTAGTAAAGTGATAAACATCGTCTTATTCGGACCTCCTGGAAGCGGCAAAGGAACGCAGGCAGAAAATTTAATAAAGAAGTTTAATCTTAAACAAATTTCAACTGGCGACCTTTTTAGATATAATATGAAACAAGAAACGCCACTTGGGATTTTAGCAAAATCTTTTATAGAAAAAGGTGAATTAGTTCCCGATCAAGTTACAACCGATATGCTTGTGGAAGAACTAAAAAAACCAAGCGATTGCAATGGCTATATTTTTGATGGCTATCCTAGAACTTCCTTTCAAACAGAATGTTTAGATGAAATTGTTAAAAATGAATTACATTCCGAAATTTCAATCTGCTTATCTTTAGTTGTAGAAGACAAAATTTTAGTAGAAAGGTTGATTAACCGAGGCAAAACAAGCGGTAGAAAAGACGATTCTGAAGAAGCTATTATTAAAAACAGAATTGTAGAATATTACAAAAAAACCGCAGAAGTTGCCGAATTATACAAACAGCAAGGTAAATATGTGGAAGTGAACGGCGTTGGAGAAATCGCAGAAATATCCGAAAAACTCTTCGCAGAAGTAGAAAAACTAAACTAGTTGATGCTTGTCCATTTTTAGTTGATAGTTTTAAAATTATCCATAATACCGACAACTGACAACAAACAACCGACAACTAAAAAGAATATGTCCAATTTCGTAGATTACGTAAAAATAAACTGTAAATCCGGCCACGGCGGCGGCGGATCTGCCCATCTTCGCCGGGAAAAATACATCCCAAAAGGCGGGCCAGACGGCGGAAATGGCGGTCGCGGTGGACACGTTATTTTACGCGGCAATAGAAACGAATGGACTTTGCTTCCACTTCGTTACACAAGACATGTTGCTGCAGGACGTGGAAAAAATGGACAAAAAAGCCAATTAACTGGCGCCGATGGTGAAGATGTTTACATCACCGTTCCCTTGGGAACAATTGCTAAAAATGAAGAAGGCGAAGTAATTGCAGAAATTTTAGAAGACGGACAAGAAATTATCTTATTTAAAGGTGGAAAAGGTGGAATGGGAAATGAGTTTTTTAAAACCTCTACCAACCAAACGCCACGTTATGCCCAACCAGGAATGCCTGGCGAAGAAGGAATGGTAACTTTCGAACTAAAAGTTTTGGCCGATGTCGGCTTGGTTGGCTTTCCAAATGCCGGGAAATCTACCCTACTCGCTTCAATTTCTGCAGCAAAACCAAAAATTGCAGATTACGCTTTTACGACTTTAACGCCAAATTTAGGCATCGTAGAATACAGAAATTACAAGTCTTTTGTAATGGCAGATATTCCAGGAATAATTGAAGGTGCCGCCGAAGGAAAAGGTTTAGGACACAGATTTTTGCGCCATATAGAAAGAAATTCTATTTTGCTTTTTTTAATTCCTGCCGATTCTGAAGACCATTTTCAAGAATTTAAAATTTTAGAAAACGAATTGAAAGAATACAACCCAGAATTGATCGATAAAGATTTTATTTTATCTATTTCTAAGGCCGATTTATTGGATGATGAACTAAAAAAAGAAATCTCAGCAGAATTTCCTGAAAACAGAAAACCCATCTTTTTCTCCGCCGTTTCGCAAGAAGGTTTGATGGAATTGAAAGATGCGATTTGGAAGAAATTGCACGGTTAATTTTATTTAAAATATAAATTTCAAAGCGGAAAGGTTTTTACTTTTTTCGCTTTTTTTATTTTAAATTTTTATTCACAGAAATAATCTATCTTTGCAAAATATTTCGCGGCATTCTTAGCCACAGTAATTTTAGATTACTCAATTTGCTTCTTGCAGATTTGCTCAAAATGAAGAAGTAAAATACTTCATCCGCACAAAAATTTTAATACGACAAATTTGTTATTTACAGACTTAAAAATTATTAAGCCCATCCTAGATGCGCTTGAAAAACAAGGCTATGAAAAGCCAACGCCCATTCAGGAAAAAGCCATTCCATCAATTTTACAAGGAAAAGATTTCCTCGGTTGCGCGCAAACCGGCACAGGAAAAACCGCCGCTTTTGCCATCCCTATTTTACAAAATTTAACGGAAAGAACCGGACCAAGAAACAACCAAATCAAGGCTTTAATTTTAACACCAACGAGAGAATTGGCCATTCAAATTGAAGAAAATTTTGAAGATTATGGCAAAAATTTACCCGTCAGAACTTTAGTGGTTTTCGGAGGGGTGAAACAAGGCGCCCAAGAAAAAGCACTTCGCAGAGGCGTAGATGTTTTGGTAGCAACACCTGGCAGACTTTTAGATTTTATTTCGCAGGGCATTATTTCATTAAAACATTTAGAAATATTCGTTTTAGATGAAGCCGATAGAATGCTCGATATGGGTTTTGTGCACGATGTGAAACGCATTATAAAAATGATTCCACAGAAAAGACAGACTTTATTTTTCTCGGCAACTATGCCAAAAGAAATAGATTCTTTAGCCAATTCTATTTTAAATAATCCTGTGAGAGTGGAAGTTGCCGCCGTTTCCTCAACAGCAGAAACCATCAATCAATCCGTTTATTTTGTAGAAAAAAATGATAAATTAGATTTATTAACACATCTTTTACAAAACGATATTAAAGAATCCGTTTTGGTATTTTCTCGCACCAAACACGGCGCAGATAAAATCGCCAGAAAACTGCATTCCCATAAAATTTCTGCAGAAGCCATCCACGGAAATAAATCTCAAAATGCCCGTCAAAACGCTTTAAGTAACTTTAAAGACGGAAAAACCAGAATTCTTGTCGCCACAGATATCGCGGCGCGTGGCATCGATATTGACGATCTAAAATATGTCGTGAATTTTGAATTGTCTGACGTTTCTGAAACTTACGTTCACAGAATTGGGCGTTCCGGAAGAGCCGGCGCAGAAGGAAATTCCATCAGTTTTGTGGACGGTTTAGATTTAATTAATCTAAAAAACACCGAAAAACTAATCGGCAAAAAAATCCCAGTCGAAAAAAACCACCCTTTTCACACAGATAATTTAGTGGTCGAAAAACGCGATTCTAACAACAAACCCTTTCGCCCACAAAAAAATGCACCAAGTTCTGGGCACAAAAAAAAGCCCAATAATAAAAGTAACTTTTCGCGAAACAGATAAAACAATTTTTTATTTAAAAAATCAAATACTTTCTTCGGAAGGTATTTTTTTTAGGAGCAAAACGGCTTTACTTTCTTCGACTATTACGCGCGCTGTTCATTCCAATCTTTTTTTCTTTATCGAAGAGCCTACATAAAAAGAGGATTTCTCTGAAAGAAAAAAAGGATTTTCCCTTCCATCGCGGCTAGGTTGAGGCGATTTTTTTTGTTCGACGGGATTTTTTGCGAAAAATTTTCAATAAAAATATTTCTGTATGTCCGTCATTCATCATAAATGTTTTTTACTTTTTAAGGCATTTGTTAAATGAAATCAAAGATTCGACGAAGTCAAACGCCTTTATCAATGTTTTTTATAATAGTTTTAGAGGAATTGATGATTCTTCGATTTGCGACCTTAAAAACATGACTTAGACAGAGAGTCAATAAAAATCTTTGCGTTTTTCGCGTTAAAAATTAGCATTATGATTGAAAGCGAACATCCAAAAAAATATTATACAATTTTATCTTTGAATTTTTCGACAAATAAAAATGCTCCGTAGGAGCAATATCTTTGTAGAAAAAATGAACAATATCGAAAAAGAACTCCCTAGGAGTTTTTTTGTTCTTCGCGTAAAAATTAGCATTATGGTTGAAAGCGAACATCCAAAAAAATATTATACAATTTTATCTTTGAATTTTTCGACAAATAAAAATGCTCCGTAGGAGCAATATCTTTGTAGAAAAAATGAACAATATCGAAAAAGAACTCCGAAGGAGTTCAATCTTTTAAAGTAATTTTAATGACAAAATTATATTACATAATAATCACAGCAGAGATTCTTTCTGAATCATAAACTACTAGCAAAATAACCACTTTTAAAATCTACATTATTTTCTGAATATCAACATAATTTCTGCAAAATCCTTAACATTATATTAAAATCTATACGAATTTTAAAGGATAATTTTTATTAAATTTGCGCATGCGAAATACAGACAGAAAAGAAAAATTCCGACAAATTGTAGAAAATAAATTCCAGATTTACAACTCACTTTTTATGAGTTTGCCTTATGATAAAATGAGTAATATCGGGATGTTGCTGCCATTTTTATACGAAGAAAGCAAAGAAGGCTACGACGCTGGAAAAACCCCTGAAGAAATTTTAGAAAATTTTTTTACCAATCACACACATCTAAAAACGGAAGAAGAAAAATTAGACCTATTATTTAAAATCATTCAATATATTGAGCGACAAGTTGTGCTTTTTGACAGTATTGAAGATGCAGCATTTCCGTCTTTGCATTCCGACTCTGATGCAGGAACGGTACAAAATATTTTCGAGCGCGCCACACAGCAAAATTCTTTGCAGCAAGTGCGCGAAAAATTAAATCAATTTGGAGTGAAGGTCGTTTTCACAGCGCATCCAACACAGTTCTATCCCAATTCTGTACAGCGTATTTTGCACGATTTAAAAACGCAAATAACAGCAGATTCTATCACTCAGATCGATTTACTTTTGCAACAATTAGGAAAAACGCCGTTTTTGAATAAAGAAAAACCAACGCCTTTAGATGAAGCAATGAGCATTATTTACTATTTGCGCTACATTTATTACGACACTTTGGGCGAACTTTTCACCGAAATAAAATCAATTTTTAAGACCGACGGATTTCATTTGCATGAAGATTTATTTCAACTGGGATTTTGGCCCGGCGGAGACAGAGATGGAAACCCTTTTGTAACAGCAGATATAACCAAAAAAGTGGCTGAAGAACTGCATCTTTCTATTCTAAAATCTTACTATAGTCATTTAAAATATGTGCGTAGAAGATTAAGTTTTAGAGGTGTTTCAGAAATTTTAGATCAACTAAGCACCAAATTATATGATGCCATTTTTAAAGAAGAATGTGATATTTCTGCCGAAGACCTCATTTCTGAAATTGATAAAGCAGAAGAAATTTTAAACACTAAACATAATGGACTTTTCAAAAATTTATTAGATAATTTTAGAGATAGAATTCGGATTTTTGGGACGCATTTCGCAGGTTTAGATTTACGACAAGACAGCAGAATTTTGCAAAAAACAATAGATTTTATTGTTTCAAAATACGACCAAGAAAATTTAACCGAAAATGAAAAATTTAATTATCTAATCGAAAATAAACCACAGATAAATTTTGAAAATTGGGAAGATAATGTGATAAAAGATACCTTGAAAACGGTATCGCAAATCCCTGAAATTCAGAATAAAAATGGTGAACGCGGGATGAACCGATTTATCATTTCAAACGCAGAAGCCGTGAAAGATGTGATGAATGTTTTGGCGTTTTTTAAAGTTTGCCAGTTTGAAGACGACGCTATAAAAATGGATATTATTCCGCTTTTTGAAACCATGGAAGGTTTGGGAAATGGCGAAAGTGTGATGAAAGAATTGTATGAAAACCCAATTTATAAAAAACATTTGGAACGCCGCGGAAACCAACAAACCATTATGCTTGGCTTTTCTGATGGCACCAAAGATGGTGGTTATTTAAAAGCGAATTGGGAAATTTTTACTACCAAAGAAAAACTGACAAAAATTTCTGAAGAATATGGAATAAAAGTCATTTTCTTCGACGGTCGTGGCGGTCCACCTGCAAGAGGAGGCGGCAAAACGCACGATTTTTATGCGTCGCAAGGAAAAACAATTGCGAATAATAAAATTGAATTAACCATTCAAGGGCAAACGATTACGAGTGTTTTTGGAAATAAAGAACAGGCAAAATTTAATTTTGAACAGCTTCTAACTGCAGGAATTGAAAATGATGTCTTCGAAAATTCTAAAAAAGAATTATCACAAGAAGAACGACATTTATTTGAAAAATTAGCAAAATCTAGTTTTAAAAAGTATTCTTCTTTAAAAGCCAACCCGCTATTTGTACCTTATTTGCAGGAAATGAGCACCTTAGAATATTACGGAAAAGCAAACATCGGCAGCAGACCGAGCAAACGCGGCGGAAGTTCAGAATTAAGATTTGAAGATTTACGAGCGATACCTTTTGTGGGAAGTTGGTCGCAATTGAAACAAAATGTTCCGGGATTTTTTGGAGTAGGAACTGCATTGCAACAGTTTAAAAATGAAGGAAAATTTAATGAAATAGTCGAACTTTTTAAAGGTTCAGATTTCTTTAAAACCTTAATCTTAAACAGTATGATGAGTTTAAGCAAATCCTATTTTCCACTAACTTCTTATATGAAAAAAGATAAAAAATATGGTGATTTTTGGCAAATTTTATTTGATGAATATCAACTTTCGAAAGATTTAATGCTTGAATTGACGGGTTTTAAAACATTAATGGAAGAAGAACCTATTTCTCAAAAATCTGTAGAAATTCGAGAAAAAATAGTGTTGCCACTTTTGAGTATTCAGCAATATGCTTTAATAAAGATAAAAGAAAACCCAGAAAATAAAGAAGCGTTTGAAAAATTAGTGATGCGCTCTCTATTTGGAAATATCAATGCAAGTCGAAATTCTGCCTAATAAAAACTTAATGTCTCAAAATTATCCAATATGAATTATTGTCCCAAAATGAGTTTTTAGTACGAAATTAATAGTAAAAAAACCATTTACATATATATTTAATAAAATTAAGTGAAATATTTTTGTAATTTACGATTTATTTGAATACATTTATAGCCAGTTAGAAACTGGCTATTTTTAATTTAATGGTTTATGACAATAGTTGGTTTAAGTTTATTTTAATATAAAACTTTATGAAAAAAATTGTACTTATTTTTGCATTGATCTTCGTTGCAATCTTCCATGCCCAAGTTCAAACCACTTATCTGTGGCACATGCATCAGCCGACTTATTGGGGCGAAACGAGTAAAATAAACCCAAATAGATACCAAACGGTAAAAGAATCACAAGATTTGAAAATGTCTGGCGGCAATACTTATTCCGATGGTTTAGCGCATCCGTTGAATGATTTGAATGAGATTTTTGGTTCAGCAGACCGGGTAAACGCCTATCAATTTGCACCAAAAAATGCCGTAAATAGCATTAGAAGTTTACCAAACGCCGGCGCACAAATTACCTATGGCGGCTCATTAATAGAAAATATAAATTCTTTAGCAGCAGCCAACCAGTGGGGCTATGTGCCATCTTGGAAAGACAACGTCAACACGGCGCATTCTTGGCTCACTTCAGGTGGAAAACCTAGAATGGATGTAATGGGTTTCACGATGCATCACACGCTTTCGCCCTTAGCTTCAGATGAAGTTTTAAAGAAAGAAATAGAAGCGCATAAATATTATCAAACACAACAATTCGGTTATTATTCTAATGGATTTTGGCCAGCCGAAGCCAGTTTTTCTGAAAATATTATTAAAGTTTTAAAAGAAGAAGGTTTTAATTGGACGGTTGTGGCTAACTCACATTTAGCACGAACTTTAGCCGATTATCCTTTGGTTTTTGGGACAAACGGATGCAATATTGACCCACCAAATAAAGCCGATAAAGTTGAAACAACAGGCGTAAATTGGTCAAATGGTCAAATTGATGGTCGTGGCGGTCAGTTTGCGGCGCCTTATTGTTTTACGCCACATAAAGCAAAATATGTTGATCCAGAAACGGGTGTAGAATCTATAATTTCGATCATTCCGATGGCTGAACTAGACAGTTATAAAGACGGATTTTCTCAGCAAGGAACGGATAATATAGACACAAACATTGCACCTTACGCAGATCCTGCAAGACCGCCATTGGTTTTATTAGCACATGATGGCGATAATGCTTGGGGCGGCGGAAGCAGTTATTATAATGAAGCTGTTCCAGGTTTTTCTAATGCGGCTGCGGCTAAAGGTTACAATCCAACCACAATTGAGCAATATTTAAAAGATTTTCCTATTCCTGATTCGGATGTGGTTCATGTAGAAGATGGTTCGTGGTTCAATGCCGCAAATGATTGGGGTTCACCACAATTCATCAATTGGTTTTGGCCATTGACGGATCCTGTGGATAAAAGTAAATTTAACCCAAATGGATGGACTGAAGACGTTAGAAACCAAGCCGTACTTTTTGCTGGCGAAAATTTCTGTAAAATGGCCGAAGAATTAAATGGTGGTGTTAATATTGCAGATGTTGTAAACCCAACTTCAAGTTCGCCAGAAGCGGCAAAAGCTTGGAATTTTCTCCTTCCAGGCTATGACAGTGGAAACGCTTATTATGGTTTGGCTTTAGATTTAGAAATAAAAGCAACTTTAGCAGCAAACCGCGCTATTTCGCATGCACAATTGGTTATCGATGCGCACCCAAATGTAGATACCACAAAACCTTCGGTTTTAGTTCCGCAAAGATATCCTTATAATCCGGGTGAAATTGGTTTTGGACCCAATTATGGTTATAAACAAATTTTAAATTCTGCTGATTTTTCAGTTTGGACTTTGGCTTTCGACGTTTCTGGAATTCAATCCGCCGTTTTAAAATATAGAATTGATGCGGATGGCAAAAATCCGTTAACATCAAACCAAAATGAAACTTATGCCGGCGGTCCAGAAGTGGGAAGTTGGATTTCTAAACCGATGAATGAAAGAATTTTCCCGAAAGATAACGTTACAAATAACCCAGAAGTATCTTTCTTTATGCTGCCAGATTATATCGCTAATCTTTATTGGGCAGAAATAAACGGTATTTCAGAAAAACTATTAGATTATTATATTGAAGTAACAGATAAAAAAGGAAATGTTACTAAAACTAAAATAGAACACGTTTGGGTCGGTAAAAACTTAAATGTAAATCCTAAAATTACAATTACCCCAGAAAGTAATTATTCTGCAACTGCATTAGATATTACAATTAATGCAACAAGCAACTCCGATGCGAATCCCACTATTTATTATACACTCGACGGAACGACGCCAACAACTGCTTCAAGTTCTGCTACGAGTACAAAAACTATAAATATTACCACAACCACAACTGTAAAAGCATTTGCAAAAGATGCGGAAGGAAATGTTTCAGATGTAAGTTCAAAAACCTATTATATAGGCGTTATACCAACATTTACAGTCTATTTTAAACCACCAACAACTTGGACTACTCCACCGAAAATTTACCATTGGCAAGCTTTACCTACCGGTTCTTTAGCAGATGGAGTTTGGCCAGGCGAAACTATGACAGAAGGTTGCGACGGTTGGTATTCTTACACTTTTACTGGTATTTCTTCCACCAATATTATTTTTAATAATGGAACAGGCGGTGCAGGAAACCAAACTGCTGATTTATCTGCAAATGGAACTGCTTATTATGACGGCACTACAAATACTTGGCTTTCAACACCTCCAACAATTTCAAATCCTTGTCTAAAAATCTCACCTTCTGGTGGCACTTTTGCTAGTGGAACGCCTGTGAATGTTGTTTTAAGCGCGACAGATTCAACAGATCCAAATCCAACTATTTATTATACTACAAACGGAACTGAACCTAGCGTTTTTTCGTCTAGTTTTACGGGAAATGGAAATTTATCAATCAGCGCAAATACCACTTTAAAGGCTTTTGCAAAAAATTCTACTGATGAAATGTCGGCAGTGAAAACCGAAATTTATAATTTTTCTTCTTCAGGAATAACCGTTCATTTTAAACCCGATCCTACCGCTGCTGGTTGGAATGGCGTTACTCCAAGAGTCTATTATTGGAATATGACAGGCGGTGCAGTTCCTGCTGCAACTTGGCCGGGCAACCTCATGGTGGACGAAGGAAATGGTTATTTTAAATATACTTTCCCCGGCGTAACGTCCTTAAATGTAATTTTTAATAATGGAAACAGCGATGTAGGAACCAACCAAACGCCCGATATCACAAACATAACAAACGATATTTATTACGATTGGGCTACACAAAGTTTGAATACAAACGAGAAAAATTTAGCGAAAAAACTAATACTTTATCCAAATCCTGTAAAAGATCTATTAAATTTAAAATCTGATTTAATATTTACAAAATATGCACTTTATGATAGCACAGGAAATATGATTGAACAAAAAGAATTGAAAAATAACCAAATTAAAGTGTCGCAATTACCGACGGGAATGTATTATTTAAAACTGCTTTCCAAAGATGGTAAAATAAATTTCGAACAATTTATAAAACAGTAATTTATTTCATATTTTAATAAAACACTTCAAAAGCGAAGTGTTTTTTTTTGCTCTTTTTTTAAGTAAAATGAAAATAATTTTTGGCATTAAATCCATCCTAGAACTGATTTTAAAAGGGAAAACTTGCTACAATTATTATTTATAATCATTCAAAATAAACATTAATTTAAAAATAAAGAAAACCAACTTTAAAAATGGCTCGTAACTATTATTAAATTAAAAACTATCAAAATGAATAAAAAAGTAAAATATACTTTAATAAGTATTTCCACATTAGTAGTTGCTTTTCTTGTATTTAAAATTTTTACTGCGACACCTGAAACCGTAAATAACCCTTACGTGCAAATGAGCCGCATAGATTTTAAAGAAAATATAAATCCTACGCAAGCCAAACAAATTTGTAAAGATTTGAGAAGTATAAAAGGCTTAACATCAGATTCTATTATTGTAAAAAGAAACAGCGTTGTTTATTTTTCAAAAAATACAGAAACAAATTCCAAAAAAGTGTACGACCAACTAATGAGCAAAGGCAATTACAACGCCACTCGTTTTATTGTTGTAGCAGATAATTCTAATCGAGAAGTTTGCCCAATGGACAAAAATGGTCTTCCATACAAAATATCAAAAAAACTCATTCAATTTTTTAATTAATCTTTAATATTCTATTATGAAACATTATTCAAAAATCGCACTCGGTTTACTATTAGTATCCTCAGTAGCTCTTACATCTTGCCGACAAGACAACACCGTAACGCCAGATCCGCCAATGGAATCTATCTATGCAAGATTAGGTGGTTCTACAATGGTTCCTGATCCAGACAATGCAGGACAAATGATCGAACAAGGTCGTTTAAATTTCAGAAAAGTAGTTAATTCGGCCATTGGACTAATTGCCGCTGATGCAAATAACAATGTATCAGGTAATTTGGGCGATTATTTTAAAGTGCTTTTGGCTGAAGTAAATGCAGGAAATACAACAGGTTTTGCTGAATTATCCGACAATCTTACAAGTTTTTTCTCTTATAACACAGGTGGAACAAACGCTGTAAATACATACAAAGGTGATGATATGGTCACTGCGCACGATCCATCAAAAAACTCAAGAATTGGTAAAAAAGTAACCGCTGAAGATTACACAAAATTTGAAGGTTATGTTGGCAAAGCAGCTAATATGAACGGTGTGGCCGCTGATACCCAACTCTACAAAGATATAGTTGCAGTTTTGGAATCTTTGCGACCACAAATCATTCAAAAATAAAAAACAATTCCATTTGAAAATGCTATCTCAAAAGGATAGCATTTTTTAAAAATTCACAACTTAAAAATTATTTGACTTTAAAAAAGTCTATTAATAAACGATTTGAAAATTCTCACTATGCAAAACTTCAATACCACAAAACACCAATCTTTTTATGCATTAGGTATCAGTTACAAAAAAGCGGATGCAAAAATGAGAGGGAAATTTAGTTTAGACGCGGCAGCCAAAGCCACTTTGCTAATACAAGCCGAAGCAGAAGGAATTGAAGCATTAATAGTAACTTCTACCTGCAACAGAACAGAAATCTATGGTTTTGCCGATCATCCTTATCAATTAATAAAATTACTTTGCGAAAACAGCAATGGCACGGTAGAAGAATTTCAAGAGATTGCATATATTTATAAAAATAACGAAGCCGTAAATCATATCTTTCGCGTAGGAACAGGTTTAGACAGCCAAATTTTAGGCGATTTTGAAATTATTAGTCAACTAAAATTGGCTTTTAATCAAAGTAAATCTAGTGGTTTGGTTAATACATTTCTAGAAAGATTAGTCAATTCTGTTATTCAAGCGAGCAAAAAAATCAAAAACGAAACAGATATTTCTACAGGTGCAACTTCGGTTTCATTTGCAGCAGTTCAATATATTATAAAAAACGTATCAAATATTTCGAGCAAAAATATTCTACTTTTTGGGACCGGGAAAATAGGTACAAATACCTGCGAAAACTTAGTAAAACATTCTAAACACGATAAAATTACTTTGATAAACAGAACCGCTCACAAAGCAGAACGTTTAGCAGAAAAATTAGATTTAGTGGTAAAAGACCATTCAGATTTAAAATTAGAATTAGAAAAAGCCGACGTTGTAGTTGTTGCAACTGGCGCACAAACGCCAACTTTAGATAAATCATTTTTAAATCTTAAAAAACCTTTATTAATTTTAGATTTGTCGATTCCGAAAAACGTCAATGAAAATGTTAATGAAATTGAAGGCGTTACATTAATTCATTTAGATCATTTATCTTTAATAACAGATGAAACGCTTGAAAAAAGAAAACTTCACATTCCAAAAGCGGAAAGCATTATTGAAGAAATTAAAGCAGAATTTTTCGATTGGACAAATAACAGAAAATTTGCACCAACTATACAAGCATTGAAAGAAAAATTTAATGCTATAAAAGAAAGCGAATTGAATTTTCAAAGAAAAAAATTAGCCTATTTTGATGAAGAGCAAGCAGAAATAATTAGCAACAAAATCATCCAAAAAATTACAAATCACTTTGTAAACCATTTAAAAAATGGCGATTCAATGGACGATGAAATCGATTGGATCAACAAAATTTTTCAGTTGGATAAAGAGAAATTGTTTGTTTAGAATCTGTTAGATTATTGTTTTTCTTTAAATAACAGCAAAAATTTTCTCTGCATTTTCTGTCGTAATTTGGTCAATTTCAGAAAAATCTTTTCCATAAATATCAACTAATTTTCCGGCAACTAAATCTAGATAAGAACTTTCATTTCTTTTCCCACGAAACGGAACTGGCGCAAGATAAGGCGAATCTGTTTCTAAAACGATTTTTTCTAAAGGAATTTCTTTTAAAAACTGGTCTATTTTGCCATTTTTGAAAGTCACTACTCCACCGATTCCCAAAGAAAAACCTAAATCTATGGCGTGGTTTGCCTGTTTTAAATCACCTGAAAAACAATGAAAAATACCCCGCAATTTTGGATGTTTTTTACGTTCTAAAACTTCAAAAGTCTCATCAAAACTACTTCTGGTGTGAATGACAATTGGAACATCATACATAATTGCCATATCAATTTGCTGCTCAAATGCTTTTATTTGAATATCTAAAGTAGTTTTATCCCAATACAAATCAATCCCGATTTCGCCAATTGCTGGGAAATTTCTTTCTTTTAAATAACTGCCTACAATTTGTAATTCATTTTCCCAAGATTCCGGCTTCACATAACAAGGATGCAAACCAATCATTGCAAAAATATTTCTCGGATATTCTGCTTCTAAATCAAACATTTTTTGATGCGTTTCAGAATTAATGGCAGGTAGATAAAATTTTGAAACACCTTTATTTAAAGCCCTTTCAATCATTTCTTTTCTATCTTCATCAAATTCTTCGGAATATAAATGCGTGTGTGTGTCTATCATTTTGGTTGTTGGTTTTCCGTTGTCAGTTGATGGGATTAAAATCTGACAACCATCAACTAAAAACTTTTAACTAATTAAAAATTTTATGCTTCACTTTTCCTTGTTGAGAAGCAATTTTTTCTTTTAATTTCTGTTGAAATTCTAAATATTTGGGGTTTTTTAAATCATCCGTTTTGTGTTCTAAGGCTTTTTTAATTTTTAAATTTTCTGTGATGAAAGTCTTGGTTTCTTCAGAAAAATAAGCATTCCCAAATTTTTCCCAAATGTATTGAATGGCTTGCGAATTGGGATGAATTAAATCTTCTTTATAAAATCTGTAATCGCGCAAATCATCCATCATTATCTCGTAAATCGGCAAATAGGTGCAATTTTCTTCGGTAGAAATTACTTCATGCAAAGCGTTTATTAATTTAGATTTGCTTATTTGGTTTTCTACAATGCCGTCTTTTGTATGGCGAACTGGTGAGACTGTAAACAAAATCTGCACATTTTCTGGACAAATATCTTTAATTAAAGAAATACTTTCTGAAATAGAATCGCACAACTCTAAATGGCTTAAATATCGTTTTTCAAAATATTTCCCTGGAATTTTGTGACAATTAGCGACTAATTTTTTCTTTGGTAAAAATTCATAAATAAAGGACGTTCCGTAAGTAATTAAGACAAAATTGGTTTCCTTTAAAAACTCATTGCTTTGCTGAATTTTATGGTTAATAAAATCTAAAGTTTGGTGAGAAAAACGTGTATTGAAAGACGAATGGTGGTCTAAAGAAATAAAATATTCATTAAATTTAATCAAGTTATTCTCTGTAAAATACTCCGAATTATGGCAACTTTTTAAGGCTTTATTAATTGAAAATGGATTAAACAAAGTCCCAAACGGATTATTAAAATTTTGAATTTGTCCATCGTTTAAAAGTCCTGCAATCTCAGTGGCAAAGCAAGAACCAATGCTAAAAATTTTAGAATTCAAATCTATTTTAGTCTCGGAAAAAGGGATTTCAACTTCGGTTCGAAATTTCATTCTTATATATTTATACTACCCCGACAAAATTGCAAGCAATTTTGCCACCCCTTCAAGGAAGGGGAATTTTTAATTTTCTCTTTTTAATAAATAATTGGCGAGTTCTATAAACGGTTTTTTTCGTTCTGCAGGAACATCTATTTTTGCTAAAAATTCTTGAGCAATGTAATTGTGCTTCTGAATTAAGTGTAACACTTTTTCTTCCACTTTTGTACGGCGGAAAATCTTTTCTACACCGTATATTTTGTCGATATTATCGGTTTTTTTAGCATACCAATATTGCAATTCATCGCGCTCTTCAGGCGTTGCATTTTGCAAAGCATAATGGTAAAGCACTGTTTTTTTATTTTCGTAAATATCACCGGCGTGTTTTTTTCCAAACTGCTCCATATCGCCGTAAACATCGAGATAGTCATCCATAATTTGGAAAGCGATTCCGACATGTTTTCCGAAATTAAATAAATTTTTGGCGTCTTTAAAATTCGCACCTGCAATCACCGCACCGATTTCAAAAGAAGACGCACTTAATACCCCTGTTTTGTAGGTAATCATACGAATATAATCATCAAATGTAACATCAGCCTGAGTTTCAAAATTGATATCATATTGTTGTCCTTCGCACAATAATAAGCCTGTGTGTGTGAAAATTCTAACGCAGGCTTTGTACAATTCTGGCTCTAAATCTTCAAAGAATTTATAGGCTTTTAGTAATAATCCATCGCCGGACAGAATACCAACATTTACGCCGTGCAAGGTGTGGATAGTAGGTTTATTGCGGCGAAGTGGTGCTTCATCCATAATATCATCATGAATTAAGGTGAAATTATGAAAAAACTCTATAGCCAAAGCAGGTTTTATCGCTTTCTCTTGGTCGCCACCAAAGAGATCATTTCCCATTAGAACCATTATCGGGCGCAATCTTTTGCCACCATGACTGATGATGTAGTTCATCGGAGAATATAATTCTTCTGGCTTGTCTTTAAAGGTATATTTCTGTATTGCTTTCGCTATTATTTGCTGATACTCATCCAAAAATTCCATAAATGCTTTTGTTTGACGCAAAAATACAATTTTTTAAAATTTTTAAATGAAAAAAACTTTGCCAATATCTGACAAAGTTTGTTAATTTTAAAATAAATAGTTTTTAGAAAAGACCAACTATTAAATAAGTAATCCCTGCAACAATGGCGCTAATCGGTATAGTTAAAACCCAAGCCCAAAGTAAACTTACAGTGATTCCCCATCTTACTGCGGACACTCTTTTAGTAAGACCAACACCAATAATAGAACCTGTAATAGTATGCGTTGTAGAAACTGGAATTCCCAATCTATCGGTAATAAATAAGGTAATAGCACCTGATGTTTCTGCTACTACACCTTCTAAAGAGGTTAATTTTGTAATTCTGGTACCCATGGTTTTTACAATTTTCCAACCGCCGCTCATCGTTCCTGCACCCATTGCAACGAATGATACCAAAGGCACCCAAAAATAATGTTGTGCAAAAAAATTGAACCGGTCTGCAACGGGAACATTGAGGTAAAGTGGATCTGCAATCATTGTAACGTGGTAGTAAATGAAAGCGGCACCAATAATACCCATCACTTTTTGTGCGTCATTTAAACCGTGGGCCAAACTTAAAGCAGCACTTGAAGCAAGTTGTAATTTTTTGAAAATACCATCTGCTTTATGTGGATTTGTTCTTTTGAAAATATTGACAATAATAAAGGTGATAAATATCGAAATTATAAGCCCAATAATTGGAGCTAAAAATATAAACAAAAATATAGGTATTACTTTACTATACTTTACGACATCTTGTGTGAACAACTGCTTCACTGCGAGCACAAAATTTTGCCATGCCGAAAGATCTGGTTGTGATAAAGCAATTTGATGGTAATCTAAAACCAAAGCGTGCATCAACGCTGCACCAAGAAAACCACCAATTAAAGTGTGTGATGATGAAGAAGGAATACCAAACCACCACGTTAATAAATTCCAAGCGATGGCGGCTATTAATCCAGAAAATATAACTTCTAAATTAATGTAATTTTCATTTACAGTCTTTGCAATTGTATTACCAATATTAAATTCACCAATAATGTAGTAGGCGATAAAAAATGCGGCAAAATTCCAAAAAGCTGCCCAAAGAACGGCTTGAAATGGGGTTAAAACTTTAGTAGAAACAATAGTTGCAATAGAGTTTGCAGCATCATGAAAGCCATTTATAAAATCAAAGATTATAGCTAGAACTATAATTACAATAAGAAGTATTGGGAAATCCATTCAAAAAAATTTGAGTTAGGGAAGTTTTTTAAGCGTATTTTATTAAAATATTGTCAATCGTGTTTGCAACATCTTCTGCTTTATCGGTCACGATTTCTAAATAATCTAAAACTGATTTTACTTTAATAATATTGATTGGATCATTAGTTTCAAATAATTTCATAATTGCTTGGCTCAAAACATCGTCGGCAATATTTTCTATACTATTTATTTTAATGCAGCACTCTTTTACCACTTCAGGATTTTTAAAACCATCTAGATTTGAAATGGCTTTTTTCACTTCCAAACAGGCTTTGTAAATCAACAATGAAAACTCTGAATATGCTGTTGTTTCTGGGCTTTTATAAAGGTAAATGTATTTTGCAGAAGCGAAGATATAATCGGCAATATCATCTAAACCACTCGCCAAAAAATTAATATCTTCTCTATCAAATGGCGTAATGAAGTTTTCACCCAATTGCACAAAAATCTCGTGCGTTAAATCATCCAATTTGTGCTCATAATCGCTCATTTTTTTAAGCAAAGAATCATCATTTAAGTCGAAATCCATCATGCCTTCATGAAATTCTTTGGACATTTCTACTAAATGATCCGCAACTTTATTAAATAAAACAAAAAAAACTTTGTCTTTTGGCTGAAAAGCGCGAAAAATATTACCTATTCCCATATATTTAAATTTATTGGTGCAAATATCTTTATTTAATAATTGTTACGACGCATTAATAAATTAATTTTTGTTAACAATAGCATTTATTTTTCCACAATTTAAAAATGAGAAGCATTGCAAATTCTTCAAAAATAATTAATAATTATGCTTCAAAAAAAAATTCCATTAAAAAATAATGGAATTTTTAATTAAATCATAAAAATTTTAGGATCCTGCTACTTCTGCGCGGGCATCTTTACCTTTAAATTTTTGAGTTGCCATCCCTTTTAGAACGGTATCTTTAAAAGATTTCTCTACTTCGAAAAAGGAGAATTTTTCTAAAATTTCAATATTTCCGATATCGGCTTTTTTGCGAGAACCTTCGGTTGCTTTGTTGATGATATCCAAAACATCCATCTTTTTCAACTGGTCTCTTTTGCCGAGATTAAAGAAAAACCGCACCATATCTTCATTATTTCTTCTTGGGCCACGCTCTCTTCTTTCACCGGCTCTGTCGTTAGAAAACCTGTCTTTACTTCTTCTATCATCACCTCTCCCACGATCTCTATCTCTGCCTCTGCCTCCATCACGGTCTCTTCCTCGGTCGCGGTCTCTTCTGTCGCCACGGTCATTTCCGCGATCATCTTTGCTGAATTTCTGATCCGCCATATCATTTTTATCTTTATAAAAAAGAGCCAAATCTTTTAATTGCAATTGTAGCATTTGATGCATCAATTCTTCCTTAGTGAAGTTGGATAAATCTGGAATTAAGCTGTCTTCAAAAGTAAAAACATCTACATGCTCTGTAAATAATTTTTCAAAAACACCAGCAACTTGTGCTTTTATAATATCTTCGCCTGTTGGGATTTTTTTCTCAACAATATCAATTTTAGTAGAAGATTTTATTTGCTTTAATTTTCTACTTTCTTCTGGCTTTATTAAAGACATAGAAATACCGTCTTTCCCTGCACGACCCGTTCTCCCACTTCTGTGAACGAAAACTTCAGGATCATCTGGCAAAGAAAAATGAATCACGTGCGTTAAAGAATCCACATCTAAACCTCTTGCTGCAACATCCGTCGCCACCAAAATATCAATGTTTTTTAACCGGAATTTTTTCATCACTGTATCTCTTTGCGCTTGAGACAAATCTCCATGAAGCGCATCTGCTGCATAACCATTTTGCATTAAAAAATCTGCAATTTCTTGCGTTTCCATTCTCGTTCTACAAAAAATAATAGAATATTGATTGGGATTAAAATCAATTAATCTTTTTAATGCTTCCTTTTTGTGACGATAACCCACCACATAAAATTCGTGCTTGATGTTTTTCTTCACCTCATTAATATGGCCAACCGTAATTTTATGCGGATTGTTCAAATAATTTTTAGAAATTCGTTCCACTTCTCTGTTCATTGTGGCAGAGAAAAGAAACGTTTGTTTCGTTTCTGGCGTTGTGCTCAAAATAGTGGCTAAATCTTCTTTGAAACCCATAGAAAGCATTTCATCGGCTTCATCTAAAACCATCCATTGAATTTCGGAAAAATCCAAAGCCTTTCTATTGATTAAATCAATCACACGCCCTGGAGTTCCCACAATAATTTGCGGTTTTTCTCTCATAGAGCGAATTTGATCGGAAATACTGCTTCCACCATAAACTGCAACAGTTTTGATGTTTTGTTTGTATTTTGAGTAATTTTTAATGTCTTTTGTAATCTGAAGACATAATTCCCGAGTCGGACAAAGAACCAAAAATTGGATTTTGCGACTTGCATCGTCAATCAAATCCAAAATCGGCAAAGAAAATGCTGCAGTCTTTCCCGTCCCGGTTTGCGCAAGTGCAATCAGATCTCTATCGTCTGAAAGTATAAAAGGAATTGACTGTTTTTGGACTTCTGTTGGGGTTTCAAAACCCATTTCACCAATTGCCTTCAAGATTTCAGGGCTTAAATTGGATTCTGTAAATAAATTCATTAAGTATATTAAATATTTTGCAAAGGTACGATTTTATTAATGATAATTTTAGGGGCGATTTATTAAAGTTCCGTTAATGATTCCAACTTTAAAAATTTTTTAAGAAACAAAAATTCTTAAATTTGATAATCAAAACTTAAAATATGCAAAATTCAATTTCCCAAAAAACCTTCGATTTCTTACAAAACTTATCCCAAAACAACAACCGAGAATGGTTTAATGAAAATAAAAATCTTTATTTAGAAGCGCAAGAAAATGTGCTTCTGTTTTTAGAAAAATTAATTGAAGATATTTCAGAGTTTGATGATGATATTTTGAAAATTGATGCCAAAAAATCTTTGTTTAGAATTTACCGCGATGTTCGTTTTTCTTTAGATAAATCACCTTACAAAACGCATTTTGGAGCCGCTCTGGGTTTTGGCAAGGGCGGCAAGTTTTCTGGTTATTACCTTCACATTGCGCCCGGAAATTCATTTTTAGCAGGTGGAATTTATCAACCAGAAAAGGAAATTTTAAAGAAAATTAGAACCAACATAAGCAATAATCCTGATGATTTTTTAAAAATTATTGAAGATAAAAATTTCAAAAAACAGTTTTCAGAGTTGTCGCAAGAAGATAAATTAAAACGCATTCCACAAGGTTTTGAGAAAGAAGATCCGATGGAAGATTTTTTAAAACTGAAAAATTTCATCGTGAAATATTCTTTAAAAGATGAAAATCTAATGGGAACTTCAAGTATTAAAAATTTAGCAAAAATTTGCCAAAAAATGAAACCATTGAATGATTTTATTGAGAATTCTATTTTAAAGTAAGATAATATTTAAAAAAATCAATATTTTTGGAATTGAAAAACAAATATTATTAAAATTTCTATTAACAAGTCTGCAAACGAACATAAATGAAGATTAAGGCGATAGCATTTGACCTTAAAAAAATTAAAAATCTACATATGAAAAATCTATTTATCTTTTTTTTACTTTTAATAGTAACGGCTTGTTCTCGGTCGGAAAATATTGTAGAAGACACTCCCGATAAACCAACGCCTACTGAAACGCCGGGAACTATTGATAACATTAGTGGAGAATGGCGTTTGGTAAAAGTAGAAACTTTCAATGGACATATTGATTTTTCCAATGAAAATATCATTTATAACTTCCAACAAAATGATGTTTTAAAAGTAAACGGAGCAATAAATCCAAGCCTGCAAAATGGAGAATACAATTATGAATATAAAATTGACTATTTAAACGCATCTCCGACATCAACGGATCCAAAAATTCCAATTGTAAAAATTAGTAACCTAATATATGCTGTTGTTTACTATCCTACTTCTGGTACTTTAGTTTTAGATCGATCTTACGTCGATTCTGGAACATATTTTTTAAAAAGAAAGTAGAAATTAAATTTTTGAGTATTTACAACGAAAAATTAAAATTAATCCTTATAAATTCGTCAATTTATCAATCGTCTTCTGAATTTCTGGATCTTCCGGCGTTGTAGCATAATATTTTGCAATATAACCATTTTGTGAAATCACCATCAAACGGGGAATCCAGTTGAGTTCTACATAATCATTAAACTTATTCTTCCAACCTGCAGAAAAGAAATAATTTTCTTTTTTTTCTAAATCGTGTTTTTTTAATCCTTTTTTCCAAGCATCAAAATTTCTATCCAAAGAAAAATAAACAAAATCTACGTTTGCATTATTCGCAACCAATTCTTTGGTTTTGGGTAAAGCCTTCAAACAATCTTGGCACCAACTTGCCCAAAAATCAATCACCAAAACTTTGCCTTTGTGCTTTGCAATAATGTCTGAAATTGGTAATTCATTCCCATTTATATCCATTATTCTTTGGGAAACGGCATCTGGTGTGAATTCAATTTTATTGATATCTGGTGCTTTTTGCGAAAAAGCAAATGAAAATATAAGTATGCTAAAAACACAAATTAATTTCTTCATTATTTATTTTATTTAATTTTCTCCAACAAAACTACGGAAGAATTACTGTAAAACGAAACTTTGCCATCAATTACTGGCATTGAGGCTTTCGAATAAAAATCACGAATTTGCGAACCATTGGCAAAAACACCTTCAACATTTACTTCTTTTAAATCTCCTTTAATATCCAATCCGATTATCACTTTGTCATCATTTAAAATCCTAGAAAAATAATAAGGACTTTTTGAAATCATATTATGAAAACCCGCACCGATTGCTGGATGATTGGCTCTAAATTTCCCTAAAATTTGATAATATTTTAATAATTTTTGAGTTTCTGGATTGGTTTTTTCATCGTTCCAATTCATATCAGAACGAAGATTGGCGTCGCCTTCTGCACCTTTCACTTCTAAAGGTCTTGCACTTTCATCGCCGTAATAAATTTGCGAAACGCCCGGTGCAAGCAATAATTTTGTGGCCGCTTCATAAGTTCGAGTTCTGTTTTTGTCGAAAGGCGAACCGTCGTCGTGCGAAGTCAAATAATTTAGAACACTTTTTCCCTTTAGATCAGAATGCAAAAGGCGGTCGTAAGAAGAAAAAAGTTCTTCATAAGATTTGTTGGCATCGCCTTTAAAATCAAAATTTATCAAAGAATGAAAGCCATTTTCAAAAAAATTGACTTTTTTATCGCCGTAATTATAAATCTGTTTTTGCGAAATTCCATAGCCGTAAACTTCTCCAACGGTATAAAATGGCTCATTATCTAAAACTTTAGACGGATTATTTTTTTTGTATTCATCAAATGCATCTTGACAAACTTTCTGGAAATCTTTCCAAACATCTGCGTTGGTATGTTTTGCCGTATCAACTCTGTAACCATCAATCCCGTCTTCTCTCACATAATCTGAAAGCCATTTCATAATGTAATATTTCGGCGCTCTTGGGTAGCCTGTTTTTGTAAAAAATTCGTCCAAAGATTTCATTTCAGAATCGTAACGTCCTTCTTTTTTCCATTTATCGGTCAACATTTTTGGTAATTCTACGGGCGTATTATCTTCAGTTTTAATGTCTGGTAAATTTGCTACCAAAGTACATTCCGTTGTATTTTTATAATTATTATAAGTGCAAGTGGGCGAAGTTCTCACCCAATCTTGTGGATAAACGGGATCTAGATTTGTAACCGGGCCGGTGTGATTGATGACGGCGTCTAAAACAATTCTAATTCCTTTTTTATGCGCTTTTTCCACCAATTCTTTTAAATCTTTTTTAGTTCCAAAATTAGGATCCAAAGCCGACCAATCTTTCGCCCAATAACCATGATACGCATAAGTTTTTCCCGTTCCTTCATCTGTAAAGCCATGAATTTGTTCTACAATTGGCGTCATCCAAATGGCATTAATTCCTAAATCTGAAAAATAATTATCATCAATTTTTTGAATAATTCCACGTAAATCGCCACCTTCAAAACCTCTTAAAATAGCGGCTTTTTCAGTGCGGTTAAAATTAACATCATTCGATTTATCGCCATTTTTAAAACGATCGGTCATTAAAAAATAAAGATTTGCACCGTCCCACGAGAATTTATTTTCTGGTTTTGTAACTGTTTTACAAGAACTTAAAAGCGCTAGAAATGCAATTAAAATTAATTTTTTCATATGTAGATTTTTATATTCTTAAAGGTCATATGTTATCGCCTTAATCTTCATTTGTGTTTGTTTGCAAATTTGTAAATGACGATTTCATAGTAAAATTTAAAAACTGAAAGTTAATTATAAATCTTTAAATCTCTTAAACAATAAGTTTAAAAATTAATTTTAACATTCCTTTAACATTTTATATCTTTGCTTAATCAATTTTTAAAAATCTATGTCACTATACGTTGAGCTTGCTGAAAAATTACAGTTTATTTCGCCTAACTTTTACAAGACTAGGTTTTTTAAAAAAATTGATGGTTTAAATTCACATAATTTAAAAGTGAGAAACGTAGAGCCAGAAATGCTTTGGCTAAAAAATTATCTAAAAAAAGATTTTGTTTTTTTTGATATCGGAAGCAATGTTGGAAGTTATTTGAGACTCGTTGAAAATATTTTAAATCCTAAAAATATTTACGCTTTTGAGCCCAACCAAAGACTTTTTAAAAGATTAAAACGTTTATTCCCGAAAGCAAATTTGTTTGACCTTGCACTTTCTGATGAAAATACGGAAGCAGAATTTAAAATCCCCGTCATAAAAGGACAAGAAAAAAATTCGCGCGGAACACTCAGAACAGATTTTTCTGAAAATAATGAAGAAAAATTCATCATCGAAAAAGTGAAAGTTCAAACTTTTGATTCTTGGATTTTAGATAAAAATATCTCAAAAATTGACATCATAAAAATTGATGTGGAAGGCAATGAAATGAAAACTTTACGCGGTGCAAAAGAAAGTATTTCTCATTTTAGACCTATTTTATTAGTAGAAATGGAACAAAGACATCACGAAGAACATCTCAAAAATTTAGTTGAAGAAATTGAAAATTGGGGATATTCTGCAAATTATTTAAACCGAAAAACGTTTGAACTTGAACGACTTTCGGATGAAATTTATTTAAGTCAAAAAAAATCAGAAATTGAAGATAAAAACGGTTATATCAACAATTTTATTTTTATCCCAAATCAAGCAAAAATATGAGTGTAATTGCACGACAGGGATTTAAATATTCCATCATTGGCTATTTGGGTTTCCTTTTGGGAACGGTTTCTGCGATTTTTATTTTCCCGTACGATGTGAAATTTTACGGAAAACTGCGCTACATTATGCCAATGGCGGAAATTATTTTGCCAATTGTAGTTTTTGGAATATCATATTCTAATGTGAAATTTTTCTTTTCTACCAAAAATGATGGCAAACATCAAAACCTACTATCATTGAGTTTGGTAGCCGTTTGCATTAATTTTTTAATTTTTATAGGCGGTTTCTTTCTCGCCGCTTATTTATTTCCAGAATTAAAAGTGACGAAACTTTGGAAAATGAAACTAATCATTTTGCCTTTGGTTTTAGTTCTCGCTTTAAGCACGGTTTTCAATAAATATATTTCAAATTATAAAAGAATTGTAGTTCCGAATATTTTAGATAATTTTTTACCGAAAATTGCAAATTTAGGCGCGTTTTGTCTCTTTTTCTTTCTTGCGTTTCAAGAAAAAATAGCGTTTTATTTCTTTTTTGGAATGTTCGTTTTGGGACTAATCGCTTATTATTTTTACACCAATAAATTAGAAAAATTTACGCCAGATTTTTCTACAAATTATTTTAAAAAAGATAAACTTTACAAACAAATTTTCAATTATAGTTTCTACGGATTTCTTGGAAATATCGGAACTTACATTGCTCTAAGAATTGATAATGTGATGATTGGCGACTATCTTGGCTTTCAGGAAAATGGCGTTTACAGTACTTTATTGGCAATAATTTCTTTAATTAGTATTCCTTCGATGGGTTTGTACGCTATTTCTGCACCACTGATAAATGAACATTTAGAACTAAAAGAATACGAAGAATTAGATGTTTTTCATAAAAAAACTTCACTCACTTTGTTCTTTTTAGGACTCGTTTTATTTTCTTGTATTTGCGTGGGATTTCCCTTTCTCACAAGTCTGATGCAAAACGGAGAACTATTTAAACAAGCAGAACCCGTGATTTGGATTTTAGGAATTTCTACCCTTTTCGATTTGGCAACTGGTTTCAACGGCTACATTATTTCACTCTCAAAATTCTACCGTTATTCCACATTTGTAATGGCAATTTTAGCAGTTTTAACCATCACACTCAATCTTTATTTCATTAAAAATACCAGTTTAGGATTACTCGGAATCGCAATAGCGACGGCAATTTCTTTAACTTTATTTAATATCATTAAAATTATTTTTAATTATACAAAATTCAAAGTTCAGCCGTTTACGATTGAGATGATTTATGCAGCAATTATCGGTACTTTGGGAATCGCAGTCGCCGTTATGTTGCCAGATTTTAAAAATAATTTTGTGAATTTAGTGTATAAACCAAGCTTGGTTTTGGTTTTTTTCTTGATCGGAAACTACTTCCTTAAAATTTTTCCTTTAGAAAAATATTTAAACAAATCTTTTTTGAAAAGTATTATTAAATTTTAAAGCAATTTCTCTAAAACCGGCTCTAACTCCTGCAAAACCTTATCTTTTTGATATTTTTGATGAAGACCAACAGAATCATTTTTTAAAACATCTAAAATCTGAAGTTCTACATCTTCTTTTTCTTTTATAATAAACGGTTTTGAAGTGTAATATGATTTTCTAAAAATAGACAATTTCCCATATTTTATCGCATCGCCAATATTGCCAGACATTTTGGTTTTGCCATATATTTCGCGCTGACCAAAAAATTTAGAACTTCTTCGCACACGACACCACAAAATATCGGCGCTATTCATTATCTCTTCGTATTCTTTATGCGGAACTTTTTCAGTAAAATATTTTATAGAAATAATCAGATCATGCTTTTTTTCTAAATTTTGCAACCAAACCAATTCTTTTCCACTAGCTTTACCCAAAAAAATAAATTGAAAATTCTCAGGGTTTTGAAAATTTAATATTTTACTAATAATCATCAAATAGTCTCTTCGCTCTTGGGAAACGCTTCCCGGAATAACAACTTTTTTTATTGAGTTCTGTGGCTTTTTGCTGAATTTTGTATAAAATAAAGGCAGGAAAATCAAACTTCTAAATCGATTTATTTTAAGAAACCAAGCCAAATCTTCATCTAAATAAAGAATATTTTTTGCTTTGCTGAAAACTTTTGGTGCTGAAAACAAACCTTCTCTTAAAAATAATTTTAACCTGTAAATAAAATCTTTTTGAAAAATACTTTTTAAAAGATTAAATTTTGAAATGCTACAAAAATTAAAATTATGGCAAATAACAGAAGTATTATATTGCTCCGCCAACTTTAAATAAACATTAAAATGCCGATGAACAGTGCCAATAATAACTAAATCATAATGCTGAGCAGAAATTTGTTTCAAAATAGTACGAGCAGAACTTAGAAAAATAGTGTCGCTTTCTTTCAAGTTTAGTTGTCCTAAAATTTTTTCAGAGAAATAAAAATCTACTTTAAAACGTTTAGAATTTACTTCTAATTCTAAGAAATTGCTCGCAATTTCTGCGTGCGTATCCAACTCTATGAAAGCAATTTTTTTCAATTTTTAGAATTTATTTTTAATTTCTTGCCAGCGCAATTTACGAATAAATTGAATTTCTTTTTTATTTAAAATCATCTCATTTTTTTGGTTTAAAAAAGATTTAATAATCATAAAAAACTCAGAAATTGATTTATTTTTAAAAGAAGATTTTGCCGAAGAAATGAGCATTAAAGGGAAACTCAAGCCAATATTATAAAAATACTCGCCCAATTTTTGTGCCTTTTGTTTTTTATATTTAAATGCCGTCGGCCGCAAATGTTTTACCCAAAGATCTTTTATGGTAACAGTTTCCCAATCGTACATTTTTGCGAGCATTACATCAATATTGTCCCAACCTAAAACTGCGCGAAGTCCGTTCATATCTTCAAAACATTTTTTTCTGTAAGATTTTATCGGGCCGCGAACATGGTTTTTTGACGATAAATTTTCGAAAATCCATTCGTTATTTTTTTCGATAAAAACCAAACCAGAAACCATTCCGGCTTTTGGATTTTGTACATAAACTTCATTAATTTTTTCTAAATAATTTTCAGGAAAAATAATATCGGCATCGAATTTACAAATGATATCAAAATCTTTTAAATCAATTTCATTTAAACCTTTGTAGAAAGTTTGAACGACTTTTGCGCCAGGCTCGTGCGCTGATAATTTTAAATTTTGAATTTTAAATTTTAAATTACTTACAATAAAATTTTCAACAATTTCTTGCGTTTTATCCGTCGAACCATCGTTTACAACCACACATTCAAAATTTTGAAAACTTTGATTTTGCAAAGAATCGAGGCAAGAAAAAATAAATTCTTCTTCGTTGTGAGTTGGAATGATGATGAGGAATTTCATTGGAATTATTCAGAAAGATTTTCTAATTTTTCTGGATCTTGACGGCAATCAAAAATATCATAAATCCTTATAAGTTGCACAGATTCAACTTTGTAAATAATTTTGTAATTTTTATAAACCAAATACCTAAAATCTTCATTTTTAAATTCCAAAAAAGGGTCTTTTTGACCTAAAAATGGGTTATCAACTAGTTTTTTTGATTTGTCTATAATACCTTTTAAAATTTTGTTTGCAATTTTTAAACTTGCTACTTCTGTATAATAAACTTTAATATTTAATAAAGTTAGTTTTGAAGTTTTAGACCAAACAATTTTTGGTTTCATATGAAGTTTCTATTTTTTTAAAAGGTCACATGCATTCGCATAAATTCATAAGTGTCTGTTTGCAAACTTGCTAATTGCAATTTCATAAGTCCAATTCTTTCAACAATTCTTCTGTGGTGTAGAAGTCTTCATTTTCGAAATCCTTTTCAGATTGCTCAATTCTTGCCACATATTCTTTGTGGGTAAGAGGAATTATTTTTTGTTCTGAATTTGCTTTATTTAAAAATAATTCTAAATTTTCTAACAGAAATTCATCTTTTAGATTTAATATTCTTTTGGCTAAATCTATTTTTCTGATGTTGATATCTATTTCCATCCTGTAAATTTTAAAACAAATATAACAATTTTAATGTGCTTCTAACCAATTATTTCCCACGCCAACTTCCACTAAAAGTGGCACTTCAGTTTTCACGGCGCTTTCCATTTCATTTTTGATGATTTCTTTAGCAGTTTCAACCTCATCGTCTGGTGCTTCAAAAACCAATTCATCATGAACTTGCAAAAGCATTTTGGTTTTTAGATTTTTTTCTGTGAATTTTTTATCGATGTTGATCATCGCAATTTTGATAATATCTGCTGCACTTCCTTGTATTGGGGCATTTACAGCATTTCTTTCGGCGTGACCTTTTACCACAAAATTCCCAGAATTTATATCTTTTAAATGGCGTCTTCTTCCCAAAAGTGTTTCTACAAAACCATCTTCTCGCGCTTTTTCTACCTGCTTTTTCATGTACTCTTTAAGTTGCGGATATGTTTCAAAATAGGCTTCAATCATGGCTTTGCTTTCCGCGCGAGAAAGTCCGGTTTGTTCGCTCAAACCGAAAGCAGAAACGCCGTAAATAATTCCAAAATTGACGGTTTTTGCTTGTGAACGTTGCAATTTCGTTACTTCATTTAAAGGAATATTAAATAATTTTGCGGCTGTAGAAGCGTGAATATCTTCGTTGTTTTGGAAGGCTTTCATCATTTCTTTTTCGCCAGAAATCTCGGCAATTAAGCGCAATTCTATTTGAGAATAATCGGCAGAAATTATTTTTTTTCCTTCGGCAGAAACAAAAGCGCCGCGAATTTGTTGTCCACGCAAAGTTCTAATTGGAATATTTTGAAGGTTAGGATTTATACTTGAAAGCCTTCCTGTTGCTGCAACCGTTTGCGCAAAAGTGGTGTGAACACGGTTGTCATTTTTATCAATTTGATTTGGCAACGCATCAACGTAAGTAGATTTCAGTTTTTGGTAGGTTCTGTATTCTAAAATATGTTTGATTATTTCATTATCGTGCGATAATTTTTGCAAAATATCTTCGCCGGTTGCATATTGTCCGGTTTTTGTTTTTTTGGCTTTCGGGTCGAGTTTCATTTTATCAAACAAAACTTCGCCTAATTGCTTTGGGGAATTCATATTAAATTCTTCTCCAGAAAGGCTGAAAATTTCGGTTTCAAGATTTTTTAAATCATTTTCTAAATCTTTACTTTCTTTGGCTAGCCAATTTTCATCTAAAGAAATTCCTTCTAATTCCATTTTTGCAAGCACTTTTAGCAAAGGAATTTCTATTTCGTAAAAAATGTTTTCTAGTTTTTCTATTTTTAATTGTGGCTCGAATAATTGATACAATTGAAACGTAATATCCGCATTTTCAGCACCAAAATCTGTTTGTGTTTTAATGTCTAAATCTCGGAAATTGCTTTGGCTTTTTCCTTTACCAATGAGAGATTCCAGTGATACAGGTTTATAGTTTAGAAACATTTCCGCCAAATAATCCATGCCGTGTCTTCCGTCCGGATTTAGCAAATAATGTGCAATCATGGTGTCGAAAAAGTTGCCTTTTAAATCAAAACCATAATTTTTTAAAACTTTATAATCAAATTTTAAATCGTGGGAAATTTTCAAAATATCTTCTTTCTCGAAAAATGGTCGAAAAACTTCTAAAGTTTCTACCGCTTCTTCCCTATTTTCTGAGATTGGAATGTAATATGCCAAACCATTTTTGTAGGAAAAACTGATGGCAATTAATTCTGCAATCATCGCATCATCATTTGTGGTCAAAATTTCAAAAGCAACGGCTTTTTGATTTAATAAATTTTTGACTAAATAATATTGCGCTTTCGGGCCAGAAATTATTTGGTATAAATTATCTTTTTCTGCTAAAGTAGATTTTGTGGAAGTGGCTTCGTTCAATTCTTCAAAATTGGCAAATAAATCTAATTGTCCCGTAAAAGGTTGCGTGGATTTTTCAGTTTTATCGGCAGATTTTGGGGCTTCGGTTTCTGGTGATTCTTTGAATGCGCGATAAAGATTTTCGTATAAACGACGGAACTCTATTTCTTCGAAAATAATTTTTGCTTTTTCAAAATCGGGTTCGTCTAAAGTGTAATCTTCATAGTTAAAATCAATTGGCGCATCGCATAAAATGGTGGCTAATTTTTTAGATAAAATCCCTCGTTCTGCAGAATTCTCTACTTTTTCTTTTAATTTTCCTGTAAGTTCGTGCGTATTTTTTAACAAATTTTCTATACTTCCGTATTCTTTTAGAAATTTTTTCGCCGTTTTTTCGCCAACGCCTTCTAAACCTGGAATGTTATCTACGGAATCGCCCATCATGGCGAGATAATCTATGACTTGTTTAGGATCATCAATTTCAAATTTTGCTTTTACTTCTTCTATGCCCAAAATTTCAATTTCACTGCCTTTCATACTTGGCTTGTAAATTTTGATATTTTCTGTCACCAATTGCGCAAAATCTTTATCTGGAGTTACCATAAAAACTTCGTAACCCATTTTTTCTGCTTTGCAAGCAATTGTTCCGATCACGTCATCTGCTTCGTAACCTGCAACGCCTAAACTTGGGATGTGCATGGCTTCTAAAATTTTATGAATATATGGAACAGCGATTTTTATTGCTTCTGGTGTTTCGCTTCTGTTGGCTTTGTATTCTGCAAAATCTGCGGTTCTAACTGTGGCTTCACCAACGTCGAAAACTACAGCAAGATGACCTGGTTTTTCTCGGCGAATTAATTCAATTAAAGAATTGGCAAAACCAAAAATTGCGGAAGTATCCATTCCTTTGCTCGTCAGTCTTGGGCTGCGAATAAGTGCGTAATAGCCGCGAAAAATCATCGCGTAAGCATCTATTAAATAAAGTCTTTTGTCGGTAGATTCTGTCATAAGACAAAGATAGAAATTAGAAGTGAGATTTTAGCGGGTGTTTATAAGTTTCGCTTTTCTTCTTTGCAAGTTTCATTTTTCTTTTAACAAGAAAAAATATTTTTTTTTAAAAATTCTCTAAATTTCTGTAGAATTTCATTTAACTTTACTATGTATTTTGAATTTTAATAATTTGGATGTCCGCTTTCAATCATAATGCTAATTTTTAACGGAAGAACGCAAAGATTTCTATTTATTCTCTGTCTAAATCATGTATTTAAGGTCGCAAATCGAAGATTCATCACTTCCTCTAAAACTATTATAAAAACATTGATAAAGGCGTTTGACTGCGTCAAATCTTTGATTTCACTTAGCAAAGGCCTTAAAAAATAAAAACATTTATGATGAATGACAGACATACAGAAAATATTAATAAATAAAAACCATGAAAACTATTTTTATACTAATTAGCCTACTATTTTGCGGGCTGAATTTTAAAGCACAAACGCCAAGCAAAGTTCAATATGGTGATAATGCAAAAGCGGGAAACTACTTTGATAATCGAGGTTTTAAAATGTATTATGAAACTTATGGCAGCGGAGAACCACTTTTAATAATTCATGGAAATGGCGGAAGTATAAAAGATTTCAAAAATCAAATTCCTTATTTTTCTAAAAATTATAAAGTTATACTTGCAGATAGTCGCGCACAAGGGAAATCAATCGACCCAAGTGATTCTTTAAGTTATGAAATGATGGCCGATGATTTGAACGGACTTTTAGAACATTTAAAAATAAAATCTTGTGACGTAATTGGCTGGAGTGATGGCGGAATTAACGGTTTATTACTCGCCATTCGGCATCCTGAAAAAGTGAAAAAATTAGCCGTAACTGGCGCAAATCTTGTTCCGGATGACTCTGCCGTTGATCCTTATATTTATAAATGGGCAAAATCTCTTAATGATTCTATTAATAAATTGCCAATTACACCAGAATTGAAAACGGAACGAAAACTATTTCATTTATTGGCAAAAGAACCGCATATTTCTGTGAAAGATTTACAAAAAATTGAATGTCCCGTTTTGGTAATTGGTGGCGATCACGACGTGATTCGCACAGAACACACAATGCTGATTGCAAACTCAATCCCAAAATCTTATTTATGGATTTTGCCGAATAGTGGCCATTCTACGCCCATTTTCTACAAAGATATTTTTAACCAAACCGTGAACGATTTTTTTATAAAACCTTATCGGAAAATTGAAGGCTTGGATCGGATGAGATAATAAAAATAGTATTAATTAGCCCATTTTGCATTTGTATAAATTTTCAAAATTTTTCAAAATCGGGGAAAGCGCAATAGGTTAAATTAATAATTTGAAAAGGGCTAGATAAAATTTAATCTTGAAAAAAATTTAAATAAATTAATATATCAAAAAATAAATTTCTAATTTCGTAATCAAAATAACATAAAACAAAGTCTATGAAAACTTCCAAACTTAAAGCCATCCTCTCCTCTATGGGATTTTTAGCAATTATTGGTATTGTGATTATCTTCACGACCAATTCCACAAAACTCTATAAACCCGTAAAGGAAACGCAAAGCGAATGGAAAAATTTGAAGGTTTTGCCGCAAAACATTTCGGAAGATAGTTTGCATTTTGTGATGAAAACGTTCAGTAATTCTCTAGGTGTAAATTGCGCCTATTGCCACGCCGCAAGAGCAGACGATCCGCAAAAATTAGATTTTGCATCAGACGCAAAAAAAAGCAAATTAATTGCCCGAGGAATGCTTGAAATGACGGATGACATTAATTCTAAATACTTTTTGCCACACGCACCAGATCCAAAACCTAAACAAGTTACAATGGTTTATTGCATCACGTGCCACCGAGGCCAGAAAAACCCAACCGAATATTTGCAAGACGTAAGCAAAATGATTCCAAAACTAATGCCTGAAAGAAAAAGGGATCATAGATAATATTTTTTAGAATAAAAATAAACTTTGAATAGGTTTTAGTACAAACTTAATTTAGTTTTGTCTAAAGCCTATTTTAATTTAAAATTATAAAATAATCGGATTTAGGTTAGTAATTCTTATAAATTATCTTTCCACTTTTCTTTTTTAATTAAGTTTAAAAATAAATTATCACTAGATTTCTATTTAAAAATTTGGGTAAAATTGAGATAAAATTAACTTTCTATTTCGATTGAAAATTTTCTATGTATTTAATGACACTCATCACATCATCCTGACCAAAACCGGCATCACTTGCCGATTGATAAGAATCTGCCAAAACCTTAGAAAGCGGAAAATCTGCGCCTGCCTTGACAGCCAAAAGAACATCTTTCAGCATTAAATCGAGCCCAAATGCGGCCGGGTAATTATCCTCAATTAAACTAGAAGTTTTAAGTTTGGTTGCACCACTTCCACTTGCACTTTCATTGATGATTTCTAACATATCTTTTCTCTCGATTCCGAGTTTGTCTGAAAGCAAAACGGTTTCTCCTAAACTTTGGTATAAAGCTGAAATAAAATAGTTGATTGACAGTTTTGCGGCAATCCCCTTTCCATTTCCACCTAAATGTTTGATTTTGGTTCCTAATTTTTGAAGGTAAGGTTTCGCTCTTTCCACATCTTCTTCGCTACCACCAGCCATTATAATTAAAGTTCCTTCTGCGGCAGGTTTAGTACTTCCAGCGACCGGCGCATCAATAAAAGATGCATTATTTGCACTAATAAGTTGGCTTACAGAGGCACTTTGCTGGGGAGAAATCGTGCTCATATCTACAAATAATTTTCCGGAAATATTTTCCTTTAAAATAAAGTCATAAACTTCTTTAACAGCATTATCGTTTGTTAACATTGTAAAAATAATATCCGTATTTTCGACAAGTTCTGCTATAGAATTACAAACCTTTGATTTTTCTTTAAAATCCGCTGTCTTTTCAGAAGTTCGATTATACACAAAAAGTTTAAATCCTGCATTTTCTAAATTTTTCGCCATTGGATGTCCCATATTTCCAAGGCCGATAAATCCTATTTTTTCTTGATTCATTTTAATTTATTTAAAATTATTAACTCATTCATCGATGCTTTGCAATTCTTCCTTGTTTAGTTTTAAATCTATTTCTTTAGCATTTTGAGTAGATTTTTGCGCATTTCTTGCGCCTGCTAAAGAAATCTTAATTTCCTGCCGCTCAATCGTCCATCTTAAAACCAATTGGCTTAAACTCGCCTGATGTTGCTCTACAATTGGTTTAATTTTATCTAAAAGCCCATGGTTTTTTTTTAATAAAATCTGCTTGGAACTGCGGTAAACCAGCGCATTGGCATTCATAAATAATGCTTTCATTTCCAAGCACCAAAAGTAATTACAGATAGTTCTAAATCGCTGTTTCCTAGTTTTCTAAATGCCATTTTAAATTAAATTTTAAATTTCCTATAGATTTGTTAGTATCACAAAGCTTTCTGAGATTTTCTTCAGTATCAAAAAATTGACCAAATTCTAGTTTTAATGTTTATAAGAAGTAAAAAATGAAATTATGATTAATTTTTAGGATAACGTTATTTAATTTCGTACCTTTTGAAATAATTTAAAAATTAAAAAAATTTATGGCAGAATCTTTCTCAAAAAAAGAAAACTTTAAGAAAAAAATTCAAAAGCAAAAAGAAAAAGCGATGCGTCGTGAGGAGCGCAAAGAAAGCAACGATAAAGGTAAGGACCTTAGTGATATGATTATGTATGTAGATGCATACGGCCAATTAACAAGCACGCCACCTGATAAAAGTAAAAATACTGATATAGATATCAATTCTATTCGTTTAGGTGCTGCGCCGATTGAGGCAGAAGATCCGGTAAAATCTGGAGTAATCACATTTTTAAGCGAAAAAGGCTACGGTTTTATTACCCAAGGCAACAGCCAAGATACCATCTTCTTTCACACCAACAACTGCACAGAAATGGTGAAAAAAGGAAATAAAGTGTCTTACGAGGTAGAAAAATCACCCAAAGGCCTTGTGGCAGTAAATATAAAAGTAGAAAAATAACTAAATAAAAAACTCCGAATGGAGTTTTTTTACTTTAATATTTCATTCTGAAGCAATTTTTTTAGTTAAAATTAGCAAAAACTGAGTTTATATTTTGGCTAAAGCACACACAGGATTTCAAAAAAAAATGGGCTAAAGCCCATTCCTATTGATATCTAAAATTGTTAAACAATCGAATTTAAACTTATAAAAATCATTGTTCCCAACGGACACTTACAATAATTTCATTTTTTCTATTCAAAAACTGATACGGTGCATTGTATGCCAAAAACCGAAAATTACCATAATATTCGATGTTATTTTGTTTTAAGGCATTTTCTAATTTCGTTGAATATTTTTTAATTTGAGCATCATTTGCGTAGCCACTAAACTGTATCGCTGCGACGAATTCTTCAGGGCTAGACTCAATTTTTATGTCTTTATTATTTGGCTTTGGCAGATTATCTTTGGAATATTCAGAAGGCATCACAAAACTCATTGAGGATTGGGAATTGTTGATATCCATGTGAACGGGCGTCGTCATTGCTATTTTTTTTTCTGACTGGTTTCCTCCAAATATAAACGAGGCCAATTTTCTAAAACCTGGCGAAGATAATTCTTTGTAAGATTTTGCATCCATAACAATTGTAGCCATCATTGCTGGCGGATAATGCCGAATTTCAAAATCTTTTTCTTTTTTAATGACTTTATAGTTTTGTGTTTCCGTTTTTGCCATGATAAAATAAATTTGAAAAATTAATATGATAACAATTATTAGTGAGATTGATATAAAAGCGATTTTCATTTGATAGGAATTTACAGGTAAATATGTTGGCAACTAACTTGCCAAACTTCTAAATTTGTAAAAAGCAATGAAAAGCGCAGAAATTTAAGTTTTTATATAGACAAACTCTCAATATGATAGAAGAATTTATTTATTTATTTGAAGTTTATAAATTAGAATTAAATGTAAATTGCAGTATAATTAATTATTTATTGTGATGAAACTATTAAAAATCAGTCTTGCACTTTTTATTGGCTTTTTGTTGACTTCTTGCATCGTTTCTACTGCGACAAAAATTGTCACGACGACTGCAAAAATTGGCTATTCAGCTGTGAAAGGAACTGTGAAAGGCGTCGGTTGGGCAGTGAAAAAAGCCGATGGCAAAATCAATGAAGACCGAATTGACGGAACTTGGAAAGTGGTGGGAGTTTATAATGGTACTTATGCACAATTTTCACAAGATTCTAATCCTGAAAATAACTTTAAAAGCAGTTGCAGCGAAGGTTTTGAAGTGATAGAATTCAAATCTAACCGTGAGAAATTTAAACCCATCCATTGCCAATCAGAAGATGAAGATTGGGTGAAATACAAATATAATTTTGGCAAAAACCCTTTAACAAAAGAGAAGGAAAATTACCTTAAAATCAATACCAGCAATTATATTTCCATTATTGATGTTACGAATAAAACCATGGTTTTAGAAGGAAATCTGATGCAATCTTATGCTTTTTCTGGCGGCAAACTCTATCTTTTTGAGAAAGTAGATTAAATTTTATTTAATTAAAAATAATTTCTGATTTTTTCAATTTTATCTTCCATAGACTTTTCAGGAAAACTGTAGGTCTTTTTTTTGATTATAAAATCTAAAAAAACTTCTTCTGCGCCATCTGGATGCGGTGTGTTATCACTATTATTTTTGTCGGGTGAGAAGGTTCGAATATTTTCCCAAAAATCTTTATCCATTTTTTTGCGAGTTGTTACCTCAGGATTTTCCCCTTTTTGATTTTTAAAAATTGCTTCGTTTGCTGTCAGTATATATTCCTGATAATATTGAAAATCTGGCGACAACGAGCCATTCGAAATACTGAGTTTTACGGTATCTGCTTGAAGCATTTTGTTATTCATTGACAGACTAAGCTGATTGGTGGAGGAATTGTTTTCATTGGATTCCCCTTTCTGAAAGTGACAGCTTGTGCTTATAAAAAGCGAAAACAATAAAACTGAAATTGAATGTACATTTTTCATATTAAATTTTTAATTTATCAATTTTTTAAACATAAAACTGTTTACTGGGAAAGTGCCACCCGAAAACCGATATCCTGGCTGTGTTTAGAGGGGTCGAAGCTGCTTCGAAAGGCAACACGGGCAGGCTATATACGAGCTAAACGCGCTGCCGCCACGCACAATACGGCGAACTCCGTTTGTTGCACCTCTAGGGTTGGTTTGTGCAGTGGCGCGATAAGAACCCGACCAATCGTTACACCATTCCCATACGTTGCCACTCATATCGTAAATGCCTAGTTCGTTTGGTTTATTTATTGCTACCGTAATTGTATTGTATCCTCCACTACCATCAATGTCAAACTCGCCGACTTCAACCAAATCATTACTGCCGCTGTATTCATAGCCTTTGCTTTTATTGCCTCCACGAGCTGCAAATTCCCATTCGGCTTCGGTGGGCAATCGGTAGTCGGCATCCATTTTTTCGGATAGCCAGTTGCAATAGGCTACAGCATCTTGCCAAGATACGTTTACAATCGGGTGGCTGTCATCCCAGCCCCAAGATGGTTCTTCGGGCATGCTGCGGCCTGTGGCGTTGCAAAACACTTTCCATTGGGCTACCGTGGTTTCGGTTTTGGCTATTTTAAAGGTTTTTAGCGTTACTTGGTGGGTGGGTTTCTCATGTTCGTCGCTATATTCGTCGCCATCTCCGTGTTCATCGCCCATAGTAAATGTGCCACCTTCTACGGTTACCATTTCGGGATAAGTGGCTTGTTGCAAATTGTTTTCTGCAACCGCTTCTTTTATTTGATAGCCTTCTACACGCATATTATCAAAAGCAGCCCGTTGACCTTTGCCCGAATACAAAGCAATTTGTTCACCTGTAATTGGTTCTGGAAGGGTTACTGTATTTACCAATTGATAATTGATGTAGAGAAAAGCTTTCTTGTTTTGTATCTTTATTTTTAATTTATTATCTACATTATTGCCTTTTAAAATATTTTTTGAAGCTGTGAATGGAATAATATATTTTACTGCATTATCTTTAAAATAGCCAAAAGCATAAGTGCCATCGGGTTGTATCACAAAACGATAAGAAATACCATCGGTTGCAAAATTTCCCAGTACGAAGCCAACGCCAATACCAGGACTATTTCCTTCTAACACATTTACGGTAAGTTCTACATTTAAATCATACCACTGGATTTTTTTGAAAGTTCTTATAACTGCCCATCCTCCTTTGCCTTGTTTATATTCAATAATATAGCGGCCGCTTTCTTTGTAGTAAAGCTCGTTTCCTGTGGGTACATTGGCCCATTTTATTTTGCTGCCATCAGAAAAATCATCGTAGAAATCTATTTTTGTTGTTTGTGCTTTTAAATTTAAACTAAAAGCAAAAAAGCAGAAGATAAATGTGATAAAATTTTTCATGTTGATTTGTTTTAAATTTTTACAGTATTTAATCTGTATTAATTAGGATACCAAGCTAGCATTTCGATTTTATAGCCTGCATCTTTTAAAAGTTCTACTAATTTTTTACCAAAGGCTTTATTGTCATTTAAGGAAATAAAAGTTGCAAATTCTGATGATAAATAGGGTTCACTTTTTTCCAGCAAGGTACCATCATTGCTAAAGTCTGTAGTTGTAGATGTGACATCGTCCTCACCAAAAGTATAGAAATGAACAGAATAGTCTTTACCGATTGACTTCAAATTTTTTAGTGCAACTTCTTGTTTTTGAATTGAATAAATGCCTTTCACTTTACAATCTGAATTTGAAGGATAACAATTATTTGGATATAATTCTTTTATCGCAAAACTTAAAATACCATTCTCATCTATTTTAAATTTTTGTGCTACACTTCTTTCTTTTTTCTTATCAGAAGCAATTTGCTTCTCTAATTCCGCATTTAAAAGATCTTCTATATCTTTATTTTTTTTCTTTTTATTTGCTTGATCTGCTATATAATCAAAAAGCGAATTGTCCCCCGTATCTTCAAAACCACCTTGCATTGTTGCAATAAAAGCATCACTATTTTTTAATTCATTAAGCCATTTTAAAATCTCTTTAGCATCTGTTTCATTTTTGAATGCACTAAATGCCAAGACTTTTTTTCCATTCTCATTTTGTTTGCTAATGCAAATAATTTGGTAATCTGTGGGAGATTGCTTAATGTAATCCCAGCTGTAAAAACCAACTAGTGATTTTGGATTGGTATCACTTTTAATCTTTTTTCTTAAATCTATTTTCAGGTTCGAACCTCCAATTTGCTTTAATATACCTTGATCGGATACCGATATTTTTGACGTCATATTTTTGCTACAACAAGCTATTTTTTTGTTGATTAAGTTTACTGTTTCTTTTAAGCCATTGTTACTTACATTTGTTTTTTGAGCAAATGACATTAGCAAACAAAGGTTGATAAAAACTAAGGTGGAATATATTTTTTTCATAAAAAGCTTGTTTTTTAGTTAATATTTTTTAGTTTATTTGAAAGGATATTGTTTTAGATTTTTTATAAATAATTTATAGTTTTTCTACTTTAAATTGATAATTCAAATATAATTAAGAATTATTTTGACCATAACTTAATTTCTTTATTATTCGAAGTCTTCATCTTTTAAAACTACTTTAATTAAGGTGTAGGGTTTGATATTTTTAATCATTAAATCATATACTTTTTTAATAGATTCATAGTCATTTGAAAGTTTTGTACCATTAAAAGTATTATATCCTGAGTTATCTGGAATTATGACATTAATGGTTTGTAACTCGGGGTTTTTTGCTTTTATGGCATCAATAAACAATTGCATTTTAGGGTTGTCTGGTAGCATTTTTTTGCCATCTGAGTTACACCAAAAAATGTCTCCTTTTATAATATTACTCACCACAACAGTTTTATGAAATGAATCAGTACCTGTGATATAGAAATAACCTTTATCTGTACAAGGTAATTGTGCTTTTGTTGTATTAAAATTCAAGCAAAAGATTATTAAAAATAAGACACTTGCTAGTTTTGTTATTTTTGTTTTCATGGGCTTTTATTTGTATTTAAAATTGTCTCACATATTGCACCGCAGCATTCATCAAAATAGGTAAAGACAAATTTTGACCACTAATATTATATTGTTGTGCTAATAAATAGCCTGCATTTAAGCAAGAAAACCGCTGTTGCGGTGTTCCATGGAAGTTCGGATTGTTAAAATCATAACTTCCTTTATTGAAAAAAGAGTTTGCAACTTCTTGTATATTTATACTCCCAATTGTATTGGCTCTGTGATATAAATAAGAACCTGCAATATAATCTGCAAACAATTCTTTATACTTCCCAGTAAGTCCTGTATGGTATTTAAAATCAATAATATGCCCAAATTCATGCGCCAAAATTATTGGTACCGAACTACAAGTTCCGGAAGGAGAGTTTAAACATTCATTTTGAACTAGAGAAAAACCAAGCATCACCGTTCCATCCGGAAAGTTTGGATTTGAAATTTCTGAAGTGGCATAAGCATTCGGCGCACCTTGATCCAACAAATAGAAAAAATTAGGATGTATATTAAAAATATTAACTAAAAGTTGATATTCTCGTTGGTTGATGGCATCAAATTGTTGATTTCCAGAACTGCTTCTAAGATTGATTGTTGGCAAAGTAGAATTACCAAAATAGCATCCTTGCGCTGAAACTTTAGTTGAGAAAATTAAACTTGCAACTAAAATAAAAAGTGTTTTTTTCATAATTAATATTTTTTAGGTTGGTCTAACTAATCTATTGTATTGGTGTAATTTTCTTTGTTTTAAAATTGTATTGTTCTGTTGGCTGGCTTTGACCTCTTTTTTGCAACTCATAAATACCTTTACCTTTATAGGTAACATTTTCTATCGTTTTATCATTGAGCAGATTCTCGCCTTCCAATGTCATAATATCAGCCCAAGGCTTCCCATTATTGCTTAAAGGTCCATAGTCATTCCCTGGAGAATTCCAAGTAAAACGCAGGCAAAAATTTCCATTCTCATCTATTTCATTTCCATAATTAAATCCCACAGCACTCATATCTTTAAGTTTTATATCTTTTAAAACTACAACCTGTCCATTTTCAGAATAAAAAACACGACCTGTTGGCTCTTTTACGGGAATTGTCTCATAATTTTTACCATTAAAAAATAGACCATCGCCTCTCCCATTATAATCTCTAAGCCCATCTATTTTCACCTTATGGTTTTTCGCCAATTCCAAAATTTCTTGATTTTGGGCTGATAATTTTATAGAATGGTTTTCATTGGCAGAAACTTTCGACTTAGGTGCCACCAAAACCACTTCATTTTCTTTTTTCTTTTTTAAATACTTTTCTTTAGCCTGTAAAGCTTCCTGTTGCTTTTGTTTAGCGCTTGCTTGTCTAGTTTTTTCACCAGCTTTCCAGGCAGTAATTTTTTGCTGGTCTTGTTTTTCTTTTTTATCTCGCTCTTCATTTTGTTTTTTAGCACAAATCGGACATGAGCGATCGATACAAGAAACAGAACCTTTTGGCCGGGTTTTACCTGTAATTTTCCAATATTCACAGTTTGGCGCACAAGTAACATGAGCGCCTTGTGCTTTTGCAGTGTTAAAACTTAGGCAAGTCATTATTAAAAATAAGACAGTTGATAATTGTGTGATTTTTGTTTTCATTGTATTTTATTTTTTAAGTGTGATGATGAAGTTTGATTAGATTCTTCATTTTAATTTTTCTAAAGAATCCAACAACAATTTCATAGCTATTTTAAACTGTTATCTCAAATTTCAAATATTTTTTCAAGACAGAAAAAAAAATGTCGTGAATGACATAAAATGTAACGTGAATGGTAAAAGATTTTTTTCAACCACCAGTATTGAAGGGCGTTTATTCGTTTTTGTAGCTTCTAGATTTTGGGACAATCGCATTGTTCGTCATAATAAATTCTTTCAAATTGCTTTGTTTTATAAAGTTTTTATTGACGATGTAAGACTTGTGGCAGCGCACAAAATTCGGCGGCAATTGTTCTGCAATTTCTTTGAGGCTTGTGCGCACTTGTTCCACTTTTTGGCTTCTCACAAGTTCTACATAATGATCATCTGAACGCATGTATAAAAGATCTTGCAAATAAACCTTGGTTTTATTTTTCAACTCAATATGCGCTAGGCTTGCTTTTTTCTTTACTTCTTCTAGTGTTTCACTTATTTCATCGTGTTTCGCTTCAATGCTTTGTTTTTCGAGTTGAAGTTGTTTTTTCTTTTGATCGACTTTTTTCCATCTTATAAAAGAATACATGGCAATGATAAAGACGATGAATAAAGCAATGGCAAAGAAAATTCTATTGTGGTTGTATTTAGATTTAAAACTTTCTGCGGCATTTATTTGCGAATCCTTTTTCTTCATTTCATAGTCGTGCGCGGTATTCATCACTTTGACGATTTCACTGCTTTGCAACAAAGAGTCTTGCAAAGCCACTTCGGCTTCTTTTTCTTCCAAAGCATTTTTAAGATCCCCTTTTAGTTTGTAGTGTTCTGATAATGCGTTGAGTAAGAATTTATTATTTTCCGTTTTTTCGTTTTCTGTGTTCTTTTTGGCTTTCAATAGATAATCTTCGGCTAAAGCATAGTTTTTTTCTTTATCGGCCAAAATCCCTAAATTGGTTTGTGTAGAAGCAATATCTAATTTGTTCTTTAATTTTAAACGTTTCTCTAAAGCGATTGTTAAATACTTTTTAGCCTCAACAAAATTATTTTGTAGCAAATAAAACTCTCCCAAATTATGATAAGTTCTGGCAATATTATTTTCATCTTTTATGGCTTCAAAGAGTTTAATAGTTCCTTTTCTGTACCAAACTATCGAATCTTTTTTTGCCGTTAAATCATACAAAGTTGCCAAATTATCATAAGCAATGCCCATGCTATATTTGTTGTTATATCGCGACGCGAGCGCCAAAGACTTTTTAGCATAAGTAATGGCTTTGTCATACTGATTTGCTTTTTTAAACAAGACACTTAAATTGTTGTAAGACTGCAAAATACCTTTGGTATTGTTCAGCGATTCATTAATTTTTAAACCAGCAAAATAACTCTTTGCTGCATCTTCTAAACGTACAAGTTCACTCAAGGTATTGCCTTTGTTCATGTGGATGAGCGCTTCTAGGTTTTTATTTTTACCCACTTGGCCTAGTGCTTCATCTAAAACTTCTAATGATTTGCTAAACTGCCCGTTTACGCGGTACAAAATCCCAAGCGCATTATTCACGTTGGCTAATTCTTGTGGAAAATGCTCGTTGACGGCGATTTTTTTTGCTAAAATTGTTTTTTGTATCGCCTCTTCTACTCTGCCCATCGTCTTTAAGTTTCGCCCCATATTTTTATAAGTGCGAATTTTGCCCAAAGCATAATTATTTTTGATGGACAAAGCCAAGGCTTTTTCGTCTAATTTGTTGGCTTCTTCATACTGATTGTCTCTGGAATATATGCCGGAAAGTTGATTTAATATATCAACTTGCAACTGGCTATCATTGGCTTTTTCGGCAAAAGCAAGCGCATCTAAAGCATCTTTTTTAGGCGCATTGATTTCTATGGCGGGGTAAGACTTGCTTCTTTTTACCAGAAGTTTTGCTTTTTCTAAAGGCGTAGTCGCATTTTCAAAAACTTTAGTAAGGCTATCGGTTGCCTGCTTTTGTGAGAAAACAGTGGCAGTTTGAATTAAAAAAAACAGCAGTAGAATTTTTTTCATCTTAAAGATTTGAACTGCTTAAAAATAACTAAAAAAGTTTAATAATTATTTATTTAATAAAAAAATAACAAATAATTAAAACTATCCATACTTTAGAACGTATTTTGGGATAAAAAAGCGAAAATATTTTTTTTAAAATTATTAAAAATTATAGATAAATACCAGTTTTTAAGCCACGTTGATTGTGCTTTTTTAGAACGATTGAATCTGCCGACTTTTGCCTTAAAAATCTTGGGGTTTTATTGATTTTAAATTATTTTTTATTAACGAGATTATTGCATTTTGCAGTGCTGATTTCTGAAATCAATCACAATAAATTCGAATATTTTTTATGATTTTTTGCCCGTTTAATCCACTTTACAAATTCAAACCAAACCACGGATACAAAACCAGTGAAAACCGCAATAATTAATTGGGAAAACGCTAAAGTTTCAAACCCAAAAAATACTGTTATTGGTTTTACAAAAAGCATCAATGCGACAATGAAAACGGTAATTAAAATAATAAGCAAAACTAGATTATTTTTATATTTCAACGTTGTAAAAATTGAATAATAAAATGAACGATTAATTAGCGTGAGGAAAATATTAGCGGTGATTAAAACCGTAAAAACCATCGTTCTGGTAAGTGCTTCATCATAGTCATTTTGCACAGCATATTGGTAGATTAGTAATGTTCCGGCAGTAATAAGCAAACCTTGCAGAATACTTGTAGATAATTCCTTCCAGTTAAAAAAAGTACTGGACAACGCCTTTGGTTTCTGCTGCATCGTGTTTTTTTCCATCGGTTCATTTTCATAAATAATAGAGCAGGTTGGCCCCATAATGATTTCTAAAAAAATAATATGAATGGGCGAAAATATATTAGGATAAACCCAACCCAAAGCCAAAGGAATAAAAACCGTAAGAATAATAGGAATATGAATGGAAATAATATACTGAATGGCTTTCTTCAGATTGGTGTAAATTTTTCTGCCCATTGCGACTGCATCTACCATTTTAGACAAATCATCTTCTAGCAAAATTAATGATGCGGCTTGTTTGGCGATTTCAGTTCCTTTTTTACCCATTGCAATACCGATATGTGCGGCTTTGAGAGCAGGGCCATCATTTACGCCATCGCCAGTCATCGCAACGATTTGATTGTTGGCTTTTAAAGCATTGATGATTTTTAGTTTGGCTTCAGGAAACATTCTTGTAAAAATAGTATTTTTCATTACACTAATTTTCAAGTCGTTATCGTTAAGTTTCATTAACTCATCGCCAGTAATTGAGTTTTCGTAGTCTTTAAAATGTATTTGTCTGGCAATGGCTTCTGTGGTTTCAGAATTGTCTCCAGTAATGATTTTTACGGCAATACCTGCATCGTAAAAATCTTGCAAAACATTTTGGATATTCTTTTTCGGAGGATCGTAAAATGCCACAATCCCTTTAAAATGAAACGAAAATTCTTGCTGTTTTTCAGGGAAATTATTGCCTTCAAAATCTGAAATCCCCACAGCCAAGACGCGAAAACCGTCTTTTGCCAAAAGATTTATCGCTTTAGCAATTTGCAGTTTTTCAGTTTCTGTGAGTTTAGAAACAGTAATCAAAGCTTCTGGTGCGCCTTTGGCAGCAATCACTCTTTTTCCCAAATTATTTTCAAAAATATGCGTCATCATCGGTGGCTTTCCACCTAAAGGATATTCGTGAACAAGTTGGTAATTTGGTCGATCGTCTTTTGCAACACTATTTTGATAAGTTTGATGCAAAGCTATTTCCATTGGATCAAAAGGAATGGGTTCGCTTGCCCACATTGCCGCGGTGAGAAAGTCTTTTTCATCATCTGAAGATACTTCGGCAACATCAAATATTTTATTGGAAGACAGTAAAAACAGTTTTGCCACAGTCATTTTATTTTCTGTGAGCGTTCCAGTTTTGTCTGTGCAAATTACGGTGGCGCTTCCCAAGGTTTCAACGGTTTTCATTTGTTTCACCACGATCCCAAGTTTCATTAATCGCCACGCTCCCAGAGCCATAAATGTGGTAAATGCAACAGGAATTTCCTCTGGCAAAATACTCATTGCTAATGTAAGCGACTGCAAAAGGCTTTGCAATATTTCTTTAGAATTCCAATAATTAATGCCCCAAACAATGATAAAAACTACGGCACCAGTAATTGCCATTTTCTTCACAAAATTGGCAATCTGGTTTTCTAAAGGCGTTTTTTCTTCCTGAATACTTTCTAAACTGCTCCCGATTTTCCCCAATTTGGTTTCGTTGCCGATGGCAGTAATTGTAGCGACTGCCAAACCACTGGCAACCGTGGTACCGCTGTAAATAAAATGGTCTTCTTTAGTTTTATCTTTAAATAAAGAAAACGATTCACCCGTTAAAATAGATTCATTGACGGAAAAATCATTAGAATGGATGATGCTTCCGTCTGCCGTAATTAGTGTTCCCTCTTCCACCATCAGACTATCGCCAAGCACTAATTCTTCACTTTTAATTTCTATTACTTTACCATTTCGGATCACTTTGCACGTGGGCTGTGAAAGATTTTTTAGTTTTTCTAGCGCATTTCTGCTTCGGGAATATTGATAGAGAGAAATGGAAGTTTGGAAAACAATGGCAAAAGATAAAAAAATACCATCTCCTGTATTTCCGCTAATAAAATAAATAGAAGCCGCTACCAATAGCAAAATAAGCATCGGATCTTTTAAAATACGAATAACAGTATCAAAGAAAGAATTTTCTTTTTTGTAATTTAATTGATTTTTTCCAAACTTTTCCCTTGCCTTAATGACCTCATCATTTGATAAACCCTGGATGTCGAAATTTTGAATGGGCATTGTGGTATTCTTGTAAAAGTTTTCTTTTATGATTTTCTGAAAACCACCAAGGGAACTTTGGTATGAAATGAATATTCAGCAGCATTGCCCGCATAAAAAATATTTTCAAACCAATTTCTGTTTTGTTGCGTAAACATTACCAATATTGAGGGTTTTGCTTTTTTAACCGCTAATCTTATTGCTTCAATCAAATTATGATCTTGTTTTCTCTCACCAACATGCAGAGTTAAAGGGTAATCTGTTGTGTTCTGGATTTTCGTTTCTAATTTTTTTACGTCTTCTTGATTCAATTCTAGAGACGTAAAATTTAGCAATTCTATAGAAGCTTGTAATGGTTTTGCAAATGCGACAACTTTACCGATTTCATTTTCATAATCTTCGAGATCTGAAGCATATAAAATACTGCTTATTTCAGTTGCTTGATAATCGTGTGGCACTACAATAACGGGAACTTTAGATTGATTGATAAGGTTAGAAGTGATGGTGCCTAAAATTTTATTTAAAATGCCCGCTCCTCTTGCGCTGATGCAGATATAATTAAAGTTGTGGTTCTCTGCAAATTCTAAGACGCTGGATTCTGGCAAGGGACTTAATTCTACCGCGTACTGAACGTGTTTGGGTTTCAGATGAATAGCCTCATATATGTTTTCAACAAATTGTATCAATTTGGCATGCACTATTCTTTTTTGCTCATCTTGATATTCATTTTCGCTTAAAACATCCCATGCGGAGGGAATTTGCAGATGGTGAACGTTAAGAAAAGTCAATAAATAGTCATTTTGGGCAGCGAGTTGAATCGCAAACCGCAATCCGGATTTTGAATGATCCGAAAAATCTGTGGTAACGAGAATTTTTTCCATTTTATTAGAATTTGTATTGATTAATTGTGATATTTTCCAGAATTAAATAAAGGATAAATCATCTGTTTCTTATTATGGAAGTTTATCAAATCTAAAATTTAATATTAATCATAACCACTTTTTATAACGGTTAATATCATTTTGAATCTCTCATTGGCTTTTATAATGTTGGGCTTATGAGCAGGAATAATAATCGATTCACCAGTTTTTAAAACAAAAGTTGTTCCATCAATCACAAGTTCTGCTTTTCCTTCTATAATTTGCGCAAAAGTATCAAAAGGGGAAATCTTTTCGGTAAGTCCTTCCCCACTATCAAAAGAAATTACGCTAATATTGCCGGTAGATTTTTTTAAAATAGTTTTAATCACTACAGAATTGGGAATATATTCTATAATTTCTACGCTGATGTAGGTTTTTGCTTTTTCAAGTTCTGTAGTACTCATAATTGTTTAAGTGAAATAAAATTAAAAGATGTTTACTTCTAATTTTAATTTGATGGCGTGAAGAGTCATTTAAAATTAAATATCTTCAAGATTTTGTTTTCTTTTTTTTCCCAGTTGTTTATAGAAAGAAGGGCAAAGACCAGTTACTTTTTTAAATTGATTAGACAAATGCGCCACACTACTATAATTCAGTTTATAGGCGATTTGTGTAAGATTTAGTTCATCATAAAGCAGTAATTCTTTAGCCTTTTCTATTTTATGATTAATGATAAAATGTTGAATAGTAATGCCTTGCACTTCGGAAAATGTATTGGCGAGATAGGTATAATCATAGGCCAATTTTTCACTGATGTAATCGGAGTAGTTTTGTTTCGGGAGTTCATCTAAATAATGCACCATTTCTATGATGACATTTTTTATCTTTTCAATTAAGATGCTTTTTTTATCATCTAGCAACTGTAATCCTGATTTTAATAAAATTTCTGATAGCTGTATGCGTTGCTGCTCATTGATTTCTTCTAGCGTTTCTACCTGTCCTAATTCTATGCTCAAATATTTTATATTTAAACTATCCAAAGCGTCTTTTACTACCATTTTGCAACGCAGACTTACCATATATTTGATGTATAATTTCATAATTTCTATTAGATATTTGCATCATTTGATGGGTATTTAGAATCGTAAACGACTAACAAGGTAGTATTTTCTTGAGCGAAAATTAGAATAATAATTTCCTCATTACTCTCAAAGGTAGGTGTTTTTTAATGATATCTTGCACGATTCAGGTTTCTTTGTCTATTTTTATGTAATACCTTAATAATAAGACAAATAGAAGATAATAAATCCTTCTAAAACCTCCCTTTTTGAAACTTCTTTTTTATCAATAATAATTTGAAAAAAATTTTCGAAGCATTTTTAAACCAAAACTTTTCTCCTAAAGTTTAATGGCTACTGAGTTTACCCAAAATAGTTTGCAAAGCATTTTTCAGTTTCGCAATCGCTCCAGAAACCGCCTCCTCCAGTGTATCTGCTTGGTTGGAAACGGCAATTGGCTGCATCCCTTCTAGCCGTGCTTCTAAAAGACATTTGTGATCGTTAGAACCATCTTTTTTTCCATTTTCGTCAGAAATATGAACTTCTATTCTGGTAATTTGAGATTGAAACCGTTCTAATCCTTTTCTAATTTGGTCAGAAAAAAATTCTGCATTTCTTTCATTTCCATCAATGGTTTTATCGGTGTTGTATTGAATTTTCATTTTTTTATATTTTTAATGTTATACTTTAGCTTTTAAGTCACTTTCCTATGGTAGTAAAAATCAACTTTTACCTCCAGTTACGATTTCTCAAGCATTTTCGGCACTGTGTGTTTTGGAATATTCTTTTAAGATTTCAACTAAAGAATCATGGTATTCTTTCAAATTTTTTTTATTGATTGTTTTTTTATCAGTTCTTGAGAAATTTTCGGGCATTTCAGAAATATATTTTGATAATTCTGGAAATTGTTTCTGAATTTTCATAGTAACCTTCATTATTTCTTCTTCCCATTCATCCGTTGTTTTCATATTGATTGTATTTTAAATCTATAAAAATTAAAAGAAAATATTTTTAATATGTTTTTGTAAATCAGAATCTTATAATTAAAATTAACTTATTTCACCATTATAAATTTACAATCATTTTCTGGCATATATTTACAAATAGAAAAGATAGACTTACACCAATCACACCTATGCAATAATTGAACCCTTTAACGAAGCCAAAAGTTAAAAATGTGTGATATATGTAACATTTGTTTAGAAAAAAGTAACAGAAATAAACTAGAAATCGCAATCTTTGTAACATAAAGTATAAAAAAATACTGATTGTCGAATTTTACGAAAACGTAACGAAAATGTTTATGATCAACACAAATGATGAGAAAAAACCATGAACTTACTTCGCATTCAGTATAAAATCTCTAGAAAATAGCAAAATTATTTTCGAAAGATTTTAAAAAAATAGGTTACATCTGTAGCCTATTTTTATTTAATATAAAGAGTTTTTAGTATTGAAATTTATTGCTGTTTTATATAGATTATTTTTCAAAATGACCTCTTACAAAGGCTACCTGTTGGTTCTCTGTCATTTTATCTCCCGCTTCGATGTCAATTTTTATATCTTTAAAATGTAAATCTTCATTTAGAAAATTATGCAGTTCTGTTTTTGCATTTGTAGGCCCAAATAAAAGCACGTGATTGTATTCTAAAATCTCATCAGCAATTTTTTTATAAAATTCTTCGTGCATTTGCTGCCTTTTGTTGTGCATTGTTTTTTCACTATCTACCAAAGCGACTTCTTTGGTTTCAAAAGTGAATTCTGAATTTATAGAATGACTTTTTTTCTTAGCATTTAAGTCGATCAAATTGGCAATAGAATGATCCATCCAGATGCCTAAGTTTTTTGTTGTTTCCATTTTTTTTATTTTAAAATTTTAATTTCTGTTTTATCTTTCATCGAAAGATTTTTTAATAAAGACCTGAAAACCTGTCTCGGCCTCAAGTTTTTTAATGAATATGTGCTTTCTGTTGTCTTTTGGGAAAGGAACTACCGTGATAATGATGCCTTTGCCTTCTATCATAATTTCTTTAATTATTGGCGCATCTTTTTCCTGATTAAAAACTGATTTTGCTTTTTGATACATTAAACTTTGAAATTGATTACCATAATTAAACTTTTTATAATTTAAAGCCAGTGGAAGGATGATTCCGGAACCAACAATCACAATAATCAAAGTTCCCACATAAAAAAATTTTGTATTTTTTTTGTGATTTATACCCATAATAAAAAATACCAAAAGCGCTGAAAAAGTAATCCCAAAAAAATTGGTAGTAAAAAGCAAAAAACTTCCTGCTGCCAATATGTAGTAGCCTTGCTCAAGCATCATTCCGCAAGTACAAATCGGCGGAACTAAAGCCACAGCAATTGCAACACCAGACAAAACCGTAGAAAACTCACTGCGGTAATAGCCATACGCACCTGCTGCGCCAGCCAAAACAGAAATGCCAAGATCGCGAAAATCTGGCGATGTTCTAATGAGCATTTGCTGACTCGGCAGCATATCTGGAAGCGTTAAACCAATGATGTAGGAAATGAGCAAAGAGCCAAATGTTCCCAAAATAATAATGCCCAACATTCTGAAAGACTGTATTCTCCAGTTTAATGCAATTGCACCACCAAAAGCAATAATTGGTTGTCCTAAAGGTGCAATAATCATCGCGCCAATAATGGTTGCAGAGGAATCTTCAGATAGCCCTAAACACCCAATACTTACGCTTAAAAATAGCATCAAAGCGAATGAAACCTGCCAATTCTTTTTATAATGAAAAAAAAGACTGTTAAAAACAGAAGTTCTATCACTAACCGGAATATCTTGTGAAAAGAAATTCTTTTCTATATAAACATCTTTTTCGTTAGGATCGGTTTGCACAATAACTTATTTAATGATTTTACTCGTATCTAAAATAACTTCCTCTAACGTTCGAAAGATTTCCGCATTTAGCAAGCTTTAAAGCGTTTTTAAATTCTACTTTTAAGTAAATATGCATATATTTTCTTGATCGTTTCCTTTTTCGATTTTCTTCTGTAATTATGATTATAATTTAATAGAATTATTGCAGAGAAGGGAATTTGGAGAATTTTTTGAAGATCTATATTATTTCATTTGTAAGGAATTTAAACGAAGTTGAATTGCCACAATATTGTAAAGTTACATCTAATTGTATTTCAATTACTTACAAATAAATCTCAAAAACTTACACCTATCACACCTATATATTTTTTATAGAAAGAAAAACGATTTCTCAATTAATTATTAATACAATTCCTAGTGTTTGCAAATTTGAAGAAAGAAAGAACTTCAAAAAAGAGTTTAAAATTCAAAATTTTTAAATTTTAAAATGAGATTAAAACTGTTGTTGTTTTAAGATAATTATTGAAAATAACATTTTTACTTCATAAACCACATTTCAAAACGGCTTCCATTTTCTAGAGGTTTGTAATTAAGATAGCCTTTATGCGCTTCCATAATACTTTTACTTAGCGTTAATCCAATTCCGGAACCACTGATTCTTGTGGTAAAAAAGGGAAGAAAAATCTTATCTTTAATCTCCTTTTGAACGCCAATTCCACTATCTTCAATACTTAAAACAATGCGGTTATTTAGATTTTTCACTTCTGTTTTAAGGATTTTTTCTTGGGTATCGGCTACTGCATAAATTGCATTCAAATATAAATTGATAATACACCGTTCAATCATCTTTTTATCAGCAAAAACGGTATGATCTTCTGCGGAAAAAGTAACGGTAATTCCATTTTTCTCAAATTCCTGTTTTAGGAAATTAATCGCAGATTCAACGATGTTTTTTAATGAAATCGTTTCAAAAACTGGCTTTGGCAATTCCGCAACTTGCCGATAATCATCCACAAAATTAAGTAATTGCTTTGATTTTGAATTTATAATCATCAAACTTTCCTTCATTTCCTGCTGGTCTTCGCTGCTCACAACTTCCTGATTGGCAATATATTCTAAATTTTGAATCAAACTATTTACTGGTGTTAAAGTATTTAGAAGTTCGTGAGAAATTACTTTCATCAAATTATTCCAGGCAAGTTTTTCTTTTTGCTCAATGATTTTTTGCACAGATTCTAAACTGATAATGCAAAAGCGATTTTTAATATTCTCTACCTTTTTTGTCCTTAAAGAAAAAGATTGCTTTGCATTTTCATTGATTGAAATATCAAAAAAATCTTGTGAATTTTCATAATTCGTTTGCTGAATAATTTTAAAGAAATCTGGCGTTTTAGTTTCATATAAATTCCAAGAATTATATTTCGGAATTTGAAGGGTTTCCAAAAAATTTGGATTCACGTAAAAAACTTTCCAGTCCTTATTTTTTTTGATTAAAATCATCATTCCAATTTCCAGTTCATTGAGGATTTCTTCATACAGTAATTTGTAGGAAGACAATGAAAGATGCTCTTCTTTGCTTTGATAATAGAGTTTAACTGCATTATCAATTAAACTATTTTGTTCGGTTTTGGGGAAAAGGGAAAAGTCTTTTTTCTGAATGGAAAGTAATATTTTATCGCTTTTCTGTAGCGCTGAAATTGCAGAAAAATGAGCAGAAAAGATGCAAAAAATTCCTAATAAAGAAAACAAACCGAAATTGATCCATTTGCCTTCAGAAAAAAATCCAAAGGCCAAAATCCCGCAAAAAATTGCAAGAAGAATAAATAGGAACCAAATATAATTTCCAATTTTCATTTACAATTCAAATTTTTCCAATCTTCTGTAAAGTGCTGCTCTAGATAAACCCAGTTCTTCTGCCGCGAGAGAAATATTGCCTTTGTGTTTTTTCAATGCTTTTTTAACGAAAACCTCTTCCATTTTTTCAATATTTAGACTCATGTTTTGTTGGTCTATCTCTTCATCGTGAGGCATCAATAATTTCAACTGGTTTTCACTGGCAAGAATCACGCTTCTTTCTATGCAATGATCGAGTTCCCGAATATTTCCTGGCCAAGAATAAGAAATCAGTTGTTGGCTGAGGTTTTCATTAAGTTCCAATTCTGGTTTATGGTATTTTTGGGTGTATTTGGCTAAAAAATATTTGGCTAAAGTTGGAATATCTTCTACGCGGTTTCTTAAATTTGGAATTTCAATTTCCACCGTATTAATTCTATAATAAAGGTCTTTGCGAAATCTATTTTCTTCAACTGCTTTCTGAAGGTTTTCATTGGTAGCGAAAATAAATCTTACATCTAATAATCGTTCTTTGGTTTCCCCAAGGCGGGATAATTTTCGATTTTGAATTAAACTCAATAACTTAGTCTGAAGATGAAGTGGAAGATTCCCAATTTCATCTAAAAATACAGTTCCATTTTCGGCATTTTCAATTTTTCCGGCGTAATCTTGTTGTGCATCTGTAAAAGCGCCTTTTTTGTATCCAAACAATTCTGCCTCAAATAAATTCTCCGAAAGACTTCCCAAATCAATATGGACAAACGGTTGATTTTTTCTTTCCGACAATTCATGAATATATTCTGCCAAAACAAATTTTCCCGTGCCATTTTCCCCTAATAATAAAACATTGGCATCAGTTGGCGCCACTTTTTTTATTAAATTCATCACTTCTTTCATTGCTGGCGATTGGGTTTCTAACTGGTACTGATTTTTTTTAGCCGTAATATTTTCCCACTGTTTCAGTTTTTTGTTTTTCCGGGAAATATCCACCGCAAGATTTACAGACGCATACAATTTTTCATTATCCCAAGGTTTCAGAATAAAATCTGAGGCACCATTTTTCAATGCTTCAACAGCCAGTTCTACTTCGCCGTAAGCAGTCATCAAGATAATCGGAAGTTGTGGTTCAAGGATTTTGATTTCATTCATCCAATAGATTCCGTCTTGTCCGCTTTCAAAACCTTTTCGGAAATTCATATCTAAGAGAATTGCGTCAACTTGATTTTCTGCTAAAAACTTTAGAATATTTTTTGGCTGATTGAGACAACTCACTTGCGAAAAAAACTTTTTAAGCCAAACTCTCGCTGAAAACAAAATATCTTCATCATCATCTACAATTAAAACGTGGGCTTCTTTTTTTCTCATTTTTAATATTTAAAATTTTATCTCCCAAAATTGAAAGTCATTTAGTCTTTTTGAATGACGAAAATAATCGTTTTTGATATTTCTGGATTTCTCAAATTGTTCGATTTCGTACAAAAACTGTCCGAAAATGAACAATTTTAAATTTTATAAATTTATTTTTACGCACGTTTTCAAACAGTTACAAAGGTATAAATTCGTGGCACTTGTATTGTGTATTGTTCTGTAATTAAATTAGTTATCGTAAAATATGGATACGAAAATAGTAAAAAAGAAATCGAAATTCAAATTAGTTTTAATAGTTGTTATTTCAGTATTTGCAGCAGTAACTTTTGGTTGGTATTTCCTTAATCAAAAAAAGACTTACAATGTAAAATTAGAAGACATAAGCATTGATCAAGTGACGAAAGGAACATTTGAAGATATGTTGATGGTGACGGCGCAAACACAATCTCTAAATTCTTCTATGGTAAATGTTGTGGAAGGCGGCGCGGTAAAAGAAATTTTTGCAGAAGACGGACAAATGGTTCAAAAAGGTCAACCTATTGCGAGAGTTTATAATCCTAATACTGAATTTAATTATCTGAATCAGGAAACCGGAATTATGCAGCAAATCAGCCAAATGAGAAATTCACTTTTAGAATTAAAGAATCAGGAATTTAATCAGGATAAAGAATTATTACAGGCTCAAAATGATTATAACACGGCTTTGCAGGCTTTTAATCTTCAGAAAAGATTATACGAAGCAGAAATCGGAAAAAAAACAGATTATGATATGAGTTTGCAAAATCTCAATTATCAAAAACAAAGAAAACAAATTGTAGAAAAAGGTGCAAAAAGCGAGAAGGCATCTAGAGATTCCCAATTTTCTGCCATTAATACTTCTATTAAGCAAATGGAGAAAAGTTTGAGTATTTTACGTTCCAATAAAAATAATTTTCTCATTATGGCACCAGTTTCTGGGAGATTATCATCTTTCAACATTTCCTTAGGACAAAATCTCACAAGCGGAGAAAGTATCGGGAAAGTAGATTTAATGGACGGTTATAAACTAATTGCAAAAGTAGATGAATATTATATCAACAAACTGCAGGTTGGCATAAAAGGCAGTTTGGAAAGTAATTCTAAACAATTTGAAGTCATTATTTCAAAAATATTACCAGAAGTAAAAGAGGGACAATTTTCTATAGAATTAACTTTCACCGATGCAAAACCAGAGAATTTAAAAATCGGAATGACTTTCGGAGTGAAATTAAAACTTTCTGCCGACACGCAAAGCATGATGATTCCTAAAGGCAATTTCTACAAAGACACGAACGGAAAATGGATTTTTGTAGTAAAAGGTAATAAGGCAGAAAAACGAGACATCACACTAGGAAGAGAAAATCCATTGTTTTACGAAGTTGTTTCTGGTTTGAAACAAGGCGAAAAAATTATTACTTCTGATTATTCAGAAATCAAGAAATATGAAATTCTTGATATTAAAAAATAAACATTAACAAATATTGCATATCTAAAAAAACAAAAATGATAACAATCACAAATCTCTCAAAAGTTTATAAAACAGAAGACGTACAAACCAATGCGCTCAATGAAGTAAGCTTAAACATCAAAAAAGGCGACTTTGTCGCAATAATGGGACCTTCAGGCTGTGGAAAATCTACTTTTCTTAATATTTTAGGATTATTAGACAGCGCCACTTCAGGTTCATACAAGTTCGAAGAAACGGAAACAATAGGTCTTAATGAAAGAAAAAAATCAGACATCAGAAAGAAAAATATTGGCTTTATTTTCCAGAACTTTAACCTAATTGATGAGCTGACAGTTTTTGAAAACATAGAATTACCATTGATTTATAACGGTATTGCATCTTCCGAAAGAAAGCAAAGAGTTGAAGAAATTATGGAGAAAATTAACATTGCACATCGCGCAAAGCATTATCCACAGCAACTTTCTGGCGGGCAGCAACAAAGAGCAGCTGTTGCGAGAGCCTTGGTTACAAGACCAAAATTAATCCTTGCCGATGAACCTACGGGAAATCTTGACAGCACCAACGGAAATGAAGTAATGAATCTTTTGGCAGAACTTCACCGCGAAGGTTCCACAATTGTAATGGTTACGCACTCTTCTTATGACGCCGGCTACGCATCTAAAATTGTAACAATGAAAGATGGGGAAATATTTTCGGAAACGCATTCTGAGCAAAGAAAAGACATTTTCGAAAAAGCAGATTCTAAGAATTTTGAATAATTAAATTCAGTAAAAGAACATTCATTCAGTTATTTTATTTGTTCTCAGAGATTTGGATGATTTCTTTTCTCTGAGGTTTTTAAATCATTGATCAATCATAAATTAATTATTATGTTAAAAAATTGGCTAAAAATCGCCTTTATTAATTATAAGAAAAACTGGCTTTCAACCTTTATTAATCTTTTTGGATTAACCATAGGACTAACCGGTTTTATGCTCATTCTTATGCATTGGAATGACGAAGAATCCTATGAAAAATGGAATCCGAAGAAAGATAATATTTACGCTTTCCAGACCCAGAACAAAGCGGAAAATACTTATGGAAACAATATTTCTTACCCGATGGCGGAACGTGCTGCAAAGGTAATTCCAGAAATTAAAGATTATGTTTTGTTCAACGGTTATGGATTAGGTTTCAAAATGACCACGAAAAACAAAACTTTTTATCAACAAAAAGGGATGTCTGCTTCAGAAAGCTTTTTCAACTTCTTTCCTTTCAAGTTAGTTTCTGGAAGTTATAAAAACGCATTGAAGGGTGAAAAGGTAATTGCTCTTTCTACAAACGCTGCCATAAATCTTTTCGGAAAAACCAATGTAGCCGGTGAAAGCATCAAAATTGACGACAAAGATTTTATTGTAACAGCAGTTTATGAATTGCCAAAAGAAAACAGCCAGATAAAACCCGAATTTGTTATCACACCTTTTGAACAGATGAAAAATGATAAGGAGCAATGGGGAAATTTTAATTACGGATGCTTTTTTATGCTAAAACCAGGAACAGATCTTTCGACTTTGCAGCAAAAATTTTATAATGATATTTTTCTTTACAGAGCAAAAAAAGAAGCACATGGAAGTGGTGTAACTCCACAAAAATATTTGGAATTGTACGGCCCAACTGGCAGTTTATTTACCCCAATTGATCAAATAAAACTTCACGCCAAGGCATCTTGGTTCGGCGTTGGAGATTTTAAAACGATAATGATTCTTTTCGCACTTTCAGTTTTGATTGTTATTTTGTCTGCCATTAATTTTATTAATCTAAAAACAGCACAATCTTCCCAGCGTGCGAAAGAAATTGGGGTAAGAAAAGCGATTGGAAGCAAAAAATCAAATCTTGTACTTCAGTTTTTATTAGAAACTTTTGTGATTTGTTTTGCATCATATCTACTTTCTTTGGCTTTGACCGAACTTCTTTTGCCTAGTTTTAATAAATTCTTTGGAAAGGAAATACAAATGAATGACTGGCATATTTACTTTTATTCATTTTCGATGGTAATAATGGTAACCTTAATCTCAGGATTGATTCCCGCAACGTATCTATCCAACTTCAAAGCGATAGAAACTTTGAAGGGAAATTTCGCCAGAAGCAAACATGGAATCTGGCTTAGAAACGGGATTCTAACCTTACAATTGATCATTTCTTCCTTCTTTATAATCGGTGGACTAATCGTTAATCAGCAAGTAAAATATATGATGAACAAAGACCTCGGCTACAATGGAAAACAAGTTTTACTAATTAATTTCAGTGAAAATAGTAAAAAGCCTTGGTTAAAATATGAACGACTCAAAAATGAGATAAGAAAAATACAAGGTGTTGCAGATGTTTCCTACGGAGAAGCGGTGCCTGGAAGCGGCAGATACAGCAATTCTAATATGGATTTTATGGACAAAAGTATCTTCGCTCAACACGGCTCTATGGATTATAATTACCTTCAATTTATGGATGTTAAGTTGAAAAAAGGACGGTGGCTAAACCCAAATCTTGCTTCAGACACAATCAATAATGTATTGGTAAACGAGGCTTTTGTGAATAAATTTGGATGGACTGATGATCAAGCTTTTAAAAACGATTTCCGACCGGGATTTGACAATAAACCCTATCATATTGTAGGTATCGTAAAAAATTTCAATATTTTAAATCCACGTGATGCAGTAGAACCTATTGTGTTTTTTCACTACAGAGAAACCGATTGGAAACGCTTTAATGTATATAATATTCAAATAAAAATAAAACCCGATGATATAGACGGAACGGTGAAAAGACTGAAAACTTACTGGCAGAATAATGTAGAACCAGGTTATCCTTTTGATTATTATTTTATTGATAAAAAATTTGCAGAAAGTTTTGTTAAATATCAAAAACAGCAGACCTTATTTACAATCCTGAATGCCATGGTTTTAATTGTAGCGTTGCTCGGACTTTTTGCCCTGTCTTCTTTAATGATTGAGCAGAAACTGAAAGATGTTGCCATCAGAAAAACTTTGGGCGCATCAGACAAAACATTGATTTTTGGCTTGACGAAACAATTTCTCTGGATTACCTTAATCGCAGTTGTTATCAGTATTCCTATCAGTTATTATCTGATGAATGAATGGCTGAAGGATTTTGCATACAGAATAGATATGCCGGTTTGGCCTTTTGTATTAAGCCTTTTCAGTTTACTTCTTTTAACATTTTTAGTGGTAAGCATTAAAGCCTTTCAAGCCACAAAAGTAAATATGGTAAAATATCTAAAATATGAATAATTCTGTTTTTCGCAATTGTTTATAATCTGATAAAAAATTAATTAAGCCAAAAATAGCCAATTACAACTAACTATGAAAAATCTATTTTTTATATTGTTTATCAACCTTCTTTCGGCGCAGCAAAGTTGGACACTGAAGCAATGTTTGGATTATGCCTCTACTCATCATCCATTAATAATGCAAGCGACGGTAAATATTCAGAAAAACGACCGTCAGATTTCTGCGGCAAAAGGAATGCTTTTGCCGTCTGTGGAAGCTGGCGTGAATCATAATTATAGTTTCGGATCTTCCATTGACCAAACCACCAATCAAAGAGGCGCTCTTAATACCCAATTTGATCAGGTTTATGCGCAAGCCAATTGGGAAATTGTGAACTGGCGGAATTTCCTCAATATTTCCTTGTCTAAAATAAATAAGGAAAGTTCAACTTTTAAATTAAAACAGGCACAAAATGAAGTTAAATTAAAGGTAATTGAGACTTTTTTTAATTATCAAAATAGCAAGAGTTGGCTAGATGTTTTGCAAACGCAACTCTCTGGGATTGAAAATCAAATTAAACAAACTGAAAAAGAAGTTGAAATAGGAAATCGGCCAAAAAGCGATGTTTATGACATCAAAGCCAATCTTGGGACTTTGCAAGAACAATGGGTTTCTGCAAAAAATGCGCGCGACATTTCTAAAATAAATCTGCTAAATGCTATAGCCATTACAAAAGACACTTTAGAATTTCAAATGCCTGAGGAAAATCTCGCAGATTCAGATTTTAATAATCCGGAATTTATAAAGAATCTTATTGAAAAAAATCCGGCATACAAAACAAGTTTAGCAGAATTAAAAGCAAATGAAAAAAATATCAGTATCGCCAAATCTGCCTATTTACCAACACTTTTTGGTTCCTACACCATTTCAAGTTTCTACAGCAAAACTTTAGGCAAACCAGCAGATCAATTTTCTGAACAGTTCAAAAGAAACAAAAGCCAGCAAGTTGGTTTTGGTTTAAACATTCCCATTTTTAATAAATTTCAGGTTAAAAATAATGTGGAAATTGCCAAACTAAACGTCATTAATTCTAATTATGAGCAGCAAATTATCGTCAATGATTTAACGAAAACTTTCAATTCTATCAAAACGCAGTATCAAAATGCCGAAGAAAAATACAATTTACTGCAAGGGAATTTTGAAAATCAGAAATTATCTTTTGAAAAGTCTGAAGAAAAATACAAGGAAGGATTGATGGATGCCTACACTTTTTTTGTGGTCAGAAATAATTTTCTGCAAGCCAATTATAATTTAATTTTAAGTAAAAACGATGTGATGCTGCAAAATGAATTATTAAAAATTTTAAATACTGATTTAGAGCCTGTTTAAATTTATAATTTATTTTTACCATTAAGGAATTAAGCCATTTTCGCTTAAAAAACTTAATAAAAATCAATTTATTGATTGCTTAATCAGAATAAACTTAACTCACTGAAATTCTTAATGTTAAATTTAAGAATAAACAGAGTTTATTTTAATTTAGAAAATTAAGAAAAGGCTATAAAAAATTTATTGAATGAAATTTAAACAGGCTCTAAATCTTTCTCTTTTTGACGGAAAAGTAGGCTAAATTAGAAATAAATGAATACTGGAAAAATTGGTGCCAGTTCATATTTCGAGCAAATTTAAAGTGTGCAAAATTGTTGCAAAAAATGAAATTTATTTAAATAGATATTCTGTTAATCTTAAATTTCCAAATTTGGTTAAAAAGTCTTGTTCAACCGCCCATTTTAAATCTCTACTTGCTGTTGGTGCAGATATATTTTTAAAACTTTGCAAATAATCTTTTCTACTAAATTTATTCTTGCCTATTTTGGCTGCAAATAAGCGTATTCTATCTTCTGTATGAAGTGTTACTGATTGCGATTGTAAATGTTCGTCCAATGACGCTGAAATGATTTCCAACATAAACTCAATAAAAGGTGTTGAGTTTCCTTTTTTGTCGGACTCGGATAACTTATTGTAATAATCGCTTTGTTTTTTCTTTATTAATGATTCAACAGGTAAATATTCAAAAACGGGATATTGTTGCATTAGAATTAATGTTTGCCACAACCTGCCCATTCTTCCATTTCCGTCTAAAAATGGGTGGATAAATTCAAATTCATAATGAAACACACAACTTTTGATTAGGATTAAATCTTTGTCTTTTTTTAGATACTCAAAAAGTTCTTTCATTAATCCGTTTACCATTGTTCCGCTTGGTGAAATGTGTTCTACTTTTGAACCTTTTACAATTCCAACATTGGTAGTCCTTAATTTTCCTGCGTTGTCAATCAATCCATTCATCAAAATTGCGTGTGCTTTTTCTAAATCCTTTAATTGGAAAGGATTGAATGTATTAAGTTGTTCATATACTTTTATAGCATTTTGAACTTCTAGAATATCTTTTTGAGGTGCTAAAACTCTTTTGTTTTCTAATAAAGCCGTGATTTGTTCTTCGGTCAATGTATTGCCCTCAATTTCTAAAGAGGATTGAATGGTTTTGATTCGGTTTTTCTTCCGTAATTCGGTAGCGGGTTTATATAAATGAGTAGCGTTAATTTCTCCTATCTTTTCTGAAATAGAAGCAACTAATGCTACAATTTTTTCTGTAATGATATAAGGTGGTTTCACTTATGATAGTATCATTTGATATTATCAAAGGTATGAAAAAATTTCACTTCCCGATACAGAATCTAAAGAAGCTTCTATTAATAGTGGTTTACGATAATCAAGGTGTACAAAAGTGGTACAGATATTTAATATTTTTATATTCGAATAAATTCTGTTTTTATTTTTTTAATGAATGTATATTTATCTTAAAATAATTTATACGTCGAATGAAGTTTAGGAAAATCCTGAATTAAAAAAGATACCAAACTTTTCTTTGACAAAATAAACCAGCATCGAATACAGAATAACCAAAATTATTCTTGTGGAAAAGCGTGTGTTTAAATAAAAAAATAGGAGTTAAAACCCTGACGTTTTTAGATTTCTGAATATTTTGTTTTTATGTAAAATAATTTTCCGAAAAAAATCAAAATTTTTAACCAAAAATAAGCAATTCGAATTTTCGAACTGCTTTTCAAAGAAATTATAGTTATTTGTAATGCCTATTAATATTGCGTTTAATGAAAAATTAGAAAAGAATTTTAAAATTATTGGCTATTAGACGGAGCCAGGCTTTAGTGCTTTTAGTAACTGGCGAAAATTTGCGTGTTATTCTGGGATTGCGCCTTTTGAATATTCATCGGGTTCTTCCATAAGAGGAAAAACAAAAGTGAGCCATTTTGCGGATAAAAAAATGAAATCTCTTTTGCATTTAGTGGTGCTGAATGCTATAAAATACGATGCTGAAATAAAAGACTACTACAACAGAAAAAAAGCGGAAGGAAAGCATACGCTTTTGGTATTCAACAACATAAAATGCAAAATTGTAAGTCGCGCATTTGCTGTAATCAATAGAAATACGCCGTTTGTGAATACCTACAAATTTGCATCCTAAATTTTAACAGTTTTTATTTGTTTTTTGTCATAGAATGCGAGGTCGATATCCGAGACATCGGAGTTTATTTCAATAATTCTCTTACAATTAATACAATACCAAGAATTATAAATCCTATTGCTGATCCGTAACCCTTAAACAGGACGTTACTGCGATAAGACGATTTAGTTAATTCCATTTTTGAAGTAGACCAAATAAAATATATTCCTATTAAAATTGCCCCAATCCCATACAATATATTTAACATAGTTTTAATTATCTAGGTTCAATTTCTTTTTTTTTATTTTCAACTTTTTCCGCTCCTTTATCAACAACACGATTAGCCACTTCCTTTGTGACCATTTTACTAACATCACTAATTTTTTTTATTTTATCAATCTTATTTCCAATTTTACCTTGAACTTGCTCTTTTGCTAATTCTACTGCCGCATCTTTCACTTTTCCTTTCGTGATTAGAGATGCTGATTTTGCATAAGTTGCAGTGGTACTCATCTTATCTCCATAATTATACAGTTCGACACTCTCACTAACTAACGGCGGGTCTTCGGTTACCACTCCCACAGCACCACCTAAAATAGCAGCACCTTTAACATAAGTACTAGTATCTGATAAAAAATCAGCAACTTTTCCTGCCGCTTTACCCACACTTTTTATTGCGCTTTTAGCAGATGCTTTTAAATAAGGAACGAAACTATTAGCATAACTATTAAGTGATACCGGATAAGTGTAACTAAGTTCCAAACCTTCCAACTCTCTACCCAGTCCCATTTTATTTTCTTGGAAAGCATAAGTGGAATTATAAGGATATTTCTCTGCCAAAGGATCTACATTAAAAAAACGCCCGACATCCGGCATATAGTTACGCCACTTAAAACTGTAGAAGCCAGTCTCTTGTAACTCCTGTCCTTGGTACTTGTAGTTGTAAGCTGCATTTGCAGTTGTTGTGCTGGAACTTGCTTGTTTTAATCCAAACGGATAATAGTCACTTCTGTCTAAAATATCTGGAACGCCTGTGCTAGAGTTTTTGGTATAACTCAATCTTACATTTCCTAAATGATCTACATAATTGTAAATATAAGCATTTTTTGTAAAATCATAATAACCCTCAGCAGTAGGGATAAATTGTAAGACAGCCGCTGCTGTTCCATTCGTTACATACTGGAATCCGTCCAGATAATCTGTCGTTGTTGAGTAATATATTTTCTTAACTTTTGTTCCATCTGCTCTGTAAGTATAATACATTGGTGGACCATACCGAGATACAATATTCGGTAGATTTAAGAAATTATAAGCAATTCCTGAAACTTGTGAATTTATACTTGAAGTTAAATTTCCATTAGCATCGTATTTTAAATTTGCGCCATAATAAGAACCACCACTATATCCTAGGTAATTACCCGTACCATCAATAATTGAAGTGGCTTGGTTTCCGGCATAAGTATAAGAAAGCTGGTCTATGTGTTGTGCAGTTGTACTTCCTTGTGCAGGTAGAGAAAAACGATCCAGCGACATAATATTTCCATTTTTATCATAAGTAAGGCTTTCATTAAAATAATTTTTCTCAGGTACAACTGTATTTGGCTCCAAGTATTTACCAGATAATAATCTGTTAAGTTTATCGTAGTCATAATTGTATCTTTTAAGTGTCCCTTCAGAACTAGTTATCCAATCTATTTGTGAGATATTTCCATTATATTTTGCCGTGGGCTTTATTGGATTAGTAGAGGATATTGGTAGCGGATTTTGATAATTAATTCTGTAAGCAAATAAGTCACTGCCGAGATTACTAGGATCATTAATCCCTGTCATCCAGCCGCGGATATTGTAGGAATAGTCTTCCTTTTGCAATGGACTTCCCAATACATTTCCCACATTTTTATAGGCGAGTTGACCTAGTTCATTATAATGATTGTCAGTAAGAAGTTCTTCAGGTTGCGTATTTACCTGGTGATAATGTTTTTCTAAAACGTTATTAAAAGCATTGTACACAAAGCGCTCTCTAATCTGAACTTCTGCACTTGAAGAGAGTCTTTTTTGAAAAGTATAGGTTTTCTGAGCGATGCCCGCAAAATCTAGTAATGATTCTGTTTTAGTATATCCACCTAAATGGTTGATACTATAGGTTGCAAATGCTCTACCTTTGGTATCATAAAAACTATAATTTTTTGTCCAATCATCATCTTCTATATCTTTCACAAAACTGGCAAGCGGCAAAGATTTTGTGCTTCTGCCGTCTGTTGTGTAGGTGGCAGTGAGAAGTTGAGGAGAAGTTTGTGCTAAAATATTATCAAAAGTTGGTGTTCCTGCGGGATAAGTGTCATAATAATTAACTGAAAGCACTTTACTTAAATTAGTAGGATAATTAACATTGGTATAATTAACTGTAAGACCATTCATAACAAATCCAGTTGGACTTAGGGTTTCATTATTTTTTGATAATGTTGCATCTGTTTGATTATCAAAAATACTTTGAATGTAACTTCTAGTAATCGGCATATAAGTGGTTATTCCTGTGTAAACCACTCTTCCAAACTGGTCATATTTTGTAACCAGCCACTGAGCGCCAACACCCATATTTGAATCCTGGGTCATTACCAAACGATCCTGCTTGTCATAAACCATTCGCTCCCAACCTTTGCCTGGAAGTTTTTTTTCTACCAGGCGATTTTTGCCATCATAGTGATATTGATAACAAAGCGAATCTAAATATGCGTTGGGATTTGCGACTGCCATTGGTGGAATAACAAATGCCAACTGATTAAATTCATTATAAACATAATAAGTATCTACTGGACTTGGGTTTATACCATCATACTTTCTTACTAAAAGTGTTTGTCCCTCGCCATTTTTAAATTCTATGGAAATATTTCCATCTTCATCAGCTACAGTATTTTTGTATAGCGTGGCAGCAGCGTAAAAGCCCGCGTTTACTAAGGTAGAACTGGTAGCGCCTGAATTCCAGGTTGTAGTGGTAGTAAATTTTATAACATCAGTTGCAGAATTTGCTTCGTATAAAAAACTTACGGGTTTCGTTTGCCAAGCACTTCCCGGATCGATTTGCTGTTGGATCCTGTCTAAAGGTGAGGCTTCTAACACTTTATGCGAAAATGGATTTGTATCCGAGTAGGCAGTTGCGGCTGCACCTTCTACACCAGTTTGGATGCCACCACTTTTAGAACTCATCGGTGCAGGAAAGTAAGAATCGACTTGTCTACCAAAACTATCATAAGGAATAGTGGTCACAAAATCTTGACCCGTGGCAGTTGCTTTTATGCCAATACTTTGTTTTGGACGACCTAAGCCATCAAAATAACCCACACTTTGTACCTGTTTTGTACTTGTGTTACTGGTTTTCGTAGAGTCTAAATAGGTTCTACTATAAACGTAGTTTTCTGTACTTGAAATCCCCGAGGGTGGTGCGGTGGTATTTTGCGCCGAAAAACTTACAAACGCAACAAAGCCTAATAAAATTAAAATCCTCACCCCAGCCCTCTCCAAAGGAGAGGGAGTTTGAGCCGTATTTTTTTTGAAATTTAGTTTTTTCATTTCGTTAGGGTTTGTAATTGTATTTGTATTCTTTTAAAATATTGCCGTTTACATCTTTTACAGATTGCAATCTATTGGCAGCGTCATATTTATAGATCTCTCTAATACCAGAAGGCGGGGTAATACTCGTTACGCCAATTAAGGGATCATAAGTATAGGTGGAAATCTGGTAATTCGCCATTGCAGAATTTTTTCGGAAATTGTCTAAGGCAGAAATTAAATCAGATTCCTTTGTCGGATCTGCCGCATCTAAATCCGAAGCGGTTATTAATTGTGTTGCCAAACTGGAAACCTGAGCATAAGTCGCACCTTCTATTTTTGCAATGGGTTGGGTTTGGTTGTAACCCCAAATAATTGCTACAGGTATGCCTGCTTTGGTGGTGTATTGCAGGAGGTTGCCCTTGGCGTCGTATTGGTCATAGGTGACTTCGGTGGTGGGAGTGCTGCTACTTCCAGGTATTTGTAGGCTATAAGAAATTGCAGACATCGGTAAAGGCAAACCATTAGTTTTGGTACTGGCTTCTGTTTGAGAGATTGGGTATTTGGTTTCTACACTCGAGACTCCTACATTATTTTTAGTTACTGTTGTTTGCAAAGGTATCCCTACCATATTTTTACCGATTAAATACTGATTGCCTTTCTCTTGGGCGTATTGGTAATCTGATTGTAAAATTGTACCGTCTGGGAAAGTTCTTTTTTGTGACGTTTGTTGATAATGTGCTAGATTATTGTAAAAATATTCTGTTGTAGTAATTAAGGGGCTTCCATTTAAGTAGTCTGTAGTGGTCTCGCGTTGAAGAAATTTATTGAATGAATTAATATTATATTGCATTACTTCTACATTGTACAATGGATCATAAGAACCTACACCGTTTACCACCATGTGAGTAGGATCTAAACCACCTGTAAGACGAGCATAGTAATCATGGGCAACAATTGAATAAAAAGGCTTTTCTAATGTACTTCTTTCTGAATAGTCGTATTCAATTCGTTTTAAAACACTTTTATTTTGATCGATGATTTCAGTTTTAGATTCTTGGCCGTTTAAATCGGAATCGTAAGAATAAATTTTATAGTCATTCGCTTGAAACCCTGATATGATGGAGTTCGGATGATCCGCTTGCTGTCTAAAATAATGAACTTCACCACCTTTTTGATAGTTTGCACCACCTTCACTTATTGATACTTTATCAAATACAAAACTGTTTTGAGGATTGATTAAAATTTTCTGTTCCCCTGAATTAATGTTCATTGAAGTTCCTACAAATTTAAAACCATAGCCATACCCGTCAGGACCCATTAATTCTGCCTTATATGAAATAAAATCTAAGGGATATAAATAGTTAAAACCTTCATAATAATAATACTGTTCGCCTAGAAGCGCACCTCCAAAATCGTATTTTTTAGAAGATAAAAGTCGCGAGCCCACACTTCCTGTTTTCGTTTGTGTCGTAGAGTATTGTATATTAAATTTATCGGGAACTAAATATCCAAATGCAACACTTGTATTAACACAAAACAAGCCAGGTGAAGGTTCTAATGAAAATGTATAATTACCAGCTGATAAATTTACCTTGATTGGGCTGTCATTATCAGGTAATACTATTACCTGATTGTATGTCCCATCTTCTTTTGTAATCCTTACCTTTGTTCGATAATGATCTGGAAATCCTCCACCACAAGAGGATAAACTTGATTTATTATATAAATTAAACACAATATCAGAAGAAAAAGTTTTAGAAAAGGGACCATTTATGATTGTTTGCACGCCCTCAGAATCGGTAATAGCGTCAAGGTCTTCATCCCAATATAAAATATGCTGAGGATCATAATTAATACTTGAGATAACTGCCGAAGTATTTTCGTTATTACCTTCATATTCTAACAAACTATATCCTTTTGTAGGGTAAATTATTTTATTTAATAGTCCAATTTTGTTAAAATTTACATCAGAACTTCTATCTGCTAAAGAATTTATCAACAATCCAGTTGTAGGGTAAAGTAATGCAACAGATCTTGGAATTAAATTAGAATTAGAAACACCATTAAAGTAACCATATAAGTCTTGAGAATTGGAAAGTCTCAACGGGAAAGCCTCCGGATTTATGTAAGAAAAGGTATAATTTTGGTTTTTAGTAGTATTATTAATTTTAGTCAAAAAAGTTCTATTGTTTGCAGTGGTGAGATATTCAGTCGAATAATTATCAAGAATGGAGTTGCCTTGTTTTTTTACGATACTTTTAAGCCTTTTTGGACTATTTGCAATTGTGTCATAAGTGAATTTTAAAGAGATTCCATCGGGTATCGTGATTTCACTTATCGCTTTTCCATGAATATATAATCTATTTTCAAATGGTTCAGATAAATATGGATTTGGAGGGTAATTACTTATTCCCGAAGTGAATCCATGAATCAACAGCAAATCATAGGGCAAGTTTAAATTTTGTGATATGCTTGCTGTATATTCATAATCATTATTTTCATAGGTAAAATTAATTGGTTTCCCCGCTGTGGGAATAATTTCGGATAAATACCACGCGGAAGTATTTGTTGAGGGCGTTGATCCACCTGTGCTTTTTAAAAATAACGAGGTTTCGACATCTTTAAACAAATATATATTTCCCTGTTCATCGGTTATTTTGAAACAAACACCAATTCCTGGCTCATCTAATCGCTCTATTTTTAAATTAGTTTGTGAAAACTCGTGAATGTTTTTATTATTATCAAAAATAAATTTACCTGATCTCCCATTAAAACTAAAATTGTAAATATCTGGCTCACTATCAACACCAGAATCAGTGATATCTTGAAGATATTGAAAAGCATTGACATTCCCTTGATCTAATTCTGCTTTTATATTCATTTCGGGAAAGTGTGAGGTAGTTGTTTCCTCATCTGGCAAATCTTTAACAGTTCTTGTAATTACACCACCACCAATCAGTTGCCATCCTAATCCAAGCGCCCCACCTAATTCATCAACTTGCAAACCGTTAGAAGAATAACTCGCACTATATTGAACACTAACTCCATTTGATGAAATACCAGATAAAGGAATACTTACGTTTGGAGCCCCGGTGGAAAGCCCCAGTGGAACTTCACCATATGTACCTAAATTGTATGCCTCTTGTGATGGGGGGCTTGTTATCTGTGAGATTTTATCGTAAGTGTAACTTGTAGTTTGTCCAAATATTGTAAATAACCCAAATATAGTTGTGGTTAACGAAAGAAAGTGTTTATTTCTCATTTCTATTTCTTAATCAATTTATCGTTCACGGTTTTAGTTTCAGTTTTGGCGGTAACCACGTAAATGCCCTGTGGTAGATTAGACGTATTTATTTTTGTTACCGTGTTTTTGGTTTTTAATGATTGCACCATTCTACCAGATGTATCGTACAATGCTATTTCGGCTTCTTTAAAATCTAAACCAATTTCTACATAGCAGTATTCACTCACTGGATTTGGGTAGATTTTTATGTCCTGTTTTTCAACCAGATCTTCAATCTGTTTGTCGCCCAGTTTCACAATTTTCCAGTTTTCTTGTCCCAATTCCTCAGCACTTGTTCCAGCTAAAACGTAAGTGCCGTCTCTGTTTAGTAAAGCATCCACCAAACGCTCTTCTTTTTGCTTGGATTTACCTTCAATGTATTTGCGCCAAACTTCATTCCCGTCCAAATCACAGTAAAGCATCCAAAAAGTTTCATCGTTTTTCTCTACTTTTTCTTCCGCTTGCGTGTAACCGCCAATTAAAAAGCCTTTGGTTTTATTTCCTGTTCCATCAGAGATACCGTTCATACTCATTAGGATATCCCGGTTTTTAAAGTTGTAAGATTTTTGCCAAAGTTCATCGCCATTTTCCCTTAGGGCGATCATCCATAAATCGGTACCTTCTTTTAAACCCGCTGTTTTATTTCCAGAACTTTTAGAACGGCTTTCACCACCAATGATATAACCCGTGCTCGTATTAATTAATGTTTTAATGTGGTCATCTTCTGTGCCCCCATAATTCTTTTCCCATTGCACATTTCCATTTTTATCTAATTTTACAATCCAGTAATCGCCCTGTCCGTAATTATCAGTCTGTTTGGCTATTCTTTTTAGTGGTGTTGTAATTGCTTTTGCATTTTCACTTTTAGGTACATCAATTGGTTTTTCAGTAAGTCCACTTCTGCTGTAAATACCGATTAAACAACCACCATCTTTAGTGGGAATCATTTTCTGTACTTCATCTAAACCTTTACCACCAAGAATAATTTCATTTGTAAGTTTCCCGCTTTGGTCCATCTTAATAATTAAAGCGTCTTTAGACCCGAATCCGTCTTTAGAATTGCTTACATTTCCTGCTACGAAATAACCCAAATCTGTAGTTTGCACAGCAGAAACGGCTTCTTCATTGTATGGGGTACCGATGGTTTTTTGCCATTCTTGCGTTCCGTTTTCGTCCACCTTAATCAACCAAATATCCGAACCGCCAAAAGAGTCTTCTGTTTTATCTAAACCTTTTGATGACCAAGATGTTCCAGCCAGAAGAAAACCACCTTCTTGTGTGGAAACACTTGCACTCAGGTAATCGTGTTTATTTCCAGCGAAGTATTTTTCCCAAAGAGGTTGTCCCTGTTGGTTTAGTTTTATCAAGTGGTAATCATAGCCGTTGTTTTGTGAAGCGCCACCAGCAGAACCTACAGAAGATAGTTTGGAAGCCTGTATTGAGCTTCCTGAGACTAAATATTGACCATCAATAGTGAGGGAAATGGGCGCGAGAAAATCTTGCGTAGAAGATTTGATGTTTTTCTGCCACAGCACATCTTGTGCTTGCAAGCCTAAAGTACCGATGAAAATAAAAAGGCAGTAGTAAAGTTTTTGCATAAGCAGATTTTTGTTTATTAATGGGATGAAATATTCTTTAAATAACACATGCGGAAAATATTCAAATTGAAAAAACTAATCGTTATTTTAACCATTTTTGGAACTTTTAAAAATAGCTTAAGGTTACTAAAGCACGTTAAATTATTAAAATTATAGCATGCCTCATTGCCTAAATCTATATCTCCATTCTTTTCTCATTCACTTTTACGGCATCCCTGAACGCTTGAGCTATTGTCTAGTACAATTTGTATCTGCTTTTCAGCAAAAATAAATCAATCCATCTAAGCAACACTGACTGTTGTGAAGATGTACAAGTATCGCATACACCATCACCTCTAATAGGATTTAAACCTCCTTCTAAACCATTACCTCCTCCATTAATAGTTTTCAATTCACTTCCATACTTTTTTTTAAATTTTTCAAAATAAAAATAAATGTATGTCCATTTTCAATCATAATGCTAATTATGAACGCAAAGATTTTTTTTTCGCTGCCTAAATCGAATTTTTAAGTCCGCAAAGGCGTTTCAATTAGCAAAAGTCGCAAACCAAAAAAAACTTATGATATTACCGACATACATATAAAAATAATAAATATTTCCTACTCTTAGCTTTTCGTAAACCGCTATTGTTAAAACAAATTTGAGGTAAATACCATTTAAATCAAAAGAAAGTATGTCGAAATTGATAAATCTTGGAATATTAAAAATTTTAAACGCGTGGTAATCTATCTGACTACGATTTAGAGCATACTATCATAATAAAGTCTCAATTTTTTTTAAATTACCTGACTAATTTTTATGGAAAAATTTATTTAAAATTGTTCCGTTTAATAATTTATTTTGATAATTTCATTCTCATTTGAAAGTTTTTATTCTTGTGTATATATTAATAATTTGTAATGAGCGCAACTGATTAATTTCCTAAAACTCAATTTTGCATTGTTGCTTTGGGAATATATAGTTTCCAAAATATATTCTTAGTTTAAAGTTATTAATATAAAATAATTTCACGCAGCTATAGTGCAATCCAATTCTTGCTTATGGGAAAAACTGAGATCACACATAAAATAATAACCAGGAAACCAATTAACGGTAATTTTTTATTCACGAGTATATTGCCTGCCATTGACTCAGGAAGATGTATGATTTCAGGTAAAATTTAATCTGAAGCAAGTAGTTAGTTCATCTTTTAGACTTAAATCTTATATACCCGATGGCGCGGATTTGCAATCCGTGATAAGTTCTAAACATTCTACTTGGCTTTAAAAATTATTGATTTCAAGTTTCATATTTTTTAGATTGTATTCATTATTTAAAAATAAGAAAAACATTCAAACTTCTTACAAGTTTTACGAGCACGGATTGCAAATCCGCGCTATCGGGTTTTAAGGTAAGCTATTTTAATACTTCGAAACTTTTTGCGAAGCTAAAAATGGCAAAAGCGGATGGTTCTTATCTTCGAGAACTGGCGAAATTACAACGGCAAGATGTGATTATTTTGGACGATTTTGGGCTTCAAGCATTGGATAGTACGAATAGAATTACGCTTTTGGAACTCATAGAAGACCGTCATAACAATGGTTCCATCATCGTCACTTCTCAAATCCCCGTTCAGGGTTGGTATGATATTATTGGCGAAAAAACCATTGCTGATGCTATTTTAGACCGCCTTATCCATCAATCTCATCGTTTTGAACTCAGTGGTGAATCGATGCGAAAAAAAAGACCAACAACCAAAGCAGAAATTGTATAAATTTGAATATTAATTAACACATGAAAAACATCGTTTTTTATCCCAAAAATTAGGTGGTCAATTTGCTCCGAAATTGGGTGGTCAATTTAAACCGAAACTAGGTGCTCAATTTAAATCGAAATTGGGTGGTCAATATGACCGAAGTTTGCAGCTTATTTAAGAAATGATAGTTATTTGTAACGCCTATTAATATTGCGTTTAATGAAAAATTAGAAAAGAATTTTAAAATTATTGGCTATTAGACGGAGCCGACAGATTGGCTTTTGCTCGTAAGCAGAAAAAAATAAAACAAAGTGATCTCGGAAAGACCATTGGAGCTTCCGGTGATATTATTGGTAAGTATGAACGTGGGGAAAATGTACCGTCGATCGACGTGGCCACTAAAATTGCGGATGCTCTTGGCGTAACCCTGGATTATCTCGTAAAAGACGGACAATACGAGCAAATCGACAACAATACTCTGAAAAAATTAAAAGCAATACAGGAACTCGACAATGAGACCAAGAACCACATTTTTGCAACCATAGACGCTTTTATTAAAGCCAGCAAACTTAAAAATATTGCAGCACTTTAAAACACAAAAAACCAACTCCTTAAAGTTGGTTTTTTCTTTATCCTTTACAATTTTTTACATTAGAAAATATTAGAAGATATATAATAATACTTATTATGAAACTGTAAGTTTCATATTTACCTTTTTCAAATTCTTTAAATTTATGCCCCCCTAAACTAAATGTTAAAGAAAGAATATAAACAAAAAAGCCAAAAAAGCCAATGTTTATAGTACTTTCAGACGTTTTTACATCATCAGAGAGGGTAAACCGAAATGTAAATATATCACCGTTTTGTACCATTATCTTACAATTTTTAAAGCCGGTTTAAACTGTTATTAAAGCATTTTTAAAATAACAGCTTATATGAGGCTATATTTGACACTATAAAGTCCTGAAACGCCTGTTTTGGGACTTTTTTCGTTTAAAAATATTGCTTTTTATTTTGATTATTATTTTCATTTGTCAAAAAAGTAAAAGGAAGTAAATTCCTATTGGATTAACACTTGGATTAACACTTGGATTAACAAAGTGTAGTAAAATTTTAGGCTTAATTCAATACTATTTGTTAAAATCACACCGAAAACAGCATAAAAAGCAGTTTAAATACGCCTTAATTACAATTAAAATTTTAAATAAATAATAGTTAAATTATTATATTTCAATGTTTTAGACATTAATTAATTATTTTATATAAATAAAAGATGTGTTACTCTAATCTAACTGAGCCTACAACTAATGCAATATTGCGTATATCCGACATAGGAACCTCGAAATCATCATATTCTGAATTGTCTGATTTGCAAATGACATTTTCTTTGATGTTTGATTTTTTAAGTCTTTTCATGATGACGCCCTGACTAATAGTGTCTAAAACATATATTTTATTCCACTGCACAAAAAGTAAATCATCTACCATGCGACAAGCGACCACATCACCACTACTGTATTTTGGGTACATGGATGATCCCCGGACATTGATCATGAAATCAACCTTAATATTGTAGAAAAGTGGTACATCGTATCGCTCTTCGATCTGCGCAAAATCAACACCATCAACATTGCTTCCTCCTGCACCTGCAAAAGCATCTAAAGGCAACAGAGGTATGCTTTTAGTTCCATAACTAGATATACTTTCAGCCACTATACCGGGATTATCTACTTTTTCGTCATACGATTCGCTGTAGAATTTGTTATGTATTAAAGAATCTACAGAAATATTGAAAATAGATGATATTTCCATGGTTTGATTCAAAGTAGGCATTACTTTACCACGTTCAATTTTTGAATATTGGCTTGGATCCATACTTATCTTTTCCGCCAGTTCCTTCTGGCTAATATTGCGCGCTTCACGCACTTCTCGAATTCGACGTCCTATTTCCATGACACAGGTATTTTTTAAATAAAAGGAAAATATTTCCTTTATTATTTTTTTAAATGGAATTATATTCCTTTCTTTGCTTCATAATTGAAACAAAAAAGACAATGGACAAACCTACAAAAAAAAGACAATCCTACAATACGGAAATACTTACTGCGGTTTCTGAGGAGTATGGAGTCACTACACAGTTTGTGCGACAATGTATCAGAAAAGAGAAACATAGTTTAACCGCTGATACGATCAGAGCAAAATATCATGAATTGTGTGGACCTTCAAAGAAAGCTTTAGAACAATATAAAATTAAACCAGTATGAGATTCTTTTATTCATTCAAAAAATCAAATTTTATCCCTTTATACGGGAATAATATTGAAATCAGAACTTATCATCAAATTTTGTCGGGACTTATAAAATGGACTAGTACAAAAAATGTTTCATCTGAAATAACAGTTTAATTATGCCGCATTTCTGGAATAATACAAATTCTGTGGCGGTATTTCCTCACGAACTGATTCCTGACTACTGGAAAAATCAGGCTTGTTTGTCTGTTGAATTAAGCAGAAATAAAAACAATTCTTTTGGAGTTAAGCCACTGCAGCGAGGTGGCGGTAAAAGAAAAAAATTAATTATTGATTTTGACACTTTACCAACTCATATTCAGGAAGATCTTGGAGATCCACGCAAACTAGATCATAACCTTTTGTATTTCTACAAAACGGATTCTGTTGCGGTAAGTTTCTATACAAAATTTACACGCCCGGATGGATCACATCTTAATCCAGATGAACAACAGCGTTACGTTACCAATGCAAGCGTTTTGATCAGTATTTTGAAACTTCGCGCAAAGCACCAGGCGGAACGCATTAAAATGGGAATGACTTTGAAAGGTCTTAATAATTTCCTTTGTGATGAAAGCAATTCCTTTAATCCGGTTCTGCTTAAAAAGTTTTCTTATTCTCACAATTTACCGACGCATCCAACCCGATTTAAAGAAGCTTTAAACCAGTTTGAAACTGAGTTTAAATACAATGATCAGGATTGGCCATTTAATTTTCTATCCGTTGTAAAAGATGTTGAAGGTAAAAGAAAACAAAATGCCAGAATAGTGGATGACCTCACAGAATGTATTTTAAACAGTCTTTTTGCCAATATACCACACAAACCTACAGCAACTGAAATTTACCGCGCTTACGAAGCCTTTTTAAACGGTTATTCTGAGGTTTACAATGAAGGAACCGGCGAAGTTTACAATCCAAAAGATTTTCCAAAACTTTCGGAAAGCACCGTTTCACTTTATTTGGCGAAATGGGAAAACAAAGCAGCCACGCACAAACTACGTTCCGGTGACCGTCAGAAATATATGGGACAGTACAAACCATTCCACCAGTTAGAACGTCCAAAATTTGCGGGATCTCTCATTTCAATTGATGACAGAAACCCACCTTTCAAAGATTTAGACGGAAATCGTGTGTGGTTCTACAACTGTTTAGATGTTGCTTCCGGGTGTATTACTGCATTTGTTTACGGCAAAACCAAGGATGGAATCATTACTGATTTTTACCGCCAACTGATTAGAAATTACACACAATGGGGCATTAATTTACCTGACGGTTTGGAAGCGGAAAGTTCACTTAATAGCAGTTTTGTCAATACTTTTTTACAGGAAGGCTATATGTTCCAGAATGTTAGGATTGAAGCCAATAATGCACGTGGAAAAAGAATTGAACGTGACAATGGAATTTTGAGATATAACATTGAAAAAAAGCGCACCGGATGGTTAGCCAGACCTCATGCCAAATCAGAATCAAACCAATCCGGAAATTCTAAAGTTCCAATGATCCCTTTTGAAAATATTGTAGAAGGTGCCATTGAAGATATTTTCGAGTTAAACAATTCCCAGCACATGAGTGACAACACAAAAACGCGGTGGGAATACTTTTTAGAAATGCAACACCCGGAATTAAAACCAACCAATTGGCAGGCAATTTTGCCACATCTTGGTTACCCTCAAAAATCATCCTGCAACACCGGTTATATAAAACTGCAGGGAAAAGCCAGAGCCATTGCGCAAAACGGCAAAATCTGCTTAGGTGAAAAATTGATCAACGTAATGAAAGCCATAGAAGGAAAAGAAATCGACATCTTTTGGCTGGATGATAACGAAGGAAATGTGCTTAAAGCACTCGCTTATTACCAAGGCAGATTTATTTGTGAAGTCCAGGAAATGCCACGGTATAACAGAGCAGTTATTGAGCGCACCGATGCTGATGAAGCCGCACGGGAATTACAAAGCAGTTACGTTGCAACCGTGGACGGATTTATCAGAAGTCAGGAAAAATCATTAATGAAAATCAATGTATTCCAGCATCCAAAACCGGCACCGGAAAACGGATTTTTTATTCCGGGAATGAAGCGAAATAAATTCACACCAACGGATCCCGAAACCGTGGAAACCATAGATACAGATGATGAAGAAAAAATGGCATCAGTTCCCTCAGTAAGTTGGCAAAATGCCTTTATGAAATAACAATTTAAAAATTTAAAAATGCAAGAAAAAGAAGTGATTACTCTATTACAAGAACTACTTGAAGTAAGTAAAAATTTTGAATATAAGACGAGAAATGCTTTTCAAAAATTAGATAGTGTTCCAAAATCAGAACTAAAAAAAATGAAAGATAACAATCCTAAAATCAGTCAAATATTAGATGAATTTGAACTTGTCTACAGTAGGATTCAAAAGGAAATTTAAAAATTAAAATAACAACAATGGAATTATCATTAGAATATAAGCAGCAAGTAAAACAGGTCCTTTTAGAACGCCGCCCCAATTTTGGCGGTACAGATGCGCAATTTGCAAAGATATATGGCATCAACGGTTCTGTATTTAGCAGATTAAACAAAGGCGAAATTGAAGGTCTTATTTCACCCTCACAATGGTTACAGATCGGTCGCGAACTGGATATTAACCCCAAGAAAAGCAACTGGAAAGTAGTTCGTACAAAAGTGTACACGGAAATTGAAAGCAGTATTGTTTTCTGCCAAAATTTCAGCCGGTCAATGGTTTTAGTTGATGCTTGCGGGATCGGGAAATCTTTTTCTGCTAAAAATATTGTGAAGTCAATGAAAAACGCCTTTTACATTGACTGCTCACAGGCTAAATCTAAACAGTTATTCATTAGATATTTTGCTAAAACTTTGGGAATTGACAACAAAGGAAAATATGTTGATGTAAAGGAAAATTTAAAGTATTACATCAATCAGCTTGACAGTCCTGTGTTTGTACTGGATGAAGTTGGTGACTTGGAATATACCGGATTTTTAGAGTTAAAAGAATTGTGGAATTCGGCAGACGGTACCTGCGGTTGGTTAATGATGGGTGCGGACGGCTTAAGAAGTAAGATCCAAAAAGGCATTAATAATAAAAAAGTTGGTTTTGCTGAGATATTCAGCCGCTTTTCAGATGAATTTATTCAGTTGACACCAAACGGTGTAGATGATAAAAAGGCTTTTTACAACGAACTTTTAACTCAGGTTGCAACGGCAAACCATACCGGATCAAAACCTGTGAATGAATTAGTAAAAATCTGCCTTAGTAAAGAAGCTACTTTGCGCCATTTGGAAACCTTGATCAAAATTTCAGCATAAATGAGGACCTACACAGTCAGCAATATTCTGAACCGCAAAATGAAGATCCTGGAACTTACCGGCATTTGGTTACAAGTTTTCGGAGAGCCTGAACGGACTGGAAAAGTTTGGATTATTTACGGCGAAGAAAAGCAGGGTAAAACGTGGTTTGCCATGTTGCTTGCACAATTTCTTAGTACAATGGAAGCGGTGCTTTATATCTCAGCTGAGGAAGGTTTAGGATTGACATTTCAGGATGTAATTAAGAGAGCGAAGTTCGATCCAAAAAATAAAAAATTTAAGGCTTACGGCTATGTACCACTCGCAGAACTGAAAGCCACATTAAAAAAAAGATACGCACCGAAACTGGTGATCATTGATAACGTCACTTTTTATTCAGATGAACTAAAAAACGGCGGACTGCAGGAATTATTAAAAGAAAACCCCGATAAACTTTTCATTTTCCTGGCGCATGAAGAACGTGGCGAACCTTACACAGCCACAGCAAAGATGATCAAACGATTAGCGGACAGAATTGTAAGAGTGCAGGGATTAGTTGCAACAGTTGGAGGCAGAACCACCGGCGGACAGTTCCTGATCGATGAAGCAAAAGCGATGATCCTTCACGGATCTGATATAAAAAATAATTAAAACAATTTAAAAATTCACAACAAATGGAAATATTACACGACAACCCACGAAACCCAAACCGCCTGCTGATAATGCGCGCACTGGTTTACAATGATTGGGGCTATGATAACCTTATCCATCAATTTTTTGTTACCTGGTGCGAAGCAATGGCGCTCAAATTCTACCATAAAGACCGCGATCTGATCGCCAATGAAATGCTTTTTAACTATTACCAAAAGCAATGGCAGATCCTGGTAGAAAAAAGAATGATGAATGAGTATGGCGGTTATTTAAAACAAAATATTACTCAGGCAGAAAATACCTATTACAAAATTCTGCATGAGTACGCGATGGAATTGGAAAATTATTATCCGGCTTCACTGATCACAAAAGTACCGGCAAAAGCAAAACCTAAATATCAATTTAACCTCAATTAAAATCTTATGAAAGAAGAATTAATCGAAGAAATGAAACAATTTCTTAAAAAAATGAGTGACGCAAAAATCGCAGCAATATTTTTAGCCGCAAATGGTGAAAATTATATCACCTGCCATAATTGTAGTGTCGAAGGACAGGCGCAATTACTGGTCAATCATATTGACAGCACTCCAGAAATGCAAGAAGCATTTACAAATGAGTTGGAACTCGTTACGAAGCGTGAACAAATGCAGGAAAATGGATAACGAAATGTTTCCACCCACAGAAAATGAACTGGATGAAATGATCATTACAGTTCAGCAGAAAATGGAAACTGCAGCAACGCAGTTAGAGTACGATCAGCTTTATGACGAACTGCATGAACTGAGAGAGAAAAGAAGACAATTAATTATTAAAAATAATACAATTTAAAAATTATGAACACTAAAAAAGTCCTTAAAAAATTAAACAAAATCGGATGTTTTAAAAAAATAGAAATCGTGGTTGATCAAGAAATAAGTGCCACTTTTAAGTATGAAATAAATGATATTATCATTCGAAAAATTAGCGAAAAATTTCCTTCCAGTAAATATAATTATTCGATTAAAAAAAATGAAAATGATCTGATATTAAATATTAAAGACATACTTGGACCATTTTCACCTTTACGCGCTTGGTTTCATGATCCATTATTTATTTCAGGCCATTTTAGTTCCAGAGCAGGAAGAAAATTTTAAAAATAAATCAAACTTTATAACAATGAAAAAAATGGGAGTAATAGGCGCAATGGCGTCAATGTTAATTACAAATGCATTTGTTGCCGGTGGAAGTGTTGTGACCGGTGCACCATCTACAAAACCAAATAAACCAAATGCAAAAAACAAACCCTCAAAAGCCAGATGGCGAACCGCAGAACCATCCAGATATTTTGGCAGACGCAGTAAAATAGTTACTGCAGAAACGCCAAAAGGTCCGCAAAAAATGAAGCTGAAAAATGCTTTAAAAAAAGATTTTGAATTCACTTTTTAATTAAAATAACAATGTCAGAAACAATTTCACTATCAGATTTAACACCGGCGCAAAGAGCGCAATTGGTACAGGAAGAAAAAGAACGCGTAAAAAACGAAAAGGACAAACGAGCTAAAGATCTAATTGCCCTGGATGAATTGGCCGCGGAAACATTGCCGGGATCTATGGCAATCCTTCGTGAAGCATCAGAAAATTTGGAAAAAGCAAAAGCGCAGGTTTTCAATCATTTTGAAAGTTACCTAAAAATGAAAATCGCCACGATTGGCGTGAAAAGCAACCAACAGACCCACACCATCACAGTTGGGACTGAAAGCATAAAATTAGGTTACAGGATAACTGATGGCTACGGTGAAAACGCTTCTTACGGAATTGCAATGGTTCATAAATTTTTATCAACCTTGGGAAAAGATGAAAATTCTAAAAAGTTGCTTGGTTCCCTTATGAGACTTTTACAGCGAAACGGCAAAGGTGATCTTGACAGTAAAAAAGTTTTGGAATTACGCCAGATCGCAGACAAAGATTATCCGGGAACGGACTTCCAGAAAGGTGTAGAAATCATTCAGGAAGAATACAAACCGAAACTATCAAAATGGTTTATTGAGGCTTACTACACCGATAAAACAGGCGTAGAACAAAGTTTACCGCTATCAATGACCAGTGTAGATCTGCCGAAAGATATAGACCTTACTTTTTTACTTCCAAACGAAGATTAATCATTATTGGTAACGACATCTGCGTCGTTACCATCTTTAAAAAATTTGAAATGAGCACAATCACAGCACCGCAAACCGAAGGTTCGGCGATTCCGTCAAAAACATCAATATCAAAGAGCCAAATTCAGCAACTACAAACCATCTGCAGCGGAAAATTCAGAAGCAGGGAGGAACGTTTAGAAGCGCTTTCAGAAATGACAGGCGTGGAACTTACTTCCATCAAAGAATTAAACCGTTTACAGGCCGATGAACTGATCTATTTCTTTAACACAGGTAAAATTATAGATCATTCAGCGTGGGCGCTTTTTGACCGCAATAACACGCAGCACAAAACAATCTTATCACTTTGCCATCAACTTGGATGGGTGCAGGAAGAAAAACCACAGTTTGTAGATCTGCACCGTTTGGGTGGTTGGCTTAAATCAGACAAAAGCCCTGTTAAAATGCCGTTGAAAGAAATGGAACGGCCGCAATTATCAAAAATTATTTCTGCACTGCAGATCATCATTAAAAAAAGTTACAAATAAAAATCAAAATTATGTCAAACACTTCAAGCACAAGTTCCGGAATCGGATTTTTCGGACTTCTTACAATCGTTTTTATCGTTTTAAAACTCACAAAATTTATTGCCTGGTCTTGGTATTATGTTTTAATGCCGGTTTGGATACCCTTTGCAATTGGGATTGGTTTCCTTTTTATCGCCGGTTTACTCGGTCTATTTCAACATTTCAGAAAAAAATAATTATCCTAAACGGTTTTTTGGAGCGGTTCGATTCTGCTCCTGGGAACAAAAAAATTAAATCAAAAGTATGAGAATTTACGTAGCAAGTTCGTGGAGAAACGAACGCCAACCTCAAGTTGTACAGTTTTTAAGAGAAAATGGACATGAAGTCTATGATTTTAAAAATCCAGAACCCTATACAGGTTTTTCGTGGTCGGAAATAGATCCGAACTGGCAAAATTGGACAAATCAAGAATATTTTGACGCCTTAAATCATCCAAGAGCAGTTGAAGGTTTTAACAGTGACTTCAATGCAATGAAATGGGCGAATGCATGTGTTTTGGTAATGCCGTGTGGTAGATCAGCCCACACTGAAGCAGGATGGATGCAGGGACAATTCAAACAGACAATCGTTTTAATTGAACAAACAGCAGAACCGGAATTAATGTATAAAATATTTGAATTGGTTACTGATAGTTTAGAGCAGGTTCAAGAATATTTATCTATGACAGAATAAAAATGAAATTCACAGCCGAACAATTAACTTTCATAAAGGCAAAATTTAACTCTTTGACTTCCAGAGAAATGTTTGATCATTTATTGGTGAATTTCTCTTTTGATAAATGCTATACAAGTTTTAGAACCGAATGCTACGCAAATGGATTCTATAAATGCGAAATGCGCAGATGGTCTGCAGAAGAAAAGAAATTTCTCCTGGATAATTACCAGACTATGGGCAATGTCGCAATTGCTGAAAAACTTACTAAAAAAGGTAGGATTTTCACTAAAAAGCAGGTCCAAAAACAAGTCAGACTTTTAAAATTAAAGCGTTCACCGGAAAACCTGCAGTTTATTTTGGATCAGAATAAATTAAGCGGAATTTATTCTAAAGCAAATTACAAAAGATGGGAACGAATGAAAAACCCGGCTTCGATTATCAATGAAATTGCAGTCGAAGATCCTGCAAAAGAAATTTTGATCACAGTGATCATAAATGATAAAATCAGACTTAAAGTAAAACCCGGAACTGATGTGGAAAAATTGAAATCAGAATATATTTCGGCCATAGAAAATAATTGGGAAGCGGGTCTTCAATAATCATTAAAAATTTAAAAATGGAAATCTACACAATCGTTTATAACGTCCTAATGGGCCTCATTTTAATTGTTGCTGCAGTCTTTATGGTCAAATGCCTTCGGTGGAAGTTTTATGACATTTTCACTGCGTTTGCAATCACATTTGTAGCGGTTTTACTCGCTTTAATATACCTGTAGATGACCGACGAAGTTTTCATACTGCATATAAAGGCACTGTATAAGAACTACTACCAAAATGGGCGTTCTGTCGGTATGCAAGTGCGCCGCCTGGTGCGGCAGTTCCGGCAGGATGTGCAGCAGGAAAACTTTAACCCAAAACGAAAAAAAAGAAAAATTATCAATGAAAATCTCAATAAAGATAGATCCTGAAACGCTGTTTCTGCTGCACAAAATCTCAAATGAGCAATGCCAAATCATTGCCAATAATATCGGCAGAAAAAGCGCTAAAAGCATGAGAATAGAACTTTTTACGCTGCTTACGCAAAGGTGTTTTTCCTACCAATTAAACCCGAACGGTAAAAAACTGCAGGTCACTTTAAAATATCATTTGGCGGCTTTGCTTTATGATCTCGCAACAGAAAACAATCAATTTTCTGGAATTTATGAGAAAAATAAAATAGAGATTTTCAAAAACGAGTTACACCAAAAATTACAATGAGAAAATTTATTGCAAAACATCAAATTACCGGTCTTAAAATCACGTTTCAATTTGATTTAAACGAGGTTTTAAGAATTATGGAAGTGGACGGCGACTGGACGCCGGAACAGGTGAAAAAGATACTCGCAAAAGTACCCACAGGAACCACTGAAATGCTGGAAGCCATAAAGTACCAGAAAAAAGAAAGCGCGTGGATCTTCTCTGAAATATCAGACATCAGTTTTGCAGCATTTCACAAGCGATACCCAAGAAAAGTGGGTTTAAAGGAAATTACTGAAAAGGCCTACAACAAACTTTCAGAAGCGGATAAAATGGAAGCGATCCTTTACATCGCAGAACTAATAAAACTAAAAAACGACGGGACGGCTTTTCCTTATCCCGCGACTTATTTAAACAAAAAATACTGGAAATAATGAGAATAAAATTATTTAGCGGCTTAAATATTACCGCTATCGAAGATTGTGTAAATACTTGGATCAGCGAGAACGAGGATGGTTTTAAAATCTTGGAAATTGATTTTAAAACGAGTGGACAACAGGTTGTTGTGATGATAAAATATTTAGAGAATGATAATTAATGGCCACGAATACACCAAAGAAGAAATATTTGAAGCCCTGAAAATGAAAGGCTTTACTTTATTACCGTTTATTTATCAGGATCAGGAAGCGGCATTTATGGGTGGTGTAGATTTTTTTGAAGTTACCACCAAATGCGCCGTGAAAGGATATGATCTACCTGCATTAAAAAATACTTGGGACAAAGTTGCCTTGAAAGAATTTGAAAAAACAAATACAACAAAACCGCCACTAATTTAGTGAGCGGTTTTTTTATTATATTTGAAAAAAAAATTATATGTCAAAACTTTACAAATTAAGAGCATTTAAAATCACATGTAATAGTATTACCGATTCTGAGCCGGTTATAGTTGACGACTTTATTTCAGTGATGCAGAATAGTATAGCCCAAGATAGAAGAATGCCACTTAATTCTACAGACGAAAACGGAGAAGAAGATTTAATGTGTGAGTTTAATATAATTCAAGAGAGGCAAATTAATGGTTCTATGATGAGAATTGCACCAAGTGATAATTCTGTTAATTTGCCAGATGAAGTTTTTGAACACGAGAAAATACTTATAAAAGATTTGGAGAAATTAAATGTAAATACAAACAATATATATAAAAGTCATTTTTATCTAGCATTTAATAATAACTATTTAGTGACAACATTAAACCTCACAACTAATATCAAACGTTTGCAGACCTACTTAAATTGGTTGTTGAGAAATGTACGTGGAGCCAAATTATATGAACTTACACCAATGATAAGTGCAGAAAAAGACTTGAAAGGATATGAAATTAAAAAAATTAAAATAGCCGACACGGTAATAAATCCATATTCGGGAGAGGAGCATCAGGAAGAAACAAATTTTTTGAGAAGAGTTAAAAATATTCCACAACAGTTAGTTGAAAGTTTATTTAAAGATACAAGCACGCTACATGAAGCTTTTGATGAAAATATGATTTCTGCCGAACTATTAATAAAATTTTCTAAACCAAGAAAAATGAAAAGAGATGATTATCAGAGAATTTTGGGAGCTACAATGAAACCAATATCGGATTTTGATAGTCTTGTTGTTTATCCAGAAAATGGAGCACCTATTAAAGGAGAAGATATATTTAACATTAAGCAGGTAAATGTTGAAACTATAGAAAATGGTAAAATTTCGGAAGAAAACCTATACCAAGAAATGGAAAAGTTTTTGATAGAGTTACAAAATGATTAAAAAATATAGAGATATTTTTTTGCTAATTATTGTGTTCGCAATTGCGATCACAATAAACGTCAATATTAGTGCGGTTTTTATTAATACAGTATATACGGTCGTGGGCATCATGTTTTCGATTGGACTTGGCGTTATTGTTACATTTAATTTACAAGGGGTAAGAAATAAGAATATTATTGTATTTTTCAGAAATAATCTTTTAAAGCTTAGAAATTCGTACATAAAGTATTTCGTGATAACAACAGTTTTATTTTTAGTTGATAACTTTTTTCGAGAAAGTAAAAATAATATTAAAGAAATACAATTTAAAAACATTAGTTTAAACTTTGATATTTCAGTTTTTGTAAGTTTAATTATGTTTTTTTGTATTTTATATTTTATATATAATTTTATTCTATTACAGAAATTGAATGATGATATTTATGACGAATTAAATAAATAATTGCTCTAAACCAAATTTTACAAAACTGTTACTACTTAAATGAACTATTTTCTGTTACATTTGATAAAAATAAAAAAATGATAGATGTTATTTTCCAAGTTCCACAATTGAATTATTCTACTGATGGTATACCAATGCCTTTTGTCCCTTCCATTGGAGATCAAATATTTTTCCCCGACTTTATTAATGAAGAAGTTCAAGAATCTTTATTCCTTACCGATAATCAGATTGATCTTGACACTCTTACAGTCGCGGGCGTTGCTTGGATGAGAACAATAGAAGCAACTGTTTACGTAATGGTAACTCTAACAAACGAATAAATGAGAAAACTATTACTTATTTTCCTGCTGATCTCAGGACTTGTTTTCGGACAGCAAAAAACGCTTTATAAAGCGATTTCTTACAATAACCTTGTTGAACTGTATAATCAGAAACTAAAGGTTGAAAATGAAGATTTAAACGGCAATATTGACCGCTGTAAGTTTATCATTGCTGATGCAAAAACCAAAAAAGACTATAATACTGAAATGGTGTTTGATCAGTTTTTAATCGGTCTGCAGGAAGCCAATGCAGCTGCAGATAAAAATGCCAATTTTTTAACGGTTTACAAAGATCCAACTTCCTACAATTTTTATGATTCCAAAAATAATTTTGTTGGCCGGATCTACAAAGAAAAATTAGATGAACAGATCGCTATAAATGGCGATAAAACAGAAACTTACGTAAGTAATTATTTTTATTTATCCCAGCAATAATTTGGCAGAATGGAATATACTTCCATATATTTGTGATTACTAATCACTATGGCCAAACTTTTACAGAGAAATACTTTATTGCGTTATAGACTGATCCGGGACATTTATGTCGTAAACAAGACAGATGATATTCCGGACACGAAGGTTTTGAAAAACTACATTTATCCTAAATATCCCATTTCTCGCGGCACATTAAATACTATTCTTTCCACACCAATTGACAGGCTTTTAGCGGAAATGGAAACTAACAATTGTGAAGACCAAAAGAATAAATAACGCGTATTTCCTGCACGCCGTCATCACGACGCACAGAACTTAAAGCTGTTCTGATCATTTTACCACTTCCCAATATTGGACTGAATCCCTGTAAATTTTCATGTGATTTTTTAATAATTTTCCAAATACTTCTTGATTTTTGCTTTTGAAGTATCGGTGCATTAAAACTACTGTTTGTGAGTTTTAGATCTGCAAAAGTTATTTCAAAAGCCATCGCGGCTTCTTGTCTGTTTATTGGTTTAGCCATAACGTCAGTTCCTAAATTACTGAAAGCTCCTGAACTTATCATAATTAAAGCACACGGCCATTGAACCGGACATTCATTCCCAAAGAGATCCAATTGACCCCAATTTTCGTCTACGTGTTTTAAGTCATTTACTTTTGTAGCTAATTCATTTTGTATAGCATCTATAATTTCGTCCATTATTTTTGTTTTAATTGATTTAGAATAATATCATTTAGATCTTTCAGATGGTTGTTAACAACGCCTGAGATCACCTCAGTAACGCGCGGATGTTTACCGATCACACGCCTGGAAGGAATTTTAATTTTTTTGCCGATCGGCATTAAAGCCAGCGCTTTAAATTGTTGCGCTTCTAAACTTAATGCTACATTTTTTTTAGTTTTGGCGGCGGCTTTTGTTTTGATGCTGTAAGAAATACCGCCGGTTGCCTGATAATACATCGCCCAAAAATAACGCTTCATTTTTGCTGTTACTGTGATTTCACCACCTTCATTGTGAATCGAAGCATAAGGCATTGAATTGGTAAAAGCGATTTTTTCACCAATAATTTTTGCATCATAACCGCGGCGCAAATTGTTGGTGCGCGCCATCATGGATCCTTTCCGATTTATGAGTGATGTTTTTGGCCACGCTTGGTCAAAAAACGCCTTTCGCTCAAAGTTTCTGTCAAACTCATCTTTGAGCTCAGTTTTTACATCTTTTATGATGTTTTGATGAAATTGTTGTAAATTCATTGTCAATTTAATAAAATTCGTACATTTGTTAAATGGAAAATAGTTCCACATATCAAGATTTGGATCTGCAAAAAGTCTCTATGTATGACATAGCCGAAGTTTTGGCAGATAAACCTGCTCTTTTAATTAGTCCGGATGAAGACCTTTCAGACGAACAGATTAGAATTTTAGGACTTTTTTCGTATGCAGAATATTACCAAATTAAAGAACTGCAGGAAAAAATTGCAGAACTTTACAAAAAAGAATTACTTTCGATCCAGTCGTAATTTCTCATTTGCCTTCAGTAATTCAGCAAAAGTTTCATTATCATATTTTTTGGCATAATTTATTAAAGCCTCTACATTTTTGCCTTTAATATCATATTTGCTATTTTCTGTTACTGCAGAAACTAATCCTTTCATCTGCTCACTATATTTATCTTCTACTAAAGTCGTTTTTACAGATTTTAAGACCTTTTTAGGGTCCGCTTCTGACCATTTTATTAAGAGGTCATAGTTTACAACCATTTTGTTATAACCGGTGTTATCGCGGGAATTCGTGAGTTCGGTATTTTCTAATTTGCCACCTAATTTTTTCATGAATTCCGGAAGTGTTTTCCTGGCCACAAATTCATTTGCCAGTTCCATTGTTTTGGTCTGGTCTTTTGTGGAAAACAAATTGCCCGGTTTATTTGCATTATGCCATAATTCGTGATGAAGTGTTGAAAGTGCGCGTTCCTGCTCAAACGTGGTTTCTTTTCCGGCTTTAATATTATTGATTCCTAAAATTGAAAGTTCTGATATTTCAGGTTTTAAAGCAATCATTCCATTCATATCAGTAAAACCGTTAACACTTTTCGCCCGGGTAATTTTAATTTCTTTAAATCCTCGCGCAAAAAATTCTGGATTTTCAGATGCAAAATTTTCAAAGTGGCTGCTTAGATCTTTAACGTTTGCCAAAGGTTTGCCTTCAATAATGTTTTTAACATCATCTGCACCCTTCAATTTATTGTACGGATGTTTTGGCGGAAAAACTTTTTGTTCAGCACCAGGATTAAATCTAAAAATTGCGGATCTATTTTTTCCGTCGGGTCCTAATTTTGTTGTAGCACGGTCACCGGCTTCATTGGCTTTTATGGAATCAGAAAGTTCGTATTTTGTCTTTAAAACTTCAACTGCTAAACATCTGCAGCGCCATCCATTTGGCGGATAATAAGACAGCCAAAAAGAATCGTTAATGTCAAGTGTAATATTTTGCAGCGCGGCATGATCTGCACGCACCCGGTCATCATTGGCAGTTCTATATTGCAGGTTATATCTTCCTTCCGGATCTATTGCCGCCCAATTTCCTGCACTTTGAGAACTAGAAACGGCAAATTGATATTCCGCTTCCAGATAATTCTGATTATAATTTTTATTTATTTTGTTGAAATCATTTGCAAAAGCATCAAAACCACGAATTTTGCCATCTTCCATTAAAAAAGTGGACGCTTCCAGAAGTTGAGCATGCGTTTTTAAACCGGAAAAAATGAAGGTATCATTTTGTAGTTTTGCCAGCATTTCCGGTGGGATTTCATTGTCTGTGATCGCAGAACTTAAAATCTTATTAGTTTCTGAAATTAGTTTTTTATATGGTTTATCGTTAAGATCTTCCGGGCTATAACTTCCTTTTTCGTGAAGATGTTTAAATGCGTTTTCAGCGGCTTTTAAAACTCCTTTAAATTCCGGTTGTTTGGATGATGCGGAAAGATTTATTTTTTCAGATCTGCAGTTTTCACAGTCGCATTCATAAAGAGAATTTAACCGCAAATGCAGTCCGCCGAAATACAGTTTCGGGCTGACTGGTGTTTTTCCATCAGCCCCTAGACGAAAAAATAATCTGCAGCATTTAATTTTGTTCCAGGAACTGGTGAAGTGTTTTGTTTTACACCGGTTACTTCAATTCCAAATTTTTCTTTTACCCATTCAGGATCTACTTCAAAATAATCTAATGCTTTCGCGGTTCGGTCCCAAAGTGTCTGAAGATCTTCTGAAATTTCAAAGCTGAAAACGTAATCTGGTGGTACAATTCCAATTCTGGCTAATGCAGGCATAACCTTAGAATTCATGTACATTTCTACCATTGCCATATCTGCCAAAACCAATTTTGAAAGTAATTTTTGTGACGTGACTTCTTTGCCGTTACTGCCGTTTTTGGTGTCCTGTCCTACAACTGCACCGGAAATTAGCAAAGTGTTTTGATTATCACAAAAACTCATTAAATTGTTATAAACATCACCGTTGGTATTTACACCTTTTGCCCACTCAAATTCTTCTGTGGTATCAATGATGAACCACGCGGCGGAACCCATATCCTGCATCATTTTTTTTCCACGTGCAACCGCGGCTGGATCCTGTGCATCCGTTTTGTAAACACGCGGCGGAATGCCATAGATTTCACATAATTCAGAATAGCATGATTGAGCAAACTTTTTGAATAAAGCGTGTGGAATGGCTTTATTTAAAAGTCCTTTTTCGCCGGGTTTTCCAAACTCTAAAATCCATGTTCCATATTCCGGAAGTTCGCGAAAATTAACGCCTTTATCTTCGTTATAATCAAAAAGCATCACTCCTTTTTTCGCTAAAACATTTTGGCGCGGAATCAGATCTACTTTTAATTGTGGTTCGTTCAATCCGTCCTGTTTCCAATCAATTTCAACTAAAGAATGACCGTAAAATCTTGAATTAATTATCTGTGTGATCAGATCATTAAAAAGTTCAGAATTTTGTAAACTATCCGTCAATTCCTCATCAATATCGCCTCCTTTTTTCCGTAAATTAAAAGAAGCTCCAAGTGAATCTTGAATTCTATTTTCCAATTGTGAACTGATCAGTGCATCATCAAGAATAGTATCAATTAAATTATAAAGTAGATAAACTGTGGGACTGTCTGCATTGTTAAAACCATTTCTCGCAGTGACCATTTTTGCAATATCCTGACGGGTCTGCGTTACGGTTTTTTCTACTAATTGAGGGTAAAGTTTAGATCCTACACTTGACGTTGCAGATTTAGCCGGTGTTTTGGCGGCTAACTGTGATCTGTTGTTTTTTGCTTTATTGGTTAATCTGGACATAGTTTATTTTTTGACGGTAAAGAATATTTTTTTCATAATTATTCGTGGTTAAATTTTTCACGGCTTCCATAAATAAATGGATCAGTTCCTGTCGATGCATCTGTGTCTGCTGTTTCCGGAAGTGTGCTTAATTTTATATCACCGCGTGCAAATTGCTTTAACCAGGTGATTGCCCGGTCATATCTTTCTTTTGCGGTTTCGTAGATAATATCCGCATTACATAACTCTATAATGTAGAATTTTGCGAGCGTCACAGCCATGCGAACTAATAAGGCATTTCGGTTTGTTCCGGTGTCGGTCAAAATTAATTCGACGTCATATTTTGTACGTCCGTCGCTCCATTCCGGTGCTGTGATATAACTTCTTAATTCCTCCTCAGCGGCTGCCATTGCCTGTGCTGTGATGTCATCATTTCCTTCTGTGATCTGATCAATTTGATAATTGTAGATTGTGCTACCTAAATCTTTCTTGCTTAAAAACATAGTTTGTATTTTTTATTAATATCTGCGACTTTCGATCTGTCCGGTTGCATAGCCTAAATCTTCTTTCACAACTCTTGTATCAATCATCATTTTACCCCCTTCCACGGCATCAGGTCCATCCATTTCTTTAGAATCTTTAGAAACTCCAAGCCACTGATCTTCCATTTCTACCATGTGCGGATTTTCTTTTTCCTCTTCATTGAAAATGATATTTCCGTCGTTGTTATCATCAGCCATGTTTTCCAATCTCTCGAATTTGTCCGCTTTTTTACGTTTATCTTCACGAAGTGGAAGTTTTATTCCGTGTTCTTTTCTGTACTTTTCTAAAAGTGGTTTTACTACCTGTTGAAAATGTGGATCCTGAAGACTATTATTTTCGATGAACATTTTTTTTGCATCGATTCCATTTTTATCCAGGTAATTGTAAGCCTGTCCAATCCAGTTTACCATTTCTGAATTTGTGGCTTTTGCCAACCAGACTTTATAAATAAAATACCGTCCCTGGTATAAACCGATAATGATCACAGATTTTGAGGAACTGTTTTTGTCTTTATTATTTGATGGTGAAGGGTCTACATAGACTACAATTTTTTCACATTTTTTAATTGGCGGACATTTCCCATAATTAAAGATTGTGAAAGTGTCACCTTCTGCAACCGGATTATTGTAATATTCTTTTTGCTGTGCTTTTTTAGAAACTTTCCGCTGACCTTTGGAATTGTAAAACATTGCATAGATCATCGCCTTGGTATTTTTTAACCAGGTTGGATTTCCTTTTTTATCCGTGAGATTAATAATATCCCAGAAATCTGCTAAAGCACCTAAAATCGTAATCGTGCAATATTTGTGGATAATGTTTCCGTTCACCATTACCAGTAACGGGACTGAAACCGACCGCGTTGGAATTACAGCCTCCTGAATCCAGTCGGTGTCTGCTTTTACGCGGTCTTTATTTCGGCATTTTTCGTCTGTATCAAAATCATCGATAATAATTCCGTCCGGACGTGCTGCATCATTCCGTGTTCCACGCGGTGACTGTCCTGCACCCAAAGCGCGAAATGAAAAGCCAAATTTTGTAGTGAATTCGTGATCTTCCCATTTACCAACCTGACGCTGCACGCCATAATCATTGATGATCCGGTTGTTAGATTCCAGAATATTTTTATACGGTAATAGCAGACGTTTCGCATTGTCTTCTGTATTTGAGATCATTAACCAAACTTTCTTTTTTTTGGTAAATGATAAATACAGCGCTTCCATCATAGTTCTGGCAGATTTTGCCAGTTCACGGGACCAGGAACGAACTTCCAACCATTCCGGATTATTGATAATGCGTTTTGTTGCTGCAATATGAAAAGGTGCAGGCTTCGCGGTGTAATAAGAAGGAAAATAATAAGCAAACCATTTTTCAGGATCCGCCTCTAAAGCCTCAATTCTTTTTCGCTTTGCGATTTGGCTTTCGTGCAGATCCACAGGTGTACTTTTCGCAATGTTGGTGCGAAAGGATTCCCAGTTTTCCAGGTGCTTTTTATCCGTTGTCTTTTTCGCCATTATTGAAGTTGTTGGCGGATGAACATGTCAAAATACTCAGCAATTTTTTGGGCAAATGGAAAATCAATATCACTTACATATTCACAGAATTCCATTCCTACATTTACAGAATCACCGATACTGGTTTCACCTTCTAATTTATTTATAGAACTGGTTATACCTTGGATTGTAGCGGAATCTTTGGTGTTTGCAAAATTTCCAATCTTAATAGGGAAATCTTCTTTGTCATATTTTATAAACTCAACTGATTCGGAACCATCAGCATTCTTTACTTTGATTGGCTTTAAATAATGCGCCGGAATATCATAAACAACCGGTCTATTTTTTATCTCATCATTTGTCCGCTCTAAAATTTCATACAGGTTATTTATCTGGGCAGATTTAGTGGTCATTAAAGATTTCTTTAATTTTTTCCATTCACCATCATTTTCACCAATCCATTTGATCAATGTTTTTTCTGTGACACCGACTTTTTCTGCAATTTCTTTTTGAGTGGAATTTTTCTCTGTAAAGAGAAATTTTGCATACTCTTTTTGCTCCGTTTTTTTAAGGCACATGCTGTTAGTTTATAGCAAAATTGCCATAATGTGAGGCTCATAAAAAAAAAGTGTTTAGTTTCTGAACATAGTTGTACAGGTTCTTTACACAGTTGTTCAAGTTCTGCACAACTATTTTATTCTGTGAAAATTCCTGCTGATGTTTGTGCTTTAAATCGGCAAAACAGATGTCAAAACATAAATTTATACTTAACGATGAAACAAAAGTTAACCAGTTCGGATTCCGGGTTTTAAACCTTGGGTTGGATTTGACGCGTTTCCGTGCTAATCCGGTTATATTAGATTATCACATGGAAGGTAATTGGGCGGTAATTGGTCGTTGGGAAAATATACAGATTGAAGGACATTTATTAACCGCTGATGCAGTTTTTGACATTGAAGACGATAATGGAAAATTTATAGCAGGAAAAGTAGAGCGCGGATTTTTACGCGGCTGTAGCTTAGGTCTTAATCCTTTTTCGATGAATAATTTTCAAATCGCGCCGGATGATGTTTACGACCTCGTAAAGTCGGAAGTTCTTGAAGCTTCTATAGTTCCTATTCCAAACAATGCAAACGCTGTAAAACTTTATGCTGCAACAGATGATAGCATAAAAGAATTGCAGGAAAGTGAAATTTCACAAATTCTTTTGACCGCTTCAGACATTTCAAATTTTAATTTAAATAACTCCATGAAAAAAATTACACTCAATTTATCCGCAGTTGCCGCACTTGGTTTGCCGGGTAACACTTTAGAACATGATGAGAATCTTGTAAATGAGAAAATCATTAATCTAAAATCAGAATTAGATGCATCAAATCTGAAAATCAAAGGTTTTGAAGATCTTGAAAAAGATAAAAAAGCCAAACTATCTGCAGATACTGTAAAAGCGGACATCGCCGCCGGTAAAATTGATGCCACGAAAGAAGCTGATTACATTAAGCTTCACGCAGAATTCCCAAGTCTTTACAAAACAACTGTGACGGATGCTCCCGCAAAAGTGAATTTAGCGGCAAGAGTGAACGCGCCTGCACTTACTGATGTTAAAAACCTGGATGATTTCCAAAAACTGGATTTGTCCGCTCAATTAGAATTTAAAAACGGAAATCCGGATTTATACCAAGCTCTTTTCAAATAACATTTTTTACTCTTTTTAAATTTTTCCAACCTTCTTTTTTGTGAAGGAGGTTGGTTTTTCAGAAAACAACTAATAACCATAAAAACCACAAAATAATGCCAGCAAATTTTCCAGAAGTATGGAGTTCACGCGTAATTCAACTATTGACCACACAGGATGTGGCGCCTTGGTTGGATGGAATTCCTGAACTTGACGTAGAAGTCACAGTTATGGGCGATGGATCCGCCAGTGAAGCGAATTTAATTCACTTACCAATCGAAACTTTTCAGCCAGAAGTGTTGTTAAATAACACCACTTATCCCATTGCTGTACAGGATTTCACAGATACTGAAGTGATCATAAAACTGGATAAGTACCAGACTTTGGCCACATCATTAACTGATGATCAAATCATCGGTGCATCTTATGCCAGGATTGATTCCGCAACGAGAGGACACCGTGTACAGATCAATTCTTTAAAGTATAAAAAAGCAATTCACGCACAGGCTCCTGCCGGTGATGATGCGAAAACACCAGTTATCAAAATGGTCTTCACTGGTGATGAAACCGGAAGCGAAAAAGCAAACATTCTCTTTGAAGCAATGGTTGCTTTAAAAGGTAGATATGATGACATGGAAGCACCTGTAGAAGGTAGAAGATTAGTGTTATCTACAGATCACGAAAATATTTTGTTATTAGACAGAAACCGTTTCGGAAACCTTTTGGCTAATATCAATACTGGTACGGTGGCACCTAAAATCGCAGGATTTGAGATCTTTTCTAATGTAGCAAATCCAAAGTATTCAGCTACAGGGGTTAAAAATGCATTTGGAGCGATTGGCGTTCCCGGAACTGATTTGGTTGCTTCCGTCGCTTTTCACAAAGATAATGTGGCGAAGAAAACCGGAATGACTAAACAGTATTTTTCCAAAGCGTCAGACGCTCCAACTACACAAACTAACCTTTTAAATTACCGTCATTATTTCATCGCAATGCCAGCGAAAAATGAAATGATCGGCGCAATCATATAATTCATGTGTTGTGAATTTTGAGGTAATACTAACGGCTTGTGTAGGTGTCTTCACATCATTGTTTACTTGGTTTGCGGCCAGACGGAAAAACCTCGCAGACGTACAAGGCGGTGAACTCGATAACGTTGAAAAAGCCGTGAAGTTTTACCGCGAACAACTTGAAGATATAGCAATTAGATGGAAAGCTGCAACTGATGAAGCCAATACAATGAACGGATTGTACAGGCAGGCCATCAAGGATCTTAATTCTATGGAAATAAAATTTAATCAGTTAGCAGACGAAAACCGTGCTCTCATTGAAGAGTTAAAAAAATATAAACAATTAAACGGAAAAATTAATTAATAATGGACAATACTTTTAAAGCACACCCTGACTTATCAGAATATTTTGAAACTTCTGACGGTGAAAAATTCTACAAAGAAGATCTGGCCAAAAACCATGTTAGAACTTTTGCATTGAAAGATGCAGCGATCAAAACAGTTTTGAGACCAGAAGAAACTGAGGAAAAACTAACAGCAGCGGAAATAATCGCTTTAGTTACTGAAATGGATTTGGACACAGCAACTAAACACTTGGACACAGAAAACCTGTTGCCTAAACCAAGAAAATCTGTTGTTGAATCTTTAACAGCACGTATTACAGAACTTCAAAACTAGTAACTGATGAAACCAAATATCAAAATAGGATTTAATAATGGCGTGATCGGCGCGGTTACGCCATTAGAAACCGGTTGTTTTGGTTTTGTGGCTTCTGCAGTATCAGTTGTTGACGGTTTCCAATTAGGGACTGCTTATCAGTTGAAATCTATGAAGGACGTCGCAGATCTGAAAATAACTGATACAATCGATAATCACAGATTATTTAAGGCCCTTTCAGAATTTTACAGCGAAGCCGGGGACGGTTCAGAAGTGTGGATTTATGGAATGGCTAAAACCTTAATAGTTTCAGATTGGTTTACGCCAGTTGATGGTTTAGCACCAGTAGAAAATTTACTGAATTCAGCAAAAGGAAAGATCCGCGGTTTATTTACCGTGAATGATTCCAGTGTTGCACCTGTAATTACCGCCGGAATGGACGCCGACGTTTTAATCGCTGCAGGAAAAGCGCAAACACTTTTTGAAAATTACACCGCTAAAAAATACGCGCCGTTTTTTACCATTTTGGAAGGTTATTCTTTCTCAGGTGAAAAGGTAGCATTAACGGATCTGGACACAGTCAATTACAATTCTGTAGGAATCGTTATTGGCGATACGGAAACCACTTCCGGTGTTACTTCCAGTAAGGGTGCCGCAATAGGTGTAATTGCAGGAAGATTGGCGAAATATCCAGCGGTTGTAAATGCAGGAAAAGTAAATAACGGTGCGTTAAAAGCCTCTCAACTATTTATAGGTGACGCGGTTGTCGAAAATTACGATACGGAAGCATTGTATGACAAAGGTTTTATCACTTTCACATCGCACCAGGGACGCGCCGGTTATTTCGTAATGGATGATCCTTTAGCATGTGCAAAAGATGATGATTATCATTATTTAACACATCGTAGAACCATCAATGAGGCTTTCAGATTTTCTTACGATTCTCTTTTAGATTTCCTTTTAGATGAAGTTCCTACCAACGCAGACGGAACCTTGATCGCTACTTATGCGAAAACTGTTGAAAGTGCTGTAGAACGAAAAATAGCAACCAATATGGGTGGTGTTTTAAGCCGTGATCCTGAAAATCCAAATGACACCGGTGTAAAATGTTTTGTAGATCCAACACAGAATATTGTGACAAATTCTAAAATGGAAGTCGCCGTGAAGATCCGACCATTTGGCTACAACCGTTGGATTGATGTTTTACTGGGTTTTGAACTAAATAACTAAAATAAACTATGGCACTTATTAACGATAGAGAATACGAATGGGCGGATTTAACGCTGATTTTAGGCGGAAGAGACATCACCAGATTTAGAGGTTTAAAATACTCTGAAAAAATAGAGAGAGAAGCAATCTACGCAAAAGGCAGAAAGCCAGTATCAATTCAATCAGGAAATATTGGATATGAGGGTGAAATTGTAATGCTACAATCAGAATATGAAGCATTAGTCAAAGCATGTAATGGTTCTGTCTTAGGAGCTTGTCTTGATGGATTGGGATGTTATGGTGATCCTTCTAAGGGTGATGCAATGACAACCGACAGAATAGAATCTTTGCGATTTACAGAGGCTGCAAAAGAATTTAAGCAAGGCGATAAATTCCAAGAAATTACTTTGCCTTTCATCGCACTCGATATTAAAAATCAAATATAAAAATCAAAAAGGCAATTTCGGTTGCCTTTTTTAACAAAATCACAACAATGTCAAAAGAAATTACACAAAAACAAATCGACGCCTGGAAGGCAGAACACGGTGACATATTCATGATCAAAATTGAAGATAAAAAAGCCTATCTAAAAAAACCAAACCGAAAAACTTTGAGTTACGCCGCAATGGCCGGTCAAAAAGATAATATGGCTTTTAATGAGATCATTTTAAAAGATTGTTGGTTAGGCGGTGATGAAGAAATTAAAACTGATGACGGTTTATTTCTTTCTGCATCTGCCAAATTACCCGAACTGATCCAAATTAAAGAAGCGGAACTGGTAAAGCTATAGAACAGGCGGAAGTGGATCCCAAAACGGATTGGTTTCGCGTTCAAAATGCTCAACTAATTTATTACTTCCATATACCAGATCCAAGCCTGTTAAGTGACGAAGAATGGGCAGCAAGAGTTGCCGAACTAAAACACCTAAGAAAGATTGAAAACGGCCAATAATGACTAACGATTTACTTTATAATATAATTGTGCAAATGCAGGGACAAAATAAAGTCCTTGCATCTGTCAATAATATTCAGAAATCAACTACTTCAATGGTTTCGCAGATTAATAAGAAGTTAGGGGCAATTAGACTAAACGCAATTATTGAACAGATTAGCCGTGTGTCTGATGGAATTAGTAGTCTTAATGCGCCGGGCATGTCACTTTCAACATCTATGCATGATCTGCAAGCCATTACCGGTGTTGCAGGTGATAAATTAAAAGAAATTGAAGGTTATGCCCGGACCGCAGCTAAAACATTTGGAGGTTCTGCAGCGCAGGGTGTAGAATCTTACAAACTGATATTAAGCCAACTTTCGCCGGAAATCGCAAAAGTACCAACGGCTTTAAAAAGCATGGGCGACACTGTTAATTATACCTCAAAATTGATGGGCGGAGATACCAACGCAGCAACCGAGGTTTTAACTACCGCAATGAATCAGTACGGTATTTCTTTGCAGGATCCTACAAAAGCATCCCAAATAATGGCGGCCATGATGAACGTGATGGCAGCATCAGCAAAAGAAGGATCTGCAGAATTCCCACAAATAAAATCTGCTTTAGAAAATGCCGGAATGGCAGCAAAAAGCGCAAATGTATCATTTGAGGAAACAAATTCTGCAATTCAGATTTTAGATAAATCCGGAAAAAAAGGTGCTGAGGGTGGCGTTGCTTTAAGAAATGTATTGGCAACCTTGGGACAAGGTAGATTTTTACCTAAAACTGTACAGACAGAGTTTAAAAAACTAGGCATAAATATCAGTGATTTGAATAATCCTGGGAAAACTTTATCACAAAGATTAAGTCTGTTAAAGCCATTATTAAAAGATTCTGCTTTGATGTCCGCCATGTTCGGAAAAGAAAATGCAAATGCCGCCATGGCATTAATTGGGCAAACTGGTGAAATGGACCGTTTGACAACTGCAGTAAAAGGAACAAATAGCGCATACGAGCAGGCGGCAATTGTAATGGAAGGTCCTGCAGAAAAAAATGCTAGGCTTAAAGCGCAATTGGATGACTTTAAAATCTCACTATTCAATGCTACAAATGGCTGGATGGGTTACGCTTCTGTAGTTGCTGATGCGGCAAAGGATATGGCCAATCTTTCACCTCTTTTTGATGTAATAGGTAAAGGTTTCATGTTTATTACCAATACCCAAAAAATGGCCACTTTATGGACTAATATTGTTACCGGTGCTCAATGGCTTTGGAATGAGTCAATGATGGCTTTCCCTGGATTATGGATAGTGGCAGGTATTGCCGCGTTGGTTGCAATTGTCATGGTTTGCTGGAACAAATTTGAGGGCTTCAGAAAAGTCATTTTCAAAGGTTGGGAAGCATTAAAACTATTTGGCAAAGTAATTAAAGATTATGTGATCAACAGATTTACCGAAATGTTATCAGGTATAACCGGAATTGGTTCTGCCTTAGTTTCATTTTTTAAAGGAGATTGGCAAAAAGCGTGGGACACCGGAAAAAAAGCAATGTTTGATTTAAGCGGAATTGGTTCTACAGGTAAAGCAATATCGCAGGTTGGAAACGGATGGAAAGGTGCAATGGCTGCAGGAACAGCGGCTTCTGATGCTTACACAAAAGCGCATGGAAAAACTAAAGATGCAACCAATGTGAATAGTGGAATTGCTACGCCGGTTGGAATTCCAGGTTCCGATGGTGCAGGTTCCGGTGGCGGTGGGAATGCTGCAGAAACTAAAGCAAAAGGTAAAAAAACGACTGAAAGTATTGCAACGGGCGGTACAAAACATAATTACGTGACATTAAATTTTAAAGATCTGATCGGTATTCAAAATTATGCGGGATCCAAAGGATCTGCAATTGATAAAGTTGGATCTGAGATTTTAGATGAAATTTTACGTGCAACCGCATCAGCAGTAACAGCAGGATCATGAAGTTAACAAACGAAAACGCACTGATCGCTTCACTATTGGGAAGTAAAGTTGTTGAACAGATCCCAAGATTTGCAGCGGTGCAAAATGAGATCTCAAAACATGTTTTACCACCTGTGAGATTTTTACCGATTCTTAATCAACCTGTAAATGTTCATTATCCAAGTTATGAGGTTCAAAATAATGAGGATCAGTTGTGGCGAAATGATCAGACGATCTCAGAAGATAATCAGTTTTTCCCATTTTCATTCAGAAGTTCAAAGGATGAAAATTGGTATTTATTGCCTTGGGAACCGATGTTAAATATTGAAGGTGCAAACATTATTGTAAAGAGAAATATTGCAAAAGCAGGAAAAAATCTAATTGGATCCATAAAGGAAAGATGGTCAACAGATGATTACCAAATCACTATTACTGGTGCTTTTTATGGTGATAAAATGCTTGGGAAATCCTCACAAACCTATCCACGCTACGAAATGGAACGTTTGAGAGATTACCTTTTAACTGCAGAAGCAATTGAGGTTCTTTGTGAGCCATTGCAAATTTTAAATATTAATAAAATCGTGATTGAATCGGTTTCGTTTCCTTTCACAAAGGGTGAAAACGTTCAGGCATACGAAATAAAGGCTTTGTCAGATTTCCCATATAATCTGATCTATAAACGAAAAAAGGGAATTTTAGACGTTGGAATACCTATTGGCGGACAACCTGAGAGATAAATTATGTATCAATTAAACTGGGACATCAGCTTTAGAAATAAAGAAGGCATTTATAACCTGGGAATTTTAGCAGAATGCCAGATAGAAAAATCTGTAAAAAACCTCGCAGATTTTGCGACAATTATTTTACCTGAAGCCGATATGAATAAAGTTTTGCGCGTTCAGGATTTTATAAAATCGGGTGATGAAGTTAAAATAAGATTGGGTTATGACAGTGATTTAAGTTTAGAATTTGAGGGTTTCGTAAAAGAAATAATTACAGAAGATAGTTCTTTAAAAATTTCGTGTGAAGATGGCTTATTTCTCTTCCGGAAAGGAATTCCGAATAAAGAATTTAAGCCTGCCACGGTGAAGCAAATTGCGCAGTATGTTGTTCAAAATATTAATCCAGGCTATAAAGTAGTTACAGATTACGATTTAGTTTATGACAAATTCACAATTTACCAGGCTACTGGTTTTGATGTTTTGGCAAAACTGCAGGAAGAAACAGGTGCAGATATTTATTTTGATATGAAAAATAAAGCATTGCACATCCATCCCGCTTATTTAAGAAAATCGGGTGAAGCTGATTACAGTTTTCAGCATAACATAGAAACGAGTTCTTTGGAATATAAATCTGCTGAGTTCCGAAAAGTAGAGGTAACAGTTGAAAGTGTTGGATTAGACGGCAAAACAATCAGTAAAACAGTTGGCCAGACCGGTGGTGAAAAAATCACTAAAAAAGTGGGACGGCTATCATCAAATGCAGTTAAAATAATTGCAGACACGGAATATAAAAATAGAATGGCGCCAGGATATGAAGGCACTTTTGATGCCTGGCTAATTCCATACGTCGAACCAAGTTTCACGATCGGGATATACGATGATGATTATCTGTATAAAGACGGAAGATATTACACTGAAAGTGTAGTTACTAATTTTAGTGAAAGTGGCGGAAAACGCACTGTAACACCGGCAATAAAACTGAGTAAATGAAAGATAAGATTGCACAACTGAAAGAAAATATCCGGGGAATTGTGGCGGCCAATCCAAATTTACCGATTGATGGAATAGTGACAAAAATTGAAGGTGATACCTGCAGCGTAAAATTAGCTGATGGTTTTGAAATTTCAGATATAAGATTGAAGGCAACAGCAGATGGCGAAAATAATTTTTTGATAATTCCAAAAATTAATTCGCGCGTTTTAATGCTTAGCGCGGACGGAACCATAGGGAATTTAACAATGATAAAATGTGATGTGGCGGAAAAGATCATTTTTAATGAAAATGGATTAAATGTAGAAATTGATAGTACTGAAGGGAAAATAAAAGTTGAAAACGATGAAACCAGTTTTACTGATTTATTTCAGCAATTGGTAGATCTTCTAAAAACATTAAAAGTCTTCACACCAGTTGGACCAAGTGGTATTCCTTTACCGGATTCCATTTTAAAGATAGAAAAATTTGAAACCGATTTTAAAACAATTTTAAAATGAGTTTAGCCACAAAAAAAGCAGCAGCAAAAACTGCGCTTGTGACAATTTTAGAAGAAATGATGACGCGTGAAGAAACTTCCATAGAAGAATTTTCAGAACGTATAATTGATGTTTTGGAAGTTTGGTTAAAAGAAGCATCAATACAGTATATAAGTGGATTAATAGCACCAAATGGAGCTGTAACCGGAACTTTTGAAGGAAAATTAGAATGAAAAGTAAAGCAACTGGCATACAGTATAAGGACAGTTTAGATGGTAAAAATTACGATCTGAAAATTAATATTGTCAAGGATCAGTATGGAAGAATAATCAGCGGTTTGGTGATCGGCGAAACTTTAGAGCAAAATATGGCTTCTATCCTTATTGCAGAACCGGGCGATTTTAAGTCCAATCTTTTACTGGGTGTTGGATTGCGTTCATCACTATTAGATGAAGATCTTTTAAAGTACAGACATGCTATAAAACAACAATTTGCACTGGATGGCCTAAACGTTAATCATTTGGAATTATATAACCTTCAAAATTTTTCTATCGATGCAGAATACGAATAAAGTACAGCAGGGACAAAGTTTCATCGATATGGTTTGCCAGTTGACCGGAAGTTTTGAAGATATTTTGGCAATGGCCATTTTAAATAACAAAAGTATTACAGAAGTGGTGGCAATTGGTGAAGAAATCGCCGGAACAGGAATCAGAGATATTGACACTGTAACCCAATTTAGCAAAAAGCAACCTGCAACAGCAGACTTGGAAAATATAGAAGATCCGGAAGAAAACCTTGAAGGTATTTCTTATTGGATCATTAATAAAAATTTTATAGTTCAATAATGGCACGACAAATTTCAGAAATAAAAAAAAGCATCACTGACCTATTTATGATCAATGAAAATTTAGTGCAATGGTACGGTTTAGATCAAGCCAGATCTTTTGACGAACAATTTTCCACAGTTTCCTTTGAAAACATTTTAATTGATTTTTTTGCCCGCGTTTTTTATGTTTTTGAACTGCTTTTCGATAATCACAAAGCCGAAGTTTCAGACATTATCCTGCAGCAAAAACCTCATTCTTTAACTTGGTACCGAAATAAGGCGCTGGCTTTTCAGTATGGCTTTGATTTGTACGATGACACTGATGTTTTCATTAATGAAGGTTATACTGACGAACAAATTGCGGCTTCAAAAATTATAAAATATTCTGCAGTAACCGAAGCGGTTAACGAAAGCAGATTGATCATAAAAATTGCAACAGAAGACAGCAATGGTGATCTCGCACCAATTTCAGAGGCCGAAAAAGAAAGTTTTGATGCTTATATTGATGAAGCGCGTGACGCTGGCGTAGTGGTTACAATCATCAATTATCTGCCAGATATTTTAAGATTAACGCTTAAAATTTATTACGATCCTTTGGTTTTAAGTTCTAGCGGTGTTGCGATAACCGGCGCAAATGGTGGTAAAAAACCGGTTGAAATTGCGCTTAAGGAATTTATGCGGGAACTTCCTTTTAACGGTGAATTGATCCTTGCATCTTTAATCGATAAACTTCAAAAAACCGAAGGTGTAAAAATTCCACATTTGATAAATGCCGCGTCATCTTGGATTGATTCCGCTGGAATTACTTACGCCACTTTTGAAAACATTGCCGTAAAAAAAATACCGGTTTCCGGCTATTTCCAAATTGAGAATTTTAACAATATTGAATATATAGCAAATTAATTATGTGGTTTAACGTCAACTGGAAACGGCTTTCAATTTTATTGCTTCCGACTTTTTTAAGATCGGATGTGATGAAAGCGTGGATTGAGCTTTTGGTTTCGCCGGTTGGTGACGTCCACTATTGGTGGTTGCAGTACCGGAAACAAAATATCTACAACCTGGCGCATAACTCGCAAAAATGCTATTTAAGAGGCGCTCTCAATGACCGGTTTGATAATGAATTAAGACGCATCCGGATTGACAATGGAAATTCTTTTAAAAGACAATATATCTACACCGATGCCGAACAAAAAACAAAATTTTTAGGCACGATGTATTTGTACGATGACAGCGATTATGAAGACACAGGTGTCGATTTTATTGTTGTGGTGCCGGTTGGACTTCAATATAGCATTTATGAAATGAAATCCTTGATAGATTTCTACAGATTAGCAAGCAAAAGATACAAAATAACAACAGAATAATGGATAAAATAGATTACAACCAGGCGGGCGGTTTTCCGCTATCTACGCAGATTTTAGACGCCGCACAGCAAGCCTATAAAAATTTTAATACATTCGGTAATCTTGCAGGCGAACTCGCAATTATTGATGGTTGTAACAATGCCAGCGGCGGAACGGTGACCAACGGTTTTGTTTCAATTTACGGCGAACTGCTTCCATTTTTAGGAACAACTATTACAGATAACGTAGTGATTGTAGAAGTTCCGGACGCGCGCGGTTTTGAAAGCGGTGATATTAAAGCCGTGATCTATACACGTTACGCCACATTTGGTGATGCAACGGTATCTTATCCCTGGGAAGATTTCAGACGTCCGTTAACTTTATTTGCCTTGGAAGATCGTTTGATCCAGTTAGAAAAAGCAGTACCGATTGGTTTAGTTGCGGTTTGGGGAAAACCTGCAGAAGAAATTCCAGAAGGTTGGGAAATTCATATTCCATTCCAGGGAACCGTGCCAGTCGGTAGAAAAACCGGTGACACAAATTTTGGTGCTGCGTTGGGAACGCAAATCGGAACGGCGCAGGTGACTTTAACACAAAACCAATTACCGAAAACAGAAGGTACTTTTCAAACTATTGCCGGAAATTCTGATACACCAACCGGAATAACTACCTATACTGATAATTCTTCAGCAACGATTGCTGGCAGTACTTCTGCATTTGGGCATCGCCATGTGAAAATTTCCTTTGGGAATGATCAATCTCACAGCAATATCCAACCATCAACAATAGTAGATTTCATCATTTTCGTAGGATTTGAATAATAAAAAATGCCAATAGTAAATATAAACACGATCAAGGAATGGTTCAGCAACAAAAAAAAACCACCACAGGAGCAATTTTGGGCGTGGCTGGATTCCTTTTATCATAAATGGGAGGGGATTGCTATTTCAGGTATTACAGGGCTTTTAGAAGCATTGCAAAAAAAGGCTGATCTCGTGAACGGCGTGGTCCCGGAAAACCAATTGCCTTTTTCAATTCAGACTTCTGAAATTATTGCGATTGGCGATATTACAAGCACTACGGATTCCGTGAATTTGGCGGTACATATTTCCGGAAGTAATAAGGTAAGGGTTAAAGGGAAAATTTATGAACGCGAATTTCCAAATGTGTTTAATTATACAGCCGTAGTTAATTATATCAAGATTTTAGTTTTGTACGCCTTGCCGGAACCGGCTTTGTTTTTTTTAGCGGAAGGAATTGAAGCGGAAGAGGCTGTAGAGCCGGAACTTCCAGAAGGTGCTGTACCTATCAGAAGAATCATTGTAAACGTAGGTTCTCAGCATATTGAAGATTATTCCGATCTATTCAAATCTATAGATGATAGGCTTAATGATCTTAAGGTCAATTTAGACAACGAAGAAACTGAAAGGCTTGACCAAATGGCGCAGGAGATTGAGAATCGCGAAGCGTCGGAAAGTAATTTATTATATCAAATTAATACGGAGATAGTAAACCGTGCAATGCAGGACAGCGTTTTGTCTGCATTGAAACTTGATAAACCCACCGCACCAAATAATACATCTGATTTCTTGGTTACAGGGAATAATTCCATAGTTGCTAAAAGTAACTTTCAAAGAAACAAACAATTCTTTGTACCACTTCCAGCGACTGTTTTAGAAGATTGGAAAGGTTGTATAGTGATTTTTACAAGTACTGGAATTTTGACTGTACCGACTGGATTAACTTCTGACTTTACTTGCAACGGTAAGGTAGATGAAGGCGTAACTGTAACTCCAGCAATTACGAGTCCAATGGCGTGGTTTGGAAGTACTCCTACTGCATTTACTGGCAAGGCGATATTCTTATTATCAAGGCGTGATGGAAGTAATTATTTTGAAATTGATGGGTTATGATAAGAACTATATATGGAAGGATTAAAGAAAAAAAAATTGCTTTAATTCCTATTACAAACACATCATCTATGAATATGCAGATTTCCACAAGAAATGGAGATTCTGTAATTGATAAAGGAGATGGTAGCACTCCTTTTGGATTTACAAACCCTAAGTATTTCGATTATACAATTACTAGTAGCGGCGCTATGAATTTTTCTTATTCTGGTGTTTTTACAGGAAATATCAGCATTAAATTTTTAAAAGGTCTCAAAGATGTGTATTCTATTAGTTTTACCTACCCAAGAACCGCCGCCAATACCAATTTATTTAATATTGCTGACGTTTCTATCTTTTTAAAGCAGTTTCCTAATTTGTATTCTTTTCGTATAGAAAACTATTCGTATGGTGCCAACTTTCCTACAATTAATGGAAATGTATTAGATATGCCCGATTCTGTTGAAGTAATCTATGGATATGATTTTCAGATTGCAGGAACTGTCAATTTTAATATGAGCGGAATTTCGTCAACTTCAAAACTAAGAATATTAAACATACAAGGTAATAACTCAGTCGGTGCAAAAAAACTACTTGGAAATTTAGCAAAAATGCCTACTTCTTTAACCTTTTTGAGTTTGAAATTTGCGACTTCTGGATCTGCAATTTCTTATAGCGGTGGGAAAACTTGGGCAAGCGCCTTTGACACTTTGCTTTTACCAATTGCTTTAACGAACGCTGAAAATAATACTTTATTAAACGATATGGCAAACACTATAACATCTGCTATTGGCGGCAAATTAATTAATTTAAAAGGAAATAGAACATCCGCGTCAGATGCCGCTGTGACATACCTACAAAGTTTAGGTTTCACGATAACCATTAATAGAATTTAACATTATGATACGAAGTACAAAAAAGGGCAAAATAGGCAAAGGCAGAAGTTCCTATTATGAGATTGTTCAAATAGAAATTGGCAGATTAATTTTTATTCCCAATAATAAAAGTTATGTGATTGAGGTGTCTGATTACGCAGTTACAACCAACACAGATGGCAGTATAGTTAAAATCCCTATAGGTACTATGCGTGAAATCCCATACCCAAAAGAAAAAATAAATGCGTTGTTTAAATATCTAAACAACCCGATAGAAGTTACAGAGGAATTTTCAGATGATTTTTATGACCTTCTATGTGGTGCGCTACTCTACGTTACTCAGACTGAACTTGATGAAGTACAGGACGAAAACGGCGGGACGGGAGTATTTGTTACTAATTATGAACTGCAGCCCAACGAATGGTTTATAATACAAGAAAATTAATATGAATTTACTTTTATTTTTTGTGGCCTGGCTTTTAATACCAATTCTCACATTGGTAAATTTTAGAACTGTAAAAAAACAAAATGGAACGTCAAATGGCTATTTTCTTTCCACAGCCAAAAGCATAGACATCTGGGCAAAAATGGAATTTAGAACATTATGGCGCACTTATATTTTTCAGCAAGACTGGGATTATTTAAAAAATTATGATTGGTATTGCCAGGAAACTTTATCATCTCTTTTGGGAAAATGTGAAGCCGATAAAAAACTTACAACCAAGGGAAAGGGTTTACTTTCAAGGTGGTTCTACGGTGAAAGTTTAGTAAGGCTTTTAAACAGATTAGATAAAAACCATTGTGAAAATTCCATTAACCAGGAAGTGGGAAATTGGATTGATCCACGCACAAAAAGTAATGGAATATTGAAATATTTAAAACTAAAATAACATGAAAAAACTACTATTATTCATTATGCTCACGGCAATATTGTCCTGCAGTATTTTTAAAAATAAAACCAAAGAAAAAAAATTTCTTAAAACAGATGATAAACTGAATTTGACGGTTAAATCTAACGAAAAGGATAAAGGTGTAGAAATTATCACAAAGTCAGATTCTGCAGCTTTAAAATCGCATTCAACAGCAAATAAATTTTTTTTACTAACTCACAGAATTTTAATCTGCAAAATAATGGCAAATGTGCAGATCCTGGAGCAACTCGATTTGTAAAACTGACGGACGCAACCGGCAATACTACTGAGATTCCTGTTAATGACAATACGGAACTTAAATATGGCAATGAAACCAAACTTGAAAATGACATTTCAGATCTTAAAATAGAAATAACAGATTTAAAAAAACAAAAAGATTCTATTGCTAAAAATTACGAAAAATCAAATAACGTAAACTTGAAGCTCACGAAAGAATTAGCAACTAAAAACACTCAATTAGATCTGAAGACGAAATCTTCACCGCTTTCAGCCTTCATTTGGTTTGGAATCATACTGATAGCGGTTTGGGAACTTGGGAAATATTTTATAAAACTAAAACTAAAACCATAATATGAGAATTTCTAACGATTACGCGTGGCTTGGAGATGTTCCGGACGCGCCTTTAATGATTAAAGAAGCGGTGAGAATAGGTAAATTAAATACCTACGAAATCCCCGGTCCTAAATCAAACCCTGAAATAATGAAACTTGCAGAAATTGCGGGCGTTCGTGACATCTACAAAAACGATGATACAGCATGGTGCGCCGTTGCAATGTGTGCAATCTGCATCTTAACTTACAAAACGCTGCTATTTTCAGGATTTGACCGCCTGAGAGCGAAATCCTTCCTGCAGTTTGGGGTAAAGGCACCGGTTCCAATGTTTGGTGATATTTTGGTGTTTACCAGAACTGGTGGCGGACATGTAGGAATGTATGTTGGTGAAGATGCTGTGTGTTATCATGTGGTTGGAGGCAATCAAAGCAATCAGTATAACGTCACACGTGTAGCAAAAAACCGCTTAACGGAAGCCAGAAGACCAAAATATATCATTCAGCCAAAAAGTGTAAAAAGGGTGTTTTTAAACTCAAATGGTGTTGTCAGCACTAACGAATCTTAAAATGAATCTATGAGGACAAAAAATGTCCTCCGCTTTAAAAAACTCTCACATCTTTTAAACATAAGCACGAAGCTACGGAGGACACAAGTCTTCTGTACTTCGTGCTTTTTTTATGTTAAGATGTGAGAGCCACAAATATAAAAACTAAAACCAATACAATGAACAAATACCACAAAATTTTAAACAAAATCCTTGAAAAAGGCAAATTACAGGAAAATAAAAAGGGTAATATTAATTATTTACTCAATGAACATTTATCGTTGAAACCCGCTGATCTATTGGAAATATTTGAAGGTCATGGAATAGCCCGGAATAAACTCAAAACAGAATTGGACTTGTTCCAGTCAGGTGAACGATTAACTGAGCGATATAGAGAAGCTGGCATACCTTGGTGGGATTACTGTGGACCAATCCTGGTTAATAGTTACCCAACCTATTTTGAACAACTTCCGGATTTGATCAAAAAAATAAATAGAGAGAAGCGAAATAGTAAAAATTATGTGTTGTTTTTAGGTAAGAATGATACAGAGAGCAATCAGCAACCCTGTCTGTCATTAATACAGTTTCAAATCGATCAGGGAAAATTGGCTGTATCTGCGTATCAAAGAAGTTCGGACGCGAATTTAGGTTTGCCGGCGGATATTTACCATTTGTATCTTATCAGCAGGCAAATTGATGTACCTTTAAAAAGTATTTCTTTGTTTTTAGGGAATGTTCATGTGTACGAAAACAACAAAGAATCAACAGTTAAGTTATTAGCCGGTGAATCAGTTAAGTTTGCTTTAAACGTCAATTAAAACCAATTTAAAAGGGCTTTCATTTGAAAGCCCTATATTTGTTTTCGCTAAACGATTTGTGTTTTTTCTTTACATTTTGTTTTGAAAATTTTTACTTTTCGATTTGGCGATTATAAATTCAATTTTATTATTAAATATTTTAAACAAAAAAAATAATAAAATTGCTCCAGGATAGAGCAAGAATGCAATATATATATTCATAATTTCTATTTCTTATTTTTTTCTGCATTCTCAACTGCATTTTTAGCACTATTCATATTTATGGGGTCAGATAGCCATTTAACAATTATATTTACGTCTTTTTTATTGTTATTTATAGTTTTGTAAAACGCTCCTCTTAATGCCGGCCCGATGGCGCGGATTTGCAATCCGTGACAATTTCTAAACATTCTACTTGACTTTAAAAATTATTGATTTCAATTGCCCGATGGCGCGGATTTGCAATCCGTGATAAGTTCTAAACATTCTACTTGGCTTTAAAAATTATTGATTTCAAGTTTCATATTTTTTAGATTGTATTCATTATTTAAAAATAAGAAAAAACATTCAAACACCCGATGGCGCGGATTTGCAATCCGTGATAAGTTCCAAACATTCTACTTGACTTTAAAAATTATTGATTTCAATTGTCATACTTTTTAGATTTGTATTCATTATTTAAAAATAAGAAAAAACATTCAAACTTCTTATAAGTTTTACCAGCACGGTTTGCAAATCCGCGCTATCGGGCTAACTGATATACAGTGCTTTTTATTTCTTATTCTATCCGATGTTTTCGATAGTTATTTTCCGATACAGAACTTTGAAAAAATATTCCCCAAAACTTCATCATTGGTAAATTCGCCAGAAATCTCTCCGAGGTTTTCTAAAGCATTGCGCAATTCGTAGGCGAGAAGTTCGGTGGAAATTTTTGCTGAAATCGCTTCTTTCACGGCATCTATGGCGAGAAGAGAATTTTTTAGGGCTTCATAATGCCGCTGGTTGGTTACCACAACATTAGATTCTGATTCTCTTAAATCTTCAATATAACTTGCCAATTCGGTTTTGATGCTTTCCACACTTTCTGGGTCTTTTGCAGAAATTCCTAAAATCGTGTTTGTCACATCTGGAAATAATTCGGTTTTTATTTTGGTGTCAAAATCATTCTCAAAATAACCGCCTTTAAGGTCGATTTTATTGTGTAGTAAAATGATTTTCAAATCTTTACGCTGAAATTCTTTTATAAAACTAATGACTTCCCGCGGCGTAGAATCAAATTCATCATAAAGATAAAGCAGAATTTTTGCGGAAGCAATTTTCTCCTTCGCTTTTTGCACGCCGATTTTTTCAATTTCGTCCGTCGTTTCTCGCAATCCTGCGGTATCAATGAATCTGAATGCGTTTCCTTTAATGTGCAACACTTCCTCTATCGTATCGCGCGTCGTTCCTGCAATAGAACTTACAATGGCGCGTTCTTCTTTTAATAACGCATTCAAAAGTGTAGATTTCCCGGCGTTTGGCTTCCCGATAATCGCTACTTCTACTCCATTTTTGACAGCATTTCCATATTTGAAACTTTCAATGAGTGAATTAAGTTTATTTTCTATTTTAATTAATAAATTACTCAAAGCCGTTCTATCAGCAAACTCCACGTCTTCTTCGGCAAAATCCAATTCCAATTCTACGAAAGACACAAAATTTAAAAGTTCAGTTCGCAATAAAGAAATTTCTTTAGTAATGCCGCCTTTTAATTGATTTAAAGCCAATTTTCGCGAAGCCTCATTTTCGGAAGCAATTAAATCTGCAATAGATTCGGCTTGGGATAAATCTATTCTGCCGTTCATAAAAGCGCGCATCGTAAACTCACCTGCTTTCGCCAATCTTGCTCCATTTTTCACCAAAACTTCCAATATTTTTTTCGCAATATGTGGCGAACCGTGGAAGGAAATTTCCACCACATTTTCTGCCGTAAAAGTCTTCGGCGCCAGAAACACGGAAACCATTACTTCGTCGATCAGTTCTTGGTTGTCGGTTGTCGGTTGCTGGTTGCCGGATTCAGAAACTTGCTTCTCGTTTCCCGTTTCAGGTCTAATATCTAATATCTCAGTTCTATTTTCCACCACAAATCCATAATGAACCGAGTGCGATTTCGCGGTTAATAAATTACTTCCCTTAAAACATTTCTGCGCAATTTCCACCGCATCTTTCCCGGAAAGCCGGATGATTCCGAGCGCGCCCATTCCGTTTGCCGTCGCCAAAGCACAAATTGTATCCTGATTTAAATTGCCGTTCATGCTGCAAAATTACGGAAATAATCCTGTTTTTTTTAGGAGCAAGACGGTTTCGCTTTTTCCAAAGATGAGTCCCGCTGTCCACTCTATCCCGCCGCGGCGGGGATGCCGTTTCCATCGGGGCTAGGTTGACGGGGATTTTTTCTTTTGGAGGTTTTAAAATATTTTTAATTTAAATTATTCATTTTGTATATTTGGTAATAACTTAAATAGAATATAATGCCCAAAATACTCATTACCGGAAATGGATTTGACTTAAATTTCAATTTACCAACATCATATTCTGATTTAATGGCAGTTTTAAGTTTCATCGAAAAAAATATCATTTTCAATTTCGAATCTATTTATTCTAACTCTGCGAATTTTAATAACATAGAAAAATATTTTGACAATAAAATAAATTTTGATATCGATGGAATCAATTCTTTAAAAGATGATCTCAAACAAAATCTATGGTTTCAATTTTTTAAAAATGAATTATCTATCGAAACTTGGATTAACTTTGAAAATAAAATCAACTATGTTATAAATTCACTACTTTCTTCAATATCAATTATCAACGAAAAATTTTTCTCCCAAAAACCTGTAGGTTTAAATCTACAATTTTACAAACCAAGTACACTTAATAACAATATTGAAATTATAAATATTTTATCATTTTTTAAAATAATTTTAAAAAGTGCTGATAATTATAATTGGACTTTTAATAAGGAATATCTTATAAAAAAATATAACTATTTCATCTCATTAGACACTCAAAAAATCGTAAATTTTCTAAACCAACAATTAATTGAATTTAAAAACATTTTCAACAATTATTTTTCATTATTCATAATACCTCTGTATGATAATAATGAGATAAAATTTGACAAAAAAATTCTAAGAGCTATTAATTATTATTTTACATTTAATTATACTCCAACATTTGAAAAATTTTTTCCTTCAAATATAAAATCAAATTATTTGCATGGACGAATTAATTCTGCGAAAAATTCCATTGTTTTAGGTATAAATGATGTTCCAAATAACATTGATAATAAAATTTATTTTCTTCCATTCACAAAATATTATCAAAAATTAAATAATAGTACAGACTATTTTTTTTTAGACGAAATAAAAGATTTAAATAAAAATTCATCCACAACCAATTATGAATTTTATTTTTGGGGTCATTCTTTAGATCGCTCAGATGAAGACTACATCAATGAAATCTTTGATTTTACTAAAATCAATTCAAATATGAAAAAAATAATTGTAATTTACCACGATGATGTTTCCAGATCAAAATTACTTTTAAATTTACTTGATATTAGAGGTAAAAGAGATATACTAAGCAAAATGCGGAAAAAAGAATTAATTTTTCATAAGGCAAATTCAATTGAATTAATCGATGCTTTAAACAAAGATATTCATGTAAAAATTTATTCAACTCCTACAATTCATTAATACAAAAAATGCAAGCCATCCACATCACAAAATCCGGCGGGCCGGAAGTTTTACAATTACAGGAAACCCCAAAACCAAAACCCGAAAAAAACCAGGTCTTAATTAAAGTAAAAGCCGCAGGTGTCAATCGCAGCGATGTGATCACGCGCCAAAACACCAATACTTACGGCAAAAATTCACCCGAAACTTTAATTCCCGGCTTAGAAGTTTCCGGCGAAATAACAGAACTCGGCGAGAATGTAACAGATTAAAAGTTCGGCGATAAAGTTTGTGCTTTAATTCCCGGCGGCGGTTACGCGGAATTTGTCGCGGTAGAAAGTTCGCATTGTCTTCCCATTCCTGAAGGCATAAGTTTAGAAGACGCCGCCGCAATTCCCGAAACTGTTTTCACCGTTTGGTTTGATGTCTTTCATTTGGGGAAACTTCAAGCGGGAGAAAAATTATTAATTCACGGCGGCACAAGCGGCATCGGAACCATGGGTTTGCAGATGGCAAAAGCGTGGGGTTGCGAAACCTACTCCACGGCGGGAACAGATGAAAAGGTGGATTTCCTCAAAAATTTGGGCGTTGATCACGTCATCAATTACAAAAAAGAAAACTTCGAGGAGGTTTGGAAAGATGAGAAAATTGATGTGATTTTAGATATGGTCGGCGGAGATTACACCCAAAAAAATCTGGAAATCCTCAATAAAAAAGGCAGATTGGCGTACATTAATGGCATGAAAAGTTCTAACGTTAATATAAATTTGCGAACGATCATGGCAAAAAATTTACTTTTAACAGGTAGTTTTCTAAAGCCACAAACGGACGACATAAAAACACAAATTGCAGAAGACATCGCCAAAAACATCTGGCCAATGTTTGAATCAAAGAAAATAAAACCAATTATTTACAAAACCTTTCCGCTCGCAGATGCCGCAGAAGCGCATAAATTAATGGAAAGCAGCGAACATATCGGTAAGATTTTATTGACAATGGATTGATTTTATTTTTTACTGGTTAAGATTCCTCACTCTACTTTTTTGCACTTTGATTGACAAACTTTGGGAAAAAACCCATCATAAATTCAAGAAATTTTACAATTAAAATCTGATTTTTAGATGAGTTTCTAATCTTGATTTTCAAAATTTTTTATTAACGCTTCCGTCCCTTAAATGGAAACTCCACTATAAATAATTGCAAGTTCATAAAATGAAATATTCAAAATTTTATGCTAAAATAATTTAATATTATATTAAAAAGCAAAATTAAATAAAGAATAATCAATTTATGGCAATAAAATTGTAACCAATTAGCCGAATAAAAATTATTCGTAATTATATTTAATTTAATCATCAAGAAAATTATTATGAAAAATTCAATTTTAACCTTGCTTGCAATAGCATCTCTAACGGCTTGCAAAAAAAAAGAAACCACTACGGTTGACAATACAATGGACAGCACCAAAATGGCTTCACCAAAGGATTCTACAATGATGACAACAGATTCTACTGCGATGAAAGAAGCAACAACAATGTTAAGTGAACAAGATAAAACCTTTGCAGATGCAGCCGCAAAAGGTGGCATGATGGAAGTGATACTCGGAAATATTGCTGCAACAAACGGTTCTAACCAAAAAGTTAAAGATTTTGGAATCATGATGGTTGACGACCACACTAAAGCAAATAATGAATTAAAAACCTGGGCAATGACTGCCAATTATAAATTACCAACCAATTTGGATGCGGATCAACAAAAAACTGTTGATAACCTAAAAATGAAAATGGGCGCTGATTTTGATAAGGCTTATATCAATTTAATGGTGCCAGATCATAAAGCTGTAATTGAAGCCTTCAAAAAAGAATCTATGGCCGGAACGGGCGACCTAAAAGCATTTGCGACGAAAACAATACCAACTTTAGAAACACATTTAAAGAAAGCGGAAGATGCGATGAAAATGATAAAATAAATTTTCATGGTTTTTAGCAATTACAAAATCCTGCCGAAAAGCGGGATTTTTTATGTTTTTTTTAAGATTTACAAACTCAAAATCACTCCATTCTCCTTTAATTTTTCCAAAGGTTTTGAAAACCAAAACAATTCAAAATTATCAAAATTTTCTTCAAACTTATTTTTTAATTGATTTAAAGTGATTGATTTTGAATTTTTGATGGAATGTTCTTCTAATATTTTCATTAACCAAATTGCCTTTTCAGTTTCTAGATCAATTTTTAAATGATTGGTTTTAAGATGAAAAGTAAGGCTTGTCATTTCCTGAGAATTTCCTTTTTTTGTTTTAATAAAATTTTCAAAAAAAGCGATTTCAATTAAAAAAATAAGTTTAGAATTTCCTTTAAATAAAAATTGCTCTTCCTCTAAAAGGCAATCGTGGATGTAGTTTGGATCAATTGTAGTTTTCGGAATTTTAAAATCAAACCAATTTTTTAGTGGCAAATCAAAATTGATTCCGTGCATATAATTGTAAAGCGATTTTTTTAAACCAAAGGCAAATTTGCTGTGATTGATGCCCGTTTCGTCTGTAAAATCAATATCATTATTGGCAAATTTTATGTCTTGAAGAATCGGCGTTACACCAAATTTTTCAGGATTTTTACCAACTGGCGAATGCGCCGTCATCGCAAATTGATGCCAAAAACCACTTTGCAAAACGCCCATTTCAAATAATTGGCGCACCATTTCTAAAGAATCTACCGTTTCTTGAACGGTTTGCGTGGGATAACCGTACATCAAATACGCATGAACCATTATTCCTGCTTCGGTGAAATTGCGCGTCACTTGTGCAACTTGCGACACTGAAACGCCTTTGTCTATTAATTTTAAAAGTCGATCACTCGCCACTTCTAAACCGCCAGAAACTGCGACGCAACCGGAAATTTTTAATAAAAAACACAAATCTCGACTAAAACTTTTTTCAAACCGAATATTCGTCCACCAAGTAAAGACTAAATTTCGGCGAATAATTTCTAGCGCCACTTCTCGCATCAAAGCCGGTGGCGCGGCTTCATCTACAAAATGAAAACCAGATTCGCCAGTTTGCGCCATTAATTCTTGCATCCTATCTACCAAAATTTTTGCAGAAATGGGTTCGTAAATTTTAATATAATCTAAAGAAATATCGCAAAAAGTACATTTTCCCCAATAGCAACCGTGCGCCATGGTGAGTTTATTCCAACGGCCATCGCTCCATAAACTGTGCATTGGATTTGCAATTTCTATGACGGAAATATATTGGTTTAAAAGCAAATCTGAATAATCTGGGGTGCCGACAAATGCTTGTTTGTAATCTGGTTTTGAGGCATTGTTTTTATATGCAACTTTTCCGTTTTCTAATAGAAATGTTCTTTTGAATTCTACCACCACCCCGTCAAAATTCTTTGAATTTTGCCACCCCTCCAAAGGAGGGGAATTTAGCACGGCATTACATATTAATTCTAGTGGCAATTCGCCATCATCTAAAGTGATAAAATCAAAAAAGTCAAAAACGCGTGCATCTTTCAAATCCCGCAATTCTGTATTTGGAAAACCGCCGCCCATCGCGGTTTTAATGAAAGGAGAATTTTCTTTAATAAATTTTGCTGCACGAAAAGCCGCATATAAATTCCCTGGAAATGGAACGGAAAAACAGACCAATTTTGGCTGAATGGTTTCAATTTTTTCTTTTAAAATATTTAAAGAAATTTCATCGACAAAAGATTTTTCAGTGTTTAATTTTAAATAAAGTTCATCGAAGGAATTGGCGCTTTGTCCGATTTTTTCGGCATATCTGCTGAAACCGAAATCGGCATCAATATTTTCAATAATAAAATCTGAAATATCTTCTAAATATAAGGTGGCGAGATGTTTCGCTTTGTCTTGCAAACCCATCATTCCGAAGGCATATTCTACATCATCTAACTGATTAAAACGTGAGGCTTCTGGCAAAAAATTCATGCTGCAAATCTGCCGTGCTAAAGTTGGATTTTGATTTTGCAGAAAAAGCACGACTTGATTGATGGTTTTGATATACTCTTCTTTTAAAGCAAAAATCCGTTGAGAATTTTCGGAAGAATTTTTAATATTTTCAATTTCGGCGAAAATTTTCTTTAAACCATTTTCAGAAAATAATTCTAAAATCACTTCCAATCCCAAATCCATCTGGAAAGATGAAATATTTTTGGTGTTCAAAAAACCTTTGATGTAAGCCGTTGCAGGATACGGCGTGTTGAGTTGCGTGAAAGGCGGGGTGATGAGAAGTAGGTCTTGCAAAAGAATTTTTTTTAAAGTTTATTTAATTAAATCTAATTCTAACAAATTATTATCTTTTTTAAAACCTTCTTTCATACTTTTTTCTTGATCAATCAGGGCTTTTTTTATATCTAAAACTTTTCCATTTTTGTCTGTCATTTCAACTTTTACACCGCTTTGATTCATCATTTGACGAATTCCAGCAACGGGATCTGCGCGATATCTTTGATAAATTTTTTTGAATATATCTTGTTTTATGAGAATAGATTTCAAATAACCTGTTTCTTCGCTATTACTTTTCCATTCTTCAGCATCAGAAAGATTTTTCACGGCTTTTAATTCAAATATATGGGTTTGGTTCTGGTCTGCGATTTTAACAATTAAACCAGGTAAGCCAGAAAATTTATAAGGTCCATCTTGAAATGGAAATGAATTGGCAAACCAAGCCGTCCATGTTCTGCCATACATTTTCGTAGTTGCTTTTTGAACTTCCCATTCACCGATTTTTTCTTTATCGGGGGAGATTTTCCAGTTTATTTTTCGGTCATCTTCTATTTTGTATGTATCCGTTCCTAGGGTTTGAAACAAATAAGTAGTAAAATCTGGGTACATTTTCTCCACCACATCCTTTACTTTTCCTAATTTAATTCCAGAAAAATCTGTTGGACGAGAATTCTGCGCACTTTTTGCACTAAAAATTGAATCAGCAATTTGCTGTGCACGACTGTAAAATTTGGAACCTTTTTTAGAAATATCCAAATTATTCATAATTTCAGTTTCTACCTTAGATAAATTTGTAGAATCTGGTATAAATTTATATTCATACATGAACCGCTGGTTTTGTGCGGATATTGTGATACTTATAAAAAAGCAAAACAAAAAAAAATTTTTCATAATTAAATTTAAGTAAATTTAAAACAGAAATCTACAAATCCCCGCCATGACTTTCCAATTGTCCTTCCCATTTAGAAACGGCAGAAGTTGCAAGTGCATTTCCTAAAACATTAGTCATACTTCTTCCCATATCGCAAAAATGATCGATTGGCAAAATTAAAGCGATGCCTTCTGGTGGAATACCAAACATGGTGCAAGTTGCGACGATAATTACCAAACTTGCGCGCGGAACTCCCGCAATTCCTTTTGAAGTGAGCATCAAAACTAAAAGCATGGTAATTTGTTGACCAAGAGTCATATCAATTCCGTAAATCTGGGCAATAAAAATAGAAGCAAAAGTCATATACATCATACTTCCATCTAGATTAAAAGAATATCCGAGCGGTAAAATGAAACTTACAATTCTATTATTACACCCAAAACGTTCCAATTCTTCCACCAATTTTGGGAAAACGGCTTCTGAACTTGTGGTGGAAAAGGCAATTAACAAAGGTTCTTTAATTCTGCGAAGTAAATCAAATAAACGATTTCCTAAAATCATATAACCAACTATACATAAAACCAACCATAAAATACCGAGTGCAAAGAAGAAATCTCGCAAATAAATGGCATAAACTTTAAAAATTTCAAAACCATTTGTGGCAACAACCGCAGCGATAGCACCCAACACACCAAGCGGCGCAAACCACATAATGTAACCTACCATTTTCAAAATCGCGTGTGCACAAATATCTAAGGCTTTAACTATTGGCTTAGCATATTCTTCGCCCATATTTGCTAAAGCAATCCCAAACATTACTGAGAAAACAACAATTTGAAGGACTTCATTGGTGGCAAAAGCTTCAAACAAACTTTTAGGAATAATGTGATGTACAAAATCTTCCATGGAAAATCCTTTGCTGGATTTTACCAATTCTTGAGCGCCAGAAACGTCTTGCACCGCTAATTGGGTTACGTGTCCTGGTTCTAACCAATTCACTAAAATTAAACCAATAAAAAGTGATACCAACGATGCGGAAATAAACCAAAGCATTGCTTTTGTGCCTACTCTTCCAATCATTTTCACGTCACTCATCTTTGCAATCCCAACTACCAAAGTTGTGAAAACTAGAGGCGCAATAATCATCTGAACCAATCGGATAAAAATTGTTCCCAACAATTTGATATTTTTAGAAAAGCCTTCAGAACTTTCTGGATATTGCAAATGAACGATTCCGCCCATTATTACACCAATAATTAACGCTATGATTATTGCAAAAAATAATTTGTTTTGACCCTTCATATTGATTTTTTTTAATACAGTTTTCACAAAGATATTTTTTTTAATTAAATAAAAGCATTATTTTAACTCTTAAAATGGACTGATTTTGCATTATTTTAAGAAAATTTTATAATAAATTAATTTTTTTACCAGTTTTTTTAAATTAAATTTGAGAATAATTTTAAATAAATTCAACTATGAAAAAAATGATTGCTATGGCTGCTTTAGCCTTAACTGTTTCATTTGCAAGCACTTCTTGTAAGAAAAAAGTAAGTGATGCAGATTTACAAACACAAGCGACAACTGTGGTAACTTCTAACCCGAACGCCACTGTAGAGGTAAAAGATGGAACTGCACATTTGAGCGGAACTTTCGCTGACCAAGCTGCAAAAGACCAAATGGTAGCCTCTCTAAAAGCAATTCCTGGTATAAAAGATGTGATGGATATGTCCACAATTGCGCCCGCTGTAGAGGTTGCAACGGTAGATCCTGCCGTAATGCAAAAAGTAACAGATGCTTTAAAAGATTTCCCAAGTGTGAAAGCTGAAGTTGTAAACGGTGAATTAACACTTACAGGAAACGTTTCTTCGTCGCAAGCCATGAAAATTAAGCAATCTGTGGATGCTTTAAAGATTGGAAAATACAACAATAACCTAACAGTTAAATAATTAAAAATGAGCGAATTACAAGACAAATATGCAAGTGTAATTTCTGCGGCACAAACTGCAGGCGTTTCAGATTTGAAAGTGAATGAGCAAGACGGAATTCTTTACGTTTCTGGCACTACCACAAGCAGTTCTGCAAAAGATGCCGTTTGGTCTGCTTTGGGAGCGATAGATTCTACTTTTACGGCTTCAGACATAAATATTGACGTGCAAGTTGCTGGTTTGCAACCTGGTGCATCTCTAACTATTGCAACTGAAAGTTCTAATTTAAACATTAGACAAGAAGCCTCTACGGAAGCCGCCATCGTTGGAAAAGCCGCAAAAGGCGAAACAGTAACTTTAGTAGAGCAAACCTCTGATGATTGGTGGAAAATAAAAACTGCTGATGGCGAAGAGGGATACGCATACTCAAGATATCTAAAAGCCTAATTATTTTAATACTATTAAATAATGAAACTCCTGAATTTTTTCAGGAGTTTTTAGTTTTTAAGATAAAATAAAAAAATTACAAAATCTTCCCAAGTTCTTCGCAAAGCCAGTTTAGCATTTCTTTATCTTCATGAGTAAACGGATTAATGGTGTGAGAATCGATATCAATTTGGCCGATATTTTCACCATTTTTAAATATAGGAACTACAATTTCCGCTTTTGTATCGATGGAGCACGACAGATAATTATCTTGCTCGTGCACATCAGGAACTTCAAAAGTTTCATTTGAAACTGCGACTTGTCCGCAAATGCCTTTACCATAAGGAATGATAATATGGTCTGTAGCAGCGCCAACATAAGGCCCTAATTTCAGTTCGTTTTTATCACCATTTTTAAAATAAAATCCCGTCCAGTTAAAATGTGGTACTTCGCTATCTAATAACTGGCAAATTTTCTGCAATTTTTCATCAGTGCTTTGTTTTGGGCTTTCTATAATAGAAGATAACCTTTTTTTTAAATCAGACATTTTATTTTTTTTACTTAAATTCTTCGTAAGTTACTTCTTCTTTGTAGCCGAACATACTTCGCTCTTTTATCATTTCTGCAACACCTTCTGGCAATTTATCTTCCCATCCAGATTCATTATTTGCAATTTTCTTTAAAATTTCACGAGAATAAATTTCAGAATATGCAGGATTATAATTTTCAATATCTACAATTCTATTATTGATTTTAAAATATTTGTATAACTCTTTCAAGTTGGTATTGACTTTCAAATTGTTAGAATCTAATAATTCTCCCGTTGTTTGGTCTTTATATGGATAGAGATAAACACGCATATCTTTTCGGAAAAATTTACCAAAAGCCTCCAAAATTCCACCTGAAAGATTTTTATAATATTCCTCATCAAATACATCTAGAAGATTATTCACACCCATTGCAACGCCAATAAATTTATTGGTAAATGTGGCAAAATAATCTACCATTCTATAATATTCTGAGAAGTTTGAAATTAGAATATTGTAGCCCAATTTCGCTAAAATATCAACTCTATCTAAGAAATCACGTTCATCAATATCACCAAAAGCGCGGAGATTGGCAATCGTAATTTCGAATAAAACTTCGGTTTCTTCTTTAGCGCAGTTGGCATCTTTGGTAAATAATTCCAAACCGTTTTCAAACATATCAATATTCACCAGCGTTACTGGGCGAAAACTTCCACGAACGGCAAAAATATTTTTCTTGTAAAGTACATTTGCAGGCAACATATTATTACCTTCAGAATTAAAAATCACCGCTTCGGTCATCCCTAACTTCACCAATTGCAAACTCATCAAACGGTTTTCTACATAGCGAAATGTAGGGCCGCTGAAATCTATCATATCTATTTCTAATTTATCCAAAGCGATATCATCATACAAAGACTCTATCAATTTCCTAGGATTATCGGCATAGTGATAGGCGCCGTAGATAAGGTTTACGCCCAAATAGCCTAAAGTTTCTTGCTGCAATGTGGCATCATTTTCAACAAATTTCACGTGAAGCACAATTTCGTTGTATTCTTCTTTTTGGTGGCTCTGAAAACGAATCCCAACCCAACCGTGTCCTTTAGAAGTTTTATCAAAATTAATGGTCGTTACTGTATTGGCATAAGAAAAAAAGCGTTTGCCAGGATTGGTTTCTCTTTCTAAACGTTCTTCTATTAAAGATACTTCATAGCGCAACATTTTGCGCAAACGTGTTTGTGTAACGTATCTATTTTTAACCTCTTTGCCGTAGATAGCATCGCTAAAATCTTTATCGTACGCAGACATCGCTTTTGCGATTGTTTGTGAGGCTCCACCAGCACGAAAAAAATGACGTACTGTTTCTTGCCCAGCACCAATTTCTGCAAACGTACCGTAAATAGAGGAGTCTAAATTGATTACTAAAGCCTTCTGTTTCGGTGTTAATTTTTGCGTCATCACTTACGTTTAAATTTTTGTAAATTTACCAAAATAAAACCAACCTCAAAAACAATGAAGTTGAAATTTTTAGGAACAGGAACTTCGCAAGGCGTTCCTGTAATAGGCTGTAAATGCAAAGTTTGCACTTCCACAAATTTTAAAGACAAACGGTTTCGAACTTCTGCTTTAGTCACTTCAGATTTTGGCAAGAAAATCTTGATTGATTGCGGCCCAGATTTTCGCCAACAAATGCTTGATAATGATGAAGCGCATGTTGATGTTGTTCTAATTACCCATGAACACACCGATCATGTTATTGGTTTAGATGATTTGCGCCCGATTATTTTTCGAAATAAAAAAGACATGCCGATTTACACATTACCAAGAGTCGCAAAGCAAATAAAAGATAAATTTCATTACGCTTTCGCTGAAATAAAATATCCCGGCGCGCCTTCATTTGAAATGCATGAAATAAATATTGAAAAATTCAAAGTAGAAAATATAGAAGTAACGCCCATACACTTTCTGCATTATAAACTTCCTGTTTTGGGTTTTAAAATTAAAAATTTGTGCTATATCACAGATGCCAGTTTTTTCCCCGAAGAAACATTAGAAATGCTAAAAAACTTGGATGTTTTAATTATCAATTGTTTACGAAAATTACCATCGCATATTTCCCATTTTGTATTGCCAGAAATTTTAGAATTAAATAAAATTTTAAACCCCAAAAAAATGTATTTACTTCACATCAGTCACGAATTTGGTTTGCATGATGAAGTTCAAAAAGAATTACCAAAAAATATGTTTTTGGCTTACGATAGTTTAGAAATAGAGTTTTAACCTAAGATTCGCAAATAATTATTTGTAAAAAATTGGGAAATAAACAACTTTTAAGTACCAAATAAAAGAAATGGAAAACCTTGGTCTTCACGCAATTATTTATGCAAAATAAAACAGTAAAATATTTTCAAAAATATTATTTTAAAATCTTTAAAAAATAAATAATATTGCTATATTTGCAAACCAATTTTGATGCCCAGTTGGCGGAATTGGTAGACGCGCTAGACTCAAACTCTAGTATCGAAAGATGTGCCGGTTCGATTCCGGCACTGGGTACAAAAAACCTCTACAATCTTAGATTAGTAGAGGTTTTTTTTATCTTTGAGCAACATTTAATTTAAGCCTATTTTTCAAAATAAGTGAAACTAAATGAATTTTCTTTTCCCTGTGATTTTACAAAAGCGTAAGAAAATACTTTTTTTCCTGAAACTGTAGAATGCGCCATCAATTCAGAAAAATCTGCAATTTTAAAATTAATTCTCTTTGGAATTCCTTCTAATACCATAAAATTTTCTTTCATCATTAATGGCGATAAATTTATTTCTCTAGCAATAAAATCGAGGTATAATTTGAAGTTTGGAAGCAATCTATTTTCTGAATCTAATATTTCAAAGAAACCGCCATCGGGTTTTTTGCAGTAGAAGGGTTTTGCTAATAAAAGTGTTTCTACTTCTTTTTTAAGTTCAAATGCGTTGATATCAGAATAAACATAATCAATAAACTTATTAGTAATTTTCCCTTCGCACGAATAATTTTTTAGCCATTCCCACCAATCTTTTGCATTTTCCTTATATTTCTCGACTGAAGTGATAAGTGCATCGTCTGCACGAAGAAAAAAATCTATAGGATTTAAAGTATTTTCAGCGCTAAACAATTTTATTTTCTCTAAATCTAGCCCATTTTTTTCTAGTTCCGCAATGATGAAATGCACGGTTCCAAACGGATATTTTTTAATATAAGAAGATGTAGATGAGAAAAAACGACCTCTAATTAAATTTGGATTTATCTTGTTGCCATGCGATTTTAGCAAAAAACTATGCTGCTCATCATAAGAAATAATATGTTGATCAATGCAGGTTATATCTTTATTTACCACAAACATATCTATAAAAGTAAATTGTTTGTAATGGCTTTTTTCTTCTTCAATGAGCCACAATTTATTGTCGCTATTGCAAAAACCCACAATTTCGCAACCCAAAAATTCTTGTAAAATTAAACCAGACAAAACACCATCAAGATCAGTATTGATGATTAATTTCTTATTTAATTTTAATGCTTCAATCATTTAAACAAAAATTAAAATTTGCCTTTTCAAAGAAGAACTGCCACTATTTATAATGCTGAAAAATACCAAAATCTGTAGGTGTCCAAAAAGCGGCTTTTTGCCCGGCAACTTTTAAACCGTCATTCGTCCAAGTGTTGCAAGTGTTTATAAAACTATAGCTTCCTTGCGCTTCATAAAAGGCATCGTTCTCGCCATAGACGGCGTTTGTGGGAATTAAAATATTATTTCCAGTCGAATTTTTATCAAATTTTGAATCTATAAATTTTATTAAATCTGTATATTGATTTTCGGTAAGCATTATTTTTTTAGCATCTTTTCCCTCTTTAATTTCATGATAATAAGTGCAATGCATTGCAGATTCGCCAAGCCAAAACGCTGCGTAAAATGCCGTAGAAAATTTTAGTTGAGACCAAGTTGGTGTATCGAGATAAAAGCCTTTGTCGCCCCAACCAATTCCCAGATATTTAAAATTTTCTTGCTTTGACTTTGTATTTTGATAAGGAATTTTTTGGCTCCAATCGATTTGCGCCGTTTTTACTGGAACAACTAAATCTGTATGAACGCCATTTGTGTAAATATAAATTGGGATATTTGCCTTTTCAGTTGTTGCCTTTTTTGGGATTTCAATGTAAGGTAAAGTCAAAGCCAAAATCACGTAAAGCACGATTAACCCTAAAATTACACCAAAAATTTTTAGTGTTAGAATGACCATTTTTTTTATCATTTAAAAATTTTTATTGACTTAAAAACCTAATATTTCGTTGCAAACCTGCAAACTTTGTTCTTTTCACCGGCGATTTTCGGAATATTTCAGAAAACAAATCCTGACTTAACTCTTGCCAATCTTGCTTTCTATAATTTTTTAAAAAAGAATTTGGCTGAAATTTTTCTTGATGACTGGGACGTGCAAAACGGTTCCATGGGCAAACGTCTTGGCAAATATCGCAACCAAACATCCAATCTTCCATTTTATCTTTAAAATGCGTGGGAATTTCATTTTTTAACTCAATCGTTGCGTAAGAAATACATTTGCTTCCATCAATAATTTTATCTGAAATAATGGCATCTGTGGGGCAAGCGTCGATACATTTTCTACAAGTTCCGCAATGATCGGTGGTTTCGTGGTCTGCAATTAATTCTAAATCGCAAATAATCTCTGCTAAAAAATAGAAAGATCCTTTTTCTTTTGTGATTAAATTAGCGTTTTTCCCCACCCAACCAATGCCTGATTTTCTGGCCCAAGCGCGCTCTAAAACTGGCGCAGAATCTACAAAAATTCTAAAATGAAAATCGCCAATTTCGTGCTTTAATTCATTAACTAAATCTTTTAAAATACCTTTAATAATATCGTGATAATCTTCTGCATAAGCGTATTTTGAAATTTTAAAATTATCTAAAGTTTCAATTTTTTCGCTTGGAAAATAGTTGTAGGAAAGCGAAATAACAGATTTTGAACCTTCGACTAACAAAGTTGGATTTAGCCTTTTATCAAAATAATTTTCCATGTAAGCCATTTCACCTTGAAAATTATTTTTCAACCAATTTTCTAAATTTGGCGCATCTTCTTCCAAAAATTCGGCTTTAGAAATACCACAAGATTCAAAGCCATATTTTCGGGCTTTTTCTTTAATTAAATCTGAATATTTTTGCTGATTTTGTGGCATTTATTTTCTTTGCAAATGAAGTTGATTTTAACTAATTTTGTTTTAAATAATTACAAAAATACATTTTAAATAAATATAATGACTTTAGAAGAAATTTTAGAAAACGGAAATTACCATTTAATAGACGTTCGCGAAGAAATGGAACTTGAAATGGATGGGCAAATTGAAAAAGCGCAAAATATCCCTTTAGGAGAAATTGAAGAAAGAAAACAAGAAATAATCAATCTTGAAGGTCCGAAAATTTTCTTTTGCAGAAGTGGCGCAAGAAGCGGAAGAGCGACGCAGTTTTTTGAAAACCAAGGCTTGACGGACGTTTACAACGGTGGCGGTTTTGAAGATGTGAAAGCGATGCTTGCTTAAAATCTAAAATTTAGAGAAATCTGCAGCATTAAATTCTGCTAAAAGATTTTCAAAAACTTTTTCTACGGGTAAGATTTCCTTTATTAGAGAGGAAACTTGCCCTATTTCTAATTCGCCTTCTTCTAAATCACCTTCAAACATGCCGCGTTTTGCGCGCGCTCTTCCAAGTTTTTCTTTTAAAGCATCTTTGTCTCTTCCTGATTCATAAAGGTTTTCTAAATCGTTGTAAAATTTATTTTTCACCATACGAACTGGTGCTAATTCTTTTAAAGTCAAATTTGTATCGCCTTCGTTTAATTCTGTAATTTTCTTTTTCCAAATTTCATGCGAACTTGCTTCTTCTGTGGCGGCAAAACGCGAGCCGATTTGCACGCCATCTGCGCCCAAAATCATAGCTGCTTTCATTTGCGAGCCAAGCGCAATTCCACCCGCTGCAATCAAGGGTTTTGAAATATTTTCTCGCACATTTGGTATCAAACAAAAAGTGGTGGTTTCATCTCTTCCGTTGTGTCCGCCGGCTTCGAAACCTTCGGCTACAACTGCATCTACGTTGGCTTCTTCACATTTTATGGCAAATTTTGTAGATGAAACAACGTGCGCTACTTTTATACCTTCTTTTTGCAAAAATTCGGTGTAAGTTTTCGGATTTCCGGCGGATGTAAAAACTATTTTAATATTTTCTTCTAAAATAATTTTAAATATTTCTTCCAAATTTGGGTACAACATTGGGACATTTACGCCAAACGGTTTGTTGGTTGCTTTTTTGCATTTCTGAATATTTTCTCGTAAAATATCGGGATACATACTTCCGGCTCCAATTAAGCCTAAACCACCGCAATTAGACACGGCAGAAGCCAATCTCCAACCAGAATGCCAAATCATTCCACCTTGAATGATGGGATATTTTATCTGAAATAAATTGGTGATTTTATTTTTTTGCAGTTCGTTCATCTTTTTGGCTTTGGTTGCGGGTTGTAAAGTTTAATTAAATTCAAAAATAGGAAATTGATAGAAACTTTGACTATTTTTCTTTAATTCTTTTCTAACTAGGAATTGACTAAAAAAAGCTAAACAATGGAAATAAGATGAAGCGGAAATTTTTTTTATGACAAAAAAAATCTCTGAAAATATTTTCAGAGATTTTGTATTAATTTTCGCTTGTTTTCTTCTTAAAATTATTCTTAAAATTACAATCGTCATAGCGTTTATTTATAGAAATAAATGTTTTGGGGATTTCTTCATCAATCCATTTTTCAACCATTTCATTTTTCTTTTTATTCAAGGCCAAATCTTTTATACGGTCGTAATCTGTGGCAAGATCCAACTGGTGCGCTCCAATTACATCTTCTACTTTTAATAATGACACAACTTTTCTACCATTTAGTTCATCTTCGAAAACATCAGAAAGATCTCCTTTATTGATACCTGCGATCTGAAAGGCTAAATTTGCGGGCAAACTGGCTTTTTCTATTTTATCTGTCCCGTCTTGGGAAGTTACGATTCCGCCGCTAAATTTTGTATTTTTATTATCAGAGAATTTAAAGGCCGCATCTTTAAAACTAATTTTTCCTTCAGTAATTAAAGTTTTAATACTGTCTAATATCTTTTTAGCGCTAGCAATTTCTTGGGCATTTGGCTCTGCTTTTAGCAAAATGTGGCGCGCATCATATTGTTTTCCATTTTTTTTCACCAACTGAATAATATGATAGCCAAATTCCGTTTCTACAGGATCAGAAATTTCACCTTCTTGCAAATTTAAAGCGGTTGCTTCAAAAGCTTTCACCATTTTACCACGAGAAATATTTGTGTAAAGGCCGCCTTTCTGCGCAGAGCCGGGATCTTCAGAATAAATTCTAGCCTCGTTTGCAAAAGACTCGCCGTTTAGAATATCTTGCTTTATTTTTTTTAATTTATCTATTAAAACTTGCTTATGCGCATCCGTTAAGCGCGGATATAAACTGATTTCGGCTATAGTAACCTCATCTTTTACTTCAGGTAATTGTTCTTTGTATAAGTTATAAAAATCTGTTACTTCATTTGGCGTTACGTCTGCTTTATCGGTAATTCTGGCAAATTTTTGTTGACCGTAATATTGATCGGTATCAATTTTTTCTATCGCTTTTTTCATTTCGTATGCCGTCCGAAATTTATAGGCGGCAAGCATTGTTTTCTCATCTGGAAATTGCGACAAAATTTGAGAATATTTTGTATCTGTATTCTCTTTTATACGTGATGCTGGATTTTCAATTAAAGTATCTTTTTTAGCATGATAAATTAAAAGTTTATTCCCAATAATTTTCTCTAAAAATTTACACTTATCAGAAACATCAGTTCCTTGCTGTTGTGCGTAAGTCGCTTGTTCTTGGATGTCGGATTCTAAAACAATTTCATCACCTACAACCGCAGAAATACCATCAACAAGTTGGCCAGGTTTTAATTGCGCTTTGGTTTGCGACAATCCAATAATTAGAAATAATAAGAAAAATATATGCTTTATAGACTTTGTCATTCTCTGGTTTTAAATAAGTTGCAAATTTAGGATTCTAAATGAATTATGCTTTATAAATTATTATAATTATTTCTTAAAATTTTTCTCCAAATCTTTTAGAAATTCAGGTTGCACCACAATTTTTGTTTTAGCGCGCTGATCTGCAAGAATTTTGGATAACTGCTCTTCAGTTACGGCATCTTTAAGATATTCTTCGGCTTCTTTTTCCGTCATTTGCGAAGGAGGCAAAATCCCATCAATTGCAATAACTAAAGTTTTTGTACCCATTTTGGTGGTAAAAACACCTTTTTTGAAAGGCACTTTGTATTTCGTGAAAACCTCCGCAGTTTCAGACATATCGCCACTTTGGAAATTTACAACATCTTGTTTTTTGGCATCTTTTTTAGCTTCATATTTTTTCTGTAGTGCATCCCAATTTTTCGAATCTGCAATTTCGGCCATAATTTTTGGCGCTAAAGTTTCATCATCAAAAATCGCAACTCTCCCTTCTGCTCTGCTTTCCCACATATATTTATCTTTGTGTGCGTTGTAGTAAGCAGTAAGTTTTTCTGGATGATTTTTCACATCGTTTTTCAGCCAATTAGAAAAAATAAATTCTGAATACAAATTCCTTTTTTCAGCATCTAATTCTGGTTTTACATCTTTTCTTGAGTAGAAATCTTGTGCGTACGAATTATAAACAAATTGAGAATTGATGATGTTTAATAAATTCTTCCATTCTTCGGGAGTTAATTTTTCTACATCTTTCACCTTATCAGCAATTAATTTTTTTAAATCATCAACGCTCATTTTATGATTATTGTAAGAAAACAAACTTTCTAAACCTTTTTTATCTGCTAAAAGTGTCGCATAAGATTTTTGAATATTTTTAAATTCAGGGGTTTCTTTATAATTGGGCTGCTTTTTTAAATAATCTATTAATTCTTTTTGTACCAACTCTCCGTATTGAGATTTCATCATTTCAGATTTAAAGAACTCTTTATTTTTAGCATCCAACTCATAGGGTGTGAGCGCATAAATATTAAAAACAAAAAATTGATCGCCCACTAAAATGGGGTCAGAATATTCACCTTCTTTTTTGTTTTTCAAAGCATCATAAACTGCATCTGGCAATGTGGGAGAGCCTACTACCAGACCACTATTATTTTTTTCAGCATCAGACGAGCCATAAAGTTTTGCAACTTCCGCGAATTTTTTTCCACTTTTTAAAGCATCATAAATTTCGGCCTTCTTTTTTGAAGCATTTGCATCATTTGGGTAAGAAATAGTTCCGAAAATTATATAGCCCAAACTTGGTCTATTGTCTAAGAGTTGGGCAAAAGCCACAATTTGTGGTGTTTTATATAATTTAGTAAAACCATTTTTGGGTAAAGTTTTAATTTCAGCATACATGTCATTATCCATGCTTCCCGGTTTAACGTAGAATGCTTTGCCAGTTTTATCCATGTATTTTTTCATGGCATCTTCCATCGTCATTTTGCCACTTTTCACCGAATCATAAACCATTTTGTAATCGGTTTTATCGTCGGGTTTTAACTCTTTTAAAAAAATCAAAACTTTTCTTTCGGTTCTATTATCTGCAACGTATTGGCTTAAAATAGGATCTGTAACTGCTGTTGGCAAAAATAGTTTGCTTCGCAATTCCCCTTCTTTATTTTGCATTGCACTTTTAAAGGCGGCCGTTGTATCTGCTTTTTTCTCTTGGGCAAATTGCTGCAACAAGTAGAAATCTTGCGTTGCTTTCAAAGTTTTTTCAACGCCAATATTTTGTAAACCGTAAAGGTTGTCTTTTTTAAAGTTTGCCAAGGAAATACTGTCTTTCCCCACAATCATAAATTGTGCGAAGCAATAGGTATTTACAAAAATCAACAGTAAAAAAACACTTAATTTTTTCATTAAATTTAATTATTTATAAGGTAACTTCAAATGAAGTTAGATTTTTAAATTCTTCGATTCTATTTTTCAAATCTTGGTTTGTAACTTCTTTCAAACGTTCTGTTCCAAATTTTTCCACCGTAAATGAAGCGAGCGCAGAACCTACAATGATTGCAGATTTCATGTTTTCGAAACTAAAATTTTCTGTTTTTGCAAGATGTGCTCCAAAACCACCTGCAAAAGTATCACCTGCGCCAGTTGGATCAAAAACCACTTCTAGAGGCAATGCAGGAATTGAAAAGATTTTGCCATCGTGAAACAATAATGCGCCGTGCTCTCCTTTTTTTATAATCACAAATTTTGGTCCTAATTCGTGGATTTTTTGGGCGGCTTTTACTAAAGAATATTCACCAGAAAGTTGGCGCGCTTCTTCGTCATTTATGGAAATCACATCGGTTTTAGCAATCATTTCCATCAAAATATCCCAAGCAGTATCCATCCAAAAATTCATGGTATCTAAAATTACCAATTTTGGCTTGTTTTTCATTTTTTCTAAAACAGAAAGTTGCACGCCAGGATGCAAATTCCCTAGCAATAACACTTCTGCATCTTGCATAGAATCTGGAATTTTTGGATCGAAATGTTCCAAAACATTTACTTCTGTTACCAAAGTATCTCTAGAATTCAAATCATTGTGGTATTTGCCGCTCCAGAAAAAAGTTTTTCCGTCTTTTACTATTTCTATGCCTTCTATATTAATGTTTCTGCCAGTAAGCATATCCAAATCTGCTTGTGGGAAATCGCCTCCAACAACGGAGACAATACCAGAATCTACACCCAAAACAGAGGATGCCAAAGTAATATAGGTTGCCGCACCGCCTAAAATTTTATCGGTTTTCCCAAAAGGCGTTTCAATTGCGTCGAACGCTACACTTCCTACTACTAATAATTTCATATTATATTTTATCTAAATTTATTTTAATTTTTAACTAACTATTTTAGTTAAAATTTCACTTTCTTACTTTAACTTTTATGCTTTTTACTGTTACTGCTTCCATTTAAAAGTATCAATAATATGCAACATATCTTTTTTAATGTAATCTACTGCAGGTGCGAGCGAATCGGGTTTTGGTCTCGTGTTAAAATATAAATTCGCCGTTACAAAATGTTTGGTAGAATCTGTAACATAAAACTGAATATTTGAGGCTGTCTCACCTTGCAATTGATAAAAATTTCCATAAACTTTTTTAGCAGGATAACTGAAAGATTGCGTATCTATCGAGCTTGCTTTTATAGTATGCTCATAAACCAATTTCTCCGCTTCTTTTGTATGTGCGTTGAAATCATTTTGAATTGGGAAATAAGTGATGAAAATTTTGGCTTTCATTTTTGGATAATTAATGTAGTACCAACATTTTTTTTTGCCGTCCTGAATTTCTGAAAAATTAGAATAATCAAAAGTAAAAGGGCAATCTGAAGTGAAATTTTGATATTTCGGCGCTGGATATTCCAAGCGTAATTCGCCGCTCGGTTTTGGCAATGGTTTTTTGCCACATGAGGCCAAAATTAAAAATAAACACGCAAAAAAGATGTTTTTAAGCATTCCGCAAAAATAGTGATTTTTTTTGTTTTTAAATAAGGAGACATTTAGCATTAGGAATTTTTAACAAAGAGACCCATATTTTTTCTCAAAACAACTTCTAGTTGATTGTTTTTCATTAAATTATTTCAAGTTCAACTGTTTCAATTTTCTTGGTTTTTTACTAAAAATTAGTTAAATAATTCACCTTGAAAATCTTCTTTTTTTTCAATTTTTGCTAAATAATTTTGCAATGGCTTTGGGAAAGATTTTAGCCTAGATCTTTTAAAATCAACCATTTCAAAATCATTTTCGAGTGCAAATTTTTGAAATAACGCAAAATCAAGAATTTGAACATTGTTGATACTAATTTTTAAATTTTTGTGTGTTAGTTTATGTGAAATTACATTGTGCCCGATTATATATTTTTCAAACTCTGGTGGAATTTCAATCGCAAATTCGTACAATTTTTTCCAGATAAAATCTTCTTTTCTGCGCTTCACTAAAAACTGATCTTCAAAATTTATAAAAAAATAAGTCAAATCTAAATCTGTAACCTTTGTTTTTTTACTTTTAACGGGAAAATTTGAAATTTTTCCAGAATTAAATGCAAGGCAATCTATATTAAATGGACAATGCTCACAGGCTGGGTTTTTAGGTTTACAAATTTCTGCGCCTAGATCCATCATTGCTTCATTGAAATCACCAAAATGATCATCAGGCATCAGCAAAAGGGCTAATTCTGAAAAATATTGAAAGGCAGATGGTTTAGACACATCAAAATCATCAGCAAAAAGACGCGATAAAACACGGTAAAAATTACCATCAATGGCGGGATATTTTAAATTAAAAGCAATACTTGCAATGGCTGCTGCGGTATATTTTCCTACGCCTTTTAAACTTAAAATATCTGCATAATTTTCGGGAAATTTCCCTTTAAAATCATTGCAAATTTGTTTTGAGGCTTTATGCAAATTTAAAGCGCGGGAATAGTAGCCAAGTCCTTTCCAATATAATAAAACTTCGTCTTCATCGGCCGCTGCAAGACTTTCAACATTCGGAAATCTTTCTACAAATTTTAAATAATGGTTCAATCCTTGTTTCACTTGGGTTTGTTGAAGCAGAATTTCACAGATCCAAATTTTATACGGATCATTTGTTTTCCGCCAAGGTAGATTTCGGGCGTTTGTCTCAAACCAATGTAATAATTTTATACCAAGGTGTAGAAAATCAGGCTTTTGTTTTTTAGATTTCAAAATAAGTTTTATATTTGCACACCAAAAATATAAACAAAAAAGGAAATGACAAAGGCAGAATTGGTAAACACCATCTCAAATAAATTAGGCGTAGAGAAGAACGACACGCAGAAAGTAATAGAGGCTTTCATGCAAGAAATTAGAACTTCTATGTATAATGGTGATAATGTGTACCTTAGAGGTTTCGGATCTTTTATCATCAAAACAAGAGCAGCAAAAACAGGACGAAATATTTCTAAAAATACTGCCATAGAAATCCCTGCACACAACATCCCTGCTTTTAAACCTTCTAAAACTTTTGTAGAGAAGATTAAAGTAAAAGTACCAGTAAAATAAATTTAAACTTATAAATAACAGAAAATATGCCAAGCGGAAAAAAAAGAAAAAGACATAAAGTAGCGACTCACAAAAGAAAAAAAAGAAGAAGAGCGAACAGACACAAGAAAAAATAGACTTTTCTTAAACCATATATCAATATAGTTAATGTAAATTTTCTAAAAATTTCATTGGCTATATTTTTGTTTTATCACGAAAACAACCTATCAAAAAAATTTACATCGTATTTTCTAAATGAAGAAAGAACTGATCATATCACATGAAGGAGACCACACTAAAATTGCACTTTTAGAGGAGGGCAGATTGTTGGAACTTCATGAAGAAGAGCAGAAAAGCGAATTCGTTGTTGGCGATCTTTTTTTAGGTAAAGTAAAAAAATTGGCACCCAATCTAAATGCGGCATTTGTAAACATTGGTTATGAAAAAGATGCTTTTCTTCATTACCAAGATCTTGGCCCAGAATATCTCACCTATTCTAGTTTTTTAAAAAATGTAATTAGCAAGAAACAAGATAATCCTAGTTTAAAGAATTTCCCTATTGAAAAAGAAATTTCTAAAAATGGATTAATCGACAAAGTATTGGCTAAAGATGATACTGTTTTACTACAAATTACCAAAGAACCAATTTCTACAAAAGGCCCAAGAATTTCTACTCAAATTTCTCTTACAGGTCGATTTTTAGTTTTGATTCCTTTTGATAATAAAGTTTCGATTTCGAAAAAAATAGAAGATTCTGTAGAGAAGACAAGGCTGAAAACGCTTATTGAAAGTATAAAACCAGAAGGTTTCGGCGTGATTATAAGAACTGTGGCGGAGGGTAAAAAAGTGGCAGAACTTCATAATGACATGAATATGTTGGTGCAAAAGTGGGAAACTACTTTTAAAAACATCCAAAAAGCAAAAATTCCCTTTAAAATTTTAAGTGAGGACGACAAAGCGTCGTCAATTTTACGGGATAACTTCAACGCTGATTTTGTAAGTATTATTTGTGATGATGAGCAAATGGTTTCTGACATGAAAAATTACCTAGAAGTAATTGCGCCCGAACGAAAAAATATCGTTCAATTCTATGATTCTCACATTCCTTTAATGGAATATTATAATGTAGAAAAACAACTAAAGCAAAGTTTTGGCAAGCATGTAAATATCCCAAGTTCTAAAGGCGCCTATCTTGTGATAGAGCATACTGAAGCGCTTCACGTGATAGATGTAAATTCTGGAAACAACATTAATTCTGGTAAATCTGGCAATAAAGAACACGCACTTTATGTCAATAAAATGGCAGCTACAGAAATTGCGCGCCAATTGCGACTTCGTGATATGGGCGGCATAATTGTAGTTGATTTTATAGATATGATTGATGCAGGCCATCGCCGGGAATTATTCGACCATTTGCGTGATGAAATGGAAAAAGACAAAGCGCGCCATAAAATTTTGCCTCCAAGTAAATTTGGCCTAATTCAGATTACAAGACAGAGAACTAGGCCAGAAAAAGTGATAAAAACCAAAGAAGACAATCCTAACGCAGACGGAGAAATCCTAGCACCAATAGTGATTATAGAGCGTATGGAAGAAACCATCCGCAATATTATGCAATCTCAAAAAGGCAAACTTTTTCTACACGTACATCCTTTTGTAGAAGCCTATTTAACCAAAGGTATAATGAGTATTCAAACAAAATGGTACTTAAAATATAAAAAATGGGTTACAATAATCCCAAGAGATTCTTTCAAATATTTAGAATATAAATTACTCAATAGCGACAAAAAAGAATTGGTCAGCTATTCGAACTAAATCTACTGAAACTCCTAAAATTTGGGAGTTTCTTTTATTTTGTGCTTTATTATGGATTCTTTTGTGATAAGACAATTTGTGTTCTAATGAGATTTCTCTACTTTGGAGCAAAGCAATTTTTAAAATTTTATTAAATGGAATTAAATCGTTAAATTTATATTTCTAAAATGTTTTAATTTAACTCAAAAAAGATGCTCACAAAAACTTTACAAAGCCTTTTCAACAGAGATTTGCTCAAATTGAAAGCGGAAATAGAACTCTATAAAAACGAAGCCGATCTTTGGAAAATTTCGGGTGGAGTAAGTAATTCTGCGGGAAATCTTTGTCTGCATTTAACGGGAAATTTGCAGCATTTCATCGGTAAAGAATTGGGCGGAACAGATTTTATGAGAAATCGTGAATTTGAGTTTTCGGCTAAAAATGTATGCCGTGAATCGCTTGTTTCGCATATTGAAAACACCAGAGAAATAGTAAATAAAACACTAGAAAATTTAGACGAAAATAGTTTAGAAAAAGATTTTCCAGTTCTGATTTTTAAAGAAAAAATGAGCACAGAATTCTTCTTAATTCATCTCGCAACCCATCTTGCATATCATTTGGGACAAATAAATTATCACCGCAGAATGATCTAAAATACAGATTATTGATGGATAATTAAATTTAGATTTTTAATTAAAATTCTAAATTTCTACATCAAACATTTTAGTCTCACTTTCAAGTTTTTCTTTGGCAGTTTTCTCTTCTTTTTCGGTCTTTTTCTGTTGAATTACACGTTCTAATAATTCCGTATAAATTGGTCGGTTGCCGAGTAAAGTCGTAAGCACAGAAGCTACTAAAGCAGTTAAAATTAAAGGTAAAATAAGGGCGAAATTGGAGGTCAACTCTATTGCTAAAACTACGCCTGTAATGGGTGCGCGAACGGTAGCGGCAAAAATCCCAGCCATACCCGCAACGGCAAATATCGCGGGATCATCTATAGAAGTAGGGAATAAATCTTTCGCCAAAACGCCAAATATCATCCCACAAATAACGCCTAAACTTAATAGCGGGGCAAAAATACCACCCGGAACACCAGATCCATAACTTATCAAGGTTAAAAGAAAACGCATTAAGAGTAAAAAAAGCATCATTTTTAAAGTAAAAGAATGATTTAATATTTTGTAAATGGTTTCATATCCTGCACCAACGAAATCCATAGAATAAAAACTGAATGCCGTAATTATGGCGCCTAAAAAAAGAGCAATCCAAATAAAATGAAACCGAAAACTATTAAATAAATCTAATACTTTAATCACAAAATGATTAAAAAAGTAACCAACTAAACTCAACAAAATACCTAAAACAGCAAAAAGCCAAATCCAATTTAGATTTTCAAAACTAAAAACATGCATGATGATTGTGCGTTGATTTCCAAGCAATAATCGCACAATGCTATCTGCCGTTCCTGCGCCAATCATAATGGCTGCCACAGAAAAAAAGTTGAATTTAAAATGCTCGTTCATTTCTTCCATCACGAAGATAACGCCCGAAAGTGGCGCATTAAAGGCACTTGCTAATCCAGCGGATGCGCCTGTAGAGATCAGTGCATTATTTTTTTCTTCAGATTCTTCAAACCAATCTTTCACCATTTGCCCCACATGTGCGCCCATCTGCACGGTTGGCCCTTCACGACCTAATAATAAGCCACTGCCTAAAGAAAAAATAGAACTTATGAATTTTAAAGGAATCACAGCCTTCCAACGAAGTTTCCAAATGCGATCTAGTGCGCCTTCTACTTCTTGTATTCCGCTACCAGAGATTTCGGGAGCCCACCTTTTGCTTAAAAAAATAGCCAAATAAATTGCAATAAAAGTGATGAGAAATAACCAAAGCCAAGGCAATGTATCGCCTTTTATATTCAGTACATAACTTACCCTTATTTTTTCTATTTCTATTAAAAGCAATCGGAAAAAAGTACTTACCAATCCTGCCACTGCTCCAACAATTAGTGCGAGCCAAAGGAGTTTGATGCTTTTTTTATCGATACTTTTATAACCGCGTCTAAAGCGAACGCGACTTCTGCTAATTGCTCTTAATTGATTGACTTTCAAGCCGTTTTTTTAATTAAAATTATTCCAATATTTTTACTTTACAACTTTTGTTTTCTTTTAGGAATTTTAAAAGAACATATTTAAAATTATCTTTAGAAAACCTGATGAATTCACTATTTCTTATAGAATGATTTCCTTTTTTAAAATTAGATTCGTCGAAACTTATAACCGGAAAAGAGCACCTATAGTGGTTTCACTTGTTCTAAAAACCACGTTTTCACTTCACCTTCCAAATCGTTTTCTAATTTTTCTTTGCACCAATTGTGGTAATTATTGAGCCAATCTTTTTCAGGGTCGGTCAATAGATTTACATTTAAAACATTTCTATCAAATGGGCATATCGTTAAAGTTTCAAAATCATAAAAAGTACCAAAATCTGTTGTTTCTAATTCGCGAACTGCAATTAAATTTTCGTGGCGAATTCCGTAGTGATAGTCGTAATAAAAACCAGGTTCATTAGACAAAACCATTCCGGGAATTAATTGCTGCATATTCATATCTTTTCTAATGTTTTGCGGGCCTTCATGCACATTCATAAAACTTCCCACGCCATGTCCCGTTCCATGGTTGTAATCTTTTCCCTCTTTCCAAAGCGCCATTCTTGCAAAAGCATCGAGTTGCACGCCGCGCGTCCCTTTCGGAAATTTTACCATAGAAAGTTGAATCATGCCTTTTAGAGCCAAAGTGCAATCGGTTTTAAATTCTTCCGAAGCCGTTCCAAGCGCAATAGTTCGCGTAATATCAGTTGTTCCTTCTAAATATTGGCCGCCAGAATCTACTAAAATCGTGGCTTCATTCGTCACTTCTTTGCTGCCTTCACTTTTTGCAGAATAATGCATAATTGCTGCATTTTCTTTATAACCAACAATACTTCCGAAACTTTCGCCCACGAAATTTTTTCCTTCTGCTCGAAAAGCGCGCAATTTTTCGCCGATAGAAAACTCTGTCATCGCTTCTTTGCCTGCATTTTTTGTGAGCCAAAAAATAAATTTCACCATTGCAACACCATCTCTTTGCATCACTGTGCGAAAGCCTTCAAGTTCTGTTTCGTTTTTAATGGCTTTCATTAAATTGCCAGGAACAGGGGCTTTTATAAAGGAATTCTGTTCTTTTAAAGCTTCGAAAATCATTTGATTACTATTCGGCGAAACGAGAATTTTTTCATTTTTAATGCTTTTTAATTCGGTATAAAAATCTTCGTAAGGCAACATTTTCACGCAAGAATCATCCATTTGTTTTCTCGCATTAACGTCCAATTTTTCTAAATCCACGAAGAGTTTCGCCTCATTTTTAGTTAAAAGAATATAAGCTAAAAATACAGGATTAGATTGCACATCACTTCCCCGTAAATTCAGTGTCCACGCCACATCATCTAAACTAGAAATTACATGAACAGACGCGTTCATTTCTTCCATTTTATTCCGAATATCAAACAATTTTTCATTCACAGATTTACCCGCTCTTTCGATAGGATGTACAAAAACCGGGTTTTTTACTGCATTTTCATTTCTATTCGTCCAGATTTCTTTTAAAAGAGGTAAATCTACCAATTTTCTATTTTTGGCCAATAATTTTTCTGATAATAACTCCCAGTTGGCGTTCGAGGTGGCTATGGCATTCACGGCAACCGTTCCGTCTGAAGGAATTTCAGAAATAATCCAATCAATATAATTCGGAGTTCCCTCCATCCCATCTTTAAATAAATCAATTCCAGAACCTTCCAATTCTTTAGGTGCTTGCACAAAGTAGCGCCCATCTGTCCACAAGCCTGCTTTATCTTTGGTAATCACCACAAAACCTGCAGAACCAGTAAAACCAGAAAGCCACGACCTTTCTTGCCATTCTTTTGGCAAATATTCGCTCATGTGCGGATCTGCGGAATAAACAATAAAGGCATCAATATTATTTTCTGCCATTTTTTCGCGCAAGAGCGCTACTTTTTCTTGGGAAGTCATACTATTTTTTTTTGGTAGGTAAATTTACAAAAAGCTTTTTGAAAATAAGGAGCAAGTCGGTTTTATCTTCTTTCACCTTTTGTCCCGCTTTCCGCTATATCCCGCCGCGGCGGGGATGCCGCTTCAATCGGGGCTAAAAAGAAGTCTATTTCACCTTTCGATGTGAAGAAAATAGCAATTAATCCTAAAAGAGTTTTAAACCCTTTTGGCGTTTTTATAAAAACAAATTCTACTTTTTCAAATTTTCTAAAAGCGTTTCTAAATAATTCAAAGTCATAGTAAAACCACCTTGAAAACCCATTTCAATCATTTTTTCAAAACGTTCTTTAGATTCATTTTTAATTACAATATTCACTGTTGTTACTCCATTTTCTTCCGAAAAAGTAAAATCCCAATCAGAACCTGGCAATTGCGGATTTTCATCTTTGTCCGCAAAAGCATTTACCATTTTAAAATTTGTTTTCGGATTAATTGAAGTGTATTTTTGAAGCGACCAACTTTCCATTCCTTCTGGGCTTACCATGGCATAAAATCTACGGCCACCAACTTCAAAATTCATAACTTTTGTTTTAGATTCCCAAGGTTTTGGCGCCCACCACTGGTCTAAAATTTCTTGTTTTGTAAAGGCGTCCCAAACCAAAGAAAGTTCGGCGGCAAATTCTCTGGTAATTATAACCGTTTTTGCGGCTTTGTCAACATTAAAGCCAAATTGCAAATGATTCATTTTTTATTTTTTTAAGGTTAATAATAAGTCATCAAGTTGATTAAATCGGGTTTCCCAAATGTCACGAAACTCTTTCAGCCAATCATCTATTTCTTTCATTTTATTAATTTCTAAACCATAATAAATCTCCCTTCCCTGCTGATTTTGACTAAGCATTTCGCATTCTGATAATACTTTAAGATGTTTAGAAACAGCCTGTCTGCTGATTTTGAAATTTTCTGCTATGGCATTTGGCGTCATCGCTTGCAATGCAATTAATGAGATAATCGCTCTTCTAGTTGGATCTGCAATGGCTTGAAATATATCTCTTCTCACTTTTATAATTTTATGCAACCAATTGGTTGCAAATATATGCGCAATTTTTCGGTTGCGCAATTATTTTTTAATATTTTTTTATCTAGAAAAGATTTATGTTTATTTTCAACTCCTTAAAACAAAAAAACCTAGCAAAGATTTTTAAAATCATCACAAGGTTTTGAAGATTTCAAACTATAAATATCTGAAAGAATTTATATGTTTTTAATAACTCTTTAAGCGTCCCATTTTAGATTCAAGGGAAGTCTTCATTTTATTGGTAGCAGCGACAAACGCTTTCTCAACTGTTTCGCCATGGCTTGTAACTGCAATTGGTGGCATGCCTTTTATTCTGGCTTCCAAAATGCATCTTTTGTCGTTTACTCCACTTTTATCAGAATTTTCATCGCTAATTTTCACTTCAATTCTTGTAAGATAGTCGCTGAACCTTTCAAAATAATGTGCTACCTCATCTTTATAGTAAGCAATCATTTTTTCTTTACCATCAATATTATGGTCGGTGTTAATTAAAATTTCCATATTTTTTTATTTAATTAAAATGTTTCATTCTGTATTAAAGATAGGCGTTCTATCTAAAAAAAGGCGCTTTTTTTTTAAATTTAACAGCAGATTAACATAAAACAAAATACTATAAAGACTAAAGATACTAAGTGATAAAAATCAAATAAAGTTTACAGAAAATGCTGAATAATTCTGTAACCAAAATCTTAAATTAATCTTAAAAGAAATACTTAGTTCGGTGTTTCAAAATGAAAGCCTTAACTTTGTAATAATCAAGTAAAATTATAAAAATAAAGATATGACGAAAGCAATTTCTGACGTTCCAGTTGTGCTAAACGAACCCGTAAGAACCTATGAACCAGGTTCTTCTGAAGTAAATAATTTGATTTCTACTTATAAAAAAATGTGGAATGAAAAAGTTGAAATTCCAATGATTATCAATGGAAAGCAAGTAAAAACAGATACTAAAGTTCAACTTCAATCTCCACAAGATCACGCACACGATTTTGGTTTTTACTACAAAGGCGATATGAGCCATGTAGACGAAGCCATCAATACAGCTTTGGCAGCGCGCCAAAAATGGGCAGATTTAGCCTGGGAACAAAGGGTTTCAATTTTTCTAAAAGCAGCAGATTTATTTGCAGGACCTTATCGTGACAAAATAAACGCCGCAACTATGATTGGGCAATCTAAAAATGTGCACCAAACAGAAATAGATGCAGCGTGTGAATTTATAGACTTCTTAAGATTCAATGTAGAATTTGTGCGCGAGATGTACGCCGAACAACCTATTTCTGATGAAGGCATGTGGAACCGAGTAGAATATAGACCTTTAGAAGGTTTTACTTTTGCAGTAACGCCTTTCAATTTCACGGCAATTTCAGGAAATTTGCCTTCTTGTATGGCAATGCTTGGGAATGTAGTTTTGTGGAAACCTTCAGACAAACAAATTTTTTCTGCCAACATTATTATGGAAGTTTTCCGAGAAGCAGGCCTTCCAGATGGCGTAATTAATATGGTTTTTACAGACGGAAAAGAAACGGCGGAAAAAGTGTTGCAACATCCAGATTTTGCTGGTTTGCATTTCACAGGTTCTACGAAAGTCTTCCAAAGTATGTGGAAACAAATTGGCGACAATATCCATAAATATAAAACTTACCCAAGAATTGTGGGTGAAACAGGCGGAAAAGATTTCGTGATTGCGCATCCATCTGCTCATCCAGAAGCAGTTGCAACAGGTTTGGTTCGAGGTGCTTTTGAATATCAAGGTCAGAAATGTTCGGCGGCTTCAAGAGCTTACATTCCAAAATCTCTTTGGAATGCTGTGAAATCTTCAATGGAAGCGCAATTAAAAACAATTAAAATAGGTTCACCAGAAGATCCATCAAATTTTGTGAATGCTGTAATCGATAAAAATTCTTTTGAAAAATGCAAAGGTTACATCGAGCGTGCCAAGTCTTCTAAAGATGCAGAAGTTATTTTTGGCGGGAACTGCGACGACAGCAAAGGTTGGTTTGTAGAACCGACGGTTATATTGGCTTCAGATGCACATTATGAAAGTATTTGTGAAGAAATTTTTGGTCCAATATTAAGTATTTACGTTTATGAAGATGAAGATTGGAGCAAAACTTTAAAATTAGTAGATGAAACTTCGCCTTATGCTTTAACTGGCGCGGTTTTCAGCCAAGATCGATATGCGATTGAAGAAGCCTACAAAGCATTAGAAAATGCCGCAGGAAATTTTTATATTAATGATAAACCAACCGGCGCGGTAGTTGGGCAGCAACCATTCGGCGGTGCAAGAGCGTCGGGCACGAATGACAAAGCAGGTTCTAAAATGAACTTAATGCGCTGGGTTTCTGTGCGGACGATTAAGGAAACTTTTAATCCACCAAAAAATTACAAATACCCATATTTAGGATAAAATTTAATCCGGAAGTTTTGCTTCCGGATTTTTTTTGATTTTATTTATTATGAAATACTAATTTCAAAACTAAAAATTTTTAAAATTCGAATACGATACTATACTTTTTTAATAATAAAAAAATTGGTTACAAGTACATGAAAATCTATAATTTATGCTTAAATTAACATTAAATAAAAATATTTGGCACGAATTTTACACTATTAAAAAAGTTATTAAAAACATCATTAACCAAAAAAATAAACATTATGGGAACTAAAGGAAAAGGCCTTTTGGCATTATTAGGATTAGGTGCATTGGCATTTTGGAAGTATAAAAATTCTTCACCTGAAGAACAACAAGCGGTGAAAGATAAAATAAACAACGCAAAAGACAACCTCAACAAATGGGGAAATGACCTGAAATCTAAAGCAAACGAAGTAGTAGATCAAGTAAAAGACAAAGCAGAGCAAGTAAAAACTGATGTTGAAAATTCTGCTTCTAACAATTAATCAAAATTAAATATTTCACAAAAACTCTTTTCTATTTAGAAAGGAGTTTTTTTGCTTTAATTACAACATTGATTATTATTAACCTGAGTTCGATTGTTATTTAAAATATAATTTACTAACATTCAATTTATTATATGTTTATCAATTGCGTCGGGCTTTAGCCCGATGGGAAAATTAGTGAAATAAAAGGCTTTAGCCGAAACTTAAAAGATGTTTTGGCTAAAGCCAATTCTACTTTAATTTTAAAAAATGGGCTAAAGCCCATTCCTATTGATATTATCAAATTGTTTAATAATCGAACTCAGGTTATTAAGTTTTTTTTTGAAGTTAAATAGGTTAAATTCAATTATGGTAAAAAAATGATAAAATTTAAACAGCCTCTTAAAAAATGATTTTCTATTTAAAAATCAAAAGAATTGTACCGATTATTATGAGAAGCGCGCCGAAGCCGGCTTTCCAAGAAACGGTTTCGCCCAAGAAAACGATTGAAAAAATAATGGTTAATGCTAAACTTAATTTATCAACGCCTGCTACTTTAGAAACTTCACCTATTTGCAAGGCTTTAAAATAAAAAATCCAAGATAAACCTGTGCATACGCCAGAAATTGTAAGAAAAAACCAAGTTTTTGAAGTGATTTCGCCAATATTTTTATACTCATTTCTGAAATATACGATGGCAGAAATCATAATTAAAACCACAATAGTACGAATTGCAGTTGCTAAATTTGAGTTTACATTTTCTACACCAATTTTGGCGAATATTGCCGTTAATGCCGCGAAAAAGGCCGCAAGTAAAGCATAAATCCACCACATAATTTTTAATTAATTTGGTTAAAAAATTCTTCTAGCTTCAAAGTTTTTTGATTGGAAGTTTTCAAATTTTTCACGGTAATTGTTCCGGCCTTTAATTCTTCATCTCCCAAGAAAACCATATTTTCAATTCCTTTCTTTTCGGCATAAGCGAATTGTTTTTTGAGTTTGGTATTTTCAGGATAAAGTTCGGCAGAAATACTATTTTGATGCAGTTTTGAAATAATTTGCATTGCTTGAATACTTTCTTCTACGCCATAATTCACGAAAAGATAATCCGTATTTTCCACAGAACTTTCAGGAAATAATTTTAGTTCTTCCATCACCAAATAAATCCTATCCAAACCGAAAGAAATCCCAATTCCAGGAATATTTTTCACGCCAAAAACTTCCGTGAGATTATTATATCTTCCGCCGCCACCCACGGAACCCATTTCTACGCCTTCTGCTTTTATTTCGAAAATTGCGCCGGTGTAATAATCTAAACCTCTAGCAAGCGTAATATTAAAAACTAAATTTTCATGAGAAATTCCCAAATTTATACAGTTGGTTAAAACAAATTCCAGTTCATTTACGCCTTCCAAACCAATAGGTATAGTCTTAAATTTTTCCTTTAAATCTTGCAAAAGTTGTAATTGATCGGCTTGCGTTTTAAATAAAAAATCCAGTTTCTCGATAGAATCTGAACTGATGTTTTTCGATTCTAATTCTTTCACAACGCCGTCTCTGCCGATTTTATCTAATTTATCTAATGCAACAGTAAAATCAATCAATTGATTTGCAATTCCCGCATATTCTGCTAAGCCGCTCAAAATTTTACGGTTGTTTAAATGCAATTTTACCGGAATTTTTAAATCTAAAAAAGATTTTAAATACAACTGAACCAATTCTACTTCTTGAAGCAAACTTTCGCTCCCTACAACATCGGCATCGCATTGGTAAAATTCTCTGAAACGACCTTTCTGTGGACGATCTGCGCGCCAAACTGGCTGAACTTGGTAGCGTTTAAAAGGAAAAGTCAACTGTCCGTGATTCATTGCAACGTAACGCGCAAAAGGAACGGTAAGATCATAACGGAGTGCCTTTTCGGAAATTTGAGACGTTAATTTTAAAGAATTTTTTGCCGACCAATCTTCAGCATTTACTTTTGAAGCGTAATCTCCGGAATTTAAAATTTTAAAAATCAAACGATCACCTTCTTCACCGTATTTTCCTGTTAAAGTTGAGAGATTTTCAAAACTTGGGGTTTCTAACGGCTGAAAACCGAAAAGGCGGAAATTTTTTTCTAAAATAGAAATAATATATTTTCTGCGGTAAACTTCTTCTGCGGCAAAATCTCGGGTTCCTTTAGCTAAACTAGGCTTCATTATTTTTGGTTGTCTGTTGAAAGTTGTTGGTTTTCAGTTTTGACATCTTTTACATCAAAATTGATCTCACAAAAATAAGGATTTTAAAACATACGGTTTTAAATAAATTTCTTACAAATCTTTCAGCATCCAAAGATTGCAACCGCTGTGCCCAGAATTTCCCAATGGTTTTTCTAAATAATTGAAACCTTGCTTTTCATAAATGGAAACGGCGGTAGAAAATTCTGGCAAACTTTCAATGTAAATGCTTTTATAACCCGTTTCTTTTGCAAAATTGATACTCGCTTCCATTAGTTGCCGCCCAATTCCTTTGCCGCGCGCACTTTTATTTAAATAAAATTTTACCAATTCTGCATAGTTTTCCGGTAAACCTTCTGTGGGGAAAATACCGCAGCAACCAAGTAAAATTCCGTTTTCTTCTGCTACAAAAAGTGCTGATTTTTCAGTTTTAAATAATTCAAATAAATGGTCTGTGGTTGGATCTTCATAAACAGTTCCAGCAGTGCTGACATTAAAATCGTGAAAGCAACTTCTAATAATTGCTGCCAATTCGTAATTATCAGATTTCTGAATTTTTCTAATTTTGATTTTCATGTTTTAAAAATACAGAAAAAATTATGTTTTAAATACTAATATTAAAGAATTAAAAAAATAAAAAGAGCCGTAAATAAATTTGCGGCTCCACCTCTTCATCAAATTGTGTATGATTATATCTCTTCTAAAAGTACGATAATTTCCTCGCCATAGTTTTCTAATTTATGCTTTCCAAAACATTTTATTTCTAATAATTCTTCTTTTTTAATAGGTTTGAATTTTGCAATTGAACATAATTCTTTGTTTGTCGCAATAAAATACGCAGGCAAATTTTGCTCTTTTGCTTTTTCACTGCGCCACAGTTTTAATGAATCTAAAATTTTAATTTCGTCAGCATTTAATTCTTCATTTTCTGCGGAATATTTACTTTGCTTTTGCTCGTTCAAATAGTTGCCATTAATTTTTGCGGCATCTTGTTTCGCATAATTTCCATTAGATATTTGATCTTCATAGTAAATAAAAACCGACCAGTAGTTTTCTTCCGCTACAAATGCGGAAGCCGCTTTGCAAATTTCATTATTTGCTAAAAAATCATCAACCAACTTTTGGTCTTCATAAAGATGATTTTCATCTACACGAACTTTCAATACTTTTACTTTCATGATAATAAAGTTTTGTTGTGAGAAGTGAGATTTTAGGTTTTTTGATATTCATTTAAAACAAACCTTGCCAAAGATTTTCGGCCTTGGCAAAGTGCTTATTTCATTAAATTACTTTGCGCCTAAAAGCACTAATTCATCTACGCGAATTTCTGTAGAATAGCGTTTAATACCTTCTTTATCTTCATAAGTTCGGTATTGAATTTTTCCTTCTACGGCAATCTCTTTTCCTTTCGTAACGTATTTTTCCATAATATCTGCGAGTTTACCATTCACAACTAAATTGTGCCATTGCGTTTCTTCAACTTTCTCACCTAAAGCGTTGGTGTAAAAGTCGCTAGTTGCCAAACTTACTTTAGCTAATTTTCCTTTTTCGAAGTTGATGATTTCTACTTCTTTTCCCGTTCTTCCAATTAAGGAAACTTTGTTTCTTAGTGACATAACATTTAAGTTTTAAAAAATTAATATTAGAAATGAGTCGTTATCTGTCTGTCTCAAATCTCTGGTGCAAAGATTCAACAGCGGGGAAAGTTTATTCGGTATTTATCTATTTATTTTCGTTTGTAGTCATTTGTAAACGAATAATTTGTAATTTAGATTAATGAAATTTTCACGCAATGTCGCAATGAAATGCACGCAATGAACGCAAAGTTTTTTTCTTTGTGGTATAAATTGAAATGAGATCGAAAGTTTTCACGCAATGGCGCAATGAAATGCACGCAATGAACGCAAAGATTAATACTTAGAAATAATTTAAAAATAAAATATGTTTGAGCATTTTTATACCTGTCCATATTGCTGGGAAATGATTTCAGCCCTACTCGATCCTTCTGTGCGAGAGCAAACGTATATTGAAGATTGCGAAGTCTGCTGCAACCCGATTGAACTGCATGTTGTTTTTGAGGAAGAAGAATTAATGGGTTTTGAAGCGTTAAATATTGAGCAATAAAATAAAGCACGAAGGATGTAGGATGAATTTAAAAATTTGAATTGTGGATTTAAAAAAGACTAAAAACTAAAAACCGTCAACTAAAAACTAAAGAAATGGAATGTCTAGAATGTGGTGAAAAAATAGTCGGCAGAGCAGACAAAAAATTCTGTGATGATGCTTGTAGAAATAGTTTTAACAATAAACAAAACAGCGATTCTACCAATTTGATGCGCAACATTAATAACAAACTGCGGAAAAATTTTAGGATTTTAAGATCCATTAACAAAGACGGCAAAATCAAAACCACAAAAACAAAACTCACTTCCAAAGGTTTTGATTTTGATTATCTTACGCAGGTTGTGGTTTACAAAAATGGCGCTGAATACAAGTTTGTTTACAACCAAGGCTATAAATTTCTAGAAGATGACTGGATTTTGCTTGTACGGAAAGAATAGAATTCAAAACATTTTTTAACTACCAAGAAACAAAGATTTTTTCTACAGAAAATTTAGAAAATATTGTTCGTAAAAGAACACTTGGTTTTTTTTGACTTCTTCAAAAATTACTTTTAATTGATTTTACAGGTTCGGGACGAATAATATTTACTTAATTTCGCAAAACAATTAGCATAAAATGTCACAATATACACTTAGAATTGCCTGTTCTGACGAAAAAGGACTGGTGTACAAAGTCACCAAAATTTTGTATCAAAACCAATTAAATATAGAAAAAAATGATGAATTTGTAGATGCAGAAAACAATCATTTTTTTATGAGAACCGTCTTTTCTGGAGATGTTATTTTGCAGAATATTAAAGAAGAACTGCTGAAAATTTTACCCGAAAATTCTCATTTAGAATTAAAAGAACATCACCAAAAAAACGTGGTAATTCTGGCAACCAAAGAGCACCATTGCCTTTCAGATTTATTGGTGCGAAATGAATATAATGACTTAGATTTCAACATTTTGGCGGTAATTGGCAACCATGATTTCTTACGACCTTTGGTAGAAAAATTTGGTATTCCTTTTCACTATATTTCCGCCGAAAATATGAGCCGAGAATCGCATGAAGATTTGGTGAACGAATGTTTGCAACAATACAATTTAGATTATCTTATTCTGGCGAAATATATGAGAATTTTGACGCCAGAATTTATACAAGATTACAACCAAAAAATCATCAACATTCACCACTCATTTTTGCCTGCATTTATTGGCGCAAATCCTTACAAACAAGCCTATAACAGAGGTGTAAAAATTATTGGCGCAACGGCTCATTTTGTTACCAATGATCTGGATGAAGGCCCAATTATTTACCAAGACGTGATACAAGTTTCTCATTCTAAAAACGCCAAAGAAATGGCTTATGCAGGCAAAGATGTAGAAAAAATTGTGCTCGCAAAAGCGCTGAAATTAGTTTTTGAAGAACGCGTTTTCATCTTTAGAAATAAGACGATTATTTTTGAATAAGTGTTTTTTTTTAAGATAAATGATTGTTTTGCAAAGGTTTTAAAAGAAGAAAATTTCCTTCTAGCGAATCTTTCCAAAATTTATCATTGGATTAATTAATAAAATCTGTTGTTCATTTAGTTTTAAATCAATTAAATTTACGGTTTAAATATTTTAATGAAAAAATTCTACGTTCTTTTTCTTTTCTTATACTTTGGTTTTTATTTTAGTCAAAATAAAATTAAAAAAGATTTGCCTTATAATTTCTATGAAAATAAGGGGCAAATTATTGATCAAAATGGAAAGGAAAATTCTGCAGTAAAATATCTGTTCAATTCTGGCGGTCTAAATGTTCAAATTAAAAAAGACGGTTTTTCTTATGATGTTTATGAAGTAAAAAAAACAAAGAATAAGCAATTTGAGAAAAATAAAAATTTGCTTTTACCTAAAGATAAATTTGCGTCAGATTATAATTTTAAATACCAATATCACCGCGTTGACATCGATTTTGTAGGTGCCAATAAAAATCCGGAAATAATTGCTATTGGAAAATCTAATGATTATGACAACTATTACAACGTTCCAAATAAGCCAAAAGGTGTAGAAAAAGTTTACCGTTATCAAAAAATAATTTACAAAAACCTCTATCCGAACGTAGATTTGGCTTTCTTTAAACCAGATGATACTTTAAAGCCGATTGAATATAATTTTATCATTAATCCGGGTGGAAAAATTTCTGATATCAAATTGAAATTTAAAGGGGCAAAAACCAAATTAAAAAACAGAAAACTTTCAATGAATCTACGTTTTGGCGAGATGCAGGAAAATATTCCAAATTCTTGGATAGAAGATTTAAATTCAAAAAAAGATATTAAAATTAATTTTAAAGAAACCGGAAATCAGACTTTTGGTTTTGAAAGTTCACAAGATACTTTTGACAAAACGGTGGTGATTGATCCTGTTCCGACGAGGGTTTGGGGAACATTGTATGGCGGAAGTGGATATGATACTATTGAAAAATTAGAAATAGATGAATTTAACAATCTATATCTTGGTGGAATGACGATGAGTAATGATAATTATATGGCAACTTCTGGTGCTTATATCACTACTTTCACGGGCAATTTGGATGGATTTATTGCAAAATTTGATGAAAATGGAAATCGAATATGGGGAAGTTATCTGGATAACACAATAAGTTATGGGTCTTTGGATGCTTTAGATTTTGATAGAGATAACCTTTTTATTCTTTTAAAAGCAGATGATCAGCAAGTCTTAAAACTTAAAAAAGATGGAACCTACCTTTGGACTCATCATATCAGTTCAGATAAAACTATTTTTGACATCCTCGTTAAAAACGGTTTTTTTTATATCGGAGGTTCAATTAGCCAAAGTAATATTTCCAAACCTTATGTTGAAAAGTTTAATTTAAAAGGAGTTTTACAAAAAAAATACATCATTCAAAATTCAGGCTCCGGAAAATTTTCTTGCATTACCAATTTCTCGGATGACAGTTCTCTTGATATTTTTGCTATCGGACAAACAGAATCTAACGGAATTTTTACGCAAAACCCTTTGCAAAATTCTCTTGGTGGGGACCGGGACTTATTGCTTTTTCATTTTGATTCCGATTTAAATCCAAAACAAGTTTCTTATTATGGTGATGCAAGAGCGGATTTACCAATCGCCTGTAAATTCGAAAATGGAATTTTTAAAGTATTCTATAAAATATGGCCGATTGTTAATAATATTTATGTCGGAAGCGTCCTCAAATATAATGTAAATACAGATGCCATAATTTCAAATAACCAGTTTCTTTTGCCTTATAATCAAGATTTAACTGGCTATTTCGATCCGATAGGAAATCTATTTATAGGCGGAAGTTCTTACCCAAACCAGCCCAATATTGCCACTCCCAATGCTTACCAAACATCAACAGGAATTAACAACAAATCTATAATGATGTTGTATGACAATAACGAAAACAAAGTTTGGGGTACATTTTATGGAGGGAACGGGTCTACTGGAACTGCATTTATTAGGAGAGATTCTAAAAACTACATTTATATGATTGGAAGTGCCATTTATAATACTTCCGGAATGGCAACTCCGGGAGCATTTCAATCGAACAACAATTCTACGGATGGATATATTGCTAAATTTTTTGATTGCACTTCTATTATTACATTATTGTCATCCAACTCCCCAGTCTGCCCAAATTCAGATATAAAACTCCAAGCATCCGGCGGCTCAACTTATTCTTGGAGCGGCCCAAATAATTTCACTTCCACTGACCAAAACCCCACAATTCCTAACGCAACTGCAATAAATTCCGGGACATATTCCTGCGTTATTTCTGGAGCGGGCGATTGTGATGGGACTTTCACTGTTGATGTAAAAGTGGAGGATAAAACCGCGCCAGTTCCAAATATTGCAAATCTTCAAGATATTTCGGGAGATTGTAAAACGATAGTTTCCGTAATTCCAACGGCGACAGATGCGTGCGCAGGAAATATTTTGGCAACTACAAAAAGTCCTTTACAATATTCAATTCCAGGAACTTATGTAATCGTTTGGGATTATGATGACGGCAATGGAAATATTTCTCATCAAAATCAAAATATAACCATTTCTTCGCCCGCATTGCCAACGGCAAATGCAACGCAACAATTTTGTAGCACAGAAAACAGAACAGTTGCAGATTTGCAAATAACGGGGCAAAATGTAAAATGGTATGACGAAACTGGAAGTATTTTAGACCAAAATTTTAAATTAATTGATGGTAATTATTACGCCTCACAAATCATTAATGGCTGCGAAAGCGATAAAATAAAAGTTTCAGTAAAAATAAATGTAACGCCGCTTCCAACAGCAGATGCAAATCAAGATTTTTGTTCTTCGCAAAATGCAAAAATTTCAGATTTAAAAGTGACTGGAACTAATTTAAAATTTTACGATTCCGCAGGAAATTCTTTAGCAAATTCTACACTTTTGCAAGATAATTCGTCCTATTTTGTTACCCAAACTGTTAATTCCTGTGAGTCTGATAAGTTTGAAATTAAAGTGGTGATTTCTCAAAATGCGTTGCCAGCAAATGATTTTAGTTTTTCCATTTGTAACGACACCACTTCAAACACAAAAACAGAAGATTTAACCAAATACCAAGACAATTTAATTGCGAATTCTTCAACTTATATTTTTGAATATTTTGATCATAACCAAAATGCAATTTCTGATTTTAAAAACAGAATACTTTCACTTGGCCAAAATATTTTTAATGTAAAAGTTTCTACAAATCTTGGTTGTTTTAAAATCGTTCAACTCACACTTCAACTAAACGAAAAACCAAAAATTAATTTACCTGAAACTGCTGAATTTTGTGCGGGAAAATCTGTAGAATTGGATGCTGGATTTAATCCAACTTATAGTTATGAATGGAGTTCAGGAGAAAAAACGAATAAAATTAGCATCAACCAAGAAGGAACTTATACCGTAAAAGTAACCAGCAATTTTGGTTGTGAAAATACGGCTTCAACGGTTGTGAAAAAATCTTTAATTGCAGAAATTTTAAAAGTAGAAATTACCAATAACAATGCAAAAGTAATTCTTTCTGCATCTGGCGATTTTGAATATTCTTTGGATAACAAAATTTGGCAAGATTCTAATGAATTTAAAAATTTAGCCAACGGAAATTACACCGTTTATGTCCGCACAAAATTAGGTTGTATTATCGGTGAAAAAGATTTTTCAATTTTTAACATTAGCAACACTTTCACACCAAATGGCGACGGAAAAAATGATACTTGGAAAATTGACGGCTTGGAAAATTATCCCAATTCTGAAGTTTCTGTTTATGACGCGACGGGAAAAAGAGTTTTATTTAAAATTACTTCCGGTGCTTTTGAATGGGACGGAAAACTCAACAGCCGAAATCTACCAACTGCGACTTACTGGTATAACATTAAAGTATCTGATGGTAGAATTTTGAATGGGTATTTGCTTTTGAAAAACCGGAATTAATTTTTTTACCACAAAAGTCACAAAAGTTTTTCTATAAGATTGTCAACAATTGAGATTTTAAAGATTGTTCGTAAAAGAGAACATAAACTTTTTTGACTTCGTCAAAATGCTAGATGAAATAAAACATTTTTACTGATGATTGGTAGAGCGATTTGGTTATTTATTTGCGTCCATTGCGTGCATTCACATTGCGACTTAGCGTGAAAGCATCTGGAATTGATTGAAATTGCAATATTAGTCGAGAAATTATCTAATATCTTAAAAAATTATTCCCCTTCTTCATACAATTTAATTCTATCGTCTAAAATCTCAATTTTATTCCATTTGTAAAGTCCGCCAATGGCTTTTTTGAAATTTTTCTTGCTCATTTGAAGTTCCTGTTTGATGTCTTCCGGTGAAGATTTATCCGATAAATAAAGCATTCCATGGTTTCTTTCTAAAGCGTCAAGAATTATTTTTTGAAATTCATCATTGTTTTCATAACCTTCTGGCTGAAGCGACACATCAATTTTTCCATCTTCGCGGATGCTTTTTATATACCCGATTTCTTCCGACAAAGGATAGAGTTTTTTGTAAACATCTGAAGCGTAAATTAAACCAATAAATTCTTTGTTTATTACCACATTCCAACCCAATTCAGATTCATTCATTAAAATCAAATTCACTTTGTCGCCTTTTTGGAAAGGCAGATTTTCGTATTGTGGATTTCTTTTAAATTTGGTTGTGCCAGTAATTAAATTAGTAAATTCATCTACATAAATTTGGACTAAATATCTTTTGCCTTCAAGGATTTTAGATTTTTGTTGTTTGTAGGGAATAAATAAATCTTTGATAATTCCCCAATCCATAAAAGCGCCGCTCGGCATTGATTCTACGCAAGTTAAAACTGCAAATTCACCAACTTCGGCGATGGGTTTTTCTGTTGTTGCTTTTAATTTATCATCATCTTGGAAAACGAAAACTTCCATTTCATCGCCAATTACGGGATTTTCTGGTGCAAAAACTTTAGATAAAAAGGCACGTTCACCATTTTCATCTTCCAAGAATAATCCTGAATAATTTTGTTCTGAAATTTTTAAAAATTGGGTTTTACCGAGTTGCATAATTGATGAAAGATTAATGATAATTGATAACTGATTGAAATTCTTTGCAAATTTAGTTTAAATAAAATTGCAGAAAAATTTCGAGCACAACTTGTCCCAAATTTTCATAAAAAGTAGCAAAAGTTTTATTTGATACAGTTGAAACTAAAGGCTTCTTTTTAAAAAAAATCTGTAGAAATCTGTGCGCTGATTTTTGCACACAGATTTCACAGCAAAAAAAATCCGAATTATTAATTCGGATTTAAAATCTTGGTTCTTGAATCTTGGTCCTAACTTAAATTCGCATAAGAATTTTCTATAAAAGTCGTTAACTCCTTTCCTTTCAATAAATTTTGCGACAATTTCGCCAAATTTACGGCTTGATTAATCAGTGATTTTTTAGAATCTTCATCTTCAGTTTTCAGGATTTTCTCTGCGAGATTGCTATTAGAATTTACAACTAAATTGTACATTTCTGGCATATTTCCCATTCCGAACATTCCGCCGCCACCGCTGGTTGCTTGCATATCTTTCATACGACGCATAAATTCTGGTTGGGTAATCAGAAATGGCGCATCAGAACTATCCAAATCTTCCACTTGAACGGTATAAGAGTTATTATTCAAATTTTCTTCCACTGTTTTTTTCAAAGCTTCTTTTTCCTCATCTTTTAATTTTGAGATGATGGGCTCGTCTTTTTCAATTAATTTATTCAAATGATCGGCATCTACGCGTGCAAAAGAAATATTGTCTTTAGAAGTTTCTAATTTTTGAATTAAATGTGGCGCAATTGGTGAATCTAAAAGCAAAACTTCATAGCCTTTTTCTTTCGCTTTTTGTATGTAAGAATCTTGGGCATCTGCGTTTGTGGCGTAAAGTAAAACCGTTTTTCCGTTTTTATCGGTTTGGTTTTCTTTAATTTTTTCCATTAATTCATCCCAAAGAAAATAGTTGCCATCCACAGTTGGATAAAGCGCAAATTTATCAGATTTTTCAAAGAATTTTTCTTCCGAAATCATTCCATATTCGATCACGATTTTAATATCGTTCCATTTTTCTTCGTAAGATTTTCGGTCTTCATTTATTAAAGAAGACATTTTATCTGCTACTTTTTTGGTGATATAACTGGAGATTTTTTTCACCGCGCCATCAGCCTGCAAATACGAACGGGAAACATTCAACGGAATATCTGGGGAATCTATCACACCGCGCAAAAGCATCAAAAAATCGGGTACAATTCCTTTCACCTCATCGGTTACAAAAACCTGATTTTGATAGAGTTGAATTTTATCTTTTTCTATATTTAAATTGTTTGCCAATTTCGGAAAATATAAAATTCCCGTTAAATTAAAAGGATAATCTACATTCAAATGAATATTAAACAAAGGCTCCTCAAACTGCATTGGATAGAGTTCGTGGTAGAATTCTTTGTAATCGTTTTCGTTTAATTCTGAAGGATTTTTGGTCCACGCCGGATTTGGATTATTAATGATATTATCCACTTCTACCGTTTCTGGTTTTGCATCTTCTGCTGCATCTTCTGGCAAAGGAAGTGTTTCGGTTTTTGTTCCAAATTTAATTGGAACCGGCATAAATTTGTTGTATTTCGTCAATAATTCTCGGATTCTATATTCTTCCAAAAATTCTGTGGAATCTTCTGCAATGTGCAGAATAATTTCTGTTCCGCGTGTTGTTTTTTCGGGATAATCTTCTAAAGTAAATTCTGGCGAACCATCACAAACCCAACGCACAGCAACGGAATCTTCTTTGTAAGATTTTGTTAAAATTTCTACTTCTTTTGCTACCATAAATGCAGAATAGAAACCTAAACCAAAATGACCAATTATACCAGAATCTTTCGCAGAATCTTTGTATTTCTCTAAAAATTCTTCTGCGCCAGAGAATGCCACTTGGTTGATGTATTTTTCAACTTCTTCGGCTGTCATCCCAACGCCGCGATCGATGATGTGAAGTTTTTTATTTTCTTTATCTATTTTTACTTCAATTTCTATGCTGCCGAGTTCGGTTTTTGCTTCGCCGATATTGCTTAAATGGTTTAGTTTTGAAGTTGCATCTGTGGCGTTAGAAATTAATTCTCGCAAGAAAATTTCGTGGTCGCTGTACAGAAATTTTTTAATTAAAGGAAAAATATTTTCCACCGAAACGTTAATATTGCCTTTAGTCATAACTTTGTTTGTTTTAAATTTTAATTGATGATTTTACGGTCACAAAAAAAATACCATTGAAAAAGAAGTGACAAATTGGCAAACACTTTCACGTAATTATGCAAAGTAAAAACACGCAATGAGCGCAAAGATAAATATTGAAAAAGAACTTCTTTTTATGAAAAAATTGCAGCCCGACTTGATGATGAATTTTAATTTTTTTAAATTGAATCATCAAACCACTGCGCTAGGTTTGAGTGGAAATCCCCGCCGCGGCAGGATTGGGAACGGAAGGTGGAAATGCTGCCATAAAAAAATTATAAATAAGTATTCGACGCAGTCAAATGTCTGCCCAAAAAAGCAAAAAAAAGAGAAGCCGAAACTTCTCTGTAAATATTTTAATTATTTTTCAAATCTTTTTTCAATAGTTTAGATTGATAAATAAAATTTGTGTTAATTTCTGAGTTAGGATTAATGTCTTTAATAATTTTTCCTCCCTGAAAGTAAGTTTTTCTTTTCGAAAATAATTTGGGCTTTTTTAAATAGCCATTTTCATCTATTATAATAAATCTTTTCTCCAAAACAAAAATTAAATTGCCCTTATTGAAATAGTACTGTGTTACAATTTTTTTATTGGACAAACCTATTTCATGGACGATCTTTTTGAGTTTATCATTTTTGTAAAAACCCATTAATTCTTGTCCATTATCAGTTACTTCATTTTTCTTATCTACAAAATAATCATTATCTAAAACTTTGATTTGGTAATTTTTTTCTGAATTTATACTTGATACAGTTTTTCTAATTTGATTGATATTTTGTCCAAATACATTAATTGTGAAACAGAAAAACAGAAAAATAAATTTAATATTCATCAATTTTACTCTTAAGAATACGCATGAAATTGTAATAATATAAACACTTTAAAAAAAATGCCATAGATTTTGAACTTTTTTAAAGTGGTAATTTAATGAACCATTCTACTTTTATTTTTCAAAGAATATAAAAATTCCGGCGAAAAATCTGCTCCATTTTCCCACTCAATTGTCCAAGAATTTATTTTAAAATTTTTAAAATATTCTTTGTTTCTTAACTCTAAAAAAATTCCTTTGTCCAAATACTCTTCCAAATCTATGACCTTGCTTTCATCTGAATTGAAAAAAACTTCAATTTTATAATTCTCAATATATTTCGCTTTTGTAATCCATATTAAACTCATATCCATTTATTTTAGAGGTTCAATTTTAAAAGGTAATTCTCCAATTTGTGCTAATTCCCAATTTTTCAACAATTCATCTTTATGAATTTCCATCCACTCAAAAACTAACTTTATGCTCTTGATGGCATGTTTCCGTTTACAATTCCATCGTTTATTGAAACTACTGCTTTATATTCTCCGTAAGTGACATGAAAGTGAGGTGGATTATGGTCTTTGAAAAACATTAAGATAATTATTCCATAAAACTTGTTATTTCTGGCATAACTTTTATTTAAGCGAAATTAATAAATTTAATTCTATATTTAAAAACTTCAGAATATATATTGTTCAGAAAAAAAGAGAAGCCGAAACTTCTCTTTGGTGGCAAAATAATTAAAAAATTATTTTTTAATAATATTAATGCTTTGTGCTTTTTTATCTTTACCAGATAATTGTAGAATATAATTACCGGCTGGAAGAGCGCTAATATTAATTTTCTCTGCTTCGATATTTTGAGATTTCACTAATCTTCCTTCCATGTTAAAAATTTTAACTTGTGTATAGCCGGCTAAATCTCCACCAAAAAATAATTGATTTTGCACTGGATTCGGGTAAACTTGAATTTTCTTTTTTAGAGCATCATTTCGAGTTCCTAAAAAAACAGTAGATTGCGCAACGGCCAAATTAGAGGTTTGGTTGATAGCTGCAAGTGGAATTACACCTGTTGCAGTAGTTGTTGTGAATAGAGGATATCGGTTAGAATTGTCATAATAACTATAAATAGTACTTGTAAGTGTTCCTATGTTCCCTAAACCTGTGAGAGAAAGTATATAATTTTGTTCCGTTTTCAGGCGGATAATATTAGCAAAAGATTTAGAATCTAATAAAAGTGTTCCCGATGCATCTGCAGTAGTCGTAATAGTCCCACTAAAATTGACTGTTATTCCAGTATAAGTAGCAGTTCCTGATGCTGTATCTGTATAAGATTCAGAAAAAGCAGTTGGGAATTTTATAAATAATGCATTATCAGTGTTAAAATTTAAAACTGCACCGCCCACGGTTGCGCCGGTAATTTGCAAATCTGTGGGAGAAGATTTATAAAAAATATCATTACCATTTCCATCAGAAAACTTAACGGTTGTGCCGGGATAAGTAGTTGTTTCTGCGCTACTTGGCGTAGAAACGGTTCCTGTAATTGCAGTTCCTGCCGTTAGGCTGTTATTATTAAAAGTTACACCGCTTCCTGTTGAAGAATTATCAGGCGTTCCAGTTAGATTATTTTCATTTACAGTATCGCCAGATAAATAATCATTGGCAGATTTTGTAATTGTAGTTTGTGCAAAGGCGATCGAGCAAAACAAGACCGTTGCGAGAGAGTAAATTGTTTTCATAAAATTGTAATTTGCTGAAAGTTACGAACTTATTAACAATTATTACAAATAATTATTCTTTATTTAAAAAAAACACCTAGAAACAGAACATTTTATCAAATTAATAATTTGATAAAAAAAAGAGAAGTCGAAACTTCTCTAATTTTTGGAAATACCTTTTCGCATTCCACTTTTTAGTTTAAACTTTTTACTTATACCTTACTTAAGAATGAATCGATCTTTTTCCAGTTGCGTCTAATGCGGCTTCTTTCACGGCTTCTGCGTATGTTGGATGCGCGTGAGACATTCTTGCGATATCTTCCGCACTCGCACGGAATTCCATGGCTGTAACGGCTTCTGCAATTAAATCCGCTGCTCTTGCGCCAATCATGTGAACGCCCAAAACTTCATCTGTTTTTTCGTCGGCAATAATTTTTATTAAACCGTCCGTATCACCTGAAGCTCGACTTCTACCCAAAGCACGCATCGGGAAACTTCCTACTTTTATGGCTCTTCCTTCCGCTTTTAATTCTTCTTCAGTTTTACCAACGCCTGCAACTTCTGGCCAAGTATAAACAACACCCGGAATTAAATTGTAATCAATGTGCGGTTTTTGTCCTGCCAAAATTTCGGCAACAAAAGTGCCTTCTTCTTCCGCTTTGTGCGCCAACATTGCGCCGGCAACAACATCACCAATTGCGTAAATATTTGAAACATTTGTTTGCAAATGTCCGTTGGTTTTCACTCTTCCTCTTTCATCTAATTCTACGCCGGCTTTTTCTAATCCTAAACCTTCCGTGTAAGGTTTTCTTCCCACAGAAACCAAGCAATAATCGCCTTCAACAGTTACTTCTTCTCCCTTTTTATCTTTTGCAGTTACTTTTACAGAATCGCCGTTTCTTTCAACGCCAGAAACAGCTGTAGAAAGCATAAATTTAATGCCTTGTTTTTTTAATACTTTTTGTAATTCTTTCGATAAAGCACCGTCCATTCCGGCAATAATTTTATCTAAAAACTCTATTACTGTTACTTCTGAGCCCAATCTTTTGTAAACAGAACCTAATTCTAAACCAATGACACCGCCGCCAATCACAACCAAATGTTTAGGGATTTCCTTTAAATTTAATGCTTCTGTGGAAGTAATAATGCGTTCTTTATCTAATTTAATGAAAGGCAAACTAGAAGGTTTTGAACCTGTTGCAATAATGGCGTATTTCGTTTCGATGCTTTCAGAAGTGCCGTCAGATTTTGCTACATTTATTTTAGTAGCAGATTCAAAACTTCCCGTTCCGGTGAAAACTTCTATTTTATTTTTATTCATCAAAAAGTCGATGCCTTTTGTAGTCACATCTACGACTTCATTTTTGCGCGCGATCATTCTCGCAAGATCTGCTTTTGGTTCATCAATGATAATTCCGTGGTCTGCGAAAGAATGTTTGGCGTTGTAGAAATGCTCAGAACTGTCGAGCAAGGCTTTTGAAGGAATACAACCGACATTAAGACAAGTTCCGCCGAGTGTAGAATATTTTTCAATAAGGGCCGTTTTAAATCCCAATTGCGCGCAACGAATGGCTGCAACATATCCTCCAGGTCCAGAACCGATTATGGTAACATCAAATTGACTCATATTATTTTTTTTAGTTTTAATTAAGTGTAGTGCAAATTTACGAAATATTTTCAGCGGTTAAGAGTTGAATTAATTTAAATTATTTTTGCCACGCTTATGGAAAGCAATCATTTGCAAATTTATCAATTCGATTTTTCATTTTTTCATCACAATTTTTGCAATTCAAACTCATTGTTTGAATTAAATCGGTTTGAATTTGTTTTGAATCTTTAAAGTCTTCTTTATCATAAAAACCACTATATAAGATCGCGTTTGTCCAGTCTAAATATTTTTCTCCAGATTTATCAAAATCCATATATTCAAAAAATTCTTTAGGATATTTTTCCGCATATCGTCTTGCAGAAACTCCTGTATATTCTCCTAAAGCACCGTCTTGAATTAAAATAGTCTTATTTAAAATCCATCTGTAAAAAGGTCGCAAACTATCATTATTTGTTGGGGTTAAATTTAATAATCTTTGTGTTTCTGGTTCATCAGTTGGTCGATATTTTCCAAAATAAAATTTTATAGCAGTTGAATCACAATTTTTATTATTCAAATAAAATTCTACAGGTTTTCCCCAAATTGAATCATTTTTTGGATTGTGAGACAGATTAAATCCTTCTTGCCAATCTGTAATTTTTGCGATATTTTCTTTCTTAACAATCCTTTTTTCTTCAACATGTTCTTTTTGATTACAAGAAAGAACAATAATTAGAATTAGAACAAAATATTTCTTCATAAAATTAAAATTTTCTCCAAAACCTCTTCATATTCCTCCAAAATAATCTCCTTCGAAAACCTCGATTTAATAGAATTTTTTATCGCTTCAGAATCGTGATTTTCTTTTAAAATAGATTTTATCTTTTCAGCAAAATTTTTGTGATTTTCTATATCTGAAATCTCGCCGTTTATTTTTGGCTGAATAATTTCCGTAATTCCGCCTTTGCAATTATTGGCTAAAGCGTAAGTTCCGCAAGCGCCGGCTTCCAGCAAAACATTTGGGAAACCTTCGTAGCGGGAAGAAAGGATGAACAAATCAGCAAATTTTAAAAATTGATATGGATTTTTTTGTTGTCCGTGGAAGATGACGTTTTCTAATTTTAAATCTATTTTTAACTGGTTTAAAATTTCTTTATCTCTTCCATCGCCTAAAATATGTAGTTTTATTTTTTCACTTTTTAGAAAACTAAAAACCGTCAAGAGACGGTCAAAACCCTTTCTAGCAGACAGATTTCCGATGGCAACCACATTTTTAAAATCATCAGAAAATAATTCTGGTTTTGTAGCATTTTCTAATTTTTCATTAATAAAATCAAAATCAACTGGATTGTTAATTTTAATTATTTTTTCTTTTTTAATTTTAAAATTATCGACCAAATCCTGTTGCATATCATCACTTTGACAAATAATCTTGTGGTAATTATTATAAAATTTGTAGAAAAATTTAATTTCCTTTCTCGTCACGTGTTGGGAAACTACGTTGGTTTCTCGCGCGATGAATTTAGTTTTCGGGAAAAGTTTAATAAATAAAGCCAAATAAGCATTCACTTCCCCAAAACCGCTGAAAATAATATCGGGTTTTCTTTTGCGAATTTCCTTTAAAATAGGCTTTAAGGAATTGCGAATTCTGGGCGTTTTTAGGTCAATAATGTCAACGTCATCTTTTAAAAATTCTAAATAACCGCCTTCTTTGCGCAAAAGCATAATTTTGGGTTGGAACTTTTCACGATCGAGATGATTGGCAATTGTGGTGACAATACGTTCTGCGCCGCCCATTTCAAGATCTGGAAGAATGAAGATGATAGAGATTTTTTTCATATTTTTTTTCAAAACTTTGTCAAAGTTACTATTGCTGCTCGAACAACTTTGACAAAGTTATCCGAAATTTACATTAATTCTGGAAAATCTTGGGAATGGTTGTTTATTATTAAATTAACGAGAAATTTGTTGTCTTTTTTGTCGAAGAAAATGTACCAGAAAGTTTGATGATTGGCTTTATATTTTATAAATTTTTTGCCATATTTTTGAAACTCTTTTTGTGAATTTTTGGAAATTGGTTTATCAATATTTGAATCAATAAAATCATAAATTTTTTCGATGTATGAATCTACATCTTCAATAAAACTAAAATATTTTTTGAAATACAAGATTTTGGCGAGATCATCTAACTGAGAAATAAAATTATGCGAATAGATTATTTCCCCCACCATTCCCGCACTCTTTTCTTTGATTCTGCAAGAGATTCTTCCATTGTATAACCTTTTGCAAATCTTTCATCAAAATCATCTTTTATGGCATATTCCACTTCTGGTTCAGAAACTTGAGCAGTTGTATTTTCTGCGTTTTTTAAATCTAACAATTCTTGAATAGTTTCAAGTTCATCAAGATTTTTTACCCATTCGATAATTTCCTTTTTTGCTTCTAATATTGGGTTTTGCATGCTTTTAATTTTTAATTCGCGACATCAGAAATAAACTTTATTCGAAGCATTCTCACTTCTTCATCACTTAGATCATCACCAAATTCTGCTAAAAGAACTTTCATAGAATCGCTTTCGGATTCTTTCATAAAATCCATAAACTCATCAACTAAATCTTCATCAAAATTTTCATCTATATAATAATCAATATTTAGTTTAGTTCCTTGGTAAACAATGCTTTCCATCTCTTTCAACAATTCATCCATAGAGAGATTTTTAGCTTTTGCAATGTCTTCTAAATCTATTTTTTTATCACAACTTTGAATGATAAAAACTTTGTGGCTGCTTTTGTTTGCCACTTGTTTCAAAACCATATCTTGCGTGCGCTCGATTTCGTTTTCTTCCACATATTTTTTTATAAAATCTGCAAAATCTTTCCCAAATTTCTTCGCTTTTCCTTCACCTACGCCATAAACTTTGCTGATTTCTTCAATGTTTATGGGGTATTGCACCGTCATATCTTCCAAACTCGGATCCATAAAAACTGTGTACGGCGGAATGCCATGTTTATGTGCTACTTTTTTTCGTAAATCTTTTAGTTGCAAATACAAAGTTTCGTCTAGCCCACCACTGCTTTGCACATCTATTTGGTCGGAATCTGCTTTTGTTTGCGCCAAATCATACTGGCGATCTTCAGAAATAAGGAAAGCCTCTTTATTTTTTTTAGACAAAGTTGCCAAACCTTTTTCTGTTAATTTCAAAACGCCATAAGTTTCAATGTCTTTTTGAAGAAAATTCTGCACAGTTGCTTGCCGGATAATGGTTTTCCAATAGTTTTCGCTTTCTTTTCGGCCTGCGCCAAAATACTTGTTGTTTTCTAATTTATAAGATTTTGTAGTCGGATTTTCAACTCCCATTAACACCGCAATTAAATCTTTGGTGCGGAATTTTTCTTCCAATTCTTTTATAAGTTGTAGTAATTTGATCAATTCTTTGGTCGCATCTTTCAATGCTACAGGATTGGTAGAATTATCGCACATTTTTGCGCCTTCGCCATTTTCAGGATCAAATTGTTCACCGAAATAATTGAGTAAATATTGTCGACGATTCATTGAAGTTTCTGTGTAACCCGTCACTTCATTCAATAATTGCAAACCAATTTCGCGCTCTGAAACTGGTTTTTGGGCAAGAAATTTTTCTAATTTTTCAATATCTTTTGGATCGTAAAAAGCCAAGCAATGGCCTTCTCCGCCGTCTCTTCCCGCTCTTCCCGTTTCTTGGTAATAGCTTTCTAAAGATTTTGGAATATCGTAATGAATCACAAATCGCACATCTGGTTTATCTATTCCCATCCCAAAAGCAATCGTCGCCACAATTACATCCGCTTCTTCCATCAAAAATTTATCTTGGTTGGCGACTCTGGTTTTTTGGTCTAAACCAGCGTGATAGGGCAAAGCATTGATACCGTTTACTTGCAAAAGTTGAGAAAACTCTTCCACTTTTCTGCGGCTGAGGCAGTACACAATCCCAGATTTTCCCTTGTATTTGCTTACAAATTTTACAATTTCACGATCTACATTCACTTTTGGGCGAACTTCGTAAAACAAATTCGGACGGTTAAAACTTTCTTTAAAAACAATTGCATTCGTCATCCCCAAAGTTTTTTGGATGTCGTCTTGCACTTTTGGTGTTGCAGTTGCCGTGAGCGCAATTACTGGTAAATCTGCAATTTTATCAACAATTGTTTTAATATTTCTATACTCTGGGCGAAAATCGTGTCCCCATTCCGAGATGCAATGCGCTTCATCTATCGCAACGAATGAAATTTTTACCGTTTTTAAAAACTCCTGGTATTCTTCTTTTATTAAACTTTCTGGTGCTACATAAAGGAGTTTGGTTTTGCCCGCTCTAATATCTTGCATGACTTGGTTGGTCTGTGCTTTATTTAGGGAAGAATTTAGGACATGAGCAATTCCATTATCTTCAGAAAGGCCGTTTACCGCATCTACCTGATTTTTCATTAAAGCAATTAAAGGCGAAACTACAATTGCTGTTCCTTCCGAAATTAATGCAGGAAGTTGATAGCAAAGTGATTTTCCGCCGCCTGTTGGCATCAGAACAAAGACATCCTTCCCTTCTAATAGCGTTTGAATAACTTCTTTTTGTTGCCCTTTAAAATTAGAAAACCCAAAATGTTTTTTAAGTTCTTGGGATAAATTTATGTTTTTTGTTTTCATCTAATATTGTTTGCTAAATTTGCTCATTCAATCAAAGTTATAAAAAAAAATAGGAACTTCAATTTTTTAACCTCTTAATTATAAAATACTGTAATTTGAAAAATACGAATTTACTCGAATTAGCAAAAAATGCAATTGATATTGAAATCTCCGAATTGAAACATTTAAAATCCCGTTTGGGCGAGGATTTTTTGAAAGCACTTGCAATCATTAACGACGCCAAAGGAAAATTAATTATCGTAGGAATTGGGAAATCTGCGCACATTGCCAATAAAATTGTAGCCACTTTAAATTCTACAGGAACACCTTCACAGTTTTTGCATGCCTCAGAAGCCTTTCATGGTGATTTGGGTGTAATTCAAAAAAATGATGTTGTCTTGTGTATTTCAAATTCTGGAAATTCTTCCGAAATCGTCAATGTTTTACCATATTTAAAACAATACAGTTCCTCATTAATCGCGATGACAGGAAATCTCACATCAAAATTAGCAGAAAGTGCAGATGTTATTTTAAATACTTTTGTTGAAAAAGAAGCGTGCCCTATTAAATTAGCACCCACAAGTTCAACAACCGTTCAAATGGCGCTTGGCGATGCACTTGCAGTTTGTTTGATGGAAATGAAACAATTTAAAGAACGAGATTTCGCAAAATTTCATCCAGGTGGAAGTTTAGGAAAAAATTTAACGGCAAGAGTGGAGCAATTTGTGTCTCAAAACAAACCTTTTGTTGGCAAAAACTCTAATATAAGAGAAATTATTATTTCTATTTCAAGTTCAAAACACGGCATTACCGTGGTGATTGATGGCGAGGAAATTTTAGGTGTTATTACTGATGGAGATTTGCGAAGAATGCTTTTAAATAATGATTCTTTAGAAAAAATAACAGCCGAAAAAATTATGTCTAAAAACCCAAAAAGTATTTCTAAAAATGCTTTAGCTAAAGAAGCAATGGCAATTTTAAAGGATAAAAATATTGGGCAATTAATCGTGACTGAAGACGAAAAATATTTTGGCATCATAGATTTGCATAAACTTTTGGATGAGGGAATTATTTGAATTTAATAATAAGAACTTTCCTTATTTATTATCTTACAATTTATTTAAAAATTGAAATAATTTAGTAGATAATTCAGTAATTTCGCAGGGATAAAATAATAAGACGAGATTGCTTTGCAAGGCTCGCAATGACAAAAATGGCAGAAAAAGAAATGTCTTTTTTAGGACACATCGGGGAATTACGAGGGCATCTTATAAGATCGATTATTGCAATAATTGTATTCGCAATCGTAGTTGGTTTTAATATCAACTGGATTATGGATCATATTTTCTTCGGCCCAACCAAAAACAGTTTTGTAACCTTTGAATTCATCAACCACTATTCTATGGCTTGGTTTGGCGAAAAAGGGATGGTTTTACCAGATCATTTCAAAGTGCAACAAAAACAAATGATGCAGCAATTTAATGTAATGATGTCGGTTTCTATTTTTGGCGGAATGATTTTAGCATTTCCTTATATTATATGGGAATTGTGGCGGTTCATAAGTCCTGCGCTTCATCCACGTGAAAGAAAAAATTCCAGGTTTATTATTAATTTTATTTGGATTCTTTTTATGTGCGGCGTGGTTACAGGTTATTTCTTAATTCTCCCGCTTGTCATTAATTTTGGCTTAATGTTCAGCATTTCAGATTCTATTGAGCAATTATTTGATTTGACGGATTATACCGCATTATTCCTGCAAGTCGTTATCGGAATGGGACTCGTTTTTCTCTTTCCGGTAATCGTTTATTTCCTCACAAATTTAGGGATTTTAACACCTAAATTTATGAAAAAATACCGACGACATGCTGCAGTTTTAATAATGGTAGTTGCAGCAATTATAACACCTGCTGATGTTTTAAGTATGTTAGCGGCGGCAGTGCCATTGTTTTTATTATATGAATTCAGTGTTTTTGTTTGTGCATTCGTTTTTAAAAGAATGGAAAAAGATAAAATGACAACTGATATTGTAAAATCTAATTAATTTTAATTAAAATGAAGAAAAAAGCGATACTACTACTTTTGGCAATTTCTAGTTTTGCATATGCGCAAAGTTTCACAAAAGCAGACACATTAAAGGGCTCTAATACCGAATATAGAAATTTTTGGGACGTGAAGAAATACGAAGTTTTTGTGGCGCCAAAATCTTCTGATAAATCAATTTCAGGTACAAATAAAATCACTTTTGAAATCACAAAAGATATTGAAAATCCAACATTTCAAATCGATCTTCAACAGCCCATGAAATATGAAATTTTAGCCTCTGATATCAAATTTAAAAGTGAGAAAAGAGACGGCGATTTTATTTTCCTTGGCACGAATCAAAAATTTAAAAAAGGACAAAAATTTAGCATCACATTTAAGTTTTACGGCCATCCAATTATTGCAAAAAATGCACCTTGGGACGGCGGATGGGTTTTTACACAAGATAAAAATAAAAATCCGTGGATTTCTGTAGCAGATGAAGGAATTGGCGCTTCAGTTTGGTTGCCTACAAAAGATATTTGGAGTGATGAGCCAGATGATGGTTTAATTTTAAAGATAAAAACCCCGAAAGATTTAGTAGGCGTTGGAAATGGAAGGTTAATTTCCAAAAAACCTGATGGCGATGGAATTGTTTATACTTGGCAAGTAAAAAATCCAATTAATGATTATTCTATCATTCCAAATGTGGGGAAATATGTTGAATTTAAAGATACTTTTAACGGCGAAAAAGGAAAATTAGATTTAGATTATTGGGTTTTAGATTATAATTTAGATAAAGCCAAAAAACAATTTAAGCAAGTAAAACCGATGCTAAAAGCCTTTGAATATTGGTTTGGCCCCTATCCTTTTTATGAAGATTCTTATAAATTAGTTGAAAGTCCGTATCTCGGGATGGAACACCAAAGTTCTGTGGCCTATGGAAATCATTACCAAAATGGATATTTAGGAAGAGATTTAAGCGGAACTGGCGTTGGTTTAAATTGGGATTTCATCATCGTTCACGAAAGTGGCCACGAATGGTTTGCCAATAATATCACCGCAAAAGACCAAGCAGATATGTGGGTTCATGAAGGTTTTACCTGTTATTCTGAAACGCTTTTCACAGATTATACGATGGGAAAAGAAGCCGCGCAAAAATACATCATCGGACTCAGAAAAAACATTAGAAATGATGAGCCAATTGTAGGGAAATTTGGTGTGAGAAACGAAGGCAGCGGTGATATGTATTACAAAGGCGCCAACATGCTTCACACGATTAGAACTGTAATTAATAACGATGAAAAATTTCGTCAAATTTTACGCGGATTAAATAAAGATTTTTACCACCAAACCGTGACTGGAAAGCAGGTTGAAGATTATATTAACCAAAAATCTGGGATTGATTTTAGCAGCGTTTTTCACCAATATTTAGAGACAACTAAAATTCCAAAATTAGTTTATTCCCAAAACGGAAATACTTTAAAATATAAATGGGAAGATGCTGTTGATAATTTACTACTTCCAATGCGTTTAAATGGCGGTTCGCAAACAATTACACCAACTGATAACTGGCAAAGTTTAACTTTAAATTCTTCCACAGACGTTAGTTTTGATCCCAATTATTATATTCTTTACCAGAAAAATTAATGAAATCTGAAAAGGAAAAAATGCTTTCCGGCGAGCCTTACAAAGCGTTTGGGAAAGAATTATTTTTAGAAAGACAAAAGGCCAAAGAAATTCTTTTTGAATTTAATAATTTACCACCTTCAAAAATTAAAGAAAGACATCAATTAATTAAACCATTATTTGGTAAAACAAAAGGCACTTTTTATTTGGAACCGCCCTTCAGATGCGATTACGGCTACAATATTGAATTTGGAAAAAATTTTTATGCCAATTATAATTTCACAGTTTTAGATTCAGGAAAAGTTAAAATTGGCGACCACGTTTTGATTGGGCCAAACGTTTCATTAATTACCGTAAATCATCCAATTGATAAAGATTTTCGAGCAAAAGGTTTCGAAATTTCTAAAGAAATTATTATTGAAAAAAATGTTTGGATTGGCGCGAATGTGACCATAAATCCTGGCGTCAAAATCAGTGAAAATTCAATTATCGGATCAGGAAGTGTGGTGACAAAAAATATTCCTGAAAACGTGATTGCCGTGGGAAATCCTTGTAAAATTTTAAGAAATATTACTGAAAAAGATAAAATGAATTTTGAAGAATTATTAAAATAATCCGAACCAAAAATCAGCGAATCTGCTTCACAAAATTTTTGTTTTTTTACAACTCTTTCCGCAATCTTGCCACAGGAATATTCAGTTGTTCGCGGTATTTCGCAATCGTTCTACGTGCAATATTGTAGCCTTTTTCCTTTAATAATTTCACCAAAGCATCATCTGTGTGCGGTTTTCTCTTGCTTTCTTTATCGATGATATCCATTAGATGCGTTTTTATTTCTTTGGTAGAAACTTCTTCGCCGTCATCGTTTGTTAAACTATCTGAAAACAAATTTTTTAAATATAAAATTCCATTTGGTGTATCTGCATATTTGCTTTTCACAACACGCGAAATAGTTGAAATATCAAAACCAGTAATATCTGCAACATCCTTTAAAATCATAGGTTTTAATGATTTATCATCGCCCGTTAAAAAATAATCTTTTTGCAGGCTGATAATTGCATTAATGGTTTGCATCAAAGTATTTTGGCGCTGATTGATGGCATCGATATACCATTTTGCCGCATCTAATTTTTGCTTAATAAAAAGTGCTGCTTGCTTATGTTCTTTAGAATTTTTATCTTGTGAATAAGTACTTAAAATATCTTTATATTCGCTTGAAACTCGCAAATTTGGAGCATTTTTACTATTTAAAGTCGCCAAAACATCTGCCCCATTTTTTCCTTTTTCAATAATTTGAATTAAGAAATCTGGAATAATTTCTTGGTTGATCGTTACTGTTTGCGATTCAAAATTACCACCCACGCGTGGGGAAAGTTTTTCAATTTCTGTTAAAGCCGCCTTCAAATCTTCTTCAGAAATACCAAATTTCTGCATAATTTTTTGGTAATGCTTATTCGTCAAAGCATCAAATTGTGTTTTCAAAATATCGGCTGCCAAATGCACATTTTTATCGCCGGTGACACGTTTTTCAATTTGTAAAAGCAAACATTCTTGCAAATTTCGCGCGCCAACTCCAGCAGGTTCTAGTTTTTGTACATAGTTTTCTAAAATATCTTTTACTTTCTCTTGCGAGGTGTAAAGCCCTTGTGAAAAGGCCAAATCATCTACAATTGATTTTATTTCTCTGCGCAAATAGCCATCATTATCTAGATTGCCGATAAGATATTCTGCAATTTTTAAATCTTCTTCTTCTACAGAACTTAAGTGGATTTGTTCTAAAAGAGAACTATAAAGCGATTGTCCTTCTGTTAAAAGTGCCTGGCTATCGTATTCTTCATCATCCGCTGAATAATTATTGGCCGTGGTTTTATATGCAGGTTCGTCATCAAAAATATATTCGTTTACATCAAAATCGGTGTCGATACTTTCATTTCCTTCCTCGCTAAAATCTTCTTTTTCATGAAATTCTTCTTTATTGTCTTCTATCGCTTTTTCTAAAGCCGGGTTTTCTTCTAATTCACGTTCCAATTCTTCCTCAAACTCCATAGTGTGAAGCTGAATGAGTTTCATTAACTGAATCTGTTGAGGCGCTAATTTTTGCCCTAATTTTAATTGAAAATTTTGTTTTAACATATTTTGTTTTCACTTTTGAAGTGAATTATTTCTGAATTACTTGTCTATTTCTAAATTATTAGGATTTCTTCGGTTATCTCTAAATGCAACAATTAATATCAAATTATTTAAAATTTTATAATACATAGAAAAATTTTTAAGAATTAAAACCCTTCTAACTTCATAAAAATCAGTAATCTGCCCTAAAAATGGATTTTTAACAAGTAATTTTTCGAATCTTAATGATTCTTTGAAAATCTTCTTCGAATAAGTTTGCGACTTATTATGTTCAATCCAAAATTCCAAAGCAATTGCTCTCTGTTTAGAAGCCGTAACCGACCATTCTATTTGAAACATTCTTCCGCCTCTTTTCTCGCTTCTTCACTTGAAATCACGTGTCCTGCGGCAATATCATCCAATCCTTTTTGAATTAATTCTTTCTCAAAAGAAGTTAATTTTAATACTTCATCCTTTTTTGAAATTTCAAATTTAATCTTCAACTCTTTCAACAAATTTTCAATTAAATTTAATTGATTTTCAGATTCATTGTGTAAAATAATTGTGCTCATCTTTTAAAATTTTTCTAAAGTTAAAAAACTATTTCTAAAATTCGGCGTTTTTCGGTGTTCTCGGGAAAGGAATTACATCTCTGATGTTCGTCATTCCTGTCACAAAAAGCACCAATCTTTCTAATCCTAAACCAAATCCAGCATGCGGCACAGAACCAAATTTCCGAGTATCGAGATACCACCAAAGTTCTTTTTCGTCCACGTGCATTTCTTTCATTTTTGCTTTTAAGATGTTTAATCTTTCTTCTCTTTGCGAACCTCCAATTATTTCGCCAATTCCAGGGAATAAAACATCCATCGCCGCTACTGTTTTTCCGTCGTCATTTTGGCGCATATAAAAGGCTTTGATGTCTTTTGGATAATCAAATAAAACTACCGGGCTTTCAAAATGTTTTTCCACAAGAAATCTTTCGTGTTCCGACTGTAAATCTGTGCCCCAATTTTCTACTGGAAACTGAAATTTTCCTTTTTTATTTTCTTTAGAATTCATTAAAATCTCAATTGCTTCTGTATAACTTACACGTTTGAAACGTTTTGCGATTACATTTTCTAACTTTTCTATTAAGCCTTCTTTGGCTCGGTCTTTCTCTGGTTTTTGTTTTTGCTCTTCGCTAAATCTTTTATCTAAAAACTCTAAATCATCTTTACAATTATCCAAAACATATTGAATCACATATTTTAAAAAATCTTCAGCCAGATCGATATTATCTTCTAAATCATTAAACGCTACTTCGGGTTCTACCATCCAAAATTCCGCTAAATGGCGTGTGGTATTAGAATTCTCTGCCCTGAAAGTTGGGCCAAAAGTATAAATCCTGCCCAATCCCATTGAAGCAGTTTCACCTTCAAGCTGACCAGAAACCGTTAAATTTGTTTTTCTGCCAAAGAAATCTTGTTCGAAATCTACTTCTCCTTCTTCGTTTTTTGGCAAATTATTTAAATCGAAATTGCTTACGCCAAACATTTCGCCCGCTCCTTCAGCATCTGCACCCGTGATAATTGGCGTGTTTAAATAAAAGAATTGGTTTTGGTTAAAATACTGGTGAATCGCAAAACTCACAGAATGACGAATTCTAAAAATAGCACCAAAAAGATTGGTTCGAAAACGCAAATGCGCTTGCTCGCGTAGTTTTTCTAAACTATGTTTTTTGGGTTGAAGAATAGTCGTTTGCATTTCTTCAAAAAAATTATCGCCAAGAATTTCTATTTTTTTTGCTAAAATCTCAATGCTTTGTCCGGCGCCTTGGCTCTCCACCAACTCGCCAGTTATTTTTAAAGAACTTGCGGTATTTATATTTTTAATTAAATCTTCACTGAATTCTTCGAAATTAACAACGATTTGCAAATTATTAATTGTAGAACCGTCGTTCAGCGCAATAAATCGATTAGAACGAAATGCACGAACCCAACCAAAAACGGTAATATCATGGTGAATTAATTTTTTATAATCTCCTAAAAGTTCTTTTATTGTTGTTTTTTCCATTAGTTTTAAAAATATTTTAGATCTTCAATTAAGGTGATTTTTGCCTTAAATGAAGAGTTACAAATATAACAAAAAATGGCGTAATTATTGATGAAGGGGGATTTTTTGAAGAAAATTAAACTTTCTCGGATTTTTGAAAATTACTATTTAATTTCTAGAAAGTTAAGAAATTAAATCAATCACTTATTCAATTTGTGACCAATTAATATCTGGAAATTTTTCTTCAAACCTAGGAATATCTCTTTGTTGCAAAAAATTTTGAACAACTTTTTTATTTCTATAGTCTAAATAAATTTCGCCAACGTAAGTTATTTTTCCAGGCTGAACTGTAAATGGAAAATTAATTTCTAATCCTCCGCTTGATGTGTAAAAACCACCATTTTCAAAAAGTGAAACCAAATTAAAAAAATAATTTCCGGGAGGCTTTTTAAAGGCAAAATAATAAACACCTTTTTCTCCATCAAAAAAATCTGGTTTCAATTTCATAGAAACCATCTGCTCTGGAACAATCCAAACTCTATTTTTTATTGTAAGTTTTTCATTACCATCTACTGATTTATGCCATAAACCGTAACCGTTAAAAATAGGTTTTTCATTCTTGATTGAAAAGGCTCCAATTACCATTCCTTCTTCGCTAGAAAAATTAAAATTTTCGGCAATTTTTGAAGAAGGTAAATTTGCGCAATTGAAAAGTAAAATGAGAATTGGAAGTAAAATATAAATTTTTAATTTCATAATTTTATTTCAAATGTAATAAAAATTATGTTACTAAAAATCTTTACTCGTCCTTTTTAGAATTAATCAAATACACATCCAAAAGTCCTTCTGGAACTTGCATTTTGATGAATTTTTCTTCGCGGTTGACATCTAAAATCCAATCTTTTATAACAGGAATAATGACTTCTTTACCGTTGAGATTTAAAATAAAATAATGCTGCGTGATGGAATCGTTGATTTCTTTTATGATGCCGCAATTTTGGTCGTTTTCGTCTTTAATTTCAAAACCAATTACTTCGTGGTAATAGAATTTTTTGCCAGAGAGTGGCGGCAAAGTTTCCATTGGGAGGAACACGTTTCTGCCAATACTTTGATCAACCAAAGCCTCTGTAGAGTTTTTAAAAGAAAGATTGAGCGTATCTCTTTTTGAGTAGCCCAATTTATCAATAAAAAAAGGAACCAATAATCCGTTGATTTCAACGAATATTGATTCCAAATTTCTATAAAATTCCGGTTGGTCAGTGTCCATTTTCAGGATCACATTTCCGACCAGACCGTGTCTGCGGGTAATTTTGCCTAAAAAATAGCAATCTTCTTTCCGCATCTTGGTATTGTTATGCTTTTGCGTCTTCTGCTCCTTCTTCAGTTGGAGTTTCTTCTACTTTTGCTTCTGCAACAACTTCTTCAACAGGAGCGTTTGCTGCCTCTTCTTCAGCGGCTTTTGCGTCTGCTGCTGCTTTTTCTTCAGCGGCTTTTGCATCTGCTTCTGCTTTTGCATCTGCTTCAACTTTCGCTGCAGCATCCAATCTATTTTGATTTACTTTTGCTTCTGCTTCTAATGCTGCTTTTTTAGCATCTGCTTTAGATTGAGATAAGTTAGATTTTTTACCTTCAACTTGTTTGGCTTTTTCTTCTAACCAAGTGTTAAATTTTTTGTCTGCTTCGGCTTCATCAAAAGCACCTTTTGCAACGCCTCCAAGAAGGTGTTTTTTGTACATCGCACCTTTGTAAGAAAGAATTGCTCTTGCTGTGTCGGTTGGTTGTGCGCCGTTATTCAACCATTTTACGGCTGCATCTACGTCTAATTCAATAGTTGCAGGATTGGTAACTGGATTATAAGTCCCGATTTTTTCAATCAATCTACCATCTCTTCTTGCTCTTGCATCTGCAACAACGATGTGGAAAAAAGGTTTGCCTTTTTTACCGTGTCTTTGTAATCTAATTTTTACTGACATATTAAGTTTAGTTTGTGGGAACTCGTCCCGTTATTTATTAAGTGCGCAAAGATAAGAAAAAATTGCGTTTTACAAACATTAAATTACAAGAATTTTTTAACCACAAAAGATTCAAAAATATTTTCCATCAAAGTTTTAAAAGATGTGATTTAAAGTAAAAAAATTGCTCGAAATTTATAAGTCTTTTAGTTCTTTTTAAAATCAAAGGTATAAAGTTTACAAAACTTTTTTTCTATCTCGTAAATTGGTCATTGGAAGTTCAAAATATTTGTATAAAAGTAGAGAAAATAGAAAGGTTAGAAACCAGAATAAAATAAATTTAATGGGTAAAATCAAGTTATAATTGTGGTGCAAAGCGGTTGTTAGATCAATCTTTTTAATAATCCAATAATAAATTAAACTAAAATTAAGAAGATACATGGAATATGAAATTAAACTGGTGTAAGTAATTGCTTTAAAAATAACGCCCGAACCTTTTTTCACACTACTCAAATACGGAATTAAAAATAAAGTTGCAGTTGCGAAAACGGAATAAGAAAATACATTTTCATAAATTGGAATTGTCGCAAAATCGATTAAAATTTTATTTAAAAGATGAAGAATTATACCTAAAATAAAAAACTGAATTCTATATTTAAACCAATTTTTTTGATAATAAAAATAAAAAAAAGCACCTAAAACGCCATACATAATATTATCGAAACGGCTGATGATACTCAATTCTAAATTTAAACCAAAATGTACGAAGCGGTAATATCTTATAATTGTACCCAAAAACATAATTAGAACGGCAATGGCCAAAATTGAGTTTTTCGTTTTAAATTTAAACAGTTGAACAAAAATAAAAAGCAAAATTGGAACAAATGCATAAAACCATTCCTCTATCGTAATACTCCAAGATTCTGAAAAAAAATCGGGCGGATTTGTTAAAATATTTTGGGAGAAGATTAAATATTTTGGGAAAACTAAAATCTTAAAATTAGGATTAGAAAAAAGGGCAAGAATTAAATTTAAAAAAAGTACTAAATAGTAAGCGGGCAAGGTTCTGAACCATCTTCGTTTCCAAAACCCAAATAATAATTTATGGTTGAAACCTTTATTATGAATGATTTTTATAAGAATACCACCGATTAGAAAACCACTTAAAACAAAAAATATCCCGACGCCATCAAAATAGATTAAATTAATAAAATGCGTGATTTTTATAGGCAAAATATATTTGCTGTGTTGAACTAATACAAATAAAATAGCAATTGCGCGCAAAATATCTAAACCATAAACTCTATTATGCTGAAGATCTAATTTTAAAAAACCTTTAATTTTTTGGCCAATATTTGGTAAAGATTTATTCATCAATTGTATTTTTGATATAAAACTGTTGACAATTTTTGCAGAGCAGTTTACTTCTTTTAAGACAATAATTTTATTTTAATTTTAGTAAACAGCAATTTTCCCTACATAAAATAAGCCGATGCATTTTTGGTTTTCTTCTAATTCTAGAAATTTTCCTAATTCGTCTTTCACAGCGGGCGTACTCCAATAGCAACCGATTTGCAGTGCCGTGCAAGTGAGATACATATTTTGCACCGCCATTGCTGTTGCCGCGATTTCTTCCCATTCGGGCAAAAGACCACTGAAATTAACAGATATGGCAATTACTGCTGCAGATTTTTTTACTTTCTCTTGAATTTCTAAATATTTTTTTTCTAAAAAATTTTCCTTTGTTGTTCCGTTTTTGTAGAGTTCGGCCATTTCTTCTCCTAAAACATCTTTATCTAGATTTTGAAAAATCTTAAAACGCCAAGGTTTGGTTTTTTTGTGATTAGGCGCAAATTGTGCCGAATACAGAATCTGATCTATTATCTCTTCATCTATCTCTTCTTGTAAAAAATCTTTTGGATAATAACTTTTTCTATTTTCTATTATCTTTTTTAATATTTCAATTTCTTCCATAACTAATATAAGTACACAAAAATAGGCAAAAGAAAACTTCTGCCTATTTTTAAAATACTATTTTTTAAAATTTAATCTTGAAAAGATTTTTTATTTTCGATAAGAGAACCGTGTACTAAAGCAGCAAAAATACCACCCAAAACTGGAGCAAGCAAAAACAACCAAAGCTGAGAAAGCGCTGCGCCACCCGCAAAAATTGCTGGCCCAATGCTTCTCGCAGGATTCACAGAAACACCTGTGATTTTTATGCCTACAATATGTATTAAAGTTAAAGATAAACCAATCGCAATACCTGCAAAACCACCATGAATATTTTTGGTAGAAGTAGAACCTAAAATCACCAAAAGGAAAATGAAAGTAAAAATAAATTCTGCAATAAACGCTGCAGTGGTATTAAATTCCCCCAAATAGCCAGTTCCCCAGCCGTTTGCACCTAAAGCCCAAGGTCCCAATTCGTAACCGCCAATTTTGTTGGTAACAATTAAATATAAAATGCCCGAACCTACGATTGCGCCTGCTATTTGTGCCACGACATAAAGAGCCGCTTCTTTGGCTTTCATCCTACCAGCGACTACCATTGCGATTGATATGGCAGGATTTATATGGCATCCTGAAATATGACCGATCGCGTAAACCATTGCAAGAACACTTAAGCCAAAAGCGAAAGAAATCCCTAAAAGTCCTACGCCGCTTACATCTGTGAGCCCTGAATTTGAGGCCGCAACAACAGCGCTTCCGCAACCCATAAGAACAAGAACCATCGTGCCCAATAATTCTGCTGATAATTTTGAAGTTAATGATACATTCATGTTTTCTAATGTTTTTTAATTAAATTATTAAACAAAAATACTTTTTTTGGGGAATAATTTAAAAATTATAGATATTTATCTACAAATTTTATTAGAAAATCATTTCAATAGTTTGGCTAATATTATTTAAGACGAAAGAATCACCGGCATTTTTACCTTTCATTATCTGCGCCATCGGACTTATTTCTGAAATCGCATAAAAGCGATCGCCTTCAAAGAAAAACTCACCCAATCCGACTGAAATATAAAATCTGGCCTTATTGGTAATAACGATTGCGCCAAGCTTTACAATATTCGTAGAATTATTTATCACTTTGGCCATATCTCTTCGCAATCCGTTTAAGAACGCCTGTTGCTTTTGCAATTGGTAAATTTCTGCTTGCATTTCTTCTCGAATAGAATCATATTTTGCCGTTTTTTTTACTTCGCGGCTGGCTTCTAAAGTGAATTCAAGGAAGCGGCTTTGCCTTTCAGTTTTTTCTTTAATAATACTAAGCACAAAGTCTCTAACTTCATTTTTTATAATCGTTTTCTGCTGCATAATTGAAATTCGTTTAGAAATTCGTTCATTTAAAAAAAAATTACAAACCTGCGAAAATTTGCGCCCCAGCCTGAATGGAGCTCTTTTTTATAATTTTTTTTAAAGCGTAAATATATTTAAAAAAATTATAAAAAAAGCGGGAATGGAGGATGGAAAAAGGCGCCCAAAATATTCTAACTAAAAATACCATTGGCTTCTGCAACAAATTTAAAATCATTCTTACGGTTTTGGCTGTATTTCTAATTTTAATATTGGGTTTTGTGATTTTCCAAGCGTTAAATGCTAAAGATTTTTATAATTGTGATGTAAAAAAAAATAATTGATGAAAGTGGCGAAAAAAATCATTTACTGCAAGATGCTGTTTACCAAAAGAGAACGCTACTTGCGGAAGTTTGAAATGGAAATAACGGGGCGATATAAAATCGTACTTTAATTTCTCAAAAGGAGCTATTAGTTAAAATATATTTTTGGTTTAATTGTTCAAATTTTTATATATATATTTACGACCTAAAACTATATTTATGATAAGAAAATTATATGCTTTGGCATTTGTATTTTTGATACAAATTTTTGCCTTTGCCCAGCAACAGACCGTTACTTACTCTATTTCTCCTGCAACCTTTAATGAGGATCAGAGTATTACAATCACCATTGATGGTAGTAGTGTGAATGAAGCAACTTGGGGAGTTACGAACAATGCTCTTTATCTTTGGGCCTGGTCTTATGACACAGCAACCAATACACAGATGGATTGCCCAACTAATGGTACTTGGACTGCCTCAAACGCGGCCAATAAGTTAACCTATAACGCAGGTTCAGACAAATATACTATTACTTTTGTGCCTAATGTGTTTTTTAACAGAACAGGAATTAATAGAATGGGCTTTTTAGTTAAAGCCATTGATGGAACTGGTGATAAAAAGTCTCAAGATAATTTAGTAAATATTGGTGCCTTCCAATTTACTTCACAGAATCCTAAAAAAGGGAGCACTACTTTTGTAACGCCTGGTGGAAGTTATCCTATACAATATAAAACTTCTGTTGCAGCGAATTGGGTTTTAAAAGCGAATGGAAACATTGTAGATACTAAAACTGCAACTACTTCATATAATAATTTTGGTTTTGCGATAAACGGTGATAATAACATGGAACTTACTGCTACAAACCCTTCCGATGGGTCTGTTTTGAGTTCTACTTTTACTTTGGCCAATACGCCAGTTGTAGTTTCTGCGCCAATCCCATCTTATATAAAACAGGGTATTAATTATGACCCTTCAGATAATACCAAGGTTGGCTTGGCACTATACGCACCGTTTAAATCTTATGTGCACGTACTCGGAAGTTTTAATAATTGGAGTGTGAGCAGTAATTATTTAATGAAAAAAGATACTGCAAACCCAGATCTTTACTGGATAGAAATCACAGGGCTTACACCAATGCAAGTATATACTTTTCAATATAGAACGAATGATGGTGTGAAAGTGGCAGACCCTTATTCACCACTTGTTTTATCACCAGATGACGACCCTTATATTTCAGCGGCAACTTATCCTAACAAACCTGTTTATCCTGCAGGGCAAGAATTTGATGTTTCTGTAATACAAACCGGTAAACCTGCGTATAATTGGCAAGTGAGCAACTTCGTAAAACCCGCTAAAGAAAACTTGGTGGTTTATGAAGCTTTGGTAAGAGATTTTACTACACAAAGAACTTGGCAATCTATGATTGATAAAATTCCTTATTTAAAAGGTTTGAATATAAATGCAATAGAATTAATGCCAATAATGGAATTTGATGGAAATAATTCTTGGGGTTATAATCCAGGTTTTCATTATGCTTTAGATAAAGCCTACGGAACTCCAGAAAAATTTAAAGAATTTGTGGATACTTGTCACCAAAATGGTATTGCCATTATTCTCGACATTGCTCTAAACCACGCGACGGGAAGATCACCGCTAGAAAGATTGTGGATGGATGATCCTGATGGAAATGGCTATGGAGATGTTGCTGCAAATAATCCTTATTTTAACCAAACCGCAAAACATACTTATAGTGTTTTTTATGATTTTAACCATTCTAAACCAGAGACAAAATATTATGTAAAACGCGTTTTAGCACAATGGATAAACGAATATAAAATAGACGGCTTCCGATGGGATCTTACAAAAGGTTTCACCCAAGCTTGTTCATCTTCAGATGAAACCTGCACAAATTCATACCAGCAAGATCGTGTAGATATTTTAAAAACCTACGCAGATTATGAATGGGCCGACGATCCTACATCTTACATTATTTTTGAACATTTAGGACAAGATAATGAAGAACAACAGTGGGCAAATTATAGAATAAATGAAGGAAAAGGCGTAATGATGTGGAATAAAATGACAGACCAATTTGGCCAAAATACAATGGGATACGCAAGTAGCAGCGATCTTTCTCGTGCCAATTATACCAATCATGGTTTTACTGGCGAAAGAACAATGACTTATGGTGAAAGCCACGATGAAGAAAGATTAATGTATAAAAACATTTCTTATGGCGCCACAAATGGCTCTTATAACGTAAAAGATCTTGCAACAGCATTGCAAAGACAAAAAGCATACGGCGCAATATTCCTAACGCTTCCTGGGCCAAAAATGATTTGGCAATTTGGCGAATTAGGTTATGATTTTAGTATTAACACCTGCTCCAATGGCTCCATTAGCAATAACTGCCGTTTAGATGAAAAACCAGTCGCATTTGCACTTGGATATGACCAAGATCCTGTGAGAAAAGCAGTTTATGATACTTGGGCGAAAATTTTAGAAATAAGATTAAAAAATAAAGTTTTTGAAACCAAAACATTTGCTATAAACTCTGGCGATTTAATGCCAAAACTATACATCTACGACGATACATTACCACCTACAAGTTTGAAAAATGTTGTAATACTCGCTAATTTGACGCTTACAGCACAAAACATTGTTCCAAACTTACCTTATGCCGGAAATTGGTATAATTTGATGGATAATTCTGTAAGAAATTTTGCTGCCACTACAACGCCTGTAACTTTACAGCCGGGAGATTTTATTATTTTAGGAAACCAACCTTCCGCAGCACTTGCAACGGTTGAAACAAACGCCGCAGATAATGCAGTAAAAATTCAATTGGCTCAAAACCCAGTTGCAAACGGGCTTGCAAACGTAAAATTGACAAATGCAAAAAACGGAACAATCTCAGTTTACGATTTAAGCGGGAAATTAGTTCAATCATTTATGGTTACTTCTGATAATGGAATACAGAGTTTAAGATTAAACAACGTAAAATCTGGCATGTATCTCCTTCAATTAAAAACCGAAAACGGAAATGCAGTTACCAAAATGATTGTGAAATAGTCAATCAGAACATTTAACAAAAAAAGCAGGAAAATCTTTCCTGCTTTTTTTATGTCTAAAACTTTTTTAAATTTATAGTTGAACCATTTCCGTTACTTCTACATCATAACCTGCAACAATTGGTTTCATATTTGGATTTTGTGTAATGACACGAAATTTATTCACACCCAGATTTTTCAGAATTTGAGTACCAATACCATAATCGTGAAAATTAGAAGCCAAAGTTGGGCGCGCTTCTCTCCCATTTTGAAAATCTAAAAACTGCTGCAATTTTCGCAATGTATTTTCTGAAGTTGAAACATTATTAATGAAAATAATAACACCTTTTCCTTCGTCGTTGATTTTTTTTGTTACTTTTTCCAGCAAAGGTTGTTCTCCTGTATTTAATCTGCTCAAAACATCAAAATAAGAATTTGAGGACTGCACCCGAACTAAAACAGGCTCATTTTGCACCCAACTTCCTTTCGTTAAAGCAAAGTGAATTTGGTCTGTACTTGTTTCTTTAAAGGCAAAAAATTTATAATCACCGTAGAACGTTTTCACATCTTTTTCTTCAATTCTCTCTATTAAATCTCCCTTTTTTAATTGATAATGAATTAAATCTTCAATAGAAATTATTTTTAAATCGTGCTTTTTCGCTAATGCATAAAGTTCTGGTAATCTTGCCATTGTACCATCATCGTTCATTATTTCGCAAATTACACCGCCTTCCTGCAAGCCTGCTAATTTGGTTAAATCAATCGCCGCTTCTGTATGGCCGGCTCTTTTAAGAACGCCACCTTTTTTTGCCCGAAGAGGAAAAATATGACCAGGACGCATAAAATCTTTCGGTTTAGTATTTTTATCCATTAATGCCATAATGGTTTTAGCACGGTCGCTCGCAGAAATTCCCGTAGAAACGCCTTCGCCTAATAAATCTACCGAAACTGTAAAAGCCGTTTCTTTTGGATCAGAACTTCTGGTAACCATAATATCTAAACCCAACTCATCACAGCGTTTTTCTGGCAATGGCGTACAAATTAAGCCACGACCATAAATCGTCATAAAATTGATTATTTCTGGAGTAGTAAGTTCCGCGGCAGAAAGAAAATCGCCTTCATTTTCCCGATTTTCATCATCTACAACGATGATTATTTTGCCATTTTTTAAATCTTCAATGGCTTCGGGAATGGTATTTAAAATAATATCAGACATTACAATAATTAAATTTCTGCAAAGATACTTACATTTAAAGCGGTAAGCAATTTTAAAAAAATATTTACCTTTTTTACTTTAAAAGAATTCCAAAAAAAATAATCTGCAAGTCCGCAATTCATTATAAATGTTTTTTATTGTTTACGAACTTTGCTAAGTGAAATCAAAGATTCGACGAAGTCAAACGCCTTTGTCAATGTTTTTATAATAGTTTTAAAGGAATTGATGAATCTTCGATATGCGACCTTAAAAACATCATTTAGACAGAGAATCAATAAAAATCTTTGCGTTTTTCGCGTTAAAAATTAGCATTATGATTGAAAGCGGACATCCAAAAAAAATTAATTATCAATAAATTTCTTCCTTTCTTGCGCAGTCGGTAAATAGCATTTTGCAGAAGCAATTTTCTGGCGGTTGGTAGAAATTAAATCATAAACTTTATCCCGAAAAAAACGTGGTATAATTTTAAAAAAACTGAATAATGAAAATACGCCACCCAAAAGCGAAGCGATTTTTAAAACTGCAGAAGATTTGGATAAATAAAAATGTTGCGGCGCGTAAAGATAAAGCGTATCGAAAGTTTTATTTTCTAAACCTCTTTCCGTTAAAAAATTTTGCCCGAATTCTGATTGCAATGCAGAAAATAAAAACAAATCATTTTTGTCATTTTTAAGAATCCAAGCGACCCAAAAATTACAAAAACCGCACTCTCCGTCATACAAAACATAATATTTCCCTGAATCTTTCAACTTTTTTACTTTTTAACTTTCACTTCTTCAACTGGTAAATTATAACCCACGCGCGTATCATTTTCAATTTTTTTAAAATAATTAATGAGGGTTACTTTTTGCTCTGCAGACAAATTAGCATTGGTATGAATTAAAACATAAGAATCTAAAGGCATTTCACCTTGCTCTATTTCTTCGGCTGCTTCAGATAATTTTCTTGCTTGTCTTTTCGGCTCATAAGTGGCGAATGTAGAAAAGTTTAAATGTTTTCTACCATCCTCAATATGGTTTTGCAAAAACCAAGCAACAGGCTGAATATTGGTGTACCAAGGATATTTCGTTTCATTAGAATGACAATCGTAGCATGAAGTTTTTATTAATTGAGCCACATTTTCGGGCGTATTTTTAATGCTTAAAAAATCGGTTCCTTTATTTACCGGCGGATTGGTTTTATCAATTCTAAAAAATTGAATAATAACGAATGCTACAAGAAGAACAATTAATACTTTTTTCATAATCTATTTTATAGGGTAAAATTACAAAATAATTTAAAGGAAATAGAATATAATCAAAATCTTAATTTCACTACTAATTTTCATTATTTAAACTTACCTTTGCAAAAATTTTTGGGCTTCAATACTTGAAGTAACCCATTAATAATTAATTTATTAAACAAAATTTATGTCAAACATTGTAGCCATTGTTGGCCGCCCAAACGTGGGGAAATCCACCCTATTCAACAGACTTTTAGAACGAAGAGAAGCAATCGTAGATTCCGAAGCAGGCGTTACGAGAGACCGCCATTATGGGAAATCTGACTGGAACGGCGTAGATTTCACCGTAATTGATACCGGCGGATACGACATCGGAACTGATGACGTTTTTGAAGTTGAAATTCGCAAACAAGTTCAACTTGCTGTGGATGAAGCCACTTCTATTATTTTCATGGTCAACGTTCATGAAGGATTGAACGATACCGATCAAGAAATTTTTGAATTACTTCGAAAAGCCAACAAACCCGTCTATTTAGTTGTAAATAAAGTTGATACAGCAAAAGAAGAACTCGCCGCAACAGAATTTTACCAGTTGGGCGTAGAATCTTATTTCACTTTATCTTCCGCAACTGGCTCTGGAACGGGCGAATTGCTAGATCAAGTGGTAAAAGATTTCCCAACCACAGAATACAAAGATCCATTTGAAGGCTTACCGAAAATTACCATTGCAGGCCGACCAAATGTGGGAAAATCTACTTTAACCAACGCACTTTTAGACGATAACAGAAATATTGTAACCGATATTGCCGGAACGACGCGCGACAGTATTCAAACTTTATACAATAAATTCGGCCACGAATTTGTGCTTGTCGATACTGCCGGAATGCGCCGAAAAGCCAAAGTAAAAGAAGATTTAGAATTTTATTCTGTAATGCGCGCCGTGCGATCCATAGAATTTTCTGATGTTGTAATTATAATGATAGACGCCACACAAGGTTGGGAAAGTCAGGATATGAATATTTTCGGTCTAGCCCAAAAAAACCGAAAAGGCATCGTGATTTTAGTTAATAAATGGGATTTGGTGGAAGATAAAACCACCAATTCTATGAAAGAATTTGAAGAAAAAATAAAATTTCGCATCGGTCAATTTACAGATATTCCCATTTTATTCGTTTCTGCTTTAACGAAACAAAGAATTCTAAAAGCGGTAGAAGTAGCAATGCAAGTTTATGAAGATCGCAAAAAACGCATCAAAACTTCAAAATTAAACGAAGTGATGTTGCCCATTTTCGAGCGCACGCCGCCGCCAGCAAATAAAGGAAAATACATTAAAATTAAATATTGTGTTCAACTTCCAACGCCGTCGCCGCAATTTGTATTTTTCTGCAATTTGCCACAATATGTGAAAGAAGCCTACAAAAGATTTACCGAAAATCAACTCCGAAACGAGTTTGGTTTCACGGGCGTTCCGATTGAGATTTACTTTCGACAGAAATAATTCCCCTTCTTTGAAGGGGTGGATTTTGCAAAGCAAAAGACGGGGTAGTTTTTAGGAGCAAGAAGGTTTTTTTACAAAATAACATTGGTCCCGCTTTTCATTCCAATCTGTCATTGCGAGCGGAGCGAAGCAATCCGTTGAAAAGAAGATTTTTACCGCTCGCAATAACAGGATTTTCCCTTCAATCGGGGCTATTTTCGAAGTTAATATTTCTGTTTCAAAAGAAGCATTGTAATCTTTAACTCAAACCTCATAGGTTTTTAAAAACCTATGAGGTTTTAAATAAGCAACAAGGTGTAATTAGAATTTTTAATCTATTATTTTTTTCCGAAATTAGCAACTCAAAACAAACTTATGCTTACTGAACTTTCAAACCAATTTTCTCTGGTAAATTCTTGGATCAACGATTTACGAAACGTAGAAATCCAGCAAGACAGAATGAAATTCCGAAGAAATATGGAACGTATCGGAGAAATTGCTGCCTTTGAAATCAGTAAAACTTTAGAGCAAAAAACCATAGAAATCACCACTCCTTTAGATAAAATTATTTCACAAGAAATTGCTGTTCAACCAGTTATTACTACAATTTTACGAGCAGGCGTTCCTTTATTTCAGGGACTTTTAAATTATTTTGATAAAGCAGATTGCGGTTTTGTTGCTGCTTACAGAAAACACGATGCGAATGATTATTTCAGCATCAAACAAGATTATCTCACTTGTCCAGATTTAAACGGAAGGCCTTTAATAGTCGCCGATCCAATGCTTGCAACGGGCGCAAGTTTAATAGAAGCCATAAAAGATTTATTGAACCACGGCAAACCAACTGAACTTCACATTGTTGCTGCAATTGCAAGCCGACAAGGTGTAGAAACCATTCAAAATGAATATCCAAATGCGAAACTTTGGGTGGGAATGATTGATGAAAAATTGACTTCAAAAGGCTACATCACGCCAGGCTTGGGCGATGCAGGCGATTTGAGTTATGGCGAAAAATTGCAGCGGTAGGAAGACTCTCGCAGATTTTCCAGATTAAAGATTAAAATTCCAATAAAATCTACGTCATTTGCTAAATCTGCAAGAAAAGATTTTTACAATTTTTGCGCTTGAATCACGCCTTGCGCCTTAAAATAAAAAGAATGCAAAGAATCTTGTGCCTTTGCGTTTAACCAAATCAAGCGTTTTCTTTCGCCTTCAAATAATTATAATGATTCAAAAGCAAACGAATTTCATTAAATTCAAAATCATTTGGCAGCGCGCTTTTCCAATCATTTAAAGATTCAAAAGAGTTTTTATTAAAAATTTCTTCAAAGGTTTTTAGTTTTTCTGTGGCAAAAATACGTTTCACATCCAGCACGCCTTGCTCTGCAAAGCGGGCCAAATGGCCATAAATGGTTTCTTTTACAAAGCCACGTTCCTTTGCAATTTCAGGAATGGTTTTGCCTTCCTCAAATAATTTAAAACTTAAAATATGCGTTGGGACTTTCACTATTTTAGTAGAAATTGGGACTTCATTTTTAGCATTAAATAATCTTTTTTCTAATAAATATACCCATTTTAAGCCTTTCAGATAATCTTCCAAATCGTCTAAAAATGTTCGCAAATCGTCGTTGTATGCTTTCAAACCTTTTACGCCTTTGGTTTCAGCATAAAATTCTTTCAGTTCGCTGAAAATCTTTTCGTTGGTATTATTAAAAAAGAAATTCACCGCGCCGACAGATTTATCTTCAATTTCTTGCCATTCTATTTTTCCTTGTGAAAATTGATAGGATTTTAAAACCAATATTTTTTCAAACTTCTCGTAAACTTGAACCAAAGAATCGGTATCAATTTTTAATTTTAAATACAGTTCATTGGCCCTTTTTTTATCTAAAAATCGGCTTTCTTGGGCAGAAGTATTCCATGCAGAAAGTGAATCTTTAAACCATTTGCAATCTGTATAGCGCAATACTTTCTGAATGCTGTAATCGAATTTTTCTGCATTCAAAATACTTTCGATTTGATTATTGGCTTTTGTTTCGCTTTGAAATGTAGAAATTCTTTTATCGCTAAAAATCACGTCGGGCGTAATTTTAGATTTCAAAACAATGCCTTCTAAAGTTCTGCATCGTGATAAAGCCACATAAACTTGCCCCGATGCAAAACTTTTTCCTGCATCAATAATCAGTCTATCAAAAGTTAAACCTTGAGATTTATGGATTGTAACGGCCCAAGCCAAGCGTATTGGGTATTGCTCAAAACTACCGAGAACTTCTTCTTGAATGTTTTTTTGCCCGTCTAGGCTGTATCTTTTTTGTTCCCAAACTTCCTTTTTTAATTTAATTTCTGTGTCGCTATCATCCAACAAAACGGTGACTTCATCATCATCCAAATAAGTTACTTCGGCTAATTTGCCATTAAAATAGCGCTTTTCTGTGGCATCGTTTCTAATAAACATCACTTGTGCCCCAACTTTTAACTCTAAAACATCTTCATTCGGATACTGGTTTTCTTTAAAATCCCCAACAATTTTGGCTTGATATTTAAAGAGTTTTGTCTTTAAATCTTTTATTTTTTTATGGTTGATTTCATCCGCCATCCTGTTGTGCGACGTAAGATAAACGTAGGCTTCTTCTTTCGGTTCAAAATCTGGAATATAGCGAGAATTTAGTTTTTCAAAATCTATTTCATCACAATTGCCATCACGAATTGAATTTAAAATCGATAAAAAATATTCATCGGTTTGTCTGTAAACTTTTTCTAATTCTATAGTAATAAATGGCAATTCTTTGATGGCTAAACTTTCAAAAAAGAAAGGTGATGCGTAGCATTTTCTTAATATATGCTCATCCCGAACAACGGGCGGAAGTTGGTATAAATCTCCTATAAAAAGCATTTGCACGCCGCCAAATTTCTGCTGATTTCTTCGGATTAATCTTAAAGAAAAATCCATCATATCCAAAACATCTGCCCGAAGCATTGAAACTTCGTCGATGATGACTATTTCTACTTCGCGCAACAGTTTTAATTTGTCTTTTCTGTATCGAAAGTGCGGCATTAAATCTGAAATATTCATTGCAGAATTAGTATCTACTCTTTCTAAAGTGGGTAAAAAAGTGCGAAGTGGAAGTCCGAACATAGAGTGAATGGTGACGCCTCCCGCATTGATAGCGGCAATGCCAGTTGGTGCAACCACAATGTGTTTTTTCTGGGTTTTTGCCACAAATTCATTTAGAAATGTGGTTTTGCCCGTTCCTGCTTTTCCTGTGAGGAAAATGCTGCGATTGGTGAATTCTAATAAATCAAATAAAGAATCGTTCATTCTTACAAAAATAGGAATTTGAAGTTTAAAAAATTACTTTTTTAATGAAGGAAATTTGTTCAGTTTTCTTTAAATCTAGATTCCAACCAATATAATTAAAAAGGCTAATAAACTCTTTTGTGTATCATTCTATTTATACCAACTAGAATATTTCACATAGTTATTCGCAATTCTCTCAATTTCGCCTTCCAAAAGTTCTGGGGAAGTATCTTTAATTTTTCTTGCAGGTGTTCCTGCCCAAACTTCACCAGATTTCACTTTCGTGCCTTGCGTTACTACGGAACCTGCACCAATTATTGAATTTTCTTCTATTAAACAATTATCCATCACAATGGCGCCCATCCCGATTAAAACATTGTCTTGAACTGTGCAACCGTGAACAATTGCGTTATGCCCGATCGACACATTATCACCAATTATCAAAGGAAATTTTTCAAAAGTGCAATGCAACATTACATTATCCTGAACGTTCACTTTGTCACCCAATTTTATAAAATTTACATCGCCTCTGATTACCGCATTATACCAAACGCTGCAATCTTTTCCCATTTCTACATCTCCGATGATTGTTGCTGTTTCCGCTAAAAAAGTATGTTCGCCGATGATTGGTTTTTTCCCTAACAGTTCTTTTATAAAAGCCATTTTAACGTATTTTTTTTAATTGAAATTAATACCACAATTTAAGCAATATAAATCATTTAAAAAATCTACTGCTATCACTTTTGTTCTGATTTTGAAAACGTATTTTTGCATAGTAAAATTAAATACCAAAATGCCACAGATAATATTAGAACCTACAGAAAACAAAAAAGTAATGAAATTCGTTACGGATTATACTTTAATCCCCGGTTCTGTAGAGTTGGATAGAGATTCAGACCTAAAAGAAATTCCTTTGGCGAAGGCACTTTTTAAATTTCCAGTTGTAGAAAAAATATTTATAACGGCTAATTTTATTGCAATCGCAAAAAGCGACGCCATTGAATGGGAAAATGTTGTAGAAGGTTTAAAGGACATTATTGAAGCTGAACTTTTAGAAAACCCAAGAATTTATGCTCAAGAAAAAAAAGATGAATATCAGGTTTTTTCTGAAATGACACCAAACCCGAATGTGATGAAATTTGTTTCCAACAAGGTTTTATTGCAAGGTTTTGTGGAAGTAAAAACAAAAGAAAGTGCGGCAATTGTTCCTTTAGCAGAAGCGCTTTATAATGAATTTAATTTCGTGAAAGAGGTTTTTATTTCAGATAATTTCGTAGCCATTACCAAAGACGAATCTGTGCAATGGCACGAAGTAATGGTTGCGGTTCAAACTTTTATTTATGATTTCTTGCAAGCAGGCAAAACAATTTCTGACGCACTACCACAATCTCACGAAAAACCAGTTGAAAAATTAATCGACAGAGAATACACAGAAACAGAACAAAAAATTTCTGATGTCTTAAAAGAATATGTTGCGCCTGCAGTAGAAGGCGATGGCGGGAAAATTTCTTTAATAGAATATGTAGAAGAAAGTAAAACTGCAAAAATGCTTTTGCAAGGCGCTTGCTCTGGTTGCCCAAGTTCCACGGCGACGTTAAAAGGCGGTATAGAAAACCTTTTAAAACAATTTTTACCAGAATTGGTGGAAAATGTGGAAGCCGTAAATGGATAAAAAATAATTAAAAAAAGATAATTACTAATTACTTATCGATATGAAAGGAATATTACTCGTCAATCTCGGTTCGCCAAAATCCACAAAAGTAAAAGATGTAAAAACCTATCTTGATGAATTCTTGATGGATGAAAAAGTGATCGATTATCCGTGGTTTTTCCGGTCGCTTTTGGTGCAGGGAATTATCTTAAATTTTCGGCCAAAAAAATCTGCGGCGGCTTACAAAACTGTTTGGACGGATGAAGGTTCACCTTTGATTGTTTACACCGAAAAAATTCAGAAAAAATTACAAAAGTTAGTTGACGTTCCTGTAGAAATCGGGATGAGATATGCACAACCGAGCATAGAAAACGGCATTAGAAAACTAAAAGAAAAAGGTGTTTCAGAAATCGTTTTGCTTCCGCTTTATCCGCAATATGCGATGAGCACAACGGAAACTGTAATTGAAAAAGCAGAAGAAGTTCGCAAAAAATACTTCCCGGAAATCAAAATTAATTACATTCAACCGTTTTATAATCGAGAAATTTACATCAATTGTTTAGCAGAAAGCATTCGCGAAAAATTACCAGAAAATTTTGATGCTTTGCAATTTTCTTATCACGGCGTTCCAGAGCGACATATATATAAAACAGATCCTACAAACACTTGTAATTTAACCGACTGTTGCTCGCGAGATAAAAACCCAAGCCACCAATTTTGCTATAGACATCAATGTTTCAAAGTAACGGAAGAAGTCATTAAAAAAATAGGTTTACCGAAAGAAAAAGTTTTGGTTACCTTCCAATCTCGTTTGGGAAAAGACAAATGGATGGAACCTTACACAGACGAAACGCTTGAAAATTTACCAAAAAAAGGCATTAAAAATCTTGCAATTGTTTGTCCGGCCTTTGTTTCAGATTGTTTAGAAACTTTAGAAGAAATTTCTGTAGAAGGCAAAGAAATTTTCGAGCATGCAGGTGGCGAAACATTTAATTATATTCCTTGCTTAAATGATGAAGACCGCTGGATCGAAGTGGTGAAAACCTTGTGCAAAGAGAAATTAAACGAATTCTATATTATTTAATTAAAAACTATTTTTTTTAATTTACCCCCTATTTTTTAGGGGTAAACTTTTTTATTTCGATATTTTGGTTTACTTTTGATAAATATTAGAGGGGTTGATTATAAATTTAGATAATTATGAAAACTAAAATAGATTTACTTACAGAAAGAATTACCAATTATTCACCAGATTTAATTGATGATTTACTGAGAATTATGGATGAATTGAAATTCCCAAAAATTAGTTTTATTCCACAATTTCAAATTGATGAGGTTTTGGATCGCTTGCGTTTTCATTCTACCAACCCAAATACAAAACTTGATCTATTTGAAAGTTTTGCTGAACTAGAAAAGTGTTAATTTCTGTGCCCACAAAACTCTATATTTCTTCGATTGCAAAAAATGACATTCGGCTCATTAAACGGCGACTTACGGCAGAAAATAAAGATAAAGGAAATTATTTCGTGAATGAAATAAAACATATCATTCTTAAAATAGCCGAAAACCCGAAAATTGCAGACATCGAATACGAAGATATTCGGGTATTCAATGTGAGTGAATTTAACATCAACATTCATTACCAATATAAAAAAAACGGAGAAGAACTACTTATTACTGCAATTTTTCAAAATAATAAAGAAGAATAAACTGCGATAATTTTGCATAAAAATTCTGTATTGTCAGAAATAATTTTGCAAACTTTTCGTGGCCAAAAATTGTGGGATTGAAAGAATATTTAAAGAAATTTTACCGCACCGCCCTCCTAGTTTCGCCATAACCAATCAAACCATCATAGTTTCTACCAAAAGGTTTGTAATACAAAAATGCTTGATATAAATTTTCGGTCTGCCAAAAATTACCATTAATTTCACCTAAATTTAAGACACCAGAAGCATCTTTTGTTGCCAAAATATAATTATAAAATCCCTGTTTTAAATAAATTTTTGCAGTATATCTTTTGTGTTCAGCATCATAAAACATTTGGCTATTTTTATCGGCCACGTAATCATTAAACTGTCCTAACACGTAAATTTCTTTATCTATTTTATCGGATTCAAGATTAAAGTAAACCCAAGAATAATCGGCTTCTTTATCGGCATCTCTTTCCGTTCCCAAGTCGCTTCGGCGGAAATAAAACGCGCCATTTACGTCGCCTTGGTTTTGATAATTTAGTGGATACGCCCAAACCGGATACAAATAAGTTTGATTTTTTCCATCAATAAAATCTGTTCCTGAAACCATATCAAAAGCCTGATTGATGACTTTGTTATCAAAATAATAAAACTCATTATTGCCCGCAAAAGCCAAATTTAATTGTTGAAATAAAACCTTGCTACCCAAACTTGAACTCGGTTTTTGGTTGAAAACACCATTTTCCCAATTGTTATTTTGAATGACATTTAAACTAATAGAATTCAAATTTGAAGACAAATCCGCACCGTTTGAAATGGCTTGAACTTCAACCCTTTGATTTAATTTTGGATTGGATAAATCTTGAAACCGCGTGATATTTAAGGCCAAATTTACACCATTTTCCACCACACAAAATCTTTTGGTAAATAGTGGATTGGATGGCGAATCTTTGTAAACAACCAATTCAAAATTACCTGAAATTTTGGGCCGAATTTTATCATTTGGAAAAGTCAAAGTGTAATTGGTATAAGCTTGCGTGGTGTTAAAAGAATACTGAAATTGGTCGATTAAGCCATTCAAACTTCCTGTCGCAAATTCTGTAAAAAACAAATTATCGTCTTCCCAATTTCTGTCAAAATGTTTGAATGTATATCTGTAAACTTGGCTGGAATTAGACAAATCATCGAACTTCAAAATCAGTTGATCATTAAAACCAATTACCGGCGTTTCATCGTTGGTTTTTGGGTTAAACAATTGAATGCTGTGAATATCTTGCGAAAAAAATAATGCCGCAAAAAAGAATAAAATAATTTGTAAAAACTTCATAAAACGAAGATAAGGAAAATTGATATGATGATGTGTCAATTTGAAAATTTACTAATTTGAAACTTCTTAAATTTGTAACAAAAAAAATGCTCACAATAAAATCTTTCACTTTCAATCCTTTTTCAGAAAACACTTACGTTGTTTACAACGAATTCAACAACGCATATATTATTGACCCTGGAAATTTTTCGCCGGCAGAAAATTTAACTTTAAAACAATTCGTCGCAGATAAGGAATTAAAAATTGTAAATATTTTATTAACTCATGCGCACATCGATCACGTTTTAGGTTTGCAATGGGCTTTTGATGAATATAAAGTGCCAGTAATGTTGCACGAAATCGAAAAAGAAATTTTAGACAGAAACCCGATTGATGCGATGCGTTTTGGCTTTCAATTTAAGGCTTTTGTGGGCGAAATTCTCTATTTAAAAGAAGGTGATATTTTAAAATTAGATGAAGATGAGTTAAAAATTTTGCATCTTCCTGGACATTCGCCAGGACATATTGCTTTTTCTAATGAAGCGCAAAAACTCATCATTTCTGGCGATGTTTTATTTGAAGGAAGCATTGGCAGAACTGATTTATACAAAGGCGACCACGCGCAACTTTTAGAAAGTATTCGGATGAAAATGTTTAATCTTCACGCCGAAACGCAAGTTTACAACGGCCACGGAAATCCTACAAATATTGGGTTTGAAAGAGATTATAATCCGTTTTTTAAATAAAAAGATGTGAGATATGAGATGTGAGATGTGAGATGTGAGATGTGAGATTGTAATTGTCTCATATCTCAATTCTAAAATCTCACATCTAAAGTCTAATTTTTCCACTTAATATTACAACCCAAACTTGGTTTTTGTAGTTCTTCCTGTTTTTCACCTGCCAAAAGATTTTCGAAAGCGATAATTAAATCTTCTCCCGTTACTTCTTTGTGATTTCCCGGACGCGAATCGTCCATTTGTCCGCGGTAAATTAAATCTAATTTATCATCAAAAAAATAAAAATCTGGCGTGCAAGCCGCATCATACGCTTTTGCGACACTTTGGCTTTCATCATATAAATAAGGAAATTTAAAACCTTCAGAATCCCGAAATTCTACCATATTTTCAGGGGAATCTTGTGGATATTTTTCAACATCATTAGAACTTATGCCAATAAATTCTATTCCTTTTGCGCCATAATCTTCATACAATTCCGCTAACTGATCGATGACGTGCAAAACAAACGGACAATGGTTGCACATGAAAATTACCAAAGTTCCTTTTTCACCTTTTAAATCTTCTAGAGATTGAAGCGCATTATTTTCACTCGGATTTGGCAGTTCGAAATATGGCGCTTTTGTACCGAGTTCAAGCATATTTGATTTTGTATCAGACATAATTTTAATTTGAAAATGAGTTAATATGAAAATTTTAAACTTTGAATTTTAAACTCTAAAATTTTAAAATATTGAGCAAAGATAAGACTTCTTCCCAAGAATAATCATAATTCAAAAGATGTACATTTTCTAATTTTTTATTCCAAGTGATTTGGCGTTTCGCATATCGGCGGCTGTTTTTTTTAATTTCTTCGATGGCAAAATCTAATTCCCAACTTCCTTCTAAATATTTGAAAAGTTCTGTATAACCAACGGTATGAAGTGGAACGAGATTTTTAAATGGTATTAAACTTTCTACTTCTTGCAGCAAGCCATTTTCTATCATTAAATCTACACGTCGGTTTATTTTTTGATAGATTATTTCGCGCGGCGCTTCCAAATTTATTCTAAATACTTCAAAATCACGCTTAGATTTTTGCTCACTAATATTTTCAGTATAAGTTTTCCCAGTTTGCCAGATGATATCAATCGCCCGCAAAAGCCTTCTTGGATTGTCTTTATCTACCAATTTAAAATAATCTGGATCTAAATTCTGCAATAAATTTTGTACATCTTCAAGCCCATTTTCTTGCCAAATTTTCAATAATTTTTCTTGATTTTCGGCGTTGGCTTCCGGCAAATCGTTCAATCCTTCTGCGACAGCTTTTTCATACATTCCGCTTCCGCCAACTAAAATTACCACATTTTTTTTACGAAAAATTTCATCTATTTTTTTTAAAGCATCTATTTCATATTGACCGATAGAATAATAATCTTCTACCGATAAATTACCAATAAAATGGTGTTTCACTTCCTTCAATTCTTCATCTGACGGAACAGCCGTACCGATTTTCATCTCTTTGAAAAACTGACGAGAATCACAAGAAATAATTTCGGTTTCGAAATATTTTGCCAATTTAATCGCCAACGAAGTTTTGCCAATTCCCGTAGAACCGATGATGGAGATTATTTTTTTAGCCAAAATATTTTTTTTTCAAAATTAATTAATTTAAACAAAAAAATCCCGAAAATTATTAGATTCTCGGGATTCTCAACTATTAATAAAATAAACTATTGATAAAAACTACTGTCCAAATACAAAACGACAAAATAAAATAAATATTGTCTCAAAAAACCAAATCGATAAAATTTCTTCATTTATTTTTTTAATTAAATCCTTATCTTTAAGACTTAAATAATTATATGGATCTAAAATTTAATAAACGCGAAGATATCAACAAACAAAAACTAGCAGAAATCAACTATTTGCTAAAGGAAATAAAAAAAGGCGGCGGTGAAAAACGCCTTCAAAAACAGCGCGATGAAGGAAAAATGACAGCAAGAGAGCGCATAGATTACCTTTTAGATGAAGGAAAAAATGCCATAGAAATTGCCGAATTTGCAGGATTTGAAATGTATGAAGAAGAAGGCGGTTGCCCTGCAGGCGGCGTAATCGTAAAAATGGGTTACGTTTCGGGTCGGCAATGTTTGGTTGTTGCAAATGATGCAACTGTAAAAGCCGGCGCTTGGTTTCCCATTACAGGTAAAAAAAATCTACGAGCACAAGAAATAGCAATGGAAAACCGCTTGCCAATTATTTATTTGGTGGATTCTGCAGGTGTTTTTTTACCCATGCAAGATGAAATTTTCCCCGATAAAGAACATTTTGGTAGAATTTTTAGAAATAATGCCAAAATGAGCGCGATGGGAATCGTCCAAATTTCTGCCGTGATGGGAAGTTGCGTTGCAGGTGGCGCGTACCTCCCAATTATGAGTGATGAAGCGATGATTGTAGATAAAACGGGTTCTATTTTCTTGGCAGGAAGTTATTTGGTAAAAGCTGCAATTGGCGAAACGATTGATAATGAAACTTTAGGAGGCGCAACAACGCACTGCGAAATTTCTGGCGTGACTGACTACAAAGCCAAAGATGATGCCGATGCATTGGACAGGATTAAAAATATTATGAAATCTTTAGGCGATTATGAAAAAGCAGGGTTTGATAGAATTGAAAGCCAAGAACCAAAGGAAAATCCCGATAATATTTTCGGAATTATGCCTATTTTACGCAACGAGCAATACGATACTTTAGAAATTATAAAATGCTTAACCGATAATTCTGAATTTGAAGAATACAAAGCAGATTACGGCAAAACCATTATTTGCGCCACAGCACGAATTGACGGTTGGAGCGTGGGAATTGTTGCCAACCAAAGAACTTTAGTAAAAAATGGAAAAGGAGAAATGCAATTTGGCGGCGTTATTTATTCCGATTCTGCGGACAAAGCGACGCGATTTATTGCCAACTGTAACCAACGAAAAATTCCTTTAATTTTCTTGCAAGATGTAACCGGTTTTATGGTCGGCTCCAAATCTGAACAAGGCGGAATTATAAAAGATGGTGCAAAAATGGTAAATGCCGTTGCAAATTCTGTAGTTCCAAAATTCACCATTATTACAGGAAATTCTTATGGCGCAGGAAATTACGCCATGTGCGGAAAAGCCTATGATCCAAGGTTGATTGTAGCGTGGCCTTGGGCAGATTTAGCCGTGATGGGCGGAAGCCAAGCCGCAAAAGTTTTGGCGCAAATACAAGAATCTACTTTAAAAAAGACAGGAAAAGTTTTGACTGACGAAGATCGCAAAATATTATTAGACGAAATTTCTGCGCGTTATAAAAAACAAACCGAAGCCACTTACGCTGCTGCAAGAATTTGGACGGACGCTATTATCAATCCGATTGATACCAGAAAATGGATTTCAATGGGCATTGAAGCGGCCAATCATTCGCCGATAACGGAAAAATTTAATTTGGGTGTGATTCAGGTGTAATTGAGTTTTTGAGTTTTTGAGTTGTAAAGTCGTTTAGTTGTGAAAAATCGGTGGTTTTTTCACTAAAATTTTATTGCGGTCTTTACAAAAAACGTTGGCTCGTCATTAGCCGAGATGAAATCTTTGCATGAAAAATTGAATTACTATTGCGAGCAGACCAACATAAAATTTTCAAATAGTTTTTTGATTTTTTCATTAAAATCGAAATATTATTAATTTAAAGTTTCTTATTAAAAAATATTTTAAAGCAAAAACCTTATTTTTGATTCAAATAAACCACAAATGAATAGCGAAAAAGTAGCCATTATTGGTGCCGGAAATCTTGGAAAATCTATTATTCAAGGCTTAATAGACACGAAAACTTATCCTTTAGAAAATATTACGGCAACAAAACGAAACTTAAAAAATCTAGAGCACTTTGAGAAATTAGGCGTAAAAATTACTTCTGATAATTCGGCGGCGATAAAAGATGCAGAATTGATTATTGTTGCCTTAAAACCGCACAATATTCTGGGTGTTTTAGCAGAATTGGCACCCCATATTAATCCGGAAAAACATATTTTAGTTTCGTTAGCGACAGGTATTTCTATTAAACAAATTAGAGAAAGTATTGGTAAAAATTTGCCAATTTACCGCGCCATGCCAAATACTGCGGCAGATGTGCAAGAATCTGTAACTTGCATTTGCAGTGAAGATTATAACATGGAAAGAAATGAAAAAGTAAAATCCTTTTTTAACGCGATTGGTTCTACCATACAGATTAATGAAGATTTAATGGAAGCCGCGACTGTAATTGGTGCGTGCGGAATTGCGTATGTTTTGCGATTTATTCGTGCGATGATCCAAGGTGGAATTGAGATTGGTTTTGATGCAAACACGGCCTCAAAAATCGTCACTCAAACGGTGAAAGGTGCTTCGGAATTATTAATCCAGCGGGAGCAACATCCGGAATATGAAATCGATAAAGTAACCACGCCAAAAGGTTGCACCATTGCAGGCCTAAATGAAATGGAACACAACGGTTTCAGTTCGGCATTAATAAAGGGAATTGTGACGTCTTATAAGAAAATTGAGAAATAATTTTAACTTGCGTAAAAAAAATTTTTGGTTGAGCATTTCTATTATTTCAAAGTTACCAAAATTGTAATCAATTGAATAATAAATTATTATGAAATTTTAAATTTGCAAAACTTGCATATATTTGAGAGTTAGCACCAATTTTATGAAACGACAACTAATAATCAACATAGGAATAATATTGACAGTGACAAGCTGTGCCGTATTCAATGCTGATTTACGATATAAACCGAACTCAATAGACGAATATTATTTTCCATTATTAAGTGCGGAATTTACTAAACGACAGAATGACTGTATAGAGAAAAAGGAATTTCCTTGTAATTTTCCTGAACCAAATGACACTTTAAGTGACTTTGTAAACCAGTGGTATTCCAAGCATTTAAAAAGTATGAAAGAACCTGTGCTCTACAAACTGCGAAATGAACACAAAAAAATAATTAGGTTTACACTTTTAGGAACTTGGTCAAATCCTATTTCATACAGAATAGAAAATAATAATGGACAAATTAAGGTGACATATAGTAAAACTAAAGGACTCGGTGGTTATGACGCTGGACGGACAATTAAACGCGAGCAGAAAATAATAAAATTAGAAACTTGGGAGAAAGTAATAGCGAAAATTGATAGTGTAAATTTTTGGAATATTGAAACTCACGACCCAAATATGATACTTGACGGGGAAGAATGGATTTTAGAAGTGTTAATTAATGAAAAATATCACTTTGTAACACGAAATAGTCCAGAAAATTATGGTGGAAAAGAGTATGCCGAACTCTGTAAATTTGTGACAAATGCAATTAAAGAATAAAAAACTGGTGCTAACAGCCGTTTGGCAAGATTGCTAATTTTGTAGTAAATGCACGTTTACATTTCGCAAGAAATTTTATCTTTAACAGAAAGTAATTCGTTCTGAACTTCGTAACTGACGAGAAGCGGCGGAACTTTAGCTGCCATGCTTAACCAACGACCAGACACAACATATTTCAAAATGGACGAAAGGACAAAAGAGATTGTAAAACGCTTTAGCGACTCATGGACTGAGACAGAAAAGTTTTATGACGACCTTATTGCCAACTATCCAGGGTTTGAACGACTCAAACGCATTAGACAATTCATAGCGACTTTAAAACAAAATGGCGATGACAAACATTTTCGACTTGGAACATCAGTTCACATGTTACTTATTTCTCGTTCTGTCAACCACGGACTTCGTTTAGACCAAAAACATATAAAAATTGACGCTTTTGACAATAAGTATGAAGTAACCATGCGTGACGGTGACAAGGTTTATAGACAATATATAGTTGACAATTTAGACGACATTAGAGTAACAAAACTTTTACGAACACTTAAAGACATACTCATTGACTAAGACAGAAGAACAGACAGCTAACAAAGGGTTTGCAAAAGCCGGGGTTTCGTGCCTCTATGACAGTGAAGTGATAAATTCAAGTTTTGTGCATCTAATGAAGTTTAGTGTTGAAAAAACCCGCCTTCGCAAAGCGGCAAAACGTTATCTGCTATCTTATAAAAATCTCGTGTAAATAATTGAATATTAAATAAATGAAGAAAAATTTATTAATCTTGACTTTAACATTTGCAAACATAATTTACAGTCAAACAAACTATAAAAAAATTGAAACCGAAAAATTGAATCCCGAAAAAGTTCAATTATCACAAGAATTCATTCAAACATTTATAAATAAATGTGAAAATAAAGATTATACGGAATTTTCAGAATTTAATCTACCTTCGGAATTTAAAAAGTTTCTAAATTTAAAATTAGAAGAAGTTTGCTCGAATAATGAAAATAAACTTGGAAAAATTAGCCTTCAAAACTTGAATTCTGCATATAAAGACAAATCTTCTTTGATTGGTGGAGAGGAACTTTACATTTTTGATGCAAATACTGAAAAAAATAAAGAAACTAAATATTTAAGTGTTTGGATTTCAAAAGAAAATCAAATTAATGGAATTGTTTTAACCTCGCACAAACCATTAAAAATAAAACAAAAAAAAGACAGCAGATAATAAAAGTTATTAAAAATAAAAAACTATTTAAATCGCTTGAAACTTGTGCCCCTTCATATTTTGTAATCAAATCAAAAGATGAACATTATTTAACTTTACCTTTTCAAATTCTTAAAACAAAATGCCGTAATTTTACATTATGCAAACTTTTGGGAGAGATTTATTAGACAAGATTAGAAATGCTAAATTAGAGGGCGAAAATGCACACGCCCTTTACTCGCCGCCGTACAGAGCGGTTTTGACGGAGGAAGAGATTTTAAAAAATAAGCCGAAATTGGCGGCCGTAAATATTTTATTATATTTAAAAAACAACAGATGGTATTTTCCATTAATTATCAGAAGCAAAAACGAACGCGATAAACACAGCGGACAAATCTCTTTTCCAGGTGGTAAAAAAGAAGATTCAGATCATAATTTTGCACATACTGCAAAACGCGAAACCTCTGAAGAAGTGGGGATTGATGCGCATTACATTAGAATAATTCGTGAAATTTCACCCATTTATATTCCGCCAAGTAATTTTTATGTGCACGCCTTTGTTACATACACTAAAAAAAATCCAGTATTTCAATTGCAAGAATCTGAAGCCGTAGATTTAATAGAATTTCCTGTAGAATCTTTATTAAATTTAACAATGAAACCCGAAACGAAAATCCTAAATTCTTCGCGTGGTGTGGAAGTTCCGGTGATTAATTTTAATGGTTATGAGATTTGGGGCGCTACTTCCATGATTTTGAGCGAGTTCAGTTTGGTGTTGAAAAACATGTAATTTTGAAATACTTTTAAATTAAAGCACAAAAAAAAGAGTCTGCAATTGCAAACTCTTTTTTGTTTTATAAAATGTGAACTAGTTTTCTTTTACAACTTCATATTCTATCGGCATTACACCGCGATCAAGGTTTCCGATTTCATCAAACGCCGCTTTAGATAAATCCATTGCTCGCGATGTGTGATAAGGTCCTCTATCGTTAATTCTTACAACTACACTTTTGTGGGTTCTGAGATTAGTAACTTTTACTAATGTCCCGAATGGAAGTTTCTTATTGGCCGCTGTTAATTTTTTATTACTAAAAATTTCGCCGCTTGCTGTTCTTCTACCATTAAATTTATCGTGATAATAAGATGCATAACTTGTTTTTACACCTTCCTCTGAAGCACCATTCTTAAATGAATAAATACCGAGAGTTGAAACGATCATTATGATTACGAGAATTACTCTTTTCACCATTTTGAATATTTTTTTTGGTTTTACTTCTGCAAAGATATTTCGTTTTTGAGGTATGCAATAATTTCAAGCCTCTACTCTGTTAAAGTTTTGTTAAAAAACCAGGTTACCATCGTGTTTTCCCTTTGATAAAGGCTTTTGCGAAAGGTTGTTAAAATATGTTAAAAACAAGGGTGAAAAGTTAATAGAATTAACTAAAAATAGCAAATTCTTTATGAGACAATAAGTTAACCAATTGAAATACAATTGTTTAACTGAAAAAATCTCCCCCGATTTCGAAGAGATTTTTTTCTGTGTTTTATTTAAAAAATTTTAGACCAATTCGCCAATTAAATCAAACTCTTCGGCAGAAGTGATTTTTACTTCGGCAAAATCGCCAACAGAAATATAGATATTTTCGGCAGGAACGAGCACTGTATTATCAACGTCTGGCGAATCAAATTCTGTTCTACCAACGAAGTAATTTCCTTCTTTGCGATCAAACAAACATCTAAAAGTTTTTCCCACTTTCTCTTGGTTTTTCTCCCAAGAAATCTGAGATTGCACTTCCATTATTTCTTCTACACGTGCATCTTTCACATCTTGTGGCACATCATCATCCAAAACAAAAGCAGTGGTATTTTCTTCGTGCGAATAAGTGAAACAGCCCAATCTATCAAAACGTTGCGCTTTTACCCAAGCTTTCATTTCCTGAAAATTCTCTTCTGTTTCACCAGGAAAACCAACAATAAGCGTTGTTCTAATCGCCATATTTGGTACTTTTTCGCGAAATTTATCCAAGAGTGCGTTGGTTTTTTCGTGTGAAGTTCCGCGTTTCATATCTTTTAAAACCTTAGAATTGATATGTTGCAAAGGAATATCGATATAGTTACAAATTTTAGGTTCTTCTCTGATAATATCTAAAACATCCTCTGGAAATCCTGTCGGAAAGGCATAATGCAAACGAATCCATTCTATTCCGTCCACTTTTACTAATTCTTTTAGCAAATCGCCAAGCGCACGTTTTTTGTAAATATCTAAACCATAAAACGTAAGATCTTGTGCAATTAAAATAAGTTCTTTTACGCCTTTTGCGGCTAATTTTTGGGCTTCTAAAACCAAATTTTCAATAGGCGTTGAAATATGTTTTCCCCGGATCAAAGGGATTGCACAGAAGGAACAAGGTCTGTCGCAACCTTCAGAAATTTTTAGATAAGCGTAATGTTTTGGTGTGCTCACCATTCTTTCGCCCACCAACTCGTGTTTATAATCTGCGCCCAAATGTTTTAACAACAAAGGTAAATCGCGTGTTCCAAAATATTGATCTACATCAGGAATTTCGCGCACTAAATCTGGTTTATAACGCTCTGAAAGACAACCAGTCACAAATACTTTTTCTACCTCGCCGCGGTTTTTAGCCTCCACATAATCTAAAATAGTATTGATGCTTTCTTCTTTTGCATTGTCTATAAATCCACAAGTATTAATCACCACAATATCGCCCCGATCTTCGTGCACCACGTCTTTTCCGTTGGCTTGCAATTGCCCCATTAGAACTTCAGAATCGTAAACATTTTTGGAGCAGCCAAGAGTGACGATATTTATTTTTTTTTGGCCGGTGGATTTTGTGCGCATAATTTTGAGATAATAGACTGATAGATTTTAGACTAATAAAATAAACAAATTGGCTGATTTATTCAACGACAAGTTGCTGTTTTTCAGGATGCGAATTTACGTATAAAATAGAATGAAAAAAAATGAAGCGAGAATTAAAAAATTAAACCGTAACTTCTTCAACGGAATCTACTAATTTTTCTTTTTCATCTTTTTTGTTGCTAAGCATCACGCCAATCATCATAATAATAGTGGTCATCAAAATAACTTGAATGATAATGGATTGGTTTAAAAATGGAATTTTGTCTGCAGGAATAATGGCTAGAAAAAGCAAGATAGTAATTAAGCCTCGTGGCGCAATAAAAACCAAAGGTTGCACTTCCATTTTGGTTATTTTTAACAAGAAAAACCGAACTACAAATATTAAAACTACGATGCTAACCGACCATTCTAATGAACTTACATTTATAATATCGTCTGTCTCCAAAACAAATCCCAATACCAAAAAGAAGAGCGATCTTACAACGAATGTGGCTTCTATCACAACATCTTTAAACAAACTTACCTCTCGAGTTAACCTCGTGAAACGCACATTTTTTAAGAATTTTACGCCTCGCAATTCATCAATATTACCTAGAACCAAACCAAAAAATAAGATAAAAATTAAAGCAGGAAGATGGTAAATTTTAGAAATTTCATATATTAAAATAATGGAAATAATGATGGGCCCATATTTAATATGATGGTCTATTTTTCCTAATAAAATAGCGAGAATTAAAGACGCTACTATCGAAATTACAATCATTAATAAAAACTGCCCTATGAAATGAAAACCACCAGAAAGCGTAATTGCAGTACCAAAAGTGGCGAAATTAAAAAATATAACGCCAACGATATCCGACAAACTGCTCTCGTAGATGATGAATTCTCGTTTTGCGCCAGATAAATTCACAGCACTTGGGATGGCAATAGAACTACTAATAATACAAAATGGAATCACATTTATTAATCCTTCACGAATAGGAATATCCCATTCATAATAAAGCCACGCTGTAGATAAAGCACTCATTATGAGCACAGAAGACGTAGAAATTAATAAGGTTCTTGCGACTAAACTTTTTTTAGAGTGGTTTAATTCTAATTCTAAAGAGCCCTCTAAAACGATTAATATTAAACCTAAAGTTCCCAAAATAGGCAAGATTACATTTAGATCTGGAATTACAAAACCAGAAAGCCCACTGATTTGATTGATGACCCAACCAATCGCCAAAAGTAAAATTACAGATGGAATTTTTGTGAATTTCGTAGTAATATCAAAAAAATAAGATATTAATAGAAGAACGCAAATAGAGATGATAACGGTTTCTGCCATAGCGCAAATATAAACAAAAAGGCTTTAAGAAAATGAAGCCAAAACTCTAAAAGTTTTCTTTTGAAAATGGAAGTTGTATTTTATCTTTTTCGGATAAAATAATATCGGTTTCTGGTAATTTCCAGTCTATTTTTAAGCCTTCATCATTATAAAGAACGCCACCTTCGGATTCTTTATTATAAAAATTATCGCATTTATAGCTGAAAATTGCCGTTTCACTCAATACCGAAAAACCGTGCCCAAAACCACGTGGAACGTATAACTGTAATTTATTTTCTGCAGAAAGTTCTACGCCAAACCATTGCCCGAACGTAGGTGACATTTTACGCAAATCTACTGCAACATCCCAAACTTTCCCTTCTAAACAAGAGACCAACTTTGCCTGTGCATGTTTTCCTTTTTGCAAATGCACACCACGTAGAACGCCATAGCTAGATTTTGAAATATTGTCTTGCACGAAATGACCGTTTAATCCTGTGGCTTTTTCAAAAGTAGATTCATTATATTTTTCGAAAAAATAGCCGCGCTCGTCTTCAAAAATTGTAGGTTCTAAAATATAGCAGTCTTTTAAAGGTGTTTCTTTGATTTTCATTAATGTAAATTTGGCTTGGCTTTTTAAAATAGTATTTAAAAATATAAAATTATTTAGATTTTTCTAATTGAAAGCAGCTTTCAATAACCTTTTTTATTCTATTTCGATTTTCATCTGTAAGATTAGAGCCTGATGGCAAACAGAGCCCTTTTTTGAAAAGGTTTTCTGCTATATTACCACCATAATATGGGGCGTCCGCAAAAACAGGTTGCAAATGCATGGGCTTCCAAAGTGGTCTTGATTCTATATTACTTTCGTGAAATTTAGTGCACAAATCTTCACTAGAAAAACCTGTGATTTTTTCATCGATGGTAATTGCAGAAAGCCAGTGGTTAGAGTAGAAATCTGATGTAGGTTCAACTAGCATTGTAATTCCTGGTTTGTTATTAAATAAATCAAAATAAAACTTGAAATTTTTACGCCGCTGCAATATTCTTTCTTCTAAAACTTCCATTTGTCCGCAGCCAATACTAGCAGAAATATTGCTTAGTCTATAATTAAACCCAATTTCAGAATGTTGATAATGTGGCGCAGAATCACGCGCTTGAGTGGCTAAAAATAAGGCTTTAGATTGTTGTTCTTTTGTAGTACAAACAAGTGCACCACCTCCAGAAGTTGTAATAATTTTATTGCCATTAAAACTCAAAACCCCCAAAACTCCAAACGTGCCACATTTTTGGTTTTTATAAGAACTTCCCAAAGATTCTGCGGCATCTTCTATTAGTGGGATTTCATATTTATTTGCAATTTTGAGTATTTCTTCAATTTTTGCGGGCATGCCGTAAAGATGAACCACAATAATTGCTTTTGGTTTTATTCCTAGAGCAATTCTGTCTTTAATGGCATCTTCTAAAATTTGTGGTGACATGTTCCAAGTGTCTGATTCACTATCTACAAAAATGGGTTTTGCGCCCAAATAAACGATAGGGTTTGCAGAGGCTGAAAAAGTCATGGTTTGGCAAATTACCTCATCTCCGGCTTTTACGCCAAGTACATTTAGTGCCAAATGTACCGCAGCAGTTCCTGTGGAAAGAGCCGTAATATATTTATTTTCTTCTAAATATTCTTCTAGTTTTTTTTCGAAAAGATTAACATTTGACCCCATTGGTGCTACCCAATTTTCATCAAAAGCGCTCTGAATATATTTCAATTCATTTCCGCCCATATGTGGTGAGGAAAGCCAAATTTTAGCATTAGACATTTATTGTTACAAATTACGTTAGAATTACAAATTATGTTAGAATTACAAATGTAATAAAAATCTAATTCGAATTTAGTTTTACTGGATGATTTATTAAGACTAGAAATATATTTTGAAATATGGTTTAGTTTTGATTTATTTAAAAATTGTTTTCCAAATTATAATTAAATCTAAAAACAAATTTCTTTTGTAGTAATATTCTAAATTTAATTTAATTTTATCGGGAAAAATAATGCAATCATTATATTGCAGCGGGTTTATTTGTTTTTCTAAAAGCTGTTCTTCATCGGCATATTTTAAGGAGGCTTCTGAAGTAAGGCCAGGTTTTAATTCTAAAACTTTTAGATTTTCGCCTTCTAATTTATCATAATAACCTTCAATATCTGGGCGTGGCCCCACAACACTCATTTCTCCTTTTAATATATTTATTAATTGTGGAAGTTCATCTAATTTCGACTTACGAAGAAAGTTGCCCCATTTAGAAATTTTTTCTGTTTTTGGGTTTACTGTTTTAATTTTATAAATGGTGAATAGTTTTGCAAACTGCCCCACTCTTTTTTGAAAAAAAAGCCCAAAAGATTTCGTGTCTATTGTAGAAATAAGAATCAATAGAACGATTAATGGTAATAAAAAAATTAATCCAAAGAAAGAAAATATAATGTCGAAAATACGTTTAATGACCATTATTTAGATTAAGAATTCTTCCAGGATTTCCAACCACTACACTATTATCTAAAACATCTTCTAAAATAACCGCTCCTGCGCCAATGACGCACCATTTCCCAATAGAAATACCTTGTTTTAAACAGGCCCCAATACCAATTTGGCTGCCTTCACCAATTTTAACATTTCCGGCAACAGCTGCATTTGGGCAAATGTGCACAAAGTCTGAAATTTCGCAATCGTGCTCTATGATGGCATTTGTATTGATTATGCAGTGATTTCCAATTGTTACATCTGGGTTTATGCTGCAATTTGCCATTGCAACTGTTCCAAATCCAATGTTCGAAAATTTAGAAATTGTAGCTTTTGGGTGAAATGCAGAGATGTATTCTAAATTATAAAGTGTGGCAATTTTTTTTCGACTTACATTGTTTCCGATAGAGATTATGGCCTTTTGCATCTCAATTTTACCATCGTTTAAAAATACAGGAATATTGTAGAGTTCTTGTACCAAAGGCTTATCATCTAAAATCTTGTCAATCTTATAATTGTTGAGTAGTAATATGTCAATAATTACTTTGCAATGTCCGCTTGCGCCGAATAATATCATAATTTTTCACCTTTAAAAACTTGTACTACTGCTTCGCCTTCTTGATAAATACCATGCGAAAGTATTACTTTTTTCAAAGTTATAAAAAGAATCTTCAAATCAATAAAAAAAGATTGGTGCTCCACATACCAAACATCTAACGCAAATTTTTTCTCCCAAGAAATGGCATTTCTACCATTTACTTGCGCCCAACCAGTCAAACCAGGTTTCACAGAATGTCTTTTTTTCTGCGTTGAATTATAAAGTGGTAAATATTCTGGCAGCAAAGGACGTGGCCCAACTAAACTCATCTCGCCTTTTATAACGTTTAATAATTGCGGTATTTCATCTAAAGAAGTTTTGCGAACTATTTTTCCAAATTTAGTTAAACGTACCTCATCCGACAGAAGAACGCCTGAAGAATCTTTAAAATCCGTCATGGTTTTAAATTTAATAATCGAAAATATTTTCTCATTTTTCCCCGGTCGAAGTTGCAAAAAAAAGGGATTTCCTCGGTTTACAATTGTGAGAATTATACTTACGACCAAAAAGATCGGAAATAGAACTATGAATGCAAGAAGCGCAAAAATGAAATCAAATAAAGGTTTAAAGAGGCATCTGTACATTAATTTAAAAATTATCCTAAAATTATTTTCTGGCGGATTCTAATTTTCAAAAGTAGGTAAAAAATAAAAAGCGGAAGAATAATAATTGGAAATATCCAAACGCCCAGAAAATCAAATTTAATGACGATAATATTGACGCTTGCCTGCAAAAATGCATAAACTAGACTAATTATTCTGTGATCGCCCTTTTTTTCGTTTGCAAAAAGTTGATACAAATGACGGCGGTGCGCCTCGAAAATATTTTCTTTTAATTTTAATCTTTCTAAAATAGTGGTGATAACATCTATGCCATAAATCACTAGAAAAAGGATGTATTTTAAATCATTGGTTTTAATAATTAGTAAACCCAGAAGTGCTAAAATCAAAAAAGCAATTGCCATACTCCCAACATCTCCCATAAAACATTTGGCTTTCTTTCGGAAATTAAAAAACAAAAAAACGCCACTTGCCAACATTGGGAAAACGATGAAATTAAGATCTGTAAAATTGAAAATATATTGATTCACATAGAGCAAAGCGCCTAAAACCACCAAACTATAGCAACCTGTGATGCCATTAATGCCGTCCATAAAATTAAACGCATTAAGGATTCCTATGATTAAAATAAATAAAATTGGAATGACCCAAAACGGTAGCAATTGAAATGCGTTGATAAAATAAAGCAAAAGCGACACCGAAATAAAATGAAATAATATCCTTATTTTACTAGATAAATCCATTAAATCATCAATAAAACTAATGCTGCAAATAATTAATAAACCCAAACCAAATTGCCAATAGTTTTCTAAAAAACCTTGATTATTTTTAGATAAAAATTCATAAATCATTAGTAAAATAAAAGCAATTGGATAGATAATCCCACCACCACGCAAAGTGATTTCTGAGTGTGAACTGCGCTCGTTCGGTTTGTCTATAATATTATATTTATTTGCAATTTTGAAATAAATTAAAATAGAGATGAATAAAATAACGACAATTAAAACGTAAATCATTTTTTAAAACTTTTGATGGTTTTCGTTAAGCCTTCTTCTGCGGAGATTGGTAGATTTTCTAAACCTAAAGCCTTCTTAATTTTAGTATTTGAAACAACGTAACTTTCTGTTAATTTTTTCAATCTTTCAGAATTTAGCGGAAATTTTAAAAGATCTCCTGCTCGTGCAATTGCGACAATAAATCTTTCGCTAATTTTCCACAATTGCGGTTTTTTACCTGAAGCAGTAGAAATAATTTTAACCAAATCATTGGTTGACAGAGATTTATCATCTGCAAAATTATAAATTCCTGAATTTATATTTTTGTTTTCTAAAATATTTTTAATTAAAAAATTAAGATTATCAATACTCAAAAAAGAACGCTGATTTTCAAAAGCCGCCAAAGGCCACGGAATTCCTTTTTCCACCACTTTATAAAGTAAATTGAGGTTTCCTTTGTTTCCAGGCCCGTGTATCATACACGGACGAATGATGAAAAGTCTTTTGCCTTCCGCTAAATTTTGTTTCAATAAATATTGTTCTGCTTCTAATTTAGATTTCCCGTAAGGTGTTTTCGGGTTAGGCTCAAAGTTTTCTTTTAAACTTCCTTCCACCGTATCTGCAACTGCCTTCACACTGCTGAAATAAAAAAAATCCTTAATATCAGATTCTAAAAGCTCGTTAAATAATTTTTTTGTGAGTTCTGTATTAATTTCAAAATAGTCTGCTTCAGCCGACGTATTTGCGGTATCATGCGCTTTACCCGCCAAATGAATTACTGCATCTGCGGTTTTATCTAAAGCCCAAGCACCTCTAAGTGACAATCCAACGACTGCATTTCCATGTTCGATTAAATATTTTGAAAGATTTTGGCCTACAAATCCAGATGCGCCTGTGATGGTGATTTTCATTTAAAATTATTTGAAATTCAAAATTTGTTCTAATTTTTCCAATAGCGTCTTTCTGTCAAAATTATTTTTAAAATAATCTATTGCATTTTCTCCCATTTTTTGGCGTTCATCTGGCGATAAACGATAGAGTTTTTCTACATTTTCTGCCAAAACATTTGCGTCTTCAGCAGGTGAAGAAAAACCCGAATTTGATTGATTAACAATCTTCGCACCTTCGCCATTAAGAGATGCAAGTATGGGTTTTCCACAGGCTAAATAAGATTGTAATTTTGAAGGTATCGTTAATGCAAAAATTTTATCGCTTTTCAAACTTAAAATTAAAGCATCAGCCGATGCAAAAAAATGTGGCATTTCTGTGGCTGGGAAAGAACCTAAAAGAAAAACGTTTTTTTCTAAATTTTTCTCTTTAATTAAATTTTGCAAAAATTCTCGGTTTCTACCATCTCCCAAAAATATCCATTTTAAATCAATACTTTTTTTATTTAAAATTTCTGCGGCTTCTATAAGGGTATTTAAACTTTGGGCTTCTCCAAGGTTACCCGCAAACATTATTTTAAAACCAGTTGGTAAAAGACTTTCGATTTTTGATATTTTTTCTTCTTTTTTATAAAAATCTTCAGTTGTATTTGGGTAGAAAATAATTTTTTCAGCAGAAATGCCCTGTTTCAAAATATACTCTTTAAAACCTTCAGATTGCACCAAAACTTTTTCGGATTTTTTATAAATCAGTTTGGTTATTTTATCAAAAACGGAAAGTACAAATTTATTATTGATACCTCCCGCAGATTGCAAACTCTCTGGCCAAAGATCTTGCACCCAAAAATAATAAGGCGCATTAAATTTTCGAGAGGCATTAATTGCGGGAATTCCGACAGTAACCGGTGATGGCTCGTAAACCAAAATACGATCAAACTTTTCTTTGATTCTATAAATTTTCAGCCACGCAAAAAAAACAAATGAAAAGTAATTTAAAAACAAACTGATGCCTCCTTTGCCTCTGGGCAAAAGTTTGGCTCGGTAAATTTTCATTCCGTTCCACATCTCATCTTTACTTCCAAAATTATAACCCTCAAAAAATTCTCCTTTTGGATAATTCGGGATGCCTGTGAGAATGCTTACATCATGACCTTTTTCTTGAAGACCTAAACAAATGTCATTAATTTTAAAACTTTCTGGCCAAAAATATTGGGAAATAATTAGAATTTTCATCAATAAGAATAAATATTTTCAGCATTGATCCAATTTTTCATTTCAATTAACATCTCGCTGTAAGTAGGAACTTTATATTTGAAATCTTCTCTGATGCTTACTAAACTTTTATCTACTTTATAAGCATCATCAGGCAGAATTTTTATGTTATTATTTCTAAAAATTTCATTAAATAGATTTAATAAAGAATACTTATCAATTTTATTTTTTGGTGCGACTTGTAAAAGACCTGAAATATTATTTTCAATTACATATTCAATTACATTTGCTAATTCAATTGTGGTTAAACCTGACCAAAACGCTTGTGAAAAACCTTTTATGGTAGTGTTTTCTGGCACGGACATAAACCAATGGAAAAGTCCAATTCCATTTTTATTAATTTCTGGTCCTATGATAGAAGTCCTGATTGTTAAATCTTTCTCATTTTCTAATTCCCCCAATGCTTTTGATTGCGCATAAAAGCCAACCCCATCTTTGGTATCTTTCTCGGTGTAATTTCCTTTTTTACCATTAAAAACGCAGTCTGTACTGATATGAATTACTTTAGAATTGTGATTTTTTGTGATTTTTTCTAAAAAGTGCGGAAAATAACTATTGAACCAAACTGCTTTCTCTGGATGATCTTCAGCGTCTTTATTTAAAATCCCGATGGCATTAATGATAACATCAAAATTATTTTCTGAAATAATTTTTGTGAGTTCATCTGTTTTACTTACATCAAGATCAAAGGTATTTTCTGTAATTTTAATATTGCGCGCCAAGCCAAAGACTTTATAAGTAGAATTTTCTTGTAACTTTTTAAAAATGACATGTCCTGCCATTCCTTTAATACCTATGACTAAAATTTTTTTCATTACTTATCCCAGATTACTTTATTTACAATTGGCGTATAACTTTGGATCGCCCTAACCACTCTTGCTGCAGTATTATTAATGGTATATTCCATTGGCAGTTGGCTTTCGTTATCTAATGCTAGACCTCTGGCGATTTCAATGGAATTTATCATGCTTTCTTTTGAAATTCCACCTAAAACAATTGTTCCCCAATCGATGGCTTCTGGTCTTTCCGTACTTGTTCTAATACTTACTGCTGGGAATTGCATCATTGCTGATTCTTCACTAATTGTTCCGCTATCCGAAAGTACAACATAAGCATTTTTTTGAAGTTTTACATAATCGAAAAAGCCAAGCGGCGGCACATTTTTAATTAAGGGATGAAATTCTATTTTGTTTGCTTCAATTCTATTTTTAGTTCTTGGATGTGTAGAAAAAATAATGGGCATTTGATATTTTTCGGCGACTGCATTTAAAGACTCAGCGAGAATCTCAAAATGATTTTTAATATCTATATTTTCTTCGCGATGAGCACTTACCACAATATATTTTTGATTTTCGAGTTTTAGTCGTTCTACAACATCAGAATTAGAAATTTTATTTTTATACTTCTCCAGAACTTCAAAAAGCGGTGAACCAGTCACAAATACATGGTCTTTTCGGAAACCTTCACTCAATAAATATCTTCTACTATTTTCGGTATAAGTAAGGTTTATATCTGAAATATGATCTGATATTTTTCTATTAATTTCTTCTGGTACATTTTGATCAAAGCAGCGATTTCCTGCTTCCATGTGAAAGATTGGTATTTTCAGTCTTTTGGCAGCAATGGTGCATAAAACACTGTTAGTATCTCCTAAAACGAGTAAGGCATCGGGCATTTCAGCAGAAAAAACTTCGAATGATTTTGAAATAACATTGCCTATTGTTTCACCAAGATGTTTACCTGCAACGTTCAAAAAAATATCTGGCTTTCTTAAATTGAGATCTTCAAAAAATATTTCGTTTAACTCATAATCATAGTTTTGGCCAGTATGAATTAAAATATGATCAAAAAATTGATCACAAAGTTTGATACATTCGGCAAGTCTTATAATTTCTGGACGTGTTCCTAAAACGGTTGCCACTTTTAGTTTTTTCATATTTCTTTTGGTTCGGGGTGGTAATAAAGCAAAATCTTGTTAAAATAAAAATTTGCAGAAGACGAGTATTTGTTAAAATAATTATGAATAAATTAATTTGAATTCTATCATGGACAAAATTTATTAAAAAATTCTAAATTTAACTAGGATATTGCACAATATCTTCTCCTAAGGCTTCTTTTCTAATGATACGAAGTTTAAGAAAAATTTCTTTCATACCCTCCAAATCTTGTCTCTTGGTATTGTGTGAATTATAATCTTCAATGTCTGTAAAATCATCAATACCCTCAGAAAAATATTTTGCATAATTAAGGTCTCTGTTATCAGCGGGAATTCTGTAGAAATCTCCCATGTCTTCTGCTGTCATCATTTCTTCGCGTGTACAAAGCGTTTCGTATAACTTTTCACCGTGTCGTGTGCCGATAATTCTGATTTCATTATCTGCATTAAAGATTTCTTTTAAAGCTTGGGCAAGATCACCAATAGTCCCGGCGGGTGCTTTATTTACGAAAAGATCACCAGGATTTCCGTGTTCAAAAGCAAATAAAACTAAATCTACTGCTTCATCTAAAGACATTAAGAAGCGCGTCATGTTCGGATCTGTAATAGTTATTGGCCCACCACTTTTTATTTGATCTATAAATAACGGAATTACTGAACCACGAGATGCCATCACATTTCCATATCTGGTGAGGCAAACAACTGTTTCACCAGCATTTCTAGAGGCAGCAACGGCAACTTTTTCCATCATGGCTTTGGAAATACCCATTGCATTGATTGGATATGCGGCCTTGTCTGTGCTTAAGCAAATTACTTTTTTTACATTATTTTTTATTGCGGCATTTATAACGTTTTCCGTTCCTTCTACATTTGTTTTTACAGCTTGCATTGGGAAAAACTCGCAAGAAGGCACTTGTTTGAGAGCTGCAGCATGAAAAACATAATCTACATTTCTCATTGCATTTTCTACACTGTTATAATCTCTGACATCACCAATATAAAACTTTAATTTATCATTATTAAACAATTTGCGCATATCATCTTGTTTTTTTTCATCCCGAGAAAAAACGCGGATTTCTTTAAAATGATCGGTATCTATAAATTTGCTTAAAACGGCAGTTCCAAAAGAACCAGTACCACCAGTAATTAGAAGTGTTTTATTTGTGATTTTCATTTGTAATAATATATTGCAATTTAACTTGGCATAAAAAAATATAATTTTTAAAATGCATTAATAATTAGCGCAAAAATACGGTTTTATAAAACATTTTTTGCAATTTTACCCTACTTTAATGGAAATTAAAATAATACAGAACTGAAAAGCAACATATCAAAAGTTTGAAAAGTAGGAATAATGACTAAAGAAGATCAATGATTTTTTCGATCTGATTTTTTACTTTGGATGTACTTTTAGGGATATTATTTTGCATCGATAGTGTTAAAGCATCTAAAATAGAATTAACCTCAAAAGGATTAAAAGCGATTGAAGGCTCACATACTTCGTAGGTGTATGGTAAATCTGCGCCTATAATATCACAGCCATTTTCTATCGCTTCTACTAAACCCAAACCAAAACTTTCTGATATAGAAGGAAAAATATGATAATGCGATTCCGAATAATATTGTTGTAATTTTTCCCGTTGTACAAAACCAATATTTTCTATTGGATAGTTTAATTTTACTTTTTCTTTTATGACTTCTACTAAAGGTAAAAACTCTTCTGATACAGTTAATACAAGGCGTCCAATATTAAACTTATCATAGAAGGCGCAGAAGGCTTCAATTAGCAATAAATGATTCTTATGAGGTGGCGCATCACTTACATAAATATACTGGTGCCTATTTCTCTCGAATTTCTCGTGGGATAAAAATGAAGGATAAAAAGGTAAAATTTTTATTTTAGACTTATTAATCGCATATTTTTTAGAAAGAGAATTTTGCACCAATTCATTTTGCACTATCCAGAAATCTGTATTAGGCTTAAAGTAGCGTACTACTAATGTTTTGAGTTTGTAAATTCCTTTTTTTACAAAATTCATATCATCTGGCAAATCCAAATAAAGCGATTGGTGAAAATAAGTGTAAACCTTTGCTTTCGTGCGAATATTTGGAGGCAAGTTCCCGAAACACAAAATAGATGAAAAAGTGCTTTTATTTTTCTTATAAAAATTACTTCTCTTTTTAAGATCGGCTTCCATAAAAATAAATGTATTTTTCTCTGAAAAATAATTCCTTTTATTTTTAATTCTTTCGTCTAAAAGAAAGGTGATTTCTTTATCGGTTTTCTCAAGTTCAAATATTAAATAATCTAATAGTACTTTTCCGCCACCTCCGTTTATGTATAAAGCGTCTATTAGTATCATCCTCTAAATTTCTTTAATTGGTATAATTTTTTTCTCAAAAGTAAATTTTTAATTTGTGTTTTCATCATTTGTTTTTTGGTTTTAGCTCTATATAATCTACGAGGAGTTGATCGATACAATTGCAATTACCATCTACATAAAACCAAAGTTCATCTTTCTCTGAAAGTTTCATGGCTGGCAAAGTTAAGAATTGATATTCATTATTTACAAATTTTTCTATCGGCACTCTTTTTACAAGTTTGTTTGTTCCAGTTTCGAAATTGTAAACCCCTACGTTTAGTAAAATATTTTCTTTTTTCACCTTTATTTTAAGTCGGATTTTAGCATTTATTTCCCATTTTTCATCTTTTAGTACCGAAACATAATTTTTAAAATATACAATGATGCCCCACAGTAAATTATTTCCATTTAGGTAGGCCACATTTTTTCCATTATCTTCTTCAATTCCCGCGATGCTTTTGTCTGGATAGAGTTGAAATTCATTTTCTTGTATTATAATGGATTTGCTACCACTTTTAATTGCTTCGTTTGCAAAATCTGGAACTACTAAATCCGAAACTATTTTTGAAACTTTTGCTACGGTTTCTGGTTTTAAATCTATTTTTTGTAAATCTGCTAAGAAAGTGTTTCTTTGTGATGAAAAACTTTGAACATCATTGCTTGTTTTACCTGCAAATCTTTTCTGCAAGTTTAATTGCTTAAATAGATAAAGTTCAGCAAAATCAAAAAACAATTTTTGTCGGTCTATTTTTTTGGTTAAAACCAAATCGCCAGCTACTTTCTTATAAGAATCAGAAAACAAGTTTTTGCATTTTTCAATTAGTACTTCGTCGATAAAATTATAATTTTCGTGGTAAGTTTCTAAAGGATATTTCTCCGACGCATCTTCAACTGCATTGTAAATTTGATACATATTTTCGCCTGCTGCTCCGTAATTATTTTTAAAATAAAATTGTATTAAACGATCTTCATTTTGGCTTGGATCCCAAATTAATCTGGATAAAACCCAAGATTTCATTTCACCGAAATAAGCCAACTCATTATTGCCTAAATAACTTTGAACAAAATAACCTTTTAAACCAATTTTCTTAAAATACTGCAAATCGCTGCCAAGTCTCCTAAAACCAGGCTGTGGCAACAAAAAACCCGATACATAAGAGTTTAGAGCATAATCCCAATAGAATAAATTTTTGGTAAAACTTGCCCAAGAATTGATTAAATCTAGTTTTTTAGCATTCATTGGGTTTTGTAAAGTGTGCCCAATTTCATTATTAATCAAAGCCAGCCGCAATATTACGTTTCTTTCTGGTTTAATGCTGGGCAAATCTATCGCATCTGCATAAAAAAGGGTTTCTATAAATACATTTGGATATTTTTTTGCTATTTCTTTCGCAACTTTATTTACAAATCTCAGTAATTGCGTGGATTTGTTTTCTGAATTTATTCTGCAATCTTTACACTCATAAAATTCACCACCATCGTTCATAGAAACAGAAAATACTTTTTCGGCAGGATTATTTTCTATTATTTCTGATAAATTTTTTATGACTTCAGCAAAAGCAGCTTCGCTTGTAAAATTTATTTGAACTTCTTGATCGGTGAAATCGGGTTTTAGTTTTTTAATTTGGTCAGTATTTAAAAACCAATCTGGATGCGATTTAAAATATTTGCTGGCCGGTAAAATATTTGCAAACGTATGCACAAAACCCACGATATTATACGGTTTACCAAAAACAGAATCGGCAGGGAAATCGCTGTCTTCTCTTAAAACAGAATTAAATTCTTTGGAAAAATTAGATTCGTAAGAAAAATCTCTTCTGTAAATAAAAGGCGGAGAATAATGGTAATTAGTTTTTTTTGTTTTTTGGCTTACCAAAGTTTTATACGTTGGTGTAAATTGATAAATACCAAGAAATTTCTCTAAAAAAGTGTAAGTAGAATATAACAAATCTCTATTTTCTTTTCCGAAAATATAGACGTTAGAATTTTTAAATTCTATGTTCACATTATCAGTAATAATATCTAAATCTTTGCTAAAATTTCCTACACAGATTGAATTGGAAACAGGATTATTTTTATGAAAAATCTTTAAATCTTTATGATAAAATTTCTGCACATCTTTTTGAATAAGTTGCGCAGCAAACACTTCCTGCGCAGATGGATTTTCTGGCAAAGCAATCTGTGCATAATTATTTATAGTAAACAATTTGTTTTGTGAACTATATAATGCTGGCAAAATCACCAAAAGTAAAAAGTTTAATACTTTCAAATGTGGTTTTTTATTTTTTTAAAAGTCGAATTTTATTGTGTCAATTTTCATTGGAATTGTTGGTATTTCAATTGTATGTAAAATTTATTAGTGTTAATTCATTAAACAACATTAAATTTGGTTTTTAAAATCCATTTTTTGCAATAATTTTTAAAAAATTTTCTTCCCAAATTTTTTGATTTTTTTCTAAAACTTCCGATAGATTTTGGTTCAAAATAAAACGGGATAACTCTTCTTGATTTTCAAAAAGAATACCTACATCGCCAAAATTCTGAAAATAATACTTGAAATAACTGTTTTTAATGGCAAAAATAGGTAGTCTATATTTCACAGCATCTAAAAATGCGGCACTTGCAGTGTATTCATATTCTGCCTCGTTTAAAAAGAAAACGGCAATATCTGCTTTAGATAAAAGCAAATTATAGGTTTCGCTATCTAATAATTTTTTATCGTGTGTAATAATATCGTCATGTAATAAAACTTCCAAATTAGGATCAGTTAAAGCACCTACAATTTCAAATAAAAGTTTGGGATTTTTATTTTTCTTTGCTAAATCTATAAAATAATGCGAGCCTTTGCTAATTGATGACGTGCCGATACTTACTAATTTCAAAAATTCTGGATTGTTTTGTTTCGGAATTGCATCGCTAAAATTATAAGGATGTTGGATGCAAATTATTTCTGCGGGCAGAAGCCACTTGTTCTTTAAAATTACCTTTTCGATATTTTCGCCCAAAACAATATATTTTAGGTTAGAAACTTTATACAATAAAGCCGATTTTAGAAATTTCCCAATAATTTTTAAAAGTGAATTAGTGTATGCATTTATTTGTTTAAGTTCCCCGTGAAGCACAATATACTTTTCTGCTTTTGAAATAAAAAAGAATGGTTTCACGAGTCTATGTGTTATAGGAAACAAACTGGTAAAAACTACTTTATCTATTGATTTTGAGTAAATTAATTGGTTTAAAATGATAAAAAAATGATAGATTACCATAAATGGAATTTGCCATTTTTTAACGTGTTCTTGCACTTTTATAGGTTGGCTATTTTTAATATTAAATCTTTTATTTAATAATTCAATTTGAGATTGATCGCCCACAAATAGAAAATCAGTATTTTCAGCAAAACGTTTCAGCATTGCTAAATTGATTACTAAATGAGCGTTTCCACTCATTTGGGTTTCTATAATTCTTACCATATCTATTTAATAAGTGATTCTTGGAATATATTTATCAAAAATCCAATAATACGGATCAAATAAATCTCTATACGTATTTATTGAAACTATTAATCTAATGGCGAGATAGATTGCGAAGAAAATTAACAGCAGTACTTTTATCCTTTTATCTTTCTGGCTGCGCAATACTATTGCAATCATTAATATTTCAGCAAGTGCAAAATAAGAGGTAAAGCGAACAAAAACAATTGATACTTTAGAAAGCAAGAAAAAAATGATATTGCTAAAAACAAAAAGATTGATGTAGCCATTAAAAACAGTACTTTTTATATCTTTTCTTAAATATAAAACAATTGGTAAAATAATTAATCTTCTTGCCGCACTGATTAAAAAAGCGACATTACTACTGATATTAGAAGAATAACTATCTGTGGTGTAAGATTGTAGCTTATCTGTAATACGTTCCGATAAAAACCCGCCACCCAAGTTAAACAGACCTTTTAATTCACGTAAAGCGCTAGTTAAAACATCCGAAAGACCAATTAATAAAGAGGTCGCAATTAAAATCAGAATTAATTTATTGCTCATCTTCATATAAAAAATAGGATATGCCGCTAATAAAATAATAGCAGAATTATGAAAGAATGTAGCAACAATAACAGAAATAACAAAGGCCAGTTTTTGCCTTTTGATGATAAAATAAAAACTTAATAATGCTATAGAAATCGCAATATTTTGCCGCACCGGAAAAAGATCGCCCATGTAAATGGCATAAAAGGCAAAAAGACAAACCAGAAAATATGGTTCTAATTTCCTAAACATGATGGCTTTAAAACCAATAATAAAAATAGAAGTAACGAGTAAAAAGACCGAATAAGAATTGGTGAGGCTCTTTATAATATACGCATAGGAAGAATAGAGAAACTCAAACTGACCATTATTAAATTCATCAAAACTTTTGTAAGTAGTAAAATAATAAAAATACATATCCCAATCTGTACCAGTCTTCCAGCGCAAACCACTTAACACAATAAGGAGCAGGATGCTCAATATATAAAACCTTGTTTTTACTGAAGTTTTTACATTTTCTATATCTAAAAAAGATAGCAGAAAAAACAATAAAAATAAGGCGAAATAAAATATCATTTTCTAAACATGTAACGTATAAATGAAGCGCAAATATAAAAACTTTACCAAAGCAGCCGATGATAATGCAATTGCGGCTACAAATAAACCAAATTTTGGCATAAAAATAAAATTTATGCCTAGCATAATTAATGCGGAAATAATATTAGCATATAGTATAACCTTAGTTTTATTGTCTGCATAAAAAATCATTTCTAAAAAATAGCCTGCCGTTATCAAGCCATAAGACACACAACTCCAAAAAATAAGATAAAAGCCCTGCTCATAATTTGCCGATAAAAAAAGATGACCGATAAAATTTTTAAAAATAAAAATAAATAAACCCGCAGAAATAATAAGAATAAAATAAAATTTCAAATAAAGGTCTATTTTCTTTTTGCGATCTGATAATTGAATAGAACTGTTGAAAACTACAGGTGTTAATAATGTTAAGAAAAGAGGATTAATCATTAAAAAAACTTTGGAACCTAAGCCCACATTGGCGTTATAAATTCCGACTTTTTGTAGTCCTAAATAATTTTCGATTATAAAACGATCACTAAAACTATTGATCCAATTCCAGAAAGCGAGTAAAACCAAAGGAGCGGTATATTTTAAAATATCAACCAAAATGGATTTGTAATTCTTATCATTAGACTTCAAAAGACGAAAAGGAAACCACCTTAAAAAATAATACAATGTAGTAACCAAACCAACAATCTGGGCAATCCATAAAATCTTATAGCCATCTTGTACCACAAAACCACTACTGAAAAACACCAAGAGTAAAAATAAGATAGGAAAAAGGTTCTTAAACAGATTGAGAAGTGATAAATCTACAAATTTTGCTTTGATGGAAAAAAAATCGTTCATCAACATAAAAATCGAATTTAAGACCAAAGTGACAACGACGAAGGAAATAATCCAAAAGTTTTCTTGAAAATAGAATTTAAATATAAAAATTATTAACGAGATGCTTAAACTAAGGAACATTAAATAAAAAGTAACAAATTGCTTGATGGCAGAAGTTTTCAGAATATCAAAAAAATTGGCTTTTATGTATTGCAAAAACGGCTGCAAAAGCAGGGAAAAGACGAAGAAATAGGCGGCATTTTCAATATTAAATTTTCCAAAAGACTCTGGCTCGATATGCAAAGCGACTAATTTCCCAAAAACGACAGACAAAATGCCATTTATCACTTGGAAAGAAATTAAAAAATTTCTTCCTTTATTATTGAGTAGTTTTCGAGTAGTTTGTAGAATTTTCAAAATAAAAGCAGGAAATTTTAAAAATATTAAAGGTTTTTATATAAACTAAATTAATTTTTCTGAATCAAAAAAAGACCTATTATAAACTGAATAATTGTCTGTAGGAATTTATTAATTCTTGCGCATCAATGCTTTGTTTGGCATAATTAAATGCTTTATTGCTTTCAATTTCATATTCTTCATTATCAAGTTGATGAACATTTTCTATAATTTTCACAAAAGCCTCTGGCTGCGCTAAATCATTAACAAAAATCCCATTATCATTTTGTTTCCAAGGTGTGTTATTGCTTATAATAACAGGAATACCATAACTTAAACATTCATAAATAACGTGCCCATAATTTTCTGCTAATGTGGGGAAAAAGAGGAAATGGCTCTTTTGCAAAGTCTCTTCTATTTCGGTATGATTAAGCGGCCCTATAATGTTACAAATTATATTTTGAGGCAGTTTTAAAATTTCAGCTTCACATTTTTTCCAATATTGTATATCTTCAAATGGGCCGATTATATCAAAATTTATGATGCCCTCTACTTTGGTTTGTGCAAAACATTGTAATGCATAGAGCAGATTTTTTTTAGGAGAAATTCTAGAAATGAAGACAAAATTTGATTTTAAAGTTTCTTTTATTTTTGGTAATTTTTGTGATACTAATTTCGGGATATTATTTGCGACTTGAATCTTAAAGTTTTTATTTTGTGCCAGAATTTCTAATTTCTCTAATTCTGTTGTGGCGTGAAAGGTTACTTTTGATGAAAAAAGAAAAGAAAAAACTTTAATGTAAGCCTTTTTTTTAAAAGATTTTAAATTTAGTGCGCCAGAGTCTAATTCACCACGCGGAGCGATTATTATTTTGCTCTTATTAATAATTGAATAAATTAAACTTGGTAAAATATTCGTCATTGTACTGATTGAAAATAAACTATTGAAATATATAACCTCCGGTTTTATCTCATATAACTGTTTAGTTGCTCTGAAATAGTAGGTAAAATGGTTTACATATTTCACTTTAGAATGATTTTCTTGATCAATCCAAATTCCCGTATCAATCTTATATTTTATTTCTCTCTTTTTAAAATCATAATTTTGAGTATATATGTAGATTTCGAAGTGTTCGCCCATAAGCGTAGCGAGATTGAAAACACTCTGAATAGGGCCACCAGCTAGGTATCCAGGTTTATAGAAATTTGAAAATATAAAAACTTTTTTATTCATTTTATAATAACTGAAAGTTCAAAAGTACTTTTAATTTATAAAGTAGTAAAATTATAACTCATTATTAAGTCTGTAAAAATCAACAATATTAATGTTTGAATCTTTCTCGTATTCATCATAAATTTTACTAATAATATCATTATTAAAATTTATTTCTCTGTCTTCTAATTTAATAATCATCTTCTTCGGCGTATTTTTATAGAGTTTGCTTAAATTTGGAAGAATTGGCGAATAAAAAGAATATAATATGACTGGAATTATTTCTAATTTACCAAATAGATTTTCAAAAGGTTCTTTATTTTTTACAACTTCAAAACCAAGTTTTTCTATCTCTTCTAATTTTAAAGCGTTTTCTTTTCTATGCGAAAAATATATCAATTTCTCTTTTTTGTGCTGGCTTATAATTTTATTTAAAATGCCAAAATAATAATTTTCTGAAACTAAATTTAACTCTGAAACACTAGAACCCAGCAAGAAAATTAGATTTGCATCTACTTCACATTTATTATCAATTTTAGTGAATTTATATTTTATACTTTTGTCTGTTTTTGTATTTGGCAAATGTAAATCATATTGGGTGAAGTAAGTTAAACCTGTAGGATATTTTAAAGTCTTACCATAAATTAAACTTTTAAATATTAATTTTCTTTTTACATTTCTATTAATATTCTTTGATCTTTCCGAAGCAATTTTTATACTTGCTGTACCTTCATCCATTAGAATTACATTTTTCGGATTAAGTATTTTTATTGCTAACAAAGACGAGTCATTTTTATATTGGCTAAAAAACAAATTTTCAACAGCATTTTTCTTTAATTTTTCTAGCAAATTTATGTAACTTATTGGTCGATCTCTCTTCAAAAAAACATCTTTAAACACCCAATTATCGAGTAAATGAAAGTTTCTTATGTTATACTGATTTATTTTTTGATCCGTCCAAATGGTATCATTTTCTTTACTAAAAAATAGCACAATGTAATCTTCGGATTTAAACTGAAAATAATTAATAGCTTCTTTTACCTGAAGCATCTGATGTTCTGTACCGATAATAAAAACTGACTTTATCATTGATGAAATTTCTTTTCCATTTTTAATCTTTCAAAATGTTCCGCATCTCTTTGCATGAAAGTAATTGCAGGATTTCCGCCTGCTATACCATATTTTGGAACATCTTTCGTAACAACAGCACCTGCCTGAATAATGGCACCTTCACCAATAGTTACGCCACCTAAAATTATGACTTTGCTGCCCAACCAAACAAAATCGCCAATAGAAATACTTTTATTTATATGTGTTTTATCATACGGAATCGCGTCTCCCTTATAATTGTGGTTACTTGTAATAAAAAGAATATCTGTACCAGAATGAAAATAATTCCCAATTTCTACCTTACCAGAACCAACAATTTGCAAACCATTAAAACTACAATAATCGCCAATTGAAGTTTCATTAGTAACTGTAGTATAACCATTTACGATCAAATTCTTACGAGACCCTTTCGCTCTTTTCATTACTCTTGCTTTGTAAAATTTACGAAGCAGCCTGATAATTAATTTTTTCATTTTTTTCGTTTTTTCAAAAGATTATAAACATTAAAAAGTGTGATTAAAAAAATCAGAAGCCAAGATAAAAAATTAACTGTGGCAGCAAAACTAACACCGAATTTTTTTACAAATAATAAATTTAAAGTTAAACTTAAAACAAGTGCCGAAACTGAACCAATTACCAACAACCAGTTCTTCTTATAAAACTGAATGATTGGCGTTAACAACCAATAGCATCCTTGTAGAATGTTTGAGCCAATAAACCAATGTATAAAATTTTTGCCACTATCATATTTATGACCGATAATTTTGGTAAGAAAAAAATATAAAAAAATCCAATAAGAGATGCCAATTACGATATAAAGTGCAGCAATTAAAAATTGTATTTTAAAAATTTTCTTAAACGATTCTTGTTTACTGAGAACCCCAAAAACATAAGGAAGCCAAGCAGCATTAAGCGAAACGGCAAGAATCTGCGTTACTGAAGTAACTTGAAATGAAGCAGCATAAATGGCAACTTGTGATAAATTTAGCTGATGGTTGATAATAAACCTATCCGAAAGTGCAAATGTATATGCTAGCAAACTGTTAATAAGTAAGGGCACGCTGTAATGAAAAATATCTTTTAAATATTTTTTACTCAAAAGAAATTTGAGTTTAAATTTATAATTAAGATAATAAATGGAAATACTGCCAAATATTAAAAAAACCGCCGCTTCACCATAAATAGCATATTGAAGGTTAAAAAATTTTAAAAAATAGGCAAGAGTAATGATAAGAAAATATAATACTGATTGTCCTAAAACTTGTATTGCAAAACTTCTATTATTATTTTCACATCTTAATAGACCGCGTTGGGATGCGTTTACTGAAGAAAAGAAGCCAAAAAGTACCACTAAATATAAAACATATTTGGGCAGACCAAAAAGGTCTGGAAATATTGTTCCGCTAAAAAATATTATAAAAATATAAACAAATGCCGTTGTAATATTCATTAGGAGAACATTCCCGATGTACATTCCGAAATCTAGTTTGTCTTTTTCGTAATAATTTCTAATAATTGCTTCAGACATAGAAAGCCCAACCAGCGGAATGAAAAAATTAGAAGTGGCTCTATAAAGTGCAAAAGTACCATAATCTGAAAGTGAAAGCGCTCTCGTGAAAAGTGGCAGCAGAATAAAAGGAAAAGCCTTATTTATGAAGTTAATAATAATAAATACTACGGAAGACTTCACCAAAGTAGAGGTAAACAATACTTTTTTTAAATTTTTTATCTGGGCTAAAGCGTTGGTTTGCATTAATGGCTTTCTTCGTTTAATTTAATGTCTTTGGTAATATTTTGAGCAGAATGAATTTGAAATGCCAAGAAAAAGAGTAAAATATAAGTACCCCATCCATTTATAAAACCACTAGAGATAAATAAATCATTTCCTGTCATACCAATTGCAAAATATGCTAAAAAACCAAAAAGAAAAAGTCTGAAAATTTCGTTTTTAGACTTGTCAAAAGTTCTAATTTTTGAATTAAGATTTATGTAGTAAATCATAAAATTAAGAAGTAAAATAAATCCGAGTACACCTCTTTCAACCAAAATATTAAGAAAAATATTATGAGAATTAGTGTAGCCTCGTTCATTTATTAAATTAAAATTACCAATACCTACTCCTAAAAATGGATGCTGTGAAATGCTATTGATACTTTGTTTATAAACTGTAAATCTTTCATCTTGTGAAATAGTTTCAATTGCACCACCATCCATAAAGAAGCGCGCTGCAAAGGAATCAAATACATTGATATTAAATATAAAATTCAACATTAAAAGTAAGATTGACACAACAATTGATATATAAAAAATATTTCTAAAAGTGTTGTTACTTTTGCCAATAATTAATAGTAGTAATAATGAGTAAACCACAAGCGCTGTTCTACTCATTGATACTACCAAAAGTATTGCAATAAGAATTATAGCAAGCGGTCTTAAAAATTTTTTATATTTAAAATTTTGCTTGAAAAATATAAATGGAAAAAATGGAACTACAATTTGTGTAGTAACGTTTGACATCCAGATTAGTCCACCAGATCTTTGAAATTCGCCGTCTACAGCAATAGATTTATTATTAAAATACATACCTAATCCCAAAAGCAATAGTATGCAAATAAAGCAGTGAATAATAAAAACAATATTTCCTTTATTTTCAAAAAACTCAGAAGGTATTTTTAAAATAAGTACAAAAAATATTAATGGTCCTAAAATGCTTACCGCTGAAATAATTACTGATGTTTGAACGTTTATACTTAAAATAGAATTTAGAATATGAAAAAATAATAAAAATATAGAAAAAAGAAATATTTTTTTGAAATCAATAATTTTATGAAATTTTGAAAATAAATTGGCAAAAACCAAAAATACAATCATTATTAAATTTGTCTGAACTCTTGCAAACCCATATACGTCAAAGGTTTTACCAAAGAAAGTAGGGTCAAGTATTTTCTGGAAAAATGGTTCAATGAAGATACATGCAAAAAATGAAATAAAAAATAATGTATATCTTCTTCTAAAAAATAGAATCAGCCAAATGAAATTAATTAAAATAAAAAGATATAGCATTAGCTTGTTTTTGTAACTTTCGCAGTTCTACGTAGAAATGCAATTAAAATCTGTAAAATTAGTATTATTTTTAATAGAAAGAATTATACTTTTAGTCTAATTGTAACCCAATCTTTTTGTTTTTGCTTCGAGTATATTCTTTGGTATGAAACTACGATTTCTTTACTCACTCGATCTTCATAAATTGTGGTGTGCCCTAAATCTAAATTTCCTTTGGCTTTTTCATCTGGCTTTTGTGTGTCTAGAGTAATTATGCTTGATTTTATTAAAGTCATAGTTTTTTGATCTACTTCTCCCATTACCAAAGGAAATCTAGGCAAGTTACCTTTTGGGTTGCTTTCACTTATATTTCCTACCCAATAACATCTTCCGTTAGAATGTGTAAATAAAATAGACATTGATGATGGTGAGTAAAAAGGATTGCCATCATCGTATGTCCAAGGTTTCGGCTTAGACCATGTTTGTCCATCGTCTTCAGAAATGGAAGCCCATTTGTAACCCAATAATTTAAAAGTTGGGTCTTTAATTCCACCATTACTGCCACGCATTACGCATAACAAATTTCCATTTTCCAATTTTGCAATCGTTGGTTCTATTAAGCCACGCGTGGTTAATTTAGGATCTCCTTCAATTTTGTTATTCATTTTCCAAACCAATTGGTTGTTTTCCCATTTGCCTCGTAGTATCATTACATCAGTATAGGAAGTTGTGCCCCATGGATTGTATAAGTTATTTCTATTCAAATTATTATTTTGATTTGGTAATATTGTTGCTTGAACTGGCAAAATTATTTCTCCTATATTATTAATAATGGGTTTGCTCCCAAAATCTCCAATGTAGTAGGCGTTTTTTCCCGTCCAAATTCCTGGAAACGGATTTTTTTGGCTAAAATTACCTTCGCTTACTAAAGGAGAATCAAAGAGCCAAGAAACACCGTTGTCATTTGAAACACGATATCTAAGATAATAATCTTTCTGCGCTTCAATTGGTTCTACTGAATATTTTGCAATTTGAGGATTGTCTAAAGAATTAAAAAAAGAAACTAAAATGTTTTTTTCTGGGATATATATTGAGGTTGTAATGTTTCTTTGTGAAGAATTTGGTACTTTTCCCAAATTTTTAATACTTGTGGGTTCTATGGCCCACGTTTTACCATTATCATTTGATACGCGAAATCTTGCTCGCAAAATATTCTCCGTATTTGAAACATATAGTGCATTATAAAATCCTGGCTGAACGGTAGATGTCTCGTAAGACAATACTTTTATGGAAGTTTGCGAAAAAAAAGTAGTTGCACAAAATAGGGTAAATAAAAGTATAAATCTCCACTTTAATTTTGCAAGTTTCATAAAATTACAATAATAGTTTATAAACATTTTTCTTCACATTTACTGTACGCTCTACATTTACTCCTGTTTTATGTATTTCATTAGGAAATAAAATTAAAAAATAGCCTTTAGATAAAATAACACTCTGCTGTTTTTCTCCTTGAAATAAATGGTAATCCATTTCATATGGTTTTGTAAGTGTCATTTGATTGATATCTGCAATTTCTACAATCTCTTCTCCTTCTAAAATAACGTGTATATCTAGATAAACTTTATGACCTTCCCATAAACCAGTTGTTCCGTCTGTAGTTTCATACTGCAAACCTATCCCAAATTTTTCTTCACCTGCAATTTCAAATCTTCCTGCTCTAAATTCATTTTGTAAGTCTTCGGAAACAAAAGCCAAATCCAAAGAATATCTATTAATATTTTCTAATTTATCTAAAATCATTGTTTGTAAATTTTGTGTTTAATTTCTTTTATTTTTTCATCATTTTCAATAAAAAATGTATTTATTCTTTCAATTGTTTCTGGGCTAAGTGCGGCTTGCACTTTTTCCGAATTAATCTTTAAAACTTCAGGATTTTCATCTAAAAAATTGAGTGCATTTAATAGAGAAGGAGTAGATTGATAAGGAAAATGATTAAATATTTTATTCATCATTTGAAAATCTTCGGGATAATCATTTGTTAATCTCAAATTTGGTCTTACAAAAAAATTATCTACTTTAATTTTTGCAACTTTAAATAATTCTGGTCTGTTTATTAGTGGCCCCCAAATTTCGGTATCTACTTCTTTTTTAAACGCACAAACTGTCTTTAGTGCTTTTACACTTAAACCATAAACACCGCATCCAATTGGCAAGCCTTCAGCAACTACAAAATCATCCGCATCTTTTTTTAATTTACTTACAATTTGATTGGCATAGTCAATAGAAAATAATGGGTTTTCTCCTGTGATACTTAAAATATAATCGAAGGAGAAAAAATCTGACGCATCTGCGAGTCTTTGAAGTACATCATCTTCAGAACCAAGATAGTAGTGTATTTTATTTTTTAAAGCTACGTCTGCTAACGGTTTATCTTGAGGATTGGTTGAAGTACACAAAATAACGCCTTCTACATTGTCTATTTTTTTGCTTCTGTTTATAACGTGTTCTATGATTGTAAACCCATTTAAATCTTTTAATAATTTAAAGGGTAATCTTGAAGATTTAAGGCGTGCTGTTATTAGTAGTCCTATTTTCATTTTGCGTTTATTTTATTTTTAAGATCATTTGCAATTACTATAATTCCTTTTACCAAATAGTGTATGGTGATTTTGTAATTAATTTTAATTTTCCGAAACAAAAAATTGATCAAAATTTTCTTTTTGGAATAAATATTCTACATTATTAAAACTTATAATTTCATCTTTCGCAATATCTTTACTTGCTTCTGCGCCCAGAATTTTCACTATATCTTTCTGCAATAGCGAGCTTGAAGTTTCAGTTCTTTTGAAAGCCACGTTTGAAAGCGTAATTTTTTGTCCTTTTTTTATGTTTTCTCTTGCAACAATTGCTTTTTTCATCGGACCTGTGTTTCCATAATTTTTTTCCGCTTCCGAAAACACTACACTTTCTTTTCCTATCGTTTTAAAAACAGTATTCGCATCTTCTATTATTTCAGCCATTTGCTCAATAGAAACAGCCGCTTGCGCATCTATCCTTTTTTCGCCCAAAACATTTGTCACATGTTTTTCAAGAATATTGAAGCCCATGGCTTGCGGAAGAACGCTAATTAATCTATTTTTTTTATCAGTAGGATCCGTGTGGTCTGCATATCCAATTGGAAGTGAAAATGCTTCTCTCAAAAATTGCATCCTTTTGAAATTAATATCTTCATAATTTGTAGGATAATTTTGAAAACCGTGCATCAATAATATATCATTTTTACCATTTTTCTTTAAAAAATCTACCGCATAAAAAATCTCATCAATTGTTGAACCCCCTACTCCCAAAATAATTGTTTTTTCAAAATTAAGACATTCTTTAAGTAAAAAAATATCATTCAATCCTGTAGAATGAAGTTCTATTGCTTCTACATTGTATTCATTTTGAACGGAATTTACCCATTTTAAACTTTCAAGATCATTTGTTAATAAAACTAAATCTCGATTTTTGCTATTCACTAAATTGAAAATTTCTTTCCAATCTTCTTTTTTAATTGAAATATTTTTTAAAACATCAACCGCAGGGTGGTTTTCTATAATATAATCTTCTAAATCAAAAAGCAGGTGAAACTTTATAGCATTAATATCTAAATTGCAAAAATCATCTATCAATTTTAGAAGAAAATTTTTATCTCCTTCATGATGAAATGCTGTTTCGGCGATAAAATAAGGTTTAATTTGAGGTAACATTTTTTAGAATTTTATATGTTTAATATCTTTCTGCGCTTTTTCAAAATCTTCATGTTTGCCTACATCCAGCCAATAGCCAGAAAGTGGGTACGAAACTACTTTAAGTTTTTCTGCAATTAATTTTTCCATTAAATCTGTAGCGTTAAAAAAATCGCCTTTAGGCAGAAATTTTAAGACTGATTTCTTCATTAAATAGATACCTCCATTAGAGTAGTAGGTATAAGTTGGTTTTTCTTTAAAACTTTTTATATGGCTGCCTTCAGTTTCTAAAACGGCGTACGGAACGCTAATTTGGTAGGGAATTGTAACCACGGCAAAATCTGCTTCTTCATTAATAAAATCCAAATAGAAATGTTCGTAATCTAAATTGGTAAGCACATCAGAATTTGTGATTAAAATATAATCATGAATAAAATTATCAATTTTTGAAACGGCACCTATAGTTCCTAAGGGGGTATCTTCCCAAACATAATCTATATTTAAATTTCGCTCTTTGCCATCTCCAAAATAATTTTCAATTTGCTCACCTAAGTATTTTACGGAAAACCAAAAATCATCTATACCATACAAAGCAAGGCGATCTACATTGTGTTCCATAATTGCTTTGTCTCCTACTTTTAGTAGTGGTTTGGGAACAGAATCTGTTAAAGGTTTTAATCGCTGTCCTCTTCCACCAGCCATTATCACGGCATCTACGGGTAAATAAGATCTGATCTCGCGAAAGTTTATCACATTTACCACTTTATGCTCTGCATCTAAAACGGGAAGTATTCTAAAATTTCCCTCACGATAATCTATAATTTTCTGAATATCTCGCGCTCCCTTTTCTATAAATTTGGGGTTTTCTTGGATAATTCCATTTACTTCATCCTCAATTGAAACTCCTTTCAAAAGTCCTCTCCGCACATCGCCATCCGTGAGTGAGCCCACTAAAATATCTTGGTGATCTACCACAAAAAGAATGGCGTCTTTCGCAAGAATATCTAGCTGAACCAAAGCTTGCTTTATGCTGCTTCCAGAAAAGATTAAATGCTCTCTAAAGTTTCTCATAATTCTTTTATAGTTTTAATGATTTTATCTGCTGCACCTTCTCTATAATAAATATTTTCACAAGAAAAATTGCCTTTTTTAAGCATTATTTTTGTTTTTTCTATAATGTCGTCCGCATTGAAAATAGCATTTAAAACATTTCTACTTTGGGCTCTTCCTTCTTGTCTTTTCCCAACATTTATAACGTATTTACCAAAAGACGCGGCTTCTATAATTCCGCTGGATGTATTCCCAATCAAAATTTTAGCATAATACATGGCAGAAAAATAATTTATTTTTCCGAAATTTTCTAGAAGCAGTATTTTATCTGGTTTTTCAGATTTTAATTCTTCTAATTTCTTTCTGTATTCCGTGCCTTGGGTATCTGCATTTGGCATCGTAATAATTAAATTTATTTCTTTTGAAATTTCTTCTAAAGCAATTTTCATTTCTTCTGCATAAAGACAATTTTCTTTTATAGCAATAGTTTCAGGATGAAAAGTAATAAGTGCAAAATCATCTTCTTTTATAGAAAATTTATTGTAAAAAGTATCTTTATCAATAGGAATAAAATTACGCATCTCATCGAGGCTTAGAGCACCAACTGTAAAAATATTTTTATCTGAACCCGTAAGTGCTTTTATTTTATCTGAATAAATAGTGGATGAGCTAAAATGAAGTTTTGATGCGATTGATATTTGATGCCGATATATATTATCTATAGCGCCTAAAGTGGTTTCTCCTCCGTGAATATGTGCAAATTTTACCCCAAAAGGAATTCCGGCCTGAACTGCAGCACTCATCTCAAAACGGTCTCCCAAGCAAAACACAATATCATATTGATTCTTATCCCAAAAATCAGCAAATTTCATTGCAGTTAAGGCATAAGAAGTTGCAATTGCTTGTTCATCATCATTAGAAATCAATGTGCTAATTGTATGAATTTTAGGATAATTATCATTTTCTATTTCATTTAATGTGTAACCATTAAATTTCGAAAGATGTGTCCCAAATGCAATAATTTCAAGATCAAAAAAGGCATCGTTTTTTAATTTATCAAGTAATGGTAAGTAGATGCCATAATCGGCACGTGAACTTGTTAAAACTCCAATTTTCATATTAAATCACTCCAAATTAATTTATCAAAAGCACTTGCATCGCTTCTAAGCTTTCTACCAATAACTTCGTTCCATCTGATTGATGAAATACCATCTCCAGGCCGAAGCGAAATAATATCGTCTTCAGAAATAATACTTCCTGCTTCTAAATCTTTTTTTAAATGGATGCTTTTTCTTGCAATATTTATATTTTTTATTTCACTTTGGCTAGGTTCTTTTCTACCAGAGCCACTAATGGCCAATTCTATATTTCTAATTGCCGAAACCATTGCTTTTAATTCTTCAGGATTTAAAGAAGCTTTATGATCTGGGCCAGGAAGATTTCTGTCTAGAGTAAAATGCTTTTCAATAATTGTTGCACCGAGAGCCACTGCAGCAGTAGGAACTTCAATTCCTAAAGTGTGATCTGAATATCCGATATTTACACCAAAAGCTTCACCAATTGTGAGCATTGCTTTTAAATTAACGTCTCCCATTGGTGTTGGATACTCTGTATTGCAATGCAAAACTGTAATTTCGTTTCTTTCTATTCCATACTTTATTAAAATATTTAATGCTTCTTCAATTTCACCTAAAGTTGACATTCCAGTAGAAAGTATGACTGGCATTTTTTTCTGTGCAATCGCTCGCAAATAGGGGAAATTAGTAATTTCACCACTTGGAATTTTAAATAAATCTAGCCCCAAAGACTCTAAATAATTAACGCCTTCTACATCAAAAGCGGTCGAGAAAAATTTAATGTTTTTAAGTTTACAATATTCTATTAATTTTAAATGATTTTCGTGGCTTAACTCTAATTTTTTTAGCATATTGAATTGAGAGTCATCGTCGTTACCTATATTTTTTGCTTGATAGTCTGCTTTTTTTGCAGTAGGACTTACAATAGTTTCTGCTTTAAAAGTTTGAAATTTTACATAATCTACACCCGCTTCAGCCGCTGCATCTACTAACTGAAAAGCCTTTTTAATATCGCCGTTATGATTTACACCTGCTTCCGCGATTATAATTACTTCATTTTTCATATTTCTCTTGTTGGGTTTCCAACTATTTTTTTTCCATCAGGAATATTTTTTATTACAACTGAACCTGCGCCAATAATAACATCTTTTCCTATTTTAATACCTTGCTTTACAACAACATTTGCGCCAATAAAGGTGCGTTCGCCAACCGAAACATTTCCTGCTAGAACAGCACCTGGAGCAACGTGCACTGCTTCTCCTAAAATGCATTCGTGCTCTACGATGCATCCGGTATTTAGAATGCAAAAATTTCCTATTATTGCCAATGGATTAACTGAAACGTTTTTTGATACAAAACTACCCTCTCCAATATTTACATTTTTTGAAATTGATGCAGTAGGGTGGATAACCGTTTTCAATAATTTGTTCTTATTTACAATTTGTTTTCCAATCTTTTGTCTTAATTTATTATCTCCAATTCCTAATATGAACTCATAATCATCTGCCCAGCCTTCAAAATCTTTATTTCCCTCGAAACCAATATAATTTAGATTAAAAGGATTAGTATTTACCTTACTAACTTCAGAATAATAGTGAAGTTTCAATCCCATACAAATTGCCGCATCTGCTACTACAAAAGCGTGGCCAGAATATCCAACTAATATCATTTTTTTCATATGTAGATATTTATTGTTTTAAGTGGTCATTTGCAATCACTTTTATCTTAATTTGTGTTGGTTTGCAAAATTGTTAATGGCGATTTCGTATTAAATTCTAAAGCTACTCGGTATATTAACAATTCTTTCTTCTAAAAACAAGGCATTTTTTTGTGCATCTTTTTGGCAATTTTCATACATCGGCAAGCGAAACATAAGTTGCCAAATTGGCCTTGTCATTACATTATTTTCATTTGTGTATTTTAGAAATATGTCCCGCTCGGTTTTGTTTTCAAGTTCTACACACATCAACCAATAGTTTGCTTTTGTGTTTGGTGCTTCAGTCCGGAAATTAATGCCTTTAGAATCAAAAAACGTTTTATAGAAACCGGCAAGTTCCCTCTTATTTTCTAGAAATTTATCTAACTGCTCTAATTGTGCGCAAGCTAAAGCGGCATTCAAATTAGGCATCCTAAAATTGTAACCAATTTCATCATGAAAAAATTCATAAGGATGTGGTTTTTTTGCTGTTGTTGTAAGGTATTTCCCTTTTATTCCTAATTCTAGATTATTGGTTACAATTGCACCACCACCACCAGAAGTCACTATTTTATTTCCATTAAAAGAAAAAACGCCTAAATTACCTATACTTCCAGTTGGTTTCCCTTTATAATAACTGCCTAAAGATTCTGCTGCATCTTCAATAACTGGTATTTTCCACTTGGCACAAACTTCTATAAGTTCATCCAAATGAACTGGAAAGCCGAAAGTATGCATTGGGACACAGGCTGCGATTTTCTGTCCTGTTTTTTTATTGTAACAAGCATCTTCTCGCAAATCCCCATATTCATTTAGAAAATCTTCAACGGCTTTTGGAGATAAACCCATTGTATCTAAATCTACATCTAAAAAAATAGGATTTGCACTGTTGTAAATTATTGCATTTACGGTTGCCACAAAAGTTAAAGCTTGTGTTATGACCTCATCATTTGCTTGCACGCCAACAAGTTTCAACGCCACTTGAATGCCTGCGGTTCCATTTACAACTGCTACTGCTTTTTGAGTGTTTGTTATTTTGCACATTTTATCTTCGAAAGTATCAACGAAAGCACCTACGGAAGATACAAATGTAGTATCGATGGTTTCTAATAGATATTTCTTTTCATTCCCACCAAAATGTGGCGCATGTAAGGGAATAAAATCTTTAGAATAGAATTTTGATTTTATAAAATCTATTGATTCTTTATAATTGCTCATACCTACATTTTTGAATCTAAATATTTCCCTGTTTCTTTGTGTCCAAAATCTGGAATCATTTTATGAAATAATTCAACCAATTGTTTTTTATTCCAAAAACCATCTTTTTTTAAATCTAATATAGAATTTGTAAAAAATTCTAATTTAGTATTGTCAAAATCTAATTTGTTTTTTATAACACCTAAATTTTCAAACCTATTCATATCTAAAGTTTCCAAATCTGTGAAAAATTCTTCAAAATCTTTTTCGCCAGTTGTGTCGCTTTCCGTGAATAAACATGGCCATTTGCCTTCTGCTGGTAAAGTTTCCATCAATTTTCTCGCTTCATTTTCATCTTTACAAAGAAAAGGTTCATACCCCAAATTTTTTAGAAATTTTTTCGCTATTTCTGCAAAGGTAATAAGATGTAAACTTTCACTTAATTTTGGGAAGAAAATATCTCTATTTTCACCAAAAATACAAGACATTAAGCATAACTCCCCTGATTCTTGAGGAATAACGAAATATCTTTTAATATCATTTGGTGCAACAATGGGTTGTCTTTTTTGAATTCTTTGGTTAAATCCATGCAAAAGTGATCCATCTGAAAATGCCACATTTGCAAAACGCGCTGTTGAAATTTCAATATCCTTACTTTTTCGCATGAGATACATTTCCATAATACGTTTAGAAGCGCCCATCATATTTACAGGATTAGCTGCTTTGTCTGTGGAAACGCAGAAATATTTTTTTACTCCTTTTGCGATAGATTGGTTTATTGTTTTCTCTGTATTAAAAATATTTACTTGTATCATTCGCATTAGAGTAAAAGGGTCTTTCTCGGAACGGACGTGTTTTAATGCGGATAAGTTTAAAACATAATCATATTCACCATCAGATTTTATAAATGCATCATATTCTTCCGAACCTATATCTAACGCAAAAGTTTGGAAATCCCCGTCAATATATCCAAAGGAACTTCTTATATCTCTTACAAGTTCCACCATATTATTTTCTGAAATATCTACAACATGCAATTTTAAAGGATTTCTTTTAAAAATTTCTTTAGTAACTGCTTGTCCAATAGAACCTGCGCCACCAATCACTAGAAATTTGGAATTAGAAACAATTTCTTGTAGTTCTAATTCATTTTTTCTGATGTCATTTGTGAATAGTAATTTATTTCTACCTATTAAATTGAGAGTTTCCATAATTATTAGATTTTTCTAGCTATAAATATAAAATATAAGAAAATTAGATTGCTTGTTGATTTAATCACTCCCAAATAAATCCCGTGTGTAAACTTTTTCTTTCACATCTTCTAATTCTGAAGATTGGCGGTTAGAAATAATAACATCACATTCATTTTTAAAGGCAGGTAAATCGCGCATTACTTTAGAACCGAAAAAAAATTCTTCTTCTAAAGCAGGTTCAAAAACCACGACTTCTATACCTTTGGCTTTTATACGTTTCATAACACCTTGTATGGCGGAAGCTCTAAAATTATCTGAACCGGATTTCATAATCAATCTGAAAACACCAACTTTTTTGGGATTTTTTGCGATAATAGAATCTGCAATGAAATCTTTACGGGTTCTATTCGCATCGACTATTGCGCGGATTATATTATTAGGAACAGCATCATAATTTGCCAATAATTGTTTGGTGTCTTTCGGGAGACAATAGCCGCCATAGCCAAAAGATGGATTATTATAATGAGAACCGATTCTTGGGTCTAAACTCACACCTTCTATAATTTGCTTGCTATCTAATTCATGAATTTGTGCGTAACTATCTAATTCATTAAAATAAGCTACTCGCATTGCTAAATAGGTATTAGAAAAAAGTTTTATGGCTTCTGCTTCGGTTGCGTTGGTGAAGAGAATAGAAATATCTTCTTTTACAGCACCTTGCTTTAGGAGGTCAGCGAAAATTTCTGCGCGTTTACTTTGCTCACCAATAATGATTCTTGACGGATAGAGATTGTCGTACAACGCTTTCCCTTCTCTTAAAAATTCTGGAGAGAAAATAATATTCTGAAAATTTAATTTTTCCTTCAAAGATTCGGTAAAACCTACAGGAACTGTAGATTTTATAATGACCACAGCGTTCGGGTTTGTGGCTTTTACAGATTCTACAACAGACTCTACACTTTTGGTATTGAAATAGTTGGTTTTCGAATCATAGTCTGTGGGCGTTGCCACTAATACATAATCTGCATTTTCGAAAGCATCATTTTTATCTAAAGTCGCTCTGAAGTTCAAATTTTTATTGGCTAAAAATTCGGAGATTTCTTTATCTTCAATTGGTGACTTTTTGTTATTAAGCATGTCAATTTTCTCTGACACAATATCCAAAGCCACAACTTCATTGTACTGAGACAATAATACTGCATTAGAAAGACCAACATAACCAGTTCCAACTATCGCTATTTTCATATGTGTATTTTTATATTTTTCTAAAAATAATTAAGTAATGAACTTAAATATTTAAAATTAATTTTAATTACAATCTGGCATCAAAATTATTTATCACGCCTTTTACATCATAAATAATAGAATTTTCTTTCTTATATTGAAGCAAATCAAGGTTTAAAAATTCTTTGTGCGCAACACCAAGAATAATGGCATCAAATTTTTCATTTGGATTTTCATTCGTGCTTTTTACACCATATTCTTTTAATACTTCTTCTGGGTTTGCCCAAGGATCATAAGTTGTGACTGTCGTTCCATAATCTTCTAAAGCAGAAATAACATCTACAATTTTTGTATTTCTCACATCTGGACAATTTTCTTTAAAGGTAATGCCTAACATTAATATTTTAGCATTATTTATCGAAATATTTTTTTTAATTATTGTTTTAATAACCTGCGAGGCAATATATTCTCCCATAGAATCATTCAAGCGGCGTCCTGCTAAAATAATTTCTGGATGGTAACCATATTCTTGGGCTTTTTGTGCTAAATAATAGGGATCCACACCAATACAATGCCCACCAACAAGACCTGGTTTAAAAGGCAAAAAATTCCATTTTGTTCCCGCTGCTTCTAGAACATCATGGGTATTAATATCCATTAAATTAAATATTTTTGCCAATTCATTTACAAAAGCAATATTAATATCGCGCTGAGCATTTTCTATCACTTTTGCGGCTTCTGCTACTTTAATTGTTGGTGCTAAATGTGTTCCAGCGGTAATTACAGATTTGTAAATATCATTTATAATCACTCCAATTTCTGGTGTAGAACCAGAAGTTACTTTTAATATTTTTTCTACCGTATGTTCTTTATCACCTGGATTAATTCGTTCTGGTGAATAACCAGCGAAGAAATCTTCATTAAATTTTAAACCTGATATTTTTTCAATTACAGGAATACAATCTTCTTCTGTTGCTCCGGGATAAACGGTAGATTCGTAAACTACAATATCTCCCTTTTTGATTACTTTTCCTACAGTTTCACTTGCTTTAAGCAGCGGTGTGAGAACAGGACAATTATTTTTATCAACTGGCGTTGGAACTGTAATAATATAAATATTAGAATCTTCAATATCTTTTAAATCATAGGAACAATATAAACCAATCTCAGATTTTGCAGGATTTTGAGTAACAAGTGATGATTGCAACAGTGCATCTGAAACTTCCAAAGTATCATCATACCCAGTTTTTAATTGACTAACACGGGATTTATTGATGTCAAAACCTACAACAGGAAATTTAGTTGAAAAAAGTCTTGCCAAAGGTAATCCAACATATCCTAATCCTACAACAGTTATTTTATGTAGCATATGGTTTATTTAAGATTATTCCAATACCAACTAACCGCCTCTCTTAAACCCTTTTTCATAGAAAATTGTGGATCATAATTCAGTAATTTTTTAGCTTTATCAATGCTTGCTAAAGAATGTGGCACATCACCTTTTCGATAATCGCCATATTTCACCTCTACTTCCGCTATTTTTGGATCAAATTCTGATAAATATTCTTTTAAATATTCTACCAAATCATTTAAGGTTGTTCTTTCCCCAAAAGCCGTATTGTAAATTTGATTTTGGGCATCATTATTTTCTGAAGTTAAAGCCAAGAGATTCATTAAAACGACGTTATCAATATAAGTAAAATCCCTAGAATATTCGCCACCACCATTTATTATTGGAGATTCGTAATTCATAAACTGCATTACAAACTTTGGAATTACGGCTGCATACGCGCCTTTTGGGTCTTGTCTGCGTCCAAAAACGTTAAAATATCTTAAGCCAATAGTATCAAAATTGTATGTTCTTTTAAACACTTGGGCATATAGTTCATCTACATATTTGGTTATAGCATACGGAGATAAAGGTTTGCCGATTATATCTTCTACTTTTGGCAGCGATTCAGAATCGCCATAAGTGGAGGAACTTGCAGCATAAACAAATCTCTTCACACCAGAATCTTTAGCCGCTACGAGCATATTTAAAAAACCTCCAACATTGACATCATTGCTGGTAATTGGATCATTTATAGAACGTGGAACTGAACCTAAAGCGGCTTCGTGAAGAACAAATTCCTGATTTGCGCATGCTTTCTTGCAGGTTTCTAAATCGCGAATATCACCTTCTATTAACGTAAAATTTTCATTTTTCAGAAATGGCTCTATGTTTACACGTTTTCCTGTAGAAAAATTATCCAAACAAGTTACGACACAACTATTATCTAACAAAGCCTCACACAAGTTAGAGCCTATAAAACCTGCTCCTCCGGTTACAAGAATTTTTTTATTTTTTAATTCAATAAAAATCATATTTAATTAAAATCTATCTTTAATCTCGTCCCAGAAACTTTTTTGGACCACACCGTAGCCATAGCCATATTTGTTACCGTAGCCGAAATTACTTTTTTCCACATCGTTAAGCACAAATCCAACATTTTGGATCTTTTTTGCAGCGGCACTTTTATTAGCAAAATCGATGAGGGATTTTTCTGTGTAATTAGAACGCGTGATGTATAGAGTTGCTTCTGCCAATTCAGAAATTAGGAAAGTATCTGTTACCAACATTAATGGTGCAGTATCTAAAATAATAAAATCATAGATTGATTTTAATTCTGTCATTAATTCTGTAAGACGTCCATTTGTTAGCAATTCTGTAGGATTTGGAGGAATACTTCCAGAATAAATCACATCTAAATGCGGATTAAACGTGGACTTATGCAATACATCTGAAAGTTTTAATGTAGAATCGTGTAAATATTCAGTAATTCCAGAAACGCCTTTTCGGGATTCATTATAACGTTGCAATTGTGGATTTCTAATATCAGCCCCAATAATTATGACTTTTTTAGAAGGTGAAGCTAAAGTTAAAGAGAGATTAACCGATGTAAAAGTTTTACCTTCTCCTTTCACTGTGGAGGTTACCATTATTACTTTTGATCCTTTCGTTTTCGGCAGCATAAAATTCATGTTGGTAATCAGAATCCTAAATGCTTCGGCCATCGGCGATAAATCATTAAGTCCCACAATTTCACTTTGTCCTTTTTCTAACTGTGGCAATTCTGCTAAAACTGGGATGGTACTAAGACGCTCAATATCGTGTTTTGTTTTAATTTTATTATTAAATAAATCTGCAAGATAAATTAAAGCAAAAGGAATGAGCAAACCGACTAATAATGCCGCCAATAAGACAATCATTTTCTTTGGCGCTACTGGCTGATCTGAAGCATAAGCATAATCTACAATTCTCGCTTTTGGCGCTGTAATTGCTAGAGAAATTGCCGTTTCTTCTCGCTTTTGAAGTAACAACAAATAAAGGTTTTCTTTTATTTGCTGTTGTCTTTCGATACCGCGGAATACTTTCTCTAAAGAAGGTATTTTTGAGATTTTTCCACTAATTTTATTTTGCTCCGCTTCATAACTTTGCTTTTCAATTTCTAAACCTGCTTTGTTTTTCTGCAAACTTTCTAGAACTGAAGCCCGTAAAGCATTTATCTGATTGGACAGTTCCACCACCGATGGATTTTTAACTGTTCCGGATTGCAATAGTCTGTCACGATTTAACACTAACTGATTATAAGTAGAAATCCCAGAAGTCGCCGTAGGATCTAGCAAACCAATGTTCGAAGGTAAGACATCGTATTTGCCTTGCTTCTGAACGTAATTTATAATGGTATTGGTTAATTCTAATTGGGCGTCTGTTTCAATTTGTTTTGCATGCGCATCAGAAGATGTTTCTAAATTTATTTTCGCTTCAGTTTCTAAATCCGTAATTTGATTGGCGGATTTAAAACGTTCCTTTTGTTCCTCTACTTGGCCTAATTCTTTGGAAATTAATTTAATCCGTTCATCTATAAAATCTTTGGTCTTTTGCGATTCAGAATTTTTATCTTTTATTGCATCCTCATTGTAAGCGTCTACCAAATTATTTAAAATTGTTTTAGCTTTATCTTTTTCCGGATAATTCATACTAAGACCAATTACCGTTGCATCTTTATTTACAAGATTGACGTTCAAAAGATTTTGAAGTGATGTTACACGGTCGTCTATTTTCGAAATTTGAAGTATTAAATTATTTGTATTACTTAAAGTATCTGGGACATAAGACTTATTTTTTTGAATAATAATATTCGCAAATGGCAAGTTTATGATTTTGCCATACGTCGTTTTAATATTTTGCTTTAATTTTTCTGATTTTAATAATAACTGATCACCTCTTATTTCCAGGTCTAGTGGAAATGTTTTTTCTTCTTTTTCATTTACTACAATTACGCTTATAGGTGATGTTTTATCGTAAAGTTCAGAATCTTTAATATTTCCTTGTGTTTTTATAACAGTTTGTAAATCGTTATCTTTTACAACGGCATTCATGAGTTTTTTAGATTTAAAAATCTCAATCTCATTATCTACACTATTAGTACCCATGCTGCCTAATCCAGATAGATCTTGCAGCAATGCATTATCACCACCGCCAAATGAATTATTTTTGGCATCTTTAATTAAAACAGTGGCGTTAATATTATAAATCGGCGTGGCATATCTCAAATAGAGAAATGCTAGAAATAGTGTGATGAAAACTGATATTAAAAACCAAAGCCAATTGCGAACATAAGGTTTTACAATTTCCTGAATATTTATTTCAGATATTTCGTTATCTATAGTAGGTTTCGAGTTAGACTCCATAGGTGTACGGTTGTTGAGAGGTATCTATTTTCTGACAATTAAAGCGATGATTGTAATGGCAATCGATGCAATGGATATGTATAAACCCGTATTTGGGTCTAATCGTGACGTTTTCTCCTTCGTTGAATTTGGAGTTACATAAATCACATCTCCTTGTTTTAAATAATAATAAGGAGAATTAATAAATTTTGCGTCATTTAGATCAATTCTGGTGTTTGTGGTTTTTCCATCTACATTTCTAACCAATAAGACATTATCTCTTTTACCATAAATTGTAAGGTCTCCGGCTAAACCAAGTGCATTTAAAAAAGTAGCATTGGCATCTGGCACAATATATTGCCCGGGCCGATTCACTTCACCTAAAATCGTAATTTTATAATTGGTGTTCTTTACACTTACAACAGGATTTGTAATATATTCCTTTAAGGCTTGTCTTAAATCCTCTTTAAATTCTTCAATCGTCTTACCCGTTGTGTTTCGCTCTCCTAAAACAGGAAAATCTATATTTCCTTTGGAATCTACAATGTAAGTTGGCCCCGAATCTGCAGTAGGATTTTCTCTTAAATTTCCTCCCGCAATGGCATTTTGAACCATTTGCCCTGAAGAAAAGTTTTGATTAAAAGGTTTTGCTACATCCAAATCTTTAGCAGAAACATATATCATAAGTTCATCGCCAGGCTGTATTGTTGTTATTCGCTGGTCTACAGCCGCTTGTGTTGCAATACTATCTATATTTTGCATGTAATTCAGATTTTTTTTATCTGAGGATACATTCTTAAAGACACCACAAGATGTCATTAGTAATAGTAGTAAAAGAGGTACAAAATTTTTCATCATTTTTAAAAACATTGGGTGCAAATATACAAATATTTTATAGTCAACTAAAGGTCTAAAGTTTGGTATATCGAATTTTCACTTTTAAACTCTGGAACAATCTCTTTTAGAAGTTTTACAATATCATCATTCTCGCATTTTAGCGCGGCAATTGTAATCTGCTGTGTGTATCTTTTTATCACAGAAAACTCTACAGTAGAATCTTTTGAAATTAAAATACTTGAATGAGGTGTTGGAAGTGTTTTGGCTCCATCACTCAACAATTCTTCGTACAATTTTTCACCTGGGCGAAGCCCTGTGAAAATAATCTTGATATCTTCATCTGGTCTGAAGCCCGAAAGTTTAATCATTCGGCGTGCTAAATTCACGATTTTTACCGGTTCGCCCATATCAAATACAAAAATTTCGCCGCCTTTGCCCATTGTTCCTGCTTGTAAAACTAGTTCACAGGCTTCTGGTATGGTCATAAAATACCTTACAATATCTTTATGTGTAACTGTAATAGGGCCTCCTGCTTCGATTTGCTTTTTAAAATGTGGAATAACAGATCCATTAGATCCTAAAACATTACCAAATCTTGTTGTAATAAATTTAGTTTGATTCCCTTCCAAATTTTGCAGAGATTGCACAAAAAGTTCCGCCATACGTTTGGAAGCGCCCATTACATTTGTAGGGTTTACCGCCTTATCTGTAGAAATCATCACAAAACGATTCACTTTATATTTACTTGAGAACATTGATAAATTTTTGGTGCCTAACACATTTACCAAAATAGCCTCTCGCGGATTTTTCTCAATTAAAGGAACGTGCTTATATGCTGCGGCATGATAAACCATTGAAAACTGAAATTTCTTAAATACAGGCTCAATACGACGTTCATTGGATATATCTGCAAGTATAAACTCGAAATGTATGTGCGGAAACTCTTGTTTCATTTCAAGTTCTATTTGATATAGCGGTGTTTCAGCCTGATCTAAAACTACAATTGTTTTTGGATTAAATTTGGCGACTTGCCGCACAATTTCAGCACCAATAGAACCTGCGCCACCAGTCACCAAAATAATTTTATCTTCATGACGAGGGCTAATAGCATCGTTATCTATCTTAATCGGTTTTCGGTTTAATAAATCTTCAATCTGCATTTCTTTAATCGAATTCGCAAGATCACCCGGTCTAAATTTTTGGAGTGTTGGAGATTTAAAAATTTTAATGTCTTTTTCGAGCAAAATATTTACCCAACTGTTTAATTCATCACGTGTGAGAAGTTCTTTGATTATTAAAACACCGTCAACATTTAATTCTGCTTTAGATTTAGCCTTAAGTTTATCTTTGGAGATAATTTCTTTACCAAGTAATCTCGCACTTTCAGAGTCCTTTCTATCCGTCAAAAAACCTATTAAATCATAGGGTAGATTAAGGTTATCCAAAATGGCCCGTGCTATGGCTACAGAACTTTCCGATATACCAAGAACCAATATCCGGTTGCTATCTCCTCGCGCTTTTAATTGGCGCAAAACGTGAAAAAACTCTTTTACAACAAGCCTAAAAGCAAAAAGCAAGGTAAAGGAAACCATGGCGTATATAAAAAAGAGTGGTGTTAAAAATAATTTGCTACCACCTATATACAAGTACAAATAATTAAATATTGACAAAGTTACTAGAGTGCACAAGCACGCTAAAAATAATTTGAATAAATCTACAAAAGTGGAATGCCGAATAATTCCAGAAAAAGTGCGAAAAACATACATAAACAGGCCGTTCACCATTAATACAAACAGGAATTTAATACCCAAAGGCCATTCTGTAGGTGGTCTTACGTTTAATTTATCTAAAATAAAGTAAGAGAAAAAAAGTGAGAAAAAAAGAATAATCGCATCAATCAGCATTACAATCCATCTAGGCAAATACCTCACGTCAGAAAGCGAAAGTATATTGTCGCCTTCATACATTTTATTGCTTAAGTTTTTAATGCCCATTTTTTAACTTTATTTTCAATTTATAAGTCTGTGCAAAAGTAATAAATTTTACATTTAGATATAAAAAAAAGTAATATTCGCTACAGATTACAAATATTTCAAGTACGCTAAAGATATAAAATAAAAACTGATTTTGGAAGGTTTATTATTTAGTTAAGGATAAAAATTGTGAGCCCAAAATATGCTATGTCTTTTCATTTGGTAAAATATATTTTCTTTACTTTTATTTCAAAATAATATTAAAAGTGATTTTGTTTTTCTTAAAAAATCGAGCATTTGTTTCCCACTTTAGAATAAAAAACAGTATATTTGCAACCTGAAATTTTAAAAAAAATGGGTACAATTTTTACACTTTTCATGGTAATTATCATGATTGCATGTGTTCTTCTTATTACGATAATCATGGCTCAAAACCCAAAAGGAGGCGGCCTTTCTGGTACTTTTGGTGGTACTTCACCGGCACAATTTGGGGTACAAAGAACCAATGATTTTATGGAAAATGCGACATGGGTTTTAGGCGGCGGCATCATCGTATTGATAATCGTAAGTGTAGTTTTAACAGCAAAACCTAGCCAAAGAGTTGCACCACAAGCGCCGGTAAATCAGTCTGCGCCTGCAACATCTGCCCCAGCGCAAAATTCTACTACAGTGCCACAAGCACCAGTAAAAAAATAAATTTATTTACAAATGATACTAAAAGCGACTTTTTAAAAAGTCGTTTTTTTTATTTTAATTGACGAATGGCAAAATAATGTTTCAATTTTAAACCCATACTTAAAAGTCTAAATTTTAAAGGCGATTTTTTACGGTAATATTTATTGAGAAAAATTTGCATCGCTCCATAAAAACGCTCCAGATAAATCTTATCCTTCACTGTGCTTTCTCCTTTGTAGTGAAGTATTGAAGCCTTTCCATAATAATAATTTTTTAGGCCATTTTGCAATAAAGTATAGCACAAATCTATATCTTCCCCGTACATAAAATAAGTTTCATCTAAACCTCCAAATTTTAGATAATATTCTCTTCTAATTAATAAAAATGCTCCGGTAACCACTTCCACTTCTGCTATTTCATCTTCTAGAATATCGGTTCGATAATAGGATTTTTGGTTGTTTTTTTTTAAATGAATAAAAAGTTTCTCAAAAGAGTTAATCATATTGGGAACAGCGCGCTTGCTCTCTGGCAAAAATTTTCCTTCACTATCATGCATCCGAACACCCAAACACCCGAATTTTTCCTGCTGATCGGCAAAATTTAAAATTTCATTCATGTAAAATCCTTCAAATTCTGTGTCGGGATTTAGCAACAAAACGTATTCACCAACAGCCAATTTTACCGCTAAATTATTCGCTTTCGCAAAACCGCCATTTTCGTCAGAGCCTACAAATCTAACAGTTGGAAAGTCATTTATTAAATTTTTCCAAGAATTATCTGGGCTGTTATTATCTATTACAATTATTTCGTAATCTAAATCTTGAATATATTTTTGCAAAGAATCTAGGCAATTTCTCAATAAAATTGGCACGTTGTAATGAACAATAATGACGCTTAATTTCATATTAATCTTGTTCGTTATATGGCAATCTATTCATTATAGAGCGGCCAAGAGAAACCTCATCTGCATATTCTAACTCATCGCCCACAGAAATACCGCGGGCAATACTTGAAAATTTTACATCAAAATTTTTAAATTTTTTGTAGAGATAATAGGCAGTTGTATCGCCTTCCATGGTGGCGCTCAAAGCGAAAATAATTTCCTTCAAAAAGCCTTCATTTAATTTTTTTTCAATGCTTCCGATATTCAGTTGGCTGGGTCCTACGCCTTCCATGGGTGAAATTTTACCTCCAAGAACTAAATATTTTCCGTTAAATTTTGAAGTATTTTCTATCGCCATCACATCTCGAACATCTTCTACAATGCACAAAATGGCGTTTGATCTTTTCGGACTACTACAAATTTCGCATATTTCTAAATCTGAAAAATTGTGGCAATTTTTGCAATATTTAATGTCGGTAACTAATTTTTTTAAACTTTCACCTAAAAGAATTCCTTGCGATTCGGGCTGCTTTAAAAGATGCAATGCCAAACGCAAGGCCGATTTTTTGCCGATCCCGGGCAAACCAGAAATTTCTTCAACTGCTTTTGCCAAAACTTTACTTGGATAATCCATTGCACAAAAATAGATATTTTTTAAAAAAACTGGCTGTGTTAGTTCAAAAGTTTAAATTAAAATTCACACTGTTTCAATTAAGATAAAAATCCGCTGCAATTTATTTTACAGCGGATTTTTTTAATAGTTTGTAATACCATTATTTTGAATCGTTTGATTTTGCCTCAATTTTTTGATTGCTAATTTGTTCTTGTTTTTCATTTGGCGTTTCAGGCATTTTTAATTTGGAAAATTTCTCTAGCTCTATTTTTTGCTTTGCCTTCTCTTGTGCTTGCGCTTCTGCTTTTTTTTGCATTTCCTGTTGAACTTGAATTTTATATTGGTTGTAAGGAATTCCGTTTACCAAAGGATTGTGTGGGTCTTCATTGCTTACAATTTGTGTTTTTGCAGGATTACTTTTTTGAGCAAATATTAAAGTGCTTCCAAATAATAATGCAAAAGTTATAATAAGTTTTTTCATAATATTTTTATTTAAAATTAATTTTATTTGTGTAATAAGTCGATTGAAAATGTTGATCCATCTGGCCATAAATTATTAGTAGCGTTTCCATATTGATAAACACCAAAAGAAACTTTTTGTCCAGCAGTTAATTTTTTTACCAATTTTACTTCCGGATCGCTATAATATTGTAAAGCAACTGCATTGTTGCTATATCCTTTTTTTACCGAAGAACCATCGATACGAATCACTAAAATTGCTTGATCGCCATTATTAGTGTTTAAATCGGTAAAACTGATGTGTGCATAAATGGAATAATATCCTGTAACAGGAATAATATATTCTCCCGTAGTAGCGTCATAATTTGCTCCTCCGGTTTCTTCAAGATTAGTCCAGGAATTAATAATATTTAGTCCCGAATTATCTATTGCCTGTGCACTTCCACCTAAACTACTAATATGTATAAAAGGTGTAATAACATCTTGCCAAGTTGCATTTCCGTATGAATCGCTTGTTAATACTTTGCCATCATCTTCGTTAATATTGGTGAATTTTAATGGGCCATTAGAATATATTGCCAAACTTACTGCAGGTGCTATAAAAACCCCTGCTGAACCCAAACCTGTCGATTTAAAATATCCAGCAATACCGTAACCACTTGAAGATCCACTTATACCAAAACCACTAACTGTTTTTCCATAAACACCGATTGCGGAATTAGCATAGCCATAGACACCCGCTCCGTAAGGATTGGGCCCAGTTACCTCCCCGCTAACTCCAATTGATAGTTGGTTACTTGAATTTGAATTCGCTAAACCTTTAACTCCAATCCCAATATTTTCGGTAGAATTATTTACGCCCATCAGTGCAGGCGCAATATTGTTAATATTGATGTTTTCAAAATATCCTGCTTGATTGGGGTTTGTACTAGTATTTGATATTTTAAATTTAATTGCGTCAGCAGTAGATGAGCCATCATAAGGTAAAGTTAATCCAGCAGCAGGCGTTTGCCAAGTAGCATTTCCATTTGAATCATAGGTTAACACTTTTCCTACTCCTTCATTAACTCCAAGAAATTTTATTGGCCCATAAGTTACCAAAGCATAACTATTACTAGAATTCGCTTGGAAAGAACCTGCCGTTCCAGTTCCAAGTGCATCGCCCCTTACAGCACTTCCATTTGTTGTAAGTCCATAGACGCCATACGCATTTTGTGAAACGCCATAAACTCCAGCCCCGCCGGTTTCTGCTCCAGATAAATAACCATAAACGCCTGAAGATAGATTTCCATTCGAAGTTGCTTTTGCTATACCTTGAACTCCAACACCAAATCGATCAACAGAATTATTTTTCCCTGAAATAGCAGGTGCTGAATTTAAAACATCCGTATTTTCAAAATAAGCCGCTTGACTTAGACTTGCACTGCTGTTCGTGATTTTAAAAGGAATAACATTGTCGGTAGAAGAATTACCTGAATATGGCAAACTAAAAGAAGAAGCACCACTTCCTGAAGATTTAGAATACATTGCATAAGGAACACTTAATAATTGGCTCGTTCCAGAAATGCTGTAGTTGCTTCCGCCTGTAGGATCGGTTTCTGTTTTTATGTAATAAGAGTCTGAAGACCAATCAATTGAAGCAATACTTCCACTCAAAACTGTTCCCGCACCAATTTGAATTGAAATTAACCCATTTGCATTAGTATTTGCATTTTGTGTCTCTGCATAAACAACTGCTCCTGCAGGAGAATTTTTTAAAATGCTAATTTTCACGCCAACGGCAGAATTTGCTACTAATGCGTTTGAAGCATTTCTAATAACGGCTTGATAAGAAAATTTTTCTGGCGCTTGCGCATTTATTAAGCAAATAAAAAGCAAAGCCAAGATTTGTAATGATTTTTTCATAATTATTAATTTTTAATGATTTTAAAAGTTTTCATAGTTTTTCCTTCACTTGAAATGGAAAGAATATACATTCCAACACGGATAGCAGAAGTATTAATGTCGTTTTTTAAGGCTTTCAATTCGCCTTGGTTGATTAATTTACCAGAAGCATCAAATAGCTGATAGCGAGCATTTTTTAATTTTTCAGCATTAAAATCAACAATCAAAAAATCTTTTACGGGATTTGGATAAACAGTAATGTTCTTTTGCATTGCGTTTTCATTTGTGCTTAAAACAAAAATTTCATAAGGTTGATGAACGCCTTGGCTTACTTTTCCAGAAGCAGATTCGATGCTTTGGTAAGTCATTTGCCCAACCGAATAAGAAACTGAACCCGCAGCAGATTGTGCATCAGTTCCAGATGAAAAGGCATTTTGAGCTGCTAAAATTTCTGAAAAACCCAAAAAGAGCAGAAATAAAAAACATTTAAAAGTGAAATGATTATTTTTTTTCATAATAATTGATTTTTGCGGTTACTATTTTTTTAATTTGATAAGACAAATTTTCAATGTTTTAACTATTCAAAAAATAGCAAATAGACGAACTACATTTTAAATAGACGAATGACTTTTTTCCAACGTTTTTTATTACATTTGATATAAACATTTACATAAAAATTTGAAACTCAATAGTATAATTATCGACGACGATGAAATTGATCGTTTAACGGTTTTATCTTACGCCAAAAGATTCCCAATTCTTAATGTTTTGGGCACTTACGCATCCGCAGAAGACGCAGAAGAAATAATGCGCAGAAATGAAATTGATGTTTTATTTTTAGATATCGATCTTCCTGGTGAATCTGGTGTAGAATTTAGAAAAAAAGCAAGCCAAATTCCAGCCTGTATTTTTATTACTTCTCACCCGGAATTTGCCGTAGAAAGTTTCGAACTCGATACTTTAGATTTTATCGTAAAACCTATTAAAATGAACCGTTTTGAAAGCGCGATGAAACGTTTAGAAGAGTTTATGGAAATTCGCCAAAAAGCCAATTTGTTTGAAAGCAGCATTGGTGGCGACGTGATTTACATTAAAGAAGGCCACGAACAAACCAAAGTGAAACTTCACGATATTTTGTACATCGAAGCGTTGAAAGACTATTCTTTAATCATCACTTCCCAAAAAAGGCATTGCGTTTTGGCAAGCATCGGGAACTTATTAAAAGAGATTCATTTTCAATCTTTTATACGTGTTCATCGCAGTTTTGCCGTACAGAAACAATTTATTACAAAAATTAATACCAACGAAATTGTGCTGAATAGCCAAATGATAATTCCTGTGGGACGAAGTTTTAAAGACAACCTAAATCTTTTGATATGAAGAAATTTCTACCTCTTTTTCTTTTTATATTTAGTTATTCGCCCTGTCAAATTCCCAAGTCATTAGACTCGCTTAAAACTTACATTGACACAAAACCAAAAGACACCAACTACGTTTCAGCGCTAAATGAGTATGCTTTTATCATTATCAAAAACGGAAAATATGAGGAAGGAAAAAAAATAATTACACAAATGGAACTGCTTTCTAAACAACTAAACTATGGGTCTGGTTTTTACAAATCTACCAATATGAAAGGCGTTATGGAATTTGTAAAACAAAATCCAGAGAAAGCAATGGAATATTTTAAAAATGCCAATGAAATTATTTTAAAATACAAATTACCCAATAAAATTTACCAAAATTCTTTAAACAATATTGGTATCATTTACAACCAAATGGGTGATAGAGAAAACGCTACAAAATACGCCATTAAACTCATTGATTTTCAAGAAAAAAAGAAACTAAATCCATTAAAATCTAGTCCTTACACACAAGTTGGTGATAATTTAAAATTTTATAAAAAATACAACGAAGCATTACAATATTATCAAAAAGCGTTGCAGATAGAAACAGACCTTAAAGATCATGTTGGAATAGCCATCGGAAACAATAGAATTGGTAATCTTTATGAAGATTTAAAAAACAATAAAGCCGCATTAAACTATTTTAAAAAAGGTTTATTTTTCGCTGAAAAAGCAGATTATAAATTATTGAAATGCGAATTACTCACCAATTTGGGTAGGATTTACCAAAAGGAAAATGATTTTGTAAAAGCCGAAGATTATCTTAAAAAAGCCGAAGTTCAAAGCCGAGAATTAGAAGCAACCCAAACTTTGAAAGTGGTTTGTTCTAATTTGGGCGATTTATATTTTTCGCAAAAAAAATACCAATTAAGCAAAAAATATTATCTTGAAGCATTGCAAATTGCGAAAGAAATAAAAGACCCAGAATTTTCGTATTCCGCAAACCAAGCTTTGGCAGATTTGTTTGAAAAAGAAGGAGATTATAAAAAAGCCTTCACATACAAAGTAGATGCAGAAATTGCTAAAGATTCTATTTTTAAAATTAAAACTTTAGAAAACACAGAAAACCTCCTCCGCAAATACCAAACCGAGAAAAAAGAGCAAGAAATAAAAACACTTTCTACGCAAAATAAACTAAAAAACTTACAAATAGATATAGCAAATAGAAAAATTTATTATGCATTCGCTGGCCTTTTTCTTTTGAGTTGCATCGGGTTTCTTTTTTATAAACAAAGCGAAAACCGAAAAAGAAACAATCTCAAATTATCTTTTCTAAACCAAGAACTAGAAAAAGCCAATAAAACTAAAACCCAACTTTTTGGCATTCTGAATCACGATTTACGAAGTCCTTTGGCTGGATTAATTCATTTTTTACAATTGCAAAAAGATTCGCCCGAAATTTTGGACGAAGCCACCAAACAGCGTTTACAAAACAAAACTTTCGGTGCGGCTGAAAATCTTTTGGTGCAGATGGAAGACTTACTGTTGTGGAGCAAAGGCCAAATGGAACATTTTGAACCAAAAAAAACGCAGGTTCCTGTAAGTCAAATTTTTCAAGATATTGCCGATAATTTTTCTTTCGGAAACAAGGTGAAAATTTCTTTTGAAAACCCAGAAAACCTTCAAGTTTTTACCGACAACGATTATCTAAAAACCATTACCCGAAACTTAACTAACAACGCCATAAAAATTTTAGATAAAATAGAAAACCCAACAATTGTGTGGAAAGCAATCAACCATAAAAGTTTTGTAGAATTAATGATAATCGATAATGGCAAAGGTGCAACGCCAGAAAAATTTCGTGCATTATTTGATGAAAACGTATCCATTGGCATCAAAACTGGTTTAGGAATGCATCTAATTCGGGATTTATCCAAAGCGATTGATGCTGAAATTTCCGTAAATTCCGTGGAAAATGTAGGAACGCGTATTTCCTTAATTATTGAAAATAAAAAATAGTTTTATTGAAAAAATCCGCTTTAAAAAATATAAAATATAAAATATTTATCTGGTAAACCAAAAATGTGTAATTCCCAAAAAATCTTTTATTTAAAATAAAAATCAAGATTTTCTAAAGGATTTCTATAGAAATATTTTTTTTCTTTTAATATTTCACAAACGATTTCATGAATTTCTTTGGATTTTTTCAGAAGTGCAGGATCTGGTTCAATAAAATACGAATTTGCTTTTAATTTCCAATTTTCGATATAATTTACGCTTAAATCTCTTAAAGCAGGATTTTCATCAATCAAACCAATCATTAAATCTGAAATCGTGATATATTTACCGATAGAACTAAATAATCGAAGCATACTTTTTCTAGCTTCATAATCGCCGGTTTTGTAAATATATCTCGCTTTTTCTAAAACATCTTCAGTGTAATGTTTGACAAAATATTTGACAAAAAAATTCCTTAAAAATATATTTTTATTTTCAAAATTTTCATAAGCAAAATCGAAAGCAATTTGAGGCTCCAGTTTCTCTATGGACAGAAAGGCAATTTTAACCAGATAAGTTTTTTCGCAAGTTAAAAACGGAAATATATAGTTAACATATTTTTTTCCTTGTACTTCTGAAAGCCCAAAAATTGAACCTTTCAAATTTTTATTATTTTTTATGTTATCAGCATAAATTTCTGCAAAATCTACATTCCTTAAATTTTTCCTTGCTAAATCACGAATTGCCGCAGACTCATCAGCTACGAAATTTAATGCAATTTCAGAAGTTAAATTTTTTCTTTTATCTATTTCAAAAAGCGTTTGCAATCTAATTTTGGAAGATTTGTCTTTTAATAAATTTTCTATTTCGATTTTATTCAAAATGTCAAATTTTTTTAGAGCAAAAATTCGGACTAAATAATTTTTGTCATTTAGAAATTCTTTAAAAAATCGGTCGTTCTCATTTTTTGAATTATATACTTTGCGTGCAAGAATTATTCTATTTTTTTCGGAAAAGTTTTTAATATTATCTAGCAAATAATTTTCTTCCTCAAGAATAAATTGAAAAATGTTTTCATAAACAATAGTTAAATTCGCTCTTTTAGTTTTTATTATCCATTCAAATAAATACAGATTTTCAACTAAACAATTTAAATATTCAATTTTCTTAAAATTAACTAAAGCCTGAACAGCTTTATTTCTAATTATTTCAACCCAATCTGAAAGTCGAAAAATTATAAACTTTATTGCATCGCTATTCTCTGAATTACTTAATTCTTCAACGGCAAACTCCCTTATATAACCATTTCTATTTTGGGAAGCAATTTGAATTAGAGTAAAGTAATCTTTTACAGAAAAGTTATTTTTGAAAAATTTAAAATCCGCTATCTTAACTTCACAATATCTTAAAGTTTCATAAAGATGATTTTTTTTGTCAAGTTTATTAAAAAAATCATCAATAATAAAAAATGTGAATTCTCTAATTTCCTTACTATCAGATTTTAAATATGGAAATAAATTTGGAATCAGGCTTGGGTTTCCAATTTCCCAAATGTTTTGCAGAGCGTTAATTTTATCAGAGACAAAATCCCTATTTGAAGAAAAAATGGATTTATTTTTTTCTAAAATTTTAAAATAATCTATTAACTGCATAATTTAAAAAATCACCATAAAAAATTGCAACGGATTTTTTATTTTAATAATTGCTTATCATTAATCGACCACTTTTATCCCACTTGCCATGAAATTCACCTCTTGTTTTGGTTTTGTAATCATTGCAATTTCCTCCTCAGATTTATTGGCATCTTCAGCATAATGTTTCAATTCTTTTACGGACGTCATTTTCAGTTCTGCGTTGCCAATTAAAACCACATTTTTACCGCGCAATGCCAAAGGAACCAAATAAGCATGGTCTTTTGTTTTCACAAAAAATCGGTTTTTGCTGTCGGTTTTTATCGTGAGCCAGCAACCTTCCATTTCGCAAACTTCTTCCACTTTTCCTTTGATGGCGACGTTTTCTATTTTATTATTTTTCTTTAATTTTTTCTCTAATTTAGATGCTGAAATTGCATTTTTCACAGCAACATCTGAAACATCTGCGCCATAAAGTTCGCCTACAGGTGCATTGCCTTCAGGTCTTATAACTTTTTCAGAACCCATGTCTTGTGCAAATGCCAGGGTTGCAATAAGCATTGCAAAAACTAAAATTATCTTTTTCATTTGTATAAATTTTTGTAAAAATAACTAAAAGTTTTTAGAGCCCAAGAAAATTTAACCAACTAAATTTTCCTAAAATTCATAATTACTTTAATTCTTAAAATTATTCATTACAAATTTTTGAAACATTTTTTTTGCAAATTACAAAAAAATATTACCCTAAAAAATTAAGAGCCTGTTTAAATTTCATTCAATAAATTTTTTATAGCCTTTTCTTAATTTTCTAAATTAAAATAAACTCTGTTTATTCTTAAATTTAACATTA
>NZ_FNUS01000006.1 GCF_900108025.1 Halpernia humi
TAAGCAATCAATAAATTGATTTTTATTAAGTTTTTTAAGCGAAAATGGCTTAATTCCTTAATGGTAAAAATAAATTATAAATTTAAACAGGCTCTTAGATTTCAATTTTAAAAAGTGCAAAGTGTAATCTATTTTCCGGTCGCGGTTTTCTTTACTTCTGGCGTTTTTATAAGGGTTACAAATTTTTCGTGCATACGTTCTTTTAGCCAACTTTTCAATCTGTCTTCATCAATATTTTGCCCAGAATAGAGCATCACAAATTGTAATCTTGAACTATCTGTATCGGGATATTCTTCTATTTTTCCGTAGGAAACATTGCCAACACTAGGGTAGAGAATTTGAATTTCTTTTAGTAATGTAGAATCGCTTATTTTGTAATTGTCTAATTCTTTCCTAATTTTCGTTAAAGCAATGTCTTTTTCAGATACGTTGGTATCAAATTTATTGATCTCGCTTTGTATTTCACTCTTTAAATCTACATTGTTTTGCCGTATATTTAGTTTTGTATTTTTTAAACCTGAATCTGCGAGTCTTTTGTTATAAGTGGCTATTTCTGCAGGTGTAAATTTTTTACTTAAAAAGGCAACATCTATACTTTTAGGATCACTATTGTAGTTTAATTTTTTATAAATAATCGTATAGCCGTTATTATCAAATTCTTTTTGAATAAATTCATCTGCCGTTTTTGTAAACTTTTTCTCATTAAATAAACTGTAAGCCAGATAAAAACTTGGCACTATCATTATAACAACCAAAATTGAAATGCCGTATTTTATTCGATTTTGAAACCTGCTTTCTACTAAAGATGAAGGATATTTTAGAAATTTAACCACAAAAAAAGTGGCGATGCAGATAAAAAAACAATTGATGGTATAAAGATAAAAAGCACCAATAAAATAACTAAAATTTAAAGTAGCCAAGCCATAACCAGCAGTGCAAAGTGGTGGCATCAAAGCAGTTGCAATAGCAACACCCGGAATCGGGTTTCCTTTTTCAACTCTTGTAACCGCAATTACGCCAACCAATCCACCAAAAAATGCAATTAAAACATCGTAAATAGTTGGAAAAGTTCGAGATAATAATTCCGATTGAACTTCTTTAAAAGGACTTAAATAAAAGTAAGCCGCAGAAACAAATAAACTTACGCCAGTTGCTATTAGTAAATTTTTTATTGATTTTTTCAGTAAAGTGAAATTATAAGTACCCAAGGCGAATCCTGCGCCCACAATTGGTCCCATCAAAGGTGAAATTAGCATCGCACCGATAATTACCGCCGTAGAATTCACATTTAGCCCAACAGATGCAATAATTATTGCACACGCCAAAATCCACAAATTGCTTCCACGGAAAGATATTTGTGAGCGAACATTTTCCAGCACAATCGCTTTGTCTTCTTCACCGTTGTGTAAATTTATAAAATCAAAAAAATTATTCATCTTGTGTTTTTTATTTTTAACTGAAAACAAATCAACTTTACACTAAAGTAGCAAAAGTACTTATTTTTTAACTTGCTCTCAAATTATAATTTCAAGCTCAAATTTTGAGCTATTTCTGACACTAAAAAAACAATTTATTGCTTTTAAAATATTCTTTTTTTATTTTAATATGTATTGAATATCTTTACTTTAATGTTAATCGATTTTCATAAATCTTTTTGCTTAATTTAAATGTAAATAATTTTGTAAATGCTATTTTAAAACTATTTCGAGGAAACTATATTTTTTTAATCGAATTAAAAATTTTATTAAATATCTTGCAAAATGATTAAAATCATCTATCAAGAATTTTAATTAAACTAATTTTGTATAAATCATAAATTAAACATGACAATTATAATCTTCATCGTCGTTCTCTGGTATTCTGGCTTGTTTTTCCAGACCTTTTTTCTGCACCGTTATGCAGCGCACCAAAGTTTTAAAATGTCAAAATTTGGTGAAAAACTTTGTTTCATATTAACTTGGGTAACGCAAGGTTCCAACTATCTTTCTGCTTACGGCTATGGCGTAATGCACAGAATGCACCACGCTTTTGCAGACACAGAAAAAGATCCACATTCACCAAAATATGACCCGAATTTATTTGCCATGATGTGGCGCACCAAAAATATCTATGCAGATATTAATAATTACAAAATAAAAGTAGAAGAAAAATTCACTAAAAATGTTCCTCAATGGAAAAAATTTGACCGTTTTGCGAGTTCTTGGTATTCCAGAATTGGTTGGGGCGTTCTCTATACCACATTTTTTATTCTTTTCGCTAATCATTGGTGGGAATGGCTTTTGTTGCCAGTTGCTTATATGATGGCGCCAATACACGGTGTAATCATCAATTGGTTTGCACACATCTATGGTTACACCAATTTTAAAGTAAGCGATACTTCAAAAAATTTGTTGCGTTTTGATTGGTTAATGATGGGTGAAGCCTACCACAACAATCACCACAAACACGGCGGAAGACCAAATTTTGGCGGCGTAAGATGGCATGAAGTAGATCCAACTTATCTCATCATGCTGCTTTTAGAAAAAATGAAACTTATTAAACTTAATCGAATATCGGTAAATACTTCGAGAGAAAAATAAAAAATAAATCGGGTTTAACGCCCGATTTTTTTTGTGTCTAATTGTCAGAAAACGTAATTTGGGTACAATTTTGAAGTTAGTAATATTCAATTAAAAATAAATATGGATTTAAAATACCTCATCCGCGAACCAGGAAATATCACTCCAGAAACTACACTTTTAATTTTACTTCACGGCTACGGAAGCAACGAAGAAGACCTTTTCAGTTTTAGAGAAAGCCTGCCAAAAGATTGGCTCATCGTCAGTTTTCGGGCACCATTAGATTTGCAATTTGGCGGCTATTCATGGTTTGATCTTGATTTAATGAATGCCGAAAATCCAATAAATGTTTTGCAAGCGAAGGCGGCAGAACAAGGAATTTTAGAATCTATTTTAAAAATTTCTAACCAATATGGTTTAACGCAAAATCAAACGCATCTTGCTGGTTTCAGCCAAGGCGGCATTTTGAGTTACGCTTTGGCTCTAAATCATCCAGAAATGTTTGCAAAAATTGCCATTTTAAGTTCTTATCCAGATGAAAAATTATTACAAAATACTTCAAAAGATAAAAAACAGTTAGAAAAACTCAGATTCTTTATTTCTCATGGTACGGAAGATGCTGTGATTCCTTTAGAATGGGGTAGAAAAGCAGCAGATTATCTTTATCACAAAGGTTGTTTTTTCAGTTTTCGCGAATATATGAGCGGCCACGGCGTGAACCAAAAAAATTATATGGATTTGATGGATTTTTTTAAGAAATAAAAAGAATCACTATAAAAATATTGTGGTGGTATTTTTTACTTCTTCTATCACAAAAGAACTTTGTGTACTGGCAATATGTTGCATAGAAGTAAGTTTTGATACCATAAATTCTCTATATTCTTGTATGTTTTCTAATGCTATTTTCAAGATATAATCAGAATCGCCACTTACATGGAAACATTCTAAAATTTCCGGAAAATTTTTAATTTCATTTTCAAATTGTGAAATATAATCTCTTTTATGCTGAATTAGTTTCACTTGGCATAAAACTATAAAATCTTTTTTCACCTGTTTTTTATCCACCAAAGCAACAAATTTTTTAATAATTTGATGTTTTTCTAGTTTTTTAATTCTCTCAAAAACCGCAGTTACAGATAGATTGAGTTCTGTCGCTAACTGTTTATTGGTTTTTTTAGCGTCTTCTTGCAATAAAAAAAGTAGTTTTCTGTCTTTTTCATCTAAGTTCATCTGAAAAATATTTGGTTTAAAGATTTATGGAAGTTTAATTTAGATTTTTATTTTATTAAATAATAATATTTTAGATTTAAAAACTAAATAATGAGCAATATATTGTTTTTAAATTTAAAAGTAGATTATTTTACAAAAAATAAAATAGTTATTATATGGAAAAATTTGATGCAGCAAGCAACATTCAAGATTTACAGTATTTTGGCGAATTCGGAGGTGTAAATCCTTCTATTTCTGATAGTTCAACTTATACTTTTCTTTCAGCAAAATCTATGATTGATACTTTTGAAGGCAATACAGATGGGTGTTATCTTTATTCTCGGCATTCTTCCCCAATTAATCTTTATTTGTCTGAAGCACTGGCGAAATTGGAAGGTACAGAAAGCGCTAATGTAACGGCTTCTGGAATGGGCGCAATTACTTCTACGCTTTTGCAACTGTGCAAAGCTGGCGATCACGTAATCTCTAGCCGAACTATTTATGGCGGAACATACGCGTTTATGAAAAATTTTCTACCGGGTTTAAATATTCAAACAGATTTTATTGATATCAATAATTTAGAGAAAATAGAACAATCTATTAAACCAAACACGAAAGTTATTTTCTGTGAATCTGTAAGCAATCCTCTTTTGGAAATTGCAGATATAAAAGCGCTTTCTGTGATTGCAAAAAAATACAATCTAAAATTAATTGTAGATAATACTTTTTCACCACTTTCTATTGCCCCCAATTTTTTGGGAGCAGATGTTACCATTCATAGTTTAACAAAATTTATTAATGGAAGTAGCGACGCAATTGGCGGCGTAATTTGCGGCTCGCAAGAATTTATAAATAATCTAAAAGATGTAAATTCTGGTGCGTGTATGCTTTTGGGACCAACTTTAGATAGTTTACGCGCTGCAAGTATTCTTAAAAATCTTAGAACACTGCATATTCGAATTAAAAAACACAGCGAAAACGCTTTATTCCTTGCCGAAAGTTTTGAAAAAGAAGGCCTAACCGTAAAGTATCCCGGCTTGAAAAGCCATCCGCAACACGAAAATTATTCTGAAATTATAAATAAAGAATACGGATACGGCGGTTTATTGACTATTGATGTTAAAACTGCAGAAAACGCGAACAAACTAATGGAATTAATGCAAAATGAAAATTTGGGATACCTCGCCGTAAGTTTAGGATTTTATAAAACACTTTTCACTGCGTCAGGAAGTTCTACCTCCTCAGAAATTCCAGAAGATGAACAGAAAGAAATGGGTCTGTCTAAAGGTTTGATTCGCTTTTCAATTGGCTTAGATCATGATATAGAAAGAACTTTTAAGAAAATGAAAGAATGTATGATAAAAACAAATGTGCTCTAATTTTTTTTTAATGGTTCAAAAAAAATATAATTTTTTTAATTAAAGTGAATACCCATTATAAACTTCTTTACTTAAGTCTGAATTAGTTTCTTCTAAATTGTTAAAAATCTAAAATAAAAAAAAGCAGTAGAAAAATAAATTTTGATTTACCTATATTTGAAAAAATAAATTTTGAATTGAGTAGAAATTTTTAGTACAAAATCTAAAATATTATGGAAATAATTTCAAAAATTTTAATTTCACTCGTCGCAATAGAACATTTCTACATTCTTTACATGGAAATGTTTGCGTGGGAAACTTTGGGTAAAAAAACCTTTAAAGGCGCTTTAAAAGAAGAATTATTTCAACCTACTAAATCATTAGCGGCAAATCAAGGGCTTTATAATGGTTTTCTTTCTGCAGGTTTACTCTGGTCTTTATTTATTTCTGATCAAATTTGGTCTAAAAATATTGCAATATTTTTTCTTGGTTGCGTAATAATTGCTGGGATTTATGGCGCACTTACCGCTTCAAAAAAGATATTTGTTGTCCAATCTTTACCCGCAATTATATCATTATTAGTACTTTTATTAAAATAATTTTCTTTTAAATAATGAATTTGTTCAAAATAAAAGTTTACATATTCTAATCTTCACGTCAATGAAATATTTTTTTTCTTTTTTTCTATTATCGATGTTACAGTTTTTCTCTTCACAAGTTACTTTTAAAATAATTGCTTTACCAGAAAATACGCCAAAAGATGCTCAGTTTTTTATGGCATCTTCCTTAAATAATTGGAATCCTGCTGACAAAAGTTTTGAATTTAAAAAAGATGAAAACGGAAATTATACTTTAAAAATTTCAAAAATTGACGAAGATTTTGAATATAAAATTACGCAAGGCTCTTGGGATTTTGCCGAAGGTGACGCGCAAGGAAACGCTTCATCTAATAGGAAATTTTCACCTCAAACCGATGGAAATTTAATTAATTTAGAAATTCTTTCTTGGCAAAAACCATTAGAAAAAGCAAATACGCTTTCACCAAACGTCAGTGTTTTAAGTGAAAATTTTAATATTCCGCAACTAAAAACTACCAGAAAAATCTGGATTTATCTGCCGCCAGATTACGCCACTTCGGGCAAAAAATATCCAGTCGTTTATATGGAAGACGGACAAAATCTCTTTAACGACGCCACTTCTTTTTCTGGCGAGTGGAAAGTGGATGAAACTTTAAACGCAGAATATGCGCAGAAAAAAACAGATGCAATTGTTATTGGGATTGAAAATGGCGGCGCAGAAAGATTGAATGAATATTCGCCGTGGAAAAACTCAAAATATGGTGGCGGAAAAGGGGATTTATATGCCGATTTTTTAGCAAATACTTTGAAACCTTACATTGATAAACATTATAGAACTCTGTCGCAACCAAAATATACAGCCTTAATTGGCAGTTCTATGGGCGGCTTAATTTCTTTTTATGCTGGTGTAAAATATCCCAATACATTTGGAAAACTTGGGATTTTCAGCCCGAGTTTTTGGTTCGCAAAACAAGATTTAATTTTTTATTTAAGAAAAAATACAAAGAAATTAAAAAATTCTAAAATCTATTTTTATGCCGGTTTAAAGGAATCTGATGATATGGTTTCTAATATCAAAAAAGCCGAAATTGAACTCATAAAACAAGGTGTTCCCGCAAAAAATATTTTCACGAAATTTAATCCCGATGGAACGCATTCAGAATCTTATTGGTCGCGAGAATTTGGGCAATCTTTTGAGTGGCTTTTTGAAAATAATTAAATTCAATTTTGGCGCACAGATTTCACCGATTTGCACAGATTTTTATGTTAAATTTTCTCCAGCAGATATTTTTAATTTCAAAATATCTCTGTTAATCAGTTAAATCTGTGCGATTTAAAAAACTTAATCATAAGTATTTGGATGAATTTCTTTAATTTCATCAACCGTTTTCAAAACCTTTTCCGTTAAAGATTTTTGAAAATCTTCTAATTTATTTTTAATATTTTCATCTGAACTTCCCAAAATTTTTGCCGCCAAAATTCCCGCGTTTTGAGCGCCATTTAGAGCAACCGTCGCCACCGGGATTCCTGAAGGCATTTGCAAAATCGATAAAATAGAATCCCATCCGTCGATAGAATTTGAAGATAAAATTGGCACACCAATTACTGGCAAAGTGGTGCAACTCGCGACCATTCCTGGCAAATGTGCAGCACCGCCTGCGCCGGCGATAATTACTTTTAAACCTCTTTTTGCGGCATTTTTAGAATAATCAAATAATCTTTCTGGCGTTCTGTGGGCAGAAACTACAGTTAATTCGTAAGGAATTTCTAAAGATTTTAAAAATTTTGCGGCTTCTTCCATGATTTTTAAGTCACTTTTGCTGCCCATAATTATTCCAACCATTTTGCGCTTTTTTTTATTTTTTATAGTGGTAAAGATACTAAACATCGCTTAAAAATAAATATCTTCGCAACGTGAAAATTTTCCCATTAAAAGATTTTAAAATTCTACTCGCCATTTTTATAGTTGCTATCGTTTGGGGCACTACTTTTTTCAGTATGAAAATTGCGGTGCAGACGATTCCAAATTGGTTTGTTTCTGGGATTCGCCAGTTTTTGGCTGGCTTTATTTTGTTTTCATATCTATTATTTTCAAAAAAATTAAAATGGATTGGCTGGAAGAATATGTCTCAGCAATTTTTTATTTCAGCGCTCATGTTAATTGTTGCGAACGGCTTTACCACTTTCGCAGAAACACGCATTACTTCTAGTTTGGCTTCTTTGGTCTCTTCTTGTTCACCCATTTTAGTATTTATTTTGAGTGCTATTTTTATCGTGAAAAAAGTAAATATTCGTTCATTAATTGGTGTTTTAATGGGATTTTCGGGTATTGTTTTTGTTTTTTGGGATGGCATAGATGATTTTTTTAATGCAGATTACAGATTGGGTTTAATATTACTTTTTTTAGGCATTTCTGGCTGGGCTATCGGAACTGTTTATAGCAAACGGGTTTTGCCAGCAGGCGCTAATATTGTTTTGAATTTGTTTTATCAATTTTCTTTTGCGGGCGTCGTTCAAATACTATTTGGATTTTTATTTTCAGCAGAGATTGATATTCAAAAATGGAGTTTTCACGGTATTTTAGCAATTATTTATTTGGCTGTTTTTGGTTCCGTGATCGCATTTTTTTGTTTTAATTATTTGCTTCAAAGACTTCTTCCCACGCAGGTTGCTATTTTATCTTACGTTAACACCATTATTGCTATTTTTCTCGGTTGGTTGTTTTTAGATGAAACTATATCAGTGAAATTTTTAATTGCCGCCGCACTTATAATTTCGGGTGTTTTTATTACCAATTATAAATCTAAAGTTGCTAAAATTTAATTTGTGGCGTATATTAATTTGTTTTATAGATTAATTGCCTATTTTTTTAACTTTAATTTTTTAAAATATTAGTATTAAAATTTGAAATTAATTTTCACTAATTTTGAAAAAATAAAATCAAACGTTTTTGCTTTAATGAAAAAATTTCTGCTCTTTTTACCATTTATTTTATTTCTCGCTTCTTGCAGCGCTTCTAAAAATACAAAAGTTGTAAAACGAACGCCTTATAAAAAAAGCGTTGCTCGAACTTCAGATTTAAAAGTTTTTAATTCAAATTTCAGAGGTGTTTTAGATTCGGAACGACAAGAATTATTAAAAGACGCTGAAAAATATATCGGTGCGCCTTACAAATATGGCGGAAATACCAGTTCTGGTTTCGATTGTTCTGGTTTTACAGTAAAAGTGTATAAAGAAAACAATGAAAATTTACCGCGTCGGTCGGTCGATCAATCACATGCCGGAGTTGCAATTTCGGTGAAAGAAATAGAGCCTGGAGATTTGCTTTTCTTTGCAACTGCTGGTGGAAGTAAAGTTTCGCATGTGGGAATTGTGCACGATATTGGCGATGATGGCGAAATAAAATTTATACATGCCTCCACATCAAAAGGGGTAATGATTTCTTCCTTAAACGAAAAATACTGGAACAATGCCTTTCTTTTTGCAAGGAGAGTTCTGTAAATTTGCAACTTAAATTAATTAAATAAAAAAAATGTCACTACAACAAAGCATCGAAAATATTTGGGATAACCGAGATTTACTAAAAGAAAACGAATACCAAAATAAAATTCGAGAAGTTATTAAAGCTTTAGACGAAGGAACTTTGCGCGTAGCAGAACCTACAGAAAACGGCTGGCAAGTAAATGAATGGGTTAAAAAAGCCGTCGTAATGTATTTTCCGATGCAAAAAATGGAAACTATAGAAGTTGGGCCGTTCGAGTTTCATGATAAAATGCCTTTGAAAAGAGGTTATGCTGAAAAAGGTGTTCGTGTAGTGCCGCATGCGGTTGCAAGAGAGGGCGCTTTCATCGCTTCTGGCGTAATTTTAATGCCGTCTTACGTTAATATCGGCGCTTATGTAGATTCTGGAACTATGGTTGATACTTGGGCAACAGTCGGAAGTTGCGCACAAATAGGTAAAAACGTCCATTTAAGCGGCGGCGTGGGAATTGGTGGCGTTTTAGAACCACTTCAGGCAGCACCTGTGATTATTGAAGATGATGTTTTTGTCGGTTCCCGATGTATTGTGGTAGAAGGCGTTCATGTAGAAAAAGAAGCCGTTTTGGGCGCAAATGTTGTGCTAACCGCTTCCACAAAAATTATTGATGTTACAGGCGAAAAGCCAGTTGAAATAAAAGGCCGCGTTCCATCAAGATCTGTAGTAATTCCTGGTAGTTATACCAAACAATTTCCAGCGGGTGAATTTCAAGTGCCTTGTGCACTAATTATCGGGCAAAGAAAAGAATCAACCGACAAGAAAACGTCTCTCAATGATGCTTTGCGTGAGAATAATGTGGCAGTTTAACTGTTTAATTTGAAAGATAAATTTCTTAAACTAATATCAAATCCTAAAATTATTTTTGGGATATATTTAGTTGTTTCTTTCATATCCGCAGTTGCAAAATATATCCGAGGGCCGCAAGCCTACAATAACTATCTAATTTTTAAAAATGTTTTTTACAGCTGTTTAAAAAATCAAAATATTTTTCAGCAGCATCCAAATTTGTTTTTTGATGCTAATCATTATGGTGTTTTTTTTGCGATTTTAATTGCACCATTTGCACTGTTACCAGATTGGTTCGGTATGCCCCTTTGGAACGTGGCGAATGCATTAATTTTTGTTTTTGCAATAAGTAAATTACCCATTTCAAATATTAAAAAATCATTTGTGGCGTGGCTTTGCTTGCAAGAATTTATCACGGCCGCTTTAAGTGTTCAGTTTAATATTGCTTTAACGGGTTTGCTTATCTTGTCGATGGTTTATATTTACGAACAAAAAGAAACAAAATCTGCTTTAGCCATTTTAATAGGATTTTTTGTAAAAATTTATGGCATTGTAGGGCTTTCTGGTTTTTTCTTTGTTAAAAATAAAATGAAGTTTATTCTCTCATTAGTTGTTATCTCGATCATTTTTTTAGCGCTGCCGATGCTCTTTTCTAGCGCTCATTTTGATTTGAAATGTTATTGGGACTGGTACAACTCACTTACAGGAAAAAATATTGAAAATGAGTCTCTTACCTCCATGCAAGATTTTTCTTTAATGGGAATTGTCCGTCGTGTTTTAGGAGATTCTAGCATTTCAAATTTATATTTCATAATCCCCGGAATTTTACTTTTTGCCTTGCCTTATTTGCGAATCAAGCAATACAAAGAACTTGCTTTTCAGGTGATGATTTTGTGTTCTACCTTGCTGTTTTTGGTGCTTTTCAGTTCAAGTTCAGAATCGCCAACCTTTATAATTGCAGTTACAGGCGTGATGATTTGGTTTATTATTCAAAAAGAAAAAACACCTCTGGTTCTTTTTTTATTATTTTTTGTTTTAATTTTAACCTGTTTCTCAATGTCGGATCTTTTTCCAAAATACATAAAAGAAAATTATATCATTAAATATTCTTTAAAAGCCTTACCTTGTGTATTGGTTTGGTTTAGAGTTATTTATGAATTGATGGTAAAGGATTTTAGTAAAGATTATGCTTTAAATTAATCGGTATTTTATTTAAAATAAATTTTAATGAAAAAAATTTCAATCGTAATTCCCGCTTTTAATGAACAAGAAAATCTGCCGATTATTCATCAAAAGATTGCCAGAATTTTTTCTGATTTAAAGAATTACAACTTTGAAATTATCTTCGTAAATGACGGAAGTCGGGATAAAACACAATTGGTTTTAGAGCAACTTTCCCAAGAATTTGAAGAAGTGAAATTTATAGAATTTTCACGAAATTTTGGGCATCAACCGGCCGTAAAAGCAGGCGTAGATTTTGCCACCGGAAACGCTGTAATCTCGATGGATGGAGATTTACAGCATCCACCAGAACTTATTCCGGAAATGATTGCAGAATGGGAAAAAGGTTTTGATGTCGTTTTCACGATAAGAAAGTATCCTAAAGAAATTTCAAAATTTAAACGCAAAACTTCGAAATATTTTTACAAATTTTTATCTAATATTTCGGATGTCAATCTCACAGACGGAGGCGGTTCAGATTTCCGATTGATGGATGCTTCTGTGGTAGATGTGATGCGAAATATGCAAGAGTCAGATTTGTTTCTCCGCGGGCTTTCCACTTGGATGGGTTTCAAACAAATCGGGATTCCATTTACAGCAGACGAAAGATTTCACGGTGAAAGTAGCTATACGCTCAGCAAAATGATGAGGTTTGCCTTTACAGGAATTACTGCTTTTAGCGTAAAACCGCTTTATTTAGCGGCCTATTTGGGGTTTTTCTTTTCATTAATTTCGGTTCTTATTTACATTCCGTATGTTATTCGTGCTTTCATCGTCAATTCAGAAATTTCTGGTTGGGCATCCTTAATTATGACGGTCGTTTTTTTTGGCGGTTTGCAACTCATTATTTTAGGAATTTTCGGTATTTATTTGGGTAAAATTTTTAAACAAGTTAAAGAAAGACCCAATTATATCATCAGAAGCAAAAATTTTTAAAATGGTATTATTGTCCTTTGATATCGAAGAATTTGATATGCCTTTAGAATATAATGGCGAAATTTCTTTTGAAAAACAGATTGCGATTTCCCGAAACGGATTAATCTCAATTTTAGATTTACTAAAAAAACACCAAGTAAAAGCGACTTTTTTTTCCACCGTTATTTTTGCAGAAAACAATGCAGATTTAATTGTTCGTTTACTTTCAGAAGGTCATGAACTGGCTTCGCACACATGGTTTCACTCACAATTTGAAATCGGAGATTTAGAAAGATCGAGGTTAAAACTATCAGAATTATTTAATTGTAATGTGACGGGTTTACGGATGCCGAGAATGGCGCCAGTAAATCCAGAAGATGTGTTGAAGGCTGGCTATCATTATAATTCCTCTGTAAATCCTACTTATTTACCTGGAAGATATGACAACAGAAAAGTTTCCAGAACTTACTTTAAAGAGAAAGAATTGCTTCAAATTCCAGCCTCTGTTTCTACCTATTTTAGGATTCCTTTATTTTGGTTAAGTTTTCATAATTTTCCATTAAAAATTTATAAATTATTCGCCAAAAATGCTTTAAAAGAAGACAAATACGTGAATCTTTATTTTCATCCGTGGGAATTTTCAGAAATTAAAGACACGGCATTTAAGTTGCCTAATTTCACTACAAAAAACACAGGAAAGCAAATGATAGAAAGGTTTGATGATTTTTTGTCTTGGTTAAAAAATAGCGGTGAAACTTTCTGCACATTTCAAGAATTTATTAAAACTAACGAGATATGAAAATTGCTTTTGATGCGAAACGCTTTTTTCACAACAGCTCTGGCTTGGGAAATTATTCTCGAGATTTGGTTCGTATTCTAGCCGAAAATTTCCCCGAAAATGAATATGTTTTAATAGAACAGAAAAAATCTGAACGCGGAAAGGAGATTTTAAACTTACCAAATGTTTCTTTTCATCAAGTAAAAAAGGGAAAATTTGCGCGCCAATTAAAATTTGGAAAAGCTGCGCAAGATTTAAACGCCGATATTTTCCACGGTTTATCCGGCGAATTGCCTTTTAAGTGGAATGACAAATCGATAAAAAAAATTGTAACAATTCACGATTTAATTTTCCTGCGATTTCCGCAATTTTATTCATTTTTTGACCGCAAAATCCACTTCTGGAAATTTAAAAAAGCCTGCGAGCAAGCCGATTTGGTGATTGCAATTTCAGAACAAACAAAACGCGATATTATTCAGCTTTTAAAAATTAAAGAAGAAAAAATTGTCGTTGTTTACCAAGGTTGCCACCAAACTTTTAAAGAAAAAAAATCGCAAGAATTTTTAGAAAAAACCAAAGTAAAATTCAGTTTACCAAGCCGTTTTATCTTAAATGTCGGAACCATCGAACCGCGAAAAAATCTTTTAAATATTGTGAAAGCGATTGTAGATTCTGAAATTAATTTGGTTGTAATTGGTAAAAGAACAAAATATTTTAAAAAAATTGAAAAATGTATTGCTAAAAATAAACTTAAAAATCAAGTTCAGTTTCTAGAAAATGTTTCAATGGAAGAACTTTCTGCGATTTATCAGTTGGCGGATATTTTTGTTTATCCAAGTTTATTTGAAGGATTTGGAATTCCGGTTATTGAAGCTTTATTTTCTGAAACAGCCGTTATTACAAGTAATACAAGTTCGCTTCCCGAAGCAGGTGGGGAAAATTCACTTTACATAAATCCTGAAAACGTGGAAGATTTAAAGGCTAAAATTTTATTTCTTTGGAATAATGAATCTGAACGGAAACGACTCGTTGAAAGGGCTTTAATTGAAGTGCAAAAATTTACGGATGATAAAATTGGAAAGAAATTAATGGAAGTTTATATTTATTTACAATAAATTAATTTTAAGTGGTCTTTATATGTTTTTTAATAAATATTAACTGAGAAATACAATTATAATTAAAAATAAATATCAATTTTCTCTTGCACATCTGTTTTTTTTTTTTTTTTTTTTTTTTTTTTTTTTTTTTCTTTACAAAGTTGAAGATAAGTGTACAATTATTTACAGCAAAAACTTAGTTTAACCTTAAAATTTTATCAAAATGAAAAAAATTATTTTAGGACTGATTTTATCAGTTGGAGTTTCTGGATTTGCAGTGGCAAGTACGATAGATGTCAAGAGTGAAAGTTTAGCTAAAAGCGAAGTTTTAAGTAGTATTGAAACTATTACTAAAATTACTGAAAATATAAGTTTAGTCTCTTGCTCTCACAGATATTATTTGAGAATTTATGATTGTAATGGAGGATTTGAAGACAAAGACCTTGGCCAATTTGAAGGTAGCTGTGGAGGTGCTTCAGATGGTACGTCATTTATGCATAGACAAACTTTAGAGGCAGATTGTGGACCACAGTAAATAAAATTAAGGACTTATGAGAATTATTTTATGTTTATTTTTTTTGACATTTGTTAAGGGTGTTAAATCTCAAAACACAATCGTTGAATATACTGTACAACAGGATGACCAGCAGTACAGTGACTATTTGGTTTACAATCAAATCGAATTGTACAATATAATAATCGCTCATAAGTCTTTTAAAAATTATTTAGAATTAATTAATGATAAGGAATATTTAGAATCTGTAAGATATACTTCAGGATCAAAGAGAAATGTAGATAGCAATACATTTTACATTATTCCAAGAGCGATTGGAAAACAAAAATTTGAAGTTTTAGAAGATAATGTGCCAAATTTTAAGTGGAAAATAAGTGATAAGCAAGAAACTGTATTAAATTATCCTTGTAGAATTGCATATACAGAATTTAGAGGTAGAAATTACAAAGCATGGTTTACAACTGAAATACCAAAATCGTTGGGACCGTGGAAATTTTTCGGTTTACCCGGCTTAATTTTAAAAGTGCAAGATGAAGATTTGAAATTTATTTATACAGCAGTCAGAATCGATTTTAATTCAAGTGAATTTATACCACAAAAGTTTGTAAAATATTTTCAAAATAATACTAAAATAACTTCTTATAAAGACTTTATCAAATTGGATAACATTTATTCTACCGAACTTGTTGAGAAATATCGCGCAAATTTGCCTGCAGGTGTGGTATTGGGAGAAACTCCTGCAATAAGAAGCCTTTCGATTGAAAGAACTTTCGAATGGGAAAAACAGCCTGAAAAACCGTAATTTTTAAATACTTTTATTACTAAATTTATGGCAGATAAAATCTGCCATTTTTATTTTTTTTAAATTGTAATCTTTAATCATAATATTTCTGAATGAAGTTTTTTTTACTGTTTGTTCTTTTTTTTTCGCTTAAAATTCCTGCCCAAACAGAAATAAAAGGATTTGTGTTTTCTGAAAATAAAGCGGCAATTTCAAAGGCAAATGTCATACTTTTAAATGATAAAAATCAAATAGAAACTTTCGCCTTTAGCACTAAAGACGGAAGTTTTTCTTTAAATACAGATAAATTCGGCAAGTTTAAAGTTCAAATTACTGCCTTTAATTTCTCTTCAAAAGATATAGAAATTTCTATTTCCCAAAAAAATCAGGTTTTAGATTTAAAAACCATCGTATTAGAAAAAGTAAAGGAAATAAAGGAAGTGGTCATCACAAGAACCAATCCTATAAGAATTAAAAAAGATACCATTGAATATAATGTTAAAAATTTTGCTAACGGCACAGAGCAAAATGTTGAAGAATTATTAAAGAAAATTCCAGGTTTAACAGTGCAAAGTAACGGTAAAATAAAATTTGGCAATAAGGATGTTACTAAAGTCTTGGTAGAAAATGATGATCTTTTTGAGAATGGCTACCAAACTTTAACCCAAAATATGCCGTCGCAACCTTTAGATAAAATACAGGTGTTAAAGCACTATTCTAAAAATAAATTATTAAAAGGTGTAGAAAATTCAGAAAGTATTGCCATTAACCTTACATTAAAGAAAGATGCAAAAAGCCAATGGTTTGGCAACGTGTTGCTCGCTTCTACAAGTTATAAGGAAAACAGGCACCAAGCCAAAATAAATATAATGAATTTCTCTAAGCGGCAGAAAATTTATGCTTTATTTAATGCCAACAACCTTGGTTTAAATGAAATGAGTGGCGTAGAATACCTTATTAATCCAACTTCTGATAATAATGTAGAAAATGTTGGAAGTGATATCAGTACCATTTCGATCATCAATCTGCATCAAAAAAACCAACAGTTTGAGGATAAAAGAACCAATTTTAATAATGATAAATTGGCTTCTCTTAATTATATCTATAATTTTGAAAATGATTGGAAGCTAAAATTCGTGACGATTTTTAATGAAACCCAAAACAGAAATTATATCAACAGTTTTTATAAATTTAATTATGATGGTTTAAATTTCACCAATATAGAAGATAAAAGCTGGGAACAAAACAAAAGAAATATTGTAGGGAAATTAGAACTTTCAAAGGATTTTAAAAATAAATCTAATCTTCAGTTTTATAATAAAATTTCATCACTAAATGAAAATAACGACAATCAATTTATTTTTAACAATCAGCCAAACAATCAATTGGGAACTAACCAACTTTTTGCCACAGAAAATAAAGTGGTTTATACAAAAAAGTTAGATTCATCCCACGCAATCGTAGCAGTCGCGAAATATCTCTACCAAAATCGCCCGTACAATTTCACGGATGAAAATGATGTATTCACTTTTCTGCTCAATAATCCAAATGCGAAACGGATAAACCAAAAAATTGATTCTAAATTAAATTTTGGTGGCGTAAAAATTTCTTATCTTAAAAAATATGCAGAAGATAATACTTTGGAAATTCAATTGGGAAATGAGTTTAGGAAAGATTATTTAAATTCAGATTTATCTGTTTTTGATTTAAATAACCAACAAATAAATTTTGATAAAAGCCAATTTCAAAATAATGTCAATTATACTCGAAATAACACATTTGCCCAATTAAAATACCAGAAGAAAAGCAAGAAATGGACTTACGGTTTTACGCTTTTAAACCAATTGATTTCATCAAATCTTAATAACGATGCAAAGACCGGCTTTTATGTTTCGCCAAATTTTAATCTGTCTTATGAAAATAGGAAAACAGGAAATTTCAATCTTTTTGCAAGTCGAAAAATTTCTACCATTTCGATAAATGATGTTTTCGTAAACTACATCTACCAAGGAAATAGAAGCTTCAAACAAAGTGATATAGGTTTTACAATTCTTCCCGATTACAATCTTGGATTAAGTTACAGTTTAGGAGACATGCTTTCGGAATATCTCACTTTAAACCTTAATTTTTCACGAAATGAGGATTATATTAGTAATAACACGATAGTAAATCCCAATTATACTTTTAATCAGAATATTTTGGTAAAGAATAATTCTACAATTTCATCGAATTTAGAATTGAGAAAATATGTAAAACTCATAAAATCTCGAATAAGTTTACTTGGAAATTATCTTAATTCTGATTATGAAAACAGCATCAACAATCAAGGATTAATAAAAACAAATTTCTCAAATCTAAAGTTAGGCTTTGAGATGAAATCAGGTTGGACGGGTTTCGCAAATTATGAATTGGGTTATAATTGGACATTTAATAAAATTATTTCGGACATTAATTCTACCAATTATTTAGATCAAAAGGGATTTTTAAATTTATATTTCACCATCAATCCGCAGATTCGTGTAGAATCAACTTTAGAATATTACAAATTTGGAAATACAGCGCAAAAAACCACACAGTTTTTAGATGTCAAACTAAATTACAATGTGAAAAAATATAAAATGAATTTATTTTTGCAAGGAAATAATCTTTTAAATTCTAATAGTATTCAGCGGTATTCTATAGATAATATCAGTGAAAGTCTCTGCACGCAAAGACTTTTGCCTTTGCATATTGTTTTGGGAATTAATAAAAACTTTTAAAAAAATAATTTAAAATTGTTGCGCATTAAAAAAATATAATTCATCTTTGCCAAAGCATTTACAAAATGAAAACACTTAAAGTTTTATTCCATCATCATCATCTCATCTAAAAGACGAGTTGATTGATTATGTTTTTAAAATAAATAAAAAAATATACTAAACCGTCTGAACAAGACGGTTTTTTTAATTTAAAATCTTAAAAATTTGTTCAGACTAATCTTAAAAATAAAATGAACAAATTAAAAATTGCCATCCAAAAAAGCGGAAGATTAAGTGAAAAATCTCTAGAACTTTTGAGAGAATGTGGCATCAATTTTCCCGATTTTAAATCTAAATTAAAAAATTCTGCGACTAATTTTCCGTTAGAAATTCTTTTTCTTCGGGACGATGATATTCCAAAATATGTGGAACAAAACATTGTTGACATCGGCATTATCGGTGAAAACGAAGTTTTAGAGCAGGAAAAGAATATTGAAGTCATTAAAAAATTAGGTTTCGCAAAATGCCGTCTTTCCTTAGCGGTAACAAACGATTCTATTTGTAATGATTTATCTTATTTTGAAGGAAAAAAAATTGCAACAAGTTATCCCAATATTTTAAAGAAATTTTTCCAAAAAGAGAATTTCACACCAGAAATTACCGAGATTTCCGGAAGTGTCGAGATTGCGCCAAGTATTGGTCTTGCAGATGCGATTGCAGATTTGGTGAGTTCTGGCGGAACACTTTTGCACAATGGTTTAAAGGAAGTTTTTGAAGTCTTAAAAAGTGAAGCGGTTCTGGTTTCTAATCCTAATCTAAATGCTGAAACTTTAGAGATTTTAGAAAGATTATTATTTAGAATTCAAGCGGTTTTAAACTCTCGTGAAAATAAATATATTTTGCTCAATGCGCCTACCAAATCTTTGGCAGAAATTATAAAAGTTTTGCCAGGAATGAAATCGCCGACCGTTTTGCCACTTGCAGATCCGGAATGGAGTAGCGTGCATTCTGTGGTGCGCGAAAGTGAATTTTGGGAAGTGATTGATGAATTGAAAAAATTTGGAGCAGAAGGAATTTTAGTAATTCCGATAGAAAAAATGGTTCTTTAAAAATTTAATTATGACAGATAATATATTTAGATTTCCAGCCAAAAGTGAGTGGCTAACTTTATTACAAAGGCCGGCTTTAGAACGAAAAGATTTACGAAATTTAGTTCAGGACATTTTTACAGAAGTTAAATTAAATGGCGATTCTGCCGTAAAAAGTTTTTCAGAAAAGTTTGATAATGTTTCAATTGATGAATTTTTAGTATCCAATCAAGAAATCGAAAAGGCTTCAGATGAAGTTCCAGAGGATTTAAAAAATGCCATTCAACTGGCAAAAGAAAATATTTTTAAATTTCATAAGTCTCAGCACCAGGAAATTAATAAAATTGAAACCCAGCCAGGAATTTCCTGTTGGCGCGAAAGCAGAGCGATTGAAAATGTCGGTTTGTATATTCCGGGCGGAACGGCGCCGCTTTTTTCCACCATTTTAATGTTGGCAATTCCTGCAAAAATTGCAGGTTGTAAAAATATTATTCTTTGTACGCCACCGCAAAAAGATGGAAGTGTAAATCCTGCTATTTTGTTTACTGCCAACTTATGCGGCATCGAAAAAATTTATAAAGTCGGTGGTTCCCAAGCAATTGCGGCGATGACTTTTGGAACAGAAAGTATTTCTAAAGTCGATAAAATTTTCGGTCCAGGAAATCAATATGTAACAGCGGCGAAAGTTTTAGCGCAAGATTTTGGTGTGGCGATTGATATGCCGGCTGGTCCAAGTGAGGTTTTAGTGATTGCAGATTCTAGCGCGATTGCTGAGTTTTGTGCGGCAGATTTATTATCGCAAGCCGAACACGGAATTGATTCGCAGGTTATTTTTATTGCGACTGATGAAACTGTTTTTAATAAAACTTTAAAAGAAATTGAGGTTCAACTTGAACAACTTCCTAGAAACGAAATTGCAAGAAAAGCCGTAGAAAATAGCCGATTTATTTTGCTTAATTCTGTTGAAGATGCTATAAAATTGAGCAATCTTTACGCACCTGAACATTTGATTTTATCCATTCAAAATCCTGAAAATTATACCGAAAAAATTACCAACGCAGGTTCTGTTTTCCTCGGAAATTACAGTCCAGAAGCGGCGGGTGATTATGCAACAGGAACTAATCACACCTTGCCAACAAACGGTTTTGCGAGAAATTACAGCGGCGTTTCGCTAGATAGTTTTGTTAAAAGAATAACCTTTCAAAATTTAACGCAAAAAGGTTTGCAAAATATTGGGAAATCTGTTGAATTAATGGCAGAAGCCGAAGGTTTATTCGCGCATAAAAATGCAGTTTCACTTCGCTTAAAATCTTTCTAAAATGGAATTTAATTTAAATAATTTAATTAGAGAAAACATCAAAAATCTCGTTCCTTATTCTAGTGCGAGAGATGAATTTTCTGCCGAAGAAGGCGTTTTTTTGGATGCAAATGAAAATCCTTTTGGTGATTATAACAGATATCCGGATCCGTATCAAAAAAAATTAAAAGCAAAAATTTCTGAATTTAAAAATATAAAATCTGAACAAATTTTTTTAGGAAACGGAAGTGATGAAGTGATTGATTTGCTCTTGAGAATTTTCGCAGAACCGAAGAAAGATAAAATTTTAGTATTCAATCCCACTTACGGAATGTACCAAGTTTCTGCGAGTATTAATGATGTGGAAGTATTAGATTTTCCTTTAAACAAAGAATTTCAAATAGATTTTAATGAAGATTTAGAGAATATTTTAGAAGACAAAAATCTAAAATTAGTGTTTATTTGCTCGCCCAATAATCCTTCAGGGAATTTAATTAAAGGCGAGACTATTGAGAAAATTTTAAATAATTTTAAAGGAATTGTGGTTGTAGATGAAGCCTACGAAGATTTCAGTACGGAAATATCTTGGCTAAATAAAATTAAAAATTATCCGAATTTGGTAGTCATGCAAACCTTTAGCAAAGCGTGGGGAATGGCGGGATTAAGAGTTGGGATGGCGTTTGCACAAGAAGAAATTATGGCGTTAATGAATAAAGTGAAACCGCCTTACAACATAAGTATTTTGAACCAGAACGAGGTTTTAAAAGAATTAAACCAAACAGAAAAATTTTCTCTAAGGCTAAAAGAAATCATAGATCAAAGAAATTTTTTAGAAAAGGAACTTCAAAATTTTTCTTTTGTTAAAAAAATATTTCCTTCAAATGCCAATTTTCTTTTGGTAGAAGTAGAAGATGCGAATTCACTCTATCAATATTTGGTTAACCAAAAAATTATTATCAGAAACCGAAATTCTGTTGTGAGAAATGCAGTGAGAATTACCATTGGAAGCGAAGTGGAAAACAAAACACTGTTAGATTATTTACAAAAATTTGAAAATTAAAATGAAATCTCCATTAACAACTTTGCAAAAAAAATTGATCAAGTTTAAGGCGATTACATGTGACCATAAAAAAAATTAAAAACTACACATGAAAAAAGTATTATTTATAGACCGCGACGGCACTTTAATTTTAGAACCGCCAACAGATTTTCAGGTGGATTCTTTAGAAAAATTAGAATTTTACCCAAAAGTATTTCAAAATTTAACAAAAATTGCTACAGAATTGGATTATGATTTGGTGATGGTAACCAACCAAGACGGACTTGGAACGGAGAGTTTTCCGCAAGAAGATTTTGATTTGCCACATCAAAAAATGTTAGATGCTTTTAAAAATGAAGGCATTGTTTTTTCAGATATTTTAATTGATGATAGTTTTGAAGAAGACAATTCACCGAACCGAAAACCACGAACAGGAATGTTGCAAAAGTACATTCACGGCAATTACGATTTAGAAAATTCTTACGTGATTGGCGACCGAAAAACAGATGTAGAGTTGGCGAAAAATTTAGGTTCAAAATCGATTTATTTAAATAAAGACATTTGCGAAAACGCCGATTTTAATACCAATAATTGGAATGAAATTTATCAATTTTTAAAAAATATTCCAAGAAAAGCATTGGTAAAAAGAAATACCAACGAAACTAAAATTTCAATTGAATTAAATCTTGACGGTTCTGGAAAATCTAATATTGACACAGGTCTAGCATTTTTTGATCACATGCTCGAACAGATTTCAAAACATGGAAATTTTGATCTAAATGTAAAAGTTGATGGCGATTTAGTAGTGGACGAACACCACACCATTGAAGATACTGCGATTGTTTTGGGCGAATGTTTTTTGCAGGCTTTAGGAAGTAAAAAAGGAATTGAGCGCTATGCTTTTCTTTTGCCGATGGACGATTGTTTAGCGCAAATTGCGTTAGATTTTGGTGGCAGAAATTGGTTGGTTTGGGATGTTGAATTTAAACGGGAAAAAATTGGTGAAATGCCAACAGAAATGTTTTATCATTTTTTTAAATCTTTTTCAGATGCTTCAAAATCTAACATAAACATTAAATGCGAGGGCGAAAATGAACACCATAAAATAGAATCAATTTTTAAGGCTTTTGCTAAAGTTTTAAAAGCCGCGGTGAAAATTGAGGGCAATAATTTCGCAATTCCAAGCACAAAAGGTTCCTTATGATTGCAATTATAGATTACGGCGCAGGAAATATAAAATCTGTAGAAAACGCCATCGAAAAATTGGGTTTTGAAACCATTTTAACTTCCGATTTTGATGAGATCAGAAATGCTGAAAAAATTATTTTTCCAGGTGTTGGCGAAGCATCCACGGCGATGAAATTTTTAAAAGAGAAAAATTTAGATATTTTAATTCCAACTTTAACACAGCCTTTTTTGGGGATTTGTCTCGGTCAGCAATTGCTTTGCAGTTATTCCGAGGAAAATAATACCGAATGTTTAGGCATTTTTGACGTAAAGGTGAAGCAATTTCCAAGCACTGAAATTGTGCCGCACATGGGTTGGAATAATCTATCAAATTTAAAAGGTGATTTATTTAAATGCGTTTCAGAAGCAGATGATTTTTATTTTGTACACAGTTTTTATTGTGAATTGAGTGAAAATACGAGTTCTGAATGTAATTATATTTTGCCGTTCAGCGCGAGTTTGCAAAAAAATAACTTTTATGGAATGCAATTTCATCCGGAAAAATCGGGCGATATTGGTTCAAAAGTTTTAGAAAATTTTTTAAATTTAAATTAATGAAAATAATACCTGCCATCGATATCATCGACGGAAAATGCGTTCGGCTTTCGAAAGGCGATTACGATACCAAGAAAATTTACAATGAAAATCCCGTAGAAGTGGCGAAAGAATTTGAAGCAAACGGCATCAAATATTTACATTTGGTAGATTTGGACGGTGCAAAATCTCGCACCATTGTAAATGCAAAAGTCTTAGAAAAAATAGCCAATGAAACCAATTTAAAAATTGACTTTGGTGGCGGAATAAAATCTGAAAAAGATTTGGAAACCGCTTTTAATGCTGGCGCAAATCAAATTACAATCGGAAGCATCGCCGTTGAAAACAGAGAAATTTGTTTGGATTGGATTTCTAAATATGGCGCAGAAAAAATTATTCTTGGCGCCGATTGTTTGGATCGAAAAATTAAAACTTCGGGTTGGTTAACGGACTCAAATTTAGATGTCATAAATTTCATTCAATCTTATCAAAAAGTGGGTATTCAAAGTGTAATTTGCACCGATATTTCTAAAGATGGAATGTTGGAGGGGCCGTCTTTTCAATTGTATGAAGATATTCTGAATGATTGTAAAATTGATTTAATTGCAAGTGGCGGAATTTCAAACGCTGCAGATTTAGAACAGTTAAAAAAGATAAATTGCAGCGGCGCAATCATCGGAAAAGCCTTGTATGAAAACAAAATAAGTTTCAAGGAACTTCAAAAATTTCTTTAAAAATGTTGAAAAAAAGAATCATTCCATGTTTGGATATCAAAGATGGCAGAACGGTAAAAGGAATCAATTTTGTCGGACTTCGAGATGCCGGAAATCCCGTAGAATTAGCAAAAGAATATTCCGAACAGGGCGCAGATGAATTGGTTTTTTTGGATATTTCTGCAACAGACGAAAAGCGTAAAACCTTGATTCATTTGGTAGAAGAATTAAGTAAAGAAATAAATATTCCTTTCACCGTCGGCGGCGGAATTTCGACCTTAAATGATGTTGATTTATTGCTAAAAGCAGGCGCAGACAAAGTTTCACTCAATTCTTCGGTCGTTAAAAATCCTAAATTAATTTCAGATATTTCACAAAGATTTGGAAATCAATGTGTAGTTGTTGCGGTAGATTCTAAACAATTTGAAACGCAAGATTTTGTCTTCGTGAATGGTGGAAAAATTAAAACCGATTTCCAAACTTTGGATTGGATAAAAAGGGCTGAAGAACTTGGTGCAGGCGAAATTCTTTTAACTTCAATGGATTTTGACGGAACGAAACAGGGTTTTGATGTTCGTTTGCTAAAACAGGTTTCAGAAATTTGTAATTTACCCTTAATTGCTTCGGGCGGCGCGGGAAAAATTGAAGATTTCACTGAAGTCTTTTCAAAAACTAATGCAACAGGCGCTTTGGCAGCAAGTATTTTTCACTTTGGTGAAGTGCAAATTCCTGAATTAAAATTAAATTTAAAACAAAATAAAATTCCCGTAAGATGATGATAGATTTCGAAAAAAGCAATGGATTAGTTCCTGTAATTGTGCAAGATTGGCTCACTTTGCAAGTGTTGATGTTGGGTTATATGAATCCTGAAGCCTACGAAAAAACGCTTGAAGATGGTAGAATTCATTTTTTTAGCAGAACAAAAAATAGAATTTGGCTAAAAGGCGAAACTTCAGAAAATTATTTATTTGTAAAAAATATTAAAAAAGATTGCGATTCTGATGCGCTTTTAATTTTAGCAAAACCCACAAATTCTGTCTGTCACACAGGAAGTTTCAGTTGTTTTGATGAAAAAAATGACAAAGGTTTTTTGTATGAATTAGAAGAAAAAATTTCAAAACGAATTGACGAAAAAACTGAAAATTCTTACACTTATGATTTATTTAAAAGAGGCATCAATAAAGTCGCCCAAAAAGTAGGAGAGGAAGCCGTAGAACTTGTAATAGAAGCAAAAGACAATGATAAAAATTTGTTTTTAAACGAAGCGGCAGATTTGATGTACCATTATTTAATTCTTTTAAAAGCGAAGAATTTTAAATTGGAAGATGTGGAAAAAATCTTGGTTGAGCGGGATAAATAAGAGTTTGTTTAAAGATAAACTATCCATCATAAATTTTCTTTTCCCAACCCTAAAGGGAGGGAAATTTATCGCAAAATTTAAACAAAATGACACCCTTTAGGGTCGGGGAAAATTTTTTGTTAAAATTTAAAAAATCACTAAAAATATAGCCGGTTAATGATGTTTTTGAATATTCTTGTATTCGTTGCTAATGAATTTAATAAAAAAACCCCGAAGAAAACTTCGGGATTTTAATATTGATAACAAAAATTTTTATTTATTTTTTAATTTGGTCAACGATTGCTTTGAACGCTTCAGGATGATTCATTGCTAAATCTGCTAAAACTTTTCTGTTCAACTCAATGTTATTCTTCTTCATCGCGCCCATAAATTGGCTGTAAGTCATTCCATATTCTCTGGCACCCGCGTTGATACGCATAATCCATAGACTTCTGAAACTTCTCTTTTTCTCTTTTCTCCCGCGGTAAGCATATTCCATTGCTTTTTCCACGGCGTTTTTAGCGACAGTCCATACATTTTTTCTTCTAGCGAAAAAACCTTTGGCTTGCTTCATTACTTTTTTTCTACGCGCTCTAGACGCTACAGAATTGACTGATCTTGGCATAATTAAATTTGTTTTTTTGAAAAGGGCGGCAAATTATTTCATTGCACTTGGTTGCACCGTTTCAGGGTTAAATTTTTTGAAATTGTTGAATTTCTATAAACCGATTGAGATTTATAAAAACTACTTTAAAGCTAATTGGCGTAAAACACTTTTCTCGTCCACTTTCGCAACATAAGAAGTTTGCGTAAGATTTCTCTTTTGCTTAGTTTCTTTTTTAGTTAAGATGTGACTTTTGAAAGCACCTTTTCTTTTAATTTTACCAGTTCCGGTAAGCTTAAAACGCTTTTTAGCACCTGATTTAGTTTTTAATTTTGGCATTTTTGCTTAATTTATATTTTGTTATCAATATCTTTTTCTACATGCAAACGCCTCTTCACAGAAATGTCCACATTTTTCAGACTGCAAAAGTACGAAATTTTGCGGAAATATGAAAAGATAATTTCGTTTTTGAAAAGGATTGTTTTAGATTGTTTTAAAATTGATAAATTTTTAAAGCTTTTATTTTTTAGGAGCAAGAAGATTTGTCATTTGTTCGAAGATTGGTCCCGCTTTCCACTATATCCCGCCGCGGCGGGGATGTCGTTTCAATCGGGGCTAGGAAGTGGGTTTTTGTTTCTTTGAAGGGAAGAATGTTTTTTAATTAAAAAACTGTTTTTTTTGAGTTAGCAAGTTTTGTTAAACATTATAATTTTGTCAAGGCTTAAAAATCTGAAGATTGACTGTAACTTTTGCCTACGAGACAAAAGATTCTTCAATAAAATCTATATATATCTTTGTTGTATTGTATAACAAATCGTAATAAAAGTAAGCGTGTTTTTTTAAATCTTCGCTTATTATGTCTAAATTATAAATTTTTATATTTCCATCCCCAATATCTAATTTTCTAGTTCCTGTATCTCTTTTGTAAGTATTTTCTCCTATTTTTGACCAAGTTTTTTGCCATATAAAACTACCAAAAGAAATAGTTGGAGGATGTAAAAGTGGATTAACAAAATTGTTGAAAATCAATATTTTACGAATTTTTTTACTACTGATTTTTTCAAAAATAATTAATTTATATTCTGGTTCTTCGCAATAACCTTTACGAAAATTTTTTCTGCAAGATGAATAATCATTTTCAATTCCCAGAAATAAGTTTTCTTTGAATTGTCTATACTTAATAATTTTTTTTCCAGAACTATATTTTTCTGAAAAACTTGGAAATTTTAAGTCTAACAAATCCTGATAATAATTAATCCACGCTTCAGAATTAAAAAATGGATTATTAACCATTTTATATATTACTTTTTCTTTAGGTACAATTAAGTCATCAAAACTATCAAATCGAGATATTTTTTGAAAACTTTCAACTTCTTTTTGATTTGCCCAAAAAACTTCTTTTGATAAATTCTCAATTTCAAATCTCTTTTTTGTTAGTTCATCTGAATGATCCATTGTTCCATCAGAAAAACTCCAAAGATTATAATCAAAATTAACTTCATCTAAATCTATAGAAAATATTAACTTTGAGAAACGTTCCTTTAAAAAATTCTCATATAATCTTAAATCTATATATTTTTCAAGTGGGTTTAAAGTTTTTATGTAAAACGAAGATTCTAAATAAGTATTTTGAACCTTGTAAAAGTAATGAAGTATTTTTTCAATAAATAGATTTTCATCTAATTCTATGTGGGCAAATTTATTCATAGGGTTTACATACTTGTTTTCAATATTATCACAAAAATATAAATGTAAGTAAATTTTTGAATCTGGATAATATCAAATTTTCCATAAAAAAAGAGACCCAAAAAGGTCTCTTTAATATTTATAAATCGAAAATTTATTTCGCTGCTTTTTTCGGGCTCATCATCATAATCATTCTTTTACCTTCCAATTTCGGCAACTGATCCACTTTTCCAACGTGTTCCAATTCTTGAGCCAATTTTAAAAGTAAAATTTCGCCTTGGTCTTTAAAAACGATGGAGCGGCCTTTAAAGAAAACGTAGGTTTTCAATTTTGAGCCTTCTTCCAAGAATTTCTCAGCGTGTTTTTTCTTAAACTCATAATCGTGATCATCAGTTTGCGGGCCGAAACGAATTTCTTTTACAACTACTTTAACTTGTTTGGCTTTTAGTTCTTTCTGTTTCTTTTTTTGCTCGTATAAGAATTTTTTATAATCCAAAATACGGGTGATAAAAGGTTCAGATTTATCGGAAATTACCACCAAATCCAACTCTTGGTCTCTGGCAATTTGTTTCGCTTTTTCCAAGGGATAAACACCTGGCTCCACATTTTCGCCGACAAGACGAACTTCTCGCGCTCGGATTTTATCATTTATTTGATGTAAATCTTCCTGTACGCGTCGCTGTGGACCTCTGTTATTAAATCGTTTTAGTGCTATGGTTTTATTTTTTTAAAGTTAATTCTAATTTTTATTTGTCATTGCGAGTAAAGCAATCTGTTTCAACTTGCAATTATTTTTAAGAAAATTTATATTTTCGCTTCTTTTAAAAAATAATTCGCAAAATCTTCAACGCTCATTTCGCCCAAATCACCTTCGCCTCTTTTCCTTACAGAAACCGTGCCGTTTACTGCTTCGTTTTCTCCTACAATCAGCATGAATGGTAACTTCTGAAGTTCGGCATCTCTTATTTTCTTACCGGTTTTCTCATTACGGTCGTCTATAAGTCCGCAAATATCGTGATTTTCTAACAATTGTGAAACTTTTTTTGCATAATCTACATATTTTTCACTAATTGGCAAAATAGTAAATTGATCTGGCGCCAACCAAAGTGGAAAATCGCCTGCTGTATTTTCTAATAAAATAGCGATAAATCGTTCCATAGAACCAAACGGCGCACGGTGAATCATCACAGGGCGGTGTTTTTCGTTATCACTTCCAATATAGTTAAGGTCAAAACGTTCGGGTAAATTATAATCCACTTGGATGGTTCCGAGTTGCCATTTTCTACCAAGAGCATCTTTTACCATAAAATCTAATTTTGGTCCATAAAATGCAGCTTCGCCATATTCAATTACTGTTTTTAGATTTTTTTCTTTCGCTGCGACCATGATTGCATTTTCTGCTTTTTCCCAATTTTCGTCAGAACCGATATACTTTTCTTTATGATCTGGGTCTCGCAGAGAAATTTGTGTCACGAAATCTTCAAAGCCTAAAGATTTAAAAACATAAAGCGTTAAATCTATTACTTTTTTAAATTCATCCATCAACTGATCGGGCGTGCAGAAAATATGTGCGTCATCTTGCGTAAACCCACGAACTCTTGTCAAGCCGTGCAATTCGCCCGATTGCTCGTATCTGTAAACCGTTCCAAATTCTGCATAACGTTTTGGTAAATCTTTGTAAGACCATTGCGAAGTTTTGTAAATCTCGCAGTGGTGCGGGCAATTCATTGGTTTTAGGAAAAATTCTTCGCCATCGTTTGGTGTTTTTATGGGCTGGAAAGAATCTGCGCCATATTTTTCATAGTGACCAGAAGTTTTGTATAATTCTACATTCGCAATATGTGGCGTCATTACAAATTCGTAACCGCCTTTTTTCTGGGCTTTGGATAGAAATTCTTCTAATTTTTTTCTTAAAGCCGTTCCTTTTGGTAACCAAAGAGGTAAACCTGCGCCCACTTTTTCAGAGAAGGCAAAAATACCCAATTCTTTTCCTAATTTGCGGTGGTCACGGCGTTTTGCCTCTTCTAATCTTTCGAGATATTCTGTTAAATCTTTTTGTTTTGGGAAAGAGATTCCGTAAACTCTGGTTAACTGTTTGTTTTTTTCATCCCCACGCCAATAAGCGCCAGCCGCATTTAAAACTTTCACGGCTTTCACAATTCCTGTTGCGGGAATGTGGCCGCCACGGCAGAGATCTACAAAATCTTCGTGTTTGCAAAACGTGATTTCGCCGTCATTTAAGTTGGTGATTAATTCTGTTTTATATTCATTATCGGCATATTCTTTTAATGCATCAGTTTTAGAAACCGGATATTTTTCAAAAGTAGAATTTATTTTGGCGTGTTCGAGCATTTTTTTCTCGATTTTTTCAAAATCTTTTTCGGATAAAACTTCGTCACCAAAATCTACATCGTAATAGAAACCTTGTTCAATTGCAGGTCCGATTGTTAGTTTAGCATTTGGATAAAAATCTAAAATCGCTTGCGCCAATAAATGTGCTGAGGAATGCCAAAACGCTTTTTTGCCTAAATCATCATTCCAAGTTAATAATTGCACCGAAGAATCTTCTGTAATTGGCGTGGTTGTTTCCACCTGAGTTCCGTTAACCATTGCAGAAATGGTGTTTCTTGCCAAACCTTCACTTATGGATTTAGCGACATCAAGAGGCGTTACAGCCGAATCAAATTCTTTGGTACTTCCATCTGGAAGTGTAATCTTAATCATATAAAAAATTGAAGGACAAATTTACAAAAATTCTTTTGTTAAAAGTGGCGAGAAAACTATGGATTTTTTAGCACAATAATCATATTAAATTTCTTTTAGTATTGAAAAAAATTACTGCATTTCAGGATTATGTTGAAAATAAAGAATTAGTTTTTTTAACTACAAATCTATCCAGCGAAAGGCACAAAAGTTTTGTGTTTTAAAATTTTGGATAATTACTTTTAAAAGTTGAAATTGGAAAAATTTTTAATTGGATTCAAACTAGTTGGGTTCAATAAACCCTTAATAATTTAAAGAAAATAATTTCATCTCTTCGGGATTTAAAACAACTTCAGATTAAAGTTTATAAAAATTAAATCCCTTCGGGATTTTCAGTATTCTCATTAAGGTTTTTATAAAAATTTCATCCCTTCGGGATTTATAAAAAATTCATTTCAAGGTTTTTATAAAAGTTTCATCCCTTCGGGATTTTCAGTATTCTCATTAAGGTTTTTATAAAAGTTTCATCCCTTCGGGATTTTCAGTATTCTCATTAAGGTTTTTATAAAAATTTCATCCCTTCGGGATTTATAAAAAATTCATTTCAAGGTTTTTATAAAAGTTTCATCCCTTCGGGATTTTCAGTATTATAATTAAGGTTTTTATAATAATTTCTTCCCTTTAGGATTTATAATAATTTCTTCCCTTTAGGATTTATAAAAATTTCATTTTAAGGCTTATAAAAACTTCATCCCTTCTGGATTTTCAGAAATTTCATTAAGTTTTTTTGTTCTTGATGCAAATTGCGCCCCGGCCTCAGTGGAGCTCTCCGCCGCGGCGGAAGCGGGAACGGAGGACGGATAAAGGCGCCCAAATTATAAAAATTAAATTTTGCGAAACATTTCCCTCTCAAATTTGCCGACAAAATTTATTAAAACTAAATTTGTGCAAATCCAAAAATTCAAATAAAATATGGCGACTTATGTGGTAGTTGGTCTTCAATATGGCGACGAGGGAAAAGGCAAAATCACCGATGTTCTTTCTGCAAAATCAGATTATGTGGTGCGTTTTCAAGGTGGTGATAACGCGGGACATACGGTTTATGTGGGCGACGAAAAATTTGTGTTGCATCTTTTGCCATCTGGTGTTTTGCAATGCAAAGGAAAATGCATAATCGCAAATGGAGTGGTGGTAAACCCGAAAGCATTTCTAAGCGAAATTAAGCAAATTGAAGATAAAAATATGCGAACTGATCATGTTTTTATTTCTAGAAGAGCTCATGTAATTATGCCGTATCATATTTTACTAGATACTTACCGTGAAGAAGAGGAGGAAGGTACACATATCGGTACAACAAAAAAAGGAATTGGCCCGTGCTATGAAGATAAAATTGCGCGTGTAGGAATCCGAATGATAGATTTACTAAATCCTGAAGTATTGGCGGAAAAAATCAGAAAAAATCTTAAAAATAAAAATTCACTTTTTGAAAAATATTTTGAGAAACCAACTTTGGATTTTGATACTATTTATAATGAATATTTAGAAATAGGTCAACTTTTGAAAGACAGAATTGTAGATACTGAACTAGAATTAAACGAAGCGATCCACGAAGGGAAAAATATTTTGTTTGAAGGTGCACAAGCGGCGATGCTCGATATAGATTTTGGGACTTATCCTTATGTAACTTCGTCTTCGCCCACAACAGGCGGTGTTTGTACAGGCGCAGGCGTTCCACCAACTTCGCTGCAAAATTTAATTGGCGTTGCAAAAGCCTACACAACACGTGTTGGAAATGGCCCGTTTCCCACAGAATTAAATGATGATTTAGGCGAAAAAATCAGACAAATCGGTTTTGAATTTGGTGCAACTACTGGAAGACCAAGAAGAACAGGTTGGTTGGATTTGGTCTCTCTGAAACATGCCACAATGATTAACGGTATCAATAATTTAGTGATAACAAAACTGGATGTTTTAACCGGAATTTCGCCATTAAAAATTGCCACAAAATATAAAACTGAAGACGGAAAAATCATCGATTATTTCACATCTTCAACCACAAAATTATATAATTACGAGCCAATTTATGAAGAATTGGAAGGTTGGAGTGAAGATTTAACGAAAGTAACTTCGTACGACGAATTACCCAAAAACGCCCAAAAATATATTGAATTTATCGAAAAATATTTAGGTATAAATGTGTATTTGGTTTCTGTGGGGCCAGAAAGAAATCAGAATATTATTCGGAAAGAGTTGTTTTAAGGGTTTATTTAAAATTGTAAATTTCTCGTAGCATTTTTCAGAAGTCTTTTATTTATTCTCGCTGATTTTACGGATTTCGCAGATTAAATTTTAGCATTATAAATTTCAATGCAAGTTTTCAAAATTCGCGCTGCGCTTTTTGCATTGTGCAATTTTAAAAATTTACCTATTTTAGTTGCTTAAAACTTTACCTTGAAAAAAATTCAACTTTTATTTTTATTTATATTGCCTTTTTTGGCATTCTCACAGATTAATCTGAAAATTTTAGACGAAAATGGTGCGCCAGTTTCAGGAGCGAAGATTTCTTATAACAATCAACAATTTTTAACTGATGCTTCAGGTTTTGCAAAAATTCCTTTGGCATCAACTGTCGAAACGCTTTCTGCAGAAAAAGAAAATTTTAAAAGTTTTTCTAAAACAATCAAATTATTTCCTAAAACACAAAACGTAAATGTGCTTTTTGTGAAGGTTGCAAACGAATCTCAAATTCAAGAAGTGGTTTTTCAAAAGAAAGCCAAAACGAAAATTACGGATCTTACTTCGGTTGAAATTTCTGCTAAAGAAGCACAGCAAGTCGCCTCGCTTTCGGGTGGAATAGAAGGTTTATTAAAGACACTTCCTTCGGTAAATTCTAATTCAGAACTCAGTTCGCAATATATGGTGCGTGGTGGAAATTTTGATGAAAATTTAATTTATATTAATGATATAGAAATTTATCGGCCAAATTTAATTAGAAATTCTTTGCAAGAAGGTTTGAGTATTATTAATCCGGATATGGTTTCAAACATCAACTTTTCAGCAGGTGGTTTTGAGCCGAAATATGGTGATAAAATGTCTTCTAGTTTAAATATTTACTACAGACAGCCCACAAAATTTGAACTTTCTGGCGAAGCAAGTTTAATTGGCGGAAGACTTTCCACAGGGTTTGCTTCTAAAAATAAAAAATTATCAGCATTGTTTTCAGCGCGTTATAGAAACACAAATTTGGTTTTAAATACTTTAAATGAAGACACAGATTTTAACCCACAATACCAAGATTTTCAGTCGTATATTAATTATGACATCAATTCTAAATGGGCAATTTCATTTTTAGGTTATTATTCTAAAAATGATTTTGAGGTGATTCCAAAACAAAAAGTGGTGGATTTTGGCTCTTTGTTGCAACCTATAAAATTGACGGTTGGTTATAGCGGAAAAGAGGACGACCAATATAGAAATATGATGGGAACGGCAACTATTACCTTTAAACCTTCAAAAAAATGGAAATTTACGCTGGATAATTTTGCCTATCAAAATCGTGAAAAAGAATATTATGATATTGCATCTGGCTATGAATTGCAAACTTTTGATCCTGAAACGGGCGCTCCAATTACATCTTACGATGTTGGTGGGCAAATTAATCATGCAAGAAACGATTTATTGGTAAAAACTTACGGTGCACAATTTAAAGCAAGATTTTCGCCGGATGTAAATACCGATTATGAAATTGGTTTTAAAATTGAAAAGGAAAATTTACAAGATTTAACCAATGAGTTTCAGTTGATAGATTCCATCGGTTACAATTCGCCGCGAAATTTTGTAAATCCAGGAACTTTGGATGCTTCACAATTGGCTTTAAAATACAGTATTCAGGGCGAAAATCATATTCAGCCCACGAGAATGTCGGCCTATGCACAATATTCGAAGAAATTCTATTGGGGCGAAAATAAAATGTTTGTAAACGCTGGCGCCAGAATTGCGCATTGGAGTTTTAATGATGAAACCATTATTTCGCCACGCGCACAAATTGCCATAAAACCGAATTGGGATATGGATATGTTGTTTAAATTAAGCGGCGGAATTTATTATCAAGCACCGTTTTATAAGGAAATTAAAGATTTACAAGGTAATTTTAATTCGAACATAAAATCACAAAAATCTATTCAAGTTATTCTTGCCAATGATTATGAATTCAAAATGGTGGATCGGCCGTTTAAACTCACTACTGAAGCGTATTATAAAAAAATGACGGATTTAATTCCGTATTATCAAGATAATGTAAGAATTCGTTATTCGGGCAAAAACAATGCAAAAGGCTATGCTTATGGTTTAGATACGCGACTTTTTGGAGAGTTTGTACCGGGCGTTGATTCTTGGATTTCAGCAAGTTATGCACGTGTTTTTGAAAATATTGATGACAAAGGCTACATTCCGCGACCAACAGATCAACGCTTGCGATTTGCTTTATTTTACCAAGATTATATGCCGAGATTTCCTTCAATGCGCGTGAATTTAACCTTAACCTACGCCAACGGATTGCCAAATGGAGCGCCTGTTTTCACAGATCCTTATCAATACCAAAGAACTTTGCCATCTTATAAAAGAGTGGATATAGGTTTGTCTAAAGTTTTTATAGACCAAAAAGACAATAAAGTAAATGGCGGTTTTTGGGGCAATTTTAAGGAACTAACTTTAGGCGTTCAAATTTATAATGCATTTAATATTAATAATACAATTGCGAACCAATGGTTAACCGACGTGAATTCTGGTTTGGCATATCCAGTTCCAGTGAACTTAACTGGAAGGTTTTTTAATGTGAAGTTGGAGTTTAAGTTGTAGAAAATTTATTAAAAAATATTGAAGGCACTTCAAAAATTTCATTTTATTATATTGATTCTAATTATTTTGAATCTAATTTTCTTCTATTTGTTGCATTATGAATTAAGGTATGAAATTGAATATAGTTTAAATATTATTCTGTATTTAACAGGAATAATTTTATTTTTTATGAACATCAAAATATTCAAATTTAAAACGATATATTTTTCAATATTTCCTATTACAATATTATTATTTGGATTGTTTTATTTGTTTGGCGGTATATTACTTGCATTTGTTGGAGGAACTCTCATAAAACCACTTTACCCGACATTTAGTGAATATAACAAAAATGGAATTATATTATATCCTAAATATAGCGGAGTTTTAGGAAAATGCTGTTTATATAAAGTAAATAAAAATAAAGGAATTTTTGAAAAAAATTTAGGGGCAATTTTATTGAATTCTGATAGTAAACCACCGAATTCAAATTTTGAAATGATTAATGAAAATACTTTAAAAATAATCTACAAGGATTATGAAAACAAGCAACAAATTGAATTTTATAAACTTGAAAATTAGCATTCGCTGAAATGTGTTTGTAATTTATTTCCACATTAAAAAAATTCCCAAAACAGTCGTTTCGGGATTTTTTTTATTTTTCAGTATTCAAAGAAATCGTGTCATACAGATCTTTTCGGCGGTCTGTAATCGTTCTTATGGCGCCGTTGTAATGCAAATCTTTTAAATGATTCAAATCGACATCGACAATTAAAGTCATTTCTGTATTTGGTGTTGCTTCACCTTTTACACCATTTGTCGGAAAAGAAAAATCGGACGGCGTGAGAACTGCAGCTTGTCCAAACTGAATATCCATATTATTGACGCCAGGCAAATTCCCGACACAACCTGCAATCGCGACATAACATTCATTTTCAATTGCTCTTGCTGCGGCGCAATTTCGAACTCTTGTGTACGCATTTTGCGTGTCTGTGAGGTAAGGAACAAATAAAATTTTCATGCCTTGATCGGCGAGAAGTCGCGGCAATTCTGGAAATTCTACGTCGTAACAAATTATTAAACCAATCTTGCCACAATCTGTGTCGAAGGCTTTTATTTCGCTTCCACCTTTCATGCCGTAATAACGGCGTTCGTTTGGTGTGATGTGGATTTTCTTGTATTCATCAATTTTCCCATCGCGGTGCATTAAATAAGAAATATTGTATAATTCGCCATTTTCCTCGTAAGGCATACTTCCAGAAATAATATTTACATTATAACTAATCGCAAAATCTGAAATTCTTACTTTAATTTCTTCTGTTAATTTCGCCAATTCAAACATACTTTCGCGTTCAGAAAGATGATTGAAAGGTGCTAAAAGTGGTGTGTTAAATAATTCTGGGAAAAGTACAAAATCAGCTTTGTAGTCGCCCATTACATTTACAAAAAATTCTACCTGATTATAAAAATCATCAATTGTTGCAAAATGTCGCATTTGCCATTGCACCAAACCGAGTCGAATGACGCTGTCTTGCATCGTATTTAGATTCTTTTTGCTGTAATAAATGTTATTCCATTGTAGCAAAACTGCGTTTTCTTTTGACGCTTCATCTTCTGGCAAATATTTTTTTAAAACCCTGATTGGTAGGAAATTATTAGATAATTGAAAACTTAAAACGGGGTCATAAATTTCCTTATCCCGAACTTTTGAAATATACTGGCGCGGTGTGAGTTCGTGACTGTGTTTAGAGTAATTTGGAATTCTACCACCTAAAACTATTGATCGTAAATTCAAATGTTCGCATAATTCTTTTCTTGCATCATATAATCTTCTGCCCAAGCGCAATGTTCTATATTCTGGATCTACAAAAACTTCAATACCGTAGAGCACATTTCCAATATCGGTGTGCGTGTTAAAAGTATAATCTGCCGTGATATCAGCATAAGTGTGCTCGTCACCAAAGAGTTCATATTGCACAATAATCGACAAGCAAGCCGCCGCTAATTTTCCATCAACGGTGATGCAAATTTGTCCTTCTGGGAAAATTGTAGTTAATTTTTGAATGCTTTTTTTTGCCCAAACGTATTCTTTCATTTGCGGATAGGCTTGCTTCATTACTTTAATTAAAACCTCATAATCAGTCAGTTCTAATTTTCTTATATTAATTTCCATTATTTTAATTTTAATTTTTTTTATGATTATTTTTGGGCTGTCGCGCTTTTAAAAACTAGGTCTTCTGTTTTCGCCCGATTTTAATGGGAATCCAAGCAAAAAGGGATGCGACAATTTTGATTTACAGAAAAAAAACTTTAATTTTTTAGTTTTTATTTAACCAAATTGAAACTAATTTTTCTATCTGCTAATTTTAAAAAACGGCGAACTAGCAAAATCGCGGAAATACTTAAGCCAATTCCCAAAGCAATCCAAACGCCGAGCGCTCCCATTTCTAAAGTGACGCAAAGAAAATAAGCAAGCGGAATGGTGATGAGCCAATATGCCACAAACGTTATGATGCTTGGTATTTTCACATCTTGCAAACCTCGCAAACCACCCAAGGCTGTTACTTGAATTCCATCTGATAGTTGAAATAAAGCGGCAACAATTAAAAGTTTTGAAGCCAATAAAATCACATCAACATCTTCCTTCTTAGTGAAAAAAGTTGGCAAAATATGCCGTCCAAGAATAAAAAATATGCCGCAAAGTGACATGAATATAAAAGCGATTTTTAAATTATTAATGCCCACTTCTTTCACACCTTTATAATCGCTTTCGCCCAATCTTCGTCCAACTTGCACTGTTGATGCTACACTAAAACCAATACATAAGTTAAAAGTAAAAGAGGCCATACTTAAAGCAATCTGGTGCGACGCAATATCTTTTGCAGAAACCAAGCCACAAATAAAAGCCGCTGCGGCAAATGCTGAAATTTCAAAAAACATTTGAAGCGCTGTAGGAAATCCCAAACGAATCATTTTCTCGAAAATTTGTTTTGAGAAGGTATTAATTTTCAGTGAAAAATCCAAAATATAGCGTCTGGTTTGGCTTTTTTTTCTAAGAATAAGATACAATAAAATAACCATAAAAATTCTCGCAATTAATGTGGCATAAGCCGATCCATCTACACCCATTGGTGAAATGCCGAACAATCCTTTAATGAAAATATAATTTAAAATAATATTCAGAATGTTTGCCGCAATGGTTGCTTTGGTAACACCAATTGTGTAAGAAAGTCCTTCGGAAACCTCGCGAAGAGTTTGAAATGCCATAAACGGAATCATCGTTAAAATCATAATGCTCAAATAACTGATGGTATTTGGTAGAATTTTCGCCGGTTGATCTAAATGGTAAATGAGTGGCATACTAAAAAATAAAATCGCCATTAGCAAGACTGCAACAGCCATATTAATTGCAAAACCATGGCGAAAAATACGATTGATTTGTTTGTGATTATTGTTGACATGCGCTTCAGAAACCAATGGTGGAATCGCAAAAGAAAAGCCCAAAGCAAATACAAAAACGGAAAAAAAGACGCCATTTGCCAATGCAACCGAAGCCAAAGCATCTGCGCCCAAAAGATTTCCCACGATAATATTATCAAATAAATTGACGGAAACTTGGCCAACTTGCGTCAGCATCACGGGAAGCGCTAAAATTAGAGATGCTTTGGTATATTTTTTATTTAGAAAAGACATAAAAAAATTTGTCGCAAAAGTACGGCAAATAATGAGATTTTTACATTCAAATAATCAGCGATTAAAAATCTTCAGTAAAAAAATATTTTCAAAATTCTTACTTTCATTGCATTAAGCAGAAAATTTTATTTCTTCACAAATAAATCTACATCTTTAGCAGTCACAGGATTTTCGCCTAAAATCATTAATCTTTCCACTACATTTCGCAGTTCGCGAATATTCCCGGTCCAATTTAGTTTTTGTAAATTTTGGATGGCTTCTTCACCAAATTCTCGGTTTGGCGTGCCATGTTCTTCAGAAATTATTTTAGAAAAGTGCTTCACAAGCAAAGGAATGTCATTAATTCTTTCATTTAAAGATGGAACGGCAATTTCAATTACAGAAAGGCGATGGAATAAATCTTCCCGAAATTTTCCTTCTTCGATTTCTTTTTTTAAATTTTTATTGGTTGCTGCCAAAACGCGAACGTCCACTTTTATCTCTTTATCGCTTCCGACTGGTGATACTTTTTTTTCTTGCAGGGCGCGCAAAACTTTTGCTTGTGCACTCAAACTCATATCGCCTACTTCATCCAAAAAAATTGTTCCACCATTTGCGAGTTCAAATTTCCCTTGTTTGTCTTTTATAGCGCCAGTGAAGGAACCTTTTACGTGTCCAAATAGTTCACTTTCAATAAGTTCTGATGGAATTGCAGCGCAATTTACTTCCACCATTGGGCCTTTGTTTCTATCGCTTTGCGCGTGTATGGCGTGCGCTACCAATTCTTTTCCGGCACCATTTGGCCCAGTAATTAAAACTCGTGCGTCTGAAACTGACACTTTATCTATAATATTTTGAATGTCTTTTAAAGCCGGAGATTCACCAATCATTTGGTATTTTTTGCTCACTTTTTTCTTTAGCGAAGAATTTTCTTTTTGGAGATTTTTGTTTTCTTTTTTTAAAACGTCTTTATCCAATGCGTTTTTTACGCTAGTGATGAGTCTATTAATATCAATTGGTTTTGCAATAAAATCATAAGCACCTTCCTTTAGGGAATCTACGGCTGTTTCTATATCGCCATGTGCCGTGATCATTATAAAAGTTGTTTCAGGTTTTAGTTGCAAAGTTTGGGTTAAAAGTTCATTCCCAGACATTTTCGGCATTTTCATATCCGAAATAATGAGTTCAAAATCTTCTTTTTCTAATAATTTATAGGCTTCTAAACCATTTGTAGCGAGAACAAACTCGTAGTTTTTTAGATCAAATTCTAAGGTTTCTACTATTCCGTTTGCAATTGCTGGTTCGTCTTCAACTATTAAGATTTTAGATGCCATATTTATTGTTTATAAAATTTATAAGTTCTCGCTGTTCCAAGCAAATATCATTCCTTATAATTTCTTGCGCCAAAAATTGCAGAGCCGATTCTTACGGAATTTGCGCCACATTCAATTGCCAATTCAAAATCATCGCTCATTCCCATAGAAAGTGTTTCAAATGAAGAACTTTTATTAATGTCATCAAACAAATTTTTTAATTTTAAAAATTCAGTTTTAATTTGATTTTTGTTTTCAGTAAAAGTGGCCATTCCCATTAAACCAGTTATTTTGATATTCGGAAATTTTCCGTTTAAATAAGACTCAAAAATAGTTTTGCTTTCAGAAATCGTTAATCCAAATTTAGAATCTTCTTCCGCAATTTTAACTTGAAGTAAAATATTAATTATTCGAGAATTTTTGAAGGCTTCTTTGTTGATTTCCTTTAAAACTTTTTCAGAATCTACACTTTGAATAGTGTTGACGAACGGCGCAATATATTTCACTTTATTGGTTTGCAAATGCCCGATGAGATGCCATTCTATATCTTTTGGTAAAATTTCATATTTTTCTTCCAATTCCTGTACTTTATTTTCGCCAAAGACTTTTTGGCCAGCATCGTAGATTGTTTTAATATTATCTGCCGGATGATTTTTGGAAACGGCAACGAGTTGAACGCCTTCAGGAATTTGATTTTTTACCGCTAAAAAGTTTGAAATAAGACTTTCGTTTTTCATAGTTCAAATTTAGCAATTTTAATGGATATTATTTTATTAAAAAAACCATCCTGACGTATCAAAATGGTTCATAAATTTTAAAGGTATTTAGATCAAGAATTAACCCTGAAAGATACTTTGCAAACACAGCCGTAAGAAACTATTTTGCCGTTTTTCACGTGGCATTTTTGGTCTTTCACCCAAACGCTGTCGATATTTTTTACTGTTTTTGAAACTTCTTTTACTGCATTTTTCACAGCATCTTCGAAACTTTTTTCTGAAGTAGCAATTACTTCTAATACTTTTACAATCATAATGTTTTTATTTAAGATTGTAATTTAAGGAATTAAAAATATTTTAGCGAAAATTTAACAAAGTTTATGAAAATTAAATCTTCATTTTTTTAATTAATATCTTATAAATTTCCGTCATTCCTTGCGTTGCAGTCATTTTATAAAAATGCGCATATTTTACTGATTTTTCTTCTAAATTTGGATCTACCACAAAAATTTCGCAATTTTCCGGTGCATAATCAACCAAACTTGCAGCGGGATAAACCTGTAAACTTGTCCCCACAATAATTAAGAAATCGGCTTTAGAAACTTTTTCTGCGGCGTTTTCAAGTTCAGGAACCATTTCGCCAAACCAAACAATATGTGGCCGAATTTGAATTCCATTTTCATCTAAATCACCAATTTTCATATCGCCTTTCCAATCGAAAATTGTTTCAGAATTATAAATATTTCTGGCTTTTAAAAGTTCGCCGTGAAGATGTAAAACTTTTGTAGAACCAGCGCGCTCGTGCAAATCATCTACATTTTGCGTGATGATTTCTACATTAAAATTCTGTTCTAATTCTGCTAAAATTTTATGCGCCTCATTGGGAAAAACTTCACGTAATTGCCTTCTTCGCGCATTATAAAAATCTAAAACGAGTTTTGGATTTCGCGCAAAACCTTCCGGGCTTGCAACATCTTCCACACGGTGATTTTCCCACAAACCATTGGAATCGCGAAACGTTTTAATGCCACTTTCCGCCGAAATCCCTGCACCAGAAAGCACAACCAAGTTTTTTTTTCATTTATTCTATTCTTAAATCAATGCTGTTCAATCTCAAAGAATTCAAAATTACGGAAACCGAACTAAAACTCATCGCCGCCGCCGCAATCATTGGCGATAATAAAATGCCGAAGAAAGGGTAGAGCAAACCTGCCGCAATCGGGATTCCCAAAACATTATAGAAAAAAGCAAAAAATAAATTTTCTTTGATATTTCTCAATAATTTTTCACTTAAAATTTTGGCTTTTACAACACCAGAAATATCGCCTTTTAATAAAGTGATCTGAGCACTTTCAATGGCGACATCAGTTCCGGTTCCCATCGCAATTCCTACGTTTGCTTGCGCCAAAGCAGGTGAATCATTAATTCCGTCGCCCGTCATCGCTACAATTTTTCCTTCTTTTTGAAGTTTTTTCACTTCATTTAACTTGTCTTCTGGAAGTGCTTTTGCAATATATTTTTTTATACCGAGTTCATTTGCGACGGCTTTCGCGGTGTGTTCATTGTCGCCGGTAATCATTATCACTTCAACGTTGTTTTTCAACAAATAATCAATCGCAATTTTTGAACTTGCTTTTATTTTATCTGTAAAACTAACGAAACCAATCACTTTTCCATCTTCCGCAACATAAGAAACTGTGTGCGCTTTTTCCTGAATTTTTATTGCTTTTTCCTTTAAATTAATAGGAATATCAATTTTATTAGTTTCCATCAAACTTTCGTTTCCAAGCAAAACTATTTTATTATTTAAACTTCCTTTTAAACCTTTTCCTGAAATATTTACAAACTGATTTATTTTTTTAATTTCCAGATTTTCAGATGTTGCTTTTTCTAGAACTGCTTTAGATAAAGGATGTTCAGAGTTTTGATTTAATGACGCTGCAATTTCTAAAATTAAATTTTTGTCGATATTTTCAACCGATTCTATTTGTTCTAAACTTGGTTTTCCTTCCGTTAATGTTCCTGTTTTATCAGTAATTAGAACATTTACTTTATGCAATTCTTCTAAAGCTTCGGCGTTTTTAATTAAAATCCCATTTTTTGCACCTTTTCCAATGCCAACCATTAAAGACATCGGCGTCGCTAAACCCAAAGCACACGGACAAGCGACAATTAAAACCGCAACTGCATTGACTAATGCAAAAATTGTTTTTTTGCCTTCCGGACCGAAAATTTGCCATAAAATAAAAGTCAAAACCGCAATAGCAATCACCGTTGGAACGAAGATTTTCGCCACTTTATCTGTTAATTTTTGAATGGGCGCTTTACTTCGGCTCGCTTCATTTACCATTTTTATGATGTGCGAAAGCAGCGTTTCATCGCCTACTTTTTCGGCTTGCATCACAAAACTTTTGTTGCCGTTTATCGTACCCGAAGTCACTTTTTCGTTTTCTTTTTTCTCAATGGCGACCGGTTCGCCAGTGATCATACTTTCATCGATTGTAGAATTTCCTTCCGTTATTTTTCCATCTACAGGAATTTTCTCGCCAGGTTTTACGCGTAGAAAATCGCCTACTTTTATTTCACTTAAAGCAACTGTTTTTTCAGTATTATTTTTAATTAAATGTGCGGTGGAAGGCGAAAGATTCATCAGTTCCCGAATCGCATTTCCTGTTTTTTGATGTGCTTTGGCTTCTAATAATTGCCCAAAAATCACTAAAGTTAAAATGACACTTACGGCTTCAAAATAAACTGGAACTTCGCCGTTATGTCCGCTAATTTCATGGGGCAAAATGCTTGGGAAAAATAAGGCCACTAAACTAAAAATGAAAGCCGCGGCACTTCCCAAAGCGATTAAACTGAACATATTCAAATTCCAAGTTTTAAAGGAATTAATGCCACGTTTTATTAAAAACCAACCCGCATAAAATAAAACTGGCAAAGTCAGAATCAACTCTAAATAGGCTGAAATTTTTGGTGAAAAGGGTAAATCGACAACCATTTTTCCCATAGAAAGTAAAAAAACGGGAAGGGTAAAAACTAAGGCAATTATGAATTTATTTTTTAAAATCGTATAAGTTTTGTCTTCTTGTTCATCTTCATTCTTATCGGGATATTTTACTAAATCCATTCCGCAAACTGGGCAGCCAACGTTTGAATCATAAACTTTATCGCCTTCGCAAAACATTGGACAATAGTATTTTCCTGCATTTTTGTTGTTAGTTGATGGTTGATGGTTGATGCTTTTTTTGTTATTATTACTATCAACTGAAAACTGTGAATTTGCAACCAGATCATCTGTAATTTCTTCCAAGTGCATGTGACAAACCGGACAGCCCGAATCTGAAGGATAGGTTTTATCGCCTTCACAAAACATCGGACAAAAATAGTCGCCTATTTTTTCCTTGAAATTTTCGGGTAAATTTGTTTTAGAAAAAGTTTTGGGTTTATTTTTTTGGTCTTCGCGTTCTTCAATCGGAACTAAAAACATATTGCAAACTTTGCATCTTCCTGGCGCAAAATAAAGTTTTTCGCCTTCGCATTCCATCGGGCAATAGTAAACGGAAGAAGGAGAGATTTTTTGTTCGTGCGGATTAATTGCCATTGTTTAGTCTATCTTTTGCATATTCCATTTGGGTTTTTCCATGAGCAACAGGGTGGCCATTTTCGCCCAAAGCAACCATTACGATTTTTTCTACGGTAATGATTGTTTGATGTGTCATTTTGTTTCGAACTTCACATTTTAAGTTTAATGATGAGTTTCCAAAGGATAAAATTTCAATACCAATTTCTATAATATCGCCTTGTTTGGCGGAACTCACAAAATTGATTTCTGAAATATATTTGGTAACCACTTTCGGGTTTTCTAGTTGAATAATAGAGTAAAGCGCTGCTTCTTCGTCAATCCATTGCAAAAGGCGACCACCAAATAAGGATTGATTTGGGTTTAAATCTTCAGGTTTTACCCATTTTCTGGTGTGGTATTTCATTTTAAATATTTTTGCAAATTTAGCAGAAATATTACGGTTTTTCTTGTTTAAAACTATTATTTGGGAACGCTTGCCGCGCTAATTATTTGCATTATTTTTTAAATTAAGGTTTTAATGCAAGATTATTTTGCTCTTTTAGAACGCATTGCTTTTACTTTTATAAGCGTTTCATCTGCTTCAAAATCTTGATAATCTGCACTTTCACGAGGATATATTGCAACTTTTTTGTCAGCGTTAAAGTGAAAACCGAAACCATATCTTTTTGCCAAAGCAGAACTGCGAAAACACGGTTGCCCTTTAGAAAAAAAATCTTTTTTTGCTTGCTCTCGCTCTTCTTTCGGGATATTATTTTTTAAAATATAGCAATGCAACATGATTTCATCTGAAGTAAATTTGTAAGGATTTTCGGAAATGATTTCATATTGAATATTGGCGAGGGTTTTATTTCGTTTTAGCGTCGGTATTTCTGCGATTGAAACGGGACAATCTTCAGCGACTTGTATAAAAGTGTTCTTATAATCTGTGGTGTGAACTTTCATTTTTTGTTAGATTTGTAAAAAATAAATATATGAAATTTTCACCATTAATAATAGGAACGATGCGTTGGGGAATTTGGGGTGCCAATTATTCGCCTAGTGAAGTTCAAAAATTAATTGAATTTTCTCTCGTAGAAGGATTATTTACCTTTGATTGCGCCGATATTTATGGTGGTTATACTACCGAAGAATTGTTTGGAAAAGCATTTAGTGAGATGTCTTTAGACAGAACTAAACTTCAGATTATTTCTAAATGTGGCATTGAAATGCCTTGCGAAAATAGAAATTATAAAGTGAAAGCTTATAATTATTCTAAACATCACATTCTGAATTCAGTAGAAAATAGTTTGAAAAATCTGCATACCGATTATTTAGACGTTTTACTTTTGCACAGACCTTCGCCATTGATGAATCCGGAAGAAATTGCGGAAGCATTCCATCAATTAAAAAATGAGGGAAAGGTTAAAGAATTTGGCGTAAGTAATTTTTCTGCGTCGCAGTTTGATTTGATTAATACGTATTTTCCTTTAATTACCAATCAAATAGAATGTTCGCTAATGGAAACCAAATCTTTTTACGACGGTACTTTAGATCAATTGATGCTGAAGAAACTTTCGCCAATGGCTTGGTCGCCGATGGGGAATTATTTTTCTGAAGTGTCTGATAAAAATTTGCGAATAAAATCTGTTTTGCATCAACTTTGTAAAAAATATAATTGCGTAGAAGATCAAATTTTATTGGCATTTTTGCTGAAACATCCGGCGAAAATTTTGCCAGTTTTGGGAACAACAAAAACGGAAAATATTGCGAATTCAAAACTGGCGTTGCAAATTAATTTAGAAAACGAGGATTGGTTTAAATTATTAGAAGCGTCGGTGGGGAAGGAAGTAGCATAATGTAAAGTTTTTTTAAACATTAATTTTCTTCCCTTCAAAAGTAAAATTAAACTTCGAGGTAGCCCCGATGGTAGTGGCATCCCCGCCACGGCGGGATAGAACGAACAGCGGGTGAATTGTTTCAAAAGAGGCGGGTTTTTGTTGCTCCTAATTTTTATCCAACTAGCTATAAATAATATATTTTCGATGCTTGAATAAAAAAATATTGTAGTTATTAATATATGTTGTATCTTGCACCTGTTTATATTTGAAATCAATATTTGTTCAGTATTTGTTGCTTTTCCTTATATATACAGCAATTTTTTAATTTATAATTTTTTTTACAATGAACATTTTTGTTTCAAACATCAACTATGCAACCAAAGAAGAAGCGTTGCACGATTTATTTTCTGAGTATGGAGAAGTATCTTCAGCTAAAATCATTACGGACAGAGAAACTGGGAGATCCAGAGGATTTGGTTTCGTAGAAATGGGTGACGAAGACGGCCAGCAAGCAATCGAAGGATTAAACGAGAGAGAACTTGACGGTAAAGCGTTGAACGTTTCTGAAGCTAAGCCAAGAGAAGACAAACCAAGAAGAAGTTTCGATAATAATCGCGGCGGAGGTGGCGGTTACGGCGGCGGTGGAAACCGTGGCGGTGGCGGCGGCGGTCGTTGGTAAAACACAAGAAGCGGCTTATGGCCGCTTTTTTTTTTATGGAATTTTCTCAGATTAAAATTTGAAATTTAAAAAAGCCAGTATGTTTTATTTTACTGGCTTTTTCTTTTTGAAAAACTTTTTTTAAATTTCTTCTTCACGATTTACCAAATCCATAGAAAAAGCAGGCAAACAAATCGCCATGTATTCGCAAGGTTGGTCAAAAGGATTGCTGTATCGAACTCTTGCGCCTTTTTCAATTTTTATACTTTCGCCTTTTTCTAATATCACGATTTCACCATCTATTTCAAATTGTTTTTTTCCTGAAATAATGTACGTGAATTCATCAAAATTTGGTGTTTGGAAAGGTTCTTTCCAATGTGGCGGTGCAACCATGTGCGCAATTGAAATTTCAGGATTTTGGGTAGAATTTCCCCAAATTTCTTCTATTAATTTTCCATCGGTGGTCGGAACTACGAATGGTGATTTTTGAATTTTAAATTTCATTTTTATCAAATATTTCTTGATTTATTCTCTCGCTAATTTGGCAAATATATAAGATTTAAATTAGAAAGAATCTGCATAATCTGGAAAATCTGCTAGCGTATATTTTCAGTAATTTTATATTTTATCTATTGGTAAGCATTTTAAAGAAAGGATTTGTTTTTCGGTTTTGAAAACCTTGAATCATAATCACGACGAAAAGAATTAGGGATGCTAAAATAGCGGTATAAGAAATGATTTTTTGTTGGTCAAAATTTGCAACTGCAATAGCGATTAAAGCCCAAATTCCCACAGTCGCAAATTCTCGTAAATTTCTTTTATATACTACAATTAAATTGATTATTGTTGCGATAATAATCATTACAATAGTCCAGATTTCGGGTGAAATACCGAAACCATTCCAATTAATTTTCACCAAATAAGCGGAAACATTTGCTATGCTTGCAACCGTAACCCAACCTGCATAGAAAACGAAGGGCCACCAGAGAAATGCAATAGTTTTTGCGGGTGCATCCCAAATTTCCATACGGTTATTGATAATTATTTTTAATAAAGAAAAAAGAAGCAAGAAAATTAAAATACAAGACAAACCTGTATAGCCTAAAAGCCAAAGGAAAACCCATCCGCTGTTTGCAATGCAAGAAATGATAAACCAAGGGCCAATTTTTTCAACGAAATCGTCTTCAGTATTTTTATTAAACAAACTTCTGCCTTGGTAAATTATAAAGCCAAAAAGCAGCAAATAAATAAATCCCCAAATAGAAAAAGCATAAGCAGCCGGTGTAAATAAACTGCGAAGGCCATTAGAGACATTTCCGATGGTTTTTCCATTGATAGCACCTGTATTAGATAAATAATTAATAAAAATTGTGGATACAAGTGCAACGCTATTGGCAATTTGAAGAATTTTTTTCATAATAGAGTTCTAAAATTAATAAGGTGTTTATCAAAAAAATAAGGAATATTTTCCTAAAATGGGCTTTTTTAAAAATTCGAATAATAGTATTTGAAGCATTTTTGTAAATTACTTTCTTAATAGTTTTATGCCGAAAACCCACTTAATCTAATGGTATTGGCGAGTTCATCGTTTTTTATTAAATTATTTGGAATCAATTTAAGTTTTTCGCAACAATTTTAATGCCTTAATTTTAAACTTTTAGAGATTTAATTTTTGTGAAGTAACAGATAAATTTAATAAAATTAAATTAGCTTTGTAAAATTAATTTATAATAGTCAATATGTCTGCGGAGATTTTCATAGTTTTAATAGTTATTATCAGTTTTATAATAAGTCTTTACGGTTCTTTGGTTGGCTTTGGTGGCGGTATTTTTATGGTGCCGGTGCTCATTACTTTTTTTCATTATCCGCTGAATTTGGCGGTGGGTTCTTGTATGATTTCTTTAGTAGGTTCTGCATTAATCTCAACATATTATAATCGGAAAAATAGTTTTGTTGATTTTAAAATAGGAATTCTATTAGAAATTCCCACGGTAATTGGTGTTGTAGTCGGGAGTTTACTTTTAAACTATATTGCCGCAGAAAAATTAGAATATCTTTTTGCAGCAATGGTTTTCTTTTTGGGACTTTCTTTCTTTTTTAAATTTAATAAAGATAAAAGCAATAATAAAGATGGACTTTTTGCCAAATTAAATAAAACAAAACCAGCGTTTGTAATTAAAAATCATAAAAATTTTGTGGCTTACCGCGTAAGTCTTATCATGATGATATTTTTTGGTAGCGCATCGGGAATTCTAGCAGGACTTTTTGGTGTTGGTGGTGGTTTTATGAAAACACCAATTATGCTTAAGGTTTTTAAAATCCCGGCGAAAATAGCCACTGCAACGGCTCTATTTATGATAGTGATTACCAGTGTTACTGGCAGTTTTAGCCATTATATGCAAGGTCATATTATTTTTGAGAAGGCTTGGCCAGTTGCATTGGGATTTGCTTTAGGCGCATTTGTAGGAAAGAAATTTAATGCAAAGCTTCGAGATAAAACCTTGGAAAATATGATTGGCGGCGGATTGCTTCTTACTGCTTTGGTAATGACGGTTAATTTTATTTTTAATCGCTAAGAACTTTATTTCTTAATAAATTTCTCAATATATTTTGCTTTTTCAGTCTTTATTTTTAGATAATAAATGCCAGGTTGCAAGTTGTGTATATTGTTTTGATAGGTGTTTTTTAAATTTTTGATTTTTCTACCTAAGTTATCGAAAATTTCTACACTTAATAATGTTTCGCTTGATTTCACATTTAAAATATCCGTAACAGGATTGGGGTAAATTTTTAAATTATTTTGCTTTATTTCGCTGCTTGTTGCTAAAACATTATTCATTACTTCTCCGAAATTCAATATTCCAAAGCCTCTTTGGTCGTCGTGCGCAGGATAAAGGGAGGCTTTTTGTCGCAACAAATCTTTAATTGTGTCACGGTTTTCAGAATAATTGGCTTGCAATATACACGCAATTCCGCCTGCTGCTAGAGGCGTTGCAAAAGAAGTTCCGCCGCCTGAAGTAACTGCGTTGTTGAAACCCATATAAGTGATTTGTCCTCTCGTGCTTCCATCAGGTTTTATGTCGCCATTTGCATTGGGTCCAAAAGAAGAAAAAGAAGCAGCATCGCCAGTTGATGTAACTGCGCCAATAGAAAACACGTCTTTATTATCTGCAGGTGTTATTAAATAATGAAAGGCTTTAGTAGCTTCATTTCCATTGGCGGCAACTACAATAATGCCTTTTTTTGTGGCGATTTCTGCACCTCGCGCGATGAAAGAAGTTTTGCCATCCATATCAGAATAAAGTAAGTTGTATCTTGGGTCATCAAAATCATAATAGCCCAATGATGTAGAAATAATATCAACACCTTTTCTATCTGCTTCTTCCGCTGCTTCTATCCAATAAAGTTCCTCTTGAGGTACTTCTTTTGTATTGTCTTCTGAAGCGTAAAGATAAAAATCTGCGTCTGGTGCGGAACCCACAAAAGAATTTTCTACATAGCCAGCAATCACGCCCAAACAGTAGGAGCCGTGATTGTCTAAAGTAACATTATAGATGTCTGAAGATTTATTTACAAAATTATAGCCACCTTTTATTTGATTGTTAGTGCGGATTCTGGCATAAACAGAACCAGTATCTACGGTCGGAAATCCTGTGTCAATAACTGCAATTGTAATATTTTTGCCTGTATATCCTGCGACGTGAACAGCCCGAAGATTAACTTGATCTATTTGCGCTGCACCCAAACCGTAATTGAAACTAGTTAAACTATTTTTATCAATATTTTCAAACTTATTTTCTTTTTCTTTTTTAATTATTGGTGTTGCGGGGTGAACGATGAAACTTTCCACTTTTTCCACGTAAGGTTTTGTCTTTAAATCTGCTATCTGCGCTGCATCTGCTTCCACAGCAACACCGTTTAACCATTTGGAATAATCGGTTACGGTGTATCCTAAATCTTTAATATTTTGAATATAAGTAGGTTCGATCGGAGCGTCTTGTTCTACCAATGCAATTCCTAAATTGCTTCTTCTGTCTAAAGATTTTTGGGTAAGTTCTAACGTTGGATTTGCAAAAAATGCCGCTGAATTTGGTTTATCTTTAAAATAAACAAATACCAATTCGGTTTGGGCATTTGTAAAAATACCTATCAGAAATAGAAAAATATATATAAATTTTTTCATTTTATTCATTTTGTGTAAAAATAAAAAAAATGAAGTTAATATTACAGTGTTTTAAGTAAAAAAAGATGGAAATAAATTTTAATTTACTGATATTTTTTAACTGTTTTTTTAAAGATTTAATATTTTTTTTATCTTTTATCTAGACCAAGATTTAGCGCCTTTTTATAAAATATTTTGCTATCGGTTTGCAAGGTTTTTAGTTGAAGAATGTATTGTTTGCAGTTTTTGATGAAGGCGGAATCAAGATATTAAAGCCATTGCAAGTTTAAATTAGGTTTAAAATTTAAAACGATTAATTGAGAAATTTCCAATAAAAATCATAGTTTAAAGCGGTTTAAAATTCTTAAATTTGTAAAAATTTATTTGTGAATTCGTCATTTTTTTATTGTTCTAACCTTTACAATCTAAAATAGGCGAGACCAGATAACCTTAATAAAAATAAAAATTTACCTATGAAAGCGATCCAGATGGTGGACTTACAAAGCCAATACTACAAAATAAAAAGTGATTTAGACAATGCCTTATTAAATGTAATAGATTCTGCGGCCTTCATTAATGGCCCAGAAGTGCGAACTTTTCAGGCAGAATTAGAGCAATATCTCGATGTGAAACACGTCATTCCCTGCGCAAATGGCACCGATGCTTTGCAAATTGCATTGATGGCGCTGGATTTAAAAGAAGGCGACGAAGTGATTACCGCAGATTTCACCTTCGCCGCAACTGTGGAAGTGATTCATCTTTTAAAATTAAAATCTGTTCTAGTTGATGTAGATTACGATACTTTCACGATGGATACCGAAAAATTGAAAGCAGCCATCACGCCAAAAACCAAAGCCATTATTCCAGTTCATTTGTTCGGGCAATGTGCTAATATGGAAGAAATTCTGAAAATCGCAAAAGAGCATAATTTATATGTTATTGAAGATGATGCCCAAGCCATTGGCGCGGAATTTACTTTCTCGGACGGAACAGTAAAAAAAGGTGGTACGATGGCGATTTTAGGAACAACTTCATTTTTCCCTTCGAAAAATCTTGGTTGTTATGGCGACGGCGGTGCAATTTTCACTAATGATGATGAATTAGCATTCAAAATTAGAGGTATCGTAAACCACGGCATGTACGAACGTTATTACCACGATGAGATTGGTGTAAACTCTAGATTAGACAGTTTGCAAGCCACAGTTTTAAGAAAAAAATTACCACTTTTAGATTCTTATAACGAAGCGCGCAGAAAAGCGGCCGACTTCTATGACGAAGCATTTGCCAGCAACCCGAATATTTTAACACCCAAAAGAGCGGAATATTCTTCCCACGTTTTTCACCAATATACTTTGAGAATTACCAATGGAAAACGCAATGAATTGCGCGATTTTTTAGCCACAAAAGAAATTCCCGCGATGATTTATTATCCTGTTGCTTTAAGAAAACAAAAAGCCTATTTCCAAGATTCAGATCCCAAAGATTTTGTAAATACCGACAAACTTTTAGATGAAGTAATTTCTTTGCCGATGCACACAGAGCTAGATGAAGAACAGTTGAAATATATAACAGATTCTGTTTTGGAGTTTTTTGAAAAGTAAATTTTATTTATGTTTAATAGGAATAATAAGACCAATAACATCGTATTTTTAGTAATAAATACGGTGTTTTTTCTGATGTTTTTCTCAGGTTTATACCATTTAATTGACCGTCAGTTTTATTTAAGGTCGAAGGTTTCATTATTTGATAGTTTGTTTTTTATTCTTTCCTTGATGGAATCAATTCTTTATTTGTTAGTCCTAATATTTTACTTTGTAAAATCTTCAAAAACACTTGCATTTTTTAATGTGGCAATTGCATTAACAATTATACTTTTTTTAGCAAATGCGCTTTTAACTGCTTTCCTGTATCAAATAAATCCAGGAATTTTTTATAATATTGGCTATGTTGGAGGTGTACTTTTAATAAGTTATTTTTTGATTCGATTTACAATAGCCATTAATAAAAATAAAATAGTAAAGAAAGATGATGAGATAAATGAAATTGGACTTGATTAAAATTTAATTAATATTTGTAATTAAATGAACGAAAACATTCTCGGACTCGTCGCAGGCAGAATAACTTCAGTTTCCATGTTGCCACAGCTCTTCAAAGTTTTGAAGCAGAAAGATGCAAAAGATTTGTCTTGGTTAATGATTTGCACTTTAATTGTTGGTCTTTCACTTTGGGTTTGGTATGGCTTTCTACATCACGAATGGCCAATTATTTTATCAAATGCTTTTGCGGTTTTGGTCAATATTTGCCTTTTAATTTCATATTTTGTTTATCGTGAAAAATAATATTAATTCTTCAAAATTGTTTTTAATTAATTTAAAAATGTTGACGTAAGTTTTCATATTTAAACGCTTAATTATCAAGACATAGATAGATGATATTATTCTTTTTTCATAAACAAAAACCAATTTTTCATTTTAAAAAAAATAGTATCTTTGCAATTAATTATTTATAATTTTTAAATGGACCCCGACAGTTTCGTCAAAATTCTTATAGCCATTCTTTTAGTTCTGTTAAATGGTTTCTTTGTTGCAGCAGAATTCTCAATAGTAAAAGTTCGATATTCTCAAATTCAGTTGAAAGCAGCTGAAGGTAATAAAATGGCCAAACAAGCCGAAAAAATTATCAAAAATCTAGACGCTTATCTTTCAGCGACACAATTGGGTATCACTTTGGCGTCGTTAGCTTTAGGTTGGGTAGGAGAGAGCGCTTTGCACGATATTTTTTTAAGTCTTTTCCATACTTTTAATATCAATTTAGCAGAAACCACTATCACAACAGTTTCTGTAATCTGTAGTTTTTTGATTATCACCATAATGCATATTGTGTTTGGAGAATTAGTTCCAAAGTCTATCGCCATTCGGAAATCTGAACCCACTACTTTTTTCATTGCAGCACCGTTAAGAATTTTTTACAATATTTTTCGCCCTTTTATTTGGTTGATGAATTCTCTTTCTAATTTCTTTTTGAGATTAATGAACATTCATCCCGCATCAGAGCAAGAAATTCACTCGACTGAAGAACTGCAATTATTGGTGAAACAATCTGCTGCAGGTGGTGAAATTGAAGAAGAAAATTACGAAATTATCAAAAATGCCTTTGATTTTACAGACCATTCTGCGAAACAAATAATGGTCGCGCGTCAAAATATTTTAAGCATTGATATTGAAGATTCTTTAGAAGAAATCATGGAAATTATCATGGCAAGTGGCTATTCTAGAATTCCTGTTTACGAAGATTCTATAGATAATATTATCGGGATTTTTTATACCAAAGAAATTATTCGTGAGTTTGTAAAACGCAAAGGCGCACTTACCCACGATGATTTAAAAGGCTTAATGCGTGAAGCATTTTTTGTGGTGGGAAGTAAAAAAATATCAGATTTGCTTAAAATTTTCCAGCAGAAAAAACAGCATTTAGCAATTATTATTGATGAATTTGGTGGCACAGAAGGCATCATCACTTTAGAAGATATTTTAGAAGAATTGGTGGGCGAAATTCAGGATGAAGAAGATGATGAGGAAACCATCGTAGATAAAGTAGGCGATAATGTTTATTGGATACAAGCCACACAACCTTTAGAAGAAATCAACGAATATTTGCCTAGCGAACTTAATGAAGAGGGTGATTTTAATACTTTATCGGGTTTTATAATGCATCATTTAAGCGATATTCCGGAAGAAAATCAGGAATTTGACATTGAAGATTATCATTTTAAAATTTTAAAAATGAAAAATATGAGTGTTGAATTGGTAGAATTAATTTACGATCCGAAAATGGATGATGAGATTTCTTTAGAAGATATTAATACCAATATTTAATGTACTTTTCTCCTTTTAATATTAAAGATTACGAAAGTCCGAAACGCGAGTACGAAGAAGATGTCGCTGTTTTGGAAGAATCAGATTTTGAAAATAAATTAGTGGTTTACAATGACGATTTCAACACATTTGATTTCGTGATTTCCTGTTTGGTAGAAATTTGCAAACACACTTTAGAGCAAGCCGAGCAATGCACAATGCTCATTCATTACAAAGGTAGATGCCGCGTAAAAACAGGCAGTTTAGAAATTCTAAAACCAATGCACGAAAAGTTACTTTCCCGCGGTTTGACTAGTGAAATAGAATAATTCCTTTTATTTTAAATTTTAGATTCCAGCAAAGCCTAAATAATTTAAAATCTAAAATTCATAATCTAAAATTATTTAAAGTTTTTCCGCCACATATTTCGCCGTTGCAGAAATTTTATCTTTCGCCAAATCTTCCGGCGTTCCTGCAAAAACAATTTCACCGCCATATTTTCCAGCACCCGGACCAATGTCAATAATATAATCCGCAGATTTTATAATATCCGGTTGATGTTCAATGACGATTACGGAATGTCCTAATTCTATCAAGGCTTGAAGCGAAGTCAATAATTTATTAATATCATGGAAATGCAGTCCAGTAGATGGTTCATCAAAAATAAATAAGGTTTTGTCCGTCGTATTTCCTTTCACTAAAAACGACGCGAGTTTCACACGTTGCGCCTCACCACCAGAAAGCGTAGAAGAACTTTGCCCGAGTTGTAAATAACCCAAACCAACGTCTTGCAAAGGTTTTAGTTTGGTTACAATTTTCTTTTGATCGTTATCTTCAAAAAATGCAATCGCATCATCAACCGTTAAATGTAAAATATCAGAAATATTTTTTTCGTCAAATTTAATATCGAGAATTTCATCTTTAAATCTCGCGCCGTGGCAAACTTCACACTCTAATTCTATGTCTGCCATAAACTGCATCGAAACATTGATGACGCCTTCGCCTTTGCATTCATCACATCTTCCGCCATCGACGTTGAAAGAAAAATGTTTCGGTTTCAAGTTCATCATTGCGGCCATTTTCTGTTTGGAAAATAAGTCGCGAATATCGTCGTACGCCTTTAAATAAGTCACAGGATTTGACCGGCTGGATTTTCCAATTGGATTTTGATCGATCAATTCAATATTTTTAACCAGTTTTGAAGGAAATTCTATAGAATCATAATCCGTTTTTTTGCCGCCCATGCCAAGTTCTATTTGAACACCGGTAGTTAAAACTTCTTTCATTAAAGTAGATTTTCCACTTCCAGAAACCCCAGAAATTACCACCAAACTTTCCAAGGGAATATCAACCGAAATGTTTTTTAAATTATTTTCTCTTGCGCCTTTTATTCGGATAAATTCCTTTGCTTTTCGGCGTTTTGTCGGCACTTTTATTTCAAGTTCGCCAGTGAGATATTTTGAAGTTAAAGTGTTTGCTTTTTTAATTTCTTTATAATCGCCAGAAAATACCAACTCTCCGCCTAAATATCCCGCTTCCGGACCAATGTCAATAATATAATCTGCCGCTTTCATTACATCTTCATCGTGTTCAACGACAATTACGGTGTTGCCTAAATCGCGCAGATTTTTTAAAACCTGAATTAAATTTTCCGTGTCTTTAGAATGCAAACCAATCGAAGGTTCATCTAAAATATAAATACTTCCAACAAGCGAACTTCCAAGCGAAGTCGCAAGATTTATTCTTTGAGATTCACCGCCGGAAAGTGTGCTCGAAGTCCGGTTAATCGTTAAATAACCCAAACCAACTTTCGTTAAAAATTCTAACCGCGAGGTGATTTCATACAATAAACGTTTTGCGATATCCGCATCGTGTTGGTTTAATTTCAAACTTTTTACCAAAGGCAACAATTCATCCAAAGGCAATTCTATAAATTCTTGAATATTGTGGCCGTCGATTTTTACCCATTCTGTTTCTGGTCGTAATCTGTAGCCTTCGCAAGTTGGGCAAAGTGTCTTGCCACGATAACGGGAAAGCATCACACGGTATTGAATTTTATATAAATTTTCTTCAAGCATTTTGAAGAAATTATCAATGGTCGGCTCATCTTTATTTCCCGTTCCTTTCCAAAGCAATTTTTTCTGCTCTTTTGTGAGTTGAAAATAGGGTTTATGAATCGGGAAATCTTTATTTTTTTTAATGAAAGCCAGTTTCCATTCTTTCATAGAATCGCCGCGCCAACTTGCAACTGCGTCTTCAAAAACCGATAAATTTTTATTTGGAATCACCAAATCTTCATCGATTCCAATGACTTTTCCGTAACCTTCACAGGTTGGACAAGCGCCAAAAGGATTATTAAAACTAAAATAATGAACAGTGGGTTCGTTAAAAACAATGCCGTCTAATTCAAATTTATTGGAAAATTCTTTGGTTTTTCCGCTCGTTTCATTTTTTAAATAACAGTAACCGCGACCTTCATAAAAAGCCATCTGAATAGAATCTGCCAATCTTTGCAGAAAATTTTCATCTTCTTCGTACGTAAATCTGTCGATTACCAAATTGATTACCGCATCTTCTTCTGGGATAAAACCAAAACTTTCAAGATCTTCGATTCCGACGACATTTCCGGCAACTTCCAAACGCGTAAAACCTGCCATTTTTAAAATTTTCAGTTGTTCTTTAAATTTTTCAACTTCAAAAATTAAAGGCGAACTTAGTGTAAAAGTGGGGTTGTTTTTAGAATTTTGAATAAAATCAATCACATCAGAAACGCTGTCTTTTTTTACTTCTGCCCCAGATTCTGGGGAAAAAGTGCGGCCAACTCTGGCGAATAATAATTTTATATAGTCATAAATTTCCGTAGAAGTTCCAACTGTTGAACGTGGATTGGAAGAAATTACTTTCTGCTGAATCGCGATGGACGGCGCCAAACCTTTGATATCATCAATTTTTGGTTTCTCTAATTTTCCTAAAAATTGGCGCGCGTAAGAACTCAAACTTTCCACGTATCGTCTTTGTCCTTCCGCATAAATCGTGTCAAAAGCGAGGGAAGATTTTCCGCTTCCTGAAACGCCGGTGATGACGATTAATTTGTTTTTGGGAATAAGAACATCAATATGTTTCAGGTTATTGAGGTGCGCGTTCTTTACGAAAATATATTTTTTAATGTCGATTTCTTCAGTAGTCATAAGAATACAAAATTAAGGATTTTAATTCTGATTTTTTGCTTAAAATCTTTTTTTACAATCGTTAAAGTTTGAATTTTAAAATTAATAATTAAATCGCTTTTTATTAATAATATGTTAATTATATTTGCGCTTTAATTTATTCAACTCTTAACACTTTTTTTGTCATTCCGCAGAAATCTAAGCAATTCAAATTACTGCCGAGATTGACTACGGAATGACAAAAAAGAATAAATATTGAAAAAAGCATTATGACCAAAAAACTAATAACGTTTTCTCTTTTAAGTGTATTAATTAAAATTTCAGCGCAAGAAAAGCCAGCAAACATCGATGAAGTTTTTGTTCAGGGAAAATTTCTAAATCTTCCCGTAGAAAAAATTAATGAAAATATCACGATCATTACAAAAGCGGAAATCGAAAAATCGCCTGCAAATAGTATTGATGAATTATTGCAATTAAACACAGGTTTAGATATTAGAAGACGTGGTTCAAATGGCGTTCAAGCCGATGTTTCAATTCGTGGAAGTTCTTTTGAACAGGTTTTAATTTTGGTAAACGGCGTACGAATGAACGACAGCCAAACTGGGCATAATTCTTTAAATATTCCTTTTGATTTGGATTCTGTGGAGCAAATTGAAATTATCAAAGGACCTGCAGCACAAAGATTTGGAAATAATGCTTACGCAGGAGTCATCAATATTATTACAAAGCCAATTGCTGGGAAATCGCTAAAAATTTCTGCGCAAGGTGGCGATTTTAAAACCTACGATTTAGGTGCAAATGCAAACTTTGGAACAGAAAAATTTTCAAATTTAATTCAAGTTCACACTTCCACGTCCGATGGTTATCGCCATAATACAGATTATAAAATCAATAATTTTTATTACCAAAATAATCTAAAAATTAAAAATGGTGGTTTAAGTTTTCAGGCTGGTTTTTCTGAGAAAAAATTCGGTGCAAACGGTTTTTATGCTTCACCTGCCGCGACGGAACAATATGAGGAAACGCAGGCATCAATTGTTAGTATTTCGGGGCGTCAAACTTTTAATGAATGGGATTTTAACTCAAATATTTCTTGGCGACGCGGACAAGATGAGTATATTTATATAAGAAATAATCCGTCTGTTTACCGCAATTTACATTTAGGAAATAATATCGGCGCGTCCTTTAATTCGGCTTACCATTCAAGTTTAGGTGTGACAGGTTTGGGTGTGGAATTACGAAAAGAAATTTTGGTGAGTAATAATTTGGGCGACAGAAATCGCTTTGTTTCGCAAGTTTTTTTGGAACATCATTTTTCGTTGTTAAATGACAAATTAGCCATTTCACCAGGAATTTCTTATGCTAATTATTCCAAAGAAGGCAACTTTTTTTATCCCGGTTTAGACGCTGGTTTTACTTTCAATGAACACCATAAAATTTACGGAAATATTTCCAAAGTTCACCGCGTGCCGACTTTTACGGATTTGTTTTACAGCAGTGGAACAGAACAAGGAAATGCGGATTTAAAACCAGAATCGGCAATTTCCACGGAAATCGGGTATCAATATAAAAGAAATCAATTTTCCGCAAAAACCAGTTTCTTCACTAGAAATTCTGATAATTTGATTGATTGGGCGAAAGATTCTCCAACTTCAAAATGGACGGCGAAAAATATCAGCAAAGTAGAATTAAAAGGCATTGAAGTTGAAATTAAACAAAATTTTTCTGGCTTTTTTAAGTCTTATTCTTTAGGCTACACTTATTTAGACAATCAAAGAAAAGATGCAGATTTGCGTTTGTCTCGCTACGATTTAGAAAATTTAAAACACCAATTTGTCGCGACTTTAGAAAATAAATTTCTGAAAAATTTCACCAATGTTTTAACTTACCGCTATAATGAAAGAGTGAATTTGGGAAGTTACAATTTACTTGATGAAAAACTAAATTATCAAGCAAAAGACTTTGGAATTTATATTTTAATTAATAATGTAACTAATTCAAAATATACCGAAACCAGCCTCGTGCCAATGCCGGGAAGATGGTTTCACGTTGGTTTGAGTTATAAAATTAATTTTTCTAAAAACTAAATTGATGATTATTGTTTCAATAATTTGATGTTGTAAAATGCAATTATTAAAAGATTAAATTCTAAATTGTTGGTAACTTTTTAGGACTAATCTTATTTATAAGAAATTGCTTTTGAGTTTTTAAAGTCAAATCATTATCTTTGTCGTTATATAAATAGTTTTAAATGAAATTTATTGTTGCCAGTGGCGAATTACAGAAGGCTTTGCAAATTGTAAGCGGCGTAATTGCAAGTTCCCAATCCAGACCAATATTAGAAAATTTTCTTTTTGATTTAAAAGAAAACCTTTTAAAAATTACGGCTTCTGACGGTGAAACTACTTTAATTACAACGCTCGAAGTGAAATCTGAAGATGAAGGAACTTTCGCTGTTCCCGCGAAAATTTTTCAGGATTTTGTGAAAACTTATGGCGAGCAACCTTTAACGCTTTCTGTGAAAGAATCAGAAGACGGAAACGGAAGTTTATTAGAAATTTTAGATGAAAAAGATAATTTTGCAGTCGCTTTAGACAATGCAGAAGATTATCCAGATATTCCAGAATTTGATGCCGCACAAAGTATTACCATTTCTTCCGGTGTTTTATCTGAGGCTTTAGCAAACACGCTTTTTGCAACGAGTAATGATTCTTTAAGACCAGTGATGACGGGCGTTTTGTTTCAATTTAAAGAGGACGAGACCAATTTCGTTTCTACAGATTCTCACCGTTTGGTGGTTTATAAAAGAGAAGATTTGATGAATGCCGAACCGATGGAATTCATTATGCCGAAAAAACCATTGTCTATTTTCAAAAACATTTTGGCCAATTCTAACGAAGATGTCGTTATTGATTTTAACGAAAATATGGCGAAATTTACATTTGGAAATAACATCTGGATTTGTCGTTTAATTGACGGAAAATATCCAAATTACACCGCGGTAATTCCAAAGGAAAACCCGAATGTTTTAACGATTAATAGAAATTTATTGTTGAGTGCTATTCGTAGAGCATCAATTATGTCTAACAAATCTACCAATCAAATTAGATTCAAATTATCTGCAAACATTCTTCATCTTCACGCAGAAGACACAGAATATGCGAACAAAGCAGATATGCAAATTCCTTGCGATTACAACGGCGAAGATATCAATATTGGTTTTAGTTCAAAATTTTTAACCGAAATGCTTTCAGTTTTAAATTCTGACGATATCACAATGAAAATGTCGCAACCCAACCGACCAGGAATTATAGAACCGGTAGATGGTTTAGAAGACAACGAACATATATTAATGCTTTCTATGCCGGTAATCGGGATGTAGAAATCATAAGATTTGAGAAATATAGATTTGAGATTTGAGACTTTTCTCAAATCTCTTCTTATTTAATATAACAAAGTTTTAGTTTTTAGTCCAAAATCTAAAATCTAAAATCTAAAATCTAAAATACAAATGAAAATTTCAAATAATTGGCTTAAAGATTATATAGATACAGATTTGAATACCGACAAAATCAGCGAATATCTCACAGATATTGGTTTGGAAGTAGAAGGTGTAGAAAAATTTGAAAATATCAAAGGAAGTTTAGCAGGTATTGTAGTCGGTAAAGTTTTAACCTGCGAAAAGCACCCAAATGCTGATAAATTGAACATCACAACAGTTGATGTTGGCGGAGAAAATATTCTGCAAATCGTATGTGGTGCGCCAAATGTGGCGGCTGGGCAAACCGTTCCCGTTGCAGTTGTAGGAACAAAATTATACGACAAATCCGGAAATTCTTTTGAAATTAAAAAAGCAAAAATACGTGGCGAAGTTTCTGAAGGCATGATTTGCGCGGAAGATGAATTAGGCTTGAGCGACGATCACGGCGGAATAATGATTTTAAATGAAAGTTATAAAAAAGGCGATTTATTTTCAGAATATTTTGATATTGCTGAAGATGAGGTTTATGAAATTGGTCTCACGCCAAACCGAACCGACGCTATGTCGCACTACGGCGTTGCTCGCGATTTAAACGCTTTTCTTTTAAATAATCAATTAAGATCTGAATTTAAAAAAATTGAAATAAAAGAGCCAGAAATTTCTGGCACCAATGATTTTGTTTTAGAAGTAGAAGACGCGGAATTAACGCCAAGATATTTGGGCGCAGTTATTGAAAATATTAAAATTTCAGAATCGCCAAATTGGTTAAAAGACCGGTTGAAAGCGATTGGTTTAAATCCCATTAATAATGTAGTAGATATCACCAATTATATTCTTCACAGTTATGGCCAACCTTTGCACGCCTTTGATGCAGCAAAAATTTCTGGAAATAAAATTGTAGTAGGAAATTGCCCTGAAGGAACAAAGTTCAAAACTTTAGATGGAGTAGAGCGCAGTTTAAATGGTAGCGAAATCATCATAAAAGACGGCAGCCAAAACCCGATGTGTATTGCAGGCGTGTTTGGCGGTGCAGATTCTGGCGTTACTTCTGAAACCACAAAAATTGTTTTAGAAAGTGCTTATTTTAATCCTGTTGCAATTAGAAAAGCGGCGAAATTTCACGGCTTAAACACAGATGCTTCTTTCAGATTTGAACGCGGTGTTGATGTGAAATTGGCCAGAAAAATTTTACTTAAAGCCATTGAAATGATTTCTGAAATTGCTAATGGAAACTTAGTAGGTGAGATTTTAGAGTCTTATCCTGAAGAAATTGAAAACAATTATGTGGTTTTTAGATATTCTAAATTAGACCAAATTTTAGGTGTGAAAATTCACCGTGAGAAAGTAAAATCCATTTTAAAATATTTAGAAATTGAAATTTTAAATGAAATAAATGACGGTTTAGAATTGTCGGTTCCCAATTACAGAGCAGATGTTACACGAGAAATAGACGTGATAGAAGAGATTCTTAGAATTTATGGTTACAATAAAATAGATTTGCCAGAAAAATTTTCTTTCTCGCCAGTTTCTTTAAATTTAGATGATCAAGATGCGCTAGAAAATTCTTGGGCAAGATCGCTTCAAAGCCAAGGTTTTAATGAAGTGATGAATAATTCTCTACGTTCTGTGAAAGATGAAACCGAAGCGGTGAAATTATTAAATCCGTTAAGTGGCGATTTGGCCTTTATGCGAAAATCTTTGTTGGAAGGACTTTTAGAAAATGCGGCTTACAATATCAACCGAAAAAATGCCGATTTAAAATTCTTTGAATTGGGTAAAATCTATCATAAAAGAAGCGAAAAATATGAAGAGCGGAAACAATTAGCGCTTTTAGTAACGGGAAGAAACCATGCAGAAAACTGGATGTTGCCAAAATCTGCTACGAATTTTTATTATTTAAAATCTTACGTTACACTTTTATTAGAGAAACTTAAATTAAATTTTGAAGAATTGCCATTAGAAGAGTCTAGATTTTCTGAAGGTTTAGAATTAAAATCAAATGGTAGAACTCTCGCCAAATTAGGGAAAGTGTCGCCAGAATTTTTGAAAGATGCAGATGTGGAGCAAGATGCTTTCTACGCAGAAATTGAAGTAGAAAACTGTGAGAAACTGCGGGTAAAAAATAATTTTAAATTTATAGATATTCCAAAGTTTAATAAAATTAGAAGAGATTTGGCTTTGCTTTTAGACAAGCAAATTTCTTACGCAGAACTTCATTCTTTAGCACAGAAAAATCCATCAAAATTTTTAAAAAATATCAATCTTTTTGATGTTTACGAAGGACAAAATTTACCGGAAGGAAAAAAATCTTACGCCTTAAGTTTTGAACTTTTAAATGAAGAAAAAACTTTAGAGGAAAAAGATATTTCTGAAGTGATGAATGCGTTGATAAAATCTTTTAAAAGTGAGTTTAATGCGGAATTGAGGTAATAAATTAATTGCTTAATTTTAACAAAAAAAGAAAATTATGAAAAATATACTTTTAGCATTTTGCAGCCTAATTCTGCTTGCATCTTGTTCGTCCGTAAATGGTTTAAAATCTAAATCTGGCAAAAGCCAAATGTCCATCAATAATAGCAGTTGGCGCGTGGCAGGTGATATAAAGGGAACTGTGCCGACTTTGCTAATAAAAGATGGAAAAATTTCTGGAAACGCAGGTTGCAATAATTACTTTTCTAACGAAGTGAATTTAGACCCGACGGTTGGTAATTTCAGTGTGAAAAATATTGGTTCTACGAGAAAAATGTGTCCTAATATGGAAGTGGAAACCAACTTCCTTAAAATGCTCGATGAAACGACAAAATATGTCGTAAAAGACAATGTTTTGGAATTATATAAGGATAATTTGTTGCTGTTGAGATTTAATAAAATGTAGGTTTAGAATTGAGATTTTAGAATTGAGATTTTAGAATTGAGATTTTAGACATGAGATAATAGATTTTAAAATCATCATAAAAAAAGTGCCGAAATTACTTTCTGCACTTTTTTGTTTCTAATTATTTAACTGTCAACTATCAACTATGAACTGACAACTATTTAATCACGTCTGCTTCTAATTTACTATCACCGTAAATTTTAATAAACGCTTTTGTATAATCTGCTTTCGTCGCTAAATTTACATTAGGAATAAACTTCTGAGGGTTCACCGTATAAAGCGGAAACCAAGTGCTTTCAATCTGAACTTGTATTTTATGCCCTTTTTTGAATGTGTGCATCACATCTTGAAGTTTAAAATCGACCGCCGTTTTTTGATTTGGAACTAAAGCCTCCGGTTTTTCAATAGAATTTCTAAATCTTGCGGGCATTATTTCACTTCGAACCATTTGATGGTAATTGGCCATAATCACGTTTGGTTTATCTGGATTTTCTGGCTCATTTTCCGGATAAATATCAATTAATTTTACGATGAAATCAGCATCTGTTGACGTAGATGAAATATTGAGTTTTGCCATTAATTCGCCTCCAAAAGTGATATCGTCTGTTAAAACATCTGTGGTGAAAGTCGCCACATCTGGTCGCATATCTGCAAATCTTTGGTCTTCACTCATATAATTTCTGGGCGTAAAACCATTAAAATCTTTCAAGTTTTCTGAACTTACAACTGGTTTGTTTGGATCGCTGTAATATTCTGTGGTACTTTCTGAGGGGTTCATTTCCAGTTTATTATTCACAAAATAGAAATCTTCTTTTTTTGCATTTTCTGGCGGATATTTTGAAAATTCGCGCCATTTTTTTGCACCTGTATCAAACATTACTGCTTCTGGAATTCCAGAATCTTCGTTGGTATTTCCTTTTAAATAATGCGCAAAAAATTTAGTTTCCAAATTTTTCTGATAGTAAGTCGCAATGCTATCGCCGAAATAAATATCATTATGATAGGCTTTTCCGGTTTCTCTTCCCCAAGCACCATGAGAAAAAGGGCCCATCACAATGGTGCTTTTCGCTTTTGGCGAAGTTTTTTGGATGGTTTTGTAAATATTTAAAGGGCCAGATAAATCTTCTGCATCAAACCAACCGCCAACGAGCAAAACAGCCTGATTCACGTCTGTCAAATGTGGTAATAAATTTCTTTTTTGCCAGAAATCATCGTAGTTGGGATGATCCATAATCTGCTGCATAAAGAAATTATTTTTATAATATTTATCTACACCGTCTTTTAAAGTTCCCAAGTCTTGGTAAAATTTCAGGCCGTCGTCAGAATATTTTTTTATCATACTATCTGCAAACCAGGCTTTAGGTGTCGGTTCTGTTTTTTGGATTCCAAATACCGGAAACGTGCGGAAATAGCCAAGCATAAATCTGCCATTGTGTAAAAAATCATCGTTCCAAAAATTAGAAATTGGCGCTTGTGGCGAAGAAGCAACCAAAGCCGGATGATGCGCTAATAAACCAACTGCGGTATAAAAACCTGGATAAGACGTTCCATATTGTCCCACTTTTCCGTTGTTGTTCGGAAGATTTTTCACCAACCAATCTACGGTGTCGTAAGTATCGGTGCTTTCATCTACATCTTTTTTGGTTTTATGTTCTACTTGCGGCGTCATATTCGTCCAAGTTCCTTCGCTCATATATCTGCCTCGAACGTCTTGATAGACGAAAATGTATTCATCTTTCATCAAATATTTATTCGGGCCAATCGCAGATTTAAACTCATTTTCACCATAAGGCGCAACGCTGTAACAAGTTCTTTGCATTAAAATTGGATATTTTTTATCTTTAGAAATATCTTTTGGCGTGTAGATAGAGGTGAAGAGTTTTACGCCATCACGCATGGTGATATAGATTTCTTTTTTGGTATAATGCTCTTTTATATAATTATTGCTTGCTTTTTTTTGCTCTTGAGAAAAGCTAAAAACAAACACAAATAATAACAGAACAGAACTGAATTTTTTCATAGTTTATTAAATTTTCTACTAAATTATAATTTTTTTCTGGAGCGTGGCATTTTTCTTATTAATATCTTACTAAAGCACAGTAGTTTTTTCTAAAATTATTGTGAACAAAGTTTTAAAAAATTGAAGATTTTTGTTTTCAATAGATTCCTCTACTTTAAAGTGGTTTATATGAGGAAAACAAAAAAGAACCCATTTCTGAGTTCTTTTAATATTATATTTTTAGTTTAAACCAAAAATTAATCTTCGTCTTCTTCGTCGTATTTCGCCAATTCATCGTCACACCATTTAAAAGCGGCTTCTACCACTTTTGTGGCTTCGTCGGCCATTGTTTCCTCGTCATCGCCTTCCAAATCATCAAACCATTCTACTTCTTCTTCTTCAACGTTTAAAATAAATCTTGGATATTCTGTGTGCACTACAAATAAATCTTCCGGCATATCGGAGTTGTCTGCTAATAAAAACTTTGGTAATTTCATTTTTTTAAAATTTTAATTTCTGCTCAAAGGTAAGAAATTCTTATTGAAATGGATTCTTACTTATTTTTATTTTTGAACTCACTTTATACTCAGTGAGAGTGCTTTCTTCTAATGTGTCTTTCGGTTTAAAAGTAATTGAAACTTGTGGATTTACTGTGCTTATTAGTTCTGCAACTTGTACTTTTTTTTCGGTGTCTGAATCATTGATGAGGTAATATTTTAAAGGAACTTTGTCTAGTTTTTCATTTACCAAAAACCGAGTGATGTTTTTTCGATTTTCTAAATAGTTCCCACGAGAAAGCCACGTAAAAAGAAAGCCAGTCATTAAGCTTAAAATTGCTATCGAATAAGTATAAAGACCAAAAATATTAAATAATTTCTTAAAGTAAACCAACCAAATACTTAAAATAAAAGGCGACAAAAGTCTATAATCTAGAGGGTTAACCGAATAAAAATACTGAATAAAATATGAACAAATTATCGTAAATAAACCTGTAAATAGTAAAAATTTTTCGCTCGCAGAAACTTTATTCTTCAAGAAAAGATAGAGCATTATAAAAATATTTAATGCTCCAATTCCGTAAATTCCGTAATTAATAAAACCGCCACTAGGGCTTGCGATATGGATAAACGGGTTAAAACTGGTGCAAAGTCCTTGAAATAGTTCTACTAAAAGTTCCGAACTTGGTTTAAGGCCAATTTTTAAAAATTCTTTAATGTAATCTTGATTAAAATAATCAATAAAAAAATACTTATATAAAACAATGTATAAAAGGCCTGGCAAAGCAGAAATCAGAAATATTTTGGCGTAATTTTTTTTATAATATAATATTCCAAATCCGAAAACTGATAGGATGAAAAACAGTGCACTGTAGCGAATATTGTACATCAAAATTAAAATCAAACTTAAATAGATAATCGCTTTTTTGCCGCTAAGTTCACCAATAATGATTTGGCGACCAATGTAGAGAAAAACAAATACAAAAGGCAAGATTAATGTTTCGCTCATGCTATAAGAAAATATAGAAACGTAGCTGAAAAGTGCCGCTGTTATAAGTGTTTCTTTAAAATAAAACTTCTTTTTCCAAGCAAAATAGATTATAAATAAAAAGGACAAAAGACCAATAATTTTACTCGCCCAAAATTCATCAGAGAGAAATGCGAAAAATTTTATAAAAAGTGGATATCCGAGTGGCGTTGTTGTATTATCAATCACCGGAAATACTTTTGCTGTGCGAAAGTAGCGGATAGAATCTGGATTTACCCTGCCTTTTTCGTTCAAGAGAACGCGTAAAATTATCATTACAAAAGTGGTAATTAATAAAAACCACCGGATTGTGCTTTCTTGTTTTCTTTTCAATGGTCTTTAGATTTTATTTAGCAAACATTTTTGCCACTTTTTCTGCTTTTCTACTTTCGGAATAATCATAAAATCCTTCGCCAGACTTCACACCTTTTTTGCCTGCCATCACCATATTTACCAACAACGGATTTGGCGCATATTTCGGATTTTTGAAACCATCATACATCACATTCATAATCGCCAAACAAACATCTAGCCCAATAAAATCTGCCAATTGAAGCGGTCCCATCGGATGCGCCATTCCCAATTTCATCACCGTATCTATTTCTTCTACGCCTGCAACGCCGTTGTAAAGGGTTTCTATCGCTTCGTTAATCATCGGCATGAGAATTCTATTCGCCACAAATCCTGGATAATCGTTTACTTCAACCGGCACTTTTCCTAAAGTTTTAGACATTGCAAAAGTTTGATCAAACGTTTCTTTGGAAGTAGAGTAGCCTTTTATAATTTCCACCAATTTCATCACTGGGACAGGATTCATAAAGTGCATGCCAATTACTTTCTCTGGGCGCGAAGTGGCAGCCGCAATTTTTGTGATAGAAATGGAGGAAGTATTAGTCGCCAAAATGCAATTTTCTGGCGCAAAATCATCCATTTGTTTAAAGATTTTCAGTTTTAAATCAAGATTTTCTGTTGCCGCTTCCACTATTAAATCGGTGTTTTTAGAACAATTTTCTAAAGAAGTGAAACTAGAAATATTACCTAAAGTTTCTGCCTTTTGGTCTTCGGTTAAATTTCCTTTCGCAACTATTCTATCTAAATTTGCAGCTATTGTTTTCAGCCCTTTTTGTAAAGCTTCTTCAGATACATCTACCAATTCTACTTTGAAACCGTTTTGTGCAAAGGTATGTGCGATACCGTTTCCCATTGTTCCTGCGCCGATTACAACTATGTTTTTCATATAAATTATTTATTTTGATTTAGTATATTTCTTCTTTTCTTCTAAATATTCTGCATTTGAAGTTGACGTTTTAAATTTGGTTTTAATATAAATTCGTTCGCCTTTCATCTTGTTCAAGAATACGGCAAAATGTAAGTGTGGCCCTGTTGACCAACCTGTGTTTCCGCTATAACCAATAAATTGCCCTTTGCTGATTTCATCTCCCAACTGAACTTCTGCACCATTTTGCTTTAAATGTAAATATTCTGCAAAAGTGCCATCTGGCTGCAAAATAAGAATTTTATTATTAAATTTTGCACATTCAATGGTTTCGCATCTTGTATTAAAACCTTCTTCAATTGCTACTACTTTTCCTTCACGCGCTGCAAATATTTTGTCGCCCACATCTAAACCAAAATCCAATGCGGCCTGATTTTGATGCGAAATTTTCCCATTGTAACCTTGGTAAATGGCGTAAGTTTTGCCCGTTTCGAATGGTAAATCGTAGATGTAATTTTCATCAAATTTTGTCAGCGTTACATCTCCGAAATTATAAGTTGATCTGAAATTATACCTGGCGGCTTTTTTTAAATTAATAATCGACAGTTTAAATACTGGAAATCTTTTAGAATTTGCAGGAATCACGATTATTTTATCAGCAGGCAAAGTTGATTGCATATTTTCTAGCGTAAATTGAAAATACACGGACATTGGCACCAATTCAGCATTTTCAGCATATATTTGATATTCATTATTCACTTTTTCGGTGGTGAAAGAAATTTTACTGAAAGTTTGCGCCCAAGAAATAGATGAGATGAGCAAAAGCGAACAAAGAAGAAATTTTTTCACCTCAATTATCTTTTAAATTTTCATATACAAGTTTAGAAATATCGGCAATTATTTTACAATTTATTGCTTCGGTTTCTTTAGAATTACTTACAAAAACGCAGATGGCATAATGATTTCCGTTGGGTAAAGTTACAATTCCCATATCATTTTCGGCGCCTGTTAAACCCGCATCATTTTTCCCAGAAGAACCGGTTTTGTGAGCAATAATTGCGGTTTTTGGTAAAAGTGCTTTCAATTTATTTTGGCCGGTAGTTGTTCCAATTAAAATTTTCATTAGAAAATCTGTGGAAGATTTTGAAACTATTTTATCATTGTAAAACGCTTTTAATACATTCACAAGAGAATTTGTGGAACTGTAATTTTCATATTGCGCGTTCCAATCTTGGTGCATTTTTTCTTCATTATATTTAATTTGAAAATCTTTCACCGCTTTAGAGTTGGTAAAATCTTGCACGGTTTGTACGCCGCCAATTAATTTTAATAAAATATCGCAACCGTTATTGTCACTTTGCGCAACGGTGTATTTTATAATTTCCGCTAAAGTTAATTCTATATTTCCATTTGGATATTTCTCGCGAATTGGGCTCCAAGTATTTTCTAAAAGATCAGATTTTTTAATAAAAATTTTTTGGTTTAAATTTAATTCTCCCGTATCCACCAAATTCAAAACCGCCAAAGCAATATGAAATTTAAAAACGCTTTGCATCGGCAAATGCTTGTCGCCGTTGATGTTTAATTCAAATGGCTTTTCAAAACCCAAAATCGAAACGCCAATTGTTGCATTTTTATCTTTAATAACATTTTGAATTTCTGCTTTTAAATTGGCTTTATTTTTAATTTCTTGCTTTTTTTCTGTGCAGGAAATTGTGAAAATAAGAAAGAAAAGTGGGAGTAAATTTTTCATTTATTTTTTTATTTCAATTCAATATCAAGTAAATTAACAGCATTATTTTCAAAGTAAATTCTCAATTTATTTTCTCCTTTTTTAAGATTGATTGTTGTGCCAGAAGTTGTTTTCCAAGAATCGTTTCCACCAGTAGCATTTAAGGAAATTGCAGCCAATTCTTTCCCGGAAGCCTCTCCAATTTTTATTTTTGAATCTTGAGTTGCAGAATATTTAATAATTAATTGATAATTTTTTGCTGTTTCCGAGTTCACTGTATATTGCAGCCATTCGCCTTTTTCAGTTTTTCCAACGTAATATTGGTTTTCTTTGGTTTTATAAATATCAACGCCGTCGTTTCTGAGTTGATTTCCAGAATTCCAATCTGATCTAAATATTTCATCACTCACCCAAAGATTTCTATAATCTGTATCGTTATACGCAGATCCCATTCTACCCAAATCATATTCTACCGCGAGAATTTTCCCCGGAATCGGATGGTTTTTAAAAGCGATTGTGGTAGAATCATTCACTTGCCGGAATAAGGCGTCTATCACATCTTTTATAATTTCCACTTTAGAAAATTTATAATTGTCGGCAATTTTCATTAATGCTTTTTCGGCAAATTCTTTTGAGGGTTTTGTGCCGCCATTTTTCCAATAATCAAGAAGTTTTTCGTATTCTGGAGTGATTTTTACATTGGTAATTCCTGCGATATTATCAATTTTTTTCATTGGCCAATAAGCCCAGCCGATATTTTCTTTTTCTAAAAGTTGATTTAATTCTGTAAACCAAACATTAGAATTTTCGCCAGTTTCGCCCAACCAAATTGGCGTATTGAATTTTTTCCGAAGATCTAGGGCAAATTGAATACTTCCAATATTATTGAAATTCCAGTATTTATGGAAACTGAAAGCCATATTATCATCCCAAATTTCCTTTAAACCATTATAATTATTTCCCCAGCCATTTCCTTCGATGATGATGATGTGTTTTTTATCTTCACTGCGGATGGCTTCTGTGATTTCTTTTTCCAATTTCCAAAGTGGCGCATTCGACATTTCATCCGTTCCGTTTGGATTTTTCCCTGTAAAGTTGATGTTTGGTTCATTTAAGATATCATAACCTCCAATCCAAGGTTCATTTTTATATCTTTCGGCGAGTTTTTTCCAAAGCGCAATTGTTTTTTTCTGGTTTTCTTCACTTTCCCACAACGAAGGTTTTGACTTATCATTATCGGAAATATTGACGTCATTTCCTTGTCCGCCAGGCGCGGCGTGCAAATCTAAAATTAAATACATTTTATTTTCTTGGCACCATTTCAGTAAGTTATCCGTCATCTCAAAACCTTTTTTCAGCCAAGTATTTTCGCCTTTTATTGGTTCTTTTTCGATTGGCAAAGTGTAAAGATTGTAATGCATCGGAAGTCGAACGGAGTTAAAACCCGCCTTTGCCAAGAAGTCTATATCCTTTTTGGTTATTCCGTTTTTAAGGTAAGTTTTATAGAAATTTTTCATTCCCTTTTCACCAATCAATTCTTTTATTTTTTCTTTAATTTGATACTGCGGTCCTGCAAAATCGGCAGTTTTTAGCATATAACCTTCTTGCAACATCCAGCCACCTAAACCAAGACCTTTCAACTGGATGTTTTTACCTTTTTCATTCACGATTTCCTCACCGCTTCTTTTTAAAAACTGTGCAGTTCCCAATTGTGAGAGCAGAATAGCAGAAAATAGGATTGTTTTTTTCATAAGAAGTTATTTTCAAGGTTTTATAATGATGAATTTTTATTAGTTAAACTTTACTACAATATTATTTTGACTTTAAAGATTTTTAAATTTCCTATTCGCTGTTGCATCATCCGTTAAAAATTGAAAGTCATAATAATTATATTCTTCATTTTTAGTTTTTAGCGTCATTGCGAGGAACGAAGCAATCTGTTGTAGAATGCAGAATTTTTTTCAACGGATTGCTTCGTCACTACATTGCATTTCGTTCCTCGCAATGACACAAGTAATTCGGTTTTTTATTATTAATTAATCATCTTCACGATTTCCAGCGCCACTTTCAACGCTTCCGTTCCGTCTTCCAGAGAAACTTCCACATTTTTATTTTCTGTAATCGCATCGGCAAAACTTTCCAGTTCGTCTAAAATTGCGTTATTCGGCGAAATCGGTGGATATTCAAAAATAATCTGATTTTTTTCGCCTTCCGCATTTTCTATAATCATATCAAAATCACTCGGGTTTTCAGGCGCTTCTTTCATCCTAATGACTTCTGCTTTTTTCTCTAGAAAATCAACCGAAATGTAAGCGTCTTTCTGGAAGAATCTCGATTTCCGCATGGCTTTCATAGAAATTCTTGAAGTCGTAAGATTAGCAACGCAACCGTTTTCAAACTCAATTCTCGCATTGCAAATATCCGGCGATTTTGAAACCACGGAAACGCCAGAAGCGTGAATTTTTTTTACTTTAGATTTTACAATAGAAAGCAAAATATCCAAATCGTGAATCATTAAATCTAAAACGACAGAAACATCCGTCCCACGCGGATTAAATTCTGCCAAACGGTGAATCTCGATAAACATTGGGTTTTTGATGTAATCTTTTGAGCCAATAAATGCTGGATTGTAGCGTTCAACATGACCAACTTGCGCTTTTATCCCAAATTCTCTGCATTTAAAAAGGATTTCTTCTGCTTCTTTTAAATTTTGTGTAACGGGTTTTTCAATAAAAAAGGGAATCTTATTTCCGATGGCTTTCATTGCAAAATCGTAATGGTAAAGCGTGGGCGTTACAATATCGAGCATTTCAATTTTAGATAACAATTCATCAAAATTTTCAAAATATTTATAACCGAATTCGGCTTCTAATTTTTTGCCGTTTTCTACGTCTTTATCATGAAAACCAACCAAATTATATTTCTTTGATTGATTAAGAAGTTTCAAATGAATTTTCCCCAAATGGCCTGCACCAACTAAACCTGCGTTTAACATATTTTTGAATTTATTTTCTTTCCCGTAAAGATAAACATTTCGGCAAACATTTTATTTCACTATTTCACACAAAGAATGCAAAGGTTAATTTTAGGTTTGAATTTCGCCAAACGGCTTAAAAATTATTTTTTGCCAATATTTAAAATCTGAAAAATATCCTTGAGAATTTTGCGCAATAATCATTTTATTTAAAAACAAACAATTTTTTGCTCCTCCGAACTTTTTATTGCCCCTTCAATAATTTTCATTGTTTTTATCGCATCTTCTGCTGAAACTGGTACAGGTTTATTTTTTGAAAGCGCTTGGTATAATTCCCCGAAAAATTCTAGATAATTACCTTTCAAACTATCGATGAAGATTCTATTTTTGAAGGTATTTAAAATACCTTTTTGGCTTTCATTTTCAGTTCCCCAATCTTTGAAATTTGGCTTTTTTCCAGCTTTTAAATCATCTTCTTGCACATCGGCGCGCATCTTCAAAAAACTACCTTTTCTTCCTTGCAAAACATAGGCGGGCAAAACTTCTTTCGCAAAAAAAGAGGCTTTTAAACGAACTCTTTTATCGGGATAATAAAGCAAAATATCAAAATAATCTACCACTTTTGTGTCTTTTCGAAGTTTTCGTAAATCGGCGAAAAGTTGCGTTGGAAAGCCGAATAGAACCAAGGCTTGATCAATAATATGCGCGCCTAAGTCCCACAAAATCCCAGAGCCATTTTGCATTTCTTCTTTCCAAGTTTTCTGACTTAAAATCGGGTTATATCGTTCAAACCTTATTTCCGCTTCAACAATTTCATCCAAAATATTATCTTTTAAAATCTTTTGAACGGTTTTAAAATCGCTGTCCCATCGCCGATTTTGATAGATGCAAAGTTTTACATTTTGCGCTTTTGCGATAGAATCAAGTTCAATGGCTTCGGCTACATTGGTGGTAAAACATTTTTCTACTAAAACATTTTTACCCGCTAAAAGTGATTTTTTAGCCAATTCAAAATGCGTGTGAACTGGCGTGTTTACAACAATTAATTCTGCTTCGCTTTCTAAAACTTCTTCTAAAGTTGCAAAGCTTTTTACGTTTTTAAAATCGTTTTCAATGTTTTTTTTACTTCTTTCGTACGCGCCAATTAGTTCAAAACCAGAATGAACTTCTAAAAATGGTGCGTGAAATAACTTGCCAGAATCGCCATAAGCGAGTAGTGCAGTTTTTATTTTTGACATTATTTTTTTAAATTTTTACTAATTTAATAAAAATGAATAAGCATTTTAAATTGAATTCAGAAAATTTCAAATCTTCAATCTCAATTCTTCCAATCTCCAAACTAAATTCTTATTTTTGTTTTAATGAAAGATTCTTTTGTACATAAGGGGAAACGTAAGATTTTAGTAGAATATTTGCGAGAAAAAATCGGAATTTTAGATGAAAATGTTCTTCAGGCCATCAATGAAGTGCCGCGCCATCTTTTTATTCAAAGTATTTTTGAAGAATTCGCTTATGAAGATCGCGCTTTTCCTATTGCGGCGCAACAAACCATTTCACATCCTTCAACTGTGGCCGAACAAACGGAAATTTTAGAATTAAAAAAAGACGAAAAAGTTTTGGAAATTGGCACCGGATGCGGTTATCAAACGATGGTTTTAATGAAAATGAACGCTTTGGTTCACACCATAGAAAGGCAGAAAGATTTGTTTGATTATGCTAAAAATAAATTTAGAGAACTGAATTGCCGCCCAAAATTTCAAAGTTTTGGTGATGGGTTTGCTGGTCTTCCTACTTTTGCGCCTTTTGATAAAATTTTGGTGACTTGCGGCGCAGAAAATTTGCCACAAGAATTGCTTCATCAGTTAAAAATAGGCGGAAAAATGGTAATTCCTTTAGGGAAAACCGATGAGCAAATTCTCTACAGATTTACAAAAATATCGGAAAACGAAATTCAAAAGGAAGAATTTGGGATTTATAAGTTTGTACCGATGTTGGGCGATACGAAAATTTAAAAACAGGCATACAAAACGCAAGAAAAGGCTTTATTTTTCAGAAAATAGGTAAATTTTCTTTCAATTCCGATAAAGATAATTCAGCGTATTAAACGCTGTTTTTCACTTTTTTAAAACATCTAAATTCGTGATATTTGTTTTAAAAAAAAAATTTTTGAATTATTCGTGTTTAATTTTATAATGAGATATTTGCTTGTAACAATTATATAAAGGTATTTTTTACATCAATCATCAATCATCAATCATCAATCATCAATCATCATTTATTATTACCCCATAATATGAAAACCACCATCCACATGGCGTATTTCGCCTGTAATTCTTGTTTCCTTGCGGAAAAGATGAATCACTTCATGCGCAAGATCTTCTGGCAAAGCGTTGCCAAGCGGGCTTAATCTATTTGCTCTTGCTACATCTTCGTCTTTCAACGTAGCATTTCCGGCTTTACTTCCCATGTAAGGTGAAAAACGTAATGCATTTGCTCGGATTCCGTATTTATTTCCCAATTCGTAAGCCATTTCAATCGTTAATCTTTCTAATGCCGCTTTTGCAATACTCATATTTATGTAAGGAAAAAAGGATACCTTTTCAGCTGCAATATAACTTAAAGACACAATTGAAGCGCCATTTTGCAAAACGCCATTATCGAGCAAAGCATGGCAAAGTGAAATTAGAGAAAATGCAGACACATTCATTGTGTCATTAAATTCTTCCGCAGTAACTTCCAACATTGGTTTTACAGATTTATTTCTAATCGTTTTGTCCATAGCAATGGCATGTAAAAAACCATTAATTGGAATGTTTTTTTCTTTTAAATCATGCGCCAAAAATTGCAAACTTTCAGGCAAAGTAACATCTAGTGGTGCTGTGTAAACATCATTACCTAAAACTTTTTTTACAGAATTTTCGAAATCGGCGTAGTTTTTATTTAAAAAATCTTGTGCTTTTTCTGATAAATTTTTATGAAAAGGTGTAACGCCAAGTCCTGTGCAGACTACGTTTCCATTGTTTTGAAGCACTTTTTCTGCTATTTTCATTGCTAATGAGTTTTCATCTGCAATCCCGGTAATTAAAAAAGTTTGATTTGAAAGCATAATTTTAAAGTAAAAAGTAAAAAGTAAAAAGTAAAAAGTAAAAAGTAAAAAAATATTTTAAAAGTCATTAATAAACTGACAACCGACAACCGAAAACTAAGAACTACACTTTGTAAAGCGCCGTTCCCCAAGTCCAACCAGAGCCAACTGCGGCAAAAAGCAATAAATTTCCCGGTTGAATTTTCCCACTTTTGTAAGTTTCATCTAACACAATTGGAATCGTTCCGCCCGAAGTGTTTGCATATTTATCCATATTGGTCATCACTTTTTCAAACGGAATATTTACTTTTTTAGCGGTTTCCTGCAAAATTCTAATACTCGGCTGATGTGGAATAACCCAATCTACATCGTCAGAAGTTAATTGGTTGGCTTCTAGGATTTCTGTTATAACCTCTGGTAAAACTTTCGTCGCCGTGTTATAAACTTCCTTTCCATTCATTTGGAAATAATGCTGCCTATTTTTTAAAGTTTCTTCGGAAGCGGGAATTTCACATCCGCCAGCAGGAATATTAAAATGGAGTTTTCCGCGTCCGTCAGCATGTAGTTTAAAATCCATAAAACCTTTGTCTTCCGTAGTTGCAGATATCAAAATCGCACCTGCGCCATCGCCAAAAAACACAGAATCTTTTCTTTCCCAATCTGTAATTGTAGAAAAAGTATCTGCACCAATGATTAAAACATTTTTATACATTCCGGTTTGCACAAATTGGCAAGCAATGGCAATACCATAAAGTCCGCCAGAGCAAACCGCAGAAATATCAAAAGCCACCGCTTGGAAAGCACCCATTTTTTCTTGCACAAAACACGCGGTAGATGGCGCTTGGCGATCTGGCGTAGAAGTCGCAACAATAATTAAATTTATGTCTTCAGGTGTAACACCGGTGCCCTCCAAAGCTTTTAATCCAGCTTTATAGGCTAAATCGCTCGTTACTTCACCAACCGCAATTCGCCGTTCTCTGATTCCTAAATTTTTAAATATCCATTCATCTGAAGAACCTACCGCTTCAAAAAAATCATTTTTCAAAATTTTTGGTGGGACATAAGAGCCAGTTCCTTTTATATAAGCATTCGTTTTCATTACTAATTTTAATTAATTACAAATATCAAATAAATTTTATAGAAATTGAATTTATTTCGGTAAAAATATAGAATTATTGGGAGATAAATATTTTATTTTAATTAAAAGTATCAAAATCTAAAATCTGGAATATTATATTTCTTAAAATATTTTCATCAATGGCAATGCTTTTGTTACAATAAAATAAAATTACATTATGAATACCGACAACAACCGAAAAGGGCAAAATGAAAATTTAGAAGAACTTAATTATCCAAAATCTGATGATATTTTCACACAAAATGAGCCTGTTTCTATAGATTCAAATGGGGAATTGAGAGAAAATGAAGATTTAGATGATGCTATGGAAATGGGGTTAGACGTTCCAGGTTCAGAGTTAGACAATGCACAAGAAGACGTGGGTTCTGAAGATGAGGAAAATAATTATTATAGCACAAGCGATAATAATGATAACCACGAAGAAGTGAATGAAGATTTAATTAATTAAAAATTCTAAAATAGGGAGCAAGACGGTTTCAGTTTTTTCGAAGATTGTGCCGGCTTTCCACTATATATTTTTATTTTTTCTGACAAAAAATAAAAAAGATGTCGTTCCAATCCGGGCTATCAAGTTCGGTTTTTTTCTTTTCAGACGAGAAGTATTGTGTTCAAATAAAATTATTTATCTTTAAATAATAAATTATATAGTCTAATTTCCAGAAATTTTGCATCGAGAAATTCCCCTCCTCTGGAGGGGTGGCAAAAATTCGGAAAGAATTTTTGACGGGGTGGTTTTTATAGATGAAAGAAGAAATTTTAACATATATCAACAATATTCCAATCCGCAGAAATTTTGTGGAGAATTTACCCTATAATCCAAGTTTAAGGCAATTATCAAAAGAAAAAAGAAAGGCAGGAATTTTAAGTGAGGTTTTATTTTGGAAACAAGTGAGAGTAAAATCTTTTCATAATATAGATTTTGACAGGCAAAGAATTATTGGTAATTATATAGTAGATTTTTATGTAAAAACTTTAGGTTTGATTGTTGAAATTGATCTAAGTAGCCATGAAAGTAAAGATAAAAATACCATTTTTAAACAAAAAAAATTAGAATCTTTAGGATTAGAATTTTTTATAATTAAAGACTTTGATGTTAAACATAATTTGAATTTGGTAATGAAAGATTTAGAAAATTTTATAATTGAAAAATATGGAAACCACCCCGTCTTATAAAATTTTTCAAATTTTATAATCCACCCCTCCAAAGGAGGGGAATTGTTGCATTTCTTAAATAATTTGTTGGACTATATTTATTTGAATACCTTTAAACCATCAGAATTTTAAACTTTTAAAATGACTTTCCAAGAAAAAATTCAACAAGGAATTCCTAAAGTTCTTCCTGCAATAAAACCTTACGAAGCCCAAATCAATCACGCGCCAAAGCGCAAAGAAATTCTCAGCGAAGAAGAAAAAAAACTCGCTTTAAAAAATGCACTTCGCTATTTCGATCCAAGATTTCACGCAGAGTTATTGCCAGAATTTAGACAAGAATTAGAAGATTTTGGCAGGATTTATATGTACCGCTTTCGTCCAGATTATGAAATGAAAGCACGACCAATTTCAGAATATCCAGGGAAATCTGAACAAGCAAAAGCAATAATGTTTATGATCCAAAATAATTTGGATTATGCAGTGGCGCAACATCCACACGAACTCATTACTTACGGCGGAAATGGTGCGGTGTTTCAAAATTGGGCGCAATATCTTCTCACAATGAAATATTTGTCAGAAATGACAGACGAGCAGACCTTAACAATGTATTCCGGTCATCCAATGGGACTTTTTCCAAGCCATAGAGATGCGCCGCGAGTTGTAGTAACCAATGGAATGGTGATTCCAAATTATTCAAAACCAGACGATTGGGAAAAATTCAATGCTTTGGGAGTTTCGCAATACGGACAAATGACAGCAGGAAGTTACATGTACATTGGGCCACAAGGAATTGTGCATGGAACGACTATCACCGTTTTAAATGCTTTTAGAAAAATTAAAAAACATTCAAAAGGCGGAATTTTCCTCACTTCAGGTTTAGGCGGAATGTCCGGAGCACAACCAAAAGCCGGAAATATTGCAGGATGTATCACTATTTGTGCAGAAGTAAACCCAAAAATTACCAAAATTCGTCACGACCAAAAATGGATAGATGAAATTTATGACAATTTAGATAAATTAATTTCCAGAGTAAGAAAAGCGCAGGAAATTCAAGAAACGGTTTCCCTTGCTTATCTTGGAAATGTGGTGGAAGTTTGGGAAAAATTTGATGAAGAAAATTTAAAAGTTGATATTGGTTCAGATCAAACTTCACTTCACAATCCTTTTGCAGGCGGTTATTATCCGGTCGGAATTTCATTTGAAGAATCCAACAAAATGATGGCAGAAAACCCTAAACTTTTTAAAGAAAAAGTGTATGAAAGTTTGAGAAGACACGCCAAAGCAATCAACAAACACAGCGAAAATGGAACTTATTTTTTCGATTATGGAAATGCGTTTTTATTGGAAGCGAGTAGAGCAGGAGCAGATGTAATGTCGGAAAATCCAAGTTTGGGGCGAGAGTTTAAATTTCCAAGTTATGTGCAAGATATTATGGGACCCATGTGTTTCGATTTTGGTTTCGGACCGTTTCGTTGGGTTTGTACCAGTGGAAAACCAGAAGATTTAGCAAAAACTGATGAAATTGCTAGCGAAGTTTTAGAAGAATTAATGAAAAATTCTCCACCAGAAATTCAGCAGCAAATGCAAGATAATATCACTTGGATAAAAGGCGCGCAAGAAAATAATTTGGTGGTGGGTTCACAAGCGAGAATTCTCTACGCCGATGCAGAAGGCAGAATGAAAATTGCAGAAGCGTTCAACAATGCGATAAAAAATGGAGAAATTGGCGCCGTAGTTTTAGGTCGAGATCACCACGATGTTTCGGGGACAGATTCGCCTTACCGAGAAACTTCCAATATTTACGACGGTTCCAGATTTACCGCAGATATGGCCATTCACAACGTAATTGGCGACAGTTTCAGAGGTGCAACTTGGGTTTCTATCCATAATGGAGGCGGCGTTGGTTGGGGAGAAGTCATTAACGGCGGTTTCGGAATGTTGCTTGATGGAACTCCAGAAGCCGAAAAAAGATTAAAATCTATGCTTTTTTGGGACGTCAATAATGGCATTTCCCGCAGAAGTTGGGCAAGAAATAAAGGGGCGATTTTTGCCATAAAACGAGCCATGGAAACCGAACCGAATTTAAAAGTGACGTTGCCGAATTTTGTGGATGAAAATTTATTTTAGATCATGAAAAGGATTATTATTTGCGGTTTTTTTTTTAGTTTAAATATTTTTTATGCGCAAAAAAATAATGTTTTAACCGTAAAATTTAATGAAAAATTTTTTGTTTCAAACTTTATGAAACAAAGAACCGATAACGCATTTGTGTTAAATTTAATAAATGAGGCCGATTCACTTGCATTAAAAAATTTAAAAGAAAATTATTCTGTTCTACTAGATTCATTATTAAAAAAGAAAAGTAATTTGTCCAATGAGGAATTATCAAAAATGAGTGAAAAGGATCAGAAAGATTTTGATTCGTTAAAAGTTGCGATACAGAATAATTATTTTTTAGATTTATTTAAAAAAATGGTTGATGTTAATTTTGATAATGAACTCATCAAAACTAATTTTGAAAAAGCAGGTTTGAAAAATTTTGAGATTGTAAAACCTGATTATAATTTATTTCAATTCACTTTTATAGATTATAAAAATTATCTAAAAGCAAAAAATTTATTTAATGAAAATAGTATTTCTTTCCACGAAGCCCTTGAAAGCGAAGATTTAGAAAAGCTTAAAAATTGTTTTTTGAAAGAAAATAAGAAATTAGTCCAAGAAAATTATTTAAAAGACGGCAAGGATAATTATATACTATTTTATGATAATCATCCCATAGCGTTTCAAGAATTGTACAATTCATCGAAATGTTTTGATTTTAAAAAAGTTATATATTTAGAAAATATTAAAAATAAAGATGCAGTTTACACGAAAATTTATCTTGTTAAAAAATCTAACAAAATTGAAGAAAATTTATCAAAATCTTTGAATGGGTTTGATGTAGATTTTAAGCAAAATCCAAATGTTTATAAAGAAAACACCTTTAAAATTTCGGTTTATTTAGATGAAATTGGGAAGCAGAATTTAAAAACATTTTCTACTGAAAATATTGGAAAGCAAATTATTATTTCAAATAAAAATCAATTTATTTTGGCACCTGCAATTTCTAATTCTTTAAATAATGGAATGTTTTTGTTTACAGGTAATTTATTTGATGCGGATTGGCAAGATTTATTGCAAATTGTGACGTTTCAAGTTTTCAAAAATTCTGTCACAATTGAGTAGTTTCTGATTTTGAAATTATTTTAAACAATCTTCTCCCCACAAATTTTACAAAACCGCGCATCCTTATCATTTTCCTTATTTCCGCATCGGTCGCAAGATTTTCCACTTTTAGTTTGTTTCCGAAATTGCGAAGTTACAATGCCCGTGGGAACTGCAATTATGCTATAGCCGCAAAGCATCACTAGAATTGATAAAAATTTTCCGCCCGCTGTTGCTGGTGAAATGTCGCCATAACCAACCGTTGTAATCGTAACTACCGCCCAATAAATGGACTGTGGAATGCTGCTAAAACCGTTTTTTCCACCTTCGATAACATACATGCAAGAACCGATGATGACGATGAAAACCACCAAAAATAAAAGAAAAATATAAATTTTTCGGCTGCTTTCTCGCAAGGCTTTCAATATATAAGTGCCATCTTGCTGGTAATCTGCAAGATTAAAAATTCTGAAAATCCGCATCATGCGAAGCATTCTTATAATCACAAAAAAATGCAAAACAGGAAATATTAAACTTAAGTAAAATGGCGTAATAGAAATAAAATCTATAATGCCAAGTGGACTGAAAATGTAACTTTTTTTATTTTTAATAGTGAAAATTCGCAGCGCATATTCTATCGAAAAAAGTATGGTAATCACCAACTGAACGATGAAAAAAAGGTGGTGGTATTTTATGTTAATTAAACTTACCGTTTCCAACATCACCAAAGCCGTGCTCAAAAGAATCAGCACGAGTAGAGCCACATCAAAAAATTTTCCCGCTTTGGTATCAGAAAAATAAATAATCTGATATATTTTATTTAAAATCGGGTTTTTCTGTGGTTTATAATTATATTCAGATTTATCGGGATTCATTTTTATTTAATTAAAAAACAAATTAATATCTTCGTGAAAAATACGGAATTAAAAATGAAAGTAAAAGAAGTTGCCGCACAAATTGCCGATTTGTTTCCCTTGCAGAAAGCAGAAAATTTTGATAATGTAGGCTTGCTTTGCGGAAATCTGGAGAGAAATGTTTCCGGAATTTTAATTTGTCATGATGCTTTAGAATGTGTTGTAGAAGAAGCCATTTCAAAAAATATTAATTTTATTGTCGCTTTTCATCCCATTATTTTTTCTGGTTTAAAGACTATCACAAGTAAAAATTATGTCGAAAAAGCCGTTTTAAAAGCCATTGAAAATAAAATCGCGATTTATACCATTCACACGTCTTTTGATAATGATTATTTCGGTGTAAATTATAAAATATGTGAAATTTTAAGCTTAAAAAATCAACAAATTTTAATGCCGAAAAAAAATGCCTTGAAACAACTTCAAGTTTATGTCCCAAAAGAGTATTCGGAAAAATTAAAGGAATCTTTGTTTAAAGCAGGCGCAGGAAATATTGGTTTCTATGATGAATGCAGTTTTACTATTTCTGGCGGCGGAACTTTCCGTCCGAAGGAAGGTTCAAATCCTTTTTCGGGGACTTTAAATGAAAGAGAAAACGCCAACGAAGATTTAATTTCCGTAATTTTTGAAGGTTTTAAATTAAATAAAATTCTTGCTTCAATGAAAGCGGCGCATCCTTATGAAGAAATTGCGCACCAAATTATTAGTTTAGAAAATGAAAACCAATATTCTGGTTTGGGTAGATTTGGCGAGTTTGAAATGGAAATGGAAGTAGGAGAATTTTTAAATTTAATTAAAGAAAAATTTAATTTAAAAATCATTCGACACAGTAATACGGCTTATAAAAAGATAAAGAAAGTGGCGGTTTTAGGCGGAAGTGGCGCGTCGGGAATTTCTGCTGCACTAAAAAATAATTGTTGCGCCTATCTCACAGGTGACCTAAAATACCACGACTTCTTTGGCGTGGAAGAAAAAATGCTGCTTTGCGATATTGGGCATTTTGAATCCGAGCAATTTATTGTGCAACAATTATTTGAAAAATTATCACAAAAATTCACTACCTTTGCAGTCTTAAAAACCGAGGTAAATACAAATCCTGTAAAATATTTCTTATAATAGTATGGCAAAGAAAAATATCGAAATTTCCGTAGAAGAAAAATTAAGAGCGCTGTATGATTTACAAATCATAGATTCCCGATTAGATGAAATTCGAAACACACGTGGCGAATTGCCGATTGAAGTGGAAGATTTGGAAATAGAAATTGAAGGTCTGCAAAAAAGATCCGAAAAATTTGAAGCAGAAATTAAAGAGCAAAGTGACGAAGTTAATAATAAGAAAGAATTAATGACGCATGCTGCAACTTTGATAGACAAATATAAAACGCAGCAAGATAACGTTCGCAACAACAAAGAATTTGAATCTTTAGCAAAAGAAATCGAATTTCAGGAACTAGAAATTCAGTTGGCTGATAAAAGAATTAAAGAGTATAATGCTAAAATCGCCCACAAGCAAGACGCTTTAGACGAGTTGAAAACCAAGATTGCAGAATTAAAATCTCATCTTGGTTTCAAAAAAGACGAGTTGGAAACTTTGGTAAACGAAACCCAAAAAGAAGAAGATTATTTATTGAAAAAATCTGAAGAATTTGCCAAAAATATTGACCAAAGATTGCTGGCATCTTACCAAAGAATTAGAAATAATTCTAACACAGGTTTAGCCGTTGTTGGTTTAGAAAGAGGCGCACCAAAAGGTTCGTTTTTCACTTTGCCACCACAAAAGCAAATGGAAATTGCACAACGTAAAAAAATTATTATCGATGAGCATTCTGGTAAAATTTTGGTAGATGATGAGTTGGTAAATGAAGAAAACGAAAAAATGAAAAGCGTTATTAAATTTTAATTTAAGCGCAATAATTTATAAAAAAGTCCTCTAGTTAAATTTAACTAGAGGACTTTTTCTTTGCTTAACATAGAAAAAACACTATTATTTTTTCACTGTTTCAGGTGTTTATTTGAAATATTTTCTAAGTTTCCAGGCCATTTTTTCATGCTCTTGGATCAAGCCAGTCAAGAAATCTGCCGAACCAACATCTTTAAATTTATCCTCACATTGTGCAATAAAGTCACGTAGAGATTTGATGATGCTTTCATGATCAGCTACCAACTCTCTGAGCATTGTTTGGTTATCGGGTATTTTCCCAGGATTTTCTTTTAACTGCGACATGCTTGCAAACTCTTTTGTAGTGCCAATTGCAATACCGCCAAGCGTACTAATTCTTTCTGCAACTGAATCTACAGCTTCACCAATTGCGGTATATTGGGCTTCAAAAAGTTCGTGTAATTCCAAGAAATTATCTCCAGATAAATTCCAGTGAAATTTTCTTAATTTAATATACAAAACGTTTCCATCTGCTAAAACTTTATTTAGCAATCCGTTTACGCCGTCTAAATTTTTTTGTGTAATTCCCAAATCGGGTTTCATACTTTTCATAATATTATTATTTTAATTATTTATTTATTATATTTAATTTTCGCTTAATATTTTAATCCTTTTCATTACCATTTGCACACCAATAAATTGCGTTTTCTAAATCTTCAACGTGGAAGGTTTCATATTCGCCAGGCATTATAACACTAAATATTTCCGTGAAATTGCGGATACTTGCTTGGTCTGTTACGATTGCGATTCTATTCCAATTGATTAAGTTTTTAATTCCAATTGCAGCATCTTCTACCATTGCGCCTAAAGAAAAATCGCCCAATGTGGAGTCTAAATAAAAAAGAAAATTCAACTCATGAAATTGATTAACTTTGGCCTTAATTTCAGGTATAACGCAATTTTCATAATCTTTTTTTGTAATTTCTCCACTTGCTTTGAATGCAACAATGTTTTCGGGTGTTTGTGGTATTTTAGTAATCATAATTAAAGTTTTTTAAGTTAAAAGAAACAATTTCTTTGATGTTTAAATTAATTCTTAGCGTACCTGTTTATAAAAGGTAATTGAAATCTTAATAGAATTAGATGCTCAATTCTATTCAATTATTGAACCATAGAGTTTTTTTTATCTATTATTCTTGTTAAAAATTTCCTAAATGTTTTAAAAAGTAAAAATTTTAGAGCTTGATATTGGGTAAGAATTCTAAAGATTATTTATTAAAAATTAAAATTAAATAGACTTGTAGATGATAAAATTTTGAACATTAATCGAAATCTAATTAAATTTTTTAAAAAAGATCGACGTTCTGTTTTTAATTATTTTAAATTTAGGATATTAATAATTTTTTATAATGAATCTTATAAAATTTACTTCAAAAGGTATTTACTGTATTCCCGGAAAATTTTATCTGGATCCGTGGCGTCCGGTTGATTTAGCAATCATCACCCACGGGCACGGCGATCATGCAAGATGGGGCATGAAAAAATATTTGTGCCATCATTTCACAAAACCGATTTTAAAAATACGGATTGGTGAAGATATTAATTGTCAAAGTCTGGGTTACAATGAACCTATTACGATTAACGGTGTTAAAGTCAGTTTTCATCCAGCAGGTCATATTGTTGGTTCTTCCCAAATCCGAATGGAATATAAAGGTTATGTCACCGTTTTCACCGGCGATTACAAAGTGCAAGATGATGGAATTTCAACGCCTTTTGAATTGGTTAAATGCAACGAATTTATCACTGAAAGCACTTTCGGATTGCCGATTTACAATTGGTTGAGTCCAAAACGATATTCAAATCAAATGACAGATTGGGTTTCTTTAAATAAAAGCCAAGAAAAAACTTCTGTTTTTATCGGCTATTCTTTAGGTAAAGCACAACGGATTTTAAAATCAGTGGAAGGAGCGGGAAAAATTTATGTTCACAGTTCTATCGGCAAATTAAATGAAGCCATTGAAAGTTGTGGTATTAAACTTCCCGAGTACGAAGTTTTAGATTTTCACGATGATGTAAAGAAAGTAAAGGGCGAAATCGTGATTGTTCCGCCCGCACTTTCAGATTCCAATATGATTCGCAAAATTCCCAATCGCGCAAATGCTTTTTGTTCCGGTTGGATGCAGGTTCGCGGTTCTCGCCGGTGGAAATCTGCAGATGCTGGTTTTGCAATTTCCGATCACGCCGATTGGAATGGTTTAATTAATACCATAAAAGCAACTGGCGCAGAAAAAGTGCATGTCACACACGGACAAATTGCGGTCTTCACCAAATATTTAAACGAAATTGGAATCAACGCTTTTGAAGTAAAAACCCATTTTGGTGACGAAGAAGAAAGTTCAACAGAACCCATCAAAACAGAAAAGGAATGAAACACTTCGCTGAATTAATAAATGCTGTAGAAAGCAGCAACAAAACCACCGCAAAGGTTGATTCAATCGTTCGTTACCTCGAAATCGCGGATGAAAAAGACAAACTGTGGTTTCTGGCTTTATTTACTGGTAAACGTCCAAAAAGACCGATCAATTCTAATCTTTTAAGAAGTTGGGCTTTAGAAATTACAAATTTACCCGAATGGCTTTTTTTAGAAAGTTATTCTTCGGTAGGCGATCTTGGTGAAACTTTATCTTTGATTTTACCCGCGCCAGAAAATTTAATCGAAAAATCCTTGCATCAATGGATGTCGGAATTATTAGATTTAAAAAGTAAATCTGATGAAGAGAAAAAAGAATATGTTTTGGAAAGTTGGAATGGTTTAGATTACACCGAGCGTTTCATTTTTAATAAATTAATTGGTGGAAGTTTCCGGATTGGAGTTTCCAAAAAATTATTAATCAATGCTTTGGCAAAATTTTCTGGACAAGAATCAAGTGCGTTGATGCATTCAATTATGGGAAAATGGGAGGTTTCGGACACTAAATTTTCTGAATTAATTTCCGGCGAAAATATCAATCCAGATAATTCTAAACCTTACCCTTTTTGCCTCGCTTACCCGATTGAAAAAACGGTTGAAGAATTGGGCGACATCAACGATTGGCAAGCGGAATACAAATGGGACGGAATTCGTGGACAGTTTATTAAAAGAAATGATGAGGTTTTTATTTGGTCGCGCGGAGAGGAATTGGTCAATGCTCAGTTTCCGGAATTAGTTGATGCATTTTCTAAAATGGAGGGCGATTTTGTTTTAGATGGTGAGATTTTAGCAGTTTTGGATGATAAAGTTTTAAATTTTAATAAACTTCAAAAACGATTAAATAGAAAAACAATTTCTGCTAAAATGATGCGTGAAATTCCCATTCAAACTTTCGTTTATGATATTTTAGAAATTGATGGCAAAGATTTACGAAATCTAGAACTAGTGGAAAGAAGGTTGATTTTAGAAAATTTAATTAAGAAAAATTCAATTGAAAATATTAAAATTCCTAATTTAATTTTCGCTAAAAATTGGGAAGAATTAGCAGATTTTCGAAATAATTCTCGCGAAAATAATAGTGAAGGTTTAATGCTAAAATCAAAAAGATCGCTTTATCATTCTGGCAGAAAAAAAGGCGATTGGTGGAAATGGAAAGTCGATTCGTTAACGATTGACGCAGTTTTAATTTATGCTCAAAAAGGAAGCGGAAGACGAAGCGGTTTTTATACAGATTATACTTTTGCAGTGAAAAAAGAAGATCAGTTGGTAACGATTGCAAAAGCCTATTCTGGTTTAACAGACAAAGAAATTATGGAAGTAAGCCGTTTTGTAACTAAAAATTCAATTGAAAAATTTGGTCCGGTCCGAACAGTAAAAGCCGAACTGGTTTTTGAAATTGCTTTCGAAGGAATTGGTTTTAGCAAAAGACATAAAAGTGGCATTGCGTTGCGTTTTCCGAGAATTTTAAGATGGCGACGAGATAAAAAAGTAGATGAAATAGACGATATCGAAGAAGTGAAAAAATTAATTTATTAATATCGGATAGTTTATTTTTTAATTTTAACCGATATTAAAAATAAAGTTGTACATTTGTGGTATGGAATGGACGAAATATAATTACGAATTTGAAGGTTTAAACATTTACCTCGATAGAATTGCAGAAAAAAAAATGCAGTTGGATAAATTACGCCCTATTCCTACAATCGCTTTGATGAGTATAAAAGAAAGTCTTACTTTAGAATGGACTTACAATTCAAACAGTATCGAAGGAAATACACTTTCTTTACATGAAACGAAATTGGTTTTAGAGGAAGGAATGACCATTAAAGGAAAATCTTTACGGGAGCATTTTGAAGCAGTTAACCATCAAGATGCGATAGATTATGTTGAAGGGTTAGTGACGCCTGACTATGTTTTTACAACATCTGATATTTTGTCGGTGCACGCTTTAGTTTTAGATAAAATTGAAAAAGATTATGCGGGAAGATTTCGTACTAGCGCGGTTAGAATTTCAGGTGCTAATTTTGTTCCGCCGAATGCTCTAAAAGTTTCATCTTTAATAGATGAATTGATTGATTGGGTAAATTCTGCAGATCTAAATCCGTTAATAAAAGCTGCTATTTTTCATCATCGTTTTGTTTGGATACACCCTTTTTTTGATGGAAATGGTAGAACTGCAAGGTTACTTTTTAATTTAATTTTTATGAAATTAGGTTTTCCGCCTGCAATTATATTAAAAAACGATCGCAAGAAATATTATGATGCTCTTAATAAAGCCAATCAGCAAGATTATTCTAAAATTTTATTATTGGTTTTGCAGGCTTTGGAACGTAGTCTTGATATTTATTTAAGCAGTTTGAATAATACTTATGAGCAATATCAAAATATTTCTGATATTGTAAAAGAGCCTAATGTTCCCTATGGTCAAGAATATGTGAGTTTACTTGCCAGAACAGGGAAAATTGATGCTTTTAAAGAGGGCAGAAATTGGCTTACAACAGAATCAGCGGTTTTGGAATATATGGAGAAGCGGAAAAGAGTACGAAGTTTTAATTAATTTTAATATCGGATAATTTATTTTTATGAATTATCCGATATTTGTTTTCATATCTTTATTCACCAATTTATTTTTAAATTACAAATTATTGAAGTTACTTTTACCAAAAACCACTAAAAGCCAAATTTTCATTAATGACTGATTTCCAAAATTCCGAAGGTTTTAAAATCATCCAAAAATGGTTGGCTGAAAAATCTTTCGTGCCTTTTGATTTTCAACTTAAAACCTGGGAAAAATACAGCCGTGCTTATTCTGGAATGGTAATCGCACCAACTGGTTTTGGTAAAACATTTTCTGTTTTTTTAGCCGTAATCACAGATTTTCTAAATCATCCGGATCAATATAAAGACGGTTTAAAATTACTTTGGGTTTCACCGCTTCGTGCTTTGGCAAAAGATATCGCAAAGGCAATGACAGAAGCGATTGCGGAAATCGGTTTGGATTGGACGGTTGGCGTTAGAAATGGAGACACGCCACTTTCAGAAAAAGCCAAACAGGTCAAAAAAATGCCCGATATTTTATTTGTAACGCCGGAAACTTTACACTTACTTTTAGCGCAAAAAAACCACCAGCGTTATTTCAAAAATTTAAAATGTGTCGCCGTCGATGAATGGCATGAACTTTTGGGAAGCAAACGCGGCGTTTTGGTTGAGTTGGGTTTGAGCAGATTAGTTTCCTATCAAAAAAAAATAAAAATCTGGGGAATCACCGCAACGATTGGGAATTTGGATGAAGCGCTTGAAGTTTTAATTCCTTTTGATTTAAAGAAAACCAAAATCGTCGCGAAAGAAAAAAAGAAAATAGATATAATTCCCGTTTTCCCCGATGAAGTTGAAATTTTACCTTGGGCAGGACATTTGGGTGGAAAATTGGTCGATAAAGTGGTTCCGATTATTTTGGCAAGCAAAACCACGATTGTTTTTACCAACACAAGAAGTCAATCGGAAATGTGGTATCAACTTTTGCTTGCGCATTATCCAGAATTTGCCGGACAAATCGCCATTCATCACAGTTCTATTGATAAAGATTTACGCGTTTGGATTGAAGAAAATCTGAGTTCAGGTTATCTAAAAGCCGTCGTTTCAACGTCGTCTTTGGATTTGGGTGTAGATTTTAAACCAGTTGATACCGTGATTCAGGTTGGTTCTGCGAAAGGTGTGGCGAGATTTTTACAAAGAGCGGGCAGAAGTGGACATTCGCCATTTGAAACGTCAAAAGTTTACTTTGTTCCGACGCATTCTTTGGAATTAATTGAAGTAGCCGCTTTGAAAGAAGCCGTGAAACAAAATGTAATTGAACCCAGAATTCCGATGGTCATGACTTTCGATGTTTTGGTGCAATATCTCGTGACGTTGGCGGTTGGCGAAGGTTTTGAACCGATTGAAACCTTTAAACAAATTAAAAATACCTTTGCTTTTTCTGAAATTACAAACGTAGAATGGACTTCACTTTTACAGTTTATCACCGTCGGCGGCGGCGCTTTTAAAAATTATGAAGAATTCCATAAAGTGGTGATTGAAGACGGAATATACAAAGTCACGAGCCGGAGAATTGCAATGCTTCACCGGATGAATATTGGCGTAATTGTGAGCGACGCGATGATGAAAGTTAAATTTATCAGCGGCGGTTATGTCGGGATAATTGAAGAATATTTCATCACAAAACTCAATAAAGACGATAAATTTATTCTCGCTGGTCGCGTTTTGGAAGTCGTTCACATCAAAGAAATGACGGTTTACGTAAAAGGTGCGAAAGGAAAAGCGCGCGTTCCAAGTTATTTGGGTGGAAGATTGCCGATGAGTTCCTATCTCGGTCAGTTTTTACGTTTAAAATTATCAGATTCTTTAACGGCGAAAACTTCTGAAAAGGAATTAAATTTTTTGCATCCGCTTTTGGCAAGTCAAAGCGAGCGTTCGCATATTCCGAAATCTGATGAATTTTTGGTAGAATCCATTCACACCAGAGAAGGTTACCATTTGTTTATGTATCCGTTTGAAGGCCGCTTAATTCACGAGGTAATGTCGGCTTTGATGGCTTTTCGTTTGAGTAAATTTGAGCAGTTATCGTTTTCAATGGCGATGAATGATTATGGTTTTGAATTATTTTCCGCGAAAGAAATCCCGATTGATGATGGTATTTTAGCCGAAATTTTAAGCAAAGACAATTTAATTCAGGATGTTTTGAGTTCTATTAATGCGACGGAAATGGCGCGCCGAAAATTTCGTGATATTGCTGTAATTTCGGGAATGGTGATCCAAACATATCCCGGACAACAGAAAAATAACAAGAGTTTGCAGTCTTCAGCAGGTTTGGCTTTTAATGTTTTGGAAGACTATAATCCTGAAAATTTGCTTTATAAACAGGCTTTCACGGAAGTTTTTAATCAACAGATCGATGAAGCGAGATTATATGAAGCCTATTCCAGAATTGAAAATTCAAAAATTATCCTCAAATTTGCAAACGCATTTACGCCTTTAAGTTTTCCCATAAAAGTCGACAGTTTGCGGCAGTCGATGAGCAATGAAGATTTGGGCGAAAGAATCCGCAGGTTGCAGGAAACTGCGATGAAAAAGAAGAAAAGAAAATAATGATTGAGGTTTTAGAGAAAGAAATAAATGGCGAGATTTTAATATTCACAAATTTTCGCGCGGTCTTTTGGAATAGAGAAAATGCTTTAATAATCAGTGATTTACATGTTGGAAAATCTGCGCATTTTCGTAAAAACGGTATTGCGATTCCCGCCGGAATTCTGGAAAAAGATTTAAAAAATTTAGAAGAATTATTGCATTTTTTTGAAGTTCAGCACATAATAATTGTCGGCGATCTTTTTCACGCGGGAAAAAACACAGATTTGGATTTGTTTTGTAACTGGCGAAAACAATTTTCACATTTAAAACTGACTTTGATAAAAGGCAATCACGACAGAATTAAGAAAGATTTTTACGATGAACACTGCATTGATTTAATAGAAGAAAAACTAGAAATCCCACCTTTCACATTCATTCACGAACCGGAAATTCAGGAAAATCAATTTACAATTTCCGGGCATATTCATCCGGGAATTGTGGTCGGAAATCATAGAGAAAGTGTGAAATTGCCGTGTTTTTCTTATTCAAAAAACCAGTTGGTTTTGCCGGCTTTCAGTGAGTTTACAGGTTTGGATACCAAAACTTTAAAGAAAAATTTTAAGGCGATTGCGTTTACAAAAGGTCTGATTTTTGAAGTTTGATTTTAAAATCTACTTTTAATATCCATTTGTTGATGAAGAATCCTTACAATTAAAACTTCTTTATTTTTGATATCAATTTTGTAGAATATGTAATGTGATTTTATTCTCGCCCGAAAATAGCCTTTTCTTAAATGACTAAAATCTTCACCAATCTTCGGGTTTTGTGAAATATATTTTATTTCTTCAAAAATAAGTCCTAAATAATAATCCGCCTGCTCAAGAGACCAATTTTTTAAAGTATAAAGCCAAATATTTTCAAGATCTATTGCAGCCTGCTTACTGATATTATAAATCATCATTTGGCTAAATGCTTATCTTTCAGTTGTTTCAGAAATTCATTAGGATTAAAGTCAGTTACAAGACCAGATTCTTCGCCAAGTTTCAAAGCCTCGATCAATTTCTCTTTTTTATATTCTTCCTGTTCAAAATCGCGCAACGCAGTTCTTATAATCTCACTTGCAGAAGAAAAACGGCCGGTTTTTATTTTTTCAGCGATAAAATTTTCGTAATAATCACCCAACAAGATTGAAGTATTTTTTGCCATTATACTAAAGTTTAAACAAATATACCAATTTATGGTATAATTCAGATATAATTTTTCACATTAAAATTTATCTTTTTATCGAAAAAACTAATCTGTAAAGAGGTCTGATTTTTGAAGTTTAGATTTTAAATAAAACCAATGAAAAGTTTCAGTAAAATAGCACTCGGTTTAGGTCTAAGCGCGGCCGCGATATTTTTATTAAATTCTTGCGCGATAGGTTTACCAAAAGGCGCGGAAGCAGTAAACAATTTTAAAGCCGACAAATATTTAGGAAAATGGTATGAAATGGCGCGTTTTGATTACCGCTTTGAAAAAAATATGGATCAGGTAACGGCGACTTATTCTAAGAAAGAAAATGGTAATTTAAAAGTGGACAACCGCGGCTACGATTATGTAAAAGATAAATGGAAAGAATCTGTGGGCGAAGCAAAGTTTGTAAAAAAACCAAGTATTGCAGAATTAAAGGTGTCTTTCTTTAAACCAATTTGGGGCTCTTATAACGTGATCGATATTGATGAAGATTATAAATACGCCTTGGTTGTTGGTAATAATTTAGATTATCTCTGGATTTTATCCCGTGAAAAAACCATTCCTGAATCTTACAAACAACGATTTTTAGCAAAAGCAAAATCTTTGGGTTTTAAAACTGATGATTTGATTTGGGTGAAGCATAGTGAGAAAGATTAATTTATTTTGATTAAGTCAATTCGCAATTTTTTGTAAATGAATTAATCTATTTTTAATTTTATTATCCCAAAAAAAATAGTTTCTTTTAGGAATAAATAAAATTTCTCGAAAATTTTCATTCATTAGTTTTAGAATAATTATTGGTCCAAAAATTCGTGTTTGTGAAATATTTAAAACGTGTTTAAGACTTATTTTGACATATTTACCCCGATCTACCAAAATTAATTGGAGATTAGTTTCATCTAAATATATTTTTCTAAGTTTATAATAAAAAATCCGATAAATACAAATGTAAATAAACAAGGAAATTACTGAGATAAAAGATATAATGTAGATTTTAGAATTTAGAGAATAGTAAAAAATGCAAATGAAAATAACGATAGTAATTGTTGGCGAAATAAACTTTTTAAATAAAGTGTAATTTGAATGTAGACGTTCCATTTATTGAAGGTAATAACTTTAAGCGAACTTTGAAAATTTTTTTTAAATTTTTAAAAATTTTATAATACTTTCAAATCTCACTACCTTTACACAAACTTTTAAAATAAATGAAAGCAGCACTCATAACCATCGGTGATGAAATTTTATCCGGAAATACAGTCGATACCAATTCTACTTTTATTGCAGAACAACTGAAAAATATCGGTATTAAAACTGTTCAAATTTTCACCATTTCTGATGAAATTGAAACCATCAAAAAAACCTTGAAATCTGCTTTTGAAATGGCAGATTTGGTGATTACAACCGGCGGTTTAGGTCCGACAAAAGATGATAAAACCAAAATTGCTTTTAAAGATTTTTTCAATGACAGATTGGTTTTAGATGAAAAAACTTTTGAGCATTTAAGGCAATTATTAATTAAGAGAAAACGCGAACATTTATTGGAAATCAATAAAGACCAAGCCGTGGTTTTGTCGAAAGCCTTTGTTTTCCAGAACTTTAACGGAACCGCACCTTGCCAAATGCTAGAAGTAAATGGAAAGATTGCGATTTGTTTGCCCGGCGTTCCGTATGAAGTGAAACCTTTTATCAGAAACCAGATTGTGCCGTATTTGCAGGACAAATTTCAACTTGATTTTATTGAAAACCGAATTATTTCCGTGGTCGATTATCCGGAAAGTTTATTGTCAAACGATATTGAAAGTTGGGAATTAAGTCTGCCAAAACACATTTCTTTGGCTTATCTTCCCGTGGGAAATCGTGTAAAATTAAAATTAACCGCTTCTGGAAATGATCAAAAAGAATTACAAAAAGATTTAGAAATCCAAGTAAAAGAAGTTGCGGCGATTATTGGCGAACGCGTTATTGCAACCCATGAAGACAAAATAGAGCAGATTTTACACGATATTTTAATTAAACAAAATCTCACCATTTCAACGGCAGAAAGTTGCACCGGCGGCGAATTAGCAAGGTTAATTACTTCAATTTCCGGGTCGTCGAACTATTTTTTAGGTGGAATAATTCCATATCAAACCGAGAAAAAAACACAAATTTTGGGTGTTGATAAAAATTTAATTGAAAAATTCACAGTTGTAAGTGAAGAAGTTGCCACAGAAATGGCGGAAAAATGCCAGGAATTATTTAAAACCGATATTGCAATTTCTACAACGGGCGTTGCTGGACCAAACAAAGGCGAGGACGGAAACGAAACAGGAACGATTTTTTACTCAATTAGAATCAAAGATAAAACGGAAAATTTCAGATTATTTCTGCCACATTTGGATCGCGGTGATTTTTTGAATTTCGTGTCGCAGAAAATTATACAAGAATTGGTGACTTTGTTGGTGAAGAATCGGTAATTTTTTTTCTCACAGATGAAGCGGATTTGGCAGATTTTCTAATGCATTTTAATCTGCGTCATTTGCAAAATCTGCGAGAACTGTTTATTTAAGAATTCGGTGAAATCCTTTACCGCTTAGATTCCTGCGGAATGACAAAGATACTGTTGAAGAATATTGAATAAAAAAATTGAATTAATTTTCTAATCTTCCTCTTCGTTTTGTTGAAATTTATTTTCATCAAAATTAAGATTATCCAGTGCTAAAAGTTCAGATTCTCTCTGCAAAGCATCTTTTGTTGTAAATGTAAAATCATCAGAAATCTTAGATTTTGCGAGTTTTCTCGTCACTTCTTTGTCAATTAAAGTAAATCTTTTTGCCATTCTTCTTGCGGCATATTTCCGCATTCCAGTGGTTTGCAATATGTCAACTGCCATGTTTACTGCAGTTCCCAAAGTTTCTCGGTAAATATTATCGATACCATTATTGATAAAAGTGAAGGCGTCATTTCTATTTTTAGCCCGAACAAATATTTTTAAATGTGGGAAATTTTCTCTCGCCATTTCAGAAATATAGAGATTGTCTTCTGGCTTATCTAAACACAAAACTAAAATATCGGCGTTTTCAGCCCCCGCAGTTTTAAGCATTTGCAAGCGTCGCGCATCGCCGTAATACACTTTAAAACCATAACTTCTCAAAATTCTTACCTGATTAGAATCGTGATCCAAAACGGTTGGTTTTATTTTATTAGCCCGCAATAATCGCCCAACTGTTGAACCAAAATGACCGAAACCAACGATGATGATTTTCCGCTGTTCAATATCTTGGTTTAAAGATTCATTTTCTTTGTCTTCGGATAATTTAATATTAAAATTAGGCGCAATAAATCTTTCATTTAAAATTAATAAAAATGGCGTTGCAAACATCGTAATTGCAACAACCGCCAACATTTGCGAATGAAAAACAGGTTCTATTAAATATAAATTTGAAGAATAATTAAGCAACACAAAAGCAAATTCACCCACTTGAGACAGTGCAAAAGCGTAAAGAAAATTCTGATCATTGGTCATTTTATGAAATTTCCCGATGCTGAAAAGCACCACAAATTTCACAACTAAAATAACAGCAGCGGTTCCTAAAATAAAACTTGGACTTTGTATTATCACATTAAAATTAATGGTAGAACCAACGCTGACGAAAAAGACGGCCAAAAGCAAACCTTTAAAGGGATCAATATGACTTTCCAATTCATGGCGAAATTCACTATTTGCAAGCATTACGCCGGCAATAAAAGCGCCCAAAGCCGGGCTTAAACCTACTAAAATCATCAATTCTGAAACGCCTAAAACTAAAAATAGGGAAGAAGCAGTCAGAAGTTCATTCATACCAGATTTTGAAACATATCTTAAAAAAGGAACGAAAACGTAGCGACCTAAAATAATGAGAATAATAACACCAAAAATTACCGAAAAAGACTGAACCCATTCTGGAAATCTTTGCAGAAAAAGTGTTCCTGCAGTTTCTTCTTTCGGTTTATAATCTGCAATAATTGGAAGGAAAGCCAAAATAGGAATTACGGCAATATCTTGTAAAAGTAAGGTTGAAAATGAGGCTTCACCAGCAACGGTATTGAAAATATTTTTTTCTTGCAAAGTTTGCAAAACGATGGCTGTAGAAGAAAGTGAAAAGCAAAGCGCAATCGTTAAAGCCTGATCTGTGCGCCAATCTGCCCAACTGAAAATCGCGAAAAGTATAACAGTTGTAAGAGCCATTTGAGCCAATCCCAAACCTAAAATTTTCTTTCGCATGCCCCAAAATTTCTTGGGTTCTAATTCTAAACCGACCAAAAATAAAAGCATTACAACACCAAATTCTGTCGCGTGCATAATATTATCTGCTTCACTACCAGTCAATTTTAAAACAAAAGGACCAATAATAACGCCGCCTAAAATATAACCAACCACGGAACTTAAACCCAATTTTCTAACCAACGGAACCATAATGATTGCCGCACCAAGAAAGATAAGTGCCGTCATTGCAAAAGAGGATTCCATATTAGTTTTCTAAAATTTTTTGAAAATGTTGTTTGTGAAGGATGATTTCTTTTTTACTGATTTTATCGGCATTGTAGATGCATTTTATTTCTTTTAATTTTATGTTGTTCACTTCTAAAGAAACCAATAAACCTGAAAGTAATTCTTCAATGGTATAGCGAAATTTGCCGTTTTTTGAATAACAAGATTCATCACCTTCTGCGGTAATTAAAATAACGGCATCGACTTGTGCTAAAGGATTTTTCTCGTTTTTTTGTTGCCAATGTTTATCAAAAACTTCGTCAATCCAGAGTTTTAAAAGTGGCGGCATTCCAAACCAGATTAAAGGAAAATGAAAAATAATGCGCTCATAATTTGGTAATCTTTTACGTTCTCGAAATGCAGCAATATGAAAATCGTGGTAATCTTCATACAAATCCCGAAAATCCAGATGATCGTATTTGCCATAAAATTTAATAATTTCACGGTTAGATCGGGAATGTTCCAAATATGGATGTGCAAAAAGGACTAAAGTATTTTTCAAGGTTAATGTGATTGTGGTAAAAATAATTATTTAAAATTAGAAAACCTAAAAAAAACAGTTCCAAAAAATTGAAACTATTTTTTAAATTTTATTTACCAGCCGCCACTCGCGCCGCCGCCGCCGAAACTTCCGCCGCCGCCGAAGCCGCCAAAACCACCGCCACCGCCAGATGATCCGCCGCCGAAACCGCCACCAAATCCTCCGCCGCCAATTGGGAAAGGGAAAAATCCGCCGGGATAAACTCTTCTACCTTTTCGGGAAAGTCCGACATCGTCGTCATCGTTATTTCCGCCATTTTTATTTTTAAAGAAATTAAATATAATAATGATGACAAAAATGATAAGCATGATTTGAAAAAAACTTAAACCTTCTTCTTTTTGCGGTTTTTTTATGGGTTTAAATTTCCCTTGTACGGCTTCCATTATGGCGGAAGTTCCACGATCGATGCCTGTAAACCATTGTCCTTGTTTGAAAGCGGGCGTTACTAAATAATCCAAAATTTGTCCTGCAACAGATGCTGTAAGATAAGGTTCCACTGCGCGACCTTGCTGAATAGACATCGTGTGATCTTGGGTTGCAATTAAAAAAACAACGCCATTATCTACGCCTTTTTGCCCAATTCCCCATTTTTCGCCATACATTGTGGCTAAAAAATTCACGTCTTGTCCGCCAGTTGTAGGGATAATTATAACTTCAATTTCGGTAGAAGTAGAGTCGGAAAATTTTATTAATTTTTGGTTTAAAGTTTCCTTTTCTTGCGCCGATAGAATTCCTGCTTCGTCGTAAACGGGGTATAAAACAGCAGGTTTTTTCGGAATATTTTGGGCTGAAATTAATAGATTTAATCCCAGTAAAAATAAGACGAAAAAACGTTTAAGAGAAGGTAATCTCATCGGGTAACTCATTTGGATTTTCTCCTTTTAAAGGAAAGTGTTTTTTTAGTTCTAAACCGGTTTTTAAAATGGCATTTTTTAGACCGTCGCAATAATTTTTTTTAGCAAATTCTTGTGTGACGTAATCGTGAAGATTATCCCAAAATTTTTGTTTTACAACGGCATGAATTCCTGTATCACCAATAATTGTAAGATATTTTTGCTCAAAATTCACATGAAACAAAACGGCGTTTCTGTGCGCCGTATGTTCCATGTGTAAAGATTGGAAAATTTCAAAGGCTATTTTTGCATTTTGGGTTTCTGTTGTAGAATCTATATGCACTCTAATTTCGCCTGTAGAATTATTTTCTGCAGTTTTTATGGCTTCCACTAGGGTTGCTAAATCATTATTGGTTAGAAACTCCATTATTTATTTAAAAACTTCTGGTGCTTTTTCTGTGCCTGCTGCTGCTTTAAAGAATGGTTTTGATTTGAATTTTGGGAAAAGCATTACCAAGAAACTTGTAGGAGGCGTTTCTACTTTATTATTAAAAGTTTCCACTGCATTGTTGTAATTCACAGTTTCCATTCTAATACTATTTTCAATCGCTGTATATTCCCGCTGAAAATTAATGTATTGCTGGTCAGCTTTTAGATTAGGATAACTTTCTACAACCGCCATTAATCGGCTTAAGGAACCAGTCAATTCTCCTTGCGCTGCTTGAAATTTTGCCATATCGGCTTCGGTAAGATTGGAGGCATCAATATTTACAGATGTCGCTTTGCTTCTTGCTTCAATCACACTTGTAAGAGTTCCTTGTTCGTATTTTGTGTAAGATTTAATTGTGTTTTCCAAATTGGGAATCAAATTGGCTCTTTTTTGATAAACCGTTTCTACGTTCGACCAGTTTTTTTGAACATCATTATTGCCTGTTACCAAACCTTTATACGCACCAAATCCCCAGAACACTGCAATTGCGGCAATTACAAGGAGAACTATACCGATAGTTCCGGCGCTCATACAACCTTTGTTTTTCATTGTTTTATGTTTTTAATTTTAAATTCGAAAATCAAATATACAAAATAAGTGCTAAATTTGTAAAAATTAAATTTCAATGGTAACTCTAATTGTAGCAATGGGCGAGAATAATGAAATTGGCTACCAAAACCAATTGCTGTGGCATCTTCCCAAAGATTTAAAACATTTTAAAGAAGAAACCACCGATCATCCGATTGTGATGGGTAGAAAAACTTTCGAAAGTATTGGGAAAGCGTTACCAAACCGCACCAATATTGTGATCAGCAATAAAAAAGATTGGTTTGAAGAAGGGATTTTAATAGTTGGAAGCATCAAAGAAGCGTTGAAATTTGCAAAAAAAATAGATGAAAATATTTTCGTGATTGGCGGTGGAAGTATTTATGGACAAACCATTGATTTTGCTGATGTTTTAAAAGTTACATTGGTAAAAACTACTTTAAAAGCAGATACTTTTTTTCCAAAAATTAAAACAAAAGAATTTACCAAAACAGAAGAAATCTGTTTTGAAAAAGATGAAAAAAATGCGTTTGATTTTTGTTTTCAAACTTGGGAGCGAAAAAAAGCCAAGTAATTTCAATAAAAAATTGGCATTAAAAAAACAAAAGCCTTAAACTTTGAATTCTAATTTTTGAATTCTATCTTTGCACCTCAAAAATAAGTAAATGAACAAGTATTTCAAATTTTTAATTGCTGCCCTCATGGTCGCTGCCGGAATTTTCTTAATGTTTAATAGAAACATTGGTTGGGGAATTGTAGTCGTGATTTTAGCAGGAATTCCTATATTTTTATTTTTTAAAAATGAATTTATTTTGCTGGCATTTTACCAGTTAAGAAAACAAAAAATGGATAAAGCGGCGGATTGGTTAACAAGTATTACAGATTATGAAAAGCAACTACACAAATCACAGTTTGGCTATTTTCATTATTTACAAGGTTTAACTTTGGCCGAAAAACAACCTCAAAAAGTGGAGCCATTGATGAAAAAAGCCTTAGATTTTGGCTTGAATATGAAACACGATCGCGCTATGGCAACTTTAAATTTAGCAGCAGGCGCTCTGCAAAAGGGTAGAAGACAAGAAGGTGCAAGACTTCTAGACGAAGCAAAAAAACTTGACAGCGCAGGGATGATGACGGAGCAAATAAAAATGCTAAAAGACCAAATGAAATTGCCAACCATGCAAAAACATATGCACAACCCGAATATGCGGAATAGAGGTAAATTTTAATTTATGCTTTTAAATAAAAAATTCTGAAAATAATTTCAGAATTTTTTTTGCTTATAAATGGTAATTTATCAATGCAAAATTATTGTTTATGTCGTTTCAATTTTTACTATTTCTTGGCCTTGCTCGCCCAAATAATAATTGAGTAATTTTTCGTAAACTTTGTAGCCATCATCTACATTTGTGAAAATTATTAGGCCTTTTTTTGTTTTCGGAAATATAAAAAAAATGGTTTGCACGCCTTTATCTGCGCCTCCGTGAGATATTGCAAAATCTCCATTTTTGAAATTGTAGATTTCAAAACCGAGCCCAAAATGTTTGCCGTTTTTTGTGGCGACTTGCGGTGAAACCATTTCAGCGAAAACTTGGTCTGAAAGATTGCCACCATTCATTACATTCACTAGAAATTTCCCGTAATCTTCAATACTCGTCGTTAAATCATCTGCTGCATTTGGTGTTAAATTTTTTAAACTTTTGTAAGCATTTCCATCTTTATCATAACCAATTGCCAATCTTGAAGTGTCTAAATTTTTGGTCCAAACAAAACTTGTATCTTCCATTTTAAGTGGTTTAAAAACAAGTTCTTCCGCTAATTTTTGCAGTGATTTATTGAATTTTTTCTCCAAGGCTTTTCTTAAATATTCATAGCCTTCACCAGAATATTGGTATTTTGTTCCAGGTTCAAACTGAAAATTTAGTTTTTTACTTTCATTCATAAACCGCCAATTTGGGAAACCTGTTTGATGGCTCAAGATTATGCGTGTCGTTAATTCTTTATTTCGAGGATCATTTACAACATCAGGATCTGTGTAATATTTGTAAACGGGTTCATCTAAACTCCATTTTCCTAAACTTACTAATTTCAGCGCAACCATTGCTGTTACTGGTTTTGTGAGCGATGCCACATTAAAAATGGTATTGTATGGTGCAGAAATTCCTTTTTTTATTTCTCCGAAAACCTTTACTTTTTGTAGTTTTCCGTTTTCTATAATTCCAAGTCCTAAAGTTGGTATTTTATTTTCTTGAAGCCATTTTTCGGTTTCTTGGTCGTTTTCAAAAATGGTTTTTTCTGGTTTTCTATTTTCGTAAGTTTTGTGGTCAAAACTGATGGAAGTGGCTAATTTCCATTCGCCGTTTTGTATTTCCCAAACATTGGTGAATTTTGCTATTCCGGCTTGGCTCTCCCGTTTTTCGGAAAATATATGTGCACCATTTTGCACGGCTGCGTAAAGAAGACCGTTTCTATAGAGCGGAAAAATTTCGGTGCTTTCTTTTACTAAAGATCTTTTTACCTGTCTGGTTTCTGGGTTTTTGCATAGTCCATTTTTTAAATCAAAAAGAAATTTGGTTTTATCTGAAATTCCGTCTTTATCATGATAAAATTTGAAATCTTCGCTTAAAGATTTGTCGTATTGCGAAATATTGCAAGTATTAAAACCAACATTAAATAGCAAACTATCTTGTGATAGAATGGTTTTGTAGAGATCTGAATTTTTGCTGACTTGCGCGCTTGTTTTTGAACTTGTAAAGAGTGCAACCAAACTGAATATTAGAATAGATTTTGTCATACTGGTTTTCGTTTTTTTTATTGTGCAAAGATTGAAAACGCAGTCATTTTAAACTAAAAAAATGCCCGACAATGACCCGACAAAACCCTGACAAATATTATAACATACTGAAATTCAATTTATAATAAAGTTTTTGGTTTCGGTCTAATTCTATCGCATTTCTAATGATAAGAAATACATTTGATAAAATAATTAAAATTAAGAGTACCAAAGTGAACTTATTTCCAAGTTTTAAAAAAAGCCCTAAAATAAAAATTATAGGTGCGGAAATCGACCAAATAATTTGCAATGAAATGATTTGTTTTGTGATAGCATTTGTTTGCTTCATAGTGTACATCAACATTGCCGGTATTAAAAAGTTTAAAAGCGGAAGTATTATAAACGGAATTGAAGACAGATTGATTAATTTTAATTTGGAAAAATTGATTGGTAACTCTTCTGGCGAATTTTCATTTTCACTAAGTTCGGAGTTTTCATTTGCTTCCATTTTTTTGTTTAATAATTTCGTTTCAGGAATATTTAATTCTTTAGCCAAAGCGCGAAGTGTGAAACCTTTTGGATCTTTTCCTGATTCAATTCTCTGAATGGTGCGCACTGAAACCCCTGATTTTTCTGATAATTCTTCTTGAGTGAGATTTTGTAATTCTCTAATTGTCTTTAATTTTGACATTTTTTGTAAATTAAAATTTTCTTAAAAATATAAATTTTTGTTTAATTAAAACCTATTTTCTTCTGCTCAATAATTGAAAAAAGCAATTTAAAGATGTAAGTTGATTTTGATTATTTTGTAAATTTTTTACGGATAAAACGCAAAGATGATAACTATAAAAAGAAAACAAAATTCTACTTTTAAAATAAGTTACATTTCTGTATTATGCTTATTCGACCAATAAAATTTGGGAATTTCCCATTGATATTTTACGGCTAAAGTGCGAACCACGACAATGGTAACAATTGTGAAAATTTGCACGAAAGCGTAGGAAAAACTTAAATATTTTACAGCAAATAAAAACACTGTGCCACCAACTAAGCAGGCTGTAGCGTATATTTCTTTTCTAAAAATCAGTGGAATTCTATTCAATAAAATATCTCTGATAATTCCACCAAAACAACCAGTAATTGTTCCTAAAGTAAGACAAATAATGGGGTGCAAATGCGCCGAAAGTCCTTTCTGAACACCGATAATTGTGAATAATCCCAAACCAAAACTATCAAATAAAAATAAAGTTACCCGAAATTTTTTCTCAAAAGATTTCACGAGCATTGCCAACATACAAGAGGCGAAAATGACGCCGCAAATAAAAACATCGTGCATCCAAAAAACGGGAATACCAAGTAAAATATCACGCACAGTTCCGCCACCAATAGATGTTACAAAAGCAATAATTAAAACTCCAAACGGATCAAATCGTTTTTGCATTGCCGCAAAAGCGCCAGACATAGCGAATGAGATGGTTCCTAAAATTTCGATTATAAAGTTTAATTGTTCGTGCATTTAAGATTTTAATAAATAATTTATAGGTTCGCAATTTAGCCCTATTCTGAAACTAAAAAAAATATTTTTCTTTTTCTAATTTTATTAGTTTAAAAAAGCCATTTCTGTGGGCAAAATTCATAAAAATTTCAGTATTTTTGCACTCGGTAATAATTTATAAATTTTGGCTGCGTAGTTCAACTGGATACCTGTCTGCCGACAGGCAGGGAATATCAGATTTCGGCTCTGAGGGTTGGGGGTTCGAATCCTTTTTTAGTCATGTAAAGAGAGAATTTTTACGCTTTTATATCGAAATTTTTTAATAAATTTTATTTGAAATGACTGAAGTGGAATATTTCGTTTATGTATTGAAAAGTGAAGTTGATGGAAGATTATATAAGGGGCAAACTTCAAATTTAGAGAAGAGATTAAAGGAGCACAATTCAGGCAAAACTAAATCAACGAAAGGTTTTATTCCATGGAGATTGGTGTATTTTGAAATTTTTGCAAGTAGAGAAGAAGCACTTCTTCGAGAAAAATATTTTAAAAGTGGTATAGGTCGAGAATTTTTAAAGGAGATGTTAAATAGAAATCAGTTGCAATAAATTAAATCTAAAAGTAAAATTCATAAATATTTCAGTATTTTTGCAACCGGTAATAATTTATAAATTTTGGCTGCGTAGTTCAACTGGATAGAATATCAGATTTCGGCTCTGAGGGTTGGGGGTTCGAATCCCTTCGCGGTCACAAAAAAAGACAGGAAAGTCATTAGATTTTCCTGTCTTTTTATTTAGGTAGAAAGAATGTTACTTTAATAATTTTAGAAATAATTTATCTACTAGAATTTTTAAATCTTCGAGTTCTTCATCTGTCAGATTTAGTTTTTCCTTCATTTTTAAAGGAATTTCGCAGGCTTGGATTTTTAGATCTTGTCCGTTTTTTGTTAAAAAAATTTCTACTGATCGCTCATCACAAGTTTTTCTCTGTCGTGAAATATATTTCTTGGCTTCTAATCTTTTAAGCAAAGGCGTTATAGTGCCGCTGTCTAGAAAAAGTTTTTCTCCAATTTGGTTTACGGTTAATCCATCTTTTTCCCAAAGCACCATTAAAACTAAATATTGCGAGTACGTAATATCCAATTTTTCTAAAAGTGGCCGGTACAAACCAATCATCTCCTTTGAAATCACATAAAGTGGAAAACAAATTTGATTTTCGAGTTTTGGTGGAATCGGATTTTCCATTAATGTTTAAATTAAATTTTAGAAATTATCTTCTAATAATAAATTCCTCCATCGGAATTCTCACTTTTTTCATGTGCGCCAAATAATCATTCGTACTATCTCGGTAACCTAAATAAAGCAATGTAACGCTCTTTAAGCCTAATTCTTTTAAGTTTAAAATTTCATCTACAACGGCGTTGCTAAAACCTTCTGCTGGTGTAGAATCCACTTTTAATTCTGCTGCTTGCGCCATTGCTAAACCAAGAGCGATATAACTTTGTCTGGCAGTATGTGCAAAATGTTCTTCTTTTGTTTGCCCGTTATAAAGTTCTTTAATTTTGTCGGTATAACTGCTAAATCTTCCTCTTGGCAAATCTCTCACATCTGTGTGATGGTCGTACACTTTATCAATTTTTTCATCCGAATAACTGTCCCAAGCGGCAAAAACCAAAACTTGTGAGCAATCTCTCATCACTTCAGGATTTAGCGCGCCTTTTACCATTTTTTCTTTTAATTCCTGATTTTCTACCACGATAATTCTAAATGGTTGTAAACCCGATGAAGTTGGTGCTAATCTCGCCGCTTCTAAAATTTTATCTAAATCTTCTTGTGATACTTTTTTTGTGGAATCATAGGCTTTTACAGCGTGTCTCCAATTTAGGTTTTCTATTAATGACATAATTTTTTATTTAATATTTTTGCAAATGTAGCACGCAATTAAATTGTGCGCAATTTGATTTGATAGATTATATCTAAAAGCTCTATTCTTCCGTTTTAAAAATCAATTTTGCTTAAGGTTTAAAGTTTCTTGCCAGTTAAAGGTTCAATTAATATAGGAACTTTATTTGATGTTTTTTTATAAAATCCATCAGCGATTACGTTCATCCCGAAGCCACAAGAATTATAATCTGCCGCTTTTTCTGTAACTATTATTCCCTTTTTATTAAAATCAAAAATAATTTTGCAAGTCGAACTCAATTCTGAAATTTTATAAATCGCCCGATTATTTTTATAAATTAAAGTATCTACAAATGAGCCAGAGTTATAACTTGGCGCACCCTTATTCACCTCAAATGTCATTATAATTTTTTCTGAGTTCAATTTTTTAACCTGAATTTTTCCGAAATATCCATAAATCTCGCCATCTTTTTTAATGGTTTTACTTTTTAAATGGTAAGTTCCGGTGGGATTCAGTTTCTCTTCTTTAGCATTAAAACTTGTGATTACGAGTACTGAAATTAGAAATACAAAAGAAAATTTCATTTTAATAAATTAAAAAAAAATGGGTTATTAATTTTTAAAAATAAATAATATAACCCAAAGCAAAAACTGAAATCGTTACCCAAAGTATCACCGCCAGCAAAATTGGTTTGTAACCTGTTTCTTTTAAATCTTTAAAATTGATGGTTGTTCCCACCAAAAAGAGCGTTACAACTAATAGTCTTTTTGAAATTAAAACAATATTTTCAGTAATTATTTTTGGAAGAATATCGAATGAATTTATAACAATTGCCAAAATAAAAAGTCCGATAAAATAAGGGATTTTAATTTTTTCGCCTTTGCTTTTAAATAAAAACATAGATAAGATAGAAAGTGGAATAATCCATAAAGTTCTAGAAAGTTTCACCGTGGTGGCAATTCTCAAGGCTTCATCGCCATAGCCTAAAGCCGCACCCACAACGGAACTTGTGTCGTGAATGGCAACGGCGCACCACAATCCAAACTGGTTTTGGCTTAAATTTAAAAAATGACCGAGTGGCGGAAAAATAAAAAGTGCAATAGAATTTAATAAAAAAACCACGCCCAAAGCAACGCTAATAGTTTTTGGTTCTGCTTTTATAACTGGCGCAACGGCCGCAATGGCACTTCCGCCGCAAATGGCTGTTCCAGAAGTTATTAGATGTCCCAATTTTAGATCAATTTTCAAAATTCTGGAAAGTAAAATCCCCAGAGAAACTGTAATTAATATGGAGAAAAATGTTAAACTTAAACCCTCTTTTCCCGTTTCTAAAGTTTGTTTGATAAACATCCCAAAACCTAATCCTACAACCGCAATTTTCAACAAGTAAGAGATGGTTTTTTGGCTTTCTTTTTTATAAGGATGACTGAAAAAGAGCGCAAACACAAAACCGAATAAAAGCGCAACAGGACTGTTTAATACACCGAAAAATGACAATAATATAAATGAGAAAAATACCAATTGAACGATTTTGTTTTTCATAAATTTTTTTTAGACTACAAAGGTCTTTTATTTCAATAACTTTTTAGCAAATTAAATTTTGATATTGGATAACTAAAAGTTATAGTTATTGCGAATTAATTTTTCAAAATAATCGAATAATTGTGATTGGTAACCAGTTCGTGAAACAAAATAAAACCAGCGTTCTAAAGTAAAATCTTTAATATCAATTATTTTTAATTGGTTGTTTTTTAATTCTTCTGAAACAGCGCTGATTGATAAAAACGCAAAATGATTGGAATATTTTAGGTAATTTTTTATCGCTTCTGTGCTGTTCAAAATCACCAAAGAGTTGAGTTTGTTAATGCCTTTTTTTTGTAAAGCATCGGTGCTAATATTTCGCGTTCCCGAACCTATTTCCCGAACAATCATAGGGATTTCTGGCAGGTTTTGAAGCGTTAAAATATCACCTTTTATGCTTTTGTTTTTCACATTTGTTACCAACACTATTTCATCTCTTTTAAATTTTTTATACTGAAGTTTAAGATTGGTGTTTTTGCCTTCTATAATGCCAAAATCTAAGTTTTGGTTTAAAATATCATCTTCAATCTGTTCAGAATTTCCACTTTTTATATCAAAGGAAGTTTGTGGAAATTTCGCTATGAATTCTGCAATAATTTTAGGAACAATATACGCGGCAACCGTGCTGCTCGCTCCAAATGTGATGTTTTCTGGGAAACTGTTTTTAGTGCTCAAAAACTCGGTTTCCATTTCGTCATAAAGATTCAGGATTTGGTTGGCGTATTTTAGAAAAATTTTTCCTTCTGGCGTTAGAGAAAGAGAATTTCTTTGCCGAACGAAAAATTGGCTTTTATATTCATCTTCCAGATTTCTAATCAATTTTGAAATCGCTGGTTGTGAAATAAAAAATTGCTCCGCAGCCTTTGTAAAACTGAGGTTTATAGCGATATGTTTAAAAATTTGAAGTTTTCTTTTCATTAATATTAATTAGAAATTCCAATTGATTATCATTAAAAATTTTGAATTAATTTTTTAAAATATAGTTTAAAAACCAAAACCCTATTTTGATTTGAAATTTCTGCGGCGATTCTATAGAAATTATCTTTTGTATCTATGATGCGATAGAAATATTTATCTCCTTTTCTACTGAAGCCTTTTCTGCCTTCATTGTTACTTTCTATAAATTCGAGTTCGAAGTCACTTTCGTTTTTCCAAACCATTTTATTTTTAGAAAAAGTGCCATCTACAAATCTTTCAATCCAAAACCCTTTATTAATTCGCACTTCAGTTTTATCACCATTTCCTTCTAGATAAAAGAAATTAGATTTTTTTAAAAATTCGTCTTTTTCTACATTAGACAATTTAGAAATCGGCATTTCCCGGACTTCTTCCCAGTTTTCTTGAGGGTCTATTTTATCTAAAAACTGACTGAAACTTTCGCAATTTCTTTGCAATCTGAAATAAATAGAAATCGCAACTGAATCCACTTTTGCCGTTTCATATTTCTTGAGATAAGGTGCTAGAAATTTGTTTTTTATATTTTCAACTCTTGCGGAATCCGAAAAATTAGTTGAATTTGTAAATTCATTGCACATATTATTTATTAATTCATCTTCTGAAATATGTGTTTGTGAAAAGCAAAAAACAGGCAGAATCAAGACTAAAAATAATCGAACTTTTTTCATGGAAGTTTTTAAAGCCTAAATTTAGTTTAAAATATTTTGAAAATTATACGTTCTAAAATTTTATCTTTGCTAAAGACGGCAAATTATGACCAAAGAAAAACTTCTCCCACTTTTGCAATTGGCTTTAGAGAAAAATCAAAAAGCCCAAACACAGTTAATTAATTATTACTGGAATGATGTTTTTTCTTTCAGCCTCCAAAAGTTGGGCGATTATAATGTTGCAGACGAAATTACCGTTACGGTTTTTGCTAAAGTTCTTTCTAAATTAAATCTTTACGATCCTGCTTTTCAATTTAAAACGTGGCTTTTAACTGTCGCACAAAATACAATCATAGATTATTGGCGAAAAAAATCGCGCGAAAATGAAGATGCAACCGACGGTTTAGAAATGGTTGAAAATCAATTTGCAAAATCGCCAGAAGAATTGATGATTTCTGAAGAAGAACAAAAGAAAATATTAAAAATCATCGAAACTTTAGATGCAAATTATCAAACCATCATTCGTTTGCGTTTTTTTGAAGAAAGAAGTATCAAAGAAATTTCTGAAGAACTGCAAATCTCCGTTTCTAACGCGAAAGTTCGCATAATGCGCGCAAAGAAATTATTGGCAAAATTGCTTCAGGATGAAGATTTTAGTGAACTTTAAATATTTTTAAAATGATTAAATTTTTTATTTGTTTAATATTTGTAACCACTTTTATTTCTTGCAATAAATGCAATTATAAAGAAATTAAAATTGGTTCGGATTTGTGTGAAGCTCAATCTTACAAACAAAATAGAAAATTAATTAAAATTATAGATTTGATTTTAATCAAAGATAAAGAAGGTTTAATAAAAATGTCAACTTATGATTGTGGCGGTGGAGCAGGTTGTTACGATTTGGGTTCTGTTTTAGCGCAAACGATAGGTAAAGTAGGAGAAAACAATTTTATTAAAATGTGTTCTCAATTAGATGAAAATCAAAAATCAGAAATTTATAGTTTATTAGAAGCTGGTTTTGAATACGGCGATATTAATAACGATGGTAAAATGGATGATTCATCTTTAGAAAAAAATTATCCTAAGATTAGTGATGAATTAAACAACTGATTTAACAATTCAGAATGACAAAGCATAAATTAAGAAATTCTAGTTTTAATATATTTCATCGACAAATTCAATATTTCTATAAAAATTTTCTAAAAAATTAGCCGTAAATTTGAATCTTCAAAAAAGATATTAAATGTCAGAAACTGCCACTTTACAAGAAAATTTACAAAAACCAAAATGGATCCGCGTAAAACTTCCGACAGGAAAAAATTACCGCGAACTGAGAACTTTGGTGGATAAATATAAATTAAACACCATTTGCCAAAGCGGAAGTTGCCCAAATATGGGCGAATGTTGGGGAGAAGGAACAGCAACGTTTATGATTTTGGGAAATATTTGCACCAGAAGTTGTGGTTTTTGCGGCGTAAAAACCGGGAAACCTTTAGACGTCAATTGGGACGAACCAGAAAAAGTAGCGCGTTCTATTAAATTAATGAAAATAAAACACGCGGTTTTAACATCCGTTGATCGTGATGATTTAAAAGATATGGGCTCTATTCTTTGGGCAGAAACTGTAAATGCGGTGCGAAGAATTTCACCGGGAACCACGATGGAAACTTTAATTCCAGATTTTCAAGGTGTGGAAAAACACATTGATAGAATTTTGGAAGTTGCGCCCGAAGTAATTTCTCACAATATGGAAACCGTGAAACGTTTGACGCGAGAAGTAAGAATTCAGGCAAAATATGAGCGTAGTTTAGAAGTTCTAAATTATATGAAAAATTCTGGACAAAAACGCACAAAAACAGGTTTAATGCTCGGTTTGGGTGAAGAAAAAGACGAAGTTTTCAGAACAATTGAAGACATTAGAAATGCGCAAGTTGATGTGATCACAATCGGTCAATATCTGCAACCAACAAAAAATCATTTGCCAGTGAAACGTTTTGTTTCTTTGGAAGAATTCGAAGAATACAGACTTTTTGCGCTTGATTTAGGTTTTCGCCATGTGGAAAGTTCGCCGCTTGTGAGAAGTTCTTATCGCGCGGAAAAGCATATTCATTAAAATAAATTTCAATCAAATTGCCAAAGTTTAAAAATTTTGGCAATTTTTTTTAGGAGCAAGAAAGTTTTCGCTTCTTTCAAATTTGGTCCTGCTTTCCACTCTATCTTTTTTGCCGCTCGCTTCGCTCGCGCCAAAAAAGGATGTCGTTTCAATCAGGGCTAAAAAAGAGGTTTGTTTTTTCTTTAGATTATTTTTAAAGTTATGTATATTTGTTTTGGATAAAATTTATTTCAAAGAGATTTAAAAATGAAAAATATAATTAATTCTACGCTTCCATTCGTGATAATAGGATTATTTATTGCTTTTATGAAAAATTTTAGAAATCATTCCAAACCTGAAATTAATATTTCAAAAAGTAATTTAGAAATAAATTCTGATACGATTGATTCTGCTATTGATTTTGGTTACAAAACTCTTTGGTTTGCAGTTAAAACAAATAATAAAAAGAGAATTGCTGAAATTTTTAAATTAAAAAACACAAAAGAATGTAATTGGAAAGTTGGAATTGCAGAGTCTTATAATAATTTCATTTACATTACGCCACAGATTGGCGATTGGACTTTAGTTCGTGGCATGGCTTTATTAGATAAAGGAGATAAAGAAAATACAAATTTCATAAAAGATAAAATAATAGTTTTAAGCAAAGAGTTTGGTGAGGCTCAGTTTTTTGGAAGTGAGCGAGTTGTAGAATATCAAACATGGATGAAGGCTGTAAATGGAAAAATAATTAGAGCATATTCTTATATTGGAGAAAGTGGTGAAAATTTAATTGTAGAAGGAGAACCAACAGAATTTGAAAAGAAATATAATTTAGTTAATACTTTTTCGGAAGAAGCAAAAGATGAAAAATATTTTGAAAGAGAAGATTTGTTTTTTCCAGACGAAGATTTTGTTATGAAAGTGGCAGAAAATTGGAGCGTAAATCCGCAAGAACTTACGGAAAGAACAGATATTAAAAATGAATTAGGTATTATTGGAAATAAATAAAAATAACTTTAAATATAAATTTTAAAAAATGAAAATTTACTTACCAATTATTCTTTTTACATGCTTGCTTTCAGTTTCAAGTTGTAAAAAAAGTGAAAAAACGATGTTGTCTGAAATCGGTGAAAAAGCAGTAGATTCTGTAAAAGTTGAAACGCAAACCGTAGAATACCAATTAAATGGAAAAACCTACAAAAGTTTTGCTGCTTACCAAAATAATGACGACAAAAAACCTGTTGTTTTCGTTATTCCAGAATGGTGGGGTTTAAATGATTATGCAAAAAGGCGCGCGAAACAACTCGCAGATTTAGGTTATTTTGCTTTGGCTGTTGATTTTTATGGAAACGGAAAATCTGTAGAAACACCAGACGAAGCCACAAAATTATCCAGTCAATTTTATGGAAATGCGGTATTGGCAAAGGAAACTTTTGATGCTGCAAAAAAATCTATCGCAAAATTCCCAAGTGCAGATTTAACCCAAACTGCCGTAATTGGTTATTGTTTTGGCGGCGCGCAAGCATTAAATATGGCGCGTCAAGAATCAGATTTAAAAGGCGTAGTAAGTTTTCATGGAAATTTGATGACGGGCGTAAAACCGAATAATAACAATGTTCCATATCTGGTTTTGAATGGTGAAGATGATTCTTATGTGCCTCAAAAAGAAAGAGATGCGTTTAAAAAACAAATGGATTCTGCGGAAATAGATTATCAGTTTATCAATTATCCAGGCGCAATTCATTCTTTCACCAATCCCAATTCTACCGCAATTGGAAAAAAATATAACTTGAAAGTGGCTTATAATAAAAATGCAGATGAAAAATCTTGGGCTGCGATGAAAGATTTTTTCAATAAAATATTTAAGTAAATCGACATAGGAGTTTATAACTTTTGTGCGAATATGCTTTTCACCAATACACTTTGTTAAAGTTTTGCAATTTTTGATTGTACTTTAGCAAAGTTTTTTTTAATTAAATTTTCCTAATTTAACCGTTTCAAATTTTAAAATTTATTAATGCAAGAAGTTTTAGTCGCCAATCCGATTTTTAAAAATAATATTATAGTTCTTGGAATTTTAGCCCTTTCGCTTGCGGCTATTTTTTATACATCTTCTTTAAAAAGTTGGAAGAAATTTTATACTATTTTCCCTGCTTTGCTGCTTTGCTATATTATTCCAGCAATATTAAATACAACAAATATTATTTCTAGTGAAACGCCAGAATACGAAGAATTATACTACGTTGCCACACGTTATCTTTTGCCTGCTTCACTGCTTTTACTCTGTTTGGGAATCGATTTAAAGGGTTTAATAAATCTTGGTTGGAAACCAATTGCAATGTTTTTTTCGGGAACTTTGGGAGTTGTTTTTGGTGGGCCGATTGCACTTTTTCTGTTTAGCCAAATTCATCCTGCAACCGTTTCTGGCGAAGGAAATCAAGCAATTTGGCGCGGACTTTCAACAATTGCCGGAAGTTGGATTGGCGGCGGTGCAAACCAAACCGCGATGCTTGAAATTTTTACTTATGATAAACGTTTTTATGGTGCAATGATTTTGGTAGATATCGTGGTTGCAAACATTTGGATGGCAATTCTTCTGTTTATGATTTCAAAAAATGAAAAGATAAATAAATGGTTAAAAGCCGATAATTCTTCCGTTAAAAATTTAATAGATCGTGTTGAAAATTATTCTTTAAGCGTACAAAAGCAGCCCACTTTGAAAGATTATATGGTGATGTTCGGGATTACGTTTGGTGGCTTGGCAATTTCGTTTTATTTTGCCGAACTTATTTCAAAATTTTTATCGGGCATTCCTTCGTTTGCCGATCCAAAGTCTTTTTTTAATTCTTTTACATCAAGTTTCTTGTGGTTAATTTTATTTTCAACCGTTATTGGTGTTATAGTTTCAACTACAAAATTACGCAGGTTAGAAGGCGTTGGAGCGAGTAAAATTGGAAGTATTTTTATCTATATTTTAGTGGCTGTAATTGGAATGCGCATGGATATTAAGCAAATTTTCGACAATCCTTTTCTGATAATTTTAGGTTTGGTTTGGATATTTATTCATGTCGCCATATTATTTATCGTGGCAAAATTAATAAAAGCGCCTTTGTTTTTTATCGCCGTGGGAAGCCAGGCGAATATTGGCGGTGCGGCTTCTGCACCAGTTGTGGCAGGTGCATTTAACCCAAGTTTAGCGCCAGTTGGTGCTTTGCTGGCTATTTTAGGATACGTGGTGGGCACTGTTGCAGCGCTGTTTTCTGCTTTAATGATGGAGTGGGTTTCAAATAATTTTATAATTTAAATTAAAAAAAATATGAGTTGGTTATTAGTAATTTTAGGAATTTTAATTTTGTTTTTCGGAACATCATTTATTAAGAATTTACCACCAAATGGTCAGGTAAAAAATTTGAAAGGAAGTTCCACAATTGTGGGCGTTGGTTTAATAGTTTTAGGTGTGTTATTGGCGTCTATAGTGCAAGTTGAAACGGGCTACATCGGTGTGAAAAAGTTATTTGGAAAAGTGCAACCAGAAATTTTAGAAAGTGGAATGAGCCTTATCAATCCCTTAATGGATGTAGAAAAATTAGACATTAGAACACAAAATTATACCATGAGCGGTGTGAAAAATGAAGGACAAGTGGAAGGCGATGATGCGATAAAAGTATTGACGAATGACGGTTTAGAAGTAACGATGGATTTAACGGTTCTTTATAGATTAAACCAAAGTGATGCACCCAGATTACTAAAAGAAACCGGTGCTAATTATACCGACAAAATTATTCGTCCGCTTGCTAGAACAAAAATTCGTGATAATGCAGTTCGTTTTGATGCTGTTGCGCTTTATTCCCAAAAAAGAGAACTTTTTCAAAGTTTAATCACAAAAGATATTGAAGATGCTTTTAAGAAAAGAGGGATTATTTTAGAAAATATTCTGATTAGAAATATCTCTTTACCAGCAGCAGTCCGCTCAACTATTGAGCAAAAAATTCAGGCCGAACAAGAAGCCCAAAAAATGCAATTTGTTTTGCAAAAAGAGCGGCAAGAAGCCGAACGGAAAAGGGTAGAAGCACAGGGGATTTCTGATTATCAAAATAAAATTAATGCTTCTTTAACGCCAGAATTGATACAATATGAACAAATTAGCGCTTACAAAGAACTAGCACAATCGCCCAATGCAAAAATAATTGTAATGGGAAAAAGTGATGCGCCGATAATTTTAAACGGAAAATAAAAATCTAAAAGATATATTTTAAACTACATCAGCAAAAAAAACTATATTTGCTATCATTAACAAATAATTAACAAAAAAATGGATGACGTTCAAGCTTTAAACGCAAGTGAGGAATTTATAAACGAGCCAAAAAGTAAACACCCGAAAGGATTGTGGGTTTTGTTCGGCACAGAAATGTGGGAACGATTTAACTTCTACGGAATGCGCGCCTTATTGACGCTTTTTATGGTAAATGCACTTATGATGCAAGAAGCCGATGTTTCCATCATTTATGGTGGATTTTTAGCTTTATGTTACCTAACGCCGATGCTTGGAGGTTTTATTTCAGATCGATTTTTAGGGAATAGATATTCAATTATTATCGGCGGAAGCATGATGGCTTTGGGACAACTTTGTATGTTTTTAAGCGCCACTACTTTCGATTCTAGCCTAGGAACGGCTACAACTTTAATGTGGGTGGCTTTAGGAATTATTATTTTTGGTAATGGTTTCTTTAAACCAAATATCTCCTCAATGGTTGGAAGTCTTTATCCGAAAGAAGAGAAATCTAAATTAGATTCTGCCTTCACTATTTTTTATATGGGTATAAATTTAGGAGCATTTTTAGGTCAATTTATTTGTCCAATTTTAGGAGATAGAATTAGCGATGGTGGGATTAGAGATGTGCACGCCTTTAAATGGGGATTTTTAGCCGCATCTTGTGCTATGTTGTTTGGAACTTTGTTTTTTATTATCTTAAAAAATAAATATGTAGTAACACCAGAAGGAAGACCAATAGGCGGTTTGCCAAGTAAAAATACCGCAGCAGATTTCGACGAAGGAGAAGCACAAAAAGCCAATTTTACAGGTAAATCTATTGGTATTGCTATGGCGCTTTTTGTTGTTGGTTACTTATTATTTAATATTGGCTTAGGGCAAAATGTCATCTATTCTTTGGTTTATTCTGCTGGTATTGCTTTGTCGGTTTTAATTATTTTAGATTCTACCCTTACTAAAGTTGAAAGAGATAGGATTTTTGTAATTTATATCGTTTCATTTTTCGTTATATTTTTCTGGGCCGCTTTCGAGCAGGCGGGGATTTCTTTAACATTTATCGCTAATAACCAGACAGATAGAAATATTTTTGGATGGAATATGCCACCTTCAATGGTACAGATTTTCAATGGGTTATTTATTGTGATAATGGCTGTTCCTTTCAGTATGTTATGGGATAAATTACGAGAAAAAGGTAGAGAGCCAATTTCGCCTTTAAAGCAAGCTTTAGGTTTAATATTGATAGCGCTTAGTTATTTTATAATCGCTTATAATGTAAAAGATTTAGGAAACGATGGTCTTTTAGCCATAAAATGGTTGATTTTACTTTATTTTATTCAAACTTGTGGAGAGTTAGCATTATCACCAATTGGTCTTTCTTTAGTTGGAAAATTAGCGCCCAAAAGATTTGCTTCCTTATTATTTGGAGTTTTCTTTATTGCAAATGCTGCCGGATATGCATTAGCAGGAACTTTAGGATCTATTTTGCCACCAACAGGAGACAAATTTCAACAAGCAGAAAAACAAGGCGTGAATTTGCAGGCAGTTTTAGATAAGAAATACGATGTTTCTGGTAAAGATTTATTCAAATTATCCCAAGTTAATATTGCTAAAGTGGATGAAGACAAATTAAAATCTTCTAAAATTAAACTTCGAGAATATATTGAGAAAAACAATAAAACTTTAGAGGAAATGCAAAAAACCAATAAAGAAGCAGAGTTAACCCCAGATAAAATGGTTTATCCTACAGATGCAGAAATGGCACAACTTAAAGACCAAAAAATTATAACAATGGAATACAATAAATTTGCAGGTTTTACGATCCATAATTTATTTGAATTCTTTATGGTGTTTGTCGTTATTTGTGGTATTGCAGGCATACTTTTAGCCTTAATTTCTCCGTTCTTGAAGAAATTAATGCATGGCATCAGATAATTTATTTTAAAATATATTTTTACAAAACCACCGATTTATTCGGTGGTTTTTTTTACATTCGTGTAGAAAATTACTAAAACAAGATCATGAACCTAACTCTCGAGCAAATCCAAGATTTCAAAGGCAAATATCCAAGACAAATTTGGAGCCTCTTTTTCTCCGAAATGTGGGAACGATTTTGTTTCTACGGCATGCGCGGAATGCTTGTAGTTTTTATGATTTCACAATTACAATTTATTGAAAAAGATGCGAAACTTCAATATGCTGCAACACAAGCTTTTGTTTATGCATTCACATTTGTAGGCGGTTTTTTTGCAGACAGACTTTTAGGATTTAGAAAATCTCTTTTTTGGGGTGGTTTTTTAATGATTGTAGGAAGTTTGATTTTAGCAACAAATGCATTTTCATTTGCACCAGGTATTTCAAAATTTAATTTCTTTTTAGGTTTATCTTTTACAATTATAGGAACAGGTTTTTTCAAACCCAATATTTCTACAATGGTAGGAAAGCTTTACAAGCCCGAAGATAACAGAACAGACGCCGGTTTTTCTCTGTTTTATGCAGGAATCAATTTAGGTGCTCTGCTCGGAGGATACGTCTGTATAGCAATTGGACAAGGAGATATGTTTTCAAAAATTCCTGTGCATTTTCGTTGGAATGTTGCTTTTGGATTGGCGGCTGTTGTAATGGTGATTAGTTTAATTAATTTTATTTTTACCCAAAGAAGTTTAGGACCAATAGGTTTTCAACCTGGTCATCCTCTTTCCGATGAGCCAAATAAAATCATAAAAAAATGGCAAGAATATCTTGTTTATCTAGGAACAATTTTGGTAGTTCCACTTATCATGGTAATGGTTTCTAAAACAGAATATACCGATTATTTTATGTATACCATCGGACCGTTAACGCTTATTTATCTTTTTTACGAAATGTCTAAAGTTACTTCTGTAGAAAGACAAAAGCTTTGGGCAGCACTAGTGTTCATAATTTTTTCAATTCTGTTTTGGGGAATTTACGAGCAAAGTGGAGGTTCATTAAGTGTTTTTGCAGAGAATAATTTGAACAAAGATTTATTTGGATTAAATGCAAACGGAGTTAATAATTCTGGCGGTTCATTCTTTGTTTTGTTATTGGCAATTCCAATTGGTCTTCTTTGGATATGGCTCAGCAAAAAAAAAGCAGAACCAAATACAATTATTAAATTTGGTTTAGGCTTTCTATTTTTAGGACTTGGTTACTATGCTATTTTTGCGACAAGATTCTTTGCGAATGCAGCAGGAATAACCTCTTTAAGTGTTTTCACAATTGCACTTTTTATTATCACAATTGGTGAGATGTGTTTGTCGCCGATAGGGTTGTCGATTATGACAAAACTTTCTACCAAAAATCTTCAAGGTATGATGATGGGAATGTGGTTTCTGGCTTCTGCTTATGGACAATATGTTGCTGGGATTTTAGGTGCACATTTGACAGAACCTAAAAGTGGAGCCTCTAATTTAGAAGTTTTAAATACCTACACTTCTGGGTACAAAGATTTAGGTTTATATGCAGTAATTGCTGGTGTTGTTTTAATTTTAGTTTCACCTTTAGTAAAAAAATTAATGCACGGCGTGAAATAGTTTTATTTAAATTAATTATGAAAAAACCAATCCTTTTACTTTTTCTTCTAACTGTATTTCTCTCGAAAGCGCAAGTGAAATGGATGACTTTTTCGGAGGCAATGGAGGCTCAAAAAAATCAACCTAAAAAAATATTAATAGATTTTTACGCAGATTGGTGCAAGCCCTGCAAAACAATGGACAAAAACACCTACGGAAATTCTATCATTGCAAAATACATTAATGATAATTTCTACGCCGTAAAATTTAAAGCCGATGGCGACGAGAAAATTAATTACCTAGGCAAAGAGTTTTCTAAAACAAACAATGAAACAAACAATAAAAAAGCGTTGAATGATTTCACTGTTTTTATGAATGTAAGTTCTATACCATCGACAGTCTTTTTAGATGAAAAATCTTATCCAATTACCAATTTGAATGGCTATTTAACAGCGAAAGAATTGGAAGTTTACCTCAATATGATTGCCAGTAACGATTACAAAAAAATTAAAACAAAAGCAGATTGGGAGGATTATACCAAGAAATTGCAATCGAAAATTAAAGAATAAAAACCGAATTAAACTTTGTCAATATTTGGCAAAGTTTTTTTTATTCCCGAAATTCGCTTACTTTCATTTTCTAAATTAAATATCAATTATCATCCATCAATAATCATTTATAATTGAATCTCGACACTTCCATAGAATTTTTAAAAGGCATCGGTGCAGAACGTGCGAAGGTTATAAAATCTATTTTGGGACTTTCGACTGTGGAAGATTTTCTCACTTTTTATCCAAACAGATATTTAGATAAGAGTAAAGTTTATTTAATAAAAGATTTATTAGAAGATTTGCCAGATGTTCAGTTAAAAGGTAGAATCACCGAATTACAAGAAATTTCTTCGGGAAAAATCAAACGTCTCGCAGGAAAATTTCAAGATGAAACTGGCACGATGGATTTGGTTTGGTTTCGATATTCTAAATGGATGAAAGAGCAAATCCCCATTAATAAAGAAATTTTCATTTTTGGTAAAGTCACTTTGTTTAATAACACTTTTTCAATGGCGCATCCCGAAATTGAAATTGAAGAAAAAAAAGAAACCGAAGTTCGTTTAAGACCAATTTATCCTAGTTCTGAAAAACTGGTAAAACGCGGTTTAAATCAAAAGTTTTTTGTGCAAGTCATGAAAAATTTAATGGTAGAAATGCCCAATTTAATTAATGAAAATCTGCCGAATTATTTAATTAATGATTTAAAATTAATGTCGAGACAAGCGGCATATTTCAATATTCATTTCCCTAAAGATTTAGAACATTTTCAGGCTGCAGAACGAAGATTGAAGTTTGAAGAAGCCTTCTTTTTCCAGTTAAGTTATGGTTTAAAAAAGCAATATCATAAAAGCCATTCAGTCGGAAATCCGATGCCGAAAGTGGGTGAAAATTTCAATGATTTTTATGCTAAATATTTACCTTTTGAATTAACTGGCGCGCAAAAAAAAGTTTTAAAGGAAATTAAAAAAGATTTAGCAAAGCCCATCCAAATGAACCGTTTGCTGCAAGGTGACGTAGGTTCTGGGAAAACGATGGTGGCTTTATTGGCGATGCTTTTGGTTTTAGATAATGGTTTTCAATCTTGTTTAATGGCGCCAACGGAAATTCTAGCGCAACAACATTTTAATGGGATTTCAGAACTTTTAAAAGAAACAAACATTAAAGTAAAATTATTAACGGGTTCCACAAAAAAATCGGAAAGAAAAATAATCCATGAAGATTTATTAAGCGGCGAACTTTCTATTTTAATCGGGACGCACGCTGTTTTGGAAGACATTGTTCAGTTTAAAAATTTAGGTTTAGCCATTATTGATGAGCAACACCGTTTTGGCGTGGCGCAGAGAGCGAAACTTTGGGCAAAAAATAAAATTCCGCCACATATTTTGGTGATGACTGCAACACCCATTCCGAGGACTTTAGCGATGAGTTTTTACAGCGATTTGGAAGTGTCTGTGATTGATGAAATGCCAGTTGGAAGAAAGGAAATTATCACCGCGCATCGCCGAGAAAAAGACCGTGCTTTTGTATATAATTTTTGCAAAGATGAAATAAAAAAAGGGCGGCAAATTTATTTCGTTTATCCGTTAATCGAAGAATCTGAAACTTTAGATTATAGAAATTTAATGGAAGGTTTTGAGCGTGTTTCAGAATATTTCCCAAATCCAGATTTTAATACCACAATGCTTCACGGCAAAATGAAACCTGCTGAAAAAGACGCTGCAATGCAATATTTCGCAAGTGGAAACGCCAATTTAATGGTCGCAACTACCGTAATTGAAGTCGGCGTAAATGTGCCGAATGCATCGGTAATGGTAATTGAAAGTGCCGAAAGATTTGGTTTGTCGCAATTACATCAACTTCGTGGTAGAGTAGGACGCGGCGCGGAACAGAGTTATTGTATTTTAATGACTTCGGATAAACTCACCAACGAAAGCCGAAAACGCATCAAAACGATGTGCGAAACTAACGATGGTTTCAAAATTTCTGAAGTCGATATGGAACTTCGCGGCCCAGGCGACATTCTTGGAACGCAGCAAAGTGGCGTGGTAGATTTTAAAAAATTGGACTTAGTAAATGATGGAAAAATCATCAAAGCATCCAAAGATATTGTAGAAAAAATACTAAAAAAAGACCCGCAACTAACCGATGCGAGTCATATTTCTTTGAAAAATTTTTATGTAAAACAATACAAAGCGAAAAATAAATGGGGAAAAATTTCTTAATCTTAATTAGGTTGTTCCCATTACCATCATATTTTCCATGGTTGGCGAATCTACGCCACCTGCTTTTTCTAAAGTAATGGCAAATGCTTGTGCTTTATCAATAACCGCCATAGATTGAATTTGATCTGGATGGTTTCCGTCAAACATACCTGCACTAACAGGTTTTCCATCTACAATCGCCCAAAGTTGGTATTGCTGTCCTTTTGGTGCGCTTGGCATATTATTAACTTTTAAATATACTTTTTTAGATGTATCCCAATAAACATTTGCAAGCATTCCTGGGTGTGATGCAACGCCATTTAATTTGATATTTCTGGAATTTAACATCAAGTTATTTTGACTTTTAAGCTCTGAAACTTGATTCGTTAAAATAGTGTTGTTAGTTGCTAATTTTGCCAATTCTTGTTTTTGGTTTTGGCCGGTGTATATGTTATATCCCAAACTTGCCAATAAAAGTAAAGATGCGGCAACCAAGGCAAATTTTGAAAAATTACTTCCTTCATATTTTTTATTTAATGGAATAATTGGTGTGATAACGGTTTCTTTTTCAGTCGATTGGCTTGTGTTTTCAACTGGTTTTGCAAAATCTAATTTCGCAAAAATTTGTGATTTTAATTCTGAAGGCGGTTCTACGGCTTCGGCATCAGCTAATTGTTCAAAAGTATTTTGCGCTTCTAAAACGGCGTTTTTTACTTCTAAATTATTTTTCATAATGCACTCTAAAATAGAAGCCTCTTCCTGCGAAAGAACTCCTAAAGCGTATTCTTCAATAATACCGGATGATATGTAAGTTTTAATATCCACTTTTTTATATATTGTGTTTAAAACCTTTCAACAATTCTCTTAACTCTTTTATAGCGGCCCTACTTCGCGTTTTTACGGTACCTAAAGGAATTCCCAGATCATCTGAAATTTCTTCTTGGGTATATCCACCGAAATATGACTTATTAATAATAACTTTATAATCGTCCCGAAGCGTGTTTACAATATTTTGAACTTCATTAAATTCATGCTTCTGTTCTGTTGAAAGCGATTTACTGTCATTTACGAAATCAGGAATGCTTTGGTTTTTTAAATCGTTTCTGAAAGATTTAGATTTCACTTTATCTATTGCTGCATTCCTTGCAATATTCAGCATCCAAGTGTAAAGACTGCCTTTGTTTTCGTCAAAAGAATTTATAGAATTCCAGATTTTTACAAATACATCTTGCAAAACTTCATTGGTTTCTTCCTTATAAGTAAGCACTTTAATTATGATACCATATAAAGCACCGGAATAATTATCATAGAGATAATTAAATCCGTTTTCATCTCTGCTTTTTAGCATAGATACTAATTCTTCCGTTGAAATCTTCTGTTTATTCAAAATATTTATTGCGGTTCAAATATAAATTAATTTTTTTTGAAAAAAATCTTTTTTTGCCATTTTTTCGTAAATATTTTTACTAAATCTTATTAAATGAAACTAAACATACTAAAAACTGCGGCTGTAGTTCTTATAACTTCTTTACCTATTCAAAATTTTTCTGCCCAGAAAATACAAGAAGTAAACGGTAGAAAGTTAATAAATCCTTTTTATTCCCGCACAGATACTTCAATATTACATGTAACAGATGCACAGTGGAAAAAAGTCTTAAATAAAAATCTGTACGCCGTTGCCAGAAAAAATAATACAGAAATGGCATATACTGGTAAGTATAATGATTTCGATGGTATTGGCACCTATTATTGTGCGGTTTGTGGAAATGCTTTATTCAAATCTGATGCAAAATTTTCTTCCACGTGTGGATGGCCAAGTTTTTTTGAAACTATTCGTCCGAAGTCTGTTGTTTACAAAAAAGATTATTCTTTGGGAATGCTAAGAACGGAAGTAAGATGTGGCAGATGCGATGCGCATTTAGGGCATTTGTTTGATGATGGCCCAACGGCCAATAAAAAAAGATATTGCATGAATTCTATTTCTTTAGAATTTGTGCCTGATAAAAAAATTGAAAAAAAATAAATCTAAAAAAAACTTTACGTCGTAATTTATAACAACACAAATTAACAATATATTTTATCAACTTAATTTAAATTATTATGAACTATTTAAAAATCACAACCGCAGCATTAGCATTAACAATGACTCTCGGTTTTGGAAATCAACTTTCTGCGCAGAACATGATGCAAAAAGAAAAAACAGTAATGGTGGGCGGTGCAGCAATGTATCCTACAAAAAACATTATTGAAAACGCAGTAAACTCTAAAGATCACACCACACTAGTTGCTGCTGTAAAAGCCGCAGGTTTGGTAGAAACTTTAGAAAGTAAAGGGCCATTCACAGTTTTTGCGCCAACAAATGAGGCTTTCGCAAAATTGCCAAAAGGAACTGTAGAAACAGTTTTGAAACCAGAAAACAAAGCACTTCTTACTTCAATTCTTACTTACCATGTAGTCCCAGGAAGAATTTCTTCTAAAGAATTAGCCGCTTGGATTAAAAAAGGAAACGGTAAATACGTCGCTAAAACTGTGCAAGGTGAAGATTTAACATTTTGGATGAAAGGAAAAAACATTTACGTTTCTGATATGAAAGGGAACAAAGCAAAAGTTACCATTGCAGATGTTAACCAATCTAATGGTGTGATACACGTGATTGACACCGTGTTGATGCCATAGTTTTCATAGTTTTTTAATGTTATGTGAAGGTGCCGCTCTTAGAAATAAGTGCGGCATTTTTTTTTGTTAAATTATAAATTCCATTAAAAAATCATCCATCACAAAACCGCCGCCAATATCAAAAACACCTTCTTCATACGTTGAAAAACCTTGGGATTTGTAGAAATTAATGGCAGGATTTTCTTTGTTCACATTTAAAATAATGCGTTTGTTGCCAAATTTTTCAACCTCATTTTTCAAAAAATTTAAAGCATGTTTTCCGAAACCTTTGCCTTTGGTTTCCTTTAAAAGATAGATGCGATGCAGTTTTGTGCTGCCTTCTTCATAATTATTTTCAAAACCCATTATGCCAACCGTTTTTTCTTTTTCTCTCATAAAATAATAGTGGTAATTCGGATTTTGAAATTGAGATTTTATTTCCTTTTCAGAATACATCAAATCTAGCATATAATCAATCTGTTCGCTAGAAATTATTCCTTTGTAATTGGCGCGCCAAGAAGTTTCTGCTATTTCACGGATTAATGGAATTTCGCTTTCAGTGGCTTTCTCTATGGTCATAAATATTCTTTGGAGGTTTAAACGCAAAGGCGCGATTTTTTGATTATTTTTAGCAATAAGGGCACAAGTTTAATATTGGTTATAAATCTGTTTTATTTAAACGCAAAGGCGCGATTTTTTGATTATTTTTAGCAATAAGGGCACAAGTTTAATATTGGTTATAAATCTGTTTTATTTAAACGCAAAGGCGCAATTTTCTGATTATTTTGGGGAACGAAGGCGCAAGGTTAATATTAGTTATATAAACGCAAAGGCGCAAGTTTTTGATTATTTTTAGCAATAAGGGCACAAGTTTAATATTGGTTATAAATCTGTTTCATTTAAACGCAAAGGCGCAATTTTCTGATTATTTTTAGCAATAAAGGCGCAAGGTTAATATTAATTATAAATCTGTTTCATTTAAACGCAAAGGCGCAAGTTTTTAAATTTAGACTAATATTTACCTTGCGCCTTAAAATATTTTCAATTTGATAATTTTTTTGCGTCCTTGCGATTAAATTTTTAGCATTTCTGCTTTAATTTTTTCTTGCAATCCGCAAATTTTTGATTATTTTTAGCAATAAAGGCGCAAGGTTAATATTAATTATAAATCTGTTTCATTTAAATGCAAAGGCGCAAGTTTTTAAATTTAGACTAATATTTACCTTGCGCCTTAAAATATTTTCAATTTGATAATTTTTTTTGCGTCCTTGCGATTAAATTTTTAGCATTTCTGCTTTAATTTTTTCTTGCAATCCTTCAGATGCTTTTACCAAAGGCAATCTCAAATTATTTTTAACCAAGCCTTTTTCTGCTAAAATCGTTTTCACGCCACACGGGTTTCCTTCGGCGAAAATCAAACGTGTAATTTCAACCAAGGAATTATGGATTTTGTAGGCTTCATCTACTTTTCTTTCAAACGCCAATTGTATCATGGTAGAAAATTCTTTAGGGTAAGCCTGCCCAATAACTGAAATTACGCCATTTCCGCCCGCCAAAGTGGTCGGAAGTGCCAATTCATCATCGCCAGAAACCAACTGAAATTTTTCATTTTTTTGTCTCAAAATATCAAAATATTGCAAAATATTTGGTGCCGCTTCTTTTATCATAATCAAATTAGGAAAATCATTCGCCAAACGTAAAGTTGTTGAAGCTTCCACATTTTGCCCAGTTCTTCCTGGCACGTTGTAAATAATAATATTTTTTCCGGTACTTGCGAGCATAGCATAATGTTGATATAGACCTTCCTGATTGGGTTTGTTGTAATATGGAGATACAGAAAGCACGGCTTCAAAGGCAGATAAATCTGTGTTTTCTATTTGGCGTTTTATTTCCATTGTATTATTGCCGCCAATGCCTAAAACTAAAGGAATTCTTTTATCATTAATTTTAATAATGTGTTCAACTACGGCCTTTTTTTCTTCAGAATTCAAAGTTGCCGCTTCTGCGGTTGTTCCCAAAGCCACCAAATAATTGGTGCCGTTTTCAATATTGTAATTGATTAGTTTGGTTAATGAATCAAAATCTACTGATAAATCTTCGTTAAATGGCGTTACAAGCGCAACACCTACACCTTTTAAAGTATTCATTTTATTTAAAAATTTTGCTCAAAATTAGTGATTTTTTTAGTTTAAAATTCACTGTAAACGGAAATAATTAATAAGATGAAAAAAGTAATTTTTATATATTTGTTTAAATAATTATCTTTTGAATCGTATTCTTCCTAATCTCAATCCACTGCGATTTTTTTTGGCTTTGCTAGTAGTTCTTTTTCATGTACCTAAATTTGCTGAAAATAGAGGTGTTCCTTTTTATTATGATGCCGCTTTTTTTCAAAAGGGAACAGAAGCGGTTTATCTTTTTTTTTCTTTGAGTGGCTTTTTAATCATTAGAAATCTTTATGACGAAAGAGTAAACAAGGGAAAAATTGTTTTGAAAAATTTTTATATGCGCCGTATTTTAAGAATTTTTCCGCTCTACTATTTGGTTTTTATTGTTGGTTTGTTATACTATCAGTTTATTTTGCCGCATTTAGGGTATGATTTTAAATCAGATTACCCTTTGTTTAATGCCATTGCATTGGGCATTTTTTTCTTACCAAATATCTTGGCTGCTATTTATCATCCAGGTGGGATTTTAGAAATATTATGGTCTATTGGTATTGAAGAACAATTTTACCTTTTTATTGCGCCTTTATTCTTATGGTTTAAAAATATAAGGAAAATATTAATCGTTTTTTCGATTTTGTATGGCTTCGTTTTTTTTAGCAATATCTTTCCTTTTCTGCAAGCGTTTAGCATGGTGTTTTTTTTCTTTACCATTAGTGGTCTCATTTCAATTTTATCGGATAAGATTATACTTCCAAAATTTGTAAAATATCTGCTTTCTATCCTCTTAATTCTTTATTTCACTACAAATTGGTTTGTCTTTAGAAATGATATTGTTTATGATCTTTACAGCAGTATTTTATTCGCGTTCTTCTTGCATAGCATTAGTGTAAAACCGTTATTTATAATCCGAAATAGACAGTTGAATTATTTAGGGAAAATTTCTTACGGTATTTATATGTATCATGCAATAGCGATACAAATCGTATTCTTTTTTATTTTAAAAATACATTTTAATTCTTTTCCATCGCCAGCTATTTATATTTTTACATACTTGCTTAGCGTTATATTTTTAACTTTATTATTGGCGGGTTTTTCTTACGAATATTACGAAAAGTATTTTCTTAAACTCAAAAATAACTTCAGATAGAAGCCGAGTTTTAATGAATTTTAAACAATCAAAACTTCTGCAAAGTATATTTCTCGCTTTTTTATAAATTTTGCAAAGTAGCAACTGAAAAAATAGGTTTTCATTAATTAAAGATTTCGGTGTTATTTGTTGAACTTATTTTATATTTGCTTCAAAATTTATTTCAAAATATGAAGTCTAAAATTTTTCTGATCGTATTTTCGTCCCTTCTTTTATTCTCGTGCAGAGCGAAAATAGGAGTGGCAAAGGTTCACACAGAAAGCAATCACATTATTTCGTCAGAGTTAAAAGATGATCCAGCGTTTGATGCTGTGATTGCGCCATACAAAAAGAAATTAGCAGCAACCATGAATGCCGTAATTTCTCATACAAAAGTGGATCTTACAAAGAATGGAGAAAATAGTAATTTGGGAAATCTTTTGGCAGATTATACCTTTGAAGGTGCGGCCGAGTGGGCAAAAAAAAATAATAAACCTGCGGTGGATGCTGCTGTAATAAATATTGGAGGAATACGTTCTACAATTGGCAAGGGCAATATTTTACTTCGCCATGTTTTTGAAGTGATGCCTTTTGAAAATGAAGTAGTAATCATGAAACTGAAAGGTTCGGATTTGCAAGGCTTGTTTGATTATTATGCGAAAACACAAAAAAACAATCCAGTTTCGCATCTTTTTATAGAAACAGAAGCGGGCAAAATTACGAAGGAGAGCATTAATGGAGAAAAAATAGATCCCAGCAAAGACTATTATATTGCAACTTCAGATTATTTAGCTTTTGGAGGCGATAATATGGTTTTTTTTAAAAAAGGAGAGATGATTTCGACCGGCATTAAATTACGGGATTTATTTGTAGAAAAATTTAAAGAAAATCCTGAAGTTTCTGCTCCAGAAGATGTAAGAGTTAGTTTTAAAAAATAAAAAAGTAGAAGGTAATGAATAGAAAAACTTTTATTAAAACCATTTCTGGCGGAACTTTAGTTGCGGCTTTAGCACCTAATATTTTGATGGCGCAAAATCCAACTTTTTTAAATAAAAAAACACTGCGTAAACTCACGATTTTGCACACCAATGATCAACACAGCAGAATTGAGCCCTTCGATGCATCTTATACCAAGAACCCAAACCAAGGCGGTTTTGCAAGACGTGCAAGTTTAATAGAAAGCATTAGAAATAAAGAAAGCAACGTACTTTTGGTAGATTCTGGCGATACGTTTCAAGGAACGCCTTATTTTAATTTTTTCGGGGGCGAATTAGAATTTCGATTAATGAGCATGATGGGATACGAAGCCTCAACTTTGGGAAATCATGATTTTGATAATGGCTTGGAAGGTTTCCTGAAAGTACAACCTAATGCAAAATTTCCGTTTATTTGCTCTAATTATGATTTTAAAAACACTATTTTAGACGGGCAAACAATTCCGTACAAAATTTTAGACAAAAAGGGTATAAAAGTTGGCTTGTTTGGGCTTGGTGTAGAATTGGAAGGTTTAGTCGGCAAAAAAAATTATGGCGAAACCAAATATTTGGATCCAGTTGAAATTTCTAATCATTACGCAGATTTTTTAAAAAATGAAAAAAAATGTGATTTGGTAATTTGCCTTTCACATATTGGCTACGAATATGAAAATGATGCGAAGAAAATTTGTGATAAAAAATTAGTTGCGCAAACCGAAAATATAGATTTAATTTTAGGCGGGCATACGCACACTTTTTTTAAAGAGCCAGAAGTTTTTAAAAATAAAAATGATAAAAATGTGCTGGTAAATCAAGTAGGATGGGCGGGTTTGCTTTTAGGACGATTAGATTATTACTTTGATGATAATAGAAAAATACAAAATATCGCGTGGAATAATCAGGTGATAGACGAACATATTTTGGTATAATATTTATGAAAAAAAAATTAATTCTTTTTTGCTTAATCTTCGGATTAAGTTTAATTAAAAGTCAAATAATTTCTTCGGGAAAATGGAGCGATTTGTTTTCTTACAATAATGTCTTGGTAATGCGCGAAGACACAGACAAAATTATTGCAGCAACAGAAAACGGTATTTTCTATTACACTCCTTCTTCGGGTGAAGTGAAAAAATTATCAAAAGCGAACGGTTTGCATGACGTTAAAATATCCGCTTTTGATTATAATCCTGTTACAAAAATAGGATTGGTAGGTTATGTTTCTGGTGCTTTAGATGTTATAACGCCAGATGGTATTTTTTTAATAGTAGATATTCCTATTGCAACTGGCTACACGGGTACAAAAAAAATAAATCACATATCAATTTCTGGTAATGATGCTGTAGTATCTGTTGGGTATGGTGTTTCTATTTTTAAATTAGATAAAAGAGAATTTGCAGATACTTCATTTTTCAGTAATGGCGGTGTTTACACGGCGGCAAATGAATCGGTTATTAAAGATAACGTAGTTTATACGGCAACATCAACAGGTTTGAGGTCTCACGAGATGAATGTAACATTCCCAATTTTTAGTTCTTGGGCCACACCAATTTCTGGTAATTTCACCCAAATTTCAGCAGATAATGATATTTATGTTGGAAACGCAACGCAAGTATTCAAAGGAAGTGGCAATACTTTTAGTAGTTTTTTAACCGGAATTGGGGCCTTAAAAGATATTACTTCAACTGGTGGTAAAGTTATAATTGCGGACGGGCAAAAAGTCTCTCGATATTCGGATACTGGTGTTTTAGAGAAATCTATTGCAATTAATGAAAATGTAAATACTGCAATACAGTTTCAAAACCAAATTTATACAGGTACAAAATTATCTGGTATTTTTGATGAAAGTTTGCAGCCTTACAAACCAGATGGACCTTACTCTAATATTTCCTACAAAATATCTTTATTAAATGATGAAATTTATGTGTCAACTGGTAGTAGAGATAATTATAATAATGCGATTTATAATGGCGTAGGCTACTATCATTTTGATGGCACAAAGTGGAAATATCCACAAATGTTTATTGGCAATGGAAATCTTTATAATATTTTAGACGTTGCGCCAAACCCTAGCAAACCCGGCGAAGTATTTTTTACCAACTATACATTTACCACAAATAAAGGAATCTATAAAATGCAGGATGGTGTTTTTGTGAAAAAATATGATGATTATTCTCTAGGACCTTTTTACAAAAGATCTATCGGGATAACTTTTGATGAAAATAATCAAATGTTTGTGACCAAATCGATTGATAATACTGCTGGAGGTTCTGCTATTTATGTTTATAATGCTGCGGCAGATAATTTCAGTCTATTAAACACCGTAGGAACAGGGGGAATGCAAAAACCATTTGCGAAAGATGGCGTGCTTTACGCTCCTGAACCTTATGGCGATACAGGAGGAATGGTGATTTACGATTATAAAAACACAGCTTCAAATGCAAGTGATGATGTTTTTAAAATATTAACTAAAAGTAATAATTTGCCTATAAATGGAACTGTAAGTGCTGTTTTGGATAATAATGACGATTTGTGGATTGGAAGTAGAGGCGGTTTAAGAATTTTGCAAAACCCAAAAGATGCAATTACCGCAGATTCTCCACAAACTGAAGATATTGTAATTGAGCAAAACGGAATTCCAGAGGAATTATTTCGGGATAATACGGTGTTGCAAATTGAAGTAGATTCTGGAAACCAGAAATGGGTTTCTGTTGATGGCGGTGGCGTTTTTTACCTGAGTGATGATGGGCAACAAACTTTTGAGCATTTTACCAAAGCCAATTCACCACTTCCTACCGATAGTGTTACAGATATAAAAGTCGATAAAAAAACAGGAAAAGTATATTTTGTGACACTTGATGGCATCGTAGTGTACCAAGGCGATGCAGTAAATGTTACGTCTAATTTCGGCGACGTTTTAGTCTATCCAAACCCAGTAGTTTATGCCAATTATAAAGGCAATGTAAAAATTCGTGGTTTAGCGGAAAAAACAAATATCAGAATAACTGATGCTGCGGGAAATCTAGTGCACTCAGCCGTTGCAAGAGGTGGTTCTTATGAGTGGGATCTAAATAACCAACGTGGTCGCAGAGTTGCTTCTGGTATTTATTTTGTTTTGATGACCAATGAAGATGGTACAGACACTGCTACTGCAAAAATTGCCGTGGTGAATTAAAATAAAATGACCAAAAAGAAAGGCTTTCTGTTATCTTATTTGAAATTTGGGGACAATGATGCAATTCTTCATTGTTTTACCAATAATGAAGGTTTTGAAAGTTTTTATCTCCGCGGAATCTATGCTTCAAAAAATAAAAAAAAAGCCTTGCTTACGCCGCTAGCAGAACTTTATTTAGATCTAAATTTAAAACGTAAATCAACTGCTCTTCAACTCTTAAATCAAATAGAAAAAGTAGGCTCTGGAAGTACAGATTTTAACGTAAAAACGGCGTCGATTTTATTTTTTACAGCAGATTTTTTAAATCAAGTTTTAAAAAACGAAAATGCACAAAATTTAATTTACCGAGAGATAGAATTATTTATTTTTGAAGTAAAAGCGGGTAATTTGCAAGCCCACCTCATATTTTTATTTAAAATATTGCAACTTCTGGGTTACGCGCCACTTCTTGTTCAGGGAGATTTTTTAGATTTAGAAACAGGTGCTTTTAGCAATCAACTGTCTCACCAGAATTTTAATTCAGAAATATCTAAAATTTGGAAAACAATTTTGGAAACTAATGGAGATTATACCTTGCAGATTCCCAAAAACAAAAGCAGAGAATTGCTAAATTCTCTGCTCATTTACTATCAATTTCATATTGAAAATTTCAAAATTCCGGTTTCGCTAGAAATTGTGAAAGAAATATTTCAGTAATTACTACGGCGTTGGTCTAGTTTCAGTTTTATAAACTTGAAAATTAAAGACAAAAGAACGATCGTTTAAACTATAGCCGGTATAATTAAAATGTGGATCTTTACCAAAAGCATCTCTGGAAGGTACTATTATGACCCCTTGTAAATTATAATTATCAGAATCCGGGATATTGTAGGCTTTAAATTTTCTTAATGCTTCACCAAAACCTTCAATCTCGTAATAACTGTGAGATTTTACTGTTCCAGCATCTACAACAGATTGTTTTGTGTAGTAATAACCAGGATCTACTTCTGGTACACCAGTTCCAGATACACCATTTCTAAATGTTTGAGGGGACGTGAACTCAACTACATTATTGGTATCTGTAGCCTGATAAGTTAAAGTGTTTGACATTAATCTTATAACATCTGTGCTTCCAATATCAGTTCCAGGTGTGGGTTGTGCGCCCTCTCTCATAATATAAATAACCCCTGAAGGTAGAGTAACAGGATTTAAATCTGCTAATTTTACTTTTGTTGCACTTGGTACGTCAGTAGTTGTAAATGGTTTTATATTTCCACGAGAATCCAAATAATAATCATTTAAAAATTTTTGTGCAGCCTCGTCATCATATTTATTCTGCGTTGCCGCGTCATAAACTACCGCTGTAACAGGAGTTGTCGTATCATTTTTACAAGAACTTAATGCCAAAGCTAGAACTGCAAAACCAAATATTATTTTCTTCATTTTATATTTAATGATTAAATTGCTACATTATTATAACTCTGCAAAAGTAAAAAAAAGATATGAGAATAGATAAATTTTTATGGAGCATTCGATTTTATAAAACGAGAACGCTGGCGTCCGAAGAAATTAAGAAAAACCGCGTTTCGATAGGAGATGCGAAAGTAAAAACATCTAAAGAAGTGAAAATTGGCGACGAAATTACCATTAGAAAAAATCAAATAGATTATAAAATCAAAGTCTTGGCGCTCCCAAAAAGCAGAATTGGCGCAAAATTAGTGCCGCTTCACATAAAAGATATTACTGCAAAAGAGCAATTAGATTTATTAAAATTGCGCCAAGACAGCCAAAATTATTACAGAAATAGAGGCGAAGGCAGACCAACCAAAAAAGACCGCCGCGAAATGGAAGATTATCTAGAATCTGGAGACGAGGTAGATGATTGGGATCAATTTTTTAATACAGAAAATTTAGACGAAGACTAGTCTTTCAATTTCATTCACTATTTCTTCAGCAGATTTAGCATCTGTAGAAATTGTAAATTGCGCTTGGTTGTAGAAAAAATTTCTTTCGAATAGATGTTTGGCAATATATTCTGGCAAATCTTCCTCGGAAATTTTTGCGATTAAAGGTCGTTTTTCTTTTTCTTTTAAAATTCTTTCCGTTAAAGTTGAAATATTAGCACGCAAATAAATACTTGTGGATTTTTTGTTTATCATCTCCATATTGTTATAATAAGCAGGCGTTCCACCGCCAAGGCTTAAAATAATATCTTCAGATTTGGCTAAAATTTCATCTAAAATTTCTTTTTCTTGCTTTCTAAAATAGATTTCGCCCCTATCTGCGAAGATTTCGGAGATGCTTTTTTGATTTTTTCGAATTATTTCTTCATCTAAATCTATTAATTTATAATTTGTTTTTACACTTAAATTTTTGGAAATGTGTGTTTTACCAGAACCCATGTAACCAAGTAGGGAAATAATCATATTTTTATTTTATACAAATTACTTAAAAAATTTTGAGATTTTAAAAAAACTCTTATCTTTGCACCACTTTAATAAAAGCATTTATGCTTGTAGTAAAGACTCGGTAGCTCAGCTGGTAGAGCAATACACTTTTAATGTATGGGTCCTGGGTTCGAATCCCAGCCGGGTCACAATAACAAGAAGTTTCCGTCTAGTTATTTGCTTAACGAGACGGTTTTTTTTGCCTGTGTGGTGAAATTGGTAGACACGCCATCTTGAGGGGGTGGTTTCCTATGGATGTGCTGGTTCGAGTCCAGTCGCAGGCACAGAGCGATATAATTTTTATTAAAAAAATTACCAATAATTATCAAAATTATTAACATTCCCGACTCGGTAGCTCAGCTGGTAGAGCAATACACTTTTAATGTATGGGTCCTGGGTTCGAATCCCAGCCGGGTCACAATTTACGCGAGTAAATTTTCATAACATATTTGGTGATTTGGTTTAAAAAAAGCTTTCTCGTAATAGGAAAGCTTTTTATTTTTTCAAGGTCTTTTTTTTAGTCCAAATGCATATTATCAATCAATCTCACATCGCCTACATTAACGACTAAAAATGCGCGGTACGATTTGTCTTTATAGAAAAAATCGGTTTCTTTCAGTGTTTCTTCGTCAGCAATAGTGAAATATTCTAACTCCATACCCGACGCGTGATGAAATATTTCTTCTACTCGAGAATTTATTTCGGGAATGGTAATTATTCTAAACCATTCATTTACTTTCACTAATGTTTCGTACAAAAGTGTGGCTTCTTTTTTTTGGTGAGAACTTAACCTTTCGTTTCTAGAACTTAATGCTAAACCGCCATTATTTCTGTAAATAGCAACGCCATGAATTTTGATAGGTAAATGCAATTTTTCAACTAATTTTTTTATAATAGCCAATTGTTGAAAATCTTTTTCGCCAAAATACGCTTGGTCTGGCCGTACTTGCTTAAAGAGTTCTTCTATCACTGTAGCCACGCCATCAAAATGGCCAGGACGGAATTTGCCTTCCATTTCCAACTCTATTCCATCGAAATTATATTGCTTGCTTTCGGTCTGTTTCGGGTAAATATCTTTTATTTCTGGGATGTAAAGTGCATCTACATTGCCCGAGGCTTCTAATTGTTTTATATCAAAATCTAAAGTACGTGGATATTTTGCCAAATCACTCACGTTATTAAATTGTGTGGGATTTACAAAAATGGATGAAATCACTAAATCATTCTCTGCTTTTGCCGCTTTATAAAGAGACATGTGACCTTCATGAAGTGCGCCCATTGTTGGGGCAAAGCCAATTTTTTTACCCATTTCTTTCTGCCTTTCAATGTAATTTTGCAGTGTGGTTTTGTTTTTTAAAATTTCCATAGACAAGATTTTAAAGTAAATTTAAGGATAATTATTATTTTATCGCTATAAAGTATTTTAAGTTAAAAGTAAAGTATTCTTCTATTTTTAATCATTTTTCAAATCTTGATTGCAAATTCGTCTGTTTGCAGCCATTGTTCTCATAAATTTAAGTGCAAACATAATGTTTTCGATGCTTCTTTTGAGTTTTAGATTGGCTAAAATTCTTAAATTTATTCAAAAAATAGAAATTAAATCGAAAAGGTTTATGATGAAAGAAACTTCACTAGTCTATGTGCCAAGGTTGAAATTAAATTAAGATTTATATTTAATTAGAAACAAACACAAAAATTTTAAAATAGAAAGAAATTTCAAGTTGAAAAAGGCAAAATATTAAATATATGTTAAATGAAATTTGTTAGACTAAAATTTCGTAATTTTGCATCTTAGGGCGAGAGAGTGCTCTTGTTATTATGAATTAGAAAAAAAAATATGCAGAATAAGAAGATACTGTACGTTACCACAGAATTGTTTCCTTATCAGGAAGAAAGTAATATGGCAACTATGGTGAACAAGATGGCGTTGAAAATGCACCAAGAAGGGAATGATGTTCGTGTTTTTATGCCACGATTTGGATCTATAAGTGAAAGAAAATTTCAGTTGCACGAAGTTATCAGGCTTTCTGGGATGAACATTATTATTAATGATTTAGATCAACCTCTTATCATAAAAGTGGCGTCTTTGCCCGGTGAAAGATTGCAAGTTTATTTCATAGATAACGATGAATATTTTAAAAGAAAATATTTTTATGGCGATGAAGAGACTAAATATTATGAAGATAATGATGAGCGTGCTATATTTTTTGCAAGAGGTGTAATAGAGACCATCAAAAAACTAAATTGGGTGCCAGATATTATTCATCTTAATGGTTGGATGTCTTCTATGATTCCTATTTATTTGAAAACATTTTACAAAAAAGATTCTTATTTTAGTGATACTAAAATTGTGATGTCGCTTTATAATGAAGAAGTTATTCCGCTAGATAGTGGGATTGAAGAAAAATTAAAATTTGATAATATAATAGGTCTTAATGCGTTAAAAGACCCAAGTTCAGAAAATTTTTTACTTGATAGTATTGATTTTGTGGATGTAATCTTAAAAGGAGACGAGTTTCTCGAAGGTGCTTTAGACCAAAAATTTAATGATACCAAAGTTCAAAAATCAGAATACCTCGATTCTGATAATTTCAATAAAATTTACTAATAGAATTTATATAAATGACTAAAAAATTTCAAGGGCTGTTGCAAATTACATTTTTTGCACTCGTTGGTAGTCTGTTGCTTATAAACTGTGAGCCAAATGCAGATAACCTAGGTTCGCAATTTTTCACAAATGGCGCCGCACAAGATAGCGTAGTGCTGAAAGATTTGATTGCGTATAATATTTCGAATAATGACACAATCAGAACAGATAATGCAAAAATGGATTCCGTAACACTCGGTGCTTTCGATGTACCACAATTTGGTAAGTTGAAATCGTCGTATTTTACGCAAGTTAGGCTTTCTTCTTATGCACCAACTTTTGGTACAAATGCAAAAGCAGATTCTGCGGTGTTGGTCATAACTCCCTCTCTCCCTACTTCTACTGATTCAATTAGAAAATCTACTATTAATAATTTCATTTATCCGACTGGAAACATTGCTTCTACAAAAATTACCAAAACATATCCCGTGATATACAAATATGGTAGAACAAAAATTGGAGGTAAAACAAAATTAACAATAAACGTAAACGAAGTTACCGATTACATGGGTTCTACGGTTACAAAATTGTATTCTAATCAAGATTTTGCAACGGGTGCATTACTTGGATCTAAAGATTTTTATGGAGATGTAACTTCAGTAAATATTAAAAGCAATGCAGATAGTACAGAACTTTTTAACCGAGAAGCAAACTTAAGGATTCCACTAGATAGCACATTTTTTCAAAATAAAATAATTGCAAAAGCGGGTATGCCTGAATTGAGTGATGTTTCAACATTTATAAGATATTTTAGAGGGTTAAAGGTTTCCGTAGCAGAAAATGATGGTTATTTATTCAAATTTGCGCCGAATCAAGTAAAATTGCAACTCTATTATAAAAGTGATTCAATAGTAGATGGTGTTAATACAAGACCTCAAAATGTATTTAGTTTAGATGTTGGATCTAATAATGTGCATTTTCAGAAAATAGATTTTGATAGAAATGGCACGGCAGCAGGAGCAGCAATGGCAGTCTCTGATAGTATAAATGGTAGCCCAAAATTATTTTTGCAAGGAATGGGAGGCCCAGGCGTAGGATTAAAAATACCAGCAACTACAATAGCATCTTTGAAAGATTTATATAACAACCAAAAAGCAGGCATTCTTTCTGCTACTATTAGATTATATTCAGATAATTCCTGGTTAAATAATTTTGGAAAACCCAAATATTTTGTTACGAAACAAAAAAATGTTTCAACTTTCTTAAAAGAATTTACAACCTATAGCATCAACCCTAATTTTAGATTGATTACCACGAATAATCTTTATGGAAATCCTTCTTATTATGACATCAATATCACTAAGACTGTGAAAGATGTTATAGAAACCGAAGCACCAAATAAAGATATAGTGATTAATGTAGGCGACTATACTTTAGATGCAGCAACCCAATCCTTTTTAGGTTTAGCGTCTTCCAATTTAGCCTATGGGCAGAATTTTAATACTCGATCCTACACTCCAAACGCTGTGGTTTTGGTAGGTACAGATTCATTAAACCCGCAGAGGGCGCAACTCCGGGTGATTTATGCAAAAAAACAATAAATAAAACTCAAATTATTATGTGTGGAATAGTAGGATACACCGGTTTTCAAGACTCTTATGACATCGTTATCAACGGTTTAAGAAGACTAGAATATAGAGGATATGATAGTGCAGGTATAGTTGTAGAAGATAATCAAGGCAAATTATATACCGCTAAAACAAAAGGTAAAGTAGAAGATTTGGTGAAAATTTCTACTAATTTAAAAGGTATTTCTCATACTGGGATGGGGCACACAAGGTGGGCCACTCACGGCGTGCCAAGCGATAGGAATTCGCATCCGCATAGTTCAAATAGCAAAAAAATTGTATTGGTTCATAATGGTATAATCGAAAATTATGATACCATCAAAACTATGCTGATGGGCAAAGGTTTCACCTTTGAATCCGAAACAGACACCGAGGTCTTGGTAAATTTGATAGAGTATTTCATGAATAATGATACTTCTCTAGATTTCCCCACAGCGGTAAGATACGCTCTGAACGAGGTTTATGGCGCCTATGCGATCACTGTAATGCACCAAGATTATCCCGGCGTTCTAGTTGTTGGCAGATTGGGTTCTCCACTTGCAATAGGTTTGGGCGAAGGGGAGTATTTTATTGCTTCAGATGCTTCTCCTTTTGTAGAATTTACAAAAGAAGCGGTTTATTTAGAAGAAGGCCACATGGCTACAATTTCCTTGGAAAATGGTGTGGATATCAGAAATATCAAAGACAATGAAAAAATCACACCTGCCATTCAAGAATTAAAATTAAGTTTAGAGCAAATAGAAAAAGGCGGTTATGAACATTTCATGCTAAAAGAAATTTTTGAGCAACCAAAATCAATTCATGATACTTTAAGAGGAAGGTTATTGGTAGATGAAGGAATCATAAAAATGGCAGGAATTTGGGATCATTTAGAAAGATTAAATAAAGCAGAAAGAATTGTCATCATCGCATGTGGAACCTCTTGGCATGCAGGTTTAATAGGAGAATATTTAATAGAAGAATTTGCAAGAATACCGGTTGAGGTAGAATATGCTTCCGAGTTTAGATATAGAAATCCAATTATTACCAATAAAGACGTTGTAATTGCAATTTCGCAATCTGGTGAAACAGCAGATACAATGGCTGCAATTAAATTAGCCAAAGAAAAAGGTGCATTTGTTTATGGTATCTGTAATGTTGTAGATTCATCTATTTCTAGGTTTACAGATGGAGGCTCTTATACGCACGCAGGCCCAGAAATAGGCGTAGCGTCCACTAAGGCCTTCACTTCACAATTAACCATTTTATCTTTAATTGCTTTAAAATTAGGTAAACACAACGGTAATTTGAGCAATGTAGAATTTATGAGGCTAATTACCGAACTTGATGCTTTGCCGAAAAAAGTAGAAGAAGTGCTCGCTACAACGCATGATTTAGTGAAAGAAATAGCAAAAGATTTCGTGGGTGCACAAAACTTTTTATACCTTGGAAGAGGCTACAATTTCCCTGCTGCACTAGAAGGCGCATTGAAATTAAAAGAAATTTCTTATATTCACGCAGAGGGATATCCGGCTGCCGAAATGAAACATGGCCCAATTGCATTGATAGATGAAAATATGCCAATCGTTATCATTGCACCAAAACAAGGTCACTACGACAAAGTTGTAAGTAATGTTCAAGAAATTAAAGCTAGAAAAGGAAAAATTATTGCTTTAGTAAATAAAGGAGATGTACAAGTTTCAAATATGGCTGATTATGTAATCGAATTTCCGGAAACTTCAGAATGTTTTTCACCAATTATTGCATCAGTTCCTTTACAGTTATTGGCCTATTACATAGCAGTTTATCGAGGCGCAAACGTAGATCAGCCGAGAAATTTGGCAAAATCTGTCACCGTAGAATAATATAATTATAAAATATTATATAAATTTTTGCGTTCTGTAAAAAAAATCATAATTGTTTTTTAAAAAAATTATATATTTACCGACTAATTTCAATGTATAGCATGAAAAGAATATTTCTTTTACTATTAACTTCAGTATTCATAATATCTTGTAACAAAGGTGGGGCTGCACGTGCTGGAAAACCAGGTTCTAAAACTAAAGGAGAACTTGTATCACATTATAATTCCAAAAGTTTTGTCTCTCTTAGACCTTACGGCATGGTACCAATTCCTGCAGGTTCTTTTGTGATGGGTATGGCAGACCAAGATTTTACCAACACACCGGAAAAAGCACCTTTAAAAACAGTAACTGTTTCTTCCTTCTTTATGGATGAAACCGAGATTACCAATGCAGAATATAGAATCTTCGTTACTTACGTTAAAGATTCAATCGCAAGAACATTACTCGCAGAAGCAGCAGGTGATGGCGGAAGCGATGGAAATGGAACTGGTATCGCAGATTATGCATATTTAGCGAAAAAGGCAGGAAATGATGCCACACCGTATCAGCAATTTTTAGAAGATAAGGGTGGAAGAGATGGCTATAACGAATCTAAAAGATTAGATTGGAGCGTGCCATTAACTTACAACACATCTGCTTATCCCGATGCAAAATATGCAGAAGTAATGGAATCTATGTACTTGCCGCCTGCAAAAAGAATTAATAATGAAAGAATTATTGATGCTAGTAAACTTAAGTATGCATACGAATGGGAAGATGTAGAAACTGCAATTAAAGATAAAGGCAGAGGCACAAAATATATCAAAAAAGAAAGTATCGCAGTATATCCAGATACTACTGTTTGGGTAAAAGATTTTAATTATGCTTATAATGAGCCACTTTATGATGGTTATTTTTGGAGAAAAGCTTACGATTTTTATCCAGTAGTTGGAGTTACTTGGGATCAAGCAAGAGCATATTGTAACTTTAAAACTAAATTAAAATCTGATTATAACGAAAGTTTAAAAAAGAAAAAGCAAAAGCCAATGGCATTTCGTTTACCAACAGAAGCTGAATGGGAATATGCGGCAAAAGGTGGAATTGAAAACGCAACTTATCCTTGGGGCGGGCCTTATTTAACAGACGATAGGGGTTGCTATTTAGCCAACTTTAAACCAAAACGTGGTAATTATATCGAAGATGAAAAGAAAGGAACTTATACTTATACAGCGCCAGTAAAATCTTTTCAAAGAAATGGGTATGGTTTATATGACATGGCAGGGAACGTTGCAGAATGGACGGAATCTCCTTACAGCAATTCTACTTACCAATTCTCTTCTACATTAAATCCTTATCTTTCTAACCAAGCTTACAGAGATGTAAAAAAATCTGTGCGTGGTGGTTCTTGGAAAGACGTATCTTATCTTTTGATGACTGGCTATAGAGATTGGGAAAGAAAAGATTCTGCGAGAAGCTATATCGGTTTCAGAACCGTGCAAGATATCCCAGAAGGAACTGCCAAATACAGAAAAAAAACTAATTAATTTAAAAATAAACTAACATAATAAACTTTTACTAACATGTTTAAAACCAAAGCAAACAGAACTAATTTTTTCTATTCATTTTTTGCGGCTATCGTTATATTAGGAGCATTATTTAAAATGACACACTGGCATTTAGGTCCTATTGGTGGGAATTTAATGTTGGGAATCGGTCTTGGTGCCGAGGTTTTAGTATTCTTATCTATGGCTTTTTTCCCAGAGCAAGCAGAAGAATCTTACGCTTGGGAAAATGTATATCCAGAATTGCTTGATGAAAATGCCGTAGCAAAACCACGAAAAGCAGTAAGTTTTTCAAATGATGAACTTAATGTTTCATTATCAGATAAATTAGACAAAATGCTTGAAGAGGCAAATTTAGATGTAAGTTTATTCGAAAGATTAAAATCAGGTTTAGATAAATTTTCAGGTTCTGTAGAAAAAATTAATGAAACTGTTGATGTATCTGCTGCAACACAAAAATATAATGATCAATTAGTTTTAGCGTCCTCTCATTTAGAAAGTATGAATGCACTTTATGCTTTGCAATTAGAACACGGTAGAACACAATCTGAATACAGCAAAAAATACGTAGAAGATATGCAGAAATCTGCACAACATTCTGAAAATTTCAATAATGAATTACAAGGACTTACTTCTAATTTAAATAATCTTAATAGAGTTTACGGCGGTATGTTAAGCGCAATGAAAGCCTAGTTTTCCTTTATTTTAATTACTAACGTATAACAAAACTTTATTAAAAATGGCACAAGGAAAACAAACCCCTCGTCAGAAGATGATCAACCTGATGTATCTGGTATTTATCGCAATGCTTGCGATGACTATCGATCAGGAAATCATCAGGTCCTATCAAGATACAAACCTTTCACTAGAAAGCACTAGAAATTTAACTGAAAGTAACAATGGAATTTTCGAACAAACTTTAGAAGCAAAAGCCAAAAACTCCCCAGAAAATTTTGAACTGCCCAAACAAAATTATCAAAATTTAAGAGCGAAAGCAGATGATTTGGTGGGATATTTGGAGAGAATGAAACGTGATTTAAAAAAAGACGCAGATTTTAATTCTAGTCCAACAGTTGGTGTGGATGAAAATTTCGCTGCTTTAAATAATACCGAACCAGCAACGCAATATTTCTTTAAAGATGGTAGTGAAAATACACCCTCCAAAAAAGCAATCGATTTGCAAAATAAAATTAATGATTTTAGAGCGTTTGTAAATCAAACTTTTGGTAAAAATGAAGACATGAAGAGTATTGTGCAGCGCGCTAATAAACAAATGGTTACGGTTGCTCCAAAGAATTCTAATAATAAAAATTGGATTCAGTATAAATTTTACAACCAACCTTTAATCGCCGCATTATCTAATATGGAAGTCATTCAGTCTTCTGTGCGTGGTATTCAAGGTGATGCTTTATCTTTAATGTTACAAGAAAAAGTTGACGCAGATATTAAATTTACAAGTTACGAAGCCATTGTTTCTGCACCTACACAGGTTGTACAAGGGGAAACTGCAGTAGCAAAAGTTTCTATTGCTAATACTTCCAATAATGTTCCTGGTTTACAAATGCCTGGTCTAACGGTAACAAATGGACAGGGTATTACAAATTTAAATACAGGTTCACTTGGACAGAAAGTTTTTGCTGGTAACATTACTTTTCAAGATAAAAACGGAAATCCAATTACACTTCCTTATAGCCAAAATTACAACGTAGTTTCTGGTGTTAATCCATTAATAGCACAAGCTGGAGCTTTATTATCTGCAGATAAAATGAATGTTTTATACCGTGGATTAGCTAACCCAATCACAGGTTCTATTTTAGGTGCAGATACCTCTGGACTTTCACTTTCAGCGCCAGGTGCTTCTGTGACTGGAGGAAAAGGAAAATGGATGGTAACTCCAAGTACTGGAAATACAGTTAATCTTACCATTTCGGGGAAAGATTCCAAAGGAAAAACAATTACGCAATCTTTTCCTTTCAGAATTAAAAATGTTCCACCGCCAGTGGGGCAAATTCAAGGTAGCAGTGTTGTTTCAATGCCTGCAAGCGCAATAGCAAATCAGCGAGTTAATGCTGCGATGCCAGATTTTGATTTTCCTGTAAGTTTTACGGTGAATAGTTTTAAATTCAAAGCACCAGGAAAAGCAGCGATGTCAATCTCAGGAAGTTCTATGAGTGGAGTTGCAAGTTTAACTAAAAATTTAAGAGCAGGTGATGTGGTTTATGTTTTTGATATTGAAGCGACAGCAACGGGGCTTGGTAGCCAAAGATTAAAGAATATTCCGCCAATAATAATAAACGTTCAGTAATAACGTTTGAATTTGATAGATACATTTTATCTTCGTATAAAAATTTTAGAATGAAAAAAGTCCTATTTATATTTCTTGCTTTGAGTTTCACAGCGGTGGGAGCGCAAACAAAGAAAAAGACAAAAAAGAAAAGAAAGGCAAAAACCGCGGTTGCTGCCTCTAAAGAATCATTGGTTCCGGCGGCAGAATTGCCTGTGGAAACGCCTACTACACCAGACACACCAGATAATACTGGAGGGTCTATCGATGATGCGCCAGTCAATTCTATGTCTATTTTAAATGCAAAATCTCCTGAAGCGTTTCGTAAATATAGAGACGAAGGAATGATGCGGCAAGGCGATTCTTTAGTTTCTACAAAAGTAGATCCATTAAAATATGGGTTTATTGAAGATAAAGATGTGCTGAAAAGCATGGTCACTTGGGAGATTATAGATTTGAATGAAAAAATAAATCAGCCATTTTATCATAATGAAGATGGATTGGTTTCTGAAAACAAATCTTTATACCAAATTTTGTTAGATGCAGTAAATGATGGAAAAATAACCGAAGTTTACGATGATGAAATGTTTACCACTCGATTAACCAAGCAACAAATTTATGACAGAACACATGGTACAAAAGTAACAGATTATTTAATTGATAAAATTAATGCTGGAACTGCCACTGAAGAAGATAAAAAAGCAGGAACTTACGTTTACGAGACAAAATCAGAAAATGTTAAGTTGTTGAAAATTAAAGGGATGTGGTATATTGATCGTAGAGATGGCGAAATGAAATACAGACTTATCGGTATTTGCGCTATGGGGCAAGATCCCGCCACAATGGGAGAGCAATTTGCAAATAAAGACGAATTGATAGATTTGTTTTGGGTATATTATCCAGATGCAAGAAAAGTTTTAGCCAATAATGTGGTTTTCAATAATCAAAATTTATCTTCAAATATTACTTATGACGATTTATTGAACGCACGTCGTTTTTCTTCGATTATTTATAAGGTAGATAATGGTCTTGGAAATGGCGTTATAAAAGATTATATTCCAAAAGATGCACAAGCACAATTGGATGAAAGCGATCGCATTAAAAACCAAATTCTACAAATGGAAAACGATATGTGGGCTTACTAAAGTTCAATATTTATAATTATAAGAAACCTGAGTTTTTAATGCTCAGGTTTTTTTGGCTATTATTTTAAATATTTGCAATTTGTAATTTATAAATTCGAATTTAGTGTTTTTATTATGAAAGAAATAGATTATATAATTGTTGGCGATGGTTATGCAGCCTTGTTTTTTGCCCATCAACTCATTTTAAATAAAAAATCGTTTGTAGTTTTTTCGAGCGGAGAAAAAAGTGCATCTCACATTTCAGCCGGAATTATTAACCCTTTGGTTCTTAAACGTTTTACGCGCTTTTGGCTGGCTCAAGAACAATTAGATGCCTTGCGAAAAACCTTGAAGGAAATAGAAACCTACACAGGTGAAAATTATTGGATTAATGAGCCAATTCATCGAATTTTACACGACGAAATGGAACGCGACGTTTGGACAAAGAAATGCAAACGAGAAGATTTAAAACCTTTTTTAAGTTCAGACTTTAAATCATTTGATGAAGTAAAAAATTCTTTTGGAACTGGTTGTGTTTTGCAATCTGGTAGATTAAATGTTCAGGCTTTTTTCGCAGATTTTTTTTCTTATTTAAAGGAAATCAATGCTATAAATTTTGAATATTTTAAATATGAAGAATTAGATGCAGAAGAGAACATCTACCAAAACTTTAAATTTAATCATATTGTTTTTGCCGAAGGAATGGCTGTGAGAAACAATCCATATTTTAAAAATATTCCTTTAATTCCAAATAAAGGGCATCAGTTAAATTTGAAGTTATCCGAAAATTTAGATAATAAAACCTTTAAGAAAAAATATTTTCTTTTCCCAACGTCTGAAAATAGATTTTATTACGGTGGAACCCACGATCGAGATCATCTGGAAAATGAAATCAATGAAGATTCTGTGAAAGATTTAAAAAAATCATTAGAAGATTTTTATGAAAAAGATTATGAAATTTCTTCAGTTTATTACGCTTTTAGACCAACTGTTGGAGATAGAAGGCCGATATTAGGGCGACACAGTTCACATGAAAATTTATTCGTTCTAAACGGTCTCGGCGCGCGAGGTATTTTAAATGGAAATTATTTCGCCAAAGATTTGTTTGATTTCATCGAAACTGGAAAGCCGCTATTAGAAGAAGTGGATGTAAAAAGGTTTTTGAAATAGTCCGTTGTTCTAATGCTAAACCTTCAAGGTTTCCAAAACCTTGAAGGTTTAATATAAAAAAATCTCAAAAACGACTTACCATTTCTTCTTCCGCATATAAATAAAAATCACAATTTCAATAATCGCCATCAAGCACAAAACATAGTAGTAGCCGTGTTTTAGGTGTAGTTCTGGCATAATTTCGAAATTCATTCCATAAACGCCAGCGATGAAAGTGATCGGTAAAAAATAGACCGAAAAGATAGCCAAAAGTTTCATCACTTGGTTGGCTTTTTGATCAGAAAGTGCGATAAACATTGAAATTAAGTTGGTAACTTGTGCATTTAGATGATCAAAATCTGCCGTAACATCTTTGTATTTATCTTTAAAATCTACCACTTCAGAATCTACTAAATTTAGAAGTTTGAATTTTTCAACCCAATCTGCTGAAATATTTAGAATTCTTGTATTGAGACCTGCTTTTCTTTTCAATCGGTATAAACGCCGAATTTGGTTTTTGTTGCTGGTGTTTTTCAAGAATATTTCGTCTTCTAAACGATCTAGAATAGCCATTAAATTGCGGGCTTCATCATCATAAGATTTCAAAACCTTTAAGGCCAAAATCAATGCAATATCTTCCTTGCGAATTACTTCTAATTTTTTTTGGGCTTCTACTTTAGTTTCATGCACGCTTCGGTTTTTCATCCGATGAATGCTTATAATGGTTTTATCAAAAATAAAAACCCCTAATTTGGTACTCACATCGCTGATAGTACTCAGATTGGTGCGTTCTAATTCTGTATTTTCGCGCATCAGGTAAAAATAGACCTCATCTACTTTTTCAAATTTTGGAAGATGGTTTGGGTCGATAGTATCTTCTAAAAGAAGATGATTAATGGAGTACCGTTCATGGATAAATTTTAAATCTTCCGCAGTTGGTGCAACAACATCAATCCATTCACAATGCTCATTTTTAAGAAATATTTCTAAAGCCATGTTACAAATTTAGTATAAAAAACTAGGTTATAAAATTGGTATTTTTCATCTGCTAAATAAACATTATTTTTGTGTTAAATTATTTTAAAATGTATAAAAGTGTAATTGCGGGTATTGGGCATTACGTTCCAGAAAATATTGTGACCAATGATGATTTGTCTAAATTGATGACCACCAATGATGAATGGATTATAGAACGAACTGGTATTAAAGAAAGACACCATCGCAAAAATAGAAATGATTCTGAAGAAACAACCGCATATTTGGGATTTAGAGCGGCAGAAAATGCTTTAAGAAATGCAAAACTTTCGGCTAAAGATTTGGATTTTATCATTTTCGCAACTTTGAGTCCAGATTATTTTTTTCCAGGTTGCGGTGTTCTTTTGCAAGAAATGCTCGGCTGTGAGACGATTGGTGCTTTAGATGTCAGAAACCAATGTTCTGGTTTTGTGTATGCGATGAGCGTTGCAAATGCGTATATAAAATCTGGCGAATATAAAAATATTTTAGTTGTGGGCGCAGAAGTGCACTCATTTGGTTTAGATTTTTCTGATGCTGGGCGAGGTGTTTCTGTAATTTTCGGCGATGGTGCAGGTGCATTAATTTTAAAAGCATCGGATGACGCAAACATAAATGGTATTTTGGCCACCAATTTACATTCCGAAGGAAAATACGCAGAAGAACTTTGCACAAAATTCCCCGGATCTAAATTTGGCTGGAGCGATCGAACTTTGCTAGAACCAGACGCGGTTTCCGCAGAAGAAATTTACCCGATAATGAATGGCAATTTTGTGTTTAAACACGCCGTAACGCGTTTCCCAGAAACCATTATGGAAGTTTTAGATAAAGCAGGAAAGCGTGTAGAAGATTTGGATATGTTTATTCCACACCAAGCAAATTTGCGAATTTCACAATTTGTACAAAAAAAATTGAATTTACCTGAAGAAAATATTTTTAATAATATTCAAAAATATGGCAATACAACGGCCGCTTCCATTCCTTTGGCTTTAAGCGAAGCCATCGAGCAAGGAAAAATAAAACGTGGAGATTTGGTCTGTTTATCGGCGTTTGGGAGCGGTTTTACTTGGGGAAGTATTTTGTTTGAATATTAATTTTTGGTTTTGCTTTAATTAAATTAAAATCATTTTTTGTGAAAATAACTTTTAAAATTGAATATAAGTATGAAAATGGTTACGTTCTCGCACGCTTATTAAATTTAAAAGAAAATATAGAACTAAAAGTAAATGCAAAATTGGAGACATTTAATATTAAAAATATTGCGCCTTCAAATGCTTTGAACACAGGAAACAAGCAAAGAACAGATTTGTTTGTTTTCTGTTTAAAAAATAAAGCAACTTTAGAAAAATTAACGGTCGGAAAAATAGTGGAATTAGTATAATTTGCAACTTTATAACTTTTCTTTTTTACTTAAAAGATGTTTCACCGCATTATAATCTATAAAATAAGTAACTTTCAAACTCAAAGTGTTATTCATCGGTTCATTAAATAATTGATTAAAGTTATTTCTAAAATTAACTTTAGAATAATTTAAACTGTTCTGAACGGCATTTTGATAAAGCAAAGTGAGTTGACTTCCCGGCGCAAAATACCAAGAATAGCGTAAATCTATATTCCAAGCATTATAAGTTTGGTTTTTTATGCTGTAATTATTAACGTCTGAAACGCGACCATTATCTTGCAAAATTCCAAATTTTTTGTAATTGACTTCGGTATAATAATGCCTTAAATTGAAACTAATCAACATCGTATTATTGATGGCGTACCGAGAAGTAAGGCCATTTATCACCGTATTTCTGTTTCTGGTTCCGATGTAAATATTTGCATTTTGATTTCCAGCAAAGCCTTGTTCTTGGTTACTAATATCAGATGAGCCATTATATTCTAAAGAAAAATGATCAGAAAAACGGTATCTAAAACCCAATTCATTGTACATTCTATTTCTTCCAGTTTGATCGTACATGTAATAATCTATCGCAAAACTGTAAGTTAGTTTTTTGCGATTGTCTGAATTATAATAAAGATAAGGATTAATGTGTGCCGGTATAAATAAGTATTTCCCGAAAGTTCTTGGCTCATACAAATCATTTTCACCCACGGGAAAACTGTGAACGCCCACGGTATAATTTCGAAATTGTTTGTCTTGAAAACCGATATTGGTATTAAAATCAAAAACTTGAAAAAGATCGGTATCTAATCTTCTGCCATAATTTATATTGTTGTTCCAATTGATATTATTATAATTTTTGTTGGGCTGCAAAAGGTGATAGCCGTAATAACCATGAAAACTATAATAATTGGTTGGTCCGGTATATCCCAAATCATCGATATTATAATTTTTAGAAATGGCTTCAAAATCAAATGCATATTGGCTTTTTCCAGATATTTTTCCAACGCCGGCAGCGATATCTGTTCCGAATATTTTAGTATTATCTTTCACATAGCTGCCTTTAAAGTTGCTATAGAAATTGTATTTATTTTTTTTATCTGTTAGATTTGTCAAAATTGCGGTTGCATTTGCATCGCGAAAATCTCCCGCTCTGGTGACGTTTGTGTTTACAAAAGATACTGAAGAATTGCCGTTAAAACGCTGGTCTAGCACAATCACGTTATAATTAGCAAGTGGTTCCAAGGTTTCTGTTCGTATTTGTCCAGTTGCATTATTAATGATTTCAGCATCGGTTTTTTTCGTAATTCCATTAAAAAAGCCAATCCCCAATCCTTTATTTGTTCGGCCAGAAATCTTTGTAGCATTTAATAATTTTACTTTTTGAATATTTTTAACCAAACTTTCGACACTCTTTAAATTGGGATCTCGCGAGGGATAATCGCCTACACGACGCGAATAAAATAAATTTCCTTTGCTGAAAAGTTCCGTTCCTTCTGTAAAAAAAGCACGATTTTCTGTAAATTGCTGCTCGAAGGGACTTAAATTTAAAATAGTCGCATCAAATGCAGTTTGGCCAAAATCTGGAATCAAAGTGGTGTCTAACGTAAAAGCATCGTTTATCCCATATTTTACGTCCATTCCACCATTTATACTTGCCGTTGTTTTCCCGTCGTAATTATTGAGATAAGTAGAAAAATAGGGGAGAAAAGATAATCGCACAGGTGTGTTTATTTTTTCGATACCTTTTAAAGTGCCATCAAATAATAGAAGCGAATTTTTTTTATTATCTACAAAATTCCAGGTGGTTTTTACTTTATTTCTTCGGGTAAATCTAATAAAATTTAATCCCCATTTTTGGATATCTTTTTTAGGAAAACGCAGTTCAGAAAACGGAATTTTCATTTCTACTGCCCAACCTTTTTCATTTATTTTTGCGGCACTATACCAAACTGCGCTCCAGTTTCCGTCTTCATTATCGTTGGTAAGTTTGGCGTCAAACTGCACGCCGCTTGGCATTACAAGAAATTCTAAACTTTGTTGTTTGTCATTATAACCATTTAGTAAAACATCAAAAAAATCATCATTGCCCACATCATCGCGTTCTACTAATTCTTTTGCAATTTTATCTGGTTCTGGGTCGTACATCATCGCACTGATGTAAATTGCGGTATCGTCGTACAAAATTTTCACTTCTGTTCTAAAATCAGGGGATTCAGCCTTTCCATTTTGTGGTTGAAATTCTACAAAATTTTGCGCGACTGGGACGTTTTTCCAAATTTCTTCATCTAAAATGCCATCTATTTTAGGAGCAGAAGAAACTTTGATGGCTGTAATTTCTTTTCTAACAATACTGTCTTCCGACTTTTTTTGCGCAAAAAATATAGAACTAGCAGAAAGACAAATTATTAAATAAAAGATTCTCATTAATTAGTTTTCAGATAAGACAACTGTTTAGGCGATTGTGTTACATCAAATAAAAAAAACAGAACTTTTTCTTTTATTAAATAGAAAATAAATGACAAAAACTTTTTTGACTATTTTATGAATGTGTTTTTGTTAAAAATTATTTCAGCCAATTTCGTACTGAATTATAGTCGATAAAATAAGTAACTTTCAAACTCACGGTGTTGTTCATCGGTTCATTAAATAAATTACTGAAATTGTTTTTGAAGTTAACTTTAGAATAATTCAAATAATTTTCGGCTGCATTTTGGTAAAGTAAAGTAATTTGGCTTCCTGGCGCAAACCACCAAGAATAGCGCAAATCTATGTTCCAAGTATTGTATGTTTGGTTGTCGGATGTGTAATTATTAACCTCAGAAACGCGTCCGTCATCTTGCAAAATACCAAAATTTTTGTAGTTGACTTCCGTATAATAATGCCGTAAACTGAAATTAAGCGACATTTTATTATTAATGGTATATTTTGAAGTTAACTCATTTGTAACGGTATTTCTATTTCTTGTGCCGATGTAAATGTTAGAATTTTGTTTGCCCACATAGCCTTGTTCTCGATTGCTAATGTTATAACTGGCGATATATTCTAAAGATAAATGGTCAGAAATGCGATAACTCAAATCTAATTGATTGTTAATTTTTGTTCTTCCCTTTTGCTGGTAGGCATAATAATCTACCGAAAAATAATAGTTAAATTTCTTTCGTGTATCAGAATTATACCAAATCCAAGGATTGACGTAAGCGGGGATAAATAGGTATTTGCCAAATGTGCGTGGTTCAAATAAGTCGTTTTCACCTTTTGGTGTTAATAATAAACCACCGCCCAAGTTCCGGAATTTTTTATCTAAAAATGAAAAATTAGAATAGATAGATAATATTTTAAACAAATCTGTATCTAATCTTCTTGCATAATTTACATTGGCATTTACGGTTATTTTATTGAAATTTTTGCTAGGACGGAGCAAAGTGTAACTGTAGTTTCCGTTGTAATTAATAAAATTGGTTTCGCCTGTGTAACCTAGGTCATCAATATTGTAATTTTTAGAAATACTCTCAAAACCCAATGAATATCGGTTTTTCCCCGAAATTTTTCCAACTCCAGCATTTAGGTCGGTACCAAAAGTTTTGGTATTATCTTTTACATAACTTCCTTTTAGACCGCCAAAAACGTTGTATTTATTTTTTTTATCTGTTAAATCAAAGAGTAATGCTGTTGCATTGGCATCTCGAAAATCACCGGCTCTGGTGACGTTAGTGTTGATTAATGAGACAGAGGAATTGCCGTTAAAACGTTGGTCTAAAACTGTTACATTATAGTTTGCAAGCGGTTCTAAAGTTTCTTTGCGAATGTTTCCCGTTACGGTATCACGAATTTCAACTTGTGATTTTTCGGTAATGGCATTAAAAAAGCCAACGCCTAAACCTTTGTTGGTTCGTCCCGATATTTTCGTGGCATTTAATAATTTTACTTTTTGGATGCTGCCAACTAATACTTCATTTGTCCCTAAGTTTGGGTCGCGCGAGGGATAATCGCCCACACGGCGGGAATAAAATAAATCCCCTTTGCTAAAAAGTTCAGTTCCTTCTGTAAAAAAAGCACGATTTTCTGTAAATTGTTGCTCAAAAGGTCCTAAATTTAAAATAGTGTTATCAAACGTGGTTTGCCCAAAATCTGGAATAAGTGTTGTGTCTAAAGTAAAAGCATCGTTGATGCCGTATTTTACATCTAGTCCGCCATTTACGCGTGTGGTATTTGTGCCATCGTAATTATTTAAATAAGTAGAGAAATAGGGTAGAAAAGATAATCTTACCGGTGTGTTTATATTTTTAATACCGTTTAAAACACCGTCGTAGAGCAAGAAGGAACCTTTCTTGTTATCGACGAAATTCCAAGTACTTTTTATTTTACTTCTACGAATTAGTCGCACGAAATTTATACCCCATTTTTGGATGTCTTTCTTGGGAAAACGAAGTTCAGAAAACGGGATTTTCATTTCTACCGACCATCCATTTTCATTTATTTTTGTTGCGCTATACCAAACGGCGCTCCAATTTTTGTCTTCGCCAGTATTGTTGGTGAGTTTAGCGTCAAATTGCACACCGCTGGGCATTATCATGAATTCTAGACTTTGTTGCTTGTCATTATAACCATTAATTAAAACATTAAAATAATCATCAAAGCCAATGTTATCGCGTTCTGTTAATTCTTTTCCAATTTTTTTAGGATCTGGGTCATACAATGTGGCACCTATATAAATGCCAGTATCATCATACAAAATCTTTACTTCAGTTCTAAAATCGGGGGATTCTGCTTTGCCATTTTCAGGCTCTAATTGTACAAAATTTTTGGCTAAAGGAACATTTTGCCAAACTTCATCGTCTAAAATGCCATCAATTTTTGGTGCTTTAGAAGTTTTGATGGCCGTAATTTCTTTTCTAGCAATACTGTCTTGTGTTTTATCTTGCGCAAAAATATTCACGCTTCCTAAAAAACAAAAAAGTATTAAGAAAAATTTCATTAAATAGTTTTAAAAATTGTTCATATTAAAAAAGCAGATTAAAAATCTGCTTTATAACTTTTCAAAAATAGTAATTATTTCCTAAAATACAGGGGATACTTTACATTTTTAAAACTTTCTAAATCAGCTTTTAATGAGCCAACTGCAAGTTCGGCTTTTATGGCAACAGGCAAGTGGTTTTTATCGTTGCTAACCCACATCGTAACACTTTCATTGTCTTTAAAAACACGCCCGCTTAATACAGATGGAATAATTTTCAAACAATTAATTCGTCCAAATTTAGTCTTTACATTTTCATTTCCAATCACTTTTAATTGAAAAGGAAAGAGGCCATCATCTATCCAAATATTCATTTTTATTACTGCTCCAGGCTTCAACTGGGTAGAATCTAAACTTCGCAAATAGTAAAATGCTGAAAGCATATCTTGCACACCTTTCGCAGTTTTAATAACTCTAGAGCCATTTGCGGGTTTTTCTTTATCCGTTAAAATCACAGTTTGATTCTCATGGTTAAAAACACTTTGGTAATGCTGGGTATAATTTCCTTCGTGCACATCTCTAACATAGAAACTTGGCAAACCCGTCGCGATATTGATGAAACTTTCATACAAATCATCTGTTTTAAAGAATGCGCGCACCGCACCAGTTGTTTTGCCTACGCCTTTTACAAAAAAATGCGGTTCGTTTTTATAATTGGTTTTTAGTGAAGTTAAAGTGGCACTTCCGGCGGTTAGAAAACCATAATGTATTCTATAAGTAAGTGTTTCACCAGAATTAATATTATCAATTTGTGCGAAAAAAAGCGCTGATAAACAGACACCAAATAAAACTAAAATTTTTCTCATAATCTTTCTTTTACAAAAATATTGCCAAATTTAAGAACTCATTTAATACTGCCATTGCTGCATATTTGAAGAATTACTGTCTGATATTTGTCAGCGAACTTTCTTTTAAAATTTAGTAAATTTGCTAAATTATTTTTTTTATTAAATATACTATTAAATGATTAGCACAGATTTATTAATTATAGGAGCCGGCCCAACCGGACTTTTTGCTGTTTTTGAAGCCGGTTTACTAAAATTGAAATGCCATCTAATAGATGCTTTGCCACAACCAGGCGGACAATTAACCGAACTTTATCCTAAAAAGCCAATTTTTGACATTCCTGGTTATCCCGCCATAAATGCTGGTGATTTAGTTGACAATTTAATGGAACAAATTAAACAATTTCAACCCGGTTTTACTTTGGGTGAAACGGCTGAAATTATTAATAAATTAGAAGATGGCACTTTTGAAGTCATCAGCAATAAAGGGACTGTGCATCATGCAAAAGCCGTTGCAATCGCAGGTGGTTTGGGCACTTTTGAACCTCGAAAACCACTTTTAGAAAATATTGAAAAATTTGAAGAAAATGGAGTTGAATATTTCGTAAAGGAACCAGAACATTTTAGAAATAAAAAAATTGTAATTGCAGGCGGTGGCGACTCTGCTTTGGATTGGGCCATTTTTTTATCCGATGTTGCAAGCGAAGTTACTTTAATTCACCGTAGAAATGAATTTCGGGGCGCATTGGATTCTGTAGAAAAGGTGCAAGCTTTGAAAGATGCAGGAAAAATTAATTTGATTACACCTGCAGAAGTGGTTGCTTTGAAAGGCGATTCTCATATTTCTGCAATTTCCATAAAATCTAATGACGAAATTATCGATATAGAAACCGATTTTTTTATTCCGCTTTTTGGTTTAACTCCGAAATTGGGTGCTATTGCCAATTGGGGTTTAGAAATCGAAAAAAATGCTATTAAAGTTAATAATGCCTTGGATTATCAAACCAATATCGACGGTATTTATGCAATCGGCGACGTTAATACCTATCCTGGAAAATTAAAATTAATTTTATGCGGTTTTCACGAAGCCACTTTGATGTGTCAAAGTGTTTACAATCGAATAAATCCGGGTAAAAAATATGTTTTAAAATATACCACTGTAAGTGGAGTAGATGGTTTTGACGGCACGCGTAAAGAGGCAGAAAAAGCGGTAGTTATGAAAATAGATTAAAGCCACGAAGTGGCGACTGCAATAGAAAACCGCAAAAATATTTTGAAATATTTATTTTTTTAGAACAATTTTTGGCAATTTAAATCAATCATCAATTATCGCAATGCAAGACATCAACATAAAAATCACAGATCGAAACGGAACCCTTCATGAAGTGCTTGTGCCTACGGATATGTCTATGAATTTAATGGAAGTTATTCGCTCTTACGAAATAGCAGATGAAGGAACTATCGGTGTTTGCGGCGGTATGGCAATGTGCGCATCATGCCAAGTTTATGTAGATAATAATTTCGATTTACCAGAAATGGATGTGGAAGAAGATGCCATGTTAGGTGAAGCGTACCACGTGCAAGAAAACAGTAGGCTCGGTTGCCAAATTCCAATTACTGCACAGTTAGAAGGTTTGGAAGTCACTTTAGCGCCATATCCTTAAAATTATTAAAAATATTGTGGAGTCCTAAAAAACATCAGATTTTTATGGTGTTTTTTTTTATTTCATTTTACCAATTCTTCAAATAACCTTTCAAAAGTGCGATCCAGATTTTGAGTCAAACCAGCATGTGGTCTTGAAGTTTGAACGCAAGAACTCCGAACTGCATTTAGCCATCTAAATCTTTCTGGGATGTCTAAAGTTGCAATGTTTCCGCTAGATTTTTCACCGCGAGCGATGTTTATAAAAGATTGTAAATTATTTTCTAAATCTTCAAATTGATCTTCATTAAAAAAATAATTTAGTTTTTCCTTATTTAAAATATATTCTGCACGAATATATTTTTCCTTTTTGCAAAACAAAATTAATCCTACATTAAAGAATTCTTCGCGCTCCACTTTTGGCAAAGCACGTATCACAGCGTATTCGTAAAGTTTAAAGTCTTGCATCTTCTGCTGCTTTTACAAATATTTCAGAATTTTCTAATCGAATTTTTAAAAATTCAAAATAAACGGTTCTAATTTCTTCTGGTGAAAGTTCCGTATCTCGCCAATGAAGCCAATCATCTGGAATTAAATTAATGATGGAACTCAAAATTTCAGGCGTTATTTTCGACTTAAATTCTAAATCAATTTTTCTTAATTCTGTGGCTTTATCTAAAAGAACGTGATCTTTTATCATTAAAAATGGCGTTTTTGCTTTCTCTTCCCATCCATCCCAAGAATGGTGAAAATAGAGCGACGCACCAAAATCTATTAACCAAAGTTCGCGGTTCCAAATCAGCATATTGGTATTGCGAAAGGTACGGTCGATATTCGTTAGAAAAGTGTCTAGCCAAACAATTTTTGATGCTGTTTCTGCATCAACTTTCATTACAGAAGGATCAAAATTGATGGCGCCAGACAAAAAATGCATGGCTAAATTTAGACCTGTACTTGCTTTTAGCAAATCTTGAATTTCTTCGTCGGCCTCGGTTCTACCAAAGTTTTCGTCTAAATTTGCAAATACCAATTCAGGAATTTTTAAACCTAAAAATCTTGCCAATTCGCCACCAATTAGTTCAGAAATGAGCATTTTCACACCGTGGCCCGCTCCTCGAAATTTCAAAACATATTTAAAATCATCGTCCGCTTCGGTTAATGCAGGCAAAGAACCGCCCTCTCGCAATGGCAAGATATAGCGTGTGACGATTACGGTTCTCAATGATTGATCAGTTTTCATTTTGTTTTGAAGTAATTGGATTTATTTATTTAAAAATTCAATTCTTTTGCATTCAATTCTTACATTCTTATGGTAAAATGTTAAGCCAAAAACTCCAAATCTTTATCTTTAAAATCGTTTTTTTCTACCATTTTATTCATGGTTTTTAGCATTTTCACGCGTAGTTTTGCGAGTTTTCGGATATTGGCATCTGAACTGTAATTAAAAATTGAATCTTTGAAAGTAAAAGTATCTCCTTTTTTAAACTCTATTTCGTCTTTTTTTAGTTCACCTAAAAGCATCAGATTTGTCATTTGCTCTAAAACTTTATGCTCTGTTTTTGCTAAAGATTTTAGGGATTTTAGCAATTCTTTGTTGTATTTTTTATTAGCCATTTTTTTAAGTATTTCTTGTTAAAAGTCAAATATAACTTCTTCTATCTTTAAAACTCTATTTTTGCAAACATACCAAATTTCAGAAGATATTTCCTTCTTTTTTGCAATCTAAAATTTACTTAAATTTGACATTTAAAATAAATTACAAAATACTATAAAAATTCAAAATGAATCAAGACCCGATATTTAATTTAATTGAACAAGAACGCGCCAGACAAACGCACGGAATAGAACTAATCGCTTCTGAAAATTTTGTTTCAGAAAACGTGATGAAAGCCGTTGGAAGTGTTTTAACCAACAAATATGCAGAAGGCTATCCCGGAAAAAGATATTATGGCGGTTGCGAAGTAGTAGATGAAGTGGAGCAGTTAGCAATCGACAGAGCAAAAGAATTGTTTGGCGTAGAGTACGCAAACGTGCAGCCGCATTCTGGCTCTCAAGCAAATGCAGCGGTTTATTTGGCTTGTTTAAAACCGGGTGATTCTGTCTTAGGTTTAGATTTATCAATGGGCGGTCACCTCACACATGGCAGTTTTGTGAATTTTTCAGGAATTCAATACAACGCACATTTTTATGGAGTAGAGCGGGAAAGTGGTTTGATAGATTACGAACAAATGCGCCAAAAAGCTTTAGAAGTAAAACCTAAAATGTTAATCGCTGGTTTTTCTGCTTATTCTAGAGATTTAGATTATAAAAAATACCGAGAAATTGCAGATGAAGTGGGTGCTACTTTATGGGCAGATATTGCGCATCCAGCAGGTTTGGTGGCAAAAGGTTTGCTAAATTCACCGTTTGAATATTGCCATGTTGTGACCACCACAACGCACAAGACTTTGCGTGGACCGAGAGGAGGAATGATTATGATGGGTAAAGATTTTGAAAATACTTACGGCCACGAAACGCCAAAAGGTGAAACCAAAATGATGAGCCAAGTATTGGATGGTGCTGTTTTCCCAGGCATTCAAGGTGGTCCGTTGGAACATGTAATTGCAGGAAAAGCAGTGGCTTTTGGTGAGGCTTTGGATGAGAAATTTTTGACATATCAAAAACAAGTCGTTGCAAATGCTAAAGCTTTATCTAATGCAATGATTAACAATGGTTTTGATATTGTAAGTGGCGGAACGGATAATCATTTAATGTTAGTTGACCTTAGAAATAAAAATGTAAACGGGAAAGAAACTGAAAAAGCTTTGGTAAAAGCTGACATCACTTGTAACAAAAATATGGTGCCTTTTGATGATAAATCGCCTTTTACAACTTCAGGAATTCGTTTGGGAACTGCTGCTATTACCACTAGAGGTTTAAAAGAAAATGATATGGAAACTATTGCAGGATTAATCTCAGAAGTGGTTTCAGAGCTAAAAAATGAAGCTGTTTTAGAAAAAGTGAAAAGAGATGTGAATAATTTAATGGAGGGAAAATTGCTTTTTAATTATTAGAATAGATGTTAGACGTTAGATGTTAGATGTTAGACGTTAGACGTTAGATGTTAGACGTTAGATGTTAGATGTTAGATGTTAGATAAATAGGTTAAATTTTAATTTTAAAGACCAAAACCATCGATCAAAAATCCACAATTGACAAGCAAAAGAAATCTTACACTTTTGAAGAGATAAAACAAAAAATGGTGAATTATTGTGTTTACCAAGACCGTTGTCACAAGGAAGTAGAGCAAAAATTTTGGGATTTTCTTCTTATACAAGAGGCTAAAGATGAAATAATACTCTATTTGATAAAAGAAAATTATCTAAATGAAGAACGTTTTGCGAGAAGTTTTGTTCGTGGGAAATTTTATCAAAAACATTGGGGAAGGAATAAAATTATTGGGCAACTTAAATTTAAAGGCATTACACCAAAACTCATTCAGAAGGCGATGGATGAGATAGATGAAGAAGATTATGAAGCAAGTATTAAAAAACTTTATTTGCAATACTATAAACTTCAGAAAGATGCGAAAGACCATATGAAACACCAAAAAACCACGCGTTATCTTATAAGCAAAGGTTATGAATATGAAATAATTTCAAGACTTAGGCAAGATTTGCTGTAACTAGATAATTATTTGTTATTTTTGGAAAAACTTTTAAGTAATCTTGAATAATTTTAATAATCATTAAACTATGAACATAAAGATTAGATTTTCGCTTGTATTATTTATGATAATGACAGGTATTTTATTTGGACAAAATTTTAAATATGGCGTAACAGGCAATTTTCATAAAGGTTCTATTGTTAATGTGCATGATATTTCCAAAGGTGTCTATGGTGGAAGTTTAGGCGGTTTTGCGCAATGGGCACTAATAGAAAATGATGTTTTTAACTCTGCTTATCTCTATCTTCAGCCTGAAATAGAATTCAATACACAAGGTGAAGTGGCCAAAGCTAATAATGAAATACAGAGATATCAAAATAATTATGTTTCTATGGCGGTTTATTTTAGATACTTTTTTCACCAAGGAAATATGAAACGCGATATGTTTTTATTCGCTGGGCCGCGCATTGAGTATTTGGTTTCTAATTCAAAAAGCACATCGCTCGCTTATGAAGCAGGTTATTATAAATATAATTTAGACGATAAAATTAATAAATTCGGGTATGGCGTTTCTTTTGGTGTCGGGGTTGCAATTACCCGCCAGTGGGAAGCTTTTATGAGATACGATAGAGGTTTTAGCAAAATTTATCCTAATAATCCTAGAAATACATATAATAGACTTTTGGGAGTTGGTATCAACTATTATATTACTAATAATTGGTAATTTTTCATAAGTTTTGCTCTGTCGTAAGTTTAACTAAAAACAAAAAATGAAAAACATATTTTTCATATATACATTACTTTTTCTTTTCATACTTCAATCTTGTGTACCCAAAAAAAATATGGTGTACTTGCAAAATGATAATTTTGAGAATGAAGTTTCCCAAGCAAAATATGTAGGCTTACACATACAAGTGGGCGATATTTTAGAGATAAATGTATCTGCTTTTGATAATATTGCAGCGCGACCATTTAATCTTTCTACAATTTCACAAATAGGAAGTCCAGCAACAACTACAAGTTCAACTACTGCTCCAAGTAGTTACACTGTTACCACTGAAGGAACAATTTATTTTCCTATTCTCGGAACCATTTATTGCAAAGGTCTTACTAAAGAACAATTAAAAGCAGATTTAGAAAATCGTTTGAAAGCCTATCTTACAGATCCAATAGTTGCGATTTCACTTAAAAATTTCAATATTAGTATTTTAGGAGATGTGAAAAGTCCTGGACAAAAAACAAGCGCTTTAGAAAAATTAAATATTTTTCAAGCCGTCGCACTTGCAGGTGATTTGCAAGATTCTGCGAATAGAACCAATGTAAAAATCATTCGCTTCTCTGAAGAACAAGGTAAAGATATTATTGCCACGCTAGATCTTTCTGAAGCATCAGTGGCGAAATCGCCCTATTTTTATCTCCAACAAAATGATATTGTATATGTGGAGCCAGATAAAAATAAACAGATTGCAGCAAACACGACCAACCCAAATCGTAATTTGATCTTGCAATTAGGTGGTGTATTTTTGGGTTTATTTACATTAGTATATAGTTTAACAAAAAAATAAATGGAGCTTTTAGAAAATTCTGCTCCAGAAAGGCGAGCAACACCAATTAATATTAAAAAAGAAATCGGGAGATATCTTTTAAAATGGCCTTGGTTTTTACTCAGCATGTTATTGTTTTATACCGCTTCAAAAATTTATTTGCGATACGCACAACCACAATATTACACATCAACTACTTTAAAACTTCAAGAAGCAAAAGGAAATAGTTCAGCTCTCAGTGATCTGAAAAATCTCGGAATGGGCGTATCTGGCGATGATGAACTGCAAGGAGAAACTACTGTTATTGTTTCTAAGCCTATTTTGGCAAAAGTGGTAAAAAATTTGAATTTAGATGTTAGTTTTTACAGTTTAGGCGCTATTAAAGAAGTTGAACTCTATGATGATTCTTCAGTAATGGGAAGTATAATCAAACTGGATAATCCAAACAAATTTTGGCAAGCAACTTATACGCTTTCACCAGCAAGTAGTAATTCTTATTTTCTTTCGGATGAAGATGGCAAAAATAAAAAGGAGTATAAATACAATCAGCCGGCAAAATTGCCTTTCGGAACGGTCTTGTTAAAATTAAAACCAGACGCGGCTCTTAGTGGGCCAATAAAAGTGGTATTTCAAAATCCGAAAAATGTAGTTGGCCAGTTAGAAGGTGGCATTATGGTTTCGCTTCCAGAAAATAAAGGGTATTTGATGGATGTTGCAATCACAGGGCCAGTTCCAAAAAAATCTGAAGACATTCTTAATAATCTTTCAAAAGAATATATAAAAGATGGAATAGATGATAAAAATCTAGAAGCAGAAAATACCCAAAATTTTATAAATGACCGTTTGGTAATCATCACCAATGATCTTTCTGGGATTGAAAATGAAAAAGAAAGTTTTAAAAGATCAAACCAAATCACAGATATTGAAGCGCAAGCTAATATGGCACTAAGCCACGCAGATGCAGATACAAAAGCTGCTTTTAACTTAAACACACAGTTAGATTTAATAAATTCTATATACAATGCCACTTCCACTGAACAATTGTTGCCAACAGATATGGGTCTTTCAGGTGGTTTAGAATCTACAATTTCGCAGTATAATAATTTATTACTTACTAAAAACAGAGTTTCAAAACAGGCCACACCTTTAAACCCTGAAATAATTGAAATGACGAAGCAGATTGCAATCGTAAAAAATCTGCTCCGTAAAAATTTAGTTGAAGCAAGAGAAAATCTTCAAGTGCAATTGGCGCAAACCAAAGCACAATTAAATATTGCAAAAGACAATATAAATAAGTATCCTACAAGGGAAAAAGTGTTTAGAAGTATAGAAAGACAGCAAACTTTGAAGGAACAATTATACCTTTACTTATTACAAAAAAGAGAAGAAAATGCCATTACTTTAGCCGTTACAGCGCCTAAAGCAAAAGTTATTAATCCTGCTTACACTACAGGAATCGTAAAACCACAATACCGCAATATTATTTATGGTGCAACGGCAGTTGGTTTTCTATTACCCTTACTCTTATTTTTAGGCATTAATGTTTTAGATACTAGAATTAACAATAAAAATGATATTTTAAACTTATTCCCTGAAGCAAGTGTGATAGGCGAAATCCCTGTAAATGCCGAGAAAAACCCAATGGTTCATGCCAATGATTTTTCTGTTTTTGCCGAATCTTTTAGGATTTTGGTTAGTAATTTACGTTTCATTTTACGCACCAAAAATATTTACAAAGGTGGCGTGATTCTCGTAACCTCTTCTGTAAAAGCGGAAGGTAAAACCACCATTTCTATAAATACTGCCCTTAGTTTAGCAGGAAAAAGCAAAGTGATTATTCTTGGTGCCGATATTCGCAACCCACAGTTACACCGGTTTATAGAGGGTGAAAATTTCGGGTTGACCGATTATTTAGTTTCAGAAGACACAGCTTCAGAATCTTATATTTTCCCTTCAAGATTAAATCCAAATTTAGACATTATGTTTAGCGGGCAAATCGCACCAAACCCCAATGATTTACTAGAAATGGAAAAATTTCATGAATTACTCGCATCTCTAAAAACAAAGTATGATTATATCGTTTTAGATTCTGCACCAGTAATGCTTGTGAGCGATACACTCAGTTTGGTAGATAATGCAGACGTGGTTCTTTATGTTATAAAATCAGAATTTACGGAGCGAGAAATGCTTGCTTATGCAGCAGACTTTAAAAAAGAAAATAACATAAAAAGTCTGGCTTTTGTGCTAAACAACGTAAAACCACAGAATACAAAATACGGCACAAAATACGGATATGGTTATTATTCTTATGAGAATCACAAGCCGAAAGCGTGGTGGCAGAAATTATTTAAAAAAATATGAATAATCAGGAAGAAAGCTATTTTATTACTTCAGAACATAAAGTCTTAGAGTTAGATTTTAAAGAAGTTTGGCGTTATCGTGATTTGCTTGGTCTTTTGGTAAAAAGAGATTTTATTACTTTCTACAAACAGACCATTTTAGGACCTTTATGGTTTATTATTCAGCCGCTTCTTACAACAATTATTTATATTATTTTATTCGGAAATATTGCAAAAATAGGAACCGATGGTTCACCACAGATTTTATTTTACTTATCTAGCATTACCATTTGGAATTATTTTTCTGAAAGCTTAACAAAAACATCTTCTGTTTTCACAGCAAATTCTGGGATGTTTGGTAAGGTCTATTTTCCAAGATTAATCATGCCACTTTCTATCGTGACGTCTGCACTTATGAAATTTGCCGTTCAGTTTGGTGTTTTTATTTTGGTGTTTTTTTATTATTTTATTTTTACTAAATCTATACATCCCAATTTATGGGTTTTATTTACGCCGGTTCTTATCTTTTTAATGGCAGTATTTGCTTTAGGTTTAGGGATGATTTTTTCTTCTCTTACTACTAAATACAAAGACCTTACATTTCTTCTTGCTTTTGGTATTCAGTTGTTTATGTATCTCACGCCAGTTGTTTATCCTATCTCTGCTTTGCCAGAAAAATACCGGTTTTTAGTTTACGCAAATCCTTTATCACCAATTTTTGAATGTTTTAGATACGCTTACTTAGGGACAGGTAATTTTCAATTATCCAGTTTACTTTGGAGTTCTATTTTTATATTTTTAATATTAATTTTGGGAACGGTCATCTTTAATAAAGTAGAAAAAAGTTTTATGGATACTGTTTAAAAAGTAAAAAGTAAAAGACAAAAAATTGAATAAAAACACAGCCATAATTGCTGAAAACATCTCTAAACAATACCGTTTAGGAGAAGTAGGAACAGGCACTATTACGCATGATCTTAATCGATTTTGGGCAAAAATACGTGGTAAAGAAGACCCTTTTCTTAAAATTGGCGAAGCCAATGATCGTAGTGCAAAAGGAGGAAGCGAGTATGTTTGGTCTTTGAAGGATATTAATTTTGAGATTGAAAAGGGCGATGCGGTAGGTATTATTGGTAGAAATGGTGCTGGAAAATCGACGCTATTAAAATTATTAAGCCGCGTTACAAAACCAACAACAGGTCATTTTGAAGTGCAAGGAAGAATCGCCTCACTTCTGGAAGTTGGCACAGGTTTTAATCCTGAAATGACAGGGCGAGAAAACATTTTTCTTAACGGCGCCATTTTAGGAATGCGCAAGCAGGAAATTAAAAAAAAGTTTGATGAAATTGTAGATTTTGCGGGGGTAGAACGTTATATCGACACACCTGTTAAACGCTATTCTTCCGGGATGTATGTGCGTCTGGCTTTTGCCGTGGCGGCGCATTTAGAATCTGAAATCTTAATAGTAGATGAGGTTCTTGCCGTAGGCGACGCCGAATTTCAAAAAAAATGCCTTGGCAAAATGGGCGATGTTTCAAAAGGAGAAGGAAGGACTGTTTTGTTTGTTAGTCACAATATGGGTTCCGTAAAAGAATTATGTGACAATTGTATGTTTTTAGAGAATGGAATAGTTCGAAATATAGACGTGACCGACAATATTATAAGAGAATATATTGGTATTGAAAATGAAAAAATTTTTACAAAAGATTTGGTGATAAATGATTCGCACAGAAGATATGAAACTGAACGTGAATTGGAGATAATGTCTTTAGAAATTTTAGATACCTTAATTGCTAACAAATATGCAACAAATTCAAAGATAAAAGTTAAAATTGAATTAAAAAGGAATAAAAAAATTATAGATAAGTTTAGAATTGCCGGTTCAATATTTTCCGAAGAACAGATTAAAATTGGAACGTTCTTTTCGGATTATTTAACTTTTGTAAATGAAGAATTTCAAACAGTAATTTTAAATATTGAAAATCACAATTTATCAAAAGGGAAATATTATTTTGGATTGTCTGTCGGAATAGGTAATCAAGATACAGATAATAAAGAGTTTGATATTGTATATGAAGTATTAGGTTTTGAAATAACCCATTCAAGAGATTTGAATAGTCCAATTTTAAAATGGCCAAATAACTGGGGGAATATTAATTTTAATGCAAGTATTACTAATATATAATGAATTATTTTACAGATTCTAAAATTAACTTTTCTAATTTAGATGTGTTCATAAGGAGAAGGAGCATCTTTAACGCAATTAAATGGGCATTACCTTATTTCGGTAAATCACTTTTGGATATTGGTTGCGGTAAAATGCCATATAAAAATGAAATTTTAGAAAATTCTCGCGTAGAAAGTTACGTCGGGCTAGATATTGATAGTGCAATAACTTATGATGAAGAAGTTATTCCAGATTTTAGATGGGATGGAAAAGTAATGCCGTTTGAAGATAATACCTTTGATTCTGCTTTTGCTACAGAGGTTTTGGAACATTGTCCAAATCCCGAAATTATCCTAGCAGAAATATTTAGAGTAATTAAGGATGATGGATGTTTTTTTTTTACTGTTCCTTTTATTTGGAATTTGCACGAAGTTCCTCATGATGAATTTCGATATACACCATTTTCTCTAAACAGACTTTTGGCAGAAGCAGGATTTGAAAACATTGAAATATACACTTCAGGCGGTTGGGATAGCTATTTAGCGCAGGCCATCGCTACTTGGATAAAAAGGTCATCTATTTCTCAAAGGAAAAAAGTGTTTTTTAGTTTCCTTTTAAAACCTTTAATAAAAAAGTTATATTCAAGGGATTTAAATAAAAAAATTTCTTTTAAAGATGGGCAAATGATAACAGATTTATATGGAATTGCAAAAAAGTAAAAAAAACATTGCTATAATTGTTGATACTGTAGATGAAATATCTGAAACTTTTATAAAAAATCACATAAAATATTTACCGCATTATAATTTTGTATTTAGTGGATTTCCTGTACCATTAAATAAAATGATGGTAAAACCTTCTTTATTTAATAAATTTAAATATAGAATGATTTCAAAAAAAATTGCGAAGTCATGGTTACAATTATATCAAGAAAATCAATTTACAAATGAAATAAAAAATAATAAAATCGATATAGTTTTTGCAGAATTTCTTACAAATGGTGTTAAAGTTTTGGAATTATGCAAAAAAAATAATTTACCCTTAATAGTCACCGCTTTAGGCTACGATATCTCTATTGAAAGTATTGTTACAAAAAATAATCTATTATATAAAGAGTTATTTGATTATTGCCAAAATATCGTTATTGTATCTAAACATATGAAGGACAAAATTTTAGAAATAGGTTGTGATGAGTCTAAAATTATTTATTCACCTTGTGGTCCAGATGAAAGTTTTTTTAATATTAATCCTAATTTTAAATCAAAACAAATATTTGCATTAGGAAGATTTGTAGATAAAAAAGGACCTATTTTTACACTTTTGGCCTTTAAGCAAGTACTAGAAAAAGTACCAAATGCAAATTTAGTTTTTGGTGGGGAAGGACAATTGTGGAATGCTGCAAAAGATTTAAGTTACTCTTTAGGTATGAATCAAAATGTGCTTTTCCCAGGTTTTATAAGTCAAGATAAGCAAAAAGAAATACTTTCAGAATCTATAATGTTTGTTCAACATTCTCAAAAAGCTGACAATGGCGATTCAGAAGGAACTCCTGTTGCATTGTTAGAGGCATCCGCTGCTTCATTACCGGTTGTTTCTACATTTCATGCTGGCATTCCAGATGTTATTTTGAATAATAAAACTGGCTTTTTGGTGAAAGAGAAAGATGTAAACAATATGGCTGAAAAAATGATTTATTTATTAGAAAATATAGATATAGCTAAAGGTATGGGAAAAGCCGGCAAAAAGTATGTTGAAAAGAATTTCTCATTAGAAAGCCATATTTCAGATCTTAATGAATGTATTTTACGAAAATGATGAACACTCCACTTTTCTCCATTCTCATCGCCCAATATAACAATGGCAAATTTTTCGAAGATTGTTATAAAAGTATTATGGCACAAACTTATCAAAATTGGGAAGCAATTATTGTAGATGATTGTTCTAATGATAATTCTTTGCAGCAAATTAAAAAATTGATAGGCGAAGATCATCGATTTAAAATCTTCACAAACGACCAAAACAAAGGTTGCGGTTTTACCAAAAGGAAATGCGTGGAACTAGCCTCTGGAGAAATATGTGCATTTCTAGATCCAGACGATACTATTTCGGAAATTGCTGTTGAAGAAATGGTAAAAACGCATATCGAGCTTCCCGATACTGGTTTGGTTTATTCTAATTTTATTTATTGTGATGATAATTTAAACCAAAAGGAAATTCATTTTCAAAATGCAGTTGTAAATTTTTCATCAGATTTTTTTAATCTAAAAGGGGAAATTTCTCATTTTGCAACCTTTAAAAAATCATTTTATGAGAAAACTTCAGGCATCGATGAATTTTTAATAAGAGCAGTAGACCAAGATTTATATTTAAAACTCTATGAAGTAGGAAAAGTATTTTATATAAATAAAAATTTTTATTATTATCGGATACACGATGGTGGTATTTCCACTAATGAAAATAAAAGAAAAGCAAAATATTGGCATTGGGTTGTTATTATTGCAGCAGCAAGAAGAAGAAAAGTTAATATTGAAAATCTATTTATGGATATTGAAACAATTCCTTTTCGAGAAAGAGCATTAGAATTGGAAATCGCAAATTATAATAAATCTATTATCTTTAAAGCACTAAGAAAAATTGGAATATTTAAAATATGAATAATCCTTTAATTTCCATAATAGTTCCCTGCTACAACCAAGCACAATATTTAGATGAATGCTTGCAATCCGTTTTAGACCAAACATACACAAAGTGGGAATGCATTATCGTGAATGATGGTTCGCCAGACAATACAGAAGAAATTGCAAAAATTTGGACTTTAAAAGATCCCCGTTTTAAATATTTTTATAAAGAAAATGGCGGTTTAAGTTCTGCCAGAAATTTTGGATTAAATTTAGCAAATGGCGCATTTGTTCAGTTGTTAGATTGTGATGATTATATTGCTAAAAATAAGTTAGAGTTACAAATCTTAGATTTAGAAAGTGGTGACATAAGCATTTCTGATTATGAAAAAGTAAATGATAACCACGAAAAACTTTCTTTGCAATATTGTGCACCTTTTACTGACACAGGTTTTAGTTTTGAAGATTTAATTTTAAAATGGGAAACTGAATTATCAATACCTTGTCATTGTGTTCTCTTTAAAAGAACAACACATAGATTTAACGAGAAATTAAAAAATCACGAAGATTGGGTTTTTTGGGTTCAACTTTTTTATTGTTCTCAAAAAATTATTTATAATAGAAATGTGTTGGCTTATTATCGTATTTCTGCCAATTCTATGAGTAGAAATATAAATGAAATGAATAAAGGTTTTTTAAAGGCTTGCAATTTTTTATTTTCTTATTTTCGAGAAAAGAAAGAAAGAAACGCTTTACTTTTACTTACGTCAAAAAAAAGAAGAATTAGAAATACTACAAAAATGACTTTGAAAGAAATTTTCGCAAAAAAATTTCCTTCAATTTACAATTCTTACCTTAATTATGTCAAACAATAAAATAAAATACCTCGCATACTACCTTCCGCAATTCCACCCAATTCCCGAAAATGACGAGTGGTGGGGAGAAGGTTTTACCGAATGGACCAATGTAAAAAAAGCAAAACCATTATTCAAAGGCCATCAACAACCAGTAAAACCGGGAGAATTGGGTTATTATGATCTTTTAAAAACAGAAGAAATTCAAGAAAAACAAGCCAAACTTGCCAAAGAACACGGCATTGATGGTTTTATTTATTACCAATATTGGTTTGGAAACGGTAAGATGCTTCTAGAAAAACCAGCAGAAAAAATGCTCGCCAATATAAATGTCGATTTGCCATTTTGCTTTTGCTGGGCAAATGAATCTTGGAGAGGCATCTGGCACGGTTTAGATAATCCAGATACGCTTATGGAGCAAACTTATAACGGCGAAGAAGATTATAAAAATTATTTCAATTATTTGCTTCCCTTTTTTCAAGACCAAAGGTATGTGAAAATTGATAATAAGCCTGTTTTTGTAGTGTATGATGCAGCCGCGCTTCCTAATGATTTTATACCATTTTTTCAAAACTTAGCAAAAGAAAACCAACTAAATGGGATTTATTTTATGGCGAGCAACAGAGGCAGTAATGATTATGATTACAAATCAAAAGGATTCGATTCTAAAATATCTGGAGATTACAACGTGCTGCTTGATAAGGAATTGTTTAAAATTAGAAAACCCACATTTAGAAACCGTTTATTAAAAAAACTTCAAAAAAATGTAAATCTTCCCATGGTTTTAGATTACAAAAGTTTTTTTAAAAAATTAAAGTACACAAATTCTAACGTAGAAACTTTTCCTATGGTTTTGCCCAATTGGGATAATACACCAAGAAGTAAATACAAAGGATTTTTATTTTCAAATTCTTCACCCGATTTATTTAAAAAGGAAATAAAAAAAGCCATAAAATTTCTGAATAACAAAGACTGTAAAGAAAAACTAATCATCATAAAATCGTGGAATGAATGGGCAGAAGGCAATTACATAGAACCTGATGAAAATTTAGGAAGAAATTGGTTAAAATCTTTCAAATAATTTTTTATACATACATTAATAAATTATATTTGAATCATTACACCAAATCAACGATGTAAAGTTGAAAAGTATATGAAAAAATTTAAAGTCGGGTACTATTGTTTGCACAATCCAGAGAACAAAAAAGCGTGGTCTGGAACTCATTATTCCATGATGAAAGCAATAGAAGATGCTGATTGTGAGGTTGTTAATTTGTCGCCAATTTTGTATCCACGTTCTTATCATCGTCTTTTAGCAGTTTATAATAAAATCCATAAATTATTTAGTGATAAATTAATTTATGAAGAGTTTACTTTTTTATCAGCAATTTATTCAGCAATTTACTTTAAAAAAATAATTAAAAATAAAGAAATTGATATCTTGTTTTGTCCCGCAGCAAGTGCGCAATTCGTCTTTTTACCGAGTAGATTTCCTGTTATATTTTTTAATGACAGCACATTTGATCAACTGAAAAACTATTATACTAATTTTAAATATTTTTCAAATTATTCTTTAAATATTTCATCCTTACTTCAAAAACTTGCCTTAAAAAAGGCCTCTAAAATTATTTTAAGTTCCAATTGGGCGAAAGATTTTGTAGTAAAGCATTATAAAAATTTAGAACATAAAATTGTTTTATCGTCTTTAGGCGCAAATATGGAAATCCCAAATTCCATTCATCAGAAAAAATACAACAGTCCCTTTGTTTTTCTTTTTGTGGGTTTAAATTGGGAGAGAAAAGGCGGCGACTTGGTATTAGAAACCGTAGAAAATTTACAAAAAAGAGGATTTAAAATTATTTTAAATTGTGTTGGAGTAAAACCTCCTGTTGAAAAAGAGTATATGGTTTATCATGGTTTTTTAGATAAAACTATTGCTAAAGATGCGCTTTTACTTAATAGATTATATAGTGAATCCCATTTTTTATTTGTACCAAGTAGAGCAGAATGCTACGGCATCGTTTTTAGTGAAGCTTCGGCCTATGGTTTAGTTAGTATCGCAAGCAATACAGGCGGAATTCCTTCTGTAGTTAATGAGGGAGTAAATGGTTTTTTATTTAGTTTAGATGCGCCCGCAGAAGACTATGCGAAAAAAATTGAAAACATTCTTTTGTCCCCGAATTTATTAAAAGAATTATCTCTTCGTGCAAGAGAATTTTATGAGAATAATTTAGATTGGCATATATTTTCAGAAAAATTTAATCAAATTTGCCAAGACATTATGTTTAAAAGTAAATCTTAAAAATTTATTTTTAAACAAATTAAGCCTTACTCTAAAAATGAAAAACTACCTCTATTATATTTATTGGATTTATAGAACTTTGCCTTTCCGGTGGAATTTCCCGAAGTATAAAATCATGTCTATTGAAGAAACTATTTCGGATATTATTACCCAAAAAAAAAGCATTTCTCGCTTTGGTGATGGTGAGTTTTTACTACTTTTAAAACAACAAGATCTTGGTTTTCAGAAGCAAAATACTTTATTGGTAGATCAACTTCTAGAAGTTTTAAATAATCGAAACCCTAAATTTTTGGTCGCAATTCCTGATAGTTTAGCAAGCACCAAAACGCACAAAAGATTTGCTAAAGTTTACTGGAAATTATTTATCAATACACACGGCAAAACGCTTGTGAAATTGTTAGATAAAAAATATAATTACGGTAATGCAAATATCACCAGATTGTATGTGGGGATGAAAAACCAAGCGAAATCAAAAATCTATTTTGAAAAAATAAAAGCAATTTGGGAAAATAGAAATATTTTAATAATCGAAGGCGAACTTTCCAGATTAGGCGTAGGAAATGACTTGTTTGATAATGTAAAAAGTTTAGAAAGAATCATTTGTCCGCAGAAAAATGCATTTGAAAAATACGAAGAAATAAAAGCAGCGGCAATTAAATTGGGCAAAGATAAATTGATTCTGTGTGCTTTAGGTCCAACTGCAACGGTTCTTTGCTCGGACCTTGCAAACGAAGGATTTTGGGCGTTTGACATCGGCCACATCGATGTAGAATATATGTGGATGCTGATGAAAGCCGAGGGAAGAGTTTCTATAAAAGGTCGTTATGTTAATGAATCCGATAATTCAGAAGGCTTTGAATTGGAACCAGAATTAAAATCAGGATATGAAAAATCCATTATTTTAGATTTATCCCAATAAAAAATTAAGTTATTTTTGATTTAAAATGAACAAATATCCTAAAATAAGCGCGTGTATTGTTACCTATAATCAGGAAGATCTTATTTCGCAATGCCTCGATGGCGTGCTAATACAAGATTATCCTGGTGAAATTGAAATTGTCTTAAGCGATGACTGCTCTACAGATAACACCGACGCAGTTATTACGGATTATATTGCCACAAAAAAAATTCCAGAAAACATTACGGTAAAATATATCAGCCAACAAATTAATAAAGGTTACGTTAGAAATCTTATGTTTGTTTTGAGCGATGCAACAGGAGATTACATTGCACTTTGCGACGGAGACGATTACTGGACGAGTGTAGATAAATTGAGAAAACAATGCGATTTTTTAGAGAAAAATCCAGATTATAGTTTGTGTTATACCTCTTACCAATGCATCGATTTAAAAGGCAATAAGTTAGGTGTAGCGAGAAGTGGTTTAAACAAGAAGAATACTGCAGATGAGGTTTTGCAGGGAAGATTTTTATTACCCATAAGAACCGCATTTTCAAGAAATTTTTCCAATGAATTTGTGCCATTTTTTGAAAAATTTCTAAACCCTACGAGCGCAGACCGAATATATCCTTACTTTTATGCGTTGAAAGGAAAGGTGAAGTTTTTTGATGAAATTACTGCAGTTTACAGAGTTCATGAAGGCGGAATATGGACTCGTTTAGACGAAAGAAGAAAAATTGAGGAAAGCATAAAGCATCAAATGATTTTCATTGAACGTGCTACCGATAATGAACTAAAGAAAAATAGCGCTAAAAAGATTTTTTTCCGGGACACCTTAAGCAGTTTGTATTTCAAATTCGTGAAAGATCCGTCCAATATCTTCGGGAATATAATTTTTGTTGTTAAAAAAAATAAAATTGCAAAATCGCAACTTTTACCTGCTGCATTAGATTTTTTTAAGTATTACCTGCAGATTTTAAAATCTAAATTTAAGTAAGATGAAAACATTCTGGTTTATCAACATATTAAAATGAACATTCCAAAAGTAATAAACCTTGTCGTGAAAAACGACCTTTGCGTTGGTTGTGGCATTTGTGTGTACAAATGTCCTTCAAATGCTTTGGAAATGGCTTGGGATAAAAATGGATTTTTATTTCCAAAAGTCATTAGTTCTTGCGATTCTGAAGGCGATTGCCTAGAGGTTTGTCCCTTTAATTCAATCCCAAAAGATGAGGTAAAAACAGAAAATGAAATTGCACAATTATTTTTAGAAACTGAAAATCACCACCAAAAAATCGGGAAATACAAGCAGATTTATGCGGGATTTTCTACAGAATTTCGCTTGTCATCTTCTTCTGGCGGCTTGGGAACTTACATTTCGACAAAACTTTTAGAAAACAAAATCGTAGATCACATTTTTTCTATAAAGGAGTCTTCAGAACCGGGCATTTTTTATCAATATTCTGTGAGCAGTAGCAAATCAGATTTATTGCGAGCCTCTAAAACACGCTATTTTCCGGTCACTTTAGCCACCGTTTTTTCTGAAATTAATCAATTGGAAGGCAAAATAGCAATAGTTGGCGTTGGCTGTTTTATTAAAGCCATTCGGCTTGCACAGCATTCTGAGCCAAAATTAAAAGAGAAAATTCCGTTTTTAATCGGCATTATTTGTGGCGGATTGAAAAGCAGTTTTTTCACCGAATATTTAGCGTCCAAGATGGCGGTTGAAATAAAAAATATCCGAAAACCACAATTTCGAAAAAAAGATTTTTCGAGTACGGCAAACGATTATTCTTTTTCTTGTTCTGATGAAAATGAAGAAGAAAAATCCATCAAAATGAAAACCGTAGGCGATATGTGGGGAACCGGACTTTTCAAAGCCAATGCCTGCGATTTTTGTGAGGATGTCACCACAGAATTAGCGGATATTTCACTTGGCGACGCGTGGCTAGATCCTTTCGACAAAGATGGAAAGGGAACAAATGTCATCGTAACGCGCTCTTTATTAGCAGAAAATTTAATAAAAGAAGGCATTAAAAATAAAGATTTAGAAGTTGATTTTTTACCGCTTGAAATCTTTTTATCTTCGCAACAAGGAAGTTTTAATCACCGCCATAAAGGTTTGCCTGCAAGAATTAAATTGGCGAAAAAGAAAAACCAATTAGTTCCACCAAAACGATATGAAAATGAAACTGTGGGTTGGGATTTTAAATTGGTGCAAAAACAACGCATGAAAGTGCGCGCCGAAAGTCTAGCCGTTTGGCAACATAAAAAAGAGGCTTCTGTTTTTGATGAAACTATACAGAAATCTTTAAAAAAATTAAATTTTTATACCAAGATTTATCACAAAAGAAGACGGTTTTCACAACTTAAAAATAAAGTAATTGTGAAAATAAATAATCGTATTTTTTCTAAAAATAAGAACCAATAATTTATTTTAAAAAAAGTATGAGTAATAAATTAAGCGTCATCGTTCCTGTTTATAATGTTGAAAATTATCTGCATCAATGTGTAGATTCCATTATAAATCAGACTTTTGCAGACTTAGAAATTATTTTAGTTAATGATGGTTCTACGGATTCTTCACCGCAGATTTGTGATGATTTTGCAAAAAAAGATTCTAGAATTAAAGTTATTCATATTCAAAATTCGGGTGTTTCTGTGGCAAGAAATATTGGGATAGAAAGTGCAACAAGCGATTACATTACATTTGTAGATAGCGATGATTGGCTTGAACTTTCGATGTATGAAAACATGTTCGAAATTAATAATCAGGATGAAAAGTTTGATGTCATTATGTGCGATTTTACGAATGTTAAAGAAAATTCTAAGGAACAAATTTCAGCCAATATTCGGAAAGGAATTTATTCTAAAAAACAAATCGTTGAAGAACTTTTTCCTACGTTGTTGGTCGCCGAAAATTTTGGTCGTATTCCAATTGTTTCAGTTTGCAATTGTCTTTTTCATTGTTCGATTCTGGTAAAGAACAAAATAAGATTTGATGCAGAATTAAAGTTTGCTGAAGATTATTTGTTTATGGCAAACCTAATGACAGAAGCAAATTCGTATTATTATTTAAAAGAAAATTATTTTTATAATTACCGGCAATACGATGATTCTCGGTCCAAAAAATTTCAAAATTCTTGGTGGCAAAATTTATTAAATTTAAACCATAAACTCAAAAATCTTCTCGAAAATAACAAAGATTTTAATTTCTCGCGACAGTTGAAATTGCAATTATTACATTCAGTTTTTTTTGTTTTAAATAGTATTTATAAAAACAAAACTTTAAATTTCGGTAAAAAATTAAAGGAAGTTAGATTAATATTAAATACGCCAGAATTAGAAAATTCATTTTCAGATTTAAGCCTTAAAAAACAAGTGAAAGCACAAAAAATTTTATTTTTTTTCATTAAAAACAAAATGGCTTTCAGTTATTTAGCATTTTTGCGTATCATTTCATTCCTAAAAAATGCGTAAAGTTTTAATTATTTCAAACGATTTAGAGATGGGCGGCATTCAAAAAAGTTTGATTGATTTCTTGCATTTTCTATCTAAAAAAGAGTTCCGTTTAGATGTATTACTTTGGGAAAAAGAAGGTGTATTAAAATCACAAATTCCAACGTCCGTCAATATTATTGAGAGAAAATATCCTAAAACTTGGAACGAAATTAAAAAAGAGAAAAATGTTTTAAGCAAAATTCAATATTTTTTTAATTATTTAAAGTTTAATTTCTATTCGAAAATCCTAAAAAAACCTTGGCTTTATTTCGCTAAAATTTCTGAAACTTATGATTTTGCAATCAGTTATTCTCAAAATGGATTTCCGCGATTTTTTGCGATTGACAAAGTGAAATCTAAGAAAAAATACCTTTGGTTTCACCACGGATCTTATGATTTTAAAGGAAAAGAATACGATTTGGATAAAAAATATTTTGCTAAATTTAATCAATTAATTACCGTTTCGGATGCCAATAAAACGATGCTTTTAAAACATTTTCCTGATTTAGAAGATAAAATTTCTGTTGTTCCAAATATCATTAATGTTGAGAAAATTATTTCTGACGCTAAAGAATTGGTTTTGGATTTTCCTAAAATTGAAGGCGTTTACAATTTCGTAACCGTAAGTCGATTTTCAAAAGAAAAAGGAATTAATCTCGCGGTAGATATTGCGACAGAACTTAGAAATCAAGGCTTGAAATTCAAATGGTATTTCATTGGTGAAGGCAAAACTTTTTTAGAAATAAAAAAATTAGTTGCGGAAAGAGATTTAAAAGATGTTTGTATTCTTTTAGGGACGAAAGAAAATCCGTATCCTTACATGAAATTAGCGGATTTTTACATTCAAACTTCCTTTGTAGAATCGCAATCTATCACGATTTATGAGGCTTTAGCATTGAAAAAATTAATTTTTACGACAGATTTACCGGCGTTAAACGATGCTTTAGAAAATGGAAACCTGGGTGTTTTGTGCAAAGCAGAAAAAATGGATTTTGTAAATAAAATCACCCATTTGCTCAACAATGATTTACTTAAAAATAATTTATTGGAAACTGTTGAAAAACATGAAGTTAAGAATGAAATTGCTTTTAATAAACTGAATGAATTATTTGAAATTTAGACAATAAGCAATGAAAAAAATAGGAATTATATCGCTTTTTGGTTATAACAATTACGGCAACAGGTTGCAACTTTTTGCCGTTCAAAAAGTGTATAAAACGCTAGGTTTTGAGTCTGAAATCATAAAATATAAACAAGAAATTCCAAAAGACCCGATTGTAATTCAAATAAAGGTTTTACTTACTAAAATTTTGTTTTTAAAATCAAATTTATCTAAATCTCACCTAAAAAATAAAAGGATAAATAATTTTAAAAAACATGCAAAATTAAATTATACAGAATCAGCAAATCAAATAAATCCGCTGAAAATTGCTTCTAATTTCCATGAAAATTATTCATTTTTTAGCGTTGGAAGCGATCAAATTTGGGGTTGGTTTACGCATTCTATTTCCGATTTTGTTTTTCTAAAATTTGCGCCAAAAGAAAAAAGAATCACCTTTTCACCCAGTTTTGGAAGTTCTAAAATCGACGAAAAATACCGAGAGATTTTCACCAAAGGTTTAGAAGAATTTGAATATATCAGTGTGCGCGAAGAAAGTGGCGCAAAAATCGTAAAAGATTTCACTGGAAAAGAAGCAACGGTTCTTTGTGATCCCACAATGTGTCTTTCTAAAGAAGATTGGCTGGAATTTGCAACATCGCACAACAAAAAACCGACGCGAAAATTTGTCTTGACTTATTTTCTTGGTGAAAAATCACCAAAAGTGAATGCCGTTTTGAATGGAATTTCTAAAGATTTCGAAGTCGTAAATTTGAATGATTTAAAATCCTCAGAATTTTACGCCATCACGCCTTCAGAATGGGTAGATTATATTAATTCTGCAAGTTTATTTTTAACAGATTCCTTTCACGGCGTGGTTTTTTCAATCGTTTTGCAGACGCCTTTTGCCGTTTATAGCAGAGTTGGTGGTGAAAATATGCAAACCAGAATTACCAATATTTTAGAAAAATTTTCCCTGCAAGATCGATTTGAATTAACTTCAAATGATTCATCTTTGTTTAATATGGATTTTAAAAATTCAGAGGAAATTATAAACTTTGAAAAGGAAAAGGTTTATCGTTTTTTAAAAAAATAGTTAAAAATTTGAAATTACTCTACATCACAAATGGCATCACAGGTTCTGGCGGACTCGAAAGAGTTTTGGCCGTGAAAACTGCGCTATTGGTAGAAAATTTTGGCTATGAAATTCATATATTAAGTTTAAATGAAAACGGAAAAGCGACTTTTTTTAAATTTTCTGATAAAATTAAAAGACATTCCATAGAAATTTCTGGCAATAAATTTCAGTATTTTTTGAAGTACAAAAGTGGAATTCAGAAGATTGTAGATGAAGTTAAACCTGATGTTATTTCAGTTTGCGATGATGCTTTGAAAGGTTTTTTTCTTCCTTATTTAATTAAGACCAAATCGAAATGGATTCACGAAAGTCACGCTTCTTTTTTGTTGGGAAATAAAGGAAAAGGACTTCCCTTAAAGAAAAAAATACAACACCAAATAAAGCAGATTTTAGGAAAAAACTTTTCGAAAATAATTTTGTTGACAGAAGCCAATAAAAAAGAATGGTCGCTGAAAAATTTGCTCGTTATTCCCAATCCTTTGTCATTTGAAAGCCAAGAAATTTCTTCTCTAAAAAACAAAAAAATAATTGCCGTCGGAAGTTATAGTTTTAACAAAGGCTATGATTTATTATTAAAAATTTGGGCGAAAATTGAAACCAATTTCCCAAATTGGGAACTCAATGTTTATGGTAGAAATACCAAAGAATATTTACAAACTGAGGCAGAGAATTTAAACTTAAAAAACATTCATTTTTTTTCTTCGGTTCCGGATATTGAAAAAAAATATGTAGAATCTTCTTTTTTGGTTTTGCCATCGCGTTCGGAAGGTTTCGGAATGGTTTTGATAGAAGCGATGAGTTGCGGTTTGCCAGTCATCAGTTTTGATTGTCCGCACGGTCCGAAGGAAATTATCAGCAACGGAAAAGATGGTTTTTTAATAGAAAATGGAAATATAGATGAATTTTCAACAAAAATAAAAACGCTTATAAATGATGAAAATTTACGGCAAGAAATGGGGAAAGCGGCGAAATTAAATTCAAAGAAATTTAATGCGGAAACAATTGTGAAACAGTGGGATGAACTTTTTAAAAAAATATAAAAAAGTGAAAATTCTCTATCTCACAGATCAAGTTTATCTTCATGGGGGCATTGAAAAAGTGCTTTCCCAGAAGGCTAATTATTTTGCAGATAGTTCTGGTGATGAGGTTTTTATTGTGACTTATAATCAAGAAGGAAAAACGCCGGTTTATGATTTTAGTTCAAAAATTATTTGGGAAGATTTGGCAATTAATTATGAAATTGGGAAAAGTTATTTCCACCCTAAAAATTTAAAAAAAATCCCGAAACATATTTCTGCTTTGAAGGATGTTTTGGGAAAAATAAATCCAGATGTTGTAATAAGTTCAAGTTTCGGTCCCGATTTTTATTTTTTGCCTTATATCAGAAAAAATAGTCCTAAAATTAAAGAATTTCATGGTTCCCGTTATTTTTATGAAAAGCAGGAAAGTGGCTTCAAAAAAAGATTATTGCATCTTCTAAATAAAATAATTGAAAAAAAATACACTTCGATTGCGGTTTTAAATGAAGATGAACAAAATTTCTATACGAACGACAACATTGCAGTCATTCCAAATCCAGCGGAAATTTCTGATAAACGCGCCGGTTTAAAATCGAAGAAAATAATGGCTGCTGGAAGAATTTCACCGGTTAAAAATTTTGGTGATTTAATAGAAATATTTTCAAAAATTAGTAAAGATTTTCCCGAGTGGGAATTGCATTTTTTTGGTGAAGATTATCTTGGAACTCAGCAATTATTAGAACATAAAATTGCAGAATTTGGTCTACAAAATCAAATAAAATTTAAAGGAAATGTTCCAGATTTAAAAAGTGAAATGCAAAATTACAGCATTTACGCCATGACTTCTGAAACCGAATGTTTCCCGATGGTTTTGTTAGAATCGCTTTCTATAGGTTTGCCGATCATAAGTTATGATTGCCCAACCGGACCAAAATATATCGTGAAAAACGAGGAAGATTCTTTTCTTATTCCTAATAAAAATTTAGATATTTTTACTGAAAAATTAAAATTATTAATGGAAAATGAGCAACTTCGGCAAGAATTGAGCAAACGAGGTTTAGAGAATGTTTCTCGTTTTGAAATTAATATTGTGATGAAGCAATGGCAAAATTTGTTCGAAAAAGTCAGTTCAAGTGGAAAGAAGTAGATATTTTAAAAATTATAAATAACAGAGTGAAAAAATTCTTAATATCTCTTTTTTATTTGCTTACAAATCCTGTGAGAGCCGTGAAAATTATGAGTTTGTATCGCTTTTTGAAAGGTAGATATAGAGCGACAATAATTTTGTCACATTCATACAGAGAGGCTTTTTACAGAAGAAAACAGGGAAGAAACAATCATTTAAAAGCAGCAGATTTTAACAAAAAAAACACATTAGAAAATCAACAAATAATAATTAATATTCACGATGGTTTAATGCGTTCTGGAGGTTTAACAGATCGTTTAAAGGGAATTTGCACGCTTTATATGTTCGCGAAAAAGAACAATTTTAAATTTAAAATTTATTTTATTTACCCATTTAATTTAGAAAAATACTTGGTGCCGAATAATTATGATTGGTCAATAGAGGAAGATGAAATATATTATAATTTAACGAAAACAGCCATTTACACTTGGGAAAATGAAAAATTCGCTGGTGATTTTTTCCGATTGAATAAATCTAAAGAACAACTACACGTCAGTTGTAATTCTGGGGAATGTTTTAATCATTATTCAGAATTATTTTTTGAACTGTTTAAGCCATCGCCATTTTTAGAATCTAAAATAGAATTTCATCGTCAAAAACTTGGTGGAGTGGGGAATTATATTTCAATGTCATTTCGTTTTCAAAATTTATTGGGCGAGTTTGAAGAAGGAAAAAGTACTGCTTTAAATGAAGAAAAACGAAAATTTTTAATAGAAAAATGCTTAATTGCGGTAAATAAAATTAAATTGAAACACAAAGATGCGAAAAAAATTTTGATAACTTCTGACAGTAATATTTTTCGAGAAATTGCTACAAAAACTTACGCCTATATTTACACCTATATTTTACCAGAAGAAGTAGGACATATTGATTTTGCAGATGCAGGGAAAGGAAAAGAACTTACCGCATTTATGGATATGTTTCTAATTGCAGGTGCGGAAAAAGCCTATCAAATAAGAAGTGCAGAAATGTATAACAGTGATTTTCCTAAAATGGCTGCAAAAATCAATAATGTGCCCTACGAAATGATTTTAATTTAATATTTCATCTCGTGAGGAAATTTCTTGAGACAGAATCTTTTATGATTCCTAAAAAAAAATTAGATATTTTTACTGAAAAAACTAATATTATTGTTTGATTGGGTTCCTTTAAGCAGTTATACTGCAATTTACTATAATATAATGATGGTCTTGATGCTCATCACGCTTTTTCATTCTTATCAAAGCGATTTGTTTACAGTAAATACCAAAAATTTTGCTAAAATTTTGGGTCTTTTCAGTTTATTTTTAATCACTTTTTATTTAGGAACGCGCCCGGTAAGTTATCAATTTGGGGATATGTTGACTTATTCTAAATTTTATAATCGTATTGTTGCTGGCGAAACTCCCATTGTTACAAAAGATTTTTTATTCAATTATTTTTTAATTTTTTGTGCCCATATAATTGGAGAACGCATTTTTTTCTTTATTTGCGCTGTCATTTATATCATTCCTTGTTATGTTTTTTCTAAAAAATATTGCGGCTCATATTGGTATTTTGTTTTTTTTATTTTCATAGGTTCTTATATGTTTTGGCCATTTGGTACCAATGGAATAAGAAATGGTTTGGGAACTTCAATTTTCATATTAGCGCTTTGTTTTTATAACCGAAAAGTTGTTATGTATATTTTAATGGCTGTTTCTTTTGGTGTGCATAGTTCGCTTATAATCCCGATAGCGGCATTTTTTGTAGCGGGAGTTTATAAAAACCCTAAAGTTTATCTTTATATTTGGGCTGCAGCAATTCCACTTTCCTTAGTTGGTGGTGGTTTTTGGGAAACTTTATTTGCAAGTATTGGTTTCGGTAGTGATTCTAGAGCGGTAGATTATCTTACAAAAGGAAATGCATATCATGATCATTTTGCTTACACAGGATTTCGTTGGGATTTCTTGTTTTATTCTTCTTTTGCAGTTTTCGCTGGTTGGTATTTTATATTTAAGAAAAATATTACAGATAAATTTTACATCCATCTTTGGGGAATTTATATGATTGCCAATGCCTTTTGGATTTTAGTAATTCGCGCTAATTTTTCAAATCGTTTCGCCTATTTATCGTGGTTTTTAATGGCGCCCATTATTGCCTATCCTTTATTACGTTACAAAATGTTTCCGAATCAGTATAGAATAATAGGCATTGTTTTAGTGGTTTATTATATGTTCACTTATTTTATGTATTTAAAAGGATAATGATAAAACTAACTATTTTCACGCCCACTTTCAACCGAATACATCTTTTGCCGCGGTTGTATGAAAGTTTAAAATCTCAAACCAATAAAGATTTTATTTGGATGTTGATTGACGACGGTTCTACAGATGGCACGGAAGACTTGGTGAACCAATGGAAACTAGAAAATGAATTTGAAATTCAATATTTTTATAAAAAAAATGAAGGCATGCATTCTGCTCATAATTGGGCTTACGAAAGGATACAAACGGAATGGAATACCTGTATAGATTCTGATGATAAAATGCCCAAAAATGCGGTGGAAATTATTGTTCGAGAAATTTTAAAAATTAATAATGAAAACTGCTACGGAATAGTAGGTTTAGATGCAGATTTTAACGGTAAAATTTTAGGTGAATATTTTCCCCAAAATTTAAAAGAAGTACAAATGATGGATTTGGCTAGAAAACATAAAGTTACAGGCGATAAAAAATTGGTTTTTAAAACGGAAATTTTAAGAAAATTACCGCCATATCCAATTTTTAGCGGCGAAAAACTAGTGCCACTCAGTTACAAATCTTTTGAAGCCGAAGCCCAAGGTTATTATTTAATTCCAAAAAACGAAATTTATTGCCTTGTAGAATACCAGGAAGATGGCTCTACAAATAATATGTGGCGACAATATAGATTGAATCCGCAGGGTTTTGCTTTTATGAGACTTAAAAAATTGAATTCTAAAATAGGTGTAAAAGAGCAATTTAGAAACGCCATTCATCTTGGATCTTCCGTTCTTTTTACAAAAAATTACCGGCAATTAAGCCAAACAAAATACCCGATAATTGTTTTATTATCGATGCCTTTTTCTATTTTACTAAATCTGTATAACCGATACAAAACCAAAAATTTATTTTGAAAGTCCTTCACATCATCAATTCTCTCGCAACAGGCGGCGCAGAAAAACTGATTTTGGAAACACTTCCAAGATACAATGCGTTGGGAATAAAAGCAGATGTTTTATTATTGAACGGCACTTCACATCCATTTTTAGAGGCATTAAAAAAACAAAACTGCTGTGAGATTTTTATTTTGGGAAAGTCTTCGCCTTATCAATTAAAATTTATTTTAAAAATTATTCCTTATTTAAAAAAATACGATTTAATTCACGCACATCTTTTCCCAGCAACTTATTTCTCAATAATTGCGAAAAAACTTTCATTGTCGAAAACACCCGTAATTTTCACTGAGCATAATACATCCAATAAAAGATTTCGAAGCAAAAAACTTAAAAAAATCAACCGCTGGGTTTATTCCTTTTTTGATTGTATTGTTTGCATTACTGACGAAGTAAAACAAGAAGTAATCGCGCAAACTTCTTTGCCAGAAGAGAAATTAGTGGTAATAAACAATGGGGTAGATGTGTCTAAATTTTCGCAAGCGGAAGCACAGGATCGGACTTTAATAGACCATTCTTTGCAAAAAAATGATTTTTTGCTTTGCCAAGTTTCCTCTTTTCGAGCGCAGAAAGATCAAAAAACTGTTATAAAAGCATTACAATATTTGCCTGAAAATGTCAAATTAATTTTAGTGGGCGAGGGAAGTTTAAGAGAAAGTGCTGAAAATTTAGTGAAGGAATTAAATTTGGAAAACCGCGTTTGTTTTGTTGGGAATAGAACAGATATTCCGCAAATTTTAAAAACTGCAAATGTTAATATTTTATCTTCTAATTATGAAGGTTTGTCGCTTTCAAGTATTGAAGGAATGTCTGCTGGCAGACCTTTTATAGCAAGTGATGTGCCCGGTCTTTCTGATGTTGTGCGCCATGCAGGCATTCTTTTCCCAAAAGGCGATGAAAAAAAATTAGCAGAAGAAATTCATCATTTAATGGAAGACGAAAATTATTATCAATCTATTGTAGAAAAATGTTTGAAAAGAGCTGCGCAATTTGATATTAATATAATGGTTGAAAAGCACGTTTTATTCTATCAAAAAATGCTTGCTTCCAAAGAAAGTATAAAAACTTGAGTTCGATTATTAAACAATTTTAAAATATCAATAGGAATGGGCTTTAGCCCATTTTTTAAAATTATAGTAAAATTGGCTTTAGCCAAATCATATTTTAAGTTTCGGCTAAAGCCTTTTATTTCGCTAATTTTCACATCGGGCTAAAGCCCGACACAATTGATAAACATATAATGAATTGAATGTTAGTAAATTATATTTTAAATAACAATCGCACTCAGGTTAAAAATATCTAATCAATCTTTTTCAGCGCTTTTTCTCGTAGATGTTTAAAAGTTATTCTGATTAAATTTCATTAATGATTTGTAAAAGTATTTTTGTATAAAACTCTTATATTAAGCGTTTTAATATTGGTTTTATAAGAAAAGTTTTAACTTTGCAAAACAATTAATCATAAATGTGAATGAAAAAACTCATCAGGGTAACTTCTGTGCCACTTTCTATAGAAAAACTTTTAGGAAACCAGCTGAGTTATATGAATGAATTTTATGAAGTAATCGCTGTTTCTTCCGACGAAAAAAATTTGAAAAGAATAGCGCAAAATTTAGGTGTGAAATATCACGCAGTTGAGATGACGCGAAAAATTACGCCCATTAAAGATCTGCTTGCCATTATAAAAATGTACCAATTTTTTCGAAAAGAAAAGCCCGAAATTGTTCATTCTCATACACCAAAAGCAGGATTAGTTGCAATGATTGCGGCGTATTTTTCAAAAGTACCAGTAAGAATGCACACCGTTGCAGGTTTACCTCTTTTAGAAGCCACAGGTTTTAAAAGATTAATTTTAAATCTCGTAGAAAAAATAACTTATTCTTTCGCAACTAAAGTTTATCCCAATTCTTTTAAGATGAAAGATATAATGATAGAAGAAAAATTTTGTAAACCTCAAAAGTTGAAAGTTTTAGGTAACGGAAGTTCTAACGGAATAGATTTGCAGCATTTTGATCCAGAAATTTTTTCTGAGAAGACTAAGCAAAATTTAAAAAATGAATTAAATATTTTGCAAGATGATTTCGTTTTTATTTTTATCGGAAGATTGGTGAAAGATAAAGGGATTAATGAACTTGTTTCTGCGTTCTCTTCTATGAATGCGTTTAAAAATATTAAACTTCTCTTAGTTGGACCTTTGGAGCAAAGCCTAGATCCTATTTTAGAAAAAACTTTATATGAAATTGAAAATAACCCGCAAATTATAACTACAGATTTTGTTGCGGATGTACGACCTTATTTAGCAATTAGCAATTGTTTGGTTTTGCCAAGTTATAGAGAGGGATTTCCCAATGCAGTTTTGCAAGCGGGCGCGATGGAACTTCCGTGTATAGTTACGGATATTAATGGATGTAACGAAATTATTACTGATGGTATAAATGGATTAATTATTGCTGCGAAATCTGAAAGTGATTTGAAAAACGCTATGTTGAAATTGCTTAATGATTTAGATTTAGTGCAGAAATTAAAATTAACTTCTAGGAAAACTATTGAAAAAAAATATTCTCAGCACAAACTTTGGCATGAATTGCGCTTCGAATATGAAAGTTTTTTTTAAAAAATACAACATGAAAAATAGACTTAATAATAAAATATCTCTTTATAAAATATGATATAAATAATATAATTAACAGTAATCCTAACTCACAATTTTGGGAAAACTAACATAATTGACAATGAAAAAAAATAACTTCTATTTAGAGGCAAATTACGTATTTGTCCAACAACGCTCACGTCCTAGAATTTTTTGGTTGAGTGGTTTAATATCTAAAAATAATATTAAACTAAAAACTCTATTGACTTTTGTATTTCTAATGCTGTTGCAAACTTTTGTTTTTGCGCAAGTTACGAGTTATACATTTTCGCAAAGTAGCGGAACTTATGCAGCACTACCAACTTCAACAACTTTATTTACATCAGGATGGGACGATGGTGTAGCAACAGTAACCGTTCCCTTTACATTTACTTTTGATGGAGTGGGGTACACATCTGCTTCTAATAATTCCAAAGATTATTTCACATTTTCTAGTACAAAATTTCTACAAACTGATTTTCCAAGGATATCTGCAATTTGTGGCGATACATCAATTTTCAAAATTTAAAGTTATGGAAAAAAGAATTTTTTATAAAAGTTTTAGATTTTTGGGTTTTGGGAGAAATATATTTATGTTAAGGCTTTTAATGGTTCTCGTTTTTTTATTTTTTGCTGGGCTCATAAAAACAAAGGCACAAAGTGTAACTGTAAATCCGACTTCGGTTTGTTCTGGGCAATCTTTTACAGCGACAGCGAGTTACACACCTTTTCTTAGCACTATTTCTAATTATGAATGGAGTTTAAACGGTGGCGCTGTTCTTGCTACAACAACTACTAATTTTTACACCTTTTCTTCGGCTCCTGTTGGTACAAATACCATCAATGTAAAAATTAATTACCTTTTTTTGGGATTTATTCCAGGTAATGCAAATGCTAATACTACAATTACTGTTAATCCCAATTTACCAGCAAGTGTAAGCATTAGCGCAAGCCCAAGTGCATCGATTTGTGCAGGAACTTCAGTCACTTTTACTGCCACACCTACAAATGGTGGCAGTTCGCCTACTTATCAATGGAAGGTAAATGGTGCAAATGCTGGAACAAATAGCCCCACTTTTTCAATTTCAACATTAACAAATAATGACAAAGTAACCGTTGTAATGACGTCTAATGCAAGTCCTTGTTCTGTAAATTCTCCGGCAACGTCAAACCAACTTACAATGACTGTAAACCCGAATTTACCAGCAAGTGTAAGCATTAGTGCAAGCCCAAGTACATCAATTTGTGCAGGAACTTCAGTCACTTTTACCGCCACACCTACAAATGGTGGCACTGCGCCCACTTATCAATGGAAGGTAAATAATGTAAATGCGGGAACAAATAGCCCCACTTTTACAACCGCGACATTAGCAAATAATGATAAAGTAAAGGTTGTAATGACTTCTAATGCAAGTCCTTGTTCTGTAAATTCTCCGGCAACGTCAAACCAACTTACGATCACCAGTTTAGATAAAACTTGGAATGGCTCTACAACAAATTGGGCTACAGCAAGTAATTGGTCGCCAAGCGGTGTTCCAACTGCTTCCAACTGTGTCGATATTCCTAATGTATCATTGAAACCGATAATTTTATCAGGCACCAATGCATTAGCTAAAAACCTTACTATAAATAGTGGCGGAAAATTAACAATAAATGGCGGCGGAAATCTCACCGTTACAGATTTTATTAAAAATAATACAGGAAGCGACGATAGTTTTACTTTAAAATCAGACGGAAATTTAATTCAAACCAATAACGTTTCTAATACAGGAAATATGACTGTTGAAAGAACCGTAACGGGTCTTCAAAATAACCCTGGAACCGCCGTAGACTATGTTTATTGGAGTTCACCAGTTGCGGGCCAACTAACCAAAGGTACAAGCGGTTTCTCACCAGGAACGCCAAGTAACCGCTTTTTTAGTTACAGAGAATCTAATGATCGGTTTTATGAAACTGCCGATAATACTTTTGTACCAGGAAAAGGTTATGCTGTGCAAGCGGTGAATGGTTTTAGCGATTATAAGTTTAAAGGTGTCCCAAATAATGGTAATATTTCTATTCCTATTACAAAATCTGCAGATAATCCTGTTGGTGTTGTGCATGGTTATAATTTAGTGGGAAATCCATATCCTTCTAATATTAGTTTTGATGACTTATATGCAGGAAATCCTGGATTGCTCGTAAACACAGTTTATTTTTGGACTAATAATAATTATACAGCCAATCAACAAGGTTCTTCTTATGCTGGAAATAATTATGCTGTTTTTAATGGAACGGGTGGTAATCCGATTGGTGTAAATGGCACCATAAAAGTGGGCCAAGCTTTCATCGTTCAAGCGCAAGCAAGTGGAACATTGAATTTTAAAAATTCTTATCGAGTTAGTACTTCTGGTACTTTTTATCAAAAAAACAGTTCGACAAAAAATAGATTTTGGTTAAGCTTAACAAACCCAAATAATGTGGTAAACAGCCAGTTAATTGGTTACGTTGCAGGCGCAACCGATGGTTTTGAGCAGGATTATGATAATGAAGCTTTTGATAATTATTCGGATTTATTTTACTCAGAATTAGCAGGAAAAAAATTGGTGATTCAAGGTAAAAGTGAAAATTTCACGCCAGATGATACGGTAGATTTAGGCGCAAATATTAGCCAAAATGGAACTTACACAATCGCTTTAGGGAAAGCAGAAGGCATTTTTGCTAATTCACAAACTATTTATTTAAAAGATAAAGAAACAGGCATGGTTACAAATTTGTCTCAAAATAATTACACCTTCCAAGCCACAAAAGGCTTATCTGAAAATAGATTTGAAATCATTTATAAACCAGAAGAAGTGCTTTCTACAGGCGAAGTAACCAAAGGAAACCTTTTGGTTTATAGAGATGCAAACAATTTTGTAATAAAAGCGTCGCAAAAAATTTCTACTGTAGAAGTTTATGATGCTTCAGGAAGATTGCTTTATAAAATAGCACCTGCGAATACAGAAGTAACTTTATCTGCGGATCGTTTATCTAAAGGCATTTTAATTTTAAAAATAGATTTACAAAACGGTGAAATTCTTACCAGAAAAATTAGGAATTAAATATTCTTATTTTAAGTTTCACAAAGCCACTTTAGCAAAAAGTGGCTTTTTTATTTTTTAATATAAAATTGGAATTAGCGCGATATTAAAGGCTAATTTTAAATAAACCCAAACCTAAAGTGGCTATTTATTTAGAATTGCTTAAAAATCTTATATTTAATTGTAAAAATCATAATATGATAATTTTTATTTATTTTTATAATTAAATATTCATATGTAAGTTTGTAATATTGATAATTTATAAGGAAAATATTGTAATTTTACCGCGAATTTAGTTTTTGATTGAAAAAAATATTAACAACACAAATGATAAAAAAAAATGATATGATAACATAAATTTTATAGCCACTTAAATACTTTTCGCCATGCCAAAAAACTACTATCTATTAAAAATTAAAAATTTTTTAATTAATGTTTTAAGGGTTTCTAAATTAAAAGTCAATACAAATAATTTATTTGTTGTATTGCTAACGCTTTTTAGTTTTACTAATGTTTTTGGGCAAGTTAACATAACAGCACCAAATTTATCAATCAGTACTTGTTCATTTCCTTCTGATTATAGTACATTACCTCAAATTCAAATCCAAGAAAGTAATAATGCAAATATTGCTAATCAAGGTAATGGAAGAACAATAATTTTAACTGCTCCAACAAATTTTGAATTTAATCCAGGTGTTGGTACAATTGCAGATAGAAACAGGGATGTAAGTAATTCTACTATTGTAGTTACTTCAACGACTATAACTATTACTTATGATTGTAACGCAACTGCACAAAGAGATAGATGGCGAATAAATGGTATCCAAATTAGAGCAATAAACTTCGCCTCCACAGGTGATATAACAAGAACAGGAGGAAATGGGACGGTAAACGGACTTACAAATGGAACGGCTCTTACAAATACATTAACATCAACTTATACGCCATTACTACCAAACGGTGGAGGTGCAGCGAATGTTTGTGTTGGCGCAAATACACCCGCTTTCACTAACTCAACTACTGGCGGGGTTTGGTCTATAACCAATGGAACTGGTTCTGCAACTGTTACTACTGGTGGAGTGGTAACAGGTGTAACAGCAGGTACCGTTAATGTAGTATATACAATTGGAGGCTGTAGTGTTTCAAGTGCTTTATTAATAAATCCTCCACCAACTATTACTTCGCAACCTTCTGCAACCAGCACATGTACCACAGGAACAGCAACTTTTAGTGTTACAGCCACTGGTGCGACCACTTACCAATGGCGTAGAAACGGAGTTGCACTTACAAATGTTGCACCATATAGCGGTGTGAATACAGCCGCTTTAACTATTACAAACCCAGCCGCAGCTATTGCAGGAAATTTTGATGTTGTTGTGAGTAATGCCACTTGCTCTAGTACTTCAACTGCAAGAGCATTAACAGTAAATACAACACCAGCAACAGTTACAACTCCAGTGCCTACAAATGGAGCTACAAACGTTTGTTATACTGGAAGTGGTTCTATAAACAGTATTTCTTGGGCAGCGTCTGCAGGTGCAACTTCGTACGATGTTTATTTTGGCGCAGGAAGTGTTCCGGGCACAATAACTGCAAATGTTACAACAAATTCTTACAACACAGGCGCTTTAGCAGCCAATACCACTTATTATTGGAGAGTAGTTGCAAGAAATTCTTGCGGTGTGGCAGTGTCTTCTGCAACTTTTACGTTTACAACTTCTAGTGCGCCATGTTACTGTGCTTCTTCTGGAGGAAATATTACTGATGGAATAACTGGTGTGAATTTTAATACCATTAATAATTTAAATACTTCAGTTAATACAGGATACAACGATTATACTACTCTTAGCACAACAATCACCAAAGGTTTTACTTATGACTTAAATGTTTATATAAATACAGGCGGACCATATACTAATTACCAAACGGTTTATATAGACTGGAATGGCAATGGAGATTTTACTGATGCTGGAGAATCTTATAATTTAGGAACAGCAACTAATGTAACCAATGGATTAACGAGTATAAATCCACTATCAATTACTGTTCCACCTGGTGCAATCACTGGAACGGTAAGAATGAGAATACAATCTAAATATAATTCTGCAACAACTGGTCCTTGTGATACCGGCTTTGATGGTGAAGGGGAAGATTATTCTTTAAATATTATTGATATTGTGGCATGTACAAGCCCGACAGCGCAACCTACTGCATTAAATTTAAGCGTTTCCGGAACAACAATAAACGGCACTTTTACTGCAGCAAGTCCTGCAGCTCAAAGCTATTTGGTAATAGCAAATACCACAGGTGTTGCACCAACAATTACTAATGGAACTGCTTATGCAATAGGCGATGTTTTGGGAGGTACAAATTTTGTCGTAGATAATGATACAAATACTTCTTTATCAGCCTCTTCATTAATACCATTTACGAAGTATTATTTCTTTATATACTCAATGAATAATATATGTACAGGCGGGCCATTATATTTAACAACGTCTCCATTAATAGGAAATGCAACAACATCTTATTGTACACCAACAGGAACTGGGTCGGGTTATCCAATTACAAATGTAAAATTTGGGACGTTGTTTAATAATAACTCAACTGCAACTACTTTTTATGAAGATTTTTCAACAATTACTGCAAACGTAACGGGCGGATCTATTTATAATCTTTCTGTAACAGCGACAGGAAACACTTTTGCAGGAAACACTTTTTATCAATATGCATTTTTTGATTGGAATAATAACGGAAGTTTCTCGGATCCTGGTGAAACTTATTTATTGGGTTCTTATAACACTCTTACAGCAACTTTTAATAAGGATATAATTATACCACCTGATGCTTATGTTGGTAAAATTAGAATGCGAGTTGCAAATAGTTTTTACGGTATCCTTAGCCCATGTGCTACTGCAGGATATTTTCAAATGGAAGATTATTCTTTAAATGTAGCGAAAGCACCAGATTGTACTGTTCCAACAGCGCAACCAACTGCTTTGGTATTGACGCCAGGCGCTACTTCCATCGCTGGTTCTTTTACCGCAGCTTCTCCTGCTTCTCAAAATTATTTAGTAATTATGAATAGCACTGGTGTTGCACCGACCTCGCAAATAACCAATGGAACAACTTATACTATTGGTTCTAGTATTGGTGTGAGCAACACAGTAATAGACACCGATAATAATACAACTTTTACAGCAGCAGGTTTAAATACAAATACAACTTACTATTTCTTTATTTATTCTATGAGTGCGCTCTGTATAGGAGGGCCTTTGTATAATACAAATCCTACAGTTTTAATTGGAAATGCAACTACCACAGGAACGCCACCCGCGCCTTGTATTCCTTCTACAATTGCTCCAAATAATGTTGATCGCTATATTGATCGTGTTGCTTTTATAGGAACTATGGTTGAAACAAATAATACAAGCACCTATTCTACAACCACGCCCGGTTATGAAGATTTTACTGGTTTGGCGACCAAAGCGGTACAAGCGCAGGGCGAAGGCGTTAATATGATTGTAGAATCCATCGGTGGAAGAGCTAAATTAAAAGTGTGGGTAGATTGGAATAAAGATGGTGTATTTGATGAATCTGAATTGGTTTATAATCCCGGAACCGCAGGTATTTCAAGTACATTTGGATTTGTAATTCCTACTGGAACTGTGCCCGGTAATTACAGAATAAGAGTTAGAACTTTTAATAGTTTTTATGATGATGGAAATCCAGCAAATGGTAGTCCTGATGAATATTTTGGCTATAATTTTAATGCTTGTGAACCTTTTAATACTGGAACTGTTAGTACTTATACTTCATCACAATATGGCGAAGCTGAAGATTATTTATTTACAGTAATCGAGCGCTCACCTACAAATATTTCGACTACAACTGGCGGCCAAGTTTGTAATTCTGGTACTGTTACTCTAAGTGCAACGGGAACCGCAGGAACCACAGAATACCACTGGTATGCGAGTGCAACTGGAGGGTCTCAATTAACAGGCTCACCAACCACTGGAAGTTGGACTACACCTAATATTTCTGCAACTACAACCTATTATGTCGCTTCTTCTAATGGAACTACTGAATCTTTAGTAAGAAAACCAGTAGTGGCAAAAGTAAATCCTACACCAACTTTAACTTTCACACCAACTATTCCAGAAGTATGTGGTCAAAATGCTGAAATAGTAGTTTCTGCATCTGGCGATAAAGAGGTGGTAAATTTATTATCTGAAGATTTTGAAGCAGGAGGTTTAGGCGCTTTCACCAATGTTAATTCTGATGCTACAAGTTCAGTAATACAAGCAGATACCAAATGGACCAATAGACCAAGTACCTTTGTACCAACAGCAGGAGTATCTTGGAAACCTGCTATTTCAACAGGTTTAGCGCCAAATGATTTTGCGTTGGCAACATCAGATTCAGCAACTCCGCCTTATGAATTAGTAGAAAATTCTTTGGTTTCAGGAACTTTAAATTCTACTAATTACTTGAATTTAACAATGACTTTAAAATTTTATTATTCAAGATATTATCCAGATGGTACAAACCCTGATGTTGAGTTTGCTAGTATAGAAATTTCTACTGATGGCGGAATGACTTGGACACCATTGCAAACTTTTACTGCTGATACTGGAATTGGAACCGTATTTACAAATTTAACCTATGATTTAAGTGCTTATATCAATAAAACTAACTTGAAAATCAGATTTCTACATCACTCTTTAGGAAGCGTTTCTGGTTGGTTGCCAGATGGAGTAGCAGTAGATGATGTTTTAATTTATGGTGAAAAACCGCTTTCAACTAATTTTGCTTGGTCAAGTTCTACGTCTTCTATATTTGCATCAGATTGTGTATCTCCACCACCACCAGGCGGTTCATCTAGTATTTGTCTTAAACCTTTACCAGGTGATTATGAAACCAAACAAGTTTTTAATTTACAGGCAACAGCACTTTTAAGCAACAGTTGTGATGTTACAGGTAGCGTATTGGTTCCTAATAATAATAAAATTTGGAATGTAGGAAGTAGTGACTGGAATACTGCCAGTTGGCTGCCAAATAGTGCCATTCCAGATATTACAAAATGTGTTATCATCAAGCAACCTGTCGTATTAAATTCAGGTGCAAATGGATTCGCAAGAAATGTTACGGTGGAACCTGGGGGCTCTTTACAAATAATGGGTGGTAAAACTTTAACGGTTGATGATTTCTTAGTTAATAATTCTACTGCTGACAAAGTAAACTTAGAAAGCGATGCTAACTTACTTCAGAATAATGCAACTGCTGTAAATGTTGGTAGTATTACTGCCAAAAGATTAACTGGTGCATTGAGAAATAATCCAGGAACTGCGGTAGATTACGTTTATTGGGGCTCACCAGTTTTAGGGCAACAGACAAAAGGTGCAGGTGGTTTTTCTCCAGGAACCCCAAATGCATACTTCTTTTCTTACAGAGAGTCTAACGACCGATTTTATGAAACAACAGATCCTACTTTTGTACCAGGAAAAGGTTATGCAGTGCGAGCTGAAGGAGGAAGTAAAACCTATACCTTCCAAGGAAAACCAAATAATGGTGATATCAGTTATAGTCTTGCTAAATCTGCGGATACTCCGAATACTGTTGACCCTAGTAAACCATACGTTCATGGTTATAATCTGGTGGCAAATCCATATCCATCAAATATTGATTTTAATGAATTGTATTTGGCAAATTCGAGTTTGATTTATAATACCGCGTGGTTTTGGACTAATAATGTCTATGAACCCGTACAACAAGGTTCTAAATACAACGGAAATAATTATTCTGTGATTAATGGTACAGGTGGTGTTACTTCAACATATTCCACCTACACAGGAAGTGTCGCTTCAAATGGAATTATTAAAGTAGGGCAAGGTTTTATAGTACAGGCCAAAGGTAGCGGAACTTTAAATTTTAAAAACAGTTACAATACGGGTCATGATTTGCGAACCGGATCTGCAGGTGTCGGATTTTTCCAAAAAGGGGCGGCACAAAAAAATAGATTTTGGCTTACTTTAACCAATCCTAATAACATTGTAAATACACAGCTTATAGGCTACATTGCAGGCGCAACTGATGGTTTTGAGCAAGATTATGACAATGAAGCGTTTGATGATTATTCAGATTTGTTTTACTCTAGTTTAGCTGGCAAAAAACTTTTAATACAAGGAAAAAGTGAAAATTTCACACCAGATGATACTGTAGATTTAGGCACGAATATTAGCCTAAATGGTACTTATACAATTGCATTAGAAAAAGGCGAAGGTATTTTTGCTTCTGGCCAAAACATTTATTTAAAAGATAAAGCCAACGGAACAGTAACCAATCTATCTCAAAATAATTATGTTTTCCAAGCCACTTCTGGCCTATCTGAAAATAGATTTGAAATTATTTATAAACCAGAAGAAGTGCTTTCTACTGGTGATGTAACTCAAGATAATCTTTGGATTTACAGAGATGCTAATGATTTCGTAGTAAAAGCCTCTCAAAAAATTAAAGCATTAGCGCTTTATGATGCTTCTGGCAGATTAATTTTAACAACAAAACCAGCGGCTTTGGAAACCAAGATAGATGGAAATAGACTGTTGAACGGTGTATTTGTTTTAAAAATTAATTTAGCAAATGGCGAAGAGATTACCAGAAAAATCAGGAAATAAATAATTATAATTGCTGTAGTTAAAAGCCACCTTTCTAGAAGGGTGGCTTTTCTATTTCTATCTATTTAAAATTTCAATAAAAACTTTCTTTTTTTTAAATTAAATTAATTTTTTTTTAGTTAAAATAAATTGTAAAAAAACCTGTCAAGTCCTGAAAACATTCGTTTTTGTGCATTTATATTTAACTTAATCTAAACTTATAGCAATTAAATTTCGTATGTGTTAAGGAAAATTAATACTCTGTATTTATAAATAGTGTATTTTTACAGTCACAATTTAACGCAAGATGAAAAAAAATTTATACTCTGATAAGGGTCTTTATAGACTTCTTATGCCCATCAACAAAGGAAAAAAGCCCTTTTACAAATTCTTTTTATTACTTTTTTTTACATTATCTTCTGCTGGGGTTTTTGGGCAGATTACAGTAAGTTATAGTTTTACAGGTGGATCGACTTCTGGTACAGTAGATAGTAATATATCTTTCATTACTGACAAAGGTAATTCTGCAAATCCGCCTGCAATATTTTCAAATCAATTACGATTATATCAAAATGCCACAAAAGGAGGGATAATTATAATTACGCCTATTAACGGAGCGGTAATTAGCTCAGTCGTTGTTCATGCTTCAGGCACTACTGGACCTGCAGGCTATACGGCAGATGGAGTTTTTGTTTCTAATTTAGCTGCTTCCACGACTTATACAATGAGCGGTTTAAGTGCAACATCTCAAGTAGAGTTTTACCAACGTGATGCAAATAGTGCTAATAGAATTTATGTTGATTCATTTTCGGTAACCTATAGCATACCTGCAACTGGTAAAACCTCAAATGGAAGTGGAAATTGGAATACAGCTTCGACTTGGTTGCCATCAGGCGTTCCGACAGCCACAGATATTGTAACAATCAGACCTCAAGACATTGTTTATAATGATGTCGCTGGTTTACAAAGAAAAGCAGCAACCAACGTTAATGGTGGTTTTCGGGTGGAGCAAGGATCGTCTGTAGATTCCAGCGTTTCTGGCGCAGTTAATTTTACATATGGTGCGGCAGGAACATTAATTTTTAATAATTCATCTGGGACTTACGGAGTTAATAATTCGGATACTTACTGGCCAGTCACAGATGGTCCGGTAAACGTTACCGTTATCAATGATGGCGGTATTACGCTCAATGCTGCCAGAACGGTAAACGGTAATTTTAATACGTCATCTTATATTTTTAACATTAATAATATTACGATTGGCACCAATGGAACGCTTCAATTAAATTCAGGTTATGGATTTTCTGGATCGGTGGGACCAAAATATGGCAGCAATTCTTTATTAAAATACAATTCTGGCGGCACACCTGGAAGAAATGTGGAATGGAACCAATCTTCCGGAACTATTGGCACAACGGCAGGATATCCAAATAATGTTCAAATAAGTAATAATACCACTTTAAATTTCCCAAATGGATCTTCAGGTTCATTTAAAGCCAATGGAAATTTAGTAATTGATGCTGGCTCTTCTTTATACCAAGATTATGGTGGAAGTGCCGGATTGATTGTTGGCGGTAATTTAAATTTAAACGGAATATTAAAACTTGGAAATGCTTTTGGTGGAGATTTTACTTTAGGTGGAAATTGGACAAATTCTGGTACGTTCACATCAAACAATAGAGCGGTTTTTTTTAATGGAACAAGCAATCAAACCATTACTGGTGCAACTACTTTTGATTATCTTACCATTAATAATTCAGCGGGCGTTACATTAGCGAATAATGTTACCAATAATAAAACTTTAGATTTCACCAATGGAAAAATTACTTTAGGCGCAAATAACCTCACGATAGGAAATACTGGCACAATTATAAATTTCAGTAATTCAAAATATATTGTAACAAATGGTACAGGACAACTTAAGCAAAATGTAGCTGCATCTTCTGTAAATTTTCCCGTTGGACCTTCTGCATCTTTATACAATCCAATTTCTGTTACAAACTCTGGAACTTCTGATGTTTATGGCTTTAGAGTATCACAAGGTGTTGCCGATGCATCAGATATTAATTTAATGGTTAATGATTCTTGGTATGTAAGTGAAGCCGTTTCAGGAGGTGGAAATCTGCGCGTTTCCCCGCAATGGAATGCAGCCGATGAAGGCTCGAACTTTTCCGCAGTAACTGGCGATAATTTTATCGAATTGTACAGTCCGAGTATCACTTCTTTTCCTGCATCCGTATCCGGACAATCTGCTGCGTTAACCAATTCTGGAGATAATTTCACCAATACTCTGTCTGGTACGCAATATTTTTCTGTTTCAAAACGCAGCGCTCCGGTTATAAACAGTTTACTCACTGCAACTGCTTACCAAACGGTGGCTTTTACGTATAATATTACCGCAACCAATTCACCTACAAGTTTCACGGCTACGGGACTTCCTACCGGATTGACTGTAGATACGACAACTGGAATTATTTCGGGGGCAACTTCAGCAGCAGTAGGCGATTACAATGTTACTATTACTGCCACAAATAGCCGTGGAACAGACTCGAAAATTTTAGTGATTACCGTTGCTGCTTCGCCTTGTTTTTATGAAGATTTTTCTTCAATAACTTCTGGCAGTAGTACTTCTACAGGTGGTTCAGGTACAGTTTGGGGTGGAAATACAAATTTCCCAACGAACACAAAGGCTTATGAAGCAGGTGGCGCGGTAAGATTAGGAAGTGGAAGTGGAATTGGATCTATAACATCTACGGCATTATCAGGAGTGAGTGGAAATGTTGTAGTTTCAATTGATGTTAAAGGTTGGACAACAGTTGAAGGTGATTTGAAAGTTACGCTTAACGGTGTTTCACAAACCGCCGCATATAGCGCCACAATTTCTGATGCTTTTGAAACGAAATCCTTTTCATTTACAAGCGTGCCTGCAGGTTCTACTTTAGAAATAGAAACTACAACAAAAAGAGCTTTTATTGATAACGTAAAAATATCTTGTACACCAATAGTTAAAAAATATTATAAAAGTAGAGGGACTGGCGGTAACTGGAACAGTGCATCAAGTTGGGATTCTTCTACCGATAATATTACATTTACCGCTTCTACAGATGTCCCTACAAAAGATAATGCCAATTCAATTATCATTCAAAATGGTCAAAAAATAACCATTAATTCTTCTGGAGTTTCTATGACTGAAACCACAGTTCAAAGTGGTGGAACTTTGGAAATTACCACGACAGATTCATTTGATCTTTCAGGTTCTAATGATAAAGAATTGATTATTGAAGATGGAGGTTCTTTTTTAGTAAATTCCGCAGGTACTTTTACTAAGCCCACAGGAAATGCTTATGCACTTGTAAAAACGGGAGGAAAACTTATTGCGGGGCCAAATATGACAAGTGGCACTTCTTTTAGTAATGCTTATTTAGGAAGAATTGAAGGTTTGTTTTATTTTGGAGATCAGTCAATCTGTGAATGGTCTTGTCCTAATACAGTTTTGGGATCCTCTTCACCTACAGATAGTGATTTCTTTTTTCCTGAAAATGTGGGAGATATGCCGATTTTCAGAATAAGCACTTTACCAATGTACCCTTTTGGATCATCTATTGATAATATTTTCTACGCGGTTCTAGAAGCGAATGCAAATTTTTCATTAACAGGATCTGGTTCAAAAACATTTAATGGTGGAATCAAAGGAACTGCAACTGTAACGCAAAATTCAGGTAGTGGAAAATTAATTTTAGGGGATGGCTCAAATATTCCTGTAATTGGCGGTTCTGTTACATTAAATGTTTTAAACACAGGTTTACAATTACCAAACGGAGCCGAAGTTCCAATTGATGCAAATGTATTAATCACAAGTAGCGCAGAAAATAATTCTATTAATAGACAAGGTGGAAATCTTACTGTTGATGGCACTTTAGATATTACCAATATGAGAATTACAAATACTTCAACAGGTGGTGTTGTCGTAAATGGAACTTTAAGAACGGCGAATTCTGGTGGATTATATGGAACTGGTTCTGCAATTGTAGATGGAAATTTAGATTTAAATAATGGAAGTACAATTGAATATTATGCTACGGTAAACCAAGAGATAAGCTCTGCACCAAATTATTATAATATCACTTTTTCAGGTGCTGGTATTAAAACTACGCAAGGAAAAATTGATGTCAATATTGATGGATTGGTTAAAATTACAGGAACCACAACTGTGGATGCCACTTCAAATTTAGCATCTACGGGGTCTAACAATACCGCATTTACAATGGATGGTGGCAGGTTAATTATTCGCACAGGCGGTACACAACCAAATATGCAGGGAAATTATAACCTAACAGGTGGCGTTGTTGAATTTGCATCTACTTCTGCTACAAATATTAGAACTAGTTCGCCTCCAAATCAATATTATAATGTGGATGTCTCCGGAACAAACGTTAAATCTGGAGGCAAGAAGTTTATCGTAAATAATCTTCTAAAACTAACCACCGCCACTGCAGTTTTAAATATCCCAGATGAAACTGATGGTAACAATCCCTACGTTGTAACTGCTAAAAAAGGACTTCAAGTAGTGACTGATGCAGTCTTTCATCTTGGCAATAATGCCAATTTAATGCAAGATGATGATGCAGTAAATTCTGGAAATATTTTAGTAGATAGAATTGCAATTTTACCAAATAATGGCTATAATTATTGGGCAGCGCCAGTTTCTGGGCAGCCACTTTTGGGCAATACTTTCTCGCCCGGAACTCCAGATAATAGAATTTTTGATTACCGAGAATCAAATGACCGTTTTTATGGAACAGGTGATACCACATTTCAAATCGGAAAAGGATATGCTATAAAAGGTGGAACCGCGGATGATGGAACAACTCCGCATCGTTTTAATTTTAAAGGTGTTCCAAATAATGGAAACCTTTTTACATCAACTTTGAATTGTACAAGTTGTTCATCTACAAATAAAGATCATGGCTACAACCTGATTGGTAATCCGTATCCCTCGAATTTAGATTTTGATTTATTTTGGAGTTCTAACCAAAGCAGCATGTATAGCACGGCTTATTTTTGGACAAACAACACTTATACGGCCAATCAACAAGGTTCTAATTATAGCGGTGCAAATTACGCCATATATAACGGAACTGGGGGAAATCCTGCTGCTTACCAAGGAACTTCCGCCGGACCGACGCCAACTTCCTCCATTAAACCTGGGCAAGGTTTTATCATTCAAATGAAACAGGCTGCAAGTTTAAATTTTAATAATACAATGCGTAATCCAGCGCAGTCCGTTTTTTTTAATAATAAATTTACAAGCGAAAAAGACCGTTTTCACTTAACTTTAACTTCACCCTCGAACATTAGTAACGTACTTCTAATAGGTTATGTTCCAGGCGCAACCGATAATTATGAAGGAGATTTTGATGCTGATTTAATAGTAGAAGGCTCAGATTCTTTTTACTCTAAATTAGGAAACAGCAAACTAGCCATTCAAGGGAGAAATTATCCATTATTAACTACTGATGTTGTGCCTTTAGGTGCAGTGTACTACCAAACAGGCTCATACAAAATTAGTTTGAGTGATAGTGAAGGTATTTTTAAAACTGAACAAGATATTTACTTAAAAGACAAAGTTTTAAATCAAACCATTAATTTATCTAAACAAGATTATACTTTTTCTGCGGTGAAAGGAACGGTTGACAATCGCTTTGAAATTATTTATAAACCAGAAGAAGTGCTTTCTACAGGCGATGTGAAGCAAGATCATCTTAAGATTTACAGAGATGCAAACGATTTTGTAATAAAAACATCACAAAAAATTAATGAACTAAACCTTTATGATGCTTCTGCTAGATTAATTTTTACGTCAAATCCAGATTCTGTTGAAACCAAAATCGATGGAAATAGACTCTTGAACGGCGTATTTGTACTAAAAATAAAACTAATTTCTGGCGAAATTATTACAAGAAAAATCAGGAAATAGAAAATAATTTTAATTTAATTTAAAAGCCGACTTTCTAAAAGTTGGCTTTTTTTGGCTAAACACAAATTTAACATTCAAGCCCAATCTATTGTCTCAAAATGATTTAATGTACTGTTTAACAAACACTTAAGAAATGTTAAATGTTAACAAAAATTAATATGTATTGATATTTTTAGTATTTTTACTTTAAATAATTTATTTGTGATGAAAAAAATTTATTTACTATTATTAGTCTTTCTCGGACTAATTGGAATTTCTGCGCAAACAATTGGTATTTATGAAAGTTATGCTATTTTAAGTATTAACGGAGGCACAGATACTTTTTATGATATGCAAGCATCAACCGCTAATCCTGATTTTCAAGGTGCCAATCTTGGAACCTTTGGAAGTACTGAATCTTTAGTTATTAAAGGCGGTCAAAACAAAACTTACAAAAATAGTGGAGGTAATGTTACGGGTGGTAATTTGTACTATAGAGTATATCAAACTGGAAGTCCTTCAGGCACTTTTACTGGTATAAATTTTAGTTTTATTTCTAATGATGGTGGTGCTGGTAATCAGACTTGGGGCAGTGCATCTGGCACGACAAATATTATTAGTGGTCTTACAGTGCCTGGAAATTACACAATAGAAATTTATACGGAAGCTACAGGATATCCATCAACTGTTTATTCTAGTAATTCTGGTAATAATTATAAAGCCACATTTACTCTATCCCAAACCATTTCTACAAGTTCCATCACTGGCTCACCATTTTGTCTGGGTTCATCAATTTCAGTTCCATATACCATAACTGGAACTTTTAATAGTGGAAATACTTTCACTGCGCAACTTTCAGACGCATCAGGTTCTTTTGCAAGTCCAACCAATATTGGAACACTTGCTTCTACAAGTTCCGGTACAATCTCGGCAACTCTTCCTGCCAATTCGCTTTACGGAACGGCTTACAAAATACGTGTTATATCCGATAATCCTTCAATTATCGGTACAGATAATGGTGCAGGTTTAACAATAAATGCTGTAGGTTTTGCTAATCTAGAAACACAATCTTCTTCAATTTGTTTTGGAAATAATATTACAAACGGACTTGTAACTGGGCGAGTTTATATCGGTGGCTTAACTAATACCACTACGGGAGAAAATACTAATATTAAAGTTGAATTTGGTTACGGAACTACGACCGATCCTACAACTGGATGGACTTGGACTTCGGCAAATTTTAAAGAAGATTCTGGTAATGACGACCGCTATACCATTAATAACTTTGGTTCTGCTTTAAGCGCGGGAACTTACAAATATACTTTTAGATATAGAATTGGTAACACTTGTGAGTGGAAATATGGAGGTTATAGTGATGGGTTTTATAACGGCACTACAAATTCTTTAGGAACTTTAACGGTAACTCCTACGTTAACCATTACACAATCTGTAACCAATACAGAAGCCGATTTTGTTTGCGCAGATGGAAGTTTCATTAAATATACCCCAAATGTTACTGGTGGAACTTGGTCTTCGGATAATTCTAAAGTTACATTATCCACAGATCCAACTACTTATGAAGTAACGGTAACTGGAGTAGCAATGGGAACTCCAACTTTAACTTACACTTTAAATAGTTGTTCGGCTTCTAAAGTAATCACGGTAACTCCTGCAATTACTTTTGCTAATATTCAATTACCAAAAGGTTTGTACGGTGGTCCAGATGTAACGGTTTATGCCCAAGTTGTTGCGCCGGGAGCAACCGGAACAAATGCAGGTGCGTTCGCTAATTCACCACCACACAATTACGTAGTTGCAGATCTTGGATATTCTTTAGATGTTGCAACTTCCAATGCATCCTTTGCATCGGGATGGACTTGGGAAAGTATGGCTTTAAATCTACTTTCATCTTATAACACAACTACAAATGATGAATACCAACTCGATAATTTTGGATTAGGCTTAGATGATAATCTTACTTATTACTATGTGTCACGTTTCAGAATGAAAGGTAGCACAAAATATATTTACGGTGGTACAGATGGCGTAGATTCTACCAATAGTGGTGGAATTCTAGATTTTACCAATTATCTCTGTGGTATTTTAAATGTACAAGCAATTGTGTGGGATGGTACAAAATGGACAGTACGATATGATGGCGTATTGAAAGCCTTCAACGGCGAGCCAAATGAAGGTTATAATGTAGAAATCGCAGGAGATACAAATCCGCCACCTACTTTCTCTGCAAGAAAATTAACAATTAATAATGGTGTGAATTTAGTAATACCTGCACTTCAATATGTGAAAGTTGTAAATGCAATAATCAATAATAATGTTTCGCCAAGTACCGCAACATTAACCGTAAAATCTGATGCAAACTTAATTCAAGTAAATCCAGCAGCGGCCAATGTCGGAAATATCACTGCCGAGCGAAGCGTAACGGATATGAATAATATCACAACCCAAATGGATTACGTCTATTGGAGTGCCCCAGTTTCTAGTCAACTAACAAAAGGTACAAGCGGTTTCTCTCCCGGAACGCCAAGTAACCGTTTTTTTAGTTATAGAGAATCTAATGATCGGTTTTATGAAACTGGCGACACCACTTTCACACCCGGAAAAGGTTACGCAGTACGAGCAGAAACTGGTATAGATTTTCTAAATGGTTACAGCAAAACCTACAAATTTACAGGTGAGCCAAACAACGGCAATATCTCAATTCCCATTACAAAATCTCCAGATAATCCTGTGGGAACGGTGCATGGTTACAATCTCGTAGGAAATCCATATCCTTCGAACATTAGTTTTGATCAGTTATATTCTGAAAATTCTGGCTTAATTTACAACACCGCTTGGTTTTGGACTAATGCAGCGCCAGAACAATATCAACTTGGGTCTTCATATTCCGGAAACAACTACGCAGTTCTTAACGGCACTGGCGGAAATCACGCAACCGTTCCAGCGGGCGTCTCTTATAATGGAGGAACACCAGATGGTACAATAAAAGTAGGGCAAGGCTTCTTGGTGCAAGCAACTGGAAGCGGAAATTTGAATTTTGCAAATGACATGCGCATTTCCACTTCAGGCACTTTTTTCCAAAAAGGAACAGCCGTTAAAAACCGTTTTTGGTTAAAATTAATTTCACCCGATAATGTAATAAATTCCCAATTAATCGGCTATATCCCTGGCGCAACTGACGGTTTTGAGCAAAATTATGACGCTGAAGTATTTAATTTAAGTTCAGATTTATTTTATTCTATCGCAGATGGCAAAAATTTACTCATACAAGGGAAAAGCGACGCATTTAGCACAGACGATAAAATACAACTCGGTGCTAATTTCTTTAAAAATGGAAATTATACCATTGCTTTAGACCATGCAGAAGGTATTTTTAATACTTCTCAACCTATTTATTTAAAAGATATTGAAACTGGCGCAGTTACAGATTTATCTGCAAAAGATTATACTTTCCAAGCCACCAAAGGCATTTCCGAAGGTAGATTTCAAATTATGTACAAAATGCCACTTTCTACAGGAGAGGTAAAAAAAGAAAATGTGCAAATTTACCGAGACGGAAACAGTTTTATAATAAATGCTAAACAAAAAGTGACAGATGTTGAACTTTATGATGCATCCGGAAGATTAATTTTAAAATTAAATCCAAATGCAGTAGAGACTAAAATAGATGTTAATCATTTTTTAAGCGGCGTGTTTATTTTAAAAATAAATTTACTTTCCGGGGAAATTGTAACAAAAAAAATACGGAAGTAAATCTGCAAATAATATATTTAAAATCCTCTTCGGAGGATTTTTTTTGCGCAGAACCCAAAAAGTTATACCATTTTATCTTTGAATTTTACGAAAAATAAAAATACTCCATCAGAGAAATATCTGTTCAGAAAAAATAAATAAGATTGAAAAAGAACTCCTTAGGAGTTCAATCTTTTAAAGTAATTTTAATGACAAAATGATATTAGTCGGCAAAAGCATTTAAAGCAAGTTTTGGTAAAAGGTGTCAATCAGGTAACTGAAAATGTTTGTCCTTTGATGTATAAAGATTCAATAAATTTACTAGAAACCTATTTTGCAACTGATTTTAACACTCATAAAAAATGACAAAAGTTAAACTCCACGATTCTAATTGAAAATTAAAGAATTCAAATAATTTGGAAATTCGAATAGATGCCGTATCTTTACCGCCGATGTTTATATTGTTAAAATTCAGCAAAATAAAAGCATCGAAAGCAAGAAAATTAGCAAAAAAAAAGACAAAAATTTCATTTTTATACTTTAAGTATTAATGTTTTAAAAATTAATCTTTTTTTTATACATTTGAAAAAAAATTGAATGAAAAAAAATTTTTATATAGTCCTTCTTCTTAGCATTTTTAGTTTTGCCCAGCAACCGTTAGATCATGGGTTTGAGAATTCAGATAACAGATTTAGTAAAGCAGAAAATGAACAAGCAGCAAATACAAAAGGCAAAGCTAAAGAAGGTGGTGGGCCGATTCACACTGGTCCCGGAAATCCTGGTGAGACCCTTCCTATTGACAATCATATTCCATTGCTTTTGCTTTCAGGTATTGTTTTTATGGTGGTTCTTACTTTAAAACAGCGCAAAATTCAAAGTTAGAAAAGCAAAATAATAGTAAATCCAAAATTAATTTTTTGGATTTTTTTTGTGTCTCTTCTACGTCTTGTAAATCTTTTTCGGAGGAAAATAGTGATATTTTTTATTGGCCTAATTGTAAAGCACTATTTTCGAAAAAATAATTATCCTTTGATTTATTTTATAGCATCTTTAAGTTAAAATACCTACAAAAAATATATTTTACTTCAAAATTCCGCGGATTTTATTCGCATTGCTAATCAATTCTTCCAATAAAACATAATTTTCTTTCTCTAATGCTGATTTGAATTTGCGAAGTTGCGTGATGTGTTCATTCAAAACATCGAGTACATTTTCTTTGTTTTGTTTAAAAATAGGGACCCACATTTCAGGGTGGGATTTAGCCAAACGAACCGTGCTGCTAAAACCAGAACTCGCCAATTGAAAAATGGTGTCTTCTTCTCTTTCTTTTTCTAAAACAGTGTTAGCAAGTGCATAAGACGTGATATGTGAAATGTGCGAAATATACGCGGTATGAATATCGTGATCCTCAGAATTCATAAATAATAAATTCATATCCAGATTTTCGTACACTTTTTTTACTAAATTTAAGGAAGATTCTGCCGACATTTCTGCATCGCAAATAACTGCGGCTCTTTCGCTAAAAGCACTTGCAGTTGCGGCTTGTGGCCCAGAATTTTCGGTTCCCCACATCGGGTGACTGGCGACGAAATTTTTTCTTTTTTGATGATTTTTAATGATTTCTACAATCGAAAATTTAGTAGAACCAACGTCCATGACGGTTTGCGAATCATTAATTAAATCTAAAATATGGGGTAATAATTTTACCGAAGAATCCACAGGAATGGATAAAATAATTAAATCGGAATTTTTTACGGCTATTTCTAAATCTGTAATTTCATCAATAATATTGAGTTCTTTGGCTTTTGTGAGATTGTTTTCATTAAAATCTACACCATAAATTTTTGTTGCAAATTCCTTTTGCTTCAATTTCAAAGCCATTGAACCACCAATTAAACCAACACCAATTATTGCAATTTTCATTAAATAAATTAAAAAATTAAAGTTTTAACGTTCAAAAATTAAAAACGAATATTTTCACAACTGAACGATTTTACAACTAAACATCATCTCAACTACCGAATGGTTTTCAAACTTGAAAAAGTAGCGGTTTCTTTGCATTTATCGAACTCAACTTCATATTTCGGATGATTTTTCGGATAAGAAATAAGGTAATGTGGACAAGGTTTTTCTTGCGCATTACTTCTTTCAAAATCTATTTCACCATTGGTTAAGATACTGTCTTTCAGAAATGTTTCATCAATATTTTGAGCCGTAAGTTCTTGTTTAAAATTGTCTTCTAGTATAAAAGTTTTTGTTAAAGTTTCTGCTTTCACGCGCGCGCTAGGGAAGTAGGAGCAACTTGCGCCTTTCTTATTTAAAATAAAAAGTACCAATAAAAGACCTGGGATAAAGCCTAAAAAATAAAATTTGAGTTTCCGCATTAGAAAATTAGTAGATTGATGTCGTGGTAAGTAAGATTAAAACGATCGCAAATCATTTTTTTTGTGTGCCGGCCTTTGTACATATAAAGGCTGTCTTTCATCTCATTTCGTTTTACCAGCATATTTTCGAAGCCACCTTCGTCGTCATAATTTAAGAGATAACTCAAGAAAAAATTACTAATGGCTTTGCTTGTTGTGCGCGGCATTTTTGAGGTAAGATTAGGCAAACCACAATGGATTACGCCGTGTTTTATGATGTATGGATCTTCCATATCAGTAAGTTCTGACGTTTCAATCACTTTTCCGTTGTCGATAGTTACATCAATAATTACGCTGCCTTTTTTCATATTTTGCACCATTTGTTCGGTAACAATTGGCATAACACTACATTTCGAAAAGGCACCAATTACAACATCTGCGCGTCGCAAACTTTTTGCTAATTCTTTTGGATCAATAATAGAAGTTGGGACGCGGCTATCTACTAAAGAATGAATTCTACGAAGTTTAGATAGAGAATTGTCGAAAATTTTTACACTTGCGCCCAAACCAACAGCGGCTTTTGTGGCAAATTCGCCAACTATTCCTGCACCGATAATCACAACTTCTGTTGGCCGAACACCAGTAATGCCACCCAACATTAAACCATTAGACAGCGCTAAAAGTTCTGAAGCGTAAAGAATAGAAATGTTTCCGGCGATTTCACCAATTAATCTTACCAGAGATAATTGCTTGTATTCATCGGCAATAAATTCAAAAGCGATGGCGTTTATTTTTTTCTCGCCTAGTTTTTTGAAATAATTTTGATCACGTAAGTTGATTTGTAGGGCAGAAATAAGATAACTTCCTATTTTTAAATAGTCAATTTCTTCTTCCGTAGGTGGATTTATTTTTAAAACTAAATCTTGCCCAAAGGCTTCTTCAGAGCTTTTTGTGATTTTTGCACCCGAATTAGAATATTGCAAATCTGTAAAAAAAGAGCCTTGCCCAGCACCAGATTCTATGGTGATGTGGTGGCCTGCGTTTACCAAAACCTGCACTGCATCTGGCGTGATGCAAGTTCTGCGCTCATTTAAGCAAGTTTCTTTCGGAATTCCGATGCTAAATTTTTTATTTTTTTTCACAACTTCTAATTTCTCTTCTTTTGGGAGCAAATCTTCTTCTTTAAAAGGAGTGAAAATATTACCAGGATTACTCATTCTGCATTGTATTTTTAATAAAGTACAAAGATAGATTATTTAAAAATTATCTTTCGGTTTAAACCATGATTTTCAATAGTCATTTCGTGGTGTGGAAAATCTTCTAAATCTTCAGCATAAATTTCTGGCCATTCAATTATTGAAAGAAAGGCACTCTCTAAATATTCTTCAATACCAATGTCATAAACTTCATCTAAATTTTTCAGCCGATATAAATCAAAATGAAATACTTTCCCTTTTGGCGTATCATACTCATTTACAATAGAATATGTGGGAGAGTTAACGTTGTCTTTGCTGCCTAATTTTAATAGTAAATATTGTGTAAAAGTCGTTTTTCCTGCACCCAGATTTCCTTTTAAAGTGAGAATCGAATGTTTCAGTTGAGGTAAAATTTCTGCCACTACTTTTTCCCAATCTTCTAATTTATCAATATTGAATGTCATTTTTAATATAAAGTATGGTGCAAATATATTGAACTTAAACTTTTTAATGGTCCTAATGTTTATATTTGCAAAAATTTAATTTAATGAAAAAAGTATTACAAATTATTTTGCTTGGTTTCGCCACTTTATTTTTTGCACAAAAATATGAAGCGGGGTATTTTATTACCAATGATGGCGTGAAACACGATGCCACGATTAAAAATTTGGATTGGTATAAAAATCCGAAAGATTTTAAATACAAAGAAAATACTTCGGAAGAAGAAAAAACCGAGACAGTTGCAAACATAAAGGAATTTGGCATTACAGGTGCGTCTAAATTTGTACGCTATATTGGAAAAGTAAATGTGGCGGCGCAAAATTTGCAAAAATTAGGATGGGAAAAAGAACCAATCTGGAAGGATAAAACTGTTTTCTTGAAGGTGCTTTCGGAAGGCAAAGCCACGCTTTATTTTTTGAGGGACGAAGATTCAGAAAACTTTTTTGTTGGGAAAAATGATGAAAATATAGAACCATTAATATATGTAAAATATTTTGCAGACGGTTCCGAAGATAATGTTGCTAAAAATAATTTATACAAAACGCAACTGATGAAAATACTAAATGCGGATAGAAATTATTCTAAAATGATCAACAATACCGAGTATAAAACTTCCGATCTTACTAAACTTTTCAACTCTTATAACAATGTGAATGAGGCAAAAGCCTCCAATTTTAGAAAGGAAAATAGTGTAAAAATTCATTTGTCTGCAAGGCCTGGCGTCAATTTTAGTAGTTTGTCTATAAACTCTACACTGCCAGATTATTCCAATTTCAATTCTAATTTTGATAGCAAAGCGACGTTTAGAATGGGTTTAGAAGCAGAGTTTTCATTACCTTTTAATAACAGAAGTTGGAGTATAATTTTAGAACCAACTTACCAATCTTTTAAGAGCACAGGAACAACGGCAGCAAATTTAAAAGCGGAAGTAGATTACAGTTCTATTGAAATACCTCTTGGTGTAAGATATTATTTTAATATTTCGCAAAAATCTAGAATGTTTATTGATGGCAGTTTTGTAGTTGCTAATGCAGACATGAATAAAAAATTGTCCTTAGAAAGTCCATTTTTCAGTACCGCGAAAAACTATGATTTAGAATCTAGCAGTAATTTTATTTTTGGTGTGGGGTATAACTATAATAATAAATTTTCCATCGAAGCCAGAGTGCATACAGAAAGACATGTGCTAAATTATCTTTATTTTAACTCTGCATTCAAAACCACGTCTCTGGTTTTTGGATATACTATTTTCTAAATTTTCACCTCCCATTCTTGCAAAAATTCTTGCAAGAAATTTTCCATAAAATCGTGTCTTTTAGATGCGATTTTTTTTGCGGCTTCAGTATTCATTAAATCTTTTAATAGCAGGAGTTTTTCATAAAAATGATTGATTGTGGTGCCGTCAGATTTTTTGTATTCTTCTTTGCTCATATTTAATTTCGGCAAAATTTCGGGGTCGTACATCAAATTATTTTTAAAACCACCAAAATTAAAAGTTCGGGCAATTCCTATTGCGCCAATCGCATCTAATCGGTCTGCATCTTGCACAATTTGCAATTCTTTTAAAGGATTTTCAGTTGAAAATTCTGATTTTTCATTTCTATTTTTAAATGAAATATGTTTAATAATAAACAATACTTTTTCAATTTTTTTGTCTTCTAAATTTTGACTTTCAAGAAATTCTCGCGAAATTTTCAGCGCTAAAGTTTCATCACCGTTATGAAATTTCGGATCGGCAATATCGTGCAAAAGTGCGCCCAATTCTATAATCTCTAATTCGCCGCCTTCTTTTTCAGAGATTATTTTGCTTAATTTCCACACGCGTTCTATATGAAACCAATCGTGGCCGGCTTCTGCGTTTTTTAATTTTAATTTTACAAAATTGATGGTGTTTTCTAGCAACTGTTTTTCCATTCTACAAATTTAATTTTTCTCTTTGATTTTGTCCTTACATTCTCTCAAATTTCACAGATTAAGCAGATTAAATTCTTTTTGATAATGTAAAATTAAAATTATTTGTAGCCAAAAGTTTAAAAATCTCGTGAAGTAAATTTTTAATTTAATTAAAAAAAATCTGCGAGAGTCTTTTTCTTAAAATCTTTTGTGATATTTTTCTCTCGCTCAAAATAATTATCTTTGCATCTTAATTTTATGTATGATATTATCAATGACCGGTTTCGGTAGAGCAGAAACTAATTTTGAAGGAAAGAAATTATCTGTTGAAATAAAATCTTTAAACAGTAAAAATTTCGATTTAAATCTGAAAATTCCTTTTCAATATAAAGAAAAAGAATTCGAAATCCGAAAAATTTTAAATGATCATATTTTACGTGGAAAAGTAGATTGCTACATCAATTGCGAAAATCAAGTTGAAAATTCTGCTGTAAAAATCAACCAAGATTTGGTTAAAAATTATATTGCGCAACTAGAAGAGGTTTCGCCGTCTGCACCTCATTTTGAATATTTAAAAATGGCCGTGAGAATGCCCGATGCGATTTCTACAAAGCAAGACGAAGTTGGCGAAACAGATCTGGTTTTTTTAATTAATTTAGTAAAAGAAGCCTTGGTTAATTTTCAAGAATTTCGGACTACAGAAGGTAAAATTTTGCAAGATGAACTGACTAAAAACATCAATAGAATTGAAGAAAATTTACTGAAAGTAACGCCATTTGAAGAAGAAAGATTGGATGCAGTGAAGGAACGCTATAAAAAAACTTTATCTGAATTTGAAAATATAGATGAAACCAGATTTTATCAAGAAATGGCTTATTACAGTGAAAAACTGGATATTGCTGAAGAAAAAGTTCGGCTTGCACAGCATTTGAAATATTATTTGGAAGTGATGAATGAAGATGCAAATGGGAAAAAATTGGGTTTTATTGGGCAAGAAATTGGGCGCGAAATTAATACTTTGGGCTCAAAAGCCAACCACGGCGAAATTCAAAGATTGGTGGTGGAAATGAAAGACGACTTAGAAAAAATAAAGGAGCAAACTTTGAATGTTTTGTAAGTAAAAAGTAAAAAGTAAAAAAGAAATTCTAAAATCTAATATTAAGATTTATGAAGGAATTAAGATTAAGCTTAAAAATTTCATAATATTTACTTTGCGCCTTAAATATAATCATTAAAAAACTGCGCCTTTGCGTTTAACGAAAAATTGTAATGGAAAAAGTTATCATATTTTCTGCGCCATCTGGAAGTGGCAAAACCACTTTGGTAAAATATGCAATAAGTGCGTTTTCTAATTTGGCATTTTCGGTTTCTTGCACCACTAGAGCGCCCCGAGGCGAGGAAATTCACGAATTAGATTATTATTTTATCTCGCCAGAAGAATTTAAAACAAAAATTTCTGCTAACGAATTTGTAGAATTTGAAGAAGTTTATAAAGATAAATTTTACGGCACTTTAAAAGCGGAAGTCGAGAAAAATTGGCAAAAAAATAAAGTGGTAATTTTTGATGTGGATGTAAAAGGTGGAGTAGCACTGAAAAAATATTTCAAGGATAAAGCCTTATCTATTTTCATAAAACCGCCATCTGTGGAAGAATTACAAAAACGTCTCACAGCCCGCGGCACCGATGATGCGGAAACCGTAAAAACACGCGTGGAAAAAGCAAGCGAAGAACTAATGTTTGAAAAACAGTTTGATAAAGTGGTGATAAATGATAATTTAGACCACGCAAAAGCAGAAATTTTTAAAATAATTTCAAACTTTATAGAACAGTAAATTGCTTAATAAATGAAATGTATTAAACCTTAAAGGTTTTAAAAACCTTGAAGGTTTGGATAATTAAAAAGACGCTCCAAAAAGCGTCTTTTTACATTTTTAGTCGCAATAAATTGCATATTCAAAAAATTATTTGTCTTTTTTGCGTTCCAAAACTTCATCAATCATCCCATGTTCTTTTGCTTCCGAGGAAGTCATCCAATAATCTCTTTCAGAATTTTTTTCTACCCATTCGTATTCTTGGCCAGAATGATGCGCAATAATGTCATAAAGTTCTTTTTTCAGTTTCAGCATTTCGCGTAGATTAATTTCCATATCTGTCGCCACACCTTGTGAACCACCGCTTGGTTGGTGTATCATTACACGCGAATGTTTCAAAGCAGAACGTTTTCCTTTTTCGCCTGCAACCAATAAAACTGCGCCCATTGAAGCGGCCATTCCTGTGCAAATTGTCGCCACATCTGGTTTGATGATTTGCATGGTGTCATAAATTCCCAATCCTGCGTAAACACTTCCACCAGGAGAATTGATGTAGATTTGGATGTCTTTTGCCGAGTCAGAGCTTTCTAAAAATAATAATTGTGCGGTTACAATATTTGCAACTTGATCGTCAATTCCAGTTCCCAGGAAAATAATTCTGTCCATCATCAAACGAGAAAAAACGTCCATTTGTGTCACGTTTAATCGCCGTTCTTCCATAATGTAGGGCGTAAGATTTGTTGGGCCAAACATGCCCATATATTTGTCCGTTGCAGTTCCGCTGTTTCCTAAATGTTTCACAGAGAAATCTCTAAATTCTTTATTAATATCCATATTTATAATTTAATTTTTATTTTGGTTAAACGCAAAGGCGCAATTTTTTTTTAAATGCTTCATATTTAAGGCGCAAGGTAAATATTGTGAAAAGTTCTAATCTTCTAAAGACATTAAATAATCTTAATTATAAAATAGAAATTGTATTTTCCTTTTTCCTTTTTCCTTTTTCCCAAACTCCATTCCAAATGTAAAAATAGCCATTTTGTCAGAGAATTCGGTTGAGTTCAAGGTCTATTTTATTTTTTAATTGGGTTAAAAGCATTATTTTTTTATAATCTTCAACCTCCAAATTTTCATTGGGATTTTCTAATTTTTTTCTCGTATTATGTATTAAGGTGAGAACAAACTCACGTTTATGACGGTAAATAACATCTTGCACGATGTTTTGAACCAATTCTTCTTCTCTTTTGAAATAAATATTGTGTTTTTCCCAATTGCTAAGTTCGTAAACATTAAGCAATGAATTTGCCACTTTTGACGTCACTTCTTCATCCATTAAAGTCAAGAAAAAACGCCCATTTCGGATTTCATTTTCGTTTAAACCAATTTTTATATCATCTACAATTTTTTGGTTTAATGCAGATTGTATTTCGTAGCCGTCTTCTTCTAAATGATTTATAATTTCTTCAATTACAGTGATTTGGTATTTTTCTTTAGTTATATTTTCATCTTTTTTTTCATCATCAATCTCATCGACAGGTTTCTCTTTTTCTAAAATTTGGTCGCCATATTTTAGCATTAATTCCACCAATTTTTCTTCTAAAATAATGAGTGGATTAATGCTAGAAAATACATCTTGAACTTTTTCTAGTTTTTGTATTTCCGCTTTTGCTGGTTCTCTTTGTGGCGAAAATTCTTTAGATTTTATCTGTTTTTGAATGCCCAATTCATTAAACAAACTTTGCTCTGTAATCCCAAATTTATTACCAACTTCCTTTAAATAAACTTCTTGCTTTAAAGAATTTTGCACAAAAGCGATAGATTTCACAATATCGCGAATGGCTTCTGCTTTTTTTACAGGGTCATTTTCTGCCTCTGTTAAAAGAATTTCTGCTTTAAAATTAATAAAATCTTTCGCTTCTTTTTTAATGAATTGTTCCACAAAATCTTTCGGATGTTTTCTAGAAAAAGAATCGGGATCATCACCGTCTGGAAAGAGTAGGACACGAATATTCATACCTTCAGCTAAAAGCAAATCTATGCTTCTAAAACTCGCTTTTATTCCGGCTGCATCGCCATCAAAAAGAATAGTAACATTTTCGGTTAATCTTTTTATTAATTTTATTTGATCCGTCGTTAAAGCCGTTCCAGAACTCGCCACAACGTTTTCAATTCCAACTTGGTGCAGCGCAATTACGTCCATATAACCTTCCGTCAAAAGGCAAAGATTTTCTTTAGAAATGGCTTGTTTTGATTGACTTAAACCATATAAAACTTTAGATTTATGATAAATTTCTGTCTCTGGAGAATTGAGATATTTTGCGGCTTTTACATTATTTTTTAGAATTCTCGCGCCAAAACCCAAAACTCGTCCAGAAAAGCTGAGAATCGGAAACATCACACGTTCTCGAAATCTATCGACGCCTTTTTCCGCATATTCTGGGAAAATAGAAAGTCCAGATTTTTCTAAAATTTCTTTCGTATAACCTTTGTCTAAAGCGTATTCTGTAAAAGCATCGCGTTTTTCTGGCGAATACCCAAGTTGAAATTTCTTGATAATATCTTCACGCAATTCCCGCTCTTTAAAATAGGCCAAACCGATGGTTTGCCCTTCTTCGGTTTCGCGCATTTGCTCTTGGAAAAAGTTATTGGCAACTTCGTGAATTTTGTAGAGTAATTCTCGGTCGGTTTGTGATTTTTTCTCTTCTTCGGTATATTCTTTTTTATCTTCTTCTACTTCAATGCCATATTTTTTTGCAGCATGACGCAACGCTTCTGGATACGTAAATTGCTCAATTTCCATTAAAAAAGAAATGGCCGTTCCGCCTTTTCCGGAAGAAAAATCTTTCCAAATTTGCTTGCTTGGAGAAACTACAAAACTGGGCGTTTTTTCATCGTGGAAAGGGCTCAAACCTTTATAATTAGAACCTGCGCGTTTCAGCTGAACATATTCACCAATAATTTCTTCTACACGAACGGCGGAAAAAATTTTATCAATGGTGGCTTTAGAAATCATTTTGTAAAAATAAGAATTTAGTTTTTTAAATGGATAGAATTTTGGCAACTATTAAAAATTCAAAATAATAGATCTTTAATTTTCGCTTTCTTTTTTTGTCCCAAACATGTTGATGATTACCCAAACGTGCGGAACTGTGATTGCCGCTAAAAATGCAAAAAACATGGCATCAAAAAGTTTTTCATCTTTAAATATGAAATATAAAACTGAAATCCCAAAAATTGAAATTAGCCAAAACCAAAATGCAGATTTACAATATTTAAAAAAATGATTCCAATCCCAACTGCCATACAAATATTGAACTTGATCAATCATTGATGGAATGCTGTGCCAGAAAATAAAATAAATCGCAAATCCCCACATTAAGCCAGTGATCTTAAAAATTAAGGCAAAAACTAATAGATGGAATACTTCTAATATGGCAATTTTCTTAAAATTTGAATTTGTAGCAACAAAATAAATTCCCTCTAAAATGAGTAAAACTAAAGATATAAAAAATGGAATGGTTATAAATTCTTCTGGGATTTTGAAGTTTGTGATTTTCAAGATAATATCTGTGACTTCAATTTGATGAAAGTAGAAGAGCAAAAAAAGTATAAAAAAACCGTAAGTGAAAAAGAAACTTTTAACAATTAGTGTTTTTTTAAGAAATTTTCCCGTCCAATGTTGCTCGCCAAAATGAAAAGCACTAATAATGATAAAAGCGAAAAGCGCTATTTCCGGTAAAAAGTAAAAGAGCATCACCGTAAATAAAACGACAGAGATGTAGCCAAACAAAAATTTTAGTAATGCTGATTTTTTATTTACGTTTTTAATTTTATTGAGTAACACAATATCATTTGCGCCATGAAGAATGCCGAAACTCAAGATCAAAATAAATGCAGAAATATTTTGAAATTCCTTTGATAGTAAAGTTGTAAGCCAAATGCAAAAAAAGCTAATCACTATTTTGAAGTTCCTATTTTTCATTTAATAAAGATGATGATATTATTTAAAATATGAAACTAAAATAAAAAAGTAAAGTATTTTTATTAATATGTAAATATAATAAAAAGTTTTACTAAATTTACACCACATTAACCTAATAAATTTATAAATTATTATGCAAACTTTAACCTTAATGACCACCACGATGGTCAAAATGGCATCTGACGATTACGTTGGATTTACCTTTTTTGTAGGCGCTATGGCTATGATGGGCGCATCAGCTTTTTTCTTTTTATCTCTAAACCAATTCGATAAAAAATGGCGTACTTCTGTGCTCATTTCGGGTTTAATTACCTTCATCGCTGCGGTTCATTATTTTTACATGAAACAATACTGGATTGACGTGCATGAATCGCCAACGTTCTTCCGTTATGTGGATTGGGTATTAACAGTTCCATTAATGTGTGTTGAATTTTATTTAATCTTAAAAGTTGCAGGTGCAAAAAAAGATTTACTGGTAAAAATGATTGTCCTCTCTTTAGGGATGTTAGTTACCGGTTATTTGGGTGAAACTGTTTTCAGTGGTTCAGCAGCGCTTTGGGGTGCTATTTCTGGCGCATTTTATTTCGTAATTGTTTATGAAATTTGGATGGGAAGCGCCGCAAAACTTGCCAAAGCAGCAGGTGGAGATGTATTAGCATCACACAAAATCTTATGCTGGTTCGTTCTAGTTGGTTGGGCAATTTATCCATTAGGATATATGTTAGGAACTGATGGATGGTACACAAGCATTTTGGGTTCAGGTAGTGTAGATGTTGCTTATAACATTGCAGATGCTATCAACAAAATTGGCTTCGGTTTAGTAGTTTACACTTTAGCTACAAAACAAACCACATAATTTTCTATCAAAATTTATAAAACCGACTTCTTAAATGGAGTCGGTTTTTTTTTGTTTTATTTGGGCGCCTTTATCCGCCTTCCGTTCCCGCTTCCGCCGCGGCGGAGAGCTTCACTCAAGTCGGGGCGCAAAGTAGTTTTCAAAAGAAAAATTTTGCTAATTTTAGAAGATATAATTTTAATGAAATGAAAATAATACTTTTATTTGTTCTACTTTCTTCACAATTTCTTTTTTCGCAAAACGATGAAGATTATGAATTCCCAACATGTAAACTGGAATACAAACTAAACACAGAAAATTTAAACCAATTAAAAACCTTCGATTTAATTGTTACAAATAAATCAAACGAGAAAATAAAAGTAGCAAAAACCTTTAGTGGAATGAGAGTTCAGGCAAAAAATACAGAGGTTTTTGATGTAGATTCTAAAGTTTTTGTAAAAATCGCAAACACACAAACCGAGGTTTGTTTTCTTTATTACAAAGGAAGATTTGATATTTTAAAACCTAATGAATCAAAGATTTACATATTTAATATAAAAGACCTATTTCTTGTAAATAAAGTTTTAAAAATTAATAATCAATACAAATTTCAACTTTGGTTTGATATGATAGATTTGCTAAAGTGGAAAAAAAACACAAAATATTCTGCTGGAGTTTTCATTTCTTAGCCAATCATTTTTAAATATTAAATTTCAAAAATTGACCAAAAAAAAGGCGAACTGTAGTCCGCCAAATTTTATTTAAAAAAGAAAAAATTAAGATTTTTCTTGTTGCGCTTTCAACGCTTCTTTGTCTTTATCTGAAGGATTCCAAACTTTTATTTCATCATTTTTCGTAATCCCAGAAAGTATCTGAACATTGATGCCATCTGAAGCGCCCAATTTTACATAGACTTTTTTGAATTTTCCATCTTTCTGTTTCACTTCTACGTAAGGCGTATCTTGTCCTTTCACTTTTTCATATTGAATTAAGGCTTCATCTAATAGCAAAGCATTTTTTTGTGAACTTAAAATAATTTCACCATTTGCAGAATAGCCCGCTCTGATGTAAACATTTTTATCGTTGTAAACATCGCCTTCGATGTTAAATTTTATCGTTCCATTAGTGTCTGTTCCTTTAGGCGCAATTAAAGTCACTTTCCCCTTGAAACTTTGGTTTTGCAATGCACCAATCACGATATTCATTTCCATGCCTTCTTTTAATTTTCCGGCTTGTGCTTCATCAATTGTACCTTTAAATTGTAAAGAATTTAGATCTGCAACCGAGCAAATGGTTGTTCCTGCATTGAAAGAATTGGCTTCTATCACTTGGCTTCCAACTTTCACGGGAACTTCTAAAACTGTTCCTGTTGCTTTTGAGCGAATTTGCGTATTTGCCAAACCTTGTAATTCTGGTGTAGAACCTGTTCTCACAATTTGCAATTGCTTTTGTGCGGTGCTTAATTGTTGTAACGCATTTTTATACGCTTGTTGGGTAGAAGCCAATTGCTGCTGAGAGGTGATGTATTCTTGTTTAGAAATTACCCCTTGCGAAAACAATTTTTGCTGCATATCAAATTGTTTCTGTTGGTTGTCCATATTCATTTTCGCATTGCTAATTTGCAATTGAGAATTTTGAATTTGTTGTTGTGCATCATTTATTGCAGAAACGTTGGGAACAATTTTTAAAGTTGCAATTAGTTGGCCAACAGTTACTTTATCACCTTCTTTCACTAAAATTTTATCAATAATTCCGGCGGTATTTGGTTTAATTTCAATTTCCTCACGCGGAACGATGTCGCCAGTGGCCAAAACCTTATCATCCATATTTTGAACGAAGGGTTTTTTCGTGAGAAATTGGTCACTTTTAGCGGCGTTTGAGTTTATTAAATAACGTATTCCCATTATTAATAGTAGCAAAAATAGCAATCCTAAAATCGAATAAATGATTTTTTTTGCTGTGAATTTTTTCTTTTCCATATGTCTAATTCTGTAGTTTATTTAATTTTATTCTGTTCTTAAAGCTTCTATTGGCCGAATTTTCACGGCTCTTTGTGCAGGAATCATCCCGATTACTAATCCAAGTAAAACCATCACGCCCATCGCAGCGAAAACTTGGCCATAATTAACGGTTGGGTTATAAAATGGGAATTTATCTTGGCCTGCAGTTAAATTATTTAAAATCATTAAAAGAAAAATCCCGAAAATAAATCCCAAAAGTCCGGAAGTTATTGTGATGACGACGCTTTCTAATAAAATCTGGTTTCTAACTTCTGCTGGTTTTGCGCCTAAAGCACGCCGAATTCCGATTTCTTTGGTTCTTTCTTTTACGGTAATTAATAAAATATTTGATATAGCAATCACGCCTGCTAAAATTGTAAGGGTTCCTACAATGATTGTCAATAATTGCATTCCAGTGAGGAAACCTGTTAATTTGCTAAACATTGTTCCAAAATTAAAACTCCCAAATGCATTAGAATCGTCTGGTGAAACGTTGTATTTTGCTTTTAATACGTCTTTTACAGTGTCTTCCAAAGTTTTCAAATTGGCATTACTTTTTCCTACTATTGCAAAATAACCTACTTTATCACCATCATTATACATTTTTGTAAACGTGGTAAAAGGTATATAAGCGGCATTGTCACTCATCATGCCACCTTGTCTTTTCACTCTGAAAACACCAATTACATTAAAAAAAGAGCCTTTTATTGTGATTGTTTTTCCGATTGGGTTTTCATTTTTTTTCGCGTCAAAGAAGTTTTTATATATTTCTTCTCCAATTACCGCTACTTTTTTATTACCAGAGATATCGGCGTCATTGATATATCGGCCATATATTAATGTTTTCTCTGAAATTTTATTTCCAACAGGATAATCTCCATTTAATGTATAAGTGGCATTTTTGCCATCTTTAGAAAATTGAACTCCAGCGCTGCCAAAATTCCCACGAGAAGTTTGCGGTGATATAAAATCAATTTCAGGAATTTTTTTCTCTAAAACCTGAATATCTGGCAAGTGCAAATCCATTTTTCTACCTTTTGGGAAACCGTCATAAGGAATTGTGGTGTTTTGTGCCCAAAGAAAAATAGAATTAGTTGCCGTTCCTGCAAAGGCTTTATCGAAGCCATTTTGCATTCCTTTTGCGGCGCCTAAAAGCGATACAAATAGAAACATACCCCAACCAACGCCGATCATGGTGAGAAATGTACGAAGTTTATTATTCCTTAAAGAATGATAAATTTCTTGCCAAGTGTCTATTTTAAATATGATGTTCATTTCATTCTTTTTTAAAACCAAGAATTAAGATATCAGGATCAAGTTTCAAAAGAAAAATTAAATCTTGGCTCTTTTATCTTGCTTCTCAATTTATTCTGTTCGCAATGCTTCAATTGGTTTTATTTTACTGGCTCTGAAAGCGGGAACAAATCCAGCAATTAATCCTGCAAAAACTAAACAAACGAAGGCAACAAGTATTAAACCCCAACCAACAGAGGGATCTTTTATAAAATATTTTTCTAAACTATCGCCGATTAAATTTAAAGTTAAAATTCCTAAACCAACACCAATAATTCCTGAAATTACAGTTATTACAACACTTTCTTGAATAATTAAACCAACAATTGCTCTTGGTTTTGCGCCAATCGCTTTCCGCACGCCAATTTCTTTTGTCCGTTCTTTCACGATGTAAACCATGATGTTACTAATACCGATTATTCCTGCAAGTAAAGTTCCTAAGCCGATGAAACCAACGATTAAAGTAATGATTAATAAAAATTGAAAGGTATTTTGCATATTTTTCGCATTATTTCTAACGGTAACTGCACTTTCGTCATCGGGCGACACTTTCAGATTTTTTTTCAAATCTTTTTCTAATTTATCACTATATTTTATGGCCTCTGCGGGCGACAGATTAGGATTATACGTTAAAGAAATTTGGCTTATTGTATCTGACCCTTTTTTTAATTGCTGAAGCGTTGTAATTGGAACGGTAATTCTTCGCTCAGCAAAATCTCCAGCATCATCAGAAAAAACACCAATTACTTTAAAAAAAGTGCCATTCATATCTAGATTTTTGCCAATTGGGCTGCCATTTTTTATTAAATCGCGCTGCACCATTCTGCCAATTACAGCCACTTTTTGCTTTTGATCTACATCATTTGCATTTAAGAAACGCCCGTCTAAAACGGTTTCATCTTTTACGTAAAGATCATCAGGATTTGCACCGTTTATTTGATAATTTCCACTTTCTTTGCCGTATTTCACGAGCATATTTGCGCTGTAATTGGGTGTAGAATATTGCACATTGTCAGGGTTAGTTTTTATGACATTTTCATAATTGCTATTTTGCAAACTTACTTGTCGATCGCTTTGTAAACCATCAAATGCGATAGTTGTTCTACCGGTAAAAATCGAAATTAAATTAGTTGCACCTCGTGTAAATCCTTCCGAAAAAGCACTCTTTAAACCATTTCCAATGCCGAATAAGACAATGAAAATAAACAATCCCAAAGCCACTGTAAAGCCCGAGAGAACCGTCCGCAAAACATTACTGCGGATGGATTCAAAAATTTCTCTCCATCGGTCAATATCAAACATGTTTATAAAATTCTTTGGGTAATAAATTCATCACTTTCTATAACGCCGTCTTTCAAAATTACATTTCTTTTGGTTTCTGCCGCCACGTCTGGTTCGTGTGTAACCACGATAATTGTTTTGCCTTCGTTATTAATTTCTTGTAGCAATTTCATAATATCAAAGGTTGTTTGGGAGTCTAAAGCACCAGTTGGTTCATCCGCCAAAATTACTTTTGGATTTGTAACCAAAGCCCTTGCAATTGCAACCCGTTGTTTTTGTCCACCGGAAAGTTCGTTTGGTAGATGCATTGCCCATTGCGCTAAACCTACTTTTTCTAAATATTCTAAAGCGCGTTTGTTGCGTTCTTTTCTTGGTACATTTTGGTAATAGAGTGGAAGTGCTACATTTTCCAAGGCATTTTTGTAGCCAATCAAGTTGAAAGATTGGAATATAAATCCTAAAAATTTGCTTCGGTATTCTGCCGCTTTTATTTCTGTTAAATCTTCAATTTGGTAGCCATCAAGTTCGTAAGTTCCAGAATCTTTTTCATCCAAAATTCCAATTATATTAAGCAAAGTAGATTTCCCGCTTCCAGACGAACCCATGATGGAAACAAATTCTCCTTCGTCAATACTTAAATCTATTCCTTTTAAAACCAGCAATTTACTTTTGCCGATGTCATAAGATTTGCGAAGGTCTTTAATTACTAACATTAAGTGAGATTTTGATTTTTTGAATTAGTAGTTTTATTTTAAAAATTGTTACAGATTTTATAGTTCATTTTTAATAAAGATATGTTTAGTTTTAAAGGTCTTTTAATACGAGAAAAATTTTTTTATGTTTAATTTTTTTTTGTGTAAAAACCGCTTTTATTGCTCCTGTTTTGTGTAATCTCACAATAGTCGCAAGTCTGTGTAATTGTGGATAACTTTTGGGCTTAAAAACCAAAATTTTAACAGAATTGCGTCTTTTTCATTTTCTTTTTCGGCTTTCAATTTCTACTTTTGTAAGCACGACCAAAGGAAAAAAATATTCTAAAATTTTATTTTTTAAAAATTTGATAACTAATAACTTAGATGTTTTTCGTGAATTTGGTAAGTGTTTTAAAATATTTCACTTCTAAAAGTTAATAATCTATGGGCATTTTCGACAAAAGAGTTAGTTACAAACCATTTGAGTATCCTGAAGTTTTACAGTTCACCGATGCTATCAACAAGTCTTTTTGGGTACACTCTGAAGTAGATTTTACAGCAGATATCCAAGATTTTCATTCACAATTAGATTTGCACGAAAAAAATGCAATCAAAAATTCACTTTTAGCAATCGCACAAATCGAAGTTTCCGTAAAAACATTTTGGGGGAATCTTTACACGCATTTACCAAAACCAGAATTTAACGGTTTGGGTTCTACCTTTGCAGAATGTGAATTTCGCCACAGTGAAGCCTATTCTAGATTGTTGGAAGTCTTAGGTTACAATGAAGATTTTACTTCTGTGGTAAAAGTTCCAGCCGTAAAAGAGCGTATTGAATTTCTTGGAAATGTGTTGAAATTTTCAAATTCTACGTCACCGAAAGAATACGTTTCTTCATTGTTGCTTTTCAGTATTTTAATTGAAAACGTGTCACTTTTTAGCCAGTTTGCGATTATTTTATCGTTCACAAGATTTAAAGGATATTTAAAAAACGTTTCCAACGTAATTGGTTGGACTTCAGTTGATGAGCAAATCCACGCCAATGCTGGAATTTATTTAATTAATAAAATTCGTGAAGAACAACCGGATTTATTGACAGATTCTGACATTGAAGACATTTACACTTTGGTCGATCAATCGGTTGAGTTGGAAGCGAAATTATTAGACTGGATTTTTGAAATGGGTGAAATTGATAATATTTCCAAAGAAGATCTTTATAATTTCATGAAATACCGCGTTGACGACAGTTTGAAAAAAATCGGTATGAAAACGCGCTACAACATCACGCCGGAACAATACCGTCCGATGGTGTGGTTTGAAGAGGAAGTTTTCGCAAATTCTATGGACGATTTCTTTGCCAAAAGACCGACAGATTATACAAAACACGATAAAAGTATTACGGCGAACGATTTGTTTTAATTAAGGAACAAGATTAAAGAGCCAAGAATCAAGATAAAAAAATTAATAATCAATAGGAACGGGCTTTAGCCCGTTTTAAAGATTGAAAAAATGAATTGGCTTTAGCCGAAATATAAAAATAAGTTTTAGCTAAAGCTATTTTTAGATTGATATTTATAACATGCTCTAAAAGGCGTGGCAATTGAAAAGCAGGATTTTAAATTGACTAGAAGCAGTATTTTTAGATAGTAATTTAGAATTTTCTTTGTCATTCCGTAGGAATCTAAGCGCTTAGATTCCTACGGAATGACAAAATTAGAATAGAGATTTAACCCTGAAAAGGTTGATTAAAGTTAATTTGAAAAATTACTACGTGTCTAGCAATTACAAAAAGCAGTCAAAGAAAAAACGAAACTAACTTTCTAGCCCCGATTGGAACGGCATCCTTTTTTGGCGCGATCCGCCAAAGGCGGAGAAGCGGCAAAAAAGATATAGTGGAAAGCGGGAAGACTAATGAAAAGAAGCGGGAATTTTCTGCTACAAATAAAGACAATTATAAAAACAACGGATTGCTTCGTTCCTCGCAATGACAGCAATGACAAAAAATATACTATGGAAGAAAAAAAGGAAATTTGGTGGTTAAACGAAGAGTCGGAGCAAATGCTGAACCGCGGCTATTTGCTGAAAGGAGAAACAGTTGACGGCGCGATTTTAAGAATTACCGGCGCAGCGGCAAAAAGACTTTACAAACCGGAACTGCAACCTGCCTTTGAAGAAATGATCAGAAAAGGTTGGATCAGTTTTTCTTCGCCAGTTTGGGCAAATATGGGAACTGAACGCGGTTTGCCGATCTCGTGTTTCAACGTTCATATTCCCGATAATATTGAAGGAATTACGCACAAATTGGGCGAAGTGATTATGCAAACCAAAATTGGTGGCGGAACTTCGGGCTATTTTGGCGAATTGAGAAACAGAGGAACGGCGGTGACGGACAACGGAAAATCTTCCGGCGCGGTTTCTTTTATGAAATTATATGACACGGCGATGGACGTGGTGTCGCAAGGTGGAGTTCGTAGAGGCGCTTTTGCGGCTTATCTGGATATTGACCACGGCGATATTGAAGAGTTTTTATCGATAAAAGATATTGGAAGTCCAATCCAGAATTTATTTACGGGAATTTGTGTGCCTGATTATTGGATGCAAGACATGATCGATGGCGACATCGACAAAAGAAAAATCTGGGCACGAGTTCTGGAAAGTCGCCAACAGAAAGGTTTGCCGTATATTTTGTTTTCCGATAATGTGAACAGAAATAAACCGCAGGTTTACAAAGATTTAGGTTTAACGGTAAATGCGAGTAATCTTTGCTCGGAAATTATGTTGCCTTCCACAGCCGAAGAATCTTTTATATGCTGTCTTTCTTCTATGAATTTAGAATTATACGAAGAATGGAAAGATACAAACGCTGTGAAATTGGCGATTTATTTCTTGGATGCTGTTTTGTCTGAATTTATAGAAAAAACTGAAGGAAATTACTACTTGCAAGGTGCAAGAAATTTTGCATTAAGACATAGAGCATTAGGTTTGGGCGTTTTGGGTTACCATTCTTATTTACAGAAAAATAATATTCCGTTTGAAAGTTTTGAAGCGACACAGTTTAATGCAAGAGCCTTTAAACACATCCGTTCCGAAGCCGATATTGCAAGTAGAGAATTAGCCAATATTTATGGCGAACCCGAATTGTTAAAGGGTTACGAAATGCGTAACACAACGGTGATGGCAATTGCACCAACGACTTCTAGTTCGGCAATTTTAGGACAAACTTCACCAGGAATAGAGCCTTTTGCATCCAATTATTACAAAGCCGGTTTGGCGAAAGGTAATTTTATGCGTAAGAATAAATATTTAGCCAAATTACTTCAGGAAAAAGGGTTAGATAATGAAGAAACGTGGCGCACAATCATGCTGAACCACGGTTCTGTGCAGCATCTGAATGAATTGACGGACGAAGAAAAATTGGTTTTTAAAACCTTTAAAGAAATTTCACCAATGGAAGTTATTTCTCAGGCGGCGCAAAGACAGCAGTATATTGATCAGGCTCAAAGTTTGAATTTGAATATTCCCGCAACGATGCCTGTAAAAGATGTAAATTACCTTTATATTGAAGCTTGGAAAAAAGGCGTGAAAACTTTGTATTACCAAAGAAGTTCTTCCGTTTCCAAGGAAATGATGGTGAATTTTGTGACTTGTAGTGCTTGTGAGGCTTAGAAAAATTATAAAAAGTCCTAATTTAAATTAGGACTTTTTTTTAGTATTAATATTTTGCTTAGTACTATTAAATACTGCTGCAGGATCAATTATAGGTAGAAAATATTTATCCTTAAAGTTTGTGCTGCTCAACTCAACTGAAAGAAGTGCTCTACAATGTGAAAAAGAAATACTTAAAAGTTGAATCATAAAATTATCAGGTAATTGAAATGTATCATTTTCGGGTTCATAACAATCATCTAATCCCACGATTTTAAAAGAAGTTCTTCCTGAATGGGTCACATAATTATTTTCCGTTGTTTCTGGCAGAAAACTATTAACATCAAATGTGATTTCAGATTTATCCTTATCGATATTAATATTAAAATTAATATTGATTTTTATTGGGTTGTTTTCAAAAAAAAGATTTTCAATAATATTATTTTCGACTTCTTTAAAACTAAATTCCAGAGTCTGAATTTTTATAATTTTAAAACCAATCTTTTTCTCTTTTTCTTTTTCTTTTTTCATTTTATTGACTTAAAACTAAATCTAATTGAAAATTTGGATTTAATGGAATAATTTTACATTTATTAATTTTATCAATCTCAATTTCATTTGAAAATTGATTCAATTCAAACGTAAGATTGGAATTATTATCTAAAATAGTATTAAAAGCGTCTATTTTATTTTGGAAAATTAATTTTGGAAAAACATTGATTTTAAAGCAAATTTCAAAAAGTTTTTCTAAAGAATAATTTACTTCATTATCATTAATTATTTGGGAAACTCGAGACTTAGAAATCCCTAAAACTTTTGCTAATTCCGTATTACTCTTTATTTTGTTCTCCTTTTTATAGTTTAATAAAGCATTGTAAATTAAACCGTTAATTTCTTCAACCCAATACATCGGTTGATTTAAAACTTTTTCGAGGTTTTTATTGCTCATTTAAATAATCTTTTATAATTTTTTTAACTCTTGATATATCTTTATCTTGATCATTTTTTTTACCGCCAGTAACAATTATTCTACCATTTTCATCTTTAAAAAAATAAATTCTTAAAATGTCTTTCTTTACTTCGTAAAGTTTACAGTTTCCAATTGTATCTAATAATCTTATTTTATTACTTCCTCTTAAATTGGTATTGTTACTCGTATCTTGTAATATTCTCAAAGCGGCAGATAAATAGCCGAAGTGAGTGCCTTCCTTTTCAATTATATTAAAAAAGTTATCAAATTCATTTTTATCATTTTTACATAATTCAAAAACTTTAGTTGAACTCTGTTGAATTTTGTCGGACAAAGATATAGAATATTTTTTCAATATGTTTAGTTATAACTTAACTTTATTATTTTTAAATAATGTATTTAACAAAAGTATAAAAAATGGAACAATTTTTTTATATTTACTCAAATTATATTTGTAATATTTATGAAATTCGGACAAGTCCCAGATCCTTCAGAAATTGATTTTACACTACCAAAAGATCATCCAAGAACCAAAGAAATTTTAAAGGAAAATAAATCCAAAAAATTTCACGCTTTTGTGGGTTGCGCCAAGTGGAACAAAACCGATTTGAAAGGATTTTACCCAAAAGGGACGAAAGACGAATTGACTTATTACGCGACGCAATTTAATTCTATTGAGTTGAATGCGACTTTCTATAGTTTGCCTTCGCCAACTCAGGTTGAAACATGGCGGGATAAAACGCCGAAAGATTTTAAATTTTTCCCGAAAATCACCAATACCGTTTCGCATTTTAGAAGACTTTTGAATATTACAGATGTCGTAACGCAGTTTGCGACGTCGGTTTTAAATTTTGACGAAAAACTGGGAATGGCTTTTCTGCAACTTCATGATAATTTTAAACCAAAAGATTCGGAAAGACTCGAAGAATTTATTAAAAACTGGCCGAAAGAAGTGCTTCTCGCAGTTGAATTACGAAATGAAGAATGGTTTGCGGACGAGGAAATTTTTAACCAAACCATGGAACTTTTCGAGGAAAATAATATCACAAATATCATCGTCGATACAGCGGGAAGAAGAGATATGCTTCACATGAGACTAACCACAAATTCTACTTTTATTCGTTATGTTGGTGCCAATGACAAAAGTGATTATGAGCGTTTGGACGACTGGGTTGAACGCATAAAACTTTGGAAACAAGAAGGTTTAGAAAACTTTTATTTCTTTGTGCATCAGAATATTGAGAAAGCCTCGCCGTTACTTTCTGCTTATTTTATTGAGAAATTAAACAAAGAAATTGGCACCGAACTTCATATTCCAAAATTGGCAGATGAAAATCCAACCCTTTTTTAAACCTAAACCTAAATCTCAGCCTAAATCCCTTTCACAATAAAATAATTCTTCTTGCCTTTCTGAAGCAACAAAAACTGATGATCCACAAAATCTTTCTCAGTAATCTGGTAATCTTCAGTAATTTTTTCTTTATTTAAAGAAATGGCGTTGCCCGCAAAATCGCGTCGCGCTTCACCTTTAGATTTTAAAAAACCACTTTGTTCGGATAATAAATCGACAATATTTCCCGAAAGAATTTCGCTTTTAGAAATTTCTTTCTGCGGCACACCGCTAAAAATTTCCAGAAAAGTCGCTTCATCCAAAGCCACTAAATCTTCCGCCGTAGATTTTCCAAAAAGAATATTGGAGGCTTTCACGGCTTTTTCAAATTCCTCTTTTCCATGAACCCAAACCGTCACTTCTTCCCCTAATTTCTTCTGCAATTGTCTTTCGTGCGGCGCTTCTCTGTGCGTTTTTATTAAATCATTGATTGTTTCTTCCGACAAAAAAGTATAATATTTAATAAATCTTTCCGCATCTTCATCAGTAGAATTTACCCAAAACTGGTAAAATTTATAAGGTGAAGTTTTCTTCGGATCAAGCCAATAATTTTCGCCGGCTTCACTTTTTCCAAATTTAGAACCGTCAGATTTTGTAATTAAATTTACGGTCAAAGCAAATGCTTCACCTTGCACTTTTCTTCTGATCAATTCAGTCCCAGTCGTGATATTTCCCCATTGATCGGTTCCGCCCATTTGGAGTTTTACGTTATTGTTTTGGTAAAGATGTAAAAAGTCAAAACCTTGAAGAAGTTGATACGTAAATTCCGTGAAACTCATGCCTTCCGCGCCATTTTCGCCGGTCAGTCTTTTCTTCACAGATTCCTTCGCCATCATGTAATTGACGGTTAGATTTTTCCCGATATCACGCACAAAATCCAAAAAAGAAATATTTTTGATCCAGTCAAAATTGTTCACCAATTCTGCTTTGTTCGCTTCATTTCCGTCAAAATTCAAAAACTGCGACAATTGCCCTTTCAAACAAGAAACATAATGGTTCAAAGTCGCTTCATCCAAGAGATTTCTCTCGTTAGATTTCCCACTTGGATCGCCAATCATTCCCGTCGCACCGCCGACCAAAGCAATCGGTTTATGCCCGTGCTGTTGAAAATGCGCTAAAATTTTTATCTGAATCAAACTACCGATATGAAGAGAATCTGCCGTCGGATCAAACCCGATATAACCCGTCGTCATTTCCTTATCCAATTGTTTTTCAGTTCCGGGCATAGAATCGGCGTACAAACCGCGCCATTTCAGTTCTTCAATAAAAGCGTTCATTTTCGTAAATTTAAGTTGCAAAAATAAATATAAAATTCGTTTTTACTAACATTTGTCCCAAACTTAATAAACTTAATTCCTTCATAAATCTTAATGTTAAGATTATTTTTACTTTGGGCAGACATTTCCGCCTTCCGTTCCCAATCCCGCCGCGGCGGGGATTTCCACTCAAGTCGGGCTGCAATGTATTTTATAATAATTAAGTGAAAGAAAAGAAGAAAGGAAGTTCTTTGAAAGATTAATTAAATTTTAGAAAGATGAAAAAATTGTTGCAAATAGAACATAAATACCAAATATTATTAGAATAATTCCTATTGTAAAACCAAGATAAGAGTTCATAAAAGAATTAATATTCATTGCTTTTTCAAAATTTGTACCTTTATCTTTAAGTGGATTATATTTTGATGTTTTAAATTCTTTTATGCTATTTAAAAAGAAAAAAAACAAATCACACCAATTAAAATTGTTGCTAAACTAAATATTAAACCAATTGCTAAATCGCTCATAATTATACTTTAATAAAATTTTGTAATTATCAATAATTTCTAATAATTCAAATTTATAGGTTTTTTGTCATTCCGTAGGAATCTAAGTCGTTGAGATTCCTACGGAATGACAAAATGCTGTTTTGTTTTAAAAAGACATAAAAACTTTCAAAGCCACGAAGTGGTGAAATAAAATAGCATAGGGTGAAACCCTATGAAAAAATAAAGAAATAAAAAAAGCCACAAAGTGGCGAAATAAATTTCAAAAAAATTATATGTAATTTTAATCAAACAGTAATTTTTAAAATTATTTAATTCCGTACTTTTAGAAAAAAATTTTTCCTCATGAATTACGGCCTAGATTATTTTTCAATTGAAGACATTTTAACAATTGTTGAAAATCCGAAAATCGCAAAATTAAACGCAAAAGCAAAAAAACAAATCACAGATTCTGCAGAAAACGTAAAGAAAATAATTGCTTCAGATAGAACGGTTTACGGTATAAATACAGGTTTTGGTCCTTTGTGCGATACCAAAATTTCTGAAGAAGAAACCGAACATTTACAACATAATTTAATTATTTCTCACGCCGTCGGCGTTGGAAAACCAATTTCAAAAAAACTCTCAAAAATAATGATGGTCGCGAAAATTCATGCGCTTTCAAAAGGTTTTTCGGGAGTTTCCTTAGAATTGGTGGAACGTTTGATTTTAATGGTAGAAAAAGATATTATTCCGCTAATTCCAGAACAAGGTTCAGTAGGTGCTTCTGGTGATTTGGCACCTTTGGCGCATATGGTTTTACCACTTTTAGGTTTGGGGAAAGTCTGGCAAAATGATGTTGCTGTTCCGACAAAAGAAGTTTTAGAAAAATACAATATCGAGCCTTTAATTCTCGGCCCAAAAGAAGGTTTGGGTTTAATTAACGGAACACAGTTTATTTTAGCCCATTCCATTTTAGGTTTAGAAAAATTTGAATATTTACTGGATTTGGCAGATTTAACCGCAGCATTGAGTTTGGAAGCGTACCGCGGTTCTGCAAGTCCTTACAAGAAAGAATTGCACGAAATTCGTCCATTTGACGGAAGCAAAAAAGTCGCTTCCAGAATGCGGAAATTTTTAAAAAATTCTGAAAATCTTGATGCCCACGAATTTTGTGATCGAGTGCAAGATCCCTATTCTATGCGTTGCGTGCCGCAAGTTCACGGCGCAAGTAGAAATGCTTTCGAACATTTAAAAAAATTAACAGAAATTGAACTTAATTCTGTAACCGATAATCCAATCGTTATTTCTGATGAAGAAGCCATTTCTGGTGGAAATTTTCACGGGCAACTTTTAGCAATGCCTCTAGATTACGCGACTTTGGCGGCGGCAGAATTAGGAAATATTTCTGATAGAAGAAGTTATCTACTTTTAGAAGGAAAATATGGTTTACCGAAATTATTAGTGGAAAGCAGCGGCTTAAATTCCGGCTATATGATTCCACAATATACAACTGCGGCCTTGGTTTCCGAAAATAAATCGCTTTGTTTTCCGGCTTCTGCAGATTCAATTCCGACAAGTTTAGGGCAGGAAGATCACGTTTCTATGGGAAGTATTTCGGGAAGAAAATTTAATCAGGTTTTAGGGAATTTAGAGAATATTTTAGCCGTAGAGTTGATGTTTGGCGCTCAAGGTTTGGAATTTAGAAGACCTGCGAAATGCACGAAATTTGTAGAAGACGCTTACGATTTAATCCGAACAAAAGTTTCTAAATTAACCAATGACCGCTTAATTGGCGAAGATATTTTAGCAATTGCTGATTTAATTAGAGAAAGAAAATTTCAGGCTAATTAAAAATTTCTATTTTATATATTTCACCTTTTACTTTTGCCTTTTTACTTATAACAACTATCTTTACGGCAAAATTTTTTTAGCATGATAAACTGGGAAACTGTAAAAGAATATGATGATATTACGTACAAAAAATGTAATGGTGTTGCCAGAATTGCAATAAACCGCCCGGAAGTTCGCAACGCATTTCGCCCCAAAACCACCTCAGAATTATATGATGCTTTTTACCATGTTTCGGAAGATTCTTCTGTCGGCGTAGTTTTGCTTACTGGCGAAGGTCCGAGTAAAAAAGATGGCGGATGGGCTTTTTGCAGTGGCGGCGATCAAAATGCACGCGGCGAAAAAGGTTATGTTGGTGAAGATGGAAGACACAGATTAAATATTTTAGAAGTTCAAAGACTCATCAGATTTATGCCAAAAGTGGTGATCGCAGTTGTTCCGGGTTGGGCAGTTGGCGGTGGACATTCACTTCACGTGGTTTGCGATTTAACTTTAGCAAGTAAAGAACATGCGATTTTTAAACAAACCGATGCGGATGTCACCAGTTTTGACGGCGGTTATGGATCGGCTTATTTGGCAAAAATGGTCGGACAAAAAAAAGCAAGAGAAATTTTCTTTTTAGGCCGAAATTATACGGCGCAGGAAGCCGCGGATATGGGAATGGTGAATGCCGTTATTCCACACGCAGAATTGGAAGATACGGCTTACGAATGGGCGCAGGAAATTTTAGCAAAATCGCCAATGTCCATCAGAATGCTGAAATTCGCTATGAATTTAACTGACGATGGAATGGTAGGTCAACAGGTTTTTGCTGGCGAAGCAACACGTTTGGCGTATATGACGGACGAAGCCAAAGAAGGAAGAAACGCCTTTTTAGAAAAAAGAAAACCGGATTTTGGAAAAAATAACTGGATCTCTTAAATTAAGAAATTAGACATTAGATTTTAGAAGTTAGACTATAAAAGTTTAAAAAATCTAAAATCTAAAATCTAAAATCTAAAATCTATTTTAAATGAAATATTGGATAAAAGCCGCACGTTTGCGCACTTTGCCGCTTTCAATGAGTGGAATTGTTCTCGGTTCTTATATCGCAAAATGGCGCTTGAATTTAGACGGAAAAACCTGGGACTGGCAAATTTTTGCTTTGGCAATGTTGGTGACGCTTTTGTACCAAATTCTTTCAAATTTCGCCAATGATTACGGCGACGGAATCCGTGGGACAGATCTAAACCGAAAAGGTGAGGCAAGAGCCGTTGCCGCGGGACATATCACAGCAAATCAAATGAAAAACGGCGTAATCGTGCTTTCGATTTTGTCATTAATTGCGACGGTTGCACTTTTATATGTTGCTTTTTTGCCGGATTATATGAATTCTTTTTACCTGTTTATTGGTTTGGGAATCGCTTGTGTTTTAGCGGCAATTGGTTATACAATTGGTAAAAAACCTTATGGTTACATGGGGTTAGGCGATATTTTCGTTTTTGTTTTCTTTGGATTGGTTTCGGTTTGCGGCAGTTATTTTCTGTTCACTAAATCTTTCTCTTGGGATATTTTATTACCGGCAACTGCGATTGGATTGTTCAGCACAGCGGTTTTAAATTTAAATAATATGCGTGATATTGAAAGTGACGCTTTAACAGGGAAACATACGTTAGCGCTGCGTTTAGGTTTCAAAAAAGCGATGGTTTATGAAGTTATTTTGCTGCAATTGCCTTTAATTATTATGCTTGCATTTATGTTAATCAATAAATTACATGAAACAGCACATTATTATGCGTTTATCTTTTTCATCTTAATTTTACCTTTAATGGCAATCAGACGGCGAATAATGGAAGTAAAAGAACCTCATGAACTCGATCAGTTTTTAAAACAAGTCGGGATTATTACTTTTATGATGAGCGTTTTAGTAGCGATTGGTTTAAATTATTTTAATTAAAAAATAGAAAAATAAAATTTTTTATTGAAGCGAAATTTAATTCATGATTTTAGATTTTAAAAATAACATTTGGCAATCAACAAGTAGAATTTTACTTTTTGTAATTATTATTTTAATAGTTGCTTTAATAAATTTTGATTTCTATAATTCATTTCAGAATTTTGATTTTTTATATCAGAAAAATTACTCTAATAATAACAATTTCTATCTATTATTAATTTTAGTAGCATTTTTGACTTCTATTTTAATCACCAATTCTCTTTTTGAAAAGAAATATATTTTTAAATTGTCAAATCTTTTAATTGCTCTTTTGTTTTTTTTATTCTTACTTCCAATGTTTATATTTTTGTCGTTTCAATTTTCATTAAATTCGAACTTGGATTTTTTATTAAAGAAAAAAATTGAAAAAGTTGAAAGAAAAAGTTTTATTGATGAAGGTGATTCAAGAACTTACCAATACATTATAGAAAAAGACACGCTTTATTATTCCAATTATAACCTTTATGGAAATAAAGATAAAAGCGAACATAATAATCTTCTTAATGGAGAAATTTACAAAACATTATTAAGAAAAAATTATTTTATAAAATTCAATAGAAAATAAATTCAAAATGAAAATAAAATTTTTAGGACAAAACTGTTTCCTGTTTACTTACGACGGAAAAACAATACTTACAGATCCTTTTTACAATTTTAGTAAAGATAAATCAGGCTTTGATATTTCCGCGCAAAAAATCGATTATATTTTAATTACTCACGCGCACGGCGATCACATCGCAGATGTTGCGGAAGTTTTACAACATCATCCTGAAGCGACTTTAATTGGTCAACCAGAAATTTGCGGCTATTTTAAGGCAAAAAATTCTATTGATATTAATTTTGGAGGTTCCGCAAAATTTTCAGATTTAAAAATCTCAATGGTTCCGGCGTCTCACACGAGTTCTTTCCCAGATGGAAGTTACGGTGGCGAACCTTCAGGTTATATTTTCAGATTTCCGGGAAACAATATTTATTTTGCCGGCGATACCGGTGTAATGGCAGATATGGCGTATTTTCCACAATTATTTGGTGAGATTAATTTATCCATTTTACCGATTGGTTCGCATTATACCATGTGCGCGAGAAAAGCGAGTTTTGCAGCGGCGGAATTATTAAAATGCCCGAAAGTGATTGGTTGTCATTTTGATACTTTTCCACCAATAAAAATTGATCATGATGTGGCGAAAAACTTATTTAATGAGAAAAATGTAGAACTTATTTTGCCAGAATTAGGCGAAGAATTTACAATTTAAAGTAAAAAAAAAGAGAATAAAAATTCTCAAAATTTAAAATAAAAAAATGGCAAGCGATCTACATCACACCGCTACAACCGATTACCTTTGCTGCGTTCCCACCCTGGAGGATTCTCAGGAGCTGGTTGTGTAGGACTTGCCGGTGCAAATATACAAATTTTAGCAAAATTTGAAAATAAAATTTTAGAAATGACACAAAATCCCGTCCGTTACGGACTTATCTTATTCGTTATCACCTTTTTAATTTTTTTAGGAGTTTACTATTTTTATAATGGATTGCATTATTTTGATGTAACAATGAAAGTGAATTCTTTCGTTTTGCCATTGTTGTATGCTCTCGTTGCATTTTTTTCGGTTCGGAAAATTTGGAAAAAAAGTCATAGTATAAATTTTAGAACCGCCTTTAAGAATTCTTTTTTGCCAATGTTTATCGGTGGATTTCTTTCCATTATAAGTATGTTTGTTTTTTTAAATTATGTGGATACTGGCGCAAAAGATTTACTAAATTATCAGTTCACACAAACCAACAAAAATGAGTTGCTAAAAGTTTATAACAAAGAAAAATCTCGATTAAAAACCCAGAAAGAAAAAGATGATCTCGATAAAGATTTTAATGCTAGTATGCAGAGTTTTAGCAAAGAGCAATTGAAAGGAAAAGATGTATTTACATTTAAATATTTTTCTTATTATTTCGGTGCCATTTTCTTATTTGATGTAATTTTTTCCTTTTTTATGGCTTCATTTTTCAGAAGTAGAAATCCTGAATAAATTTTAAATTTGAGTTATGAGAAAAAGATTAACGTTAGTGGTTAAGAATGATACGGTAGAAAATATTAAGGCTTTTGCTAAAAATAATAATTCCACAGTTCCGAAAATTGTGGAAGATTATTTTAAAACACTTAATTTTGAAAAAAAATATTTAAATAACTTTTCGCATCAATTTTAATTAATGAATTTATCCATCGTAATACCGCTTTTAAACGAAGCAGAATCTCTTGAAGAACTTTTTTCGCGAATAGATTTGGTTTGTAAAAGCCATCAATTATCCTACGAAATTTGGTTCGTAGATGATGGAAGCACAGATTTGTCGTGGAGTATTATTGAAAATTTATCCGTTCAAAATGCGAACGTTCATGGGATAAAATTTTCAAGAAATTATGGCAAATCACAAGCGCTTCACGCTGCTTTTGAAAAAGTGCAAGGTGAAATAATTATCACAATGGATGCAGATTTGCAAGATTTCCCAGAAGAAATTCCTTCACTTTATGACAAGATTATTTCTGAGGATTTTGATATTGTTTCTGGCTGGAAAAAGAAACGGTTTGATAATGTAATGACAAAAAATTTGCCTTCAAAATTATTCAATGCCGCAGCAAGAAAATTATCAGGTGTAGAATTGCATGATTTTAATTGTGGTTTAAAAGCCTACAAAAAACAAGTCGTAAAATCTATTGATGTTTATGGCGATATGCACCGCTACATTCCGGTTTTAGCAGCAAATGCAGGTTTTAGAAAAATTACCGAAAAAGAAGTGCAACACCAAGCAAGACCCTACGGAAGTTCAAAATTTGGCAGCGAAAGATTTGTTCGTGGTTTTTTAGATTTAGTGACGCTTTGGTTTGTAAGTCGTTTTGGAGGCAGACCGATGCATTTTTTTGGCGCTGCAGGAACTTTAATGTTTTTATTCGGTTTTTTATCTGCTTTTTGGCTTGGGTTATCCAAGTTAATTGATGTTTCGCGTGGAATTTACGGACATCTTTTAGCAAATAATCCGTGGTTTTTTATCGCCTTGACGATGATGATACTTGGAACTTTGCTTTTTATCGCAGGCTTTTTAGGCGAAATGATTATTAGAAATAATAGAGATCATAAGAATTACTATATTGATGAAAAAATTTAATTAAAATTATTAATAATGAAAAAAGTTTTATATATTATAATTCTTTTATTTTACACTTTAGTTTCTTCACAAATAGTTTCAAATTCAAAAATTAACTTTGAAAATTTGTATGGGAAATGGATTTTTTTAAATTTTTTTAAAGGTGAGTTTAAATCGATTGGTAAGTTGTCTAAAGATGAGTATCAATCTAATTTCGGAACTCCATTCCAAATTTATGAGAAAAGCGGTCAATTTATGAGTAATCAAGGTGACTATTCAGACAGAGGTAAATTTTTAATCGATAAGCAAAATAAAATTATTAAAGAAATTTACAACAAAGGGGACACTCTTAAACTTAAAGTTAAATATTTAACGGAAAGGTATTTGGTATTAAGTACACAAGATAATTATAATTATTTTTATAGGAAAAATTAAAATGAAAAAAATTTTACTCTTATTTACAATTTTCACAATCGTTTCCTGCTCCAAGGTTAAGCCAGAAGGGCCAATAGAAACACATGAAATTAAATTAGCAGATTTCAATCAAGTAGATTTGAAGGGGAAATTTAGGGTATTTTTTATCCATTCGCAGAAAAATTTCGTGGCGGTAGAAACCAATCCAAATTTTTACAAAAATCTTGATATTAACGTAAAAGATAATGTTTTAGACATTCACGAAAAAAGAGAAACGCAAGATCTTGATTTTTATAACATTAGCATTTATTCTAAATCTCAATTAAACCAAGCAAAACTAGCAGATTCTGTAGAATTTAATATTTCTGGTGAAATAAAATCCCCAGATTTTAAACTTAATTTAAAAAATAGTGCTAAATTTATTGGTGCTGTGAATTCCGCAAAAGTTGCACTGGATATGACGGATAAAAGCCGCGCAAACTTAATGGGAAAGAGCAATCAAGCATTTGTAAAAATTTCTGATACGGCAAGTTTGATTGCGCCTTATTGGATTATTAATGATTTGAAAATCAATTCCGATAAAGGCAATTATTCTGAACTAAATATAAAAAATAAAATAAGTGGTGAAGTAAAAAATACGGCGACTTTTAATTATTATGGAAGTCCCGTAAGTGCTTTTAAAATTGAAAAAACGGCCACAGTTCAGAATAAAGAATTGCAGTAGTTAAAGGTTTCAAATGATTTCAAAATGTTTGATATGAGAACTTTTTAAACCAAATAAAATAATTTGAAACAACATCAAACAATATTAAACGAGATTAAACAATATCAAACCAAATAAAACTAAAAAAATATGACTTCCATCGAAAAAGCAAAACTATGGCTAAATGAGCCTTTTGACGAAGAAACACAGAACGCTGTAGAATTACTTATTAATTCAAATTCGCCAGATTTAGATGATAGTTTTTATAAAAATTTAGAATTTGGAACGGGCGGAATGCGCGGCATAATGGGCGTTGGTACAAATCGTTTAAATAAATATACTCTCGGGCAAGCCACGCAAGGTTTGGCCAACTATATTTTGCAACAATTTCCTAACGAAGAAGTTAAAGTGGCAATTGCGTACGATGTGCGTCATAATTCAAAAGAATTTGGGAAAATGTGCGCCGATGTTTTAACGGCAAATGGCATCAAAGTATTGTTGTTTAAAAATCACCGTCCGACGCCTGAATTGTCTTTTACTGTTCGAGAAAAAAAATGCAATGCAGGAATCGTGTTGACGGCTTCGCATAATCCGCCAGAATATAATGGTTACAAAGTTTATTGGAATGACGGTGCGCAAATCGTTCCACCGCAAGATTCAGCAATTATAAATGAAGTTCAAAATACAAAATTCGATCAAATTAAATTTAATGGAAACGATGATTTAATAGAATGGATTGGCGAAGAGCAAGATGATGTTTACATTGAGGCTTGTATTAAAAACTCAACCTATCAAAATATTTGTAAAGAAAATCTGAACATTGTTTTTACTTCCATTCACGGAACAACTTATGCGACAGTTCCGAAAGCGTTAAGAAAAGCAGGTTTTCAAAAAATAGATTTGGTGCAAGAACAAATGGTTCCAAGTGGAAATTTCCCGACTGTGGAAAGTCCAAATCCTGAAGAACCAGCCGCTTTGGAGATGGCTTTAGATTTAGCAAAAATTGTAAATGCAGATATCGTAATTGGGACAGATCCAGATGGCGATAGACTGGGAATTGCTGTGAGAAATTTAGAAAACGAAATGCAATTGCTGAACGGAAATCAGTGCAACACAATTCTCACTTATTATATTTTAGACCAATGGAAACGCCGAGGAAAACTAAACGGAAAGGAGTTTATTGGCTCTACAATTGTGACTTCAGATATTTTCTTTGATATTGCTTCGAAATTTGGCGTAGATTGTAAAGTGGGTTTAACCGGTTTTAAATGGATTGGTAAAATGATCCGTGACTTTGAAGGACAAGAAAAATTTATTTGTGGTGGCGAAGAAAGTTTCGGTTTTATGACGGGCGATTTTGTGCGAGATAAAGATTCTTGTGGCAGTATTTTATTAGCTTGCGAAATTGCGGCTTTTTGCAAAGCACACGGCAAAACGATGTATCAATATTTAATAGAAATCTATCGCGATCTCGGAATGTACTACGAAAGCCTAACTTCAATTACTAAAAAAGGAAGAGATGGCGCAGAAGAAATTAAACAAATGATGGTGGATTTTAGAGAAAACCCGCCAAGAGAATTAGTAGGTTCGAAAGTAATTGAAGTAAAAGATTTCCAAGAGCAAACTTGCCTATATTTGCAAGAAAATAGGAGAGAAGTGATGGATGATATTCCGAAATCTAATGTTCTAATTTATTATACCGAAGACGGTTCTAAAATTTGTATTCGTCCTTCTGGCACAGAACCAAAGATTAAATTTTACTTTTCTGTGAAAGGAAATGTTGAATCTGAAGCAGATTTTAAAGAAAAATTAGTTATCCTAAACAATAAAATTGAAGGCATTAAAAAAGATTTAAAACTTTAGAAATCTTTAGAAAAAGAGTAAAATGTCTTTTGTATTCAATAATAAATAATAAATCATCAATTATTTCAGTAATGAAAGTATCAAAATTAGCGGAAAATTTAGTAGGATCAGAAATTTTAAAAATCGGAAATCAAGTTAACGAATTGAAATCGCAAGGAAAAAAAATTGCAAATTTAACAATTGGTGATTTGAATTCTAGCATTTATCCGATTCCTACATTATTAAAAGAAGAAATTTCAAAGGCCTACGAAAATAATTTAACAAATTATCCGCCTTCGAATGGATTGCTTTCGTTACGAAAATCTATTTCAGATGATATTAAAAATCGTTGGAATTTAGATTACGATGAAAACCAGGTTTTAATTGCGGCTGGATCTCGGCCTTTGATTTATGCGTTTTTTAAAACCATCGTAGATGAAGGCGAGAAAGTGGTTTACCCAATCCCAAGCTGGAATAATAACCATTATGCTTTTCTTACTTCTGCCAACAAAGTTGAAGTTGAAACTTCACCAGAAAATAATTTTTTGCCAACAGCGGAAGATCTGAAATCGCATCTAAAAGGTACTGTTTTACTAGCACTTTGCTCACCTTTGAACCCGACTGGAACCATGTATTCTAAATCGCAATTATCAGAAATCTGCGAATTGGTTTTAGCGGAAAACAAATCTCGTGGTGAAAATCAGAAACCGCTTTATGTGATGTACGATCAAATTTATTCTAATGTAACATTTGGCGCAGAGCATTTCAACCCGGTATCGCTTTTCCCGGAAATGGCAGAATTCACAGTTTTTATTGATGGAATTTCAAAATGTTTGGCAGCAACAGGCGTTCGCGTTGGTTGGGCTTTTGGGCCAGAATTGATCATTAAAAAAATGACGGCTTTGCTTACTCACGTTGGCGCTTGGGCACCAAAACCCGAACAGCAGGCTGTAGGAAATTTTTACCAGCACAAGGAAAATGTAGATACTTTCGTGAATGATTTTAAAGCAAAAATTGAAGAAAGTTTAAAGGTTTTGCACGACGGAATTCAAGATTTAAAAAATGAAAATTTTGCCGTGGAAAGCATCGTGCCAATGGGCGCGCTTTATCTTACTATAAAATTAGACTACATTGGGAAATATTTGTCAGATGGAAGTGAAATAAAAACTTCATCAGATTTGGTTTTTTATTTAATTAAGGACGCAGGAATCGCACTCGTTCCATTTTCCGCTTTTGGAAGTTCGCCAGAAATGCCTTGGTTTCGAGCATCAGTTGGTGGGTTGAGTTTAGATGAAATAAAAGATATGCTACCAAGATTAAAATCTGCTTTAGAAAAATTAAAATAAGTGGAAAAAATTCACTTTATCTGAAGAAACAATTCTAAATTTGTAGTGTAAAAGTATAGAAATCGTGAAAAAAAAATATTCTTCAAGTACAGATTTAGATCAGGTTTCTGAGCCAGCAGCGGTTTACAGTAAACCCAATTCATTTAGTAGTCATATATTTAAAGATAATTATTCTCTTATAAAAAAGGCAAATGAAGGCGTAAAAACCGAAGTTTTTTACACATTAGCAGAAAAAATAAATATGCCAGAAAAAATATTGGCAAGCATTATTAATTTATCTCCAAGAACGATCAGTAATTATCGGGATCAAAATAAAGATTTAGATCCCAATTATAGCGAGCATCTTTTAAAAATCGTGAAATTATATAAATTAGGTATTGATATATTTGGAAATGTGAAAGAGTTTAGTGCTTGGATGGAGCGGCCGTTTTATAATTCTGACGAAAAACCTTTAGATTTTTTAAATACTTCTGGTGGTGTAGATTTAATTGCAGAAGAAATAGAAAAGTTAGCACAAGGTTACCCCTTATAAATGTTGGTTTACAGATTGGTTCATAGGAAGTATGCAGATTCACTTTTCGCTAGTGGCATCGAGGGAAGGTGGAATTTTGCGGGTCAAAAAGTTCTTTATACCGCAAAAACTATTGCTTTGGCTTATTTAGAATTAATGCATCAGCGCAAAGGCTTGGGTTTTAATGATGATTTTAAAATTATGCTCATTTCCATTCCAGACTCTGCAACTTTTGATGAAATTAATTCGGAAAAATTACCGGTAGATTGGCGAAATTTCAGGAATTATGCTGTTTGTCAAACTTTATCAGAAGAGTGGTTTGTAAGAAGAAATCATTTGCTATTAAAAGTGCCTTCCGCTGTAGTTCCGCAAAATTTTAATATCGTTATTAATTCTGAACATCCATTATATAAAGAAGTGGAAATTATTGATGTTTTAGATTTTATTCCAGATTATAGATTAGAAAATATTTTAAAAAAATATAATTAAATTGAAATCGCCGCTAAAATAATTCTTATAAAAAACATTGGTGAAAAATGGCGATTACATTTGACCAATAAAAAATAGATATTGCAACAAATGAAAATCATAGCCGTTATTCCCGCAAGATATGAAGCCACAAGGTTCCCAGGAAAACTGATGGAAATGCTAGGAAATAAAACCGTTATTTCTACCACTTATGAAAATGTAGTGAAAACAAAATTATTTGATGATGTTTTTGTGGCGACAGATTCCCAAATTATTTTAAAGGAAATTGAGAAAAATGGTGGCAAAGCAGTTTTCACAAAACACCACGAAACTGGAAGCGATAGAATTGCAGAAGCCATAAAAAATATAGATTGCGATATTGTTGTAAATGTGCAAGGAGACGAACCTTTTTTAAATAAAAAACCATTAAAAGAACTTATTTCTGTTTTTAAATCTGATAAAAAGAAAGAAATTTCTTTAGCTTCACTTAAAACCAAAATGTTTGATGTGAAAGAAATCTCGGATCCGAATAATGTAAAAGTCATTACCGATGAACAAAATTTCGCGCTTTATTTTAGCCGTTCAGTAATTCCTTATCCTCGAGAAATTTCTAAAGCAACGGAATATTTCAAACATATCGGCGTTTATGCTTTTAGAAAAGAAGCACTTTTGAAATTTACAAATTTAGAAATGCGGCCACTCGAAATTTCAGAAAAAATAGAATGTATTCGCTATTTAGAATATGGCATGAAAATTAAAATGGTGGAAACAGATTTTGTAGGTGTCGGAATCGATGTTCCTGAAGATTTGGAAAAAGCACGCGCATTATTAAACATAAAAAAACCTTAAAACTGATTTTTGACAAGCTTCGTATTTTATTAAAGTACTATATTTGACAAATCAATCTTTAAAAGAATCTATTTTCACATTTTTGTACTCATTTAATGAAGAAATTAATAATTTTATTTGGTCTAATTTGTAGCAGTCTTATTTTTGCACAAACTGCAAAAGATATTATCCAACAAAATTTAGATAAATCTGGTGGTTTAACCAACTGGAAGTTATTGAATTCTATTATTTTACAAGGAAAAGTTTCTTTAGGTATAAATGATATTTATCCAATAAAAATTTACCAGCAACGTCCAAATCTTACGAAAACTGTTATTACAATTGGTAAAAAAGATACTGCAATTGAGGGTTTTGATGGAGAAAAAGGCTACGCAATGAATTATGCCACAAACAAACTTCAAGTTTATGAAAATTACAAACCAGAAAGTTTTGATAATGATTTTATAGACTATGAAAACAAAGGCTTCACTGCAGAACTTCAAGGTCAAGAAAAAATTGGCGAAAACCTTTGCTATAAAGTAGAATTGACTAAAAACGTGAATAAAACAATTTACTATTTTGATGTTAAAACTTTTATGCTTTTAAAAGAAGTTAAGAAAGACGAAACTTTAAGTTATTCCGATTACCGAAAAGTGGGTTCACTTTTGATGCCTTACAGAATAGAATCTTCGTCACCAAAAAAAGATGGAGATTATGTGATGCTTATTAATAAAATAGAAATTAATAAGGAATTTCCTGCAAATACTTTTAAATTAAAATAATTGAATCTAAAATTTATAAATCACTAATTAAAAATTCATAAGCCATGCTAAAAAAAACCTTTATATTTATACTCTCAATCGGTGCATTTTTACAAAGTTGCACCAATCAAAAAAAAGAAAAAACAATAGCACAAACTACAGAAATGAAACCAGAATCCATTTATGATTTCAAAGTGCCCGCATTAGAAGAAGGGAAAACTATCAATTTCGCCGATTTTAAAGGCAAGAAAATTTTAATTGTAAATACTGCCTCAGAATGTGGCTTCACGCCGCAATACGCAGATTTAGAAAAAGTTGCAGAGCAATACAAAGACAAAGTAGTTGTAGTAGGTTTCCCAGCAAATAATTTTGGTGGGCAAGAACCGGGAAGTAATAAAGAAATTAGTACTTTTTGTACCAGAAATTATGGTGTAACATTTCCCATGGCGGCAAAAGTTTCTGTGAAAGGCGACGATACCGCACCCATTTTTAAATTTTTAAAAGATAAAAACTTGAATGGCGTAAAAAACACAACAATTCTTTGGAATTTTACAAAATTTTTGTTGGATGAAAACGGCCATTTAATTGATAGTTTTGTCAGCACAACAAAGCCAACAAGTGAAAGTATCACAAAATACTTTAAATAAAATCAAACTTTTTATAAAATAAAATCCGGCAAATGAGCCGGATTTTTTTTAATTATTTTTTGCAGCAAAATTAAAAATTGCAGCAAGTTTTATTTTAGAAAAACCGTTAGATTTTATTTTGGCAGCATTCACCATTGCTTTGGCTAAAATCTCTGTTGGCAAAGGTTTTTGGCTTTTAAACAACCCGATTTTATTGACGAATTTTAATAGTTTCAAACCTACAACTTCGCCCAATCTTTCACTTCCTTTTCGATCCAACATTCCTGGTTGGAAAATCGTAGTTTTCTCGAAATTAAGATTTTTTATTGCGTTTTCCAATTCACCTTTCATTTGGCTGTAGAATATTTTAGATTTCGCGTTTGCGCCGTAAGCAGAAACTAAAACATAATTTTTCACAGCATTTTTCTTGGCCGCTTTTGCAAAATTCAATTGAAAATCAAAATCCACTTTTCGTTGCGCTTCCTTGCTTCCTGCGGCTTTCAAAGTCGTTCCCATGCAAGAAAAGGCGACGTCGCCCAAAATTAAATTTTCCCATTCTTCAAAATTTTCAAAATTAACGATGTGCGTTTTAAGTTTTAAATTTTCTATGTTTAAAGGTTTTCTCACACAAACATGAACTTCAGAAAACGATTCGTCTTCCAATAATAATTTCGTTAAATCTTTACCAGTTGCGCCAGTTGCGCCTAAAACGAGTGCTTTCATATACTATTTTTTGGGCAGCATTTTACTTTGTCGAATGCTAATTTATTAATTATTTTGTGGCAGACATTTCCGCCTTCCGTTCCCAATCTTTTTATTTTCATTGCGACCGAAGCGAAGCAATCCGTTGAACTTTATCGCCATCGCAATAAAAATAAAAAGGATTTCCACTCAAGTCGGGCTGCAATTTAATGCAAAAATCGACAATTATTTTTTAAATTTGACTTCAATTTAATTGTTACTGACAACTATCAACTGACAACCAACAACTTAAAAATGCAAGCGGAAGAAATTCAGGAATATTGTTTAAAAAAGAAAGGCGTGACTGAATCATTTCCTTTCAATGAAGAAACTTTAGTTTTTAAAGTCGGAAACAAAATATTTCTATTGATGTCTTTAGAATCTCAGCCGCTTAAAATATCGTTAAAAAATACACCAGAAAAAAATATAGAACTTCGAGCAGAATTTTGGCAAATTGAAGGCGCTTATCACATGAATAAAGCCCACTGGAGTTCAGTAGTTTGCGAAGGTATAAAAGCAGATTTAATTAAAAAATTAATCGATGAATCTTATGATTTGGTTTTTAAATCTTTAACCAAAAAAATGAGAGATGAGGTTTTGGCAATTTAAAAGATATAACATACATTAATTAATTCTTTAAAGTCTATATTTTAGCGATATTATTAATAAAATCAGAAAAATTTAAAAATAATTAATATTTCTATTGCAAATCTGTTTTTTTTTTTTTTTTTTTTTTTAAAAACGAAA
>NZ_FNUS01000008.1 GCF_900108025.1 Halpernia humi
CCCTCTAGCGCCGATGGTACTGCAACACGCGGGAGAGTAGGTCGCCGCCAGTTTTTTTTATCCCCACACATTTTTTTGTGTGGGGATTTTTTTTGTGTCTAAATTTTAAACTTTTGAATTTTTTTGTGGTACTGTCTTAAAAAGTGTGTAATATTTTATGTTAGAGACTTGAAATAGTTAGTATCCAATCTCGCCGATATCGACAGTGGTGATCTAAAATCAGAATTCGAAAAACATTCCATAAATAAACTTTTTTTCTTACTTTTATTTAATGATAAATATTTTCAAAATATAAATAGTAATAATTTAAATAGGGAAATACTATTTTTAATTCGTCGCGGATTGCAAATCCGCACCATCTGGGAGCATTACAATTGGAACTGTGCGATATATTTACAGACCAATAATTAATACAATTTTACAACGTGCAGGATTTCAGAAATAATAATCTAGTTTTTAAAATTATTGTAATCACATTTTTATTTATTGGCTGGTTATATAGTAATTCTTTGGAGAAAAAAAATAATAAAGAATTGTTTTCTAATTCTTTTGTTGGAGTCATTTATAAAAAGAATGATTATAGAGTAAGTAAAATTAATTGTGCGGACACTCATGTAAAAAATAGAAATCATATCATATATGCGACAGCAGAACTTTATGAAAATGCTGAAGTTGGAGATACGATAAAGAAATTGCCCAATAGCAATTATTGTATATTGACTAATAAGGGAAAAAATCTAAAAATTAAATGCTATTTTGATTTACCGATACCACAATAGCCCGATCTTGTGGATATCGAGTTCGCGGTTTTGCGATTCGTGCTCGTAATAATTTATAAGAAGTTTGAATGTTTTTTCTTATTTTTAAATAATGAACAAAAATCTAAAAAGTATGATACTTGAAATCAGTAATTTTTAAAGCCAAGTAGAATGTTTAGAACTTGTCACGGATTGCAAATCATCGCCATCGGGATCAATACAACAATTAAGAAAGCTACTGAAAATGCTGTAAATGCAAAAATTCAAATACCTATAAATAATCTGAAAAGTAAAACCGATGAAAAGTAGAACTTTATCAAAAATATTTTTATTGGCTGTATTTCTTTATTTTCTTTATGCATTTTTTAAATGGCCTATTCAGGATTATTATTTAAATCAATCTGGAGTAGTTACAATGGGTAAAATAATTAATGAAAGAGGTAATAACGGTACAAATGGACATTTTTTAAAGGAAAATAATGGAGATGCAATTGTATATTGTTATTCATTTAATTTAAATGGCAAAACATATACAGGAGATTCCCAGAGCAGTAATTATAAGATTGGTGATACTATAAAAGTTATTTATATCAAATCAGTGCCCTCTATAAATCGTCCTTTTTATTATTTGAAACAAGAATAAACAAAAGCATCCCGCTCTGTGAAGTTTACAACTTTGCTCCATCAATAACAAAAAACGCTTATCTGTAAAAAGGTTAGCGTTTATTGTATTATAATATGGCTCCGTCTAATTGCCAATAATCTTAAAATTCTTTTCTAATTTTTCATTAAACGCAAAATTAATAGGTGTTACAAATAACTATAGTTTCTTAAATAAACAGTTCGAATTTTCGAACCGCTTATTTTTGCTGACAAATTTTGATTTTTTTCGAAAAATTGTTTTTACACAAAAACAAAATTTTACTTTCTCGCCAAAACACCAGATTTTTAGAAGTAATATGGTCTTAAGTGTCATTTTACATTTGAACATAAACCTTTCTACAAGAATAATTCTTATTATCCTGTATTCTTTGGTAGTTTAGTTTATCGAAGAAAAGTTTGGTGTTTTTCACTTTGTGATCTAAAGCGTTTCAATTTTCTTTACTACTATTTTCATTTCGGTTTTTTATTGAATCTTGTGTAACCATTGTTACAGCCAGTTTTTTGCAAATGCTATAATTTTATCAAAAATTTAAAAGTTAAATCTTATGGAAAATAGTTTAGAGCTACAACAAGTGAATTCAATGCCAAGAATCGGTGATCAAGCACCAGATTTTGAAGCAGTTACAACAAAAGGAAAGATAAAATTCTCAGATTTTGCAAAAGATAAATGGGTGGTGATGTTTTCGCATCCTGCAGATTTTACACCAGTTTGTACTACAGAAATGAGTGGTTTCGCTACAAGAAAAGCAGAGTTTGATGCCTTGAATACAGAACTTTTGGGTTTAAGTATAGACAGTATTCACGCGCATTTAGGTTGGGTGCAAAACGTAAGAGAAAATACAGGAGTTTATTTTGATTTTCCCATCATCGCAGATATTGATATGAAAGTTTCTAAATTATATGGAATGCTTCAACCCAATGAAAGTGAAACTTCTGCAGTGCGTGCCGTATTCTTTATAGATCCGAGCAAAAAAATACGATTGATGATGTATTATCCACTCAATGTAGGTCGCAATATGAACGAGATTTTGCGCGCTTTGGAAGCACTGCAAACTTCAGATGAGTACAAAGTTGCGATGCCTTTGGATTGGAAAAAAGGAGACAAAGTAATTGTGGGTGCACCAAAAACGCTCGATGAACTAAATACTCGCTTAGCAGACGATTCTCTTGAAAAAGTAGATTGGTATCTCGCAAAGAAAAATTTGTAATGGCTTCTTCGCCTAAAAGTATTTTTATGGAAAATTATCGTTTTAAATTTTCATAAAATTTGCTAAAGTTAAGTTGTGTTTTTAAAGGGAAAGTGTTTTCTGAAGTAGCAATATGCTAATGATGTAGAACGATTGATACTTTCCCTTTTTAATTTTATTAAGTACTATTTTTAAAGCCAATCAACGTAAAAAAGTTGGTTTAAACTTTAAATTTTTTTTGCTGGTATTTGTTTTTAAATCTTTATCTGTATGTCCTTAATTCATCATAAATGTTTTTTATTGTTAGAGGACTTTGTTAAGTGAAATCAAAGATTCGACGAAGTCAAACGCTGTTGCGACCTTAAAAACATGATTTAGAAAAAGAATCAATGGAAATCTTTGCATTTTTAGCGTTAAAAATTAGCAATATGATTGAAAACAGACATTCAAATCTTTATCAACTTGGCATAAAATAAAGCCAAAAGCCTTTCAAAATTTGTTCATCATCTTTGGCTGTGAATTTTTTCCATTAATTATATTTATAGGAGTTTTTGCTCTACTAAAATGAATATCTAAATGAATTAATCTTTAGGATTTCTAATTTCGTGCCTTTTTCTATTTCTTGGCTTAACTACTATCCTTGTTACATTGGCACCCAAGTATTATTTTTTAGGACTACTGTAAATCCATCTTTAACGATTTTTAAATATTGCTGCTCACGAATATGCTTTAACTTTAAGGATTTATTAGTTTGCATATTTTTAAAATTATTGGGGATAAAATCACGACAAATAACTAATTCAAATTTTTTTGTTGTATGTAACAAATGTTACAGATTATCACTTTAATTATTGGCAACTTTGTAAAACGTAAATAATTTCAAACCATTGCAAATCAATTTTTTAATATTATAAATTGAAATTATTTAAAATCAAAAAAAATTAATTATATGTCTAAAATTGTAATATTAGGAGCAGGAATTTCAGGGCACGTTGCAGCAGCACATCTTCGTAGAAAACTAGATAAAACACACGAGGTGGTCGTGGTTTCACCAAATTCTAATTACCAATGGATTCCGTCTAATATTTGGGTGGGAATTGGGAGAATGAAATCTAAAGAAATTCTTTTTCCATTAGCACCGTTGTACAAAAAAAAGGGCATCGGTTTCAAACAAGCAAAAGTAGTTACCTTCCATCCAGAAGGAGATTCTTCTGAAACGAAGCCTTATGTTTTAGCAGAATATGTAGTAGGCGAAAACAAAGGAAAACAAGAAAAAGTAACCTACGATTATCTCATCAATGCAACTGGCCCAAAATTGAATTTTGAGGGCACAGAAGGCCTAATTCCTGGTGAAAACAAAACCTATTCTGTCTGTACTTATACACACGCAGATCATGCGTGGGAAGGATTAAACGCTTTAATTCAGGAGATGAAAAAAGGTAAAAAAGCCAAAATATTAATCGGAACTGGGCATGCAAAATCTACTTGCCAAGGTGCTGCTTTTGAATATATTTTGAACGTAGAGCAAGAATTACGTCGCCATAAAGTAAGAGATATGGCAGAAATAACATGGATATCCAATGAATATGAACTTGGCGATTTTGGGATGGACGGAATGCTACTCAGCTATGGAAGTATGACCATGAAATCTGCTGAAATGGTGGGAATGGTTTTTGAAGACCGCGGTATAAAATGGATTCTTGGTGCAGGTGTTAACAAAATTGAAGATGGAATTGCCCATTACGAAAATCTAGAAGGCGAGCAAAAAACGGAAAATTATGATTTCGCAATGCTAATTCCTGCGTTTTCTGGTCACGGTTTCAAAGCATTTGATAAAAATGAAAATGACATTACCGAAAAACTTTTTAAAGGTTTTATGATTGTTGACGCAGATTATACGCCTAAACCTTATGAAGAATGGAGCGTAAAAGATTGGCCAGAAACCTATCAAAACCCAAGTTATAAAAATATTTTTGCACCTGGTATTGCATTTGCACCGCCGCACGCTATTTCAAAACCAAGAAATAGCAAAAACGGAACAGAAATTTTTCCTGCACCACCAAGAACCGGAATGCCTTCTGGGATAACGGCAAAATTGGTAGCAGACAATATTATAGATTCTATCAAAAGCAATAAAGAATCTCTTCACCACAAAGGAAGTTTAGGAAACATGGGTGCTGCTTGTATCGCTTCGGCCGGTTATGGAATGACATCTGGAAGCGGCGTAAGTATCACCACATATCCAATTGTTCCAGATTATGAAAAATATCCAAATACACATGGAAGAAAACTAGGACAAACCTTTGGTGAAATAGGTTTAGCCGGCCATTGGTTAAAACTAATGCTGCACTATGCCTTTATCTACAAAGCCAAAATGAAACCTTTCTGGTGGTTGATTCCAGAATAAATATTTTAAATATAATTAGAATCACCAATATGTTTTCGAATTTTAGTAAAAATTTTTTAAAATCTAACTCTAAAAAAAAATAAAATGACAGAGAGAATATCAAAATACCAGAGATTTAAAATGATGAATCCCATCATTCAATTTTTTACATTTATTTATTTAAGCATAAAAATAATGATTGTTGTTGCTGGCGGTCACGGCGGAACGAGATAGTTTGGCAGAGTTTTTATCTTAAAACAATCCTCAAAAATTCATTGTAAATAAAAATTTCTCCCTTTTAAAAAGCGTGTTGATTTTTTGGTCAAGTCAAATTTTTACAACTTTTATTTTAATCACATCATATTCAAAAAAAATCCCACGAAAAATTTTCGTGGGATAAATGCTTCTTCATTTGTGTTTAAAGAATCCTTGAAACTTATTTTCATCATTTGTGTCTTTAGAACGAAATTTCAAATCTTTAAAAAGAAGCATTTTTTTATTAAAAATTACACTTTATTACTACTGCAAATTTACAATCCTACAGCATCGAGTTACCAAAATTGGTCTCGATTTTTGTCGATTTGCTCGTAGATGTTTATCTACAAATTAATTGAGAGTTAGAAAAGAATAGAAATAATTTAAACTGTATATCCGTCATTCATCACAATTGTTTTTTATTCTTTAAGGCCTTTGCTAAGTGAAAATCAAAGATTCGACGAAGTCAAACGCCTTTATCAATGTTTTTATAATAGTTTTAGAGGAATTGATAAATCATCGATTTGCGACCCTAAAAACATGATTTAGACAGAGAGTCAATAGAAATCTTTGGGTTCTTCCGTTAAAAATTAGCATTATGGTTGAAAGCGGACATCCAAATAATTTTAAATTATTATCGAATAAAAATTAAATTATTTTGTCTTGAAAAAAAATGAATAAGCAAAAAGTCAACTTTCTAAAAATTGAATTTTAGTTTAAATAAAATTAATGATTAATGATGTTCTTTCATTAAATCAATCAATTGCACTATATTTTCGATTTCAAGTTTTTCAAACAATCTTTTTTTCATTGTGCTCACTGTGTTTTGTTTGATTTCCAATTCGTTGGCTATTTCAAGATTTCCCAAACCTGCGGCATACATTTCTGCAATTTGTAATTCTCGCTGCGACAAAGAAGAAAGAGGATTGATGAGATTGCGGTTTTGTAAAGATTTTAATAGTAAAGATTGGGTTGCTGTTGAAAGATACTCGCCGTCTTGAATCATTTTTTGAAGCGCATTTTTCATTTCATCTTCTTCGCTTAATTTGCTTAAAAAGCCATTTGCACCAGCATTTATGAATCGCAAAGCGTGTGTGCTTTCTTCAAGACCTGTCAATATTAAAATTTTTATTTCTGGTCTTATTTTTCTTATTTCTGGTAAAATAGTAAGGACATTACCTTCTGGAAATTGAGCATCCAAAATTGCAATATGGATCGCTTGTGTTTTTAACGTTTCTAAAATCTGCGCGAAGTTTGTTGCTTGAAAGACCTCGGCGTCTAAATCGAAATCTTCGATCAAGAAAAGCATGCCTTGTCTTATGAGACTATGGTCGTCTGCAAGCAAAAAATTAATTTTTTGAAGTTTATTTTGCATTAATTTTTTAAATCTAGATTAATAGTAAAGTTTACCGTTGTCCCTTTATTTTTTTCGCTTTCTACAGTTATTTTACCGTCATATAATTCGATGATTTCTTTACACAAACTCAAGCCCAAACCTGCACCTAAATTATCAATTTCATCCGATAAAACGCCTTGATAATAAGGTTTGAATATTTTTTCTAAATCCGATTCTGAAATCCCAACGCCACTATCGCGAATACTTGTTATTAATGAAATTTTGTTTTCAGAAATGCGCTCTGTTTTGGTATCAACCCAAATTTGACCATTTTCTGTAAATTTATTCGCATTTCCCAAAATATTTATAAAAATCTGATTAATCTTTGTGTTATCCGAGAAAACCATTACATCATCTACTTTTTCATTAATAATAAATTTATTATTTCTAGTTTCAACGTAGGGTTCAATTGCGTTTAAAATTGAATGTACTTCTGCTTTTAGATTAAATGCTACCGAAATTAATTTATTTTCTACTTGCTGATTTTTTGTGTATTCTAGAATCTGGTTTGCTTGTATCAAAAGGGTATTATTCGTAAAACTGATTGATTTTAAATAGTCTTTAATTTTAATATCATCCGTCTTATTTTTAATTTTATTAATGAAAATACCAATAATTTTCAGCGGAGAGCGCAATTCGTGGCTTAGCATTCCTAATATTCGGTTTCGGAAATTTAGATTTTCATTAATTAAGATATTAGCTGCCTTTAGTTTTTTCTCGTATATAAATGCCATTCTAGTAAAATACATTATTAAAATGGAGACGAAAAACATTAAAATCATAAGTCCCAAAACAAGATATTTTCTAATTTTAATGCTTGCCGAAGTTTGACTTTCGATTTCTTTTTCTAATTTAGATTTAGATTCTTTCACAGAAGTCTCATAAACCTTCACCAAATCGTTGCTATAAACCAAAAGATTATTAAACATTTTAAAATATTTGTCGCTTTTGCTTTTACTTTCAATTTCCTTTTTGCTTTGCTTGTTTTGCAAAGTCTTTATCTCTCTATAGTAATGGTTGTTTACGACGTTTATGACACTATCTAATTTAGATTGAATTTTTAGCGTTTGTGGCGATCGTCCTTGTTTCATGATCACAACTGTGGAGTCTTTTCTTACGTTTTCTTTGCCAACAACAGCATCTTTTAGCCTCCCAAATAATCCTTTTTTTGCAAGCGTGTCCGAATAAGTTTTCGTTTGAACTTCTATGTTAGGAAGTTCGTATTTCACATCAAACTTTTTTATTTGTGGTAAAGTGTTGTTGACTTTAAAATGGCTTGATGTAGAATATTGATAGGTAGAATCTATTAATTTCTTAAAATCTTTTACTTGTGGCGTTTTGTTTTTCTGTGTAGATAGAATGTTGATGAGCGGAAGATTCTTTGTTTTAAATTCGTTAATCCTATCGAGATTTTGCGCGAGATCTTTCACCAAAGTAAAATAGTTTTGCAGAAATTTTTGCTCACCGCTTACTACATAATTTTGAAAATTTTCTTGTGCATCAAAAAGTTTCTGACGCGAATTTTCGGTTAAGTTTTCTACCTTTTGAACATCATTTAATTGATTTTCAATAAAGTGTAAGTTTTTTCTGCTTGTAAATTCATTATAAAAATAGCCAGCAACCAATAACTGAATCAATAAAATGGACAGGATGAGCGAATAGTGAACAATTTTACGCCATCTAAATTTAATGATTTTGTCAGCCTCAGAATTTGAATCCATATTAAATAATTTGAAAGTATTTTTTATTGTTCTTCTTCAAAAATTTTCTTCAAAATTTGAAATTAAGCATTACTTTAAGGGTGTAAAATTAAGGAATTTTCATGTAAATCAGCATATCTTTAAAGTATGAAAAATGGTTTAAAAATATCAAGTTCTCTTTTGTGAAGATTTTAGAATTAAATTTTTAAGATTATTCATTTGAAGTGAAATATTAAAATTTTCATAAAAAAAATTTTTCAATGAAAATCTTTTGTAATTTTGACGCATGGAATTGAGCTTTGGTGAAATGCTAATGATTGTGTTGGCAATTGTAGTATTATTTGGACCGGATAAAATACCGGAAATTGCCCGTGGATTGGGCGAAGGTGTACGCAAAATGCGAGGCGCCGTAGAAGATATCAAAACTGATATTATGAAGGAAACCGATAATCCCGTGTCTGAAATAAAGCGGGAAATAGATAAAATTCGGGATGCTGCCAAAGATTTTAATCCGTTGGCAGATGTGGAAAAGGATTTGCTTGAAACTCCGAAACCACAAAATTTGATAGAAGATGAAACCCACGAAGGCCCAGTAAGTCGATCATAGATGGATGAATTTATTTCAGAAGATCAAAAAGCATTATTATTTCTAAATGGTTTAGGCAATAAAAGTTTTGATCCTTTTTGGATTTTAATGTCAGATAAATTTGTTTGGATCCCGCTTTATATTATATTTCTATACTTACTTTACAAAAATTACCGTTTGCGTAATTTTATTTTTATTTTAATTTTTATTGGGATTGGGATTTCGATTTCAGATCAGTTGGCGGGTATTTTCAAAAATGGAATTTTAAGGCTGAGACCTTGCCACACGCCTTCTTTAGAAGCAAAAATGCGCTTGGTAACTTGTGGCGGAATGTATGGTTTCTATTCTTCGCACGCTTCTAATATGTTTTTTATTGCAACATTTCTCTCTTCACTTCTTGGGAAAAAATATAAATTTTTCACAGTCTCTATTTTCCTTTGGGCATCTATTATTGCATATAGTAGAATATACCTTGGCGTTCATTTTCCGTTTGATGTTGCTTTTGGGGCTGCAGTTGGTTTTCTTTTGGGTGGCTTATTTTCAGTTCTTGCGAAAAAAACCACTAATTATCAAAATTTAAAGGAAGTAGAATAAATTTACTTTAAAGCTTTTCTAAACATTTACGCTTTACAAGCATAAAACTTTTGAGTTTTTTTTGGTTTTAAAATTTACATTTTTTCTAATCATTATGATAAGGTTTTCCTTGCAAAATGCTGGCTGCTCGGTATAATTGTTCCACAAAAAAAAGGCGAATCATTTGATGTGTAAAAGTCATTTTCGAAAGTGATATTTTTTCGGCTGATTTCTCGTATATTTCTTCTGAAAAACCGTAAGCGCCGCCTACTAAAAAGCAAATTCTTTTTAGAGATGAATTCATATAGAAATCAATTTTTTCAGAAAACTCTCGGCTGGTAAATTGCTTTCCTTTTTCGTCTAAAAGTACGATGTAATCTGATGTTTCTATTAAATTTAAAAATAATTTTGCTTCTTCTTTTTTAATTAAATCTGGTGTTAAACTTTTTGCATTTTTCACATCTGGCAAAATATTGATTTCAAATTTCCAGTGTTTCGGCAAACGCGCGGTGTAGTAGGATAGTAGGTGAGAGATTTCTTTATCGTCGGTTTTCCCAATACATACTAAATTGATTCTCATTTCTTATCTTTGTTTTACAAAATTAGTTTAATGGGCTTAAAAACGCCGCTATTTATAAAAAAAATTCACACTTTTTTAGATGGAATTCACATTCCGTTTTTAGGTATTTCTTTGTGGAAAATGTTTGAAATTTATGGAAAGGGAATTTTCGAGATAAAACTCGGCAGACAAGCGGCAAGTATATCTTGGAGTTTTTTCTTAAGTGTTTTTCCGTTTTTGCTTTTTTTGCTTTCGCTTTTGCCCTATTTGCCGCACTATGACAAATTGCAGTTCTACGTTTTCGAAATTTTAATGCGAAATATTTTTCCGGCGCACATGCAAAGTGATGTTTCTAGTTATATTCAGAATTCTATCATTCCAAATCTAAAAAATTTCAGCAATGTGACCATTATTTTTGCATTAGTGTTCGCTACAAATGGCGCGCATTCTTTAATAAATGGGTTTAATTTAAACACCGAACTCAAACGCACTTTTGTGAAAGAGTATTTGGTTTCTTTTGCTATTACGCTTGCATTTGTGGTGATAATTTTGCTTTCTCTATTTGGCATTTATTACAGTGAAGTTGTGCTAAAATTATTCACACCACAATATAATATTAGTTGGTTTGTACAAAATTTGACAAAAATTATCGGCTATATTTCTTTTCCAATTTTCTATTTTATTTTGCTGATGTTTTTTTATTGGGTGGGCTGTTTAAAAATTACCTCGATGAAGCAAGCAGTTCCAGGTGCAGTTTTCACAACCATTCTTTTTATGACCGTTACTTTTATTTTTGCATTTTATGTTAAAAAATTTGCCCGTCAAAATGTACTTTATGGCTCAATAGGTTCAATTATTTTGATGATGGTTTGGATTAATTTGAATATCATTTTAATTCTTTTGGGAAATGAACTAAATATCGCCATCAAAAAAGTGCGTTTAGAAAAAATAATGTCTGAAGAATTGGGGATTTTTAATGATAATGTTAACACGGCACAACTTTCAAATACCGAAGAGGAAACTGAAAGTCATCATATCGCTTGGACAGACAATTCGCAAAAAAAAGTTTAAAATCTTTCGTGGTACTGTTTTCTATAATCAGATAAAACTAATTTTTTTCTTTTGCTATATTTTAAAATTAAATAGCCAGAAAAACCTGCTATTAAGGACGCAACCAAAACGGCAAATTTCCCCTCGTCTTGAATATTTGGATGTCCTTTGAAACTTAGTAGGGCGATGAAAATCGACATTGTAAAGCCAATTCCTGCTAATAATCCTATGCCGCCCATTTGTTTCCAATCGCTTTTGTAAGGCAATTCGCTGAAGCCAAATTTAACGGCAAGCCAAGAAAATAAATTAATTCCGATCACTTTTCCAAGAACTAAACCTAAAATTATACCTGCGCCGAAATTGGTAAAAAGACCGTCTATCATCCCCGGATGGAAAGTAATATTGGTATTAGACAAAGCAAATATCGGCATTATAAAAAAACTAACGGGTAGCTGTAGTTTAGATTCTAATTTTTCTAGCGGCGAAGGTACATCTGCTGGGATATTTGTTGGGATTGTAAATGCTAAAATTACACCTGCAATAGTGGCGTGAATCCCAGAATGTATCATAAAATACCAGAGAAAAGCGCCAGGAATTAGATAATAAAAATAGTTTTTAAAATTCAAATAATTAAATAAAATAAGTATCAAAATTATACCAGCACAAATGCCCAAATTTATCCAATGCAGAGAGTCTGTATAGAAAAATGCAATAATTAAAATGGCACCCAAATCATCTACAATAGCCAATGCCGCCAAAAAAATTTTTACGGAAGGCGGTATAGATTTTCCGAGCATTCCCACAATCGCCAAAGAAAATGCAATATCTGTAGCCATTGGGATGGCCCAACCTTTTGCATAGGGCGTGTTATGATTAAATATAAAATAAATAATTGCAGGAACAATCATACCACCAATTGCTGCAAAAAGTGGTAGAGAAGCGCTTTTTATTGTAGAAAGTTCACCTTCTATCACCTCTCTTTTTATTTCTAAACCTACCAAAAGAAAGAATACAGTCATCAAACCATCATTAATCCAATGGCTTACAGAGAATTTTAAATCAATACTTTCTATACCCACATAAGAATGCAGAAGATTCTGAAACGATTCTGCAATAGAAGAATTGGCGATAAAGAGCGACACAAGAACGCACATTATCAGCAAAATTCCGGATGTTTCGCTGCTGCTAAAGAACTTTTTGAAGTAGGATGTCAATACCATATTTTAAATTATGTTGTTTGAAATAGTTATGGAGAAAGTAAGCAATTATTTTTAATTAAATTCGCTTCACTCGAGAAACACCATTTATATTTTTCAGTTGTTTAAAACTCTCTTCTAACTGCGCTTTGTTGCGTACTTCTAAGTTAATGATACCTTTAAAAACACCATCGTTAGATTCAATAGTCATACTTTTCATATCGATATTCATTCCGTTACTTATTACTGCGGTGATATCGTTTATCATTCCCATTCTGTCTAAACCTTCTATTTCAACTTTTATTCTATTTTTAAATCGCTCTTCATTTACCCATTTTGCAGGTATCACACGGTAATCGTAATTGGCGCGTAGATTTATCGCATTCGGGCAGAGGTCATTATGAACTTTTATACCATCAGAAATTGTAATAAAACCAAACATTTTGTCGCCAGGAATAACGGTGCAACATTTTGCAAAAGAATAGTTAAGTTTTTCTTCATCTTTTCCAAACACAATTAAATCTAGATCTGATTGCGATTTTTCTTCAAACTCAATATTTTTGCTAGGCGATTTTTTAAAGCGGTTAAATAAATTATTAATAAGTCCCTTGCTTTCGGTATATCGCTTCACATCTCCGGTATCCAAAGCGCCATTTTGAAAAGATAAAAATAAATCTTGCGACGTTTTTAGATTAAAAAATTTCTGCATTTTATTAATCTCCTCATCATTAAAATTTATTTTTGCGTGTCGCATTTTGCGTTGTAGCGTTTCTTTTCCTTCCTCCACCAAGTGGCTCTTTTCCGAATTAAGAATCGCTTTTATTTTAGATTTCGCTTTAGATGTTACCACGAAATCTAACCAATCTGATTTTGGTTTTTGGTTTTGCGATGATAAAATATCGATTTGGTCGCCGTTATGCAATTTGTAACTAATAGGTACTAATTTTCCGTTCACTTTCGCGCCCAAACATTTCATGCCCAAATCTGAATGCACAGAAAAAGCAAAATCTAAAGCAGTTGAACCCGCTGGCAAAATTTTAATTTCACCTTTTGGTGTAAAAACAAAAACTTCTTTGCTGTAAAGGTTTAATTTCACAGAATCTAGAAGTTCAGATGTAGTTAAAGACTGTTGATTTTCTAAAACTTCACGAATTTCTGCAACCCAGTTTTCTATTGTTTTATCGTCAGAATTTGAACGATATCCTTCTTTGTATTTGTAATGCGCAGCAACGCCTTTCTCGGCAATATCGTCCATTCTTTCACTTCGGATTTGTACTTCTATCCACTTTTTATCGGGTCCTAAAACGGTGAGATGCAAACTTTCGTAGCCTGTAGAACGTGGGTGAGAGATCCAATCGCGCATCCTATGTGGATTGCTGTGGTATAAATCGGTTACAATTGAATAAATTTTCCAGGCTATAAATTTTTCATTTTTAGAATCAGATTTGTAAATAATTCTAATAGCATAATTATCATAAACTTCTTCAAAACTCACATTCTGTTTCTGCATTTTGCGATAAATAGAACTGATTGCTTTTGCGCGACCTTTTATGGTGAAATTAAGATGTTCCGCTTCTAATTGTTCCGATACTTCATTTTTAAATTCTTCCACATATTTTTTTCTGTTGGCTTCAGCAGATTCTAATTTTGTGGTGATTTCATTAAAAACTTCAGGATTATTGTATTTTAAAGATAAATCTTCGAGTTCAGATTTTATATTGTAAAGCCCTAATCTGTGCGCTAAAGGGGCGTAAATATACACTGTTTCGCTTGCAATTTTGCGTTGTTTAGACGGCGCCATACTTTCTAACGTGCGCATATTATGAAGTCTATCTGCAATTTTTATTAAAATTACTCGAAAATCTTCGGAAAGGGTGAGGAGTAATTTTCTATAATTTTCAGATTGAACAGAAATATTCTGGTGGTTCATCACAGAAATTTTCGTCAAACCGCTAACAATTTGAGAGATTTTTTCGCCAAAAAGTTTCTTGATATCTTCATCTGTATATTCAGAATCTTCCACCACGTCGTGCAAAAGTGCGCAAGCGATAGAAGTAGCGCCTAAACCAATTTCATTGGCTACAATTTTTGCAACTTCAATGGGGTGATAAATGTAGGGTTCGCCAGTTTTTCGGCGTTGGTCTTTGTGTGCGTCCAAAGCAATATCGAAAGCCTTTCGGATGAGTTTATTGTTTTCCTCATCAAGACTTCGGTAAGTGTTGGAAATTAAATCTTTATATCTCGCAAGAATTTCTTTGTTTTCTTGCTCTAAATCGTACGGCATCGTTTGTGTCTATTTCCCACGAAAATACAAAAAAAAGATTTTTATTCCTATTTTTTTTATCGAACGATATTATAGTTTAATTACATAGAAATTAAGAGTGCAATTCACAAAATCTAAAAATTCACAAAATCATTTTGGGGTTTTGAAGGACTTGGATTGAAATGGCTTTAAAAATGAAAATAACGCCAGATAAATTTATAATTTTATGAATTTTCCTAGTTTTTTCTTTTTTTCAAAATTAATGTTTAAATATTTTTTAACTATTAATTTTTACCAAAGAAAACCTCAGAATTGATGCCGCCATTTTGCCCGTGGTGTTTTATTTCTGGCGAAGAATAAATCAAAGCTTTTGCACGCAGAGCAACGATTTTTTTTAAGAATTGTAGCGATTGGGCCTCTTTAAATTTAATATTTTCAATATAGTTCTGATGAATACAATCATTTTCATCAAAAATATTTGAGACTTTCTCCTTTGTTTCTGCATCTTTTACTTTCACACTTACCACTAAACTTTCATCCTCTAAAACGGTTGTGTCGCCAAAAAACGACTGCCAAAGTGAGGTTTTTACTTCTTTTGAAATAGGTTTGTCGTGCAGATAAACAATAAAATTATTTTCTGGAACTCCTGCATCTTCTAAATCCTGCGAAATTTTCGTGGATTGGCTTTGGCTTTTAAATAAACCGGTAATGATTGACGACATGGTGTTTTGGTTTTTAAATTCACAACAAAAGTTACAAATATTTTTTAAATTATACAAATATGTGCGATTTACAATTGAATTTGATAATAAAAATTTAATTTCACCACTATTTTTTTTCATATTTCAAAAAATTTAATTCTTTATATTTGGAAAGAATTTAGTGCTATGAAAAATATTACCGTTTTATTTCTCCTTTCCTTGCAGGTGTTTGCAGCGCAAAGCATTTCGCAAAAATTAGATAAAGCCACAAAAGAGTTAATGTCTAGCTCGGCAGCCTATTCGGCAAATCTTACTTTTTTCGTTTCGGATAATGCGGGAAATTTAATTTATGAATTTAATGGAAACAAGGGTCTTTCTACAGCATCTACACAGAAAATTTTTACCGCTGCAGCAGCTTTAGAAACTTTAGGAAAAGATTATAAATATACTACAACGGCTTCTTATAATGGAAATATTTCTAATAATGAACTTGTAGGAGATTTAATAATTACTTCGAACGGCGATCCAACTTTAGGAAGTTGGCGTTACGAAGGCTATAAACCGGAAGATTTTCAGAAAAAATTATTGGCAGCATTAAAGGAAAAAAGCATTGGCAAAATAAGTGGTGATATCGTTATTGATGATACTTATTTTGATTTTCAAACCATTCCTGGAGGTTGGCCTTGGGATGACCTTGGGAATTATTACGGCGCGGGTGTTTGGAGCGTGAACTGGCGCGAAAACCAGTTTGATCTTAATATTTATGGTGATAAATTTAAAAATTTCAACATAGATTTGCGCGGCGTAAAATGGGTAAATCAATTAAAAACAGGTGGAAATTCTGATCAAAGTTTAGTGTTTACAGCGCCACTTTCAGATGCAGCTTACATCAACGGCACTTTACCCGCAGGAAAAACAACCACGGTTTCTGGTGCAACGCCAAATCCACCTCTGCAATTGGCAGTAGAAATTGAAGATGCATTGAAAAAGGCAGGAATTAGTTTTAATGGAAAATTAATTACAAATTCTCAAAATTTACTTAATGGACAAAAAATTATTTCTAGTCCAAAAAACAATATTTTTTTTACCTACAATTCTCCAGAATTAGAAAAAATCGTTTTTTGGTTTTTGCGAAAAAGTGTGAATCTTTATGGTGAAACTTTAATAAAAACAATGGCAAAAGAAAAACGCGGTGAAGGCAGTTTTGAAGTAGGTGTAGATTTTTTAAAAAATTTTTGGAAGGCAAAAGGTATTAAATCTGAAATGATAAATTTTGCAGATGGAAGCGGACTTTCACCCCAAAATTATGTGTCCGCTAGAGCAGAAGTTCAGGCTTTGCTTTATGCGAAAAAACAAAATTATTTCCCTGAATTTTATGATGGTTTTCCAACTCAAGGCAACGGTATGAAGATGAAAAGTGGCACTATAAAAGATAGTAAATCTTTCGCAGGTTATCTTAAATCTAAAAGCGGCGATTACGTTTTTTCAATCATCATCAATAATTATAGCGGAAACAACGTTAGCAATGCATTGTACAAGGTTCTTAATGTTTTAAAATAATTCAGCAAATTATACTTATTTATTTTTAAATGTAACTGGCAATTGCACAATTCCTTTGAAAACAAAGAATAGTTTTTTATGAAAAGACGCAGTTTTTTTTCCCGCTTTAATAATTGGTTTGTATTTGTTTTGTTGACTACAATTGTATTGATATTTATAGTTTCATCAAATATTTTAATTAAAAAACTACGCGAAAAAGAAACAGATAGAATGAAGGTTTTTGCAAGTGCAATGCAAATTTTGCAAGAAAACAAACAGTTAGATTCTAATATTCAAGATTTGCTTTTGGCGATAATTTCGGAGAACAAAGAAATACCAATTATCGTTACAAACGAAACAAAAATCCCTAATAAAGAAGACACTAGAAATCTCCCAGATAACATTTCAAACAGCAAAAATGCTTTGCTTCAGCGCCTGCAATCTATGGAGAAAGTTTACAAACCAATTAAAATAAAAATTTCAAATTCCCAAACGCAATATGTTTTTTATGATAACTCTGCTTTATTAAATAATCTGCGTTATTATCCTTATGTTTTGGGTTTAATCATAGGTTTGTATTTGCTTTTTTCGTTTTGGTTTTTGCGAACTATAAAAAAAACTGATGAAGGATTTCTGTGGGCGGGTTTGGCTAAAGAGACGGCGCACCAAATTGGGACGCCATTATCTTCAATGATTGGTTGGATCGAAGTTTTGCGCGTTGAAAGCCCAGATTCTCTCGGTGTGAAAGAAGTGGAAAAAGACATTTATCGTTTAAAAACAATTAGCGAAAGATTTTCTAAAATTGGTTCTGCGCCTACTTTAAATGATTTGAACATCAATGAGACGCTGCAGCAAAATTTCGATTATTTACAAAATAGAATTTCTGGTAAAATTAAATTTAGTTTAAAATTACCAACACGTGCGATTTTAGTTCCGCACAGTCAGATTTTGATGAGTTGGGTGATAGAAAATTTAGTAAAAAATGCTGTAGATGCGATGCGAGGCGAGGGAAATTTAGAGATTAATTTATCTGAAAAAAATAATTTTGTTTTAATTGATATCAAAGATTCTGGCAGTGGAATGACGCCTTCACAAGTTCGGAATGCTTTTAACCCTGGGTTTTCTACGAAAAAACGCGGCTGGGGTTTGGGCTTGTCTTTGGCAAAAAGAGTGGTAAAAGAGTACCACAATGGTGATATTAGAATTTTGAATTCAGAATTAGGGCAGGGGACAACGTTCAGGATTTCTATGAAAAATGCTTGACTTTAATAACTTGTAAAAAGAATACTTTTGGCAAGCACTTCTTATTCCTCTTCAATTTTTCTTAATTCTTCTAAATTTCGCCCAAGTTTTCGCATAATAATTCCGTAAACAATCTTATAGTAAAGCCAGATTAGGACAATGGCTAGCAAAGTAGTAAAAATCAACCCAACTATAAAACCGATTAATTTTGGATGTGTTAATGCAATGTTTTGCTCAGAAAAAATATGAAATACAAAACCTGTTAATACACCTGTGAATGCGAATATTAGAAATATATTAATAAAAATAAAAGCGTTTACAGTTTTTCTAAATTTCACAATTTGCAAAATTAAAAGTTTTAGATTATCCTGCACTTTTATTTTTTTGTAATTTAAGTAAAACTGCACAACGAAGTAGGCTGTGATTATTAAACTTACTAATTTTAATGATAGGTAAAGTTTTTCAAAACTCTGCTGTAACTCTGGCGTTTCTTGTACGCCCAACTTTCTTAGAAGTTCCAAAAAACTACTATTGCTTTCAGACTGAAAAATATAAAAGATGCCAAGACAGAAAAAAAGGAGAAATTCTGCCAGCGAAATCCAGAAAATATATTTCACATAATTGCGCGATTTTTTGTGCAGCATTTCCGATATTTCAGAGGCGGCGTATTTGGATTGAACATCTTGCTCTTGCCAAGTTTTCTTAAAATCGTCTAGGTTGAAATCATACATTTTTTTCCATTAATTCTTTTAAAACTTTTTTTAAACGGTTCATTTTTACACGGGCATTTACTTCAGAAATACCTAAATTTTGCGCAATATCCCGATACGGCAAATCGTCTAAATACATTGTTACAATGGCGCGTTCTATTTTTGGTAATATTTTTATACTTCTGTATAGCGCAGAAATTTGCTGTTGCTTTTCATCGTCATCCTCTAAAATATTCTTCTGATGAAAATCTTGCAATTCATCCGTTTCAGGAGATTTTTTCTTCTTTCTAAAAATGGTAATTGCAGTGTTTAAAGCCACGCGATACATCCAAGTAGAAATTTTAGATTGCCCTTTAAATGTGTCGTAACTTCGCCATAATTGTAACACAATCTCTTGAAAAAGGTCTTCCTCATCTTCCAAGGTATTGGTATAGAGCCGAGAAACCTTGATAATCAAACCTTGATTATCATCTATTAATTTAGAAAATTCTTGCTCTTTGGCGGTCAAATTTTAATTTTTTAAGTTACGAAGATAAGGGAAATTTCAAATATTACTCATCAATCATCAATCATCAATCATAATTTAATCTAAATGATTTTCTATGATGTATAGTTGGGCCAAATTTCATTAAAGCTTCCCGGTGAATTTTAGTGGCGTAACCCATGTTTTTATTCCAACCATATTCTGGGAATTGTTCGTGAAGATTAATCATGAGTTGATCGCGGTAATTTTTCGCTAAAATAGAGGCTGCAGCAATACTTAAATATTTAGAATCCCCCTTTATAATACATTCATAAGGAATAGTTTTATAAGGATGAAATTTATTACCATCTACAATTATAAATTTTGGCTTTATCCTTAATTGGTCTAATGCTTTGTGCATTGCTGAAATACTCGCATTCAATATGTTTTGCATATCTATTATTTCGGGGGAAATTTCTGCTATTGCAAAATCTACACAGTTGTCCTTTATATAAGTATCGAGTTCTAGTCTTTTTTTAAATGTTAATAATTTTGAATCATTAACAAAATTTTGTTTAAAGTTTTTAGGCAAAATAACTACTGCTGCAACCACAGGGCCACAGAGGCATCCACGCCCCACTTCATCGCAGCCGGCCTCTGGGTTCGTATTTGAATAACTTTTATTGAGAATCATATTTGTTTTATCTAAAAATTTATGCTTTAAAAGTGAAATACGCCCCAAATTTATTAAGAATTATTAACAAAAATATTTGGTCGTCTTATAAAAGTTTTGCAAATTTGTGGCAATGAAAAATTTAATTTGATATGAAGAAACTAACAACAAGCGTTTTAGCAGTAGTTTTAAGTTCATCATTTGCAATCGCAAATGCTCAACAAAAAAAAGACTCTGCTAATGTGCAAGATATCGAAGGCGTTGTTGTAACTGCCTTGGGTATTCAAAGAGAAAAAAAATCTCTAGGTTATGCGTCTCAAGAGATTAAAGCGGATGCGCTTTCTGATGGGACCACAAACACAGGAAACATTGCTTCCCAATTATCTGGTAAGGTAGCGGGTTTGCAAGTAAACACCAACAACAACTTTGGCGGTACTGCCAACTTATTGATTAGGGGTGTTAAAAGTTTAGGTGGCGGTAGTCCACTTATCGTGATTGACGGATCGCCAGTTAATAACTCCACAACTTATGGCAGTCAAACAGATTATGGAAATGCATTATCTGATATTAACCAAGACGACATTGCTTCTGTAAACGTATTGAAAGGTGCTGCTGCATCTGCTCTTTATGGTGAAAGAGGTTTGAACGGGGTAATTGTTATTACAACTAAAAATGGCCGTGGTAAAGATGATGGTTCTTGGGGTGTAACGCTATCTAGTGCTGTTCAAGCGGGTTTTATTGATAAATCTACATTCCCCGAATATCAAACAGAATATGGTGCTGGTTATGACCCATCATTTTACACAGGAACAGGACCTAATGGTATAGATTACGTTAATTTCCCAGAGGATGCTTCTTGGGGGCCAAAATTTGATCCAAATTTGCAGGTTTATGGATGGGATTATTTTGATCCAAATTCACCAAATTATAAAAAATCTACACCTTGGGTAGCGGCGAAAAACGGACCAATCAAATTTTTTGATACTCCTTTTTCATTTACAAATAGTGTAAATTTAGCAAAAGGAACTAAAGGTAAAAATATTAATATTGGTTTTGATAATCTTCAGCAAAATGGTTTGATGCCAGGTTCTAAGATTAACAAAAATACTTTATCTGCTAAAATAAATTATGACCTTACAGATAAATTACACACGTCTGTATATACCACATTAACTTTGCAAAAAACGGCAGGTAGAGCAACTACTAACTATGGTGATAACTTCATTACTGGTTTTAGAGAGTGGTGGCAAGTAAACGTGGATGTTCTTCAACAAAAAAGAGCGTATGAGCAAAGCGGACACCAAAATATTTCATGGAATAGAAATAGTGCCGATGATGCTACTGCAATTTTCTGGAACAACCCTTATTTCCAAGCTTTAGAAAATCAAACTACGGATAGTAGAACGAGATCTTTCTCTTATGCTTCCCTTACTTATGATTTTAGTAAGCATGTTTCTTTAACCGGTAAAGTGTCTTATGATAATACTGATCTTTTTATAGAAAATAGATTAGCAGCTGGTTCAATTGCGCAAGGTTTTGGCCAGTCTGGTAACAGTACAACTTCCGGTTATGCAAGACAAAATATTAACCGAAATGAGACTAATTACGATTTATTATTAAATTATAAATTTGATATTACTGATAAAATTAATGTAAGTGGTGTTGCAGGTGGTAACGTAAGAAGAAATTATTCTAGTTCTATCTATAACTCTACCGAAGGTGGTTTAGTAGTACCTGGTTTGTATTCATTATCCAATTCAGCGGGAGCAACTCTAGCACCTTCTGAAAGTCAAGCTACAACAGAATCAAACTCTTTATTTGCTACAGCATCATTTGATTTTTATAAAATATTCTATTTAGATGGAACATATAGAGTTGATAAATCTTCAACTTTACCAGCTGGAAATAACGTGTATGGGTATCCTTCTGTAACTGGTGCTTTAATTTTATCTGAATTATTCAAACCTTCTTGGTTGAATTTCTGGAAAGTAAGAGCAAATTACGCGGAAGTTGGTGGAACTGCACCTTCATATTATACTTCGAATGCTTATGGTTCTACAGGTCTATTTGGTACGACAGGTTTATTTGGCAGTCAAACAACCTTACCAAATACTGACTTGAAACCACAAAGATCTAAAGAGATTGAAGTAGGTACAGAGATTCACGTTTTAAGAGATAGAATTACTTTAGACGTAGCGGCTTATAAAACTAAAACACTAGACCAAATTATCAGTCTTCCAATCTCTAGAGGTAGTGGATTATACACCGCAAATATTAATGCAGGACAAATTGATAATAAAGGTATTGAAGTTCAATTGGGTTTAACGCCAATTAAATCTCAAAACTTTACTTGGCAAATCGATGCCAACTGGTCTAAAAATGAGAATAAAGTAGTTTCATTACTACATAATGAAACCACAGATGTGTCTAATATTTTATTAGGTTCATACCAAGGAGGAGTTTCATTAAATGCCACTGAAGGTTATGCTTTTGGTGCATTGGTAGGTAGCGACTATCAATATATTAATGGGCAACCAGTCATCAGTGCGACTACTGGTAGATATCTCAAATCTACAACTAATCAAATTATTGGGAATACAACACCAGATTGGTTAGGTGGGGTTAGAAATACTTTTGACTATAAAGGTATTTCAGTGTCCTTCTTAATAGACGTTAGAAAAGGTGGAGATATTTTTTCACTTGATCAATATTATGGTTTAGCAACAGGTTTATATCCTGAAACAGCTGCAAATGGTGTTCGTGAAAACGGTATTGTTTGGCCAGGTGTAAACCCTAATGGGCAAGTCAACCAAACTACTACAATAAATCCAAGTTCTTTTGGTTCATTAGACGGTTACGCAAGAATGCCTGCGAAAAGATTTGTATATGATGGTGGTTACGTAAAATTAAGAGAAGCAAGTATTGGTTGGACATTACCAAAATCCCTAATTGCTGGTACTTTCCTTACAGATGCTAAAATATCTTTAGTGGGTAGAAATTTATGGATCATCCACAAAAACTTACCTTACGCAGATCCTGAAGCGGTTGTAGGTGGTTCGGTAAATGGCATCGAAACTGGAAATCCTGGTTTCAGTGTAGGTTCACTTCCTACTACAAGAGACATCGGTGTAAATGTAACCGTTAAATTTTAATTAATAAATTTAAAAAGAAATGAAAAATATATCAAAAATAATATTAGGAACGGTTTTCGCAGGGATGGCTTTGTCTTCGTGTACAAGTGATCTTACTGATTTGAACATAGATCCGAAACACCCGACCGTTTTGCCTTCTGCTAATTTAATGGCAAAAGGGCAACAACAACAATTTTATTATACTTACACCGGAAGTGTAAACTATAATAACTTTAAGTTTTTCACCCAAATGTGGGCTGAAACAACCTATACAGATGAAACTAACTATGATATAGTTACAAGAAATCAACCGCGTAATAATTTTAACGTTATGTATAATGGCGTATTAAATAATTACGAGCAAGCAAAAAAGAATTTAGTTGCTGAAGGTGGAGATGCCAATAAAATGGCTACTTTAGAAATTGCTGAAATTTCTGCTTGGGAAACAATCGTTGATACTTATGGTGACGTTCCTTATACCCAAGCATTGCAAGCAAGTACGGGTCAGTTTGCACCAGCTTATGATGATGCAAAATCAATCTATACAGATTTGTTCAAAAGAATAAATGCTGTAATCCCTACCATTACTGCAGGAACTGGTTATTCTGAGGATTTGGTTTATGGTGGTGATATGATGAAATGGAAGAAACTAGCTAATTCAATAAAATTAAGACTAGCACTAAATCTTGATGATACTGATCACGCTACCGCGAAGGCGGCTGGAGAAGCAGCTTACGCTAGTGGTTTGATGACTTCAGATGCTGATTCTTATGCGTTAGCATTTCCAGGTGGTCTGTTTTCTAATCCATTGTTTGATGATTTAATAGCATCTGGTAGAAAGGATTTTGTACCTTCTGAATTGGTTGTCAATATGATGAATGCCAAAATGGATCCTAGAAGACCTATGTATTTTACAACAGTTGGAGGGGCTTATGTTGGAGGTGTATTTGGTGATGGAAACCCTTATCCAAATTATTCTCACTATCAAGAAACAACATGGTTGCAACCAACGGCGCCAGCTACTCTTTTAAGTTACACTGAAGTATTATTTATGCTTACAGAAGCAGCTGCAAGAGGTTATTCTGTTGGTGGAACTGCTGATACATGGTACAAAATGGCTGTTACAAATTCTATGAATGAATATGGAGTTGCGGCTGGAGATACTAGTGCTTACCTTCTTGCGCATCCTTATGATGCAGCAAACTGGAAAAAATCTATTGGTGAAGAAGCGTATATCGCTTTACACAATAGAGGTTTTGCGGAATGGAATTTCTCAAGAAGATTAGATTATCCAGTTTTTGTAAACCCAACAAATTCTAGATTAGATGGAGTACCTGTAAGAATGCCATATTCTGATCAAGAGTATGTTCTTAATAAAGGAAATGTAACTGCTGCCGCTTCTAAAATAGGAGGAGATAAGGCAACTACTAAATTATTCTGGGATAAATTTTAATCCTCAGTTTAAATAATTTTTTCTCAAACCGCCCTCGGGCGGTTTTTTTATTTCCTTATCTTTGCATATTGAAATTTTAATCTATGAAATCGCTAAGATTTGCAAATAGAAACAAAAGATAAGTTTTGCAATTAATCTATCGTTTCAGCGATTAAATATGATTTTAAAAACAACAAATATCAAACTATGAATATTAAAGAACAACTTCAAAAAAGCCTTGGAGAAATAATAATTTCTATTTTTCAGGTTGATCAATTAGAACTTGAAGTTCAAGATAATAAAACCAATTTTGAAGGCGACTATACCATAGTTGTATTTCCGCTGGTTAAAGTGGCACAAAGAAAACCAGAAGAGTTAGCGCTTCTTTTAGGTAATGAACTTGTCATCAAAACAAATTTTATAAAAAGTTTTATGGTTGAGAAAGGTTTCTTAAACGTCACTATTAAAGAAAGCTTTTTTCTAAAACAACTTGATTTCATTAGTAGTGAAATTGGCAAAAAAGTAAATAGAAACAAAACCGTAATGGTAGAATATTCCTCGCCAAATACCAATAAACCACTTCATTTAGGGCATATCAGAAATAATCTTTTAGGATTTTCCATCGCGGAAATTTTGCAAGAAGACGGCTATAATGTCATCAAAACACAAGTTATAAATGATCGTGGTATTCATATTTGCAAATCTATGCTCGCTTGGGAAAAATGGGGAAATAACCAAACACCAGAAAGTGAACATCTAAAAGGGGATAAATTAGTTGGCAATTTTTATGTGAAATTTGATCAAGAATATAAAAAGCAAATTGCAGAATTAGTTGCAAATGGGCTAGATGAAGATGCTGCCAAAAAACAAGCACCTTTAATTTTAGAAGCCCAAGAAATGCTTCTAAAATGGGAGAAAAACGATCCGGAAGTGCGCACACTTTGGAATAAAATGAATGCGTGGGTTTATAAAGGTTTTGAAGAAACTTATAAAAATTTAGGTGTTAATTTCGATCAAGTTCAATATGAAAGTCAGACTTACATTTTAGGAAAAGACATTATTGAAGAAGGTTTAAATAAAAACGTGCTTTATAAAAGAGAAGATGGTTCCGTTTGGTGCGATCTTTCAGATGAAGGTTTAGACGAGAAATTATTGCTCCGTTCCGATGGAACCGCTGTTTATATGACCCAAGATTTAGGAACAGCAGTTCAAAGATTTAAAGAAAATAACATCTCAAAATTAATATACACCGTTGGAAATGAGCAGGATTATCATTTTCAGGTTTTATTTTTAATTCTAAAAAAATTAGGTTACACTTGGGCAAATCAACTCTTTCACTTATCCTACGGAATGGTTGAATTACCCGATGGCAAAATGAAATCTCGCGAAGGAACAGTTGTGGATGCCGACGATTTGATGCTAGAAATGGTGGAAACGGCCAAAGCAAAAGCACAAGAATTGGGCAAATTAGAAAATCTTTCACCCGTAGAAAAAGAAGATTCTTACAAAACTGTTGGCTTAGGCGCGTTGAAATATTTTATGCTAAAGATAGATCCCAAGAAAAAAATGCTCTTCAATCCGGCCGAAAGTATAGATTTTCAGGGAAATACAGGTCCATTTATTCAATACACTTACGCTCGAATTCAATCATTGCTAAGCAAGGCGAATTTTAACGACAATCAAAAAATAAGTTCAGAAATTAAGATTAATACCTTTGAAAAAGAACTCATTCTTCAACTTTCAAATTATAAAGATATAGTTTCAAAAGCGGCTGAAACATTGAGCCCGGCGCAAGTTGCCAACTATGTTTACGAATTAGTAAAATCTTACAACTCATTTTATCAAAACAATAATATCATGAAATTAGAAGATGAAAATGAGAAGCAATTCAAACTAAAATTATCTGCAATTACGGCACAAACCATCAAAAAATGTTTGGCTTTATTGGGCATTGGTGTCGTAAACAGAATGTAGAATATTTTGGGCGTGTCCCCTTTTTTTGGATCGGCGCTCGCTTCGCTCGCGCCGCTCCAAAAAAAGCGGTCGGTCTTCGGCTCCCACTTTTTTTATAATTTTTTTTGGAAAAAATTATAAAAAAGAGTTCCGCCTACGCCCTCACGCGGGAGCATTCATATTTTCAAAACTCGAAATCAGTAAAACTATTCTGCCTTTAAAGCATGAAAATTTGTGTACAAATAACTTTCATTAGTGTCACTTTTAATGATTAAACTAAATTTAATTTTTTGTAAAATAAAGTAGTAAAATCAATAGGAATGGGCTTAAGCTCATTTTTTTTGATTTTAAAATTAGTATTGGCTTTTAGTCAAAATAAATAATTTCGGCTAAAGCCTTATATATTAACAGTTTATCTGTGAATTTTCCGAAAAATAAAATTGCTCCGGAGGAGCAATATCTTTGTAGAAAAAATGAACAATATTGAAAAAGAACTCCATTTTCAGAATAACTAAGTTCTTGCGCCTTTGCGTTTAACTTGATTTACGGCTAATTATGCAGCTTGTCTAAATGCACAACAGGTTAAATTATATCTTTAAAGCAAAATAAACTTTTGCTACTTTTGTGGTTTATATAATACTTCAACATTTTGCTCTGAACTTATGCTCATCGATTTCCAAAATTTTAATCTTGAAAAACTTGCTCCAAAAACTAAATTTGAGCATGACGTTTTAGATTTCATTAAACTTTGGTTTTTTGACGAAAAATATGTTTTCGTAAAAACTTCCGGTTCCACGGGAACGCCAAAAATCATTCAAGTCGAAAAAGAAAAAATGCGTTCTTCTGCAAAAATGACTTGCGATTTTTTAAATTTAAAAGATGGAAATTCCGCTTTATTGTGTTTGCCAGTCGATTATATTTCTGGAAAAATGATGCTTGTGAGAGCAATAGAAAGAAACTTGAAAATTTTTGTTGAAAATTCTTCTTTAAAACCGTTAGAAAATTTCTCGGAAAAAATCGATTTTTGTGCGATGACGCCTTTGCAAGTTGAAAATTCTTTGGATAAAATACATCTCATTAAAAAATTAATTATCGGTGGCGCAAAAGTTTCAGAGCAGTTAAAATTTAAAATATCTCAAATTCCAAATCTTAAATCTGAAATTTACGAAACCTACGGAATGAGCGAAACACTTTCTCACATTGCTTTAAAACAAATTGCGCCAGAAAGTGAAGAATTTTTCACCGTTTTTGAAGGCATTAAAATTTCATTAGATGAAAGAAATTGTCTAAATATTTTTGCTCCAATGTTGAATTCTGAAGTTTTGCAAACCAACGACATTGTAGAATTAGAAAATGAAAATCAGTTTAAATTTATAGGTCGAGCCGATTTTATAATCAATTCTGGCGGATTAAAAATTTCACCAGAAGTTTTAGAAAAATTAGTTAAAAAAGAAATTTCAAATGAACTCATTTTTGTTGGTATTAAAGATGAAATACTTGGCGAAAAATTGGTTTTGGCCATTGAAGGCGAAAAAGACGAACAGATTTTGGATAAAATAAAGACGATAAGTTCCCCGACCAAAAATCAAGAACCAAAAGAAGTTGTATTTTTAAAAGAATTTCCACGTTCTGAAACAGGGAAAATTTTAAGATTAAAAACTAAAAAAATCATCGAGAATAATGATTGATTTTTCTACAGAATTATTTTACAAAACTTCCCGCAGCAGCGGCGCAGGCGGGCAAAACGTGAATAAAGTAGAAACCGCAGTTACCGTGATGTGGAAAGGCGGCGAAAGCCAGTTTTTCTCAAGTTTTCAAAAATCGCGGATTTACGATAAATTAATCAACAGAATCAATTCTGAAGGTGTTTTGCAACTCACTGTTTCTGAAACTAGAACGCAGTATCAAAATAAAAAATTGGCTACTGAAAAAATTTTGGAATTGGTAAATTCGGCTTTAATTATTCCCAAAAAACGGCTGAAAACCAAACCTTCAAAATCTAAAATCCAGAAACGCTTGAACGATAAAAAGAAATTATCCGAGAAAAAAATCAACCGAAATTTTCGGGGAGAATGAAATTTCGTTTAAACCTAAAAAACCTCATAGGTTTTATAAAACCTATGAGGTTTCACTTAATCAAACCTTTAAGGTTTGTATTTGACTACAATTCCTCCAAAGGATTCCAAAAGATTTTTTTAAAATTTTGAATCTTATTGCCTTCAACCGAAACACCTTCTTTTTCCAATTTTTTAGTAAATTTTTCCAAACAATCGGCCGTGATAAAACCCGAAGCATTGCAAACCCGATGCGCCGGAAAATCTTCCTCATAATTGCGCAAGGCATTTCCAACATGCCGTGAATGATTGGGAAAACCGACCGCTTTTGCAATCGCGCCATAAGAAGTGACTCTTCCTTTTGGGATTAATTTTATGATTTCAAAAACCTGTTCTTTAAAAAGTGGATGCATTTTAAAATTTAGAATTTTTTTAGTTTTCTTCAGTAATTTTAGTCCATTCTTCATAAGAAATCACTCCCAATTCTGGTCTTTCTTTTTGGTCTAAAATACAAATAAATTCCAAAATATGTCCATCTGGATCATTAAAGTAAATGGCAATTGCAGGCATCCACGAAAAAACCATTGGCCTGTCTGTTCCATCTTTTAAAAAATTGTAGGGTTTAAGTTGGTGTTTATTTAAAAAATCTGTCGCTTGGTTCAAAATAAATTCTTTGTCGCACCGAAAAGCAAAATGCCGAATATCAATTTCTGATTTTGGCTTTTCCCAAAGTCCCAACATTGCTTCTTTTGGTTGTCCTATCCAAAAGAATGCGGCTCTTCTTTTTTCTTCAAAATAACATTGTTTTAATCCGAGAATGTTTTTATAAAAATCAATTGAAGTTTCTAAATTTTCGACATACAAATGCGTTTCGTAAAGTCCTTTTATCATAGGTTTTTTTATTTTTATTATTCTTTTACTTAAGTATTTTTGGATTTAGCATTCGGATTAACGTTAAATTAGTGTACTAATTTTCTTTTAATTATAATTAAATCGATAGAGCGAAAAATCAACTGTTTTTAATGGTAGGACAATTTCCCAACGGTTTTGTATATGATACGTTGCGTGGTTTAGTACGTAATTTAGCAAATAAAAACCGAATAGAAAATCCGCGAGGATTTTCGTAAATAGGCGAGTACTAGCAATGGATTATATACGTTGTTACCTGCCGTTTTTATTCTTCAGCCAATCCATCAAATAGGTTTGAAATAAATTGTTCTTCTCTTTCCATTGCTTCTTCATACTCTTGAGCTTCATAAGAATAATCCATATCCTCTTTTTCCATTTTTCTATCAATTTCGTCCATTAATTCAGCGTGCTTTTCTGATAGATTATTAATTTCTGCGTCTAGCAAATAATCAAAATCCTTTTCTAATTCTTTTAGTTCATCGATTAGTTGCTCATATTGGTTAACTTCTGTTGAGTCAATTTCATATTCTACCACTTCCTCGATTTTGTTTACAAACTTTGGACTTGATACAAAATCCTCATACTCATCGGAAAATAATTCTTTGAGTGAAGAGAAATCCTTCAGGGATTCTATCGAATTTACTTTTTTGGCGAAGTCTTTTATCAGTTTTTCACTACTAATTATTATCTCATTCTTTTTAAGTTTTTTTAATAATTTAATATAGGATTTTCGCTCACTATATCCCTCAAATTCAGGTTCAATACTCTGCTGAAATTCTTGAATTACAAAATCATATAATTTTTGATTTGATGAATTTTCTAATTCTTCCAATATTTGGATTAGAAATGAATATTTAAACCCATCTGTCTTGTACCATCCAAATCGATTGCTATTAGCAAAATTTGCTCTGTAGATATATGAGGATTTGAATAAAGTGAAATCCGAAATAATTTTATCTACATATTTTTCTAGAAGATTATTATTTAATGATATTCTTCGGTTAAATTCATTTTCGGATTTATCAAAAGTAAAAATTCTAAAAAATTGACTTACAAAAGAAAAAGAGTTTATTAAATCTTCGATTAATTCATTTTTACCTTTGACATAGTTTATTAAGAAATCTTGTATTGATGGGTTTTGAAACTCAATTGCAATTTTTTTGTAAGAATCCATTTTAGTACTAATGAAAGTACTCTCTAGTTCTTTAATTATTTTTCTAAACTCAATAGAATCTATTTTTAAAGGATACTTCTGGACATTGGCAATAATAAATGAGTTAAGTGCAATTCTTAAATCCTCTAAAAGAACAGGTGTTCCAATAGTTGATAAAATTAAAAGAGTAATTTGAGAACCTTTTGAAATTGTATTTTCAAAAGCGTGAAGCCAAACGCTTTCCGGATTATCAAAGAAAGATAAAATTGTTTTTGAAAATTCTTCTGGTTCACAATCATCCCAAAATTGATTTTGTACAAATGTTTCAATTATTCTAGGGTTATAACTTCTATGTTCGATAAGCTTTACGTAGCTTTTGTTTTTAACAAGATTTTGAATATGCTTTTTCGGTACATCAGCAAAAAAGAGGTGATTATATAAAATCTCTGCTTTAATAATTTTGGTGTATTTTGACAAATCCAAAGTACATTTAACTAATTCCAATGCTGGATTATTTAGAGATTCAAAAGAATTTTTGGCTTGATTTAATATATATTCTCGCGTAGCGAGAATGAATATTTTATTCTTCGATTTTCTTATTTTTTCTATGAATTTCAATAATTTACTGTCCTCATTCACTGATAATCCAGTTTCTAAAAAGTTTCTCCCGAGAAAATCATCAAAAAAGAATATTTGTTTTTTGCCGTCTTCGTAATATGAATAAGCATCATTTATGCTATCAGATACATAAACGAAGTCGTCAAAGTCTTTGGCTAAAAGTCTATAAACTAGCATTCTTGACAATGTTGTTTTTCCAATTCCTGGAATTCCAGAAATTATCACATAATTATTCGTTTTTATAATATCTAAAGCTTCTTTAAAACTATTGTTTTGAACATAGACTTTTAAAGTTTCTTTTATTTCGTCAAGTTCAAATTTCGATTGATTATATACTGTGCTGTTAATAAGTCTATTTAGGATATTTGTGCTAGTGAGCCATAGCTTATAATACTTTTCTTCAATTTTTGGATGCAATCCTAAAAGATTATTTAAATCCGTTTGTCCTAATATATCTTCTGTTGACTTAATGAAGGGGTGAAATAATTTCAGTATTTCTGCTTTATTTGGTGGTGTTAGACCTACGCTAGTGGTAATAATATATCTATCAGGTTTTAAAGATTGTACACTTTTTAATTCATTCTTTAAAGTAGATTTTAAATCACTATACTTTGTATATCTTTTTGCTTGGACGATTATGTTTTCGTCTTTATTAATCGTGGCTCTCAAGTCAATTCCGCCATCTTGTCCACTTGTAAAACTTTCAAAAAATACATCAAGTTTTTCTTGCAGAATATCTCTAGAAAAATTTTCAAATTCAAATGATGATAGGTTCAAGAAGTTATATTCATTCATTAGTGTTTGTCGTTTTATTCTAGGGTTTGTTTAAATGGCAGGTAACGTACGGCTGGGCTTTGTCGTCGTTCTGAAAAGGAAGTTGAAAACTTCTTTTTCAGAATGCGTCAAAGGCGACAGTTGTGAAAACGTCGTGCGAATGCAACGATGGTTTCACAATTGTCGGCCCACGCCGCCGCACGAATCCTTTCGTGTGGTTTTTGTAATTATAAAATATAGTTCTTACTTCTGAAATTCTTTCTATTTCTAAATCAATTTTTCATTTATACCTTTTCTTATATTCTAACGACACGATGCAATCGTGCGGGAGCAAGGGCAGAAATGAAAGAATTTACTATTTCTAATTTCTCTACTTTTTTGGTTTGCAAATCCGCGACATCTGAAGTAGTTTATTATTTTCGCAATTCGGTATCTTTGGCGATATACGCTTCAAAAACAGTTCCTGCTTTGTATTTTGCTCCTTTTCCGGGTATTAATAATCCTAATGGATTTACTGCGGTAGCAACTCCAACAATTACACCTGAACCCTTTAAATTTTTTGAAGTTTGGCCTATTAATTTTATAACTTGTCCGTTATCAAGGTAGAGATAATCAAGTGAAAACCCTAATTTTCCTTTTCTTCCTAAAACTCCACTCGCTCTTGCTTCCGTAACTGTACCCATCACTTTTGCGCCTGGTGCAACTACAACTTGGTCTCCAACCACTAATGGTTGGTTAAGTATTAATTCTACTTGATCTCCTACCTTCATACTTCCTCCACGAATTTCACTTTTCAAAGACGCTTTAACAAGTGTTCCTTCAGGAAGAATTATTTTTTGTGAGTTCTGGGAAGTTTGTTGCACATTTTCAACTTTAGTTTGTGTTTGAGCGTAAGAAAATGTTGCAACTAAAAGAGTAAATTGAATAAAAATTCTTTTCATTTGTTAATTATTTAATTTTATTATTTATATAAAGTATTGGTATTAATTATTTTATAAAATTATAGCAAACTTATTTAAAAGTAAAACTACTTTCATATTTTATCTAGATGTCAAATTTAAAAAAATAAACATTATGATAGTTGCGGTAAACCGCAAACAGATGAATTATTTTTTGTTTAACTAAACTTTCTTCTCGTGGAAAGAAAAACCACCCGAAATTCTAGCCCCGATTGTAGTGGAAATCCTTTTATCCCGATTTTAAATCGGGATAAAAGATTGTAACGGAAAGCGGGACCAATCTTCAAAAATGCGAAAACTGTCTTGCTCCTAATTATTTTTACGATAACTACAACAGATTGCTTTGTTCCTCGCAATGACATTAAAGATTGCTTCGTTCCTCACACTGACTTCTTGCTCCCAAAATTTTAAAATATTATCTTTGTTGAAATTTAAAACAATGAGCAAACCGATCACGGAATTTATAGAAAAATATTACCTGCATTTCAACTCTGCGGCGTTAGTAGATGCTTCAAAAGGCTATGTTGCGCACCTGAAAGACGGCGGAAAAATGATGATTACTTTGGCGGGCGCAATGTCCACCGCAGAAATCGGGAAAATTTTAGCGGAAATGATCCGTCAAGATAAAGTAGATATTATTTCTTGCACCGGCGCAAATCTCGAGGAAGATTTAATGAATTTAGTCGCGCATTCTCACTACGAAAGAGTGCCGCATTACAGAGATTTAACCGCGCAAGATGAATGGAATTTATTAGAAAAAGGCTTGAACCGTGTGACCGATACGTGTATTCCGGAAGAGGAAGCGTTCCGACGTTTGCAAAAACATATTGTAGAAATTTGGAAAGATGCAGAAGCGAAAGGCGAGCGTTATTTCCCGCACGAATATATGTATAAATTGCTTTTATCAGGCGTTTTAGAACAATATTATGAAATTCCGAAAGAAAATTCTTGGATGTTGGCTGCGGCGGAAAAAAATCTGCCAATTGTGGTTCCAGGTTGGGAAGATTCTACGATGGGAAATATTTTTTCCAGTTATTGTATTAAAGGTGAATTGAATCCTTCCACCATGAAATCTGGGATTGAATATATGATGTATTTAGCAGATTGGTATCCTAAAAATTCTGGCGGAAAAGGCGTTGGTTTTTTCCAAGTTGGTGGCGGAATTGCGGGTGATTTCCCAATTTGCGTGGTTCCAATGTTGTACCAAGATATGGAAATGACGGATATTCCGTTCTGGTCATATTTCTGTCAGATTTCAGATTCTACGACGAGTTATGGTTCTTATTCTGGCGCTGTTCCAAATGAAAAAATTACTTGGGGAAAATTGGATATTCACACCCCGAAATTTATTGTAGAAAGTGATGCGACGATTTGTGCGCCGCTGATGTTTTCTTATATTTTGGAAAATTCTTAAAAGAGATTTGAGATTTGAGATTTGAGACTTGAGAGAAGAGATTAAATTTTGAAAAACAAAATAAACCCTTTCAAATTTGAAAGGGTTTATTTTTACCAAATACCAAACACAAATACCTTTGCTTATGAATCTTTCCCAGTATAAAAATTATAATCTTTAATAATTGTTTGGATAAACTGTCGCTCGGTAAAATCACGAGAATCCACCTGAATTTTCATCGTTTCTTTTATTTTATTGGAAAGTTTGGTCATCAATTGTCGGTCATCAATCTTCATCGCTTTTTGGAAATTTTCTTTAATGATCCGCATGTCATTATCATTTAAAGAAACCACCGTTGGAAAACTTGGAACGTAATCTTCTTTTAAATTAACCAAAATAGTATGCGAAATATTGATTTTGTTTTTTAAAGAAATCACCGCTGTCCCAGCCGCCATATCGCCTAATCTTTGATTGTTTTTTGATAGAATAATGCTTAAAAGCGCAATCACACCGCTATTGGTCCAGACTTCTAAAATGCGAAAAAACCAACGCGTGAGATAATCACTAAAACTCGCTTGGTATCCGTCGATTTTCACCACTCTTATTTTCATTAATTTTTTGCCGAAAGTTTGGCCTTCCATCAAACTTTCTAAAACAAGTGTGTAAACAATTGCGGGCAAATATAAAATAATGAAAATCGTCCTCGCCGACCAATCGTCTAAAGTTGCAACGTAAGCCGATAAATTTAATAATTTAAAAAAAACATAAAAAATAACCAATATGTAGGAAATCATTATTGCTAAATCGATAAAAAATGCGGCAATTCTTTCGCCCACACTCGCAGTGGCAAAATTTATATTAACATTTTGCGAAGTATTAATTGGAATTTGAGACATATTTTATATTTTAGCAACTAATTATGAGAGAGGTTGCTTTTATTAAACAAAATAAAGAAAAATGGTTGGGAATTGAACAAATCATTAGCGGAAAAATTAAAAAAAATCCCGATGACCTTTCTTCAATCTACATCAATCTTGTAAACGACTTGTCTTTCGCCCAAACTTATTATCCGAAAAGTAAGGTTGGCGTTTACTTGAACCATCTTTCTGCGCAAATTTTTCAGCAGATTTATAAAACGAAAAGAATCGAGAAAAACCGTTTTGTGCATTTTTTTAAGACTGAAGTGCCGCTTTTGGTTTATCAATACAGAAGATATATGCTTTATGCGTTTATCTTTTTTTTCCTTTTTACCGCGATTGGTTTTATTTCTAGTTTTTATGATAAAGATTTTCCGCGACTAATTTTGGGTGACGATTATGTGAATATGACGATTGCAAATATCAAGAAAGGCGATGCAGTTGGTGTTTATGCAAGTGGCTCTAACTGGGGAACTGCGTTCGCTATTATTTTTAATAATTTAATTGTTGGTGCAAAACTTTACGTTTATGGTGTTTTTGGTGGCATCGGAAGTTTGTATGTGATGCTTCAAAATTCTATAATGCTCGGTGCGTTTCAATATTTTTTTGAATCACAAGGTGCTCTAAAAGAAAGTGCGCGCGGCATTTGGTTACATGGTGTTTTCGAAATTTTTGGTATGGTGATAGAAACGATGGCGGGCTTAATTTTAGGCGCATCTATTTTATTTCCAAGAACTTTTAGCCGAATGAATTCCTTTAAAATCGGTTTCAAAGACAGTTTCAAAATTTTTCTATCTACCGTTCCTTTCACTATTTTTGCTGGATTAATCGAAGGTTTCGTTACAAGATATGCTTTAAAAATGCCTATTTATTTGAACATAATTATAATTTTCGGCACACTTTCCATCATCGTTTTTTACTATTTTATCTATTCTGTCCTTAGACATAAAACTATTACCAAAGATGCAATTTTACCAACAGAGAGATTTCGGACAACTAATTAGCGATACGTTTAATTTTTTTAAAACCTATGGCAAAAATTATTTTAAAAATTATTTAGCATTAAATGGCACTTTATTGCTCATTTTAGTGGTGCTTTATATAGTCGGTTACAAAAATATTTTCGCACAGTTATTTGCCGGAAATGTAAGCGGACAATCTTACTATTTCGAGCAATATTTTCAAGAAAATGCCGCAATGATGGTGGTTTTCGGCTTAGTGTTTTTGCTTTTGGGATTAATAAGTATTTTTTTAATCTACACTTTTCCCGTTCTTTATCTTAAAAGATTATCAGAAACGGGCGATAAAAATATCACAAACGCTCAATTATTGGGCGATTTTAAAAAGAACATCTGGAAATTCATAAAATTTGTTTTAGGTATGTTTCTCATCATGTTGCCACTTACCGCAATTTTAATGACGATTTCATTTTTTCTAATGTTCATCATTATCGGTTTTTTTCTTTTAATTTTAATATTTCCAGTTTTGGCAAACGTTGTAAATTTGACGCTTTTTCATTATTTTAATACTGAAAATGGTTTTTTTGCCGCTTTAAGTTACGGTTTTAGAAGCCAGTTTTCTTATAGCAACAGCCGTTTAAAATCGCCATTTTGGAAATATTGGGCTTCCTCTTTGGTGATGTATCTAATTGTGCAAACCATTTCTAGCGTGATACTTTTTGTACCCATGATTTTAATGATGGTTTCAGTTTTTACCGTTCCCACTCAAAATCAACCTGCGGCATTTGGTAATTTTTTCAATAGTACAATGGGCATCATTTTCTTTATTTTTTATGCAATTTCTATTTTATGTACGTTTGTTTTAATGAACGCCAATTATATTAACGCGGGTTTTATTTATTACGACAGCCGTTTAGATTTGCACCAAAATAAAGATTTTACTGAAATTGAAAGTATAGGTGCAAATGAAAATTAAATCCATTTTATTTTTTCTAAGTTTTTCTATAACCTTTTTATCTGCGCAAGAAGGTAAAATGCCCGTGACCAAAATTTTAGATTCTGTAAATAGTTCCAAAGTAGATATGCTTCCCGCAGATTCTATATTGGTTAAAAATTACGAGACAGAAAACGCCGTTTATCCCAAAAATTTTACAGATAAATTTCAAGAAAAGTACCGTGGGAAAGATTTTGATTATTCTACAATAAAACCACACGAATCTCTCTGGCAAAGAATTAAAAGAAATATCGCCAAACTTTTTCGCAAAATTTTTGGTGATATTGATGTGATGACGGCCAATCGATACACCATTAATTTTTTGCGTTTTCTGGGTATTTTAGCGCTTTCCTTTTTGCTTTATTTTTTAATTAAATATTTAATGTCTAAAAATGGCAACTTCTTTTTCGGCAAAAAAAATAAGAAAGTCGCCATCAAAGAAGGAGAAATTACTGAAAACATCCACGAGATTAATTTCCCTGAAATTATTGCAAAATTTGAACTTGAAAAAGATTTCCGTTCTGCCATTCGCTACAGATTTTTGCAGGTTTTAAAGCAGCTTTCAGATAAAAATAAAATTCTTTGGATGCCAGAAAAAACCAATAAAGATTATGCCGTTGAATTCAAAGATTCTAGCCTAAAAGCCTCGTTTTTAGAATTGGTTTATATTTTTGATTATGTTTGGTATGGCGAATTTTCCATCTCAGAAAGCGATTATCAATATTATAAAAGTAAATTTCAAAACACGAAACTGTAATGAATAAAACTTTAAAAATATATGGTATTTTGTTCCTCGTCATTGTGGGTTTAATGGCAGTTTTAGAACTGACAAAGAAAGACGTTACCGATTGGCGTAAGAATTTCGATATTGACCAAAAAAGTCCGTTTGGTTTGTATGTTTTTAACCAAGAAGTGAATTCTTTACTCAATAATAAGGTTGAAAAATCAAAGAGATCGCCCTTTTCTTATTATTCTGACCATGTGAATATGCCAGCACACAATATTTTGGTCGTACAAAATAATTTTGGTGATGCCTCTATTAATAAAATTTTAGAACAGGTAAAAAAAGGATCAGATGCGTTTTTGCTGAATGATCAATTCCCAAAAAATCTTTCAGATAAATTAAAATTTCTCACTACAGTTGTGAATTATGAAGATAAAAATGTCTTAAAACTCACTGATATTAAATTTAAAAATGACAGTTTACTTTTAGATAAATTCCCAGGAAGCAATGGTTTTTATTATTTGAAACCAACAAATCAAATTTTAGGAAAGTCAGATTTTTACAAGGAAGAATTGCAGGCTAATTTTATAAAAGTAAATTATGGAAAAGGCCATTTTTATTTGCATTCTGAACCTCTGGTGTTAACAAACTACTATATTTTAAAACCCGGAAACAAGAAATATTTGCAAGATATTTTTTCTTATTTGCCAGTTCGAAAAACGGTTTGGTTTTTAAATAGACAATCGGCAGATTCAGATTCAGATGCGGTTGCACCTTCACCGATGCGTTTTATTTTGGCAAATCCTGCGTTAAGATACGCTTGGTATTTGCTTTTGGCAAGTTTGCTGTTGTTTGTTTTATTTAATGTTCGTCGCAAGCAAAGAATTATTCCGATTATAGAAGTTCCAAAAAACAAATCAGTAGAATTTGTAAAAAGTATCGGAAATCTTTATCTTCAAGAAGGCGATTTCCACGATATGATGGCGAAAAAATCACAGTATTTTCTACATAAAGTGCGGTTAGAATTCATGCTCGAAACATCAGATTTAGATGATAATTTCGCACAAAAACTCCATCTTAAAACAGGTAAAAATCTAGATAAAATAAAAGAAGCTTTAGTTTTAATTAAAAAAAGTCAAAACCCTTATTCTTCCGTGATGAAAGAAGATTTGGCGCGATTAAATTCGCTTTTGGATGAAATTTTAGGGCAATAATTTGTACTTGGGATTCGCAAAAGCCAACCCTTTGTAGAAATTTATGCAGAATAAAAGGAAAGCGCCGTAGGCGCGACACTAATTTTAAATTAAATAAAATGGCAAATACCTATTCTCAAATATATATTCAGTTTATTTTCGCCGTAAAGGACAGAGAAAGATTAATTAATGAAGAGAAACGTATTTGTTTAGAAAAATATTTAACAGGTATTATTCAGAATAAGAAACAAAAACTTTTGGCTATTTATGCAAATCCAGATCATTTTCATATTTTAATGGGTTATAATAATTTAAATATCTTAATTCCTGATTTGGTAAGAGATATTAAATCTAATTCTTCAAAAATGATGAATGATGAAAATTGGTTTAATGGTAAATTTAATTGGCAGGAAGGATATGGCGCATTTTCTTATTCAAAAAGCCAGATTGATAAAGTTGTTAAATATATTATAAATCAAAAGGAGCATCATAAGATAAAATCTTTTAAAGAGGAATATGTCGAATTTTTAAATAAATTTGAAATTGAATACAAAAATGAATATATCTTTGAATTTTATGAAGATTAAACCTTGTCGCTCCTACGGAGCTCAGTTTTAAACTTGTTATTTTTTATAATAGTTCGGCTTCTTCGAAGCCGTCTTAAAAAGACTTTAGCTAATTCCAAATCACGATATTAAATAAATTTATGGAAAACTTCGAAAACACAGAACTTAAGAATATGGAAAACGAAAATATAGAACCGGAAAATACAAATCCTGCTTTCGAATCCCGATTAGATATGGCGGAATTGCGGGAAAACCTCGAACGCGTAAAAGCCGAAATCGGAAAAGTAATTGTCGGCCAAGAAAAAATGATAGAACATCTTTTGGCGGCTTTGCTTTCCAATGGGCACGTGATTATCGAAGGTGTTCCAGGCGTTGCAAAAACAATTACGGCGAAACTTTTGGCAAAAACTATTGCGGTCGATTTTAGCAGAATTCAGTTTACGCCGGATTTGATGCCGTCGGATATTTTAGGAACTTCCATTTTTAATATCAAAAACTCTGAATTTGAATTTAAAAAAGGACCGATTTTTTCAAATTTTGTTTTGATTGATGAAATTAACCGTTCGCCGGCAAAGACTCAAGCCGCACTTTTTGAAGTAATGGAGGAGCGCCAAATCACAATGGACGGAACGGAATATAAAATGAATGAACCTTTTTTAGTAGTTGCAACACAAAATCCGATCGAGCATGAAGGAACTTACAGGCTTCCTGAAGCACAACTAGACCGGTTTTTATTTAAAATTGAAGTCGGTTATCCAAATTTGGAACAAGAAATTCAGATTATTAAAAACCAGCACGAAAGTAAATTAGACGATAAAACAAGTGAAGTTCATCAAGTGATTTCTGCAACGCAATTGTCGCAATATCAACATTTGGTAAAAGAAATTTTAGTGGAGCCGCAGTTATTAGATTATATCGCAAAAATAATTGTGAACACCAGGGAAAATCAATTCTTATATTTAGGCGCATCGCCACGTGCAAGTTTGGCTTTGCTTGTTGCTTCAAAAGCATTTGCTGCCATTCGTGGAAGAGATTTTGTAACGCCAGAAGATATTAAAGATTCAGCTTTTGCGGTTTTGCGCCACAGAATAATGGTTTCCCCAGAGCGTGAAATGGAGGGTTTAACGGCGGATGAAATTATCAGACAAATCTTGGAAAGTATTGAAATCCCGAGATAAATTTTTTTAATCAAAAATCAGTTTGCTAACAGGCGAAAGAAACAAAAGATTTTAGGTATTAAATTTATAAAATAATAGTTGAAAATTTCATTTTTTAAAAGCATTAAAAACCTTTGCGAGCATTGCGTAAAATCTTTGCGACATTGTGAGAAAAATTTAAATTATGAAAAACCTTTTCCTTACGTTTAAAATTTTTAATAGTTGAACAAACGTTTTTTTAATCTTTATAAGCAATAAAAACCTTTGCGAGCATTGCGTAAAATCTTTGCGACATTGCGAGAAAAATTTAAGTAAAATTATAGAATAATACTATTAAGTTAAAAAAAAGGACAAAATTTGAAATAAATTTTAATAGTTGAACAAACGTTTTTTTAATCTTTATAAGCAATAAAAACCTTTGCGAGCATTGCGTAAAATCTTTGCGACATTGCGAGAAAAATTTAAGTAAAATTATAGAATAATACTATTAAGTTAAAAAAAAGGACAAAATTTGAAATAAATTTTAATAGTTGAACAAACGTTTTTTTAATCTTTATAAGCAATAAAAACCTTTGCGAGCATTGCGTAAAATCTTTGCGACATTGCGAGAAAAATTTAAATTATGAAAAACCTCTTCCTGAACAACCGCTTATTCTTCGCACTTTTCGGCGTGGGAATTCTCTATATTTTAGGCTTTTTCTTTCCTTTTATTCTAAATGTTGCTCATTTTGTTCTGGTATTAGTTTTTGTGGCGTTTTTTATAGATTATTTGTTTTTATTTAATACTAAAAATGGTGTTTCTGCGGTCAGAATCTTACCTGAAAAATTGAGCAATGGCGATGACAACGAAGTGAAATTAGACGTAAAAAATAATTATAATTTTAAAATTAAAGTTAAAATTATAGATGAAATTCCTTTCCAGTTTCAAGTTCGAGATTTTTTTATTTTTAAAGAAATTTTGCCTAGAAATAATGTTTTTTTAAAGTATATTCTTACGCCAAAACAACGTGGCGAATACAGTTTCGGAAATCTCAATATTTATGCAGAAAGTAGATTGGGCTTCGTTTCGCGACGTTTTACTTTTCAGAAAAATGAAAATTTGCCTAGTTTTCCATCTTTTATTCATCTTCGGAAATATGAATTGATGGCTTTGCAGAATGAATTTTTATTGGGTGGCATCAAAAAAATTCGAAAACTTGGCCACACAATGGAATTTGAGCAAATTAAAGAATATGTTCCAGGTGACGACATTAGAACGATTAATTGGAAAGCGACTGGGAAACGAAATCAATTGATGGTGAACCAATTTCAAGATGAAAAAGCGCAACGCATTTTTATGCTGATTGATAAAGGCAGAACGATGCAAATGCCTTTCAATGGCTTGAGTTTGCTAGATTATTCTATTAACGCCGTGATGGCTTTGAGCCACATTATTTTAAAAAAATCGGATCGTGCAGGAATGATGACTTTTTCTAAAAAAACTGAAAATAAAGTCGCAGCAGAAAACAAAAGTGGACAATTGCGCAAGATTTCCGAAGCACTTTACAATATCCAAACTAACTTCTACGAAAGCGATTTCAGCCGATTGTATCAAGATTTAAAATTTAATGTTACGCAGCGAAGTTTGCTTTTACTCTTCACTAATTTTGAAACTTTAGACGCCGTAAACCGACAAATGAAATATTTGCGCGGCATTGCAAAAAACCACGTTTTGGTGGTGGTTTTCTTTAAAAATTCTGAATTGCAAGAACTCATCCACAAAAATCCTGAAAATATGCAGGAAATTTATGATGAAATTATCGCAGAAAAATTTGAGTTTGAAAAGAAACTCATCATTCAAGAATTAAGAAAATACGGCATTTACAGCATTTATACCGCGCCAGAAAATCTAAATATTGAAGTAATTAATAAATATTTGGAAATAAAAGCGAGAGGGATTTTGTAAGGAATAAATAAAATTATCATGAAAAACTTTTTATTATTTTTTGTTTTATTTATTTCAATTAAAACGTATTCTCAAAATGATGCAACAAAAATCGAAATCACCAAAGTTGTTTATAGTGCTTCATTTGGAGAAGAATCTGAAAATTTATACAAAGTTTTCAGTAAAGTGATTTCAAAGAAAAATGAAATTCAAAACTTATATAAATTATTGTCGGAAAAAAATGATGAATCATTGCTTTCAAAATTTGGAATTGATACAATTTCTATAAAAAATAATCCAGAAAAATTGATTTCGCTTTACGATAATAGAAATGATGTAAGTTGGAATAAAGAGCAACGAAATTTCATTATAAAAGAACTAAGCAATATCTCTAATTATAAAGAAAAACAAAAGGAATATTTTGATAATGGCTGTTGTTACTCAATGCATAATTATTATCGAAATCAATACATCATAAAAGTTTACAATAATTCAACTCTTTTAAACGAATACAAGTCACGCAAATTTTCTTACGGTTATAAATTTCCGTGGACAGATAATTTAGGAAATAAGATTTACAATTATAAAATAGAAAAAATAGTTGAAGATGTTTTTAATGAAAATTCTAAAAATAAACAACCACTTCATGATGATGAACTTTTAAAATATTTAGTTAATAAAATTATTGAGTCTAATATTAACGAATTATATAAACTTTCAGCATATTCTTACATCGACGACATTAATGGTTTAAAATCAAATTTTAAAGTTGATTCTTTCGAAGAGGTTTATGGAAGAGGAAGATATATTTGGGATGAGGGAAAAACTATAAAAATTTCTCTTCATAATGATGAAATGTTACCAAATGTGAACATCCAATTTTTGGCGGAAGTAGTTGGAAAAAAACTTTATACAAAAGATTCTTTACTTTTAAAATATAAAAGAATTGTTGAAAAAGTTCAAAATATTAATTTTGTTAAAAATTACCTCTCTCAAAATCCAGAATCGAAATTGGATATTTATTTTTTTAATAATAAACCGATAAATGATTATGATATTGATGGCGTAAATAAAAATCCAGCAGAATGGAAAAAACAAGATGATTACATTAAAAGTTTAGATTTTTACAAAAAAATAACCTAAAACCAACTTTTGATTTAAATGAAGCAATAAAAATTTCGGAAAGGAATCATTGTGGATGCAATTATAGATTTGAACGAAGCTTTATAGAGAAAGCAATATTTTTTGAGATTACAGATAAAGAACAAGGTTCTTCAGTTTGGTTTCTTTTGCCTGACAATAAGGTTCTACTTTATCTTGGTCAAGGAGAAAAAATACTAAGCTTTGACTATAAAAAATTTGGAAAATATCCAGGCGTTCAATTTCCATGTATTTTATTTGATACAAATGGAAATATAATGGAGCGTAAATAGTTACGAATACACTGAAAATATTCACTTCCACAAAAATTACTTTCTTACCTAATCCCTCGTAATCAACTCTTTATTTAAACCACTTAAAAGATTTCTTGGTTGCAACATTTTCGCAACGGTAGAAGTCCAGCCGGTTTGGTGTGACGCGCCTAAACCTTTTCCGGTATCGCCATTAAAATACTCGTGAAATAAAATATAATCTTTAAAATAAGGGTCTTGGTTGAATTTTTCTACACCGCCATTAAATGGCCGGTTGCCGTTTTCATCTTTTAAAAATATACTGCAAAGTCGCTTGCTCAATTTCTCTGCAACTTCATTTAAGTTAAAATAATTTTCACTGTTTGTGGGGAATTCTACTTTGATATTGTTGCCATAATAATAATGGAATCTTTGCAAACTTTCCACAATTAAGAAATTAATAGGAAACCAAATTGGTCCACGCCAGTTGCTATTGCCGCCAAACATAGAACTATCGCTTTCTGCGGGCGTATAATGCACCACATATTGGCGATCATGCGCGTAAAAAATAAACGGATTTTTTTCATAAATTTTCGACATTGCCCGAATGCCATAATCACCCAAAAACTCTTCTTCGCAAAGCATTCTGTGTAACACTTTGGTTAATCTTGTTTTTCGTAAAATACTTAAAAGATGCTTTTTACCTTCACCTTCTACTTGCCAATGAGAAACCAATTTGGTGAGTTCTGGTTTATTTCTCAAAACCCAATCCATTCTTTCTTTAAATTTTGGTAGGCTTTCTATCATTTCATGATCAATCACTTCTACGGCAAACATTGGGATTAAACCGACGATGCTGCGAAGTTTTAAGGAAATACTGTCGCCGTTTGAAAGTTGCAAAACGTCATAGAAAAAGCCGTCTTCTTCATTCCAAAGTCCATTTTTACCATCTCCGATATGTTCCATTGCATCTGCGATATAAAGGTAATGTTCGAAAAATTTAATCGCCATATCTTCATAAACATCATTATACATCGCGAGTTCCATCGCAATTCGCATCATGTTTAAAGAATACATTGCCATCCAACTGGTTCCATCGGCTTGGTCAAGATGTTCGCCATCTTTCATTTCCATATTTCGGTCGAAGGCACCGATATTATCCAAACCGAGAAATCCACCGCCAAAAAGGTTGTTTCCTTTGATATCTTTTCGGTTTACCCACCAAGTAAAATTTAATAATAATTTTTGAAAAACACTTTCCAGAAATTTAATGTCGGCTTTCCCATTGATATTTTCATCAATTTTAAAAACCCTAAAGACAGACCATGCGTGAACTGGCGGATTTACATCACTTAAATTCCATTCATAAGCGGGCATTTGTCCGTTCGGATGCATGTACCATTCTTTGGTTAAAAGTGTCAATTGATTTTTTGCAAAACCAGCATCAATCATGGCGAAAGAAACACAATGGAACGCCAAATCCCAAGTTGCATACCACGGATATTCCCATTTATCGGGCATTGAAATAATGTCTTTATTGTGCAAATGTTTCCATTCTGTATTTCGTACAAAATTTTTGAAATTGCGTGGCGCTTCTAAATTGGGATCGCCTTTTAACCATTTTGCAATGTTATAGTGGTAAAATTGTTTGTTCCAGAGAAGGCCAGCAAAGGCTTGTCTTTGCACGTTTTTTTCATCTTCGTTCGGGATATTGGCTTGTAAATTCTGGTAAAAATCATTTGCTTCTTCTTTTCGAATTTCAAAAATTTCATCAAAATCATAAAATGCATCATTCATTTCGTGCGGCGACAATCTGAAATCGAAAGTTTTTGATTCTCCGGCCGCAATTTCTGTGTCGATTTTAAAACAGGCTTTTGTTCCTATTTTTTTTGGATTTACCGTTTTAGTGCCTTTTATTATAAAATCATTAATACCATCTTTAAAATAGCCTTCTGTTTTTGGTCTGTTGTAAATTTTTGAAATATTAGTTTCGTTTTCGCAGAAAAGTGCTTCTGAATTTGCATTTCTGGCGTAAAACTTTTTTATAGAAAGACTATCGTGCAAAATATCGATAACGCCATTTTTTGATTTTTTTAATTCTGGCTTATAATCATTGTAACCCCAACTCCAGTTATTTCTATACCAAATCGTCGGTAAAATTACGAGTGGTGCATTTTCTTTGCTTCGGTTACACGCAGTAACGCGAATAAAGATATCATCTGCATCTACCTTGCAATATTCAATAAAAATATCAAAATATTTATTTTCGTTAAAAATCCCTGTGTCTATTAATTCGTATTCGGGTTCGCTTTTGCTTCGCCTTAAACTTTCTTGAACCAATTGATCATAGGGAAAAGCTGAAATTGGGTATTTGTATACCATTTTCATGTACGTGTGCGTTGGCGTATTGTCTAGATAATAAAACAATTCTTTCACATCTTCGCCGTGGTTTCCTTGGTAATTAGAAACGCCAAAAAAGCGCTCTTTTACCATTTTATCTTTTTTATTCCAAAATGAAAAAGCGAAACAGAGTAGTTGTTTGCTGTCGCTGAGGCCTGCGATCCCTTCTTCTGCCCATCTATAAACTTTGCTTTCGGCTTGGTCGTGGCTTGTGTTTTCCCAAGCATTTCCATCTGGGCTGTAATCTTCGCGCACATTTCCCCACTGTCTATTGCTCACGTAAGGTCCCCACTCACGCCAAGCTTCATCTTTCAATCTTTCATTTTCAGTGTTCATATTTTTCATCGGTATAGATTATTGTCTTATTTATTTTTCTGCAAAATTAATAATTTTTAAAAGAAGTAATTGCTTTATAAAGACCGATTAATACTTCTTATATTATCATTTTGAGCCAATGTGATATTTGTTTTTAATTACTTTTTTTTTAATTAAAAATTTAACATATTTAGGTAAAAATTCTCTACCTTTGCATCAGAATTGTTCTTTTAAATATTGAAAATGTTATCCAGAAAGGTGGAGGGAATAGACCCTAAGAAACCTTGGCAACCTCTCTTCGGAGAAAAGGTGCTACATTCTATCCGCCACTGGCGGAGAAGATAACTTAAATTTAATTCTACCTTTCAAAGGCAGCATTTTCAAAATTATTTTATTTAAAATTTTGAAAATGAATTCAAACCAATTATTACAGACCGAACTCAATAAACGCATTCTTGTGCTAGATGGCGCAATGGGAACGATGCTTCAACGCTATAAATTCACAGAAGAAGATTACCGCGGCGAGCGTTTTAAAGACTGGAAATTTTCTTTAAAGGGAAATAATGATTTATTGTCTTTAACCCAACCGGAAGCAATCGCAGAAGTGCACCGGAAATATTTAGAAGCCGGCGCAGATATCATTGAAACCAATACTTTTTCCGGAACAACCATCGCGATGGCTGATTATCACATGGAAGATCTGGTTTATGAACTCAATTTTGAATCTGCCAAAATCGCCAAAAAAGTTTGTGAAGAATTTACTTTAAAAAATCCTGAAAAACCAAGATTCGTTGCGGGTTCTATGGGACCAACCAACAGAACTGCAAGTCTTTCTCCCGACGTCAATGATCCGGGTTTTCGCGCGATCACTTTTGATGAATTGCGAATTGCATACAAACAGCAAGCAGAAGCACTTTTAGACGGCGGTTCAGATTTACTTTTGGTAGAAACAATCTTTGATACTTTAAATGCTAAAGCCGCACTTTTTGCCATTGATGAAATACAGGAAGAAAGAAACATCAAAATTCCGATTATGGTTTCGGGAACGATAACTGATGCTTCGGGTAGAACTTTGAGCGGACAAACCGCAGAAGCATTTTTGATTTCAATTTCTCATTTAAACCTTTTAAGCGTTGGTTTAAACTGTGCTCTTGGCGCAAAACAATTAACGCCCTATTTAGAAAGTCTTGCCAATAATTCAGAATTTTATATTTCTGCTTATCCAAATGCAGGTTTGCCAAATGCTTTTGGGCAATATGATGAATCACCAGAATTTATGGCAGAACAAATCAGAGAATATGCGGAAAGAGGACTCATCAACATCATCGGTGGTTGCTGCGGAACAACGCCGGAACATATCAAAGCGATTGCAAATTTGGTGAAAGATTTTGAACCAAGAAAGTTGTCGGTTGTCAGTTTATAGTTGTCAGTATTTTAAAATTTATTTAGTTAACAGTTTATGGAATTTATCAGTTTAGAGGTTTGGAAGGAAGCAAGGAAATTAACGAATTTAGTTTATGACAAGACTAAAGGGTTTCCTAAAGAAGAACTATTTGGTTTAATAAATCAGATTATAAGATGTGCAGTTTCAGTTCCTTCAAATATCGCAGAAGGTTGCGGAAGAAGAACGTCAAATGATACCATTCAATTTTTACATATATCAAGGGGTTCACTTTACGAATTGGAAACTCAGATTTATTTGTCATTAGATCAAAATTATATTTCGGAAATAGAATTTGCAGAGATATCGGATCAAATTTTATTATGCAAAAAACTTGTAAACGGATTTATCAATTATTATAAAAATTTGAACAATGGAAAATGATACGATAAATCTGACAACTATCAACCGACAACCGACAACCAGATTCCTTAAACTTTCTGGTCTCGAACCATTAATCATCACCCCAGAATCCAACTTTATTAATGTTGGCGAACGTACTAATGTTGCAGGTTCAAAGAAATTTTTGCGCTTAATAAAAGAAGAAAAATTTTCTGAAGCCTTGGAAGTGGCTTTGCATCAAGTAGAAAATGGTGCGCAAATTTTGGATGTCAATTTTGATGACGGTTTACTTGATGGCAAATACTGCATGGTAAAATTTTTAAATTTAATTGCTTCTGAACCCGATATATCCCGAATTCCACTAATGATCGATTCTTCTAAATGGGAAATTTTAGAAGCCGGTTTACAGGTTGTTCAGGGGAAATGTGTGGTAAATTCTATCAGTTTAAAAGGCGGCGAGGAAGAGTTTATTAAACAAGCAAAAAAAATAAAAAGATACGGCGCTGCAGTTATTGTGATGGCTTTCGACGAAAAGGGACAAGCCGATAATTATGACCGAAGAATAGAAATTTGCAAGAGAAGTTATGATATTTTGGTTAATGAAGTCCATTTTCCGCCTGAAGATATCATTTTCGATTTGAATATTTTTCCTGTTGCGACCGGAATGGAAGAACACCGCAAAAACGCTTTAGATTTTATCCGTGCTACAAAATGGGTTCGAGAAAATTTACCTTACGTTTCAGTGAGCGGCGGCGTTTCCAACGTTTCATTTTCATTCCGCGGAAATGATAATGTTCGGGAAGCGATGCATTCCGTTTTCTTGTATCACGCCATAAAAGCAGGAATGAACATGGGAATTGTAAACCCAAGTTTATTAACAGTTTACGACGATATCCCAAAAGAATTGCTGGATTTAGTGGAAGATGTGATGCTTGATAGAAGAGAAGATGCCACAGAGCGACTTTTAGATTATTCTGAACGTATTAAATCAGTCAAAAAAGATGTCGTAGAAGAACTGGAATGGCGCAAAAATTCATTACAAGATAGAATTACGCACGCTTTGGTGAAAGGAACGGATCGATTTATTATTGAAGATGTAGAAGAAGCAAGATTGCAATCTGCCCGACCTTTGGATGTGATTGAAATAAATTTAATGGCCGGAATGAGCGTTGTGGGCGATTTGTTCGGCAGCGGAAAAATGTTTTTGCCGCAAGTGGTGAAATCGGCGCGTGTGATGAAAAAAGCCGTCGCTTATTTGCAACCATTTATCGAAGCCTTAAAAGATGAAAAAGCAAAACCCAACGGAAAAATTTTAATGGCAACCGTGAAAGGCGATGTTCATGATATCGGGAAAAATATTGTGAGCGTGGTTTTGGGTTGTAATAACTATGAAATCATAGATTTGGGCGTGATGGTTCCGGCGGAAAAAATTATTGCAGCGGCGATTGAGCATCAAGTTGATGTAATTGGTTTAAGTGGTTTGATCACGCCAAGTTTAGATGAAATGGTGCACGTTGCAGATGAATTAGAGCGGCAAAATTTAAAATTCCCTTTGTTAATCGGCGGTGCAACCACTTCAAAAGCGCACACTTCCGTTAAAATTTTTCCAAAATATTCGCAAACTGTCGTTCATGTAAATGATGCTTCGCGTGCAGTCGGCGTTGTTTCGCAGTTATTAGATCAAAATCATTTAAAATATAAAGAAGAATTAAAATTAGATTATGAAGATTTTCGGCAGAAATTTCTCAACCGACAAATTGAAAAAGAATATGTGAAAATTGCAGAAGCACGCGCTCAAAAATTTGAAATCGACTGGCGACATGAAACAATTGCGAAACCCAATTTTCTAGGCATAAAAATCATTGAAAATCAGGATTTAGCAGAACTTTTACCATTTATAGATTGGTCGCCGTTTTTTCGTGCGTGGGAATTACATGGAAAATATCCGGAAATATTAACTGATGAAATCGTGGGCGAACAAGCGACAGAACTTTTTGCTGAAGCCCAGGTTTTATTAAAGAAAATTATTGACGAGAAATTATTTACCGCAAAAGGAATTTTTGGCATTTTCCCTGCAAATTCCAATAATGAAGATGATATTTTGGTGTTTGATGAAAAGGGAAAAACCTTTAAAAAATTCCATACTTTAAGGCAGCAATTAAAAAAATCGGCTGGGAAAAAATATTTTGCCTTAAGTGATTTTATTGCGCCAAGAGAATCCGGAAAACAAGATTATATTGGTGCATTTGCAGTAACTACGGGCTTTGGTTGCGAAGAATTTGCGCAAACTTTCTACGATAAAGGTGATGATTATAACGCAATCATTGTGAAAGCATTGGCGGACAGACTTGCAGAAGCCTTTGCAGAATTTTTACATTATAAAGTTAGAGCCGAATTCTGGGGTTATGCAGAAAATGAAAATTTGCCAAATGAAGATTTAATTGCCGAAAAATATTCCGGAATTCGTCCTGCGCCGGGTTATCCCGCTTGTCCGGATCATTTAGAAAAACCAACGATTTGGGAACTTCTGAAAGTAAAAGAAAATATTGGTTTGGAATTAACAGAAAGTATGGCGATGTTTCCGACTGCGGCAGTTTCCGGGTATTATTTTGCAAATCCGCAGGCGAAGTATTTTGGTGTGGGGAAAATAAAAGAAGACCAACTGAAAGATTATGTGGCGCGAAAAAATGTGGATTATGATTATGCTAAACGTTGGTTGAATCCGAATTTAGCGGATTAAATTGTATTTTTATAAAAAATTTAATTATGAAAAAATTTAGTGAATTTGAAAATTTAGAAGAGATAATATCTGTTGATGAACAAAAACTATCAATAGATCAATTTCGTCCTTTTTCAAAAGAAATGGAAGATAAAGTTTTTCAAAAATTAAAATTAGATTGGAATTATAATTCTAATGCAATTGAAGGCAACCAATTAAGTTATGGCGAAACTATTGCGTTTCTCAATTTCGGACTTACCGCAAAAGGAAAACCTTTTAAAGATCATTTGGATATAAAAGGTCATAATGAAGCCATTCAATTTATGCTTCAATTAATTAAAGAAAACCGTCCACTTTCGGAAAATGATATTAAAGATCTGCATAAAATTATTTTGGTAGAGCCTTATTTTTCTACAACAATTTCACCAGAAGGAATTGACTTTCAAAAGGAAATAAAAATTGGACAATACAAAACCTCGCCTAATCACGTAAAAACAATTTCGGGAGATATTCATTACTACACAAATCCTGAAGAAGTTCCTTTCAAAATGAATGAACTTTTAGAATGGTTGAAAGAAGCAGAAAAAGACAACTTACACCCAATTCTTCTTTCAGCAATTTTTCATCATAAATTTACAGCAATACATCCTTTTGATGATGGAAACGGAAGATTGGCAAGAATTATCAGCAACTTTATTTTGCTACAACATCAATATCCAGTTATTGTGATTAAAAATAAAGATAAAAATCAATATTATTCTGCCTTAAACATAGCAGACAATGGAATTTATAAAGATTTAATTTTATTGTTTGTAGAAAATATATCCCACAGTTTTAATATTTATGAAAAAGCACTTGCTGGAGAGAATATAAATGAACCAGATGATTTAGACAAAGAGATAGATCTTTTTACCAAAGAAATGAATGTTCAAAATATAAAAACGGTTGATTTTCAAGAAGATAAAGATTTTTTGATTGAAACTTACATAAGAGGTTTTTTTGAATATTTATTTCCTAAGTTAAATAAAATTGAGCAGTTTTTTCAAAATTTTTATGTGAATTTTAATAAAAAAAAATATGGATTTGTTAATTCTAACGATTTTCATTCAGTTGCTTTTAATAATTTATTGAAATTAAATAATTCTAAAGCAATATATAATTTTTGTTTTGAAGAAGCCGTTGCTGGAAAATATACTTTAGATTTTGAGATTATGTTTGAGTTTAAAAATAAGACTTTAGAAATTAATGTTTATAAATTTTATTCAGAAACTATGTTTGGTCTGATGAAAAATGAAATTTATTTAAAAGAAATTTTATATTCAGAAAATCCTCAGCCAATTTTTGAAGAAATTACCAAATTCATTATTAAATATCTAATGGATGAAATTAAAAATCATACAAAAGATGAAACGTCAGAAGCGTAATAAAATATGAAAATAACAGAACACATCAATAATTCAAAAGACAAAACCATATTTTCTTTTGAAATTCTTCCGCCTTTGAAAGGGCAAAATATACAGTCCATTTTTGATGCGATTGATCCTTTGATGGAATACGATCCAAAATTTATCGACGTCACTTACCACCGAGAGGAATACGATTATATCGAGCGCGGCGACGGACTTTTAGAAAAACGCGTCGTAAGAAAGCGCCCCGGAACTGTGGGAATTTGTGCCGCAATCCAAAATAAATACCACGTAGATGCGGTGCCACATATTTTGTGTGGCGGTTTCACCAAAGAAGACACGGAAAATTTTTTGATAGAAATCGACTTTTTGGGAATCGAAAATGTAGTGGCCTTACGTGGCGATGCGGTGAAAACCGAAACTTATTTCAGACCAGAAAAAGATGGGCATGCTTTTACAAAAGACTTGGTGAAGCAAATAAAAGCGATGAATTCGGGAGAATATTTAGATGAAACTTTGCAAAATTCTTCTTGCACAAATTTCGACATTGGCGTGGGAGGATATCCGGAAAAACACATGGAAGCGGCAAGTTTTGAGCAGGATTTATACCATTTAAAAAAGAAAGTTGAAGCGGGCGCAGATTATATCATCACGCAAATGTTTTTTGATAATCAAAAATATTATGATTTTGTAGATAGTTGCCGCGCAATAGGAATCACCGTGCCGATAATTCCCGGCTTAAAACCTTTGGTCACGAAAAGCCAATTGAGTATGATTCCGCATCGGTTTAAAGTAGATTTACCCAACGATTTGGTGATTGCTATTGCGAAATCTAAGGATAATAAAGAAGCCAAAGAAATCGGAATAGAGTGGTGCATAGAGCAAAGCAAAGATTTATTGAAAAATAAAGTGCCCGTTTTGCACTACTATTCTATGGGGAAAAGCGCTAATCTGGAACGTGTTTTAAAAGCGGCTTTTTAAAAAAATTAGAAGCCCGAAGATTTTAGTTTATTTTGAAGACTCTTCCTGCTTTCCATTACAATCTTTTTTGTCTCGTCTAGGGACGAGACAAAAAAGGATTTTCATTTCAATCAGGGCTATAAGTTCGTTTATTTTCCATCCCGATAAGAATTGGGAAAAAGAAAGAACACTTTTTTTATTAAATTTTAATACACCTTTCAATCTTGCACAGAAATATTTACCTAATAGCGCAGATTTGCAATCCGTGCTCGTAAAACTTACCATAAATAAACTTTTTTTTCTTACTTTTATTAAAAAAAATCACCAAAATTTAAAACAATAATAATTGATGATTTTGATGGGCAAACAATATGTTTACTTCGTCACGGTTCGTAAATACGCGACATTGGGTTTTTTAAGGCTCAAAGTCGGGAGACTTTGCGCAGCGGAAGAACATTTAAGTTTTAAAAATGCAATTTCTTAAAAACAATATTACTCATTTAATTATTTTCATCATGATAGTAATCGCCATCAATATTATTGCGAATTATTATGGTGGAGCAACCTTCCATAATATAACTTTAAAGAAAGAAGACTATAATGGAAAGGTTGTGGAAATATACACTGACTTAAAAAATCATAGTATTGACTATGCAATTTTGAAAAATGGTGAAAAAATATATTTAGGACATGTTTATAATCGCATTCAAGAAGGAGATTCGATTGCAAAAAATAGAAATTCCACTAAAATACAGGTTTTTAGAAAAGACAGCATTTTCTACATTGACTTTAAAGAATAGAGTTGGTAATGTTCTAAAGTTAGTGATAATTAAATTGTAGAAGATAAAGTATTGATAATCAGTAAAAAATAAAAATATGGTATTAAATAACAAGAGTATAATGTAACAAACTGGTATGAGTATCCCCCGCTGCGCAAAGTCTGTGACTTTGAGCCCGTAATAAGCAAAATCCGATGTCGCCGATATCGATAGCGCAGATTTGCAATCCGTGCTCGTAAAACATACCACAAATAAACTTTTTTTTCTTACTTTTATTTATAAAAAATTCACCAAAATTTAAAACAATAATAATTGATAATTTTGATGGGCAAACCATATTTTTAATTCGTAACGGTTCGTAAATCCGCGCCTTCGGTTTTTTTTAAGGCTCAAAGTCGGGAGACTTTGCGCAGCAGGGAAGCGGTTCATGGTAATTAATTTTTTTTATGAAAAATAAATCCACGCATTTTTTAATAATGTTAATCATATTTTTAATAGGATGTGAGAAAAAATCAATTATGTTTACCACTTTAGACAACCAAGTTGCCAAAGGGTATGACATGATAAATCTGAAAAATAAATTTCCTTTTAAATGGGATAAGATCATTTTTTCAAATAACAAAACCTTAATTGATAATAAATTAGGTTATGATTATCCATATTTAGAAAATTCATCAGAGGATGGTTTGGTTGGAGAAAGTATTATTTTTTTAAAAAATAATAAAATTGTACACCACGAAGATTCAAAATATAGTTATAGACTTTTTGACAAAGTTGATGGAGGATTTAATTTCGCTTTTTATAATTATAATAAGATTTATTGTGTAGATAGTGATTCCGCGAAGTACACTTTAAAAATATTAAATGCTAAGCAAGGAAGGATAATTTTGTTAATTCCAAAAGGAGTACGTTTCACAGGTTTCGATTATTAAAGTTGGCAATGATTCAAAGTTAGTTATACTAAATTTTTGGAATGTAAAGAACTGATAATCAGTAAATATAAAATAACAAAATTATTAAATAAGAGTAGAAATTTATTGAAAAATAGTATAACAATAATCCTTATCCCGCTGCGCAAAGTCTGTGACTTTGAGCCCGTAATAAGCAAAATCCGATGTCGCCGATATCGATAGCGCAGATTTGCAATCCGTGCTCGTAAAACATACCACAAATAAACTTTTTTTTCTTACTTTTATTTATAAAAAATTCACCAAAATTTAAAACAATAATAATTGATAATTTTGATGGGCAAACAATATTTTTAATTCGTCACGGTTCGTAAATCCGCGATATCGCGACAATCTTGCACAGAAATATTTTTTAAAATTACTTCCTTATTTTCAAGTTCAACATTCACTTCGGGAAAATTCCAGTAAAGACAATCGCAGGTTATTTATTTAAATTTTCTGGGGCGGTAATTTATATACTTTTAACTTTCAACGAATCGTCATTTACAGTATTTTCTACAATTTTTTCGTCTTTTTTAAAAGAATTTAAACAAAGAAAAAGAAGACAGAATAGACTAAAATATTTAATTCCCAGATATTTAATTTTTTACTAGAACTAAATAACTCCAAGGCTTCATCACCAAAGAAGTTTTATCTGTTAAATTATATTTTTTTTCCGAAAATAATTCGGTGTAATTTCCTTTGTAATAATGGGTATTTAAATCTACAGAAACGGTTTCATTAGAAAAGTTAAAAATCGGTAAAACAGCGTCGCCAGAACTTTCGCGGTAAATTGCTATTATTTTGTCTGGTTGGTTGTTCACAACACGAATCATTTCGCCACCATATTTTCCGTTCCAAAGTGCGTGGTTTTCATGTTTTAATTTGAATAATTTTTGATACATCGCATAATAAGGACTCGCTTTCCAAACAATCGGGTCTTTCTCGAAAAAGTTTAAACTTCTATCTAAACCGGCTTCTTGTCCGTTGTAAACGAGTGGCATTCCATTTACGGTTGCGGCAAAAACCATCGCCGTTTCTAGGCCTGCACCGAAATTTTTCTGTGGCGTTCCGTTCCAAGAATTCATATCGTGGTTATCTACGAAATTCATTTTGTAAGCATTTATAGGGAAAGTATTCACGTCGTGCGCCAGATATTCTACCAAATTGGCGATGCCTTTATTTCTGGTTGTGGCATCTTCCATTTTTTCAAATAAACTCCAAGAATATTCCATGTCGAAAGCGTTTTTCAGCAAATCTCTAGATTCCCATTCGGCGAGCATAAAAACGGGTTTTATTTCATCTAATTCTTTTCGCGCTTCGTCCCAAAAATCAACAGGAATAAAACCTGCTGTGTCGCATCTAAAACCATCAATATTGGTTTCGGTAATCCAATATTTTAAAGATTCCGTCATGTATTTTCGCAAGTTTGGGTTGTCATAATCAAAATCAATCACATCATCCCAATCGTACCACGGCGTTGGTTGAAAATTTCCTTCTCGGGTTTTGGTGTACCAATCTGGGTGCTCTTTTGCTAAAGGATTGTCCCAAGCGGAATGATTTCCTACCCAATCAATAATCACGTGCATTCCCATGTCGTGAATTTTATTAACTAAATTTTTAAAATCTTGCAGATTTCCAAATTCCGGATTGATGCCACGAAAATCTTTCACAGAATAATAACTTCCAAGACTTCCTTTTCTGTTTTTCTCACCAATTGGGTGAATTGGCATTAACCAAATAATATCAATTCCTAATTTTTTTATTCTCGGTAAATCATTTTCAACCGCTTTAAAAGTGCCTTCTTTAGAATATTGCCGAACATTAACTTCATAAATTGTTGCGTTTCTTGACCATTCTGGATGTGTAAGATTGACGTAAGGTTTTGGTTGGTATTTATCTAATTCATTTTTGCTTTGCGCATTAACAAAGGAAAAATTAAAAAGCAGAACAAGTAAAAAAATGCAGTGTTTCATAATCTAAAAGTATTTAAAATAAAGATATAAAAATTAGTTTGAAAAAAAATAGTCGACTCGCAAAAGTCGACTATTTTAAAAATGGTGGAGTTGGAGGGATTCGAACCCTCGTCCAAACAAGCAATACGTAAGATTTCTACATGCTTATTCTGTAATTATTTTTCGATTGCAAACAGAGCACAGACACCCAATTCGCAACTTATCTTCTTTGGTTTTCGATCCTGAACCGAAGTCTTTCAGAACTTATTTCCGCATTGCTATGCCTCAAAATCAAACGCCGCAGAACGAAGCATTTGGGAGACATCTTGCTTCCTTACTATACTTCGGGAAAGCGCAAAATCCTACTATAATTCAGATTATGCTGCAAGAGCAAACTCTTGGTCGCCAGTTAAAATTGTGTAGCAAGGGATTAAAGAGATCGCGCTACGGTTCTCTGCATGCTTACTTACCCATCGATCTTGCTGTCGAAACCAGTCAACCCCGATTTTTGTAAGACTACAAAGTTACGCATTTTTGTCTTTACCAGCAAAGACAAGCCATTGTTTGAAATTTATTTTTGGGCAAACATTTCACGCCTTCGAAAGCTTTTTCTTGTTTTTTTTATGGCAGACATTTCCGCCTTCCGTTCCCACTTCCGCCGCGGCGGAGAGTTCCACTCAAGTCGGGCTGCAAAGTCCGATAAAAAGATGTTTTTCTTTAAGAATTAGCGAAGTTTAATGCGAAATTTTAAATTAAATTTCTTACTTTTGCAACCTAAAAAAATTGAATTAAATGAACGTTACAGCGACCAATCATGATGATGTAAGTGCTTTGCTTACAGTAACATTAAATAAATCTGATTATAAAGAGAAAGTAGATAAACAACTGATGAACTACGCGAAAACAGCCACAGTTCCAGGTTTTAGAAAAGGAAAAGTGCCATTAAGCATGGTCAGAAAGCAATACGAAGCAGGAATTGCTTTTGAAGAAATCAATAAACAAGTTTCTGAAGCAATTAATAATTATAGCAACGAAAACAATTTAAGATTGATGGGCCAGCCAATTCCACAGCCTGTGAACGAATTGGATTATAATGCCGAACAACTATCTGTCGCTTTCGAAGTTGGCTATGAGCCAAACTTCACCATAGATTTAGCAAAATATGAAGCGCCATATTATAACGTAGAAGCCGGCGAAAAAGAAATTGGGCAAAGCATAGAAAATATGCAGAAAAGATTCGCAGAAAGAGAAGAAGTTGAAAAATTAGGAAAAGATTCTTTCATCACACTCGAAATAAAACAAGTGGTAGAAGAAACTGCAGAAGGAGAACACAACCACGCACCGAAAACTATTGCTATCAATAAAGACCAAAAAGAAGCGTACGGACTTGTAAAATCTTTAAACGTAGGTGATTCTGCAAAAGTATCCAAAGAAGATTTGCTTGCAAAAGAAGAATTAGCGAAAGAATTGGGTTTCAGCAAAGAAGAAGCAGAACACTTGCACCACAACGAAGTAGAAGTAACAGTAAAAGATTTTCACAATTTGAAATTGGCCGCGCTCGATCAAGATTTATTTGATAAAGTGTATGGTGAAGGCAATATCAAAACTGAAGAAGAACTAAAAGCGAAAGTAAAAACCGAGCTAGATGAATATTTTCAGCAAAATGCCGATGTACATTTTGTAAACAAAATATTAGAGCAAATTACCGAAAAAGAAGAAGTAAAACTTCCTGAAGCATTTTTGGTAAAATGGTTACTGTTTTCCAACGAGCAAATTCAAACAGAAGATCAAGCGAAACAAGCCTTGGAGCAAGAAAAAAATCAATTAAAACACCAAGTAATTGAAGGTAAATTAATGACAGATAACGACATTAAAATTGATTATACTGACGTTTTACTTCAAGCAGAGCAATTGGTGAGAAACCAGTTGGCGATGTATGGCATTCACCAATTACCAGATTCTGAAGTGCAGAAATATGCCGTAGAAATGTTGAAAAATGAAGAGCAGGTTCGTCAGATTTCTGGTGAAGTAGCAATGTCTAAATTAAAAGACGTTATTCTGGAGAAAGCGACAAAAAAAGAAAGCAAAATTTCCCATGATGAATTTTTAGAAGAACTAAAAAAATAATTCTTTCTAAAAAATATTAGCAAAAACCACCGAAATTTTCGGTGGTTTTTTGTTTCACAGAAGTATCAAGAAAAAGAATAAATCTGCGAGAACAATAAAAAGAAAAAATCTGTGCAAATCCGTGAAATCCGTGCGCATAATTTCACAAAGGTTTACACAGAAATAATGCTTGAAGAAAAAGAAAAAATCTGCGTTATCTGCAAAATCTGCGAGAGTAAAAAAAATAAAAAAAACCGTGGAAATCTGTGAAATCCGTGCGCATAATTTCACACAGATTTCACAGATTTTCACAGAAATAATGCTTTAAGAAAAAGAAAAAAATCTGCGTTATCTGCAAAATCTGCGAGAGTAAAAAAAATAAAAAAAACCGTGGAAATCTGTGAAATCCGTGCTCATAATTTCACACAGATTTCACAGATTTTCACAGAAATAATGCTTTAAGAAAAAGAAAAAAATCTGCGTTATCTGCAAAATCTGCGAGAGTAAAAAAAATAAAAAAAACCGTGGAAATCTGTGAAATCCGTGCGCATAATTTCACAAAGATTTCACAGATTTTCACAGAAATAATGCTTTAAGAAAAAGAAAAAATCTGCGAGATCAATAAAAAGAAAAAAATCTGTGCAAATCCGTGCGCATAATTTCACAAAGATTTACACAGAAAGAAAAGAAAATCTGCGTTATCTGCAAAATCTGCGAGAAATTTTAAAATCTATTTCCCATATTCCTTCTGCCATTCATCCGCCGCATCACACAAAGTATTATAAAATTCCTCACCATATTTGCGGATAAGTGGCGTTTTTAAGAACTTGTAAACTGGCACTTGCAATTCTTTACCCAAAACGCAAGCATCGCTGCAAATGTCCCATTCATGGTAATTCATAGCCACAAAAGTAGAATATTGATTGGCTCTAATCGGATATAAATGGCAAGAAATTGGTTTTTGCCAATCTACAGCACCGTCTTCATAGGCTTTTTCAATGCCACATTTTGTAATTCCTTTTTCGTCAAAAACTACATAAGCGCACTCTTTTCCTTCAATCATCGGTGTCACAAAATCATTATCACTTGGATCCAAAGTCCAGGCGCCTTGCTCTTCTAAAGCTTTCACACCTTCTGGGCGCAAATACGGTTTCACTTGCGGAAAAATTCTTTCTAAAATTTTCGTTTCGTACTTTTCTAAAGGCGCACCTACATCGCCTTCCACGCAGCACGCACCTTTACATTTACTTAGATTACAAACAAATTGCTCGGTAAACAAATCCTCTGAAATCAACTTATCGTCTATCTGAATCATTTTTTTTATTATTTAGAAAAGTTTCTGGCATCGCCGAAAACTTATTTATTTAATTTTATTTGGGCAGCTTTTTACTACGTTGAAAGCCTAGTTTTTATATTTTTTTTGGCAGACATTTCCGCCTTCCGTTCCCGCTTCCGCCGCGGCGGAGAGCTACACTCAAGTCGGGCTGCAATTTTTCGAAATTTTCAACTTTGTTTTTTTTTATAATATATTTTCATTTTAACAAAGACAAACTAAAACAACTCAAAATAACCACCTATTTTAAACAAAACGGCGAAGAAAATCAGCAACCAAATCCCTGTTTCGCGCATCCAATATTTTGGCAAAAATCTTAAATATCGTGCAAGTATAATGCTCATTGGCAAGGCAAGAAATAGTAAATATTCATAATTTTTTCCCATGTACAAAGTTATCGTAACCAATTGTGCCAACGTGAAAATTAAAATAAAACTATACTTAAAGCGACTTGCTAAACTTTTTTTATTAAAATTATTAAAATGATCTATAATTGCTAAAATTAATAGCAATACAATTGGAAGCAACAAATACAAAGGGTAAAAATCATTAATTAATTGAAAATTCCTAAACGGGAAATAACGAGAATCCCAAGAATTATAATTTAAGAGAAACATCACGCTGAAATAACTGATGCCAATTAATACGCCTCCAAAAAAAAGATTGAATAAATCTAAACCTATTCGTTTAGAAGTTCCCAAGATATGCAAAATCACAAAGAAAATAAGTGGCCAAGTACTGGGCAAAAAGATAAAATTAATAGCCAGTAAAGCGCCAATTAGGGGGTAGGAATGTTTTCTCACATCATCGTCTGTTGATGTCAGAAATAAAAGTAAGATTGAATTTGTAAAAAGTGATACAGAAATGCCAATGTCTAAATCGCCAGGAAAAAAGGAAAAAATAAAAAAAGTATAAAGAAAAAGTGGCAGATGCGTTTTATAATTGAGTTTTATTTGGTTGAATATAAAATATCCCAAAGCAATTCCTATAAAATTTACAATTGCAGAAAATAAGTTTAAAGCATTAATATTCAGTGCATTAAATACTGATAGAACCATCAGTAAAAATGCCATATAAACAGGTATTGAAAATATATTGCTTTCTTTAGAAAGTAATCTAAACATTTTTTATAAATTTGTGCAAAGTTAATTTAAAATAGAAAAAAAATGACATCTTTCTGGTTATTCTTAAGTAGTGTATTTAAATGGAGTTTCGGCTTTTTTGATTTTGCCGGAAATGTGCTCAATTGGGTTTTATTCTTTGTTGCAGTAGGCTTTTTTTGTTTTTGGTGCTACGTGCTTATCTCTAAATTAGGAAATAATACGGATAAAGAATATACAAATGATACCTACGGAAAACATCCTTATTACGACCCAAAAATTTATAGTAAAAAAGACTAAAGTAAAAAGTTATAAATAAATAATTGATTCATAAAAAACCCGTCCCGATTAATATCAGGACGGGTTTTTTAATCTTTTAAATCTTGTTAATTATGCATCGGAATTACCAACACCGGTATTTCTGACCGCCGCGTTAATTCTTTAGTTAAACTACCAACAAACACGTCATACATATTGCTTCTGCCGTGTGATCCCATCACGATGTAATCTGCATTTTTTTCCGCGGCATACTCCAAAATAATATCGCCAGCAACGCCTTGTTTCATAAGATGCTCACAATCTACATCTTGAGCGATTATTCGCTGTTCCAAATTATTGAGTTCTACCAGTTCTTGTTTCACTTCATTTTGCTCCACTTCGGGGAAATATTGAAATCCCATGTCCCCAATTGCAAAACCGATGTCTGTAGGTGCAACGTGAATTAAAAATATTTTGCCACCACAAGTTTTCGCAAATTTTATAGCGCCTTCCAACAATTTATCTGTTGAGTCGCTAAAATCGATTGGTAATACAATATTTATCATTTGTTCTAATTTTTATATACTAAAGTTACAAATAAAATTTCAGTTAAAAAAAATTACTGTATTCTAATATCAAATACTTTTTCATCTTCTAAAAAACCTTCTAAAACGTCCTTTTCAGCCACTTTTCCCACGCCTTTTGGTGTTCCGGTAAAAATTAAATCGCCTTTTTTTAAAGTGAAATATTTTGATACAAATGCAATTATTTTTTCGGGGCTAAAAATCATTAATGAAGTATTTCCGTTCTGTACTTCTTTTTTATTTTTAAATAAAGAAAAGTTCAGTTTTTTTAAATCAAAATTTTCTTTTTGGTAAAAATCTGAAACAACAGCAGAACCATCAAACGCTTTTGCCAACTCCCACGGCAAGCCTTTTTCTTTTAGTTTACTTTGCAAATCACGCGCTGTGAAATCTATTCCCAAACCAATTTCATCAAAATATTGTCCTGCATTTTGTTCAGAAATATATTTGCCAACTTTCGAGATTTTTAAAACCACTTCCAATTCATAGTGAATATCCTCGGAAAATTCTGGAATATAAAAGTCAGTCCCTTTTAAAATTGCCGAATCTGGCTTCATAAAAATCACAGGTTCTGTGGGAACTTCATTTCCCAACTCTTTTGCGTGTTCTACGTAATTTCTACCGATGCAAAGTATTTTCATTTATTTTATTGTTTTTACTTTGTCAAAGTTTTGTGAAGCAAAGAAATCTTTGACAAAGTTTTCTATTACATTTTATTTTTTAAACTCATTTCCACAAAAATAGCAATTATAAGTATTTTCATCTGAACCAAAATTTAAAAAAGGCATTGCAAAACCGAAAATTTTATCAGGATTATCATTTCTGTATAAATGATTGGAACCGCATTTTGGGCAAAGTAAATCAAAATCTGGATTAGAAATCGTGTGTTCTACTTCCAATTCTACATGTTCGTTTTCTAAAAAATCTTCTAAAATTTCTCTTGCTTTATCCAAATCATTGTCAAAAACCTGAAGTTGAATGCCGCCTAAAGCATTTGATAAAAGCCAATCTGACTGAATGGTTTGCTCATTTGCAATATAGCTTATAACATTATTGTCTGCCAAGATTTGTTTGTCTCGGTTCGCTTCTAGGCTGTTATTATAATATTTAAACTTAACCAGATTTGACATATTTTTTTTATTTAAACTCCAGAATCGATACAAATTAAAAGCCAAGATTTAAGATATTTTTTTAACTTAATTAAGGATTTTTTGCATAAATCTTAAAAAAACTTAATTTCTTAATAGATCTTAGAGCCTGTTTAAATTTATAATTTATTTTTACCATTAAGGAATTAAGCCATTTTCGCTTAAAAAACTTAATAAAAATCAATTTATTGATTGCTTAATCAGAATAAACTTAACTCACTGAAATTCTTAATGTTAAATTTAAGAATAAACAGATTTTATTTTAATTTAGAAAATTAAGAAAAGGCTATAAAAAATTTATTGAATGAAATTTAAACAGGCTCTTAATTTTAGAACTTTATTTTTCAACTTATTCTAACGTTTATAAGAATAAATTTCAACTTTAAAAAATCAAAAACTTTTGTTCCTCCTGCCTGTCAGCAGACAGGTTTGTGGTTTTAAAACTTCGATTTCAACTGAATTCCAGTTAAAATTTTCTTGGTATAAAGCGGGAAATCAGCATTTTGAATCCAATTATAATAACCCAAATCTTTTTTGAAAACCTCTTTCACAATTTGCCCTTTATATTTTCCGAAAGCAAAAATTTCATTTTCATCGTCATCAAATTGAATCATACCTGCTAAATCTGCAAATTTTTTATGAAAAGACAAGTCGCTTAAACCAGAAATATCATTTGGGATTTCATCATAGTGGCCAACTTGCGCGTCTAAAACTTCAAATGTGGCGAGAACATCGGCTTCCGCAGAATGCGCATTTTCTAAAGGTTTTCCGCAATAAAATTTATAAGCGGCCGTCAAAGTGCGAGGTTCCATTTTGTGGAAAATAGTTTGCGCATCAACCAATTTGAATTTACTTAAGTCGAAATCTATTTCTGCACGCAGCAATTCTTCGGCTAAAAGTGGCACATCAAATCGGTTAGAATTAAAACCGCCTAAATCTGTCCCAGAAATCATGGCCATAATTTTTGGTGCCAATTCTTTAAAAGTCGGCGCATCTTTTACGTCCTCATTTGTGATGCCGTGAATTTCTGAAGTTTCCGCAGGAATTGGTATTTGCGGATTTACAAGCCATGTTTTGCTTTCTCGAGACGCATCAGGATTTACTTTTAAAATACAGATTTCTACAATTCTGTCTTTAGAAATATTGGTTCCTGTGGTTTCTAAATCGAATATGCAAAGTGGTTTGTGGAGTTTTAAGTTCATTAATTAATAGATTTTAGATTTTAGATTTTAGATATGAGAAGTGAGATATGAGAAGTGAGATATGAGATATGAGATTTTAGACTTTTGATAATATTTTTTTATTTTAAACTTTTCTGAAAAATTAATGAAACCAAAATATAATACAAAATTATCAATGGAATTCCGTAAAACTTAAATATAATTAAAATTAAAATTGCACCCAAAACCAAAACAATTTTCGGAATATTATCTTGCCATTTCATGGATTTGAATTTCATGGCAATCATTTTTATGGGCGAAATTAAAAGCCACGAACTAAAAATCGTAATTAAAATTAATATTGCACTAGAACTTTTATAAAAAGTGTAATTATCAAATGGAAAATAAGGCGTGGTTAAAATATAAATGCCAAAAATTAAAATCGTGTTTGAAGGCGTATTTAAACCTTTAAAATAATATTTTTGGTCTTCATCAATATTAAAAATTGCTAATCTTAAACAAGAAAAAAGCGTAATTAAAAGCCCAAAATATTTTAGTTCAAAAGGTAAATTAAATCCAAATAACAGATTTCCAAAAGGTTCTAACATTTTATACATTGCAATTCCCGGCAAAACCCCAAAAGTCACCATATCTGCAAGAGAATCGAGTTGCGCACCAAGATTTGAATTAGATTTTAGAGCGCGTGCAATAAAACCATCAAAAAAATCTAAAACCAGAGAAATAACGATACAAATTGCCGTAATATCATAACGCCCTTCAATTAAATTGATAACGCCAATGGTTCCAGAAAAAAGATTGCCGAGCGTGAATGCGTTGGCTAAATTATTTTTAAAAAAGTTCATAAACACAAAAGTAAGGTTTTTATTAAAAGTAGTAAGTCACTTTTTTTTAAGATAAATTGTGAATATCAAAAAAAGTATTTAATGTAAATTTGCAACATTATTTTAAATTTTTAGAATGAAATCGCCATCAAAAAGTTTACAAACAAACACAAATGAAGATTAAGGCGATACCAGATGACCTTTAAAAATATATAAATCTACATATGAAAAACTTCAGATTACAAGAGATTTTCGCCTTAGTTTACCGCCTATTTTTAGCCTTTGTTTTCTATCAAATTGCACGATTTTTATTTTGGTTTTATAATAATGATTTACTTAAAGTAGATTCTGTTGCAGATTATTTCAGGCTTTCTTTCCATGGTTTCGCGTTTGATACAACGGCGATTTTTTATGTAAATGCGCTCTTTATTCTGTTGAGTTTAATTCCTATAGTTATCAATACAAAAAAGCAATACCAAAGCTTTCTTTTTTATTTGTATTTCATCACCAACGGTTTGGCGTATTCGCTTAATTTTGGCGATTTTATTTATTACAGATTTTCGCAAACCCGATTAACTTCCGCAGCAATTGACGTTTCAAAGCACGAAAATAATCTGGGAAAAGTATTTTTTGCGGCAATTCTCGATCATCCTTTTGTTCTCATTTGGTTTATCGTTTTAATGATTTTATGGATTTTTCTTTATAAAAAAGTAAAAATTACAGAGCGCAAACCACAAACTTTATGGGTTTATTTTGCTTCTTCAATTGCAACTTTGCTCATTGTTGCCACATTGGTTGTGGGCGGCATTAGAGGCGATTTTAAACATTCAACCAGACCGATTAATTTGGTAGATGCCAATCGGCACGTCTCAAATCCTGTGCAAGCCAATTTTGTTTTAAATAGTGTTTTCTCCTTTTTTAGAACGATAGATACCAATAATTTTAAATTAGTCCATTTTGTGGATCAGAAATTTATTGATGAAAATATCAAATCTGAAAAAATTTATGTTCGCGAAAATGTAGAACCAAAGCCAAATGTGGTGATTTTTATTCTTGAAAGTTTCGCCAAAGAATATTCTGGTGCTTTTAATAAAGACACAAGAATTAAAAATTTTGTGTCATACACGCCATTTTTTGATAGTTTAGCAACGCAAAGTTTTATTGCAACCGATGCTTTTGCAAATGGCAGACAATCCATCCACGCGATGAGTTCTGTTTTGGCAGGAATCCCAAGTTTGACGGATGCTTTCACAAGTTCGCCGTATTCTAACCAAAAAATTCAAAGTATAGTTTCGGTTTCAAATGAAATGGGCTACGATACATCCTTTTTTCATGGCGCAGCAAACGGCTCGATGGGATTTTTAGGTTTTGGTAATATTTTAGGATTCAAGCATTATTATGGAAAAACTGAATATAATAATGATGCAGATTATGATGGTATTTGGGGTATTTGGGACGAGCCGTTTTTTCAATATTTTGCTAGAACATTAAACCAAAAAAAATCACCATTTATGGCCACTTTATTTTCCGTTTCTTCACACGATCCGTTTAAAGTGCCAGCGAAATACAAAGGAAAATTTAGAAAAGGACCTTTGCAAATAGATGAACCAATTGGTTACACAGATTATTCTCTAAAAAAATTCTTTGAAACTGCGAAGAAAATGCCTTGGTATAAAAACACAATTTTTGTTTTGGTAGCCGATCATACCAATCAAATTTATTACCCAGAATATCAAAAAGCGATGAATCGTTTTGCCATTCCAATTCTGTTTTTTTCGCCCAACCCGAAATATAATTTAAAGGGCGAATTTACCCAACCAGCACAGCAAATGGATATTTATCCCACTTTGGTAGATTTGATGGGTTACAATAAACCCTTTAGAAGTTGGGGTAGAAGTTTGCTTTCGGATAAGAAGGAGCAGCCTATCATTGTGAATTCTAACGGCACTTTGGAGCAGTTTTTAATTGGAAATTACTACTATCTTTTTGATGGAAAAAATTTCACGGGCATCTATCATAAAGATGATTTGGGTTTAGAAAAAAACGTCATTGCAACCGAAAAAACACCAGAAATAGAGAAAGGAAAATTGATTGCAAAAGCCTGGTACCAGGATTATATGAACCGCGTAATTAATAAAAAATTAGATAAATAATTTTAGGCTTAAAACGCTTGTTTAATTATTAAAGATTCGGCACGGCAATTGTAATTATTGCACCAATAAATAAATAAATTTGCAGGTTCAGTAAATTTATCTATTTTTAACCCAATAAAATTTTAAAAAAAATGAAAAAATTATTATTTGCAACATTTGCCTTGTTCTTTAGTGTTTTGTCTTATGCCCAAATCGAAGGAAAATGGAAAACCATTGATGACGAAACGGGACAAGCGAAATCTATAGTTGAAATTTTCAAAAAAACAGACGGTAAATATTATGGAAAAATAGTGCAATTGCTTATAAAACCAGAAAATAACAATTGCGTAAATTGCAAAGACGATCGGAAAAACAAACCAGTTCTAGGTTTAGAAATTATCCGTGGTCTTTCTAAAGACGGAAATGATTTTGACGGCGGAACAATTACAGACCCGAAAAATGGAAAAACGTATAAATGTACTATTTCTAGAGACGGCGAAAAATTAAATGTGCGAGGTTACATCGGTTTTTCAGTTTTTGGAAGATCGCAAACTTGGACGAAAGTTAATTAAACTTTATTCTATTAAAGTTAAAAGCAATTCAGAAATGAGTTGCTTTTTTTTTGCTCAAAACTGTAACGAAAAATAGAAAGTTACACTTATACATTATGCAAAGAGATTTAGAAAAAGAATTTGTTTCACTTCTGAAAGAACACCAAAGGTTGGTACATAAAATTTGTAGAATTTATACCAACGATTCACAATCACACGAAGATTTATTTCAAGAAATTGCCATTCAGGTTTGGAAATCTTTTGCCAATTTCAGAGGCGAGGCAAAATTTTCTACTTGGATGTATCGCATTGCATTAAACACAGCACTTTCTTTAATGAAGAAAAAGCAGCGCACCATTCTCACAAGTTCAGAAATTGATGTCAATATTTTAAAAATAAATTCAGAAACTTATAAAGATGAGGAAGAAGAAAAATTAAAAAAAATGTACGCCGCTATTCATCAACTTTCAGATATAGAAAAGGCTTTGGTAATGATGTATTTGGATGATAAATCGCATCGTGAAATTGCGGAAATTCTTGGTATTACAGAAGGAAATGCGAGAGTAAAACTCAACAGAGCGAAAAATCATCTTAAATCTTTAATAAAAAATTAAAAATGGAAGAATTAGAATTATTAAAAAAAGATTGGAATTCAAAATTTGATGATTATAAAAATTATTCAGAACAAGATATATTTAAAATGATAAAAGGAAAATCGTTTTCTATTGCCAGAATTTTATTAATTATTGGCTTGCTTGAAATTTGCTTTTGGATGTTTTTTAATTATTTAGATATTTCAAAAAACGAAAGTTTTTTTAGTGTTGAATATATTTTAAGAACTGTGCTTTTTGTGGTTTTTATGGGAACGCTCATCTACAGCTTTATGGTAATAAAAAATGAAAGCAATGCTAAAAAATTGATGCAGCAAATTCTCAATCTTCGTAAAATTATTTTAATCTACATTATTTTAACATTTATTTTAATTTTAATATTTGGAATTTTAGATGTCAGTCATAATGCAGCGGATTCTTTGAGAGGTTTTGTTAACGGATGGAATAGTGCTAATGAAAAAAGAATGAAACCACTTTTACAATCAGATTTAGGAAATATTTTTGGTTATTTCTTATATTTCACAACATTTTCACTTGGTATAATCATCCTCTATTTTCTATATAAAAGAATTTACGGCAGACTCTTAGATAGATTAAAAGCGAATTATAAAGAGTTAAGTAAAATAGAGATTAATTAAATATAAAATCATTATTTTTGTACTTTAAATTTTTTTAAAATACTATGAAAGAATATACATTTCGTGAAGTAATTTGCCAAGCCATGAGCGAGGAAATGCGCAAAGATGAATCCATTTATTTAATGGGCGAAGAAGTTGCAGAATATAATGGTGCATACAAAGCCTCAAAAGGAATGCTGGATGAGTTTGGCGCAAAACGCATAATTGATACGCCAATTGCGGAATTGGGTTTTACAGGAATTGCAGTTGGTTCTGCAATGAATGGTAACCGTCCGATTGTAGAATATATGACTTTTAATTTTTGTTTGGTTGGGATTGATCAAATTATCAACAATGCTGCAAAAATTCGCCAAATGACTGGCGGGCAATGGAATTGTCCTATCGTTTTTCGTGGTCCAACTGCTTCTGCAGGACAATTGGGTGCAACACATTCTCAAGCCTTGGAAAGTTGGTTTGCCAATATTCCAGGTTTAAAAGTTGTTGTTCCGTCTAATTGTTATGACGCAAAAGGCTTATTGAAATCGGCCATTCAAGATAATGATCCTGTAATTTTTATGGAATCTGAACAAATGTATGGCGATAAAATGGAAATTCCTGAAGAAGAATATTATTTACCGATTGGCAAAGCAGATATTAAAAAAGAAGGGAAAGATGTCACTTTGGTTTCTTTCGGAAAAATTATGAAACTGGCTCTGCAAGCGGCTCAAGATTTAGAAAAAGAAGGAATTTCTGTTGAAGTGATAGATTTGAGAACCGTTCGTCCGCTAGATTATGACACCGTTTTAGAATCTGTGAAAAAAACCAATCGTTTGGTGATTTTAGAAGAAGCATGGCCGTTTGGTTCTGTAGCCTCAGAAATTACTTACATGGTTCAGCAAAAAGCTTTCGATTATTTAGATGCGCCTATTAAAAGAATTACTACACCAGATGCACCTGCGCCATATTCTGCAGCATTATTTGATGAGTGGTTCCCTAAATTAGAGAAAGTAAAAGAAGAAATAAAAAACGCAATGTATCTAAAAGCGTAACCAAAAACCTCCAAATTAGGAGGTTTTTTCATTCGAATATTTATTATTTAATCTACATTTGCAAATATTTTTTAAGATATGTCGCAAGATTTAGGTGGTCATTTAAACACCAAAAAACTCACAGCAATTGGGATTTTAGTTTCCCTTGGAATCGTCTTCGGAGACATCGGAACTTCGCCGCTATACGTAATGAAAGCCATCGTAAATGCCCGCATTGATGGTGGAAATATGCGCTTCGATGAGTATATAGAAGGCGCCCTGTCCTGCATTATTTGGACACTAACTTTACAAACTACCGTGAAATATGTGATGATTTCACTTCGCGCTGACAATAAAGGTGAAGGCGGAATTTTAGCCCTCTTTTCTTTGGTTAAAAATATTAAAAAAGGTTGGCTCTATCTCATTGCAATTATTGGTGCTTCCGCTTTAATAGCAGACGGTGTTATAACGCCTTCACTTACAGTGATTTCCGCAATAGAAGGTTTAAAAATTTATAATCCACAAACGCCAGTTGTTCTTATAACTTGTATAATTTTAATAGTTATTTTCACTGTTCAGCAATTTGGAACCAATTCTATCGGTAAACTTTTTGGACCAGTTATGGTGATTTGGTTTCTAGTTTTGGGCGGTTTAGGATTGAATCATTTGAGCGATAATTTTGGCATTTTGCGCTCTTTTAATCCGTATTATGCATACAAATTAATCGTTCATTCGCCGAGCGCAATTGTGATTTTGGGCGCTGTTTTCCTTTGTACGACGGGCGCAGAAGCCTTATATTCAGATTTGGGTCACTGCGGCGCAAAAAATATTAGGGTTAGTTGGCTTTTCGTGAAAATAATGCTGATTTTAAATTATCTCGGGCAAGGCGCATGGATTTTAAAAAATTATGACGCAGTACATACCGGCGGCATTAATCCGTTTTTTGGTGTAATGCCCGAATGGATGCTTATTCCGGGAATTATAATCGCTACTGCGGCCGCAATTATCGCAAGTCAGGCTTTGATTACTGGTTCATTCACAATATTTTCTGAAGCCATGTCACTTAATTTTTGGCCTAACCAAGAAATTGATTATCCTTCCGGAATTAAAGGACAAATGTACATTCCGAAAATTAATTGGGGGCTTCTTTTTTTCTGCTTAATTGTTGTTTTGCATTTTAAAGAATCTGGGAAAATGGAGGCGGCTTATGGACTTTCAATTACCATAACAATGCTTATGACAACCGTTTTGCTCGGTTTTTGGCTCTTAAAAAAACGGGTTAATAAATTTGTAATTCTTGGTTTTGCGCTCGTTTATTTGAGTATTGAACTTGGTTTCTTTAGTGCAAATGTCATTAAATTTTTTGAAGGCGGTTGGATTACAGTAGTTTTGGCAGGTTTCATCGGTGTTTGCATGTATGCTTGGTACAACGGACGTTTAATTAAAACTAAATTTATAAAATTCGTCAACCTCAAAAAATATATTTCAACTATTCAGGATATGAAATTGGATGAAACCATTCCCAAATTTGCTACAAATTTGGCCTTCTTTAGTCGTGCAAAACGAGAAAATGAGGTAGAATCCAAAATTATTTATTCTATTATTCGTTCTCAACCTAAAAGAGCCGATCATTATTTTATTTTAAATATTATCAACCAAGAAGATCCTTTCACTTTCAAATATACGGTCGATGAAATTTTACCAGGAACTATTTATAAAGTAAGTTTTATACGTGGTTTTAAAGTAGATCGTAGAATAAACGATTATTTTCAGCAGGTTTTAAAAGATTTGATGGCAGATGAAACACTTCCGTCTCGCAGTCCGCATCCATCTTTGCGCGATCACAATATTCCGCCAGATCTTAAATATGTCATTATAGATAATGTTTATATCAATGAATATTTGCTAACCATTCGTGAAAAAATTATACTTAATATTTACAATTTTGTGAAATATATTGGCAGCACAGATTTTAAATCTTATGGCGTTTCTCCACATAATGTCGTTGTAGAATCTGCGCCTCTTTTAGATTTTAATGACAATCGGAAAAAAATTCAACAGAAAGATTTTATTCGATTTGATTCTTAATTTCAAACGAAATATTAATTAAATTATCATTAAATTTGATGTTTAATATTATGACAAACGTAGCGCAAAAAGAAAATAATCGCAAAATTATAAAGGAAGTTTTAAAACAGTATTTGCAAGAAAAAGGCTTTAGAAATACGCCAGAACGCTATACTATTTTAGATGAAATTTATGATATGGATCACCACTTCAATGTGGATGATCTTTATTTGCTGATGATGCAGAAAAAATACCATGTCAGCAAAGCCACTATTTACAATACAATCGAAATTTTTTTAGATGCGGGTTTAGTGAGGAAGCACCAGTTTGGCGAAAAAACTTTAACTTCATCTTCCTACGAAAAATCTTATTTTGATAAGCAACACGATCATTTGGTAGTTTATAAAACAGGTTCTGATAAAGAAATAGAAGAAATAATAGAATTTTGTGATCCAAGAATTCAAAGCATTAAAGATTCAATAGAAGAGGTTTTTGGCGTAAATATTGACACGCATTCACTTTATTTTTACGGCTATAAGAAACCCAAATAATGCGATTTTTTCTAACTTTTTTCTTTTTTTTATCCCTAAATGTTTTCGCGCAAGTCGATCTCATGACACCCCGTCAACCGGCACAAAAAGATCCTTTTTTTAATGCCAAAATGAATCCACAAGCGCCACCTGCGGAAAAAGTACACCATGTGCACTCTGATACGTTTGGCAAAAATCCGCTAAAATATGATGGCAATCCCTTTTTTGAAGGCCATGTGAAATTTGAGCATAAAGGCTCCACTTTAACTGCAGATATTGTAATACTTTACCAAGAACAAAATTTTGTAAAAGCCATCGGAAACGTAAAATTGGTCAACCCTGATGGTTCTGTCATCACCGCTGGAGAAATGGAATACGACGGAGAAACGGAACGCGGAATTGCCCGAAATAATGTGATTCTTACCGATCCCAAACAAACGATAAAAACCGAAACTTTATACTACGATAGGGTTTCAAATCTTGCATATTTCAATACTGGTGGAAGTATTTACGCTAACAATAGCGTAACTTATGTTAAAAATGCAAGTTACAACATAGCCACAAAAGTGATTAATCTTACCAATAATATTAAGATTGAGAATAATCAATATACGCTTATCGGAGATAATATTGTGCAGGATCAAAATACAAACATAGCCACGATTAATGGACCAACAACCATTACTAATAAAAAAAACACAAGTAACGTTATTTACACCGAAAAGGGATCTTACAACCAAAATTCTAAAGAAGTTTACCTCAATAAAAATTCAAAAATATATTACAACGGAAAAGTTTTAACAGGCGATACCATGTATTTTAACCAAACCACAGGTTTTGGAACTTCTAAAGGCAATGTAACTTTAGACGATCCAAAAGAAAATCGCTATATAAAAGGTGGCTATGGCGAAATTTATCAGTTTAAAGATTCTGCGATGGTAACAGATAAACCTTACGCCGTAAAAGTTTTGCAAAATGATTCGCTTTATTTTTCTGCCGATAAATTTTTAACTTTTCAAAAACCAGATTCCAATTTGGTGAAAAAAAGTTTCTTGCGCGCCTACAAAAAAGCCCGTTTTTATAAATCTAACGCACAAGCAAGAGCAGATTCTTTAAGTTTTAATGAAACAGATGGCGTGATGCATTTGAATGGAGCACCAATGCTTTGGAGCGGTACAAAACAAGTAACAGGCGACAAAATTGATGTTTTTTTTAACACCAAAAAAGAATACATAGATTCCCTAAAAGTGATCGGAAACGCCTTCGCCATTAGCAAAGCAGATTCTATGAATTTAAAGGATGAATTCAACCAAATCAAAGGAAAATTGATGACGGTTTATTATAAAGAAAATGAAGTAAAACTCGCCAAAGTAATAGGCAACGCGCAAGCCATCACTTATGCCGATGACGATAACACAAAAACTGGCGTTCCAGAGCGAATTGGTATCGCACTTTCTACTTGCGGAACGATTGAAGCCGATTTTACCAACCAAAAAATTCAGATTATTTCCTGTAATATTGGTGCAAATTCAGACATTTATCCGATGAGTAAAATCTCTAAAAAGCAAAGATTTTTCCCAGATTTTAATTGGAATACAAAAGACCGACTTCTCAAATGGCAAGATATTTTTAAAGATTCTCCCAATAACCCAGAAATCATTTACACTTCAGACGATTCTATCTACCAAAAAGCCGAAGAAGAAAGGAAAAAATTGGAAGAAAAAAATAAACCGAAGGAAATTAAACGCGAGCGCAGGTAGAAACGCGATTCATCGCGTTTATGAATGCAAAAGATTAAAAGAAAAAAATAGACCAAAAGAAATTAAACGCGAGCGCAGGTAGAAACGCGATTCATCACGTTTAAAATAAAATAGTTTTCAATTTGTATTTTTTTACACCAATCTTGGGATTAATTTTTTTTAAACAAAATCAATAAAAATCTATGCAACAAGATTTCTTCAATTTCCAAGCACAAACCACACAATTCGCCGCAGGTTTTGAAGTTGAACGTGCTGAAGGAAGTTACATCTATGGCAAAAACGGCAAAAAATATTTAGATTTTGTTGCCGGAGTTTCAGCCAATACTTTGGGACATTCTCACCCGAAAATTATTTCCGCAATAAAAAACCAAGCGGATAAATATTTGCACGTCATGGTTTACGGAGAATATGCGCAAAAAAATCCCGTTGCACTTTGTAAACTTTTAGCAGAAAACACACCCGAACCTTTAGAAGTTACCTATCTCGTAAATTCTGGTGCGGAAGCCATTGATGGCGCTTTGAAACTCGCAAAAAGATTTACAGGAAGAGAAGAAATAATTTCTTTCAAAAACTCTTATCACGGAAATACACACGGCGCACTCTCTGTTTCAGGGAATGAATATCACAAAAGAGAATTTCGCCCTCTTTTGCCTTTGGTAGATTTTGTTGGCTTTAATGAAGAAAAAGATTTAGAAAAAATTACCGATAAAACGGCTTGTGTTATTTTAGAAACCATTCAAGGAGCGGCCGGATTTCTTTTGCCAGAGGAAAATTATTTAAGAAAATTAAAGAAAAAGTGTGAAGAAGTAGGCGCACTTTTAATATTAGACGAAATTCAGCCAGGTTTTGGAAGAACAGGAAAACTTTTTGCGTTCGAACATTACGGCATTGTTCCCGATATTTTGGTGATGGGAAAAGGGATGGGCGGCGGCGTTCCAGTTGGTGCTTTTATGAGCAGCAAAAAAATTATGGAAAGTTTATCGCACTCACCGAAACTCGGTCATATCACAACTTTCGGTGGAAATCCTTTGATTGCTGCAGCAAGTTTAGCAACTTTAAAAGAAGTTTTAGAATCTAATTTAATGACAGAAATTGACGAAAAAGAAAAACTTTTCAGAAATCTTTTGGTACACCCAAAAATTAAAAATATCAACGGAAAAGGTTTAATGTTGGCTGTAAATCTCGGTTCGCCAGAATTTACCTTAGAAGTTGCAAAACGCTGTATGGAAAATGGTTTAGTGGTTTTTTGGCAACTTTACAGAAATGAGTTTTTACGAATTTCACCACCATTAAATTTAAGTTTAGAAGAAATAAAAGAAGGCTGCGCAATAATTTTAAAAGTTTTAGACGAAATTTAATTCCGTAAATTTGTGTGAAATCTCAATAAGATGATGCGCGAAAAAATAATAGTCGTTGGTGGCGGATTTGCTGGTTTGCAATTTGCCAGAAAACTCAATAATAAATCTGGGCAAAAAGTGATGATGATTGATAAAGTGAACCATCACATGTTTCAGCCATTGTTTTATCAAGTCGCTTGTGGGCGCATAGAACCTTCAAACATTTCCTTTCCGTTCAGAAAAATATTTCAAAAATCTAGAAATATTCAGTTTCGGATGACTGAGGTTTTAGAGGTTATTCCAGAAGAGAATAAATTGATTTGTGAAGACGGCACTTTTAATTATGACAAACTCGTAATTGCAACGGGTTGCAAAACCAATTTTTTTGGTAACGAAAAAATGGAGCATCTAACTTTTGGAATGAAAGATACGCAGCAAGCAATCAGTATTAGAAATCACGTATTACAAACTTTCGAAAAACTAATTATTGAAAAAAAACGCACCGACGATGGCAACTGGAACATTGTAATTGTTGGAAGCGGGCCCACTGGCGTAGAATTAGCAGGCGCATTTTCTGAAATGAAAAAAAATATTCTGCCGAGAGATTATCCGCACATGAATTTTAAAGAATTGCAAATTATTCTCATCAGTTCCACAGAAAAGCCTTTGGCGAATATGAGTGCAGAATCTCAAAATAAATCTGAAGAATATTTAAAAAATCTTGGCGTTAATTTTATGAACGGAGAGCGCGTTACAGATTATGATGGCGACAAAGTTTTTCTGGCTTCGGGGAAAACAATTCCTTCTAACAATGTGATTTGGGCAGCAGGTGTAACTGGCAATATTTTAAAGGGTTTTTCGGAAAGCGATATGGTGAAAAACCGCTACATTGTAGATCGATTTAATAAATTAAAAAATTTTGAAAATATCTACGCCATCGGAGATATTGCATATATGGAAACGCCAAAATATCCAAAAGGACATCCTCAAGTTGCAAATGTTGCTATTAATCAAGCCAAAAATTTAGCAGATAATTTCTTAAAAAAAGACAAAAAATCTTGGCGAGAATATGAATATGAAGATTTAGGTTCCTTGGCTACAATTGGGAAGCATAGAGCAGTTGTAGATTTACCAAAATTTTCTTTTCAAGGTCGTTTGGCGTGGTATTTTTGGATGTTTTTGCATTTAATGTTAATATTGAGTGTAAGAAATAAATTAGCTATTTTTTTTAATTGGATGTGGAGTTACATCAACAAAGATTCTTCTTTAAGGTTGATTATAATTCCTACTCAACATAATGATACAGAACAATGAGAATTGATATAATAACGGTTTTGCCAGAATTAATGCAAAGTCCGTTTCAAGCGTCTATTTTAAAAAGAGCGCAGGAAAAAGGTTTAGTTGAAATTTATTTTCACCAATTGCGCGATTTTTCTACCAATAAATACAAACAAATTGATGATTCGCCTTACGGTGGCGGCGCAGGAATGGTGATGATGATTGAGCCGATTGATAAATGTATTTCTAAATTAAAATCTGAGCGAGATTACGACGAAATTATTTACCTCACACCAGATGGCGAAACTTTAAACCAAAAAATAGCAAATACACTTTCTTTAAAAGAAAATTTAATTTTTCTCTGTGGTCATTATAAAGGCATCGATCAACGTGTTCGCGAGTTGCATATTACCAAAGAAATTTCTATAGGTGATTTTGTTTTAACAGGCGGAGAATTAGCCGCTTGCGTTTTGGCAGATTCTATTATTCGTTTAATTCCTGGCGTAATTAGCGATGAGCAATCTGCGTTGACGGACAGTTTTCAAGACAATTTGCTTTCGCCACCCATTTATACGAGACCAGAAATTTATAAAAATTTAGAAGTTCCTAAAATTTTATTGAACGGAAATTTTGCTAAAATTGAAGAATGGCGACACGAGCAAGCCGTGGAAATCACAAAGAAAAAAAGGCCAGATTTGCTAGAATAAAATTTATTAATAAACATCTAAAACTGGAAGCGCTTTATTATTAAAATCCCAAAATGCTTGGTTTTCATAAGAAGAACCGTTGGTAGAATTTTTCCCTTTAAAAGCCGTCCATTCATCGCCCCAATAACAAAAACCAATGCCCTTCGGAACATCAGAAATAATTTGTTTTATTTTTAAAAGATAGGCTTTTTGTCCGTCTGGTGTGGCTGCAAAATCTGAAATTATTTGCGAATTATCACCAATTATATTAGTTGTAGCGTCATTAAAGCCAAAAGTAAACGGATAAGAAGTTTCTACAATGCAAATGGGTTTATTAAATTTCTCAGAGATTTGGGTTAAATTATTTTGTAAAACGGATAAATTTTTACCATGAAACATTGGGTAATAACTAAGCCCAATAATATCAAAATCTACATCAGAAATTTGAGAATAAAAATTTTCAGCGCCAACAAAACCCGCAAAATGAATGATGATTTTTGTTGAAGAATTGGTATTTCTAACTGCCGAAATACCGTTCTCTAGTAATGCTTTAAATTGTGAAAATTGATTTATATTGCCTTCTGGGAAAAGAAAACCGTTATTATTTTCGTTCCCAATTTGTATATAATCTGGATTAATTTCTTGCACAATTTTTTTAGTGTAATTGTAAACATCGCTTTTTAAAGTTTCAAAATCATCATTTTCCCATAATTTTGGTTTCACTTGATGAGCAGGATCTGCCCAAGTATCAGAATAATGAACACTTAACAATACTTTTAAACCATTATTTTTTATTTCTTGGGCTAAATTTTTCACACTTTCAAAACTTGAATTTGAAGTGCTTGGATTTACCCAAAGTCTTAAGCGAATGGTATTTACACCTGCGTTTTTTAAAGTAGTGAGCATATCTTCTGCAACATTTTTTTGGTTATAAAAAACCTCATTACTCGCTCTTATTTCTGGTAAAAAAGAAAGTTCGGCACCTTTTATTTCTAAAATTTTAGAATTGTTTTCTGGCGTTTTTTGCGGAGAATTTTCACTTCTATTACAAGAAAATAAAAATAGCATTAAAATAAAACCAAAGGAAAATTTCACTAAATTCATTTATTAAATTTGATATTTTCAAATTTAGAAATTAAATAATTATTCAAACGATATTAGTTAAATTTATATTTTGAAAAACCTTATTTTTGAATAATTTAAAAAGTTTTTTTAATTCTGAATTAATTTAATTTTTTATTAGCCTTAATGGTAAAAATCACTGCCAAATGCCCAACCAAAGCCAAGAAGAACTTATTTTTTTTTACAATGTAGAAAATCTTTTTCCGCCTGATGAGAAAGCGCAGCATATTCTAAATCCCACAGATTCTGGCTTACGAAATTGGGATGAAAAAAGGTATGAGAATAAAATTAAAAAAATTGCCCACGTTTTAGAATTGGTAAAAGAGGAACATCAGAATTTACCCGTTTTTATTGGTCTTGCAGAGATTTCTTCAGACTCGGTTTTAGAAGATATTATTAAGCAACCCGTTTTCGAAAATAATTATGCTTTCATCCAATATGAATCTATGGATGAGCGTGGAGTTGATGTAGCCTTGCTTTATGACAAAACCAAATGTGAAATTTTAGATTCAGAACCCATCAGTTTTATTTTTGAATTTGAAAATCCTGGCGATGAAAGTTTTGATACAACACGCGATGTTTTGTTTTGCAAAGTGAAATTTAAAAATAAAATCATCAATTTTTATGTGGTTCATTTGCCTTCAAAACGAGATAAAGATATTAATAAACCAAAACGCCAATATATTTTAAACAATATCAAACAAAGAATTTTAAAAGAAAAACAAGAAAACGCGGAAGCCTTTATTGTGATGGGCGATTTTAATGAAAATGCAAATGATGATTTGCTTGAAAATTTTAGTTCAAATGGAGAAAACCAACTAATGATAAATCCGTTTTCTGAACTTTTTAGGAATAAACAATTTTCAACTTTTCATAATTCAGACGGACTTTTATTTGATCAAATATTATTAAGTTCAGAATTTTTCACGCCAAATTATCCGATAAATTTTGAGAAGGCTTTTGTTTTTAACAATATAAAATTAGGAAGTTGGGACCGTAAATTTCACGGAAGACCTTTTCGAACTTATGCTGGAACCAGATATTTGGGCGGTTACAGCGATCACTTTCCAGTTTTGGTTAAACTTAAAATAAACGAATAAATAATTATAAAAATATCATGCAATTACAAAAATATTTAGATTCTACTTATCTAAAAACCCCACAGCAAGCAGCAATCACAAAAGAGGAAACACTTTCAATTCTAAAAAATTTAACGGATGAAGCGATCGAAAATCATATTTTTGCCGTGATGATTCGTCCAGATTTTGTGAAAGAAATTAGAAATTATTTAGATTCTAAAAACGTTGATGTCAAACTAGGAACTGTAATTGGTTTTCCTGAAGGCACTTTTGCAGAAAATGAAAAATTAGAAGAAGCAGAAAAAGCCATTTCTGACGGCGCAGATGAACTGGATTTCGTTATTAACTATGAAGCATTTAAAAAAGGAAATTTAGATTTAGTGAAAAGTGAATTTATAAATTGCACTTCTTTGGCTTTAAAAAATGATAAAATCGCAAAATGGATTATTGAAATTGCGGCCTTAAATAATGAGCAAATTGCAGATTTATGCCAGAAAATTTCTACTTGGGCTAAAGAAAATTTTGAAGAAAATTTGCTTCAAAATATTTTCATTAAATCTTCCACAGGATTCTATAAAACAGAAAACGGAAAACCAAACGGGGCAACTTTTGAGGGCATAAAAATAATTTTAGAAAATTCTGGCGGGCTACCAATAAAAGCGGCAGGCGGTGTGAAAACATACGAAGACGCTGTAGAAATGATTAATCTGGGAGTGAAAAGAATTGGGACTTCTTCTGCTAAAGCGTTATTAGAAAATCAAAAAAGTGAAGAGAATTATTAAATAAATAATTTAAGAAAGAATAAAAAAAAGGCTTCAAAAATGAAGCCTTTTTTATTGTTTTATAATCTGAGTAACTTTTTGAGTGTCGTCGCTCATCACATATTTCATAAGATATTTTCCTGGTCTTAATTTATCTAAATTAATCTGCGCAGAATTCATATTAATATTATATTGCGCCACTTGCACCCCAAGAATACTGTAGAAAGTGACAGTTTTTATTTTTAAATTAGAATCTTTAGACTTTAAAATAATAAAATCTTTTGCGGGATTTGGAAATGCCTGCAAAACGCCATCATCACTTTTTTGCACAGAAGATGAAATGTCTCTTGCACTTTGCTGAGCTTTCATCTTAACGCTGAAAGTAAATGTTGCTGAAAAAAGAATTAAAAGTAGAAGTTTTTTCATTAATGATCTATAAATAGAATATTAGTACAAATATATACTTTAAGAATTTATTTTGCAATAGTTTTTTAAATAAAGTATTTTTAAATTTGTACAAAATTCTCAAAAATTATACCAAAAATGATAATTTATTCAAGAAATAGAAGATTAAGAACCAGCGAAACTTTAAGAAGTTTAGTGCAGGAAACGGTTCTTACCACAAATGATTTTGTAATGCCCATTTTCGTGATGGAAGGTTCGGGGAAAAAAGAAGCAATTTCTTCAATGCCTGGAATTTTCCGCCGCAGTTTAGATTTAACAATTTTAGAATGCAAAGAACTTTTTTCTTTGGGCGTAAAGGCTGTAAATCTTTATATGAAAGTTTCAGAAAATCTTAAAGATAATACAGGAAAAGAGGCGTGGAACCAAAATGGCTTAATGCAAAATACCATTAAAGCCATAAAAGATGCTGTTCCTGAAATGATCATTATGCCCGACGTGGCGCTCGATCCATTTTCAATTTATGGCCACGACGGCATTATAAAAGATGGAAAAATTGATAATGATTCTACGAATGAGGCATTGGTGAAAATGTCTTTGTCTTTAGCAGAAGCCGGTGCAGATATTCTAGCGCCAAGTGATATGATGGACGGCAGAGTTTTGGCGATGAGGGAAGCGTTGGAAGAAAATAATTTTACCGATGTGGGAATTTTAAGTTATGCTGCAAAATATGCGAGTTCCTTTTATGGCCCGTTTAGAAGTGCTTTAGACAGTGCGCCAGTCGATAATCAAGATATTCCAAAAGATAAAAAAACCTATCAAATGGATTTTCATAATTCTCGTGAAGCCTTAGATGAGGTTTACAAAGATGTCGCTGAAGGCGCAGATATTATTATGATAAAACCAGGAATGCCATATTTAGATATTGTGTCTAAAGTGCGTGAATCCATAGATTTGCCAATTGCAGTTTACAATGTGAGCGGCGAATATGCAATGCTAAAAGCCGCTGCACAAAATGGTTGGCTAGATAACGACAAAGCCATTATCGAAAGTTTAACATGCATAAAAAGAGCAGGTGCAGATATGATTTTCACCTATGCAGCGAAGGAAGCTGCTGTTTTACTCAACAATTAAAACCAGGTTTTTTATATAAAGCAATTTTTTTTATATTTGATACAAATACTTTTGCTATGAAAAAATTTGTATTATTTATCTTTTTGGCATTCTTTTCAATTTTTAATGCTCAATTAAAAAATGTTGATGTTGTAGATTTTTATAATTGGACCGCCAGTAATGGGACGCATTATGATTTTATCTTCATTTCAGAAAAATTTGAAGGATTAAATCAAAAGAAACCTGCTTTAGTTCGTGTTAAATATTCTCTCGACGGTGGTGCTACTACAAAAATAGCCGAATACGATGCCGTCATAACCTTAGATTATAATTCGAAAGATGATGATTTGGTTTTGAATTTGATTGCTGGAAAAACTGCAAGAATTATAAAAGGTAAAAATGGCTACTCACCAGATAATTTTATTTTGTATTATAGTGCTAAAGGTGACTATTTAAAAGGTTTTCAGGCAGATGAGAACGAAATGGCCAAGGATAATGTAACTTATTCTAAAGTTTTTAAGACCGATTTTAAAATTGAAGACTTAAGAACTTTAATAAAATTATATTTTAAACCAGGTGATCGGCTTTATCCAGATTTAATGAAATATGCAGCAAAATATGATTAATGTGATTCTTTAGAAATAAACATTAAAAAATCACTTCATTACCTATAACAAAAAAAGACGAAAGTTAATTCGTCTTTTTTTATTTTAAATAAATTATTTCTTAATCAATCCCAATTCCACCAATCTTTCGTGTAGAAATTCGCCCGCCGTAATATCTTCATACAATTTCGGGTGGTCTTCATCAATGCACTCTGGCAAACAATTTAAAGGCATATCACTTACCGGATGCATAAAAAACGGCACAGAATATCTAGATTTTCCCCACATTTCTCGCGGCGGATTTACCACTTGATGGATCGTAGATTTTAATTTGTTATTCGTCAATCTAGAAAGCATATCGCCCACATTAATCATCAATTCATCGGGTTGCGCAATCGCGTCAATCCATTCATCTTTATGATTTTTCACTTGCAAACCTTTTCCTTGAGCGCCCATCAAAAGCGTAATTAAATTAATATCGCCGTGCGCAGCGGCTCTCACCGCATCTTTTGGCTCACTTGTAATCGGCGGATAATGAATGGGTCTTAAAATAGAATTTCCGTCTTTAGCAAATTTGTCAAAATAAAATTCGTCTAAACCAATATACAAAGCCAAAGCTCTCAAAACATAAACTCCAGTTTTTTCAAGCATTTGATAGGTTTCTTTTCCCACTTTGTTGAAATTTGGTAATTCTTTTACTTCAACATTATCCGGATATTCTTTCGCCCATTTAGAATCTTTATCTACATATTGACCAAAATGCCAAAATTCCTTCAAATCACCTGTTGATCGTCCTTTTGCGTGTTCTTTTCCAAAACTGATGTAACCTCTTTGTCCGCCAATTTCCGGTATTTCATATTTTTCTTTGGCTTCAAGTGGCAATTCAAAAAAATGCTTTACTTCTGTATAAAGTTCTTCCACTAATTTTTCCTCTAAAAAGTGTCCTTTAAGTGCAACAAAGCCAATTTCTTCATAAGCTTTACCGATTTCATCTACAAATTTTTGTTTTCGTTTCGCATCTTCAGAAAGAAAATCTCTTAGATCTACACTCGGGATTTTTTCCATAATAATTATTTTTTATAAGATATTTAATTCAGTGTTTTTTTTGGGCAGTTTTTTCCGTCTTCCGTTCCCGCTTCCGCCGCGGCGGAGAGCTCCACTCAAGCCGGGCTGCTAAATATTGCGTTTTAAACCTCAATAAAAACAAATTTAGGCATTTTTTCCTTTCATTAGTCTTAATATTTAGTTAAATGAAATTTTAGTTAAAATTAGACTTGTAAAAAATATTATCTTTGTCTTTATGATTTTACGCGGAGAAAATTTAATAAAAGAATACGGCTCAAAAAAAGTTGTGAAAGGCGTTACTTTAGAAGTGCAGCAAGGCGAAATTGTAGGATTGTTGGGGCCAAATGGCGCTGGGAAAACTACCTCTTTTTACATGATAGTAGGTTTAGTAAAACCCACTTCTGGCAATGTTTTTATAGATAATAAAAATATTACCAAAGATGCAATGTACCGTCGGGCACAAATGGGAATTGGTTATCTCGCACAAGAAGCCTCCGTTTTTAGAAAATTGTCTGTAGAAGATAATATTAAAGGCGTTTTAGAACTCACAAAATTATCCAAAAAAGAGCAACAATATAAAACAGACGAACTCATTGAAGAGTTTTCTTTGGAACACGTTCGCAAAAACCGCGGCGATTTGCTTTCTGGCGGTGAAAGACGAAGAACCGAAATTGCAAGATGTTTGGCAACAAGTCCCAATTTTATTTTATTAGATGAACCTTTTGCTGGCGTTGATCCAATTGCGGTAGAAGATATTCAGAAAATTGTGCGCTCTTTGGTAGAGAAAAACATCGGTATTTTAATCACCGATCACAATGTGCAACAGACTTTAGCCATTACAAATAAAACCTATATTATGTTTGAAGGTAAAATTTTAAAAGAAGGTTTGCCTGAAGATTTAGCGAACGATCCAGATGTTCGACAAGCCTATTTAGGCGAAAACTTTAAGTTTGAAAAAATATAAGACTTATTTTAAATTTTAATTATAAAATTTAATAAGTCTCAAATCTCAGGTCTCACATCTCAAATCTCATTTAATGAAAATCTATACCAAAACCGGCGACAACGGCGAAACTTCACTTTACGGCGGAACACGCGTTTCCAAATCTTCTGCGAGAGTTGATTCTTACGGAAACATCGATGAACTAAACAGTTTTATTGGTGTTGCAAAAGCGCAAATTTCTGACGAAAATATTTTAAATCAATTAAAAAAAATTCAGTTTAACCTTTTTACCGTTGGTTCAGAAGCAGCAACACCGACCGATAAATTAACTTTAGCCAACGGAAATTCAAGGTTAAGTTTAGTAATTTCTGAGAAAGAAATTGAAGAACTTGAAATTTGGATGGACGAAATGGAAACGCAATTAGAACCTTTGCAATATTTCATACTTCCCGGCGGCGGAGTTTCTGCAACAGCTTTTCACGTTGCAAGAACCGTTTGCAGACGAGCAGAAAGAAGTTTGGTTTTCTTAAATGAAACAGAACCCGTTCGCCCAGAATTAATAAAATATCTAAACCGACTTTCAGATTATCTCTTTGTTTTGGCGCGTTTTGTTTCAAAATTAAATAATGAAACTGAAGAATATTGGAACCCGAATGATAGATAATTAACTAATATATAACTAAAACATGAAACAAAAACTACTTATTCTTTGCAGTTTAATTGCAGCAAACTTCTCTTTTTCACAAATTAAAACAAAACTGGTTCTTAATGATGGAAGTGTAAAAACAGGCTACACATTTGCAATGGAAGCATCAGATTTAGATAAAAGTTCTGCTGATCTTTTTAAAATTAACCTTTATAATGGTAAAAAAAAGAAAAAATCTTCTTTCAAGGCCTTTTCAAAAGACGAAATCAAAGAAATGTCGGTTTTTAACAGAAAAGATCAGCCTGTAAAACTGGTTTTCGTAAAACCAACGATGGAAGAATTTAACCAAACCAAAAAAGATTTAGGCAAATTCAATAAGAAATTAGTTTTAAATTATGAAGATATCTGGACACCGATGATTTTCGTCAAAGCGGGACAAGATGCAGATTTACTTGCTACTTTTACTTATGAAGACGATTTTAAAATTGCAACGCGAGGTAATTTTTATGTTACGGATTCTTATACTTTCTTTGTTGTCAAGAAAAAAAATGAAGATGTTGCACAACTTTTGGGAGATATTAATAAAACTTCAGGCATTACCGTGAGAATTGGGAAAGACAAAAATTTAGAAAAGAATGCAAAAGTTATTTTTAAAGATTTGTGCCCAAAGTTAGTTGCAGACATCAATAACGGAACATTCAATGTAAAATATGATCCTGTAAAAGTTTTTGATTATTACACCGCAAATTGCAATTAAAAAATTGAAATCCCTTCTTTTCATCAACGGAATTCCACCAAAAAATCTTCCTAAAACAGAAGACTATTCTTTGATTGCCTGCACAGACGGCGCTTTTCATTATTTAAAAGAAAAGAATTTTCCCCTGGAAAAATTAGATTTTATTTCCGGTGATTTTGATTCGCATTGTCATGCTGAACTTGTCGAAGAATATGAGGCGCTTCGAAAAGCTCAGCGTGACAAAATTTATAAATTTGAAATCATAGAAACGCCCAATCAAGATAAAACTGATTTCCAAAAAGCATTAGAAATTTTAGAAGAAAAAAATATTTCAGAAGTTCAGGTTTACGGCGGAAGTGGCGGCGAAATGGATCATTTTCTAGGAAATTTAAGTGTGGCTTTTTTATTTAAAGAAAGACTAAAAATCACTTTTTTTGATGAATTCTCAACTTATTTTTTTTCGCCAAAACATTTGGTTTTAGAAAATGTAAAAGATAAAATGATTTCGCTTTATCCGTTTCCTATTGCAGAAAATATAAGTACAATAGGTTTAAAATGGCAATTAAATAATGAAAATCTAAACCTTCAAAGCCGAATCGGAACGAGAAATCTGGCGGTTCAAGACCAAGTCGAAATAAATTTTGAAAACGGAGAATTAATTATTTTTTTGCAGCATTAAGCTTTTATTACAGAAGATTTTCAACTTGCTTAAATGGTCTTCGTTTTAAATTACAATAAATAATGTTGTCAAAATAGCCTATAGAAGTGATTTAAAAATTTTTACAAACTTTTAAAATAAACCCAACTTTTTTCACGATTTTTGCAAAGACGTTTCAACCCTAAAAAATACGGCATCCTAGAATGAAAATTAAATATTCAGAATTAATAGACCAAACTTTATATTTTCCCACAGAAGAATTCAACGTAGAAGAAAATAGTTTAAAATTTCACGATATTCCTTTGATGGAAGTCGTCGAGCAGTTTGGAACGCCTCTGAAATTTAATTATTTACCAAAAATTTCGATGAATATCGAGCGCGCAAAAGCCTGGTTTAAAGAAGCCATCGAAAAAAACAACTATAAAAAAGGCTATAGATATTGCTATTGCACAAAATCTAGCCAGTTTGCGTTCGTAGTTGAAGAAGCCTTAAAAAACGATATTTCTTTAGAAACCTCCTCTGCGTATGATATCGATATCGTAAAAGCCTTGTATCAAAATGGTAAAGTTCAACAAGATGTAGAAGTCATTTGCAATGGTTTTAAAACAGACGATTATTTAGAAAAAATTTCAGATTTAATCAATAATGGATTTGAAAACATTATTCCCATTTTAGATAACTATCGTGAATTGGATAAATTGACGGATAGTATAGATTCTAATTTTAATATCGGTATCAGAATTGCAGCAGAAGAAGAGCCAAAATTTGAATTTTACACCTCCAGATTAGGTATTGGTTACAAAGATATTATCCCTTATTATTCCCAAAAAATTGCAGAACATCCTAATGCACGCTTAAAAATGCTGCATTTTTTCATCAATACTGGCATAAAAGACACCGCATATTATTGGAATGAATTGTACAAATGTTTGCGCGTTTACGCCCGTTTGAAAAAAATTGCACCAGAAGTAGATTGTCTAAATATTGGCGGCGGTTTTCCGATAAAAACTTCGCTAAATTTTGAATACGATTACCAATATATGGTGAATGAAATTGTGTCTCAAATAAAAAAATTCTGCGAAGAAGAAGGCGTAGAAGAACCCAATATTTATACAGAATTTGGTAGTTTCACCGTCGGCGAAAGTGGTGGTCATCTTTATAAAGTAATTTCGCAAAAACGCCAAAATGACCGCGAAAAGTGGAATATGATAGATTCCTCATTTATGACGACTTTGCCAGATACTTGGGCCATTTCTCGCAAATTTATTATGTTACCTTTAAACCGTTGGGAAGATACTTACGAACGGGTTTTCTTGGGCGGATTAACCTGTGATTCAGACGATTACTACAATTCTGAACAGCACACAAATGCCATTTATTTACCCGTTTTTTCCGATACAAAACCAATGTACATTGGGTTTTTTAACACCGGCGCATACCAAGAAACCATCGGCGGCTACGGCGGCGTTCACCACTGTTTGATGCCGCAACCAAAACATATTTTAATAGACAAAGACCAAGACGGAAATTTCACCTACAAAGTCTTCCGCGAAGAGCAAAAAGCAGAAGATGTTTTGAAAATTTTGGGGTATTAATTAGAAGCAACACAATTTCGCTTCTTAGTTTATTTGGTCCCGCTTTCCACTGTATCTTTTTTGCCGCTTCTCCGCCTTTGGCGGATCGCGCCAAAAAAGGATGCCGTTTCAATCGGGGCTAAAAGTTCAGGTATTTTGCCTTTCGAAGGGAAGCGTGCGCTTTTATCCTTGACAAGGTTCTTAAAAAGTAAAAATTCATTTAAAAATTCAAAAATATTTCAACATTTTTTCAGTTTCAATTTCCCTAAAATCGGAAATCACCAAATTCGCCTTCTCATAATTTTGGTTTTTAGAATGCTCACTTTTGTAAGCCACACAAAAAATATTTGCAAGATGTGCCGCTAAAATTCCGTTAGTGGAATCTTCTATGACGATGCAATTTTCCTTTTTTTCGCCAGACAATTTCGCAGCGATTTCAAAAATTTCTGGGTTGGGTTTAGATTCTTTTAAGCTGTCGCCACTAATTTTTCCAGAAAAATAGAAGTTTAAATTAAATTTTTCAAAAACCGAATTGATGGTGTTCTCACTAGCAGAAGATGCTAAAATGAGTTTGATGCTATTTTCGTGGTAATTTTTTATTAAATGTAAAACACCAGGAAGCAAATCAAAATCGGTATCATGATCAAAAAAATGTTTAAAATATTTTCTTTTTATGGATGCAATCTCTTCCGCAGAAATAGGAAGATCAAATGTAGTTTTCAAAATCTCACAGACTTTTTTGGTAGAAAGTCCAGTAAAAGAACTGTAAAATTCCTCGGAAACATTAATGTTTAAATCTTCAAAAGTTTTGAAATAGGCTTTTCTGTGAAGCGGTTCTGTATCTACAATCACGCCGTCCATATCGAAAAGTACTGCTTTTAATTGCATTTGTTTTTTTTTGCAAAAATAGTTTTTTTAAAATTTCTACTATTTCTTTTTCCAAAATATCAAATCGAAGATTCGGTGTCGCCAAAGTTAAAAGTCTTTGATGAAGTTTTTCCGTGTTTCATCATTGTCAAGGTTCTGAAAAGAATCGACAAATAGAAAAAACAGACGTTAACATCCCACGCAACTATCCTTGTCAAGGTTCAAAACCTTGACAAGGATAGTTAACCTTTTAGGATCTAGATTCTATCATTCCTAATATAAAAGCAAAAAAAGCAAGCAATAAAACAAATGCAAAAATTGATTTCCAGTTGGCAAAATTAATGGTCCATCCAAAAGCCGGATTCCTTTTAGGTGGAAAAAGTCTTTTGTCTTCGGGATTGTAATAGAAAATTTTCCATTTCCAATATTTATTATGATCGTTTTCTATTTCTTTAATGTTTACCAAAATAGGGGATAAAATTACAAATTTCTTACCTTTGCAAAACAATCAATTATCAACAATCAACAATCAATCATGACAAAAACCTACGCCGGAATTCCAGAAGAAAACGCCACTTTAGAAAACTCAAAAGTAATGCTCGTAACTGTTCCTTATGACGGAACTTCAACTTGGGGAAAAGGCGCAGACAAAGGACCAGAATTATTTTTAGACGCTTCAGAAAATATGGAATTGTATGATATTGAAACCTCCACAGAACCGTATTTAGAAGGTGTTTTTCTTGCAGGAGAAATTTCTGAAAAATCTTCGCCCGAAGCCATGACAGAAGCCGTTTATCAAAAAACAAAATCACTTTTGGAGAATGAGGGAAAATTGTTCACACTTTTTGGTGGCGAACATTCGGTTTCCATTGGTTCGATAAGAGCAGTAGGCGAAAAATTTGAAAATTTAACTGTTTTGCAATTGGATGCGCATACAGATTTGCGGCCGGATTATCACGGTTCCACTTCTAATCACGCATGTGCGGTTTTTGAAGCGAGCCAGAAACACAATCTAGTTCAAGTTGGAATTCGTTCTTGCGACGTTGAAGAGATGGAATATGTGAATGAAGATCAATGTTTCTGGGCGCATGTAATTGCAAAAAAAGAAGATTGGATTGATGATGTTTTGGAAAAAGTCTCAGGAAATGTTTACATCACGATAGATTTAGATGCGTTCGATCCATCGATTTGTCCTTCAACAGGAACACCAGAACCGGGAGGTTTGCAATGGTATCCAACTTTAGAATTATTAAAAAAAGTTTTCGAAAAATGCAATGTCGTTGCTTTTGATATTGTGGAATTAATGGATTCTCCAATGCCAAAACCAAGCGCATTTCTTGCCGCAAAATTGTACTATAAAATGTTGGCTTATTATCATACTTCAGGGAAATAGACAAATGGATGATAGACGAATAGATGATTGACATTATTACAATAAACTTTATCTTTGAAAAATGGATTGGGAAAAAATCATTGGGCAAGAAAATTTGCAAACTATTTTAAAAGAAAGTGTTGCTGAAAAGCGAGTTAGCCATGCTCAATTGTTCGTTGGAAATGCAGGTTACGGTGTTTTGCCGTTGGTTTTAAGTTATGCTAAAGAAATTTTTACGGCAGAGAAAGAATCGTCCGCAGAAAAGGTGGAACATCTTAATCATCTCGATTTTCATTTTAGTTTCCCAGTATTTTCTGAAAATGGTAAATCACTAAGCAAAAGATTATATCCAGAATTTCGGCAAATGATTTTAGAAAATCCTTACGCCGATTTCAATGATTGGAAAGATATTTTAGATTCACAAAACAAGCAACTTTTTATTTCCGCTGATGAAGTGGAAGAGCAAAACAATAATTTTTCTCTTAAAAGTTTTGAAGGTGGCACAAAAATTTTAATCGTTTGGCAAGCCGACAAAATGAATACAGCCGCTGCTAATAAATTCTTAAAATTCCTAGAAGAACCGCCAAAAAACACACTTATTTTTCTAATTGCAGAAAGTGCAGAAGATATTTTACCAACTATTTTTTCAAGATGCCAGTTGGTAGAAGTGCCAAGAATTTCTGATGAAGCGATTAGAAAAAAATTAAAAGGAACTACTGTTTCGGAAGAAAAAATAGATGAAATTATTTTTTCGGCGGAAGGTAATTGGAATATTGCGCAAAGTTTATTGAGTGCAAATGAATCTGTTTCAGAATTTGAAACACTTTTTGTGAATTGGGTTCGTTTTGCTTTTCAGGCCAAAAAGAAACCACAAGTTTTAAAGGATATTGTGAAGTGGGGTAGAAATATTGCGGGTTGGAATAAGGAAAAACAGAAACAGTTTCTCGATTATTGTGCAGAAATGTTTCGTTTGGCTTTGATGCAAAATTATGGCGCTGAAAATTTAGTCTATAAAAAAATTGCACAAGGAAACTTTAAATGGGAAAGTTTCGCCAACTTCATCCACGGGAAAAATATAGAATCTATTTTAGAAGAAATTTCTGAAGCAGATTATCATTTAACTAGAAACGCCAATTCTAAAATCGTTTGGACAGATTTAGGTATAAAATTAACGCGTTTTATACATCGCACGGCGTAACATTCATTAGATTTTCTTGTCAATAAATTTAAGTTGATTATCCAAGGAAAATTAACGACTAAAAATTTAATTAAAAAAAATCAATCAAACGTTTGATTTGCTTAATTATTTTGTAACTTTGCACCGTCAAAAAAATCAAAAGATGATTTCAAAAGAACACAATATTTTATTTGCAGCGGAGAAATTATTTTCCGAAAAAGGCTTCGAGAAGACTTCTACGAGAGAAATTTCGCGAGAAGCAAACGTTAATATTTCTATGATTTCCTACTATTTTGGCTCTAAAGAAAACCTGCTCGTTAGTCTATTTGATATGAGAATGGCAGAAAGCCAATCTTTTTTAGATGAGATATTGATACGCCAAGACATCAATGAATGGCAAAAAATTTCTTTAATAATCGATCGCTATACAAGTAGAGTGCGCGAATTGAAGGTTTTTTATAATATCCTGCAAACAGAACAATTAACGAATAAAAACGAGCAAATTATTAAATATCTTAAAAATTCAAAATTAGGTTATTTAAAGGTTTATGAAGATTTAGCAAAGCAAGGATTTGAAAATAAAATTTTTAAACTCCGCCCAAACATTGCTCTTTTGCATGCCACTTTAATTGGGACGATGTTTTACGCAATGAATGGTCTGCCAATGTACAAGGAATATTACAAGAAAACAGCCTCAGACACTACTTTTGATGATAATTATTACGCAGAATTAAATATACATATTAAACAAGTTTTAAAAAACCTATTGGGTTATGAAGAAAATTAATAAAAGCCTATTCGCTTTTAGTTTGTTTCTGGGCATTTCATTCGTGGGTGCGCAAGAAACCAAATTGCTCACTCTGGACGAAGCCATAGAAATGGGCCTGAAAAATAGTAAAAATTTAAAAATCGACGCGGCGAAAATTTCGGAGGCAACAGCAGATTTGTTGGCAGCTAAAAATCGCCAATTGCCAGATTTTAAATTATCTGCCTCTTATTTAAGATTAGGAAATGCAAATGTAGATTTAAAATTTTTGAATTCTAGTTCCGGAAGCGGCGCACCAAGTCCATCTTCTGCAATGCTTGCGCAAGCCAATTTGTCTCTTCCCATTTATGCTGGCGGAAGAATAAAATACGGCATTCAATCGGCAGAGTATTTAGTAGAAGCCGCTAAACTTAGAAACGAAAATAATGAGCAAGCCGTTTCTTATAATATTGCGCAGGCCTACAATAATTTGTTTAAAGCCCACCAAGCCATAAAAGTGCTACAAGAAAATTTATCGGCTTCGCAAAAACGCGATGAAACTTTTTTAAAATTAGAAAATAACGGTCTTCTTGCTAGAAATGATCGGTTGAAGGCCAATCTTCAAACTTCAAATATTGAATTACAACTGTTAGAAGCCAAAAATAATTATTCCATTGCAACAATTAATATGGATTTATTGATTGGTTTGCCCGAAAGCACGGCTCTAGAGGTTGATGATAGTTATATTTCGGAGCAAAACGACGTAAATTTTGTAGATTATTATCTGAAAGCAGCACAACAAAATCGCAAAGATTTGCAGGCTTTAACTTTACAAAGAAGAGCAGCAGAATTAGGAACAAAATCTGCAAAAGCGGAAAATTTACCAAGTGTCGCGTTAACAGGCGGTTACATTGCCGCAGATGTTCCTAAAATTTTAACGGCGTATAATGTGGTAAATATTGGTGTAGGCATTAATTATAACCTCGCGAATCTTTGGAAGAAAAATTCGGCTTACAGTAAATCACAAGCAATGGAAGCAGAATTGGCAGCAAATAATGATTTACTAAATGATCAAATTAAATTAGAAATTAATAGAGATTATTTAAACTTAAACTTTGCAAAAGAAAAAATTGAAGTTTATAAAAAAGCGCAAGAACAAGCAGCGGAAAATTTTAGAATCGTAAAAAATAAATACGACAATGGTTTAGCCACAATCACAGATCTATTGGATGCCAATGTAGCAAAAATTTCTACGGATGTAAATATTGCAAATGCACAAGCAGACGCCGCTTTGGCTTATAGAAAACTTTTGCAAACTAGTGGAATTTTAATTAATAAATAATAAAAAAAAGAAATAAACTATAATGGAAAATATTAACGAAAAAGAGGAATTGCAAGATGAATTGTTCCCAAAAGCGAAAAAGAAAAAAAGTATACTTTTTCCGATAATTTTTGGAGCGATAATTTTAGTAGGAGGTTTTTTTGGCTACCGGTATTACAAATATAGCCAAGCACATGAAGAAACAGATGATGCGCAAATTGCGGCTAATTTAAGTCCGGTAATTTCGAAAATCTCTGGCTATGTTTCTGAAGTGAAAGTAAAAGACAATCAGTTTGTGAAAAAAGGGGATACTTTGATTATTTTAGACAACAAAGATCAAAAATTAATGCTAGATCAAGCGGAAGCCGCACTGGGAACGGCGCAAAGCAACATTGCAAGTGCAAGAGCTGCTTCTGCCGCAACTGGGAAAAATATTAATACGTCACGTGCCGCTGTTATAACTGCGACCTCGCAAATTGAAGCTGCAAAAGTGAATGTAAGAAGAACATCACAAGATTTAGCCAGATATTCAAATTTAATAAAAGATCATAGCATCACTCAACAACAGTATGATGTGGCTTTGGCAGCCAAGCAAACGGCGGATGCACAATTAAAAGTGCTCATAGACCAAAGAAATCAAATTGCACAGCAACAAGGCGTTGTAAATTCGCAAACTGCAGCAAGTTCAGAGCAAATTGCTGTGGCAACTTCTGTAGCAAAACAGAGAGAAGTAGATGTTGAAAATGCAAAACTAAATTTATCTTATACCGTAATTACAGCTCCAGCAGATGGTTTTGTTTCAAAAGTACCGATTCAAAAAGGGCAGTTTTTGCAAGCGGGCGCGCAATTATTTAGTATCGTTTTAGACAATAGCAAATGGGTGGTCGCCAATTTCAAAGAAACGCAACTTTCTAAAATGCTAGAAGGCCAGAAAGTAGAAATCGATATTGATGCTTACCCAAACAAAAAATTTGAAGGCGTGGTAAGTTCATTTTCACCCGCAACTGGTTCTACATTTTCTATTTTGCCTCCAGATAATGCCAGCGGAAATTTTGTGAAAGTGGTACAAAGATTACCTGTAAAGATAAATTTTGTAAATATAGACCAGAAAATAGAAGATCGATTGCGCGCAGGTATGAATGTGAATGTAACGGTATCAGTAGAATAATTGATAAATGATAGATGATTAACCAAGATTTTTCACAGTTTAATCTTTTAATATTTAATAAAAATAAATGCAAGACGATTCTTTAGTAGAATATGGCGCAAGACGCTTTATTATAACCATTACCGCTATTTTATGTGCACTTTTAGAAATTGTGGATACCACGATTGTGAATGTTGCATTGCCAGAAATGAAAGGGAATTTGGGCACAACTTTGTCGGAGGTTGGTTGGGTAATTACGGCGTACGCGATTGGTAACGTAATCATAGTTCCGATGACGAGTTGGCTGTCTCAACAATTTGGACGTAGAAATTATTTCGCAGCTTCTATAATGATTTTTACACTTTTTTCATTTCTGTGTGGTAATGCGACAAATATTTGGGAATTGGTTGGCTTTAGATTTATACAAGGTATTGGTGGTGGTGCACTTTTGGTGACTTCGCAAACCATCATCACCGAGTCTTATCCAATAGCGAAAAGAAGTATGGCGCAAGCTATTTATGGTTTAGGTGTTATTATTGGGCCAACTTTAGGGCCACCTTTGGGCGGATATATTGTAGATAATTTTAGTTGGCCTTTTATTTTTTATATTAATATTCCTATCGGGATTATCGCTACAATTATGACGATTCAGTTTGTGCGAAGTCCCAAATTTTCAGAAAAAAGGAGTGCTTCAGATGTGGATTGGTTGGGGATTGCACTTCTTGCGGTTACTGTTGGCTCTTTGCAGTTTGTGTTGGAACGTGGCCATGAAGATGATTGGTTTGATAGTAATACAATTATTTTGTTTACCACTTTTGCAGTTCTAGGTTTTGTAAGTTTTATCTGGCGTGAACTCAGTTTTCGGTATCCAATTGTAGAATTACGAGTTTTGAAAAATGGAAATTTAAGGCTTGGAACTATAATGTCCTTCGTGCTTGGTTTTGGCTTGTATGGTTCAACCTTTATTGTTCCACTTTATACACAAACTATCTTGGGTTGGACGGCTTTAGAATCCGGTGCTTTAATGATTCCAGCGGCATTAACCACCGCTGTAATGATGCCAATAATTGGCAGGCTTCTAACAGCCGGGGTTAAACAGCAATATTTAGTGGCGGGTGGCTTATTGTTATTTTTCGTTTATAGTTTTTGGGGTTACAGAATATTAACGCCAGACACCAGTAAAGATGCATTTTTCTGGATGCTAATTGTGCGTGGCGCAGGTCTCGGAATGCTTTTTATCCCGATTACCTCATTGGCTTTAAGTACACTAAAAGGGCAAGAAATTGGGCAGGGTGCAGCATTTTCTGGGATGATGCGTCAATTAGGCGGTTCTTTTGGGATTGCTTCTATCACTACATTTATGGCAAATAGAAACGTTGGTTACGCCACAGATTTGGCCTCGAAATTAGACGCCAATAGCTTGATGGTTCAGCAAAGAATAATTGGCCTGAAAAACGCATTTATTGCAAAAGGAATGGCGCCAAATGTAGCGCTAAAATCTGCCTATCAATCTTTGAGATATAGTGTAGAAAAGCAGGCAGCAGTACTTTCTTATATGGATGTTTTCCTATATTTAGGCTTGTTATTTCTTATTTGTATTCCCTTTATTTTACTCGTAAAAGAGAGAAAAGGCAAAACAAAAATAGATTTAAGCGAAGCCATGCATTAAATCTTTAAATTCAAAAACCACTTTTTTAAAAGTGGTTTTATTTTAATTGCTTGTTAATCTAATGTTCATCTGAAAAATAGGTTTTTTTTCTATTTAAATATTTGATTTTTTGATTTTTAGTCGCAACATCTATAGAATGCGATTTGTGTATATCAATATCATCTTTTGCTTCCATTGCTAGTTTTACGTAATATTTATGCAATTGGTCTAATTCGTCTTCGGTTAAATCTTCAATATCTACAATTCTATTACTAGCGTTTTTGCTCGCAGCAATCAATTCATTCAGTTTTATTTGTATGGCTTTTGAATCTTTATTTTGCGTTTTTTGAATTAAAAAAACCATTAAGAATGTGATAATCGTAGTCCCAGTATTAATTACCAATTGCCAAGTTTCTGAATAATTAAAAAGAGGGCCAGAAACTGCCCAAATCAATACAATCGCAACCGAGCCCAAAAAAGCATAACTGCTTCCCGTAAATGTAGTTGCAGCATTTGAAAATTTTTCGAAAAGATTTTTATTTTTTGCCATTTTAGTTATTTTTCTAGTCAAAATTAGGTCTTTTGTTGATTTATTGAAGCAAAATTTCGAAAATTTATTACATTTATTTTTAATATAAATAGCAAAAAACAACGGCTAAAATTATAGATTAATTTATCTTAAATTTCCATATATTAGCATTTCATTTTAACACTTATGATTCCAGAAACATTTTCGGCCTTGCCAGTTTTGCAACAATCTTTTTGGTACCTTGCCGCATTTGCAAGTTTGATATTTATTTTTCAAACGATTTTGACGCTTTTGGGCACACATTCAGGAGATTTAAGCACAGATTTTGATGCCGATACCAATCATTTTGATGCGCCTTTTGTGCTTTTTACCTTCCGAAATTTAATTAATTTTTTACTCGGATTTGGTTGGACGGGCGTTGCATTTTATGGAAAATATAGCGATACTTTAGTCGTAATTTTTGCCGCCGTTGTAGGGATTATTTTCGTGGCAATGTTCTTTTTCATCATTAAGCAAATGCTAAAATTACAAGAAGACAATAGTTTTAAGATTGAAAATACTTTGGGCAAAACCGCACAAGTTTACATGAATATCCCGCCTCATAAAAATGGTATTGGTAAAATCCAGATGAGTATAAAAGGGAGTTTTCACGAATTGGAAGCCGTCACCGAAGAATCAGAAACAATATTCGCCAGCGAAATGGTGAAAGTAGTAAAAGTAGAAAACCAAATTTTAATAGTAGAAAAAATTTAAATAAAACAATAATTAATGGAAGGATTTATTTTAATTGCGATTGGCGCATTTGTAGTTTTTATTACAATTCTCGCTTTAGTATCACGCTACAAACGTTGTCCGTCAGACAAAATTTTAGTGATTTACGGAAAAACTGGCGGTCAATCTGCAAAATGCGTTCATGGCGGCGGTGCATTTATATGGCCCGTTATTCAAGATTATTCGTACTTGGATTTAAAACCAATTTCAATTGAGGCTAATCTAACGAACGCTTTATCTAAACAAAATATTAGAGTAGATGTGCCGTGTAGATTTACAATTGCAATATCCACAGAGCCAGATTCTATGGGAAATGCAGCGGAGCGCCTTCTCGGTTTATCTACTGAACAAATCCAGGAATTGTCTAAAGACATTCTTTTCGGGCAATTACGTTTGGTAGTTGCGATGATGACTATTGAGGAAATAAACTCCGACCGCGATAAATTTTTAGAAAATATTGCTAAAAATGTTGATACAGAACTCAAAAAAATTGGTTTAAAATTAATAAATGTCAACGTTACAGATATTAAAGATGAGTCTGGCTACATTGAAGCATTGGGGAAAGAAGCGGCTGCTAAAGCCATCAATGAAGCAAAAGTCTCTGTCGCAGAACAAGAAAAAATTGGTGAGACTGGAAAAGCAATTGCCGATCGAGAACGCGAAACACAAATTGCAGAAACGCACCGCGATCGTGATGTAAAAATTGCTATTACCAATAAAGACCGTGAAGTAAGCATCGCTGCAGCTGCAAAAGATGAAAATATTGGTAAAGCTGAAGCCGAAAAAGAGTCTAGAGTTGCAACTTCTGAAGCCAATTCATTAGCCGTGAAAGGTGAAAATGCCGCGAAAATTACCATCGCACAATCGGATGCTTTGCGCCGTGAGAAAGAAGCAGAAGCTTTAAAATTAGCAATGACTGCAGAAAAAGTACAGTCAGCAAAAGCCTTAGAAGAATCTTATGTTGCTGAGCAAATGGCAGAAAACGCTAGAGCGGAAAGAGAACGCGCCACGCAAAACGCAAATATTGTAATACCAGCGCAAATCGCGAAACAAAAACAAATTATTGATGCCGAAGCAGATGCCGAAAAAATAAGATTACAAGCGAGAGGTGAAGCCGACGCTATTTTTGCAAAAATGGATGCCGAAGCAAAAGGTTTATATGAAATCTTAACCAAGCAAGCGCAAGGTTATGATAAAATTGTACAAGCGGCTGGCGGAAATACCGATAGCGCATTCCAGTTACTATTAATTGAAAAATTGCCAGAATTGGTGAAAACACAAGTGGAAGCCGTTAAAAATATTAAAATAGATAAAATCACCGTTTGGGACGGCGGAAATAATGTAGATGGAAACACTTCTACCGCTAATTTCGTGTCAGGAATGATGAAATCTGTACCACCGTTGAATGACTTATTTAATATGGCTGGATTAAATTTACCAAACTACTTAAAAGGGGATGAGAAACTAAGCGCTTTTGAGAAAGAACAAAAAAAAGTATTTCCACAAAAGCCAAAAGAAGATCAGAAGAAGGAGGTAAAACCGGAAGGTAAAGAAGACAAACCTTCTGAAGATTCTTCAAACAAATAAAGAAAAAAAGAGCAGAAATTTCTGCTCTTTTTTTTATTACAAACCGGTATTTTCCCTAAATAAAGCAGATTTCAATTTCAAAAAAAAATCCGCAAAATCTGTGAGATATTATTTTTAAATTAAATTATTTTTTCTCGCCTTTTGCACAGCTTCTAATTTAGAATGCACTTCTAATTTAGCGTAAATATTTTCGATATGCTTTCGCACTGTAGCGGGCGAAATAAATAGGTTTTCTGCAATTGCAACATACTGTAAACCACTGCTCAATTGCTCCAAAACTTCTATTTCACGCTTGCCTAATTTTATATTTTCTATTTCAGAAATATCTGAAAATTCCACCGGATTTTTTAATAATTTTAAAGTTTTCATGGCCACAGACGGCGTCATCGCAGCGCCACCATTTAGAGTTTCTAAAATAGCTTCGTATAATTTTGGGGCTTCAATGTCTTTTAGTAAATAGCCGTCTGCGCCGCCTTTTATGGCTTTATAAATATTTTCATCATTATCAAAAACAGTCAGCATAATTATTTTTATTTGCGGCCATTTATTCTTAATTTCTACGGTGGCTTCAATGCCATTTTTCACAGGCATTTCTATATCCATCAAAATTAAATGAGGCACGGATGTTTGTAGTTTTTCAATTATTTCTGCACCATTGTAAGCCGTAAATTTAATTTTAATATCATCAAAAAAAGATAGTTTTTCTTCAACCGCTTTTATTAAAAAATGATTATCATCAACTACCGCGATATTTATAATCGGATTCATATTTTAAATTTTAAATAAAATTTGGCTGCCATTTTCGTTGCTTTTTACTTCAAATGGAATTTCTAATTCTTTAGCCCGAGAACGCATACTTTGCAGATTGTGATGGTCGGGATTATCAGGATTAAAACCTTTTCCGTTATCTGAAATCTGAAAATAATTGCCATCATTTTCAGCTTCAATTTTCACACAGATTTCACTTGCACCAGAGTGTTTTATCGCATTATTTACAGCTTCTTGTGCTATTCTATAAACATACATTCCGGTTTTAGAATCGTAATTTTTATCTGCAGCATTTTCAAAATTTAGCCGAAAATTAATATGTTCTAAACTTTCGCTGGCTTTGTTGATGCATTTTGAAAGTCTTGCTATTAAATCTTTTGTAGAAATCACAGATTTATTCATTGCCCAAACCGTGTCTCGAAGTTCAGAAATAGTTTCTCTCGTAAAACTGCTTACGCGCGTTAATTTTTCGCTTATTTTGCTATTTTCTGCGCCCATAAAATGTTTTATGGTATCTACCGATGAAATGATAAAAGTGAGTTGCGAGCCGATATTATCGTGCAAATCTCGTGAAATTGCTAGCCTTTGTTCTTGAAGCTTATTTTGTGTTTTTATTTCTGATAGCGCCAGTTGAAGTTCATTTTCTTTCTTTTGGCTGCGTATTTTATTGCGTTGTTTAAAGTAAAAAAGCAAACCTAAAAGCGCGGTTATTACGGTAATTGCTAGAACCCAAATCAGCCAAAGTTTTCGGTTATTGAGCATGTTTTTTTGCTCTAAAATTTTGTTTTCTTTTTCAACCGCTTCATATTTTTGGGTAAGAAGTTCTACATTTTTTTCTTTTTCTACGTTAAACAAACTGTCATTAAACTTTTTCAGTTTATTTTGAAGTTCGTATGCTGTTTTAAAATTATTTTGCAGCACTTCATTTGCAATTAAAATTTGGTACGCTTCTTTTTTTATTGGCGCATAACTTAATTTATCCGAAAGTTCGAAGGTTTTTTTAATGTATTGATTAGATTCTGCTACTTTCCCCATTTTAGAATAGAGTTCTCCAATGGCAAAATAATTAAGGCAAAGGGCAAATTCATCTTTTAATTTCTGCCGAATTTCTAGTGCTTGAAGCAAATAATTTTCACTTTTTTTAAAATTCTTTTGCAGCATTTGGTTGTAGCCGATAAATTCTAGGGAATAGCCAATTCCCACGCTGTCTTTTCTTGCGCGTTGTATTGCTAAAGAACTTTGATAGCGTTTTAAGGCCTCATCCATTCGGTTCATTTGCTCATAAACCACGCCGCTTTCATTTAGAACTGTGGCTTTTCCTTCTAAATCTCCAAGTTCATTAAATAAAGTGAGTGCTTTGTCGTAATATTTCAAAGCACGCTCATTATTATTTAGTTTTCGGTTTAGTTTTGCAATTTCGTTGTAAATATTGGCTTCTGCTTTTTTATCGCCCAATTTTTGGTAAGTTTCAAGTGCGGCAATGTGGTAATACATCGCAGAATCCATCTGCTGTTTTTTGTGAAAAGCGATGGCTGTATTTTCTGTGAAAAAAGCGTAATTTTTGGTGTCTTTCAGTTCTTTGGCTAGTTTAAAACCAATTTTGCTGAGGTGCAAAGTAAGATCAACATTGTCTGGTTTTACTTTTTCGAAAGTATTTTTAAGTAAAATAATTTTCTGCGCATCTGTTTTGTTTTTGAAAACTAATTCCAAACTGTCGGCTTCTTTTGTGCTAATCTGTGCGCGAGCAGAAAAAAGCGTAAAGATTATTAATAAGATAGTAAATAAGTATTTTTTCTTCATTACTTTAAATATATCAATTGTAAAGTTAAAGATAATATAAAAAAAATAACAAGTGGCTAACTTGTTATTTTTTATTTTTCGAAAAATGTTTTTAAGATAAAATTCGATTTGCAGTAATTATAATTCTAATTAATAAAGTTGGTAAATTTTAAATATTTGTCTTTGAAATTTTATAAATAGATTCGTTTAAATTTTCGGCGTTTAACCAATATTCTAATAGAATTGGATGATCTATTTCTTGTTTGTAAATTGTTTTTAAGCAGGCAAGTCTCATGAGAAGTTGTTCATTTTCAATTTGATAAATTTCTAATTCTTTAGAGTTAGAATCTAGTTTTAATTTTTCATTAGTCAAATCTAAATGAAGCGCGGTAAATGTTTGTTTTTTTTTAAAAATTTCCCGCGCAATTGCCATAATTAAAGCAATCCCACAAAAAATGAGAAGTGATAAAGTAAACATAAATTTTTAAGAAAGCAGTTTATGATTTATGACTTTGCAGCGTGCAAAATTCTAACTATTCATTAAGATTGATATATTTCATAAATACATCTACGAAAAGGTTTTTGTTGGCATCATACACATTTTTCACTGCAGGCAGTGGATCGTTTTGTGTGATGGCAATCACTTTGCCATTGGTAGAATATAATGCATTAATTATTTCTATTTTCATTCCTTTTTCTTCAAAGTGATAGCCCATTCTCACCTTCAATAGACCGCCTTTCTTATCGGGTTTACTCCAATATATTTCATAATTTTCGGGTGAGATAACATTAGATTTTTCGAAGGTGTAGTCGTACTTCGCAATGTCTTCTTCATAAAATCTAGAGTTTGCGAGTGCTTTTTCTTTAGTAATGCCATCAGCATAAGTCATGTTAAATACTTGTGCAAAACTGAGTTGTGCAATAAATAATAAGGCAAATAATACAATTCTTTTGGTGATTGTTGTTGTGGTCATAATTGTGGTTTTAAGGTTGAAATTTATTGTTTTAAAAGTGAGTTTAGTATTTTAAAAAATCGAAAAAAGAATCTATAAAAAGTTGTCGGCTAACTTCGTAGGCTTTTTTTCTATTGGTTTCTGTGTCGGTTGATGTAATTAAAATTTCTTTGTTTGGATAAATATACTGGGTGGAAATTAGATTGAGAACCGCCTTTTTATTTTGCAAATCATAATGAACAGTTGTTTTCATTTTAAATTGATTATCGGATATATTTTCCCAAATAATATTGTATTTAAACGGAGATTCTACATTCGTTTTGGTAATAGTCCATTTTTCAGCGCTCATCGCTGCTTCATAATATTTTGCTGCTATTAGAATTGCTTCTTGCGATTTATTAGCCTCATAATTTTGTTCGAAAACTTGTGAAAAGCCCAAACTATAAGCAAGCAGAAATAGAAGCAGTTTTGTTTTAAATAAAATAAAATTTTTCATCATTTATGTTTTTAAGGTTCATTAATAATCCTCAAAATCTTGTATTAAGAAATCAGATTCCTTGTTCATAACTTCGATTATTTATTAGGGTAAAATTCTGAAAATACAACTTGAAAAACTATAAGGCAGTTGCCGTATTTTTGAAATTAATTGTCACCCATAAGTTTAAAAATTAAAATTAAAGTTTTTAAAATTACAATCAATTCTTTCGGGAAAGCCTTTTCATAAAGCCAATTATTTGGAACAAGTTGAGTGAATCCTACATTTTTTTTAAAAAATAAAAGGTGTAAACACCCTATAAAAAACAGGAAAAACACCCTCTTATTTTTAGTGTATTTCCTTATAAAATCTATTTTAATAAGTGATTTCTTTACTAGGTTAAAAATCCAAGTCATTCATTTACAAAGTTTTAATTATGGATTTAGGTGTAATCTTAGATAGATTTTCAAAATTAATTGATCCCAACAACTCGAGTTTTATAAATCTTGTAAACATTGCAACGCTAAGTGATGGTGACGAGTTTTTGGAGCAGAAATCGAGTATTACAATGTCTGTTGTAAATATTCAGGAAGATAAAACCATGAAAAACCAACCTGTTTTTCAAAGAAATATAATAGATAATAATTTTAATCGCTTTGCACATCCTACGAAATATTTGGTTGTTTCTATCCTTTTTGCTTCATATAATATCGATCCACTAAAATATTTAGATGGACTTGGAAAGTTGCAAACCGTGATCGATTTTTTTCAGCAAAACAATTTATTTTTTTACAAAATATCGGCGCCAAATAAAAATGAAGTGCTCACTTCTGCGCAATATAGTTTGAAAACAGAAAATGAAAAAGATAAATATTCTAAGTTCACCGTCTTGTCGGTAGATTTAAGTTTAGAACAAACCAACCAAATGTGGTCTTATTTGGGTTCCAAATATATGCCTTCAGTTTTATACGAAATGCGAGTTCTTCCAGTGCAGCAAGATACTGTGCAAGTTGTGAAAAGCATAGAAGAAATAAAAATTAAACTTTGGGAAAACGATAAAAAAGATGCCGCAGGTTTGCTAGAAAGTTCCCAAAATTTAAAATTTGGAAAGGACGAAAATGGTAAAATAATAGAAAAATTTGAGTAATAACTTTAAAATAAAAACATCATGAATTTAAGTTCAATTAAAACGCCTGGAGTTTACATCAATGAGATTGATGCTTTTCCTCCGTCAGTCGCGCAAGTAGCCACTGCGATACCAGCATTTGTAGGTTATACAGAAAAAGGACCGCCAGAACCTACAAGAATTTCTTCATTTATGGAATTTTCGCAAGTTTTTGGCGGCGCACCAGTTCCGGCATCAGTTTCAGTGGAATTAGATGTTAATCTGATGCCAACAGATAATTGCGCCGTTACTGAAAGCAATTATAAATTATACAACAGTATGCGGCTATTTTATAATAATGGCGGTGGCGTTTGCTACATCGTTTCTATCGGAAATTATAAAACAGCAATCACAAGCGATTCTGCCTTTACCGATGGTTTAGATTTATTGAAGAAATTCGATGAGCCTACATTGCTTTTATTTCCAGACGCTGTTAATTTAGACGCTATAAAATTAGGTTTGGTGCAGCAAAACGCTTTAACACAATGTGGCGATTTGATGGATCGCTTTACAATTATGGATGTAAAACAAGATGCAGGATTAATCACAGATTCTAAAAATTTCCGAGATGGAACTGGCAATCAAAACCTGAAATACGGATCTGCATATTACCCTTATTTGCAATGTGCGTTTCCTTATGTTTACAGATTTAATGACATCAACGGAACTGCTTCAGGGAAAGTTGATTTCAAAACCATTTATTCATCAGACACAAAAATAAAACCACTTATAGAAAGTTTCGCCACACTTACCACTGATATTGGCGATGAAACTTCTGGTTTAATAAAAAATTGGAACGATGCCAAAACAGCAAATTTAGCGGTAAATCCAGTTGCCAATAAAACTGATTTTGGAAACTATGCCACCAATATTTGGAATCTTTTATCCGTCTTTAAAGCACCAAGTGCGTTAACAAATGCAGGTTTAACAACTTATTTGAATAACATTATTGCAATTTCTTTGCAAGGAATTGCCCAAAAAGTGCTAGATATTGAAGCAAAATATGCAAGTTTAACCGGCATCACTTATACTGCAAAATACATTGCTTTAAGTCCAGATTTTGATGCCGTTCCGTGGCGCAAAAATGTGGCTTTTGCACCTTCAGTACCGAATTTGTACGATAAATTACTGACTTCAAATCCAGATGGCCCAGATAATGCCGCAGATTATACTAAAATAAAAGCACAGTTAGATAAACTTTATACAGCAGTTGTTGCAAGTTTGAAAAATTTAATTGTTGCTATTAATAGTTACAAAAACGAGGAAGAAAATAATCTGGTTTCCAACATCCCGATTTGGTCTGGAATTGTTGCCAAACTTTCACAATCCATGAACACTGTTCCACCTTCTGGTGCAATGGCAGGGATTTACGCGCAAACAGATAGAAACCGTGGCGTTTGGAAATCTCCGGCAAACATCAGTATCAGCGGAGTTGTTGGTTTAACGGATGATATTAATGACGCCGATCAAATGGAAATGAACATCCACGAGACTGGGAAATCCATCAATGCTTTAAGAAAATTTACAGGGCAAGGATTTTTGGTGTGGGGCGGTAGAACTTTAGCAGGAAATTCTAACGATTGGCGCTATATCAACGTTCGCAGACTTGCAAATATGATTGAAGAATCTACAAAAAAAGCTTGTATGCAATTTGTATTCGAGCCAAATGCACCGCAAACTTGGGTAAACGTAAAAGGAATGATAGACAATTATCTCAACTCTCTTTGGAATGACGGCGCGTTGGTCGGTTCTAAAGCAAATGATGCCTTTTTTGTACAAATCGGGTTGGGACAAACCATGTCTGCTCAAGATATTTTAGAAGGAAGAATGATAGTGAAAATCGGTTATGCGCCTTCAAGACCAGCCGAATTCATCATCCTAGAATTCAAACAAATGCAACAACGTGCTTAAAAAAATATTAACAAAATTTAAAAATTAAACATCATGCCAAATACAGATTTTCCACTACCGAAGTTTCATTTTAGCGTTGCCTGGGGCGGAAGCAAAATAGCCTTCACAGAAGTTTCTGGCCTAAACAAAGAGATGGATGTGATAGAGCATCGCGTTGGATCTAGCCCAGAATTTTTTAAAAGAAAAATGCCCGGTTTGCAAAAACTCAGCAACATTACTTTAAAAAGAGGGGTTTTCATTAATGATAACGAATTCTTCGACTGGTACAACACTGTCGCTCTGAACACCGTAGAACGAAGAAATATTACCATTTCGCTTTTAGATGAAAACCATGAGCCAAAAGTGGTTTGGACGGTAAAAGACTGTTTCATTGTGTCATTAAAATGTACCGATATGAAATCAGACGTTAATGAAGCGGCGATCGACACGGTAGAAATTGCCAATCACGGTTTCAAAATTGAATATTTATAAACTAAAAAATGGCTAGTAATGATCCTATTGTAGGTTTTTATTTTTCTGTGGTGTTTGAATTACTACCGCAAACGCTTGTGGATACAAAGTTTCAAAGCGTAAATGGTTTAAAAGCAACAATCGAGACCGAACCCTACACAGAAGGCGGACAAAATAGATTTAAACATAATTTGCCGCTGCGAAGTGGCTATCAAGATTTGATTTTAAAAAGAGGTTTAACTTCAGAATTTTCCGCTCTTGCAATGTGGTGCAACCAAGCCATTGAAGATTTTGTTTTTTCGCCCGCCAATTTGGTTATTTCTTTATTAAATGAAAACGGGCTTCCTGTAAAGGTTTGGTACGTTTCGCACGCCATTCCTTTGAGTTATGAGTTCAGTGATTTTAATGCAGAAGAAAACAAAATCGTGATTGAAACCATTACATTGAAATATAATTTTTTCAAAGAATTACCAATCCCTGGTTTTTAAATTTAAAATGATGCCAATCGAAATAAAAGAACTTCGCATTAAAGTAAATGTAAGTGATGAAAATACAGACAATAATGCTTCTCATAAAAAAGTAGAGGCTATAAAATTGCAGCAACTGAAAGCTGAAATTGTGAACGAATGTGTGCAAAAAGTTTTAGAAAAAATTAAAGAAAAATCTGAAAGATGATACAATCTGCCCTTGGAATTATTGATAAAATGCGCATCGAAGTTTTCGATACGAAAGATTTAACAGTGCCGCCAAAAAAGACCATTTTCGTGCAGTTAAATCCCGAAAAATATACTATGAAACACAATGTGGTATTTTACGAAGGGCAAGCAATTGGCAGCACATCATCCGATTTGCAATTTAATAAAATAGAACCCGAAGAAGTATCTTTTGATTTTGTTTTCGATAGTTCTGGCGTAGTTCCACCGGGAAAAATTGTAGAAGGAGCCGCAGGTGTAGGTCTTTCTTTAAGTGATATTACAGATTCTATTTCTCCCACTTTCATTAATCCACTTGCAGAAGTAGAATCGGTAGAAAAACAAGTGGAAGATTTTAGAAAAGCAATAATGGAATACAATGGAGACCAACATCAAACGCCTTTTTTAAAATTACTTTGGGGCGGCTATAATCTAAGTTGCAGATTGAAAAGTATGGACATAGAATTTTCACTTTTCAGAAAAGACGGCCGACCAATTCGTGCAAAAGCAAAATGCACTTTTAAAGGAACTGTGGAATATAAACTAATGCTTGCAGAGCAAAATAACCAATCACCAGATCTTACACACGAAAGAATAATGACGATGAATGACAAAATTCCATTAGTAGCAGAATCCATTTACAATAATAAAGATTTTTATATAGACGTGGCAAAAACCAATAATTTGCTCAGTTTTAGAAATGTAACTGTCGGACAAAAAATAAATTTTCCGCCCATAAAATAAGATTTTATGCCACTAATAAATCCATATATCCCAAATGAATCACCTTTAAAACTAGAAATTTTAATTGATGGGCAAAACATGGGTCTAAGTAACTTTTTAAATGAGGCTTCCATAAATTTTGAATTAAATAAAATTCCGTTCGCTAAATTTACTTTTATTTCTACCCAAGAAACAACAGGCCAAGAAACAACAGCAATTGATTCTCTTACCAGAACCTCCGAAGATTCTCCCCGAAAAATAGAAGTAAAAGTGTCTTATAAAGATAATTCTGTAACTTTTTTTAAAGGTTTTATTAAATCTTTAGAAAATCAAAACGATAATAACCAGATTGTTGCAAAAATAGAATGCAAAGATGAAGGCTATATTTTAACAAAACCCATCAATGTAAATGAAAATAATACTGATACTTTTTCAGATAAATTAGAAAAATATGTTTCTGATGCCAATCTTCAATTAGATTCTATCTCACAATATTCGTTTTTAAATGAATTTATTACCCACAATTCGGCAACTGTTCCGTGGGATTATTTGGAAGGATATTTAGATTCAGTTGGTTTGATGACGGCTTTGCGCAATAGCGAATTTAAGTTAATAGACGTTACAAATCCTGAAACAGAAAAATTTGTCGCAGAAAATGGAACCAATATTTTCTCTTTTTCTGGTAAAAAAAATACAGAAATTATTAAATCTTCCGTAGTTATAGAAACTTGGGACGCAGATAACCAAGAAGTAAAAAGAGTAGAATCTACACAAGACGCTGAAAAAAATGAGCAAATCATAAAAAATGATCATAATTACGAAGAATCTACACTTCAAAGAATGGCCGATGCCATCAAAATTAAAAGCAATATCGCTTCAATGCACGGCAAAGTTTCTACATTCGGAAATTTAGAAGCTAAAGCCGGAGATTATATTGGGTTTAGCCACCTAAATAATGATGTGGACAATCAAAATTTCCTTATCACCGCAGAAGTTCACACCATAGAAAATGGCTCCTGGAAAACAGAATACACTTTCGGTTTAGAAACTGAAAAATCTTTCACCGAAAAAACTACGACTGGCGTAAATAATAGTCAAGCGCAAGTGGGCCAATCCAATTCCATCAATGGTTTGCAAATTGGGATTGTAACAGATATTGAAGATTCGGAAAATCAATTTAGAATAAAAGTAAGACTTCCACTTTTGGCGGAAAACGGAGAAGGCGTTTGGGCAAGATTGGCAACTTTAAATGCTTCAAAAGACATGGGAAGTTTTTTTATTCCAGATGTTGGAGATGAAGTGATCGTCGGTTGTTTGGGCAATAATCCAGATTCACCCATTATTTTGGGAAGTCTTTACAGCAGCAATAGAGCAATGCCTTTTACAATTGATAATGACAATTTTTTTAAAGGATTTGTAACCAAAGAAGGCACAAAAATTTTAATGGATGATGATAATAAAAGCGTAGAAATCAGCACCAAAAAAGGAAATAAAATTACGATTAGTGACGATTTAAAAGGCGTTACCATAGAAGATGAAAATAGTAATAAAATAGTGTTAGACGATAACGGAATTTCAATAGAAAGTTGCAAAGATTTTAATGTAAAAGCAAACGGAAATGTTAAAATTGAAGGCGTACAAGTAAAAGTAGAATCACAAGCAATTATGGAATTAAAAGGATCATTAATTAAATTAAATTAAAATGGGAGCCGCAGCAAGAGCATCAGATATGCATGTTTGTCCCGCCGCATCGGGTTCTGTTCCACACGTTGGCGGTCCAATTTTGCCAGGAAGCAACTCCACGGTTTTAATAGAAAATTTACCAGCGGCAATTGTAGGAGATTCTTGCGTTTGCATCGGGCCGCCAGATTCTCTCGTCCAAGGTTCATCAACGGTTCTTATTGCAGGAAGTCCCGCCGTAAGAATGGGAGATTCCACAGCGCATGGCGGAACGGTTGTTCTTGGTAGTGCAACAGTTTTAATAGGAGGTTAAAAAAAATAAATATCATGGCAGAAAATTCATTTTTAGGTATTGGTTGGGCATTTCCACCCACATTTAGTAAAAGCGCGGGAACGGTTGAAACTGTTTCCCAGGAAATAGACATCCTTCAAAGTTTGCAAATTTTGCTTTCTACACAATTAAAAGAAAGAATTTTGCGCTCAGATTTTGGCTGCGATCTCACGCCTTTATTATATGAAAATATTACCGTAACACTCCTCACAAAAATGAAAGATATTATTAAAACGGCCATTTTATTATACGAACCTCGCATTAAATTAATAGATACAGATTTTACCCGAACTGATGAACTTTCAGGCTTAATAAACATTGAAATTATTTACCAAATCAACGCCACTAATTCTCGGAAAAATTATGTTTTTCCATACTATTTAGAAGAAGGCACTTTTGTAAATCAATCATAAAAAATGGGAAATTGTAACAACATATTATCAATACATAACGGAATGGGAACCACCCAAATCGACAGGTTTAATGCTGCTTTACAAACAAATTTTATTTTATTAGATGAAAGAAATGAAGAAGATTTCATTCTATTTGTGCAAAAATTATCGCATTACGTAAAATATTTTAATGGCTTTAATATTGAGGAAGGAAATTGGGCCAATTTTTACGAAAAAGAATCCACAGCAATTCTCATTTTAATCGCCAATTGGAATATAGATTTGGTTCAAAATTCCTTTGAAATCAAGAAAAACGAAATTTTATTAAACACAGACTTCGCTATTCAGCAAAATTTATTATTGGATTTTTTTAATGATCTTGAAAGTATTTTTAACCAATTATTAGGTAAAATCAATCTTTTAGATAACGATATTTCTGAAAAAGAAAATTTAACCGCTTCCTCTTACGCCATTTCAGAAAATTTCACACAGATAAAAAATCAAATCAATGCCTCTACAAATATTCCTTCTTTATTAAAACATTTTACCTTCTTGAAAGCCGCTCAACAATTGTTTGGTTTGCTTTTATCTTGGAAAAATTTTTCACAAATCGCCGTAGATTTTCAGTTAAATAATTACTCTAAACATTCACCGCATTATGCGCTTTTTCTTTCATTTTTAAAATTATTAAACTTTGCAAAAAATCAACTTAATGGCTTTACCAAGAAACATTTAGATTTTTATTATAAAGATATTTTGCACATAGAAAACCAAATTGCAAAGCCAGATTTCGCACATTTGGCAATTACACCTTACAAAAATTTACCTTTTTTAATTCCAAAAAACACCATTTTTCTTGGAGGTAAAAATTCCAGCGGACAAAAAAAATATTTTGCTTCTACTTCAGACCAAACCGTAAACGGCATTTCTTTAAACGCATTTTACAGCCAATCCAGAAACGGAGCGCAATATTTCAAAACAGAAAATTTGCTTCCTTTTAATGGTGTTAATAAAGGTTTTAATGTTTTCACTTCCACAGCAACGGAATTTCAGGAAGGGATTATGATTGCGAGTCCAATTTTGTATTTACAAAGCGGCGAAAGAACCATCAATATTAGATTTAATAGTAAAAATTATAGCGCAAAAGATTTCAGTTTTTATCTAACAGGTGAAAAAAAAGTGATTGAAATTTCTGGTAAAAATGAAGGCAATTTTATCGCGTTAAATATTCCCGCAACCGAGAAAAAAATAATTCCTTTTGATGAAAAACTGCATCCAGAATTTTTGGTTAAAACCAGTTTTCCTGTGTTGAAAATTATGCCAAAAAATAGAAGCATTATTTCTACTATCAATAAAATTGAACTCAATATTGAAGTCACAGATTTTAAATCTTTCATATTAGAATCAGATTTTGGCACCATAAATCCCGAAAAACCATTTTACCCTTTTGGCGAATTTCCCAAATCTGGAAACGGAATTACTTTAGAGTCTAATGAGTTTTTTATGAAAGAAAATGCAGTTGCAACTTTAAGTTTAATACCCGACGGAAAAGCGGCTAATTATTTCGACAATAATTGTGAAACTTTCTTTTTAAATGACGGCAAATTTGTTGCGTTTCCGCCAGTTTCAAAAGAATATTTAGAAAAACGTAATGGTTTTAATGAAACGAGAAAAACAGCAAAAGTAGATTCTATTTTTGATTCTCTGCCAAATAATTATCCGCTTTTAAATTTCAATTTTAAAGATATTGCAAACCCAGAAATCACTTCCAACGGAAAATTTCGGATAGAATTACAGAATTCTAGTTTTGAAAATGAAACTTTTTTGGAAACCTTCATTGCAGCAAGTAAAGATGGTTCTGCATTGCCTTACAAGCCAAAAATAAAAGAATTTACTTTTAATTATTCGGTTTCTGAAGTGATTGATTTTACTAAAAAATCAACTAAAAATAATTTGTTAGAACTTTTTCAGGTTTTTCCTTACGGTTTTTTAAAACTAGAAAACAAAGCATTACATTTTTCTAAAATGAATGATTTTGAAGGAGATATTTTTCTGGGTTTTGAAAACGCGACACCAAAAGATACGCTTACTTTTTTAATTCAATTGCAAGATGGAACGGCAAATCCGATGGTAGAATCTGCAAAAATTTCTTGGTATTATTTAAGTCAAAACAAATGGAATTCTTTAGAATCTGATGCTCTTGCAGACGAAACTTTTTCTTTCTCGCAATCGGGCTTGGTTGGAATTACAATTCCAGATTTTAATGCATCAAAAAATACCATTTTACCACCAAATTTATTTTGGGTAAAAATTTCTGTTTCAGATATTCAAGCGGTTTGCAATTTTCTTGGCGTTCATACACAGGCTTTAAAAGTGGTTTTAACAGATTTTGAAAATATCGGAACTGCATTTTTAGAAACCACGCCCAAAGAAACCATCAGCAAATTGTTCAGCAATATTATTGAAGTGAAAAAAGTATCGCAACCTTATGATTCTTTCGGCGGAAAATTGGCAGAAAAAGACGAAAATCTTTACCAAAGAAGCAGCGAAAGATTGCGCCACAAAGCCAGAGCAATTACTTCTTGGGATTATGAACGTATTATTTTGCAAGAATTTCCAGAAGTTTTTCGGGTAAAAACTTTGAATCATTATAGATATGACACAGAAATTAATAACAGTTCTGCGGGTTTTGTAACATTAATTCCGTTTGCAAAAACTTCAAACACAGAAAATGTGAGTTGGAAACCCATGTTGAGTTTGAATAAAATGACTTTAATTAAAAAATTTCTGTCGAAAATTACGTCTCCACACGTTCAGATTAATGTGAAACCACCGAAATTAGAGAAAGTTGTCGTTCAGTTTAACGTGAAATTTCGACCTGCAGAAAATATGGATACGCGACTTTACATTGCCGAATTAACGGATACCATTAACCGATATCTTTCTCCGTGGGCTTACGAAAATGATGAATTAAATTTTGCAAACAACATAGAATTTTCTTCCATCATACAATTAATTGATAATCTACCTTATGTAGATTATTTAACCGATTTTAAAATACTGCAATATTTATTAGATGAAAACAATAATACCGTTGGAAATGCGATTCAAAATTTAACGAAAATTACGCCGCAAACAGATTTCAGTTTGTTTATTCCGAATGAATCTTACCCAATAAAAGAAATTTAAAACAGAATGTCAACAAATTATTACATAGAAAAAGACAGAAAGTTGCCCGCTTCGCAAGATTACGAATTCTTGCTAAAAGAAGGGATGAAATATGTGGAAAAATTGGGTAACAAATTCTGGACAGATTACAATCCGCACGATCCAGGAATTAGTATTTTGGAAGTTTTAAGTTACGCCATAACAGAACTCGGCTATCGTGCAAATTTTGACATTAAAGATATTCTTGCAGTTAAAAATGGAGAGATAAAAAATAATACTTTTTTTACCGCTGCTAATATTTTTACCAACGCGGCTTTAACGGAAATAGATTACAGAAAATTATTAATAGACACAGAAGGCGTTGCAAATGCGTGGTTTTTGCCCGTAAAAAATGAGATAAAAAACGGTTATTTTCTGCCAAATGATGGCGAAACAGAAATTTTTATTAACAAACTCGAAGACAAATTAAGCCTAAAAAATACAGATAAACATTCAAAACTTTTAGAAAAATTGTCTCTGCGAGGTTTGAATAAAGTGAAAATAGAATTAGATGAAGATCCTGTTTTAGGCGACTTGAATTCAATGCTGTTCAGTTTTTCTTTTTGGAAAAATAACCGCTGGGTAAACGTAGAAATTATTCCGCATTTTACCAATTGGAACGATCCAGATGTAAGGCTTTTTAAATTGATGAATAAGCCAACTAAAATCACAATTGATAGCATTAAAAAAATGGATGATTTGGTTTTTATGGAGGTGAAAAGAGCCTCGAAACCTGCAGATTCTTTGCGTTTTAGAATTTTTTCTGAAGATATTTCGGAGTTGGATTTGGTCTTAAATCATTTTAATAATGAAAAAAATATTTGCGAATTTATTTCTTTATTCGAGCAGAAAAGAGCAAAGATCATCGAAACATTTTCTAAAATAAATATAAAACTTCACCAAAACAGAAACCTTACCGAAGATTTTCTTTGCACAGAAATTGTGGAAAAAATAGACATCGGAATTTGCGCCGATATTGAGTTGGAAACTGGCGTCGATTTAGTAGAAGTTGTAAGCCAAATTCAAATTGCAATTGATAAAGTAATTAATCCAAAAATTTATTTTTATACACTCACTCAATTGGTAAATGATGGTTTTCATTCTGAAGATATATTTTTAGGACCAAAATTAACGTATGGTTTTTTGAAAGATGAAGAAATAGAAAACGCACAATTACCTACAGAAATTCACGCTTCGGATATTATTGCCGTTTTAATGGAAATAAATGGAGTGAAATCCGTCAAAAATTTCATGATGACGGCTTTCAACATTTTAGGAAAACCCTTTCCAAATGCGATGAACAAAAGTTGGGTTCTAAAACTTCCCGGTGATTTTAAACCTGTTTTTAATGCTAAAATTTCGAAATTATTATTGTTTCAAAAAAATATTCCTTTTTTACTTTCAGAAAATCAACAAATGTTGGTGAATCAAAAAGTGATTTTATACAAAACCCAATTCAATCAAAAAAAATTAAAAGATGCCAATTTTGATTTTGAAATCCCTACCGGAAATTATTTTGAACTCGATCAATATTACAGTATTCAAGATGATTTCCCGCGAAATTACGGCTTGGGAAAAAATTATATTTCAGAAAAAGAAAGCGATTTAAGAAAAGCGCAAGTGAAACAATTAAAAGGCTACTTGTATTTTTATGAGCAAATTTTAGCCGACTTTTTTGCGCAATTATACAATGCAAAAGATATTTTTGACACCAAAACAATTGGCAAAACTTACTTCTCTAAATACTTAGAAAAAAATGATTTATCTGGCGAAGATTTTTATTCTAAAGAATTGTATAACAGTAATTTGCAAACGGTTTTGCTAAACGGTGAAACGCCAGGTAATGTAAATTTATACGAAACAAAAGATGCTTTTTTTAGCCGAAGAAATAAAATTTTAGACCATTTATTGGCGCGCTTTTCCGAGAGTTTTAATGATTACGTTTTTATGATGTACAGCGTTGCAAGCGACACTTCTGGGCTTGGTGAATTGAGTTTTGATAATGAAGATTTGATACAAGACAAACAAAATTTTTTAAATATTTACCCAGAAATTAGCAGCAATCGTGGTTTGGGAATAGACTATATCAACGCAAAAATTGTTGAAGATTCATTACACTTAAATCCGTTTTGGAACAGCACTCTTCGCGGTGGTTATGAGAAACGAGTGGCAAAATTATTAGGAATTAATGAAATTTCTTTGCGCAACATTGTTACAGAAAATTTACCAGCACAAACGCAGTGGACAGTGGAAACTACGCCAGAACATTTTGTGTTTAAAATTCTTTCGCCGAATGTCGATTTACAAGAAAAATGGGATTGGGCGCAGTTGCATTTTTTAGATCAAAATTTATATAAAATTGATAATTATGGTCCTAATTTCTATCTCTATTTGGTGAAAATTAATAAGAAAATTGCAAAATTAGACAAGAAATTTAGCAGTGAAATAGAGGCTTTTGCATATTTAACTAAAATGATAAAAGTACTCAATATTTATTATGAGAATTTTTACTGTTTAGAGCATATTTTACTTCGTCCTTTTAATAATAAATCTTTTAAAGACGAAGATTTACTAACGGTTTGCCTGCAAGATGATTGCGATGACGAAGCCGGAAACGACCCGTATTCTTTTAAAGCCACATTGGTTTTGCCAGGTTATCTTTCTCGATTCAAAAGTTTGGTTTTTAGAAAATATGCCGAAAAAGTCTTTCGCCAAGAAGCACCTGCGCACGTACTTTTGAAAATTTGCTGGGTGAATATTTCAGATATGCTCAAATTTCAAAAAGCATATAGAAATTGGATGGAAAATTACAGAGAATATCGCCTCAAATTTTGCAAAAATAGGCTCTCTGCACAAGATGAAATTAATTATGAAAAGACACTGAATAATCTGGCAAAAGCAATAAAGGAACTGAACACCATTTACCCAGTCGGAAATCTATACAATTGCCAAATTAGCGAAACTAGTAATCCGCTAATTTTAGGAAACTCAATTTTAGGAACTTTATAAATATAAAAAATGAAAGCATATATCAACTCTAATCTTCCAGTTTTTGAAGCCGATCAGGTTTTAAGTGAAAAAGATCTGAATTCTATTATAAGCCATTTGGAAGAGCAAGACAGAATAACCAGAAAAAATCTAATTGGCATTGGTATTTCTTGCGGTTTGGATCTCGATTTTAGTGCCGGAAATTCGGTGAAAATTGCTTGCGGAACGGCGGTAACTTCTTTAGGTTTTCAAATAAATTGGGCGGAAACAACGCTTCAAAATTACCACAATATTCAAATATCGGATCAGTTTCTGAAACCAGATTTCATAAAAGAACCATTTTTAGATGTTATTTTTAATTTTACTGAACCCTATAATTCCATAAAAAATTGTGTAGAATTGCTTCCAAAAAATTCTGGTCAAGAAGATGAAAAACCAATACCAGCAGGTTTTTTTGATAATAAAGTAGTCATGCTTTTATTAGAAATAGATTTAATTGATGAAAAAAATTGTGTTACTACCAATTGCGACGATAAAGGGAAAAGATTAGATTTTATTGTGAGACCTTTGTTGCTTCCCATTAATGAAGTTAGGAGTGTTTTATTGCAAGAATATCCCGCTCTCAAATACCATGAAAAAATCGCTTTTCCACGATATAATGTGCCATTTGCAAGCAATCTTACTACGCCAGTTTTGGTTTTAGATGGTTTTAGAAAAGTGTATGACGATGTTTTTATTTCTGATGTTTCGGCTAAAATTTCAACATTATATGATGATTTTAAAAGCAGTTTGCGTACCGCCGATTTACCAATTTTACAATCCGTAAAATCTAAAATAAACGCAAGTGTAAATACTTATAAATCAGGAATTAACATTCAGTATCTTTGGGATTGGATTTCAGATATTGTGGAAGCTTACAATGAAATTGTAGATTTTAAAGAATTGAATCCTGCGCTTTGTTGCGTAGATGAAAGTTTGTTTCCTTTCCACGTGGTTTTAGGAGGAAATTCAGATTTCGAAAATACTTATAGAACGCCTTTTTTTAAAACTGCAAATGCAAATAATAAAAATAAAAGAAAATTAAAAAAACTAACGGTTCTTTTTGAAAAATTAGCGCTAATTATTTCTTCATTTCAAGTTTTAAAAACAGATGAAATAAAAATAACACCTTCAAAATATGGCAGTTACGCCCTTTCTAAGAAAGCAATTCCTTTTTATTACAGTTCTGTTTTAGATTTGAATAAAAAATGGAATCCAGATTTAACGGCGAAAAATCAAAACGATTCTATCTTGTCTTACTTTTCAGATATTTCTGGATATTCGGATCAAAAATCTGTTAAAAATCCTTTAGAATTTAATATCGAACCTTACAATTTTTTCAGAATTGAAGGGCATCTCGGCTTAAATTATAAATCTGCAATAGAAGAAATTACTTTAATAAGAGACAGCAATAATTTGCCTTTTAAAATTACAGCGTTGAACGCCGCAGATTTTTTTAACCAAGAAGTTGATATTTCCAATTTCGACGGAAGATGGGACGATCTGGAAACCGATTACGATTTGGCAAGAAAAAGAGTTTTTAATATCACAGAATTTGTGATTAACTGGATGGAAACTAAAAAAGTGCAACTAAACGCCGCAGGACTTATTGCTAGTGGAAGTATCGATAATTTTAAAAATATTTTGTCGCAAATAAAAGGTCTCTTAACTGAAGATTTGATGGCATTTTTGCCTAATTGTAAAAGTTTTAATGAAATATTTAAGCAACTTAATTTGGTTTTTATTTACCACAGAAATTGCATACAAGCGCTTCATCCCACTTTGTCTTCAATCGCCGAAGATTTAATAGATTATTTAGATAATATTAATGAATTATTTCTAGATGATCCATTCACCGTTATTTTCGATGAAGCCATGCTAAGATGGCAGAATATTTACAAAGATTTATTTTTCTCCACATTTGTAAAAAAACATCCAGGTTTAGATCACAAAGCTGGTGTTATAAAAGGTGGCACTTTTGTTTTGGTTTATACAGATTCTTCTATTTTTAAAAATGCTGCGCCGCCGCTCACACATCAATCGATTCTTACAGCTATAACTGCGTATAAAGATAATATTCCCATTGAGGCTTCAGTAAAAGAAGATTTAGCAAAAACTGTAAAGTTAAGTGATTATAAATCTCATGTACTAAAAAAAACCAATACCGAAGTTTTAGAAAAAGCAAAAGCTGAAACCGAAAGTATAAAAAATTCTTTGATCGATGTTGCAACCGCAAATTTAGGGGAGCAATATTCGCCTGCAATCCGACAATATATTTTGGGAAATATAAAAGCGGGTTTGCAATATGAATTCCACAAAATCCCGCAAAATAATATCCCAGAACAAACAATTATTGCAGATTTTTTCTTGCCTTATACTTGCTGCAGCGAAGGAACAACTTTAGAAGTGAAGTTTGAAACTAAAGAAACTTCAATTGGTGATTTTAATCCGGAAGACTTTAATCCGGAAGATTTTAATACTAAATAACAACCTCAAAAAAAATAGAATTATGGCAACCAAAGCAGACATTATAACAAACATAGATGCGAAAATAATTTCTAAAGGAAATATTTTAGCAACAGACACCAACGCAATTTTAAAAGATATTTTAAATTGTGATGAATTAAATTCCGGCAATACAAATTCATTAGAAACTTTTCAATATAATGGAGATTTAACAGATGCAAGTGGCGCAATCGTCTCGTACTCCATCCGAGGAATTACTGATTTATTTGCCAATATTACCTTGCAAATTGGCATAAAACAAACATTGCAAGGCAAATTATCTTTACTTGTGAATAACAGAGGTTTATTTAATTCTTTAAATTCTATTATTAAAAACAACGAAAATACAATAGATTTTTTGGTAAAAATTCGGAATAATAAATCGGCCGAAATTTATAGAAAATTAGAAATTCAACCAGCCAAAAAGTTTAGAATTGCCAATTTGAATTTTACGTTCAACGCGCGATCATTAATTATTTTAATAGAAAGCCAAGAATTAAATGACAATTTGTTTGCCGGAGATTCCATTTCCGCCTCTTTCGCCATTCACAATTCTTAAAATAAAATGCATTTAATTACAAAAAATACCATTGAGATAGATTGTAAATCTGCCCAGTTTGGGAAAGAAATGCAAAACGATTTGGGTTTTTTGTTAGAGAACAATTTTTATCCAAAACTAGAAAATCTCCTCAATTTATATGATGAAAAATATGAGATTTGGAAAATAGAATGTATCGACATTAATATTAGCGAAATAGAACATAAAAACTGGAAAGAAGTTCTTATTAAAGAAAGTTTGCTACAAATTGAAAATTATTTAATTGAAAATAAACCTTTAATTAAATATAAAAACAACCACGTTTTAACGAATGAAAATCAAGATTTGAATGCGGTAATTTCGATGCAAGAAAATGCCAGATTTTTATTTTTGAACTATTTAAAAAATGGGATTTTAGAAGAAAATACGATTTCGAAAAATATAGACGAAATTGTAAAACAAATTCAGTTTAGTGAAGATTTTGTTATAGAACTCATTAAACTTTTTCATCAAAACAATGCTTGTGTTTTGCGATTTATTTTTAATGCGCCAAAATATTTAAAAGAAGAAATTTATTTATTATTACATTTTACAAAAGAGAAAGATTTTTTATTTGATTTTTTTAAAGACAAAAAGAGAGATGCCCCCAAACTGCAAGAATTTTTGCACAAATTTCAAAATAAAGAGCAAGGCAATTTTTGGTTTGAATTTCTAGAATGGATGGTTTTGCTTTTGGTAAAAAGTGATTCTTACCAAACTTATATCAATCAGTTTTTAGCAGAATCTAAAAGATATTGGGGGATTTCAGAAGTAGATATAAAGGCGGTTTTCAAGTATTTTATTCAATTGAAAAATTATTTTGAAGCCGAATATTTGCAATTCTTTTATATTATTTTAGACCATTCAGAAATCGAAACATTGGATACCAAAACTGAAGTAATTCTAACAAAAACACTTGTGGAAAAAACGAGTTTTCAAAAAGCACTTTTTATAGAAAATGCGGGTTTGGTGATCTTGCATCCTTTTCTAAAGGCATTATTCGAAAAATTAAATCTATCTAAAAATGAGATTTGGAGAAACGAGATAAGCCAACAAAAAGCCATATTACTAAGCCAATATTTGGTTACAGGAAAAGAAGAAACCCAGGAAAGTGATCTTTTGCTAAATAAAATTCTCTGTGGTTTCGACCTTAATAAAGTGATTAACACAAAATTAAAAATTACAAAAACGGAAAAAGAAAGTTGCAACAATCTATTAGAAGCCGTTCTAGAACATTGGACGGCGATGAGCAAATCTTCCACAGTTGCGCTGCAACAAACTTTTTTGCAAAGAAAAGCCAAGTTAGAAGAAACGCAAGACAGGCAATTTGAAATGTGGGTAGAAGAAAAAGGCTTTGATATTTTATTAAACCAACTTCCATGGGGAATCGGTATGATAAAAACACCTTGGATGGAAGAATTTTTATTTTGTAATTGGAATTAAAAAAAATTGCAAGAAAACAAGATATAGTAAATAGAATGAGCAATGAAAGCACAAGAAGTAAAATTGAAACCCAAAGCGAAAGCAAAAACTTCTTCTGTTGCCAAAAGTAACCCAGGCTTGCTTTTGGTAAACTTGTCTTATTCTCCTGCCACACAACTTGGTCTTAATTTTAATGCAGTACAAAATGAAAGTGCAACAATTTTAAATACACAAAAAACGGAAACATTAAGTAAAATTCCTAAAGTAGATGAAACTGAAGGAAGTGCTTATGGATTTTCCGAAAAAAAATTTTCAAAAAATATAAAAGGGAAAACAAACACCAAAACTAAAGCAACTCCGAAAAATAAAATTATTACAGGTTCTGTTAAAAACTCGGTCATAAAAGATCCAGCTATCCCAGAAAAGACACCTTTAAAAATCACAAACCATCCTTTTCAGTCTTTAGAAAAAGAAGCAAATATAGAACACGCCGCACAAAATGAATTAGATTCCATAAATCTTGATACTTCTTCTGTGCCAACAAAAATGGAAGTAGATCCAGAAGTTCAACTAACGGGCGAAGCAGATACCAAAAATTTGTCTAGTTTACAATCATCTGAAAATTTGTCGGTAAATATGAAGAAGCTTTCTGCCGTAATAGAAGTTTCTAAAGATTATGGTGAAAATAATATTTTAAAAAAACCAGATCATAAGATTTTAAGTTCAAAACATAAAATTAAATCTAGTAACGTAAAAGTAAAAACCATAAAAAGTTTTGGTGCAAAGGGTTTAGATGAAAATTTAATTAATTCAAATTTTGCGCCTATAATAGAATCAAAAATAGGTGAAGAAAGTAAGAAATATGAAATAGCCCAAGAAGAGCACGAAACAAAAGTGCTTGAAAAACAAACAGATACCGATGAAAAAATAGAGGTTGAAAAAAATAAATCTCAAAAAGCACAGATTAATTCTGCCAAAGAAACAAAAGAAAGTGTAAATAATGCTAGAGTAGAATGGAAAAATGGTTTAGAAAAAGTAGAAACAGATTTCCACACTAAATCTACACAAGAATCCGCAAAAACTCTTACAAAAATAAATGTAGAGAAATCCAAAGGTGAAAATGAAGCCCAAAAACATTTAGACGAAGCAAATAAAAAAGCAGAAGATTCTAAAAAAGCAGCGGATAAAGAAGCGGCAGAAGCAAAAGCCAAAAAGAAAAAAGAAAGTGGAGGTTTTTTCGGTTGGTTAAAAGACAAAGCTTCGGCACTCATAAATGCTTTGAAAAGAGCAATGAACTTTATCTATGATAATTTAAGAAAAGCGGTGAAGTTTATTTTTAATGCTGCAAAAAAACTTATAGTTGCTGCTTTAGAATTTGCAAGAAAATTAATTGTAGGTATAATTAAAGTATTTGGTGCAACACTTAAAGCGTTTGTTGATATTGCATTTGCTACTTTTCCTGCGTTAAGAGATAAAATAAAAGCAAAAATAGATTACGCAGTTGCATTTGCAGAAAAATATGTAAACAAAGCATTTGAATTATTCAAAAAAATTGTAACAGCAATAATAGATTTTCTTGCAGAAACTTTAGACAAACTCTTGGGACTAATTCAAAGTATTTATAACGGTATTCTTACTGTTGTGGGTATGATTATTAAAGGCGAAATAGGAGAATTATTAGAAAGACTTGGCCATCTGAAAGATGCAATATTTGCAATTTCCTTTAGCAGCATCAAACAAGGTGGAATGGAAGAATTATTGGGCGCCAATCTAGATGAACCGCTAAGTCCGGGAGAATTAATGGCGGCAATGCAAATGGGATTATTATCAGATAAAGGCGGATATTCTGAAGATGGCTTACCAAAAGCACCTTGGACTAATGCTAATGTTGGTGTAGATGCAGTAAGTTTTGAAGATTTATCGCCAGAAATGCAGGCAGAATTACGAAGAATGCAAACAGAGGGGAAAACCGAAGCAGCACTCGGCGAAAGAAATGATCCAAGTAGATCTATGGATGCTGTAATGAAAGAAGCAACCGGCTCTGAAACAACTCCACAAAACGCAACTCCCAGTAAAAAAATAGATGATGGTTTAACCCCAATGAAGCGCGCTGAAATAAAATGGGAAATGATGAAAGCGGGCATAAAAAAATGGTGGAATGCAAATTGGCCGTATGTTGTAGGTGGTATTATTGCCGCAATTGTAATTTTTGTTGCAGCTGAAGTTGCAACTGGAGGCGCAATAACGGCGGCTTTACCAGTGATCATGCCAATTTTAGAAGCTGTTTTTGTAGGCGTAATGATTGCACAATTTGGGGGCTATCTTGTGGATGGAATAAGCAAAGCGTGGGATGGCGATGTAAAAGGCGGTACCAAAGGATTTAGCAGAGGTTTAGGTGCAGCAGTTATAGAGCTTGCAATGTATCTCGGCTTTAAAGTAATAGAAGTCGGTGCAAAAGCAGTGATGAAAGTTGTAAAAGGCGGAATAAAACTAGTAAAAACCGCCGCAAAATCTGTCCTAAAATTTGCTAAATTTATTATTGAGAAAGGCAAAGTATTATTTAAAGGTATTGCAGGGAAAAATTTAGGCAAACTTTTTAAATCTTTGCGTAAATTAGGAGATGATATTTTGGAGCGAATGAGAATTAAGAAAGTAATTCTTAAAATCCAAGGAAAACGCTGGGAAATTTTAGCCGAAATAAATCCTCTCTTTGTTATTATGGCCGGTCCAATGCCGAATGAAGAAATAGGAGATCTACTAAAAGTTGATGCAAATGAAGCCAACAAAGTTCTAAAAAAAGGTGAAAAATATGTAGATGACCAAGGAAGAGAGTTATTAAAAATATCAAACCTTGATAAATTTGATAGAACACCAAATTATAGAGAAATATTTGATTTAACCCACGGCAACAAAGGCATATCGGATAAAGTAATACATCATTTAATAGAAAAAAATTCCAGATATGCGAAGTATTTTGAAAAAGAACTTGTAAACGCACCTAAAAGTTTAAGAGCAATTCCTAAAGGCGATATAAACTCCGTTCTTCACTTGTCAGACATTAGAAAAGGGTGGGATAAAATCTATTTACAGTTAGATGATTTAATATCAAAAGGATTGATTAATGAAGATGGCGTAAGAAACATTATAACAGATTTTGCAACAAAATCTGATGGCTTCATTGGTAAAAGTCTCACAAAAATTGTGAGTGAAGAAGCCAGATTAGGAAGGGCTTTAACAAAAGATGAAATTGCCGTTATCACAGATAGTTTTAAACATCTTTTAAATTAATTTAAAATGAAGCCAAAAATATATACTTTAAATTGTTCTAATGTTTTAGGATATTTGGGCGAAGAAACCTTTAAAGTTGCACAGCAAAAATGCAAACTTTGTAACAAAGAAATCCCAGAAGAAATAAAATTCGCTAATGTAGAATTGATAATCGAAAACTACAATGGAGAGGATATTTTTTGTCCGCAAGGTGCTTTAATTATTACAGAAAATTTTTATAAAGAACTGGTGGCGCAAGAATTAAAAGGTTTTGCACCAATAAAAGTGACTGTAAAAAAATCAGAATATTATAACGGAATAGAAGAATTGCCAAAATTTTATTGTTTAGGAATTCTAAATTCTAAAGTTTTAAATATTCCTATTGCTTATGATTATTCAGAAAGATGCAGTCTTTGCAAAAGTTATATTTTGCAGTTTAATGCAGATAAAATGAAAAATATGTACAGAGAAAATTCTGAAAACCAAATACATTTACAGGTTTATTTTGATTCTTGGGAACGCGAAGATATTTTTGGCTTTGTAGATCACCCAGAATTTGGCATTACTGAAAAATTTTTAAAAGTTTTAGAAAAATTCAATGCAAAAAACACCATAATTATTCCTGCCGAGTGGATATGAAATATAAAATAAATTAAAAAAATGCCCTTTAAAGTTTTAAAAAAATATATCATTTCACAGTTATCTGAAACGCCATCTGAAGAAGAATTCAATTTTAAAAATTCTTTTTCTGATGTTTTGATGAGAGAAACAACGCACACGGAGGCGGTAATTTTGTTGGTTGCGATGGTTCCTCACATTCTGCCCACTTTTTTTGATGAAATAATTGAAGAACTAAATTTTCAAAAGAAAGATTTTATTCAATTCGGCGGAACCAGAGAGGGAAATCATAAAGGCGTTATTCCTACGGGAGAAACCATACAATTTATTTTAGCAAAAGAAAATATAGATGATAGATTGCAATTGCAACAATTATTTTCCCCAGAACATTGGTTTTCCAAAGAAAATATTTTGTATTTAGATGAGGTAAAGATAGGTGAACCAGAAATGAGCGGCAGAATTATTCTTCCTTCAGAAACGGTGCATTTGCTTTGTTTCGGCGAAAAATTAAAACCAAAATTCAGCACAAATTTTCCGGCAAAAGAAGTGACTACTTTGATGGATTGGGAAGATTTGATTGTGAGTGAAATGCTTCATTCGCAAATCAACCAAATAAAACTTTGGCTAAAACACCATGAAACTTTACTGAAAGAGTGGGGAATTCAAAAACACATTTTGCCAGGATATAGAACTTTGTTTTATGGCCCTTCTGGAACGGGGAAAACGCTTACTGCAAGTTTAATTGGGAAAGAATTTAATCAGCCAGTTTACCGAATAGATTTATCACAAGTGGTTTCAAAATACATTGGCGAAACCGAAAAAAATTTAGAAAAAATATTTAATCTCGCAGAAAATAAAAACTGGATTTTGCTTTTTGACGAAGCCGATGCACTTTTTGGTAAAAGAACTTCCACAAAATCTTCCAACGACAGATATGCCAACCAAGAAGTGAGTTACCTTCTGCAGCGCGTTGAAAGTTTCAATGGTTTGGTGATTTTGACGACTAATTTTAAAAATAATATTGATGATGCTTTTTTACGCAGATTTAATTCTATCATTAAATTTTCTAAACCAAATATGGAAGAAAGGCTTGCGTTATGGCAAAAAATGATTTCAAAAAATGCAGAAGTGGATTGTAATTTATTGGAAGATTTGGCAGAAAAATATGATTTAACAGGCTCACAAATTGCGGGTGCAATAATGACAGCATCTATTTTGGCTATTGAAGAAAGAACGACAAATCTATCTCCCCAAAACTTGCTTTTCGGAATAAAAAGTGAGTTTAAAAAAACGGAAACGGCGTTTACAGAATAGCAACTATTTACTTTAAAATCTATATAAAAAGGCTTTACTTGATTATTTCTTAATTTGTAAACTTGGTAAAAATTGAAATAATCACAAGTACTTCTTATGCCAGAATCGACTTTTGCAAAGTTCTTTTTTCTAGCAATTCGTTGCTCTTAAGATTGTGAAATTTTAAGCCGATAAACAATTATTAAAAATTTAGAGCCTGTTTAAATTTATAATTTATTTTTACCATTAAGGAATTAAGCCATTTTCGCTTAAAAAACTTAATAAAAATCAATTTATTGATTGCTTAATCAGAATAAACTTAACTCACTGAAATTCTTAATGTTAAATTTAAGAATAAACAGAGTTTATTTTAATTTAGAAAATTAAGAAAAGGCTATAAAAAATTTATTGAATGAAATTTAAACAGGCTCTTATTAGTTAGCAGTTTTTTACTATGATTAAAATCAATTATTAAGATTATTAATCTAAATTTTTAGGAATTCATTAAATTCTGTGGTAAATTTAAGTAAAAATTTAAAGCAATGAAAACAAATTTGTTTATTACAGGATTGCTTTTACTTCAAACTTTAATGTTTGGTCAAGTACTAGTGAATGATGATTTTGAAAGTGATGCTTTAGGTGCATTTCCATCTGGATATAAATTACAATATAACGGAACAGGAACAGCAAACCAAAAAGTAGTGAATAATGTGGTGAAAAACGGAGCGCAGTCTTTTCAACTAGAAGGAAAAGCAAATTGGTCGGCAGAAGTTTACAAAATAGTTGATTTTCCGAATTTAGTTACTGTTGAATCTTGGTTTAATATGGATTTAGCGGCAAATGGACTTTCTGCAGGAATTGGAATTGGCAATTTTTCTGTAGGAAGTTGGGGAACGAGAGTTTCTCGATTAGAATTTTGTGAAACAGGTAATATTTATATGACTTCTTACTACAACGGATCTGGACCTCGCTATCTTCTAAATCTTAAATATGAAGTAAATAAATGGTATTTTATTAAGATAGAACATAATTTAACTACCAGAAAAGCAAAAGTTTTTATTGATGGCCAACAATTGACAGGAACGATTGGGTCAGAGGTCTTTTCAGAATTCGATTTACAAAAAACCATTACTCCAATTCATTTGCAATTATTAGCAGGAAACGCCGGCAAGGCAAGAGCAATGTTTGATGATGTAAAAGTGTATGACACCAATGGTTTAGCAACAGTAGAAGACAGCACAGACAATTTTATTGTTTATTTATCTGAAAATCAGGGAGAAATATTCCTTAAAAACCTTTCAGCACCAAAAGATTTTATTATTTATGATGCGGTTGGGAACTTTGTAAAAGGTGGAAAACTTCTGCAAAATTCTATTTCTATTACTGCTTTAGAACCTGGAGTTTACTTTGTAAATGTAACTGATAAATACGGGAAAACTTTTTCTAAAAAATTTCTAAAAAGAAAATAATAGTAAGTTTACTGATGAGAAAATTTTCTTCACTCCAGAAAACGTGTATTTGCGAATTTTGTTTGTATGATATAAAAAATTTTAAATTGTTTTACCTGTTTTTTATGAAAAAATCAAATGGGTAAATTGCACAATTTATGATTTCTACAAATAATTCAAAAAAAATATTCAGCAAATATCTCATTTTTAAATAATAAAAAATACCCCATACTCTATTTGGTTTTTTTTATAAGTCTAAATAACCCCATAGCGCGGATATCGATAGCGCGGATTTGCAATCCGTGCTCGTAAAACTTGTAAGAAGTTTGAATGTTTTTTCTTATTTTTAATTTATGAATACAAATCTAAAAAGTATGACACTTGAAATCAGTAATTTTTAAAGCCAAGTAGAATGTTTAGAATTTGTCACGGATTACAAATACGCGCCATCGGGATTTTAAGGCTCAAAGTCGGGAGACTTTGCGCAGCGGGGTAAGAAGATAAAAAAATCAAGAACGAAAGTCCTATTTTGCAAATGTCAGTCTTATTAACCACCAAATTTCAATTGAATGTGACCATTATTTTTTTTTGGATAATGCAGTATCAGAAACATTATTTTGTGATCAATACAAAAAGGCTGCATCACAAAAAGTGAAAACGGCCTTTTTTGTTTTTCTCAACTTTGTGTCTGAGAATGGTTTTGATTTAAAAAAATCAAAAAAAATGAATTGTGTTTTTAGAATCCTTCCTACTGAAATCGGTATTTCACCTATTGATGTTTGCTTTTTTTATCTTTTTCTTCGCATAATAATGATGTAGGTTGATGGTAATACACCGATAGCGCGGATTTACAATCCGTGCTCGTAAAATTGATAAGAAGTTTGAATGTTTTTTCTTATTTTTAATTTATGAATACAAATCTAAAAAGTATGACACTTAAAATCAATAATTTTTAAAGACAAGTAGAATGTTTAGAACTTATCACGGATTACAAAACGAAACGATTCTTGCAGCAAAGGAGTGAAAGAAGATGAAAGAAAAAAATCTTAATAAAATACTTACCCCATAAGTGATTTCTGAAAAGCAAAAAACTTTACAATAAATCGCTAAAAAATAAAAAAACAGCAACCATCATTGTTGCTGTTTTTGTAGAGAGGAAGGGATTCGAACCCTCGATACAGTTACACCGATAGCGCGGATTTGCAATCCGTGCTCGTAAAATTGATAAGAAGTTTGAATGTTTTTTCTTATTTTTAATTTATGAATACAAATCTAAAAAGTATGACACTTAAAATCAATAATTTTTAAAGACAAGTAGAATGTTTAGAACTTGTCACGGATTGCAAATCCGCTCCATCGGAACAAACTGGCGACGCAATAATAATAAAATAGAGAGTGCTTATGAAAAGGATATTAAAAATTATTTATCTATATTACTTTATTTCACATTTCAAATTTTTTAAGGCAATAAAGCAGACCGATCAAAGAGCAAATAAAAATGCCAAAGGTTTCACTCTAATGGATTTTGGAGTCTTAATTGTTACATTTTTTAACATCTTTTTTTATTCAAAATTAGAATTTTTACATAAAGGAGGTAATTTTAGATTTTTAGGAATACTTTTATTCTTACCAATAGCATATCTTATGGATAAAATTTTACCCGATACATTTTACCCAAATCAAGAAAAGACAAATCTAATCAGAGGTATTTTAGTTAGCCTAACGATTCCAATTCTTTTTATTTTAGGATGGTTTTTTTTGTGAGCCTTACACCGCTGCAACAAGATTGCATCGTGTTGTCATAATATTTACGCGAAAGTTTATTAATTTATATTATCTTGATTTAACAGAAATTTCAGATCAGCAGAAACTACAAATTTCTAAATCCGAAAAGGAATATTAGAAAATATTATAGTATTTGATTTTTAAGAATGACCACACGAAAAGATTCTTACAACAGAGGGGTGAAAAGGAGATGGCAGAAAAAAATTTTAACAAAATACTTACCCCAGAAAATTTACTATAAATCGCTAAAAAATAAAAAAACAGCAACCATCATTGTTGCTGTTTTTGTAGAGAGGAAGGGATTCGAACCCTCGATACAGTTACCCGTATACTAGCTTTCCAGGCTAGCTCCTTCAACCACTCGGACACCTCTCTATTGAAGTGCGCAAAAATAGGTTTTTTTATTGGAATCAACAAGGAAATTATTATTCAGAAATTTCTCCTCGAAGATTTTTTTCAAAATTTTCTCTAAAACTTCCAGGATAATTTGGATTGTTTAATAAATGCATCGCTTTTGTGATGGCACTTTCCGCGGTGATATCTCTTCCGCTAATGGCGCCGATTTCTTTGAAAATATTACTGTTATTATATTTTCCAAGAGAAATTCCACCAGAAATACATTGCGAAACAACCACAATTTCAGTTCCGTTTTCTCGAAGTTTTTCTAAAGTTTTTTTAGTTTTATCGGTGTTAAAAATCGTTCCAGAACCAAAAACCTGAAGTATTAAAACTTTCATTTTCGGTAAATCTTTAAAATGAGAAAGTTGCATCCCTGGGAAAATGCGCCAAAACAAGACATCTTGTGAAATATTTAAATCCACAGAAAATTTTTCTTTTTTTTCGGCTCGAAAAAGATTGTCTTTTTCTACATTCAAATGAACGCCAGATTGCCCTAAAATTGGATAATTTGGACTTTGATAAGCATCAAAAAACTCCGCAGAATATTTTAAACTTCGGTTTCCGCGTAATAATTTATACTCAAAATAAAGCGCAACTTCTTGTACAACGGCCTCGTCATTTTCATATAAACTGGCATAATATAAACTGGTCAAAAGATTTTCTTTCGCATCTGTTCGCAAATCTCCAATAGGAAGTTGCGAGCCAGTTAAAATCACTGGTTTTCTTAATCCTTTTAGCATAAAACTTAATGCAGACGCGGTATAAGACATCGTATCTGTACCGTGCAAAATTAAAAATCCATCAAATTTTTCGTAATTTTTACCGATGTAATTGGCAATTATTTTCCATTCTTCAGGCCCCATATCCGAAGAATCTAAAGGCTTTTTGAAAGGATGAACTGAAACCTCACATTCCAAAAGTTTCATTTCTGGTATTTTGTTGAAAATATTTTCAAAATTAAAAGCGCGCAAACTGCCCGTTTCATAATCTTTTTCCATACCGATTGTTCCGCCGGTGTAGATGAGAAGTACCTTTCTTTTCATATGCAGAAATAAATATTTTTAAAGGTCATATGTTATCGCCTTTTTCATTAGTATTGTTCACCCAAGAGGTTTGTGGCGATTTCATCCGTCAAAATTAATCTTTTTAAATATTAAATAGGAAAGATGAAGGGGTTTTTAAGATTTCAAATTATAAAAATCGATTTATAATATATTTAAAAATAACTTTTGAAATTTTTATTTAATTTTTAAACTTTTTAAAGTAAATTTCGTTTTCCTTCGTCTGCATCTTTATGGACGTAGAAGTAATAAAAATGTCACAACGCGAAAAAGAAAATCTGATTGCACAAGCCGTGAAAAATTACGGTGGTAAACTCTTGTCTTTTATCCGTCCCAAAGTGAATAATTTGGAAGATGCCGAAGATATTGTGCAGGAAGTCTGGTTTCAGTTTAGCAATCTGACTAATATTTCTGAAATTGTAAGTATCGGAAGTTGGCTTTACACGGTTTCTAGAAATAAAATTACCGACAGTTACCGCAAAAAGAAGACGGAAAATTTGGAAGATTTTACTTTCGAAGATGAAGACGGAAGTTTTTCAATAAAAGATATTTTATTGCTGGACGATTCCGAAAATCCTGAACTTTTGGCCTTTCGGGAAGAAGTTTGGAAAGAACTTTTTTCGGCGCTAGAAGAACTTCCAGAAAAGCAGAGAACGGTTTTTGTGGAACACGAGATTGAAGGTAAAAAACTTCAGGAAATTGCCGATGAACAGGGAGAAAATATTAAAACCATCATTAGCCGGAAAAATTATGCCATTCAGCATTTAAGAAAAAGAATGTCTATTTTATATAAAGACCTAAACGAATAAAATAAAAAAAATGAAAAATAAATTTAGAGGAAAAATGATCCTTTTGGTTCTGTTTGTAATTGCGATGTTTTTTGCAGTTTCTGCAATTGTAATGGGACTTTGGAACAATATCTTGCCCGATATTTTGGGTGTTAAAGCAATTAGTTTTTGGCAAGCAATGGGAATTTTGGTGTTGTCTAAAATACTTTTCGGTGGTTTTCACGGGAAAGGTGGTTTTGGAAGAAATAAATTCAGAAGAATAAAGGAAGAAAGAATGCGCGGGATGACGGACGAGCAGAAAGAAAAACTGAAGGAAGTCTGGAAGCAGCGATGTGAGAGAGGATTCTTTCGAGATAAATTTTAAGTTTAAAAAAAAATAAAATTATTTAAAGTAAAAACTAAAGAAGTTCGTCTTAAAGAATATAACATACTTTAATTAAAAAGTAAAAAAATAAAAAAAATGAAAAATTCAAATTTAAAAGGTGTATTCCTTACATTGGCAGCGGTTGGAGTTGCTTTGACAGTAAAAAAAATGTCTGACAGAAAAAAAGAAGTAAAAGGAATTTTAGCGGAATATGAAATAAAAGGACGGACGCCTTTTGCATTCACGGACAAAATCAGAGAAATGGATGATGAAAAATACGCAGAGTTGAAAAATAGAATCAAAGAAAATTTTGCTTCAAAACGCTGCTGCAACAGACATTTCAGAAAAGAAAATGAAGCGGCTTAATTATTTTTAATAATTGTTTGGAAAACGGAAAGAGATAATCTTTCCGTTTTTTTTGTGTAAATTTTTAAAATCCTATTTTTGTATCCCGGTTTTAAAACATGAAGGATTACTATTATTTTCTCGGCGTCCAGGAAAATGCTTCGGAAGAGGACATCAAAAAGGCCTACAGAAAACTGTCTTTAAAATACCATCCAGACAAAAATGGCGATGATGAATTCTTTGAAAACCGTTTTAGGGAAGTTCAGGAAGCCTATGAAACTCTGAGTAATGAAGATTCCCGAAAGATTTATGATCAAAATTTTTCTGTCCCAAAATCGTTTAGAAATAACTTACCGCCTTACATCAAAACTTTTTCAGCCAATAAAATTAGAGTAAAAAAAGGGGAGGAAATTATTATTAATTGGCAAACTCAGAATGCAGATGTAGTGAAAATTTTACCTTTCGGCTTAGAAAAATCTTATGGTGAAAGGACTTTTAAAATTAACGAATTTACCGACGGAAAATTTCAGATTTTGCTACATGCGACCAATTCAGCAATTCAGAAGACATCAGTAAAAGGAATTACAATCACTGAAGTCTTTGATAACGACAGAGAAAAAATAAAATCCGACGTTCAGGAATTGCTAAAACCACAAAGAAGAACCCCTCAAAATCCCTCAGGTTTTCCTAAAATATTTAAATATTTATTGCTACTTTTTATTTTAATAATCATTATCGCATTTATTTTAAATAATTTCTAAAATCTCATATCTCACATCTCACATCTTCCTTGACAAATATCATCTTTTAAAAAAGTTAGATATTGCGCTCTCTTCTAAAAATTCGTATTTTTACGAACCTTTTTATTCTTAAAAATCCCGATAAAAAATATGAATACACAGCAGTTTGTTAATCGCCACATTAGTCTAAACGAAAGTGATACGCAGGAAATGCTTAAAAAAGTGGGCGTTTCAAGTATTTCAGAATTAATTTCACAAACCATTCCAGATTCTATTCGTTTACAGAAAAATCTGGATATTTCTGAACCACTTTCGGAATACGAAATGTTGGCACATTCTAAAGAATTGGCTTCAAAAAATCTGATGTTTGATAATTACATCGGCTTCGGTTACCACAATGTGATTTTGCCTTCTGTGATTCAAAGAAATATTTTAGAAAATCCAAGTTGGTACACGGCTTACACGCCTTATCAGGCAGAAATTGCGCAGGGAAGATTAGAAGCACTTTTAAATTATCAAACTTTAGTGGTGAGTTTAACAGGTTTGCCGATTGCAAATGCTTCTTTGTTAGATGAATCTACGGCAGCGGCAGAAGCAATGCACATGTTTTTTGAGAGTAGAAGCAAAGACCAGAAAAAAGCAGACGCAATTAAATTTTTTGTTTCAGATTTGGTTTTACCGCAAACCATTTCAGTTTTAAAAACAAAAGCAAAAGGTTTAGGAATTGATGTGATTATTGGCAATCACAAAAACCACCAGTTCAATGACTCTTACTTCGGTGTTTTATTGCAATATCCCGGCAAAAATGGTGGAATTTTAGACTACACAGAAAATATTAAATATTATAAAGAAAATAATCTTCAAGTCGTTGTCGCCTGTGATCCTTTATTTTTAATTAAGGCAAAATCACCTGCAGATATGGGCGCAGATTGTGCGGTTGGAACCACGCAACGTTTCGGAATTCCGATGGGTTACGGTGGCCCGCACGCGGCTTTTTTCGCCTGTAAAGAATCTTACAAAAGAGATATTCCGGGTAGAATTATTGGTGTTTCGCAAGATATGTACGGAAAACGTGCGTTGAGAATGGCGCTGCAAACGCGGGAACAACATATTAAAAGAGAAAAAGCAACATCCAATATTTGTACAGCCCAAGTTCTTTTGGCGGTAATGGCTTCAATGTACGCCGTTTATCATGGGCCAAAAGGTTTAAATTTTATCGCAGATCAGGTTCATTTTAAAACCATTGCTTTAAAAGAAGGTTTGCTTGCACTTGGTTATGATTTGGTTGAAGAACCGATTTTCGACACCGTAAAATTCAGAATGCATCCGGAAGACAAAAATGCTTTGATGCGTTTGATGCGAGAAAGAAGAATAAATTTAAATTATTTCTCAGAAGGTTTTGTGAGTATTTCACTTAATGAAACTTCTACCATGGAAAAACTGCAACGTTTATTTGATGCTTTTGCACAGTTTGTAGATAAGCAAAGTTTTAGATTAAATCTTCGTGAGGAAGTTCAGATTCCTGATGAAATTTTGCGTCAGGATGAAATTTTAACGGAAGACGTGTTCAATTCTTACCACACGGAAACGGAATTAATGCGTTACATCAAAAGGCTGGAACGTAAAGATTTATCTTTAACAGATTCTATGATTTCCTTAGGTTCTTGTACGATGAAACTCAATGCTGCAACTGAAATGTTGCCAATTTCCTGGGCAGAATGGGGAAGTGTACATCCATTTGTACCAACGGAACAAGCGGGAGGTTACCAAATCATGATCAAAGAATTAGAAAAAGATTTAGCAGAAATCACCGGCTTTGCTGGAACTTCTTTGCAGCCAAATTCTGGTGCGCAAGGCGAATATGCAGGTTTAATGGTTATAAGAGAATATCAAAAATCCATTGGTGAAGGTCATAGAAATATTGTTTTAATACCACAATCTGCACACGGTACAAATCCTGCGTCTGCGGTTTTAGCAGGTGGAAAAGTAGTGGTTGTAAAAAACCTTGAAAGTGGTGAAATCGATTCTGATGATTTACGAGCGAAAGCAGAATTGCACAAGGAAAACCTTTCTGCAGCGATGATTACTTATCCCTCAACTTACGGTGTTTTTGATGAAAATATTAAAGAAATTACAAAAATAATTCACGATAACGGTGGCCAGGTTTACATGGACGGCGCAAATATGAATGCCCAAGTTGGCTTCACAAGTCCGGGAAATATTGGCGCAGATGTTTGTCATTTGAATTTACATAAAACCTTCGCAATTCCTCACGGCGGTGGCGGACCAGGCGTTGGACCGATTTGCGTCGCAGCACATTTGGTTAATTTTTTACCAACCAACCCAAATATCAAAATTGGGACGAAAGAATCGATTGACGGAATTTCCGGTGCGCCTTACGGCTCATCTTTGGTGTTAAATATTTCTTACGCTTACATCAAAATGCTCGGAACTTCGGGTTTAATGAAAGCCACGGAACACGCCATTTTAAACGCCAATTATTTAAAAGAAGTTTTAGGCGAACATTTCCCAATTCTTTACGTTAATAAAAAAGGCAGAGTTGCGCACGAATGTATTTTAGATTTCCGCCAGTTTAAATCGATCGGGATTGAAGTCGTTGATGTCGCGAAACGCTTAATGGATTACGGTTTTCACGCACCCACAATGAGTTTTCCTGTGGCTGGAACGATGATGATTGAGCCAACAGAATCTGAAAGCAAGGAAGAAATGGATCGTTTTGCGGAAGCCTTGATTTCCATTAAAAAAGAAATTGATGAGGTCGCAAACGGTGACGCAGACGAAAAAAATAACGTCTTGAAAAACGCACCACACACAATGGAATTGGTGATTTCCGATTCTTGGGACAAACCTTATTCTCGCGAGAAAGCGGCTTATCCATTAGATTGGGTTCGCACGAGAAAATTCTTCGCTTCCGTTGCACGTGTTGATGACGCTTATGGCGATAGAAATTTGGTTTGCACCTGTGCGCCGATTGAAAGTTATATGGAATAAATTAGAAATTAAATTTTATATAAAATCCCTTTCGGTGACGAAGGGAATTTTTTTTTGCTTTTAGTTGGATGACATTGTGTACTTAGGAAATAACTTAATAATAATTGTCTTAATACTCATTCTTTTTCCATCTATCTAATTTACAGATTTTATGTTTTAAATATTTTACCTCATTTTCTTTTAGAGATCTATTGTTGGTTAGTTCATTATATAAATCATCTATTGTTTTGTACTTTTCAGTGAAGTTTCCATTTTGATAGCAATCTTCGCAAAATGCGTAATTAACTGTGTTATCTGCGTTTTGCGAATAATTTCGTATTGAGGAAAATTTTTTAAAACAAGATTGGCACCTTTGATAAACAATCAAGTTTTTATCTTTAAAAGTATTAGTAATTAGTTGTTCTTGCTTATACCATGACTTAATACCTTCAAATAATAACATTCCTGAAATTATTGATAATAAAACTAGTAGCCAAAAAAATTCATCCTCAAATAATTTAGTTGCAATCTCATTGTCTTCGTTAGCCTGATCAATTTGTTTTGCTAATAGCAAATTTTTATTTTCAAAGTTCTGAAAGTTTTTCCATCTCAAATTTATTAAATCATTTATCTCAATTTCTTTTTTATTTTTACTAGTAATTATTCTATTGAAGGTTATTAAAGAATCTTTTGAGTAACTAATAGGGTTTCTAATATTGTTGCGAGTTGATATAATTTCACTTTCATCTATCAAGTTTTCTCGTAGTTGTTTCTCTTTAAGTTTATTAAGTTCTAAAGAGTCAATTAATGAATTTCTATGCAAAATCGAGTTTATCTCTCTCTTACTATCTTCACCACTTTTCAAGTAAATAAATACTATTAAAATGAAAGATAAAAATACTAAAAATTTATAAAATTTATCTGGTAGTTGTATATTCATAAAATTCTATTTTACTTAATTAAAAATATTTGATAATCTTAAGAAATTCATTCTATAATTTTATTTGTAATCCGATAGCGCGGATTTATAATCCGTGATTTAAATTAATATAAGTAAAATTAATGATTTGAGAAAAACAAAAATTCATTAATAAAACCAAATATACCAATAAACTTTAAATTTAAAATCCTTGCAAAAGTTTCCCATTAAAAGTAGTTATTCTATCTTCCAACGCCCATCCTTCCAAGATTTCTGTTCATCTTTATCCTGAAATGTCCAAGCGATAATTCTGCTCGATTTATTGCCAGTTCCAATTGGGATGGTTTTAATATTAACGACTTCCAGTTCGTTTAATAATCTGTAAATCCCTTTCATATTCGATTGTTTGGAAACCAAAGTGGAAAACCAATAGCAGTTTTTTCCAAAATTTTTACTCTCGGAAATCATGTTGTGAATAAAAGTATGTTCGCCCCCTTCATAAATGAGTTCACTGCTAATTCCCGCAAAATTAAGCGTCGGTTTTACGACTTTCTTTCCGCTCAGATTTTTCACTTTTCGTCTTGAACCTTTTTCTGCTTCTTCTGTTGAAGAATGAAACGGCGGATTACAAATCGTGAAATCTATTTGATCTTCTTCACTGATAATGCCACTAAAAAATTGAGTAGAATCTTCTTGTAATTTAATTTGAATTTTTCCTTTTAATGATTCATTTTCCTCGACAATCTTTTTCGCAGATTCTACCGAGTTTTCATTAATGTCGGTTCCGATAAAATTCCAGCCATATTCAGTTGCGCCAATTATTGGGTAAATACAACTCGCACCAACGCCGATATCCAAACCCATAATTTTTTCGCCAATTGGCGTTTTTCCGTAATTATTTTCGGTTAATAAATCTGCGATATAATGCAAATAATCTGCTCTGCCGGGAATTGGCGGTGTTAAATTTTCACTTGGGAAATCCCAATTTTCAATGCCGTAATAATAATTGAGTAAGGCTTTGTTTAATAATTTTACCGCGTCAGGATTTGCAAAATCAACAGAATTTTCGCCATATTTATTGGGTTTTATATAATTTTTTAATTCCGGAACAGCATTTACTAAAGCCTCTAAATCGTATTTTTCACGGTTTTTATTTCGGATGTGAAGTCTGGTTTTTTCTTGTATATTTTTCTCGTTTGACATATTTTTTTTAAGCGTTCTATTAATGTTTCAAGGTATTGATAAATTTTGGAAGTTTTACTATTTTAAATAAAGATTCCAAACCGTAACATTCTTAATCCCTTCATAAACCTTAATAGTTTAAAATTAAAGTTTTAATTTAATTTTAATTTTTTCCGATATTTGCTGCATGACTTCACTCAACCATTTATTTACAAATCAACGCACGGGAAACCATTCTGCGCAAGCCGTTTCGCGCACAGATTTTCAGCGGGATTTTGATCGAATTATTTTTTCTTCTGCGTTTAGAAGATTGCAAAATAAAACACAAGTTTTCCCGCTTCCAGGAAGTGTTTTTGTGCATAATAGATTGACACATTCTTTAGAAGTTTCCTCTGTGGGCCGAAGTTTAGGCAGTTTAGCGGGCGAATTTATAAGCGATAATTTCTCGAGTGTTTTACATGAAAATTCTAAACAGTTTTATCAACATCAATTAAGCAATGTGATTGCCGCGGCTTGCTTGTGTCACGATGTTGGAAACCCCGCTTTTGGGCATTCTGGTGAAGACGCCATCGCGAGTTATTTCGAAAAAAATGAGAGTGATTTAAAACAAAAATTTAACGAAAAAGAATGGGCAGATTTAATCAATTTTGAAGGAAACGCCAATGGAATTAGGGTTTTAACAAATCAGCAAACTGGTAAAGATTTAGGCGGAACGCAACTCACATTCACCACTTTAGCAAGTATTGCAAAATATCCGTGCGAAGCCGTTGCGAAGAAAAAAGGCTTTATTAACCGTAAAAAATTTGGTTTTTTTCAAACCGAGAAAGATACTTTTCAGGAAATCGCAAAATCTGTCGGTATTTTAGAGGAAAATTCTGAACCATTAATTTTTAAAAGACATCCTTTCGTTTGGCTCGTAGAAGCGGCAGACGATATTTGCTATAATATTATCGATATGGAAGATGCGCACCGTTTGGGCATAGTTTCTACGTCTGATTGCGAAAATCTTTTTTTTGATTTAATAAAATCTGAAAACCCAAATACAAAAAGGGTAGAAGACAAACTTACTTTAATTACAAACGCAAACGAACGGATTTCCTACTTGCGCGCAAAAGTTATTAATGCTTTGATTAATCATTCTTTGCATTTATTTAAAACTAATTTTAATGATATTTTAAATGGAAATTTAAACGAATCTTTACTAGATATTTACAAAAATAAAAATCCTTCTTTACAAGAAATTGAGTCTTTTTCCATCGAGAAAATTTACAACCATAAAGCCGTCATTGAAATCGAAAATGCAGGTTATAATGTGATGTACGAATTGCTGCATCATTTTATTCCATCTATTTTAAAACCAAAAGAAGCCCAAAAATCTTATGATAAAATGGCTTTAAAACTCTTGCCAAAACAGTTTGTTTACGATAAAGGAACAGACTACGAAAAAGTGATGGGCGTTCTAGATTTCGTTTCTGGGATGACGGATAATTTTGCAACGGATTTATACCGAAAAATTAAAGGAATTGATATTGGAATGACGATGTAAAATATAATTAATTAGATTTTTTTTCTTATCTTTCCATTTAATATTAAAATTTAAAAACAATGCCATATTTAGCAATTTTTGCCTTTTTTGCGTTAGTTACGCTTTTAGCCTCATTTTTTACCGTGAAGCAAGAATCAGCCGCAGTTGTAGAGCGTTTGGGTAAATTTTTGAAAGTTTGTGATTCGGGATTGCACTTAAAAATTCCATACGTTGATCAAATTTCAAAAAGATTAAATCTTAGAATTCAGCAATTAGATGTGATGATTGATACCAAAACTTTAGACAATGTTTTTGTGAAAATGAAAGTTTCGGTTCAATATCAAGTGATTAGAACAAATGTGAAAGATGCATATTACCGCTTGGAAAATCCAGAAAATCAGATTACATCTTATGTTTTTGATGTGGTGCGTGCAGAAGTTCCGAAAACCAGATTAGACGATGTTTTTGTTAGAAAAGATGACATAGCAAACGCTGTGAAATCTGAATTGCAAGATGCGATGCAAAGTTATGGATACGACATCATTAAAGCGTTGGTAACCGACATCGACCCAGATGAACAAGTGAAACACGCCATGAACAGAATTAACGCTGCAGAACGCGAAAAAACTGCCGCAGAATATGAATCTGAAGCGCAAAGGATTAGAATTGTTGCCGTTGCAAAAGCAGAAGCAGAATCTAAAAAACTGCAAGGACAAGGAATCGCCGATCAAAGACGAGAAATTGCAAAAGGTTTGGAAGAATCTGTGAGAATGCTAAATAAAGTGAATATTGGCTCGCAAGAAGCGTCTTCATTAATTGTAGTAACGCAACATTATGATACCTTGCAAGCTATTGGTGCAAACAACAGAAGTAATCTTGTTTTGTTGCCAAACTCACCAACTTCCGCCAGTAATATGCTGAATGATATGATGGCTGCAATGATTTCCGTTTCTAAATTAGAAGAAGCCGACAAAGGAAATTTCCCACCAGCACCAGAAAGATACGGGCACGATAATAAAGAAGGGAAGTATTAATTTCGTAAGAACTTTAAAAATTAAAATCCCACTGAAAAGAGGGATTTTTTTGTTTAATTTGTTTTATTTAAATCTTTAGTCTTATACGGAAATCTATAAGCTGCTGCCTTCATTAAAGAATTAGTGAGTTTTTCAGTAGAAGTAAAAGTACCTCCGTTTTCAAAATTAAAATTCCAAAACATTTTTCCAGAATTTCTATCAGTTAAAGATAAATCTACAGTAGTTACTTTTGAAGGAGACATATAACCAGTGAGAAGTCCAGTAAAAAATGAAGCAGCATTTGTAAGTGGTTTTGCTAAAGAAATGCGGGAACTTACCACTGCATCCACATTCAAAAGAACCGCTAAATCTTTGTAATTTTGATTTGTGAGAGATGTTATTCCGTTATCTAAAAGCATTTTATTGGTGATTTCTTCATTTTGCGCAGCAACAAAAATATCATTTTTACCATAATGAAGATTAAGATATTCTACTAAAGCCTGCTGAAATCTTAAACTTTCTAATTTTTCCTGCGTAAGTATTTTTTCTTTGTCAGTTTTACTTTTTATTTCAATGATTACTTTAGGAGGGAGCACCGCAATAGTTTTATGAGAATTGGCTATTTCTCGAAAGTTGGCTGCTTTGTAAACAGGTTCGCAGTTAGAGATAAAAAGTGATAAAAGTGTCAAGAATAATAATTTTATTTTCATATGTCAATAATTTATCTAATTTTGTAAAGCATAAAAATATATTAATTATTGAACATATGAAAAAATTTCTTTTACTTTCTTTTTTTAGCATATCATTTATTTCATTTGCACAGCATTTTAACAGTGCAGATTATCCTAAAGGAGTTTATGAAACCTATGAAGATTTCAGGATGAAAACTCCTTCACAAACCCCAAATTTGTCATCACCGTACAGCACAGATTCTACAGCCTATCGTTTTAATAATATGGATGATAAAGGGAAAAAATTTAAAAAAGCCTTTGCTATTTCTGATGGAAAAAATCTTTATATCCAAATTGTAAACCTTATTAAGAAATTTAACTCTGAAGATAAAGGGCAGTCTTATGATGGAGGTATTTATTATTTAAAAGCCGAAAACAAGGGCGGCTATTTATTTGTAAAAGATTATTTTGTAAGTAATAGTGCTGCAATGTGGGGCGGATTAATTGCATCAGCATCTGCTCGTAGAAAGAAAGCAGTAATTTTTGAAGAAGAAAAAGAAAGTTTCAATCTTTTTAAAAATCTAAAAGATTTTCAAACTTTTATGGAAGTAAATTATCCTAATGTTTCGTTAGATCTTGAAAAGAAAAAAGGTGATCAAAAATTAGATGAGGCAGAAATAGTTGCTCAAAATTTAGAAAAAATATCGTCTTAAGCATTATCATTATAAATTAAATCTCACTTTTCGGTGAGATTTTTTTTTGATTAAACCTACGTTTTTCGCAACTCTTTCAAGGTTTTAAATCCCTGAAAGGGTTTGTTTTAGGCGGTTTTAAATTTCTGTTTACCAACAAGCAACTCAAAAAATAATTTAAAATCCGAAATTAAAGACCAAAGTGGATATTTAAAAGTTGCGGGTTGGTTTCGCTCAAAAACAGCGTGTGAGAACCATGCAAAGCCATAACCAAAAAGTGGAATATACCACAAATAATTTCCATTTTTTAAATATATCGCAAACGCAATCACCACAAAAATCAAAAGTGTTCCCACAAAATGGAAAATCCGCGTCCAGGTTTTAGAATGTTCAGTCAAATAAAATTGATAAAATTCTGCGAAATTCTTTATTTTTTCAGACATCATTTTTTATTTTAAAATTGTGACTTTTTTAGGCAAATTATTTTAATCTAATTTAACATTTTCAAACAACAAATCTACATCTGGATCGAGTTTCATATCGGTAGGTAAAAAAGAAACCGAAAATTCTTCATTCGTCACTTTATTTTTCACAGATATTGTTTTAATAAAAGTTTGGCTTCCGTTAGAAAATTCAATCGTCAAAGGAAATTCGAAAATATTGTTTTGGGTTTGTTCGATTTTAACAGATATTTTTTTCGCGGAATTATTATAATTCCAATTGATTTTTAATTCTGGCTGTCCGACAGAGAAAAGCCATTGTTGAAAAAAAGTTTTCAAATTTTGTTGGCCTACATCTTCAAATATTTTTTCTAAATCTTCAGTTGTGGCATTTTTTCCTTTGTAAGTTTCATAATAAGTTCGGACGCTTTTCCAAAACAAGTCATCGCCCAGTTTTCTTCGCAACATGTGCAAAATCCACGCGCCTTTTTGGTAACTGTTCGGATTTAATAATTTCATTAAATCATCGGCTTCAGAACCATCAACAACTGGTTTTTTAAAATGTTTTGAAAAAGAAATTACCTGATTTCTCTGCTGTTTCAAAAGACTTTGCAAACTGTCTTTTCCATATTTATTTTCGAGATACAAATCCGTCATATAAGTCGCAAAACCTTCGCTCAGCCAAAGATGTGGCCAATCTTTTTCCGTCACATTATCACCAAACCATTGGTGCGCCGTTTCGTGGGCAATTAAACTTTCTACGCCTTTAGAATTTACAGAATTTTCAGCATAAAAAATGCAGCCCGCGTTTTCTAAACCACCGAAAATTGTTTTAGATTGCACATTCGCCAATTTTTCAAAAGGAAATGCGCCAATATTTTTAATGTAAAATTTTAAAATTTCTTTTGAGAGTTCATAACTTTTAAAACCATTGTCGCGATCTTCGGGGAAAACCCATTCTGAAACGGGAATTCCGTCAGTATTTCCCAAATTATTAACGGCAAACTTTGTAACGCCAATCGCCATAATCTTTGTGGACAAAGGAACTTCAGATTTCCAATGTGTAAATTTCAAATTATTAGGGAGATTGGTTTCTTCAATTTCGCGACCGTTACTTACCACTTGATAATGATCCGGTGCGGTTATCATAAATTCCGAAGTTGCTTTATCAGAAAGATGATCATTGCAAGGAAGCCAGTTGTGGGCGCGGTTTGGCCAGTTATCCGCAAAAAAACTACGGTCGCCGTTTTTGGTGTTGCTAATAATCAAACCATCTGCCGGAATTCCTTCATACGTGATGGAATAAGTATTTTCCTTTCCTAAAAATCCTTGATCATTAATGATAAGATGTTGTGCATCTTGGGAAAATTCTAAATTTTTATCGTTTTTCGTCACAGAAAGAACGGTCATTCCTTTTCCGTCCGAATTTTTATTAACTAAATCAAAGACAATTTGATCTTCATTTTTAGTAAAAGCAGTTGTGATTATGGCTTTTCCTCTAATAATATTTGTACTGTCGTTGAGAGAAATATTGAAGGCATAATGTTTTACATCAAGACCGTTTGTTGGCAATTGTGCGTTAAAAAACGAACTTAGAACTAAAGTAAAAAATAAATAGAAATGTGATTTTATTTTCATTATTAGATTTTTTCAATTTTGCCACAATTTATCTTCGTCTATCACTCTCCATAGTCCATTTTCATTTTTGAGAATGTAACTATTTGCTTCACTATCACCTAAACTATCAGTAATCATGAATTGGATATAAACTTTTTTGTTTCCCTCGAAATATGCAGGGTTAGAGATTTCAAAATGTGAACCAGTGCTTCCCTTTTTATATAAAATTAATTTTGGATTAATAGTTTTATCAATTTTAAAATTTTTAATTTGATATTCATTTTGATTAATTAATGCAATTGAATCTTTTCTAAAAGAATTACTTTTATAATTTAAAATTTTCCCAAGACCGACATTTGGTAATTGTCTAATTAATATTCGTGAGGAATCTTCTTCAGTTTCGGAATAAATCGATAAAAATTTGATTTTTTCTTTTATATGATTTGGTAATTTATGTCCGTGCTTTAATTCTTCATTAATTATTTCTTTGATTATTTTATTCAATTGTACATTTTCTTTTTTATTAGAACTTTCACAGGCAATTAAAATGAAAAGAAAGAATATTTGAAATGTAAATTTCATATATGTTGTAATTAGAAAATTGATAAAAATTTCAAAGAGATATAATTAATTTTTATTAATATTTTAATTCTTTTTACATTTTGAATAAATTTAAACAGTTAAGATTCCTGCGGAATGACAAAATCATGTTGATGTTTTTAAACCTTAATCTAAACCTTAACCTTAACCTAAAAACCTACTCATTTTCCGTTCGTAATTTGCTTTTTCTGTATCCATAAGCGAAATAAATCACTAAACCAATCGCAAACCAAATTCCGAAATATTTCCAGTTTTCATGGCTCATTCCAGTTAAAAGATAAAGGCAAGAACTTAATCCCAACAAAGGAATTAATGATAAATTTTTAGCAAAAGCCATCACGCATAACACCAAATTGATGATGATATAAATGATAACTGAAGTTCTGAACTCTAAATCTACAGGATTATTAAAATCAAATAAATTTTTAAAAAAATCGGCTTGCCAGAAATAAAAGAAAACCAAACTGCCAATAAACAGCACCGGAAAAATTATTTTTGAATTAAAATAAGGCATGTGAAATCTTCCGGGCAATTTTTCTTTCGCAGGCAAGAGCAAAACGCCGCCACAAACCAAAACAAAAGCAAACAAAGTCCCGATACTTGTGAAATCTAAAATGAATGTTTTATCGGTAAACAAAATGGGAATTCCCACTACAAGTCCGGTAATAATCGTTGCAAAAGAAGGTGTAGAATATTTTGGATGAATTTCTTGGAATTTTTTTGGCATCAAACCATCACGGCTCATCGCGTACCAAATTCTTGGTTGCCCCATTTGGAAAACGAGTAAAACTGTCGTAATCGCGACAATTGCCACAAAAGACACCACCAATTCCATCCAGGCGACATTGGCATTTGCTTTTTCAAAAATAAAAGAAAGCGGATCTCCAATCCCATCAAATTTTTGATAATTCACCATTCCCGTCAAAACGAGCGTTAAAATAATGTAAATTACGGTACATAAAACCAATGAAATAAGCATTCCACGCGGTAAAGTTTTTTGGGGATCTTTGGTTTCTTCAGACAAAACACTTATCGCATCAAAACCAATATAAGCAAAGAAAACACCCGAAACTGCACTCATAACGCCCGCAAAACCATTTGGCATAAAAGAAGAAACTTTGGTCACCGGATTTATCGGTTCCCAGTTATCAAAATTTACATAAGCCACGCCAACTAAAATGATTAAAACAATAACGGCTAATTTCATAATCACTAAAATATTATTGAAATTTTTACTTTCTCGAACGCCGCGGTAAACCAACCAAGTGATTAATCCATTAATAACTAAAGCAGGAATGTCAACAATAAATTTCCAGTTTCCGATAATCGGTGCGGTTTTCCACGCGCTTATTAATTCTACATTAGATGAATTCCCCAAAAATGCTTTTTTTGCTTCGGGATAACTACAAGTTAAAAAATCAGGAATATGAACGCCAACTCTTCCTATAAAACTCGTGAAATAATCCGACCAAGAAAAGGCTACATAAATATTTCCAAAAGAATATTCCATAATTAAAGCCCAACCGATAATCCACGCAATTAGTTCGCCAAAACTGGCATAAGCATAAGTATAAGCGCTTCCTGCGGTGGGAATTCTGCTTGCAAATTCGGCGTAGCAAAGCGCTGTAAAACCGCTCGCAATTCCGCAAATCACGTATAAAATAATAACACCTGGCCCGCCCCGAAAAACAGCTTCTCCTAAACTACTAAAACTCCCAGCACCAATAATGGCGGCTATTCCAAAGAAAACGATGTCCCAAGTTCCGAGTACTCGTAAAAGTCCCGAAGGATGGTCTTTTACATTATAATTTTTTCTTTTGAATAATTGATTCATCGTTATTTTTTTAGTTTGGAAAAAACAAATGTAATGATTTCTAAAAAAAAACCTAAAAATTTCTTAAAAACTTGTAGAATTTCTCGTCTAGAATTTCTTTGATACGCTCAGATTACCATCGGTTAAAATGAAAATCTTTAAACGTGTACCACTTTTCATATATGTTAGTATTGAGCCACACAATTTTTGCAGATTGATAAGAATTTTTTTAAATTTTTAACTTTATCCACAAATTAACTTTATGCAAAATACTTTGTATAAACAATAACTTTTCCATATTTTCGTTGATATTTTGTGGATAACTTTTAATTTAATAAAGAAGAAAATCACAAATCTTTTCAAACCAAACATTCATTAATGAACTCAAAAAAAATCACCATTGCGGCAGCAATTTTCTTGTACGGATTTTCCGAGGCTCAGCAATCTCAATATTTTAACGACCAAAATGCTTACAGATTCAATTTAGCAGAAAATCTATATCAATCTAAGATTTTCAATGCTGCACAATTTGAATATGCGCGTCAATATTTTTATAATCAAAATTTAAGCGCTTCAAAAAAAGAAGCGGCGCAATTTTTTGATAATGTAATTGGTGTTATTTTAAAACGCGACCACGCCGAAGAAGGCTTAAAAGCGTTTATGCGCGACTATCCAAAATCGGCTTATTTTGCGCAAGCCAATTTACCTTTGGCCGATTATTATTTAACCCAAAAAGATTTCCCAAAAGCGCTGGAAACCTTGCAAAAAGTGAATCAATATCAATTGAGCCGTGAGGAAAACACACAGTATATTTTAAAATTAGGTTACGCCAAATTTATGACCGGCGATTCTAAAGGCGCGATTCAAGCCCTTGAAGAAGCCTACAATAATGTTCAGCAAACTGAAAAACCGGACGTCGCTTACATGCTCGGACATCTTTATTATGCTGATAATCAAAATGATAAAGCCTTTCAATATTTTGATGAAATTAAAGATAATCCGAAATTTTCTAAATTAGTGAAGCCGTACTATGTGCAACTTTATTTTAATGAAAAAAAGTACGATGAAGCCATTTCTTCGGGCAATGATTTATTAAATGAAAATTTGTCCGATGAGTACAATGCCGAAGTTCATAAAATCATTGGCGAAAGTTATTTTATGAAAAAAGATTACGCTTCGGCGTACCCACATCTTAAAATTTATGCCGATTCTAAACCAAATCCTTCAGAAAATGATTTATACGAAATGGGATTTGTGGCAGCAGAAATTAAAAAATATGATCAGGCGGTTTCTTACTATAACCAATTGATTAACAGTAATTCACCAATTGCACAAAACGCTTATTATCAGTTGGGAAATGCTTACTTGGAAGTTGGAAAAAAACAGGAAGCATTGTCTGCGTTTCGGTCTTCTTCGGAAATGACCTACGATAAAAAAGTGCAGGAATTGGCGTTTCTTCAATACGCAAAATTGAGTTACGATATTGGAAATCCGTACGAATCTGCACCAACGGTTATTCAAAAATTTGTAAAAAAATACCCAAATAATCCACAAGTTCCGGAACTCAAAAAATTATTAATTAAATCTTATCTCTATTCCGGGAATTACAAAGAAACTTTAGCAGCGATTGATCAGTTGCCGAATTCTACGCCCGAAACCGATAAAATTGACCAAGAAGTGTCTTACCTTTTAGGAACGGAAGAATTTAACAAAGGCAATTATAAAGAGGCAGAAAAATATTTTCTTCGCAGTTTAGAACTCAATCAAAATAAGGAATTTACGCCACGAGCGCTTTATTGGTTGGCGCAAACTTATTACCAAGAAGGAAATTATCCTTCGGCAATTGTGAGATTTGAAAAGTTGAAATCATCAGATAATTTTCCGGAAAAGCAACAATTAAATTACGATTTGGGCTACGCTTATTTTAAATCTAAAAAATTTCCACAGGCACAAAATTCTTTTGAAGAATATTTAAAAAATCCAAAACCAGAGTTTAAAAATGACGCGCAATTAAGGTTAGGTGATTGTTACTACGCTAATAATCAACTAAATGAAGCAATTGCAGTCTATAATGATAGTGAAGGAAATGATTATACTTCATTTCAAAAAGCAATGGCACTTGGTTTCAAAGGAGATTCTGTAGCTAAAATTGATGAGTTGAAAAAATTAATTTCAAATTATAAAAATTCGGATTACGTTGATGATGCGCAATACGAAATCGCTTCTGCTTATGCATCTAACGATGATTTTAATAATTCAAATGATTATTTTAATAAGGTTATAAAATCCAGTTCTGACGCAGATTTAGTGGCCAATGCAAAAATCTACAGAGCGCAGAATTATATTGATTTAAACCAAAGTGACAAGGCTTTAGCAGAGTTGAAACAACTCGGACAAGAATATAAAAACAGCGCTTACGCGGAAAAAATTGTTCAGGCGGCGCGACCAATTTACACGAAAAATGGAGACACCGCAGGTTATCAGAAATTTGCCTCAGATTTGAATGTGAAAATTGATGCTTCCGAAATTGACGAAATCAATCTCAACACAGCGAAACAATTTTACGCTAAAAAAGATTATAAAAGCGCCATTTCATATTTCGAGAAATATTTAACCCAAAATCCGTCTGGCGAAAATCTGTATCAGGCGAAATATGAATTGGGCGAAAGTTATTTTCAAACCAATAATCCGATAAAATCTTTGTTGGTTTTGCAGGAAGTTGCGAACGTACAAAATGATTATCAGGAAGATGCGGCGACAAGAGTGGCGCAAATTTATATTTCCCAAGGAAATCCGACAGACGCCAAAAAATATCTGTTAAACTTGGCCAATTCTTCTAACGCGAATATTAAAAATTACGCAAACGTAGAATTAATGAAGATATCTGCGGACGAAAAAGATTTTTCTCAGGCAGAAAATTATGCAGATTTGGTTTTAAATAATTCTAAAAATTCAGCCGCAGTTTTAGAACAAGCGAAAGTGATAAAAGCGCGAAGTTTGATGAATAAAGGAAAAGATAAAGACGCGCAAACTGCTTTTGCCGCTTTAGAAAAATCATCTAATACTGAAGTTGCGGCAGAAGCGCTTTACGCAAAAGCCTTTTATCAAAACAAAGCAAAAGCATTTAAATCTTCCAATGAAACCATTTTTAAACTGGCCAATAATTATGCTTCAGAAGAATTTTGGGGTGCAAAATCTTTGGTTTTAATGGCTAAAAATTATTTAGCCTTAAAAGATAATTACCAAGCGAGTTATACCTGCGACCAAATTATCGCAAACTACAGCGATTTCCCAGAAATTGTGGCAGAAGCGAAAGACGTGAAAAAACAGATAAAAAAATAAACGTAGCGACGGGTTTTAACCCGTCGAAAAATGCAATAACAACGTGTTTAACCCGTCGAAAAAGTGTTTTAACCCGTCGGAAAAGTGTTTTAACCCGTCGGAAATTAAATCGGAAATTGATTTTAACCCGTCGAAAATAAGATAAATAAAACGAGCCACGAAGTGGCGAAATCATTATAAAAAATGAATAAAAGAATTCAAATATTAAGTTTCCTTTTTTTAGGACTGTCGCAGATTGTTTTTTCCCAAATTAAAGAGGAAAAATTAATTTTAGATAAGAAAAGAGAGCCAGAAGTAAAGAAAATCGAAAAGAAAAAAACTTCGGTAGAAACTATTAAAAATTATCCGCCGGAGGAAAAGTCTGCAAATCCCGTAACTTACGATATAACGAATGTTCCGGCGGTTTCAGATTTTAAAACTTCCACCATCCAAGGGCAAGATATTTCGCCGAACTTTAATACGGATTATCAAAATAATTATGTTCGTTTTGGGATGGGAAATTTTGGAAAAATTTTAGGTGATGCTCATATTTCTACAGTTTTAGAAAGCAAAATGGAAGTGGGCGCAGATGTTCATTATCTTTCTACAACGGGCTTAAAGAAAGAATATGATTGGAATTCTAATCAATCAAATGCAACTATCGGAGCGTTTCTTAATAATTATGGTGAAAAAGGAAAACTGAATTTGGAAGCGAATTATGGTTTGCAAGATTATAATTATTACGGGATTTATGCATTGCAACCAACTTCTGATACCGATTTAAAACAAAAAACCAACAGATTTACCATCAATGGAAATTATGATTTTTATTCTAATGAAATTTTAAATGATGTGCGATTGCAAACTTCATTTTTGAGCGATCATTTTTCAGCAAACGAAAATCAAGGCGCAATTACGGTGAATCTTTCTAAACACCGACTTTTTGCTGGAAATGATTTTAAAATGAATACAGATTTAGGTGTAAAATTAGAAACTTTAAAAACAGATTTTGCCTTATTAAATCAAAATAAATCTAGTTTTTTTAATGCGGCACTTTTACCGGAAATTAGTTTTTACAAAGGAGAATCTTATTTAAAAATTGGTGCAAATATCAATTTTTTGAATAGTAGAAATGAAAGTTTAATTCTTCCTCAAGACAAAAAAAGTGAAATTATTTGGTCGCCAAATGTGGAAGTTTTATTTGCACCGCAAGATGAATTTAGATTTTATGCAGGCGTTGATGGCGGTTTAAAATTAAATTCTTACGCTGAACTTTTAACAGAAAATCCGTTTTTAGTTTCAGACATTGAACTGCGACCAACAAATACAAAATACCACTTATATATCGGTTTAAAAGGTGATATTGATGAAAATTTAAAGTATGATTTTTCTGCGGGATATTCTAAAATAAATGACATGCAATTCTTCCAGGCCAATTCTATTTTTGATGATGTTTATACTTTAAATCGCTCTGCTTATAACTTTGCAAATACATATTCTACGATTTATGACAATGGAAATTTAAGTGAAGTGAAAGGAAGTTTGCAATTTTTTCCATTGCAAAATTTGGATTTAAGCGCAGAACTTTTATTTCAAAAATACCAATTGGATAATTTGGATGAGGTTTTTAATAAGCCTTTGCTTCAGGCAACTTTAGGTGCAAAATATTCTATGCTTAATGAAAAATTAAATTTTGGTTTTAAAGGTATTTTTGTAAGCGATAGAACTACAAATTCTTTTGAGATTTCTCCGAACAATATTTCAGTTCCAACGGCCTATGTTTCCACAGAAAACAGAAATAAAAAAGTGGGCGGTTATGCAGATTTGAACTTATCTGCAGAATATAAAATAAACAAAAATTTCAGCATTTTTGCGCTCGGCAATAATTTGCTAAACGTTAATTACCAGACTTTTAATGGTTATAAAGTTATAGGAGCGCAGATTACTGGTGGCGTGAAGATTTCGTTTTAAAAATTAATGAAAATCTTTATTTAAACTAATTAAATTCTCACTGCATCTGGAACTAAAATCTCGTAATTGCCTTTAAATGAGATGATTTCGCGCACAATACTACTGCTGATAAAAGATTTTCCTGAAGAGGTGAGAAGAAAAATAGTTTCAATTTTATTAGCGTGTGTAAGTGCTCTATTGGTTTGTGCGATGGCTTTTTCAAATTCAAAATCGGCGGGGTTTCTTAAGCCTCTAAGGATGAAATTTACATTTTTGCTGTGGCAATAATCAATCGTTAAACCTTCAAAAGAATCGACTTCTACGTGGGGAAAGTCTTTGAATGTTTGCTTTATAAAGTTGATTCTTTGCTCTAAAGTGAACATGTATTTTTTTTGTGAATTTTGACCGATGGCGATAATTATTTTATCGAAAAGCGGCGCCGCTCTTTCAACAATGTCATAATGTCCAAGCGTGATAGGATCAAAAGAACCCGGAAATACTGCGGTTTTCATATGTAGATATTTATTTTTTTAAAGGTCATATGTTATCACCTTATCTTCATCGGTGTTGGTTTGCAAATTTGATAATGGTGATTTCATAAGTTTAATTTTAGATTTTACATTATAAATTTTAGATTAATAGTTTAATTAAAATCTAAAATTTATAATTATTTTAAAAGTGCTTTCTCTACCTCGTGGCCACACAAATCTTCTAAAGAAATACCATAATATCTGGCTTGTTGCGGCAAAATACTAGCGGGCGAAAAGCCGGGATTGGTATTCATTTCCAACATATAAGGTAGGCCATTCATAATTATAAATTCTGAACGCGAAAAACCACTCATTCCTAAAGAATTATAGGCTTTTATTGCAATATTTTCTATTTTTTTTCGGGTTTCGTCGTCAATTCTTGCAGGTGTGATTTCTTGTGAAGCACCCTCATATTTGGCTTCGTAATCAAAAAATTCATTTTCAGATACAATTTCTGTAATACCCAAAACTATGGTTTCGCCTTTGTAATCTAGCACGCCCACAGAAACTTCCATGCCATCTAGAAAACTTTCTATTAAAATTTCATCATCTTCGGCAAAAGCAAAATCGATGGCTTTTTGTAAATTTTTAATGTCTTTTAATTTAGTAATTCCTAAAGATGAACCAGATTGATTGGGTTTCACAAAAACAGGCAGTCCAAGTTTTTCCACCACTTCTTCTTCAGAAACCGTTTCGCCTTTTCTTAAATATATACTTTTCGCCGAGGGAATATTGTATTTAGACAAAACCGCGAGCGTATCTTTTTTATTAAAAGTTAAGGCAGATTGGTAAAAATTACAACCAGTATATCTTTGCCCAACGGCATCCCAATAAGCCTGCAAAATGCCATTTTCGCCAGGCGTCCCGTGGATGATGTTAAAGCAAACATCAAATTTTACCTTATAACCGCTGCTCAAATTAACACTGAAATCTGATTTGTCTATTGTCATTTTTTCACCACGATCATCTATAAAAAACCAACCTTCGCTCAATATTTGTACTTTATAAACGTTGTAGATGTCTTTATTTAAAGATTCGTAAATCAATTGCCCACTTTTTAGCGAAACCACATATTCATCAGAGTAACCGCCCATTACTACGGCAATATTTTTCTTTATCATTAGGAGAAAATTAATAACGCAAATTTAAAGAAATGTTTTTTGGTAAAATTAGGTTTTGCTTATCTTTTTTCAGAATTAAAAAAGAAATCTGTCACCAGTTGGAAAAAGATTTTTTATATATTTGCGTTATTATTGTAATTAAATATAAACTATGCTGAAATCACTTTTCCATTGGAAGGTATTGGTAAATCTACTACTTGCTTTGGGTATTTTTACTGCACTTGTTTGGTTGACATTTCGGTGGTTAGAGTTTCACACCAATCACGGCAAGGAAATCGTGATCCCAAGTTTGGTGAATAAATCTGTGCAAGATGCCATCAAAATTTTGGATGAAACAGGTTTAGAATACAAAGTAGATAGTTTGGAATATGATCCAAAATATAAATCTTTTCAAGTTTTGAAAATTTATCCTAGTTCTGGTTCTCACGTTAAAGATGGTAGAATTGTTACTTTAGCGGTTAATCCTAGATATTATGCGCCTGTTTCAGTTCCAGATATTTTGGATAGATACAAAGGTTTGGCTTTTAGACAATTAGAATTGGTTGGATTAAAAATTGGAGATACCATTTACGAGCCAAGTATCCAGAGAGACGCGGTAATTAGAATGCAATATAACGGCACAAATTTAAAGCCAGGTACATTGTTACCAAAATTTTCTACCATAGATTTAATTATTGGTGCGGGTCCGCAGAGAAATATTTCTGTACCCAATTTGGTCGGTTTAACCGTGCAGGAAGCAAAAGTAGTAATTGCTCAAAATTTATTTGAAGTAGGTATAGTTGAACACGAAGACGGTGGAAAGGACGAATCGGATATTGTTTATTACCAAGATCCAGAAGGTGGTTCTATCAGAGACCAAGGTATGCAAGTTGATCTTTGGGCGAGTAAAAAAACACCAGCAGAATTGGGCGGGAAAATTGCACAATTAAATTCGTTGTACAGATTGCAAGTTGATACAACAAGTTCTAGGATCAATAACTATCAACCGCCTATCGAAAAAGCACAAAAGACGCAACCACAACCACAAGTTGATGATTTACCTAAACCGCAAGTTTTAAAACCTGAAAATTCGGTAAAACCAAAAGTAGTTCCAGAAAAAACCAGCGCCCCGGCAAAACCGAAACCGAAAAAAGTAGTGGTAGAATAACTATTTAATATAAAAAACTTTAACCCTGTTGAAGTTTTTTTATTTTAAAATAAATGATGATAAGGGAAGACGACAATTTAGACGAACAAGAACACGAAGAAGAAGAAAACTCCGGACTTTACGAGCATTTTAATATTAAAGTTGATGCCAACCAATCGCTTCTTAGAATTGATAAATATCTATTAATTTTTCGTCAAAATTCTACCAGAAATAAAGTGTCGCAAGCCTGCCGCGCAGGAAATGTCTTGGTAAACGGCAAAGTCGTAAAACAAAATTACCGCGTAAAACCTGGCGATGAAATTTCAGTTGTTTTGGCGCATCCAAAACGAGAAAATATCATTATTCCGCAAGATATTCCAATTAATATTGTGTATGAAGATGATGATGTTTTGGTTGTTGATAAAGCAGCAGGAATGGTTGTTCATCCCGGTCATGGCAATTACCACAGTACATTAATTAATGCTTTGGCTTTTCATTTTCAAAAAGATCCCAACTTCAAGACCGATCTAGATCGTGTAGGTTTGGTACATAGAATTGATAAAGACACTTCTGGCTTACTTGTAATTGCAAAAAATGAATATGCCTTGAGTTATTTGGCCAAACAATTTTACGATCGCACCACGAAAAGACTTTATTGGGCTTTTGTGTGGGGAAATTTAGCAGAAGATGAAGGCACAATTACAGGAAATATTGGGCGGCATCCGAAAAATAGAATGCAAATGTCGGTTTACGAAGATGGCAGCCACGGCAAACACGCCGTTACACATTATAAAGTTTTGGAACGTTTCAGATACCTCACTTGGGTAGAATGCAAATTAGAAACAGGAAGAACACACCAAATTAGAGCCCATTTTAAACACATCGGTCATACTTTATTTAATGATGAGCGCTATGAAGGGCACAACATTTTAAAAGGCATCAATTTACCGAAATATAAAAAATTCGTTCAAAATGTTTTTGAAATTTTACCAAGACACGCTTTACATGCACATACTTTAGGTTTCGTGCATCCTGTGACGAAAGAAGAAATGTATTTTGAAAGCCCAATGCCAAAAGATATGCAAGAAGCCATAGAAAAATGGCGAAATTATTTAGAAAGTAATTAGGTTTTATATTTTTTGCCTAAATTTGGCGTTATTAGTTTTAAAAAAGAGTGTGAAAAAAGTTTATATATTTTTTGTTGTTATAATTAGTGGTTTTGCAATGGCGCAAGAAACATTGCCTATTTATCAACAATATTTGTTGGATGGCCAATTTCTTATAAATCCTGCATTTTATGGCGCTACGGATGACGTTGTGGTAAATGGTAATTACCAAAAACAATTTTCTAAACTTTCAGAATCTCCAAATGTGCAATCTGTGGGCATTCATGCTAATATTTTTGATAGAGTAGGCGCCGGAATTTCTTTTTTCCGCGACCAAAACGGCCCCATTTCTTCCAACGGAATTACGGCAGGCGCATCTTATTTTATACCTTTAAGCGATGATGGCGAAAGAAAAGACCAGTTTTCTTTTGGTACAAATGTCAATTTCTATAATATGAATTTTGACTATGGCGCACTAAATCCGCAAGACCCAAATGATCCTTTGCTATACGAAGGCAATAATAATATTTTTATCGTTTACGCAAACCTAGGAATGCAAGCGACTTACAAGAATTTTTTCGGTGGGGTTTCAATTTTAGATATTCCACTTACCAATGATATCCCAATCGTAAACGGCATAGAACCATCGCCCACAAAATATATTTTAAATGCAGGTTATGATTATGTTCTTACCGAAGGTTTTTCATTAGAACCATCAGTTTTAGTAAATTTAAATACCAATTCTTCTAAATTAATAGATTACAATATTTTAGCGAAAATTTACAATGAAACCAATATGTTTGCAGCAGGCGTAAGTTTTCGTTCTGCAAAAGACAATATTGGAAGTCAGCAACTCAGTTTTTCGCCTATTATAAAAGCGAAATTGAATAAATTTACATTTGGTGCAACTTATAATATGGGTTTATCCGACATTCAAACCTACGGCGGAAGCAGTTTTATGTTGAGCATCGGTTATAATTTTGATAATTTTATTAATACACGAGGATTTAGATATAGATAATGAAAAATTATTTAAAAAAAGTTCAACATATTCTGCCAATTTTTTTATTGGCAGTTTTTTTATGTGTGTTTGGTTTGGCCTTATTTAGATATATTTTTGATTATAAACTTCAAATACTTGCTTTAAGCGATAAGGCATGGGAAATTTTTCTTCCTATGTTACTTTCGGTTTTATCATTAATTGTTATCAGAAAAAGATTTAAAATTTTAAGGCATAAAGACCCATCAAAAGATACTTTTATCTATTTAGTTATTTGTGCAGCGGTTTTATGTGCTTTATTGGTCAATTCGCAATTTTATTACAATGCAAAATTTTCTAAAAACCAAACAATAGAAAATGTAGATAAAATAAGTTCTGATAAAAACGTAAAGCACATCAAAATAAAATCTTATTATGTTGATGATTCTTATCTCAATTATAAATTTGAATCTGATGTTTCTGGTAAATATGGCGAAAATCTAATCGTTAATTTTTATTTTGTTGCAGCAATTTTAAAAGATAGTTTAGAAGAGCCAAAGGACGATTTGCCTGAAGTTTGGTTTGCTAATAAATTTTCGAAAAAAATAAATAATAGAGAATCTGATGATAAGAAAAATGCTGAATATAAAGCATTTAGAGAAAAATGTTATCAAGATTTAGAGCATTTTAATTTTTATAACAATGCGTATTTTTTGCGTCTGTCAACTTCCGAAGACAAAACGGTCTATGACAAACTTATTCTAAATGTAGTTGAGAATCCTCAAAACAAAAAACTAATTATTTTATCGCCTTCAAACGGAAAATTTGTAGATGACGGGAAAAGTATTTTGGCTTGGTTTTTTAAAATTCTGGGAATTGGGACTTTCATAATTTTATTTGCATTAATTTTTCCAAAATATGTAGAAAAACCTTCCAATGCTAAGGAAGATGATGATTTTAAGTTTTTTATTAATGTATTTATTCCTTCAAAAGAATTTTTCATTACCCCAATTTTATTAGATTTAAATGTTTTAGTATTTATAATTTTATCGTTGTTTGGCGTCAATCCATTTGAACCAAAAACGGAAGAATTAATAAGATTTGGCGCTTTAACTTCTGCTTTTTTCCACGGAGAATCTTGGCGAATATTTTCCAGTATGTTTATGCATGCCGGAATTATGCACCTTGTTCAAAATATGGTTGTTTTAGTAATTCTAGGATTTTTTTGTGAAAATATTTTTGGCAGAAAACGTTTTATTATAATTTACTTTTTAAGTGGAATAGTTGCAGGGATTTCCTCTTTACTTTGGCATAATGGCAATTTAGTTGCGGTTGGCGCTTCTGGAGCAATTTTTGGAATAATGGGCGCTTTTGCAATGTCATTAATTTTACAGAATAATTTTAAAGAAACAAAGCTTGCTTTATTGATTATTTTCGCCTATTTTATTGTTAATATCTTTTTTGGATTAATTTCTAATGCAGACAATGCAGCGCACATTTTCGGCTTTATTTCTGGGATGCTTTTCGTATTAATTTTTTATATTTTTAAAGAATGATCTACCTCCACATTCCTTTCTGCAAACAAAAATGCAGCTATTGCAATTTCCATTTTTCTACTTCATTAGATTTTAAAAATGAAATGATTTCGGCAATGGCAAAAGAACTGGATTTGCGCCAAAATGAACTCGAAAATAAAACTTTAAAATCTCTCTATTTCGGCGGTGGGACGCCTTCTTTATTAAAAGTAGATGATTTAAAATTTTTGATTGATGAAGTTTTAAAATACCACACTTTTAACGAAAATATCGAAATTACTCTAGAAGCCAATCCCGATGATTTAAGCCAAAATTTTTTAAAAGAATTATCCAAAACAGAATTCAACAGGCTTTCAATCGGCACGCAATCTTTTCACGAACCCGATTTAAAAATGATGAACCGCGCTCACAATTCAAGCGAAGCAGAAAGTTCCATCAAACGCGCGCAAGATTTTGGTTTTGAAAATTTAAGCATTGATTTAATTTACGGTTCGCCAACTTCAAATGTGGAAATCTGGAAACAAAATCTGAAAAAATCCATCGAATTGCAAGTGCCGCATATTTCGTCTTATGCTTTAACTGTCGAGCCAAAAACTGCGCTTCAGCAATGGGTTTTAACTAATAAAATTTCCGCACCAAATGAATCTGAGCAAAATGAAGAGTTTTATTTTATGTCCGGATTTTTAAAAGAAAATGGCTTTCAACATTATGAAATTTCAAATTTTGCGAAACCCGGCTTTCAATCCAAACACAACTCTGCGTATTGGAACTATAATGAATATTTAGGAATTGGTCCTTCTGCGCATTCTTACGATGGTGAAAATACGAGGAGTTGGAATGTGGCCAATAATCAAAAATACATCCAACAAATTTCTCAAAATATTAGACCGAATGAAATTGAAATTTTAACGGAAAATGAGCAGTTTAATGAAATGTTGATGATTGGTTTACGAACTAGTTTAGGCGTAGATTATTTAAAATTAAAAGAAAAATTTTCAGCAGAATTATTAGATAAATCGAATTTTGAAATTAATCGAAAAATTGAAGAAGGCTTCTTAATTTTAGAAAATAATTTCCTAAAGATTCCTGAAAAACATTGGTTTCTAGCCGATGGAATTGCGAGTGATTTGTTTCATCTTTAGATTCAAGATTTAAGATTCAAGATTTAAGATTCAAGAATCAAGATTCAAGATTCAAGAATCAAGAACCAAGATTTTAAATTTGTGTTATTTTTAATCTAATGAAAAAATTATTTGTGTCAGTTGTATTAAGAAATGAAGTATTAAAAGTTTCCAAAAAATCATTAAATTTGTGTTTACAACATCCAACTTTTGAAAACAGAAAAAATAGATTTCGCGCAACTTTCCGCCACACAACCCATCGGTATTTTTGATTCTGGCGTTGGTGGATTAACCGTTGCTAAAGAGATTAAACGTTTAATGCCGCAAGAAAATCTCATTTATTTCGGCGATACAAAACATTTACCTTACGGCGATAAATCCAAGGAAGCGATTATTGAATATTCTGTAAAAATTGCAAAATTCCTTTTAGAAAAAAATTGCAAAGCGATTGTAATCGCTTGTAATTCTGCCACAGCAAACGCTTTAAAAGAAGTTGTGGAAGTGGTAAATAACCAAGCCTTGGTTTTTGATGTCATCAATCCTGTGGCGGAAAAAGTGGCTTTTGAAATTCACACAAACGTTGGTGTAATCGCGACTAAAGCGACCATTAATTCTGGTTTATACCGAAAAAGTATTCGGAAGCACAATAAATTTATAAAAGTAGATGAATTGGCAACGCCGCTTCTCGTTCCTGCAATAGAGGAAGGTTTCAAGAATCACGCGATTACACATTCCATAATTTACCATTATTTGAGCAATCAAAAATTAAAAAACATTGAAACTCTAATTTTAGGTTGCACACATTATCCCTTGTTGATAGATGAAATCCGACAGTATTACGGAAACCGAGTTCGCGTGATAGATTCGCCAAATATCGTAGCCAACCAAGTGCGGCATTCGTTGGAGAAAAGACATTTATTAAACGAACAAAATCCCCAGCCGACTTACGATTTCTACCTTTCAGACATTACTAAAAATTTCGAGAAAATTTCGAAAAAATTCTTCGGCAAAGCAATAGAATTGCAGTCGCAAGTTTTGTAGTTATTGGTTTCTAATACTTTAAAAACTTGTGTCAGTTTTTTTTAATTAAGAAAATAGTTGGTCTCTTATTGCCACGAAAACACGAATAAAAATTGTGTCTTTTTCGATTAGTTGCAATTTAAACTAAGAAAATTTCCGTTTTCTAAACCAAAGGAAAAAAGTACCAAAAATTGCTAAAATCCCCAAAGGTAAAAGCAAATTCAGCCATTGCCATTTTGTTTTTTCATCGTTGATTCTTTCTCTATCGAGCAATCTGGCTTCAATATTTCGGTTTCGCAGTGCCATCAAATTAGAATCAAACAGATAATCTAAAGAATTTTGAAGAAATTGTGCATTTCCATAAGTTTGTTTTGTGAGTATGTCTTCGCCCAAAGGCAAAGCTTTCCCTTTCCAAACTTGGTTGCGTGCAACATCGCCATCTGCAACTACAATCATTTTATTATCAGTACTTTGTGATTTAAAATTGGGATAAGAATTTTTTTCTATTCTTGTAGCATAAGCCGAGGTGAATTTTCCTTCCAAACTTACAGCAAAGATTTTTGGCGTCGTTAAATGTTCATTTTCGCTTAAAGAATCGGCTTTTATGATTTCTGCAAGCGAGACATAATTGGGGACGCTTTTGAGTAAAGTTTTGTCGCTACTTTCAAAAAGTACATTTGTTTTAATGTTTTTTCTACTTAAAGTATCGATTGACGTGGGAAATTCGAACTTTACAGGATTAATATTTTTTGTGATTGGATTGTTATTATCTGCAATACCAAGTGGGAAATAAGGCCACATAAAACTGCTATATTGTGGGTTTCCCGCTACTTCGCCCGAAACAATTCTTATTAGCGCAGATTTTTTTAAATCTTTCATCAAAGCAGGATTTATTCTAACACCATAATTAAAAAAGAAATCCGTCATATTCAAATCCATCGGGTAAGCCATTATTTTTTTTGATTGATAAAGACTGTCCATTTCAGCGTTTACGGCATCTATGAGCCACAAAGTTTTGCCGCCGTTCATGATGTATTGGTCTAGAATTACTTTTTCTTTTTCAGTAAAAGCTTTTCTCGGTTTTGCGATGACCAAAGCATCCATATTTTTTAATTTCGGAACGTCAGCTAAGGAAAGTTCTGTTTTGTTTTCTGGGATGATAGGTCCTGCATTATAATTTTCGAGCACCATTTGCAAAAATCCTTGAAAATGTTCGGGATCTAGTTCTTGCTGATTGACTAAAAAACCCACATTTTTTTTTCGTTCTTCCGTCATTTGTTTAATGCTGGAAACGAAGTTGTATTCTAAATTCTCTATAGATTTATTAAGTTGATCCGAGGCATCTAAACCGTTTTGGCTTACAATTAATGGAATTGTAGAACCATAAGAATTGTATTTAACCGTCGCAAAAGGAAACATCACAATTTGCGAAATTTTGCCATCTTTCATATCGGGCAAAATGGAAGGTTGCATGCCCATGGCTTGCAAAGTATCTTGCGACATTTTGGTTTTTATGGGATCTATAAATTTAAAATCTATTTTTGGATTTACTTTTTGAAATTCTTCCAACAAAAATTGGGTTTCATTTTGAAGTTGTTTAAAATTTGCAGGGAAATCGCCATCGAGATACACATCAATTTGCATTGGGTGTTTCACAGATTCTAAAACTTTTACAGTCGCATCTGAAAGTGTGTAGCGCTTTTCTTGGGTTAAATCCCAACGAAATTTAAAAACACCAAAAACGCCCAAAATTAATATTAAGGCCAAAAATAAATAGATGATTTTCTTTTTATTCATTTTAAAAATTATTTCTTCTTTTCAACAAAAACTTTAGCCAAAAATAAACCCAAACCAATCACAAAAAGAAAATAAAAAACATCTTTGCTATCTACCAAACCACGAGAAAAACCAATGTAATGCTGATAAAATCCTAAGTTTTGTAGCAAATAATCTGCGCCGCCTAATAATTTATAAGATGCCAATTGCTGGATGCCAAAGTATAAAATAAAACAAAGAAAAACACCTACCAAGTAAGCCATAATTTGGTTTTTGGAAAGTGAACTCGCTAAAATTCCGATGGCGGAAAATGCTGCGATTAATAAAATTAAACCAAAATAACTCCCGAAAGTCATGCCCAAATCAATATTTCCTTCAGGAACGCCTAAAACGTAAACGGTGTAAAAATAGATGAGAGAAGGCAAAAGGCATAAAATCCCAATTAAAAATACCGCTGAAAATTTTCCTATTATTATTTCAGAAATTTTTATAGGTTGAGAAAAAAGCCAACTTAAAGTGCCGTTTTGCTCTTCTTCTGCTAAACTTTTCATGGATAAAGCGGGAAGAATAAACATTAGCAACCATGGAACAAGCACGAAATAGCTTTGCAAACTCGCCATTCCGATTTCGAAAATATTGAAATCATTATCAAAGAAAAAAAGAAAAAGCGTTCCCAGTAAACTGAAAGCACCTAAAATTAGCCAAGCGCTCCAACTACCGAAATAAGACCAAAGCTCTTTTTTAAAAATTGCAAGCATAGTTTTTTAAGTAAAAAGTAAAAAGGTTAAAGTAAAAAGTTTGGAAACATCATTTTTTAGACTTATTTACTAATTTAACTGTTAATGTAATTATAAAAACCAAAACGAAAAATCCTAAAATTAATTGCCACCAATAATCAATTACTGTAGATTTTAAAATCACCGTGATTACAATTAAAAATAAAAGAAAAGTAGCAATTTCATTGAATTGGCGAAGCTTTAAATTCGAAATAGGCAAGTCTTTTCCTGCTAAAAGTTTTATTTGTAAAATTTTCTTCCAAGCCCAATAATGGTAAAAAAACAAGCCCACTAAAAAAGTAAGTTTTAAATGAAACCAAGGCGCATGCAGTAAATAAGGATTTAAAAATATCATTATAATTCCGCAAACGGTCATTATTACAAATGCCGGCACAGTGATGATATTCCACAAACGGCGCATCATAAAAAGATACTGCTCGCGTAGAATAATTTTTTTTTCTTCCGTAAAAGAATCTGTGTCTTTGTAATAAACAAATAAGCGCACAAGGTAAAAAATCCCCGCAAAATAACTGACCATAAAAATGATGTGAAGCGCTTTGATAATAAGGTATAACATAGTTTTTTCTATTTTGCAAATTTAGTATTTTTTTTTCACGCCAAGATTTTTTCTTAATAAATACCAAGATTTTTCACGCAATGAGCGCAAAGTTTTTCACGCAATGAGCGCAAAGTTTTTCATGCAATGAGCGCAATGTTTTTCACGCAATGAGCGCAAAGTTTTTTACGCAATGAGCGCAAAGTTTTTCACGCAATGAGCGCAAAGTTTTTCACGCAATGAGCGCAAAGTTTTTCATGGAATGAGCGCAAAGTTTTTCATGGAATGAGCGCAATGTTTTTTACGCAATGAGCGCAATGTTTTTCACGCGATGAGCGCAATGTTTTTTACGCAATGAGCGCAATGTTTTTTACGCAATTAGCGCAAAGTTTTTTCAAAGTTTAATATTGGAGTTTCAAACTGCCAAAAAATATTTATTTTAATTTTAAAAATTAAGAAAATTCCACGAAAATACCTTCGCCAAGATTGATGCCCAAAAGTGTTTTAGCGCCGTTGTTTTTATTGCCTTTATAAATGCTGATTTCTAATAAATCTGCATCATTAAAAATCGCAATAGATTTGCCGTGGTATTGCGTTTCATTTTCCCAATTTGGGATGAAGGCAGTGTAGCGCTCGTAAATATTATTGAGCGAAAGGTTTCTGAATTTCACGATGTAACTATCGTGCGCCGCATTTATTTTTTCAAAAAACTTTTTTGAAATGTTGGAAATAGCGTTTCCGAAATTATCAATGTACATAATCTGTCCAACGATGATTTTTTCAGATTCGTTGTAAACTGCGCGCGGAAAGGTTAGTTGAACAGGGTCTGTTATTTTTCTGCCAATGACTTCTGGCAAACCACCGTTTTGCAAATGTACGGCTGCAGGAGCGAAAATATCAGTACTTGCAAATTTTACTTCATCATCAAAACGGTTGTTTAAAGTAATTTCGTAGATTGCTTCAGGCTTTACATCAAAGAAAATTAATGACAATAAACCGTTGTCTGCAGCAATAAAATAATGCCCGTTTGCTTTATACAAAATAGATTTTCGGTCTTTAGAATAAAAACTATCCACAGAAATAATGTGAATTGTTCCTAAAGGAAAATGGATGTAGGAATTTCTCACCACGTAAGCGGTTTCCGTAAGGTGAAAAGCGTTTATTTCGTGGCTAATATCTACAATTTTCGCATCTTCATTCATGCTCAAAATTTTACCTTTTATAGCAGCAACTCTGTGATCTACAAGACCATAATCTGATGTTAAAGTAATTAAAGGCATAAAAATTTTGGTTAAAAAACGAAGTATTTTGTTGGGTGCAAATTTAATTTAATTAGTTAAGAATAAAAAGTTTCTCGCAATTGATTCAATTAAAATAGTGTGATTTAAAATATTTATTTTAAATTTAGTTTATCAATTTTGTGATATAAAATTTAATAAAAAAGTGAATGCTTGAACTAAACTACGAAATTTCTGAAATAGATGTAAAATCTTTCTACGGTGTTAATAATCAATTTTTTAATTTAATAAAATCTAGTTTTCCGACTTTAAAAATCACGGGAAGAGATAATTTTATTTTTGCTAAAGGCAACAGAGAAGCGCTCGATATTTTTGAAGTAAAATTGAATGATTTGGTGTCTTTCATTAAAAAATACAATACCATTAATATAAAAGATGTAGAAAGTATTTTGAGGATTAAAGATGAACAGGAGAAAAAATTGGTTTTTGACAATGATGTAATTGTAAAAGGCATAAACGGAAAAGTTATAAAAGCCAAAACCACCAATCTAAAAAAACTCGTTAAAGAAACGGAGAAAAAAGATATGGTTTTTGCGATTGGGCCAGCTGGAACAGGAAAAACTTACACCAGTGTTGCTTTGGCGGTGAAAGCATTAAAGGAAAAAGAGGTAAAAAGAATTATTTTAACGCGACCTGCAGTGGAAGCGGGCGAAAGTTTGGGTTTTTTACCCGGCGATTTAAAGGAAAAATTAGATCCTTATTTGCAACCCCTTTATGATGCTTTGCGCGATATGATTCCGCACGAAAAATTGGAAGGTTTTATAGAAAAAAATGTGATAGAAGTGGCGCCATTGGCATTTATGCGAGGAAGAACTTTGGATGAAGCCTTTGTGATTTTAGATGAAGCCCAAAATACAACCCATTCGCAAATGAAAATGTTTCTCACCAGAATGGGAATGAACGCCAAATTCATTATAACCGGCGATCCGAGCCAAGTAGATTTGCCGATGCGACAAAAATCTGGTCTTCGGGAAGCGATGCGCATTCTAGAAAATGTAAATGAAATTGGTTTTGTACATCTTACAGAAGAAGATGTAGTGCGACATCCCGTGGTGCGAAAAATAATTGTGGCTTATGCGGAGGAAGATAAGAAGCAAAGAATGGATTAAAAGGTTTATTTTTAGAATATTTTATAAAAACCACTTTTTTTAGTGGTTTTTTTGCTTTTGTGATTTATCTCATATTCCCAATTTGATACGAAGTTTTGAACTACTTTTGCAGCCAATTTTAAAAAAAAATCGAATGAAAAAATTAGTATTAGCAAGTGCTGTAGCGCTTTTTGGCTTGATGAATGCACAGAAAGGTTCTGTTTTAGTGCAAGGTGATATTTCTTATAACACATCTAAAACTACTTCAAATGCAACTGGAGCAACATCAGAAATGAAAGCAGATGTTTTCGCTTTTAATCCTACTGTTGGTTATCAGTTTACAGATCATCTAACTGCAGGTGTAAAACTAGGTGTAGGTACAAGTACACAAACGGTAAGTTTTAATCAGCAAGGGAGTTCAATAAATACTGAATCTAAAAACAACGCTTTTCAATATGGCATTTTTGGCAGATATAGCATGCCTCTTAGCGATTTGTTTTCTGTATATGGAGATTTAGATATTTATGCAACAAGTGGTAAGGTAACAAGTCCAAATTTTGTTGGAAATACGGTTTCTTATACAGATACAAAAACAGAAGGTTTTGGTGTGAGATTTACACCAAATTTGTTCATTAATATGAAAAATTCTTTTGGGCTTAACTTTAATATCGGAGGAATAGGATATGAAAATTCTAAAGTAAAAGGTTTGGATACCAAAACAAATTCTTTTGGTTTTTCTTTTGGACAAGGCGTTACTGTTGGTATTTCTAAAAACTTTAAATAGTAATCATCAATTAAATTATTTCATTAAAAAAATCCTAAGCAAGTCGCTTAGGATTTTTGATTTTTACTATTTAGAATTTATTTTCCAAATAAATTGCCGCCCATTCCGGGTACTTTTGGCATTCCTTTGCTCATCATCTGCATCATTTGTTTGCCTTGTGGGCCTTGCATCATTTTCATCATTTTTCCCATTTGTTCAAACTGTTTCATCAAAGCATTTACATCTTCAATTTTTCTTCCTGCGCCACGCGCAATTCTTTGTTTTCTGGTTGTGTTAATGAGTGACGGTGTTCTTCGTTCATCTGGTGTCATACTGTGAATGATGGCTTCGATGTGTTTAAAAGCATCGTCATTAATATCTACATCTTTGATGGCTTTTCCCACACCAGGAAGCATGCCCATCAAATCTTTCATATTTCCCATTTTTTTGATTTGATTGATTTGTTTCAAGAAATCATCAAAACCAAATTCATTTTTGGCAATTTTTTTATGGAGTTTTTTGGCTTCTTCTTCGTCGAATTGCTCTTGGGCGCGCTCTACCAAAGAGACTACATCACCCATTCCCAAAATTCGGTCTGCCATTCTTTCTGGATAGAATAAATCCAGAGCTTCCATTTTCTCTCCTGTAGAAATAAATTTTATCGGTTTTTCAACGACGGTTCTAATCGTCAAAGCTGCTCCACCGCGTGTATCACCATCTAATTTCGTTAAAACTACACCATCAAAATTTAAAGTATCGTTAAAGCTTTTTGCAGTGTTTACAGCATCTTGCCCCGTCATAGAATCAACTACGAAAAGAGTTTCAGTAGGTTTTATAGTTTGATGAACAGTTTTTATTTCGTTCATCATGGCTTCGTCAATAGCCAAACGTCCGGCGGTATCAACAATTACAACATCGTGCTTATTTTCTTTGGCAAAATTAATCGCATTCTGGGCAATAGAAGAAGGGTTTTTGTTTTCTTCTTCCGTATAAACTGTGATGCCAATTTGCTTTCCTAAAACTTTCAACTGCTCAATTGCCGCTGGTCGGTAAACGTCACAAGCAACTAATAATGGATTTTTTGCTTTTTTTTGTTTTAAATAATTGGCCAATTTACCCGAAAAAGTAGTTTTACCAGAACCTTGCAAACCTGCAATTAAAACAACACTTGGTTTCCCAGAAAGATTGATGCCTTCTTGCGAACCGCCCATTAATTCTACCAACTCATCGTGAACAATTTTCGTCATCAATTGTCCCGGGCTTAAACTTGTTAAAACATTCTGTCCTAAAGCTTTATCTTGAACTCTTTTCGTTAAATCTTTAGCGATTTTATAATTTACATCGGCATCTACAAGTGCGCGGCGAATTTCTTTCACCGTTTCTGCCACATTTATTTCCGTGATTTTTCCGCGGCCTTTTATATTGTGGAGTGCTTTATCTAATTTATCCTGTAAACTGTTGAACATAATTTTTATTTAATAATGTTGCAAAAATAAGGAAATAACAACATAAAAAAAAACAGAGTTGAAATCGTGTATTATAAGAATTAAATCTGCAAATTAAGAGACTGCAAAAAATTGAAAAAAATATTTTTTTCATTTAGAAAAATCTTCATTTTTACTTTATAATACCATTTTATCTTTGAATTTTCCGAAAAATAAAAATGCTCCATAGGAGCAATATCTTTGTAGAAAAAATGAATAAGATTGAAAAAGAACTCCGGAGGAGTTCAATCTTTTAAAGTAATTTTATTGACAAAATGATATAAGATATTAAGAATAAAAAATTAGATTAGAATCTGAAAACAAAAAAAAGCACCTAAAAAAGGTGCTTTTAAAACTATTTAGTTAAAAATTATCTCGTAATCTCTCTCCCGATCACCAATCTTTGGATTTCTGAAGTGCCTTCGCCAATGGTGCAAAGTTTAGAATCTCGGTAATATTTTTCTGCTGGAAAATCTTTAGTATAACCATAACCTCCAAAAATCTGAACGGCATTGTTAGCGATTCTCACACAAGCTTCCGAAGCGTAAAGTTTTGCCATTGCGCCTTCTTTAGTCATCACCACTTTATTATTTTTCATTTCTGATGCGCGTTCAATTAAAAGTTCAGCGGCATCAATTTCTGTTGCCATATCGGCCAACATAAAATTAATCGCTTGGAAACTAGAGATAGATTTTCCAAATTGATGTCTTTCTTGCGCGTATTTTAAAGCGGCTTTGTAAGCGCCACGGGCGAGTCCTAAACTTAATGCAGCAATAGAAATTCTACCGCCATCAAGAATTTTCATGGCTTGTTTAAAACCAGAACCTACTTCGCCTAAACGATTTGCATCGGGCACTCTCACATTATCAAAAATAAGTTCAGCGGTTTCTGAAGCGCGCATTCCTAGTTTATTTTCTTTTTTTCCAGAAGTAAAACCGGCCATTCCTTTTTCTAAAACAAAAGCTGTAGAATTATTTTTTGCCCCTTTTTCGCCTGTTCTTGTCATTACAACTGCAATATTGCCAGAAATAGCGTGTGTGATGAAATTTTTTGCACCATTGATCACCCATTCATCGCCATCTTTCACAGCCGTTGTAGACATTCCGCCTGAATCTGACCCTGTGTTGTGCTCGGTTAATCCCCAAGCGCCGATTACTTTTCCGGAAGCCAATTGTGGTAACCATTTATGGCGTTGATCTTCATTTCCGAATTCGTAAATATGATTGGTACAGAGCGAATTGTGCGCGGCAACAGATAAACCGATTGAGGGATCTACTTGTGAAATTTCATCTAAAATACTTACATATTCGTGGTAGCCTAAACCAGAACCACCATATTTTTCGGGAATTACGATACCCATAAAACCCATTTCACCTAGTTGGTGAAATAAATCAACGGGAAAGGTTTGGCTCTCGTCCCAATCCATAATGTGTGGCCTAATATTTTTTTCAGCAAAATCTCTTGCAGTTTCTGCAATCATTTTGATGTTTTCTTTTGTTTCAAAAGTCATAAAAATTATTTTCGTAAATATAAGAATTTAAGATCGATTATAATTTTAAAAAAAATATGATATTAAATAGGATTTTGAGAAAAGTATATGTTTTGAAGTTTTTAAGTGGTGAACTTTACTTCTGAAATACGTATAACATGATAGTTTTTTTGGCGAAAAGATTAACGCATCTCAACTTGTAAAGAAATCCTAGGTGTTGCGGAAGCAGGAACGGAGGGCGGATTAAGTTGCCCAAATAAAATATTGTAATTCTTAATTTGTCTTTTAAATTAATATAATATTTCAAAATAAAGTTGTACTTTTGCACCACTTTTGTGGGAAGTATTTTGGGAAAGTAAAGTCTTAATAATTAACAACTTCCATATTTTTCAGGTTACCACATTTACCAAAACTGAAATTTAAGGAATACAAATTTTTTTTAATATGTCAGAAACGACAAACACACCGGAAGAGGTTGTAGAAAGCCAAAGCCAACACACACAAAAAAACGAGGAGGTTTTAGTAAACCAAAACGTAGCACCAGAAGCGTTTGACTGGGAATCTTTTGAAAGCGGACTAAACGCTGAAGATAGAACAGAAAAACAAGAATTAGAAGAAATTTATAATGGCTCTCTCAATGATTTAGGAGATTCTGACATTATCACTGGTAAAGTGGTAAGATTAACAGATAGAGAAGCGATTGTAGATATTAATTTTAAATCTGAAGGTGTAATTTCTCTAAACGAATTCCGTTACAACCAAGACCTAAAAGTAGGTGATGAAGTGGAAGTAATGGTGGACAAAAGAGAAGATAAAACTGGCCAATTGCAACTATCTCACAAGAAAGCGAGAACATTAAAAGCATGGGATAGAGTAAATGAGCTTCATGAATCAGGCGAAATTGTTAATGGTTTAGTAAAATCTAGAACAAAAGGCGGTATGATTGTAGATGTCTTCGGTTTAGAAGCATTTTTACCAGGTTCGCAAATTGATGTGAAACCGATTAAAGACTACGATCAATTTGTTGGAAAAACAATGGAATTTAAAGTTGTGAAAATCAACCCAGAATTTAAAAACGTTGTTGTATCTCACAAAGCGCTTATCGAAGCCGATATCGAAGGTCAGAAAAAAGAAATCATCGCACAATTAGAAAAAGGACAAGTATTAGAAGGAACTGTGAAAAACATCACTTCTTATGGTGTATTTGTAGATTTAGGTGGTGTAGATGGTTTGATTCACATTACAGATTTATCTTGGAGCAGAGTAAACCATCCATCAGAAGTTCTTTCTGACGGTGAAACTGTGAAAGTGGTAATTCTTGATTTTGATGAAGATAAAACAAGAATCCAATTAGGTATGAAGCAACTTGAGGCTCATCCGTGGGATGCTTTAGGTGAAAATATTAAAATTGGTGATAAAGTAAAAGGAAAAGTAGTTGTTCTTGCAGATTATGGCGCATTCGTAGAGGTTGCACCAGGTGTGGAAGGATTAATTCACGTTTCTGAAATGTCTTGGAGCACGCACTTAAGAAGCGCCGGAGATTTCGTGAAAGTGGGTGACGAAGTAGAAGCAGAAGTTTTAACCTTAGATAGAGAAGATAGAAAAATTTCTCTTGGTATGAAACAACTGAACCAAGATCCTTGGACGAATATTGAATCTAAATATCCAGTTGGTTCTACACACACAGGAACTGTGAGAAACTTCACAAACTTTGGTGTTTTTGTAGAATTAGAAGAAGGAATTGACGGATTAATTTATATTTCTGATCTTTCTTGGACTAAAAAAATCAAACATCCATCAGAATTTTGCAACGTTGGCGATAAATTAGATGTAATCGTTCTTGAACTTGATGTTCAAGCCAGAAGATTATCTTTAGGTCACAAACAATTGCAAGAAAATCCTTGGGATAAATTTGAAACCAAATACGCTGAAGGAACCATCCATAACGGAAAAGCAACTGATGTTTTTGATAAAGGAGCAGCGGTGCAGTTTGAAGATGCAGAAGTTGAAGCATTTTGCCCAGCAAGATTATTAGAAAAAGAAGATGGTTCTAAAATCAAAAAAGGAGAAGATGCAGACTTTAAAGTTATTGAATTCAATAAAGAATTCAAAAGAGTAGTGGTTTCCCACACCGGCATCTTTAAAGAAGAAGAGAAGAAAAACGTAAAAGAATCTTCTAGCAAATCTGCAGGTAAATCTGCTGCAATTTCATCTACAAGTGAAGAAAAATCTACACTTGGTGATATTGATGTTTTAGCAGAATTAAAAAAGAAAATGGATGCAGGTAAATAATTAACCTTCATTCTATCTTTACATAAGGCGCTTCACGGTATTCGTGAAGCGCTTTTTTTATAACTTTAAATATGTTGTAACTTTATCCCTCCAAAATAAGAGATTTTTATGAATTTTAAAATAACTTCAGAAGGTAAAATATCAAAATATTTTATCAGTCAAGATATCTTTGATTTTGCTCAGGCCTCAAAGTTTGTGCAAAATTCTGCATATAAAAGAAATACTAATAAGTTCAACAAACTCTGCGTTTTTGAAGATTTAGGTGGAACTTGCAGCACAAAACACGCCTTATTAAAAGAATTAGCAGTAGAAAATAAGCATGAAGAAATAAAATTGATGCTTGGTATTTTTAATATGAATTCTCAGAACTCAACAAAGATTTCAAAAGTGTTAGATAAATATCATTTAACCGAAATGCCGGAAGCGCACAATTATCTAAAAGTAGGCGAGAACTATCTAGATTTTACAAGAAAAAACTCAACCCCAGAAGATTTTTTAAAAGATTTAGTTCAAGAAATTGAAATTCAATCTGATCAAACGATAGAGTTCAAAACAAACTATCATCAAACTTATTTAAAGCAATATTTGCAAGAGCATCCAGAAATAAACTTTGCGTTTTCTGAATTTTGGCAGATTAGAGAAGAATGTATTGCAGCGTTGCAAACATAAAAAAAACCACCGAAAATTCGGTGGTTTTGTATCTTTATAAAAAGAAGTATTATCTTCTAGCAGCGTCTTTAATTCTCGCTTTTTTACCACGAAGATTACGGAAGTAATAGATTCTTGCTCTTCTTACTTTACCTCTTCTATCCACTTCAATTTTTTGAAGCGCTGGTAAATTTAAAGGGAAAACGCGTTCTACACCAACATCACCACTCATTTTTCTGATGGTAAACATTTTAGTAGCACCAGTCCCGCGAACTTGGATCACTACACCTTTAAAGAACTGTGTTCTTGTTTTTGCACCCTCACTAATTTCGTAATAAGCGGTAATTGTATCACCGGCTTTAAATTTTGGGAAATCTTTTTTCTCAATGTACTTTTCTTGTACGTAATTAATTAAATCCATTGTTTAATTGTAAATAATTTTTAAGCAAAGCAACGTTCACGTCTATCGTCAGAGGTTAGTTTACAGGCTGCAAAAATAAAATAAATTTTTAAACTGGGCAATACAATTTATATATTTTTAAAGAATTACAGATTTGCAAAAAAAAAGTCCCACCGAAGCAGGACTAAAGATTTTACATCTACGGCATATAGCCTTATTGTGATAAGATTAAAGACTAGAAATTTTAATCAGTTACAAATATAGGGAAAAACTTTTTAACTTGTTTACGGCTAGCCGTAAGATGCAGAATTATTTTTTATTTAACTTTAAAGATTGATTAAAAATAGTAGAGTAATGGCAAAAATATTAGGTTTAGATTTAGGAACAAACTCCATTGGTTGGGCGATTGTGGATGATAAGAATAGCAAAATACTTGATACAGGAGTTAGAATTTTTCCTGAAGGAGTAGTTGCAAAAACTATTGGAAGTGGAGATAAAGAAGAAAGTAAAAATGCGAAAAGGCGAGAAAGCCGTCAAACAAGGAGAGGTTTTTATAGAAAAAGATTGAGGAAAATAAAATTATTAAGAACATTGATTAATTTTAAAATGTGCCCGTTGGAACATTTTGAACTTGATGTTTGGAGTAAATGGGACAAAATAAAAAAGAAGGAAGGTAGAATGGCACCTGAATTATTTCTTCCAGAAAATAGTGCATATAATCTATGGTTGAAACAAAATCCTTACATTTTGAGAGACAAAGCATTATCGAAAGATTTAACTTTAACTGAATTTGGAAGAGTCTTATATCATCTTATACAAAGAAGAGGTTTTTTAAGTAATCGAAAAGGGAAAGATGACGGAAAAATTTATGGTGGAAAAGAAGGTATAGTCGGAATTGATAAAACTAATGAACAAATTAAGAATTCAACTTTGGGTAAATTTTTATTTAAAATATTACCAAAAGAGGGCGAGCCATTTAAAATTATAGAAGATGAACTAGGAAATGAATTACGTGTAAGATCAAGATATACTTTGCGAGATATGTACATTGCAGAATTCGAAGCAATTTGGAATAGACAAGCAAAACATTTAGGTCTTGATAATATTTATTACTCCAATGTAAAAAATGTTTTATTAAAAGGCAGTTTAAAAAACAAAAAAAATGAACGAAAAATCAACCACCTAAAAAAAATAAAAGGTAATGGAAATATTGAGATTATAACTTTAAATAATAACCTCTCAAAAAATGAAAAACCGAAGTATTTATTAAAAATTGCAACTAAACTTCCATTAAAAGAATTTTTAGCAGGAAGAATTGAAAAGGATGAGGATGGTAAAATTAAATTTAAAAGTAATGAAAGTGTATTGTTTTGGCAGCGACCATTACGTTCTCAAAAAAAGTTGCTTGCAAAATGTCGTTTTGAACCAGATTTAAAAGATGATAATGGTAAATTTATTCAGAAAGGAAAAACACCTTGTCATTTATCACATCCTTTATATGAAGAATATAGAGCCTATCAATATGTGAATAATATTGAATATGGAAAGAAACAACGACTTGAAGAATCCCAACGTAAGCAAGTTATAGACTTGATAAACTCTAAAGACGGTAATTTTAAATTTAGTGAAATAAAAAAGAAGTTAAAGTTATCCTATGAAACTTTTAATTATTCAGATGATTCGTCAGTTAATGGAAATTATATGATTAAAAATTTGAACTCTATTTTCCCAAAAGAAATACTAGAAAAAGAATTTGTAGTAAACGTTAATAAAGAAGATATTATAGAATATGGTTATGAGCGCATTTGGCATTTATTCCATTTTTGTGAAGATAATGATGTTTTAATTAAAAAACTTCAAGATAATTTTGATTTATCTGAAAATGATATAGAAAAAATTTCAAAAATAAATTTAAAAGAAGGATATTCTAATGTTTCTTTAAAAGCAATTAAAAATATTTTACCTTATTTAAAAGAAGGTAAACTTTTAAGTGATGCAGTGATTTTAGGAGGTGTCCGAAATGTTTTTGGGAAAAAATGGCATGAGTTTATTGATTTTCACGAAAAAATTGAAAAAGATATTTTGTACATAAATCATCAAAAATCTAATAAAGAGGGTGAAGCCATTGAAAAAATAAAAAAATATTTGATAGATTATAAATTTGGTTTTACTGAAAATGATAATAGATTTAAAAAACTTTACCATCATAGTCAAGACGTTGTAGAAGTTAAACTTCAGAAAAAAATTGGACCTGTTGAAGATTTAAGAAATCCAATTGTTCAGCAAGGCGTAAATGAAGTAAGACGATTAGTAAATGAATTATTGGATGTACATGGGAAATTTGACCAAGTTAGAGTTGAGTTGGGAAGAGATTTAAAAAATAACAAATCTAAACGCGAAGAAATAGGATATAAAATTCGTGAAAATACTGCCAAAAATGAGAAAGCAAAAGAACTTCTTATTGAATATGGTTTAAGACAAAGTAGAGACAATGTGCAAAAAGTTTTATTATTTCAAGAAATGTTGGATAGAGGAACTGTTGCAGTTTGTCCTTATACCAATAAGACAATTAATATTTCTGATGTGTTGGGAAATGAAAATAAAATGCAAATAGAACATATTATACCCAAAAGTATTTCGTTGGATGATAGTTTTGCAAATAAAACCTTATGTGATTCAAAATTTAATGGTTTAAAAGGTGAAAGAACACCTTATGAGTTTTATCAAATTAACAATGATGCGAATTTGTGGGGAGGTTCTAAATCTTGGGAAGAAATTGAACGGCGAACATTTCGAATTTTACCATATTCAAAAGCAAAACGCTTCACATCTAAAACTAAATTTGAAACAAATGATTTTATTCAAAGACAATTAAATGATACAAGATATATAAGTAAAAAAACAAAAGAAATTTTATCTCAGATTTGCGAAGACGTAAGAGTAATGCCAGGAAGTTTAACTGCTGAATTAAGAAAATTGTGGGGATTAAACAATATTTTACATCCTGCTTTTGTTCTAGATTTGCCTGCTCTTCATATTGATGCAAACAAACATATTCCTCATTATGTCGTTTTGGATGAGGATAATGTGCCAATTTTATCTCAACGGATTTATAATGATAAGCCGATATTGAAAGCAAATCAAACTTCTATAACTGGCTTTGTAGATAATGAAATTTTTAAATCAAAAGAAAAATATGTAAAATTTGAAGTAAAAGCACCAAATTTATCAAATGGAGAATATTGGGCAAAATTACTTTTATCAAATCCAAAAAGTATAGTTCGTGTATTTAAGGAAAAACCAAAATCAACTGAAAATGAAATTGTGGTTCGGGGGAAAATTGAAAAAGAAAAATTTAAACATGAAGGATTAAGTGGAATAAATGCAGAAGGTAAAGAAAACGGAACTTATTGGGCGAAATTATCAATAGTAGATAAAAAATTTAAAAAACCGAAAAAAGATGACCAACCAAAGAAAAATGGAAAGCAAATCTTACTTTTTGGAGCGGTAAAAGAAGGCGTTTTCTCTTCCTATATGTACGAATGCGATGCAGATCTTGAAGACGGTAAATATTGGTTAATTCTTGATATTGATTTTGAAAATGTAGAATTTGAAAAAGCCTTAAACGAACGACCAGAAGTACTAGAAAACCAAATATTAATTCAAGGAATTACGAATGATGAAAATGTTTTTGTTTCAGATATGGACTGTCAACATCAATTTTTAATGAATGAGGGCAAAGGCAAATATTACGTATTGTTTGATATTATTTCAGAAGTAAATGAATTCTATCCAATAAAAACCAAAAGTCCTGAATTAGAAAACGGACAATCTTTAACAGAAGGAACAATTTGGGTAGATAAATATACAGGAGAAATAAAATTTGATCCAAAAAAAAACAGAGAAGACCATCGTCATCATGCAATTGATGCTTTAGTGATAGCATTAACCAAAGAAACTTATTTCCAACAATTAAGTAGAAGAAATGCTTCATCTGAAAATAAAAAGCGCGGAAATGAATATGAAAAAGAACAATTAGATTTTGCAGAACCTTGGAAGGAATTTCATGTTGATGCACAAAAATCAATAAATAGCATTTTGATTTCGCATAAACAAAACAAAAATATTTTAACAAAAATAACAAAGAAAATCACTAAAAATGGTAAAACATATAAAAGTGAAGGAATGTCGGTTCGTGGGCAATTGCATGACAAAACCTATTATGGTCATAATAAAAATTGTAAAGCAGACGAATACGTTTATAGAGTTGATATTAATAATTTAAGTTTTTCTCAATTAACAAATATCATAGATCTTAATTTAAAAGCAGTTATTGTTGAAGGCGTTATAAAAAAATTTGAGGAAAGTGAAAAACTTTTATTCAAAAAAATGAATTCAAAAGTTCAAAATTTAGATAAAAGCAAAGTGAAAAAAATTAAGGCAAAAGTTGATAAAATTTTAAAAGAAACATCTTTTTTTATGCCAAATGAAGGCAAAAGATATATTCGCCTAAATATAATTGAGCCTGCAAATTTTGAAAGAATGCCAGTTCCAATTAAAAAAGTTAGAATTAGGAAAGTATTAAGAAATGCGGAAAAATTAAATAATGAAATAAAACAATTTGTTGATCCGCAAAACAATCACCACGTTTTAATATACAAAGACGAAAACGGAAATTTAAAAGAAGAAGTTGTTACTTTCTGGACTGTAGTTGAACGCAAAAGAACAGGTGAACCCGTTTATAAATTACCATCTGATGGCAAAAAAATAGTTACAACTTTGCAAATAAATGATATGTTTTTGTTGGGATTAAATGAAGATGAAATCAATTGGGAAAATCCAAATTATAACCATTTAAAAGAGCATTTGTATAGAGTTCAGAAATTTACATCTGGTGATTTTTATTTTAGAATTGCTAAAACATCATCCATCCAAAACGGAGAAGAAAAACAACAAATTAATAGTTTTGGTCTAGGGAAGAATGGATGGTTAACACATAATCCCATAAAAGTAAAAATTTCAGTTTCAGGAAAAATTTTAAAAGTATGAATCGTTCAGATTTTTTAAAAGCATTCGGTTTAGGTTCGGTAGGTTTAGTCATTCCAAATACATTATGGTCGCAAAAACCAGTAAAAATATATGACAATTATGTGAAAGGTTTAATGCACTACCAATTTAGAAAAATTAAAAAGCAATTAACTTTAGGTCAAGAACTTTTACTTGAAAGAGAAATAGCGAATACTTATGACCAATTTGCCGTTGAGGTTTATTTTAATGAATACAAATTAGGTTATTTGGCTGCTTATGAAAATATTGCGATTGCCAATATGTTAGACCAAGGTGTTGAATTTTCTGCATTTATAAGTGAAATTGACAAAAAAAATGAATTTGAAGGTTTAGCAATTGAAATTTACACTAATATTGTAATTCAAAATCCAAAAATACTAGAAACCGATTTACTGGATAAAAGAGCAGATGATGCCATAGATCAATACAGAATTGGCGCGAAATATTAGGAAATTAGAAAGAAGCTCTTTGACATACAGTTTTTCGGAGGTCATAAGCAACCAAACCACAACGGAAAATCTTCCCGATTTTCTGCAACGGATTTTCCGTTGTGGTTTGATTAAAGATTAGAAAAAACGATATTGACAACTCAGAAAAAATAATAAACGGCGTTGTTGTGGTTTGATTAAAGATTAGAAAAAACGATATTATGCAATTGTTAATTTAATTAATGACGGTTGTTGTGGTTTGATTAAAGATTAGAAAAAACGATATTCGGCAATTCCTTACTATAATATTCAGTTTAGTTGTGGTTTGATTAAAGATTAGAAAAAACGATATTTTCTGTGATTTTGTTTTGCAAATCTTGCATGTTGTGGTTTGATTAAAGATTAGAAAAAACGATATTGAGTGTGAGGTTATAGAGTTGCTTCCAGTTGTTGTGGTTTGATTAAAGATTAGAAAAAACGATATTGATAAAGACAAAGCAACGGGCGAATCGTTTGTTGTGGTTTGATTAAAGATTAGAAAAAACGATATTTGTCGGTGCTAAACCGTAAAGGTGTGAGCCGTTGTGGTTTGATTAAAGATTAGAAAAAACGATATTAAAAGTAATCTTCGGAAATCGAGTGCCGATGTTGTGGTTTGATTAAAGATTAGAAAAAACGATATTGTTTCATAAACAAAGCACCCACTTTGTTGTGTTGTGGTTTGATTAAAGATTAGAAAAAACGATATTCAAAGGTAAAGATGCACAACGTGTCGCAGCGTTGTGGTTTGATTAAAGATTAGAAAAAACGATATTTTCAAAACCTGCTTTTTGTAGCCAATCACCGTTGTGGTTTGATTAAAGATTAGAAAAAACGATATTTAAGGTAAATAATAACTCTGCTGCAATCTAGTTGTGGTTTGATTAAAGATTAGAAAAAACGATATTCAACAGGCTTAAGTGCAAAATCTAAAGTGTGTTGTGGTTTGATTAAAGATTAGAAAAAACGATATTTTATGGTCTCAAATGTATTTGCTTGACCGTGTTGTGGTTTGATTAAAGATTAGAAAAAACGATATTCGGCACTAAATTCATACTTTAAAATCAAATGTTGTGGTTTGATTAAAGATTAGAAAAAACGATATTATCTAGTAAAATCGGGGTGCAACAATATCCGTTGTGGTTTGATTAAAGATTAGAAAAAACGATATTATGGGTTTGGGTTTATGATTTTGAGAGAATGTTGTGGTTTGATTAAAGATTAGAAAAAACGATATTTATTATTTATATTTGTTTTATGAATTTCTTGTTGTGGTTTGATTAAAGATTAGAAAAAACGATATTTAATTCAATTCAAGTCCTACGATACTGCTGTTGTGGTTTGATTAAAGATTAGAAAAAACGATATTTTGTGCCGCTCCCACAACACTGTTTAAGGTGTTGTGGTTTGATTAAAGATTAGAAAAAACGATATTAAGAGTTCGGCGCAAACTACGAGGCTTTTAGTTGTGGTTTGATTAAAGATTAGAAAAAACGATATTGATTTCTCGCACCGATGTAATGGCTTTCTTGTTGTGGTTTGATTAAAGATTAGAAAAAACGATATTTTCTTCAATTTTATTATATTTAGTTGAATTGTTGTGGTTTGATTAAAGATTAGAAAAAACGATATTTTTTCTTCCAAAGATTGAAATACCTTCCTCGTTGTGGTTTGATTAAAGATTAGAAAAAACGATATTCTTTTATTTGTATATTTGCAGTATGGATTTGTTGTGGTTTGATTAAAGATTAGAAAAAACGATATTTTTCGTTTGTTCTACATAGATCAAGCAAGCGTTGTGGTTTGATTAAAGATTAGAAAAAACGATATTAGTTGGAGCCTTACCTTCTAATAATCAAAGTTTTAAGTGGAAAATATCGTTCTAAAAAATGCTTCTTTTTTGCACTGATAAAGCAAGATTGAAGCATTTTTTTATTCCTAAAATAATTCCAATTGCACAGGGCCAGGCGGTTTCGGGACTTCGGCTTTGCCCCAAAAATTCATAATATTTCCAAACTGTTTATCCGTGATGCGCAAAACACTCACTTTCCCAAATGGTGGAAGCAATTGTTGCACACGCTTTTCGTGCACATCCGCGCTCTCGCTACTTGCACAATGCCGCATATAAACAGAAAATTGCATCATATTAAAACCATCTTTCAATAAATTTGTTCTAAATTTCGACGCGTTGTGTCGGTCTTTTTTAGTTTCGGTCGGTAAATCAAAAAACACAAAAATCCACATAATTCGGTAGCCATTTAGTTCCATAATTTTGGAAAATTTAGTTTCTTTTTTTCTCCCGTAAAGCATTGTTGCAGAGAACTCGCAGTTTTTTGCAAACCTACCATCAACGGACTTTTTTCTTCATTAAAGTAAACCGTTTGCGTCAAGATTTTTAGAAATTCTACTTTTACAGCGCTTGTCAGATCTTGGTTGTCGCTCATTTTTATTAATTCAAAAACTTTTTCATCCACCAAGGGTCGAAACGGTTCCATCATATCATCTGCCAAAGCATACGCATTATATTTATTTCGGTGATGGATGCCCAAAGTATTCAAAAGTCCGCTTCCAGAAAGCGCTCTCGCCGTTGCTGCTCTTAAAATAGCATAACCATAATTCAAAAAATTATTAGGAAAATCACCAAATCTTTCTCGCTTTACCTTTAAATCGCTGTATTCAAAAAAAGCCCTCCAATAAAGATTAGCCGCAACGCCTTCCATATTTGAAGTGTCGCCGCTCAACACTCTTGAAGCCAAAAAATTTAGCGAGTTACTCTCACCAGTTATCTTTTCTAATAATAGGCCCTGATTGGCGATTTTTTCTACCACAGTTTGTTGCCAAAGTTGCTTTTTCAAAGGTAAAGTTGCTTCAATTTGGTTTCGAAAAATTTCTTGTTGAATATAATGGCTATTGAGGTTCAGAAACATGCCATTGGGTAAATGATTGTTTCCGCAGACAACAATGGCCGCATTGTTTTCAACCAATAAATTCATTGCAGGAATACTTAAAAAAACTTGCGGATGATCGATCACCAAATAACCAACATCTTCCGCCGGAATCGTGCTTTCTCGCAATTCTGTTTTAATGACCAATTGCAAATGTTTGGTGCTTACCGAAGTCTTGTTTTCTAATAAAATGGTTCTCTTTAGCATAATTAAAGCATTTTTTTAATAAAAATTGAGTTTTCAATTCCTATTAATTAGTTTTCATTAAATTAATTGAATTTTCTTCAATAAAACTTACGGAAAACCATATAACCTGAAATTAAATCAAATTAGTTTAAATTTGCACCTTCAAAAAAATAAAATAGTGCGCCCTAAAAACTTATCTTTGGGCCATAAAAATGAGCGCTTTCAACATCAAAGAAAACCTTAAGAAAAAATGAAAAAAACTACACTTTTTATCCTTATTTATTTTCTACTTTTTTTTCTGCATTTTGCGATTTGGCAGTATTTCAAATTAGGGTTTGAAGTTATATTTCTTAAATATTATCTGTTTCTCACCATACTTTTTATGATGGTTATAACTGTTTTGTCGATATTTAAAAAAATCTATCCCAACTACATTGGTTTTGTTTTTTTGGGTTTAATTTTGTTTAAACTTACGATGATAATGCTCCTCAAAAAAAAGTTAAACATCACAGAAGTTCCGCTCTATAAACTGCATTTTGTTCTCCCTTATTTAATTTCTTTAGTGTTAGAAACCTTATACGCCGTACAATTAATTAAAGATGAAAAAAATCAGTAAATATTGGCTTTTTTATTCTGAAAATTTGTTATATTTTTGCAAAACTTAAAACAAGATATAGGAATGCTGAAAAGAATAATACTGGTTCTGGGATTTTTCTCGATTTTTTCAACATCTTTTGCGCAGCATGAGAATACAAATACGGCGGTAACTTCAGAAAAATCTGAAGCAAAATCTAGCCTTTCTGAAGCTGAAAAAACTAAACAAGAAAATAAGGAATTCATCGATCATCACGTATTAGATGCGCATAGTTTCGATATTATGACCATCAAAAATGATGATGGAACCGAGGATCACAAAGGCTTTTCTTTACCCATTATTTTTTATGATAAAGCCAATGGTTTTCACGCATTTATGAGTTCTAAATTTCACCACGGCGAAGAAGTGGTAGAAAGTAAAGGCGCATTCTATAAATTAGCACACGAAAAAATTTACAAAACAGACGCGGCTGGAACTTTAACTTTAAATAAAGAAGGCCATGTAGAAAACGAAAAAGTATTAGATTTATCTATTACTAAAAATGTTTTGATGATTTTGGTTACCAGTATCATGTTGGTCTTAATTTTCACATCTATTGCGAGAAGTTATAAAAAATCTGCAGTTCCTTCTGGCGCGGGTAAATTTTTTGAGCCTATAATTGTCTTTGTTAGAGATGATATTGCTAAGCCAAATATTGGTAAGAAATATAAGAAATATATGAGTTTTTTATTGACGATTTTTTTCTTTATTTTATTTTTAAATGTTTTTGGTTTATTGCCTTTTGGTATTAATGTTACAGGTAATATTGCCATCACATTTTCATTAGCGCTTCTCACTTTCATAATTACACAATTTACCGCTAACGGAAATTATTGGCAACATATTTTTTGGATGCCAGGTTTACCTTGGTGGATGAAAATCGTCATGATGCCAATTGAAGTTATCGGTGTGTTCATTAAACCATTTGCATTAATGATTCGTCTTTTTGCAAATATGAGCGCTGGTCACATCGTGATGATGAGTTTAATTGCTTTGATTTTTTACTTTAAAAATGTTATTGCAGGTGTTGCTTTTCCATTCTTAACATTTGTGATTTATTTACTAGAAATTTTAGTAGCACTTTTGCAAGCATATATTTTCACTTTGCTTTCCGCGGTTTATTTCGGTATGGCAAATGAAGAACATGGCCACGAAGGTGAAGAAGGAATGGTACATTAAGACATTAATGATAAAAGATAATTGATGAATGATATTAAATCGATATTATTAATAGAAATTAAACAGATGAGGAAATCAATTAGCAATAATTGTTTATCAATTATATTAAAACGAAACTAATTTTTTAAAATTTATATTATGCAAGAATCAATTCCTAGAATTATTGGTGGTGGTTTAGTAGTAATCGGAACAGGTATCGGTATCGGAAAAATCGGTGCTGCTGCCTTAGAAGGTATGGCTAGACAACCAGAACAAGCTGGAAAACTTCAAGTAGCGATGCTTATCGCTGCGGCTCTTGTAGAAGGAGTAGCGTTTGCTGCACTTTTTGCATCGTAAGAAGTTTAAAGAATTCTCTCGTAGATTGTAACGGTTGGTTGCAATCTGCGGGTTTTTAAAAAATTATAAAAAACAAATTTATTATATAACTCTTATGGGATTATTAGAAAATTTTTCATCAGGTTTATTTATTATTCAATCAGCAATCTTTTTAGTATTGCTTTTCGTTTTGCGTAAATATGCTTGGAAACCGATTTTAGATGCGGTGAACGAAAGAGAAATCAGCATTGTAGATTCTCTTAACCAGGCTAAATTAGCAAAAAAAGAAGTTGAAAACTTAAAAGCCGAAAACGAAAATATAATCCGTGCTGCGAAAGTGGAACGTGATGCCATTTTGAAAGAAGCGAGAGAAATAAAAGACAGAATTGTTGGCGAAGCCAAAGATGTTGCCAAAGAAGAAGGCGATAAAATGATTGAGCAAGCAAGACAAGCCATACAAGCTGAAAAATCTGCGGCAATGGCAGATATTAAAAAACAAATTGGATCTCTTTCTATCAACATCGCTGAATCTATTTTGAAACAAAAATTAGATAGTTCTGAAGCGCAAAATGCTTTAGTAGAAGAATATCTAAACAAATCAAACTTAAACTAAAATGCGAACTTCAAAAGTAGCAAAAAGATATGCGCAAGGTTTGTTAGAGTTTTCCACAGATTCTGGCAGCACAACTGCACTTTTCGGTGAAATGAAAGATGTAGTGAATATCTTGAAATCTTCAAGAGAATTAAACAGTTTTCTGCAAACACCTGTTATAGATAGTAAAAAGAAAATTGCTATTTTAGGAGAAATTTTTAAAAACTTTTCAGTTAGTGCGCAGAATTTTATTAGTTTAATCATCAAACAAGGTAGAGAAAAACAATTGCAGCAAATTGCACAAGCATTTATTGATAAAGTGGAAACTTTAGAGGGTTTGCAAAAAGTATCATTAACTTCTGCAACTCAACTTTCTGCGGCTAATGTAGATGCAATTTTAAAATCAACAAACTTGGTAGATGCAAAGCAAAAATTTGATTTGCAAACCAACATCAACCCAAATATTTTGGGAGGCTATATTTTAAGAGTAGGAGATCAGCAAGTAGATGCTTCAGTTCGCTCAAAACTTAGCCAATTAAATAAAGAATTTCAATTAAATTAAGAAAATAATCATAGAATGGCAGAAATAAATCCAGCTGAAGTTTCAGCAATTTTAAAGCAGCAATTAGCCAATTTTGATACACAATCTAATGTAGAAGAAGTAGGCACAGTTCTCACTATTGGTGATGGTATTGCTCGTGTTTACGGATTAGAAAATGTGCAATATGGCGAATTGGTGAAATTTGAAAGTGGCGTAGAAGGCATCGTGCTAAATCTTGAAGAAGATAATGTAGGTGTGGCACTTTTGGGTGAATCTCGATTGATAAAAGAAGGAGATACAGTAAAAAGAACTGAAAGAATTTCTTCCATTAAAGTAGGCGAAGGCATGCTTGGTAGAGTGGTAGATACCCTTGGAAATCCAATTGATGGAAAAGGACCTATCGAAGGCGTGACTTATGAAATGCCACTAGAAAGAAAAGCTCCAGGAGTAATTTTTCGTCAGCCTGTAACTGAACCGATTCAAACAGGGATTGTTGCCATAGATTCTATGATTCCAATCGGAAGAGGACAAAGAGAATTAATTATTGGTGACCGACAAACAGGTAAAACTGTCGTGGCCATTGATACTATTCTTAATCAAAAAGAATTTTATGATGCAGGTGAACCTGTATATTGTATTTACGTAGCAATTGGCCAAAAAGGTTCTACTGTTGCACAAATCGTAAAAACTTTAACGGATAAAGGCGCGATGGCTTACACAACTGTAGTGGCTGCAAACGCTTCAGATCCTACACCAATGCAAGTCTACGCGCCAATGGCGGGTGCTGCAATCGGTGAATATTTCCGAGACACAGGTCGTCCAGCGTTAATTATTTATGATGATTTATCTAAACAAGCTGTGGCGTATCGTGAATTATCTTTATTATTAAGAAGACCACCAGGCCGTGAAGCTTACCCAGGAGATGTCTTTTATTTACACTCCAGACTTCTTGAAAGAGCAGCAAAGGTAATTGCAGATGATACTATCGCAAGCCAAATGAATGATTTGCCAGAGTCTTTAAAACCAATTATCAAAGGTGGAGGTTCATTAACGGCGCTTCCGATTATTGAAACACAAGCAGGTGACGTTTCTGCCTATATTCCAACGAATGTAATTTCAATTACTGACGGACAAATTTTCTTAGAAACAGATTTATTTAATTCAGGTGTTCGTCCTGCGATCAACGTTGGTATTTCGGTATCTCGTGTGGGTGGAAATGCTCAGATTAAATCTATGAAAAAAGTTTCTGGTACTTTAAAATTAGACCAAGCGCAATATAAAGAATTAGAAGCATTTGCAAAATTTGGTTCCGATTTAGATGCCGCCACTATGGCTGTAATTTCTAAAGGTGAAAGAAACGTGGAGATTTTGAAACAACCCGTAAATTCGCCATTACCTGTAGATAGCCAAGTTGCAATGATTTACGCAGGAACCGAAAATCTTTTGAAATCTGTTCCTATTAGAAATGTAAAAGAATTTCAAATAGAATATATCGATTTTTTAAGAAGCAAACATCCGGAAACAATGGCTGCAATTAAATCTGGTAAAATTGATGATTCTATCACATCTGTCTTGAAGCAAGCAGCTGCAGAATTAGCATCAAAATATAATTAAAATTAGTTGATGATTGTTGGCTGTTAGTTGATGGATTTTTTCTCAGACTAACAACCAACAACCGACAACCAACAACTAAAATAGAATGGCAAACTTAAAAGAAATACGCGCAAGAATATCCTCCATCTCTTCTACGATGCAGATTACAAGTGCCATGAAAATGGTATCTGCTGCAAAATTGAAGAAAGCACAAGATGCAATTGTGATGCTTAGACCGTATTCTGAGAAACTGCAAGAGTTAATAGAAAATGTTAATTCTAACCCAGAGCCAGATAATGTGTCGCCATACGCAAAACAACGGCCTATAAAAAAAGTGCTTTATATTACAGTAACTTCCAATAGAGGTTTGGCGGGCGCTTTTAATTCTTCAGTAATAAAAGAATTGAATACAAGAATTTCTGAAAACGACTACGATGTAGAAATACTTGCGGTAGGAAAAAAGGTTTATGATGCGGTAAGAAAAACTAGAACTGTTTTTGATAATCAAAGTGCTGTATATGATGCCTTAACTTTTGAAATCGTGTCCCGATTTACCAAAAAAGTAATGAAAGAATTCACTTTGGGCACGTTCGATAAAGTGTATATCGTTTACAACAAATTCATCAATGCGGCAACGCAAGAAGTGATTACAGAGCAAGTTTTACCTATTGCAATGCCTGAAACGGCCTCTAATAATACAAGCAAAGATTATGTTTTTGAACCAAATGCTAAAGAAATTTTAGATGTTCTAATTCCAAAATCTATTAAAACGCAAGTTTACAAAGCAATATTAGATTCGGTTGCATCAGAACATGGCGCTAGAATGACCGCAATGCACAAAGCAACTGATAACGCCGACGCATTAAGAAATGAATTGAAAATCTACTACAATAAAGCAAGACAAGCGGCTATTACAAATGAAATTTTAGAAATCGTTTCCGGTGCTGAAGCATTGAAAGATTCTTAAATAAAAAATTTTTAGATAAAGTTAAAGACTGTATTTTTTACAGTCTTTTTTTGTGGCTAAAAACTGGGTGTTTTTCCTCTGTTTTTTTTTATTAAAAAATTAGAACTTTGAGAAGGCTAAATATTAAAAATTAAAACCATGAAAACTCTTTTCCTATATTTTTGTAGAATTATCATTTTTATATTATCGCCTTTAGATAAATATTTTAAAATTTATAGGCCTCAAAAAAATAATTAATAAGTAAAGATTTTATCTTGGATGAACTAAAAATATTCAAATATATTTTAGTGTTAACTGTTCAGATTTCAATAAATTTATATTAAGAATTTTGTTTGTCGTCTAGTTGCTTTTTAAGCATTTTCTGTTCTTTTATTAAAATTTATAAAAGATTTTTAATTTAAAATCAATTTGTTTAAGGTCTATTTTAGAATTATATTTGAAAAATTTTAGAAATAGAACATGGCTTCAGGATTTTTCGCAGTTTTAGATGATATTTCAGTTTTGCTGGATGATGTTGCAATGATGAGCAAAATAGCGGCAAAAAAAACCGCTGGAATCTTGGGAGATGATTTGGCTGTAAATGCAGAAAAAGCCTCTGGTTTTGCATCAACAAGAGAACTTCCGGTTTTGTGGGCCATTACAAAAGGGTCTCTTTTAAATAAGTTAATTATTCTTCCGATTGCATTTTTATTAAGTGCATTTTTCCCGATTGCTATTAAAATTATTTTAATTTTTGGAGGCATTTATCTCGCCTTTGAAGGTGCTGAAAAAATTTATGAATGGCTATTTCCGCACCCGAAACTTGAAGATGTAAGCAAAATAGAGAGTGAAGCCGATATCTTAGCATTAGAAAAATCCCGCGTAAAAGCCGCCATTGTAACAGATTTTATTTTGTCTGTAGAAATCGTCATTATTGCGATGAGCACTGTAGTGAACGACCCTTTGGCGAATCAAATTTTTGTAGTTTCTATAATTTCCATTTTAGCAACAGTTGGGGTTTACGGAATTGTTGCGCTAATTGTGAGAATGGATGAAGCGGGCTTTTATTTAATTAAAAAAAGCAAAAAAGAAACAAGTTTCAAAAGAAAAATAGGAAGTGTTTTGGTTCAAGCGTTACCTTATGTGATTAAAACCTTAGCTATTGTAGGAACTGTTGCTTTGCTATTGGTTTCTGGTGGCATTTTCTTACACAATATCGAGTGGTTTCATCATCTGCTTCCGGCTTTACCAGATTTGTTGCGGGAATTGATTGTTGGGATTTCAGTTGGCGCTATTTCTGTTTTACTCTTTAATATTTTAAAGAAATTTTTTGCGAAAAATTAAATTGTTTTTGAAGTTTTTTTTAACGGAAAACGACTTTGTGATGTACGGTATTGATTGGCAGGAAGTTACAACTGCAACCGAACTGAGCAAAAGCCATTTTTCTTTTGATAAAATACAAAAATTTGTAAAAGAAAATGGTTTTTTGCGGATAAATTCCACAAATGTTTCTACTTTCTCTAAACCCCGCATATTGCAAAACCGATGTTATCTGCAGGCGTTTTATTTATTTTTGACTCAAATTTACAACAGTTCCCATTCCATTGATTGAAAATGTAGGATAATCTTTTAATTCAGAATTAGGTAATTGATATTTCATACTTTCTTTATCAATCAAATTAAATTTTTCAATACTATAACTACTCACTTTTTTGTTTTCTAATTGTAGAAAAATATTTAATTTTCTGTTAAAAATTGAATTAAGCATAAAATTATTTAATTTTTCGTACTTTATTCGTTTTTGTCCAAACTTTTCTTCATATTCATTTGATAGTTTAGTAACAATGTCTGGGTAGTAGATGAATGAGTTTGTGAAGTATAAGTAATTTAGTTTTTCAGTATTAAAATCTTGTTTTATTAGAGGTAAACAATTTTTAGTGTTTTTTAGTACTGTTTCTAAATTAATAGGATTTTTGTGAAAAATTTTTATACTCATAGATTTATCTCTTTCATATTCACATGCACTAATTGAAAAATCTAGAGTATCTTTTCCAACAATCCAAAAATAACTGTATGATTTTGAATAAAAACCAAATTCGAAAGATGATTTATCTATAAAATTTTTGTGTTTAACAATAATAGTATCTTGAATATTTCTATCATAATTTGTAACAGTTTTTTTAGCATTAATTTGTAAATAACAGATTGATGCTAATAAAACAAAAAGTATTAATAAATTTTTTCTCATTTTATGCGTTATTTTCGGTTACGCTTGCAGATAACGTTTCGCATATTGGCGATGGTGCGGCTTTAACGCGGAAACTTTCTTATTATAAATTAATCTTCGGAAAATCTAAAATGGTTAAACTTACGAGAAATCCGCACTATTGCCAATATGCTGTTATCTGTAGTTGTTATTTATTTTTAGTTTCGTAAGAAATTCCTTCTCAAATTTTCTTTTCTTCATTTCTGTAAGCAAAATGGGAAATAACAGAAACAATTCGACCATAAAAACAATTATAAAAGATTTAATAGTAAAAATATTTTTGTCTATATTTTTTAGATTAAGTAGTAAAGCAAATATTCCAACAATGTTGATCAGAATTGGAATAAATCTAATCCAATAGTATCCAAATTTCATTGGTTTAATTTTGTATTTGACAACTGTTGCTTTTCCACTTTTTTTAAAGTTTCCTATTATTACATAAGGAACAGGATTTAAATTCGCATTTTTAGTAATTTTAAATTCTGATTCATAGATGTTTCCGTAAAAAGGTTTATCAGAAAAATTAATGCTAAAAATAGCAAATGGATTTCCTTTAATTAAAGCATAACCATTTTTAGTTAATTCATTTAATTTTCCCTTAAATTCTTCAATATTAAATTCTGACGTCATTTTGATACAATTACAGATAACTCTCAAATATACGCAAGTTTTATAAATCTACAGAAAAATATAATTTTTGGTAAGTACAGATTATCAGTCGTTTAATTTTAATATCTTTCTTAATAGTTAAAATACGCAAGATTATCTATTTAAAATACGCAATATTAGTTATGCAAAATACGCAGCCCGTTTTTGATAAAAACCTTTTCCAAACTAAAGTAGATGTTTATAAGGGAAAGAAAATTATCTGGATTACATTTACAAAAGATTATTATTTAATTAATATGCTCAAATCTGCTACAAAACCCACTTGGTCGCAAAGCCAAAATTCTTGGTATGTCACAGATAATAATTTTAACAGAGAACTTTTTGGCCTGGATATAAAAATTGTTGGTAAAGAGGTGTTGTTAAAAATTGATCCAATAAATTTAGATGCCTTTCAGAAGTTTCAAGATCAATTAATGCTAAAAGGTTTTAGCCCAAATACAATTAGGGTTTACTCTATGGAATTTGCACAATTACTTTATATTTTAAAATCTAATTTCGTAAACGAACTTTCGCCAGAACGATTACAAAGTTATTTTCTGTATTGTCATAAAGAATTGCAACTTTCAGAAAACCAAATTCATAGCAGAATGAATGCCGTGAAATTTTATTTTGAAAAAGTGCTGCACAAAGACAAAATGTTTTTTGATATTCTGCGCCCAAAAAAACCTTTGCTCTTGCCAAAAGCATTAAATACCGAAGAAATTTCAAAATTAATAAACGCAGCAGAAAACCCAAAACACAAACTTATCTTGCAACTTTGCTACGGCATGGGACTTCGCGCAAGTGAAATTGTGAATATAAAAATGGAGCATATAGATTCTAAAACCATGAAAGTGCTTATAGAAAGAGGAAAAGGAAAAAAAGACCGCTATGTCAATTTGCCGCAAAGTTTTCTGAATGATTTGCGCATTTATTATAAATCATTTCTACCGAAAGAATATCTATTTGAAGGACAATATGGCGGCAAATATGCTTTAAGAAGTGCGCAGTCGGTTTTTAAAACTGCAATGAATAAAGCAGGAATTACAAAAAAAGTGGGTATTCACAGTTTGCGCCACAGTTATGCCACACATCTTTTAGAATTTGGAACAGATATTACGCTTATACAAAAATTATTGGGTGATAATGATTTTCAATATTCAGATGTTGCAGATAAAACAATCGCAAACGTACAATCGCCATTGGATAAATTATAAAAATTTTAATTCAAATTTCTCTTCGCCACCTCTTTTTTAAAATCATTTAATGATTGATGGTTTACCACGTAAATACTAAAAAGCCCAGTGCAAACAATTACCATCGCGAATTTTTCTTTTGCAAATGCAAGATAAATGGCAGCGAAGAATATCAATATTAAAACTATGCCGTAAATTTTATTCAAATTTTTTAGTTTTTTTTGCTCTTTTAAAAGTGTTTCGTCAGAAACATTTTCGAATTGGTTTTTTTGCATTTCTAGACAGTTTTGCTGTTTTCGGATAAAGCCTTATTTAAAACTTCATACAAATCATCAAAACTAATTTTTAAAGAATTTGCGGAAATGTTTATCGGCGAATTGCTCATTTTATAGTTCATTTGCATGGCTCTTTGCTTAAATTTATTTTGTATTTTTTCTAAATAATTTTCAGGTTTTTTTAAAATAATAATGATAAATTTTTGATTCGTAATGCGCTTACTTTCTATTGCACTAATGTCTTCCCAAGGTATAAAACCAGCAGAAAGTGCACTAGAATTATCGGTAATTCCCGCTGAATTTATGAGGATTCCCGGTTTTGAATTAAATATTTTTTTGAATAATAAAACAGCAATCAAACCGAAAAATGAAATACCTAATATTGCAATGGTATAAACGGCAAAATCTAAATTGAAAAATACTTTTGCGAATTTTTCGGGATTTGTTAGAAACCAAATACTTGCTGCAACGAAGGCCAAGGCGCCTAGAAACATGAAGACGATTTTTGATTTACTGAGTTCTATTCTGGTTTCCATATTTACACTTTATTTTAATCAAATATAAAAAAAAGTTTTTTTTGATCTGGTTTTTTTGAGGAAGAGGAGGGCTTTAGCCCGACTTGTTTTTTTTGAAAATGTATTGGCTTTAGCCAAAAGTTTTGAATTTCGGAAATAAGTTTGTCGTACAAAAGTTTAAAATGTTCTTTATTTTGATATTGTTTCGTTATCAAATCATTTTGGTTTTTGAAAGATCCTGCGTCCGATTTATTTGCTTTATGAGCAACAAGATTTGCAAATCCGTGAGTAAAACCGTGTTTTTCTTTAAGAAATTTTATGATTTCTCCATGTTTCGCAAAATTTTGAGATTTTACAATTTCAATCCATTGTTCTAAAGTCTTTCCTGTATTTTTATACAGGTTGTTTATCATTGTTTGCGTTGCCTTATCTATTTTTATTATGGTTTTAATTTCCAAATTTTATCAGAAAATGGTAAATATTTAGATAGTGCTGCAGAGCCATACCAAGTAAATATTTCATAGTCTAGAAGACCGTTTTGAATGGCGGGATCAGATTGCAATATTTTCTTTGCATCATCAATGTTTTCTATATTATTTAAAATGAAAATTCCTCTGTAAGTATTTTTATTTTTTTCCAATGGTCCTGTCACGATTAGTTTGCCTTGTTCTACTAAACGAAATATATTGTCTAAATGTCCGCGGAAACTATTACTTGTAAGTTCTTTAGTTGCCGTCGTGTTAGATCCTGTTTTTAGAATAACTAAAAAATAACTTTTCATTCCATATTCATCTGCGCCTAGTTCTTCAGCTAACGATTTGTCAAAATTTGGATTTTTTATTAAAGAGTCTTTCTTAAAATTTGATTGCGCAAGAGTTAATTTAGTTGCTATCAATAGTGTTAAAATTAAATAATATTTCATTGTATTTTTGTCTTTGGTGTTTTGTAGTTGCAGCTATTGTTTATCGGTAATCTAGTATTTGATTAAAAGTACAAAATTTTTCTACTTCACAAAAATCAACTTTAAATTTGAAAAATCAACTTTTTTTGTATCGCAAAAAGCTATAACTACAAAAAAAACGACACCTTTCGGCGCCGTTTTAATGTAAACAAAAACGAGAATTTTATTTAAAATCTGCGTCTGTTGCTTTGTTTAGTTCATAGTTTTGAACGTCAAGTTGCATATCCATTCCCATTTGCTTCACTTTCATGGTGAAAGGAAATTTCACACCATCTACGTCTTTATAGTTAGAAAAATAAGTCGGAACTTCCATTTTCTGACCGTTCGCTTCTGCAGTTTTTACTTCTCCAGTTTTAAGGCCAGTTTTTACATCATAATAATATTTTGTATCTGGGCCATTTACGACATAAGAGTCTGCGCCTTCAATTTTTTCTATGCCACCTAAAGTATAATCTTTTGTAGTGCCGAAAGTAAGCTCTGGGAAAATTTCTTTATTTTTTGCATATCCAGCTACCATTGCATCGGGCATTGGTTGAGATTTGCCCATCGCTGTGATTGTTCCTTTGGTGCCATCAAAAGTCATTTTTTGAGCAACATTTCCCATCATAGAAACTTCCATATTCATTTTGCCACCAGTTGCTTGGGTATTTTTGATGCCTAAATCCATTCCCTGCATTTTTGTAGTAGAATTGAAAGTGACAGAAGTGATTTTCGAAACTTTGTCTTTACCACCAATTGCTGCGAGATAATGATCTGCAACTGTAGCCAAAGTAACACTTGCATCTACTTTTTTCACCTCTGGTTTTGCAACAGGATTGGCGTATGCATCGAAATATTTTACTGGGTAGCCCAATGTTTCTAATCCATCTGCAAATTGACTTGATTTTCCTGCGACAAATATTCTCATATTATTTGGCTTAATAAAATCGCTGGTCGCTTTCTGCACTTGGTCTACAGTTAGGGCATCTACAGATTTTAAATAATTGGTATAGAAATCTTTAGGTAAATCTTGCGTAATTAAATTTAAGGCAAAACGTGCCACAGTTTCAGGTCTTTCTAATGAAAGAATAAAACTGCCTTTTAATTTTTCTTTTGCATTATTCAATTCTTCTGGTTTAATGGTTTTAATGCCATTTATTTCCGTCATGAATTCTTTGATCGCTGGAGCGGTAACTTCGCCACGAACTTCGGCTGTACCGCCAAAATTAGAATCATATTTCGATGTATCTAATGAAGTATAAGCACCGTAAGTGAAGCCGTTTTTCTCGCGAAGGTTCATGTTTACGCGGGTTTCTAAACTGCCACCTCCCAAAATATAATTGGCAACTGTTGCTGCAAAATAATCAGGATTTTTCATTTTTAATTGATGCAAATCTCCTAAAATAATCACCGATTGCGCTGCATTTGGCACATCTACCACATCAATTTCCGTTTTTGGAGCATTTTCAAATTTTGGTAGAGATGGAAATTTGTAATCTGATTTTTGCCAGCCATCAAAGGCTTTTTCAATCATATTTTTCACTTCTTTATACTTCACATCACCGATAACCACTAAATAAGCATCTTGTGGCGCGTAATATTTTTTATATGCTGCTTGAACGTCTGGAAGTGTAATGGCTTCTAAAGATTTTTCGGTTGTAAATTCGCCAAGCGCAGTTTCTTTGCCATAACTTAATGCATTAAAAACGCGATTTCCGATGGCTTGCGTACTTTTTTCATTGGCTTTTAAACCTTCAATGGCTCTTGCTTTGGATTTTTCTAATTCTTCAGCAGAAAATTTTGCATCGGTTATTCCATCAGCAAAAAGATTGAGTATTTCTGGATAATATTTAGATAAACTATTTGCAAATGCACCATTTGCGCTATAATTAATAGAAGCGCCTAAATAATCTACTTTTTTATTGAAGTCGTCTTTTGAAATTTTAGAAGTACCACTTCCTAATAAATCTGACATTATACCGCTTAAACCTGCTTTGTCGCCTTCCAACAATGGAGGATGATCAAAACTTAAAGTGGTATTTACGCGGGGTAATTTATGATCTTCTACCACTAAAACGGTTAAACCATTTTTAAGTTTAAAACTTTGTGGTTTTGCAATGTTTACTGTTGGTGTTGGTCCTGGTTTCGGCTGTTGGTTAAGGTCGATAACCTGTGCGCCTATAATGCCAGAAACTAAAAATACCGCAGCAAGACTATATATTGATTTTTTCATAGTTTTAAGATTATTTTTTTTCTGGTAAATAGTTAATAATAACTCTTTGGTTGCTGTTTAAATATTTTTTTGCAACGTCTCTGATGTCTTCTCGTGTGATGCCTCGGTAGATATCAATTTCTTTATTAATTAAATTAGTATCGCCTTGCAAAACGTGGTAAGTAGCCAAAGAACTTGCAATGCCTTGAATGCTAGAATTGGAATTCACAAACTGATTTTCAAATTGATTTTGAAGTTTTTGATAATCTTCCTCGCTAATAAGGTCGGTTTGTAATTTTTTCACTTCTGCATCAATATCAGTTCTCAAAGTGGCTTCAGAAGTTTGGCCCATTGGGATTGCAAAAAACGCAAAAATGCTATAATCTTCCTCACCTAGATTGATCGCTTGCACGGCCAATGCTTTTTTCTCATTATCTACTAATTTTTTATACAAAACAGAAGATTTTCCGTTGCTAAGATAAGAAGATATCATATCCAAAACTTTTGCATCTCGTGTTTTATCACTTGGCGTTCTGTATGTATAAAGATAGGCTGGGATTTGGATATTCGGGTCGTAATAAGTAATTTCAGTTTCCTTTGTAATAGGGTCTTCTTTCGGGAAATTTCTTACAATGGGTTCTCCTTTTGGTATGGTTGAAAAATAATCGCTAACCCATTCTTTGGTTTGCTTTATATTGATATCGCCTGCTACAACCAAAGTGGCGTTGTTTGGGACATAATATTTTTTAAAGAAAGTTTTGAATTCTTCCAATTTGGCAGAATCTATATCTTTCATTTTTCCTATCGTTGTATTTTTGTAAGGATGTTTTTTAAATAAACCTTCTTTTATAGCCGTCAAAATATTGCCATAAGGTCTATTATCATAACTTCTTCTCTTTTCTTCTTTTACTACTTTGTCTTGCGTATCTACACCAATTTGGTTGATAACGGGATGTGTCAAACGTTCTGCTTCCATCCAAAGTCCTAATTGCTCATTATTTGATGGAAACGTTTCGTAATAATACGTTCTGTCGTCTGTGGTGTTTGCATTATTTGTACCGCCATTGGCAGCTACAATTTTCATCCATTCTCCACGTTTGATGTTGGGCGTTCCTTCAAATAGCAAATGCTCAAAGAAATGCGCAAAACCTGTGCGGTTAGCGAGTTCGTCTTTTGCACCCACGTGATACATTACGGCCGTAGTTACTACAGGTGCTTTATTGTCTTGATGCAGAATAACGTGCATGCCATTTGGCAAATCGTATTCTTGAAATTTAATTTCTTGCGCCTGAGAAAATGCTCCGATAAGAACAAGTGCTAAGGCCGAAAAAGATTTTTTAATCATAATATTTTATTATTATTTATAAGTGTGAATATGTGCTAAAAAGTTACAGGTAAAAACTTGCTTTTTTTCAAAACTAAAGATAAAAATTGAAGAATTTTATACATTGATTGAAATTATTTTGAATATAATCAAAATTGTCATAAAATACATACGTCTGTAAATTTACTTAAAAATGTTTTTTTTCTAAAACGGATATCCAAATGCAAAATTTAATGTGGGCTTAAAAGGTTGTATTTTAGAAAACCTCCATCGTTCGCCTTCAGGTTGATTTGGGTCATAAATTTTATAGGCCAAATCTACGCGAAGTGTAATGTAGGCCACATTTATTCTTAAACCTAAGCCGCTCCCAACGCCCATTTGTTTTATAAATTTATTAAATTTGAACTGATCGCCCAAGCCGTTGTCTTTTAAACTCCAAATATTTCCAGCATCGGTAAAAATCGCGCCTTCAAACATGTCTGTAAAAGGCATTCTATATTCTATTGATGTCGTGAGTTTTACATTATCTAGAATATAAGAACGAACTCTTTCATCTAATTGTGAATCTGCCGGACCTAAACCTCCAAATGCCGTCCAAGCGCGAATATCATTAGAACCACCATTAAAATAAGACCTCACAAATGGCATATTTTGCGAGTTTCCATACGGAATTCCAACCCCTAATAATTGTCGTACGGCGAGTGTGTTTTTTCGCCCATTTTTCATTGTGAAGGTGAAATATTTTCTAAAATCCACATCAAACTTCACAAATTGTGAGTAGGGAATATTGAAAAGTGTTTTAGTAGCATCCGAGATAATATTGTCTTTCTTTTTGTTTCCACTGATGAGAGATAGCAAATTACCCGCAAATTCTACTTTTGCATTAAAATAAAAGGGATTTTCGTATTCTTTCTTGCCAATTTCATTGTATGTGAAATTGTAAATTAATGAATTTATTAAAACATCTTGCGTTTGTCTTTCTTTATTAAAAATACTTTGCACAAAATTATTGAAAGTACTATACTGCGCAGAATCAAGAGAATTTATAAAAGTAGAATCGCCAGTTATCAAAAGAGTAAGTTCATCACTAGTTAATGTACCATCGTTATAAGACGCTTGCTCTAGTGGATGATTTATAAAATAGAGATTAAAAATATCTTGCCGGTAAGCATTATCTGCCGGGAAAAAGTCGTAATATTTATCTTTATTTTGGGTTAAACTTAATTGGGAATTAAAAATCGTTAATCGATGAGAAATACGGTCGTCCACATTTGCGAAATAATTTAAGCCTGCATTGAAATTGATTCTGCCCAAACCAATATTATTCTGCACCGAAGCACCTAAATTAAGAGATGAGGTAGGAGAGTAGCGTTTCGGGATGAGCCGCCAATAGGAAAAAGGCAACAATAACCTCGGAAATTTTAAAGAAAATTGTGTGGAAATTTCATAGGCTAAAGTTCTTTGGTTAATATCCGCTGCGTTTCTAACAGAGCCGAAAGTTCCAGAAATGCTCGAAGAAAGATTTTCTGCACCGCCAAAAATATTTCTGCTTGTTAGATCAATCGAAGGTGAAATACCGAAGTTTAGAAGTTGGCTATAATTAATATCTGTTGCGACTTTTAATTCATATTTTGGTAACGGTTTTAGCAAATAGAGAACATCAATAATACTATCGTTTGGCGGGGCTTTTCCACCATTTCGCAATTCTATTTGAGACGATAAAATGCTGAAATTATTCATCGATAGCAAATTCCTTTTAGTAAGATCAAGATTTTTTTGGTCGTAAATTTCACCAGGCTTTATAGTAATTGGTCGCCACAACGCACGGGTTTTGTATTGCTCATCCATTTTATAGATATTAATGCCACGCAAACTATCTTTTACAGTATTTTTTGGGAAATCTTTGACGTTATTAACAATTGCAACTTCAATTTTGCCAATGGTAGATTTTTTGTAGGTAGAATCAATCTTCATCGTTAATGGCACTTGTTTTCTACTGCTTAAAGTATCTGCAGTGAAATAGATTTCCTCATTAGAATTATTAAAATTGTAGTACCCTTTTTGTCTCATTAGATCTTCAATTCTATTTACTTCATTTTCTAGTTTGGTTTGATCTAAAATTTCACCTTGCCGAACGATGCTTTTTTTAATGTTCCACTGATAAATTTCTTTAATCTGTGGATCTTTAATATCATAGTAATATTCGCTAATAAACGTCGGGTCTTTGTGCGTAATGGTGTAATCTACTTGTGCTTTTTTAGTAGCTGAATCCAATTGATGCTTATATTCTACATGCGAATCCCAATAACCGCGATAGACTAAAAATTTTCTAATTTTATCTGCACTCGATTGCGTTTTACCTTGGTCTAAAATAATAGGTGCGGTCCCCAAAGAATGAAAAAAACGATTCCAAAATAAATTTTCGCCCACATATTCTGGATGTTTATATTTAATGAAAAGCGAATCTCGAAGTTTTTGATTTCGCATTGCTTTGGGATAGGTTTGATATTCATTGAGAATACTATCATATTTCGGGTTGGAAACATTATAAAAATAAAGCCCAATCGGGAAAAAAAGTAGTTGTTTTTTGTTCGGCTTTTGGCTTACATAATCTGGGATTTGATTGGCATAAATTTTACCATCTGTAAATTTAAAATTGTTTTTAGTAAGCAAAAACTCGCTTTGCGGCACTTTTTTAGTTGCGCTACAGCCAAAGATGAAAAGCATCGCAGTTGCAGAACAGATTAATAAGTAATACTTTTGAAAATATTTTAAAAAATGCTGTCGTCTCATAAAATAAAAATTATACAATCTCTCGATAAGAAGAAATTCAGACAAAAATACAATATGTTTTTGGTTGAAGGTAACAAAATCATTCGAGAAATGCTGAATTCTTCCTTTAAAATTAAGGAAATTTTTTCAATTGATTTGGAAGATCTTGATGTAGAATATACCGAAACTATATCCGTTTCTGCGGCAGAATTAAAAAAAATAAGTTTTCTTCAGCATCCAAAAAATTCTTTAGCACTTTGCGAAATCCCATTAGAAAAACCTTTTCAGGAGTTAAAGCAGCAAATTATTTTAGATGGCATACAAGATCCCGGAAATTTGGGCACCATCATTCGTTTGGCTGATTGGTTTGGGATTGAGCAAATTATTTGTAGTGAAGACACAGCAGATTGCTTTAATCCAAAAGTGTTGATGGCAAGTATGGGCAGTTTTCTGCGCGTTAAAATTTATTATAAAAATTTGGAACTTTATTTATCTGAAACTAAAAATGAAAATATAGGCACAGATATGCAAGGCGAAAATATTTATGATTTTAAATTTCCTAAAAACTTTAATTTAATTTTGGGTAATGAAGGCAACGGAATGCGGCCTAAAACTTTAGAAAACTTGCATAAAAAAATTACAATTCCACGTTTTGGAAAATCTAAATCTACTGAAAGCCTAAACGTTTCTATGGCAACTGGTATTATTTTAGGACAGATTTTCGCACAAAAATAACATAGAAATAAGGCTCTGATTTTTTAGATCAATTGCTCCATAGAACTCACGCTGCGGTTTTTTTCGTAATCTTCTAATTTTGTTCTTAAATATCGCAAAAGGCTTGGCGCTAAATAGATGAGAATCAAACCAAGTACTTTCTTTTTCCAATTGCTGTTGCTTAAACTTTTTTTGGCATAGTTGCCCACAAAACCTACAATGCTTAATTTGATGGCATTTTCGGCAATGCTGCTTCCTACATCACTCTTCGCAAAATTCATAATATTTTTTTTATTCATAAGTGTGCTTTTTACCTGATTTGAAATGCTTTTTACAATTTCTTTTCCATCCAAAGCCACAGATTTTTCGCCATCTTTGTTATATTCTTCTTTTAAAAAAGAATCGGAGAAACCGTGCGTTAAAACGCTCAAACTTTCTTTCGTATCTTCAAAAGTTAAAAGATCTTGCAAATCTGAAACTTCCTTTTTCAGTAAGGCTTTTTTTCTTCTAAGTTCTTCTAAACTATTGTATTTGTTTGCCATTTTTTAAGAATTTATAAATTTTAAGAAAAAATTAGCCACCCGTTTTTTAATGCTATTTTTAAAAAGGAGTGTGATAAAAACAAATATCAAATAAAAGCCAGCAATTAATAATATGCCATAGCCATAATTGCCGATATAATGGCCTAAAATGAGGCCTAAACCAATATTTAATAAGATTACAAAAACTAAAAACATCAAAATAAAAAGACCCGAAAATACAAAAAACGCCAAAATTATAACGGTTTTTTCAGTAGCTTCCATTTTAAGAAGTTCAATTCTTTTGGCTAAAAATTCTTTTAAAGTTTCTACCATTTTTATTTTTTTTTTAAAGTTACAAAAAAAGGAACTCTTCACAAGTTCCTTTTTATTTTTAGGTCGGTTTTTAGCTTAAGATCTTAAACTATCCAACTCGTTTTCTACATCTTTTGCAACATCTGCAATTTTACTCGCGGCTTGATCTCTATATTTGTCATAGCCTTCTTTCATGCTGCCAACAACTTTTTCTGTTGTGTCCTTCACAGTTTCAGAAACATTTTTGTAGGTTTCTTTTGCTTTTTCTGCTGCATCATGGTATTTGTGTTTTGCTTTTTCAGAAACTTCAGAATATTTATCTTCGGCCTGATCTTTTAATTCTTTCGCTTTCTTTTTAATCTTTTTTCGTGTTTCTGTTCCTTCCTCTGGCGCATAAAGCATTCCTAAAACTACACCTGCAGCGGCTCCTGCTAATAATCCTGCTAATACTCCTGCTACGTTATTGCTACTTTTTTTTGACATTTTTAATAATTTATTGTTAATATTATTTTAATTTTTGTTGCTTTTTAAATTACAACAAACGTACCAAAAAGTAATATTACGTTATTTGTCATGTTTTTTTTAAATAATTGAGAATCAGTGCGATGGTTTCTTCTTTTGTTAAAAAAGTATTATCAATCAAAATAGCATCTTCGGCTTGTTTTAGTGGAGAATTTTCTCTTTCGCTGTCTATTTTGTCTCTCTTTAATAAATTATCTCTTACTTTTTCTTCTTCAGTGTCGATGCCAGAATTTTTAAGTTCTTGAAATCTTCTTTTTGTGCGTTCCTCCACACTTGCAGTCAAGAAAAATTTGAAATCTGCATCTGGCAAAACAAAAGCGCCGATGTCTCTGCCATCCATTATAATACCGCCATTTTTGGCCAAATTTCTTTGCAATTCTAAAAGAAATGCACGAATTTCTGGTTGTTTGGCAATGAAACTTACATTGTTATTAACTTTAATTTGCCGAATTTTGTGCGACATTTCTTCGCCATTGAGGTAAAGTTTTAGTTCATTTTTATCTTCTTTAAAGGAAATTTCTATTTTATCTAAACTTTTAAAAAGCAAATCTAAATCAATTTTTCCTTCCGAATTTTTGCAATTTTTTAAGGCGTAATAAGTCACAGCGCGATATATCGATCCTGTATCCAAATGAACAAGATTCAATTTTTTTGCAATAATCTTTGAAATGGAACTTTTGCCTGTGGAAGAATAGCCATCTACAGCAATCACCAATTTTCTCATAGCACAAATTTGCTTAAATTTTTTTTAATATTAAAATGTATTTAAAATTCTGTGAAATCAAAAAGATTTTTAGAGCCTGTTTAAATTTCATTCAATAAATTTTTTATAGCCTTTTCTTAATTTTCTAAATTAAAATAAACTCTGTTTATTCTTAAATTTAACATTAAGAATTTCAGTGAGTTAAGTTTATTCTGATTAAGCAATCAATAAATTGATTTTTATTAAGTTTTTTAAGCGAAAATGGCTTAATTCCTTAATGGTAA
>NZ_FNUS01000009.1 GCF_900108025.1 Halpernia humi
CAAAAAAAATCCCCACACAAAAAAATGTGTGGGGATAAAAAAAACTGGCGGCGACCTACTCTCCCGCGTGTTGCAGTACCATCGGCGCTAGAGGGCTTAACTTCTGTGTTCGGAATGGGAACAGGTGAGCCCCTCTGCTAAAACCACCCTAAAGGCTGTTTAGAGTTGTTAGTTCTTGGTTGTTAGTTGTCAGTAATTGCTGACAACAGTCAACTTATAACTGTCAACTATTATTTAAAAATCGATAAAAACGTTCACAAAGAGCAAACCTGGTTGCACTTTTAAGGTTTAAATATATTAAGCTATAAATCTACGGGTAATTAGTACTACTCGGCTATGACATTACTGTCTTTACACCTATAGCCTATCAACGTTGTCATCTCCAACGACCCTTAAAAGAAATCTCATCTTGTGGCAGGTTTCGCACTTATATGCTTTCAGTGCTTATCCTTACCAAACGTAGCTACTCTGCGATGCACTTGGCAATACAACAGATACACCAGAGGTTTGTTCAAATCGGTCCTCTCGTACTAGATTCAAGCCCACTCAAATTTCTAACGCCCGCAATAGATAGAGACCGAACTGTCTCACGACGTTCTGAACCCAGCTCGCGTGCCACTTTAATGGGCGAACAGCCCAACCCTTGGGACCTTCTCCAGCCCCAGGATGTGACGAGCCGACATCGAGGTGCCGAACCTCCCCGTCGATATGAGCTCTTGGGGGAGACTAGCCTGTTATCCCCGGAGTACCTTTTATCCTATGAGCGATGGCCCTTCCATACGGAACCACCGGATCACTATGTCCTGCTTTCGCACCTGATCGACTTGTAGGTCTCACAGTCAAGCACCCTTATGCCATTACACTCTACGCACGGTTACCAAGCGTGCTGAGGGTACCTTTGAAAGCCTCCGTTACTCTTTTGGAGGCGACCACCCCAGTCAAACTACCCACCACGCAATGTCTCCGCCTTAGGCGGATTAGGCTCTAAATAAACAAAGGGTGGTATTTCAACGTTGGCTCCACGAACACTAGCGTGCCCGCTTCAAAGCCTCCCACCTATCCTACACATTGTTTATTCAAAGTCAATACGAAGTTATAGTAAAGGTTCACAGGGTCTTTTCGTCCCATTGCGGGTAATCGGCATCTTCACCGATACTACAATTTCACAGAGCTCATGGTTGAGACAGTGCCCAGATCGTTACACCATTCGTGCAGGTCGGAACTTACCCGACAAGGAATTTCGCTACCTTAGGACCGTTATAGTTACGGCCGCCGTTTACTGGGGCTTCAGTTAAGACCTTCGGATTGCTCCTAAGCCCCTCCCTTAACCTTCCAGCACCGGGCAGGTGTCAGACCCTATACAGCATCTTTCGATTTAGCAGAGTCCTGTGTTTTTGATAAACAGTCGCCTGGGCCTCTTCACTGCGGCCCCATCATCGCTGATGGGGCGTCTCTTCTTCCGAAGTTACGAGACTATTTTGCCTAATTCCTTAACCATGATTCACTCTAGCACCTTAGGATTCTCTCCTCGACCACCTGTGTCGGTTTTGGTACGGGTTGCTTCACTTCGGCTTTTCTTGGAACCGCTTTCCCTACAACAACTTCGCCCGAAGGCTAGGTCTTGACTATTCCGTCAGTCTTCAGTAAGTACGGCAATCCGTCCCCTTTTTAGTGTGAGCAAGTATGGGAATATTAACCCATTGTCCATCCACTTCCCCTTTCGGGTGCGCGTTAGGTCCCGACTAACCCTCAGCTGATTAGCATAGCTGAGGAAACCTTAGTCTTTCGGTGAGGGGGTTTCTCGCCCCCTTTATCGTTACTTATGCCTACATTTTCTTTTCTGTCCGCTCCACAATACCTCACGATACTGCTTCGGCGCAAACAGAATGCTCCCCTACCAGATATAATTCTAAAATTATAAATCCATAGCTTCGGTAATATGCTTATGCCCGATTATTATCCATGCCGAACCGCTCGACTAGTGAGCTGTTACGCACTCTTTAAATGAATGGCTGCTTCCAAGCCAACATCCTAGCTGTCAATGCAGTTCAACCGCGTTATTTCAACTTAGCATATATTTGGGGACCTTAGCTGTTGGTCCGGGTTCTTTCCCTCTCGGACATGGACCTTAGCACCCATGCCCTCACTGCTGCGCATCATTTATTAGCATTCGGAGTTTGTCAGGAATTGGTAGGCGATGAAGCCCCCGCATCCAATCAGTAGCTCTACCTCTAATAAACTAATTTCGCAACGCTGCACCTAAATGCATTTCGGGGAGTACGAGCTATCTCCCAGTTTGATTGGCCTTTCACCCCTACCCACAAGTCATCCGAAGACTTTTCAACGTCAACCGGTTCGGTCCTCCACTTTGTGTTACCAAAGCTTCAACCTGCCCATGGGTAGATCACAAGGTTTCGCGTCTAATCCTACTAACTATAGCGCCCTATTCAGACTCGCTTTCGCTGCGCCTCCGCACCTGAAGTGCTTAAGCTCGCTAGTAAAATTAACTCGTAGGCTCATTATGCAAAAGGCACGCCGTCACCCAACTTGTGGGCTCCGACCGCTTGTAGGCGTACGGTTTCAGGTTCTCTTTCACCCTTCTATTCGAAGTGCTTTTCACCTTTCCTTCACAGTACTTGTTCACTATCGGTCTTTCAGGAGTATTTAGCCTTGGAGGATGGTCCCCCCATATTCAAACAGGATTTCACGTGTCCCGCCCTACTCATTTATCACTCAAATATGCCTTTCATATACGGGGCTATCACCCTCTATGGCTGTTCTTTCCAGAACATTCTATTAAACATATAAAAGCTTTTGGGCTAATCCGCTTTCGCTCGCCGCTACTTACGGAATCTCTTCGATTTCTTTTCCTCCGGGTACTTAGATGTTTCAGTTCTCCGGGTTTGCTCCCGCCTTACGGCGGGTGACTGGTCTTCAACCAGACGGGTTGCCCCATTCGGACATCTGCGGATCAATTCGTGTGTGCCGATCCCCGCAGCTTTTCGCAGCTTACCACGTCCTTCTTCGCCTCTGAAAGCCTAGGCATCCGCCATACGCCCTTAACGATTTCTTTCCTAATATTTTTAGTTTTTAAAGCACTTAAAAGTGCTTTGGTTTTCTCTTTGTGATGTCTTTATCGTTATTGTCAATGATCTATTATTCTTTCCTTTCCTTTGATACGCCGGCATTGTTTTTGGCTCTGCCTGCAACTTTTAAATCAAATTCAAGAATAGTGAAAAATAAAGGTTTCGAGCCTTTCTAAATTAATAATATACAACTTTTTAGTTGTTATCTATTAATTTTGCATCTAATAATGCTTAATTTTTCGTCTATGTAATTGATATTTTTAAATATCTTCTTCGCTTGTTACTCTTTTTGTAACTAATTTTATCTTAATTGGCTGCTTCTTCTCTTTCTGCTTTCGCAAAATTGTGGAGAATATCGGAGTCGAACCGATGACCTCCTGCGTGCAAGGCAGGCGCTCTAGCCAGCTGAGCTAATCCCCCTCTAAATCCAGACTTTTAGACTATAAGATTTTAGATAAAAGACCTTAAGTCTATCTATTGTCTAACTGCCTCCCGTCTTATTAATTAGTAGTCTCGGGCAGGCTCGAACTGCCGACCTCTACATTATCAGTGTAGCGCTCTAACCAGCTGAGCTACGAGACTCTGTTAGATTTGAGACTTTAGAGACATCAGATTTGAGACTTTAAAATCTCTCTTCTTCTCTCTTAATCTCGTGTCTCTACGTTCCCTCTCTACTAATCTTTAGGGGTTATATGTTAAATACCAACCGAAGTAAAAAAACTAAAGCGACTAAACTTTTAAGTTAAAATATGATGCACTATTTAAAGTACTTTGTTTGTTTATACTCCTCCGAAAAAGAGTCTCAAAAATGAGATGTTCCAGCCGCACCTTCCGGTACGGCTACCTTGTTACGACTTAGCCCTAGTTACCTGTTTTACCCTAGGCAGCTCCTTTTACGGTCACCGACTTCAGGTACCCCAGACTTCCATGGCTTGACGGGCGGTGTGTACAAGGCCCGGGAACGTATTCACCGCGCCATGGCTGATGCGCGATTACTAGCGATTCCAGCTTCATAGAGTCGAGTTGCAGACTCCAATCCGAACTGAGACCGGCTTTCGAGATTTGCATCCATTCACATGGTAGCTGCCCTCTGTACCGGCCATTGTATTACGTGTGTGGCCCAAGACGTAAGGGCCGTGATGATTTGACGTCGTCCCCACCTTCCTCTCTACTTGCGTAGGCAGTCTCACTAGAGTCCTCAACTTAATGGTAGCAACTAGTGACAGGGGTTGCGCTCGTTGCAGGACTTAACCTAACACCTCACGGCACGAGCTGACGACAACCATGCAGCACCTTGAAAAATGTCCGAAGAAGGATTTATTTCTAAATCTGTCATTTCCCATTTAAGTCTTGGTAAGGTTCCTCGCGTATCATCGAATTAAACCACATAATCCACCGCTTGTGCGGGCCCCGTCAATTCCTTTGAGTTTCATTCTTGCGAACGTACTCCCCAGGTGGCTAACTTATCACTTTCGCTTGGTCTCTGAGCCCGAAGACCCAAAAACGAGTTAGCATCGTTTACAGCGTGGACTACCAGGGTATCTAATCCTGTTCGCTCCCCACGCTTTCGTCCCTCAGCGTCAGTTGAATCTTGGTAACCTGCCTTCGCAATTGGTGTTCTAAGTAATATCTATGCATTTCACCGCTACACTACTTATTCCAGCTACCTCAAATTCACTCAAGACCTGCAGTATCAATGGCAGTTTCATAGTTAAGCTATGAGATTTCACCACTGACTTACAGGTCCGCCTACGGACCCTTTAAACCCAATAAATCCGGATAACGCTTGCACCCTCCGTATTACCGCGGCTGCTGGCACGGAGTTAGCCGGTGCTTATTCGTATAGTACCTTCAGCTAGATACACGTATCTAGGTTTATTCCTATACAAAAGAAGTTTACAACCCATAGGGCCGTCGTCCTTCACGCGGGATGGCTGGATCAGGCTCTCACCCATTGTCCAATATTCCTCACTGCTGCCTCCCGTAGGAGTCTGGTCCGTGTCTCAGTACCAGTGTGGGGGATCACCCTCTCAGGCCCCCTAAAGATCACAGACTTGGTGAGCCGTTACCTCACCAACTATCTAATCTTGCGCGTGCCCATCTCTATCCACCGGAGTTTTCAATATTATATGATGCCATTTAATATATTATGGGGTATTAATCTTCCTTTCGAAAGGCTATCCCCCAGATAAAGGTAGGTTGCACACGTGTTACGCACCCGTACGCCGCTCTCTAAAATCCGAAGATTCTATACCGCTCGGCTTGCATGTGTTAGGCCTCCCGCTAGCGTTCATCCTGAGCCAGGATCAAACTCTCCATTGTATGTTTGTTTATCCTAACCCAAAAGTCTTTTAATTGACGCTTTAGTCTTTTTCTTACTTGGTTGTTATTTGTATTTTCAATGATCTTCTTTCTCTTTCCGCTTCCTCGAGTAAACTTCTGTCTTTGTCTTCTCTCGATTTGCGAGTGCAAAAGTATAAAGTTTATTTTAATCTGCCAAATATTTTTTACTAAAATTTAAAAATATTTTTCGACTTATCTTAATCCCTCATCTTCGCCCCAAATTCTCTTTCGATTTTGGTCTGCAAAAGTATAACTTATTTTCTAAACTCACAATCTTTTTCTAAATAAATTTATTAAAAAATAAACCGCTATAACTCCTACGCTCCCTCTATTCTTTCGATTTGAGAGTGCAAAAGTAG